>CP070722.1:0-10735 GCA_020350785.1 Gemmatimonadota bacterium
CCATGCCCAACTCTTCGAGGCCGAAGAGGAAGTTACCCTTTTCGAGGATACGCATAACGACGCGCTCGCCGTAGGCCACGGGGATAACGGAGACGCGAATGTCGATCTCTTTGCCGCTCAGGCGAATCTTGATGCGGCCGTCCTGGGGGAGGCGGTGCTCGGCGATGTTCAGGTGCGCCATGATCTTTATACGCGAGACAACGGCCGCCTGCTGCGATTTCGGCACGGTGAATTTCTCGTAGAGCACGCCGTCGATGCGGTGGCGAACCCGCAGCCCGTTGGCGGTCGATTCCAGGTGCAGGTCGCTGGCCCGCGCCTTCAGTGCCTCGAGGATCAGCACGTTCACCAGCTTGATGACCGGCGCCTGGGTGGCCAGAGCCCGCACGTCGTCGAAAGCGCTCTCTCGCTCGTCCGACAGCACCTCCACATCGGCGCCCCGCAGGTCGGCGGCCGTGCTCCCCGACTCCTCCGCCGCCGACATTATGGCAGCGTGGATCTCGGCGGCGGGCGCCTCCACCAGCTTGACGCGGCGCTCGAAGGTCCAGCAGAGCTCGTCCACGGTCGTCGGGTCGAGGGGGCCTCCGGCGGCGACCACCAAAGCCCCGCCGTCGTCCAGCTCCAGCGGCAGGATGCAGTGCTGCTCCAAGTACTTGGGCGAGAGGCGGCGCGCCAGCGAGCCGGAGGCGGCCTTGCGCAGGTCCTGGGTCAGGCGCGGCGATTCGCCGCCTTTTTCCTTGGTATCGGCAGTAGGGCTTGTTTCTGACATGTCGTAATCCCTAAGTACGGCCAAAACTGCAATCTAGGGCCAGCGCTGCGGGGGTGGAAGTGAAGCGGTTGCGGGGCCGGCTCTGCCGCCGAGGGTGGTGGGCCGCTGTGGACGGCTAGAAGACCGACAACTTGATGTAGCGTCCGGGGTTCTGCTGGATGTCCTGGGTCAGAGAGGTCAGGGAGCGGGTGGCGTCGCGCAGGTCGTAGTAGAGGGCCGAGTCGTTGACCATGAGGCCCAGCGTGCCCTCGCCGTTATCGATCTTCTCGGCGATCGAGGCGAGCCGGTCGGCCGCGTCTTTGAAGTCCTCGGAGACCTCGGCCAGGCGCGCCGCGGTGGCCTCGATATCGGCCAGGGCCTGGTCGATCTCATCGCTTGCCAGCCTCGAGTTGAGCGTTTCCGCGGTCTCCCGCAGGCTGCGGCTGAGCGCCGCGAACTCGCCGCTGTTCTCGCGCACCAGTCGCTCGACCCCTCGGACGGTGCCGGGAAGGGCGGCGACGGTGCCGTGTACTTGGTCGATGGTCGAGTCGGCCATGAGCTTGTCCAACTGGTCCAGCAGCGTCTCCGCCTTTTCGCCCAGCGTGCCGGCCAGGTCCATGAGCCCGGAGCTCACGGCGACGCCCAGCGTGTCGCCGTCGGCGGCGGGGTCCGCCGCCGCGCCGGGTTGCAGTCGCACGACTTTATCGCCGAAGACGCCCACCGCTTCCACCAGGATCCTGGAGTCGCGGGGTATTTGCAGGCTGCGCTGGATCCAGACGCGCACGACCACCCGTCCGGCCCCCACGAGTTCGACATTGCGCACGACGCCGACCTCCACGCCCGACATCTGCACCTGCGAGCCGCGCGACAGCCCCGCGGCGTTGGGCAGAACGGCGTAGACGTGATAGCCGCGCTCGCCCAGCGGCTGGCCGGTCAGCCAGTAGTAGCCCCAGAAGGTCACGACGGTGGCCACGATCGCCAGAAGTCCGATCCATAGCTCCAGCTTCTTTGACCGCCGTGCCATGTTTCCCTCCTAGACCGGAACCAACTCGGCCAGCGCCTGCGACGGACTGGTGAAGCGCCGGACCACGGCGTCGTCGCTGTTACGGAACTCCTCGACGGTTCCGACGAAGCGGATCTTCGCCTCGTAGAGTAGCGCTATGTGGTCGGCGACCCGGTAGGCGTTTTCCAGGTCATGAGTCACTATGATGCTGGTGACCCCGATCTCGCGGCGCAGCTTTTCGATCAGCTTGCTGATTATATAGGCGTTCTCGGGGTCGAGGCCGGTGGTGGGCTCGTCGTAGAGCAGGTAGCGCTGGTGGCCGGCGAAGGCGCGGGCGATGGCGACGCGCTTCTGCATGCCACCGGAAAGTTCGATGGGGTACATCCAGGCGGTCGCCGGATCCAGGTTCACCAGCCGCAGACACTCGGCGACCCGCATCTCGCATTCCGTGGCCGCGTGCCGGCAGCCGTCGATGTCCATGCCCAGCCGGATGTTCTCGCCGACCGTCAGCGAATCGAAGAGCGCGGCGCCCTGGAAGACGTAGCCGACACGCTGGCGGACCTGGTTGAGCTGGCGGTGGGTGGCCTTGGTGATCGATACGCCGTCGACGATGACGTCGCCGGCGTCCGGGTCCAGCAGGCCGATGATGTGCTTGAGCAGCACGCTCTTGCCCGTCCCGGAAGGTCCGAATAGAGCCAGTGTCCCGCCCTCGCGTACGCAGAGCGAGACGTCGTTGAGGATGACTTTGTTGCCGAATCTCTTGCTCAAGCCGCGAATATCTATCATTGCCTGCCACCTGTATCCAATACGGCGGCCGTCTGGGGAAGGACCCAAGCGGTCGCCGTTCACTCCGTCAACCGAACGCCTTCAGCAGGCGGGCCAGCACCGCGTCCCAGAACATGATGGCCACCGTGCCCGAGACGACGACAGCCGTGGTCGTCCGGCCGACGCCCTCGGCGCCCCCCCGCGCCTTCATCCCGATGTAACACCCTATGAAGGTAATAGTTGCGCCGAATACCGCCGCTTTGATCAGGCCGAACCAGAGCGCGAAGTCGTGGTAATACGAGCGCACGCCGTATACGAACTCGCTGGTGGTGATCGGCAGCGT
Source organism: Gemmatimonadota bacterium (assembly GCA_020350785.1). Lineage (GTDB taxonomy): Bacteria > Gemmatimonadota > Gemmatimonadetes > Palauibacterales > KS3-K002. The sequence continues at coordinate 2,857 of CP070722.1, forward strand.
GATAACGGCGCCCGCCCAGCCGGCGCCGATGGCGACGAAATCGGCGATCGCCACCAGCGGCGGAAGCACCAGCGTCCCGGCCAGGACGCGGGGCACGACGAGCTGCTCGATCGGGTCGCGCCCCACCGCCCTCAGGGCATCAACCTGCTCGGTCACCACCATGGTTCCCAGCTCGGCGCCGATGCGGGCCCCGATGCGTCCGACCAGCACGAGGGCGGTTATCACCGGCCCCAGCTCGGTGAGCACGCTGGCCGCCACGATGCTCCCGATGATCCAGATCGGCACCGTGCCGGTGAACTGATAGCCGCTCTGCTGCGAGGTGACGGCTCCGGATAGCGCTGCCACCAGCACGACGACCGGCAGGCTTCTCACCCCCATGTCGTACGCCTGGGCGACCAGAGCACCGTAGTAGCGGCGCGGCCGCGCCGCCGCCACCACCGTCTGAGCCGTTAGCATGGCGAGCCCTGCGGAGTGCTCCAGCACCGCAATCACGCCTTGGCCGACGGCGGCGGGCACCCGGCTGAGGATGCTTCCCACGTCCTGCGTCTGCGTTTCGGTCTCAGCCATTGAGCTGTTCATGGAAACCAGGGCCGCGTTGGGGCTTCCGCAGCCCACCCGCCACCCAGTGAGGGCCACCGATCACCCATGGACAGGCGCCATGGTGTGGGCCCGGCGGCGACGGGCGTGGTTACTGACTCACGTTAACAAAGGCGCCGTCAGTATACGCAAAAAGCGCGGAGGTGCCTAGCCCCCAGACGTCAAGCAGGGTTTAGGCCAAGCCCCCCGGGGATCAGGCAGGGATGGGCAGGAATTCATGCAGAAAGGGCTCGGGCGTCAGGCGCGATCCCGTGGCCTGCTCCAGCAGATGCTGCCAGTGCACGCTGGCACCCGGCGCGAATACTCGCTCTTGCAGGAAGGCCCCCAGCTCACTCCGGCCCGCAAGGCCGGCGTGCGAACCGCCGTCCAACAGTTCCGCTTGGATGGCAGAGCCGAGCTGAGAGGCGATCAACTCGCCCAGCAGGTAGTTGTGATAGTAGACCGGCGCCGCCGTGAGGTGGATCTTGGCCGACCAGTCGGGTGCGGCCCGGCCCTCCGGCCGCTTCAGGAGCTGGAGCTCCTCGACCAGGTCCCACCAGTAGCGACCCAGATCGTCGCGGCTGGGGTCGGCGTACAGCGCCTTCTCGAAGTACGTCATCACCAGCACCCAGCGCGCGGTCAACAGCATCTCGAAGCGCAGCGCTTGTCTGGCGCGCCGCTGCAGCGGCGCCCGATTCTCCAGCTTGATCCCCACCGCCGACTCCAGCCAGTCTGTGTCCAGGGCCAGGCGGTCCATGAACATGGCGATCGCTTCGGTGGTCGCGATGTGGGCGGGCTGTCGCAGGATCCAGGGCAGGCTGACCGGGATGTACTTCTCGTAGGCGGCGTGGCCTAGCTCGTGGAGCAGTATGCCCATCCAGCGGTCGTCATCTCTCAGATTGCAGAGGATGCGGACGTCGCCTTCACGATCGATGTTGGTGCAGTAGGCGTGCTGGTCCTTTCCGGGGCGCTCGTATAGATCGCTGCGCGCCAGCACGTCGGTCAGCGGCAGGCCGATTCCCGCGTAGAAGGCGTCGGCGATGGCGGCCAGGTCGCGGCCGCGGAAGTGCGCCTCCAGCCCCAGCTCCTGCGCCAGCGGCGCCTCTTGAAAGAAGGGGTCCTCGTAGTGCCACGGGCGTAGCTCCTCTACCGGCAGGCCGTATCTCGGGGCGACCTGCTCATCGATCTCCGCCTTCGCCTGGGCGAACTCCCTATCCGTGCGCTGCTTCAGCTCGCCAAACACGCCGAGCAGCTCGTCCTCGTCGATCTCCGCCAGCTCGAGTTGCATGGCGTAGTAGTCGCGGAAGCCCAGTGAGCGCGCCGCCTCGTTCCGCCGCGCCACCAGCTCGAGCAGGCGATCGGCGACCCGTGGGGCGATCTGCTTCGACGCCTCCCAGGCCGTGCGGCGCCGCTCCTCGTCGCGCTCGGCGCGCAATATGCCCCGGATCTCGTTGTTGGTGACCTCGCGCTCGCCGATACGAGCGCGGAAGTTGTAGAACTCGGCCTGGATCTCGTTGCTGCGCCGTACCAGGTCGTCGATCACCTCTTCGGTCAGCAGGTTGGATCGGTGATCGAGGGCGAGCAGCTCGAGCTGGCGGTGGAGCTGGCGGTCTTGCACTCGGCCCGATTCCAGCAGGGCGACGATCCGCTCGTAGCGCGGCCGCGAGCTCAGGTAGAGTCTGATCTGTCGCTCGGCGACGGTCGCCTTTTCCAGCGCCTCGGGCGTGCCCGTCGTGCTGGCCTCCCAGTGGGCCAGGGTGACCGCCGACTCCAGCGACCTGAGCTCGCGCTCGACGGCGCCGACCAGCTCCCGCGCCTCGCCCTCCACCACGGCGCTCCGACTCCGGGCCTAGCCGGCGAACTCCCTGGCGATCTCGTCGTAGAGCCGCGTCATCGTCTCGATCCCCTTGTGATAGAGGTCGAGCGAGAGCCACTCGTTGGGTGAGTGGAGGTTGCAGCCCGGCAAGGCAAAGCCCAGCAGCAGCACGGGGGTGTCGAGTATCTGCTCGATCATCGGCACGATGGGGATCGAGCCGCCTTCGCTGATGAAGAGCGGATCGCTTCCGAAGGCCGCGTTGATCGCGGTGGCCGCCGCCCGGAAGAGTGGGCCCTCGGGATCGGCCGCCCAGGGCAGCCCGTCCGAGTGCATCATCACTTCCATCTCTACACCCTCGGGCTTCAGCGAGCGCACGTAGCTCTCGAAGGCGGCGCGAATCGCCTTGGGGTCCTGGTCGGGCACGAGGCGCATCGAGATCTTGGCCAGCGCCTTGGCCGGAATGATGGTCTTTGCGCCCTCGCCGGTGTATCCGGAGAGCAGCCCGTTGACATCGAGCGTGGGGCGTCGCCAGATGCGCTCGATGAAGTGCACTCCCGCCTCGCCGCCGCCCAGCGCCGAGACGCCGGCCTCCTGGCGGAATTCCTCCTCGGTCAGGGGGACCTCGGCCAGCGACTTGCGCTCGATCTCGCTCAGCGCCTTGACGTCGGCGTAGAAGCCGGGGATGGTGATGCGTCCGTTGTCGTCCTTGAGCCGACTGATGACCTTGGCCAGAGCATTCGCGGGATTGACCACGCCGCCCCCGTACTGACCGGAATGCAGGTCCTGGCTCGGTCCCTTGAGGCGAACCTCCATGTAGACCATTCCGCGCAGGCCGACGCAGATGCTGGGGTGCTCCGGCGAAAGCATGGGCGTGTCGGAGATGACCGCCGCGTCGCAGGCCAGGCGTGCAACGTTGCTCTTGATGAACGCCTCCAGGTTGACGCTGCCTACCTCCTCCTCGCCCTCGAACAGGAACTTCACGTTCACCGGAAGCGCGCCCTTCGCCTCGCGATAGGCCTCCACCGCCTTCATGTGCACGTGGACTTGACCTTTGTCGTCGGCAGTGCCACGGGCGTACATCCTGCCATCGCGCACCGACGGCTCGAAGGGTGGAGTCTCCCACTCGTCGAGCGGCTCAACCGGCTGCACGTCGTAGTGGCCGTAGACCAGGACGGTGGGCGCGTCGGGGCCGGCCTCGCTCAGCTCGCCGTAGACGATCGGATGGCCGCGCGTGGGGATGACCTCCGCCTCCATGCCCTGCTCCCGGAGCTTGTCGCGGACCCAGTCAGCGCAGCGGGCCATGTCCTCCTTGTGCTCCGAGCGCGCGCTGACGCTGGGTATGCGGAGGAACTCAGCGAGCTCATCCTCGAATTTCTGGCGGCTGTCGTTGAGCAGACTCTCCAATGACATGGGCAGGCCTCTCTCCGAGTTTCCGTTCACCCGGCGGCGGTCCGGGAATGGACGCCGACGGTCTTTCAGCTTCGCTGCGTGAGCAGGACCCGATGACGGGGTCAACAAGATAAGCCGGACGGCGGCCGTCGGCCACGGCCGCTTGGCTGGAATCAGGCCCACCTTCGCGGGGCTGGCCGCTTCCCTTGCCGGGAGCGCCCCCGCACCCGAGTTTGCCCTCACCCCGACCATCGACGTGGGCCAATCAAGAGAGTGGAGGTACTCGATGATAAGGTCAGCGCGAGGTTGGCATGTGCTGGCGTTGGGGCTCGCGGTCGCTTGGGTCGCGAGCTGCTCATCCCGGGCTCCCAGCACGGCGTCTGAGGCGCCCGAGCCGATGGCCGGGGCAGCCGCGCCGCAGCAGCTGGCGACAGCGCCGGCGCTGCTCGGCGGGGTCGAGGCGGTGGAGGCGGCTGGGCTGGGCAAGATGTGGACGTTTGACAGGGTGCCCGGCGACTACCTTGGAGAGCGCTACGATTTCAGCCCGCCCTCCGATTGGTACGAGCACGTCCGCCTGGCCTCGCTGCGCTACGGCGGGGGCTGCTCGGCGTCCTTCGTGTCGGCGGACGGCCTGGTGATGACCAATCACCACTGTGCCCGCGGCTGCATCACCGCCGTCTCGACAGATGAGCATGACTACGATACGGACGGCTTCTATGCGGCGACGCGTGAAGATGAGCCCGTTTGCCAGGGCCTCTTCCTGGATCAGCTGGTCGAGATCGAGGACGTGACGGCTCGTGTGGATGCGGCGGCGCCGGCGGGCAGTACGCGTGAGGAGGAGACGCGCTTGAAGCGCGAGGCTATGCAAGCGATAACCGAGGAATGCTCGGCCGGTGGCCTGCGCTGCCAGGTGGTCTCGCTCTACAACGGCGGCATCTACTCGCTCTACAAGTACAGGCGCTATGACGATGTGCGCTTGGTCTTCGCGCCGGAAGGTCAGGCGGCTTTCTTTGGCGGCGATCCCGACAACTTCACCTATCCGCGGCACGATCTGGACGTCACGTTCGTCCGTGCCTACGAGAACGGCGAGCCGCTTCAGCCCGAGCACTACTTCAAGTGGAGCGAATCAGGGGCCGGCGCGGACGAGCTGGTCTTCGTCACCGGCAACCCGGGCACCACGCTGCGCCTGCAGACGCTGGCCCAGCTCGGGTACATGCGCGATGCCACGCACCCGACCATCATCAAGCAGTACAAGGAGCGCGTGGCGGCGGCGCGCAAGCTGGTCGAGGCCGATCGGTCGCTCGAGCCGCGCTATCGCAATTTGATCTTCGGGATCGAGAACGCCACCAAAGCCTACAACGGCTACCTCAGCGGGCTGGAGGATCCGGAGCTGATGGCTGCGAAGGCGGCCTGGGAGGAGAGCTTCCGCGCGGCGGTGGCCGCCGATCCCGGCCTGCAGAGCCGGTACGGCGATGCCTGGGACGAGATCGCCCGGGTCAACGCGGAGCTGAAGGCGATGGACGCCGAGGTGCGCTGGACCTCGCTGTCCCACTTCGCCCTGCTCAGCCGGGCACGTGACATCGTCCGCCTCGCCGAAGAGCTGTCCAAGCCGGAGTCGGAGCGCACTTACAGCGCCGCGGAGCTCGAGCGCATGGAACGGCGGGTCGGCGCCGACCGTACCGTCGATGTCGCCTACGAGCAGCTGCTACTCTCTATGCGTCTGGCGGACGCCCGGGAGGTGCTGGGCCCGGACCATCCCTTCATCCAGGCGGCGCTGGAGGGCCGCGAGCCCGGCGAAGCGGCAGCCTTCATCTACCAGACTTCGGAACTCGCCGGCATATATCAGGACTCAACGCTCGCCGGCGTCGAGGCGCGTAGGAAGTTGACAGAGGCCGATGCGGCGGCCATCGGAGCGCCGCGCGATCCGGCGATCGCCCTGGCTCGCAGCATCGACGCTCGTGCCCGCCAGTTGGAACGGCGTCAGGAAGAACTGGAGACGATCGAGACGGCGAACGAGGAGCGGATAGCGGAGGCGTTGTTCGAGATCTACGGGACGGCGCTGCCGCCGGACGCGACGTTCACGCTGCGGCTGGCCGATGGCGTGGTCAAGGGCTATCCGTTGAATGGCACTTACGCGCCCTACAAGACGACGTTCTACGGGTTGTACGATCGTGCGGCGGCGTTCGACTACCAGGAGCCCTGGCACCTGACGGAGAAGTGGAAGGCGGCCAAGAACGACCTCGATCTCTCGACCCCCCTCAACTTCGTCTGCACCGCCGACATCATCGGCGGTAACTCGGGCAGCCCGGTGATCAACCGGGACGCCGAGGTCGTGGGTCTGGTATTCGATGGAAACATCGAGATGCTGCCCAATCGCTTCCGTTACAGTGACGCAGTGGCTCGCACGGTGGCGGTGCACTCGGAGGCGATCCTCGAGGCGCTGCGGGTGGTGTACGATGCCGGCACGCTGGCCGACGAGCTCGAGGGCAAACGCTAACCTGGGACCGCACCATGGCGGCAACGACTGAGCGACGCAGGCTGTCACCGAAGGCCTACGAGGAGATCCCCGGCGACCAGTACGAGCCCTACATCGGCCCGGCTGAGGGTCCCATGGAGTTTACCTGGCGCGCGGTGGCGCTGGGCGCGCTGTTCGGGATCATGTTCGGCGCGGCCAACGCCTACCTGGGCCTGCGGGTCGGGCTGACGGTTTCGACCTCGATCCCCATCGCGGTGATGACGGTGGCGGTCTTCCGCCTCGTTGCGCGCAACTCGACCATTCTGGAGCACAACATCTCGCAGACGGTGGGGTCTGCGTCGTCCAGTCAGGCGTCGGGATTGATCTTCACGATCCCGGCGCTGTTCCTTTGGGGCTTCAGCCCGGGCGTGCTGAAGCTGCTGGTGATCGCGCTGGCGGGCGGCGTGCTGGGTGTGCTGTTCATGATCCCGCTGCGCCGCTTCCTGATCAAGAACGAACATGGCAAGCTTCCCTATCCTGAGGGGACCGCCTGCGCCGAGGTGTTGGTGGCGGCGGACGCGGGGGGCAGCCACGCCCGAAACGTCTTCACCGGCCTGGGTATCGGTGCCCTCTACCAGTGGCTGATGCGGGGGCTGGTTCTGTGGCCGCAGGACGTCTGGCAGAAGGTTCCGTTTCTGCCCAAGGGCGAGATCGGTATGCGGGTCAGCCCGGCGCTGCTGGGCGTCGGCTACATACTGGGCGCGCGCATCGGTCTGATCATGGTGGGCGGTGGCGCGATCGCCTCGCTGATCCTCATACCCGGCATCGCCATACTGTTCAAGGATGCCACAGCGCCGGTCTTTCCGGAGACCGAGTTGCTGGTCTCCGAGATGAGCCGGGGCGAGCTGTGGGACCGGTACATACGCTACCTGGGCGCAGGTGCGGTAGCCGCCGCCGGCATCGTCACGCTGATCCGCTCCGCGCCGATGATACTGACGTCGTTCAAGGAGGGCATTCGAGGTATCCGCCGTCGTATGGAGGGCACGGCCCTCGAGTCGCTGGCCTTCAAGCGCACGGATGAAGACCTGCCCCTCAAGGTGGTCATGATCGGCGTGGCGGTGGTCGTCGCGTTTCTCGCCTTCTTGCCGCACGTGTTCGGTGTCTTCGAGTCGTATGCCGTGCGGATCCTGGGCGCCCTGCTGGTAGCCGTCTTCGCCTTCTTCTTCGTCACCGTTTCCAGCCGGATCGTCGGCCTCGTGGGCGTGACCTCGAATCCGACTTCGGGCATGACCATCGCCACGCTGCTGGGCACCAGCCTGATCTTCCTGGGGCTCGGCTGGACTGACGACGTGGGCAAGGTTGCCGCCCTCTCCATCGGCGCCGTGGTCGCGATCGCGGCATCGATCGCCGGCGACACGTCGCAGGACCTGAAGACCGGCTTCCTGTTGGGAGCGACGCCGCGACGCCAGCAGACCGGCGAGTTGATCGGCGTCCTTACCGCCGGCTTCTTCATCTGCGCCAGCCTGCTGGCCCTGGAGCGGGCCTATGGCTTTGGCGGCGAGGAGCTACCGGCGCCGCAGGCCAACATGATGATGCTGGTCATCGACGGTGTGCTCGATCAGAACCTGCCGTGGTCGCTGATC
>CP070722.1:10835-34904 GCA_020350785.1 Gemmatimonadota bacterium
CCAACTTTGCGATCGTCGAGGATGACATCGTTCGGCCACTTCAGCGCCACACGAGGCAGCCCGATGAGGCGCTCAACGGCCTGCGCTATGCCAAGGCCCGCCAGCAACGGGACCAGGAGCGGATTGGCCGCCCCGGTCGGGCGGAGCACCAGCGACAGGTACAGCCCCGAGCCACGCGGCGAGTACCAGCGACGCGTTCTCAGCCCGCGGCCGGCGGACTGCTCATCCGCCAGGACAAGGGCGCCCGACGCTACCCCGTTCTCGGCGAGCTTCTTTGCACGGTCGCTTGTGCTGCCGATGCTGGCGTAAAGCTCGACCTGCGGTTGCTTCCAGCGGCGTCTGAGCGCCTCCTGCGTCTCGCCCTCCCAGGTGGAGGCCCTGCGCGTCATTGGAGCGCCTTGACGATCTGCAATGACAAGTCGAGCGCCGGTGCCGAATGGGTGAGCGCTCCGACAGAGATGTAATCGACTCCCGCTGCGGCCATCGCCCGAACGGTCTCCAGCCTGACCCCTCCCGAGACCTCGATCTCCGGCGGAGATGGCCGGGCACCGATCAACGCGACAGCACGCTCCACCATCTCCAGCGGCATGTTGTCGAGCATGATGCGATCCACGCCGGCTTTCAGAGCCTCCCGCACCTCCTCCAGGTCGGTCGTCTCGACCTCCACTCGCAAACCGCGATCGTTCGCCCGGCGAACCAGCTGTACGGCCGCCGATATCCCGCCAGCGCAGGTCAGGTGGTTCTCTTTGATCAGCACCATCGCATCCAGGCCGCGGCGATGATTGACCGCGCCGCCGGCGCGCGTCGCGGCGCGCTCCAACTCCCGCCAGAGCGGCGTCGTCTTGCGTGTGTCCGTGATGCGGGCACCGGTGCCAGCGACCGCCGCGACGAAACGGCGGGTCAACGTGGCTACTCCGGACAGGCGGCCGAGAAGGTTCAGAGCGGTGCGCTCACCCGTGAGGATCGAACGGGCCGAGCCCTCCAAGGACGCCACGGTCGTTCCCGGTTCCGCGCCATCACCGTCCGCCAGCCGAGCCTGAAACTTCACCTCTCCAAGCTGCCTGAAGACTTCGGCTGCCGCCTCGAGTCCTGCGATCACGCCTTCCGCCTTGGCCACGATCGCGGCCTCGGCCGTTGCGGTCGAAGCGACACACCATCTCGTCGTCCAGTCCCCCGCACCCACGTCCTCGGCCAGCGCCTGCCCGATCAACCGTCGCAGGTCGTCCGTCAACGTCTCCATGAGCATCACGCCGCCCCGCTGACCAGAGCGTAAATGAGATAGGCGCCCGCCACGCCCCAGCAGTAGTAAGCGAAGCGATGGAAGCTGCCGGTGCGCAGCCAGCGAACGAAAAGCACGATAGCCACCAGCCCGGCCGCGAACGCGCTGAGGGCTGCGGCCGCGAGTTGCGGAACTCCCACGGTCGCCGACGAACCCGCGAGATCCGGAAGCTCCAGCAGCGAGGCGCCGAGGATCGCCGGGACTGACAGCAGAAAACTGAACTCTGCGGCCGCCTCACGGCGGGTGTGCAGAAAGAGCGCGGTCGTCACCGTGATCCCCGATCGAGAGATCCCCGGTATCAGCGCCACGGCCTGAGCCACGCCGACGGCGAAAGCGCCGCCCCAGCCGGGATCCGCCTGCGTCGCGCGCCGGAGCAGCCAGCGGGTCGAATACACCACGAACCCAGTCACGATCAGCGCGCCAGCCGCCAGCACGGGCAGGTCGAAGATCTGTGAGATCGACTCCTTCAAGGCCGTTCCGGCCAAGGCCGCGGGGACCGTTCCCAACACCAGCAGTCCAACGTAGCGGAGCTCTGCCGCCTTCCCGCGAAGAGTGCCAACCAGCAGCTGAACGACCCTGCGTCGATACACGGTCAGCACCGAGAACAAGGTCGCCAGGTGAACCATGACCTCGAAGGAGACACCCGGCGGATTGACGCCCAGGAGCGCCTCCGCCAGCACCAAGTGCCCCGAGCTGGATACCGGAAAGAACTCGGTGAACCCCTGCACCAGCCCCAGGGCGATCGCCTCGAGGAGGTTCATCGGGTCAGCGACGCGCCGCTGGCTCGATCGCCGTCATCGCCCCAGCACCTCTTCGTAGAAGGCCTCGTACATGGCGACAATGCGATCGGCAGAATACCGCTCGGCCGAGACGGCGCGACCGGCCGCGCCGATTTGCTTGTGTCGGTCCGGGTTGGACAGGATATCGATCGCGGCGGTGGCCATGGCATCGACCGCGCCCACCGGGAGCAGGCGCCCGCTCACCCCATCCTCGACCACCTCCTCCAAACCGCCACAGCGCGTGCCTACCACCGGCACCTCACTCGCCATTGCCTCAAGGGCCGACAGACCGAAGGACTCCGATTCGCTGGGTAGCAAGAACAGATCGGCAACTCCCAACAGCTCGGCCACCGACTCCTGCTTGCCAAGGAACACCACCCGGTCGCCGATCCCCAGGTTGCGCGCGCGCTCTTCCGCCCGCGGGCGGTCGGGGCCATCACCCACGAGAACCAGTCGGGCCGGCACATTCTCCATCACCCGAGCCGCGACCCGCACGACGTCCTCGACGCGCTTGACCGGCCGAAAGTTGGATAAGTGCATGAGAATCTTCTCGTCGGGGTTGGCCAGGGCGTTGCGATGGTAACCGTCGGGCCGACGGTAGAAGATCTCGGTGTCCACAAAGTTCGGTATCACGCGTACGTCGCAGTCTATGCAGCCGAACGTCGCGACGGTCTGGAGGCGCAGGAAGTTTGATACCGCCGTCAAACCGTCCGAGCGCTCGATCGAGAACTTCACGATCGATCGGTACGATGGGTCCTGCCCCACCAAGGTTATGTCGGTGCCATGAAGCGTCGTAACGATCTTCAGCTCACCAGGCTCACTCAGCATCTGCTTGGCGAGCCAGGCCGAGGTCGCATGGGGAACGGCATAATGAACGTGGAACAGGTCGAGATGGCGCTGGGTCGCCACCTCGTGCATGGCCACCGTCGCCGCCAGCGAGTAAGGCGGATACTCGAACAGCGGGTAGCGGGACACCTCGATCTCGTGGAAGTAGGTGTTGCGCAGGAAGCGCGGCAGCCGAAAGGGATGGGCGTAGGACACGAAATGCACCTCGTGGCCCCGCTGGGCCAACCGCATACCAAGTTCGGTGGCGACGGCGCCGCTGCCGCCGTAGGTCGGATAACAGGAGATGCCGATCCGCATATCAGTCGCTGGAAGCTATCGGACTCCTGGGTTCCGAGCTAGCCCGGCCGTCGCTGGGCATCCAGAGCCGCACGATCTCGTCGACCAGCTCTCGGCGGGGCAGCTCGGCCGACAGCCAGAGCGTGCCGGGCGGCAGCTGATGGCGAAACCAGGTGACCTGCCGGCGCGCGAATCGACGCGTGCCCCGCTTGGCCGCCTCGACCGCTTCGGCGAGCGACCGCTCCCCCCGCCGGTGTGAGATCAACTCGACGTATCCCACCGACTTGAGACCCGGCGCATCGTCCCCGTACTGGGTCCACAACCGCCGCACCTCGTCGAGAAACCCCTGGGCCAGCATACGGTCGAGTCGACCCTCGATGCGCCGGTACAATTCCTCACGGGGCAGGCGCAGACAGACCACCGGTGCCTCGAGCGCAGGCGTCTCTGCCGGGCGGCTCAACCACCAGGAATGGCGCCGACCCGAGAGCAGCGCCACCTCCAGGGAACGACCCAGTCGCTGCGGCCCACCTTCGCGCTCCAGCTGAGCGGCGCGCTGCGGATCGATCCGGGCCAGCCAGCGCCTGAGTTCCGCTATCGGACGCCGCCCCAGGTAGTCGCGCAGCCGGGCGCGGCGGCGCGGGTCGGAGTCCGGCTCGGGCCCCAGTGGCGCCAGGAGGGCGCGGATGAAGAATCCGGTTCCGCCGACGATGAGCGCGCCCCGCCCCCGGGCGTGGGCCTCCTCGATCCAACGCCAAGCATGGCGGGCGAAACGTCCCGCGCTGTAGTGCTCGTCGGGGTTCAAGAGATCGAGACCGTGGTGAGGCACGCGCTCCCGCAGGTCGCCGCTCGGCTTGGCCGTCCCGACATCCATGTACCGGTAGATCTGCCGCGAGTCCGCCGAGATGATCTCGGCGCCGACACGCAGCGCGACCTCGACGGCCAGCTCGGTCTTACCGGTACCTGTCGGCCCGGTGATGACTATTGCTCGTGACTGCGCCATCGGACTGCATACCCGGCTGCGTGAACGGCTCAGCTACGCCCGAAGCGACGCGCCAGCTCGTCCAGAGACAGGCGCAGGATGGTGGGGCGACCGTGTACGTCGTGGCTGGGCAGGCTCGAAGCGAAGAGGCGATCGAACAGCTCGGACATCTCGAGCTCCGATAGCGGCTGCCCCGCTTTGATCGCCGCCTTGCAGGCGAAGGATTTGGCCACCCGTTCGTGCTGGTTGCGCGCCGACTCGACCAGCGGCGAGCCGTAAGCGAGCTCGGCGACCATTTCGCGGAAGCAGCGTTCCGCATCGAAGTGTGGGTGCGGATTGGGCACGGCATGTATGACCACCGTGTTCTGCCCGAAAGCCTCCACCTCGAAGCCGATTCTCCGAAGAATGCCCGACAGCTCCTCCACCGCCTGCGCCTCCGTGGGCGACAGCCGAAGCGTGATCGGAAACAGCAGGCGCTGCGAGCCGGCGGTCCCCTCCTCGAAGCTGCGCATGATCGATTCGAACAGGACGCGCTCGTGGGCCGAGTGCTGGTCCACGATGATCAGACCGCTCCGCGTCTCCGCCAGAATATAGGAGGCGTGGAGCTGCCACATCGCGCCCGAACGGGTCATGTCTGTCGGGGTCACACCTGACTCGTCGGCTGGAGCCTGTTGCGGGGCCTCCGCCCCGGGCACGAACAGCGCCATCTGTGAAGCAGCCCTCTCGACGGCGGCCGCGGCGCCGACGCCCGGCCCGCGACCCGTCGGCGGTCCGACCAGCTGGCGCGACGACAGACCCGGCATACCCAGGGGAGCCGCGCTCGCCAGACCCTCGAGCCCGGTGCGGATCGCGGCGCCGACGACGGCCTCCGTCTTCATCTTGTCCCGAAAGCGCACCTCGGCCTTGGTCGGGTGGACGTTCACATCGACACCCTCCGGCGCCAGCTCGAGGTAGAGAAACAGCGCCGGGCGGTGGCCCGGCGGCACGGTGGTCCGATAGCCGTCTTCGGCCGCGCGTACGATGAAGCGATCGACGAAGGGCCGGCCGTTGACGAACGTGTAGACACGGCGCGACCCCGGCCGCGCGTCGGCCGGTCGCTGCACGAGGCCCGCGACGCGGACGCCATCGGCAACGTAATCGATCGGAAGCAGCTGCGACGCCAACTCCTCACCCCAAATAGCCGCAACCCGGCCGGCCAGGTCCGCCGTCCGGGGCAAGTCCAGCAGCTCGCGCTCGTTCGACTTGAGACGGAACGCGGTGCCCGGGTTGGCCAGGGCCAGCGCGATAGTCGTCTCGGAGACGGCCCGCGTCTCGGCGGCCGCCGAGCGCAGGAATCTGGCCCGCGCCGGTACGTTGAAGAACAGCGAACGTACCGTGACCGTCGTCCCCGGACGCCGGGCGATCTCGTCGACCGAGACCACGCTGCCGCCGTTGATCTTTATGCGGGTGCCGGTATCACCGTCGCTGGGGGCCGTTTCCAGCTCGAAACGTGAGACGGCGGCGATGGACGGCAGGGCTTCGCCGCGGAATCCCAGCGTCTGAATCGAGCGAAGGTCCTTCTCGCTCTTAATTTTCGAGGTCGCGTGGCGGTCGATGGCCAGCAGGGCGTCGTCGCGTCCCATCCCGTGCCCATCGTCCGCCACCCGCAGCTCGGTCTTGCCCCCGTTGCGAACGCAGATCTCGATCTCGCTGGCCAGTGCGTCGAGCGAGTTCTCGATCAGCTCCTTGATGGCGGATGCCGGTCGTTCCACCACCTCGCCGGCCGCGATCTGGTTGGCGACGTGGTCGGGCAGGATGTGGATGCGCCGCTGCATGTCCCGAAGCTATTCGGCCTCTCGGCGGCTATCAAGCGAGCGCTCCAGTATCGCTAGCCGGGAATCCGGTAGAAACGACAGGCGTTCTCGTGGGTGGCCTCGGCGATGCGCCCCACGGCCTCCCCCCTGATCTCCGCCACGCGGGCCGCCACATGGGTCACGAAGGAGGGCTCGTTCCGGCGGCCTCGCATCGGCACCGGGGCCAGGTAAGGGCTGTCGGTCTCGATCAGCAGACGCTCCAGCGGTACGCTGCGGACGGCTGCCTCGTCTGCGAAGCTCTTGAAGCTGACGATGCCCGAGAATGAGACGTACCAGTCCGTCTCCAGGCCGGCCGCCAGCAGTCCCGGCCCGCCGCTGAAGCAGTGCAGCACGCCCAGGACCCGCCCCGCGTGCTCTCGGATGATCTCCGCGGTTTCATCGTCCGCCTGGCGCGAGTGCACCACGACAGGCAGCGACAGCCTTTCAGCCAGCTCGATCTGCGCGCGAAAGGCCTCGATCTGCTCGCGGCGCGGCGCGTTGTCGTAGTGGAAATCCAGTCCCGTCTCGCCGATGGCGACCACTTCGGCGGCGGCGGCGAGCCGCTCGAGTTCGGCGAGCGCCTCCGCGGACCAGATCCCGGCAATGTGCGGATGGACGCCGACCGTCGCCCAGAGCCGCGGCCGCGTGCTGGACCTGGCCAGGTCGAGGGCGGCCCGCGCATCAATCGGGTCGCTGGCAATGCAAGCGATGGAGTCTACGCCCTCGCGTGCGGCCCGCTCCAGCACGTCCGCGACTTCGGTCGCGAAGCTCTGGTCGGTAAGGTGGGCGTGTGAGTCGAAGAACCTCACCCGTCAGCTTGGGGCCGCGCTGACCTTCCGGCGGTCGGCCTTGCTCCGCACGCCGCCCGAGCGGTGTTCCACCTCGAGCAGGACCGGCGAGGCGACGAAGATCGAGGAGTAGGTGCCGATCATTACCCCCGCGATGAGGACCAGCGTGAACTCCCGGATGACCGCGCCGCCGAAGATGGCGAGCGCCATAAGCACGGCCAGCGTGGTACCGCTGGTCATCACGGTCCGCGGCAACGTCTCGTTGATCGACTGATTGAGAATCTCTATATAGCTCAAGCGCCGGAATTTCTTCAGGTTCTCGCGGATGCGGTCGAAGATGATGATCGTGTCGTTGAGTGAGTATCCGATGATCGTCAGAATGGCGGCGACCGTCGGCAATGAAATTTCGATATTGAAGAGCGAGATGACCCCAAAGGATATCAACACGTCGTGGACTGTCGCGATCACCGCAGCCAGGCCGAACCGCCACTCGAAGCGGAAACCCAGGTAGATCAGCGTAAGCACGAACGAGATCAACACGGCGCCAATGGCACGCTGTCGCAACTCGCCGCCGACCTTGGGGCCGACGGCCTCGGTTCGAACTACCTCATGGGTGCCCGCCCCGAATCGAGCGTCCAGCGTCTGATTCACGAGACCCGAGGTTGCCTGGTCCTCCTCTGCAAACTCCGCCAGTCGGATCAGGTATTCATTCGGGGCCCCGAAATTCTGGACCTGCAGGTTGGTCAGGCCCACATCGCCGAGGGCGCTGCGAATGTCAGAGGCCGCCACGTCCTCGTTGAAGCGCACCTGAATCAGCGTGCCGCCCGTGAAGTCGACACCGTAGTTCAGGCCGCCGTGAACGGCGATCGAGATCACGCCGAGAGCCACGAGGACCACCGACACCAGATACGCAGTACGGCGCATCTCCAGGAACTTGTAGTTGGCCTTGTCAAACAGCCGCATGGTTCGAAATCCTTCAGGTTCTCAGATACTCAGTTCAGCCGTCGGCGAGCGCGTTTCCAGCCAGATCAGCATGAATGTCCTGACGACGAATACGGCGCTGAAGAACGACGCGATGATCCCGATGGACAGCGTCACGGCGAAGCCCTTCACCGGGCCCGTACCGAACTGGTAGAGGATGAGCGCGGTGATCAGCGTCGTAAGGTTGGAGTCGACAATCGCGGAGAGCGCATTCTGGAATCCGCTGTCGACGGCGGTCCGCGCCGTCTTGCCACCCTCCAACTCCTCGCGGATTCGTTCGAATATCAGGACGTTGGCGTCGACCGCCATCCCGACCGACAGAATCAGGCCGGCGATGCCTGGCAGGGTGAGGGTTGCCTGGAGGCCTGCCAGTCCACCCAGGATGATCAATACGTAGATGAGCAACCCTAGCACGGACAATACGCCAGCGACCCGGTAGTAGGCGATCATTACGAAGATCACCAGCACGACGCCGATGATGCCCGCCACCTCGCCCTGGTCGATCGAGTCCTGCCCCAGCGACGGCCCCACGGTCCGCTCCTCGATGATCTCCATCGGAGCCGGCAAAGCACCCGCGCGCAGCACGAGCGCGATGTCCTGCGCCTCCACCAGTGATGAGCCCGCCCCCAGCTCGATCTGAGCGCGATCGCGCAACACGTCACGAATCACCGGCGGGTCGCCCTGAACCTTGTTGTCCAGGATGATCGCCATGCGATCGCCAACGTGGCGCGAAGTCCCGCGCTCGAATATTCGACCGCCCTGCCGGGTCAGCTGGAAGGGTACGATCGGAGTGCCGTATTGCGGGTCGCGGATCGCCTGGGCGTCGGTCAGGTACTCGCCGGTGATCAGCGGCTCGGACTCCACTACGAAGAGCGGGCTGTAGATCTTGCCGGCGATGCCCCGCGTCTCGGTGCCCCAGAGAAGAGTGATGCTCTCGGGAATTCGCAGCTCCACCTGGGGCAGCGCCAGATACTCCTCGACCGTCTCGACCTGCGGTCCTTCGACCAGGAAGATCCCGGGCTCACCGGACTCCAGCAGCAGGCGCGTCAGCGGCCTCAGCTCTGGCCCCCGGTCTGCGCCGGGCGCAGCCTCTCCCGTGTCGGCCGGCTGGAACAGCTCGTCCAGCCCTGGCGCCTCTTCGGCCCGGGCCTCCTCCGGGATACCCTGGGAGCCGACCGCCTGCACGATCAGACTGTCGATGACCGGCAGCTGCTCGACGAATTCCTGCCCGTCGGTGAGGATCTTGAATTCCAGGAAGGCCGTCTGCTCGATGATGGCTTTGGCCCTGCCGACATCCTGGATTCCGGCCAGCTCAACGATAATGCGGTCGATGCCGACCCTCTGAATCGTCGGCTCGCGGACGCCGAACTGGTCGACGCGGTTGCCGATGATCTCGCGCGCACGATCGGCGGCATCGGAACGCGCCTCCGACGACATGGCGCCGTCCGGATCCGACACTTGCAGGACCAGGTGGGTACCGCCCTGGAGGTCGAGACCCAACTTGAGCGGTTGCCCATCCCCTTCTCTCAGCAGCGGTCCTACGATCGCCCATACGCACATGAGGCAAACCACTGCGATCACCGTTAAACGCCCACGAATTCCTGTGAACATCCTTCGCCTCGAAACCTCCCTTGGACCGTGGCCCAGGTCCGCCTGTCAGCGGGGCGGTCGATCCGCCCGACCCTGGGGCACGAACGGCCGACATCGGCACCGTAAAACGAAAAAATCTGTCTAATTCAAACTTGGAAACGTGGACAGGCCGCGGGCGGTTGTCAATGCTCCGGCGGTCGCCGCCTCACCAAGTCAGCCGCTGGTCGCAGCCCGGACAGTGAGCCAAGCCCGCCTGTAGCGGCGCCCCACAGCGCCCGCACTGGGAAGTGCCGTTCCTGCGCGGCCGCCAACTCTTGCCATAGCCGGTGCTCAGCGCCAGATAGAGAAAGCCGGCGGAGATCAGGACTCCCAGGAGAAAGAGGCCCGTGGCCTGGGACAGCCACTCGGTCTGGGCCGCGTCGAGCATCCAGCCGACAGCGGTTGGATCGCTTTCCAGCTCCGCCGAGATGCGCCGCACATTGACGGCCAGCGGCATCATTAGGGCGATACCGAGGGCGGCCATCAGGCCGCAGAGGGTGCGTCGTAGGTTCAGGGACATACCTCTTAACCGCTCGGTTAACTGGCGATGGGCCCGGCAGGACTCGAACCTGCGACCTACCGATTATGAGTCGGCTGCTCTGACCAACTGAGCTACGGGCCCCGTCTCTCGACTATACCTGCCCGGCAAACTCACCGTCAACCCTCCACAGCTTGACAGTTGCCGCGGCCAAGCGAAGTTACCCGGTGCGCGAAGCCGCCGATCGGCGGGCAGGGCATCCCTACTGAGCGTTCGAATGCGAATACTGATCGTCGGAGCCGGTGCCGTCGGCTTCCATCTGGCTGAACACCTCTCGGAAGAGGGCCACGACATCGTGCTCGTGGACCGCGACGCCGAGCGACTCGCCTACGCGCAGGATCAGCTCGACATCATGACCGTTGTCGGCAACGGTGCCAGCCTGCCGGTTCTGGAGCGGGCCGGTATCGCCCAGGCCGATCTGCTGGCGGCGGTCACCAGCGTCGATGAAGTGAACCTGATCGCCTGCATGTCGGCGCTGCACTACAACATCGACGTCAAGGTCGCACGGGTGTCGAACCCCGACTACTTCAACGAATCCGGTGTGTTGCGCACCGCTCAGCGCGGCGTCGACGTGATGATCAACCCCGAGCTGGAGTGCGCTCGCGAAGCTTACCAGCTGCTTCAATTGGAGGCCGCCAGCGAATTGGCGTTCTTCGCGGGCGGACGGGTTCAGGTCGTGGGGCTCAGGATCCTGCCCGAGGCCCCGGTCGTCGGTCGCACCCTCGTCGAGGTCTCGGCCATGGTTCCGGACCGGCGCTTCCTGACGGCGGCGATCTCGCGCGAAGGTGAGACCATCGTGCCGCGCGGCAGCGATCGCTTCGAGGCGGACGACCAGGTATACATCATCGGCGAGTCGCGCCAGATGCCGCGAGTCCTGGAGCTGGCCGGCTACCACAAGTTCAAGCTGCGCCGTGTGATGATCGCGGGAGGCGGACGCCACGCCGTCTATCTGGCAAACATTCTCCAGGATCACGACATCGAGTGTACGATCATCGAGGCCGATCGCGCGCGCTGCCTGCAACTGGCCGAACAGCTCAAGAAGACGCTCGTCCTACACGGCGATGCCACCGACATGGACCTGCTGGAGATGGAGGGCGTGGAGGGGATCGATGGCTTCGTGGTTCTGACCGGCAGCGATGACACCAACATGCTTGCCAGCCTGCTGGCAAAAGAGCAGCACGTCCGGAAAGTCGTCGCCTTGATCAACAAGATCGACTACATCCCGCTCGTGCGTAAGGTCGGGATCGATGCCGCCATCTCACCGCGCCTGTCAGCCGTCAACACGATTCTCAAATACGTGCGCCGCGGGATCGTGCACGCCGTCGCGGCGCTACGCGGTATCGATGCCGAGGTCATCGAATTCAGTATCGAGCCGGGCAGCCGCGTCGCGGGACGCACCCTGGCCGAAATCGACTTCCCCGACAACAGCTTGGTCGGCGCAGTGATCCGGGGAAACGAGGTGATCGTGCCGTCCGGCCAGATCGCTCTTGCACACGGTGACAAGGTCGCCCTCCTGGCACTCCCGGACGCGGTCAGCGCCGTCGAGAAGCTGTTCCAGTGAACCTGGTCCGATCGACAGACCTCGGCGATCTCTTCCACGTCGTCGGCGTGATCGTCACAGCCGTGGGAGTCGCCATGGCAATATCGGGCGGCGTCGCCTGGCTGTACCACGGACCCGACACGATCCCGCTGTTCTCGGCCGCTGCCGTCGCCATCGTCTTCGGTCTGGCCGCCAATCGCCTCACCGCGAGGCCCAAGGACCTCAGCATCCGGGAGAGCTACCTGATCGTGACTCTGGCCTGGCTGGGGGCCGCGGTCTTCGGCGCCTTGCCCTTCTGGTTTTCCGGGCTCGCCTCCCCCGTTGACGCCTTCTTCGAATCGATCTCCGGGTTCACCACCACCGGCGCCTCGATCTTTCCTGACCCCAGCTCGTTGCCCCGCGGCATCCAGTTCTGGCGTGACTTCAGCCAGTGGCTGGGCGGCATGGGCATCATCGTGCTGGTGGTCGCGGTGCTCCCCTTCCTCGGGGTGGGCGGCATGCAGCTGTTTCGCGCCGAGGTCCCCGGCCCGACCCCCGACCGCCTACAGCCGCGGATCTCGCAGACGGCATCGATTCTCTGGCGCGTCTACGTAGGATTGACCGCCGCACAGGTCATCCTCTACCTGATCGGTGGCCTCGACCTGTTCGACGCAGTTACCCACGCCTTCGGCACGATGCCGACCGGAGGCTTTTCTCCGCGCACTGAATCGATCGGCGCCTTCAGCTCGCCGTACATCCAGTACGTGACCATCCTGTTCATGTACTTGGCCGGCGTGAACTTCACTCTCCACTACCGAACGCTGCGCGGCAAGCCGTTGTCGGCATTCGCCGACGAGGAGTGGCGATTCTACACGCTGCTCTTGGGAGCGGCCACGGTCATCATCCTGGGCGCCCACCTCTTGGCCGGCACCTTCGACTCCCTGGAGGAGGCGTTCCGCTCGTCCGCCTTCCAGGTCGTGTCGATCGGAACGACCACCGGCTTCGCGACAGCGGACTACGTGCTCTGGCCGGCCGCCACACAAGTACTGCTGGTCTTTCTGATGTTCGTCGGCGGCATGGCAGGCTCGACCGGCGGCGGGATCAAGACGCTTCGCCTTTGGGCAGCCCTGAAGCAAGGCATGGCCGAGCTACGCAAGCACCTTCACCCGCGCGCCGTGATCATCACCCACGTCGGCGGCAAGGCCGTCCCCGAAGGCGTCATCCTCAACATCCTCGCCTTCATGCTGCTATTCGTGGCGTCCTTCATTGCCGGCGCGTTGCTGCTCACGATCATGGGCGTGGACCTGGTGACGGCGGCCGGCGCCTCCGCTGCCTCGATCGGGAACGTCGGGCCCGGGCTGGCGGCGGTGGGGCCGGCGGCGAACTACGCCTGGATGCCGGCGCTCGGCAAGCTGGTTCTCAGTCTGTTGATGCTACTCGGCCGACTGGAGATCTACACGGTGCTGTTGTTGTTCCATCCCGAGTTCTGGCGCCGCTGAGATCTGAGATCACGCACTTCAGACGACCTCGATCACGCCGGCCGGACCATCGCTAAGGGTTCCGATTGCCGCTGCGGCGTGCCCTTCGCGCCGCAGCGCCTCCACGAGGTCGTCGCTCTCCGACGCCACCACGCAGATGAGCAGGCCGCCGGAGGTCTGAGCGTCACACAACAGCAGCCGCTCCGCCTCACTCAGCTCACCGACCCAGCGGGTGAACGGCTCGACGAAGTCACGGTTTCGGGTCGTGCCGCCGGGCACGAAGCCGGCTTCGGCAAGTTCGAGGGCGTGCGGCAATCGCGGGACCGCGGACGCTTCCACTCTTACTCCTACCCGGCTCGCCCGAGCCAACTCCAGCAGGTGGCCGAGCAGCCCGAAGCCGGTGACGTCGGTGACGGTGCTCACATCGCAGCCCCGCGCAAGCTCCAGAGCCCGGCGGTTCAGCCGAACCATCGATTCGATCGCCGAACGCTCGGCCTCCGGCGGCGCTGCCTCCCGTTTGATCGCGGTGGCTATCACACCGGTGCCCAACGCCTTGGTCAACACCAGGCGATCCCCCGGACGAGCGTCGCCCCTCCGGTAGATGCGGTCCGGGTGCACCTGACCGATCACGGCCATGCCGTACTTGGGCTCGTTGTCGTCGATCGAGTGGCCGCCGATCACCACCACTCCGCCTTCCGCAGCCTTGTCGCGACCGCCCTGCATTATCTCGATCAGGATCGCCGCATCGAGCTCGGACGGGAAGGCGATGATGTTCAAAGCGAAGAGCGGCTGGCCGCCCATGGCGTAGACGTCGCTCAGGGCGTTGGCCGCGGCGATCGCCCCGAAGGAGTAGGGATCGTCGACGATGGGAGTAAAGAAATCGACCGTCGTGACCAGCGCGCGCTCCGCGTCCCAAGCATACACCCCGGCGTCGTCGGGCGCCTCGAGGCCAACCAGGACGTCCGCGGTCACTTCGCCGCGCAGCGCTTGCAGCGCTTTGGCCAGGTCCGCCGGACCCAGCTTACAAGCTCAACCGGCGCCGTGGCTGTATTGCGTCAGTCGAACCCGTTCGGAGCTCGGTGTGTTCATCGTGCGTCGAACCTACCGGCAGGCGCGAACCCGGGTCAAGCACGCTTGCGAAACCTCTGAGCGCCAAGCAGAATGGACGTACCGCGCCATTTTACCCGAGCGGCCCCGTTAACCGTTGCACAACTTCGACTTTGCCGCAGCGCGGCAGGAGATGGTAGAGAGGCAGATCCGGCGTCGTGGCGTCGAAGATCGCCTCGTGCTGGAGGCCATGGAGCGGGTGGAGCGCCACCGTTTCGTGGCCGCAGATCATCTCCGCCTCGCCTACGAAGACACCGCCCTGCCTATCAGCGCCGGGCAGTCCATCTCGCAGCCCTACATGGTCGCCGCCATGACCGAGGCCCTCGAGCTCACCGCGAACAGCCGCGTCCTCGAAATCGGCACCGGCAGCGGCTACCAGACTGCGGTCCTGGCCGAAATCGCCGCCAGGGTCTATACGGTGGAGCGTATCTCGGAACTGTCCCAAGCCGCAATGGAGCTGCTCCAGTCGTTGGGCTACTCCAGCATTCGCTTTCGGATCGGTGATGGATCCCGGGGTTGGTCGGAAGAGGCGCCCTTCGACGCGATCATGGTGACAGCCGGCGCCGCCCACGTCCCCCCCGCACTGCTCGAGCAACTCGTCGATGACGGGTGCCTGGTAATCCCGGTGGGAGGGCCGCCTGATCAGGATCTCTATCAGATCCGCCGCCACGGTAATTCCTTCGAGCGGCGATTCATCACGCGCTGCAGATTCGTCCCGCTGATCGAGGACGAGGAGAGCTGATCCGGAGGCGCCCGCCCGATTTGTCAGTCGATGATCGTGACCTGCCGACGCTCGATCCACCCTTCCGTGTCACCGCTCCGCGACACTCGCAGCCAGTTGCCGCGCTCGCTCTGCACCCGATAGCCGGTACCCGGCGCTGGGGAGGCTACCATCTCGCTCTGCGGCACCGGCCCGGCCCGCACCAACGCAGAGGAACTTGTGACGATCGCGTACTCCGCTCGCGGGTAAAGCAGCAGGGTGGCCGTGAGTGCGGCCAGAACGAGCAAGAAACCGCCGCCGAAGGCGAGATAGCCCCGGCGCCAACGCCGACGGGTGATCATCGCCGTCCAGCCCCCGAACCACAGTACCGTGAACAGCGCCGCCAGCTCACCTTGGGACAGAGGCAAGGGAGGCAGCGCAGCGCCCAAGACGGGGTCTTCACCAACCACGAGCCGTAGGTTGAACCGGGCGTCGCCGTCCCGGGGACGGATGCGAATCGCCCGGACCCAGTAGGCGACCGCGTCTCCGCGGCGATCGAGCTCGTAATAGGCGTTGCCCAGGTTGTACAACAGATTGGGGTCGCGCGGCCTGGCCGCCAGCGCCCGCTCGAAGAGCTGAGCGGCCTGCGCGTACTCGGCCACGCCGTAGGCGGCCACTCCCTCCTGTAACCAGCGCACCGCCATATCTTCGACATCGTCCTGCCCGGGGAGCGGCCGCGCTCCGCCGCTGAGCGCAGCGACGGAAACAATTAGTGCGAGAGCGAGAGCTCCGGATCCGGGCGCCTTGCGCAGACGCTTCTCGGATACGGCTTCCCGGTCCACCTGCGCCAACAGCTTCTCTGCCTTCGCCAGGTAGGCGAGCGCGGCCGCGGAGCCCGCCGGGTCGGGCGCGTATCGCAAGCGACCACAGCCATCCAGAAGCTCGATCACCTCGAGCGCCAACGGCGGCGGCACACCCGAGTCCTCCAGCGCGTGCTGCACTTTAACCACCCCCTGAGTCGGTAGCTCCGGCAAGTGCAGGCGCCACGACAACCACTGGAGCACGCGCGTCCGGAGCTGGCCGAAGAACGCGGCATCGCCGGATGCGGCCGCTGGACGCAGGTCCCGCAGCACTCGCCGTCGTCGCTGGGGACGATTCCGAGCCATGGCAGGTAGTCGCCGACGAACCCGGTCAAATCCGACGACGAGGCCAAGGAGGACAAGCGGGATGGCCTGGAGCAGCCAAAACACCGGTCGCCGGTGGGGCTCCAGAGGTTCACGAGCGACCGTGGCTCGGACGAAGCGGATGGCTGCCCCACCCGACGCGGTGCCCGGAACGGACAGCGGCGCCGCCTCGACTAACAGCGAGATCGGCTCGGTCTCGGCCACGTAGTAACTGGCTTCCACGGGATCGAAATAGGGCACGCGCAGCTGCGGAACGACATACTGGCCGGGCCGCTCCGGGACCAACACCCAGTAGAAGCGTTTCCGTCCGGCAAACTCGACTCCGCGCAGTTGAACCTCCGCATCCTCTCCGCTCTCGTACGCCCGCACCCCTCGGATCTCCGGAAGCACCGGGCGCGACAGCGAGTTCAGGTTGCCGGATCCGACCACCTCCAGCGTCAAGCTGACGGCTTCACCAGCTCGCAGATCGGCGCGGTCAAATTCGACCCTCGACTCGTAGCGGCCGACCGCACCACCATAGTCAGGCGGCACACCCACACGTGGCAGTGGTCGCACCACCACGCTGGCCGGGAAGCTCTCTACCTGGAACGTCTCCGGCGCGTAGACCAAGCCGCGACGCACCTCATAAGTCACCGCGGCCGGCGGTATCTCGATCGTGCCCGGGCTCAGCGGAAAGAGCGCCCGCCGGTAGATCTGAATGAAGTATTCGCGTCGGCCGACCACCCGGCGCTCGGGCCGAGCCGAGCCCGGCAAATCCGCCGTCCAGAAGCCCTGCACTTCCGGCGGTCGATACTCCGGCTGGCGTTGCAACCGCGTCCGCACCAAGGGATCGAAGAAGGCGCCGACCGTGAGAGTGACCTGCTGGCCGACGTAGGCCGTCTCCGGCTCGACCCACAAACGAACGGCCACCTCTTCCTCCGGCCGCGGGCCCAGCCCCCCCGGCAGCTCGAACGACTCGCCCTCCCGCTCCGCGACCAGCCTCAAGGCCTCGGTCTCGTAAAGCTCGCCCTCAACGATAGCGCGTATCGGTGGGATGGTGAGTTCGCCGGCTTGCAGAACCCGCAGGCTGTACTCCCGAGACAGCTCGCGCAGCGTGCCCAGCGACGCCGAGTAGCGGAACGTCGAGCGGTCGTTCTTTGCCAGAACCTCGAGCCCTTCGAGCTCAGGATCCTCGATCTCCGGCGTGCGCAGGCCGGGGGCCCGCAGCGTGACCGTTAAAATCACCACATCCCCGACTTGCGCGCTCGAGCGATTCAGACCGGCGGAGACCTGAACCTCATCCTGCTGTCGCGCCTGGGACAGCAAAGCCAGCAAGAGCAGGATCTCTCCCATCACCAGTCGGGCCCGGTTACCCGGCTCCTCTGGCGCCGCAGCTTCTCGCGCTGCAGAGCGCGCTCGCGTTCCTCGACGGCCCGCAGCACCTGCTCCGCCAGCTCCCGTGGGAAGGGCGCTTCGCCGGTTCCGAGCTGGACGCCCGCCTCAGCCTGTTCCGAGCCCGGTTGCGGGAGCGTCTGCGGCGACTCGCCGGCGCCGCTGCCCGCCCCGCTGTCGCTGTCCTCGCCGCGCCGGGAAGGAGCGGCACCCTCCTGTCCGCCCGAAGGGGGAGGCTGGCGCTCCAGCTCGGCCAGCCGCCGCTGCGCCAGCTCGAGGTTCCAGCGGGCGTCTTCGTTCCCAGGCTCCAGCAACAGCGAGCGGCGATACGCTTCGATAGCCGCACGCAGGCTTTCGGGTGTCGGCGTGGCGACCTCCTGAGAGTAGGCGTTGCCGAGATTGTAAAAGGCCCTCGCTCTCAGCTCGGGAGCTTGCGCCTGCAGTGCGACGCCAAGCCTCTCCCTCGCGCTCTCTGCTTCGCCCAGCCGCAGGTACGTCGTGCCCAGATTGTAGTGGAGCCGCGGCGAGGCATCCCCTTTGGCCAGCGCTTCCCTGTAGCTTTCCGCGGCCTCGCCCAGGCGCCCGCCCCTGTAGGCACGATTGCCCTTCGGCTCCTGGGCCAGGAAGCGCAAGCCGACGCCAATCGCCACGATCAGAATCACGACGGCTGGCCTCACGATCGCTGCCTCCACGCCCAAGCCCAGTCGATCATCAGCAATGCGAGAGCCACGGCCACGAACCATTGGAACCTGGGGGTCCAACGCAATCCCCTCGTCACGTCGGCGCGCCCGCGTTCCAGCTCCGACAGCGCGCTCGCCACGCGTCCTACGCCGCCCTCGTCGACCCGCACCCAGAACCCGTCCGTCAGCTCGGCGGCGCTGGCGAGTGGTTCCCGCATCAAGCGGCTGAGAATCACCTCACCATCGCCATCTCGCTTGAACCCGCCAATCCGCTCACCCAAACGATCGTGAAGGGGGATTGGTTCGCCCTTCTCATTCCCGACACCGAGCGCGTAGATCCTCACGCCCGCTGCGGCGGCAGCACGCGCCATCTCTAACACCTCACTCTCCTCATCGTGCGACTCGCCGTCGCTCAGGATAATGATGGCACGATCACCGCTCTCAACGCCGTCCTCACGCAGAACCGACAGCCCTTCACGAATCGCCGCGGCCGCTGACGATCCCGGCGTTCCTCCCAGCGTCGGGTCCAGGGCATCCAGAAAGAGGTTCAGGGCCCCCTGATCCATCGTGAGCGGCGCCAGAAGATAGCCCGACCCCGCGAACGCTACGAGGCCGATGCGGTGGCCAGCCAGCTCCCTCACTAAACGGCGTCCCTCCAGTCGCTCCCGCTCCAAGCGATTCGGCTGCACGTCCTCGGCCCACATTGACTCCGAGATGTCGAAGGCCAGCACAACGCTCAGGGCCCGGGTCTGCTCCTCCACCTGCTGAGCGCCCCACTGGGGACCTGCCAGCGCCAAGCCCGTCATCACCAGCGCCGCAGCCAGCAGCGCGCCGCGTCGGTACGGCGCGCCCGTGAGATCGATCGGCGTCAATCGTTCGAGCATGCCCGAACTGCCCAATGCATCCAGCGCGCCGCGTCGCCGGCGTTGCCACAGATGGACGAGCAGAACGCAGGTTGCCGCGCTCGCGACACCGAACCAGATCCAGGCGGCCAGCTCGAGCCTCATGCACGCCCTCCAACCGCAGTCTGCGCGTTCCTAGACATAAAGCGGGAAGCGGCGCGCCCGCAGAAGCCACTCCGCCAGCACCAACACCACGGCCAACAGGATGAACGGCCGAAAGTGCTCGTTGAACTCGATGTAGCGGCGGACGTTCACCGGCGTCCGTTCGAGCCGATCGATCTGCTGATAGATCTCCTCCAGCGCGCGAGCGTTGGTCGCGCGAAAATACTGGCCGCCCGTGATTGTGGCGATCCGGCGCAGCAGATCCTCATCCAGGTGTACCCTCATGTTGGCATACTCGGTGCCCAATGGACCCGGGCCTATGGGGACCGGTGCCACACCCTCGCTTCCGACACCCACCGTGTAGGTCTTGATACCGAAGGCCGCGGCCGCGCGCGCCGCCGTGATCGGGTCCACTTCGCCTCGATTGTTCTCGCCGTCGGTCAGCAGGATCGCGACCTTGGACGAGCCCTGCGCGCGTCGCAGTCGGTTCGCCGCCGTGGCCAACGCGGTCCCGATGGCCGTGCCGTCCTCCAACAGATCGACACGCAGGTTGTTGATCGAGCGCTCGATGATCCCGTAGTCGATGGTCAACGGGACTTGGGTCAACGCCTCGCCGGCAAATGCGATCAAAGCGATGCGATCGTACTCGCGACTTCGGACGAACTCGAGCACGGTGCGCTTTGCCACCTCCAGGCGATCCAGCGGCTGCATATCCAAAGCCAGCATTGAGCTTGAGATGTCCATCACCAGCGCGATCGCTATGCCCTCGGCCTCGATCTCCTCGGTGGCCACGCCGGTCTGCGGCCGCGCCAGAGCGACGATCAGCACGAAGACCGCCAAACCACGCAGAAGACCCGGCAAGGAGGCAAACCACCGCGTCAGCGGCCGGCCGGCTCGCACCGCCACATCGCCACGCGAATAACGAAAGCCGCTCCGCTTGTTTCGCCAGATGAACCACAGCGGGAAGACAACCAGCAAGAGGAACGCCGATGGCGTCGCGAAGATCATCGCGCTGTCTCCTCCGTTCCCTGGCCTGCACTCTCGGCGAAGATCGCGTCCAACGCCGTGAGCGCTTCACCTCCCCCTTCGGGCTTCTCGATCGGCTGCTCCCGGGAAGGCGCCTGCACAACGACCGGCTGAAAGGACGCGATCCAGCGGCGCGCGGTTTCCAGCGCTGCCTCGGCCTCGCTGCGAGTGGGCCGGCGCCGGGCGAACTTGACCATGTCGGCGCCGCCGAGGAGGCCTCCCAGCACCAGCGCCTCGGTCTCGCTCAAGCCACCGCTCTGAGCCACGCTCATCAGTTCGCGGGTCGTCAGGTCCAGCCTCCAACCCGGCGCCATCTCGGCCAGAAAGGATCTGACGATCCGGGACAGATGGGAGTAGAACGCCTTGAACTCGCCTGCCGCCAGCAACCCGCCCGCCCGCAGCGCCGCCAGCGCGTCGAAGGCTCGCTCGCGCGGCGGTCTCGGCGGCTCTCGGGGCGGCGGCTGCGCGGCACCTCGCCGTCGCAGATAGGCCAGCAGGCCGAGGACGAGTGCCAGTGCGAGTAGCGCGGCCGCCAGCCTCTCGGCCAGGCTCCAGTTGGGGCCGACGACATCGGCGGGCGGCCGCCAGGCCAGGCCGTCCAGCGCGGCGTCCGCCGGCAGCACGGATACGACGTGCAGCCGTACCGAAGCCAGCGGCAGAAGGATCTCGGTCGCGCCCCTCGTCACGCGCACGTCGCCCAGCGGTAGCTCCAGGTCACCTATCTGCCAGGCTGCAAGCTCATAGCGAGCCGATCTGGTCCCGGCCGAGCGGTCGTGGAGGACGCGTGGCACACCAAGCCCCACCACCGAGCCCGTATCGGGGAGTTCCGGAAAGTGGATCTCGTCAGCCTCCGCGACTCCGCTAACGCTCACGGTGAGCCAGGTACGCTCTCCAACTCGGGCGGTATCGGGCGCCAGCGAGACACGTACCTCTATATCCTCTTCGCCGGAGGATGCGACCTGGACGAACCCCAGGAGGACGGTGAGCAAGGCGGCGATCATCTGGCCAGTTTCCGCTCGCGCGCCCGAAAGAACTCGATGAGAGGTTGCACGTAGCTGCGATCGGTCTCGATCTCGATCTGATCGATCGAGAGTCGTCTCAACAGGCGCCGCAGGCGGACCTCTTCCTCCGTGGCCAGGTACTCGAACTGCTCGCGCACGAAACGATCGCCGAGGTCCAGAACGACCCGCTGGTCGTCCTCGGCATCATAAAGCTCGATTACTCCCACATCGGGTAGCACTCGCTCGCGCGGGTCCGAGACCGTGACGGCCACGAGGTCGTGCCGCCGACTCACGATCTTGAGTGGCGCCTCGAAACCGCTATCGAGGAAATCGGAGATCAAGAATACGATGGCCCGATGACGCTGGATCCGTCCGATGTAGTCCAGGGCGACGGAAAGACTCGTGCCTTTGCCCGCAGGCTCGAAGACCAGCAGGTCACGGATCAGGCGAAGGGCATGCCGCCGCCCTTTCTTGGGTGGAACGAACAGCTCGATCCGATCGCTGAACAGCAACAGACCGACACGGTCGTTGTTCTTGATCGCCGCCATGGCGATGACGGCCGCTATCTCCGCCGCCAGCTCCGCCTTGAAGCGGCCGCGCGTGCCGAACTGCTCGGACCCCGAGAGGTCGACGGCGAACAGGACGGTCAGTTCCCGCTCCTCGGTGTACTTCTTGACGTAGGGATGCCCCATGCGGGCCGACACGTTCCAATCGATCGTGCGGTACTCGTCGCCGGGCACGTACTCACGCACCTCGGCGAATTCCATCCCCTGACCCTTGAACACCGATTGGTACTCACCGCTGAAGACGGTGTTGACCAGTCCGCGCGTCCGCAGTTCGATGAGCTTGACCTGGCGCAGCACCTCGCGGGGCACAGCCTGCGTGCCGGTTGGCCGATTCATTCTCCCGCCTACGGAACTTCGACGGCTTCCAGAACGCGTCGCGTGATCTCGTCCGAGGTTACCTCCTCCGCCTCCGCCTCGTAGGTCGTGATGATGCGATGTCGCAGAACATCGTGGGCGACGGCCTTGACGTCATCCGGTATGACGTACGTGCGGCCACGCAGGAAGGCGTGCGCTCGACTCGTTTGCGATAGGTATATGCTGGCGCGCGGCGAAGCGCCGTATTCGATTAGCGGCTCCAGCTCGGGCAGGCCGTAGTCGGATGGGTTCCGGGTGGCATGAACGATATCGACGATGTAGTCGGCGATCTTATCGTCCATGTAGAGTCTGACGATGTCCTGCCGAGCCTCCAACAGCGCCTGCGGCCCGCTCACCACTTCCACAGGGATCGGCTCGCCGGTGGACATACGGCGCATGATCTCCTTCTCCTCTTCCCGCGACGGGTAGCCGATCTTGACCTTCAACATGAAGCGATCGACCTGTGCCTCGGGAAGTGGATAAGTACCTTCCTGCTCGATCGGGTTCTGCGTGGCCAGCACCAGGAACGGCTCGTCCAGCTCGAAGGTGCGGCCGCCGAAGGTCACCTGCTTCTCTTGCATCGCCTCCAGCAAAGCCGACTGTACCTTGGCAGGCGCTCGATTCACCTCGTCGGCGAGCACGATATTGGCGAACACAGGGCCGCGGCGCGGCTCGAACTCACCGCTCCGCTGATTGTAGATCATCGTGCCGATCAGGTCGGCCGGGAGAAGGTCGGGTGTGAACTGGATACGCTGGAAGCTGGTGTCGACCGTCTCGGCAATCGTCCGCACGGCGAGCGTCTTGGCGAGGCCCGGCACGCCCTCCAAGAGCACGTGCCCACCCGTGAGCAGGCCCAAGAGAATCCGCTCGACCATGTACTCCTGGCCGACGATGCGGCGCGCCACCTGGGCCGTGATCAGCCCGGTAAGCTCGCGGCCCGCCGTGCTGACCAGCGGATCGAACTCCGCTCTGAAACCGGCTCCGGGCCCGCCCGGCTTTCCAGCGCTCAGACTCTCACCTTGCATCTCGATCTCCCAAGAACACGTCCTCAGCGCTTGACTCGCTCGCCACCATCCTCACGCTTGAATATCCAGGCGGCCGCTGCGCCCGGCCTGATGCGATTGCTGCGGCTTGCCAGGTCCAGATCAGCGATCGACCCCTCGTCGGGATCTGGCGCCTCGGCGCTCTCCGTCAGGTAGCGGCGGACCCGATCACGCCACAGCTGCCAGTTCTGAGGCCGCAGGTCCACCCAGCCGCGCGAGATCAAGCGATCGTCGATGTCGCCACCCCGATCCGGCCTGGCTTTCAACGCCGGCCCCCGGCGAATCGTGGCGCCGTCCGCGCTCAAGATCGGCAATCCGATCGACAAGATCGCGACCCTGAGGTTCTCGTCGCCGGCCAGCAGCTCCTCGGCACGCTTCGAGGTCTCTCGCGGATCGAGCTTGGCAGCAGCCTCCAGGGTCCCGAAGAGCCGCTCCAAGATATGAGCCTCCAGCAGCAGTTTGCTCAAGCGGGGCGGGCCCAGCATCTCGAAGGCGACGCTGCGCGTTCCCGTCTCCGCCTCCAGTTCCTCCAGGCGGCGCAACGCCAGCTCGCGCAACACGCCACCCCGGTAGGTTGGCCCCATGGCCGCACCGTCCAGGGCGGAGACTATGTCGAGGCCGGTGGGCTTGCCGCGGATCTCACGCAGGACCGTCGTCGCAATCTCTTCCGGCGTCACCAACTCCATCATCCCGAGCGCCGAGATCGTTTCGAATTCATCCCGACTGAATAGACCGTTCTCGCCCATATCGATGTATACGGCCTCCAACCGACCGGCGAGCTTCCGCCAGGCCACCTTGTCATCATCGAGCGCTGACTCGAGCGGAACGGTCTCGGTGGCATCGTAACGCTCGATCGCCTTGCCACGCCAATTCAACGGGCCAACTCCGATCCGCTTCCAAGCAATCGCCGCCGTCGGCTTGATTTCCTTCACCGCAGGCGCACCCGGAGTCCGCGCGGTCAGGAAGAGCAAGAGCGAGTGTGCCCCGGCCACGCTCGACTTGGCGAGCAGCATGTTGGACGGGCGCTGCTCCGAGTGGGTAAAGGGAACGTTCAACCCCATGCCGCCCGTCCCCGACGTCCCTACTTTCAGATAGAACTGAGTACCCGC
>CP070722.1:35004-43729 GCA_020350785.1 Gemmatimonadota bacterium
GCGCGAGCGCATCCTGTCCAGCGCCTCTATCTCCTTCACGACCTTGGCCAGCGCTTCTCCATCAGGACGCCCTTCCTGGCCGAGGCTGGGCGACGCCGACCCCAGACCGGCCAGAGTCAGCGCGGCGATTCCCAGCATCTTCGACATCAGCCGCCTCCAAATCCCCACGTTCGCCGTCGAGTCGAACTCGACGGTGCTGGCTGGCTGAGAGCCCTCAATCCCCGAACGGTTACGCCTCACCCTCGCTCCGTGGCACGACAACGACCGACGTGTGTCCGTGCCGCAGCACGTAGAGCGAGATGCTACCCAGCAGCAGTCGGTTGAAGAAGCCGAATCCGTGCGACCCCATCACGATGAGGTCGGCTTTCCAGCTTTCCGCCTCGTGGAGAATCTCATGACCCGGATGGCCCTCACGGATCTCGCGACTCATCATCAATTCGGATGGCAGGCTCACATCAGCCAATGTCTTGCTGAACTGGCTCCGCGCGTGATGACGCGACTCCTTCTCGTCGAACAGTGCCGCCTCCAGGAGCATGGGCGTCAAGCGATCTTGAACGTAAAGCGCCCGAAACCCCGCCCGGTCGATCTGGGCAAGCTTGGCCGCGGTCTGCAGGACTCGGCGCGACTGAGCGGACAGGTCGATTGCGGCCAGGATCCGGCTGAACGGCTCGTGGCGCGGCTCCGTCGCCACCAGCACCGGGCAGCGGGCCAGTCTCAGCACCCGTTCCGCCGTCGAGCCCACCAGAATACGCGCGACCGCGGGCCGTGGGTGTGCGCCCACGATCAGAAGGTCGGTTCCGAGTTCTTCGGCAACCTGCGTTATCAGTGGGGCCGCCAGCCCGCTCCGCACATGCACGGGCACCTCGCTGCCGCCCGCCGCCGCGATCTGTTTCGTGGCTGCTTGGTGATACTCTTCCGCCAGCGAATCGTGATATTGAGCGGGCTCGATACCCAGAGGGAAGATGCGGGTCTCGATGATGCTCACCACATCGAGACTCGCACCCGATCGACTCGCGTACTCAGCGCCCGTCACCACCGCGCGCAAGCCGTGCTCACTGCCGTCCGTAGCCGCCAGCACGCGCGTCAGGTTGTCCATGGTCTCCCTCGCCGTTTCATCGTGTCGGGCGGCACTGGCTGCCCGGGCACGACCAGCGTCGACCGCTGTCCGTGCCGCAACACGTAGAGCGCCGTGCTGCCGAAGAGCAATCGATCAAAAAAACCGAATCCATGCGTGCCGACCGCTATCAGATCTGCATCCCAATCCTGGGCCTCCTGAAGGATTTCGCGGCCGGCGTGGCCCTGCCTCATCCGCTCGTCTACCGTTCGCTCCTTCTGCAATCCGGCCGCTGCCAAGACCTGGCGCATCTGGTCCTCGCCGTGCCTCCGGCGCTCCGACTCCTCGTACAAGGCCTTCCGCGCCAGCATCAGCGGCAACGGTTCGAGGACATACAGCACCCGCAGAGCCGCCCCGTCGCCCCTCGCGATTGCCCAAGCGCCCTCGAGCACCGCACCTGACTTCTCGGACAGGTCGACCGCAGCAAGGACCCGGCGGAAGGGCTCACGGCGCGGCTCGCTGGCAAGCAGCACGGGGCGATCCGCCAGATAGAGGATGCGACGGCCCGTCGATCCGACCAGGCTCCGCGTCAGCGCCGGCTGTGGGTCGGCGCCCACCACCAGGAGATCCGCCTTGACCTCATCGGCCACCCGGTTGACCAGTTGTGGCGCCAGCCCGGCCCGGACGTGCAACGGCGCCTGAGGCGCGCCAGCCTGTCGAACCTGGCCTTCCAGGCTCTCTCGGGCCTCGGTCACGAGCGCCGGCTCGAATTCCGTCGCATCCACCCCCGGCGGCGCATGCGCCGGCGGCAGAAGCAGCACCTCCACCACGGTGACGGCCTCGAAGCGGGCTCCGGCGCGCCGCGCCCAGCTGGCGGCCGTCACGATCGCGTTCAAGCCGTGCTCGCTACCATCGCTCGCCGCCAAGACCTTCTTCAGTTCCGCCATTCTCATCCCTTCAGCACGCCCAGCGGCTTGAGCTGCGCCACCATCTTCCCGATGCCGGCTCGGTGGACCACTTCGACGACGTTCTTCACGTCCTTATACGCCTCCGAGATCTCCTCGTCCACCGTCGCCCGGGAAGCCGCCCTGATCAGTATGCCCATATCCTCCAGTTCCCGGACGATCGCCCGGCCCTTCGCGGTTCGCTTCGCCTGCTTGCGGCTCATCATGCGGCCTGCACCATGGCAAGTCGAACCGAAAGTCTCGTTATAGGCCCCTTCAGTTCCCACGAGCACGTAGCTGTAG
This sequence comes from Gemmatimonadota bacterium, assembly GCA_020350785.1. Lineage (GTDB taxonomy): Bacteria > Gemmatimonadota > Gemmatimonadetes > Palauibacterales > KS3-K002. The sequence goes on from CP070722.1 coordinate 37,306, forward strand.
CGGCCCATGTCGCCCGGGATGAATATAGGCTGTCCCACCTGCCGATAGGCTTCCGGCACTTCCGGGTGCCCGGGAGGAAAGGCACGAGTAGCACCCTTACGATGAACGCAAACCTTCTTCTCACGACCGTTCACCCTGTGGGTCTCGATCTTCGCGATGTTGTGGGCGACATCGTAAACCAGGCGCAGTCCCAGGCGCTCTGCGCTCTGCCGCAGGACTTCGGAGAACGTCGCGCGCACCCGATCCGCCATCATTTGGCGGTTGCAGAAAGCGTAGTTCGCCGCCCCGCGCATCGCGCTCAGGTATCGGCGCGCCTCATCGGAGCCCAGTGGCGCCGAGCATAGCTGCCTATCCTGGAGCACGATCCCATACTTCTCGGAGGCCCGCAGCATCGTCTTCAGGTAGTCGTCGCAAACCTGATAGCCGAGACCCCGTGACCCGGAGTGGATGAACGCCGTCACCGTTCCGACCTGCAAACCCAACGCCGCAGCGGCGACCTCGTCGTAAACTTCCCCGACGTATCCGATCTCGATGAAGTGGTTCCCGGACCCCAGAGTCCCGACCTGCGCACGTCCTCGCTCCAACGCCCGCTCCGAGATGTTGTCGGGATCGGCGCCCTCGATCCGCCCGTTCGCTTCGATACGATCCAGATCCTGGGCCCAGCCATATCCGTTCTCGACCGCCCAACCGGCACCGCTCAGCAGTACCCGCTTCACCTCTTTAGCCGACAGCTTCAGATCGGGTCGCGAGGCCCCGACTCCCGATGGCACATTCTGATACAGACGGTCCATCAGGCGCGACAGTCGCGGCCGTAGTTCCTTCTGGTGAATGTCTGAGCGCAGCAGGCGCACACCGCAGTTGATATCGTAGCCCACGCCGCCCGGCGAGATGACGCCGGTATCCAGATCAAACGCGGCGACACCGCCGATCGGAAAGCCGTAGCCCCAGTGGATATCCGGCATGGCGATCGAGGGCCCCTGGATGCCAGGCAAGCAGGCCACGTTCGCCACCTGCTGCAGGCTCTTGTCACCCTCGATATGCGGTATCAAATCCTCGTCGGCGAAGACTAGACCGTCGGTCAGCATCGGCCCCGTGCGCGGCACCCGCCAGCGATAGTCGTCGATCTTCTCCAGCCTGTATCCTTCAACTGCCATCTCAGCCTCGAAACCGAAATCTCTTACAGGTCGAAGACGACGCGGGCGTGCCACTTGCCGTCGCGCCTCTCGACTCGGAGGTCATGGTAGGTGACGCCCTTCAGCTCGCGCTCGATCTCCGAATCCGCGCCGGGATCTCGAAAGCCGGCTCGGGCGAAGAGGCATCGTTCGTCCAGCTTCTCGATCTCAGCCCCGCTGAACACCATACCCTCCCTGGTCTGGATGTAGAGGAGCTCGCGCAGCCAATCGACGAACAGGACCTCCGGGTCCGTGGCCTCCAGGACCAGCTCGCGCCAGGAGGTCGACCTCACCTCCGGCCCTTCGCAGCCTGTCTCTCTGCCGCAAAGCACCCCTACCAGACCATGGCCGCCGGCTAGAAAGAGAAGCTCGAGCGATGGGGCCTCGATCTCCATGGCAAGATCGGCTGTATGCTCGATCGTCCACCAGCGCCAGGAAGATTCGCTCATCGTTAGCTCTCTGATCGAGGGAATCTTTACTAAGCTAACAGCCCGAGCCGGGTGAACGCCACAGATGTTCGCGGTTTGGCCGCACCGCCGCGTTTGTCCAAGTGGCAATCGCCACCCCGACCGGACGGCCTCAATCCCCTCCCGCACGGGCATGGCAGGTATTAGCTTTTCTCCTCAGTCACCCCAACCGGCCGCCAGGAGCCCGGGTCGCCAACCGACCGAAGGGAGGCCACATGCCGCTCTACGAGTATCAATGCAAAGAGTGCGGACATAACTTCAGTATTCGCCTGCACATAGAGGAGCACGACAAGAAGAGGCCGAAGTGCCCCAAGTGCGGGAGCCGCAAGTCGGAGCACAAGTACAGCGCTTTCTTCGCCAAAACCGCCAAGAAGAGCTGATCGCGTGACCGGATTCCACATCGCGACGCCGGACGAAATCAAAGCCGGGCGCGTCACCGACGTCTACTTCCAGCGCACCGCCGCCATTCTCGACGCCAAGGGCATCGACGCCTACGTCCGGGCGGAGTTCGTGGCCAAGTCGCTTCCAGACGAATGGGAGTGGGCTTTGTTCGCCGGCCTGGCCGAGGTCACCCACCTGCTGGACGGCATCGAGGTCAACGTGAGAGCCATGGAGGAGGGCGCGGCCTTCCGACCCCTGGAACCGGTCCTCGAAATCGAGGGCAGTTACCGCGAGTTCGGTATTTACGAGACGGCTGTACTGGGGCTCATCTGCCAGGCGTCGGGGATCGCCACCCGCGCGGCGCGTTGCCGCCTGGCTGCCGGGCCCGATCGCAAACTGATCAGTTTCGGGGCGCGGCGGATGCACCCGGCGATCGTCCCGATGATCGAGCGCGCCGCCTTCCTGGGCGGCTGTGACGGCGTGGCGGTAGTCGCGAGTGCTGAGTTGCTGGGCACCGATCCGGTGGGCACGATTCCTCATGCGCTGGTTCTGCTGATCGGAGACACGGTCCGCGCGACCGAGGCCTTCAATGAGGTCATCGACAAGAAGGTTCCGCGGATCTCCCTGATCGACACCTTCGAAGACGAGAAGTTCGCGGCCCTCGAGGTTGCGGAGGCCCTGGGCTCAGACCTCAGCGCGCTGCGGTTGGACACGCCCACGAGTCGGCGCGGCGACTTCTACGATCTAATCAGCGAGGTACGCTGGGAGCTCGATCTGCGCGGCTACGAGGAAATCGATATCTTCGTCAGCGGCGGAATCGACGAGGCCGCGATCCGTGAGCTCAATTCTGTCGTGGACGGTTACGGCGTCGGCAGCCACATCAGCGCCGCGCCCATTGTCGACTTCAGCATGGACATCGTCGAGATCGACGGGGAGGCCATCGCCAAGCGGGGCAAATGGTCGGGCGCCAAGCAAGTGCTGCGCTGCGTTGACTGCCTGGAGGACGACATCGTCCCGCTCCACCGAAGCGTTGACTGGCCGGAACGTTGCACCGCCTGCGGCGCCGACCTCGAGCCGCTGCTGATGCCCTGGATCAAGGGCGGCCAACAGGTCGGACCGCATCTCGACCCTTCCGAAATCCGTGCCCGTACGCTCCAGCGGCTGGAGCGCTTCGCCAACGACCTGGAGATCTGGCCCGAGTGAGCCAGAACGCGACGCCGCAAGAAGTCATCGACTTCTTTCTTGACCCCGGGAGCTACGGTCATCAGGTCGATCAGGTCGAGCACGTTCAGACGCACGTCTCGCACCTATTCTTCGCCGGCGACTATGTCTACAAGGTTAAGAAGCCCGTCGATCTCGGCTTTCTCGATTTCTCTACGCTCGCCAAACGGCGCGCGGCCGCCATCGCCGAGCTCGAGTTGAATCGCCGCGTCTCTCCCAATATCTACCTCGACCTCGCCGCGGTCCATCGCGACCGTGACGGCCACCTGAGCTTCAGCGCCCCAGCCCTGGTCGAGGAGGTGGCCGTGGTTATGAGGCGCCTCCCCGAAGAACAGCGACTCGCGAAGCTGATCGACACCGGCGCCGTGGGGCCCAAGATGATGCACGAGCTGGGCCGCCTGGTCGCCGGCTTCCACAAGCGTGCAGAGACATCCCCGGAGATCGCCAAGTACGGCTCCATCGACACCGTCAGCCACAACTGGGACGAGAACTTCCAGCAGACCGAACCGTTCATCGGCCGGACCCTGACCCACGACACCTGGGAAGAGTGCAAGACCGAGATCGAGCGCTTCATGCGTGTCTACGGGCGCCTCTTCGAGGAGCGCCAGCGGGACGGCTGGGTCCGCGACTGCCATGGCGACCTACAGACCGATGACATCTTCATCGACCCGGAGAGCGGCTCGGCACACGTGCTCGACTGCATCGAGTTCAACGAGCGATTCCGCTACTCAGATACGCTCGCCGACACCGCTTTTCTTTCCATGGACCTCAAGACGCGCGGCCGGCCCGACTTGGCACAGGCGTTCCTGGACGCTTACTACCAGCACTCCAGTGATGAGCCCGTGCCCCCGCTGCTGCGATTCTACGAGTCCTATCGCGCCTACGTGCGCGGCAAGGTCCGGTCCTTCGTCGTCGACCAGGACGGACCCAGCGCTGCGGAAAAGCAAGCGGCCGCCGACGAGGCGCGCCGTTTCTTCCGGCGCGCGCTGGCCGATGCGCTCAAGCTCCGGCCACGCCTCGTTCTGTTTGCCGGAATCATGGGGAGCGGCAAGACCAAGCATTCAGACGAGCTCGGTCGTGGCACCGGGTTCCGAGTGGTTCACAGCGACGTCGTGCGCAAGCAGCTGGCCGGGCTCGAGCCCGCGGCCGAGCAACGCGTTCCCTTTGGCACGGGCATCTATTCGAGTGAGTGGACAGAACGGACCTACACTGCCTTGATTGAGGAGGCACGCGGCGAGCTGGCCCGGGGCAATTCGATCATTCTCGACGCTTCTTGGTCGAGAGCGACGCACCGCCGACTGGCGCGTGACGCTGCCGAAGAACGAGAGGCGCTCTTCGCGATAATCGAATGCACCGCCTCGGCGCCGTCTCTCAGGGCGCGCCTGTCGCGACCCGATCGCTCCGTCACCGACGGCCGCATCGAGTTGCTCGACGACCAGCGCAAAGCATATGAGAACTTCGACCCCGCCGAAGCCGAGCGCTACTTGAAGCTCGACACATCAGGCGACTTTCAGGAAGTCGCAGCGCAGGCCTATGGCGCGCTCCTCGACTGAATCCATCTAACCGGAGCCATCGTACAGGAAGATGCGACGCGGGCGGCTGTCATTCGTTACCCGGCTCTTCCTCATCTTGTTTGTCCTCTCAGCGGTGCCCTCGGTGGCCTTGCTGGGCCTGGCGACTTGGGGCCTGCGCAACTACGTGGAGCTAGCCGGCGGCGGTGGCGCCTGGGGACGCGTCGGTGACAGCGGAGGCGAGTTGCTGGATGCGCTGCGCGAGACCGAGGCCGACTCACTGGTCCGCGCCAAGGCAAACCGCCACGAAGAGGAGCTCTCCAGGTCGGTGGGACTTGCCCGGCGCTGGGACCTCATCGCCGGCCGACTCTCCGATGCGCTGCCCTGGGTGGCCCTGGTTCTCGGCCTCTCACTCGCGGCCATTGCTGCCTGGACGGCGCGCCAGATCGCCAGAGGATTGAGCCGTCCCGTCGCCCAGGTCGTCGACTGGGCCGACCGACTAGCCCGCGAGGAGCCGTTGCCGGCGCCGCGGCCGGCCGAGTCCGTCGGGCCGCCCGAGTTCTCGCAGCTGCGCGGTGCCTTCCGACACATGGCCGAGCGCTTGGCCGAGGGCAAGCAGCAGGCCCTGGAGGCGGAGCGCCTCCGCGGTCTGACCGAGATGGCCCGCCGCGTCGCCCACGAGCTCAAGAACCCGCTGACGCCGATGATGCTGGCATTGAGACAGGCCCGACACTTCGCCGGGCAGGGGAAGGCCGATGAGCTTGAGGAGTCATTGACCGTGATCTCCGCTGAGGCGGGTCGCCTCGACGAGATCGCCCGCACATTTGCCCAGTTGGGTCGCCTTCCCACAGGCCCGAAGAGCGAGATCGATCTCGAGGAGATGCTGCGCCAGTTGATCAGCAGTGATGTGCCCGACTCGGTGACGGCCGTGCTGCGAGTCGAGGACTCTGTCCCACTGCTTCGGGGCCATCTCGAAGCTCTCAACCGTGCTTTTCGAAATCTGTTGGGCAACGCCGTAGAGGCGCTGAGCGGCCAGATCGCCGGCCGCATCGAGGTAACCATCGTCACCCATGAAACCGATGTCGAGGTCGCGATCGCCGACAACGGCCCGGGGATCCTGCCCGAGCATGCCGAGCGCCTCTGGGATCCGGACTTTACGACCAAGCGGCGGGGCACCGGCCTCGGCCTCGCTCTGGTACGCCAGACCGTTCGCGCTCACGATGGTGAGGTGACGCTGCGAGAAGGTGAGGAAGGCGCTTGCTTCGTCGTGCGACTACCACTCACCGCAGCAGCCGACCGTTGAAGATCCGTCCGTTGTGCATTGCCGTCGCCAGCGTGGCTTTCGCCTGCGGGTCCGCCGAAAGCCGGAAGGCCGAGACGGAGCCGGCGAGCGTCGAGGCAAGCAGCGCGGGCCAGTCGGCCAGAGAGAGCGCGGCGCCGCAGCTGGGCGCGAGCGTGCGCCCCGACTTCCAGCTGCGCCTCGACCCGACGACCCGCCACGTCGAAGCCTGGCTCGAGCTCGACATCTCAAGACCCGACACGGTCAATCTGTTATTCCGCGTCGATTGGGGTGGCTATCCCGGTCTCGCCCAGCGGCTGGTGCGCCTCGAGGCGTTCGGTCCGGACGGTTCGCTCACCGTACTTCCCGATGCCGGCCACTTCGGCAACGGCC
>CP070722.1:43829-78011 GCA_020350785.1 Gemmatimonadota bacterium
CGCTTGTGCAGCAAGGGTGCGGTAGCGTTCGACCGTGTGCCCCAAGTCGAGATCGATGCCCAGCTGTGTGGGCTTGACGGAAAGATAGGTATCAGACGATCGAGCGCGCGCCTGATCGAGCACGCCGGCGTAGTGTCGGGCGACTTCCTCAGCTTCCTCTGGCCTGGTGACGTTCTCTCCCAAGAGGGTGAGGATCGTCGGGATCGACTTCTCAGCCAGTTCATCGGCGGCGGCGAAAGCGGAATCGATGTCTTCTCCGGGCATGAAGCGGCGAACGGCTTTCCGCGTGAAGCGGCGACGCGTCACTTGAGCGGCCAGCCATTGGCTGCGAGAGCCACGTAGAAGGATCTCCCGGCTGAGGTTCATTAGATGCTTTCCTCCGATTGACTCGCTTGGGTTCCAAGTCTTCCGGCCAACAAGCTAGCGAAGCGGAGTTGGGGAGGCCAGAAGACGAGGACGCGCTACAGGGCGCTGAGGGGCAGCGAAGGAGTCTCAGGGCCGCCGGGTCGCACGCCGGCGGTCCAGGTCCCTGGCCAGAGCACGGCGCGGTTCTGGTAGAGGATTGCCGCACCTACGACGAGGAGGAAGACAGCGAAGGCCCGCCGCAGCGCTTGTTGGGGAACGAAGCGGACAAAGTAGGTGCCGGTCAGGATCCCCATCATTGCGACTCCGGTGAAGATTCCCATGAAACTCCAGTCCACTTCCACCTGGCCAAGATATCCCAGGAAACCGGTCGCCGACTTCATGGCGATCACCAAGAGCGATGTGCCGACCGCCTGCTTGATTGGCACTCTGGCAAGTAGCACGAGGGCGGGCACGATGAGGAAACCGCCACCGACCCCCACCAGGCCCGTCAGCACACCGACCGCCAGACCTTCGGCGGCTATGAGGAAGAAGGGCAGCCGCCCCCGGTCAGCCAGGTGCAGATCGTGGTCGGTCGCGCCGACGCCGGGCACCCGACCACGCAGCATGAAGTAGGCTGCCGCCAGTACCACCAGCGCGAAGAGCACCAGCTGGGCGGCCCCGCTGAAAAAGGCGGACAAGCGCGCCCCAAGATAGGTGCCGATCATGGCGACCGCGCCGAACACCAGTGCTATGCGGAGATGAACGTTGCCGATGCGCCAGTGACCGATAGCCCCGGTGAGACTGGTTGCCCCAACCACGGCGAGGCTCATGGCGATGGACTCCTTCGCTCCATAGCCGATCACGTAGACGAAGATGGGCACCGTAAGGATCGAGCCTCCCCCGCCCAGGAGGCCGAGGGCGAGGCCGATCACGAAGCCCAGGCCCGTTCCAAGCGCTAGCACGTCAGCGACCTTCCGGCGCGGGGACGCCTGCCCCCTGTTTCGGTGCTGTGGCTTGCCATCGCGGGCTCGTACTCATCCTCTGCAGCTCCTCGCCGTTCGCGGATCGGAATCGCTCGGCAGAGAGAATAACACCCGAGCTCGGGCTGGCGGGAGAGGTCTGTGTCCAGGGGATGTCGCCGCGGCCTATTGACTTGGGTGGAACGCAGCTACCATAGTGTCTTAGACAAATGATCGCCAACGAAGCTGAACTCCACCGTAAGCGCCATCCCATTCAGGTCGTCGCGCGCCGCACCGGGCTGACCGCTGATGTTCTGCGTGCCTGGGAGAAGCGCTATGGAGTCGTCGAGCCGGGCCGCTCGGAGGGCGGTCGGCGCCTCTATTCGGACGATGACATCAAGCGCCTGAGGCTGCTTCGCCGGGCCAGCGAAAGCGGGCGTCGCATCAGCCAGGTCGCATCACTGACCACGGAAAAGCTGTCCGCCCTGGTCGAAGAAGATGATCGCGAGCAGGTGGCGGCAACCGTCGACTCGACCGCGGTGGCGGCCGAGGCGGCGGCGCCTCACCTCCAAGCGAGTCTGGACGCGGTGGATCGCTTGGACGCCAAGGGGCTGGAGGCGGCGCTCAATCGCGCGCTGCTGACCCTCAGTTCAGCGACGATGATCGACGGTGTGGCAGCTCCGCTGATGCGCCAGGTGGGTGAGCTTTGGAAGAACGGCAAGTTGCGACCGGCGCACGAGCACTTGGCCTCTGCCGTGGTGATTCGGATACTGGGCAAGCTGCTGGAGGCCGCCCAGCCGGCGGGTGCCGCGCCGGTTCTCGTGGTGGCCACGCCGGCCCGCCAGGCTCACGAATTCGGTGCGCTCTTCGCCGCGGCGACCGCCGCTTCGGAAGGGTGGCGGGTCACCTACTTGGGAGCCGACCTTCCGGCTGTCGACATCGCGGCGGCGGCCCTACAGAGCGAGGCCGCCGCGGTAGCCGTAAGCGTCGTGCCTCCGCTCGACGAGCGAGTGACTGACGAATTGAGAATCCTCAGGCGCGAACTCCCGGCCGTCACTCCAATCATCGTTGGTGGCTCGGCCTCCAATGCCCTTAAACCGGTGTTGGAGGAGATCGATGCGATCCAGGTAGCGACGTTGGACGAGCTGCGCGCGAAGCTTGCCGAGCTCGCGTGAAGGCGGTCAGACCTCCCTGCCTTTCCCTGAATCGCTGACGCTGCTCAACACCTCTGGGTAGGGATCGAAGAACGTCTGCGTAAGCAGGTACTCCTGGGCAAACCTCACTACCCAGGCCCGCAGTATCGACGTCAACGCGCTCACCGGGATGCGCCCGTTACGGTATTTTTCCAGCCAGGACTGGAAGAATGCCTTCTCACTCCGGCTCAACTGTTTAGAGAAGTACCCGGACACGTGCTGCAAAACGTTGATCACTGACGTCGACCGCGGCGCGCTCGCCAGCGCGGCCCTTAGGTTCCGCTCGTATTCCTCGACTACCCGTTGTAAGGGGGCTCGATCGCTATTGGCAACGATACGACCCAGGACCCTGAGCTGCTGCTGGTGATAGGCCATCAGCAGGAACTTGTGATCCGAGTGAAAGCCAATCAGGTCCCTCATCGTTGCACTTGCTTTCAGGATCCGGAAGCGAGCCAAGCAGAATAGCTTCGTGAGGAAGTGCTCGCGAATCCTGAAATTGCGTAGCCGACCTTCGTCCTCGATTGCCAGTCCTTGATACAGATCCAGGACACGGCCGCCGAAAAAGCCCGGCCCCCGTTTCGTCATCGCCGAGGGATCCCGGCCCTGATACAGCTTGACGTCACTAATGCCGCACGACGGCGAGCGGTTCTTCAAGATGAAGCCATCCACCTCCGACAAGCCGGCGAGGTAGCCGTCGGCGAACTCTCGCATCTCCGCCGTCACATCACGATCCGTTTCCGGCTGCCAAAGACGCGCCTGCCCGTCTACCTCTACGATGCGGATCGGAGCACGCGGCACCCCGAGGCCGATCTCGAGCTCCGGGCAAACCGGCACGAATGTGACCCAGGGCTCGAGCTCACGTACGAAATCGTAAGGGATGACCTGCCCGTTATAGCGCACCGGCTCCAGCTCCAGACAGCGACTCAACACCACCACGGGTTTCGGCCATTCGCTCATCGGCGTGCCTTCTCCTCCGATTGTGCCAAGATTCTCCCTGGACGTATCGCGGCCTTGGCCCCGAACCTCAGTGGGAAAGAAAATGTGGGTGTTCGTTCAGGGCAATGGGCGCGCGCTTCTGTCTATATTCTGTCCATATATCGGGGTTGACAGTCGGATGTCGAACCCCTGATATTCTGGACAATCGATCGACAGAGGGAGCCCAGGACTCGACGTCATGCCTGGGCTCGCCGAAACCCTCGCGTCCGGAAGAGAGATTGGGTGAATGAGCCAGCACGCTATGCTCACGGTAACCGGGACGGACCCGAAGCCGCTCACGCTGCTGACGGGAGCATCGGGCTATGTGGGCGGTCGGCTGCTCCACGCATTGGAGCGCCGGGGGGAGAGAGTTCGCTGTCTGGCTCGTCGGCCCGAGTTCATGCAGGCCAAGCTCGGCCCGCGGACTGAAGTTGTGCGGGGCGACGTACTGGACTACGAGACCCTGCGCCCGGCCATGGCCGGCGTGCAAACGGCGTACTACATGATTCACTCGATGGGCTCGGAGGGTGATTTCGAGAAGCAGGACCGTAGGGCGGCGGAAAACTTCGCGCGGGCTGCCCGCGAGGCGGGTGTGCGACGGATCATCTACCTGGGAGGGCTCGGTCGCGAGCCCGGGCTTTCGCGCCACCTGCGGAGCCGGCAGGAGGTCGGTCGCGTACTACGGGACTCGGGGTTAACGACCATCGAGTTTCGAGCTTCGATCGTCATCGGTTCGGGCAGTCTTTCCTTCGAGATGATTCGGGCTCTGGTCGAGAAGCTGCCCGTGATGGTGACACCGCGCTGGGTGAGCAGCCGCGCCCAGCCCCTGGCCATCGAGGACCTCATCGACTACCTGGTAGCGGCTTTGGATGTGGATGTCGAAGGGAGCGCGATCTACGAAATCGGTGGGGCGGACTGTGTGTCTTACCTGGAGATCATGAAAGAGTATGCGCGCATCCGGGGCTTGCGACGCGTCATGATACAGGTACCAATCTTGACCCCGCGGCTGTCGAGCCTCTGGCTTGGACTGGTGACGCCGGTCTACGCGCGTGTCGGGCGCGAGCTCATAGAGAGCGTTCGGAACGCGACGGTGGCAGATGACCGGGCGGCGCTGGACCGGTTCGGGATCCAGCCGCGCGGTAATCGAGCGGCGATCGAACGGGCTCTCGTCAACGAGGATCGCGAGTTCGCCGAGACGCGCTGGTCCGATGCTCTTTCCTCCGGTTCGACGCAATCGTGGGGCGCCAAGTTCGGCTCGCGCATTGTGGATAACCGAACGATCGAGGTTAGGTACTCACCCAGCCAAGCGTTCCGGCCGATTCGACGGATAGGTGGAGCCGTGGGCTGGTACTATGCCGACTGGTTGTGGCGCCTGCGGGGCTTCCTCGACCTGCTGGTGGGAGGCGTGGGCGTGCGTCGCGGCCGCCGGGACCCCGAGCACCTGGCGCCGGGTGAGACTTTGGATTTCTGGCGAGTCGAGAGCTACGAGCCTGATCGACTGCTGAGGCTTTACGCCGAGATGAAGCTGCCGGGCCGTGCCTGGCTGCAGTTCGAAGTGGAGCCCCACGAGGACGGATCGAGGATCTACCAGACCGCCATCTTCGACCCCGTTGGGGTCTTCGGCCTTGTCTACTGGTACGCCTTGTATCCGCTCCATCAATTCGTGTTTCGAGGGATGCTTCGCGGAATGGTGGCGGCGATTGAGGATGACGGGCGGCCGCTTGCGAGCACGACGCCCTAGTCTCGAACCATCGCGGTCTCTTTCGGAATCTCTTGGCAATTCGCGCAGAAGAACGAGGTCCGCTTCAGTTTTCCCTGGCGGATCATCGCGATAGGGGCGTTGCAGCGGAAGCAGAGCCGCCCGCTGCGCTGGTAAACCCAGTATCGCTCTCCCCCGCGTCGCAGGTTGCCGTTCAGCGTCACTACCGGCCCGGCCCGACGCGCGTTTTGCAGCATGAGTGGGATGAGAATGTCCCACAATCTCCCGACCTTGGACGGCGGAACGAGCCGCGTGGGTGTGCGTGGGTCGATGGCGGCGAGAAAAAGACCTTCCGACTTGAATATGTTGCCGATGCCGGCAACGATCTGCTGATCGAGTATGGCGTCCCCGATCGGGCGCTCGAGATGCTCTTGCAGGCGCCGCCAGGTCTCTTCGCGATCGAAAGACACATGCAGTAGGTCCGGCCCCAGCGCTCGCAGCTTCTCGTGCGATTCGAGTTCCTGGGCCGTGAGCAGCTCGACGACAGGGCCGTTGAAGAAGACCGCCTCGCGCTTTCGTGTGCGCAGGCGCAGCCTCACGTTCTTCTCGGGCTTGCGCAGCGCCATCTCCGGCGGCCCGAACTGCCACGAACCGTACATCATGGCGTGGCAGTGGATCGTGATATCGTTGGACAGATGCAAGAGAAGGTGCTTGCCGTGGGTGCCGATACGGCACAACTCCGCGCCTGGCAGCATCGCGGCTCGCGTCGCCCAGCGCTGCGGGGCATCGACAGCTACCAGAGGCTCGCCGATCAGGGACCGTAAGGCGGTTGCCCAACGGAGGACGGAATGACCTTCCGCCACCGTCCCAGGCCTCGCGCGGCTCAGCGGCCCAGCTCGAAGCGCAGAGCGCCCTCGAGCTGGGGATGGTTGAAACGGAAACCGGAGTCGGCCAGGCGGTCCCCCGCTACGCGGGCACCGTCGAGAAACAACGCCTGGCCCAGCTCGCCGAAGAGGGCCTTCAAGACTGGCGCTGGAGCCGGTAAGATCGTGGGCCGACGAATAACCCTACCCAGCGCTTTCGTGAACACCCGATTCGTCACCGGATTGGGCGCAACCGCGTTGATTGGGCCGGCGAGGTCGTCGCGCCTCAGTAGGTGAAGGATAGAGCCGAGTAGGTCATCCAACGCGATCCAGCTCATGTACTGCCGGCCGCTGCCCAACGCACCACCCAGCCCCAGCTGGAAAGGTAAGAGAATACGGTCCAGTAGACCGCCGCTAGCGGTGAGGACCAGACCGATACGCAGGTTGGCCACGCGGATCCCCGCCGCGCTGGCAGGCTGGGTCGCGGCCTCCCAGGCCTGGCAGAGCTCCGCCAGGAAGCCGGCTCCGGGCGGACTCGCCTCGGACACGCTGTGGTCGCCGCGATTGCCGTAGAAGCCAATCGCGGATGCCGCGATCAGCGTTCTGGGCGGATCCGACAGCTTTGCCAGAGATTCACAGAGCAGGCGCGTGCTGGCCTCCCGGCTGTCCCAGATCTCGCGCTTGACCTTACCCGTCCAGCGCGGGGCGACGAGGCTGCGCCCGGAAAGGTGCACGACCGCGTCGGCGCCGTCCAGGGCCGCCGAGTCGATCGCGCCGGTCGCCGGATCCCACCGCGCTTCCGACGCGCCGGGATGAGGTGGCCGGCGCACCAGCCGTATGACCTCGTGGCCGCCCGTGGTGAGAAACGCCGTCAGGTTGCGCCCGATCAGCCCCGAGGCACCGCTGAGGACAATGCGCAGGGGTGCCCGACCGGGGTACTCACGGTGGCGCGCGATGTCGTCGGCGGTGCGACGATGGCGGAAGAGGAAGCCGCGATCCAGGTCCCGGGCCACGAGGCTGCCCGCGAGCCGTCGGCCCAGCGCGCCCAGCGGCAGCCGGTAAGCGATCTCGTCTTCCAGGAACGAGCGCTCAGCGTCGGCTGGGATGACGCGATGCGTATGATGCCAGCTCTTGAACGGCCCCTTGACCTGCTCATCAACGAACTGGCGTCCTTCCTGATAGTCGCGATGGACCGCCACCCAGCGCAGGCGAAGCGGCCCCTTACGCATTTGGATGACGGTGCGAGCCCCGTTCTCGATACCTCCGCTTCGCTCCACGACCCTGACGTGCTCCCATGGCGGGACGAGCCTCTCCAGAGCACCGGGTCGAGTATGCCAAGCGAAGAGCTCGGCTGCCGGGGCCTTGATGAGGGTTCGGCGCTCGTATATCGGCACGGCTCACTCCCGGCCTGGGGTGCCGTAGGTGCCGAGGTACTCCGACAGGCGCAACTTCCGCACGGTGTTCTCGGAACTCATGTAGCGAATCTTACCGAATATCGGCCGCTCGGGTCCCCACGGTCGATCATAGCGGCCCAGGCACCAGAAGATGCCGCTGTACGAGTTAGGGTCGCGACCGTCCAGCGCGTACTTGTTGTTCAGCTCGATCATCGCGCTCAGGGCAGTCTCTGGAGTGGGGCTCCATTCCAGGATCTTCTTACCCCACAGCATTCGCAAGTAGTTGTGTAGCTGACCGTCCCGCAGAAGCTGCGTCTGAGCGGCGTTCCACACATCGTCGTGCGTTCGTGCCCTCTCCAATTCCTCGAGGGCATAGAGGTGAGGACGTTCATCGTTGACATGCTCGGCGAGAGTCTCGCGTGCCCAGCCCGGCAGTGACTCGTACTCGTCATGCCCCTCGCGATGCACGCACGAATTGAATCCAAGCTCGCGCCAGGTCACGATCTGGTCGAGGACCGCCTCAGCGCTCTCGCTCATCCCCCACCAGCCGCTGCGCTTACCCGCCGTGTCACCGGACAGCCGATCCCGGTCCCAGCCCTCCCTCGCCATAAGCTCGGCGACGAATTGATGGCTCGAGATGTGTCCGAAGTGCAGGTACGGCGATAACCCGCTGGTCGCCTCCTCGTCGGGATGATTGCGAAGCTCCGAGTAGCCGGCCAGCCGTTGTGACACGAATCGTTCCAGGGCGTTGTTCGCAGCCTCGGAGCCACCGGCCGTCTCGACCGTGGCGACTTCGCTATCGATAGCGAAATCAGCGAGCCTGGGAAGGTGGCCCGCCAGCAGGTCAGGTGCGGCGTTGGGCCAGCGCCGGGTGACCTCACTCGGGATGGCCGTCAGTTTGGGAATCCGCGCACCGGCGACCGGGTCGGGGAGCGGAAACTGTTCCAGGTGCTCCGGCAAAGCCTTTTGCAGGAAGCGGCGGAACGAGTAGGCCGTCTCGAAGACTCGATCGGTTGCCCGCAACGGTAACAGCCCGTTCGAGTCCACCTTCTCCAGACGGACATCGAGACGTTCAGCTGCGGCAGAAACCATTCGAGGCAGGAAGAACGCCGGGTAATCGTCCGTGACTACGACGCAGGCGCACGCGGCGAGCGCTGCAAGTAAGCCGTGGCCGTCATCCGACCTCCGCTCGAGGTAAGCGTAGTAGTATACCGAGGAGTCGTCGAACCGACGGGAGTTGTCAGTCATTCCGTCGATAATGAACTGATGCAGGCGCCGGCTCGCCCAACGATAACCACAGCGCAGGGGCTCGAGTACGAGAAGGGGTTTCCGCAACTCGCGACACCACTCGAGCGCACGTTGCAGGCCGAAGTTCCATGTCGTTCGGCGAGAGGCGATCATCCAGTAGAGGACGTAATCGCGATCTCTGTGCACGGGCGCCTGGTTGCAGTTGGTAACTCGCGTCGCTGGGACCGCAGCCATCGTCGTCTCCTCGGGGTCAGTACGTGCTCTTTCCGTTGGGCCCCACCGCCAGCACGAGGTCGAGTGCCAAGTGCAACGCTGGCCCGTCGGGCAACCATGATGTTGGCCGCTCGGCGTCTCCACCACCAGGGCTGGCCCATGCGCCGGCCACCTTCCAGGACCTGCTGGAGCGGCCGCAGCCGCTCGATGTCCGCAGGCCCGGTTTGGCCTCGCCACGAGCCGGGTCGGCCGATGTTTTGTATGATATCTATCACTTAGCTTTTCACTGCTCCTTCTTGTTCAAGCCCTTCCTCCGCCAAGGAGTCCCCAGCATAGGTGTCTGTCCGTTATATGTCAAGTTATATAGATTGACAAAAACTTGACAATCACAGAAAGGTCTCCTAGATTATCCACCGTCTGGAGCGGCGCTCGGCGCTCGGCGCTGTGGCGGCGTGAAGCCCGGGCCTCGATTTGGCCCGCGCTGCTGCGGACCGTCTCCTGTGGGCGTTGCGATGAAGGGGTGAGATCGGGCGGGAATGAGGGGAAGTGGTGGTAGCTGTGAGGAAACTCAGACACTCGAGGGAGGAAGACATGCGTAAGCGAGTATTCGGCAGTCTCATTGCGTTGGCGTTGCTCATTAGTGCGGGCAACCCCGCCGTCGCGCAGGAGACGGACATTGTGGACACGGCGATCGGCGCCGGTTCGTTCGAGACCTTAGTGGCGGCGGTGCAGGCTGCTGATCTGGTCGAGACGCTGAAGGGCGAGGGCCCGTTCACGGTGTTCGCACCCACCGACGATGCGTTCGCCAAGCTTCCGGCCGGCACGGTAGATGAGCTGTTGAAGCCGGAGAACAAGAGCAAGCTGCAGGCAATTTTGGCGTATCATGTCGTGTCGGGGAAGTACATGGCAGGCGATGTCGTCGGCATGTCTGACGCCAAGACCGTTCAGGGCGGCAAGGTCATGTTCAAGGTGAAGGATGGCACGGCGTACATCAACGATGCGAAGATCGTGAAGACCGACATTGCCACGAGCAATGGTGTGATCCACGTCATCGACAAGGTGATTCTGCCGGAAGGTAAGCACTAGAATCATCATCCTGCGCGTCGAGGGCGTGATGGCGCCCTTGACGCTCCAGCGGGACGAGTATCGTCGTAGAGGGCCAGCAGTTCCAGGGCAGTTTCGGCCAGCCATCAGTCGGGGAGGGGGCAGATGATGCCCTCTCCCCGTTTTTGTCGGACGCATCTTAGCGGGGTCGCCGACCTGGCGAGCCCCACAGACGCGAATCGCTGGGTCCCTCGCGAGGCCTGTGCTCATGGGATATATTCGGGCCCTGAACCCGTAAGGAAATGAAGAGCTTACAGATCCGATGACGCGCTGGGTCTCACGACTCGTCTACGCCAACGTAGCGGTATACCTGCTCACTGCCGTGCAGCCGGGCGTCGTTCCTGCCCTGTGGCTGGTGCCGGCCGCTATCCCCTACCGGCCCTGGACCGTTGTAACCTACATGTTCCTGCACGGGGGGCTGCTGCACCTGCTGTTCAACATGATTGGCCTCTTCTTCTTCGGTCCACGATTGGAGCAGCGTCTTGGGAGCCGGCATTTCCTGGGCCTTTACTTCGCCAGCGGGATCGCCGGAGCTTTGCTCTCGTTGCTGAGCCCGTACGCGAGGATCGTGGGTGCCTCGGGTGCGGTGTTCGGGGTTCTGCTGGGCTTCGCGCGTTACTGGCCGCGCGTACAGATCCTCATCTGGGGGATAGTTCCGATCGAGGCTCGCTTGCTGGTTCCGATCATGACCGCGCTCTCTCTGTTCGGTGGCTTCAGCGGCCGGTCTGGCGGCATCGCTCACTTCGCTCACCTAGGCGGCTTTCTGGGCGGTTACCTTTATCTCAAGTGGATGGAGCATCGCTCACCGGCACGTCGTTTCCAGAAGCAAGCGACAGCACCGATCCGCAAGAGCGCCGCGCGCCTGGGCGGCGACATCGAGCGCTGGGAGAAGATCCGGCCTGAAGATCTGCACCCAGTAAATCGTGAGGAGCTGGACCGGGTCATGGAGAAGATCAGAGACAGCGGCGTGGGGAGCCTTACGGCCGACGAGCGCGCCTTTCTCGATCGATTCAGTCCGGGTTAGTGAGGAGAACAGGAAAGGGCAGTGATGGTGGAGACCAGGACAATCAGCAGGGAGGATTTCGACGCAGTCATCTTTGACCTCGACGGTGTCGTTACCCACACCGCCAGCGTTCACGCGCAATCGTGGAAGGCCGTCTTCGATCGGTTCCTCCGAAAGCATTCCGCCGAGCACGGCGAGCCGTTCGAGCCGTTCGTGATCGAGCGCGATTACGCCCAGTACGTAGATGGCAAGCCGCGCTACGATGGCGTGCGCAGCTTCTTGGCTTCCCGCGGCATCGAGATTCCCGAAGGCAATCCGAGCGACCCGCCGGATCGTGAGACGGTCTGTGGGCTGGGGAATCTGAAGAACGAGCTGTACAACGAGGAGTTGGAGTCGGGCGTCGAGGCGTTCGAGGATACCGTTTCGCAGATTCGCCGCTGGCGCGACTTGGGCCTCAAGACGGCTATCGTCTCTTCGAGCAAGAACTGCGCGGCCGTGTTGCGAGCCGCCGGCCTTACCGATCTGTTCGATGTTCGGGTTGACGGCATGGTGGCGGCGAAACTGGGTCTCGCGGGCAAGCCGGCGCCCGACATATTTCTCAAGGCGACCGAACTGCTGGGAGTCGAGCCGGCGCGGAGCGTCGTGTTCGAGGATGCAGTGTCAGGCGTTCAAGCGGGTCGGGCAGGAGGCTTCGGCTGGGTTGTCGGTGTGGATCGAGTCGGGGCGCGCGAGGCACTGCTGACCAACGGAGCCGACACCGTCGTGACGGATCTGAGGCAATTGCCGACGAGGGACTGAGTCCGATGATCGAAGTGCATCCGGAAGGATCCAAGCTGGCCAGCGAACTGCCGTCGGCACTCGATAAGTGGGGCGAGATCTCGGAGCAGTTCAAGGATAGACGCCCCGCGGTGTTTCTGGACTATGATGGCACGCTCACGCCCATCGTCTCGCAGCCCGAGGATGCCATACTCTCGCAAGAGATGCGGGAGGTCCTGCGAGAACTGGCACGGCTGTGCACCGTCGCTGTCGTGAGCGGCCGTGATCGCGCCGATGTCGAGTCCCTGGTGGCGCTCGATGAGTTGGTTTACGCCGGCAGTCACGGTTTTGATATCAGAGGTCCGGCGGGCCTGCGCATGGAGCATGAGGGGGGACGTGAGATCCTGCCCGAGCTGGAGGAAGCGGAGCGCGAGTTGCAGGCTTTAGTCGAGACCGTACCCGGCGCAAGGGTCGAGCGCAAGAGGTTCGCCATAGCCAATCACTTTCGCAACGTCGCCGAAGGGGACGTTGCGCGGGTCGAGCAGGTGGTCCGCGAGGTGCTCGCCAGGCACGATCGTCTGCGCCTCTCTAGCGGCAAGAGAGTCTTGGAGCTGCGGCCGGACATCGCCTGGGACAAAGGTAGGGCGGTGCACTGGCTGCTGGAGGCGCTGGATCTCGTTGGAAACGGATTCCTTCCGTTCTATGTGGGTGATGATGTGACCGATGAGGATGCCTTCCACGCGATAGCCGGTCAGGGCGTGCCGATTCTGGTAGGCTCGCCGTCCTATCGTACCAACGCTGACTACGGCTTGAGAGACACGTTGGAAGTCCGGCGATTCCTGGAGCGGTTTGTGCAGGCGCTGAGGGAAGACCGATGACAGAGTGGACGCTCGTCTACGAAGGATGGGATCCGGGGCAGGAGCCTCTACGCGAGGCTCTCTGCACGTTGGGGAACGGGTATTTCGCTACGCGTGGAGCGTTGGAGATGGTGAGCGCCGGCGGCCCTCACTACCCCGGGACCTATCTCGCCGGCGGCTACAATCGGTTGAAGACCGAGGTCGCCGGTCGTGAGATCGAGAACGAAGACCTGGTCAACTTTCCGAACTGGCTGCTCCTGAGCTTTCGTCACGCCGACGGCGAGTGGCTTTCCCTCGACACGGTCGAGGTCGTCGAGTACCGCCAGGAGCTGAACTTGCGTAACGGCGTATTGGATCGCTTCATGCGCTTCCGCGACCCGACGGGCCGGGAGACATCTTTGCACGCTCGGCGCCTCGTCAGCATGGCGGACATGCATATGGCCGCTATCGAATGGACTCTGGTTGCGGAGAACTGGTCGGGTCGGATCGAGGTGAGATCGGCTCTCGATGGTACGGTCAGGAATCAAGGCGTGACCCGATACCACGAGTTGAACAGCCAGCACCTCGAGCCGCTGGAGACGGAGCGGGAGGGTGAGGACGGGATCTACCTTCTAGTCCAGACGGTGCAGTCGCACATCGAGATGGCGCAGGCCGCTCGCACCCGGGTACTCCAGGGTTCCGAGGCCGTTCCGAGCGAGCGGGTGACCAGCCAGAAGCCCGGTTACATCGAGCAGATTCTGAACTTCGATTGCGAACAGGGTCAGCCGCTGCGTATCGAGAAAGTGGTGGCTCTCTACACGTCTCGCGATTGGGCGATCGGCGCGCCGGGCCTCGGGGCCCGGCAGG
Source organism: Gemmatimonadota bacterium (assembly GCA_020350785.1). Classification (GTDB taxonomy): domain Bacteria; phylum Gemmatimonadota; class Gemmatimonadetes; order Palauibacterales; family KS3-K002. The sequence continues at coordinate 57,285 of CP070722.1, forward strand.
CGATAAGTCGGGCGGGCTCGTTCGACGAACTTCTGCGCAGCCACAAGCTCTCCTGGCATCGTCTCTGGTACCGTTGTGACATCGAGCTTGAGGGTGTGCCGGACGCGCAGCTCGCGTTAAGAGCGCATATGTTCCATCTCCTACAGACCGTTTCACCGAATACGGTGGAACTCGACGTGGGTGTGCCGGCGCGCGGTCTGCACGGCGAGGCCTACCGTGGCCACATCTTCTGGGATGAGCTCTACATCTTTCCCTTCTTGGAGCTGCGAATGCCGGAGATCGCGCGTGCCTTGCTGATGTATCGCTATCGCCGGTTGGGTGAGGCGCGCAGAATCGCGCGGGAGTCGGGGTTTCGAGGCGCGCTCTATCCTTGGCAGAGTGGGAGCAACGGACGCGAAGAGACGCAGGTGATGCATCTCAACCCCGAGTCCGGCCGCTGGGTACCGGACGACACGCAACTGCAGCGTCACGTGAACGCCGCTATCGCATACAACGTATGGCGACACTATCAAGCCACCGGTCGACGGGAGTTCATCTGCTCCTTCGGCGCGACGATGATACTGGAGATCGCGCGGTTCTGGGCGAGCATTGCCACTTACAACCACGACCGTGAGCGATTCGAGATTCGCGGTGTCGTCGGCCCGGACGAGTACCACACCGCCTATCCAGATAGCGACGAGCCCGGCCTCAACAACAACGCCTACACCAACTTGATGGCCTGCTGGGTACTTCAGTGCGCCGGCCGGGTGGTCGGTTTGCTGGACGACGCCTGCCGGCAGGAGCTTTTCGAGGACCTGCAGATCGGCGAGGATGAGGTCGAGACGTGGGATCAGGTGAGCCGCAAGCTCTTCGTGCCTTTCCACGATGATTTCATCATCAGTCAGTTCGAGGGATACGAGCGTCTGGAGGAGTTCGACTGGGAGGGCTACCGGGCGAAGTACGGCGACATCCACCGCCTGGACCGCATCCTCGAGGCGGAAGGTGACACGGCGAACCGTTACAAGGTCAGCAAGCAGGCCGATGTGCTAATGCTCTTCTATCTGTTCTCGGCCGAGCGGCTCACGCAACTGTTCGAGTGGTTGGGCTACGACTTCGATCCGCGATGGATCCCCAAGAACATCGAGTATTACCTTCGCCGCACTTCCCATGGCTCTACGTTGAGCGCCATCATCAACTCGTGGGTGCAGGCGCGCTCGGACCGCGAGCGCTCCTGGCGCTGGTTCGGTGCGGCCGTGAAAAGCGATCTGGCGGACGTTCAGGGCGGCACGACACCCGAGGGCATTCACTTGGGAGCGATGGCGGGTACCGTCGATCTCGTGCAGCGCTGCTACAGTGGAATAGCGATGCGCGAGGGAGTTCTCTGGCTGAACCCGGCGCTTCCCAAGGAGCTGACGAGCGTGCGGTCACGCATCCAGTACCGGGGCCATTGGTTCAGCCTGCACATCAACCACGACAAACTCGCGGTGTCGTTCGAAGGTGCTTGGGCCCCTTACGCTCGCATCGGTTTTGATGGGAAGATCTACACCTTCAAGCGCGGTGAGACCAAGGAGTTCGTCTTGGCGTCCAAGGTGCCCAGCGATCCGCCGTCAACTTAGCCCGGCGAGCCGCGCGGACCACTGATTGCTCTGAAGGTTCGCCTAAGGTGCGGTTGTGGAGAATTCCGGCTTACCGTTTCCCGGAATGTTATAGGCGTTGCGCACGTATTGTGACACGACGCGCTGGGTGTTGAAGAAAGATGCGTTGAGCGCGATCGCCGAGCGCATGACCTCTGCGTAAGCTCGTGGCTGCCGGTAGAACAGCGGAATCACGACGTTCTCCAGTTTGGCGTAGAGCGCGCCGACCTCCTCCGATTCGTCCGCTGGAACGTGGCGCCCGTTCTGGATCGCCCAACCCGTCACGCCCTCTATGTGCCCCTCGATCCACCAGCCATCGAGAATGCTCAGCGAGGGGATGCCGTTGCATGCCGCCTTCATCCCGCTCGTGCCGGAAGCCTCTCTGGGCGGCCTGGGTGTATTGAGCCAGAGATCCGTACCGGCGATCAGATTTTTGGCCAGAGCCCAATCGTAGTCTTCCAAGTAGACGATCCGCACGTCATCGCCCAGCTCCCTGGACGCGGCCAGTATGCGCTGGATCATCAACTTGCCTTCGCCGTCCCGCGGGTGGGCCTTACCCGCATAGATCACCTGGATGGGACCCGCCCGTTCGGCAACGCGCCGCAGGCGGACCGGATCCCTCAATAGCAGGTCGGCCCGCTTGTATGGTGTAGCCCGTCGCGCGAAGCCGATGGTGAAAGCCTCAGGATCGAGCTTGACGCCACTGTGACGCTTTACTTCCTGGAGCAGCACGCGCTTGTTGGCCGAATGGGCGCCCTGGATCTCGGGGAGCGGAATATTGATGACATAGCGCAGGTAACGATTGTCATGACGCCAGCCGGGCACGTAACGATCGTACAAGCGGGCGCAGGGAAGGGCCGTCCAGGTGGTGGCGTGCACGCCGTTCGTGATCGCCTGTACCGGATAGCCGGGAAACATGTCCAGCGAGACTTCCCCGTGTTTCATCGACACGCCGTTGACGTAGCGCGATAGACGCAGACCCACGTAAGTCATGTTCAGGGTGCTGTTCAGCAAACAGCCACTCGACTGCAGTATCGCCGTTCGCTCGGAGCCCAGGACTTCGAGGACCAGGTCGCGCGGAAACTGGTCGTGACCGGCGGGAACCGGTGTGTGCGTGGTGAACACGCATTTCTTCCGCACCGCCTCTATGTCTCTCTCCTGAATACTTCGATCTCCCATTTCCGCCAAGCGCGCTTCCAGGAGCGACAGCGTCAGAAGGGCGGAATGCCCCTCGTTCATGTGGTAGGTGAGCCGCGAATCGTATCCGAGCTCCTGGAGCACCGCGGCTCCCCCGAGCCCGAGGACGGCTTCCTGGCGCAGGCGATACCTCTGGTCACCCCCATACAGATGGTCGGTGAGCGCCCTGTCGCCGGGATCGTTTTCGGGAAGCGACGTGTCCAGCAGGAGCACGGGGACCGTATGGCCGTTGATCCCGGAAACGCGGAACAGCCAGGGCCGAATCCTCACGGGGCGCCCTTCGATCTCCACGGAGACCGAAACGGGTAGCGCCTCGAGCCGCTTCTCCGGCTTCCACTCGTCCGGGGTCTCCATCTGCCAACCTTCGCCATCCAGCTCCTGCTGGAAGTAGCCCTTCCGGTGAAGCAGCGTGACCCCCACCATAGGCACCTCCATATCGGCGCCGGAGCGGAGGATGTCGCCTGCCAAGACACCGAGGCCGCCCGCGTAGGTCGGGATCTCGGGATCCAGGGCGATCTCCATCGAGAAGTAGGCTACACTCGGTCGCTCGGTCAAAACGTTAAGCTGCATACAAATTCCTGGCCAGCCGTTGGCGGCGGTCCACGGATCCTTCCCGGTTGTCAGCGGAAGCCAGAGGTGCGGAGTCGCTGAACACTGGCAGGAACAGAAGCCCTGTCAAGGGCTCCGCTGTACAGACTCGCTACTCTCGCTTGGTTGCCAGTGGCGGCTGCGCCACAGTCAGGCTGGTCCGATCGCTCGACATCAACAGCACGACCGGCAAGGCTGTGAATGCCTTGTCGAGTTGGAGCCTTGCCGTCGCCGCTTCGGCGGTGCTTTTCACCTCCAGTCCGGACAGGGCGCAGTGCCATCTTCGGCCCGCCGGTTCATCAGGTAGGGCAAGTGATGTGCCGGTCCAGAGGTCGCTCACGAAGGCCACATGGGGCGATGGCCTGTCAGGCGGGCCGCGAGTGACGACGTGCGGTTTGATTCGCCCAACAGGCGAAAGCGCGAGTCGAGCATGCAGGCGATAGGTGCCAAGTATGCGCTCCAAGGGCCAGGCCCTACCTCCTGGATCTGTCGGCGAGGCTGGCGAGGGTCTTCGCTGGCGTGGGGTCGTCGCGCAGCCGCTCGAGCTTCGTGCCTGCGCGCCGCGACCAACTCCCGTACCGGTCGAGGCCGATACCAGGAAGGTTGAGGGGTTCGGTCTCGCCGGCCAAGTCGTCGAGCCAGACGCCGACCAGCGGTGCCGGCGTACGGCTCAGAAATCGATAGACCGCCGCACAGAGGCGATCGGGCGTGACTGAGTGATTCTCGGCCGGCAGGCAGCGCTCAGCCCTCAGACGCCGGATCAACGCACGACGTTCCACCTCACGGTCCAGCCGGGCGGCGTCCAGCTCTGCCGGTCTTGCCAACTCGCCCGCCTGCCGACGCAGTTCCAGGTCGCGCTCAATCCAGTATCCGGCGAGGGGAGGATGGTCGTGGGTATTGGCGGTGACCAGGGCGCGTCTCGAGTAGTCCCTGGAGGGCTTGAAGCCGCCGCGCCGATCGCGCTGGAAGTACAGGACACTTGACGAGAGAATGCCCCAGCGGGCCAGCCGGGAAGGAAGGCCCCGCGGAACCGTGCCCAGATCCTCGCCGACTATCATGGCGCTGTTGCGGTGGCTTTCCAGGGCCAAGATGCCCAGCAGGTCATTGGCGGGGAAGCGAACGTATGCGCCGTCCGTGGCCGGTCGGCCCCGGGGGACCCAGTACTGCCGGAATAGGCCCATCACGTGATCGATGCGCAACGCACCCGCATGTTCCAGCGCGTTGCGGAGTAGCAGGATCCAGTAGCGGTAGGCGCTGTCCCAAAGCATCCGCGGGTCCATGGGCGGAAAGCCCCAGTCTTGTCCCTCGGTCGAATAGGCGTCGGGCGGCGACCCGAGGGTGACTCCGTCCAGGAACAAGCCCGGGAAAGCCCAGGGATCGGCGCCCGTGCCGGCTGTGCCAATGGCGAGGTCGCCGTAGAGGCCGATTGGAAGGTGTGATGCGCTCTGTGCCGCCTTTCTCAACTGACGGTCGAACTCGAACTGCAGGTAGCGTTCCCTGTCTATCTCTTCCCACCACTTGTTTCGGAAAGCGTCGACCTCGTCCGAGCGCGCCTCTCGATAGGGGAGAGGCCAGGATTGAGGGTTGAAGTGGCCCTCCTCGCGGAGATGACGAGCCAGGACGACGAAGGTGGCAAAGTCGTTCAGCGCGTCGCCTTTGCCTTCCAGGTAGTTAGCGTAGTCCAGGCCTCGTCGGGTGCCGCCGGCGCCATGATTGCGGACGAAGGTCCTGTGTAGAGACTCGAACACCCGGTTCTTGAGCTCCATCACGCCTGCGTAGTCGACGTGAGTCCTCTCCTGCAGACGGAGCAGCGAGTCTTTGAAGCCTCGAGATTGTATGAGGGCGCGGGCCTTTGGATCATCTTCCAGGTCCGGGATCGCGCTGACGTCGATATACAGCGGGTTGTGGAAGAGTCGGCTGACCGGACTGTAGGGACTGATATCGCCGTCGGAGTTGTTCAGCGAGTGAAGAGGATTGATTCCGACGAACGCGGCACCACACTCCTCCGCCCAGAGTACGAGCTCTTCCAGGTCGGACAGGTCGCCCACGCCCCAGTCCTTGCGGCCACGGACCGTATAGAGATGGGTCCAGATTCCGAACTTCCTCTCCCGACACAGGTCTTCGAATCGGAGACAGGCGTCTGGGCTTACGATGAACGAGCTGGAGCCCTTCACCTCGACGGCATCGGAAGACAGTCCGATCTGCAGCCGGTGGTAGCCAACGTTCGGCGTCTCCGGGATTGGGAGAGTCACAGTGTTGCGGTCGGGTCGCGCCCGGATACGCCCCTCGTTGCGAAGCGTCGCGCCGCTTTCCAGCTGCAGCTCGACGATGTACTCGAGGGCGCGGTTCGCCAACGTTGCGGGGATGCTGATGGCTATTCGCCTGCACTCGGCGGAGTTGACCCGACGGACCATCACCGGGTCGATGAGGCAGCCTTCGGTTCTGGCCTGGCGTTCGGAGATGGAGCGCCTTGCCGTCGCCTCGTCACTGGCATCTATGCCCATAGCGGCCAGAAGCGCGACGCTGGTCTCATCCTTCGTGAGCTGTGTGACGCGGCGGTTGTCGACGTAGGAGGGTAGAATGCCCTCCGCTTCGGCGAGTTTGGCGAGTGCGGGACGTTTCGCCAAGGTCAGCCTTGCGGTGCCAGGATGAGAACCCCGAGCGGCGGCAGTCTCAGGTTCAACGATTGTGGTCGTCCATGAAAGCCGACCGAATCGCTGTCGTAATGCTTGGGTACTTTGTATTCGCTGCCACCGTACTTGCGCTCGTCGCTGCAGAGCAGCACGCGGTAGCGTCCTGCAGCGGGTACACCAATGCGGTAGTCATCGCGCGGTACTGGAGTGAGGTTGAGCACCACGACCACATGGTCGTCGCCGGCGTATCGGACAAAGGCGATCACGCTGTTGTCGCGATCGCTGCAGTCGATCCAGGAAAAGCCATCCGGCTGGCTGTCACGGCTCCAGAGGGGCGGCGTGCGCAGGTACAGGTGGCCGAGGTCGCAGAGGAAGCGCGCGAAGTCGGCTCGCTTGGGATCATCGGCCAGATGCCAGTCCAGGCTGGAGTCGTGATGCCATTCATTGAACGGCGCGAGCTCGGTTCCCATGAAGAGCAGGATCTTGCCTGGCCGCGTGTACTGGTAGGCGAGCAGGGCTCTGAGGTTGGCCAGCTTCTGCCAGTCATCTCCCGGCATCCTCGCGAGCAACGAGCCTTTGCCGTGCACGACCTCGTCGTGAGACAGCGGCATGACGAAGCGCTCGCTGTACTCGTAGATCATCGCGAAGCTCAGTTGGTCAAGGTGCCATCTCCTGTGAACCGGATCCTTCTTGAAGTACTCTAGGGTGTCGTGCATCCAGCCCATATTCCACTTGAAGCTGAACCCCAGCCCGCCCTCGGCCGTGGGGCGCGACACTCCAGGCCAGGCGGTCGATTCCTCGGCGATCATCATGCAACCCGGCTGTTCGGCAGCGACGATGTCATTCAGCCGCTTCAGGAAGTCCACCGCCTCGAGGTTCTCGCGTCCGCCGTAGATGTTGGGGATCCACTGACCCTCATCCCGGCTGTAGTCCAGGTACAGCATGGAAGCGACCGCGTCCACCCGCAGGCCGTCGACGTGAAATTCCTCAAGCCAGTAGAGGGCGTTGGCGATGAGGAAGTTCGCGACCTCCTTGCGCCCAAAGTTGAAGACCAGGGTCCCCCAGTCGGGATGCTCCCCCAAGCGGGGGTCCGCGTGCTCGTACAGGGCGGTGCCATCGAACTGGCGGAGCGCGAAGTCGTCCTTGGGGAAGTGCGCGGGCACCCAGTCGAGTATGACGCCGATTCCGTTCTCGTGGCAGGTATCGATGAGATAGCGCAAGTCGTCCGGAGTGCCGTAACGAGAGGTCGGCGCGTAGTAGCCGCTCACCTGGTAGCCCCAGGAGCCGGCGAAGGGGTGCTCGGCCACCGGGAGCAACTCGATGTGGGTGAAACCGAAACGCTTGACGTGCGCGACGAGCTTGGGCGCGATCTCTCTGTAGGTCAGCGGCCGGTTGCCCTCTTCCGGTACCCGCGCCCACGAGCCCAAATGGACCTCATAGATCGCCAACGGTTCGTGCTCGCTACGAAGTCGAGGTCGCGCCGCCATCCAGCTCTCGTCTCCCCAAAGATAGGAGGACTGGTAGACGCGCGAGGCGGTGCTGGGTGGCACCTCCATCGAGGATGCGAACGGATCGGTCTTCAGACGAATGTTCCCATCCCGCGTCTTGATCTCGTATTTGTAGAGCGCGCCAGCGCTGAGGCCCGGGATGAAGATCTCGAAGATTCCAGATGCTCCCAGTGAGCGCATGGGGTACAGGCGGCCGTCCCAGCGGCAGAAGTCACCGACCACGCTGACACGGCGGGCGTTGGGAGCCCAGACGGTGAAGGCGACGCCGTCCGTGCCGTCGACCTGTCGCGGGTGCGCCCCGAGTGCCCTCCACAGGCGCCGATGGGTCCCCTCGTTGAAGAGGTGTAGGTCCATGTCGCCCAGCGTCGGCAGGAAACGGTAAGGGTCTTCGCATTCCCACCTCTGGCCTCCGGCGAAATGGAACCTGAGCCGATATGAGATCGGCAGGCCGGCTCCACGAACATAGACAGCGAACAGACCCGCGTCATCCAGCTTCGACATCGACAACGACTCTGAGCTGGGGAGTATGCACTCCGCTCTCTCGGCGTCGGGATGGAAAGCCCGGATCACCAAGCCGCTCTCCCCCGCGTGCTCGACTGGGTGAGCGCCGAGGATGGCATGCGGATCGTGGTGGTCGCCAGAGATCAGGCGCCGCGACTCGCCGGGCCGTACCTTGAGTATCCTCGTCAGGTCTCTATCCACGGGCTGCTCTCGACTAGTTGTTCTATCGGCGTCTGCGCTCGTGTTGCAGGAGAATCAGCGAGTGCGCTACAAGCTGGATACCCGCACCTTTCACTGTGCGGTAACCGTGCCTCGCGGTGCTGGCGACTTCTCTCCATACGCCGGGTTCATCGACTTCGGGCAGGGTGAAATATTTCGCTCGACTGCCCGCGTTCAAGAGCATCAGCAGTGTGTCACCTCGAATGGGACGCCCTTGCTCGTCCACCTCATCGGTCGCCTGACCTTGAACTAGCATGCCCAGAACGCGATTGTCGGGGCTCTTCCAGTCGGCCTCTTCCAGTTCTCTGCCGTCCGGCCTCAGCCAGGTGACATCCTTCACGCCGTTCTCACCGATCGGGCCGCCTCTGAAGAAGCCACGTCTACGCAGTACGGGATTGCGTGCGCGGATCGAGAATACGTGTCGGGTGAAGTCGAGTAGCGCTCGCCCGCGGTCACCGATATTCCAATCGACCCAAGAGATCTCGTTGTCCTGACAATAAGCGTTGTTGTTGCCGTACTGAGTCTTGCCAAGCTCGTCGCCGTGCGAGATCATGGGCACGCCTTGGGAGAAGGCGAGCGTGGCCATGAAGTTACGCTTCATGCGCTCGCGCAACCTGACGATGTTCGCGGCATCGCTGGGACCCTCGATCCCCCAGTTGTTGCTGTAGTTCTCGTCGCTGCCATCGCGATTATCTTCGCCGTTGGCTTCGTTGTGCTTCTGGTTGTAGCTGACGAGGTCGTGCAGCGTGAATCCATCGTGGCAGGTTACGAAGTTGATGCTGGCATACGGATTTCGGCCGCCACGTCCGTACAGGTCGCTGCTGCCGGATAGGCGATATCCCAGTTCTGCGAGCTGTCCCGAGTCGCCACGCCAAAAACGGCGCACGGTATCTCGGTAACGCCCGTTCCACTCCGCCCAGCCCGTCGGAAAGTTGCCGACCTGATAGCCGCCGGGACCTAGGTCCCAGGGCTCGGCAATCAGCTTCACTTGCGAAAGCACGGGATCCTGCTGGATGATATCGAAGAACCAGGCCAAGCGGCCGACCTCGTAGAGCTCGCGAGCCAGGGCGGGTGCAAGGTCGAAGCGGAAGCCGTCGACGTGCATTTCCTGCACCCAGTAGCGCAGGCTGTCCATCATTAGCTGCATCGCTCGCGCATTGAGCATGTTCAGCGTGTTTCCGGTCCCTGTGAAGTCGATGTAGTAGCGGCGGTTCTCCGGGTTGAGGTGGTAGTAGGAGAGGTTGTCTATACCCCGGAAGGAGACTGTTGGCCCCAGGCGATTGCCCTCGCCCGTATGATTGTAAACGACGTCCAAGATGACCTCTATCCCCACGCTGTGCAGCGCTCGGACCATCATCTTGAACTCCTGCACTTGGGCGCCCAGGGCGCCGGTGGCGAAGCGCGAATCCGGAGCGAAGTAGCCGATCGTGTTGTAGCCCCAGTAGTTGGTCAGCCCACGCTGATGCAGGTGGCGTTCGTTCAAGACGTGGTGAATCGGCATCAGCTCGACGGCGGTGACGCCGAGCTTGAGCAGGTGATCGATGATCGGTTCCGATGCCAGTGCCAAGTACGTTCCTCGGAGCGGCTCCGGGACGCCCGGGTGGTTCAGCGTCAGACCGCGGACGTGGCACTCGTAGATGACCGTCTGGTTCCAGCGCGTACGGGGCGGACGGTCGTCGCCCCAGGTGAACGCCGATTCGACGACCACGCACTTCGGCAAGTCGCCGGAGCTGTCACGTTTGTCCTGAGACAGATCCGCCGCCGGGTCGCCGGCGACGTAGCCGAATAGGGTGTCGCTCCATTTGACGCGCCCACTAATCGCCTTAGCGTAAGGGTCGAACAGCATTTTTGCGGCGTTGAAGCGATGTCCTTCCTCGGGCTTGTATGGCCCATGAACCCGATAGCCGTAGAGTTGGCCGGGCCGTACGTCCGGCAGATAGACGTGCCAGATGTTGTTGGTTCGCTCGCGCAGGGCGATCCGGGTGGATACTTCGGCATCATCTGCGTGATCATACAGACATAGCTCCACGCCGGTCGCGTGCTCCGAGAAGAGGGCGAAATTAACCCCCTCACCGTCCCAGGTGGCACCCAACGGATATGGTTGGCCTGGCCAGATTCGCATCAACGGTACTCCCGCGAGTAGGCGGCCGCGCTGTGGCCGCTCAGTTCGAGGATCACGATACCCACTCCATCGCTTTGAAACGAGGAGGGCGCTGCCGTGCCTACGCCGCCGTACTTCACCTCGTCGCTGGCCAACTCGCGCCGCCAATCACCCCGCGGCAATTGCAGGCTGATGGGCAGCCGAGAGTCGCTCAGGTTGAAGAGCGCTAACGTGTCTCCGTGCTCGAGCTGGAATACGATCGCGAACCAACGGGACTCAGGATCGCTCTCCACTCGGAACGCTGCGGCACCCGGACGCAACGCCGGCCGCTCTCGGCGCAGCTTCAAGAGGTCCTTGTAGAGGCCCAGGATCTGGGAGTGCGGCGGACGGCGGCTGTTCTCGGGATTCAGGCGCGACCGCTCGAGCGTCTCGGGCGCGGCCGGGTCCGGGATAGGCACGCTCCAAGCAAACCGCTCGAACTCACGGGCCCGGCCCTCGCGCACCGCAGCTACCAGCTCTGAATCGCCGTGGTCCACGAAATAGAGGAACGGGTTCGTTTCGCCGTATTCCTGGCCCATGAACAGCAGCGGAATGTAAGGCGAGAGCAAGAGCAGGGAAGCGGCGAGTTTTTGCTGTTCGAACGGTACGAGTTGCGATAACCGCTCCCCTTGGGCACGGTTGCCAACCTGATCGTGGTTCTGGGTGAAGACCACAAAGCGGTCTGCCGGCACATCGACTGCCGGGGCACCATGTCGGCGGCGTCGGTACACCGAGTAGCTACCGTCCAGCACGTAGCGATCGCTCACCGCCTTGGCTATCTCTCGGCTGCCATTGAAATCCACATAGTACCCATTCCGCTCGCCGGTCAGCGTGCTATGGACGGCATGGTGGAAGTCGTCGCTCCAAGCAGCGTCCAACGCGAATCCACCGCGCTCCGAGTCGCGAACGAGCCGGGGGTCGTTCAAGTCGCTTTCCGCGATCACGTGTACGCGCCGGCCGAGAGAATCAGCCACGGCGTGCACTGCTGCGGCCAGTTCTTCGAGAATATGCCGCGCCCCGAAATCGAAGATCGCGTGTACCGCGTCAAGCCGCAGTCCATCGATGTGATACTCCGTCACCCAGTACAAGGCGTTTTCGATGAAGTACCTTCGCACCTCATCGCTCTCGGGCCCGTCGAAGTTTACGGCCTGACCCCAAGGTGTGCCGTAACGGTCCGTGAAGTAAGGGCCGAATTCGCTCAGGTAATTGCCTTCAGGACCCAGGTGGTTGTAGACGACATCCAGCAGGACGGCGATACCTTCGCCGTGTGCCGCGTCAACGAGGTGACGCAGTCCGTCCGGACCACCGTAGCTGTTCTGGGGGGCATAGGGGTAGGCACCGTCATAACCCCAGTTGCGCATGCCCGGGAATTGCGCCACCGGCATCAGCTCGATCGCCGTAACGCCAAGCTCGCGAAGATGGGACAACCGGTCGGCGGCACCGGCAAAAGTGCCCGCCGGGCTGAACGTCGCAACGTGCAACTCGTAGATGACCAGGTCTGCCCTATCCAGGCCCCGCCAACTCGAATCGCTCCAGCGGAACGCGCGGGGATCAACCAGGCGCGACGGTCCATGAACACCGGCCGGCTGGTAGCGGCTAACCGGGTCGGGTCGATCTCTGGCATCATCCAAGCGGTAGTAGTATTCGGTTCCGGGAGGCAGATCGGGGACGAACGCCTCGAGCACGCCGCCCTGCTGGCTTTCCATTCGCACCTCGAACGGCGCGTCGGGCTTCAGGATCCGGACGGCAACTCGCCCAGCAGCAGGTGCCCAGACCGAGAAGCGCGAGGAGCCGTCGGGAAGGACGGTCGCTCCACGCTCGAGCGTCCAACCCTGAGACATCAGTTGTCCGAATGTTCTGCCATGATGTCCAAGATGCCGCGCAGGGGGATCCCGATCCAGTCGGGTCGGTGGTTGAGCTCGTAGTCGAGCTCGTAGAGTGCCTTGTCGAGCACGCACAGGTCCAGCAACGCGGCCAGCTCGGACTCGCCCTTGGGTAGCAGGCCCGACTCTCCGGCAAGCTGCAGGTAGGCGCGGAGGAAGTCGACCGCGACCCACCGATACCAGTACTGTGACCACGGTTCCAGGGTAGCCCTGTCCTCGGGGCGGACACGGCCTTCGATGAGCGCCGCAACCGAGGCGTAATGGAAAGAGCGTAGCATGCCTCCCACGTCCCGGAGCGGTGACCGCTTGAGGCGGCGCTCGCTAATGGAACGCATCGGTTCGCCCTCGAAGTCCATGATCAGGAAGTCTTTGCCAGTGAAGAGAACCTGCCCCAGATGGTAGTCGCCGTGGCAGCGCACCCGCAATCCTGTGATCTTTTTGTCCACGACCGAGCGCAAGCGCCTGTCGATCTCGTCCGACATACCGACTACCGCGCGGGCGTCGTCGCGTGTGCGCTCGGGGAGCTTAGGCGTGCGGCGGCGCAGCAACTGCAGCACCTGCTCAGCACGCGTTCGAGAGCTTTGATAGAGCGAGCGGCGATACATCACGTTGATGGGTTCGGGCGCGAAGGCTGCGTCATCTTGTCGTGAAGCGAGCGCTTCGTGAAGCTCCGCCGTCCGCTGTCCCAGCAAGCGGGCGAACTCGAGGTAACCACCGATCAGGTCGTGGGCCAGCTCGGGGATCTCCTCGCCTACATGGGCCAAAGGAGATCCTGTCGGAACATCGAGCGACGGGTGATCGGACGACCAAGCCAGGACGCGCTCGAAGAAGCCATCGACAACGTCGAGTGTGTATTTCCAGGCGTCACCCTCGTTGGGCACGAACGCTTGGAGCATGGCGAGCGTGAGAGGCTCCCCCTGCGGCTGAGCGTACTCTATGGCACCGGCAAGAGGGGGAATGTGCTGGAACCGCGTGCGCTCGGTCAAGAACCTGCCGATTTCGAGGTCGGGATTCACGCCGGGCTCCAGTCGCCGGAAGAGCTTGAGGATGAAGCGATCGCCGAAGACCACCGAAGTGTTGCTCTGTTCGGCGCTGAGAAGAGAGGGCCGAAGCAACTCATTCTCGTCGGCACCGCGAATCTGGCGGAAGCGCCGGGAGCGACTTGCCTTCAGCTGGCCGGTGCCGCCGCGAGGACTGCGGCGCTTTGTAACCAGGTCCAGGAGAGCGCTCGTGAAGCTCCCCTCGATGACTGCGTCGTAGAGTACACCATCCACAGCCCCGTCACCGTCGGATACCCTCAGGCCGGCGATCACGGCGTGCGCGTGGTGCTCCAGGAGGTCGTGGCCGCGCTGTCCCATGGCAAAGCCCACGGTCAGCAGATAGGTCTCGGGTTCGCCCTCCGTGTAATGCACACTCGAAAGAGTGAGGTGCGAAATCGAGTCGTCGTGGCGAATCGGGACCGTGTCGGTGATCTCGACCGAGAGAAGGCGCCGGGCCTTGCTGGCGAACCAGCGACGCGATTGCAGAAACTTGGGCAGGAGCTCTTCCAGTTGCTTGAGTTCCGGATCACAGAACACGTTCTCCCAGGCGGTGCTGACCTTCAGTTGGGGCAGCTCGGCGCTTTCGATCCTAGTGGGCTCTGTCACGGCGGTCTTCTCAAGCTTGAACCAGTAGAAGTTGTGGGGTCCCAGGGTCAGGAAATAGGGCAGATCACCGATCGTGGGGAATTCGTTCCTTCCGAATACCTCCACGGGAACCAGGTCCTTGAATGCCGAGAGATCCAGTTCGACCGCCTGCACGAAGCGTGAGAGGTTCACGACCACCAGGATCGTCTCGCTCTCCCAGCGCCGTAGGAACACGAGCACCTTGCGGTTCTCGGGGTGAAGGAACTCGATGGTCCCACGGCTGAAGGCGCGGAACCGCTTACGGACATCCAGGACTCGCTTCATCCACCAGAGCTGCGAGTGCGGATTATTCTGCTGCGCCTCGACGTTGATGGCTTCGTAGTGGTATTCGGGATCGATGATCACCGGCAAGTAGAGGCGCTGCGGGTTGCTGCGCGAGAACCCCGCGTTGCGGTCGGGGCTCCACTGCATGGGCGTCCGAACGCCGTCACGATCACCGACGTAGATGTTGTCGCCCATCCCGATCTCGTCGCCATAGTAGAGAACCGGGGTACCCGGCAGGGAGAGCAGAAGGCTGTTCATCAGCTCGATCTTGCGCCGATTGTGACCCAGGAGCGGCGCCAGTCGGCGCCGGATCCCCAGGTTGATGCGTGCCTGCGGGTCGTGGGCATAGACGCGGTACATGTAATCCCGGTCTTCGTCGGTGACCATTTCCAGAGTCAGCTCGTCGTGATTGCGCAGGAAGATGGCCCATTGGCTGCCCTCCGGGATCGGCGGTGTCTGGTCGAGGATGTCGACGACGGGGAAACGGTCCTCCATGTGCACGGCCATGAACAGCCGCGGCATGACGGGGAAGTGAAACGCCATGTGGCACTCGTCACCGTCGCCGAAGTACGTCACCGCATCTTCCGGCCACTGGTTCGCCTCCGCCAGCAGCATCCGATCGCCGTACTTCGATTCTACGTGCCGGCGCAATTCTTTGAGAAACGCGTGAGTCTCGGGCAAATTTTCACAATTCGTGCCCTCGCGCTCATAAAGGTAGGGGACTGCATCGAGCCGCAAGCCATCGACTCCCAAGTCCAGCCAGAAATCGAGCACTTGGAATATCGCCTTGCGGACGGCAGGGTTATCGAAGTTGAGGTCCGGCTGGTGAGAGTAGAAACGATGCCAGTAGTAGGCTCCCGCAACGGGGTCCCATTCCCAATTCGAGTGCTCGAAGTCCTTGAAGATGATCCGCGTCTCCGAGTACTTGTCCGCCGTGTCGCTCCATACGTAGAAGTCGCGCAGCTGGCTCCCGGGTCGCGCCTGTCGCGCGCGCTGGAACCAGGGGTGCTGGTCCGAGGTGTGGTTGATGACCAGTTCGGTGATCACACGCAGCTCACGGCGATGCGCTTCCCGCAGGAAATGCCGAAAGTCCCGCAGCGTCCCGTATGCGGGATGCACGCTCGTGTAGTCGGCGATGTCGTAGCCATCATCGCGCAGGGGCGAGGGATAGAAAGGCAGTAGCCAGAGCGCTGTCACGCCCAGATCCTGCAGATAATCGAGCTTGGCGGTCAGCCCTTGGAAGTCGCCAATCCCGTCTCCATTACTGTCGTGAAAGGCCTTTACGTGCAGCTGGTAGATGACAGCGTCTTTATACCAGAGGGTATCGGCGCTCATTACTCTCGATCCCCCGTTTCCAGCTCTACGAGACGCAGGATATGTCCAACACGCTCCACCGGGCTCAGCCGGACGTAGTTGGGTGATCCCCGCCACGTGTAACGCTCGCCGGTCAATAGGTCTTCCACCTCGTACGTCTGATCCGATCCGATTCCCAGCTCGGCGATCGGGACGTGAATCGTGGATTCCTGCTGCTGATGAGGGTCCATGTTCACAACGATCAGCAGCTCGTTGCCGGGAGCCGATTTTCGATAGAACAGGATCTGGTCGTTCTCGGAATAGTGGAATGAGAGATTCGTAAGACTCTGTAAGGCCCGGTTCTCGCGTCGAATGCGATTGATCGACCGGATATCGGCGTTGATGTTATCAGGCGCATCCCAATCGCGATTCTTGATCTCGTACTTCTCCGAGTCGAGGTACTCCTCGCTGCCCGGCTCGCGCGGGACGTTCTCACAGAGCTCGAACCCGCTGTAAATGCCGTAGCTGGGCGAAAGCGTCGCTGCCAGCAAGAGCCGGATGCGAAACGCCGGCCGCCCGCCTGTCTGCAGGAATTCGTTCAGGATGTCGGGCGTGTTAGTGAATAGATTCGGCCTGAAGTACTCGGCGGCCTCGGTCTGAGTCAGCTCGATCATGTAACCGCGGAGCTCCAGAACGGTGTTCCGCCAGGTGAAGTACGTGTAGGATTGGGTGAAGCCCAACTTGGCAAGCGCTTTCATGCGCGCTGGCCGCGTGAACGCCTCGGACAAGAAGATCACGTCGGGGTGCTCATCCTGCAGCGCGGTGATGATCCACTCCCAGAAGGCGAAAGGCTTGGTGTGCGGGTTGTCGACGCGGAATATGCGGACACCCCTCTCGATCCAGAAATCGAAGACTTCCTTGCTGGCCTGCCAAAGCGCCTGTCGATTCTCGCTCCAGTAATTCAAGGGGTAGATATCCTCATACTTCTTGGGAGGATTCTCGGCGTACTTGATGCTTCCATCGGGCCGAATGTGAAACCACTCGGGGTGCTCGGCGACCCAAGGGTGATCGGGCGAACACTGTAGCGCGTAGTCGAGCGCCACCTCGAGCCCCAGTCCCCGTGCCGTCTCTACGAAATGCTCGAAGTCGCGCAGCGTGCCCAACCGCGGCTCGACCGCGGTGTGACCGCCGTGCTCGCTGCCTATCGCCCAGGGACTGCCCGGATCTCCAGGTTTGGCCGCCAATCGGTTGTTGGGCCCCTTACGGTGCGTGCTCCCGATCGGATGGATGGGTGGCAGGTAGACGACGTCGAATCCCAGTGCGGCAAGACGCGGGAGTTGAAGCTCGGCGGTCTTGAAGGTCCCATGCTCGCCGGGGGCCGCGCCTTGCGAGCGCGGGAACATCTCGTACCAGGCGCCGAAGCGGGCGCGCTCCCGGTCAACGTACACGGAGAGAGCGCGGTGGTAGCGGACGATCGCGGCAGGCTCTGATCTCGACATGGCGCGTTCGAGTTCGCCGTCCAACGCGACGCTCGCCCTCTGGGCTGGGTAGATGCTCTCGTCCGCGAGCAGGTCGGCCACGACATCCAGCTTCAGACGGTCTGCTTCGGCGGCCCGCACGCTCGCATCACGCAACAGCAGGGCCCCCTCGAGCAACTCGGACGAGACATCCAGGCCTGCCGCCAGCTTCTTTCGCAGCTCGCTTCGCCAGGTCGCGAAGTAATCCGGCCAGGCTTCGACTGTGTAGGACCAGCGGCCGATTCGATCCAGTACGAACGAGGTCTCGCAGCGATCGAAATTGACGTCGTAGCTCATTCGGTGCTGTGTCCACTGACTCGAATCGGGTGCGCGCACCAGCAGCCGGGCGGCAAGCGTGTCATGGCCCTCCTTGTAGACGATGGCGCTCACGTCGAAGGTATCGCCGACTACGCGCTTGACGGGGTGGCGGCCGCAGTCGATTTGCGGGGTGACCGTCTCTATGATGACGCCGGGAGGATCGGCCGTAATCACGGGTTCGGGCATCTCATGGTCGTTCATTCGTGGTCGTTCGGTCCGCGTTGTTGGATTCAATCTGTAAGTGCCGCGAGGAAAGAGTCGGCCCAATCGTAGACGGTGTGGCGACTGACCACCTCGCGCATTCGCTGCATCCGCCGGCTGACCTCGCGCTTGGGCAAGGAAAGGGCGAGAGCGATCATCTCGGTCAAGCCGTTCACGTCATGGGGGTTCACCATTAGAGCGGTCTGCAGTTCGCTGGCTGCTCCCGTGAACTCGCTGAGGACCAGGACGCCAGAACCGTCGCCATGTGCCGCCACGTATTCCTTGGCTACGAGATTCATGCCGTCGGCTAGCGGAGTGACCAGCAAGACCTCGGCGGCACGATAGAGCGCGACGAGTTCTTCGAAGGGCAGCTCGCGATGCAGGTACTGGACAGGAATGAGTCCTACTTCTGCGAATTCGCCGTTTATCTGGCCAACGATCTCTTCGATGCGGCTGCGCAACTCGCGGTACTCCTGAATCCGCTCGC
Organism: Gemmatimonadota bacterium; assembly: GCA_020350785.1. Lineage (GTDB taxonomy): Bacteria > Gemmatimonadota > Gemmatimonadetes > Palauibacterales > KS3-K002. The sequence continues at coordinate 75,332 of CP070722.1, forward strand.
GACTGGGAACCGCGAGCTGGACCATTACGCACTCGCGCTTGAAGTCGCGGCGGCGCGCCAACAGCTCTTGGAATGCGCGCAGCCTGACGTCGATGCCCTTGGTGTAATCGAGCCGATCGACGCCCAGAACGATGCGACGTCCCTGTCCCACCTGCTGTTGCAGCTGCTTGGACCGCTCGATTACCCGGGGGTCCTCCGCCATGCGGTCGTAGCGTTCGAAGTCGATGGAAATTGGGAAGGCGCTGACCTGGAGGCTATGGCCGTGCAGGTGCACGATACTCTTTTCCGTGCGCGCATCGGTGTAGCGTCGCGCCAGGCTCAAGAAGTTCTGCGCGTCGCGCTGCGTCTGAAAGCCGACGACGTCGGCACCCATGATCCCTTCGAGAATCTGGCGACGCCAGGGCAGGCGACCGAACAACTCCTCGGGAGGCAAGGGGATGTGCAGGAAGAAGCCGATCCGCAGATCCGGACGCATCTGGCGGAGCAGAGACGGCACCAGCTGCAGGTGATAATCGTGCACCCAGACTCGCGAGTCAGGCGGTGCCGACTCGGCGGTAACGGTGGCGAAGCGCTTGTTGACGCTGACGTACGGCCGCCACCAGTGGCGGTGGTATTCCGGCTGCCGGACTGCGTCGTGGTAAAGCGGCCAGATCGTGCCGTTGCAGAAACCGTAGTAGAATCGCTGCAGTTGGCTGCGCGAGATCGGAACGCAGACGTGTTTGATCCTGTCGTGCTCGAAGGGATCGGGCGCCTTCCCCGTGGTTCCCGTCCAACCGACCCAGGCGCCGCCCGCCCTCCGGACGATGGGGGTCAACGCGGATACCAGACCGCCGGGACTCCGCTTCCAGCGCGGGCCCTCCGTACCGCGGACTCGGGAAACCGGCAGCCGGTTGGCGACGATCACGAGTGGCCTGTCTCTGCTCGGCATGTTCGGCTGCGGGCTTCTCGTGGTGAGGTGATAGTCCGATCAGCTGCCCTGAACGCGATCTCCAGCCTACGCCTCAACTTAACGAGCAGGGGCCACGGTGCAATCGATCGACCTTACGCACGCGATGTGGATGGGAGCCGGCGTGACGGCTGAATGACGGATCAGTTCGCCTTTGCAGGCCCGGTGCTGCGCCGAAAGGACGGGGCGTGGCACCCGGGTTCCGGCGCCACGCCCCTGTCGATCGCGAGGTGAGAGGGAGGCCTCAGGCCAGCGATCTGAATATTCGTAGGTAATCAGAGAGGTGGCGGGGGGTGAGGAAGCGCTCGCGCACCGTCTCGCGTGCCCGCTCACCCATCTCGCGTCGGCGCCTCGGGCTCTTCAGCAGCTCGACGACACGGTCGGCGCATTCCTCAACGCTCGTGACCAGGTATCCATTCACGCCGTCCTCGATCTGCTCGACAATACCACCGACGCGGCCGCCGACCACCGGAGTTCGCTTCCACATGGCCTCGGCCACCACCAGGCCGAAACCCTCGCGGGTCGACTTCTGCACGACCACGTCTGCTCCGCTCTGAAAGGCGTTGATTTCCAGCGCGTGGGTGAGCTCGTCCCGGCTCAGCCGGTCGAGTGTGCTCAGCACATGGATGTCGGGATCGCCAGCGGCGTGTTCCAGGGTGCGGGCGTGATACTCGATGCCCTCCGGATCGTCATCCGCGATGTTGCCTGCCAGCGCCAGCTGAACGTCCTTGATCCGGCGTTTTGCCTGGCGATAGCTGTCGATCACGCCGAGCGGGTCCTTCCAGGGGTCGAAACGGGAAACCTGAACTATCAGCGGCTGGGCGTTGGAGATGCCGAAGCGGCACGCCAGGATCTGGCGGGCCAGGGCCGGCGATAGCGGTTCGTTCTTCGGTGTGAGCGGATTGATGGACGGGAAGACGAACTCGGTGCGCATGTTGCCGAGTCGCGGCGTCACATATCCTGGCATCGAATAAACGGCTAGCTCGAAGTACCCCATGAACGGCGCCAGGAAATCTATGGCGGCGTTTCCGGGGGTGGAGGTGTCGATGTGACAGCGCCAGATCCAGCGGCCCGTACGCCGCCCGTCCAGCAGACCCAGCAAACCCACCGGCTGCGGGTCGTGCACCACGACGAAATCCCAGTCGCGCTGGAACACCTGCATGTTGCGCTCGAGCGTGGAGAGATAGAGGGACCGGTCGGTCGGTAGAATCTCGACCTCCATCCCCTGCAGGCCGTTGTGCAGCCTCTTGGTGAGGTCGAAGAAGTCGTTCTCAGCCTCCAGGACGTGCCACTCAGCCTCGATCCCCAGACCTCGGCTCAGCGACACGAGGGTCGGCAGCATCTCGGCGACCCCGCCCCCGTACGCCGTGGCATTCAAGTGCAGCACACGAGAGCCCCGCAGCGGTGCGGCGAGCGCTTCGATCTCCGCCACGGCGCCTTCCCCGATCAGCCCCCCATAGTCCCGTATCGAACGCGGGACCGTATCCACCCGTCTCATGTACGCTCTCCTCTGCGCTCAGGCGCGGCGGGTCGGCCCTCCAGAGACCCATGGTTGCAATAAAGGAGCCGCCGAGCGAACATAGCATCTAAGTCTTTGTAAATAGGAAAGTTAGAGGATATGTTCCGGACCTAACATGGCGATAAGGAGAGTAGGAATCGGTCGCAATGACAGACTGCCCGGCCGCGCCCTGGGCGGCTGAGATCTGTAAGATTCTATATCACAACAAGTTATGA
>CP070722.1:78111-124026 GCA_020350785.1 Gemmatimonadota bacterium
ACAGCGACGACATCGTCTTCTTCTCAATGGACTTGCTCGAGTCCGGTCTCAAGGACCTGCTCAAGCCGGGAGCGCCCGTCCGCCCCGACATCATTATCAGAGTGGGCATCGACGTGGCCTCGGCTCTGCAGTTCGCGCACACCCACGAAGGGGGGATCGTTCACCGCGACCTCAAGCCGGACAACATCCTGTTCGACCGTCACGGCAACGCGGTCGTCACCGACTTCGGGATCGCCGAGGCCGCCACCAGCTATACCGCCGCAACCGGCACCACCGTCTACGTCGGAACGCCTAAGTACATGTCGCCGGAGCAGGCACGTGGCCAGCGCGTCGACCACCGCTCCGACATCTACTCGCTGGGCGTGACCTTGTACGAGATGGCGGCTGGGGAACCGCCCTTCACCGGCCGCGACTGGTTCGAGTTGGGCCGTAAGCACATCGAGGAGCCTCCGCCTCTGCCGCGTGACAAGAATAGCGACCTCAGCCCCGAGCTCGAGAGCGTCATCCTCAGGTGCTTGCAGAAGAGTCCGGCCGATCGCTATCAGAGTGCCAGGCACCTGAGCCTTGACCTGCAGGCTCTGAAGGAGGGGACGCTCAGTCCGATCCCGCCGGCCGAATTGCGCGCTCAGAGAGCCGCAGTCGCGACCCCGCCGACACCCGCGCCCTCGATCCAGCGGGCTCGCCAGCACGAGGCTCGCGAGGCTCAGCGCGGACCCGCCGACCTGTACAGCGCCACCACCCAGATGCCCGGCAAGCGGCGACGCGCCTGGATATGGCTCACCGTCGCCGGGCTTCTCACCGGCGCCGTCGGGACCTTCGCCTACGACGTCGCAGGGTTCCGCGCCTGGAGCGAGACTCAGCTACCGCAACTCGCCGGGATCCCCTACATCGGCAGCGGGTCGGTCTATGCGACGGGCTTCATGTTTGCGAGCGTCGAAGGTGGCGCCGTGGTCGACGGTGAGTTCGACATCACCTTCAGCGGGTCGATCGATCGGGAGACGGCCACCGCCGAGAACGTCCAGCTGCTGGAGCCCAGCGGCCGCCAGGTACCGGTTCAGGTGACCCTGGCGCCCGACGGCCGCCGGATAACGGTGAAACCGGCCAGACCGCTCGCCTTCCAGGCGGCTTATACGCTCCGTATCGCGCCCGGTCTGCTCAGTACCCGGGGGACGGCCGTCTTGCAGAAGCCGGGCGCCGACCAGCCTGGTGGAGAGTGGCCCTTCGAAACCGGTCGAACGCCGCCGGACAGCGATCCGCCCCACCTGCTGGAGAGCGCTCCGGCCAACAGGGCCACTTCGGTGCCACTCCGGCAGACCTTCACGCTCCTGTTCAACGAGCCTTTGGATCTCAATACCGTGCACGCGGCGAACGTGAAGCTGAGCGACGAGGGCGGCAGTCCCGTCCCGATCGACGTTCTGCTCAGTACGGATGACCAACGCACGATCAGGGTCCGGCCGGACCAAGAGCTGCAGGGCGGCTCCCGCTACTCCTTGCTGCTCACCGCCGGCATCCTCGACCGATCTGGCAATCCGCTCATTCCGGACACGATCGCCTTCACGACCGTCGCCGGCGCTGCAGCAGTTGCCACGGCGCCCGCCAGGCTTAACATCACAGTGCGCCCTAAGAGCGCCGAGCAGTATGTGAGAGTCCGTATCGACGGCCGGTTGCTGGGCTTTGCGCCCAGGCTCGATGAGCGAGTGGCCGCAGGGGTCAGTCACACCGTCGAGCTACTGGCAGGTCCCAGGGAATCGAGCTTCCTTCTGCCGGTACACTACGACGAGCGGGTCGTCGTCGGTCCGGGCGAACGGAAGACGATCGACCCCGAGATCAAACCCTTTGGCTGGATCACCGTGATATCGCAGCCGTACGCCGATGTCTTCGTCGATGGGATATACGTCGCGACCGCGCCGGTAGCCGGGTATACGCTATTCGCCGGTAGCCACGAGTTGGAGTTGCATCCGCTTTCGGGAGACGCAGCGACTTACAACACCTACAGCCAGGTGATCGAGGTGCTTCCCTACCGCGAACTGAGGCTTGCCGACTTGCGGCTACCGCAAGCGAACTAGCAGGAGACACTCAGAGCGTATGCACATAGAGCTGGTCGTCCGCGAGGGCCAACATTCAGGCCGCATCTTCAGCATCGCCGTCGGTGAGCGGAAGACGATCGGTCGGGCCCCCGAGTGCCACATTCGGCTGCCCGACCAGGGCGTGTCGCGGCGCCATTGCACAATCGAGAACACCGGTGACGCCCTCCAGGTCGTGGACCTGGAATCCGCGAACGGCAGCTACATCAACGGGCAGCCCGTCCAGCGCGGAAGTCTCCGGCCCGGCGATCAGCTCGCCGTGGGCCCCACCATCCTGGAGTGCCGCGAACGCCCCGCGCCACGCCGGGCGCCCGGCGAAACGACGTTGGCGTACCGGGAAGAGGGCACGACGACCGTACTGCGCAAGGTGGTCGACACCCACTTCCCCGGCATGGAAGCGCTGACCCGGGCGGCCGACCTGGATAACCTGAAACGCGCCCAGCGCAACCTGGCGACGGCCTACCAAATCTCCAAGCTGCTCTCGGGAGCCCAGGATCTCCAGCACATCTTCGGGGAAGTGATCGACTCCATCTTCAACGCGATCAACGCTGACCGGGCGGCCCTCCTCCTGCGCGAGGGCGAGGACGGTGCCGGTGAGCTTCGGGTCGTCGCCGCCCGCTCACGCACAGGTGAGCTTGGAACCGATGAGATCTCCGTCAGCCGGACGGTGGTTCAAGAAGTTCTCGGGCAGCATGTCTCGTGTCTGAGCCGCGACGCCTCCGCCGACGCCCGCTACCGCGAGGGCAAGAGCATCATCCAGCAGAAGATCCGCTCCGTGATGTGCGCGCCGGTCGCCACGGACGAGAGCGCCCTCGGCGTGCTGTACGCCGACAGCCGCAGCCTCACAGGGGCTTTTTCGGAGAGCGACCTCGAGCTGCTGGCGCTGATCGGCAACCAAGCTGGCGTGGCGATTCACCGTGCCCAGCTCATGTCGCAACTGGAGCAATTCTTCTTCGATACGATTCGCGCCATCGTCGCGACCATCGACGCAAAGGACGGCTACACACACCGTCACTCGGAGCGCGTGGCCGCCTTCGCTATCCGCATCGCCGGTGAGCTGGGCAAGAGCGAGGAAGAAATCGAAGTGGTGCAGCTCTCAGGGCTGCTGCACGATGTGGGTAAGGTCGGTGTTCCAGAGGCCATTCTCAACAAGCCGGGCCCACTCACCGAAGCCGAGTTCGCCGAGATCAAGAAGCACCCGGTTCACGGCGTGAACATCCTCGGCCACATCAAGAGTCCGCGCTTCGAGGCCGTCCTTCCGGGCGTGCGCCACCATCACGAGAAGTGGGACGGCTCCGGTTACCCCGACGGCCTGGCGGAGGCCAACATACCATTCCTCGGCCGCCTACTTGCCGTCGCGGATGTTCTGGACGCGCTGAGCTCCGACCGCTCCTACCGAAAGGGGTTGGGGTTTGATCGGGCCGTCGAGATCATTCGTAAAGACGCCGGGTCTCACTTCGATCCCGAGATCGCCAAGGCAGCGGCAGACCTGCACTCCCGCGGCGAACTGGAGGTCCCGGCGGCCTGGATCGAGCCCGACGCCGCCTTCGACCCGGTTACCACGCAGCCTTAGTGGCGGCGCCGCAGCCATCCGACAAGCGGCAAGTGCCGGATCAGATGCCCTAACCGCTCCCCCAGCTTCACACCCGGACGGGCGGGCAGCAGCAAGGCCACCCCCAGAAGCGCCAGACCGGCGAAGAACAACCAGCTCTGACCAAGATTTCCTGAGACCAGCGCCAGCGGCGCTCCGATGAACATCAGAGCAAGCTTTACTTGGAGACGAGTCAACTGCCGCCCTTCCCGCGCCGCGCCTCGACGAAGCTCCGGACACCCTCCCGGTAGTCTTCGGTCAGACGCGCCAGCACGTTCATCTCGGCACCGGCTCGGATCGCGGCCTCGAAGGAATGGCGCTCGCTCTGGTAGAGGAGCCGCTTGGACAAGGCGACGGCGCTGGCACTGCGGTCCGCCAGCTCTTCCACGTACTCCTTGCACCGCTGCTCGAACTCCGCCGCCGGGAAGACGTGATGGACGAGCCCGTAGGCCTCGGCGCTCCGCGCCTCGATGATCCGCCCGCTGACCACAAGCTCGAAGGCTCGCTTCTCGCCTACCGCCCGCCGCAACATCGCGATGACCATCGCCGGGAGAAAGCCGATCTTCACCTCGGGATAGCCGAATCGCGCATCGTCGGAGGCCAGGATTATATCGCAGGCCGTCGCCAAACCGCAGCCGCCCGCCACGGCGTGCCCATGCACTGCGGCAACCACCGGCTTGCCGATCCGACGCAGAATCAGGAACAGATCTCCCAGCGCATCCGCGTCCGCCAGCTGCTCCTCCACTCCCGCCTCGAGCATCTCCGACAACTCAGCCAGATCGGCACCCGCGCAAAAGTCCTTGCCGACACCCTTGAGCAAGATGACGCGTATCCGCTCATCGGCGTCGGCCCACGCCATCGCATCGGCCAGCTCATCGACCAGCTCGCCGCTCAAGGCGTTTCGCCTCTCCGGGCGATTGAGGCTGACCGTCGCCACTCCGGTGGGCGCATCAATCTCGACCGTCAAAGAGTCGTACACGTCACCCCGGTCCATCGTAACTTCCTCCCGCAAGTCTCGAGAGAGGTGCGGCGCCAATCTCCCTCGCTACCGCTCCAGCAGATCTGCCAGCTCGTCCGGAACATCGATCATCATACGCAGCAGCGCGGCGCTCAAGGTCTTCCCCTGAGCGTCGGTTCTCAGCGACAACGTGCCACCGCCACCCAAGGCGCGGCGCAGCAGAAAATTGAGGGCCACCAGGTTCGGCAGCTCGAAGCGTTCGACGTCGCCCTGACATATTCCTTTGAAGTGTCGCTTTACACGTTCTGCTGTAACTTCTTTTAAAATAACGGGATAGAACTCGGGCTTCAACGCGATTAGACCGATGTTCGCCGTGTCTCCCTTGTCTCCGGAGCGGGCGTGGGCGACCTGAAGCAGTCGGACGCGCATGGTCAGTCGTACCAGATCGCGTCAGAGCGGCTGCCGGTCCGTGCGCTCATCGCTCAGGCGACCTCCACGCTCACCCGCGGCTCGATTTGCTTCTTGGGAACGAGGGCCGGCCAATAGGCGACCATCTCCTGAACGCGCGGGCGTCCGCCGGCGAAACCGGTGGCCGTGGGCGGCCCAGCCAGGATGAGCGCGGCGATCTCGCGGGTGAAGCGATCCACCGGCGGCCGCTCGGAATGCTTCACCCCGATGCGCAATTCCACCTCGGGCAAATCCGGCGGCAGCGGACCCGCCAGCGGGCCATGGCAGGCGCCAGCTCCGAGGTATTCCGTGTGTACCTCAGCGAAGCCAAGGCCCAGGCGCTCCAGGCGCGCACGAATCGTTCGGTCCGCCGCCCGAGCCTTCTCCAGCGCATCGGGCCACGAATAAGTCATCGTTCCGACGGCTTTGTATCCTGCCAGATACGAAACGGAGACCTTGAGCATCTCTGTCGGGGGTGCGCCGCGCACGCCGAAGACGCGGACCCGATCCACCGCTTCCTGCTCCAGCTGAATCGTGCGGAAATCCGCGGTGCAGTCGGGCGTGATGTACTCCGCGGGGTCACCCATCTCATAGAGCAACTGCTCGCTAACAGTCGGTACCGTGACCCGGCCTCCCAACGCCTCGTGCTTGGTGACGATGAACTGGCCATCGGCGTGGGATTCGATGATCGGATATCCGATGTCGCTATAATCGATGGATTGCCAGTCAACGCCCGTGTTGCCGCCCGTGGCCTGCGCTCCGCATTCGTTGATGTGCCCCGCCACGACGCCAGCGGCGATCTTGTCCCAATCGTCCGCCGGCCAAGCGTGCTCGAACATCATCGGTGCGTAGGTGAGCGCGGTGTCGGTTGTGCGGCCGGCGATGACCACCTCGGCTCCGCGCTCGAGCGCCGCGATGATCGGACCCGCTCCGAGGTAAGCGTTGGCCGACTGTATCCGGTCCCGCACCATCGTCAGCGGCTCTCCCGTATCCATGTTCCGCAACTCGACCCCCTGGCTCAAGAGGTCGTCCAGCCGCTCCATGAGATCGTCGCCGGTGATGACGCCGATACGTACCTGCCCGGCCAGCCCGGCCGCCTGGGCCGTCTCCAGAACCGCGTCGCGACAGGACAACGGGTTCACGCCGCCCGCGTTGGCGATCACCCGCACGCCCTTCTCGACGCAGAGCGGCAGTATCCGTCCCAGCAAGGGCACGAAATCACGTGCATAGCCTTGGGAGGGGTCACGGTTCCGTTGCTTCTGCAGGATCGACATCGTGACTTCCGCCAGATAATCCATAACGAGGTAGTCGATGGGCCCGACCTCGACCTGGCGGACCGGTGCCTCGAGCCAGTCGCCCCAAAAGCCCTGTCCCGAGGCTATCCGCACGCTCTTGCCCGAGATGCTCACCCCAGCAGCGATTCCAGCGACCCCGGGAGAGCGAACGGTCCGATATGAGGTCCGGGGTTCTGCAGGGCGGCTTTAAGCGCCAGCGTCAACGCGTCGCGTGTGCGCTCTGGCGTAATCACGGCGTCCACGTAGCCGCGGGCGGCTGCGTAGCGCGCGTCCAGCTGGTGCTCATAGGTCTCCAAAGTCTTTTCCACGGCCTTCTGCGTATCGGGATCCAGCTCGCGACCCTCCTGCTTCGCCTGGTCGATAGCCGGCCCATGGACGGCCCGAACCGCCGACTCGCCCTCCATCACACCCATGCGGCCGCTGGGCCAGGAGAAGATGAAGTCGGGATCGAAGCCCTGCCCCGCCATCGCGTAGTAGCCGGCGCCGCTGGCGTGATTGATCGTCAGGACGATCTTTGGCACGGTGGCCACCGACATCGCCTCGACCATACGGGCGCCCGCACGAATGATCCCGGAGTGCTCGGCCTCGGTACCCACCATGAAGCCCGATACGTCCTGGATGAACAGCAGGGGCCTGCGGTGCCGTTCGCAGGTCTCCATGAAGTAGGCGCACTTCTCCGCGCTCTCGGTGTAGACTATCCCACCGAACCGCGGGGCGCCGCCGGCTTTCTTATCGTGAATGATCGTCCTCTCGTTCGCCAAGATCCCGACCGGGATGCCGTTGATTCGCGCATCGAGGCAGATCATCTCGGCGGCGTGCTCCGGCTGGAATTCCCGCCACTCCCCGGCATCGACGATGCTCTCTAGAATCGCCCGCATGTCGTAACCGCCCCGGTGGTCCTCGGGGACCAACTCGTAGGCCTCCTCCGGCGCCCGCTTCGGCGGCCGCGGGTCGGTGATGACGACCGGGATGCCCGCACTGGGTGGGAGGTCGGCTATGTACTCGCGTATCAACTCGATGCACTGCTCGTCGTTATCGGGCTCGTAGTGCGCCACCCCCGATATCTGGGTGTGGGTGTCGGCTCCACCCAGGGTCTCGGCGTCCACCGTCTGACCGGTAGCGCCCCTCACCAAGTTGGGGCCACCCAGGCCCATGAAGCTGGTCCCCTTCACCATGAAGATCACGTCGGAGAGGGCGGGCAAATACGCACCTCCCGCAATACAAGGCCCCATGACGGCCGAGATTTGCGGCACACGCAAGTAGCGGCGCATCAGTGAGTTGTAGTAGAAGAGCCGGGCCGCGCCGTACTGGCCTGGAAAGACCCCGCCCTGATAAGGCAGGTTGATGCCGGACGAGTCCACCAGGTAGACGATCGGGATGTGGCAGCGCATCGCGATCTCCTGGGCCCGCAGCATCTTCGGTATCGTCTCCGGCCACCAGGAGCCCGCCTTCACGGTGGCATCGTTGGCCACGACCACGACCTCGCGACCCGCGATGCGACCGTATCCCGTAACCACGCCCGCGCCCGGCGCCTTGCCGTCGTACTTGTCGTAGGCGACCAGCAGGCCCACCTCTTGGAAGTAGGCGCCCTTGTCGAAAAGGAGCGCGATCCGCTCCCGCGCGGTCAGCTTTCCATCAGCGTGCTGGCGGTCGATCTTCGTCTTTCCACCGCCCATTCGCAGCTCCGCCTCGAGAAGCTGCAGCTGCTGGCTCAGGCTGCGCATTCGCGATTTGCGCTTCGCAGCTTTCATCGCCGCGCTCCAGCCAACGCGCCGGACGGCAACGACACGTCAATCCTCCTCGTTCCCACGGTTCTCGGCGAACCACCCGCGGATATACTCGACCGCCTCCGACGTGGATGTGCCCGGCCCGAACAGACGGCCGACCCCCAACGCCCTCAGCTTCTCCATGTCCTCCGTCGGGATGATCCCGCCGCCCGTCACCAGCACGTGTCCCGCCCCGGCCTCTCGCAACAGCTTGACCACTTTGGGGAATAGGGTCATATGGGCGCCCGAAAGAATCGACAGCGCCACCACGTCGACGTCCTCCTGGATCGCCGCCTGCACGATCTGGTCCGGCGTCTGATGCAATCCCGTGTAGATCACTTCCATCCCGGCGTCGCGCAGCGCCGCCGCGACGACCTTGGCGCCGCGATCGTGCCCATCCAATCCCGGCTTGCCCACCAGTACGCGTATCTTCCGTTCTGCCATGACTTTGTGCGGTTTGGGTGACCGTTGTTGTCGCGACGGGAAAATACCTGCGACCTTCGGCCCGGGCAACAGTGATCAGTCGCCCCGCAACCGCGCGGCCGCCTCCTCCGGCGCGGTGATGGCGATCTGCACGCCAATGCCCAGCTCGAAGCCGGCCATCACGCTGAGGCGCGGAATGATCTGAACATACCAGGGAAGTATGGTTTCGGCGTTCTCGTGCAGAGGTGGAGTATGTAGGACGTAGTTGTAGTCCGGGTCATCCAACTGGCTCTCCAGCCTGCTCAACGCCCGACGCAGAGCCCGACCGAACTCCAACAGTGTGTCGTCGTCTACGCGGTCGAAGCGCGGAGGTACGAAGCGAGGCGCTAGCCACATCTCGAACTCATGGTTCGGGGCGAAGGGGACGAAGCTGGCAAAGCGTCTGTCGACATCCACCAGACGAATCTCGCTCTCGATCTCGTCCTGGACGATGTCGAAGAGCAGAGCATGCCCACCGGCCCCCCGGTGTTCACGGGATCGCTCCAGCACACGCGCTGTCACATCCGGGACGAAGGCGAGGCCAGCGAGCTGAGAGTGCGGGTGAGGCAGTGAGGCATTCGCCAGGTTGCCCTGATTGCGGAAGATCACGACGTGCTTGACTCGTGGATCGGCCGCCGCCGCCGCAAATCGCGCGCGGTAGGCCCTCAGAACTGAAAGCATCTCCTCGTCACGGAACCCAGTCAGGCGCCGGGCATGGCTCATCGTCTCGACGATCACCTCGTGGCGTCCCGTCGCCGGCTCGGAATGATGGAAATGACCAGGGTGGCTGACGGCGCCCGCCACAGAGACCAGTGCCGGGAACTTGTTGGGGAAGACACGGACCTGCCAGCCGTCCGCACCGACATCTTCGCCGGGTAACCGATAGGCCTCTGGCGGCGTCTCCTTCTCGTTGCCCGGACAGAAGGGGCAATCGGGATCGTACTCGGGCTCGGCGGCCCGCTGCAGTTCCGGGCGCGGCACGGCGGGCCGCCGCGCGCGACCCGGCGCCACGATCACTCGACTGCCGGTGAGCGCGTCGTGACGTATCTCGGGAACCGCAGGGCCGTGCGCGGAAATTGGGACCCGCCTAGAAGAAGACGGGCTCACGAAAGCGCCCGTAGACACGCTCCAGCGTGTGGCGGATTTCGCCCAGCGTGGCGTAGGCACGCACGGCGGCAAGCACCGGTTCCATCAAGTTCTCCTCGCCCTGCGCGGCCGCGCCCAGCCGCTCGAGCGTACGCTCCACCTCACCGGCGTCGCGCCGCGCCCGCAGATCGGCCAGGCGCGTCCTCTGCTTGCGCTCAACCTCCGGACCGATCTTGAGGGTGTCGATGTCCATCTCCTCGTTGCCGCCGGTGAAGTCGTTCACGCCGACGATGGTGCGCTTATCGGCCTCGACCTCGCGCTGAAAACGCTCCGCCGAGAGCGCGATCTGCTGCTGGAAGTAGCCCTCCTCGATGCCATGCACGACGCCACCCATGCTGTCGATCTCGGCGAAGATCTCCTCGGCATCCTCCTCCATTCGGTCGGTTAGCCACTCGACATAGTAGGAGCCCGCCAGCGGGTCGATCACGTTGGCCACTCCCGTCTCGTAGGCCAGAATCTGCTGGGTGCGGAGCGCGATGCGGACCGCCTTCTCGGTGGGCAGCGCCAGTGTCTCATCCAGGGCGTTCGTGTGCAGCGACTGCGTGCCTCCCAGAACCGCCGCCAGCCCCTGATAGGCCACCCGGGCGATGTTGTTCTCCGGCTGTTGGGCCATCAGCGACACACCGGCGGTCTGCGCGTGAGTGCGCAACCGCCAACTTTCGGGGTTCGTGGCCCCGTATTTCTCCCTCAGGTGGCGCGCCCAAATGCGGCGGGCCGCCCGGAACTTGGCAATCTCCTCGAAGAACTCATTGTGGACATCCCAGAAAAAGGAGAGACGCGGCGCAAAGTCGTCCACGTCCAGGCCTCTCTCGATTCCCTTCTCCACGTAAGTGAACCCGTTCTTCAGGGTGTAGGCCAATTCCTGCAGCGCGGTGGCGCCGGCCTCGCGGATGTGGTAGCCGCTGATCGAGATCGTGTTGAACTTCGGCGCCCTCGCCGAGGACCACTCGAAGATGTCGGTGATGATCTTCAGCGCCGGCTCGGGAGGGTAGATCCAGGCGTGCTGAGCCATGAACTCTTTGAGGATGTCGTTCTGAATCGTCCCGCGCAGCTCTCTCAGATCCACGCCTTGCTTCTCGGCCGTAGCCAGAAGGAAGCAATAGAGCATGAGCGCCGGCCCGTTGATCGTCATCGACACCGACACATCGGACAGCGGGATCCCGTCGAACAGCGTTTCCATGTCCGCCAGACTCGAGATCGCCACCCCGCACACACCGACCTCCCCTTCGGAGCGGGGATCATCCGAGTCGTAGCCCATCAGCGTCGGGAAGTCGAAGGCCACCGACAGGCCCGTCTGGCCGTGATCGAGCAGGTACTTGTAACGCTCGTTCGTCTGCTCGGCCGTTCCAAACCCCGAGAACTGGCGCATCGTCCAGAGCCGGGTCCGGTACATCGTCGTGTAGGGCCCCCGCGTGAAAGGGTATTCGCCGGGAAATCCCAACTTCTCGGTGTAGCCAGAGTCCTGGACCCCGATGTCCAGCGGTGTGTACAGCGGCGCCAGCTGCACGCCCGAGATCGTCTCGAACAAGGCTTCCCGCTTCGGCGTCGACTCGTACTTACCAAGCCAGGCGGCGCGCTCGCGGCGCAATCGGTCCAGCTCGGACTTGAGGCGCGATATCTCGGCCTCCAGTTGCCCGGCGTCCTTCTTCGGATTCGTGTCGCCCATGTCTATCTTCCTCTTGCACCGTCCGTTCGGAGGCTATTTAGAATCTCGTTCGCCACATCGTAGGGCGTCCGGCTGCCCGATTCCAACTCCGGTCGGGCCGCCTCCAGGATCGCCTCTCCACTCATTTCGTCCCAAACACGGGTCCGTAAACCGCGCTCGACGACCGCACGGACACGCTCCAACAAACGCTGCCGCCGCCGACGTGTCAGCTCGCTCGTCTCCTTCAGCCACCGCTGATGACCGTCAAGCGCATTCAGCAACTCCGCGACCCCTTTCCCCTCCTGCGCGGTGGTCAACAAGACCGGTATTTCCCATCCAGCCGGACCGGCCGCGCCTATGTCCACGGCGTCCTTAGCGGCGGCCGCCTTCGATGCACGTCGCCTGGCAAGCTCCGTGAGGTCGATCCCGTGATGGGCCGGAATGCGCTCGAACGCCCTGCCTTCCCGGATGCGGAGAATCGTCTTGAGCTCGGCGGCGGCGCGACTGGCCTCCGGTCGGTCGGCCTTGTTGACGACGAAGATATCGGCAATCTCCATCAGGCCCGCCTTCATCGCCTGCACGGAATCACCCGATTCAGGCGTGAGAACCACAACCGTCGTGTCGGCCGCTTCCGCTATCTCCAGCTCGGACTGCCCCACACCCACCGTCTCGACGACTACCCTCTCGAAGCCGAAGGCATCCATCAAATCGGCTACCTCGCGCGTGGTCGTCGCCAGGCCGCCAAGCGATCCGCGACTGGCCATCGAACGAATGAAGACTCCGTCGTCGCCCGCGGCCCCCGTCATCCGAATTCGATCTCCCAGCAGCGCACCGCCCGTAAAGGGTGATGTCGGATCGACCGCCACCACCCCGACCCGCTCGCCGTTCCTCCTCACCGCCCCGGCCAGCGCGTGGATCAGCGTGGATTTGCCCGCGCCCGGCGGTCCGGTGATTCCGATCCGATGGGCCCGACCCACGCGATCGTGCACCGCGCTCAGCAGCCGCTCGAAACCCGGCCGGGCGTTTTCCACCCACGAAATAGCCCGGGCCAGTGCCCGGGCCTCGCCCGCCGCAAACGCCTCTAGCAACTCACGCTCGCCCGACTTCATATGCCACCTGACACAAGGCTCAAACTCGGCAGTCGACCTTACGAGGTCAAGTTGGGGGGCACATTGGTTAGCCCTCTCACACTCTGGGCAAAAGCACCCAGCTCGCCAGCCCCAGAAGGAAGAAGAACCCGAATATATCGGTCAATGCCGTGAAGAAGACCGACGAAGCGACGGCCGGGTCGACGCCCAGCCTCTCCAGCAAGACCGGCACGAACGCACCGGCAAAGCCCGCCACGATCAAGTTGCCCCACATGGCCAGCATCACGACAAGCCCGAGAAGCAGGCTACCTCCGGGTATGAGGCTTCCGACCAGCGCGGCCAGCGCGCCGATCACGGCCCCATTGATCAGACCGACGGCCAGCTCCTTGAGAACGACGGACCAGAAGCGAGCCCTCTCGGGCGAGAGCGCCAGCCGCCGCACGGTCACCGCCAGCGCCTGCGTACCGGCGTTTCCACCTAGCGCCGCAATCACCGGCATGATGGCCGCCAGTATCACGATCTGCTCGACCGTGTCGCGGTACAGGTAGATCACCGCGGCAGCCACCGAAGTGGTCGAGAGTGCCACCGCTAGCCAGGGTAGACGGTTCTTTATCGATTGGATAACGCCGCCCCGAAGGTACTCCTCGCCGGAGATACCCGAGAAACGCAACATGTCTTCCGTGGTCTCTGCCTCCACGATGTCCATGATATCGTCGAAGGTGATTCGTCCTATGAGACGGTCCGCAGGATCCACTACGGGAATCGAGACCATGTTGTAGCGCGACATCACTCGCGCCACTTCCTCCTGGTCCATGCTGGCGGGAACCACGGAAATAGGAGGCACCGTGATCTCGCGAATCGACCGCTGCGGTTGTGAGACGATCAAATCCTGGAAGCTCACTGTCCCTCGCAGCCTGCCGTCCGCATCGACGACGAACACAGTGTAGAAATCCTCTCCCTCCGCAGCCTGGCGTCTGATCTCGTCGATCGCCTCGGCAACCGTCGCGTTCTCACTGACGGCGACCACTTCGGTCGTCATCACGCCGCCGGCAGTCTCCTCGTCATAGGCGAGCAGCCCGCGCAGCTCATGCGCCTCGTCCAGCGGTAGCTGGGCTAGAACCTCGCGTTGCTTCTCTAGCGGTAGATCGCCAATGATGTCGGCCGCATCGTCGTGAGCAAGCTCGCTGACCAGCTCGGCTACCCGCTCCGGCTCGGCAAGGAGCAGATCCTCCGGGTGCTCCTCCTCTTCCATCTCCGCGAGGGTCTCAGACGCCAGTTCACCAGGGAGGACGCGAAGCACCGCGGCGCGTTCCTCCTCCTCCAGCTCCTCTATCAGGTCGGCGATGTCGCTGGGATGGATCGGCTCCAGATAGACGCGCAGGCGCTCTTCCTCACCCTCCGCTATGAGCTGGCGGATCCGCTCGACAGTCGACTTGTGCGTTAGTTCTTCGCTCACGTTATCGGCCATCGCTCACAACTCTGTGACTTTCTCTCTTACCGGCCCCGGCTGCTCTGGCCTGACCGCGCCACCGGAGATCACCAGCTTGAAGCCCTCCTCAACGCTCATCTGCAGGGGCCGAACCTGTGCATGTGGCAGAAACACCAGGTATCCCGACGTCGGATTCGGCGTCGTAGGAAGGAACACCGCTACCGAGTCCTCCATGGTAAGCTGGTTGATCTCTTCGGCCGCCTCGCTGGTCAGAAAACCCAGCGCCCAGCACCCCGGCCGCGGATACTCCACCAGAACGCAGGCCTTGAAGAACTTCTTCTGACTCCCGATGACCTGCTCGGTGATCTGGTGCGCCGCGCTGTAGATGGTCTTTGTCAGCGGAAACCTCATCAGCCAATAGCGACCAAGGTTGATCAGCTGCCGACCGATGGCCTGCTGCGCGGCCCAGCCAGCGGCGATCACCAAGAGAATCAGCACGAGCAGGCCCAGGCCCGGTATACGCAACCCGATCGCGCTGAAGATGCGACCCAGGATCGCGTCGAGGCGCGCAAGAATCCACCAGAGTACGAAGACGGTGATGCCCACCGGGGCGATCACCAAGACCCCCGTAAACAAGTAGCGCCTCAGTAGCGCCAGAGCGCTTCTCTCCTGCTTCATCGTCGTAACCTGGGATAACTGTAGCCCGACTGCCGCCTCTCGTCTACCGCTCAGAATGCGGTTGTCGCGGCCAGACTCAGATCAGTCGCGCGAGAATCGCTTCCTGAAGCCGAAACATCTCGCTGTCTCGACGCTCGGGGCCTTCGGGATGCTCATGTCCGAAAAGGTGCAGGGCTGCATGCACGACCAAGCGCAGCAACTCCTCCCGGAGTTCCACGCCGTAGTCCAGCGCCGACCCCTCGGCGACCTCGGGGCAGATGTACACATCACCCAGGGGAGCGTCGCGCTCACCCAGATTGAAGGCGATGACGTCGGTGGTACCAGCCCGCCCCAGGTGCGTCTCGTTGAGGACAGCCATCGCTCGCTCGTCGAGAAAGGTGACCGACACCTCTCCTTCCGTTACACCTTCCTCCTCCGCCACCAGCGACAGGGCGCGTTCTACATCCTCGCGCGTGATATCCTCGATCGAGTCGATTAAGTTGACGTGGATGATGAGACGCGTGTCAGCCACTATGTGCTCTGCACTGCGGGTTTCTCCACCACCTGCTGGTTCTGGCTGGGATAGTCGAGGCGGTGGTGATACATGCTCGTCAGCACGGTGACGAATTGCTCTTTGATCGTCGTGATCTCCTGCAGGGTGAGCGGCGCCTCATCAAGTTGCCCCTCGGCAAGCTTGAAATCGACGATTCGATCGACCAGGGCCCGCATGTTCTCCGGCGTCGGGTCTTGAAGCACGCGAGCTGCTGATTCCACCGAATCGGCAAGCAAGGCGATCGCCGTCTCCTTGCTCTGTGGCTTGGGGCCAGGGTAGCGAAACTCCTGCGGATCGAACTCGGCATCGGGCTCCAACTCTTTGGCCCGCTCCCAGAAGAATCCGATCTTCTGCGTTCCGTGGTGCTCGCCGATGAACGCCTTCACAACGTCTGGCAGGCGGGCCTCTGTGACCAGGGCGAGCCCCTCCAGAACGTGCTCGCGCACGATCCCAGCGCTCGTCGCCGGCTTGAGCTTGTCGTGCGGATTGCGGCCAGGCGGCTGATTCTCCACGAAGTACTGGGGCTTCTTCAGCTTGCCGATATCGTGATAGTAAACGCCCACGCGAACAAGCGTGCTGTTCGCCCCGATCTCTCGCGCCGCCGCCTCCGCCAAGTTGGCGACGTTGATCGAGTGGGCGTACGTCCCGGGCGCCTCCAAAGAGAGCCGCCGCAGCAGCGGGCGATTGAGGTCGGCCAGCTCCAGCAGCGATTGATCCGTGGTGATCCGCGTGAAGGACTCGGCCAGCGGCAGAATACCGGTGGCGATCAGCGTGCAACCCACACCGTTCACCGTTCCCCAGAACGAGCTCTCCAGCAAACCACCCACGTCGTGCAGTCCCAAGAGAGCGAGGCTGGCGGCGGCGAGCACGTACGCGCCGGCGATAACCGCCGCGAACGCCCAGTTCTGGGCGCGTCGCCGCACGACCCGGCCGCTCAAAGCCGCCGCGGCGCCGCCGGCAAAGGTGAAGAACGGTACCGAAACACCCGGGAACTGCCTGATCGTCAGCAGGCCGACCAGGACGAAGACCGTCACCAGCGCCAGCAGCCCGTCATAGAGCGTCGCCAGCATGAGGGCGGCGATGGCTATTGGTATCAGCTGCCAAGGAGCCTCGCTCCCCGATATCAAGGCGGTCGCTCCGGCCACCACCAGCAACATTACAAAAACCAGCGTGACGGAGCGGCCGGAATCGTAGATGCCCGGGCGGTAGTACCGCAGGACCATGCCGAAGGCAACCAGCAGCAGCAGGTTGAACAAGAAACCTCCGAGATGCGCCTTCCAGTCCCAGCCGCCATCGGTCAGTAGCAATTGCGCCCTCAACGCATCCAACCGCTCCTTCTGCTCGCCACCCACGCGATCGTGTGCCGCCACGATCCGCTCGCCTTCGAGCACCTCATACTTTATCGGGGAAACGGCCGCCCGGACCAGCGCCTGTTGCGCTTCAGTCTCCGCCACATTCAGCCGGATGGTCGGGATGGTGAAGCGGCTGACGAGGTTGTTGTAGACGGTGCGCGCATCCGCTGCCATGTCCGAGGGAAGGTATGACCAGGCATCTTGATAGAATTGCTCGATGGTGCGCAGTGAATCCCGCTGCAACAGTACTTCAGCCTCACCGGTCCGCAGACTGAAAATGCGGGCGGTTCCGAGAGCCCCCGACTCGACAACTCCAGCCCGCAGCGGCTTGTCGAACGCCGCGGTCAGCGCCGCCTTCAGTTGCGCACGTCGCGCCGCTGAAGCCAACACCGCCAATCGCTCCGCCGACGTGGGGACTCGATGGGCCGACACGACGTCGGCGAGACCTGCCAGCAGATCCGCGTCTGCCTCGTGTTGGTTCGCCATGCTATCCAAGCTGGCGAAGAAGGCGCCGACCGCCGCCATGGCGCTGTCGGCAAGATCGGGTCGCAGCTCGAGAATCGGCGGAACTCCGGCGACCGCCTCCATGCGCTCCCGCATCAGATCCTCGTCCGGCTTGTAAACGGGGAACGTGATGGGGGCGATGACGTCTTCCGAAGCTATCATGCCCGCTTCGTAGGTGGGCAGATCGGGCACGGATGAAGCAGGGAATGCGATCTCGATAAGGGCCGCCCCCGCCACCAACAATATCACGCGGTAGGTGTTCTTCGTGATGCGGCCGAGGACCTGGGCCCCGCGGCTGTCGGTCAACCGCCTATACAGTTGGCGCAATCGTACGGCGCCGCGCCGCTTCCGCTTCGGGCTCATTATCTGTCTCGCCGTCCAGGCTCGTCGGAACGCAGGCGCGCGTAGGCTCTGATGATCTCCTTGACCAGTCGGTGACGGACCACGTCGACCTCCGTGAGGTAGACGAAGGCTATGCCATCGATGTCATGCAGGATCCGCTCCACCTCTAACAAACCGGAGTCCTCCCGGCGGGGCAGATCGATCTGCGTCTTGTCGCCCGTTATCACGGCCTTCGAATTGAGGCCCAAGCGCGTCAGAAACATCTTCATCTGCAGCGTCGTCGTGTTCTGGGCCTCATCAAGTATGACGAACGCATCTGCGAGCGTACGGCCCCGCATGTAGGCCAGAGGCGCGATCTCGATCGTGCGATTCTCCAGCGCACGCTTCAGCTGTTCGGGTGGCATCATGTCGCCGAGCGCATCATAGAGGGGTCGCAAGTAGGGGTCCACCTTTTCCTCGACGCTGCCCGGCAGGAAACCGAGCTGCTCGCCCGCCTCCACGACCGGCCGCACCAGCACGATACGGCGCAGTCGCTTCTTGTGCAGCGCGTCGACCGCCATCGCTACGGCAAGATAGGTCTTGCCGGTCCCGGCCGGGCCGATCCCGATCACGATCTCGCGCTGTCGAATCTCATCGATATAGAGCTTCTGGCCTGCCGACTTAGGCGTGATGATCTTCCGGGTGCCGGGCAACACGATCTTGCTCGACTCAAGAACGCCCGCGCCGAGGCCTTCGCTCTCGGCGACCACGTCGGCAAAACGCCGAATATCGCCGCTCGAAAAAGGCGTCTCAAGTCGCGCCAGATCGATCATGTGTTGCGCGATCGGTATACAGTGCTCCACATCGGACAGCGGTCCGGACAAGATAACATGGTCATCGCGCAGTACCACACGGCAACCGCAGACGCGGGCCAGCTCTTGCAGGTTCGCGTCGTTCACCCCGGCCAAGATCAATTGATCCGCACCATCGGCCGGTATGCGGTGTTGAACGACCTGTGAGGACCCCGTCGACTGATTAGGCACCGGATCGCTCCACTAATCGAATACCCAAATCCAACAGCTCATCCTCCGACACGGGCGCCGGCGCGCCCTCCATCAGAGCTCGCGCTGCCGTCGTTTTGGGGAAGGCGATCACGTCGCGCAGCGAAGTGCTGCCCGTCAACTTCATTACCAGACGATCCAGCCCCAAGGCGAAACCACCGTGCGGCGGAGCCCCGTACTTGAAGGCTTCCAACAGAAATCCGAATTTTCTCTGCGCCTCCTCGCGTCCGATACCCAACACGGCCAGCACCCGCTCTTGCAGATCCGGCTGATTGATTCGAATGCTGCCGCTCCCCAGCTCGGTCCCGTTGTATACCAGATCGTAGGCACGGGAGCGCACGGCCAGTGGATCGCTCTCCAGACGCTCCCCATCCTCCGCCGCGAAGGAGGTGAAGGGGTGATGGCTCGGCACCGGCTCGCCCGTGTCCGGATCCGCCTCGAACAACGGGAAATCGGTCACCCATAGGAAGCGATCGCCCTCCTCTACCGCGTCCCGTGAATGCGCCAGCTCGCGCCTGAGTAGATCCAGAGCCGGGCCCGTGACCCGATCCGCCCCCGCAACAACGAGCAACAGGTCACCGCTTGTCGCCGCGCTAAGGGAACGCAGCCCAGCGATCTCCGTCCCGCTGAGCTGTTTCGCGATACCACCCTGCGCACCGTCCTCACCGAACTTGATCCAGAGGACCCCGGGGGCACCTGCCTCTTGGGCAAGCCCGTCCAGCTCGGAAAGCGCCTTGCGGCTCAACTCCGCGCCGCCGGGGATCAATAGGCCGCGCACTCGACCGCCAGCGCCCAGAGACTCGCTGAAGACGCGGAACTCGCTGGCGCGCAGCGCATCACTCAGGTCCACGATCTGCCAGGAGATGCGCAGATCCGGCTTGTCCGTTCCGTAGAGCTCGACCGCCTCGCGGTAACTCAGCCGGGGGAAGGGACGCGCCACTTCCCGTCCCGCGCATTCTTTCCACACTCTTGCCATGACCGCTTCGCCGACGGCGAACAGATCGTCTTCCTGGACGAAAGACATCTCCAGATCCAGCTGGGTGAACTCGGGCTGCCGGTCGGCCCGCAAGTCCTCGTCTCGCAGGCAGCGGGCGATTTGGAAGTAGCGATCGAAACCGGCGACCATCAGGATCTGCTTGTACAGCTGAGGCGACTGCGGCAGTGCGTAGAACTCACCTTTGCTCACACGGCTGGGCGTTATATAGTCGCGCGCGCCCTCTGGGGTTGGTCTTGTCAGGATCGGTGTCTCGACCTCCACGAAATCCAACTCGTCCAGAGCCTGGCGAATGGTCTGGAATATCCGGTGGCGGAGCCGAAGGTTGCGCTGCAAGTCGGGCCGTCTCAGATCGAGAAAGCGATAGCGAAGGCGCAGCTCCTCCGAAGCCAGCTCCTCTTCCGCTCCGTAGGCCACCGGAATGGGCGGCGTCAGGGCTGGCGCCAGCGTCCTGATTTCCTCGGCCCGCACTTCGATCGTGCCGGTCGTCATGTCCGGATTGACAGCCTCCTGCGGTCGGGGAACCACCTCTCCCGTCACGGCGATGACTACCTCCGCGCCCAAACGCCGCACCTGGTCCAGCTGCGTTTCATTCAGCGAGTCGGTCCCGCAAGAGACCTGGACTACGCCGAACCGATCCCTCAGATCGATGAATACCCGGCCGCCCAGATCGCGCCGCCGGTGGACCCAACCGGCTAATCGTACCTTCGCGCCAATGTGTTCTGACCGCAGTTCTCCGGCCACGTGGGTCCGATAGGCGGTCCGATGCTCGGATTCCTTCATCCTGTTCGTCGTTTTCTAGTTGTGGGGCCGCGAATCGAGCAGCGATAGCGCGACTCGGAGGGTGAAAGAAGTCGATCGCTCAACGATGATCATCTCGAGCACACTGTCACTCGACCGACGCGTCGCGCCGACTCTCTAGGCGTCCCCGCGCGCGCAACCCGTCGGGCAGTTCGCTGACCCGGAGGCGGCTCAGCATCGTTCTGGGCCCCCGGTCCTGGCTGCTCGGAAGATCATCTCGAATCGTCATGGTCACGGATCCTACTCAAGCATATAAAGATAAGCGAGCCTAAATGGAGCTTCAACATGGGCTAGCCCGGCCACAAGCGGCGCGCCGCCCGCTTCACACGGCCCCACCAGAGAGACAGGCCACGCGCGTCCGCCTTGCCGGTTTCGCCTCTCGCCTCCAGCCAATCCGAGCCCAGTATGACCGTCACGTCCAGGTAGAGGTTACGGTCCGGCTCGTGTACCACATGCCGGAGCCCCAGGGCATCCGCCACCCGGCGAGCCGGCTCCACCTTGTCGAGCCTCGCGATGGCCACAGAGCTGTCCCGTTCGAAGTCAGCTGCGTTCCCATAGTAGACGACGTCGAACTTCTGGTCCCGCAGTCGATCGGTGGCGCGCAGCGCCAGATCTCTCACTCCAACGCCGTTCAGGACCTCGACGCGAATGCTGCGGCCCTCCCAAAGTCCCGCGGGCGGTAGCTGAGCAGCGGGTGTTTCACGCCGAATCTCCAGCCATAGTGAGGCAAGGAAGGCGCCGACGATGGCGAAGAGCAGCGCGACGACAATACCTCGAATCCGATCCCTCACGCCTTCCCCACCACCCCGTTCCAGAATTCCAAAGTCTCCCGGTGGATTGGCTTGCCACGCTCCAGTCGCTCGGCGATGCGGCGCGCGCAGACCCACCTCAGCACCGCCACATGCTCCTCCGGCATTCGCGCTCGCCAGGCCGCGTGCGCTGCGGGATCGAACGGCCTGCCAGGCTCCAGATAATCCGCTGTGTAAAGAAAGCGTCCCAGCCGACCCATCCCTCCCCGCCCCAGGCTGTGGTAGCGGATCGCCTCCAAGAGCTCCTCATCCCCGATGCCCGCCGTCTCGAGACGGGCCGCCACCGCCGGACCGTGCCGGACACGCCCGGGAAAATCACCCGCCTCCTCCTTCAAGTCGGACGGTGCCGCGTCCCTCAACGCGTCGTGCAGCCAGCCGGCGGCGATCCAGCGGGTCGTGTCCAGCGACGGCAGCCCCAGCTCGGACGCCCACTGCCCCAACAGCCGCGCCACGGACGCCAGGTGTGATCGGCGGGCCGGGCGAACTCGCGCCCAGCTGGGAAGCTCGCCCTGCGCCGCAGCAACGATGATGGGATGCAATGGTTCAGCGCGCATCAGACAGCTGCCGATCGCTCAACACCAACGTCTGATTTGCAACCGGACGGCGGCTATTGGGGGATCCAGGCGGGTCTTCAGAATGCCGTCGCCCTGAAACTGCCTTTCACGACGCGATTGTTGCCGTCCAGGTAGACGACTCGCGGCTCGTGCCCAGCGATCTCGGAAAGCTCGTAACGAGCATAGCTGATCAGGATCAGCTTATCACCAACCGCTCCCAGTCGCGCGGCAGCGCCGTTCAGGTGGACGGCGCCCGACCCGCGCTCGCCGGGAATCACATACGTCTCCAATCGCGATCCGGTATTCACGTTGAGGACCTGGATCTTCTCGTAGGCCACCAGATCTGCCGCCTCGAGCACGTCGAGGTCGAGGGTGAGCGAACCTTCGTAGTAGAGGTTCGCCTCCGTCACAGTGGCTCCATGTATCTTCGACTTGCACAGTTCTCTGTTCATCGCACCTGTTCTGTCACGCTCATCGCACTGCCGGCCTTTAAAGAGCAGCCGAAATATAACGCAACTCGGCTCCTCATAGTAGTTTGGCCAAACCGGGATCCGGGTTCCCGAGGCAAGCATTGTCGATAAGCCTGGTGGAGCCAATTCGTGCAGCTATAGCCATTACCGTGTCGGCAGCCGCGCTACTCACAGGCTCCAGATCACGGGCCGAGACCGCTTCCACGTATTCGACGTCCACACCACCAACCGCATCGAGCCGCACCCGAATCTGACTCCTTAGGAGTCCTGCATCCCGCTCTCCGGATCGGAAGGCGGCGACGGCCCAGGCCAGCGCCTGCGAAATACTCACGGCCCTTGCCCGCTCATCCCCCGACAGATAGGCATTGCGCGAGCTCATGGCCAACCCGTCCGGCTCACGAACCGTCGGAGCCACCTCGACGCGTACGGCCATGTTCAGGTCCGAGACCATTCGCTGTATCAGCACGGCCTGCTGGAAGTCCTTCTGACCGAAGACACTCACATCGGGCTGCACGATTCCGAACAGCTTGGCAACCACGGTAAGTACACCCTCGAAATGGCCCGGCCGGCTGGCGCCACACAGCCGGTCGGCCAGCCGCCGCGGCGCGACGACCGCCGTCGGAGGCTCGGGGTAGAGCTCCTCGTTCGCCGGAGCGAATACCAGATCGACGCGCCGGCCCTCGGCCAAGGCCAGATCTCTCTCCATGTCGCGCGGATAGCTCTCTAGATCCTCGCTGGGGCCGAATTGGAGGGGATTCACGAAGATTGACATGACCACGAGATCGCTCAGCTCGCGACAGCGATCCACCAGGCTGAGGTGGCCCTCGTGCAGGAACCCCATCGTGGGGACGAGGCCGATCCGCAGACCGTTCCGACGCGCCTCCCCGACGAGCTCTCTGACCTCAACGATGCGGCGAACCAGTCTCACCTACGCCACCCTGGCTGTCCGTTTCACTCGTAAGAGTGCTCGGGGCCGGGATAGACACCGTCCTTTACCTCCCGGACATAACCACTCACCGCCTCACGCACTTCTTCGGCGAGCTGCGCGTAACGCTTGAGGAACCCGGGCTCGAATCCCTCGTTCAGCCCCAGCATGTCCGGGAGCACCAAGACCTGACCGTCACACTCGGGGCCTGCACCGATCCCGATCGTGGGGATCGGGACCTTGCGCGTGATGGCTCCCGCCAGATCTTTCGGTAGCATCTCCAGCACGATGCTGAAGCAACCTGCTTCGACGAGGCGCTCGGCCTCGGCCAACAGCCGTCCCCGCTCAGCATCGGCACGGCCCACCAATCGGTAGCCGCCCAGGCTATGGACAGACTGAGGCGTCAGGCCGAGATGTCCCATCACCGGGATACCGGCATCCACCAGCCTGCGGATCGTCCGCGCCAGCTCCTCGTAGCCGCCCTCGAGCTTGACGGCCTGCGCGCCCGTCTCCCGAAGTGCGCGGCCGCAATTGCGGATGGCCTCCTCCGCCGAGATCTGGTAGGTCAGAAAGGGCATGTCCACGACCAGAAGCGCGCGGCGCAAACCTCTGCGGACGGCCCGCGCGTGGTAGATCATCTGATCCAGCGTCACGGGAAGCGTCGACTCCTCCCCGGCAAAGACCTGTCCGACCGAGTCGCCCACCAGCACGCAGTCGACACCGGACTCATCGAGGAGGCCCGCCATTAGGTAGTCGTAGGCCGTCAGCATGGCGATCCGCTCTTGCCGGTGCTTCATGGCAACGAACTCGCGCGTCGTCAGCGGCCGAATCTTCTTCGTTGTGCTAGAGGGATCGCGTCTTGCCATAGTCGGAGTACCGTGGAAGGATCTACCCGGGCATGCGCCTCACGTCCGCTCAGCCAGCCACACGCCAGACTCACCAAAAAACCTGAGATCGGAGAGGAAAAGAAGCTAGATCAAGCCCGAAAGGCTGTCAAACACCGCCGCCCCGAGTCACTTCAGCAGCACGAGCTTGCCCAATTCTCGTTCACGGCCTACCCGAATGACGTAGCCGTAGACACCGCTCGCCGCCGGCTCCCCGTCCTCCGACCTCCCGCTCCAGCGGAATGGCGCTACCGGCGAGCCTGGGATCAGCTGCCGACGCTCTTCGTGGATCAACCTGCCAGAGATCGTGTAGATCTCCAGCCGCGCCTCCAGAGGATCGGCCCCCCGGTCGATCAGATAAGGCAGATTCACGACCTCTCCCGCGGTGGGATCGAAGGGGTTGGGATAAGGTGGCAAGAGTTGCAGGCCATCCGGACCCCCAGCCCGTGGCTCGCCGCCAGGCGACGACCCGGCGAAGGCGCGCGCGCTGTCCAGAGCGCCGGCCAGCGCAGCCCTCGAGCCGCCGGCCGCGATGATGAAGGTCGTCGCCTCTCCATCCCGTAGCGGGCCCACCGTCAGTAGCTGAGCCCAATCCGTCACGCTGGCGCTGGAACGCTGCGCACCGCCCAGCCGAAGCAGCTGTGCCTTCGCCTCGTCGGTGAATCCATCCAGACCCGAGAGCACGCCGGAGCCGGTCGCATAGAAACCGGCCTCCGCCCTCCCCAGCGGCACCGCCGCATGGGTCGTGGCCGAACGCCCCGCCACCGCCAGCGCCAGCCATGGTCCATTCGAATCGGCGGGCGTCATCAGGGAGGCCGAGAGATCATCGTCCCATGCTACGCTGTCACGTCCCGCGAAGTCCCAGTCGAGCAATAATCCCGCCAGCGGGGCTGCGCTTGACGATCCGAACGAGAGCCTCGCGGTAAGCGCAACGAAGGCCGCACTGTCGCCGATCGATACCAGATCGACCCATTGGTGGACCGTCGCCCCGAGAGGGCGAAGAGCGCGCCGGTCGCTGAAGGCGAAGTCGGGAGAACCTTCCGCCGCACCCGCGTCGATTCTCTGCCAATCGGTGTCTGAGCCCACGGGATTCGCCTTGAGAGTCGGTTGCTGTAGCACATCGACGTAGGCCGCATCCGAAACCTGCATCTCGCGGCCGAAGAGGAGCGAGCCGCCGGTCAGCCAGTCGTCGCCCAGGAACTCGAAACCCGGCCGGCCAGCCACCCGGCCCAGTCGTCCATTGGCGTCGAGGGAGAATCGGACGGACCCCGACTCCAATGTCTCCGACGTCGGTGTAGCCGCGAGCAGCTGCACGGGCAGGCTCAACGCCGCACCCTCGCTTTCCAGTCGCAGCTCTAGCCTGTCGAGCTGCCGGACCTCGGCAGGTAGTTGCGTGAATTGTACCGCGCCGCGCCCCTGGGGTCCGATCGCCGGCGCCTTGCTCAGCGCCAGTGGTTCCGCCTGCCGCGAGCTTCGCAACTCGGCGCTGCCGCCGGGGAACGGCCGGCCGCCACGGTTGCGGAGCTCGAGGCCCAGACGCGTCCCGCCCGAGTCCCAGCTCCAGTCCGCCAGAACCAGGCGAACTCCACCGAGCCCCCCGACTCGCTCGGCGGCCGCCGCCAGATCGATAATCCCCCCGCCGCTGCGATTATCTGGACCCGGCGGTGGGAGATCGACGGCGGTTGAGAACAAGGCGCTCTTGAGTTCGTTGGCGCCCGCAGCGGGGTCGAGTCCGGCGAGAACGGCCAGCGAGCCCGCCACATAGGGCGCCGCCCAGGATGTGAACGGTCCTGTGCGCCCGCCGGCACCGGCGGTCCGCGATCCCAAGTTGCGAACCGCGATGGCCTCTCCTGGTGCCACGACCTCGGGCTTCACCGAACCCGGGGCACATGGCGTTGGCCCGCCCAAGCTGTTCTCGGCCACCACTATCTCTTCGCCACGGCGCTCAGCGGCCCCGACAGAGAAGGCATTGAGCAAGAGATCGGCGCGTTCCGCCGGTGCCGCCACCGTGTCGAAGCCCGGCTGGCGGTTGCCCGCCGAAAACACGACGGGCACGCCCGCAGCCTCCAAGGCGTCGATGGCCCGATCGAAGATGCCGTCACAGCCGCCGGGCCGAAAACCCCAAGAGTTGTTCAGCACGTTGGGTACGTCGGACACCGTCGCGGGGTCGCCGTCCGGATCGAGTACCCACTGCATCCCCTGCAAGAGCACGGAGAGCCGGGTGTAGGTCCCCGCGCCGAAAATCTGAAAAGCATTCGCCGCAACCCATTCCGCCCCGGGGGCAACGCCGGTAACGACCTCCAGCGGGCCCTGTACCTCTTCAGGTTGCCCCAAGGTAACCAGGGTATCGCCCGGCTCCAGACTACCCACGGCGACGGTGGCCACGATCGTCCCGTGACCCACTCCCGCCAGACCGTCGTCGTCAAACGGCAGCTCGCTCAGACCCCAGGGATCGAACCACGATTCCGCGACCGGGGTGCGCCGGCCGCGCCACTTGCGACTCAGCAGTGGGTGTTCACCGTCGACGCCGCTGTCCAAGATCGCCACCACCGTACCCTCGCCGGTCGCACCGGCCGCCCACACCTCCGGGGCACCTATGGCCTCCAATCCCCAAGGGAGTCCGCCCGCCGGGTCCTGGCGCGAGCTAACGAACCCGGGCCCCCAAGTCAGCGGTGTGTTGACCGCCCGGTGGCCCGCCAATTCTACCAGCACCAAACCATCGTAGTGGACTCGACGGACACCCGCGCTGCCTTCCAGTTCACGAATCTCCGCCGGGGTCAGCTCGGCCCTCGCGGCACCGCCGATCCAAAGCACTTCCCCGGCCTGGAGTTCCAGTGCCAGGGGCGCCGACAGTTCACCGCCGAGCCGGTCGAAGGAGAGGGAGTAAAGCGCGGCGAGATTGGACGCCTGTTCCGCCGCCCGCAACTCGCGCTCGAACGCGAGGGGGCGCGGCACGTCGACGCGCTCGAGCTCGATCAGGACCGGAACCCGCTCCGCGGGAAATGCGCGCGACACCGCGCGGTCCAGCTCCGCCGTGAGCTTGGACTGTTGCTGGCCCGTCGCCCCGGAAACCCACAGACCGGCGCCACCGAGCAGCAGGCCAACGATCAAGGCCGCAAGCGTGCCCGCCGCAATGAAGGACTTAGCTGTCAGTCGCACGTCGAATTCGCCCTGATCGCGCTCCG
This sequence comes from Gemmatimonadota bacterium, assembly GCA_020350785.1. GTDB lineage: Bacteria > Gemmatimonadota > Gemmatimonadetes > Palauibacterales > KS3-K002. Next base: position 105,093 of record CP070722.1, read on the forward strand.
CTCTTGTGGTTGACTCACTCTCCGTTACGCAACGTAGTCGGAGACTGTGACGTTGTACTTTTCGGCATCTGTGGTCTTGACGATAGTCCGCAGCGGTCGTCCGGAGCCCATGTCGATCTTTGACAAATCCACGAGCGGCGGCTCGGGGAGCCGACGACCGTCGCCGTCGGACACGATCCTCACCAGCGGACGATGCAGCTCCTCCGGATTCGGGCTGGGCGCTACGACGACAGCCAGCTCACCGGTGTCGAGGATGCACAGTGTGCCGACGGGATATATACCCATCATATTCACGAAAGCCTTCACCACAATCGGATCGAAACCGCGCGTGGGGTTATCCCGCATCTCGCGCAGTACCTCGTCAGGCGGGAACGGTATGTACTGGTAGCTGCGCTTGCTGGTAGCGGCATCGAAGGCATCGGCGACCGATATGATGCGAGAGAAGAAACCCAACCAGCGCTCGCGAATAACCTTGGGGTATCCGGTGAAGTCGATGCGCATGTGGTGCTCGTAGGCCGTGAGCATCGCCCGGTAGGGCGGCTCCTCGAAACCGTGCAAGTCGAAGAGCAGGATCAAGCCGAAATCCGGATGCTGGCTCATGATCCTCCACTCCTCTTTGTCGAGACGGCCCTCCTTGTTGAGCACACTCAATGGTACGCGCGACTTGCCGATATCGTGAAACAGCGCTCCGAGGCCCAAGTCGAACAACTGCAACTTGCTGAAGCCGAGCTTCTGTCCTAGAGCCACCGAGAGGATGCACACATTGACCGAGTGCGTGAACGTATACTCGTCGTAGTCGCGCAGCGTCGTCATCCCCAACATCGCGGCTTCATCGTGAAGGACCTGATCAACGATGCCCAGGACCACACGCTTGACGCGGCGACCGCTCCACGCTTTGCCCAAGCGCACGCTAGTCATCACATCCTTCACGACGCTCACCGACCGGGCGTAGGTCCGCCGTGCCGCCTCCTTCGCTTCCTCGGTGAGGTTTATCGACTCGACCAACGATGCCGGTGGCCCAATCTTGATATGCTCGATCACCGCGCTACCCATCCGCTCGGCGAACGACGCCAGCGCCGCCTCCCCCGTACCGTCAGACTCCCCCACAAGCAAGGAGAGAAACGACGTCCATTCACGAATGTCCACCTGCGGACCGACTTCGATCAGGCCGACGCCGTGCGCTTCGAGCACTTTCCTCACAAATACGAAGGCGGCGTAGTTACCAAGATCCAGCCTGATTCGCACGTCGTTGAAGAAGACGAAATCACCCGCCAGGCGCAGCTCCAACCGACCCTCGCGATTCAGCGATGCCCGCGCGATGGCCTCGACTTCGGCGAGCGCACGCTGCACCACCTGATTCTCCAGCGGGTACAGTCGAAAAGCCCTCATGCAGGCGTACAGTGCCGATAAGAGCTTGCGCCCCTCGCTGCTGAGAAGAGCGCTCGTGTCCTTGATTAATGCGGCTTCTTCAGTCCGCATGCGGCTTATCCTCCCGTGGCTTCCGCCGCGCGGCGTGCACGGCGCTCAATACCATGGGATCTTTGTCGTGCTCAGCCAGGGTTAATGCCCTGTGTGCCTCATCTCCGCCCACGATTCCAAGCGCCCTGGCCGCGCAGGCCCGAACCGGGCTCGAATGCTTGATCCAGAAGAACCGCCGACCGTTGAGCAGGCGCTCCAGCAAACGCGTGCTCTTGCTACCGGCAGCCCGAGCGTAGGCCTCGAAGAAGGCCAACTGCTCCGTCAGGTCTTTCCGCCTCAAATCGGCGCTCAGAATGTGCTTCTCCAGTTGATCCGCACCGGGACTGTACTTCAGCGCCGCCAGACCCTTCGCCGCAGCGACACGCACCTCCCGACTCCTGTCACTCAACGCTCTCAACAGCGGATCGCCCGCCATCGAGCTCCGCAGTTCAACCAAGGCTCCGATCGCCGCCAGCCGTACCTCCTCCTCCTGCCGGGCGAGCAAGCCGGCTATCGCCTCCGCCGTGTCTGCCATTTTCAGGCGACCGGCGATCTTCGCCGACTCCGAGGCCACACGAGGATCCTCGGCCCGCACCAGACCCGCCATGATCTGCGGGTTCAGCTTGGCCAGCCGGTCGAGCGTGGCCAGCAGCTGTTCCCGTGCGTCCTTTCTAACCACGCTCGGTATCATCTGAATCAACAGGATGATCGTGTCCGGCCGCAGCGAGTTGAGCAGCGTGGCCAGCGCCTCGCTGTTTGGGTCGATCGTGCCGTCATCCAGCAGGCGCACGAGTTGCTCGAGTACGAGGGGATCACTGAGTTCCCCGATGATATCATCGACTTCCCGTTCGATCTCGGGATGCTGGGTCCTCTCCGCGATGCCTTTGAGCTCAACGACGATGAACGCCGCTTGGGCGAACCCGCCCTCTGCCAATACCCGGGGCAACATCTGGCGGAGTATTCCGACCACCTCACCGCGTCGGCCGATGTCGCCCATCTCGTACTGGTCCAGTACCGCGATCATGACATCGCGCCTCACCCGTCGCTCCCACTCTCGGCGCAATTCCTGCTGCAGGTGGGCGATGTCCGCTTCGCCCAGAAAGTAGAGCGACGGCTCGAAGTCCTCGCGCAAGGTCGGCGACTGCAACTCGGGCGCCACCTCAAGTTGGGGCAGCATGGGCAACTGCGTACTCGCGTCCTCGGATAGATCCGGAACCGGAACCGGTGGCTCATCGCCCAGGACATCTATGTACTCGTACCTGATGCACTTGAAATCGGAATTCCACATCAGGGTAAGAAGGTCGTCCTCCTCGTCCTTCAACGTCTTCGCAAGGCGCAGCACCTCGATGAATCGCTGCAACTCTTCCTCTTCCACGCCCGGCAGCAACTGCAACCGCCTGATACCATCGCGATACAGCTGGAAGGCCAGGTTGTCCTGACTGCCCAACCTCTCTTTGAAGACCGGCTTACCCTCGTAGCGGATATCCGTCTCGTGGACCGTCAGCGTGAGACTGGACGTCGCATCGAATAGCTCCGCCAGGCGGCGCCGCAGATCCTGCAGGAACTGGTGCAGCAGCGGATTACCCTGCACGTACAACTGCGAAGTCCGAACGGTCTTGGCCAGAGCTACAAAGAACTGACAGACCTCCGCCTGAAGCCCGTCGTCCACCGAGGCCGCTTCAGCAGCGTCTCGCTCGGATTCCAGATCAGGCAAACCGCTCAAGTCCGGCAGACCGCTCAGCACATCGTCTTCCATCAGCGCTTTCCTTCGAGCCCGCTCACAACGCCCACCTCCTCGCCGAATCCTCGTCGCAAACACCCGTTCGGCGACCAGGGCGGCCGTGACCATCCCGCCAGAACATCGTCGGGGACGACGGTCCGTTCGGGTAGCGGCCTGCGATCGAGTAGCTTCGGCTGAATGCGTCCCACGCCGGTTCAGGTTGGAAGTCGCGAACCCAGGCAGGGGCGAGGTCCGGACCGGACAACCGAGCTAATATATCGTCCTGACGCCGCTTCGTCACCCGAGCAGATCTCTCCCTCGTCCGGGCAGCTCCTTTCCGTCCGGCCGCCGCCGGCTATCGGGACCGTGCGGAGCGGACCCTCGGGAGGCCCCCGGTCGGCTTGGCCCAAAAGCCTTGCGTTTCGGTGCATTTTCGGGTATTGTAGGTTCGGTTCTTGTTCGGTCGAGCCGGTTCGACCGACGCGCGCCACAGATCGCAGACTGGGAGGTAACATGGCGCTCACGAAGCGACAGCGAGAGATCCTCGATTTTATCGATAGCTTCATCCAGAATAGCGGCTACTCACCCAGCTTCGAGGAAATCGCCGACTTCTTCGGCTACCGGTCGCTTGCGACGGTTCACGAGCACCTCTCCAACCTGGAGCGTAAGGGCTACATCCGCCGGAACTACAACGAGAGCCGTTCCGTCGAGCCGTTGGAGGCCAGCCGCTCGAGGGCTGCGGCGGCCCACGTCCCCCTCCTGGGATTGGTGGCGGCGGGTTCCCCGATCGAGGCGATCGAGGACAGCGAAACTGTGGCTGTGCCTGACGACTTGCTGGCAGGTCGGGGCCCCCACTTCGTTCTGCGTGTGCGCGGCGACTCCATGATCGACGATCAGATTCGTGATGGCGACTGCGTGGTTGTCGATGGACGCCAAACCGCCGAGGACGGTGAGATGGTGATCGCACTGGTGAACGGGGAGACGGCGACGATCAAGCGGTTCTTTCGCCAGCGCGACGGGCAGATTCGCCTTCAGCCGGCCAACGATACCCATGCCCCGCAGTTCTACCGGGAAGACGAGGTCCAAGTACGTGGTGTGGTGATTGGCGTGATCCGCAAGTACTGACCGCTCGCGTCATCACCGGGCGCAGTGGTAGAAGAGCAACGAAATGCGCTTTCCTTGACATCCGTGCTTGGGCCCGGGTATGTTCCGGCCCGTGGCGCGGGAACAGCACCACACGGATCACTGGCGAGTCAAGCTCGTCCTGCATTACGATGGCCGGGATTTCCACGGGTGGCAGATCCAGCCTGGCCGGCGCACCGTGCAAGGCGAGCTTTCTTCATTATTGGGCCAACTGTTCGGCGATGGCGCTTCACCTGTGACGGGTGCCGGACGCACCGATCAGGGTGTCCACGCGACCGGACAGGTCGCCAGCACTCTGGTTCCCGCCCGTTGGACTCCGGACCAGCTCCGCAAAGCCCTTAACGCGCTGGCGCCCTCCGACCTCTGGATCGCCTCGGCCGAGCGAGTTTCCCTTTCCTTTCACCCCCGCTACGATGCGCGCTCGCGCACCTACGTATACCACTTGGGTCTGGGGCCTGAAGCGCGTTCGCCGTTCCACGCCCCCTTCTGCTGGCCGTTGTGGCAGCGGCTGGAGATCGAGCCAATGCGGCTGCTGACGGCGACGATAGTCGGGGAACACGACTTCGGCGCCTTTGCCAAAGCTGGGCAGCCGGAGCGCGGCGTGCGCTGCCGCGTACTATCGGCGACCTGGCGTGAGGGTTCCGGCCCCACGCTGGATTTCGAGATTACGGCGGACCGCTACCTGCATCGAATGGTGCGCTACCTGGTCGGGACGCTTGTAGATATTGGGCGGGGTCGCCGACCCGTCGACGAGTTCGCGCGGCTGCTCCGGGGCGACCCCAGTCTGAGGGTCTCGCCGCCCGCCCCGCCGCAGGGTTTGTTATTGACGCGGGTGGAGTATAGTAAGGAGCATACGGAATCCCAATTCGACGCGCAGGGTGAGAGGGGGTAGCGGATGAAGATCTTTATCGACACAGCTGATCTAAACGAGATTCGCCGGGCCGCGCGGGCCGGCCTCATCGACGGCGTCACAACCAACCCGTCCTTGATGGCCAAGGTCGTCGGTGAGGCGAATGTGGCAGACTACATGAAGGAGGTCTCCGATGCGGTCGACGGCCCGGTGAGCCTGGAGGTCTTGGCCCAAGATACCCAGGGAATGGTGTCCCAGGGCCGGGACCTGGCCAAGATCGGCGACAACGTGGTAATCAAGGTGCCGCTCACCGAGGACGGACTCGTGGCCTGCAAGCAGCTGCGCGCCAGCGGGATCGGAGTCAACGTGACGCTCTGCTTTTCACCCTCCCAGGCGCTTCTGGCGGCGAAGGCCGGCGCTACCTTTATATCACCGTTCGTCGGCCGCCTGGACGACATCTCGCACCAAGGCATGGAACTCATAGCCCAGATCCGCGAGATCTACGACAACTATGGCTTCGACACAGAAATCCTGGTCGCCTCCATTCGCCACCCCCTCCACTTCGTGGACGCGGCGATGATCGGAGCCGATATCGCGACCGTGCCGCCCGCGGTGCTCTGGCGGCTTCTCAGCCACCCACTGACAGACCGCGGCGTGGAGGCCTTCCTCAAAGACTGGGAGAAGGCCGAGCTCAGGGTGCCCACCATGCAGGAGACCCGGTCGTAGAAGCAGAACGAAGGCTTGGCATGCAAAGCAAGTTCATTGCCGGCTGGCTGGCAGGATTCGGGATAGCGCTCCTCCTCGTCGGCCTTCTCGTGTTTGGGCCGTCTCGCTTCCTGAATGGTGCAAACGAGGGAAGCGCCGGCGGCCCGGCGCCTGGGCCCCAGACAGCGAACCGTAGCGCCGAGGCTCTCGCCGCTCGGCCGTTGGCCCCTCAGCGCCAGACGCCGGTGGTGGAGGCGGCCCAGCGCGTCACCCCGTCAGTGGTCAGCGTCAACGTAATTCGGCGCACGCGCGTGACGCCGCGTTCCTTTTGGGACAACTTTTTCGTTCCCTACGGCTACGAGCGTGAGGTCGCCGGCTTGGGTTCCGGGTTCGCCATCGCGCCAGGTGGCTACGTCCTGACCAACGCTCACGTGGTTCGCGGCGCCGTCGACATCGTCGTATCTGCCGTCGACGGTTCGGATCATCCGGCCGAGCTGATCGGCAGCGATGATCTCTCCGATCTCGCCCTGCTTCGTATCGATGCCGAGATCCCCGTTCCCGAATTCGGCGACTCCGACGAGCTGGTCATCGGAGAGCCCGCAATCGCGATCGGCAACCCGTTCGGTTACTTGATATCCAATGTCGAACCCACCGTGACCGCCGGTGTCATCTCCGGCGTGGGGCGTCACATCCTGCCCACCGCATTCTCGGGTGAGGAGGCGGGACAGGAGGAGACGGTCTACGCCGACATGATCCAGACGGATGCCTCGATCAACCCGGGCAATTCCGGCGGCCCTTTGGCTAACGCCGAGGGGCAGGTCATCGGCGTAAACTCCGCAATCTTCTCGCGCTCCGGCGGCTCTCAGGGTCTGGGCTTCTCAATCCCGATCAACCGGGCCCGCCGCGTGGCGGAGCAACTCCGCACAGAAGGACGCGTGCGACGCCCCTGGGTCGGGATCGAGGTAGGCCCTGCGGAAAGTGATCGCAGCGGGCGCCGCCGCGGCGCGACCATCGTGCGCGTCGCGCCCGGCTCTCCGGCCGAGCGAGCCGAACTCCGCGATGGGATGGAGGTCATTGCCGTAGGGGGACGCCCCGTCAAGTCATACCTCGATTGGGAAGCCGAACTCCTCGATGTCGCGCCCGGCGAATCCCTCGCGCTGCGGGTACGCGACGATCGTGGCCGCGAGCGGGATGTCATCCTTCCCGTCGAGGACCTACCGTCGTTCAACGCCTCTCGGGTCGAGGTGCTGCGCGGTCTCGAACTCGTGACCATGACCCCGGCGATCAGAGCCGAGCGCGGGCTCACCAGCCGGGCAGGCGCCCTAGTGGCCAGCGTCTCGCAAGCCATCAGCGGCGTGACCGGCTTACGCGAGGGCGACCTCATCCTGATGATCAACCGCACCACGGTAGAGAACGCGGACGACGCGGCGGAGATGCTCGGCTTCCTCGCCGATCGCGGCAACGCCATCCGACTCAGCTACGAACGCGATGGTTATCTAAGACACACGCCGATCTTCACTATCGAGTAGGGCAAGGCCAAGTGACCGCCGACAGCTACCAGAATCCACTGATCACTCGATACTCTTCGCCGGAGATGGCCGAGATCTTCGGCCCACGTCACCGGGCACGCCTCTGGCGCCAGCTCTGGATCGCCCTCGCCGAAGCCGAACGCGAGCTCGGGCTCGAAGTCGGCCAAGAAGCGATCGACGCGATGCGGGCAAGCATCGACGTCATCGATCTGAGCCGTATCGCAGAGATCGAATCGCAGGTCCGGCATGAGGTCATGGCTCACATCCATCACTTCGGCGAAGTCGCTCCTGCTGCGCGCGGCATCATCCACTTGGGTGCCACCTCGGCGTTCGTGATGGACAACGCTGACCTGATTCAGCATCGTGAAGCCCTGACACTGATTCGCCGCCGAACGCTCGGTGTCATCGCCGCCCTGCGCGATCAGGCCTTGCGTCACAAGGATGTGGCCACGGTCGGCTACACCCACCTGCAGCCGGCTCAGCCAACCACCGTCGGGAAGCGGATAACCCTCTGGATCCAGGACCTTTTGCTCGACCTGGAAACGATAGACTTCCGATTGGCCCAGCTTCGCTTCCGCGGCGCGCGCGGCGCCACCGGAACAGAGGCGTCGTTCCTCATCCTCTTTGAAGGCGATGGAGAGAAAGTCGACCAGCTCAATCGGTCCGTCGCTGAGAAGATGGGATTCGACCGCCTCTACGCGGTGGCTTCGCAGACCTATCCGCGGAAAGTGGATGCGTCGCTGCTGGGCACGCTTTCCGAGTTGGCACAGTCGACCTCCAAACTCGCCAATGACGTTCGACTGCTACAAAGCTTCGGAGAACTGCAGGAGCCTTTCGGCAAGACGCAGGTAGGCTCCAGCGCCATGGCCCACAAGCGCAATCCCATGCGCTGCGAGCGCATCAATGCACTGGCACGCCACGTAATGGTGTTGGCGCTCGACCCGGCGATCACGGCTTCGGCGCAGTGGCTGGAACGAACACTCGACGACTCGGCCAACAAGCGGATAGCCGTCCCGGAAGCCTATCTGGCGACCGATGCTATCCTGCTGATCGCGCACAACGTGGCTTCGGGACTCCAGGTCTTTCCCGAGGTGGCCGGCCGCCGCCTGCGGGAGCTGATGCCCTATCTGGCGGCCGAGCCCGTGCTCCTGTACGCCGCCAGTCGCGGGGGCGATCGACAGGCCTTGCACGAGATAATCCGGCGCCACGCTATGGCCGCAGCCGAACGAACCCAGCGCGGTGAGCCTAACGACATGGTAGAGCGACTCGCTGCCGACGCCGAGATCGACATCGGCCGTGAGGAACTCGAGCGCCTCATCGCGCCCGCGACCATGGTTGGCCGGGCGCCCGAACAGGTCACACGCTTCATCGCCGAACACGTCGATCCCCTGCTTGAACGAGAAGGCAGTGACCTCGACAAGACAAGTCCGGCTCTTACTGTTTGATTCAACTAGGGGATATCCACAGGTCTTGAAACGGAATCGCACATGACCAAACCGCTCAGCAAGATCAAACTCGATCTTCCACTGGTGAGAGAAGGCAAAGTCCGCGAAATCTACCAGCTGGACAAGGACTATCTGATGGTAGCAACCGATCGGCTCAGCGCACACGACGTCGTCATGGACGAGCCGATACCGCACAAAGGGAGAGTGCTTACCCAGCTTTCCAGATGGTGGTTCGAGCGGACCGGTGATATCGTAAAGAACCACCTCATCACCGCCGATGCGGATGAGATCATCTCCAAGCACCCTGCGCTCGCCGAAAGCCGCAGTCGCTGGGATGGCCGCTCGATGCTCGTCCGCAAGGCCGATCCGTTTCCCATTGAGTGCGTCGTACGCGGATACATTACCGGATCCGCCTGGAAAGAGTATCGGATCAGCGGTACTCTGGCCGGCGAAGCGCTACCCGATGGTCTGGTCGAGAGCCAGCAGCTCATGCCTCCGATCTTCTCGCCGGCCACCAAGGCCGAAGAAGGTCACGACGAGAACATCACCTTCGACCGTGTGCGCGCCATCGTTAGCAGCGCCGTTGCCAACACGCTGAAGGACATCAGCCTGAGACTGTATCAGCGCGCCCGGGACATCGCCGCCGATGGTGGAGTCATCATCGCCGATACGAAGTTCGAGTTCGGGGTCTCCGAGGAGGGCGAGATCGTTCTCATCGATGAGATCTTTACCCCTGACTCATCGAGGTTTTGGCTCGGAGAGGATTACGAGCCCGGGCGCAGCCAGCAGTCCTTCGACAAACAACCGGTGCGCGATTATCTCGAAGCTCTGGTAGCCAAGGGAGAATGGGACAAGCAACCGCCGCCACCGCCGCTGCCTCCCGAGGTCATCGAGAGCACCTCGCAGCGTTACCTCAGGGCCTACGAATTGATAACGGGCAAGCCCCTGCCCTTGCCGAGCTAGGAGAAGTTTCGAGATCATGCGTTCTCCCGTGGCGCGCGAGGGCCACCCTTTCATAGCGGCGGCGGGTCTCCCCGCCATGACCCTGCTGATCGTCGCCCTTCTTCTCGACAGCACGCTGGCCTGGATACTCGCCCTATCGGCCGTAGCACTCAGTGTCGCCGTAGCCGCATTCTTCCGCGACCCCAACCGGCAAGGCCCCAGAGGCCGGGAACTGGTCGTGGCACCCGCCGACGGGAAGGTGATCGATGTCGGGCTGACCGACGAGCCGACTTACATCGGAGGTCGTGCGCTGCGCATTTCCATATTCCTGTCGTTGTTCGACGTTCACGTGAATCGCTATCCCGTGTCGGGAGAAGTGAAGCATCGTTCGTACCATCCTGGCCGTTTCGAGCCCGCCTGGAGGCAGTCTGCGTGCAACTCCAACGAGCGCGCTTCCACCGGCATAGATGGTGAAAGCTTCCCGGTGCTCGTGCGCCAAGTAGCCGGTCTGGTGGCCAGGAGAATCGTCACTTATGCCAGCCTGGGCGACCGCGTCCAACAGGGAGACCGTATGGGTCTGATCCGCTTCGGCTCACGGGTTGACGTCTATCTTCCGCCTACCGCGGTCGCAGACGTCCAGGTCGGCCAGCGCGCCCTCGGTGGCCTCACTGTTCTCGCTCACCTACGAGAAGACGGGTAACTCGCAATGATCAAGCAGATTCGCCAGGCCGATTCGGGCCGCCGAAGAGCCATTGTCATCCTGCCCAGCGCGTTCACGCTCGGCAATCTGTTCTTCGGCTTCTGGTCCATCATCGCGACTCTACGCGGCGAGTACAGTCTAGCCGCTTGGCTGATCGTCATCGCTGGTGTCGCCGACGGTCTCGATGGCCGCATCGCCCGCTTCGCGAAAACGGGATCGCCGTTCGGGACCGAGCTCGACTCGCTCGTCGACCTGATCAGCTTCGGCCTGGCGCCGGCTATCCTGGTCTACACTCTCTTGCTCGACAGCGGCGACTGGAGCTGGTCCCTGGCCTTCATCTATGTGGCCGCCGCAGCCGTACGTCTCGCCCGGTTCAACATCGAGCAGGGCGGCCGGGCTCACCTCCACTTCCATGGCCTGCCTTCGCCCGTCGCCGGTGTCACGCTGGCCTCGTTCTATCCTTTCAGCCAGACGAGCTTCTTCGCCAGTTATCTCACGGACTGGCCATGGACTCAGCTCATCGGCGGTGGTATGATTGTTCTGGCTGGGCTGATGCTCAGCCATGTCATCTATCCGGCCATCCCCCGACTCAGTATCCGTACCGCCAGAGGGCGCGCCGGCATTACGTTTCTGCTGACTTACACGGCGCTCCTCATCTGGCACCCACGTCTCGTGGTGTTCCTGGTGGCTCTCACTTACATCACCTACGGAATCATCACGACCGTGGCGATGGGTTTACTCGACCGTCTCCCCGAGCGTGACCCGCTCGCCGAGGAACTTGGCGCCGAGGAAACCGAGACCCGGGACCTGGAGTACGAGGACATAGAACCGAACTGGAGCGGTGATTCCCCGGTCGATCCCTACGCCGACAGTGCCGGGCCCTCACGTAAGACCAGAGACTAGCGCTTCCCAAGCGCCTTGAAGAGGGGGATTTCAATGGCTACTACTAAACTGGCCCGCGTCGCCGCTCTGTTCGCGGCGGTCGCCCTGTTCGCCGGCACGGCGGAGGCGCAGCAGGTTCGCACCATTCGGCCTGGGATGACTACCGCTGAGGTGATAACCGCGCTCGGCGCCCCCGCCGTTACGAGCGCCCGCGGCAACTTCACCTACTACTTCTATGACAACGGCTGCGAACAGCGCTGCGGTTTTCTCGACCTGGTCATCTTCGATAACGGTCGGGTCGTTGACGCCGTCCTGCGCGCACCGTGGCACGCCTACGAGGGTGAGAGTTCATCTCCCAAGGGCACCGTACCGCGCCCAACGCCCGCCGGCATGCGCCTGGACCTCCCTGCAGCGGTGGAGGGGGTCGAGGTAAGGCAAGCCCCGCAGGTGCCGCTTCCAGTACCTGCGGACACCACCCGCGCCGATACCACCCGCACCGGAGGATAGCAGGGCCTTCCAACGGGCTGGAAGTGCCCCTGTCGCTCTGTTATCATTGTCTCTTCGCCGAATACAGTGCCGACGGGGCGCCGGCCTGGCCGGCCGCGGTGGTTCTCGAGGGGGCTCCAGCATGGGCGACGTAGCCAGAGACTCGAAGTCACTTCACGACGAGTGCGGAGTATTCGCCGTCTCGGGGCACGAAGCAGCTGCTGAACTCACCTTCCTGGGTCTTTACGCACTCCAGCACAGAGGCCAGGAGTCCGCTGGGATCGTGGCCATTGATGACGACGGCCAGACTCGCATCCACAAGGGCATGGGCCTCGTCGCTGAGGCCATCAAGGAAGCGCACATCCGCGAACTACGTGGCCGCACCGCCGTCGGCCATGCCCGCTATTCCACCGCCGGCGAATCGGAGCTGCGCAACGCACAACCAGCCCTCGTCAACTACCGCGAGGGCACTCTCGCCCTGGCTCACAACGGCAACCTCACGAATGCGGCAGAACTGCGAGCGAAGCTGGTTGGCGAAGGTGCGATATTCCAGTCCACCATGGACTCCGAGGTCATCGTCCACCTGATCGCGCGATCGCAGCGACCAGATCCAGACGAGCAGGTGCTCGAGGCCCTAGGTCAGATCGAAGGCGCGTTCTCGCTGGCAATCCTCGTGAATGACGTCGTCTATGCCGCTCGTGACCCGCGCGGGTTCCGACCGCTCGTACTGGGGAAGAAAGGCGGCGCTATCGTGGTCGCCTCCGAGACGTGTGCATTCGATCTCATCGAGGCGGATTACATCCGCGACATAGAGCCGGGAGAGATTCTGAAGATCCGTGACGGCAAGATCGAGCAGTTGCCGCGACTGACCCCCGAAGCGCCGGCCGCCTGCATCTTCGAGCTGGTCTACTTCGCCCGGCCGGACTCCAGGATCTGGGGGTGTACCGTCGACACCGCCCGCCGGGCCTTTGGGCGCCAGCTGGCCAGAGAGCACCCAGCGGACGCCGACGCCGTGTTTTCGGTGCCCGACTCCTCCAATTCCGCAGCTCTCGGATTCTCCGAGGAGTCGGGAATCCCCCTGGAGCTGGCTTTGATCCGTAACCACTACATCGGGCGCACCTTCATCCAGCCGGTACAGACCGACCGCGACTTCAAAGTACGAGTCAAGTACAACCCCGTGCGCGGGGTGATCGAAGGGAAGCGGGTCGTCATCGTGGATGACTCCCTCGTCCGAGGCACGACCAGCCGCGGCCTGGTCTCCATGATTCGGGACTCGGGGGCCAGGGAGATCCACTTCCGCATATCCTCGCCACCCATCCTGCATCCCTGTTTCTATGGCATCGACATGCCGACGAAGGAAGAGTTGCTCGCATCGCGCCTCACCGTCGACGAGATTCGACAGCACCTGGGCGTCGACTCGATCGGCTACCTCTCGCTCGCGGGGATGATCGGAGCCGTCAGTGAGCACGGCCCCTTCTGCGATGCTTGCTTCACCGGCAACTACCCGGCACCGCTGTCAGACCTCGAGAAGGGGTTGCTCGTAACAGCCGACTGCCGCTAGACCGCGGCCCCCCCGGAAGCGGGCATCGCTCTTACCTGATCAGTGTGACCCAGAAGACGCCGCCCGAGTGGTCACGGCCGTAACGACGCTGCCCCTCGTACGGACTCATGAACCGAATGCGCATGACTCGGCCGGCCTGAACACTGCGCAGCTGCTCCACGTTGCCGACGCGCTCCCCGTCCACGTACACGACCGGGCGAAAGGCGCCCGTGCGGTCGGTGGACTGCAGCCACTCAGGGCGAAGGGCCGCCACCGCGTCCCATGCGTTGACCGCCTGAGTCTGGGCGATCTGGCTATCGTTGATCTCATCCGAGCGCGCTTCGGCTCCCCCTTCCGCACCGGATTTCGCGCTGCAGCCGCTCAGCACGAGGACGCCGGCCAAGGCCAAGACTATAATTCTCATCGGTCCCCTTCCTTGTCTGGGTCTTCATTTCCGCTGACACGATTCCGAGGATCTGGTTCAGTCGTTCACGAGAATCCCCGTGTTATCCATTGGCAATTCCTCGTCGGCAGACCACTCCGCCAACGAGCCGTCGTACAACCTAGCCTGCTTGTTCCCAAGCACCTCATAGGAGACGAACCAGGCAACCGAGGCGAGGTGGCCGGTATTGCAGAAGGCGACCTGCTCGCCTTCCGTTGGCAGGCCGGCCTGCTTCCAGAGGGCCATCGCCGTCTCTTTGTCTACCAGCGTACCCCCGCCGTCGCGGGTCAGATACATGTGAGGCACGTTGCGAGCACCGAGGATAGTGCCGTAGCGAGCCGTCACAGAGCTCTTCGCTCGGCCCTGATAGAAATCTGGCGCACGAGCGTCGATCAGCGGCGTACCGGCCTCGATCGCCCTGAGAACATCCTCCCGGCCGGCCAGCAGGTCGCCACGGTAGCCCGCCGTATAGGTGACCGCTTCCGGCCGGTTCGCTTCTAGCTCGAGCGGTAGTCCCGCGGCCTTCCATGCCGAAAAGCCCCCGTCCAAGATCGACACGGCCTCGTGGCCCAGCACCTTGAATTGCCAGTAGACTCGCGTTGCGGAAGCCGTTTCTGCGGACGACGCCCCGGCGGCCACAATCACCACGTGGTCGTCATTCGAGATCCCCAAGCCGCCAATCAGCTGTTCCAGCAATTCGACCGCCGCGAGCATCCCTGGCACCCTTTGCCGCTCTACGCGCCACGGCGTCGCGGAGTAATCGGAGTGGATGGCGCCGGGAATATGGCCGGTCCGGTAGCCTTCAGCGGCGTCGGGCCGCTCGCTGCGAATATCGAGCACGATCACTGCATCGAGGTTCTCGGCCAGACAGTCCGCACTCACGAGCGGCCGCACTTCGACGCTCTGCTCGGGGGCAGCGCAGCATAAGGTCGCCAGAGCGACGAAGCCTGCCAACCACGATCTCATGCCGTCCTCCAGTCTGCACCACGATGCGAGGCCTCGCTCGAGCGCCGCGCGCTAACGCTAGCTCGTCCCCGTCTTCGGCAGCACCCGGCTCAGCAATGCCATGCCGATGAACGCTGCGACTGCGGATGCCCCGAGGATTCCGATCTTAGCCGATTCTAGAGTGTCTCCCACCAACGCGAGATCGGCAATGAAGAGCGCCATCGTGAAGCCGATGCCTGCCAAGATGCCACCGCCCGTGACTGCCGCCCAACCGACCCTTTCGGGCAAACGAGCAATGCCAAGGCGAACCGCGATGAAGCTCAGGGCCACGATGCCGAGCGGTTTGCCGATGATCAGGCCCGCAGCCACGGCCAGAGCAACGGGATCCGCAAAGTCAGCCAGTTCGACGGTCACGCCGGCATTGGCAAGAGCGAATACCGGCATGATCAGGAAACCTACCCAGGGGTGAAGGATGCCCTCCAGGTATTCCACCGGCGATATCGTCTCTCGAGCCAGCTGGCGGAAACGCGCCACCTTCATGGCGCGTTGCGATTCCAGATCCCAACCGCCACCGTGAAACACGTCACTCGCCCTGCCCAAGATCTGACCGAAGAGACCCTGACCGACGTACTCTCGCGTCGGCGTCATCAGGCCCAGCAGTACTCCCGCAATAGTCGCGTGCACACCAGACTCATGGAATCCAAACCAAACGAGCACACCTACCACTGTGTAGACAAGAAGGCTGCGCACGCCGAGCCGCGAGAGCACGAAAATCACAATCAGGCCGACAAAAGCCAGCGCCAAAGCCGTCAGATCGAGAGACTCCGTGTAACCAATCGCGATGACCAGAATGGCGCCTATGTCGTCCGCGATCGCCAGAGAGAGCACCATCACTCGCAAACCGGGTGGGACCCGAGACCCCAGTATCGCCATACATCCCACCACGAAGGCGATATCCGTCGCCATCGGGATTCCCCAGCCGCGGGCGGCGGGCTCTCCGGCCTGAAGCAGCAGATAGATCCCGGCGGGCGCCAACATTCCACCGAGAGCGGCGAGGATCGGCAGCGCGGCACGCCTGGGATCCCGCAGCTCACCGATCACCAGCTCGCGCTTCACCTCGAGTCCGATGACGAAGAAGAAGATCGCCATCAGTCCGTCGTTGATCCAATGCTTCAGGGAATGTCGAACCTCGACCGCGCCCACCCGGAAGCCGAGCTCGGTCTTCCAGAAGGCGAGGAATTCGCCCGCCCAGGCCGAGTTCGCCAAGATGAGCGCCGCAACGGCAACCAATAACAGCACGATCCCACTCGCTGCCTCGACGTGCATGAAACGCTCGAGGGGTGCCGTGATTCTGCGGATCGGCTCCTCCGGCAGATCCATCCCCGTCTGTCGGTTGTCGACTATCAAGGCGCTCGCTCGTAGAGTTGAAGGGTTTTGGTCTAGATGTGAATCGGTCTCTCGTCTACAGCCAGTGCCGCTTCCTTGACGGCCTCACCCGTACCCGGGTGATGATGGATCGTACGTGCAAGATCTTCGGCAGAGGCTCCGAACTCCATCGCCACCACCGCTTCCATCAACAAGTCGCCCGCCATCGGACCCACAATATGTGCGCCCAGCACGCGATCGCTGCCGGCTGCGGCGAGGATCTTGACGAGGCCCTCGGTGTCGCCGGTAACTCGAGCGCGGCTGTTGGCCTGAAACGGGAACTTGCCGACCCGATACTCGATGCCAGCCTCCACAAGCTGCTCCTCGGTCTTGCCAACGCCGGCTACCTCGGGCCAGGTGTATACCACCGCCGGGACCAACTCATAGTTGACCTGCCCGCTTTGCCCGGCCAACATCTCGACGCAGGCGATCCCATCCTCTTCCGCCTTGTGCGCCAACATGGGGCCGGGAATACAGTCGCCGATCGCGTAGACCCCCGGTACCGTGGTCTGAAATCGCTCGTCGACGCGGATGAAGCCCCTGTCATCGGTCTCCACCCCGAGCTCATCCAGCCCGACCCCTTCTGTATACGGCCTCCGCCCGATGGCCACCAGCACGACATCGGCCTCCAACTCTTCCGCCTCGCCACCTTGGGTCGGCTCATAGACGACTCTGACACCCGCTTTCGTCAACTTGGCTCCGGTGACCTTGGAGGAGAGTCGAAACTGGAGCCCCTGTTTCGACAAGATGCGCTGTGCCTGCCTAGCAATCTCCCTGTCCATCCCAGGCAAGATATCATCGAGGAACTCCAGCACGGTCACCTCGGACCCCAGGCGCGACCACACCGACCCCAGCTCGAGGCCAATGACTCCCGCCCCAATCACGATCATTCGCCCCGGTACCTGCCTAAGCGAGAGCGCACCCGTCGATGTCAGGATGCGCTCTTCGTCCACCTCCAGCCCGGGGATCAGCATGGGCTCAGAGCCGGTCGCGACGATTATGCTATCCGTCGTGAGATTGGCGGTGTCCCCAGCTGATAGATCGACATTGACTCGGCCCGGCCCAGCGATGCGTCCGGTGCCCTGGACATGATCCACCTTGTTCTTCCTGAAGAGGAACTCGACCCCCTTCGTGAGATCCCGAACCACCTTCTCCTTGCGCTCCATCATCTTGTCGAGATCGAGCTTCACATCGGAGATCTGTATGCCATGACCTGCCAGGTGCCGAAGCGCTTCCACGTAGCGCTCGGTTGAGTGCAGCAGAGCCTTGGAAGGGATGCAACCCACGTTCAGGCAAGTGCCGCCGAGGGCGCCGCGCTTCTCGACACATGCCACTTTCATCCCCAGCTGTGCGGCTCGGATCGCCGCGACATAGCCTCCCGGCCCCCCACCGATCACAACGAGATCGTACTTGCTTTCCGCCACAACCAGATATCCCCTTCTGTCTTCAGACATCCAGAATCAAACGGCCCGGGCTCTCGATCAACTCCTTGACGCGCACGAGGAAAGTGACCGATTCGCGCCCATCGATAAGGCGATGGTCATAGGACATCGCCAGATACATCATCGGCCGCACCTCGACCTGGCCGTCGATGACCACGGCGCGCTCCTGAATCTTGTGAAGCCCCAGGATGGCCGACTGCGGTGGGTTGAGGATCGGTGTAGAGAGGAGAGATCCGAACACACCCCCGTTCGTTATGCTGAACGTTCCGCCTTCCATCTCGTCCAGAGCAAGACTGCCATCCCGCGCCCGCGCGGCCATGTCGGCGACGCTGCGCTCGATCTCCGCAAACGACTTGCGATCCGCATCACGTATCACCGGTACCTTCAAGCCGGCATCCGTGCTCACCGCGATCCCTATGTCGTAATAGTGCTTATAGATCACCTCATCGCCCTCGATCGAAGCATTGACCTGTGGCATCTCGCGCAATGCCCCGACCACTGCCTTGACGAAGAACGACATGAAGCCAAGCCGGACTCCGTACTTCTCTTCGAAGCCTTCTCGGTAACGCTTCCGCAGCTCGATCACTGCGGACATGTCAGCTTCGTTGAAGGTCGTGAGGATGGCCGCGGTATTCTGAGCTTCTTTTAGACGCGCGGCGATGGTGCGACGCAGTCGCGTCATGCGCACCCGCTCCTCGCCTCGTTCGCCCAACTTCGCAGTCGGTTCCGCCGCAGGCTCCGGAGACCGCCCGACCACCGAAGCCGCGCCCGCCGCTCCGCTCTCCAGAAAGCGCAGCACATCCTCCTTGGTGACCCGGCCATCTCGCCCGCTGGCCGGGATGAGCGCCGGATCCAGACCATGATCGGCGATCAGCTTGCGCACGGCAGGCCCCGATCGCTCAACCGCGTCCCGCGATGCCTGTTCAAAGAATGCCTTCAGATCTTGCAGAGTGACGCGACCATCGGGACCGCTGCGCGGCACGACCGCCGGATCGAGACGGGTTGCCGCGGCTCGCGCAGCCTCTGGGAGGCCGGCAGCAGGCGCCGCCGTTGCCGCACGACCGCCGGCCTGCTCCGGAGCCCGTTCCTCAGGCGTCGGGACCTTCTCTCGGGGTCGATGCGCTGCGGCGGCAGCCTCCTCGATCCGGCCGAGCACCGCCCCGACCTCCACATCCTGCCCCGCATCGACCAGAACCTCGCTGAGGACGCCTGCCGCCGGGGACGGAACCTCCAGCGTCGCCTTATCGGTCTCTAACTCGAGCAGCACTTCATCGGCGGCC
>CP070722.1:124126-129079 GCA_020350785.1 Gemmatimonadota bacterium
GGGCGGCTACGTCCCGGTGAACTCGCAACCGGTCCAGCAGTCCCGTGGGATCAGAGGCCGCTGAGGCCAACAGATCATCAGCGTCGGCGGGAGCGCCGCAGTTCGGACAGAAGCCGCTGTCCGCCGGCATTGGGGAGTCACAGCGCGAGCAGTTGGTCATCGACTTAGCGCCGCGAGTCGGCGCGCGCGTATCGGGGGGCAGCGACGCAGGGGTACTGTTTTATTGTACGCCAAGCTCCCAGGCCGGACAAGCGAACAACGCGGGACCGGTCCGCCCGAGACCGGCCGATACTTCCCGGGGCCAAGCCGGGGTGCTATCTTGGGCGGAGTCCTGTTCCTACTCACCCAAGTACGGAGGCGCCTATGCTCCGCTACCGTGTGTGCATCCTCGCTCTCTCGCTGACCCTCGCCATCTCCGCGCCGGCCGCGGCTCAGGGGCGGTTCGGGATCGGCGCATTCGGCGGGGTCTTCTTCGCCACCAGCGACCTGATCGACCAGGTCGCAGAGGGAATCGGCATCCTCGACCAGAAGACCGGTGGCGGCTTCGGCGGCCGACTGGGCTGGTGGCCGCTCGACCGTTTGGGCATCGAGGCCGAAGGCGGCCTGGCGATCAGCAAGGTGCGCGTGCGCGTACCTGGCGAGCCGGAGGGCTCGGACAACGCGAGCGTGTACTTCGGCAGCGTCAACCTGCTGTATGCGATCGTGAAACCGCCGCTGGAGCCGCTCTCGGTTTACGTCTCGGGTGGCTTCGGCCTCGTAGGGCGGAGCGGAGACGCCTGGAGCGACGACATCATCAACTTCCAGGGCCTGACCGACCCCGCCGGCGTCGTCGGGTTCGGCATCCGCTACGGAATCGCTCGGGGCTTGAACTTGAGCGCGGACATCCGCGACTACATCTCGTCCTTCAAGCTCGAGGTGGAGGGGATCGATCAGTCGTTGCTGCCCGACGCGAAGCTGCAGAACGACCTGCTGATTACGGTGGGCGCGGAGTACACGTTCGGCGGAGTCTAGCGTTCCTGTAGGGACCGCAGCCGCCACTCGCCCGCCTCGAGGACGAAATCCAGCCGCAGCTTGCGGGTCATATCGCGCGTTTGACCCGTGCGCTGCTGCCGGAAATTGACCTGCAAGTCAATATCGACGGTGGCGGCTGTGGCCCCCGGCTGGGGTTCGCGGTAGCGAGCCTCGGCCGTCAGCACTTCGGCAGCCGAGAAGATCGTGCTCAGCCACTGACCGTCGCTGCGGTTGTTCCGCCCTTCCGGCACCGGACCCTTGTAGACCTCCGCAGCCATCCGCGCCAGGTCCTCTTGTTCAAAGGCCTGTCTGAACCGCTCGATCAAATTCGAAATCGCCTCAGCGGCGCTCACCGTCGGTGTCGCTGGCGCCGCCGGGGGTTCCTCCGCAGCCGCAGCCGGCCGAGCGGCCAGGTCCGCCGCCAGTCGCTGATAGGCCGTCTGCGCTTCGCCGAATCGCGCGATGGCCTCGGGGTACGCGCCAGCGCCTTCTCGGGTCAGCCCCGTACTTCTCAACCCGTCAGCCTGCGCCAGACGTTGCGGCTCCCGCTCTTGCGCGCCCTGATTCAATGCCGCCTGACGCTGCCGCTCCATGGCCGTCTTGGCCTCTGTAGCCCGCGACCGATACTCCCGCGTCGCCCGCTGAGCCAATTGCTCGTAGTCGTCTGACAGCTCCTGGAAGAGCGTCTGGGCGTCGGCGTAGCGGAACTCATTGTACGCCGTCTCCGCCCGAGCCAGCCGCGCGTCGAGATCCCTCAGGTCGGACTCGAGGACGCTCGCCGCCCCGGCCGCCACCGCCGCCTGCTGTTGGCTGCCGGCGCTCTGCCGCGCCCGACCCGCGCCATCAGCCGCGACTCGCAGGTTCCGGTAGTCGACGATCAAGCTGGAGAACCCCTGCGCCGCCTCATCGTAGCGACCCGCCTGCAGTTGCCCTGTCGCCGTATTCCGCCGGGCGTCGAGCGCGCTGAGCGCGCCGGCCGGTACACCGGCGTTCAGCGCCGCCCTTCGCTCGTTGAGGGCACGGTCGCGCGCTCCCTCCGCCTGCTGCCGGGCGCGCCTGACGCCCTCGGACTCGCCGGCGTCGGCGGGCGGGCCGCCAGCGGCGACCGGCTCACCGGGGCCCGCATCCGCCGGCGTCGCGGCGGCGTCCTCGGCCGCGGTGGGCGTCTGCTCCGAACCCTCCGCCACCTGGGAGGGCGACTCGACAGGGGGAAGCTCGATCACCTCACTGCCCAGTTCCTCGGCGCCGGCCGCGCCATCGTCCGCAGTGTCCCCGGCGCCTCCGGGTTTCAGCGGCCCAAAGAAGTACAGCCCGGCCAGCACCAGCGCGATCACCGCTCCGCTGCCCAGCAGCAGGCCACGCGGCGCACCGCGCCGGCGATCGGCACCGACCCGCGCCGGCTCGGGCCTGGCCGGCCTCGGCGGCTGGGGCCGCGGGGTCGCGCGTGCAGGGCTCACCGGTGTCGGGGTGGCAGCGACGTCCGGGCGCGGCGCACCCGTAGGTGTGGTCACCGCGGGCTGCGGCGTCGCAGGCGGCGGAGTCCGGGGTGGCGGAGTGGCCGGCGGCGGTGTGACAGTCGGCGCCGGTGTGATCGTTGGCGCGGTGGCCAAGTCGGCCTCGACCGGCGGCCGGCCCGGCGGTTCCGTCGTCTCCGGCGTCGTCGAGTCGATCCCGCCCGGCCGCGGCGTCCGCATGACGCCCGGTGGCGTATGCACTCGCAGCGTGGCTTCCTCGCCGTCCAGCGATGGCATCGGCTCCGTGCGGTCCTCGTCCACCGCGCTGAGGAAGTCGGGGGTCTCGAGAGCCGCCAGGAAGGCCTCCATCGTCGGGAAGCGTTCGTCGCGGTCCTTGCTGATCGCCCGCGTTACAACGTCCAGCAGGTTGCGCGGCGCGTCCGGGCGGATCTGGTGGATGGGTGGCGGATCCTCGAAGCGATGCTTGTACATCAGCTCGGCGAGATTGTCTGCCTGCAGAGCCCGGCGCCCGGCCAGCATCTCGTAGCCGATCAAGCCGAGCGAGTATTGATCGGCCCGGCCGTCGAGGTCGTGCCGACCTTCCCCCTGCTCCGGCGACATGTATTGCGGGGTCCCCAAGAGATCGCCGGGTGTGGTGAGGGTCGTCTCGGCGGCCAACGCTTTGGCGATGCCGAAATCAGTCAGGATGACCCGATCCCTGTCCGCGTCGATCAGAATGTTGTCGGGCTTGACGTCACGGTGAACGACGCCGCGCCGATGGGCATAGGCGAGTGCGTCGGCCGCCTGACCCAGATAGCGGCGAATCTTCTCGATGGTCGGGTGCGGGTTGTCCTGCAGGAACACCCGCAAGCTCCGCCCGGAGATGTAGGGAACCGTGAAGAAAGTGAGGCCGCCCTCGTTGTAGATCTCGAAGACCTGAATGATGTTCGGGTGATCGAGCTTCCCCTGAGTGCGTGCCTCGCGTGTGAAGCGCTCCACGATCTCGGGATCGTAGCCCAGCAGCGGCAGGAGCACCTTGATCGCGACGTAGCGGTCGAGCGATTTCTGGTAGCCCAGAAAGACGACCGCCATCCCTCCGCGCCCCAGCTCGCGCAGAACCTCGTACCGGCCTGCCGTCGCTTCCTTCAACCGGTCGAAGATCTCGCGCCCCTGCGGCGTCAGGGTCGGGCTGTCGGGCCCGCGCCCCGGTACCGGGGTACCGCACTGCGAGCAGAATTGGCTGCCGTCGGGGAGCGGTGTCGAGCAATGGATACAGACGGACATCGCGTCTAGTAGCTCCGAGCCGGCGTGAGGCGGTACGTTCGCATAGCACAACTTACTGTCCTACCGGCGAGGCAGCAAATTTTACGCCTCGTCGCCCGGGGGCTTCGTCGGCGAGCCAGGTGGGCGGGCCGACAGGCCGGACCTGGAAACGGAAAGACCCGGCTTGAGCCGGGTCTTTCCGTGTTGCTGATTACCGTCTTTCCGGGGACGATCAATACATCCCGCCCATGTCCGGACCTGGCGTGGGCATCTTCTCCTTATCCTCTTTCTTCTCCACCACGACAGCCTCGGTGGTGAGGAGCAGGCTGGCGATCGACGCCGCGTTCTGCAACGCGGTGCGCGTGACCTTGGTCGGGTCAATGACGCCCGCGGAGACCAGATCCTCGTACTTGTCGGTCTGGGCGTTGTAGCCGTAATTCAGGTCGTTCTTCTCGCGGATACGCTCCACGACAATCGAACCCTCCATACCTGCGTTCCCGGCGATCTGTCGCGTCGGCTCCTCGATCGCCCGACGGACGATGTCGACACCGATCTGCTCGTCGTGATTATCGAGCTTGAGCTTATCAAGCACCTTCTGCGCCCAGAGCAGCGCCACTCCGCCGCCGGGGACGATGCCCTCTTCGACCGCCGCGCGAGTGGCGTGCAGGGCGTCCTCCACGCGGGCCTTCTTCTCTTTCATCTCGGTCTCGGTTGGCGCGCCGACGTTGATGACCGCCACACCGCCTGCCAGCTTGGCCAGCCGCTCCTGCAGCTTTTCGCGGTCGTAGTCGGAAGTCGACTTGTCGATCGCGTTCTTGATCTCCTGGATGCGGCCCTGAATAGAGTCCTCGGAGCCCGCGCCATCGATGATCGTCGTCGCGTCCTTGTCGACAACGATGCGCTTCGCCTGGCCGAGATCACCGATAACGGTGTTCTCCAGCTTGAAGCCGACTTCCTCGGAAATCACCTTGCCGTCGCTGACGATGGCGATGTCCTGTAACATCTGCTTGCGCCGATCCCCGAAGCCCGGAGCCTTCACGGCGATCACCTTCAGCGTGCCGCGCAGCTTGTTGACCACCAGCGTGGCAAGCGCCTCGCCCTCGACGTCCTCGGAGATGATCAACATCGACCTGCCCGTCTGGGCCACCTTCTCCAAGACCTGCAGCAAGTCCTTCATCGTCGAGATCTTCTTGTCGTGGATCAGGATGTAGGCGTCCTCGAGCAC
>CP070722.1:129179-136318 GCA_020350785.1 Gemmatimonadota bacterium
AGTCTTTCCAATTCCTCTATCGGCTCGGACCCATCGGCATCGAGGAAGACAACGATGTCGGGCGCTCCCCTGCGGCGAAGCTCGCGCAGCGCCGCCTGACAGGCGGCGCCGTAACCGCGGCGCGCTTCGCTGACAACGCACGCCCCGCGCGCCGCGGCCTCCGCGGCGGTTCCATCCTCGGAGCCGTTGTCGGCCACCACGACGGTATCCACCAAATCGGCGGGGATGCCCGAGAGGGTTGACCCGATGACCCCTTCCTCGTTAAGAGCGGGCATCACGACGGCGACGCTCAGACCGGCGATCAAACGTGAGAGACTCCCATTGCAACGGGGACGGCGGCCCGTCCCGACCTTTCATTCTCCTGGGCCTGGCTCAGGCGGCAGTATATGTCGTTACGGCGACCGGGCTCACTTCACCCGACCGGGTACAAGCCGCGCTCGTCGCCGCGCTGCTCGCCTTCACACTCTACGCGGCGGCCATCCCTCGCGCACGACGGCTGGCCGGGCGCCGGTATCTGCTGACCACTCTCGCCCTGGGCCTCTTCTTCCGTGCTTGCTTCTTCTTCCAGGAACCACTCCTCAGCGACGACTTCTTTCGCTACCTCTGGGACGGATTGGTGCACTGGCATGGGATCAACCCATATCAGTACGCCCCCGCTGACCCTGCCCTCGCGGGCATCGCCGACGCGCTGCGCGCGCGGGTGAATCACCCGACCGTCCTCTCGATCTACCCGCCGCTGGCACAACTGGCCTTCGCCGCTGCGGCGATCGCCGGCGGCGGCTGGCTGGCGCTGAAAGCCATCTGGTTGGCTTGCGATCTGGGAATCGCCCTCGTCCTTTCGCGCCTGGTTCCCGGCGATCGCCGTCTGCAAGCCCTGACAATCTACTGGTGGTCGCCGCTGGTCGTGATCGAAGTCGCGTGGAATGCCCACCTGGATCTGCTGGGTGTGTTGCCTCTCGTCCTCGCACTGCTGCTGGCGCGACATCCGGGGCGCAACGCCCTGGGGCTGGGTGCGGCACTGGCCGCGGCGGCGCTGGTCAAGTACTTCGCCCTCCTGCTGGTTCCCGCCGCCGGCCGCCTGGCACGTCCGGGCCGAGTCGCCGCCGTCTTCGCCATTCTCGTTCTGGCCTCGTACGCCCCCTACATCTCCGCCGGTGGCGACGTCTTCGCCGGCCTCATCACCTACGCAGAGAGCTGGCGCTTCCATGCCGGGATCTTCTCTCTCCTGAACTGGCTAGTCGGCTCGCCGGCGCTGGCCAAGCTGATCGCAGCGGCCGCTGTCGGTCTTCTGTGTCTACAGTCCGTCCGCAACGAATGGACGCTGGAGCGCGCCGCCGTCTGGATAACCGGGGCCATACTGGTGCTGTCCCCGACGCTGCACCCCTGGTACTTGCTGTGGATGGTGCCGCTCATCGCCCTCGCTCCCAATCGCGCCTGGCTCTATCTCACGGGGTCCATCCTGCTCGCCTACTACGGCCTTCCGACCTTCCAGGCCGAGGGTGTTTGGCCGGAGCCCTGGTGGATCAAGCTGGCGATCTACGCGCCTTTCTTTGCGCTGCTCATCGCCGATTCCTGGCGCAGCTCCTGGTGGCAGGCCGCCTGGGAGGAGATCAGGACGGAGCGCGGAGCCCGCGCCCGCTCCGAGCCTCCGCCAGGGAGCCAGCCGCCACCGCACTGAAACCGCAGAGGAAAAGGAGCAGGAAAGGCAGGGTGGCAAACAGCCCGTGCGCCAACGCGTAGAGGACGGCAAGCGCGGCGTAGGCGGACAGCGCCAGCTCGACCACGGTCGCCCCCCAACCGGGCCGCGCCCGATAGCCACGCGGCGCCGCTCCGCGCTTGGGGGTGCGCACGAACTCCGCCGGCCCGCGACGGACCAGTCCGGCCGCGACAGAGCGCGTGTTGCTCACCGAGATCCCGACCCCCAGACCCATCACCAGCGGGAGATAGAGGAGGATGGCAGGCCAGATCCTCTGGCCGCGCGCGCGCAACGTCTCCACGTAGTAGCGGTTGAGTGGCCCCATCAGCGCGATGAATAGAAACAGGTCGACCAGCAGCGACCACGGCTGCCCCCCGCGGAGACGGACGACCACGGCAGGGAAAACGAGCAGTGTGAGCGCCAGCGTGAGCGGCGCCGCCAGATGGCCGCTCAGATGCGCCGCCGCGGCGAGCTTGACCCGCAGAGGCCAGTCGCCACGCAGCAAAGTGGGTAGCAGTTTCCTGGCGGCCTGCACGGCGCCCTGAGACCATCGAGCCTGCTGGTTCTTGAAGGCGCGCACGCTCTGCGGAAGCTCGCCGGACACGATGACCTCGGGGAGGTAGGCGAGTCGCCACCCTCGCATCTGGGCGCGATAGCTCAAGTCGAGGTCTTCTGTTAGCGTATCGGCCTGCCAACCGCCGGCATCCCGAAGGCAACTCACCCGCCAGATCCCAGCGGTCCCGTTGAAGTTGAAGAACAGCCCTGCCGTGGACCGGGCGATGTGCTCGATCATGAACTGCCCGTCCAACAAGAGAGCCTGCGCTCGTGTCAGCCAGGTGCGCTCCGCGTTGAGGTGCCCCCAGCGCGCCTGCACCATGCCCACACGCTGATCCTCGAACGGCGGGAGCAAGCGCCTCAGGAGATCGGGTTGCGGGAGGAAATCGGCGTCGAGTATCAGAACGAACTCGCCACGCGCGCGCCGCAGCCCGTGGGCGAGCGCTCCCGCTTTGTAGCCGCTGCGGCCGGGCCGACGTAGATGCTCGATGCGCACGCCCCGCGCCGCATGTTGGCGAACGAGCCGACCGGCCAACTCCACCGTCTCGTCGTCCGAGTCATCGAGAACCTGGATCTCCAGAAGGTCACGGGGATAATCCAGGCGACAGGTCGCGTCTATCAGGCGCTCGATGACGAAGCGCTCGTTGTAGACCGGCAGCTGAACCGTCACGAGCGGCCAAGGCCCCTCCCGACTGGCCGCGCCGCAGCCCCTATTGTTCCCCACTCCAGCCGCGCCTTTCTTGTACAGGCTGACCAACCATGCGCGGTGCAGGCTGAGCACGAGAAGGCCGAAGAGCACCAGCCCATAAGCAACGAGTATCAGAGGGCCATTCATCCCTGTAGCGCGTCTTGTATCTTCAAGTCGATCGTGGCGCACACTAGCATCGCCTGCCGATTCAGGGAACCCTCGATGCCTCCCGGCTGTTGAGGGGCTGGCGCGAGGGTGGGGCCCCGTAGCGCTTCCCATAACTGCGGCCGGAGGGCCGAACCGAGGGCGGGGAGAGTGACACAGACAGCTGAGATCGCCTCCGAAATCGAAGGCCGCGCGCAAACGAGCGGCGGTTTGAAGGTGAAGATCGTGGTGCTGGCCGCGATCTTCGTGGGCGGTCTCGCGCTCTTTCGCTGGACCCCGCTCTCCCAGTACGCGAACCCCGAGGCGATCGCGGGGTTCTTTCGCGGCCTCGGCACGCCCTGGTGGTCGCCCTTCGTGTTCGTTCCGCTTTACGCCTTCGGTGTCGCGTTCGGGATGCCCGGCACCATCCCGACCCTGGCCGGCGGCGCCATCTTCGGCGTCGCGCGCGGCATGCTCTACAACACGATAGCCGCCAACCTCGGCGCCCTGCTCGCCTTCCTGCTGGCCCGCTACCTGGGTCGTGACTTCGTCGCCCGCATCATCAAGGGAAGATCTGCAGCCCTCGACCAGAAGATCGGCGAGCACGGCTTCGGCACGATCCTCTACCTGCGCCTGATCCCGCTCGTACCGTTCAACGCGCTGAACTTCGCCGCCGGGATCTCGCGCGTGTCACCGCGCGACTACGTGTTGGGCTCATTGATCGGCATGCTGCCTGGCACGCTGGTTTACACCTACTTCGCCGACGCCCTGATTCGCGGCACCGGGGAGGCACGGCGCGAGGCCTTCCTTCATTTCCTCGCGGCCGCGGCACTGTTGGTGGCCTTCACGGTGATAACCGGCTGGATCCGCCGGCGGCGCGGCAGCAACGCGCTCGAAGAGAACGAAGCGCCCGAATAGCGAGAGGCGACCGATTTGGAACCCGGGGCGCTGGCCCTGGGTGTCAGCGGGCGCCGTCCGCCCCCAGCCAGCCCATCATCACGCTACCGCCGAAAATCACCGTCCCATAAGTAATGAAGATCCGCCAGACGATTGTATAAGGGAGGACCAAGACAGGGGTGAGAAACGGCGACATCACGGCGGCGGTGATCAGCTCGCCGATGCCGGCGCCGCTTGGCGTCGGCATGACGAACAGCAGGTACTGGATCACGATGTGAAGAAGGATCACATCGAGGAACGGCGCTTCGACGACGAAACCTCGCAGGACTACGTACCCGAGCACGAAGCGTGATCCGAAGTGGATGAGCCCCGTCACCACAGCAGTGACGAAGCTGAGCTTCCCCGTGCGCCAGTAGGCCACGATCCCGTCGTGCATCTCATCGAACTGAAAGAGAACGCGCTCGATTCGCGGGTGATCGGATCCCATGATTCTCTCGATCACGCCGCGTGCCACATTGGGCAGCAGGGCGAGCGCGACGACTGCCGCCACACCACTCCCGAATATCCAGGCCGACCAGCTGAACAGATCGGCGGCCGACAGGCCACCGATCGGTAGGCGAACGTCGGCGATCGCGCGACCCGCGCCCGCCGCCCAGGCCACGAGTCCCGCCAAAGAAAGGAAGACGATGTTGGCCAGAAAGGACATGGTGTTTACGGCGGCCGAGCGACCGAACGACATACCCTGACGCATCAACCCGTAGATCACGGCCGGTCCGCTGCCGGTAGAGGAAGGCGAAAGGTAGCCCATCGCCGTGCTGGCCACGCTGATCTGTGTGCACTTCACGTAGGCCAGGCGGCTATGGTGCGCCGCGATCAGCGCCCTGATCCGCAGCCCGCCACCCAGCCAGCTGATGACCGTCAAGCCCGCAGCGGGCAGGAACCAGATCGGGTTGAAGCGGTGGAGGCTGGCAAGATCCTCGGCCCAGTTCTCCGAGAGGAGGAACGCGGCCAAGAATCCCAGGATCGAGGCGCCGACGAAGACGATCAGTCCCCACCTCAGGGCGGAGACCGGCACCCCGACGACCCGCGCCTGTCGCTTGCGCTCTACTCCGTTGCCGACGTTCAGCTTGCTCTACCGGGGCCAGACCCGCCGGCCGGTGAGGTGCAAGATCAGGCGTCGGCCAAAGCCGGGTTTGTCGTAGTAGCGATAGCGGATCAGGCCGCCACCTGGCATCCGCAGATTCAGCGGACGGCGTCCTCGCACGACGATGCGATCGGCATCGCGCACGTTGAGCTCCATGGGGGCAACGCGCCGCGCCTGTCTCCGCATTCGCTGCCGCTGCTCGCGCCGTTCCTGGCGCTGCTGGCGCCGCTGCTCCCTGATCTCCGCCGCGCGCCGCGCGATGGCATCGACGCGCTCCGCCACGGCATCGCGCTGCGCGCGGGCGCCGGACCGGGCCCTCTCGCCCGCCTCGCGCGCCCGCTCGCGCCCCTCCTTCAGGTAGGCGCCCGTGCGACGCCGCGCGTCATCCGCCGCCTTGGCCGCCCGGCCGGTGGTACGCTCCAGCGATCCGGCCGCCCCCTCGACGGCGTCGACCACTCGGTCCGACCAGCGCTCCAGCAACGGCTTCTTGGTCAGTCCGACGAACTCGAGTACTCCGTTCAGCCAGTTCATCTTACAGCAACCTCGTCAGTTGGTGTGGGTCGAGCTGCGTCCAGTCCATCCCCACTACCACGTGCGCTAGCCCCGATTGAGCTATCCGCATCTGGGCGGCACGGCGTCCCCAAAAATAGGTCGCGACCTCTCCGACGGTCGCCGGAGTAGGCGTCATCCTCGCGCCGTGCACCGCCAAATGCCGCAGCGGCTTCCCCTCGAAAACGCCCGCCTCGGCGTCGAAATCGATCCCGTAGATGACCCGGATGCCGAAAGACAGATCGCGTACGTGATCCGGTCGGTCCCCCGGCCAACGGCTCCAATCGCGCTCCAGCTCCCGAAGGTCGATCCAATGCTCGCGCCGCTCGGCAAACTCGCGCAGCTCACGCGCGGCGCGCCGCAGTTCGATGGCACCGAGAGACAAGTCGACGATCTCCTGGCCGATGTACCCGGGCGGTCGGGGATCGATGATGATCCAGTGACTCGGGCCCGAGTCTTCCCGCTCGAATGAGAAGCGCATAGTATGAGTTCGATACTGCTCCGAAGTCGCTCTTTTTGCTCCGCCTATAAGATCAATCCGCTGAGGTGCAAGGGCAACATCCGGGCCACCTAGCCGCCGGCTCCCGGAGCGTTGAGCCCGGGCCGGGCGCTCAGCGGTTGCCCGAGGCCATCTTGACCGCCTCGGGCAAACTCCGCAGCCGCACCATCGACGCGATCCCGAACAACGGTCCCAAGACCAGCAGGACGAAGGCCCACTCCCAGCCCAGCCGCTCCACCAGCGGCGGCACCAGGCGAATCGTAGCTAGCGTCAGCAGGAAGCCCAGGCTGGTCTGCATGGTGAGCGCCGTTCCGACGTAGCGGTGATCGCTGAGCTCGCTTACCGCGGCGCTGAACTGCGCGCTGTCCGCCACCACCGCGAAGCCCCAGACCAGGCACAGAACCGTCAGCCAGCCGGGCGAACCGAACAACAAGCCCGCCGACAGCGCACAAGCACCGGAGACCACGAGGCTGAGGGCGGCGATCCGGGTGCGCCCCCAGCGGTCGGCCATTCGGCCGGCCAGCACGCAGCCCAGCCCACCCACCGCGACGCTGCCGAAGCCGGCCAATCTCGCGCCCACCTCGCCCCAACCGGCCGCTCGGTAGCTTGCCAGCAGAAACAGGGGCACCCAGGTCCACATCGCGTAGAGCTCCCACATGTGGCCCAGGTAGCCGAAGTTGGCCAGCCGGAGGGCGCGGTCGCTAAGCGCGCGCCAGGCGTAGCGCGGTTGGAAGGGCGCCGTCAGGCTGTGAAGTGGGCCGGCCTGCACGAAGATGCCGCCAATCAGTGCCGCCAGCAGAGCCGAGCCCGAGGCGATCAACAGAACGGAGCGCCAGGGCGGTATTCCCGCTTCAGCGCCCAGGATGGGGAGCGCGTTGAACAGGTGCGGCATGGCCGATCCGACGGTCAGCGCGCCCACCAGCAGACCGATGCACAGGCCGCGATCTTCCTTGCACCAGGTGGCCAT
>CP070722.1:136418-139120 GCA_020350785.1 Gemmatimonadota bacterium
GCCTGCCGTACTGGGCAGGTTGAGGCGAGCGGGTCTACCGCTGGTCATCGTCTCGAACTGGCAGTGCGGGCTGCGGCATTTCTGCACGGAACTGGGTCTGACCCCGTTCTTCGATGACGTTCTCGCGTCCGCCGAAGTCGGTTCGGTGAAACCGGACGCCGGGATCTTCGTCGAGGCCTGCCGGCGGCTCGACTTGCCGCCGGCGCGGGTCTTGCACGTTGGCGACAGCCCCATCGATGACGTCGAGGGCGCCCATGGAGCCGGCCTTGCCGCGGCGTTGCTGCGGCGCGAGGGTGAGCTACCGGGCGGTGACGCCCCGATGCTTGGCAGCTTGGAGGGCCTGCCCGCGCTGCTCGGTCTGGACGGGGTGGGCGGCCGCCCGACCACCGCTGACGAGGGGGAGTGAGCGTCGGCGGCCCCCGCCCGATCGACAGGTCTCGACGCCGGTGGGATTGTTGATCGCTGCCTCCTTTTACATCTTTCAGCCCCAACGCTTGCGAGCAGCCCAGCTTTTCTCGTTGCGGGAGTGTAGATGTCGCGTCTCAACCAGCCGTGCTGGGAGCGGGGCCGGCGGGCGCTGGAGCGACTGGTCGGGAGCCACGCGGCGGGTGAGCTTCCAGCGGGTCACCCTTAGACTCTAGCTCGCGGACCTTGATATGGCAGACCTGAAGCGGCTGATCCAGGAAATCCACCGGCGCTCGCTCTGGCAGGTGCTGGGTATCTACGTGGTCGGCGCCTGGATCGCGTTCGAGGTGACCCAGACGCTTACCGAGGGGCTCGGCCTCCCGGACTGGTTCCCGCCACTCGCCCTCGTCCTCCTCATCGTCGGCCTGCCGATCGTGCTGGCCACCGCATTCGTACAGGAGGGGGTCCGCCCCGTCGATCGCGGAGACCCCACGCCGCGCCCCGGCGCCGACGCTCGTGCGGGTGACGAGCTGGCGAGCCCGCGGGAGCCCGCGGGAGCGCGAGGGCTCTTCACCTGGCGCAATGCAATCTCCGGAGGCGTCGCCGCGTTCGCTCTCTGGGGCGTGGTCGCCGCCGGATTCCTGGTATTTCGTGGCACCGGGGCAAGCCGCGCGAGCGTGGCCGACGTCGAGGTCTCGCCCGCTCGCATCGCCGTTCTGCCGTTCTCGTACCGGGGCGGTGAGGAGTTCACCTATCTGGCAGAGGGCATCGTCGATCTCCTGAGCGCCACGCTGGATGGAGCAGGTGAGCTGCACAGCGTGGACGCGCGGTCGGTGATCCGAGCCGTCGAAGGGCGCGGCGGCGGAGCGCCGGATCCGGAACTGGGGCAGGTGATCGCGGAAGGGTTGGGTGCCGGCAAGTACGTCGTGGGTGATATCGTCGAGGTTGGCCGCCAACTTCGAGTCAACGCCTTTCTGCAGTCCGTCGTGGGGCGTGAGCCTTTGTCCAAGGCCACCGCGGAGGGAGCGGCCGACCAGGTCTTCGAACTGGTGGACGACCTGACCGCGCAACTGCTGGTCGGCAGCGTGGAGGGTCCGGCCGCTCTGCAAGCGCGTCTTGCCGCCGTCACCACCGATTCGCTCGCCGCGCTCAAGGCCTACCTGGAGGGGACCCAAGAATATCGGGCACAGCGATTCAACTCAGCGGTCGAGGCCTTCCAAAGGGCGGTTCGGATCGATCCCGACTTCGCGCTCGCCTACAGGGATTTGGAGGTCGCTGCCTCCTGGACGGAACGACGTGATCTACAACTCGAGGCGGGAGAGCACGCGCAACGGCTGAAGAGTCGTCTGCCGGAGCGGGAACGCCGCTTCCTGGAGGCGGTCGCGACGGCGGCTGATGCCTGGAGACTTCTTCCGGAATATCTGGATTCTTACCCGAACGATGGGCGGGCCTGGTTCCAATTGGGCGATGTGATCTTTCACCTCGGTCCGCTCAAAGCCCGTGAATTCGCCGAAGCGAGAGTTGCTTTCGAGCGGGCGATATCTCTCGATCCCGATGATGCCGACGCGCTGTTCCATCTGGCGGCCATCGCGGCGTGGGAGGGCCGGCGCGAGGCGCTAGATTCGCTGAGCCGGCGTGTCTTCGAGCTAGCGCCCGAGGGGGAGTTCACCTATCAGACGCTGACGCTGCGCGCATTCGCGCTGGGGGATAGCGCGGCCCGGCAGCGGCTGGATGACTGGCTGCCGCAGGCCGGTTCGGAGGAGGTCGCGGGTATCCCGAAATACATCGGCGTCTACGCTCACTCGGTCGACGGGGCGTTCGAGCCGGTTCGTCTACTGACAGATCCGTCGCGTCCCGATGGGTGGCGGGGCTACGGGCACCTTCTTCTCGCCCACCTGGAAGCGGCGCGAGGCCGCTGGCGAGCGGCAGAGAGCGAGTTCGAACAGGCTGCGAGGCTCATCCCGGGCTATGCAATCGAGTATCGGGCTCACCTCGCGGTCGCTCCCTTCCTCCCGCCAGCTGCCGTCGATCTCGAAGCCGTGCGGGCCCAGTTGCTGGGCTGGGACGCGTCGAATGTGCCGCCGGTGGCAGGAGTCGGCGGTTACCTCAACACAATCGATGAACTGCATCCGCACGTCCGGCTCTACCTGCTGGGGCTGGTCAGCGCACGGCTCGGGCTGTACGAGGAGGCGGTGGAGTACGCGGAAGAGCTAGAGTCGTCGGAACGACCGCCCAGGGGAACCTACCTCGTGCCCGACTTCGCACGGACGGTTCGGGCCCAGGTAGCGCTGGAGCGC
>CP070722.1:139220-184078 GCA_020350785.1 Gemmatimonadota bacterium
CGGGCCCTGGACTGTAGCGGGGCCCAGCGCGGTTGCCGCTGCTGATGGCGGCCGCCGGACGGGATCCGGCGCCGCGCTCGGCACCAATGTTGATTCTCATTCTCAACTTAACATAGAGCGGTCGCCTGACCCGGTCAAGGGACCGTCGTCGCTCCTGGGCTACGGCGTATACTCGTCCAAGCACCTCAGGTGGACGTGCTGGACGCCGCCACGTGCTGGCTCCCACGGCCGACGCCATTGTACCTTGTGACAAGCCCAGGGGAATGGTGAGGTACCGCGGATTGGCGCAGCGGCTGAGGTGACTTACGAGACCGAAGTGCCGTTCAACTGCTGTAGCGCGGAGAGAGAGATGGACACAGAAGCAGTGGTCAGCCTGATCGCGCTATTGTCTTTCGGCCTCGGATCTGCCATTGGATCCGCTGCCACCGTACTAACGCAGGCCTTGATCCGTAAGTACGGCGCCGCCAAGGACGAGGCGGCTCGCCTTCCAAGCAAGCTCGACGAAGTTCTCGATCGTATTGGCGACCGGCTCGAGTCACTCGAAGAGCGAGTGGAGTTCTCAGAGAGGCTGCTGACGGAGCGGTCTGGGGACAGCGAGAAGAGCCGGTCAAAGTAAGCTGTCTTGACGACTCGGGGAGGAGACTGCCTGATGTCCGCCTATGTTATCGTAGACATCCACATCACAGACCCCGTCCGCTATGAGGACTACAAGAAGATGGCCGGCCCGACACTGGCGGCGTTCGGCGGCAAGTTCGTGGTGCGCGGCGGCGCGGTCGAGACACTGGAAGGCGATTGGGATCCGGGCCGGGTGGTCGTGTTGGAGTTTCCTGATCTGGAGCGCGCCCGGGAGTGGTGGGCCTCGGACGCGTATGGCCCCGCCAAGCGACTCCGACAGGAGTGCGCGCGAAGCGAGAT
The DNA here is from genome assembly GCA_020350785.1 of Gemmatimonadota bacterium. Taxonomy (GTDB): domain Bacteria; phylum Gemmatimonadota; class Gemmatimonadetes; order Palauibacterales; family KS3-K002. The sequence goes on from CP070722.1 coordinate 140,136, forward strand.
GATTCTGGTTCAGGGAACTTGATTGATCATCGTTCGAGACTGATTCCGCCACCAAGACCATGACTAGCACCACGCATCTGTCCGTTGCGAGCTTGAGGATTCATGGAACGAGGTCCGGCATCGTTGCGCTGTCGCTGTTCGCGCTCTGCGCCTGCGCCGGGGAGCGCGCGCCGGCCGAACGCCAGCGGCCCAACATCCTGTTCATATTCGCCGACGACCACGCGGCCCACGCGGTGAGCGCCTACGGCTCGCGGATCAACCGGACGCCCAACATCGACCGTCTGGCGCAGGAGGGGATGCTGTTCCGGAACGCCTTCGTGACCAACTCCATCTGTGCGCCCAGTCGGGCGGTGATCCTCACCGGGATGCACAGCCACAAGAACGGCGTGTTCACCAATCGCGAAGTCTTCGATTCGGCGCAGACCACCGTCGCCAAGCAGCTCCGGGCCGCCGGGTACCAGACGGCGATCATCGGGAAGTGGCATCTCAAGAACCGGCCCACGGGGTTCGATCACTGGGAAGTCCTGCCGGGGCAGGGCACCTACTACAACCCGGACTTCCTCACCCCGGAGGGCAGGATCGCACACACCGGTTACGTCACCGACATCATCACCGACAAGGTGCTTGCCTGGCTGGCGGAGGGTCGCGATCCCGAGCGGCCGTTCCTGCTGATGTACCAGCACAAGGCGCCGCACCGCCGCTGGGAGCCCGGTCCCGATCATCTGTACCTATATGACGATCAGACGATCGCCGAGCCGGCGACCCTGTTCGATGACTACGAGGGACGGAGCAGCGCGGCCGCGACCCAGGAGATGACCATCGCCCGGGACCTGTATGAGGATGACCTCAAGCTCGTACCGCCGGGGAATCTCAACGAAGCACAGCTCGCCGCCTGGAACGCCGCCTACGGTCCGAGGAACCAGGCGCTCCAGGAGGCCGAGCTGACGGACTCGGCGCTCGTGCGCTGGAAGTACCAGCGCTACATCAAGGATTACCTGCGCGCCATCGCTTCGGTGGACGACAATCTGGGCCGGGTGCTCGACTATCTGGATGAATCCGGGCTGGCCGCCAACACGGTGGTCCTCTACAACTCGGATCAGGGCTTCTTCTTGGGCGATCACGGCTGGTACGACAAGCGCTGGATGTACGAGCCCTCGCTGCGCGCGCCGCTGCTGGTGCGCTGGCCCGGTGTCGTGGAAGCTGGTTCTCAGAACCGGGACCTTGTTCAGAATCTCGACTTCGCCGCGACCTTCCTGGAGATGGCGGGCCTGCCCGTGCCCAGCACGATGCAGGGGCGGAGCCTGGTACCGTTGCTCGAAGGCACGACGCCCGCCGATTGGCGCGACGCCATCTACTATCAGTACTTCGAGTACCCGGCCGTGCATTCGGTCCGCCGGCACTACGGGATCCGCACCGACCGCTACAAACTGATCCACTACTACGAGATCGACGAGTGGGAGCTGTTCGATCTGGCAAGCGACCCTGAAGAGATGAGAAGTGTCTATGCCGAGGCCGAGTACGCTGGCGTAGTCGACGAGTTGAAGGCGCGGCTCGGCGAGCTGCGGGCCCAGTACGAGGTGCCGGACGAGGACCCTGTTCCCTATCCCGAAGGTTGAGTTTGCCCGGGCGCTCGCGGCTCTTGTGTGACGGATGTGGTAGAGGATCTGGACCGTGCGAGGCGCGGTCGCCAATCGCCCGCTGCGCCTCTGTGGATTTCGCTGCTTGCTCGACTCCCGGCCGGACGTCCACTAGATTGGTGCGTTTTCGGAGGGTATCACCTGTGGAACCATCATGCAGTCAGGTAATGAAGCGATAGGCCACCGCGCGCGGTCGGCGCAGCGGGTCTCCGCCACGTCCCTGGCCACTCTGTCGGTCGCCGCCCTGGCGGCGCTGGCCTGTAATGAGGGTGGGCCGCGCTACGTCGAGAGCGCGCTGCCCGATTCCGCGATCGCGATCGAGTCGCTGCTGCTGGCGACGCACGATGCCGAGGCGGCGCTGCGCTTGAGCGGGTCGCAGATGACGCTGATGGGAGAGTCCCTCGAGGCGGACCACCCGCTCTGGCCGGTCTATACTTACTTGCTGGGAGAGGCGCACCGGCTCCGCGGAGAGACCGACATGGCGGGCGAGAGCCACCGCCGGTTGGTGGAATGGGCGGCCGGCGATCCGCTGAATGACGGTTGGGGCGGCAGCGGACTCGCCGCTGTGTCTCTTTGGCGTCTACTGGCCAGCGCGACCTCGCAGGCGACGGTCGATTCAACGGCGGCTAGAGGATTGCTCGCTCTGGCCGACTCGCTGCGCCGCACGCGGCTCGTGCGCGGCATGTTCCGGACGCCGATACTCAGCGCCTTGCCACAACTCGAGGAGGAGATCGCCCGGCTGACCGCTCTGGTCGCCTGGCGCGCCGGCCTGCAGGAAGAGGCTCGCGAACGATTCGTGACATTCATGGCGATGGCGCGGGACCTGGAGCTGAGCGTCGATGAGCGCGGGCTGCTCGAGGTGGAGCTGAGCGACGACGAGCGCGCAATGCTGGAGGATGTGCTGGCCTCCGGGCTGGCCAGGCCGGATCTCCTCGCCCTCGCGGTGGGACGCCGGCTACAGCTTCTGCGGGGCCGGGATTACCAGGCCGAACTGCTGCTGCGCAGGGCGCGACGCAGCACGGATTCGCAGATAAGGGCGGAGGCTGCCCTCTACCTGGCGGACCTGCCGACTGCCGGGCGGCGCGCCGCCAGCGCGCTGTTGGATTCGGCCATCGCCGAGACCGCGGATCCGGAGGTGAGGCAGGAAGCCCTCTTCCAGAGGGGTCTCAGGAACGCCGTGCTGGCCACGGGTGATAGCCTGGCGTTCCGGCGCGACATGACGGCGCTGGAAGAGGCGTTTCCGGAGGGTAGGCGTACGGCCGACGCGCTCTGGCAGCTGGCCCGGCACTACGAGGATCTCGGCGACCTGGACGAGGCGCTCGGCTACTTTGTCCGGCTGCGCGAGTTCACCGGGCCCAACGAGTATGGGAGCCGTTCCCTGTACCGGCCGGCGCTCGCTTTGTACACCGTGGGTCGGAGCCGGGAGGCGGCGGCGCTGCTCGAGCAACTGGAGGATCGCGGGCCCGGCGATCTGTACGTTCACAGCCTGTTCTGGCTGGGGCGCATCGCTGAAGAGAGCGGCGAGGGGGGCGAGGCCGCGCGGTACTTTGCAGAGGTGATCGAGCAGGCGCCGTGGGATTACTACGGGTTGCGGGCGCTCATGCATACCAACATGGGCGGGGCGGCGCGGAATGAATTCTGGCCGGATCCTGAGACGGCTGCGGCGATACAGGCCGCCTACGATGCGAGCCACGTGGACAGCTTGCTCGCCGGCGGTGGCCCCTATCACCTGCGGTTGCGGTTCGCGTTGGAGACGGGCCTCTATCGCACGGCGCTCGAGGCCGAATCGGAGATGCGTCGCCTTTTCACCCCTCGGCGACTGGAGGATCTGGGGCTGCAGGAGGTGGACAGTTCGGGCTGGTTGCCTCGCGTGGCGGCGTTGCTGGCGCTGCGCCAGGACGCCCGAGCCGCGAAGGACTGGGTCGCGGATGCGGGAAACCGCCTCACGGTCGCCGGCGCGGTCGGCTACGGGGCGAGTGACTGGCCTCTGGCCAGCCTCCTGTCCGTTGCCGCCGAAGAGCCCAACGAGATGCAGGCGGCGGCGCAGCGGGATGCCCGATACTTGAAGACCGCGTATCCCAGAATCTTCATCGAGCCTCTCGCGGCGGCCGCGCGTCCTCACTCGGTCGAGCCCGAGCTGCTCTACGGCGTGGCAAGGATCGAGAGCGCCTTCTTTCCCGCAGCTCTCTCCCGCGACGGCGCCCTGGGCCTGTTCCAGTTCACGGAGGCGACTTTCCGCCAGTTGAATCGGAGGTGGGAGCTCAGCGCGAGCGCGGGCACGGACTCGTGGGTGGAGTACCTGCTCGATCCGCGGCGGAGCGTCGAGCTGGGCGCGCGCTGGTTCGCGCTGTTACCCGATTCGCGCCTACGCCGTTCGCCTGACGGCGCCGCTGCCAACACTCTGTTGAGACTGCTCGAGCATCAGAAGGGCTACTCCAATGTCAAAGCTTCCGATGACCGATGGGTTGCCCTCGGGCGCGACGATGATATCGAGTACATGATCGAGACCTTCGGCTTCGCCGACGCGCGGATCTTCGCTCGGCGGGTGATTCCTGGGATGTTCGTTGCCAGAGCGGCTCAGTTCTTCGAGGGCCGCTGACGACATGAACGCCGTCTTCATCAGCTACCGACGAGAGGATGGGGGCTACGCCGGACGCCTGTACTCGGACTTGAGCGCCCGTTTCGGGGAACGGCAGATCTTCATGGATGTGGATGACATCGTTCCCGGCCGGCCGTTCCCCAGAGAGGTGATGGATGCGCTGCTGTCCTGCCGCGTCGTGCTGGCGGTAGTCGGCGAGAGGTGGCGGAGCCAGGCCAACCTCGAGCGTCTGAACGATCCCAACGACTGGGTGTTGCAGGAGCTGAAGACCGCCCTGACGCGCGAGGTCGCGGTCATTCCGCTGCTGGTGGGTGGAACGAAGGTACCGCGAGAGGAGGAGCTGCCTCCCGATCTCGCTCCGCTGTCGCGGCGTGAGGCTTTCGAGGTTCGTGATTCGGCGTGGCAGGACGATGTGCGCCGATTGATCGACACGCTGCAACGCCACTTCGGCGTGCGGCGCGAGCGGTCGCCCTGGGCGCGAAGGATAGCCAGGCTCTTGGCGGTCGGCGCGGTCGCGGCGCTGGCCTACCTCGGCGCTCGGTCCGGGCTTTTTCCCCGACCTGGACCCGGGCCGGGCCCGCGGGTGATCGCCGCCACCTTGACCACCGTCCCGCTCAGCCTGCTGAACTCCATGCAGGAAAACCCTGACCTTTACTGGTTCAAGTTCTCCGGGGTCAACCCGGGCGAATCTAAGGCGTTCTTGAAGGTTCGTTTCGAGGTTGCCGGCCCGGTGATGATCGTCGGGCGTGACGGCGAGGAAGAGCAAACGTTCGACCTGCCGCCGGGAAGCAGTTGGACGACGGAAGAGGTGCCAGTGAATCTCACGGTGCTGAACTACGATAAGCGGGGCTCAGTCACCGTCGAATGGCAAATCGAGACCGCTGATGGAAGACCGCTGGACGCGCACGCCACAAACATAACCCTATTGCCGGCGAACACCGTGAAGTGGGACTTGAAGACGCGGCGCTTTGAGGGCGATGCGCCGATCGAAGTGTCTTTCCCGACCGACTACCTGCTGGCATCATTGGCCGCTTGGACGGTCACCGAGAACGACAGCGTGCGCACCCGCGCGAGGGAACTGTACGAGCAGTCGGGCGCACAGGTGCAGTCACTTCGGGATTGGTATGCGCGCCTGTACACCGCCTTCTTCAATGACTCCGAAGAACGGATACTGATCCGCTCGCCCGAGCCCGACTTTCCGCCATCCGGCGAGCGCGATATCCACACGGCCGTTCAGGTCCTGCGCGATCCGGTACACACCGCGGAGCCGTTGGAAGTCGTTCTTTTCCTCTCCGCGCTGACCAGGGCGGCGCCAATCCCGGCGCGGGTGCGGCTGGCGATGGTGGTGGCACCTTCCACCGAAAGCTTGGACGAGAAGGTCTTTTTCCTGGCGTGGCTAGAATCTGGCGAGTGGCACGCGCTGGAGGTCAGCGGCAGCGGGACCCGCCGCACGTTCGAGGATAACGAGCGTCTTGCGACGCAACGGATCCGAGCTCTGCAGCAATCGTTGCCCGCCTTGTTCGATTCACTGGATGCGAGCGGAATCTTCTATCAGCCGGGCGAAACCTCGATCGCGGTCGACTTCGACAAGGCCCTGGAGAGCTACCGGATACGACCCCTGCCTTACGACGGATAGCCGGCGGTCCGAGGCTGCTATGGCGTGCTCAGCATCATGGCTCGGGCCGTGCCTCTAGCGGATCTTCGGCCGGAAGTTGCTGTGCTGCCACAGGCGGAGCACGCGGCCGTCGGGTCCGACGTCGAAGCGAATCTCCTCACCCAGCGACTTGTCGTCGCGCACGCGGCGGAACGTGTGCTCGCCGGTCTTCTCCAGCTCGGTCAGCGCGTCCAGCGGATCGTCCGTGGGCAGCGAGACCATGGCAAGCTTGCCCTTCCATAGGATGACTTCTAGCTCGCCCCACCAGGGAGAGAGGTCGTAGGTTCCGGTATACAGCTCGAGCGATGGGTCGGTCGGCTCCTCCACCGCGGTCGTGTCGACAGCCGCCGCGATGGCGGGGCCGACGATCCGCTGGGCCGTCGACGTAAAACTGCCGGAGTTCACGCCGCTGGCGTTCGACATGAAGATGGTCGCGATCTTGTTCTTCGGATCGAGGCTGAAGCTGGACCGGTAGCCCGGACAGCTACCGCCATGCCCCACGTAGGTCTTGTCGTCCATCCGCCAGGTCGAAAAACCTAGCCCCCACTTGGTCTCCCAGTCGGGATCGATCCAGTGGACGCGGTACATCTCGCGCAGGGTGTTGCGGCCCAGGATCTCGTCCGCTTCGTGGTGCAGCACCCGGAACTGCCAGGCGGCGAAGCGCCCCAGGTCCTCGACCGTCGATGCGTAGCCCGCCGCCGGGGAGATCCCCCGCGCCTGGAAGACCCCCACGGGCTCGCGTTCGCCGTTGCGCCGCATCGCGGTGTAGCCTCTTGCCATGCGGCCGCCGTGCTCGGCGACCGGGATGTCGGTAGTGGTGGATGCCATGGCGAGCGGGTCGAGGATGTGAGCGCGGATGTACGCCGAGTAGTCGTCCCCGGATAGCGCCGTGATCAGCTCACCCGCCAGCGTCAGCCCCAGGTTCGAGTACTGGAAGTACTCGTAAGCGGGGTAGAGCTCCTCCTGGTCAGACAGCCGCTCCAGTATCTGCTCGTGCGTTGGGAACGGGAAATCCGGCGGCGACCAGTAGGGGTAGTCGGACTCTCGCGGCAGCCCGGAAGAATGCGTGAGCAGCCCCTCGACGGTGACCGCCGGCGCATCGGGGTAGGTGTCGCCGATGTCGAACCAGTCGAGATGCGCGCCGACCGGATCGTCGAGCCTCAGCAGTCCCTCGTCCCGCAGCCGCATGACGCCGACCGACGTGAACAGCTTCGAGATCGAGCAGATGGAATACACGGTTTGCGGTGTCGCCGGCCGCTGGGCCTCGCGGTCGGCATACCCCAGCCCTTTGGACCAGAGCATGTCCTGGTCGTAGATCACGGCCATGGAGATGCCCGGGATCTCCTCATAGGCGCGCTGCGCGTCGGCCCATACCTCGAGCAGGTGGAGGGCCTCGCGGACCCGCGGGTTGTCTCGTATCTCGATCTCCTGGCCGAACGCGGACGTGGCGATGGCGACGGCGAGCAGGGGCGACAGCAGATGGCGCATGTTAGGCTCCGGCGTTGGATGGACGATCCAGGCAAAGCGTGATCGGGAAAGGAACGTTCCTGGGCCCAAGTATGGTGACAGCACCCAGGTGCTGTCCAGCCACGAAAGTCGTTAAGAATCACCGCAGCGCCGCCAGCCAGCTACCCAGACAGGCGAGCCTGGTTTCCACGCTACGTGGGTATCCTGCTGAGCTTCGCCTCAGTCGTGATGGTCGGCGGGGCTGAGGTCCTCCGCGCCGGGGAGGATCCCGATCAACCGCGCCGGGTCGTGGATCAGGATGGGCAGGTGCTGCGGACAGATCCAGAGCTCGGAGCCACGGTACACGAGGGGAATGAGGGGTGTCGTCTCGCTGCCGCGCCGGCAGGCGAGGCACGTTTTGGGGTCGGGGCCGTCGCTCAACGTGACCTCAATGCCAACCGATTTGCTAGCCCATTATGTCCGCCACCGTCGTCTCGTCGAAGAAGCGCTCGATCGCGAGGGAGACGGCGCGCCAGCGTGCATGAACGGGACAGGGGTTGTTCTCGCTACAGGCCGGGCGTCCCAACAGGCAGCGGCGGCCGCTCAGCCGGTCAAAACGCGCCGCAACCTGTAGCAGGGTCAGGTGTTCGGGGGGTACGGCCAGCTCGAAACCGCCGCCCTTACCCCGCCTCGATTTCAAGATACCGGCCCGCACCAGCTCGTGGAGGATCTTGCCCAGATAGTTGCGCGGCACATCGACGGCCCGGGCGAGCTCGCTGGCGCGAACGGGCTGCGGATCTGGCTGGCTGGCCAGATAGACGACCGCCCTGAGGGCGTAGGACGCGGTACCGGAGAGCATCGATCTGGGACCGCTCATGAGGGGTTGCAATAAGGGGGCCGGGGCTTTAAAATCATAATCACATGATAATATCATGTATGAGCCAACGCAACCACAAGTCCCAGTTCCGTAAAGGATTTCCAATGAACGACAGGCACTCTACGCGCGCCTGGCTGTCCCCTTCCTCTCTCCTGAACCCAGGCGTCACCCTGCTGCTGGCCTTGGTCCTCTTTGTCTCGGGCTGTGGCAGAGATGCCGGGTCAGAGCGCCAAGTTTCCGAGGGTACCCCGGGTCAGGCCGCGGTTGAGCAGGCGCCGGAAGCGCTGCCCGCGCCCAGCGGCCCGGTGGACGAAGAGCTGGCGGAGCGTGGCGGGGAGCTGTTCCGGGCGAAAGGCTGCGTCGGGTGCCATACGATTGGCGGCGGCAGGCTCACCGGTCCCGATCTGCAGGGTGTGACCGACCGTCGCGAGCACGGCTGGGTGATCGCGATGATCATCGATCCGGACTCGATGCTGAAGAACGATGCGACGGCGCGGCAGCTGTTCGCCGAGTACATGACGCCGATGCTCAGCGTGGGCGTCAGTCCCGACGAGGCGCGGGCCCTGTACGAGTACCTGCGCTACGAGGGCGCGGGCGAGCACGAGTCTGAGGAAGAGCACGAAGATCACGACGGATCCGAGTGAATTCGTGCGGTTCTACCAACAACCATCAAGTCGAGGAGCGGATAGCGATGCGATCTAATCGGGTAGGATGGGGCGTGGTCCTGACGGCTGCGTTGGCGTTAGCGGGTGCCGCCGGTCTCCACTCGTGTGCCGGAGCCGGCGGCGGCCCCGGTGCTGATGTCAGCGCCATCGCCAGCGAGCGTGGCCTGAGCGAGGCCGACATCGTAGCGGCGGTGAAGACCTATCAACCCACCGGGCGCTTCGATGAGTATGTGATGTTCGCATCGGGCGGCCACTCCGGGCAGGTCCTGGTGATCGGCGTCCCGTCGATGCGGCTGCTGAAGGTCATCGCGGCCTTCACGCCTGAGCCCTGGCAGGGCTTTGCCTACGGCTCGCAGGAGCATCAAGAGCTGATGGAGAGCGCGATGATGGCCGGCCACGAGATCAAATGGGGCGACACGCACCATCCGGCGCTCTCCGAGACGGACGGCGACTATGACGGCCAGTTCCTGTTCATCAATGACAAAGCGAACCCGCGCATCGCGGTCATCGATCTGCGCGATTTCGAGACGAAGCAGATACTCACCAACCCCAACATGGGTACGAACCACGGCGGCACTTTTGTCACGCCGAACACGGAGTACGTGATCGAGGGCGCCCAGTATTCGGTGCCGTTGTGGACCGACTACGCCGATGTCGATCGCTACCAGGAGGACTACCGCGGTCTGGTCACGCTCTGGAAGTTCGACCGGGCGCGCGGCCGGGTCGATGAGAACCAGTCGTTCTCCATCGAGCTACCGCCTTACTGGCACGACTTGGCGGACGCGGGGAAGGGGCCGTCCTTCGGTTGGGTCTTCCTCAACTCGTTCAACACCGAGATGGCCACCGGCGGTATCGAGGATGGCAACCCGGCCTTCGAGTCAGGGGTCTCCGCCAATGACATGGACTACATGCATGTCATCAACTGGCAGAAGGCCGCCGAGCTGGCTGCGGCCGGTCGCACGCGCGAGGCCCGCGGCAATCAGGTGATCGAGCTGCAGACCGCCATCGACGAGGGCGTGCTCTTCTTCATACCCGAGCCCAAGAGCCCGCACGGCGTCGATGTGACTCCCGACGGTCGCTTCCTGGTGGTCTCGGGCAAGCTTGACCCCAACGTCACGGTCTACTCGTGGGAGAAGATCCAGCAGGCGATCGCGGACGGACAGTTCTCCGGGGAGGATGCCTACGGTGTGCCGATCATCGACTTCGCCTCGGTGATCGACGGACAGCTGAATGTCGGCCTGGGCCCGCTACATACCCAGTACGACGACAAGGGCAACGCCTACACCAGCATCTTCCTGGACACCAAGGTGACCAAGTGGAGCCTCGACCCGTTGCAGGTGCTGGACCAGATTGACGTCCACTACAACGTCGGCCACCTCGCCGCCGCCGAAGGCGATACCCGCACACCGGACGGCAAGTACCTGGTGGCCATGAACAAGTGGTCGATCGATCGCTTCAACCCCGTGGGGCCGCTGCTGCCGCAGAACTTCCAGCTCATCGACATCTCCGGCGATAAGATGCAGCTGCTCTACGATATGCCCATCGGTATCGGCGAGCCGCATTACGCCCAGATCGTGAAGGCGGACAAGCTGCAGCCGTTCGAGTACTACCCGGAGATCGGTTACTCGCCGGCCACGATGTCGGCGTCGGCTGACGCCGTCCAGGGTGGCGAGGAGCGCGTGGAGCGCACCGGCAACCAAGTGGACGTCTACATGACGAGCATCCGCAGCCACTTCACGCCGGAGTATATCCGGGTGCGCGAAGGCGATCGGGTGACGATTCATATCACGAGCCTGGAGCAGGCGCACGATGCGACCCATGGTTTCGGGATCGCCAAGTACAACATCAACCTGAGCCTGGAGGCGGGCGAATCGCAGACGGTGTCCTTTGTCGCCGACGAGCCCGGGGTCTTCCCGTACTACTGCACCGAGTTCTGCTCGGCACTGCATCTGGAGATGACGGGTTACCTGCTCGTCGAGCCTCGAGGCTAGCAGCAAACAACAAACGGTGCCCGCCGGCCGAACCGGCGGGCGCCGCACATCCAATCACTTTGGTACGCTCATGGACAGGCTAACCTCGTTCTTTCAGGGCGAGCTCTCGAAGACCAGCAGGGCGCTGATCGTTGTGGCGTCGCTGACCATGCTGCCCAGCATCTTCTTGCCGACTTGGACGATCAAGCTGAGGGCGCCCCAGTACCCCAAGGGCCTGGAGCTGCAGATCCATCCCAACACGGTGGGCGGCGACGTCCGCGAGGTGAACATCCTCAATCACTACGTGGGCATGCACGAGATCGCAGCCGATGATTTCCAGGAATTCCGCTTCATACCGTTCTTCATCCTGCGATTCCTCGGGTTCGCTCTGCTCACCGCCTTGATCGGGCAGATGGCCATCGCGGCCATCGGCTGGCTGGACTTCGTGCTCTTCGGGACGGTGATGCTCTACACGCTGCAGCACTGGCTGTACGAGTACGGCAACAACCTGTCGCCCGATGCTCCGCTCAGCCTCGAACCGTTCACGCCCAGCTTCATCGGGACCACCCACGTGGGCCAGTTCGCGGTCGCCAGTTGGCCGGCGGCGGGTGCCGTGCTGATGGGGTTGGCGGGCATCATTGGACCCGCCATCGTGATTTACGAGTGGCGGCGAGGACGCAAGAACGCCGAGTGATGCTGACCCTCCTTCTCATCTTGTCGTTGCAGGGCGGCCAGATCGTAGTCGGCGGGGCGGCCGGTCATTCCTCGATCGCCGCGGCGCTGGAGGTGGCCGAGCCCGGGGACACCGTTCGGGTGCTTCCGGGGACCTATCGCGAGCACGTGGTCATATCGAAGCCGGTGACCCTGGCCGGCCAGCCGGGGGCGGTTATCGACGGCGGCGGCTCGGGCGTCGTCGTGCGGGTAAACGCGCCGGCCCGCGTCAGCGGCTTCCTGATTCGCGGGTCGGGCTCGAGTCAATCGCAAGAGGACGCCGGCATCATGGTGGAGAAGGCGGACGGCGTCGTCATCGAGGACAACGCGCTGGAGGATGTCCTTTTCGGAATCTACTTCAAGCAGAGCGATGAGCCGATCATTCGCGGCAATCGCATCGAAGGCAAGGATCTGCCGATGTCGCTGCGCGGCGACGGAATCCGGCTCTGGTACAGCCGGGGCGGCCTTATCGAGTCCAACACGCTTCACCGCAGCCGCGACATCGTGATCTGGTTCTCGGACGGGACACGGGTGAGTGGCAATCGGGTCACGGCCTCGCGCTACGGGCTGCACTATATGTACAGCGACGATAACGAATTCCGTAACAACGAGTTCATCGGCAACGAGGTCGGCGCCTTCTTGATGTACTCCAAAAACATACTCTTCTACGACAACCTCTTCGCCGATGCCCGCGGGGTGACGGGGCGCGGGCTGGGCTTTAAGGACACCGATGGCGTGCGCGCGGAAGGGAATGTGATCGTCCGCAACGCCACGGGCATCTTCATCGACAACTCGCCGACGACGGCCCACGTCGTGAACCGCTTCACCGGCAACGTCCTCGCCTTCAACGACGTAGGCGTTCAACTGTTGCCGTCGGTTCGCTCGAATGAGTTTCGCGGCAACAGCTTCCTGAGCAACGTCGTGCCGGCCGCGGTGACCGGGGCGGGCGATGCCCTCAAGAACGACTGGACCGGCAACTACTGGTCCGAGTACGCCGGCTTCGACGGGGACGGCGACGGCCGCGGCGATACGCCGTTCTCGTACGAGCGGCTCTCCGACGACTTGCTGGGCAAGTACGAGGAGCTGAGAGTGTTCAACCTCGGCCTCGCCGCCGCCGCGCTGGACGCGCTGAGTCGGGCGCTGCCTTTGCTGGCGCCGCGTCCGTTGCTCGTGGACTCGCTTCCGGCCGTCGAACCCGTCGGGCTGGAGAGCGTCGAGTCGATCGCCGGCGGGACGCGCGGGCCGCTGGCCGCGGGCTTGCTGGCCATCTCGCTGGCGGTCGCCGGGCTGGTCTACGGGCTGCGGCGGTCGGTGGGGAGGTCGGCGTGATCAGTGTGCAGGGACTGAGCAAGCGTTTCGGGCGCGCGTCTGTGCTGGACGGGATCGAGCTGGCGGTCGAGCGTCGTGAGCGCGTGGCCGTGCTGGGATTGAACGGTGCGGGCAAGACGACGCTGATCCGCTGTCTCATGGGCCTGACAGGTTTCAGCGGGACGATCGAAGTGGCGGGTCACGACGTGCGACGCCGGGGCCGCGAGGCCCGCGCCCGATTGGGGTACGTGCCGCAGCGGGCGCCGCATTTCGATGGGACGCTGGTGGAGGTCGTCGACTTCTTCTGCCGCTTGCGCGGCGTCGATCCGGGCGCGGCACATCAACGTCTGGCGGAGCTCGGCCTCGGCATGGCGGAGCACGGCGGCAAGCCCGTCCGGGCGCTTTCGGGCGGTATGCTGCAAAAGTCGCTGCTGGCCCTGGCGCTGGCGGAGGACGTCCCGCTGCTGCTGCTGGACGAGCCCACCGCGAACCTCGATCCGCGTGCGCGCCGCGAGTTCTTGAGGATGCTGAGGCGCGTCGATGACGACACGACGATTCTACTGGCCACGCACCGCCTGTCCGATGTAGAGGAGGTGGCGGACCGGCTGCTGGTCTTGCACGAAGGACGGATCGTGTTCGACGGCGGAGTGCGGGAGCTGTGGGCAGAGGCGGGAGCCAGCGTGATTCTCTGGGTGAAGGTTGGCGCAGGTGAGCGGGAGCGCGCCCACCAGGAACTGGCGCGCCACTGGCAGGGCGCGACGGTACTGGCCAACGGCAGCCAACTTGGTTTGAAAGTCGAGCGTGGAAGACGGGCGGATGTGCTGGTAGCGCTGCGCGAGGCGGAGCTGTCGGTCGAGGACTTCTGGACGGAGACGCCCTCGTTGCACGACCTCATGGAACGATTGCTCGGCTCGGGCCAGCGGTCCCCGGATCTCGGGGGGCGGGACTGATGCTGGGCGCACGGACGAGGCTGCTGGTCCGGCGCGAGCTGTACGCTTCGCTGAGCGCCAGGTGGTTCTATGTCTACTCGGCGGCGTTCCTGCTGGGCGGCCTGCTGCTGGCCACGTTCGGATTGCAGAACACGGTGGTCTACGGCTACCGCGGGTTCGCCAAGGCGTTCGCCGGACTGGTGCATCTGGCGCTGCTGTTCGTTCCGCTGATGGCGCTGTTTCCGGCGGCCGCCTCCGTCGCCGAAGAGCGCGAGAGTGGCGCCCTCGAGTACATCCTGGCCCAGCCCACGAGCTACGCCGAGGTGTTTGCGGGCAAGTGGGGCGGTCTGGTGCTGGCCCTGGCACTGTCGTTGACGTTCGGCTTCGGGGCGGCGGGCGCCGTGGCTGCCGTACGCGGTGTGCCGCCGGGCTTGATCCTGACGTTGTACGGGTTCGTGCTGCTGCTGGCGCTCTGCTTCATCTCGCTGGGGCTGTGCTTCTCGGTTGCCGCGCAGACCCGGGCGCGCGCCCTCACGCTGGGCTTCGTGGCTTGGCTGCTGCTGGTGGCGCTGGGCACGCTGGGGATCATCGTGGCGTTCATCCGCTGGGGCGCCCCCGAGCAGCTCCTGGCGATCTGGACGTTCGTGAATCCGGTGGAGGCGTTCCGGATCGGGGTGATCGGCGTGCTGGACGCCGACCTCAGCCTGCTGGGACCCGTCGGCAGCCGGATCATCGAGCGGCTGGGCAGCGGCGGCGCCACGGGACTGGCTGCGTTCTCGCTGGCCGCTTGGAGCCTGGGACCCGGGCTGCTGGGCCTGTGGCTGTTCCGGCGCGCCCGCTAGGTCATCGACATTATATTAGACAAGTCCGATCGATCACCTGCTCGGTCTTGTCGAATGAACGTTCGTCGACTCCTTATCGTGCCGCTCGCCGCGCTCTGCCTGGCCTCCGATTGCCACTGGCAATTGAGCATCAACGACCCTGAGGGCGTCTCGACCCTCGTCATCCGCACCGTGACCACCGGCACGGCGCTCGACGCTGACGGCTACACCCTCAGGCTGACCCGCGGCGACGACCAGGAGCTGGGGATCCGGCTCATGCGAGCCAATGACGAGCAGGCGCTGCAGCTCAGCGGAGTCACCGGCGCCCACACCGTCACGCTGAGCGATCTTTCCGCCCACTGTGCCGTGCGGGGAGAGAATCCGCGGATCGTCGAGCTGGTCGCCGGCTCGACGACTGAGGCTACTTTTCAGATCGACTGCCGGCTGACGCCGCCGTAGGCCACACCCTCCGCGCTGGTTGCCGCGCCGGGGCGGCGACCTCCAGCTTTCCCGTGCAGGAAGAGGCCCGAGAACGAGTTCGTTTCAGCGGAGCTCCTCGGCCTGCCCCCGATTGCTATAGGCGAACGATCGCCTCATCTTGTCGCCTGTCAGGGCCCTACAAGCTGCTAACGGTCTATGAACGATACACCTGCCGGGGAGCGTCCCTCCGCGGCCGAGTCCAAGCGTCCGCGCGTCCTCTATCTGTCCGCTGCCGCGATCATCGCGGTGGCGGCGGTCCTCCTCCTCTGGCAGCCATGGCGGAGCCGTGATCCGCTGGCCGCCTTCGCCGACATTCGCTTCATCGACTCGGTCGCGGTTCTGCCGGTGGAGAATCGCACCGGCGATCCCGCCATGCAGCACCTCTGTTCGGGCATCACCGATGAGATCATCGGCCGGCTCAAGCAGGCGGGGTCGATCAAGGTAAGCGATCCCTACTCGGTGCAGAGCTTGCTGGCGCTGGGGCTCAGCACGCGAGAGCTGGCCGATTCGCTGGGTGTCGAGAAGCTGGTGTTCGGATCGTTGTACGAGACCGCTGATGGCGTGCGCCTGAACGTCCGGGTGGCGGAGGGTAGAACCGGGGATGTTCTGTCCACCCAGCGCTACGATTGGGGTTCGAATGACGGGTTCGAGACCGCGCTTACGCTCGCCCAGTTCTTCGTCGATGACTACGTGGCGTCGATTCCCCTGGTTACGGTGCCGTCGCGCCGTCCGATCGCCCACGGACCGGGCCATGAGAGTTACTTGGTGGGCAGGAATTGGCTGGGCCGGCGCACCGCGGAGGGACTGGCGCGGGCGCGGCGGGCCTTCGAGCGGGCGATCGCGTTGGATTCGAGCTACGCCGAAGCCTACGCCGGACTCTCGAGCGTGTACGCGCTCTCCTTGGCCTATCGCTACGATATCGGGATGCCCGGCTATCGCGTCGCTGGTCTGTCGCTGGCCATGGCTAACCGCGCGATCCAGCTGGACGCGAATTCGGCGAGCGGTTATTCGGCGCGCGGCTATCTGGGCAGCCGATCCTTCGCGCCGGTCTCGCAGGTCGCCTCCGATTGCCGGCGCGCCATAGATTTGGAGCCCAGCGCCGCCGATGTGCTGAGTTGGTGCGCGCGCGTCCTAAACCAGCGTGGCGATGTCGAGGCGGCGTTCAGGGCGGCGGAGCAGGCGATCGCCCTGGACCCCCAGAACGCGGGGCGCCGGTTGGCACTGGCATACGATGCATTGGCGCTGGGGCGGTATGAGCGCGCCATCAGTGAGGCGGTGCTAGCGCACGAGCTGGAGCCCGATCTCATGCTGCCTCGTGCGATCGAGGCGCGGGCGCGGCTGTTGGCCGGAGCGGCGGAGGAGTGCCTGGCGCTGGATCTGGGCCCGCACGCGGGAATCCGCGCCACCTGCCTGCACGAGCTGGGGCGGCGCGCTGAGGCGGTGGCGATCATCGATTCGCTGAGCGCGGCCCTGGAGAGCGGCATGCTCGAGGATTCTGTGTACACCGAAGTCGTACGCGTGGAGGACCTGGCCAGCTACTACGCTTGGATCGGGAATGCGAGCGCGGCGCTTCGCTGGGTCGATCGGGCCTACGAATTATCACCGAGCGGGGTGGAGCCGCGCGTGCTGGAGTCGGCGCTGTTCCGACGCGTCAGCGAGGACCCGCGTTTCCAGAGGGAGGTCGCGCGAATACGCGAAGGAATCTGGGAGCGCGTGGTCCGCGAGGGCCGGGCGATCGCTGATTAGCCGTTTGGTGGCAGGTCGCGGCCTGCAACGCGCGCGTCCAGCCCGAAATAGTTCAAACTACAACGAGGACCCTGGAGGATTTGATGTCTGACGCTGTGGCAGGATTGAGACCGGAGGCCGTCTGGCGATACTTCTCGGAGATCAGCGCAATCCCGCGCTGCTCCAAAGCGGAAGATCGGATCGCGAAGTACGTGATGGATAAGGCGAAGGAACTGGGCCTCGAGGCGAAGCAAGACCGGCAAATGAACATCGTCGTCAAGAAACCGGCTTCGTCCGGTCAGGAAGGCGCCCCGATGGTGTGTCTACAAGGCCACCTCGACATGGTTTGCGAAAAGAACAAGGACGTGGACCACGACTTCGACTCGGATCCCATCGAGATCGTCCGTGACGGCAACGTTATCAAGGCGAAAGGAACCACCTTGGGCGCCGACAACGGCATCGCCGTAGCGACCAACCTCGCGCTGATGGAGGACAGGTCGCTGCAGCACGGCGCCCTCGAGTTCTTGTTCACCGTGGACGAGGAGACGGGGCTGACGGGCGCGGGGAACCTCAAGAAAGGCTTTTTGGAAAGCCAGATCCTCTTGAACCTGGACTCCGAAGAGGAAGGAGCACTCTACGTCGGTTGCGCCGGCGGCCGCGACACCAAGGGTACCTGGCGGGTGAGCTTCACGCGGGCGCCCGGCGGCTGGGCCCCGATGCGACTGAAGGTGCAGGGGCTCAAGGGTGGCCATTCCGGTCTGGAGATAGACAAGGGCCGCGGCAACTCCATCAAGATCCTCGCCCGCGTGCTCTTCGCGCTGGACGAGGTGGGGGCGCGGCTGTCCCGTATCGAAGGCGGCAACAAGCGGAACGCGATACCGCGCGAAGCGGAAGCGATCGTCTTTATCCCCAAGGACAAGACGCGCAAGGCACAGTCGATCGTCAAGTTGTTCGATGAGATGGTCAGGGCGGAGCTTGCGACCGTCGACGCTGGATTGGTGGTCACTCTCGAGCGCGCCGGCGAGGTGGACGAGCGCGGGGTTTTGAAGAGGGATCAGCAGAAGTCGATTCTGCACACGCTCATGGCCCTCCCACATGGGGTGACCAAGATGAGCGCCGACATTCCCGACCTGGTCGAGACTTCGACGAACGTCGCGGTCATCACCACGGACAAGGGCGCCATCGAGGTGGAGACGAGCCAGCGCAGCTCGGTGGCGTCGGAGATCGCCGATATCGTTCAGACCGTGACATCGATCTTCGAGCTGGGGGGTGCCAGGGTCGTGCAGGACAGCGGTTACCCGGGTTGGAAGCCGAACATGGAATCGCCGATCCTCAAGATCGCCAAGGCGACGTACCGCCAGCTCTACGGCCGGGAGCCGGAGGTGAAGGCGGTTCACGCCGGTCTGGAGTGTGGCATCATCGGCGAGAAGTACCCGGGGATGGACATGATCTCGTTCGGCCCCACGCTGGAGGATGTGCACTCACCGGATGAGAAGATCCACATCGATACGGTGGAGAAATTCTGGGAGTTCACCCTGGCGATATTGAAGAACGTCCATTAGGCGCTGGCGGCGTCGTCCCGCTGGACCTGACCTCACAGCGCGATGTCTTTCAAAGGGTCAGTCTACGACCTCTTCCTGGCGCCCTGGGAGCACCTGGGCTTCGGCAGGCTGCGACACCGGCTGCTGCGCGGCCTGCGCGGGCCGGTGCTCGAACTGGGGGTCGGGACCGGCCTGAACCTCCCCAAGTACCCGGGCGAGATCACGGTCGTCGCCGTAGACCGCGACCTTCAGTTCCTCCGCCACTCGCGGCGCCGACGGCGCGAGTGGCTCGTTTGCAGGACTGGCTGACACCGGCCTGGAAGGTCGTCTCCGACGGATGCCACCTGAACCGTGCAACCGAGCAACTGGTGAGCCGGGCAGGCTTCGAGATCATACGGCGTAACGACGAGGTCGATGGCCTGCTCGTAGAGCTGCACGCCGCCAAGGGTGCGCCTGCGGGGGACGACGCAGGACCCGCGCCGAGTTGATGGGCCGGGCCACTGGCGTTGTGGCGCTGCGGCCGCAATCGCTTGGCCATTTCTAGGCGTCCCGCGGCGTCGCCCCGGGCACGCTAATTGCCCCTTGCCGATCTAGTCATTGCCGGTCATTCCCTGAAGACGCGAGCGCGCCGTTCTCGATGCATCGCGTTTGCGGGGACTACTTGTTAGGTGAAGAACTCTTTTTGTGGCGGCCTCTTCCAATCCCGCCGTCGCCGTCCGCGCTGCCGCGCTCGGCACCAACAGGGAGGATCTCATGAAACGGTACACCCCCCTCATCCTTGCCATCCTGCTGGGGGCGGGCTGCTCGGACCCGACATCGACGCGGGAAGGCGCAGACGCATCGCGGTTCCAGTCCAGCGCGGCGGGTCTGGGTAAGATCGTGGTGAACCACGACGAGTGGACACTTAGCGATGCGGGTATCGCCAACGCGCCCGATGCGGCGCAGTTCGCCCGCAACCTAGCCAACTACTTCACCGGTGGGAGCGCCGGCAACTTCCTCGTCTATTCGACGAATTTCGGGCTCACCGGAACGACGCTGGCGACCGCAATGCAGGACGCGGGTCATACGTGGACGGTGGACGCCACCCAGGACTTCACGGTCGAGAACTTGCTGAACTTCGACGCGGTCTTCCTGGCCGGCACTCCGGCGGACAACGCGATTCTGATCGACTATGTGAACGCCGGCGGAAACGTCTATCTGGCCGCGGGTACGGGTACCGATTTCTTCGCTACACCCGAGGAGGAGGTCGCTGCCTGGAATACGTTCCTGGCCGCGTTCAACTTGAGTCTACAGGCGCCGTATAACACGCTGAAGGCCATCATAACCGTAACACCCGGTCACCCCCTCTTCGAGAGCGTGACCTCGCTGTATTTCGATACCGGCAACTCGGTGGCAGAGATCGATCCGGCCAATCCCGACACCGAGATCATCCTCGTCGAGGGGGCGGACGGTCTGATCGGCGTCTTCTTCCAGCCGCCACCGCCGAACGAGCCGCCGGTGGCCGATGCGGGTGAGGACCAGGAGGTCGAGTGCAGCGGCGACGGCGGTACCGTGGTGACGCTGGACGGCTCCGCATCCAGCGATCCCGATGGGGATCCTCTGACTTACACCTGGGCGGAGGACGGGGTCGTCATCGCCGGCCCTACGACCGAGCCCACGGTTCAGGCTACGTTGGGCCTCGGGGTGCATGTCATCGAGTTGACGGTCGAAGACGGCAACGGCGGAACGGGTACCGATGAAGTGACGATCACCGTGTCGGACACCCAGGCGCCGATCCTGGAGATGACGGTCGAGCCTACGGAGCTGTGGTCACCCAATCACAAGCTGCGTCTCGTGGCGGTCGGCACTGCGTCAGATGCCTGCTGCGATGTCGTTCTGGAGATCACGGTCGAGAGCAGCGAGCCGGCCAACGGTCGCGGCGACGGGAACACGGAGCCCGACTATGAGGTGGTGAACAACGGCGACGGCAGCTTCGAGGTTTGGCTGCGCGCCGAGCGCTCGGGCAACGGCCCTGGTCGCGTCTATACGATCACCGCGACGGCAACCGACTGCTCGGGCAACACGGTCACGGCGGACGGCTCTGTGAAGGTGCCGCACGACCAGGGGCGCAGCGGCTAAAGCGTCTTGGAGAAGCGGGCGGCGCTGAACGGCGGAATGCCCCGCGGCCATCGGCCGCGGGGCATTCCGCCTGTTGGAAGTCCTCGCACAGCGCGCGCCCGGTGCCCCAGCCTCAGATTCCCATCACGGTGATCGTTCCGTTGCCGACGGCCAGCGAGATCTCGCCGTCGCCGCCGCCAAGACGACCGGCGACCGTCGTGGGCGTGGTCACCTGGTTCTGAAGGGGCAGATTGATGAGGGTGATCTGTCCGTTGCCGACGGCGGCCGAGAAGTCGGCCGAGGTTGTTGCGGGGAGGGCGAGGTCGATCGCGCCGTTGCCGACGGCTATGTCACACGTGCCGGCGGCCGGCAGGCTCACTTCGCCGGCGACTTCGCCGTTGCCGAGCGCCACGAAGACCGCGGCCACCAGGTCGGTGAGCTGTATGTCACCGTTGGCGTTCTCGATCGATAGGGCGTTCTTCAAGCTCTTGACATCGATGGCGCCGTTGGCGTTGAGGATGCCGACTGTCAAGTCGGCCGGCACTCTGACCTCGTAGTCTACCCTGTAAAGGCGGCCCCCGGCGCTCTGGGGTTGGATAGTTCGCACCACGATTTCATTGGCGGAGGCCTCGAGCTCGACATCCAGATCGTCGAGGTGGGCTTCGGCGTCTGAAGCACTCGTGCCGCCCACCGTCCGGGTGCCGGTTATCACGATCGAGTCGGACCCGCTGACTCCGAGCAGGCTGATGGTACCATTGACCCCCTCGAGACGAAACGCTGACTGAGTCGTCAGCGCGGCGCCGAGCTCGAATGGCTCATCGACCTCGACCTGGTTGCTGCCGGTGATATCGTCGCCGCACCCTGCCGATCCGAGGCCGACGATGCAAAGGAACACAGGGACCTGCAACCCGATCGAGCGTCGTGGTGAGCGTTGCATTTCTCTCTCCCTGTGACATGCCTAGCTGGTGCCGTTTCCTGACGGGCGGTCGTCGCTTCCTTGGCGCGCCTCCAGACTGCGAGCCCAACCTAACGTACGATGCTGAGGTCCGAGTGGTGTCAATCGCTGAGTTTGCGCCGCTCGAGTTCCACCGCTGTGATCAAGTCGACAGTGAATAACCGGCGATTGGGCGGGTATGTGAGAGTGAGAGTCTGACACAGGGGGTAGCGAATGCCCGTAATCAGGAAGGTCTACCTGCCCGCCTGGGCACCGTGGCTGGCGCAGATGGTGGTCTTTCCTCTCTGGCTCTGGCTGACCCGCAACGCTTTTCTCGTGCGCGACAGCGCACGATTGGGCGTCGGTACTTGGGCCGAGGCGAGCTTCGTGCTGCTGGTCGTGTCGCTGTATCTATTTTTGATGGGATACAGAAAGTTCACGGTACACATCACGTGCAGGGAGGACTGACCCACCGCTGACGAATCCACCTGGCGCAAAGAGGGGCCGCGCCGAAGCCGGCGCGGCCCCTGATCCGACGCAGCGGGAGCTGCGGCCGAGGGCGCCGCTCGTGAGATCGAGCCGCGCTCAGTCGGTGGCCTGTTTCACGTTGCCGTCGGCGTCGATCTCCTGTATCTGGCCGAACCCCAGCTCGCGGATGCTGGGCTCGATCGATTCGCGGTCACCGACGACCACCCAGACGACTTTGTCGGGGTGCAGGGTCCTCTGAGCGGCGGTCTGCACGTCCGTCAGCGTCAGCGCGCGGATGCGGTCGGCGTAGGTATCGAAGTAGTCATCGGGGTAGCCGAAGCGGACGATCTCGTCGATCGAAGACGCGACCGCGCCGCCGGTCTCCCACGAGCCTGGTAGAGTCAACGTCCGCGACTTTATCGCCCTGTCCAGCTCATCCGCGGTCACTGGGCGCTCACCCGTTATGCCCGCCAGCTCGGCGGCGATCTCCTGCATGGCCTCCTTGGTCTTGTCGCTTTGCACCGGCGCGTAGACCAGGAAGGGGCGCTGGCCGCGGGCATCCCAGAAGAGGCTCCCCGCGCCGTAGGACCAGTGCTTGTCCTCCCGCAGGTTCATGTTGACGCGTGCGGTGAAGTCTCCGCCCAGCACGGTGTTCATCGTCTCGATGGCGGTCTCGTCGGGGTTGGCCTTGGGCGGCGCGACGTGCATTGCCATGATGACCGACTGGATCGATCCGGGGCGATCCAGAATGTAGACCGATTGGCCCGGCTTCTGGTCGACGGTGGCAAGGTTCTTCGCCGGAACGTCGCCCGGCTGCCAGTCGGCGAACAAGCGCTCGAGTTTCGGCCGGATCTCTTCCATCGTCGCGTCACCGACCACAACGAGCGTGGCATTATTGGGTTTGAACCAGGTCGCGTGGTGCTGCCTCATATCGTCGCGGGTCATACTCTGGACGGAGGCTTCGGTACCCGACCCGGTGAGCGGATTGCCGTAGGCGTGACCGGCGCCGTACAGCAGGCCCGGCATGACCCGTAGCGCCATACCTATGGGGCTCACCTTCTCCTGCTGAATCTGGGCCAGTCGCTGTTTCTTGAGGCGCTCGAAGTCGGCCTCCGGGAACGAGGGGTTGAGGATCACATCGGTGTAAATGTCGAGCGACTTGTCGAGGTTTTCCTTGAGAGCGGAGAGTGTGACGATCGATTCATCGAGGTTCGAGCTGGTCCCGATCGAGGCGCCCAGCAGGGCGAGCTCTTCACTGATCTCGAGTGCGTTGCGCCGCTGGGTGCCCTCGTCCAGCATCGAGACCGCGAAGCTGGCGGCTCCGGGCGTACCTTGCTGGTCGGCGGCGTAGCCGGCGTCCACCAGCAGCCGGAAGTCGATCTCGGGAATCGCGTGCCGCTCCGCGAGGACGATCTCCAGCCCGTTGGCGAGGGTGGCACGCTGCAACTCGGGGAAGCTGGCGGTCGGAGGCGCGCCCGGCTCGGGGAGAGTCGAGCGGTCGATATCGGAAGCGACGGTCGTGTACTCGGGGAAGGGGTGGACCTCTAGGACGTAGACGCCGTCCGAGAGCCAGCGCTGAGCAGCACCTTGCAGATCCGCTGTGGTCGCATTGGCCACGCGCTCCAGGGTCGTCTTGTAGAAATCGGGACTGCCGCCGTAAACCTCGTTCTGCGCCAGGACGTCCGACTTGCCGCCGAAGCCGCCGATCCGCTCGACACCGCGTATGAAGTTGGCTCGATGCTGCGTCTTGACGCGCTGCAGCTCCTTCGGCGTCGGTCCTTCGACGAGGTAGCGATTCAGCTCTTCGTCGATGGCGCGCTCGACGTCGGCAAGCTCGACGCCGGGGCGCGCCGTGCCGACGATCCGGACCTGTCCACCGATCTCGCGAGTCGAGATAAAGGCGGAGACGTCGGTGGCGATCTGGTCGTCGTAGACCAACCGCTTGTAGAAGCGCGATGTCTTACCGGAAGCCAAGACATCGGTCGCCAGGTCCAGATAGATCGCGTCCTCGCTACCCCACTGCGGTACGTTCCACACCTTGTAGACGCGGGCCTGGGGCACACGGTCCTGCATGATCTGGCGCTGTTGGCCGCTGCGCCCGGCGATCCAGTTCGAGTGTTTGGTCACCGGGGGACCGGACGGGATGTCGCCGAAGTACCGTTCGACCTTCTCCTTGGCGGTTTGAGGGTCGATATCGCCCGCGATGGCAATCACCGCGTTGGCCGGTCCGTAGTACGTCCTGAACCACTCGTGGACATCATCGAGCGAAGCGGCTTCCAGGTCCTCCATCGAGCCGATGACGCTCCACGAGTAGGGATGTTCTTTCGGATAGGTGTTCTCCGCGATCGTGATCCCGACACGACCGTAGGGCTGGTTTTCGCCTTGGCGCTTCTCGTTCTGCACGACGCCACGCTGCTCGTCCAACTTCGCCTGGGTGATTGCGCCCAGGAGATGGCCCATCCGGTCGGACTCCATCCAGAGCGCTACGTCGAGCGCCGAGGTGGGGACGTTCTGGAAATAGTTGGTCCGGTCTTGGTTCGTCGTGCCGTTCAAGTCCGTGGCGCCCAACGGCTCCAATACCTTGAAGTAGTCGTCGTCATAATGCTCGCTGCCGTTGAACATCAAGTGCTCGAACAGATGCGCGAAGCCGGTGCGTCCCAGCTTCTCGTTCTTCGAGCCGACGTGATACCAGACGTTGACGGCGACGATGGGCGCCTTGTGGTCCTCGTGGACGATGAGCGTCAGTCCGTTATCGAGGACGAACTTTTCGTAGGGTATTTCGATCACGTCCTGGGCGAGGGCCGCTGGCGCGCCAGCCAGGGCCCCGAGGGCCAGAAGGGCCGCGATCAGGAAGCCGTTCTCAGGTCGTCTTCTCATCGTGACTTCTCCCGCGTCAGGGGTCTGGATGCGACGGTTCCGAGGCGAAGACAACGTTGCCCGGCCGGGCAAACGTCTTCGCCAGCGGGCCGGAGGTTGGGGCGCTCTCGGGTTGGCGCGAGTGTCTCCAATACTCGGGGTGAAGGGTGTTCGGGGCAAGCGTTGAGCGTTGGGGGTGCGGGGCTCGGTATGAAGCGAGCGGTTGAGAACGGATGTCATCCGTGGCGGTGACGAGTACGGTCCTTGCCATTAGCAGGGGGTGCCTGGACCGACGGAGAGTGGCAGGCCGGCGGGAGAGATCAGCGGCTGGCCGGTCGGGAGCCAGGCGGCCGCCGAGCCGGGGTGTTGCCCGTAAGGTGATGGTGTCAAACGGGTTGAGGCCATTGTGAGCCTGAGGCGGCCGGAAGGGTGAGAAGCGAGTGTGCCGGTCGGGTGCTGGCATCCCGGCCGTGGCAGAAGTAGAGGGGTGTTGCAGTGTTGCAGCGCCGCCTCAGGAGTCAGTCTTGCGTGTGGCGCGGCTCCGGCTGTAAATTATTGAAGCCGAACGAGTCCCGCCTTTTACAAGGGCCTCTCTTAGGCCGCCCGCTGACCGAACCCCCCTTTGGTCCGCCCCACTATCGGTGTGCCCGCCACACCTTTTTCGGAATGTGATCTTGGTAAAGAAGAGCATCGGATCTTTCGGGATTTCGGTTCTGGACGACCGTCTTGGCGGCCCAGTTCCCGGTGGCTTGCATGCCCTGATTGGCGGGCCGGGCTCCGGGAAAACCATTGCAGCGCTCCAATTTCTGATGGAGGGCATCCGTCAGGGCGGGCGGGTGGCCCTGCTGACCCAGGCGCGCCCCGAGGATGTGATCGAGGTCGCGCAATCGATCGGCGTCGGCCTGAACGGTCACCTCAGCTCCGGGGACTGGGCGATCATCGGCTACCAGTCCGGGTTCCGTGATCGTTACCGCCGGATCATCGAGCCGAGTGAGGTATTCGAGGAGTTGCGACGCTTTCTGGAAGAGGGGGCGGCGCCCGACCGTTTGGCGATCGACACATGCGGTCCGCTGATCAGCTCGCGGGACTCGGGGAGCGAAGCCGAGCTACTGGTGGACCTGCTGGGGCAGTTGGGATCGACGACGCTTCTCACCTTTGCGGGCGAGAGCACGGGTGAGCTGGGCCTTGGGTTCGACTTCATCTCGCAGCGCGCCGCGTTGATCCTGCAGATGGAGCTGCGGAGCAGCGGCCGCCGCGAGATGATTGTCCGCAAGACGCTTCGTCCGGTGGGCAGCAACGGGCCGATCACGTTTGATATTCGTGATGGGCGCGGGATCGTCAAGCCGGAGGCGGCGCCGAAGAAGCGGAGCAGTGATCTGGCCCCGGAGGTGAGGCGCCGCGTGCTACTGTTGGATGTGCCCGGTGATCTGGCGGAGGAGCTACGGCTTTGGCTGAGCGAGGCATTCGACCTGGTCTATACGAAGGATCCGGTGGATGCCTTTCCGGAGCTGGCGCAGCGTGATTTCGGCGTGGTAGCGGTGCACATCGACCGGCGCACGGTCGCCCGGGGGTTGCACGTGATGCATCAGCTACGGCGGGCGGCGCGGCGGCCGCCGATCTTGCTGTTTTCGCCGGTGGACGTTCGAGCGAGCGATCGCGCCCAAGGGCTGCGCTCGGGTGCCGACGATTTCGTCTCCGGGGGCATCCATCCCGAGGAGTTGGCCTCGCGGATCGAGGCGCTGCTGCGCCGGGGTCGTAGCGATGTCGGAGACGACGAGGGTGCGCCGCCGAAGTTGCAGATGGCGCAGGGACCGGGGGCTCTGGAGGCGGACGACGTGAGGGACCTGGTCCGCGCTCACCTGAGCTCGCCGGGCGCGCCGATTTTTTCTCTGGTGATCTTCAAACCGGCCAAAGGGCGGGGCTTGCATGCGCTGGCCAACCATGTGGCGGATCGCATGCGGCATCAGACCGGCGATCGAGTGAGTGTGTTCGATCACCAGGTCGAGGTCTACCTGCACGGCGCGCTGTCCACTCACGCGGAGCGTTTCCTGGAACGCGTCAGGCAGGAGCCCTTCAAGGAGGTTGCCGCCGAGGTCTACACGGCACCCACGGATCGGGAGCGGCTCCGGGAAGTGATCGGCGTCTAAATGGCTGGTGTCCCGCGCTGGCCCTACTGGGGCCGCTTCGCGGCGCTGACCGTCGCGTCGCTGAGCCTGCTGTTCCTCTTCATCTTCGGGTTCCTCCCCCAGAGGTTCTTGCTGGAACTCGACTTCACCGAGAGCG
Source organism: Gemmatimonadota bacterium (assembly GCA_020350785.1). Taxonomy (GTDB): domain Bacteria; phylum Gemmatimonadota; class Gemmatimonadetes; order Palauibacterales; family KS3-K002. The sequence goes on from CP070722.1 coordinate 167,137, forward strand.
GCTTCAGCTATCCGGTCATCAAGCCGCCGCTGCCGGCGGCGCCGTTGCCGCCGCCGCTGGCCGAGCGCCGGCCGACGCCGCGGGGGCCGGCGGAGAGGTTTTGGGCGGAGTATCTGGAGTTGACGCGAGCTGGCGATGGCGATGGGGCGCTTCGCTTGCTGGAGGAGTATCTGGCACGCCATCCGGGTGATTGGGGAGTGAGGCTTGAGTACGCGCGGGCGCTGTGGCGCCAGGGTCGACTCGACGATGCGATGGGCGCCTATCGCGCCGTCCTGGCGCGTCGCGGCGATCTCGAGGTCGAGCGCGAGTTGGCGCACCTCTATGTTGCGGCCCGGCGCTGGGACGCCGCCCTGAAGCTGTACGAGAAGATGGCGCGGGCTGCGCCGCAGGATACCGATCTGCTGCGCGAGCTGGCCGAGGTCGCGGTATGGGCGGAGCGGTACGGGCGAGCCGCTGAGGTCTACGAACGCCTCGTTGAGCTGTTCCCGGATGATCCCGAGCTTCGCCTACGCTGGGCGCGGGTTCTCTACTGGTCCGGCCGGCCGGAGCAGGCGGCACGTGTCTTGGACGGATTACCGCCCGACTTCGACAGCGCCGCCCTCGAAGCGCTGCGATCGGCCATCGAGCTGTCGTTGCCGCCCCGCTCCGAGGACTACGCGCCTTCGCCGGAGGTCGGCCCCGAGCCGCTGGAGCTGGCCCGCGGGCTGGCCATGGAGGGGGCGGCCGACTCGGCGCTGGCCATCTACCGGCGCCTTCTGGAGGAGGGCCCCGAAGCGCACGGTCTGCTGTTGGAGATCGCCGATGTCTTCGAGTACCGGGCGAACGCTCCGGACAGTGCCATCGCCTACCTGCGGGCCTACATCGAGGTCGAACCCGAGTCTCACGAAGCGCGCCTGAGGTTGGCGCGCCTGCTGGCTTGGTCGGGAGAGCTGGCGGCCGCAGAGGCCGAGCTCAACCGCTATCTGAGCTCGCAGCCGGATGACGCCGCGGCCTGGGCCACCCTGGGTGAGGTGCTTCGCTGGCGCGGCCAGCGCGGTCCGGCGGTACAGGCTTACCGGCGCGCGCTGATGATCGTCCCGGCGGAGCCGACGGCGAGCGCGGGCATGGCCTCGGTGCAGGCGCTGGTCGATACCGAGTTGGCGGCGCGCGGGATCATCGGCCCGGCCGGTGGCTTCGAGTACTTCAGCGATTCCGACGATTTCGCCTCGCTTCGGCTGCGTGGCGGCTGGCTGACGGGCTCGCCGCGGTTGCGGGGCGGATTGGACGCGGAGCTGGAGGAGATCCGGGGCTTCGATCTGGCGAGCGAGCTCTCCGACTTGACGGCGATCGGCGTGCAGGCGGTGGGCGAGAGCTGGTTGGGTGACGGTAGCTTCCATGGCGCGGCGGCTTTCGGCGCCTGGGTGCCGAGCGGTGGGGTGTCCGCCCAGCCCACGGCGCACTTGTCGCTATCGGCACCCAACCTGGGTGGCTCGGCCTTCCAGCTGGAGTATCGCCACGGCCCGGCACACGTCGAGACCGCCACGCTGGAGGCGGCCCTGGCCGGCCTGCGGGTCGATATGGCGGCGCTCCGCGTCTATCGCCCCCTGGGCGGGCGTTGGGAGCTGGCCTCGGGCGGCCGCGTTACCCGCTATTCGGGCGCGGGCGATTCCAATCTGCGAGCCGATGCCGCCTTGGGAATCTTTTACCGACCCGATGCCAACTGGCTGTTGGGTTACGACGGCCGCCTGCTGGGCTTCACCGACCCCGCGCCCGCCCCGGGACGCCGACTCTACTGGGATCCTAAGTGGTCGTGGGAGAGCACGTTGCTGCTGGCGTGGCGCGCCGCGCCGGGGCCTGCCTGGGAGCTGGAGGCGCGGTTGAGCCCGGGACTTGCATGGGTGGAGGAACGCGACCTCGACCCGGCCGTTGCCGTTTTGTTGGGTGCGATACTAAATGCTCGCTATCACCTTGACGTCTGGACCGTGGAGGGTCGGGCGGGCTTCAACCAGAGCCGGGCCGGAGGGTACCGGTCGTTCCAACTGGAGCTGGCGGTGAGCCGGCGGTTCGGACTGTAGTCGCATGGGTAGAAGAAGCCCTCACCTGCTGTTGCTTGCGGGCGCCATCATTGTCTCGATCGGCGTGCTGCTGATGGTCTGGGCCTCACGGGCGCCGGCGCAGGTGCAGATGTTCATCGTGCGGCTCTCGGTGGTGACGCTGTTGCTGTTTCTGATCATCCTGATCGCGCGTTACTTCACGCTGCTCTGGTTCGCCTATCTGCATCATCTGGAGTCGAGTGAGAAGAAGCGGAGCGTAGGCGTCGAGTATCCACCCGTGTCGATCCTCGTGCCGGCGTACAACGAGGGTAAGGTCATCATCGCGGCGGTGCAGAGCCTGCTGGAGATGGACTACCCGCACTACGAGGTGATCGTCGTCGACGATGGTTCCACCGACGACACGCTGGCGAACGCGATGTCGCTGGCCGGCGCGTATGGGAGCTGCGAGGTCCGGGTAACCACGAAGCGCAACGGTGGCAAGGCCAGCTCTTTGAACGCCGGGCTGGCGATGGCGCGCTACCCGTTCGTGCTGTGCATGGATGCCGATTCGCGGCTCGAGCCACAGACGATCAGGGCGTCGATGGTGCACTTCAGCGATCCTTCGGTGGGTGCGGTGGCCGGGAACGTGAAAGTGATCAATCGCCGGAACATATGGACGCGGCTGCAGGCGCTGGAGTACATCGAAGGGCTGAACATGGCGCGCCGGGCGCAGGGATTCCTGAATTCCGTCAACATAGTGCCCGGGCCGATCGGCCTCTTCCGTCGCGATGTTCTGATCGCGGTCAACGGTTACGATCTCGACACTTTCGCCGAGGATGCGGACCTGACGCTGAAGATCCTGACCGCCGGTTGGCGGATCAAGTACGAGCCGAGAGCGGTGGCCTGGACCGAGGCGCCGGAGCGAGTCGTGGATCTCATCCAGCAGCGCTACCGTTGGACCCGTGGGATTCTTCAGGCTATGGGCAAGCACAGGCGCACGCTGTTGATGCCCCTGCCGGATGTACCGCTCTGGCTCTCGCTGTTGCAGATGGGGTTCGAGGCGATGCTGTGGCCGATGATGAACGTTTACGGCCATCTGTTCTTCGCCTACGTGGCATTGGCGTTCGGGATGAGTGAGGTGCTGCTGGCCTGGTGGGCGGTGCTCACCCTTCTCGATCTGGTAGCAGCGCTGGCGACCGTGGGTATGGAAGAGGAGCAGCTATCGCTGGTACCGTATGCGATCATCTATCGCTTCTTCTTCATTCTGCTCATCGACGTGGTCAAGCTCTGCTCGACCATGGAGGAGGCATTGAACCTGCGAATGACGTGGGGGAAACTGGAGAGGGTGGGACGCATATGAGCATCGTCCAGATTATGATGACGATCATCATCGTGACGATCCTGATCACGGTGATCCTGGGTGTGGCCTCCTACGGTGCGTACTGGCTTCGTCGCGGCCGCCGACCGGTGCAGCCGGTGGAGGTAGATACGGAGCCGCGGTTCTTCTACCGCTTTGTGCCGGCGGCCACCGAGGATGTGAGCATCGCGCCGCAGCACCCGGGCAGATCGAGGGAGACAATCGAAGCCGAGGACGAAGAGCCCGCCCGGCGCGAGCAACCCTCGGAGCTGGCTATGAGCACGCTCTATTTAGGACATGCCACGGCAAGCCTATGAGCCGCCTCGCGCCCGCACGCCAGCGGCGTGGGGTGGCGCGATTCTGCTGCTTGGTCTCCTGACCGCCGGCCTGATCGGGGCCGCGGTTCTGCTTTGGCAGTCCATCGACATAGAGGCGGTGCTCGAGGCGGCCACCGACGAGCCGCCGGCGGTGGAGGCGGTGGTTGCGGAGGTGGTGCTGCCCAGGCTGCCGACAGTGGCGCCTTGGTCGGTCTACCTGTACGAGTCGCGGCACTCGGCCGATTTCTTCCCGGATTCCGAGTACTATCCGGCGCTCCTCGAGCGCTGGGGCGAGCTGCTGGGTGAGGTGGGGGCCGGCGTCTCGCGGGTCGGCGACGCCGGCTCGGTGGACGGGCTGCCGTCCGGGGTGTTGCTGGTGATCCCGGCAGCGGTCTGCCTGGACTCGGATGAGCGGGCCGCGGTCAAGCGGTTCCGCGGGCGTGGCGGCCACCTGCTGGTCAGCTGGGCGATCGGCGCCCGAGACGCCGATTGCAATTGGCTGGGGTATGGCTACGTCGGGGAGCTGACGGGCGCCGAGTCGGCGGGCCCGATGGAGGCAGGGCCGCCCACGTATCTGGTGGCCCCGCACGGAGGGGCGGCGACCGCCGGCCTGCCGCCCGGCAGCAGGATCGAGCTCAAGAACGAGCCCTGGATCGGCGTGCGGGCCGACGAGTCGGTGGTGTTCTGGTCGGACTGGGCACTGAACGCGAAGATGGCGCCGGGTGGGGGAGCGGCCGGCGCGGTGCTGACGTCGACGGGCGACTCGGGCGGGCGTCTGGCCTGGTTCGGCTACCGTCTTGATATGGGCGCCAGCGAGCGCGACCAGCGGCTGGTGGATCGACTGGCTCACAACGTGGCGCTCTGGGCCGGAGGCCACGTGGTCGCCGATGTCGACCCGTGGCCGCGAGGCTACCGCGCGGCCTTGACGGTCACTCAGGACGTCGAGCACAGCTTCCGCAATAGCCAGCGTCTGGCGCAGCGGCTCTCGCAGCTGGATGTTCCGGTCACCTTCTTCGTGGTCACGCAGCTGGCGATGCAGTATCCGGAGCTGGCGCGCTCGCTGCAGGCGGCCGGCGAGGTTGGAAGCCATGGTGTCGACCATCGCCAGATCGCGGGGCGGCGCTGGGGGACCCAGCTGATGGCGATGTGGACCGCCCGGTCGGCGCTGGAGGACTGGTTGGGTGGGGCGCCCCCCGGCTTCAGGCCGCCTCGCGAGTTGTTCGATCGCTCCACGCTGGAAGGCTGGCGTCGCCTGGGCGGCCGCTATATCGCCGCTTCCAACGGTGCGCGCAGCGCCGCGCCGGAGCTGTTCCGGATGCGGGCGGGTGAGATCGTCGTTCTGCCGCGCGTGGTCGACGACGATTACACCGTGATGGTCGTGCGCGGACGGCGTGCGCCGGATGTATTGCGGGCGGAGTTCGAGGCGGCCGTGGAGAAGATCCGCTCGCTGGGCGGATTGGATCTGCTCACGACGCATACTCAGCTCATGGACTCGGACGGGCGGATCGCGGCGGTCGAGTCGGCGGTGAACGTGGCGCGAGCGGCCGGTGATGTCTGGATCGCGCGGGCGTCAGAGGTAGCCGAGTGGTGGCTACAGCGGTCGGACCTGGAGGTCGAGGTGCGCGGGCGGCTGGACCACAGCGCGGCGGTGTCGGTTCGCAATCGTGGTGAGGAGTCGATCTCCGGTGCCTGGTTGCATTTCTACCTACCCGAAGAACGCTCCACCTACGCGGCCCCGGAGATTGGTGAGGAGACCCTGGAAGCGTAGTTTGACGCGCGCGGGCTGCGGGTCAAGCTGCCGATGCTGGTGCCGGGGCAAACCGTCGACGTCCTGCTGCCGCGCCGGCCGACCGGCTGAGCGCGTTCACCAAGTACCACTGCTAACGAGCCGCTCGAACGCGGGCCGGCCGCGAAGCGGACGCCAGAACGGGTCCAGCCGAAGAAGCCGCGGCGACACGTAGGCGACGACCGATAGCAAGTATTCGAGCTGCTCGATCGCCGCATCGTACTCAAGGCACATTACATAGATACGGGCGAGCTCGCGGATCCGTTCGGGCCCTGTCATGGCATCGCGCGATACCGGTAGCAGCTCGACGCCTCTTCTGCCCTCACGGATAGCATCGGCGCAGCGGCCCAGGCCGGCGTAGGCGATGCCGAGAGCGCTGTGCGGCGCGAACTGGCCCGGGCTGTCCGCTACCCGCGTCTCCAGGACGACTCGAGCTGAATCGTAATAAGCTCGCGCCGATTCCGCGTGGCCCAGTTGGTAGCTGACCTGGCCGCGAGCCAGGTAGTAGTAGGCCGAGTCCACGTCAGGAACCTCCAGATCCAATCGGTCGAGCGAGGCGGCCAGCGCTTCTCCGAACACATCGAGGAGCACCCAGGACGTCTCGCTTCCCACCAGCAACATTCCGGGCTCGAAGGCATCGACCTCTTCTACGATCCGCTCGGCTCGGGTGGTCGTACCGTCCCAGGCGAGGTAGAGGAAGGCTGTCCAGCGATGGTAGTAAGGCACCTGGGGCGCGAGCTCGACGGCGCGGAGGAAGTAGGGCTCCGCCTCGGCATAGTGACCCAGGTAAAAATGGCTCATCCCCTGACCAATCAGGGTGACCGTGTTGCGCGGATCGAGCTCGAGCGCGCGTGCCGCGTTGGCCAACGAGCGCTCCCATTCGCCCTGGCGGCGCTGGGCCCAGGCGATCAGGGCCAGGGCGTCGGCGTTGCTGGGCTGGCGCCGCTGGACCAATACATAGTGTTCCAGCGCCTGTTCGTAATCGCGCCGGCCGTAGTAGTGATAGTCGCCCATCGCCATGTGCGCTTCGGCGAGGTCGGGCGCGAGTTGCAGGGCCTCTTCGACGGCGGCCCGGGCGCGCGGCAGCTCGCTGGTTCGACCGAACTGATGGTGAAGCCAGACGCGGCCGCGGGCGAGAGCGGCGCGGGCCTGGGCGAAGCTGGGGTCGAGCTCGATCGCGGCCTCGTACATCTCGATCGCGCGGCGAGCGTTTTCTTCCAGGAAGCGCTCCTTATAATAGTCGTTACCGCGGAGATAAAGATCGTAGGCTTCGAGGTTATCCGTCGGCCTGCTGGCGAGCGAGCTGCGCTGAGGCTCCAGCAGCGTGATATCGAGCGCCCGTGCCACGTTCTCGGCAATATCGGTTTGCACCCGGAAGATGTCGGCCAGAACCTCGTCGTACCTCTCGGACCAGATATTGGTGTCGTCAGCCACTCTGATGAGCTGCGGCGTCACCCGAACACGGCTCGGCTGGCCCGGCCCGGCGGCCTGCCGTTCCCAGCGGACGGTGCCTTCGAGCACGTATTGCACGCCCAACTCGAGCCCGATCTCACGGATGGAAGCCTCCGTGTCCTTGTACTGGATGGCACTGGTCCGCGAGATGACCCCCAGCTCGGGGATCTCTGCCAGACGGGAGCTGATCTCCTCGGTCAGCCCGTCGGCGAAGTATTCGTCCTCGGGTTCCCCCAAGTTCTCGAAAGGCAGGACGACCAGCTTCGTCTGCAACGCCTGCAATTCGGTGTCGCTGGTCAGCGGGACCGGCGGTTTGCCCAGCGCCAGCCAACCGGCGGCGATCGCGCCCCAGAGCGCGAAGACGTAGACGAGTCCGAGCAATGCCCGCCGCCACGTCAGCACACGGGGCCCGATCTCGGCCGATCTCTCGATTGCCGTGTCAGGGGCCTCATCTGCGGCCTTCGCTTCTGGCCCCCGCGCTCCTGTATCGGGCTTCTCCTCCCGGACGACGGCAGTCGCGAGCACCACGGGTAGAAGAACTATGAAGAGGATGACGGCCAGGGCGGGGAACCAACTGGGCAGACTGAGGCCTTCGGTGAGGCTCTGTACGACCTGATATCCGGCCGCCGCGCCCAGCAAATAGACGGCGAGCACTTGCCAAATCGAGCGGTGGTGTACCTCAACTATGACCCGTTTTAGGCTCCACATAGCCGGCATCGTTCTATTAGAGCGACTGACTTGCCGAGTATTTCGACTTCACGTGTCATCGTGAAGATGGCAGACCCACTAACTTAGATCAATGTGCGGCGCTCGGCGTTGCACGCGGTGTCCTTGTCATCAGCGCCTGGTCTTTGGGCAAACCACCGACGACTCCAAGGTGGGTATCTCCAACAGAGGACGGTCTAGCCTATCCGGCTCAAGATCGTTCGGGCCAGCTTCATGCAGTTCTGCTGGGCGCTACGGTGGGCGCTGGGGCCGGCCGACACTTGGATCAGATGGTTACCGGCGAAGACCTGGAGCAGCCCCGCCCTATCGAAGCTGGCGAAGACCGCGAAGTCGCCGATTCCCTCGACTTTTTCCAGCGCATGGTCCCGGAAGTGGTCGCCCATCTGCTGGCGGGCGTTCGCCAGGTATTCCTCGTAGGTCGCCGCCGTCCTTTCGCCGATCAGCAGGTGAACCAGTCGCGGGTTGGAGCCATCGGCCGCTGGCCAGACGCAGGTCAGGTTGCTGGGTCCCATGGTACCTGCCGTTGGCTCACCGGGCTGCTGGGACAGGGCCTCCTCGATTTGCTCGGCCGTGACGAGCCCGCAGACGTCCATTCCGGGAGCCTCGGCCGCTGCGGCCGCGGACTCCTCGCCGGGCTCGCGCGACTCCGCGCACGCTGCCGACGCTATCGTCGACGCGGCGACGATCCAAAGAACTGATCTCGCGTTGGCCGTTCTCGGTACACGGCTGGGTCTCATGATTACAGCTCCTGGGCGGGCGCCGCGCTAGCGGGCCGGCGCCCCGATCGGTGCGAAAGTCGGAGTGATCTTCTTGTCGGTTCCCAGGAAGAGGAAGTGATCGAAGTAGTAGTGAATCAACAGGAACGAGAGCACCACGCTGTAGAAGGCGAAGTAGTGCTGCTGCGCGTAGACGGTGCCGTAGAGGATCGTCTGCATCTGGTTGCCCTGCTGGAGCCAGCCGGCGCTGACCAGCAGACCGAGCACGGCCAGGAAGAGCACTCCGGCGCCGATGGTGAATCCGAGGCAGAGTGCGTAGAGCCGCCAGCCCTTCTTCGCGGTCTTCTTTACCACATCAGAGTGGATGTATCCGCGGCTCTCGCGCAGCCGGTTCAGATAGAGGACGACGGCCAGGTACTGAAAGGAGTGCCAGGCGTTGAGCCCCTGGAAGGCGACGTCGAGGTTCCTGAGCGCCGGTGTAACGAAAAAGAGCACGGTTGCCAGGCCGATGTGCAACGTCTTGCCGAAGTGGAAGCGGCCCGTGCGCCACTCGTAGAGGGTCTTGACGATGAAAGCCACGAGGAAGAAGGCGAAGGCCGCCGTCACTACGTAAGGCAGCCAGCTGAACTTCAAGAAGTCGGGGAAGAGCAGCACGCGTCCGCCCGTGCTGAATTCGCTTCTGATCAGCTTGCTGGTCGCGATCGGGTATAGGCAGGTGGCGAGCAGTCCGTAGTCGATGGCCCGGGACATCCAGGTCCAGCCGCGCGGGTCCTTCATTCGATAGGCGTCGGTCACGAAGGCTGCCTGGTGGATGACGTGGATCGAAGCCCAGAAGAAGAAGATGGTGACCAGCAGGGTCAGGTTCATGATGGCGAGAGCGACGATGATCACCGGCAGCAAGAGCGCGCCCTTGGAGTAGATGGGATAGCGGGCGCGGAAATCCGGTTCCATCAGCGTCATCGTGTAGGTGGCGAATAGGTGTGGTCCGCCGATCAGCATCGTCACGAGAAGGTCGACGAAGATGATACTGGGAAACAGAGTATGACTGATGTGCGGGAAGAAGATCAGCACCGCCGAGAAGATGATGAACATCAGATCGTAGCGGGGGCTGATCAGCCACATGTCCGGGTTCTTGAACTGTGCTCGCGGCGAATTCAAAGGTATCGCAGCTGCTGCTGTAGCCATGGCCTAGGCCTCCCTCAGGGGGGCAATCCGGCAACTCGCGGTAGTTCGGTCGTTGAATCGAAACTCATACGCTATTCGGCGGCGCCGTGCAAGGCAAGCCCCGGGACGCGCCCGGCCGGCGCGGCCGGGCGCGGACGTTGACCAGCCCTCGAGCGAGGCTTAGGATTTCGACCTCTTTCGCCGCCGCTTGGGTGATGCAGTTCGGTCTTGGAACCAAGTCGCAGTTCGCGCTCCAGCGTGGGGAGGACAAGATGGAATCCCGCAGTTCGTCGGTGAAGCTGGCCCGGTTTGCGCCGCTGGCCCTGCTACTGGCGCCCGTCGTGGCAACGGCCCAGCAGCTCGAGTACCCGCGGAGTCATAGAGTGGATGTTGTCGAGGACTACCACGGCAAGGAAGTGGTCGACCCCTATCGCTGGCTCGAGGATGTGGACTCCGAGGAGACGAAGTCCTGGGTCGAGGCCCAGAACGAGGTGACCTTCAGCTACCTCGAGTCGATTCCGGAACGGGACTGGATCCAGCGCCGCCTGACCGAGCTGTGGGACTACGAGCGCTACAGCACGCCCTGGAAGGAGGGCGACTACTACGTCTTCTGGAAGAACGAGGGCCTACAGAACCAGTCGGTCCTGTACATGCAGGAGAGCCTGGACGCCGAGCCCGAGGTCCTATTCGATCCCAACCAGTTGTCCGAGGACGGAACCGTAGCAGCCAACGCCTTGGGCTTCACCGAGGACGGGAACTATATGGTCTACAGCACTTCCGTCAGCGGCTCCGACTGGCGCGAGTTCTTCGTGCGCGATGTGAGAGCGAAGAAGGATCTGGAAGATCGTCTCACGTGGATAAAGTTCTCGGGCGCCTCCTGGACCCACGACAACGCCGGATTCTTTTACGGTCGGTATCCCGAGCCCAAGGAAGGCGACGAGTACGAGGACACGAACCGCAACCGCAAGATCTACTATCACAGGTTGGGCAAGCCGCAGTCGGAGGGCCAGCTGATCTACGAGCGACCCGATCAGCCGGAGTGGGGGATCGGCGCGTTCGTGACCGACGACGGCCGCTACCTGATGATGAGCCTGTCCCACGGGACGGACGACCGCGAGCGCGTCTACTACATCGATCTCGAAGATGCGAAGAGCCCGAAGCTGAACAACGAAGTCGTCAAGTTGATCGACGAGTTCGAGGCGACGTATAACTTCGTGGGCAACGACGGCCCGCTGTTCTATTTTCGGACGAATGTGGACGCGCCCCGCTACAAGCTCATCGCTATCGATACGCGGAATCCGGCGGCTGAGAACTGGAAGGCGCTGATTCCGGAGAGGGAAGACGTCCTGCAGAGCGTCGGCATCGTGAACAACCAATTCGTGGCCCGCTACATGCACGATGCTCACACACAGGTCGTGGTCTACAACATGGACGGCATGTTCGACCGAGAAGTCGAGCTGCCGACCATCGGTTCGGCGGGCTGGTTCAGCGGCGAGCGTGAGGACAGCGAGGCGTTCTACTCGTTCACTTCGTTTCTCTACCCGACGACGATCTTCCGCTACGACTTCGAGACAGGTGAATCCACCGTCTTAAAAGCACCCGATGTCGATTTCGACCCGACCGTCTACGAGACGGAGCAGGTATTCTACGAGTCGAAAGACGGGACCATGATCCCGATGTTCCTCACTCACAAGAAGGGTATCGAGCTGGACGGCTCGAACCCGACGTACCTCTACGGCTACGGCGGATTCAACATCAGTCGAACGCCCAGCTTTTCGCCCAGCATTCTGGTTTGGCTGGAGATGGGAGGCGTGTACGCCTCGGCCAACCTGCGGGGCGGCGGCGAGTACGGCGAGGAATGGCATCGGGAGGGGATGTTGAAGAACAAGCAGAACGTCTTCGACGACTTCATCGCCGCGGCAGAGTATCTGATCGACGAGGGCCATACCTCACCGCAGAAGCTGGCCATCGCCGGGGCCTCGAACGGGGGTCTGCTGGTGGGCGCGGCGATGACGCAGCGGCCCGAGCTGTTCGGCGCGGCGCTGCCGGCGGTCGGGGTGATGGACATGTTGCGGTTCCAGAAGTTCACCATCGGCTGGGCCTGGGTCTCCGACTACGGTTCCGCCGAGGACCCGGAGATGTTCCCGTACCTGTACGCCTACTCGCCGTATCACAACCTGCACCCGGCGTTCTATCCGCCCACCTTGATCACCACGGCGGACCACGACGACCGCGTGGTACCGGGTCACTCGTTCAAGTTCGCGGCGCGGCTGCAGGAGATGCAGATGGGCGCAGCGCCCGTGTTGATCCGTATCCAGACCAAGGCGGGCCACGGCGGCGGCAAGCCGACGGCGATGCTCATCGAGGAGGAGGCCGACCGCTGGGCCTTCCTGGTGAAGAGCCTGGGGCTCGCGGTGCGACCGGAGGCGACGCACTAGGGACGCGGGTCGAAGGCCGGCTCTGCGGGTCACGAACACAAAGAGTGTTACACAGCACATAAGCGGTCGCGCTCCACGACGGGCGCGGCCGCTTCTGTTCATCGGATGGCTCGTGAGGCGTGTCTCGGCGGTTGCCTATCCCGGTGGGCACGAGCATAATGATGATGTGCGATTAGCTGAGGCGGTAGTGGGGGTTCATCGACCCTTGGGAGTCTCAGTTAGTGCCAAGCTCTACTGAAGGCCAGCCCACCGAACCCGCCGTATTCGGCAGGCAGCGGGCCCCTCCATGAAAATTTTACCATCGATACAGCCAAGGGAGCGCGGTGCACGGTCGGCGAATGCGACCGGGGTAGCCTGGTGCGAGAGCGTGCAGCGCGCTCGGCCGGGTATCGCTAGGAGCTTTGTGGAACGATTGGTTTCTCGAGAGGAGGGTACGATGTCACTCAGGGACCGACTTGGCAGAGGGGCGCGGGCCTGTCGGGACAGTCCGGGCCCGGCGGCTCTCGCGGTGGTCGCGGGCACGATACTGATTGCCTGTGGTGGTGACGGTGATGGGATCACGCCACCGATACCCAGCACGGTGGCTGAGGTGGAGGTTACGTCACCGATCGGGAGCGCGATGGCCCTTGGTAGAACGGTGCAATTGAGCGCCGTCGCCAAAGATCGCAACGACAACCCGGTAACCGGAGTGCAGTTCAGCTGGCAGTCATCGAACACGGCCGTGGCAACCGTGAGCGGCAGCGGTCTTGTGACAGGTGTGGCAGCGGGTAACGCCACCGTAACCGCCACTGCCGAGGGCGTAAGCGGAAATCTGGGGATGCGAGTAGTGGCAGCGGATCTTGGTGGTATCAGCGCGGTTCTCAACGATCCCTTCGCTGTGGCGCTGGTCTCGAATCTCACCGGGACGGCGCAGGCGAACATGCAAGCCACGTTGGGGGAATGCTCGAGTGGAACGAGCAGCGGCAACCTCGAGGCGATACAGAACTGCCTCGATTCCGCACAGAGCCAGGTGGGCGCGGCTACCGACCCAGATGACAAGGCGCTGCTGGCCGTGTTCGCGCTGTTTCTCGGCCAGGCCGAGCGGCTGCTGAATCTCTGACTGCGAAGAAAGGGGAGCACTTCGATGTTTGCACAAAGACCGGTCTTGTTTCTGTGGCCCCTGCTTCTCGCTTCGGGCTTGATGATGGCCCGCCCGGCAGCCGCCCAGACTCAGACTTTCCATGCCTGCTACGTACCGGACGTCGGCGCGATCTATCTGATCAAGATCTCCGGTCTCCCTGCCAACTGCTTGTCGGCATCGCACGTGGAGATCAGTTGGACCGAGGGTGGCGCCGGTGAGGTCGCGGACGGCTCGATTACGACGGCGAAGCTGGCCGACGGTGCCGTGACAGGCATCAAGCTTGCCGAGGGAGCGGTAACGAGCGGGCATATCGGCGAAGGGGCGGTGATAGATGCGCACATCGCGGCTGGAGCCGTGACGACGGGAAAATTGGCCGACGGCGCCGTGACGAGTTTCAAGATCGGCGCGGGGGCGGTGACGGACGCACAGATTGCTGATGCGGTCGTGATGAGCCAGCATCTTGCTGCGGGCGCGGTGATTACGGGTAAGCTGGCCGACGGTGCCGTCATGAGCGCGAAGATCGGCGAAGGCGCGGTGATCGATGCGCATATCGCAGCTGGAGCCGTGACGACCGGAAAGTTGGCCGACGGCGCGGTTACCGGACCGAAGCTCAATCTCGTCTGGCGGTCCTCGGCGCGTGGAATCTCGGCTACGTTCCAGAGTCATGTGCTCCAGTGTGAGATAGGCGAGCGGGTGATTGCCGGCGGTGCCGAGCTGCTGGGGACGGACAATACCGGTTTCTACATCCGGGGCTCGCACCCCGATTTCGACGTCGGTCCGGACCTGAACGATGGCTGGCGGGTGCAGGTCGTAAACACGACTGGCACCTTCCAGGACTTTACGCTCTGGGTGCTGTGTGCTGCGCCTTAGGTTGGCCGCCAATTACCCCAACCGTCTAACGCGGAGCTAGCGGGTCGCGGGTCACTCAGCGCCACGTAGGTTCTGGCGTTTGGCCGACGCCGACAGCTGGGAGGCGATGATTGCGCCGGCGGCCGCTCGTGGACATGAGCGGCCGCCGGTGGCAAATTAGATATGTTGGTACCCTCCCGCCCTAACGCCCGTTACGGATGAGGTACTTCAGCTTAGCGCTCATCGCCTCGATCGCCGTCGGCTGCGGGCCGCCCGTCATGTACGACGTGGACGGACAGCCGATCCGCGAGCCGCTGTTCATGGCCGCGCTGGAGGGCGGCTGGCTGGCCGTCGACTCGTCGGCCGCAGGAGTCCGGGCGGTCCTCGAGCTCGAGGTGGCGGCGTCGGGCGAGCGCGAGACTCTGGCGGGTCCTGGTGAGCTGCAGCTGTGGACCGGGTCCGGATTGCCTCTGGAGCCGGCGCGCCTGCGGCAGGGTGAAGTGGAGTGCTGGCCGAAACTGCCGTCAAGCGTCCGTTGCCGAGAGGGTAGGGGCAGTAACCAGGCCTGCGTGCAGGAGGTACAAGGGGTCGGGCGGGAGTGCCGCTACACCCTGTGCGCGGAGTTCAGGCTCGCCGAACTCCCGCGATCCCACGATCCGTTGGTGGTCAATATCGGCGGTTCCCTGACGATACTGCAGCTGCGCCGGTGACCGGCCGCCGGGCGAGGATTGTGCGATCCGTCCGAGGCGTGGCGCGGAGGCAGAGCATCGCCGGTCGAGAGGCAGCGCCGGCCGTCAGCGGTGCGGAATGACGCACTGTTGGCAGGAACGACCTTCCCGGTCGAGGCTCGAGGCATCGTGGAACCCGCTTACTTGCTCCGCGTAGAATAGCCCGGCATCTTGGACCCGCCGGACGAGGTAAATCTGGGCATGGCGACGGACGGTTCGGCGGCCGCGCGGCTGACGCGTGCACCATCAGAGTGCCCGAGAATTCGAGGAGGACACATGTTGAAGAAGTTTGCCTTTCTGCCCCTGATGGGCGCTCTGCTGGCCGGCCCGGCGCTGGCTCAGGAGGCCTCGTTGGACGCGGTGCTGAAAGGCTACTACGAGGCTGTCGGCGGTATCGATGCCTGGAAGGCCGTCAACACGGTCAAGGCGACAGGCACGCGCCAACTGGGGCCGGGCATGGAGGCGCCGTTCGTCATGCTGGCGATGCGGCCCAACAGGATCCGGGTCGAGTTCACCCTGCAGGGGATGACCGGCATCATGGCCTACAACGGCGAGACCGCCTGGATGGTCATGCCCTTCATGGGTAAGACCGAGCCCGAGGTGATGCCGGACTTCATGGCCAAGGAGATCATCAACGAGGCCGACATCGACGGTCCGCTGATCGGCTACAAGGAGGACGGCCACCAGGTGGAGCTGCTGGGCACGGCCGAGACCGAAGGCACGCAGGCCTACAAGCTCAAGGTCACGCTGAAGAATGGAGACGTTCAGTACTGGTATCTGGACAGCGAGTACTACGTGCCCATCAAGCTCGAGGGAACGACTACGGGCCCGAACGGCGCCGAGATGGAGTTCGAGGCCATCCTGAGCGACTACAAGGATGTTGGCGGTCTGATGATGGCCCACTCCGTGGAGAGCAGACAGAAGGGCTCACCCAGCGGCATGGTCATGACGATCGAGTCGGTCGAGGTGAACCCCGCCGTCGAGGCGGGGTCGTTCAACATGCCGAAAGTCGAGAAGCCGGAGCAGAAGTAAGACGGACACATGCAGGGGGCCAGCGCACGCTGGCCCCCTTCTTCATGCCCCAACCGTTGCCTACAGTCATCAAGTCCTGAAAGGGAGTATCCGATGTTCAATCGGGTCAAGTCCACTTCGCTACGCTACCTGCTCCAATGTCCGCTCTTTGCCCTACTGGCACTTCCGAGCCTGGCCGCGGCGCAGGTACAGATCGAGTCTGCGACGTTCGGTGGGCTGCGCGCGCGGGCGATAGGCCCCGCCGTGATGAGCGGGCGTATCGCCGCGATCGATGCCGTACCCGATAACCCGGTCACGGTCTATGTGGGAGGTGCGAGCGGCGGCGTCTGGAAGTCGGAGGACGGCGGGATCGCGTTCGAACCGATCTTCGATGACCATACTCAGTCGATCGGGGCGATAGAGATCGACCCATCGAACAGCGAGACGGTATGGGTGGGCACCGGCGAGAGCTGGGTCCGCAACAGCGTCTCGGTGGGGACCGGCGTCTACAAGACGAGCGATGGCGGCGAGACGTGGGAGCACCTGGGCCTGAGCGATACGGAGCGTATCGCGCGCATCGTCGTCGACGCCGGTAACGGGGATGTGGTCTACGTATGTGCCACGGGCCATCTCTGGAACGCCAACGAGGAGCGAGGCGTCTTCAAGACGACCGACGGCGGCGCGAACTGGGAGAAGGTTCTCTATGTAGATGAGAACACCGGCTGCTCCGACATCACCATCGACCCTCAGGACCCGCGGATCCTCTACGCCGGGATGTGGAGTTTCCGGCGCTGGCCCTGGTTTTTCGAATCGGGCGGACCCGGCAGCGGGCTCTACAAGTCGACGGACGGCGGCGCGACCTGGAAGGAGCTGACGGTCGGACTCCCGGCTGGTGAGAAGGGGCGCATCGCCGTTGCGGTGGCGCCCTCGCGCCCCAGCGTGGTCTACGCGCTGGTCGAGTCGGAGAGTACGGCGCTCTACCGTTCGGACGATCTGGGTGAGTCGTGGCAAGAGGTGAATACGACGTACAACATCGAGGCCCGGCCATTCTACTTCGCCTACGTCGTGGTGGACCCCCTCGACTTCAATCGCGTGTACAAGCCGGGCTTCAGCCTGACCGTCTCGGTCGACGGTGGCAAGACCTTCACCAACCCCCTGGTCTCGGCATTTGGTGGTGGGCCGCACAGCGATCACCATGCCTTGTGGATCAATCCCAGTCGGACAAACGAGCTGATCCTCGGCACCGACGGCGGCGTCTACTTCTCC
>CP070722.1:184178-188236 GCA_020350785.1 Gemmatimonadota bacterium
CCGCGCCACCGACCCCTCCCGCGACGCCGGGGGGACCGCCGCTTGCGCTGGGGACGGACATAGCCAAAATATCGGCCTCGTGTCCCGCGTGCCGCCTCCGCCCCTGCTTCGTGGAGCTATGACGCATTCGTGGAGCTATGACGCATGCCCGAAAGACCCGACCCGATGGCGGTTGATCCGCCCACAGCGCTAGCGGGCGACGCCGCCCTGGTAGAGCGGGGTGGCACGCTGTGGTGCGAGGGTGTGGCGCTGAGCGATCTGGCCGACTCGGTGGGCACGCCCTGCTATGTTTACAGCGAGACGCTCATCCGCCGGCGCTACGCCGCGTTCTCCGCCGCCTTTGCCGCTGTCCCACACCGCATCTTCTATTCGGTCAAGGCGAATCACAACGTTTCCATCCTGCGCCTGATGCACGGGCTGGGCGCCGGCGCCGACGTGGTCTCGGCCGGCGAGCTGTACCGGGCCCGGCGCGCCGGATTTGCCGGCCGAGAGATCGTGTTCGGAGGGGTCGGCAAACGGAGCGACGAACTGGAGGCGGCCCTGGAGGCGGGTGTGCTGTTCGTCAACGTCGAGTCGGAGGGCGAGCTGCGATTGCTGGCCGAGTTGGCGGGGGCGCGTGGGGTGGTGGCGCCGGTGGCGTTGCGGGTGAACCCGGGCGTGGAGGCGGGCAAACATGCGTTTACCCAGACCGGACACTACAAGACCAAATTCGGCGTCGCCTGGGAGGAGGCCGAGCGCCTCTACGAATTCGCCGCAGCTTCGCGCCACCTCGCGCCCGTCGCCATCGACACCCACATCGGCTCGCAGATCCTCAGCGCCGAGCCCTACGATCGGGCGCTCGAGCGTCTCGGCCAGTTGCTCAACGGTATCAGCCGGCGCGGAATCAAGTTGCGTTACCTCGACATGGGCGGCGGCTTCGGCGTTCCCTACGAGGGTGAGGCCGAGATCGACCTGGCCGCCGTGGCCAGGTCGGCGGGTAAGCTGGCTGTGGAGTTCAACCTGACCTGCGCCGTCGAGCCGGGACGCTGGCTGGTGGCGCCCGCCGGCGTGCTCCTCACGCGTGTCCTCTATATGAAGAGACTGGGCGAACAGAATTACTGTGTGGTCGATGCCGGCTCCAACGATTTCCTGCGGCCCAGCTACTATGGCGCCCGCCACCCTGTCGAGGCCGTCCGCCGCGGTGAGCCGGCCATCGAGGTGGATGTCGTGGGCCCGGTCTGCGAGACCGGCGACTTCCTGGGCCGCGCCTGTCTTCTGCCCGCTACCGACGCGGGCGACCTGCTGGCCGTGCTCTTCGCCGGCGCCTACGGCGCGGTCATGAGCTCGAACTACAACTCGCGCCCGCGTGCCGCGGAGGTGCTGGTCTCCGGTGACGCCCATCGCGTCATACGCCGGCGCGAGTCGCTGGAGGATCTGCTGGCTGCGGAGGTGGCCGATGATGAGTGAGATGGTTAGAGCCTCTGGTTCCGTCGGCCGCGCTCTGGCGGTCTGCCTGCTGCTGGGCGCTGCTGCCGGCTGCGCGCGGGAGCGGGAGGCACACGAGGTGCGCCCGGACTATGCGCCGGTCGTCGATGTAGTCCAGCCCCTCATCGAGAGTGAGATGGTCGGCAAGAACTTGCCGGCTCTGTCCATCGCGCTGATCGACGATCAGGAGATCGTCTGGGCGCGCGGCTTCGGCTTCGCCAGCCCGACCGACGGCGCGCGGGCCACCGAACACACCGTCTATCGGGTCGGCTCGGTCTCGAAGCTGTTCACCGACATCGCGGTGATGCAGCTGGTGGAGCGGGGTGAGCTGGACCTCGACGCGCCGATCACGCGCTACCTGTCCGACTTCGAGCCGGAGAACCCGTTTGGCGGCCAGCTGACGCTGCGGCAGCTCATGTCGCACCGCTCCGGCCTGGTGCGCGAGCCCCCGGTCGGCAACTACTTCGATCCCGGCGAGCCCAGCCTGGCGGCGACCGTTGCCAGCCTCAACTCGACCCGCTTGGTGTACGCGCCGGAGAAGCGGATCAAGTACTCGAACGCAGGGATCGGAACGGTCGGCTATGTCCTGGAAGTCACCCAGGGCGAACCGTTCGCGGCGTATGTGAGGCGGGCGGTGCTCGAGCCGCTGGGCATGGAGAGCAGCGCCTTCGAGCCCGAGCCGCGAATCGTGGACGACCTGGCCACCGCCCACATGTGGACCTACGACGGGCGCGAGTTCGAGGCGCCCACCTTCCAGCTGGGCATGGCGCCGGCGGGCAGCATGTACTCCACGGTGCTCGACCTCGGTCGCTTCCTGTCGATGCTGTTTGCCGGTGGCACGATCGAAGGGCAGATGATCGTGCGCCCAGAGACTCTGGAGGAGATGTGGACGCCGCAGTTTGCCGAGCCCGGCGCCCGGGACGGCTACGGTATCGGCTTCGCACTCTCACAGCTGCAGGGCCGCCGCCGGGTGGGCCACGGCGGCGCGATCTACGGCTTCGCCACCTCGCTGGCCGCGCTACCGGATGAGCGACTGGGCGTCGTCGCCGTGACGAGCCGCGACGTGGCGAACACCGTCGTCGAGCGCATCTCGGACCTGGCGCTGTCGGCGATGCTCGCCGTTCGTGAGGGCACGGCGCTGCCGGCTCCGCAGACGACGACAGCCATCACCCCCGAGCGAGCCCGGGCGCTGGAGGGCCGCTACGGTGGCGGCGGAAGGAGCGTCGAGCTGATCGAGCGCGACGGGCGCCTGTTCGCGCTTCCCGGCGGGGGCGGCATGCTGAACGAGGTCCGATCCTTGGGTGACGACCTGGTCCTGGATGATGCGCTCGCCTTCGGTAGCCCGTTCCAGGCTCTGGTCGATGCGCTGGTGCTCGGTTCGGACACGCTGAGCCGCCAGCCGGCGTCACGGCCCGCTCCCGCGCCGCCACGCTGGCAGGGGCTGATCGGCGAGTACGGCTGGGATCACAACACGCTCTATATCCTCGAGCGTGACGGCGCGCTCCACGCCTTGATCGAGTGGTTCTTCCTCTACCCGCTGGAGGAGATCTCGGCCGACGAGTTCGCCTTTCCCGATTGGGGGCTCTACCACGGCGAGCGGCTGGCCTTCAGCCGGGACGAGGCGGGCCGCGCCGATCGGGTGGAGGCGGCGGGCGTCGTCTTCGAGCGGCGCGCTGTGGGTCCGGGGGCGGGTGGCAGCTTCCGGATCGAGCCGCTGCGCCCGGTGGATGAGCTACGGGAAGAGGCGCTGGCTGCCGACCCGCCCCTCGAGGAAGGCGAGTTTCGCGAACCCGACCTCGTCGAGCTGGCCGAGCTGGACCCGACCGTCAGGCTGGATATCCGCTACGCGACGACCAACAACTTCATGAGCAGCGTCTTCTACCCTGAGCCACGCGCCTTCCTGCAGAGGCCGGCGGCGGAGGCCCTGGTCCGGGTGCACGAACGACTGCGCGAGATGGGCTACGGGCTGCTGATCCATGATGCCTATCGTCCCTGGTACGTGACCAAGATGTTCTGGGACGCCACGCCGGAGGGCGACAAGATCTTCGTGGCGGATCCGGCGCGCGGCTCGCGCCACAACCGCGGCTGCGCCGTCGACCTTACGCTTTACGAGCTGGCGACCGGCGAGCCGGTGGAGATGGTGGGCGTCTACGACGAGATGTCGCCCCGCTCGTATCCCGGTTACCTGGGCGGAACCTCGCTGCAGCGCTGGTATCGCGAGCTGCTGCGCGATGCCATGGAGGCGGAGGGTTTCGCTGTCTACCCGTTCGAGTGGTGGCATTTCGACCACGCCGATTGGGCGAAGTATCCAATACTGAACCAGACGTTCGCGGACATCGGCGCGCCCGCTGCGGCCCGCCGAGATTGATCGAGGACCGGGCGGCAACCATCTTGGTGGCCGTCCCGCTGACCAACGTCACTTCTCCGAACCCGGGCGGCCACGGACGGCGGCCGCCCTTCAGCAGGGGAGCAGCGATGAACGAATCTCGAGTAAGCGCGGAAGGGCTCAAGCCGGCACCGCCCGTCTTCTACCGCTGGGCCGTGCTGGTCGTCATCAGCCTGGCGATGTTCGGCAACTACTACGTCTACGACGC
>CP070722.1:188336-194567 GCA_020350785.1 Gemmatimonadota bacterium
ATGGCGATGGCGCTGAGCACGATCACCACCCAAAGGACCAGCATCAGCGCCACGCCGCGCCGCTCCGCCAGGCCGGCGAGCCAACGCTTCATCGCGGCGGCCCCTACCCGAGCGTGACGACGGCCGGCGGCGGCAGGGGACCGGAATCCGTCCACAGGGTGATCTCCACCGCCCGGGGCAGGAAGAAGGGCTGGCTCCACTCCTCCGCCCACTCCAGCTCCACCAGTCCGGTCAGCACGCGCGCGTCGAGACCCGTTACGCCGGGCAGCCGGGCCAGCGGGCGGGCCGGCACGGCCACGCCGATGGGCCGCGCGATGAGCGTCAGACCGGCGGCCTGCGGCTCGATGACGACCTCCCAGTCGGCGTCGCCCGTGAGCGGCGGCGTTCCGCCGGCCGTGATCAGGCGCAGTCGATCGCGCGGCCGCCCCAAGGCGTCGCTTCCCGGCTCTAGGATCAGGGTCGGGCGGCCGAAGTCCTGGCTGGCCCGCACGTTCCGCAGGGCATCCGTCACCAGCACGCTCCAGGCGAGCTCGGAGCTGACCGCCAGCTGTTGGACCTCGAGGCGCGCCCGCGTATCGGCGGCGGCGCGCGCCGCCCCGTAGACGAGCAGCGCCACCACGCCGGTCAGCGTGACGACGACGACCAGTTCCAGCAGGGTGAACCCAGCGCGCCGCTTCACGGCGACTCGATCAGCCGGTTGAGGGTAAACTGACCGCCCTCTGGCAAAGCCACGGTCACGGTCACCAACTCGAGCCCTTCACCCGCCGGCCTAGCCAGTGCCCAGCGCTGGAATCCGCCCTCCAGCCGCTCGCGCCCACGGCGCATCGCCGCCTCGAGATCGAGCTTGGCAAGCTCCATCCCGCCCTCGGCGTAGGTCACCGCCTGGCTCCAGGTCCGCGTGTTCTCGGCCAAGCGGATCGACGCACCGAACACTTGCAGGTAGCCGACCACAACCAGCCCCAGGATCACCAGCGCTACCATCACCTCGAGCAGGGCCAGCCCATCGCGTCGCCTCACGTCCGCAACCAGCAGCCGTCCGGCACGTACCATCACATATCTCCTCATCGGCCCTGCAGAGGGTCGAGCCCAAATTGACGGTGGCGCAAACCGCGCGTCAACGCCGCTGCAAATGAGATCGGGTTGAGCTGAAGCGTCAGTTACCCCAACTCAGAGATCCCGCTCCGTCCAGTAGCGGACCTGGAGGCGGGGACCGTCCTCCAGCTGCAACCCGTGCACTTGGAACACCGCCTGAATCTCGTGCGTCAGCGGGCGACCATCCTCCCAGCCGCGGCTGACGATCAGGATGTACCCGGGCACGGTGGTGAGGTTGCTGAGTTGCCCGCCGATGTTTCTGCCGGCCTCCCGCAGCCGCGACGAGAGCACGATCTTCGATGCGAGTACGTCGCCGCGCTCCCGCGCCGCGACCAGCATCTCGGCCCCGCTGGGGCCCAGCTCGGGCGCCGCAGCCAGCACCGGCAGCGGCGCCGAGTTGACGTTGACGCGCCCATCGCTCCACACGGTGACGTAAGGGGCGATCACGCCGGCGATCGAATCGCTGAAGCCGCGGATCCGCGTCAGCTCATCAAGCCGCTGGATCGGTCCGTTGGGCGGCAGAAACGGCGAGCCGGCCCCGACGTAGTCGGCTGCCTCGGCACCATCCGGTAGAGCCTCGTCGTCATCGTCCACCCAATCCCGCAAGGCGTTGACGAGCGCCGTCGCTTCGTTCGCGCCGAAGAACTGCTCGAACAGCCCAAGCAGCAACTCTTCCGAGGAGTTGTTGAGATCGACCCGGGCATTGAGGTCGGTGACTGCCACCTGGTAGCGAGCGCTGCCGAGGCTCCGCTCGCCCCAGTTCATCAACTCCTCCTCGAAATCGCGAAACGCCCGCACCTGCTCGTCCGGGCCGCGAGCGGAGCCAACCATCTCCTTCAGCCGCAGCGTTGCCGCCACTACGCCGCTCTCCGCGGCGTAGCGCGCCACCGTACGCGACCGCATCGTCTGCACCAGGTTCGTCTGCGAGCGCGAGAGCGCGACGACGGCGGCGGCGATGACGCCCAGCACCACGATCAGCCAGAGGACCAGCATCAGTGCCACGCCACGCTGGTTGATCGATGAACTTCGTTCTGACGTCACGCTCTTCATTCGCTACTCGACCCGGCTGACAGCATTCACCGCCCTAGCTCTCCATTGACCCTAGATCGAGGCGCCGGCGCGCGCAATCGTGCAGCCGACCTCTTCTTTGTTGGGCGGTCTGAGGACGTCCGCATACAAGCCTGTCGAGCGTAGTCGTTGCAGGCAGCTCGATCCGTTGCTAATATGACCATTACACTTTGTGAACACGCAGCGCCCTTCCCGCCAGGCCCAGCATCACCCAAGGAGCCCCAGTATGCGTCCCATCGTGCGATCCATGAGGCGCAGGCCGTTTGATTTCCTAGTCATCGTACTGACCTGCCTGGCGCCTGTAGCCTGTACCACATCCGACCTCGCCGAGCCCGACGACCCGAACGATCCCGGCCCCGGCGGCGACCCGAACCCCAACCCCACGGTAGCAGCCACCGTCGTCGTCTCCGACGCCAGCCAGCCCACCGGCATCCCGAGCCTCGAGGGTCAGCTGGCATTCAGCGGCCTCACCGTAGAGCTGTGGGATGGCAGCGACTGGGTGCTGGTGACCGACCAGCCGACGACGGCGGCGATCGCTCTGGGCGACGGTGCGGCGGATGCGACGCTGGCCCAGACCGAGATACCCGCGGGCGACTACACGAGGGCGCGGCTCTCGGGCAGTGGCGCGTCGGTCGACTTGTCGCTCACGCTGGACGACGGTCGCAACATCGCCGCGAGCTTTGCCGCGCCAAGTGATCAGACGCTGGTGGCGGAGACCGACGTCACTGTCTCCGAGAATGACGACGGGTCGCGCACCTTCAGAATCGAGCTGTGGACCATCCGCAACATCACGCTGCAGGGCGGCCAATTGGCAATCACCGGTGATCTGGGCACGGTGTCGGCGGCGGCTAGCATGCAGGCCAGCGTCGTCGCTGCTGACGGCAGCAGCCCCGGCATTGACGTGACGGGCACGGCGACCTTCAGCGACCTGACCGTAGAGCTGTGGGATGGCGATGCCGAGGAATGGTTACTGGTGACCGACCAGCCGACGACGGTCGACGTGGCCATCGGCGACGGCACAGCCAGCGCGACGCTGATGGACTTCGACGACATCCCTGCCGGCACCTACACCAAGGCGCGGTTCACGGCGCAGGACGCGGTGGCGGACGTGACGGCCAACCTGAACGGCCAGGATTACGCGGCGCAGCTCCGGCCGCCCACGGACGAACCGATCGTGATCGAAAAAGATGTCACCGTGGTCGTGAACGATGATGGCAGCACGACCTTCAGCATCGAGTTCGAGATGATCCGCAGCGTCCGGCTGCAGGCGGGTCCGGGCGGTATGATTCTGGTGATCGACGGTGACCTGGGCAGCGTTGCAGCGGCTGCCACCATGCGGGCCGGCGTCGCTGCCGTCGATGTCAGCCAGCCGGCGACCGTCGACGTAACCGGCGAAGTCACCTTCACGAATCTGACCATCGAGCTGTCCGCCGACGGCGAGGATTGGGTGAAGGTATCGGAGGACGGTGGCAGCGCGGTCGTCACGCTGGGCGACGGCACGGTCGCCGCCACACTGGTGCCGGTCGACGTGATCGCCGCCGGTGAGTACACGCGCATCCGTCTGACGGCGACCGACGTCGTCATCGACATCACCGCCGACATCGGCGGCCAGGAATACGCAGCGCAGGTGCGCCCCAGCGATTCGGGCCCCGTGGTCGTCGAGAAGGACGTCGAGGTCATCGACAACGGTGACGGAAGCCGAACGTTCATCTTCCAGCTGGAGTGCGTCCGCGCCATCGACGTGCAGCGTGACGCCGGTGGTGACAACATTGTCATCGTAGACGGCGACCTGGGAAGCGGGCAGGCCCGGGTCGGCTGAGCGCCAAGTCAGACGCTTCCAAACAGAAGAGGCGGGTGCCAGCGGCTCCCGCCTCTTTCTGTAGAATGTCCAAGCCGCCGAGTCGAGCCAGCCGTCGCTCGGCCGAGACCCGGTTAGCTCATCATGCCGGGCTGAGACCCCGAACCCTCGGGAGTGTGGCCGATCAGCACGCTGGCCGCCGACTCGCTTACCGGCTCGTCAAACACCAGCTTCCCGTGCTCGCGCCGCACGCCCTGCAGCGCCACGAGCAGGACGTCGGCCAGGCTCTCCACCACGTGGAACTGCAGCCGGCAGCGCGCCTCCTCCGGGATCTCCTCGATGTCGGGCTCGTTCTCCTTCGGCAGTATGATGTGCGTAATGCCCGCCCGGCAGGCGCCCAGCACCTTCTCCTTGAGACCGCCGATGGGCAGCACCCGGCCGGTGAGCGTCAGCTCGCCGGTCATCGCCACGTCGTTGCGCACCGGCCGGCCCGACAGGCTGCTGACCAGCGCCGTGGCCATCGTGATGCCCGCCGACGGGCCCTCCTTGGGCACCGCCCCGGCGGGCACGTGCACGTGCACGTCCACATCCTTGAAGCGCTCCTCCCGGATGCCCAACTCGCTGTGATGCGTCTTGGCAAAGGTCAGGCCGGCGCGGGCGCTCTCCTTCATCACATCGCCCAACTGACCGGTGAGCACGAGCTGTCCGTTACCCGGGAAGATGCTGGCCTCGACGAAGATGATGTCGCCGCCCACCTGCGTGTACGTCATGCCAGTGGCTACGCCGACCTGCGGCTCGGGCAGCATCTTCTCCGGCCGCGCCTTCGGCTTGCCCAGCAGCTCACGCAAGTTATCCCGGTCCACGGAGACTATCTGGGCCTTGCCCTCGGCGATCTCGCGGGTCGCCTTGCGAGCCAGGCTGCCCAGCTCGCGCTCGAGCTGACGCACACCCGCCTCGCGAGTCCACTCGTTGATCACCGCCAGCAGCGCCTCGTCATCGACCTCGAGCTGTTCCACGCTCAGACCCGACTCCTCGCGCTGCCGCGGCAGCAGATAGCGCTTGGCGATCTCCAGCTTCTCGATCTCGGTGTAGCCGCTGAACATCGTCTCTTCCATGCGATCGTAGAGCGGAGACGGGATCTGGTGACCGAAGTTGGCGGTGCAGATGAACAGAACTTCCGAAAGGTCGAAGCCGACGCCCAGGTAATGGTCGGTGAAGCTGTTGTTCTGAGCGGGGTCGAGCGTCTCCAGCAAAGCCGCCGAGGGGTCGCCCTGGAACGACACGCCCAACTTGTCCACCTCGTCCAGCAGGAAGACCGGGTTCTTGGTGCCGGCGCGCTTCATCCCCTGGATGATGCGGCCCGGCATGGCGCCCACGTAGGTGCGGCGGTGGCCGCGGATATCCGCCTCGTCGCGGGCGCCGCCCAGCGAGACGCGCACATACTCGCGGCCCAGCGCCCGCGCGATCGACTTCGCCACCGATGTCTTGCCGGTGCCCGGCGGCCCGAGGAAGAGCAGGATAGGACCGCTGGCCATCGCTTTGGCCTTCTCCTCCTCGGTGACGGCGCGCTCGCGTCGCATCTTCCCTACCGCCAGGAACTCCAGGATCCGCTCCTTCACTTCATCGAGTCCGTAGTGATCCTCGTCCAGGATCTTCCGGGCTTCATCGATGTCGAGCCGGTCCTCGGAGCGCTTGCTCCAGGGCAGGTCGGCGATCCACTCCAGGTAGGTGCGGATTACCTGAGCCTCCGCCGACTCGCGATTCACCCGCTCCAGCCGCTTCAGCTCGCGATCGACTTCCTCGCGCGCCTCCTCCGGCAGCTCCAGCGCTTCCAGCCGGTCGCGCAACTCCTCTATCTCGGCATCGGAATCGTCTTCACCCAGCTCCTTGCGGATCGCCTTCATCTGCTCGCGCAGGTAGATCTCGCGCTGACGCTCGCCCAACTCCTCCTGCACCCGCGAGCGGATGTTCTCTTGCGCCTCCAGCATCGCGATCTGCCGATAGAGGTGCACCAGAATTCGCCTGAGGCGCAGCTCCACCGAGGTGGTCTCCAGCAGCTCCTGCTTGTCGGACGCGCCCAGCTCCATGTAATAGGCGACATGATCCGACAGCGCGCCCGGCTCGTCCACCGCACGGATGAAGCGCTCGATGATCTCTTCCGGAACTCCGCGATGACGACCGAGTTCGGCCGCCTTTTCGCTCACCTCGCGGAACAGACCCTGAAAGGCAGCATCCTCGGTGTTGAGCGGACCCTGGTCGGCCAATGGCGTGAC
>CP070722.1:194667-197694 GCA_020350785.1 Gemmatimonadota bacterium
GACGGCGGCATCGTTCAGGGTACCGAGATCGGGCTGCACTACGATCCCTTGGTGGCCAAGCTCATCGTGCACGCCGCTAGCCGGGAGGCGGCGATTGCGCGCATGGCTCAGGCGCTCGACGAGCTGCTGATCGAGGGCGTCGCCACGATCGCGCCCTTCCATCGTCAGGTCATGCGCGAGGCCGATTTCCGCGCTGGCACCTTCCACACGGGCTACCTCGAGGAGCACCCGGAGCTCTTGGACTTGGCAGGTGAGGCGGAGGGACTGCGCGCCGTCGCTCTCGTGGCCGCGCTGCTGGAAGATCGGGGACGCAAGAAGGTGCGTGTCGATAACGGCGAAGCGCGCGGGGGGGGCGGAGGCGACTGGCGGCGGCCGAACGGCGGTTGGGGCGGTCGCGATTGGGGACTGCGCGGCTAGGGTGGCGCCCGTAGTCCTGGAGATCGGCTCGATCATTGCCGGGGGCGACGGTTTGGCACGTTCGGCGGATGGCCCCGTGGTCTTCGTGTCCCGGAGCGCGCCCGGGGATCAGGTCGAGGTTGAATTCGTGGAATCCCATCGCCAGTGGTCTCGGGGTCGGATTCTGCGGGTCATCACCGCCAGCGCCGACCGCTGCGACGCGCCCTGTCCCATGTACGCCACCTGTGCTGGCTGCCAACTCCAACATCTCCAGTACGCGGCGCAACTGCGAGCCAAGGCGGGAATCGTCGCAGACGGTTTGAGACGCCTGGGAGGCATCGAGCGCGATCCGCCGGAAGTTGTCGCCTCACCCCGCGAGCTCGGTTATCGCAATCGCATCAGCCTCATCCTTCGTCGCTCAGGCCGCGATGTCATCGCCGGATATCATGCCTTCCCGGACGCCTCGATGATCGCCGATGTCCAGCGCTGCCCGCTGGCGGAGGATCCCATCAACTCCGCCTGGGCCGCCTTGCGGCGTTCCTGGGGCGATCAGGCCGAGAGGTTACCGGCGGGTGATGAGCTGAGGCTGACGCTGCGTGCCAACGCCGCCGGGGAAGTGGGCCTGAGTGTGGCCGGCGGAAGCGGCTATGGCGAACCGGATGCGCTTCTCGGCGCCGTGGACAACCTGGTATCGATATGGGGGTTGGGGCGCGACGGTGAGATCGAGTGGTATTCCGGCGAACCGCGCTTGAGTGAGAGATGGGGCGAGCATAGCCTCGAGCTTGCCGGCAACACCTTCCTTCAGGTGAATCGTGAAGTGGCCGCGTGCCTGGAGCCCTACGTCCTCGATCAATGCGGGCAGGTGGCCGGCCAGCAGATCGTCGATGCGTACTGCGGTTTCGGCGCGCGTGCGCTCGAGCTCGCCTGGAAGGGGGCTCGTGTGGTTGGCATCGACTCGGATCGCGAGACGATCGCCAGCGCCAGGCGCGGCGCGGTAGAGTCCGGGGCGGCCGCACGTTTCGTCGCCGAGAGAGTCGAGCGCGCCCTCGCTCGTGAGCTACCCGCGCACACCGTGCTGCTCAACCCGCCGCGGCGTGGCGTCGATCGCCCGGTCATCCGGGCATTACTCGAGCAGCCGCCCTCGCGCATCGTCTACGTAAGCTGCGATCCCGCCACTCTGGCCCGAGATCTCAAGGCTCTGGCTGTACGCTACGAATTGAAAGCCTGCCGCGCGTTCGACATGTTTCCGCAAACCGCGCACGTGGAGACTGTAGTGACTCTCGTGCGGTCGTAGGGCAGGGGCGTCGCCTTCTACTCTACTGCCTCCGAAACACAGATGAGCAAGGCCGACGGGGGCACGCCGTACCCTCGACCCCGCACGCGACCCGGTGGCGCTTTTCGGGACCAGAAGCGACGCTGGCAGAGGCACGTCGCTCGTGCGTCGGGGTACGTAATCATCGATATTATAAAGGGTTAGGGGCTCGGCAACTGACTGGCGCGACCCTTGCAATCCCAGGGGGGCGCGTCACCAAAAGAGTCCTTGCCTGGGGAGCCGGGTTGGGCTATTAGGTTCGCAGCGCGTGCGCTGGGATCATCAAACAACTAGGAGTCGGCGGATGGAAAGTTCCACGGTCGACGTTGCTCTCCCTTCACCGCGGCGCGGTATCGTGGCCACCTTCTTCGCATCGACGGTCGGGAAGAAAGTGGTGATGGCGGTGACCGGCGTCTTGCTCGTCCTCTTCGTGATAGGCCACATGGTCGGCAACCTGCAGGTCTATCTTGGCCCGGACGCGCTCAACCATTACGCGGAGCTGCTGAGGGGGCTCTTGCACGGCGGGTTCATCTGGGTGTTCCGTGGGGTGATGCTGGCGGCGGTGGTCCTCCATGTCTGGTCCGCCACGGCCTTGACCCTGGGAAGCTGGGCGGCCCGACCTATCGGTTATCGGCGGCGTCAAGAGTACGCGGAGTCGACGTATGCATCGCGAACGATGCGCTGGGGCGGGCCGATTCTAGCGATCTTCATAGTCTACCATCTCCTGCACTTCACCACGGGGCAAGCCCACGGCGATTTCGTAGTCGGCGATGTCTACCACAATGTCATATCCGGTTTCAGTGTTTGGTGGGTTTCGGCCTTCTACATCTTCGCGATGGCCGTCTTGGGCCTACACCTCTGGCATGGCGTCTGGAGCATGATGCAGACTTTGGGATTGAGCCATCCGAGCTACAACCGTTTGCGAACCGTGATCGCGTGGCTGGTGACGCTTGTGGTCGTGCTGGGCAACATCTCTATCCCGGTAGCGGTGCTCACCGGCTTCGTGAGCTGACGGAGGCAACCATGGAACTCAACGCCAAGATCCCCTCCGGCCCCATCGAGCAGAAGTGGGAGAGGCACAAGTTCGAGATGAAGCTCGTCAACCCCGCCAACAAGCGGAAGTACAGCATCATAATGGTGGGCTCCGGGCTCGCCGGCGCGTCGGGCGCAGAGTCGCTGGCGGAGTTGGGCTACAACGTGAAGTGCTTTTGCTATCAGGACAGCCCCAGGCGCGCTCACTCGATTGCAGCGCAGGGCGGAATCAATGCCGCCAAGAACTACCAGAACGACGGCGACAGCGTCTTTCGCCTTTTCTACGA
>CP070722.1:197794-214634 GCA_020350785.1 Gemmatimonadota bacterium
CAATCCCAGAATGCGCGACGTGTACCAGTGGTTGTAGTACGCCCAATCGGTCACGGGCCGCAGCGCAGCGCCCGCCGCGAAGGCGCCCGGCTCCGTGAACATGGCCATCAGCGTGAGGAACCCGCCGTAGCTACCGCCGTAGATCCCGATTCGGTGCGGCTCGACGCCAAGCTCGTCCACCAGGTAGCGGGCACCGTCGAGCTGATCCGAGAGATCAACACCCCCCATGTGCTTGTGGATCGCGGTACGCCAGTCCCGGCCGTAGCCGGCGGACCCCCGATAGTCGATATCGAGGACCGCATAGCCACGTTCGGCCAGCAGATTGTGGAACATGTACTCTCGGTAGTAGCTGCTCCACCAATCGTGCACGTTCTGCATGTAGCCGGCGCCGTGCACGAAGATCACACCAGCACCGTTCGGGCGGCCCGGCCGATAGAGCCGCGCCGGAACCTCACCGCCCGCGCGGCTCGCGAAGTAGACTATCTCCGGCACGTACCAGTCGTACGAATCGAAGTCGGTCGTCGTTGACTTCGTGATTTGGCGCGGCTTGGCGCCCTCCCGGTTGTTCTGGAGAAACAGCTCCGCCGGACGGTCCGGCCAGCCATAGAGTGCGGCCAGCCGCCGGCCGTCGGGCGAAACCACCGCCGGCTCGCCGCGGCCGGAGCCCTGCAAGCTGGCGTGGCCCGTTACGAGCCGACGCTCGCTACCGTCGATGTTCATGCGGTAGAAGCCGCGTTCGTGCGGGCTCGGCTCGCTGGTCAGCAGGTACCACTCATCCTCGTCCGCGGACAGATCGGCGCTCAGCACCTCCCACGGCCCTGTGGTCAGCGGGTTGGGCTCGCCACCGCCAACGGCGACGGTGTAGAGGTGAGCGAAGCCCGTGGCCTCGGAGATATACCAGATGTGGTCATCGTCCGGCATCCACCCGGCGGATGACCAACCGGGCCCGCCGATCCAGGCCTCATCGTGCAGACGGTCCAGGACGGTCGAAGCACCGGACGCCGCATCGACCAACAGGATCCAGCGATCGTGCATGTCGTCCGCCAGGCCCACCGCCAGCAGGCGGCCCGACCCCTTCGACCAGCCTCTGAAGTATAGTGTCACCTCACGATCATCTTGACCGTGATCCACCCAGATCACTTCCCCGCTGGTTAGGTCCATCAGCCCCAGTTTGCTGCTGCCCTGCTCGTCACCCACGAACGTCCGCTTGCGCGGCGCCTGCTCCGTGTAGCCGTCCTCGGTGACGTAGTCCGGCACCCAAGCGTCGCGGGCTTCCTCTGACTCCTCACTCAAAGCAAACGCCATCCGCGAACCGTCAGGTGCCACCCAGAACCCGCTGAGCCGCTCACCCCTCGGCGCCACGTAGAAGGCCTGCGGAGTGTCGACCGCCGCCGTGTCCGGTGGGGGCGGCCACCCCTGGGCGCGCCGGATCGAATCCGCCGCGAAGACCTGCAGCAGCTCCCGCTGCTGCTCGCGCAGGAAGAGCTCCTGACCTTCCGGTTCTTTTGGCGCGCGAGGCTTGCTGCCGCGACGGATGTCTGTTAGCTGGCTCACGGTGCCCGTGCTGATCTCTACGCGGTACAGGTTGTCATCTCGGACGAAAAAGACCGCGCCGCCACTCATCTCGATCCGCAGGTTCGAGATCCGACCGGGCGCCGAGTAAAGCAGGCGCTCACGTCCCGCCCGAACGTCCAGCAGGTACAGATCTCCCTCATCGCTGAAAGCGGCCAGACTGCGGTCGCGCGAGAACACGGCGTTCAGGCGCGGCTCCAGCTCTAGGGCACGGTCCTCGGGCACGCGCTCGGGGTCACCGCCCTCAGCATCGACCTTGTAGAGACCCTCCACTCGCTCGCCGGGAGGTTTCCACACGAAGTAGAGTGTCCGGCCGTCAGCTGACCAGCGCAATCGCGACGGCGCCGTGCCGACCAGGTCTTCGCCCTGCATGATCCAGTCGACGCTCAGTTTGTGCTGCTCCCTCACTACGACCGTTTGCGCTTGGACCGGTGCCAAACAAGAGCCGGTGAGCCACAACGCAAATGCGTGGCGCCACAATACATGAGCCGATCTCATCGCGGTCTCCCGTATCATCTGCAAAGGTCGGTCTTCAGAGCGGATGTCATTCAGCAATCTCACGCTCGGCTCATTAGGTAGATAGCGACTACAGACAGCACTAGGATGACGAGAACGGCCCAGCCCAACCGCTTCAGCAGTCCACCGGCCCCACTCCTCGCCCCCCGATCGCCGCCCGCCAGCCGCTTCACCCTCAGCACCGGTCCCTCCTCCCCCAGGGCGATCTGATCATTCTTTTTCAACTCACACTCGCCCTCGATAAAGCGGCCGTTGATGAACGTGCCGTTCACACTGCGCGCGTCGCGAGCGACCACGGCTCCGTCGTCGCGCCGGTAGATCTCGGCATGCGTCCTGGAGATCAGTTCATCGTCCACGCCCAGGGGTCGGATCTCGCAATCGACGCCGCGGCCGATTCGGATTCGCTGACCGGAGGCTCGGTACGTCCTGCCGCTGAGCATATCCACGACGACCAGATCGATGAGTGGCGTGGTGGGTACTGCCGGCTCGACGGCCTCTTCGATATGGGTTGATTCGAGCCCCTGACTGGTGGCGGCCTCCACCTTCAGTTGCGGCCCGGTCTTTCCCAGCCGGACCACCAGCCCCGCGTTCACGACTTCGGGCTCGGCGGGCGCGAGCCGTCGATCGTCGATGTAGGTTCCGTTGCGGCTCCAGGTGTCCTCCAACCACCAGTGGCGAGCCCGATAGAAGAAGCGGAGGTGGCAGGCCGACACGATATCGGAGCCCGCACCGGTCACGACGTATTCGAGCCCCGGATCACGGCCGACCCGGATCTCGGCGCAATCGAACTCGCGACCGGTCCCCGAGCGCAGTTCCAGCAGGCGGAGATAGGGCATCGTGCCGGCGGCGCGATTCAGCGCCGCCTGCGCGCCGGGCGGGCACTTTGCGGCACGTCAGACATCCTCGGGGAAGTTCTCCAGAACCTCCTTGACCTTGCCCATGAAGAAGTCTGCAACCGCACCATCCACTACGCGATGGTCATAGGAGATTCCGAAGTAAGCGCGGTGCCTGATCGCGATCATGTCGCCGATCACCACCGGTCGCTTCTCGATAGCGCCCACGCCTAGGATCGCGACCTGCGGCTGGTTGATGATCGGCATGCCAAATAGTGACCCGAAGACGCCCGGGTTGGTAATGGTGAAGGTCCCGCCCTGAACATCCTCCGGGTCCAGCCGGCGCGATCGCGAGCGCTCCGCAAGGTCCTGGCTTTTTCGGGCGATACCCAGCAGGCTCAGCTCATCGGCCTGCTTGATCACGGGCACGATGAGGCCGCTTCCCTCATCCAGCGCTACAGCCATGCCGATGTTGTAGACGCCATGGTAGACGATCTTGCGCCCCACCACGGAGGCGTTGACCACCGGATACGCCTTGAGTCCTTCGATGACCGCCTTCACGATGAACGGCATGTAGGTCAGCTTGACTCCGTCGCGCTCGAACCGCGGCCTGAGATTCTTGCGGATCGCGGCCACACGCTCGAAGTCGATTTCGTAGACCGAGCTGACATGCGCGCTGATGCGTTGGCTCATGAGCATGTGCTCCATGATCCGCTGACGCATCACGCTCATCTCCTCCACCCGGTCTGTTTCTCTTATCAGGACCTCGGGGATCTTTATCTCCAGAGTCTCGCCGTGGATCGGAACGTACAGTAACCCGGGACGGCCGGCCGATATCGAGGGCGCGGCCGCTCGACCCTCTATGTATGCTAGGATGTCCTTCTTGGTGACGCGGCCGCTGATCCCGCTGCCCGCCAGTCGGGCAAGGTCGATGCCATGCTCGGCGGCGATCCTTCTCACCAGCGGGGTGGAGCGAGTACGCAAGCGCTCCTCGCGCGGGCCCGCCGCTGGCGCGCCATCGCCATCGTCGGTGCCGGGCGCCACAGCTATGATGCCGGGCGGCGCTTTGTCTTCCGCCGCTCGCGCCGGCGTCGCGGTGTCCGCCGCCTCGGGCAGCTCCTGCTCGAGCACCGCCGCCGCTCCCGCTTCCGTCTCGATTCGCGCGATCACCGTGCCAACCTCTACCGTTTCACCCGCAGCCACCAGAATCTCCACAAGTGTTCCCGTGGCCGGCGCCGGGATGTCGGCGTCCACTTTGTCGGTGGAAATCTCCAGAATCGATTCGTCGCGCTTGACCTGATCGCCGACGTTCCTGGTCCATTGTGTGATCGTGCCCTCCGCGATCGACTCGCCCATCTGCGGCATTACTACATCGACTCTCGCCATCTCTCTTGACCTCTGAGGTCTGCGTTAGTGAGCCCTCATCGCTCAGTACGCCAGCATCCAGCGCGCCGCCTCCACGACATCCTCGGCTTGCACCAGGAAGAAGTCCTCGAGCGGCGGACTGTACGGAACCGGTGTGTCCGGCGCCGTCAAGCGACGGACCGGTGCATCCAGCCACTCGAAGCAATACTCGTTCACGCGTGCCGTGATCTCACCGGCGATGCCGCCGGTGCGCGGCGATTCGTGCACGATCAGGCAACGGTTGGTCTTCTTCACCGAAGCAACGATCATATCGTCGTCCAGTGGATTGAGCGAGCGCAGGTCGATTACCTCGACACGCGCACCATCCTCCTCGAGTAGTCGCCGCGCCGCCTCCACTGATGTGTGCACCATGGCGCCGAACGTCACGATGGTCAGCGCGTCACCTTCGAGTGCGAGCCGGGCGGCGCCGATCGGCACGGCGTAGTCCGCGGCCGGCAAGCGCTCTTTCACCCGGCGGTAGAGGAACTTGTGCTCGAAATAGAGCACCGGGTCGGGGTCGCGGATGGCCGCCTTGATCAGCCCTTTGGCATCGTAGGCCGTGGCGGGCGCCACCATCTTCAAGCCCGGAACATTCAGGAAGTAGGATTCGACGTTCTGCGAATGAAAGGGCCCGGCTCGGCCGCCGCCCCCGCAGGGACCGCGCACCACAATGGCCGCACCCTCACCCGTCCGGTATCGCAACTTCGCCGCGAAGTTGACCAGCATGTCGAAGGCCGGCGCGATGAAGTCGATGAACTGCATCTCCGCCACTGGTCGGAATCCCAGCTGGGCCGCCCCGATCGCCGCCCCCACGATCGCCGACTCGCTGATCGGCGTGTCGATCACTCTGTCCGGGCCGAAGGCGGCCAAGAAACCGTCGGTCAGCTTGAACGCCCCACCATAACGGCCGATGTCTTCGCCCAGAAGAAAGACCTTCTCATCGGCCTCCATCTCTTCGCGCAGGCCCGCGCGAATCGCTTCCAGGTAGGTGGTCTCTCGGCCAACGTCCTGGTCTCGTGCCGCCGAGCCAGCCTGAGCTGTGGCGATTTCTGCCTCGGTCATTATCTGCTATCCAGATCCCCTCGCGCCGCCGTCCCCTTGCGATGGCCGCACAATCTAAGTCACCCGGGACGCCCGCTCAAACCGCCGTGCGCAAAGGCAGCGAGTCCACGATCACAGCACCTTCACGCGGGCCGTCCGACCAGCGCAACGACGCAGGTGTCTCGATCTCACGCCGCACATAGCCCAAGCCT
Organism: Gemmatimonadota bacterium; assembly: GCA_020350785.1. Lineage (GTDB taxonomy): Bacteria > Gemmatimonadota > Gemmatimonadetes > Palauibacterales > KS3-K002. Next base: position 203,373 of record CP070722.1, read on the forward strand.
ATCGGGCCCATGTACGGCGAAAAGGCTGCTGACGTCACGACCCCGACCTCCCGGCCCTCGGCAAAAAGGCGCGCACCGATCGAGGGCAGATCGCCGGCGAACCGCAGACCTCGAAGGTGGCGGTTGACGTGACCTCGAAAATGGACTCGCGCAACGACCTCCTGCCCCAGGTAACAGCCCTTGTCGTACGACACGGCGTCGCGCTCCAAACCCGTCTCTTGTACCAGGTTCTCCTGGCTGATATCCGCTCCGTAGCGCGGAACGCCGGACTCGACACGCACGACCTCCAACGCTCGCAGGCCCGCGGCCCGGCCCTCGTGTCTGGTCACAGCCTCCAGCAAGCGCGCGGCCAACGACCGCGCGTCTGCCTTGCGTGTGATGAACTCCAGCCCACCGACCAGCAGTCGTTCGTCGCGAACAATCACGGTCGGCCGCCCATCGATATCGACCTCGGTGATGGCAAGGTGGCCGTCAGGTGGAATGGTACCGACGGCATCCCGGACGGCGGCCGTGGCGCCGGGGCCGTACACTCCAAGCTGCCGCAGCCCATCGCCGACATTCTCGAAGGTGGCGTAGAGCGGCGGCAGGTATTTCTTCAAGGCCTCTAGCAGATTCTCGAGCCCTTCGCGAGGTAGATCGAGGAGCAGGTGTTCGGCGCGCGGTAGTACCCTCATGTCGGTGAGCACTCTTCCTTTGGCCGTCAGAAGCAGCGCGTGCCTGCCCGTGTCGGAGAGGTTCGTGACACGCTGCGTGAGCAGACCGTTCAGCATCTCCGCACATCGCTCGCCCGACACCGTTACGAAGGCGCGGTCGGAGCGCGCCACGAGAGCACAGGTCGAGACCAGGGCGGAGTACTCGGCCCGCCAGTCTTCCGGCTCGGGACGGTCCCAGAGCAGATCCAACAGCTCGCTCTCGCTCGACACGGCTATCTCCCCTCCCGGGATGCGACAGCGCCCCCGGCCGCGGGGCCGCGGGGCGCTGTCCTGACTTCGCTGTGCGGAGATCCTACATCCCGCCGCCGCGGACGGCACCGCTGTAGTCGATGACCAGAGCCACGCGACGATTCTCGATACCGGTGACGCCGGGGCCACGGGCGCCCGGGACAACCTGACGGTCAGCGGCTTCACCGTAGCTCACGCTCTTGACCATGTCAGGCGCCAGGCCACCAGCCGTGGTCAGATACTGCTTGACCGCATCGGCGCGACGCTTGCCGAGGCGCTGGTTGTAGGCCTCGCTGCCCGCCGGATCCGCAAACCCCTCGACGGTGACCAGCGCATCAGCGTAGTACTGCTTCACCACCTCCGCGAAGCGATCGAGCACCGGCTTGTCCAGCTCGCGGACATCGGCCACGTCGAAGTCGAAGTGCACGGGCACGTTGAACTTCAACATTCCGCCCAGACGCTCCATCTGCACGTTGAAGTCGTTGCGGAGCGACTGAAGGTCCCTCTCCAGCGTGCTGACGCGGCCCTCCAAACCATCGATGCGGCCCGACAGCTGGCTGTCGCCGGCCTGCATCTCCTGACGAACCTGCGCCAGCTCGGCGTCCAGCTGGTCGGGGCTGACCGTCGAGCAGCCCGCCGACACCATGGCGAGCCCCAACGCTCCGATCGCTGCGGTGGTGATCACCCGCACCTGCCGTTTCTTCATCGCTCCTCCTTCTGGCTTTTTGCGTGTGGCGGAGCCTTGGCTCCTTACCATCTGCGTCGAGGGGCTCGACTCCGCGCGGCCGGAGGCTTTGGGGCCGGCCCCGCCGTGCCCTCGACGTACCAATGTATCTTCTTATACCCCAGGGCCTTGACCCTGCGTAAGCCGTCCCATACGGGCACAGGGACGTAGCAACGGGGGTTCAGCCTGGATTTTCGGGCTAGGGCCTGGGGTTTTCAATATGTGGAGGTTCCAGCGGCTTGGCAACCAGTGGCATTTGACGGGAGACCGCAGGGCAACGAGATTCGTGGCATGAGCGAAACAACCAACGCCCCGGCGCCGACAAGTCGGACCAAGCTGGCCGACATCTCCTCCCGCAGCTGGGAGCACCCGGCCGATCGGGCTGCCCTCCGCAGTCTGACCGCGATACCGGGGTTTCCCGAGGTCGTCCGCAAGATCGTGGGCATGTTCGGTGAGCGCGGCCTGCGGCTTTTCTTCCAAGCGAATGCCGTGCGGGTTACTCCGCGGCAGTACGGCTGGGTCCACGATCTGCACCTGCGGGTCCTCGACACGCTCGACTTGGGTTGGGAACCGGAGCTCTACATCTCCCAGACACCCTTCGTCAACGCGGGCGCCCTTGGCGTAGAGAAGCCCTTCGTACTCATCAACAGCGCGTCGCTGGATATCCTGGATGCGGCAGAGCTGGAGACCGTGCTGGCTCATGAGGCCGGCCATATCGCCAGCGATCACGTCCTCTACCGCACGGTCTTTACCCTGCTCCTCCTGCTGGCACAACGGCAGCTGCCCATAGCCGGAATCGCGATCCAGGCGGTGGTCCTCGCCATGGCAGAGTGGAACCGAAAGAGCGAGTTGTCCTCAGACCGGGCGGCCCTGCTGGGGACCCAGAATCCCGAAGCGGTGATGAGCGCTCTGATGAAGTTGGCGGGAGGGAGTCACCAGCATGGCGCCAGCCTCGACCTGGGAGAGTTCTTGCAGCAGTCGGACGAGTACGCAGAGGATGAAAGTCTGGGCGACGCCGTATTCAAAGTGATGAACCTGCTCGGCTCGACTCACCCCTTCCACGTGCTCCGGGTTGCGGAGGTCAGGCGCTGGATTCGTGAGGGGCACTACGACCGCATTCTCAGGGGCGAGTATTACCGCCGCAGTGAGGAGCCGCGCGCCTACCGCGAAGACGCCAGGGAAGCCGCATCCTACTACGGCGCCACCGTGAAGCGGGCGATCCGCAAGCTCAGCCAGGCCCTGGACGAGGCGATCCAGGGCGGACCAGTCGAACTCTAGATCGGCTCGGCGGCCCGGCTAGCCTCCGGCGCCGGGCTGGCGCGCTATCTCCCAACTTCCGCTGTCCACCACCTCGTCCTGACCCTCGGGTCGGACCACGTAGCTGCCCTCAGCCTTGTCCTCGGTCCGGGTGCCGGCGATCTCGGCCGACATGCCTTCGAAGTAGATCATCGCCCTGACGGAATCCGCGGTGAGCGCCAGCGCCTCCAGAGGCGCCTGGGTTGGCCCCATGCCAGTGTCGAACCGGGCCAGGCCTGCCGGGAGGCCTGCCGTGTCGGTGCTGAACTCCAGCTCCAATGGTCCTGCGTCGCCCATGCTTCCGTAGTAAGACCCGCTCCACACCCCCGCCCAGCCGGCGAGTGGATCGGGCGCGCCGCCGCCGCCCAAGATCGCACAGGCAGCGACGGTCAGGGCCACCAAGGTCACCGCGAGAACACGCATCAATCCCCCCAATTCTAGGAACCGGCCGCCTCCGGCGCCGACGGGCGCCGCATTTTCTCTATTGGAGCTGCTCCAGAGCCGCTCTGGCCGCGCAGACACCTCCGACGATCTGCTCGTCCGGCGTCGCAAACGAGATTCGCAGAAAGCCGTCCTGCATGAAGGCAGCGCCGGAGCCGGTCACGACGCCCGCCGACTGGATCAAGTGCCAGGCCAGATCGTCCGAGGTGCAGATGGTCGAGCCCTCGGGCGTTCTCTTTCCAAGCGTCGCCCGCACATCCCAGAACGAGTAGAAGCTTGCCGGCGTCGGCCATACACCGACGTAGGGCAGCGCCTTCGCCTCGGACTGAAGAAGGTCACGCTTGCGCTGCAGATCGCTCCTCAGTTCCGGATCATAGGCGTTCCTGATGGCCGCCAGCGCCGAGTGCTGAGTCGGCACGGCAGGACCCGCGGTATAGTGGCTTTGCAGGTTGACCATCGCCCGGGTCACATCGCTGGGGCCTACGGACCAACCGATCCGAATACCCCCCGTTCGCCGAAAGTTCTTGGAGAGCCCATCGACCTGAATGACCCAGCGCTTGGTCTCCGCATCCAAACGCGGATCCGGGTACTCATGGCCGTCGAACACTAGCCGCCAGTAGAGTCGGTCGAGGATGAAGTAGATCTGATGTTCGACGCAGATCTGAAGCAGCGCCTCCAGCTCTTCAGCTTCGTACAGCTGGCCCGTGGGGTTCACCGGGTTGTTGAGCAAGAACAGCTTGGCGTGAGGACGCATCTTGAGGTTTCGGCGTAAGTCTTCTGGACAGATCTTCAGATGGTTTTCGGTGCCCGCCCGGGGCAGAACCATCACCGGACTGGCGTAGGCGGAGGTGGCCAGCGGCTGATAGCTGACCCAGGGCGCCGCGTCGAAGAGCACGACGTCCGCGGGATTGCACACGGCCAGGAAGATGTTGAACAGGCTCTGTTTGGCACCTGCGGTGATCACCACATTCTCCGTGGTGTACTCACCCGCCAGGCCCAGCCAATCCAGAACCGCCTGCCTCAACTCCGGCAGCCCGGCTGGATCGCCATACATCGTCTGGCCCTCGCGGTAAGCACGTTCGCCCGCCTCCCGGATGTGAGGGGCGAGCTCCCCCTTCGTCTCACCCAGGCCGAAGTCGAATACCTGAAGGCCCAGCTGCTGTCGTTCGCTGGCCAGGCGTTTGAGCTCGAGTGTCAGCGACGGGCGAAACTTGCCCAGTTTGGCGGAGATGCGGTCACACTCGTTCATAGGCCCGCCGATCCAAGCCATCGGGAACGCTCATCCTGCGGCACCTCACCGCTCGATCGCGACTAAAATGCGGCCCTCTCTGCGCGAATGCCAGCGCGGCGCGCCTTCGCCCGGCCGCCCATAGCGAGACCGCCGGGCGATTACCGCCCGGCGGTCTCGTCGGTCCAAACCGTCTACGTCAGACGGTCCGCGAGGAGCTCTCTACTCGCCGGCACCCTCGCCCGGCATCGGCGGCGGCGGCGGTGCCTGCATGGGATCGACCACATGAGGCGTCACCAGCACCAGCAGCTCCGTCTCGTTGCGCTGGTAGCGCTGGCTCGAGAAGAGGAGGCCCAGGATCGGTATGTCCTTCAGAAGGGGGAGCCCGGTGACGACCTTCTCGGTCTGCGAGCTCAGGAGGCCGGCGATGGCCAGGGTCTGGCCTTCACGCAGGTCGAGAGTCGTGGTGGCGCGTCGTGTCCGCAGGGCCGGTACCGCGAAACCGGCGATCGTCACCGCGTTGGCGAAGTCGAGGTTCGACACTTCGGGCTCGATCTTCAGCTTCACCAGCTCTTCCGAGAGAATCTCAGGCGTGAAGTTGAGCTTGATGCCGAACTCACGCCAATCGATCGTCACGGTGGGGATGCCTCCGGACGCCGTGGTCTGCGCCACCGGAATGGGGATCTCACCGCCGGCCAGGAACTCCGCCTCCTCCCCATTCGCCGCGACCAGATTCGGCTCCGCCAGAATGCGGAAGCGACCGCTGGTCTCCTGCAACTCGAGCATCCCGATCAGGTTATCGATCTCGCCCACCGAGAGGATGGTCGCGAACTGTCCGGTATCCCTTATCGGGACCGTTCCGTCCGGATTCGGGTCCCTGGTCGCGAAGTTGCCGGTCCCCGCTCGTGAGTGCTGGTCGCTCCACAGGAACGAGAAACCCAGCTCGCGCAGCAGGTCGCGATCCGCCTCCGCGATTCGCACTTCCAGCAGGACCTGCTTGCGATCGGTCGGCGAGTGGACGCTCACTCGATAGTGCACTTTCGTGCCGTCCTGGAGCCAGATCAGCAGGTCGGTGTCGCCTGAATCCAACGCATTGAGCACGAGCTCACGCTCGGTAATCACTACCACATCGGCGACACTCGGATTGGCCACCGAGACGCGCTGGATCGCTGTGCGCGTCGTCATCGGAATCGACCGACCCACAGACATGTCCAGCGGAAACACCGCCTGCCCCATCGTCACGGCCTGCTGCGAGAATGACGATTGTGCCCGAAGCGGCGTCCACGCGGCCAGCAGGGCCAGGCCAGCTAGCAGCCACACGCCTCGATTGTTGGGTTCGCGCAACAGTCTTCCACACAGGGTCCGTCGCTCGACGCACTTTCCTTTGGCGCTCACAGTATTCACTCCCGAGCTTTGTAAGTGTCACTCCCGGCGCCACGGCGTGAATCCGGCAGGACTCCTTGGCGAGCGGCGCCTCTACATCGATATGTCCCGGCAGGCCTGGAGGGAGCACGAGCAGGCGCTCCCGACTGAGCGCTGGTGCATCCATGCAACCACTATGCCGCCTTGTAAGAAGCCCGTCAGTTTCAGCCGCGCAAAACGACCGCCGCCCCGCTGATTTGGCTCGAACCCTAGCCGTTGAGTGTGGCGGCAGTCGTTTCAGGTCGCAGTCTCCGGGGCAGTGCGTGAGGCCGGTATGGAGGAGACCCATCTAGCTGCGAGAACGCCACAGAAAGGCTGGATCGCGCCAGTCGCCTCAGCCGGTCCCCTTGGCCGCGGCTAGGTCAAAATGCCCAGCGATTAAGGTAATAGTGACTGATTCAACGCTGGGAACGTCCCTTCCTTCATCACACCTTTCCCCAGCCGTTCTTCGAAAACTGTCTGGCACAGCCTCTGCATCAACGGGCGGAGCGACCAGGTGGCAGTCTATCCCGCTGGCAGGCCCGCCAGGCTGACGCCACTTCTGCCTGTATGCGAGGTCGCGGCACAAGCGGTTCGCACGAATCAGACAGGTAAGGAATACGACTTCCGGGTGGATTCGTGTTGGTCCACCTGACCGTGGCGGGCCCAGCCAGTTCGCGCGGGATCTTTCAAACCTTGGCTAAAAAGGGAGATAGGACATGAAAGGATTGCAGAGTTTCTTCAGCCGGCTCTGGAAGGACGAGAACGCCGAGCTGACGGTCGAGTACGGTTTGCTGGTGGCGGTATTGGCGCTTGGCCTCGTGACAGTATTCCTACTCTTCAGGGATCAGGTTTCGGCCTGGTTCGGCGACATTGCCGCCAATGTCAGGTCTCAGCCTGTTGGGCCATAACAGCGAACGTACTGATATTCGCAATGAGCGCCGGTGTGGATCCCTCGCTTTCAGGCATGACGCTGTGGCTGCCTTTCCTGGCTCTACTGGCGGCCGCCGTGGTGTGGGATCTACACCTGCGCCGCATTCCCAACGCCATTCCGCTGGCCCTGGCTTGCCTGGGTCTGGTAACAAATCTGTGGTACCAGCCTGTCGGTCCCGCGCTGCTGCTCTCAGCCGGGGGATTGCTGGCTGGCTTCGCTTTCTGGCTTGCCCCGTATCTGCTGCGTATTGCGGGAGGGGCAGATCTGAAGCTTGCAGCAGCCGTCGGAGTCTGGCTGGGCCCGCTCGGTGTCGTTCGAGCTTCGGTGTTCGCCGCACTGGCCGGAGGCGTTCTCGCCCTGGCCTGGCTGGTGCGGTCTTTAGGTTTTGCAGGTAGTTGGGTCTTTCTCACCTCCGCGGTCAATCTGCGGGGTGATTCATCAGGAAAGCGGCCCGGGGTGACAACTGTACCGTACGCTCTGGCCCTGACGATTGGCGCGGTTTGTGAGTTGTTAGTCGGCGACTTTATAGGGGGCGCTCTATGAGAAGAATTCGGAACCGGCGCGGAGCTGTTGCGGTCGAGTTCGGCCTCATCGCGCCGATATTGTTCTTGTTGGTCTTCGCGATCATCGACTTTGGCCGGGCCTACTATACGGTTCACGATCTGGCCGCTGCCGCCCGCGAGGGAGCGCGCTTCGCAGCGCCGCTCGCGGACCCGGTCGCATCGGAGGCCGAGATCCGCGATGTCGTCAAGTTCTTCGCGATCAACTTCGGCGGCCAGACAGTCACGGATGCTCAGATCGAGATTGTGTTCGACGGACAGCAGGTCACGGTCCGCATCCGGGATTACCCGTTCGAATTCCTGGCCCTCCCCTTCGCAACGATCAATGTGACGAAGGAGGCGACCATGCGCTGGGAACGGGTTCTCTAGGCGCATAGAACGCTCGACAGGGAATAGAAAGATGAACGAGAGAGGATTTACCGGCGTCTTCCTGAGCGCCTTGATCATCGGCGCCGTCGCCACCTTCAGCGTCTACAAGTTGGTGGTGGAGCAGAGGATGATTTCTGTCGGTCCCGAGACCACGACCGTACCGGTCGTCGTGGCGGTGGGCGACATCGCGGAAGGGATGGTGCTGCATGCGAACCTGCTACGCATGAAGCAGTACGACCCGGATGCGTTACCGGAAGGGACATTCGCGAGTATCGATTCGCTCGCGGAGCGCGTGACGCAGATCCCGATCTTCACCGGCGAGCCGATTCTCGAAGGCAAGCTGGCCCCAATCGGGACCGCCGCAGGACTCGAGATCAAGATCGCCCCGGGTAAGCGTGCCATGGCGATTCCGGTCAACGACCATGTCGGTATCGCCGGATTCGTCCAGCCCAACAGCCGCGTCGATGTGCTTGTGACCTTCCGCAACAAGACCGGCAGGAACGATCAGCAGGCCAAAGTCTTCCTGCAGAACATGCGGGTCCTATCGGTCGGCCAGCATCTCTATCGCGGCGATGATGGCAAGCCGATCACCGCTAACACCGTCACGCTGGAGGTCTCTCCGGAAGATGCGGAGCTGTTGGCGGTGGCGATGAATGAAGGCGTGCTGTCATTGGCGCTGCGCGGCTTTGCAGACGAGGACAGCGTGAGGACGACCGGAGCGACGCCCCAGAGCGTGTTGGCCGCGGCCCAGAAGTTCCAGGCGCGCCCGCGTCCGCGCGTGGTCACGCAACCTCAGACCCCCGCGGAGCCCGAGCCGGCCCCCGTGGTGGAGGAAGAGCCCTGGAAGGTCGTGATCTTCCGCGGTAGCGAGATGAGCGAGCGGGAGGTCGAGTCGGCAGACAGCGCGCAGGCCAACGATACGACGCAAGCGCGCAAGAGCAAGGGGCCCTCCTAGATGAAGGTTCGGCGGCTGGCCGGCCGCCACACCTTTAGCGATGTGGCTGGTGTAGTGTGCTGCCTGCAGCAGCCGTCGACCCAGTGGGAAGTACACGGTGGAGGAGGAAGATTGTGTCCGAGTTGAAGGGCCGGGCCGTGGTCTTCGAGACCCCGACCGGCGATCTCGAACTGATATCCAAAGAGCTCGCGCAACGCGACTGCGGGGACGTCCTTTCGCTCAGCTGGGCCGAGGCGAATAAGGTCTTCAGCAACGGCGCATCCGTGCTCGCCGTCGTACCGATCCACGAGGGCGATGAGCGCGGCATAAATCTGATCGAAAAGTTGAGAACCGGGCGACCCGAGATGCCCGTCATCGCGACGGGCCCGTCGCAAACCCCCGACCTCATCTTGAGAGCCGTGCGCGCTGGCGCCGTCGAGTTCCTGGTGCAGCCGCTCGACCCGGTGGACCTCGGACCGGCTCTCGATCGCGTGCTGCAGACGGTCGGGCTACGCACGAGACCAGGCCGCTGCATAGCGGTCTACAGCGCGAAGGGTGGTCTGGGTAGCACCACCGTGGCTGTAAACCTGGCCTTCGCCCTTGCGCGCACCGGCGCTGACGCTCGCGTCGCTTTGGTCGACATGGTCGTTCAAGGGGGCGATGTCCGTATTTTTCTGGACATAAGACCCGCTCACACAATCACGGATGTCGCCGAGCGAATCCACTCGCTGGACCGACACGAGCTTCTGACCTTTCTGCACGCCTATCCCAACCGGGTCTGGGTCTGCGCCGACCCTAACATGCCAGATGAAGGCGAAATGCTGAGCGGACCGCGCGTCGGTAACATTGTGCAGCGCCTCACCCACGATTTCGACTACACGGTGGTGGATTGCGAGCACACGCTGAACGAGCGCACGCTCGCCGTCCTCGACACCGCCCACCAGATCGTCGTGTTGACGCATCTCACGCTGCCCGCCGTGCGCAGCTTGCAGAGAACCCTCGATCTGTTCGCCCGGCTGGATTACCCAGCCGACAAGGTCAACGTGGTGGTGAATCGCTACGGCTCGAAGGGCGACCTCACCCTCTCCGACCTAGAGAAGGTCTTGGACAGGCCAGTGCGGGCGACGCTGCCCAACGACTATCGCGCGACGATAGACGCCGCGGCACGCGGCCAACCTATACAGAGAATCGCACCCAAGTCGAAGATCGCCTCAGCGCTCGACGAGCTCGCCCACACGGTGCAGGGAGTGGACAAGACGGGCGGCGGCTCGAATTCCAAACGCTCGCGATTCTTCCGCCGCTAGACGGAGTAAACGGAGTAAGAAGATGGCTCTCAGAGAACGTCTTGGTCGGGTTCGGCACGCGCGCATCGCGCCGGAACCCACGCCCGAAGCGAGCGACGGCAACGGCCGCAAGACCGTCGTCGGTGCTCACAGCCCAATCGTGCGCCGGGCTAAGACGGAACGCCTGTCGCCGATGGACGAGCTCAAGGTCAAGTTGCACCGCCTGGTGATCGACGAGGTCGACCTCGAGGCCTTGAAGATGATCAGCGATGAGGAGTTGCTGGCCGAGGAGATTCGCACCGCCCTCATCCAGATCATGGCCGACGAGCAGGTCGATCTCGACCCCAAGCGACGCCAGAAGCTCGTGGAGGAGATCATCCACGAGATCATGGGACTGGGACCGCTGGAGCCGCTGTTCAGCGACCCCGACATCACCGACATCCTGGTGAACGGCGCCCATCAAGTGTACATCGAGCGGCGCGGACATCTATCCCCGGTCGACATCCAGTTTCGTGACGACGATCACGTGATGCTCGTCATCGATCGGATCGTCAGCCGGATCGGACGCCGCATCGACGAGTCCTCCCCGATGGTGGACGCGCGCCTTCCCGACGGATCGCGTGTGAACGCCATCATCCCCCCGCTGGCACTCGACGGGCCGATGATGTCGATCCGCCGCTTCGGGGCGCGACCCTTCATGATCGACGACCTGATCGGCAACGGGACGCTGACGGCCGCCATGGCCTACGTCCTCGAGGGTTGTATCAAGGCAAAGCTCAACATCTTGATCTCGGGCGGAACGGGCTCCGGTAAGACGACTCTGCTCAACGCCCTCTCACGCTTCCTTCCCGAGACGGAGCGCATCGTCACGATTGAGGACGCGGCCGAGCTGGTCCTCCAACAATCGCACACGGTGCGGCTGGAGACGCGGCCGCCCAACGCCGAGGGTCGCGGCGAGGTCGTGCAGCGCGACCTGGTCAAGAACGCGCTGCGCATGAGACCCGATCGAATCATCGTCGGTGAGGTTCGCGGCGCCGAGGCCCTGGACATGCTACAGGCCATGAATACCGGCCACGAGGGCTCTTTGACGACGATCCACGCCAACTCGCCGCGTGACGCCCTATCGCGACTGGAGACGATGATCCTGATGG
>CP070722.1:214734-247001 GCA_020350785.1 Gemmatimonadota bacterium
CGCGGGCCGAGAAGTGGAACAAGATCCAGGCAACTTTCTTGAAGCACTACACGGGTCACAGCGACGAGATCTACGCGGTGCCCAACTCACGATCAAAGTAACAGGAAGTGCGCCAACGGGTGTCCCGTGGGGACGGCCCACGGGACACCCGTTGGCAGCGCTGCCGGGCAGCCAGGGCAGCGTGTCAGAGTGGTGCATCATAGTAGATTGGTGCAAGAAGCGACCGTCACCTCTGACGCCCAAAGGAGACAGCTTGAGCGAAGCTGCCGGCACCCGATACCTCTCCAAGTCCCGTTTTGTAGCAGGCTGGCAGTGTCCGGCTCTCCTCTGGAGGAAGGTGCACGAACCCGAGGCGCCGGAGCTCGTCCCCGACAAAGTGCTGCAGGACCGCTTCGACCAGGGTACTCACGTCGGTGAGGTCGCCCGCGAGCGCTTTGCCGGCGGCGTACTGATCGATATCCCCCACGGGGATTTCCACGGTCGGATCGCCGCGACGCAGGCGGCGATCGCTGGCGGCGCGCCGGCTATCTTCGAGGCCAGCTTTCTGGCGGACAGCGTGTTCGTCGCGGTCGACGTGCTCGAGCGCACCGGCGACGGCTTCAACCTGATCGAAGTGAAGTCATCGACCTCTCAAAAAGACGAGCATATCTGCGATGCCGCCATCCAGGTGTACGTGCTCAGGAGGTCCGGGTTCGATGTGACGCGCGCCGAGATCATGCACCTCAACAAAGAGCATCGCCACCCCGACCAGGGCGACCTCTTCCGGCGCACCGACGTCTCCGATCCCGTCGAGGGTCTGTTGCCGCTGGTTCCGGAGGAAGTCTGCAAGCAGCTGGACGTCATCAGCGGCCCGCTGCCGGAAGTCGAGCTTGGACCCCACTGCTTCGAGCCGCACCGCTGCCCCTTCATCAACCGCTGCTGGCCCGACGTCGAGAACCATATCAGCACGCTCTATCAAGCCGGACCCAAGAAGGCGTGGCAGTACATATCAGAGGGCATCAACACGATCGCGGATATCCCGGCGGACAGGAAACTGTCGGCGCCGGCCCGGCGGCAGGTGCGCGCGTTGCAGCTTGGCGAAATGATCGTCGAGCCGGGGTTGGCGAGAGATCTGGAGCCGTTCTCCGGCCGGCTGGGCTACCTCGACTTCGAGACGGTCAGCCGCGCGATACCTGTCTGGCCCGGGCTGGGACCGTGGCACCAGGCCACGGCCCAGTTCAGCTACCACGAAGAGGCAGGAAGCGGCGGTCTGTCACACGTCGGTTGGCTGGCCGAGGGCCCGGACGACCCCCGGCCCGAGCTGGCGCGGGTGCTGGTGGAGGCCACGGCCGCCGCCGAGAAGGTCGTCATGTACTCGCCCTTCGAGCGCCGCTGCATTCGCGATCTGCAGAAGGTGGTCCCCGAACTGGAAACAGAGCTGCGGCAGCTGGAGGGGAAGCTCATCGACCTGCTGCCAGTCATCCGCAACAACGTCTATCATCCCGACTTCCAGGGCAGCTTCAGCATCAAGTACGTTCTGAGCCCACTGGTACCGGAGCTGAGCTACAACGACCTGGTCATCGTCGATGGCATGGCGGCGAGCGTCGAGATCGCGCGTCTGCTGTTCGTGGCCCAGAAGATCGCGCCCGAGGAGCGCGATCGACTGCGCCACGACCTGCTGGAGTACTGCAAGCGGGACACCGAGGCCATGGTGAAGCTGTTGGAGGCGCTGCGGAAGCTGGCGGCCTGAGCCGACATCGCCCCGGGGGCGTGTTGCGGGGGAGAGATACTTGACAGGTCAACTATTAAGTGCTAATTTATTAGCCGTGAACGGACAGCCCAGCGCCGTGCAGCGCGAGATCCTTCAGACCCGGCCCTTCCGCTCAGCGGCTCACGAAGGGGTGGTCGGGCTGCTACGCACGGCGGACCGGGTGCGCTGGCACTTCTGCGAGGTCCTGGCGCCCTACGGCATGACGCTGCCGCAGTACAACGTGCTCAGGGTGCTGCGCGGCGCCGGGCCGAAGGGGCTGCCCACGCTGGAGGTGGCGGAGCGGCTGATCGAGCACGCGCCGGGGATCACCCGGATGATGGATCGGCTGGAGCGCCGCGGCTGGGTACGGCGCGAGCGCTGCAGCGGCGACCGGCGCCAGGTGCTGTGTTTCCTGACGACGGAGGGGGAGAAGCTGCTGGCCGAGCTGGATAAGCCGATCGATCGGGCCGACGAAGAAGCCCTGAGAGGTCTGACGCCCGCTAAACAGCACGACCTCATCGAGCTGTTGGACCGGGTCCGCGGGGCGCTCGGCTGAAACCCGTGTTCGGTTTGGGTTGTTAATTGAACAATCAACTATTGATTAATCTGTGAAAGGAGCGAATCGTATGTGGAAGAAGCTGATCGAGACACCTCGGGATTGGAAGCTCACGCTGGCGCGGCTGGCCCTTGGCATCGTCATCTTCCCGCACGGCGCCCAGAAGCTGCTGGGCTGGTTCGGCGGCTCGGGGTTCGGCGGGACGATGGGGTTCTTGACCGAGACGCTGGGGATCCCGGCGGCGCTGGGCCTCCTGGTCATATTCTTCGAGTTCTTCGGTTCGCTCGCCCTGATCGTCGGCGCGTTGGCGCGTCCGATGGCGGCTGCGATCGGCGGCATTATGGTCACGGCGGCCCTCATCGTCCACTGGCCCAACGGGTTCTTCATGAACTGGTCCGGTAGCCAGGGCGGGGAAGGATTCGAGTTCCACATCCTGGCGGCGGCGCTGGCCCTGGTGGTCACGGTCGGCGGCGCGGGTGCCCTGTCGCTGGACCGCCTCCTGGCGCGACCCGCTTCGGAGCCCGCAGAGGTCGTAGGCGCGGTCTGGCAGGAGCGCGAGAGGGCGGCTGCCTGAGGCAGACGCGACTCCGTCACGCTGAAGGCCCGGCGGTCAGCCGCCGGGCTCGCCTTTTCCGTCTTCAGTCCGGAATGGTCCGGATGCCCAATCGGTCTCTGACCGCTCGCGCCACAAGGGCCTCTTGCTGGCAAACTCAGGGGCTTGGCGCCATCGGCTCGACACGAGACGGTCCTCGAACCGGCTCTTCGGAAGCCTCCGCCTAGCGCGTCGGCAGCTCCTCATAGAACCGCCACTGCGCCTCGTAATCACGCGTCAACTGCAGCCCCGCAATCCGGGCGCGCACCATCTCGACCGGCATCCGGCCGCCCAGCAAGACAGCGTCGTGGTACTCGCGCGCCGTCATTCGGCCGGAGTCCACCAGCTCGCGGTGAAGCCCGTAGAACTGCAGCCCCCCGATCAGGTAGGCGATCTGATAGAGCGGCGATGCGATCGCGGTGCGGCGCACCTCGGCCTCCGCGTTGGCCCGCTCGTGGCCCACCCGTTCGACAAGGAAGTCGATCGCCTGTTGTGGCGTCCAGTTTCCCAGTTGGAAGTTGAGCGAGAAGACGATGCGGGCCGCCCGGTGCAGCCGCCAGAACAGCATGCCGATCCGGTCCTCGTCGCTCCGCGGGAAGTCGTTCTCCCACAACAGCAGCTCCCAATACAGCGCCCACCCTTCGCCCCAGAACGGCGTGCCGGGACGGTGCGAGTTGAAACGACTGGTCATGAAGCCCTGCAGGTGATGACCGGGGATCAGCTCGTGGTGCACCGTCGCGAAGTTGAACGACGGCGTGTTCCCGCGCATGCTCATCAACTTGTCCTCGTGCGACATCCCCGAAGTCGGGTAGGAGACGCGGGTCGTCTCACCGCCGCTGAAGAACGGCTTGCGGAGCTGCGCCTCCGGCGTCTGCATCGCCAAGCGCCAGACCTCCCTGGCCAGCGGCGGCATCGTGATCGCGTCCATCGACTCGACGAAGTTCTCCGAATATTCGGCGATCTCGAAGATCACCCACGGCTTCTCGCCCGGCGGCGGCGCCAGCGTCTTCACGTACTCCAGCGCCGCCTGCCAGTCGTCGCCGAACCCCATCGCCTGGGACACGGCCCTGAACTCGCGCTCGGTCCGCTCGAACTCGGCCCAACCGATGGCGATGAGCTCATCGGCCGTGTACGGAATCATCTCCACGGCGAGGTAGGCCCGCAGCCCGTTGGCCAGCACCGGGTCGCCGACGATCGGCGGCAGCTCGCCCGGCTTGATCCCGACCAGGTTCTCCTCGATCACCGTCGCATACGACTCCAGTGCATCGTGCAGCCGCTCGTACGGCTCCCTAACCCACCAAGTGTAGAGGGGGTCGTAGCCCGAGTAGAACTTGTTGAAGTCGTCCACCGAGCTCTGCAGCTCGCGCACGTAGGCTGCGGCGCGCGCCGCGACCGCCGGCGTGTAGTGGTGCGCTGGCGCCGGCGCCTCTCTATTCGGCGCCGCGTCCGCCGTCACCCGTGTGAGCCCCTCGACCTCGGTCGCCACGTCGTTCATCGTCTCCGCCGTCTGCCGCGGGTCCGCCCGGACGCGGTCGAACTGACCCTCTTGGAGCTGACGCAGCCGGTCCGCGAACGGGACCAGCGGCGCGATCTCCACCCAGCGCTCCTCCTCCAGCCGCAGCATCTCCCGGTCGAAGCGGATTTGATTGCGCAGCAGGATGTAGTCGATTCGACCTTCCTGGCTCAGCGCGTCGAAGTCCAGCTCATCTAACCGCGCCTGCCATCCGCCGTAGAACTGGTCCAGTCGCGCCCGTCGGGCCGGCGAGTAGTCGACCGGGTAGCGGCGCTGCAGGGCGGCCAGGTCCAGGTCGTAGCGGTCCAAGGCGACGCGCAGCTCGCTCTCGTTCCGGGCGTGCTCGACGAGGGCGGACAGCACGGGCGGATCGTCCGCCCAGCCATCCCTGGCAACCGCGGTCGAGGCGGCGTCTTGAGCTGCAAGCCTTACTGGTGCGACCGTCAGCAGCGCTGCCAGGCAGGCGCAGAGCCGCGCCGCTTGTAAGCTGCACGGGTGGTTCATGGGAGTGCCTCCTTGGGGAGTTGGGCTCTCCCGAATCTTTCACGAGCGTGGGCTGTGCGCAAAGTGTATAGAGGCGGCCATCGCGGACGGGCGAGCTGGACATTGAACATTGGACATCCGACATTGAAGATCGAGTCACTGCCGAACGTTGGAAGGTTGAACGTTGGACGTCCAACGTTGAGGGAATGGGTATAGTTTCAGGAGGTGCGGCGGTCGTTTCGTTGGGCGGTGGCGATGCTGGAGACCAAGATGCGGATGAGTTGGTCGGTCTCGACAATCACCTCTTCCACTTCCTCCCGCTTTCCGATTCCCAACTCGCGGGCGAACTCCAGCCAGACGAGCGCCTCCCTCAACTCTTTCAGCCCAAGCTTCATCTTGTGAACGAAGTCTTTCCGCGACTCGGCGCCTTGCGCTTCCGCGTGGTGCGGTGCCGCCGCGGTTCCGCAACGCAAGAGTTGACCCGCCACATGCCTCCCCACCCGTGTATTGGGTAGTCTCTCGGCAACGCGACAGACCATGACCGCATAACCGATCAGCCGTTCCCTGAGATCGTACCGCCGCCCACTACCGTGGATGTTCAAAGTCCGCTATCCAACGTTAGAACGTTCAGCCGTGACTCGATGTTCGATGTCCAATGTCGGATGTTCAATGTTCACCCGGCCCATCATCGATCGATCATCTCCATCACGCTCTCGAACCCGTCGATGATGCCCATGAACCCACACACTCCACCGTCGCCACCGGCACATATGCTCACCCGCCTGCCCCAGCCGCCGCCGCAGCGGTGACCGCCGGGGCGGTGGAGGCCGGCGGTTCCCCGACCCCCCTGAAACCCAACGACCGGGCGCACGTAGGGATAGTCAGGTTCTCCCAATCGACCGCCATGCTCAGGCTTGCCGATCTCGCTGTGCCGGCACACGCCGGATTGAATCTTCCCTCGCGGCACTACGCTCCCAAACAGGAGGTATAACGATGAAACGCTCGCTTCGCGGCCTGTTCGCCAGCGCCGTGCTGGGCGTGGCCGTACTGGCCTCTTCGCCCTCAGCCGCCCTGGCGCAGGCGGACTACCTGGATCGACTTCCGCCACTGGTCGACCGGGACGTCTTCTTCGGTGACCCGCAGATTGCTTACGCCGCGCTCTCGCCGGACGGACGCTTCGTGTCGTTCGTCAAGCAGCTCGACGGTATCCTCAACGTCTGGGTGAAGAGGATCGATGAATCGTTCAGTGCGGCCCGGCCGGTCACCGAGGACAAGACCCGCCCGGTGATCGGCTATTTCTGGAGCCAGGACGGTAAGTACATCTTCTATACTCAAGACAAGCTGGGCGATGAGAACTTCCGGGTCTACGCGGTGGATCCGACCGCTGCGCCGGCGGAGGGCTCGGCGGCGCCCCCGGCCCGCGACCTGACCCCCTATGAGAAGGTCCAGGCACGCATCATCTCGGTGCCCGAGAACGCGCCCAATCAGATGCTGGTGGGACTCAACGACCGCGATCTCCAGCTTCACGATGTCTATCGGCTCGACATCGTCACAGGTGAGCGGACGCTGGTTTTCCAGAACGATGAGAACATCGCCGGCTGGCTCGCCGACCTCGATGGGAACCTGCGCCTGGGCGTGCGCGTGAACGAGGAAGGAGGCACCGAGATCTTGCGCGTGGACGGCGGCGAGCTAACGGCCGTGTATGAGTGCAGCTTCGAGGAGGAATGCAATCCCTTCCGGTTTCACAAGGACGGCCGGCGCGTCTACATGACCACCAACAAGGGCGACCTCGACCTGACGCGCCTCGTGCTGTTCGACCCGCAGACGGGAAACGAGGAGTTGGTGGAGGGCGATCCGGAGAATCAGGTCGATTTCGGCGGCGCCATCTTCTCACGGGCGACCGACGAGCTGATCGGTACGTCGTATACCGGAGACCGGGTCCGGCTGTATCCGAAAGATCCGCAATTCAAGAAGGACATTGACGTGCTCCGCGCCGCCGGCTTGAACGGCGACCTCTACTTCCGCGAGCCGACCCGGGACGACCAGGTCTGGATCGTGAAGAACATCATCGATACGGATGAGGGGCCCAACTATCTGTACAACAGGTCGACCGGCAAGGTCGAGCTGCTCTACCGTCCCCGCGACGACATCCCGGCGCAGTACATGGCCGAGATGAAGCCCGTGCGCTACAAGGCCCGGGACGGAGTGGAGATACCGGCCTATCTCACGCTTCCCAAGGGCGTCGAGCCGCGCGGTCTACGCGCGGTGATCGTGCCCCACGGGGGACCTTGGGCTCGCGACGGCTGGGGCTACAACCCGATGGCGCAATTCCTCGCCAACCGCGGCTACGCCGTGTTGCAACCCAACTTCCGGGGCTCGACCGGATACGGGAAGCGCTTCCTGAATCTGGGCAACAACGAGTGGGGCACCGGCTACATGCAGCACGACATCACCGACGGCGCGAAGTGGTTGGTGGAGCAGGGGATCGCCGCGGCTGACATGATCGCCATCATGGGTGGATCCTATGGCGGCTATGCGACCCTGGCGGGCGTGGCGTTCACCCCGGACGTCTACGCGGCCGGCGTGTCGATCGTCGGGCCGTCCAGCATCATCACGCTGATGGAATCGATTCCGCCCTACTGGAAGCCGATCGTCAAGATGTTCCACAAACGGGTCGGCAATCCTGGGGATTCGCAGGACCGCCAGCGCCTGATGGCCCAGTCACCACTCAACTCCGCAGAGGAGATCAAGGCGCCGCTCCTGGTCATCCAGGGTGCCAACGACCCGCGGGTGAAGAAGGCGGAGTCCGACCAGATCGTCATGGCCATGCAGCGGCTGGGCCGGACCGTCGAGTATCTGGTCGCGCCGGACGAGGGACACGGCTTCGCCGGCGAGATCAACACTCTGGCGATGTACGCGAAGATCGAGGAGTTCCTGGCGCAGCACCTCGGCGGCCGCTACCAAGAGACGATGTCGCCGGAGGTGCGAGAGCGGCTGGAGGAATTGACGGTGAACGTCGAGACGCTGACGCTGCGCGAGTAGCCGGAGTCTCGGCAGGATTAGTGCGCCCCGCAGCCAGATCGGCGGCTGTGGGGCGCTCTACTTCATCTGCTGCACCTCACGCGATCTTGATAGTGCCGGGCTGCTCTGCCATCTTCGGGGGCCATGATTCCGCGCTATCGGACCTTTTTCGCCGAGTTGAAGCGGCGCCACGTATTCAAGGTGGCGGCGGTCTACGGCGCCACGGCCTTTGTCGTGCTGCAGGTGGCTGACATCATCTTCCCCAGCCTGGGCGTGCCGGCCTGGGCCATCCCCCTCATCGTGGCCCTGACCCTGGTCGGCTTCCCTCTGGCGTTGGTGCTGGCCTGGGCGTTCGAGATGACACCCGCTGGCGTGCGGCGCGAGGACCCCGCCACGAGCGTCGAGCTAAACGCGATCGTGGCACAGCCGCGGAGGCAACGCTGGCCGGCGGGTGTGCTGGCGCTGCTGGGTATCGTGCTCCTCGTGGCCGGCGCCTGGTGGGTGGGTCGCGAATCGCGTGGAGCCGGGGTTGAGGCGATGGCGCCGGAGGTAGCAGCGGCAGGCTCCCAGGAGGACCAGCGGCCCTCCGTAGCGGTCCTTCCGTTCGCCAATCTCAGCGGCGACGCCGAGACCCAACCGTTCACCGACGGGATCCACGACGACGTGCTGACCCAGCTGACCAAGATCGGGTCGCTGAAGGTCATCTCTCGGACCTCGGTGCTGGAGTACCGCGAGACCACGAAGAAGGTCGGCGAGATCGCCGACGAGCTGGGTGTGGCCACCGTGCTGGAGGGCGGCGTGCAACGGGCCGGCGACCAGGTGCGGATCAACGTGCAGCTCATCGATGCGGGTACCGACGAGCATCTCTGGGCCGAGCGCTACAACCGCGACCTGACGGCGGCCAACATCTTCGCCATACAGACCGAGATTGCCGAGGCCATCGCCGGGGCGCTGCAGGCACGCTTGACTCCCGAGGAACGGGAGAGCCTGGCGGAGCGACCCACCGAGAGCCTGGAGGCCTACGAGAACTATCGCCGCGCCCTGAGTTTCCTGTTCACGGCCGGTTATCAGGAGAGCTTGTTCCGGACGGCCGAGAGCCTCCTCTCCCGAGCGATCGCAGCGGACTCGAGCTTCGCCGAGGCCTATGCCCACCTCTCCATCGCTCGCTCTAACCTCTACTGGTTCCATTACGATCGCAGCCCGGAGATCCGCGCGGCCGCGTTGGCCGCGGCGGAGCGGGCGCTGGAGTTGGACCCGGATCTCCCCGAGGCGCACCATGCCCTGGGCGAGTTCTACTACCGCTTCGACCTCGACTACGAGCGTGCTATGGCCGAGCTGTCCCTGGCCGAGCGCGCGCGGCCGGGCAGCGGCGAGATCCAAGAGGTGGCGGGTGCGGTGCTCAGACGGAAGGGCGATTTCGAGGGCGCGGTGGAGCGTTTCCGGCGCGCCGTGGAGCTAAACCCTCGCTCGCCGTTGGCTCAGTACAGTCTGGGCGAGACGCTGTCGCTGATGCGGCGGTTCGATGAGGCGGCGCCCATCATCGAGCGTGTGGTCGAGCTGGCCCCGGAGCAGCCCACGGCGTACGTGTTCCGCGCGTCTAATGCTGTGCTCTCCAGTGGCGATTTGGCAGCGGCGCGCCGTTACCTGGACGCGGGACGCAACCTGGGAGTCGTGCCCGCCAGGGACTGGATGTACTTCGAGATAGCTCACTACGAGCGGGATGTGCCGGCCATGAGGCGGCAGCTGGAGCTGGCGGAGGATCCGCTGGATGATTCCCAGTTTCAGTACGTGCCCAAGGCCCTCGGCCAGGCCTGGCTCAATGAACTGGGCGGGGACGAGCAAGTTGCCGGGGCATACTACGACTCCGCCCGGGTACAGCTGGAGGCCCGGGTCGCCGACGATCCCGAGGACCCGCGCTACCACAGCGCGTTGGGCCTGGCCCTGGCAGGCCTGGACCGCACCGCCGACGCCGTGCGCGAGGGTGAGCGCGCGGTGGAGATCATGCCGCCGGAGCGCGAGGCGTGGCGCGGCACCTCGCGTGTCCATGACTTGGCGAAGATCTACGCCGCGGTGGGTCGACACGACGACGCCGTCGACCTCTTGCAGGGACTGCTGAGAAGACCGGCGCCGATCACCGAGCATCTGCTACGTATCGATCCCGCCTGGGACCCGCTGCGATCGCACCCACGGTTTGTAGCGCTAGTCGGTCGCTGACGGACGACCTGCGACGGCGCGCGCTCAAATGGGAACCGCGGCGCCGCTGATGGCCCGCGCCTCGTCGGAGGCCAGGAAGAGGATGACGTCGGCCACGGCCTCGGGCGCGACCCAGTTGCTGAAGTCGGCGTCGGGCATGGCCTCACGGTTTTGTGGCGTGTCGATCGTCCCGGGGAGCACGCAATTTACTGCTATGTTCGACGCCTTCAGCTCCTGGGCCAGGCCTTCCGTCAGACGCAGCACGGCGCTCTTGCTGGCGCTGTAGGCGACGGAGTTGGCGCTGGCGCTCAGCGCGCTCCGCGCCCCCACGTTGACGATCCGGCCGCCACCGCCCTCCCGCATGATCGGGATCACGGCCCTACACATGACCAGCATCGTCCGCAGGTTGGCCCCGAATAGCAGGTCCCAGGTCTCGAGATCCTCTTCGTGGACCGGCTTTCCGCCGCGATAGGTGCCCACCGTATTCACCAGCGCGTCGATGCGGCCGAAGCGACTCACTACGTTGCGCACTAGTCCTGCCGCCGCCGCGGGTTCGCTGACGTCGATACCTTCGGCCAGCATGTGCTGGTCGGAGTCCCTCAGGTTCGGGTACATCTCTCTCAACCGGGCGGGCGCCCGGTCGACGAGCACGACCGGCGCTCCGGCATCGAGGAAGGCGCGCGCCGTCGCCGCGCCGACGTTGCCGGCGGCGCCGGTGATCAGCGCCACTTTGCCACCGAGAATTGTCATCGCTTCTCGTGTCTGAGCTTGAATCCGCGCTGGGAGATCATGGGCGCGAATCTAGTCCGCGACCGGGGCCGGGTCGATCCCCAACGCCAGCGAGGGCGAGCTAGCGCGCCAGCGTGCCTTTGCTAACTTAGTCTGCACAGGTTCCTGCCCCTGCACAACGCGCTTTGTGAGCTTCCTGACAGGCTATGTGGTCTGCGAAGCCGAAATCGGCTTCGGCGTTGGCTTGTGGGCACATCACACGGGCAAGGACGTATGAGTGGTCTGAAGTCTCTCATAGATAGGGTGCAACACCGCTCTCTCTGGCAGGTGCTGGGGCTCTACATATTCGGGTCGTGGATCGCACTCCAGGTTGTGGATGTCTTGGGCAACAATTTCGCCCTGCCGGCCTGGTTCCCGCGTTTCACTCTGGCGCTTCTTGTGGCCGGCTTGCCGGTCGTTCTGATCACGGCACTGGTACAGAAGCGGTTGAGCGCCCGGGCGGCGGTTGGGAGCCCAGAGGCGACCCGTGCACAGATGATAGGCACCCACCGACTCTTCAACTGGCATAACGCGACTGTGGGTGGATTGGCCGCCTCGGCGCTCTGGGGCGCGGTGGCCCTGGCTTGGCTGTTCTTCGGGCCCGGCTCGGCGGGTGAGCGCCACGCCGAGGCTTCCGTCGATCTCCGTTCCGTCGCCGTCTTGCCGTTCGTCAGCGCGCAGGGCGACGAGGAGAGCCGGGCTTTCAGCGGCGGCATCCACGACGACCTGCTGACGCGGCTGTCGAAGATTGACAGCCTGACGGTCATCTCGCGGACCTCGATGATGAAGTACCGGGACACGCAGCTGAGCGTACCCGAGATCGCCACCCAGCTCGGGGTCGCCACTGTGGTCGAAGGCAGCGTTCAGCGTGCGGGCGATCGCGTGCGCGTGAATGTGCAGCTCATCGAAGCGAGTTCCGATCGCCACCTATGGGCCGAGACGTATGACGCCGAACTGACGACCGCGAACATCTTCGCGATCCAGAGCGACATCGCGCGGCAGATCGCGGCGGCGCTGCGGGCGACCCTCACGCCGGATGTCCAGGTGCGTTTGGCGGCGCGTCCCACGGAGAGCCTTCACGCCTACGATCTGTATACGCGTGGCAAGTACCTGCACCAGCGACCGCAGGGCGGAACACAGGCGGGTTTAGAGGCCGCGGCCGAGCTGTTTCGGCAGGCCATCGCCGCCGATCCGGGCTTCGCCCCGGCCTACGCCGGCCTGGCCGACATCTACCTGGATCTGTGGAGCAGCGGCTACCTGCCGGCGGAGCAGGTGCTGCCCGAGGCGCGCTCCGTAGCGGAAAAGGCTTTGGAGTTGGACGAGACGCTGGCGGAGGCCCACACTTCGCTGGCGGATGTGTTAGAGTCGGAGCTGCGCTTGGCGGAAGCCGAACGGCACCATCAGCGGGCGTTGGAGCTCAACCCGGGCTCGGCCGAGGCGCACCGCCGTTACGCGCGCCTGCTGCTGGGTCTCGGCCGCTTCAAGGAGCTCGTGCTGGAACTGCGCCGGGCGGTCGAGCTGGACCCGCTGTCGATCAGCTACCGGCTGTCGCTGACCAGCGGACTCTGGTTTACCGGCGACTATGAGGGCGGGATCATCGAAGCGCGCAAGATTCTGGAGCTGGAGCCGGACAACCCGGGCGCGCTCTACAGCCTGGGGTTCGCGTCGATGCTGAACGGCGACACGGCGCAGGGGATCGCCGCGCTGCGCCGCGCGCTGGAGGTGCGGCCGGAATATCCGTTCAACACCACGGCCCTGGCGTGGGCGTACGCGCGCGCCGGGCGCCGGGCGGAGGCTCTCGAACTGCTGGACCAGGTCGAAGAGCAAGGGCAGATGCTCAAGGAGCTGGCCATCGTCTACGCCGAGCTGGGCGAGCTGGACCGCGCCTTCGAGTACCTGGACCGCGCCTACGTCGAAGATCCCGGCAGCCTCACGTACATCAACGCCGACCCGACGGCGGACGCCCTCAAGAACGACCCGCGATTCGCGGAGGTCTTGAAGCGGTTGGGCCTGTAATATGTAATTAAATCAAGCCGTAGGAGCGGTCATCCGCGCCCGCGATCAAGCCACGTCTGAGCGTCGCCCTGGCTTCTGCGAATCGGCGTCGCCTGCGCCTGTCGGGGATAAGTCGCGGCTGACCGGGGCCCTCTCGTGCGTCCTCAGTCGTCGGCCGGTCCGGAGGCGCGGGCCAGTTGGTCGGCGCGGACCTTGTCGATGTCGAAGCGCTGAGCGGCTGACAGCATCTTCTCGATCGTCTCGTCCGCGTCCATCTCCACCTTCCGCTTGAAGCGAAGCGGGTTGATCCGCGCCACCACGAAGGCCCTCAGGTAAGGGCTCTCGAAGCCCCGCTCCTTCAAACCCTTGACCGCCGCCGTCACCGCGTCGTCAAGCTCCAGTACGCGCGCCGCGCGCGCGCCCCGCGCCTTCAGCGCCGACGAGAGCTTCGCGCCTGTCAACTTCTCCACGCGCCTGAGCACCGGGTGGTAGGCGCCGCCCGCGAAGCGACCGCGCTCCAGATAGCAGAGCCCCAGGGTCAGCAAGGCGGGCTCCTCGATCTCGGTAGCGAACTCGCGCTCCGGCCGATCGTCCAGTTCGGCCAGCGCCGCCGCCAGGCGCGCCACCTCCAAGGCTCGCTCCCGCAGGTTGTGCGCCTTCTCGGTGTTCAGGGCAAGGATCCGATAGGCGACGCCTACGTCGGGGACCACCAGCCCCGTGATCGCTTTCGCGCCCAGGCTGCGTGCCGCCTCCAGGCGGTGATAGCCGTTCGGCGTCCAGTACTTGCCCTCCTCGGTCCGCACCGCGATGACCGGATCCAGGTAGCGATCCAGCTTGTCGATCGCCTCCGCCAGACGCTCGACGTGTGCCGGCGACAGGTCCCGCTGGAACGGGGTCGGCTCTACGCGCTCGATGGGCAGTCCGGCCAGTACCTGCCAGTTACCGCCCAGAGGGTCCCTGTAGACGGCCAGGACCGAGCCGCGGTCCGCCTCGATGGCTTCCGCCAGTGCCTGCACGTGGCCCGGCGCCGACGCCGAGGACAGGGCGCGCGCGGTCAGGCCCCGTGATCCCGGTTCGGCGGCCGCCTTCTTCTTGCTACCCCGACGCTCCTTCTTCGCTTTCGCGCTCTTCTCCGTCTTCGCCACGCCGGCTCCGTGTGCTCGGGTGATAGAGATCCGTGGCCGGCTCGATTGGCTGCCAGCGGCCTGCCGCCCGTTGAATCATAGGCTCTGGCCAACATCCAGGCGAGCGGTGCTGCTGGCAGGCGAGACGCGGTCGGCACTTAGACCTCAATCGGCAGTCGTGCCTTGAAATCTCGGCACCTTCGATTACGATTCTCAGGTTGTCTGAGTCCCAAACCCAACCATCTCAGGAGGTAACCATGTACCGGACTCTCGCTCTGTCCGTACTGGCCGCTCTGGTCCTCGTGTCACACACCAGCGTCGCCAGCGCCCAGGCCCTCGACAAAGAATCCAAGATCAAGAGCGCCCTCTCGGCGGCGCCAGCGGAGATCGCCAAGAACGCCACGGTCGTCGATTGGAATCAGGTTGTCCTTCATGAAGGCGGCAACGGCTGGGTCTGCTTGCCCGATGGCGGCAACGGCCCCATGTGCTTGGATGAGGCGTGGCTGAACTGGGCCCACGCCTGGATCACCCAACAGAAGCCGAGCGTCGACAAGGTCGGGCTGGCCTACATGCTGGCGGGCGGCAAGGATGCCAGCAACACGGATCCCTTCGCAACCGAGCCGGCGCCGGGCGAGGATTGGATCATCAGCGGACCCCACGTCATGATCCTGGTGCCAGATCCCTCAATGCTCGACTTGCTGCCCAACGATCCGAAGAGCGGCGGCCCCTACGTCATGTTCCGGGGCACACCGTACGCCCACATCATGATGCCGGTGGGCAGTGACTGAGACGAGAGTGACTTTCGCTCACTCGAAGACGCGAAAAGAGCCCGGAGGAAGTCCTCCGGGCTCGATGTTGCCGAGCCAAGCCTCTCGGTTCCGGGGCTGTCAGACCGAGGCGATCCCGTCTCCGCCTGAATCAGTCCCGGTTTCGGTGGCGTCGCCCTTCCGACGCCCCAAGCGGGAGGAGAACCAGGCGCGCAGGCCCTTCTGCTCGTCCGGATCCCCCTTCTTGCGGGGCCGGCCCGAAGCGGTGGCGAACATCCGGCGGTAGGTCTCGTCCCGGTAGATTGGAGCGACGCTCTTCTTGTACTCGAACCACATGCGCTGACCTCCTTTGCCTGGGTCGCGGTGTCTGTCCGCAATACGCGAGTTCGCGCTTTGTGAGCCAGACCGCCGCCGCGTGAACTTGGTGTCCGCCACACCGCCCTTGCTGGGGTGCGCCTCGAAGCCTGTTGCTTAGGAAGGCTCCTCCATTGTAATAGGGTGAGCGCGATGTGGACAAGTCCGGCTCTCGTACCCCTCCCTCGGCCTGCCGTTGGCGCTGGGAACCGCGGCGACCTGGGCCGAGTATGCCGTCTCGAGGCTTGCTCGTCGCTGCATGTTCGTACTGACGCTTGGTATTTCGCATACAACTGCATGGAGCCATGACCCGAATAAGCGGTATTCATCACGTTACAGCGATCGCGGGCGATCCGCAGGAGAACCTCGACTTCTACACGCGCGTCCTCGGGATGCGGCTGGTGAAGAAGAGCGTCAACCAGGACGACCCCGGCACCTACCATCTCTTTTACGCCGATGCGGCGGGCCATCCGGGCAGCGATGTCACCTTCTTTCCCTGGACACACCTGGGGCCGGGCCGTAAAGGGGTCGGGTTGACGACGGAGGTGACGCTGGCCGTGCCACCCGACACCCTTGGCTTCTGGTCGCAGCGGCTGGCGCGAGAGGGCATCGAGGTGGGCGACCCCGTTGAGCGCTTCGGCGAGCCGACGCTCTCGTTCGCCGACCCACACGGACTGGAGCTGGCGCTGGTCGAGACGCCGGCCGGGCGCGAGTTCACGGCGTGGGAGGCGGGCCCCGTCGAGGCGGCGGCGCAGATCCGCGGGATCCATGCGGTGCGCCTCTGGGAATCCGACCTGGCGAGGACCGCGTCCTTCCTCCAGGACGTCATGGGGTTCTCCACGCAGGGCGCCGATGAAGGGTGGCACCGTTTCGAGTGCGCCGGTGGCGGATCCGGTACGATCGCGGATATCCGGGAGTTCGCCGGTTCGCGGCGCGGCAGCTGGGGCCGCGGGAGCGTCCACCACGTTGCCTGGCGCGTCAGCGACGAGACGGCGCAGCTCGCGGTCTGCCGTGCGCTGGAGGAGAGCGGCCGGCAGCCGACGCCGGTGATCGACCGCTTCTGGTTCAAGTCCGTCTACTTCCAGGAGCCCGGCGGCGTGCTCTTCGAGATCGCCACCGACGGACCCGGCTTCGGCATCGACGAGGAGATCGAGCGTCTGGGCGAACGGCTCATCCTGCCGCCCTGGCTGGAGCCGCAGCGAATGCAGATCGAGGCGGCGCTGCCCTCGCTGGCCGCTACCTAGCTCTCGTGCGGCGCGTGGGTGGAAGGCGGCCTTGTTCGCCTGAACCTAGACGGCTTCAGTGGTACGACACGCCGGGATACAGCAGGTTGACGGCTACGAGAAACAGGGGATTGAAGACGTAGTCGAAGACCTGCCAGGCGATGATGATACCGATCCATCCCAGACCCGCCTGCCGCCAGATAAAGTCCTGATAACGGCGAGTCGCTTCCGGCGAAAGCAGGAGTGGCAGCGCGCCGCTCCCGTCCAGCGGCGGCAGCGGCAACATGTTCAGGATGAAGAGCACCAGGTTGAGCGAGAAGACGACGCCGAGGAAAAAGGCGATCGCGTCGATGACGCCGCCGCCCGTGGCCGCGGTGACGTGACCGAATGAGATGCTCTCAGGCGAGTAGAAGATATCCAACACGAGCCCGATGTTGATGAGCAAAGCCGCCGTGATGATGAGCGCCAGGTTCGCGCCGGGCCCGGCAAGGGCCATCCAGGCGGCACGCCGAGGGTAACGCCTGGCCCAGTTCGGATCGTAGGGCGCGCTGGCGAATCCGAATGGCCAGCCCGAGATCAACACCGAGATGACGGGAAGGACTACCATACCGAACGGCTCGCGGCGAATGTGGGGAAGCGGATCGATGGAGACCTGTCCGCCATGATAAGCAGTCAGGTCGCCACCGCGCATCGCCGCCCAGGCGTGGGCCGCCTCGTGCAACGTGGTCGAGAGCAAGAAAACAGCGTAGTAGACGAGCCCTTCGGCGAGGTCCGGCATGATGTCGGCCAAGCTACTCGGCTGGGCTCGGCGCGGCAACGTCGGGGGTGGTGCTTGGAAGCGGCGCCGCCATCTTCGGGGCGGTTGGTAACTTCGAGTCGCTAGTATCAGACCTGGAGGAAGTATGCAGCACAGCTTCGGTTTTACGGCGATCCTCCTCGTGGCGGCCCTGACCGTGGGCACTGCCTGCGGCGGCGACCGTGAAGGGGCGCAGGAGGGTGAAGCGGCCAACGAGATGGAGATTGTTGCTGACGAGTCAGATGAGAAAGGCAGCGAAGTTACTACGCCCGACGCGGTGCGCCCGACGACAACCGAGTGCCAGTTGAGCGAAGACTACTTCCCGCTGGGCGCGGGCGACCTCGAGTTCCGCATCCCTGTCACCGGTAATCCGGTAAGAGCCTGGCAATTCATCAGGATGGAAGGCGACCAGGAGACCGTCATGAACATGATCTCCAAGGACGGCGCCCTGTCCGTTTCCCAAGTCGATGCACCCATCGGCTCCGTCCACTACACGCAGCACGCAGCCGATGACTCGCCCGGCGCCTCGACCTATCTCTTCGACTTCGCTCTCGAGCTGGACGCCAGATGGTGGAAGGGCGAACTATCGTTCCGAGCCCTCAGCCCGGCGCTTGCCGCCAGTTGTGCGCAGTTGGTGCCGCAGACGTTGGCCTCTCTGCGGCGCCAATAGAGATCGGATCGACCCAGCGAAAGTGAAAAGGTGCGGCTCGAGTGGGCGGCCGGCGACAATCCAGAGCGCCGTGGCCCCGGGGCCGCCTGGTCGAAGCGATCCCCGGGCCCGGCGTGGCGATGATCATTTCCGTATGCCTGTGATCTCCATGGTCTTTCGTTCCTGGCCGTCGAACGTCTCGTAACTCTCGTAGTGCAGCTTGTCGCTCGATATGCGCATGACGGAACGAGTGTTCCTCCATTCCTTCGTGATGGGGTCGATGTACTTGCTTTTCAAGCTCACTTCGTCCCCAGCCTCGTTGATCGAGCCGCTGTACCAATAGATCCCCGTCGACATATCGTCGATCCACACCGCCTCCAGCTCGCCGGTGACGTTGTTGTAGCCATATAGACCGCGACCCTTGAACGGTCGGCCCATGATTTCGGAGGTGATCACCTCTTCGAGGTATCGGCCATCCATGACCATGCGGTATTCTATTGTGCCTGTGGATGCCATCGGCTCCGCCGATGGGTCCATCCAGAACTTCGTTTCCGCATCCCAGGTGCCGACCAGAGCAGCGAGATGCTGATGCTGCACGCCCGGCTGGCCCGCCTTCTGCCACGCCGCCATCGTGGCGGCCATGTCATCTTCCTGTGCCGCAGCGGAAGACGCGGACAGCGCGAGGAAAGTCAGCAGGCAGGCGAGCAGAGGAGTTCGACGGGCCATGACGGTCCTCCTTGTTAGTGGGGCGAGCTTACTCAACGGCAAGTTCCCTGACCAGGCCAGCGCGAGAGTTGGTGATTCGAGTGCTATCGTCCAACAATCTAGGGACCGACCGCTAGACCCGCCAAGGATTTCTGGAGGCCAAGCGGCCCGCTCGTCTGGAACCCGGGCGACGGCCGCAGATAGCTGCTCGGGGCGATCGACCCGGGGGCTCTCGAAGAGAGCTGCCGCCGTCTCGACCGGCCTCACGATGGCAGCGCTACTGTACGTCGGCCGCGCCGTCGTACGTGCCGGTCAGCCTTGCGCTCAGCTCCCACAACCGACGCGCCAGCTGGTCGTCGCGGGCGTCCGGCTGCGGTAGCGCCTCCTTCATGCGCACGAAGTAGCGGCCCTGCATCCGGTCGGGATCGGGCCGTGTCGCCAGCCACAGGCACGGCCGGGCACCGCTCGCCGGCGACCGCATCAGAGGCTTGAACAGGCGGACGATCAAGCTGCTGAGGTTGTCGTTCTGGTTGTAAATGCGGGTGGCTACGGCGCCGGGGTGGACGGCCGCCACCGTCAGGCCCGAATCTCCGCAACGGCGGGCCAGTTCGCGAGTGAAGAGGATGTTGGCGGTCTTCGAGTCGCCGTAGGCACGGAATCCGTCGTAATCGCCATCGCCCCGGATGATCGATTCCAGCGGTGCCCGACGAAGGTGTCCGGACGTGTGCGCCGCAGAGCTGACGTTGATCACTCGGCCGCGCGCCGCGGTCAGCGGCGCCATGAGCAAGTGGGTGAGCAGGAAGTGAGCGAGGTGATTGACGGCCATCGTTTTCTCGAAACCGTCCGCGGTGATCTCGAGCTTCGCCCTGTAGACACCGGCGTTGTTCACCAGCAAGTCGAGGCGCGAGTGCTCGGAGGACAGGTCGCGAGCCAGGCGGCGAACGTCGTCCAGAGCGGCAAGGTCGCACAGCCGCAGGCGAAGCTCGGCACCCTCGACTCGGGCCGCGATCTTGGAACGCGCCGCTTCGCCGCGGTCCCGGTTACGGCAGACCATGATCACCGTCGCGCCGTAGCCGGCCAGCCCTTCCGCGACTTTCTGGCCGATCCCGGAGTTGGCCCCGGTGACCGCACACGTCCTTCCACTCAGGTCTTTCATGGCCGAAGACTACGTTCCGTTGGTAGCGTAGCGCCAGACGATGCTGGGGGCGATGTGCACAGGCCTGTTCCTTTGGTAACCGCGGCACACTAATTTCTCGAATCGCCAAGCTTCGGATCTGGCTCTCTTGAAGATCACCACGAGTCACGAAAGGGAAGAGAGAGATGAGACAGCCGTCCATTTCTGCCGAGACGGTGCGGGTGATTTTAGGATGTCGCGTCCTCCGGCCGCTGGCCGCTTCCGCGTTGCTGGCCATGCTCGCCGCCGCGCTGCCCGCCACGGCGGCGGGCCAGGCGCCGGGCGATGTGCCGCAGCCGCCACCCTATTACGCGATCACCAACGCTAGAATCGTCACCGGCGCCGGGCCCGTCATCGAAGAAGGGACCGTGGTCATCGCCAACGGCCTCATCGCGGCTGTGGGGGCCGGCGTCGCCGTGCCGCCGGAGGCGTGGGTGATCGACGGCGAAGGACTGACGGTCTACCCCGGCCTCTTCGACGCACTCACCGATCTGGGGCTACCGGAGGATGGCGCCCAAGCCGGCGCTCAGGCGCGGGCCGCCGCCCCGAGCGGCGGCTCGCAGTCCGATGGCCCGGAGGACCGACCCGCCACCTTCCCGGCGCGCGCGGCTGCGGAGGCGCTGGCGACTGATGACGCGCGCATCGAGACCTGGCGTGAGGGCGGCTATACCACCGTCATGACGATCCCAAACGACGGTTTCGTGACAGGGCAGGGTGCGGTGATCGCTCTGGGTGAGGTAGAGGCGCGCGAGATGGTCGTCCGCGCCCCGGTCGCGCTGCGGCTAAACCTCCGGGCCTCGCGCGGCAACCGAGGCTACCCGGGCTCGCTCTTCGGCGTCCTCGCCTATCTAAACCAGCTCTTTCTGGATGCCGATCGGCAGACCCGTGCCCTGGCCGCCGACCAGGCGCGACCCGCCGGCCTCGAGCGGCCGGCCTACGACCCGACGCTGGAGCCCCTGGGCCGGGCGGTGAGCGAACGCTGGCCTGTGCTGATCCCGGGCGACGAGCCCAGAGAGATCTTGCGGGCGCTGCAGCTGGGCGATGCGCTGGGAGTGCGGACGGTGGTCTACGGGGCGCAGGGCGGCTACGAAGTCGCCGCCCAGCTCGCCGCGGCGCGAGCGCCGGTGCTGGTCAACCTGTAGTGGCCGGAGCGCACGCGCGACGCGGACCCCGAAAGCGAGGAATCGCTCGCCTCGCTGCGCCAGCGAGCATGGACGCCGTCCACGCCGAAAGCGCTCCATGAGGCGGGCGTGTCCTTTGCCTTCTACTCTGGCGGCGCCGCGTCGCCCCGTGATGCGCTGGAAGGCGTTCGCAAGGCAGTCGAGGCCGGGCTGCCGCCGGAGGCGGCGCTGCGGGCGCTCACACTGGGCGCGGCCGAGATCTACGGCCTGGCGGATCGCTTGGGGAGCGTGGAAGCGGGCAAGATCGCGAACTTGCTGGTCACCGACGGCGATCTGTTCGACGAGAAATCGAAGGTCAAGATGACCTTCGTGGACGGCCATAAGTTCGAGAAGCGCGAGGCGGAGAGACCAACGGAGCCGCCAGCCACGGACTTGAGCGGGAGCTGGACGATCACCGTCGAGTCGCGCCGTGGCGCACAGGAGTCGACGGCGGAGCTCCGCATGGCGGAGGACGGCACGCTTTCCGGCGACCTCCGTGGCCAGCGCGGCGAGGGGAGCGTGACCGAGGGCTGGGTCAGCGGCAGCAGGTTCAGCTTCACAGTCGCGATGACGATGGGTGGGCGCGCGGTTCAGGCCGAGTACAGCGGTACGGTCGAGGGCGATGAGATCGAGGGCAACGTCTCCTTCGGTCGCTTCTCCTCCGAGTTCAAGGGGAAGAAGCAGCCGGGCGCTGCCGTCGCGGTCGCGGCCGCAGCGGAGGAGGCGGCGGAGCCGGAACAGCCGGAGGAGGCACCTGCGGAACCGGCCCGGCCCACCCTGGATGTGGTTCCCGCGGCCGGCGCCATGGACGCGATGGTGGACTGGGACGCGCCGGCCCCGACACTGGTGATCCAGAACGCCACCGTGATGACCGTCTCGCGGGGAACTTTGGAAGGCGCCTCGATCCTCGTGCGCGACGGCAAGATCGCCGGCGTCGGAACCGAGGTTCGCGTTCCCTCCGGCGCCCAGGTCATCGACGCGTCCGGCAAGTACGTGACCCCCGGGATCATCGACGCTCACGCCCACCTGGCCAGCGACGCGACGAACGAGGGAAGCATCGCCGTCTCGTCGATGGTGCGTATCGAGGACGTCATCGACCCATCGGACATCAACATATATAGAGAGGCGGCTGGCGGCGTGACGACGTCCCATGTGCTGCACGGTAGCGCGAACCCCATCGGTGGCCAGAACGCTACCATCAAACACCGCTGGGGCGCCGACGCGGAAGGGCTTCTGTTCGAGGGCGCCGTGCCCACGATCAAGTTCGCGATGGGCGAGAACGTGAAGCGCTCCAATTCACCGGCGACGCCCGGAACGCCGCGGCGCTACCCGGCGACCCGGATGGGGACGGTGGATGTGATGCGCCAGGCGTTCGTCGACGCCCGCGAATACAAGCGCAAGTGGGACGAGTACGAGCGCCGCCGCCGGTCGGAGCGGAATCTGGTGCCTCCCGCACGCGACCTGAAGCTCGAGCCCCTGGTCGAGGTGCTCGAGGGAAAACGCTGGGTCCACGCGCACGCCTACCGGGCCGACGAGATCCTGCAGATGATTCGCATCGCGCAGGAATTCGGATTCAAGATCGCCACCTTCGTGCACGTGCTGGAGGGCTACAAGGTGGCCGACGAGCTTGCCGCCAGCGGCTTCGGCGCCTCGACCTTCTCCGACTGGTGGGCCTATAAGGTCGAAGCTTTCGACGCCATTCCCTATAACGCCGCCTTGATGACGCAGCGGGGTGTCCTGGTCTCCATCAACTCGGATAGCCAGGAGGAGGCTCGCCATCTCAACCAGGAGGCGGGCAAGACGATGAAGTGGGGCGGCCTGTCGGAGGACGAGGCGCTGGCCCTCGTAACCCTCAACCCGGCCATCCAGCTGGGGATCGCCGACAAGGTGGGCTCGATCGAGGTGGGCAAGGACGCCGACCTGGTGATCTGGGAGGACTACCCGCTGTCCGTCTACGCCAAGACGCTGACCACGATCGTCGATGGACGCATCGTCTTCGATGTCGAGCGCGATCGGGAGCGGCAACAGAAGATCGTGGCGGAGAAGGAAGCGCTGAAGGAGCGAGTGAACGGCTCGCAGAGCGGGGGATAAGGCAGCCGCCCGGTCCGCTGAGATCAACTCTGCTTCATGGTCAAGTGAGCACGAACCACGCGAAACGCAGGAGTACAACCGTGTCGACATACACGAAGAAAGCCAGCGGAATTCTCTCGAGGCTCTGCGCTCGCACTCTGGGCTCGCCTCTCGTCCCCAGCCTCGTCATTGTCGTCGGGCTCGCCGCCGCGGGCGTCAAGCAAGCGGCCGCCCAGCACGATCCCCGGATCGCGCCGGCGTCGGCCTATGTCATCCGCGGCGCCACCGTCCACACACTGGCCGGCGACGCCATCGCGAACGGTGTGCTGGTGCTCAGCCACGGTGTGATACAGGAAGTGGGAACGGACGTCGCTGTGCCGGCGGGTGCCACGGTGGTCGACGCGTCGGGACTCCACGTCTACCCGGGGATGATCGACGCCTTCAGCCGGCTGGGGCTTACGGAGATCGGATCGGTCTCGGCCACAGAGGACGTCGCCGAGCTGGGAAGCTGGAACCCCCATCTGCGCGCCTACGAGGCGATCTATCCAGCCAGCGAGCACATCCCGGTGGCGAGGGCGAACGGTGTCACGCACGCCGTCAGCGCGCCCGGCAGCGGCGGCGGCTTCCGCGGCGGCGGCGCTGGCGGTATCCCCGGCCAGGCGGCGCTCATCCACCTGGACGGCTGGACGGTCGAGGAGATGTCCATCACGCCGTCGGCAGCGATGGTCATCCAGTGGCCCACCATCCGGACCCGCAGCTTCGACTTCGCGACCTTCCAGGTCACAGAACGGCCGTACACCGAAGCGAAGAAGGAGTACGACGAGCAGCTCCAGGAGATGGAGAGTTGGCTCGAGGCGGCCCGGCACTACAAGCAGGCCGTCGAGCGAGGCGATCCCGCGAAGTTCAATCGCGATCTGCAGCTGGAGCATCTGGCCCGCACGCTGGGCGGCGAGCTGCCGGTCATCGTGGTGGCCAACGACAAGCGAGGGATCGAGAGCGCTCTAGACTTCGCCCAGCGCTACGACCTGCGGCTGATTCTCGCCGGAGCGCGCGACGCCCGCGAGGTGAAGGAGCAGCTGGCGGAGAAGGGGATCCCGGTGATCCTGGGGCCGTCGCAGTCGCTGCCCGCCGAGGAGGACGACTCTTACTACCTGCCGTTCTCGCTGGCCGGTGAGCTACAGGCGGCGGGTGTGACAATCGCCTTCGCCACCTTCAACTCGTCGGACTCGCGGACGCTGCCCTACGAGGCGGCTAACACCGTCGCCTTCGGGCTGCCCCACGATGAGGCGCTGAAGGCGGTGACGCTGAACGCCGCCGAGATCCTGGGGGTGGCCGACCGTTTGGGTACGATCGAGCCGGGCAAGCTGGGGAACCTCATCGTAACCGACGGCGATCCACTGGAGATCCAGACACAGGTCAACTACGTGTTCATCAGAGGGATACCGGTGGACACAGAAAACCGGCACCGTCGACTCTGGGAGCGCTATCAGGAGCGGCCGGGACCGGCGGAGCAGGTGCCTACCGGGGCGACCGCGCAGACGCGCCAGTAGGTAGCGGGTAGAAGACCCCACCCGGCAGGTGAGCAGGGCGGATAACTCCCTCATGGCACAAACGTGACCATGAGTCCTGCCGGGTGGATATATATCACGCTCGGGGTACCCGGCGCTTCCTCGCGGGGTTCGCGGCGGCGCCGGGTCGTCCACTAGGAATCCTTTGGCAAATCATGTGCGCGGTCCCGGCTCAACGGGGCCGGCGTCCCTACCCCCTTGCGATGGCTTGCTTTGTCCGACAGCCCCTCGCATCCGTCGCGGGCCCGAAAGTGTCGTGCTTTGTCCCGCTGTCGCGTTCCTGTGTCGCCTCAGACGACATTTTGCCCGGTCTTGGCCGAATTGCCGAGTCCGGGCTTACTGCTTGCTGTTAGGGTCGTCTGGTGCAAGATTGTAGAAGTCACGGCCTGCGATTAGCGAAACCCCGCCGCTATCTCGAGAGGTGACACGTGACGGCGAATCGCCGTGTGCAGGGCCACGTGCTGCTGATCGAAGACGCCCCTGAAGAGACCACCCGACTTCGCGTCCCTCTCGAGCGTCAGCGATACGTTGTCGACTACAGCCCCTGCGGCCCCCAAGCCGTTGAGGCCCTCCTCGCATCCCGGTACGATGTCGTGATTCTCTGCGCCTGCGGAATCGGGCCGAAGGGGCTATTCGTACTTAGTAGCGTACGGGCCCTGCAGTTGGACGCGCAGTTCATCGTGATGACAGACGACCATTCTGCGCACACGGCTGTGGAGGCGATGAAGCTCGGGGCGTTCGACTATCTGGTCAAGCCGGTCAATGTGGACGAGATGCTTCTTCGTGTGGAGCGGGCCTTGGAGAGCAATCGGCTGGAGCGCGAGGTCAGGGGGCTCCGCCGCGAGGTTCGCGGTCGAAACCCGGCTGGTATCATCGGGGCGTCAGCAGGGATACGGCGCGTCATCGAGCTCGTCGAGCAGGTCGCCCCGACCGCAGCTTCGGTGTTGATCACCGGGGAGACGGGTACGGGGAAGGAGTTGGCAGCCCGCGCCGTGCACGAGCTCTCGCCGAGAAGCGAGTGCCGCTTTGTACCGGTGAGCTGTGCGTCGCTGCCCGAAACGCTGTTGGAATCAGAACTGTTCGGACATGTTAGGGGGAGCTTCACCGGAGCCGTGGCGAACCGGCGCGGGCTTTTCGAGGAAGCGGCCGGGGGAACGGCTTTCCTGGACGAGATCGAAGCGCTCTCGTGTTCGTTGCAACCTAAGCTTTTGAGGGTTATCGAGGAGAGGGTGGTTCAACGCATCGGTGCCAACCGGGAGACCCCGGTCGATTTTCGGCTGATCGCAGCGTCCAACGCGAAGTTGGAGTCGAGGGTTGAAGAGGGCCGTTTTAGGGATGACCTATTCCACCGTTTGAACGTATTCCCTATATGTCTGCCCCCTCTTCGTGAGCGACCCGAGGATATCCCGCTCTTGGCGATACACTTCCGCGATTTGTTTGCCAAGCGAGCTGGACTCCCGGCCCTCGACATAACTGAGAAAGCGATGGGCCAACTAATGGCTCACGACTGGCCCGGAAACATCCGTGAGTTGCGGAACTGCATCGAGAGAGGACTGATCCTCTGCGCGAAAAAGGATTCGCTGGATATCGATCTACCGTATGAGCGTGACGAGAGCCGCAGCTTTCTCCACGTGCCCCTCAGTCAGGAGTGGAGCCTCAGCCGCTTGGCTGACGAGTACACCAGGGCTGTAGTCGAGCACACCGAGGGGCATCGTAACCGCGCAGCCCGCATCCTCGGGATAGACCGCCGCACCCTCTACCGAAAGATCCGCGAGCTGGATATCTGAGTTCGAGCCGCATGTGACCTGAAGACCGCCTTGCTCGTCTAGTCGGTGGCGGGGTGGACGACCCCTTTTCCACCGGAGAACCAGGATGATATACATCGAATCGCCGAGGCAGCGGGCGGGGCGTAGGGTTGTGTCTTGGGAGTACGCGTTGCGTGAGGAGTGGACCCTCAAGCGATTGGAGGACGAATACATTTGTGCGGTTCTCCAGTCGGTGGGTGGTCAGCGTGAGCGCGCGGCTAGTATCCTCGGCATCGATCGCCGGACCCTCGATCAGAAGATTCTCGAGCTGACCGATTAGACAGAGCCGCAAGTAGGCGATAAGTACTTCGCCTCGACCTTCCAGAACCTCTCCAGAACGCTTCCAATTATCCGCATCAGGTGACCACCGAAGCGCGGACCTCGTCATACAAGTAGCAGGGCATTCCCCAAAACCTGGAGGTCCAGATGAGACGGTTGATCCTCATGCCGTTCGCTGTGTATGCCCTGTTCGGTTGCGAGCTAACCGATGTCACCTCTGTGGAGGGCGATTTGGCCACCAATCCTCCGGGAGAATCGGGTACGGATCAAGTCGCCTTGAGCGTCGACATCGACATCAAGCCCGCCAGCGTCAACAACGTTGTCAGCCTTCAACCGCGCGGCCTGAGCATGGTTCCGGTGGCGATTCTGGGAACTGAGAGCTTCGATGTGCTCTGGGTGGATGTGAGCACAGTGGCGTTCGGCCCCGGTGAGGCCGAGCCGGTCCACGATGTGGCGAATACTTGTGCGAGTTGTGGTCACCACCTCCAGGACGTAGACGGCGACGGCGTGATCGATCTGGTGTTGCATTTTCGCGTCCAGGAGGCTTTCGACCCGAGCGACGCGGCTATCACCGAGGCATGCCTTGATGGCCTAACGCTCGACGACGAAGGCATTCCGGAGGAAGTAGCGGGAGTGCCTTTTTCCGGCTGTGACGCGGTACGCCTGGTAAGCATGTGACACCGGCCCTCGCTTCAGGCGGCGACGATCGGAAGGGTCGCGGGACGATGTCGTGATCCCAGTGGGGATGATCGGGCAGCCGCAGCTGTAGCCGAGGGTCCGGGAGCAGGGCGGTCCATGGGGACCGCCCTGCTATTTCTGCACGCACAGCTGCTCGGTGCAGCGAGACGCACCGCCAATAAGAGATCTGCTGCGTTTGGTGGGAAGCATCTCTGGAGGCACTTCCCAGCGGTTATTAGGCGAAATAGCGGGCGATTATCTCGGCTCGCTCCACCCTGAACTCCCCATCGCTGAGCTCCCCGGCGTCACGCCGTCGCTGGAGCGCGTCCAGCTCGTCCTTCAGCTTCTCGCGCGTCTCGGTTCGGAAGCGGGAACGGTGGGCCAGGGCGATGGCGACGACGATGGGTATCAGCACCCAACCCAGCGGGTTGAGTATGAGGGCACCCAGGATCCAGACCAGCGCGATGAACACGCCGAAGCCCGTCAGTTCCAGTGCGATCAGGACGAGGCCGGTGAGCACGGCGGCCGTGAAGGGATGGCGAGGATCGCGCACGATCGTCGCCCACTCGCCGCGGTCGCGTGGTAGCGTCTTGCGGACGTCAACGATCGCGTCGCTCACGGAACGCGCCAGCCGCTTCACCTTGTCCTTCGCCTTCCCGACCTGACCTCGGCTCTCTTCCATCAGGTCAAGTGACCAGCCGCAGCGTTCGCAGGTCGCTTCCGCGACCTCGATGCCGGCGCGGCGGGTGGCGATCTCCAGCCGAACGGAGCCCCCACAATCCGGACATTCCACGCCGGGCAGCTTGAAGCTTTTCTTCATGGTTCTCCAGCTCGCTTCTGCTAGGAACGAACCCTCCGGCCCGTAAGCTGGGAGCGGGCCACCGCGCCGGCAACCTGACGGCCCGGGCTTGGCATATGCCCATGCCTCAAGCATCTTACGCGCCATATCTGACTCGGGCAGATCTTCTGAGAATCACCGACGGGAAAAGACATGGCGACACGCACCAAGATCATCTACCTGTTCCTCGGCCTGGCGGTAGGCTTCGCCGCCGGCTTCCCCCTGGGACGCGGAAGCGCGCCCGACGCGGCTTCCTGGAGCCGGACTTTCGGCATGGAGCTGGAGGGCCGGCCGTTGCGTGGATCCCTGGACGCGCCGGTCACCATCATCGAGTTCACCGACTACGAGTGCCCATTCTGCCGGCGCTACTTCGAGACGACCTATCCGCTACTGCTCCAGCGTTACGGTGATCGCGTCAGCTACACCGTGCGGCACTTCCCGGTCAGCTACCAGCATCGGCGGGCCCGCAAAGCGGCCGAGGCGGCAGAATGTGCGGGAGACCAGGGCCGGTTCTTCGAGTACCACGATGTTCTATTCAAGAACAGCAGGGCGCTGGACGACCGGAGCCTGGTGGGTTACGCGGCCCAAACGGGCCTCGACTCCAACCGCTTCCAGACGTGCCTGGAGTCCGGCACGAAGTCGGAGGTGGTGGACGAGGACATTCAGGCGGGCATCGCCCGGGGCATCATGGGCACGCCCACCTTCCTGATCAACGGCCGCATCATCGTGGGGGCGCAACCGGTCGAGATGTTCCAGCGGGAAATCGAACGCGAACTGGCGGCGGAGTAGTCGATCTCAACGCCACTAAGAACGAGCCCGAAGGATCTGCCTCCGGGCTCGTTTCTCTTGCCAAGATTTCGGTTGGGCTCGAGGTGAACTCTAGGAATCGTCCTCGTCGTCCTCGTCGTCCTCGTCGTCATCTTCATCGTGCGGCACGCCATCGTGGTCGTCGTCTTCGTAGCTCTCGAACGAGTTCTCGATATTGTCCCGCACCAGCTCCTCGTTCTCACCGCCTGGCAGGGCCGTGCTCGGGTCGATCACCGTCGTGCCGTCCATGAACCAGGTCAGGACGTCGATGCTCAAAGTCACGTTGTAGGAGTTGCCCGGCTCGATCACCAACCCGGGGTCCGGGAACTCCTGTTCGATCTCGGCGTCAACATCGGTCGTGAAGGTTGAGGGCGCACCGCCGTTCCACGTGTAATCCACGATCACGGACACGATCTCGAACTCGATCTCCTCATAGGTGCCGGGCTCCACGTCCACCGTGAAGCCGGTGACCACCGACCCATCCAAACTGAGGTCTATCGTCCGCGGTCCAAGCTGCAGCTCCTCACAGGAATCATCCTCGGACCCTTCGATCTCGTCTTCGTCGTCATCGCACCCCGCGACGGACTCGGCTCGCTCGAGCTCGATCTCGCTGAGCACGATCTGCACCGACGTGATGGTCAGCTCGTTGATCCCGTCGGTCAGGCGCAGCTCGCCGTCGGCAAGAAGGCGCGCCGCCGAGGGCGCGGGACCCCCTACCGGAACCATCAGAGACAGACTCATCGGGGCTTGCCCTCCGTTGGGGCCCGTGGATGCGCTGTCGCAAGCCACCACTGCCAACGCAACGGTCAGCGCCACGGTCATTGTTTTGAGCTTCATCACCCTCTCCTCTTCGAATTCTGGATTGCTGCGGGCAGCCGCCCGTCTTGCCTCAATACAATAATAGCAGGGATCGGGCCAGCAGGTGTGTGATCGAGGCAACTTCAGTGCCGGCAACGGGAAAGGCTGGTGGGCCGGCCACCGATAGGGGTGGTCCCGCGCTGTAGCATTTCGATACAGGTGCTGCGAAGCGTGAACATCGTTAAGAATTGCAGGTCTTCCGGGACTGATTGACGCCCTGTCAGCTCGAAGTAGGTTGCAGGCACTCGGCTGGCTCTTTCGAAGCGTGGGGTAAGACCCGGAGAACTTCCTCCGGGCCTGGTACTTTGGGGCGTGACGCAACGTTTTCCGGCGGCTGTGCGTAGTCATGTAGACGGTAGGCGTTACACCGGGTCCGCTCCCGCAACGCAGCCGCTGGGGGCGGATACCGAGGATGCAGAAGAACTCGACCCCGGGTTCGAGGGGACGAAAGATGATGATAGGAATCTCGAGGTCGGCGCCGCTGGCGTCGGTCCTCTATTGCCTGGTGGCCGCGGCCTGCTCGCGCGGTGACAGCGCTCAGCAAGGCTCGGCGGGGCGGCCCGGCGGCCCGGGCGGCAGCGGCTTGGCGGTCCCCGTGGCTGCCGTGGAGGTGGCTCGCCGCGATTTGACGCGCACGGTGACGGTCACAGGCCCGGTCGAGCCGATCCGTACCGTCTCGGTGAACGCCCAGATGGCGGGCACGGTCGTCCGGGTGCTGGTCGAGGAGGGCGACCGGGTGCGCGAGGGCCAGCCGATGGCCGAGCTGGACGCGCGGGAGACGTCGGCCCAGCTCGAGCGAGCGCGGGCGGTGCTGGCCAACGCGGAGGCGGCTTACCAACGCGCCGAGCGGCTTCAGGCCAACGGTCTGACCACCGATGCGGAGCTCGATGCGGCGCGTTCCGTCTTCGAGATAGCCAAGGCGGACGTCGAGCTATGGCAGACGCGACTGGCCTTCAGTCGGATCGGCGCTCCGGTGTCCGGCGTGGTCACGGCAAAGCGCGTGGAGCACGGTAGCGCGGTCTCGACCAACCAGGCGATGTTCGAGATCGCCGACGACTCTTTGCTGGTCGTCAGGGTACGGGTCTCGGAGCTTGATGTCGTCCAACTCGAGCCCGGCGCACCCGTGAGTTTGCGGCTCGATGCCTATCCCGATGCGCGCATCGCTGGTCGTATCCGGCGCATCTTTCCCAGCGCCGATCCCGCCAGCCGCCTGGTCCCCGTGGAAGTGGCGCTGGCCCGCACACCGGAGGGGGTGGCGGTGCGACCGGGCTTCCTGGCCCGGGTCGACTTCGACCTGGACCGCAGGGAGGGCGTGCTGGCTGTCCCGGCGTCCGCCATCGGGGTGGCCAACGGCGGAGCCTTCGTCTACATCGTCGATGCCGATACTCTCATCCGCCGGCCGGTGGAAACCGGGCTGACCGCCGCCGGCTGGATCGAAGTCAGGCGGGGCGTCGATCCCGGTGAGAGCGTCGTGACGTCGGGCCACGTGAACTTGCGGGCCGGAACGCCGGTCCGCGTGAGCGAGGTACTCTCGGCAGGCGGAGAAACCCTATGAGCGAGCAGCGGAGGCCCCGAGGTTTATCCAACCTGGCTATTGGCCGGCCTATCGGGACGCTGGCCGCAGCCTCGGTGGTCGTCGTGGTCGGCCTGTTCTACCTGGGTCAGCTCCCCCTCGACCTGCTACCGCAGATCTTCTATCCCCAAATTCGTGCCGGCGTCACCTACCCGGGCGTGGCACCCGAGGTGATGGAGGAGCAAGTCACCAAGGCGCTGGAGACCAGCCTGGCGGTGACCGAGGACGTCACTGAGCTGGAGAGCGAGACCACGGAAGGCCGCTCCGGCGTGAACCTCCACTTCAGCTATGGGACAGACATCGACTTCGCGTTGCAGGACGCTTCGAAGAACCTGGATCGCGCCCGCTCGCGACTGCCGGTCGATGCGGATCCGCCCACGATCTACAAGTTCGATCCATCTCAGATTCCCGTCTTCGAGGTCGGCTTCAGTTCACCGACCCGGGATCTTGTCGAGTTGCGGAATTGGACGGACCTCCGTCTCCATCCACAGCTGCTCACGGTCGAAGGCGTGGCGGCAGTAGATGTCTCCGGCGGCCTGGTCCGCGAGATACGAGTGACGCTGGACCAGGAGCGGTTGCGCTCTTACGGACTCGCGGTCTCCGACATCCTGAGCCGGATCCGAGCCGAGAACCAGGACGTCGCCGTCGGCAACATCACATCGCCCAGCTTCGAGATCGTCGGCAAGACGGAGGGGAAGTTCCGGACAGTTGATGAGATACGAAACTTGCTACTCACCGTTCCGGGCACGGCAGAGCGCATTCCGCTCTCCGAGATCGCGGAGATCACCGACACTCACCAAGAACAACGCCTTTGGGCCCGGCTGGACGGTGTGCCGGCAGTCAAGCTGTCGGTGCGCAAGCAGCCGGACGCCAATACCGTGGTCGTGGCCGAGGGGATCGGCGAGCGGCTGCGGCAGCTGGCCGAGTCGCGATTCATACCAGACGACATCCACTACGAGATCATCTCGGACCAGTCGTTCTTCATCCGC
>CP070722.1:247101-251201 GCA_020350785.1 Gemmatimonadota bacterium
CACCATTGACGACCTCATTGACGACCTCATGGCCAAGCAGGCCCGCTTGTCTGCCCTCTTGGATCGCGTCATGGACGTGCGAGAAGCCATGATGCTCGTCTCCCTCCACAGCCAAAACGCCGCTCGCCTGGGCAAACTGATGCTGAACAAGAAGGCCTTGGCGGAAGACCCCAGGGACGAGTTTGACCAAGTCTTTCAAGAGGTTCTTGAAGAGGTCACCGAAGAGTTGGGGCTTAGGCTGGAATAAAGTAGGGCAGGTTTCCATACCTGCC
Source organism: Gemmatimonadota bacterium (assembly GCA_020350785.1). GTDB lineage: Bacteria > Gemmatimonadota > Gemmatimonadetes > Palauibacterales > KS3-K002. Next base: position 247,374 of record CP070722.1, read on the forward strand.
TTTCGGCTACGAGCGGCATTTGACATGAATATAACAGCGAATCGAGGGATGAACCGAATCCAGGCCGCAATCGTGAATTAAAATGCTAATTCGTTGAATCCTTTCTATTCGTTGTTATATTTCGCTCCCCTTCGTGTCATTCGTGTTTCAAACGCCCTCCACCACCCCAACCTCCTCCTCCGTCAACCCATACAACCCATACACGATCCCCAGAAGAGAGTTGAACTCCACCAGCTCGATCTGCATGTCGATGCCGACTTCAGCGTAGCGGGCCTGGATGATCTCCGCGGCGGACGAACGGCGCTGGTTTCCAGCCTGGGTCATCAGGGTGAATCGGAAAGGTCGGCCATCCCGCTCGACCACTCCGTCGCCGTCTCGATCCACCCAGCCGACGGACGCCAAGATGGCCCTGGCACTATCCGGCAGATAGGGGTCGGGTTTCAAGCCCGGATCCGCAAGCAAAGTGAAGATCTGTGGATAAGGCCCGGCGGCGGGCTCGGCATATGCTGCGATTCCCAGGCCGGCGAGCACAGCCTCTCTGTCAATGGCAAGCGACAGCGCCCGACGAACTTCGGGTTCGCGAAACGGATCGAAGCGAGCGCCGTTCCAGGCGACAAAATCAAAGAGCCGGTCATCGACGGTCTCGACCCGGAAACGCGGATCCGATTCCAAGTCAGCAGCTCGCTCCATGGGGATCGGTCCCACCACGTCCAAAGTTCCGCTCTCGAACTCGACCAGCCGTGTCGTTTCTTCCGGAATGACTCGAATGACGATGGTGTCGGCGCGCGGCTTCGTGGTAAACGCTCGCTGGTTGGCGCTCAGCACAAGCCGGTCACCTCGATCCCAAGCCAGTACTTGATAAGGACCGCTAACCACCAGGTCCACGCCGGGCTCCACCAGGCTCGGGTGACTCGCCAAAGTGGCATTGTCCATCGCCGATGCAGCGTAGACATGCGCCGGGATGATTCCGATTCCCGTATGGAACAGCATCCCCGGATAGCGCCGCTTGAAGTGGAAAGTCACCTGGCGGTCGCTGGCGGCCACGACGGAATCGAGGTTCTCCCAGGAGTCGATATAGGGCGAGGCTATCTCGGGCTTGCGAACCAACTCGAAGGTGAAGACCACATCTTCGGCATCGATCGGGTGCCCGTCCGACCATACCGCGCCCGGCCGGATGAAGTAGGTCAGTGTCGTAGAATCTGGCCCGTACTCCCAGCGTTCCGCCAACGACAAGTCATCGATCGAGTAGACGACCGAGCCGTCTTCCCAGCCGGCTGAGTTCAAGCTCAGATAGAGCTGTGAATTGATCTCTCCGTCAAGCGCGCTGGTTTCTATTACCGGCAGAAGCACGCCAAAGTCCGTGCTCTCGCCGACGACTATGCGCCCACCAGCGGCCGGCGCCTCGCAACCCGTCAACCATACTACCAACCCAAGCGCTGGTATTAGATATCGCTTCACTGCCCCTCCTATTTCGAATCCAGACCCTGCCCAGCTGCTCGACCGTCGACACCCTTCGACCGCGCGGTCGAGGTCAGCCGAAGGCGAGCCGTCACCGGAAAATGATCCGACGGATATCGACCGGCCCGAGCCGTTCGCACTATCGAGGCGCTGACGACTGACCACCCATCCGAGAGCACTACGCCATCGATCTTGGGGCCGGATGTCGTTCCGCGAAAACCATTGAAGGTGCCGACGTCCGTGGCCTGCGGGTGGAGTTCGCGGAAACTGTCACGCAGGGGAAGACCGCGCCCGCCGGTCGCGCCCAACAGGCGGAGCATGGCCGGGTTGTCCTCACCGGCGTTGAAGTCTCCGGTCACGACCACCGGATCCTCGAATTCACGCCCGCTAATGTGGGCGATCAGAAGCTCGACGCTCCGCTCGCGCGACTCCTGCGACTCGTGATCGAGGTGCACGTTGTACAGGTAGAACGCCCGATCGGTCATACGATCGGCCAAACGCGCCCAGGTGCAGATCCGCGGCAGTCGGGCACCCCAGGCGATCGAACCGGGTGCCTCCGGAGTCTCCGAGAACCAGAACGTACCGTGCTCTCTTACCTCGAACCTGCTCCGCGAGTAGAGTAACGCAGCGTACTCGCCGGTGCTCTCGCCGTCATCACGACCTACACCGACTTCGCCGTACTCGGGCAGCGCCTCCCGCAACTCGTCCAGCTGAAACCGCAACGCCTCCTGCGTGCCGATCACGTCGGGCGCCTGCTCACGGATCACCTGGAAGGCCAGCTCGCGACGATTAGGCCAGCTGTTCTCGCCGTCGTCCGCCGTACCGTAGCGTAGGTTGAAGCTCATTACCGAGATGATCTCGTCGAGTACCTGCTGGTTAGTGGCGTCGAGTCGGGAGACCACAGCGAGGAGCAGCGCGACACACGCCGGGAGCAACAGCCTGGCGCTGCGGGCTCCGCCTCTGAGTCGCTGGTGATTTCGGCGTCGGATCATCATCGGATTACGAAGCCAACATTGAGCACATGGGCTTGATCAGTCCTCGCACTCCACCAACAGCGTGGCTATCTCGTGCGGACGAAGCGACAGCCGCATTGTATTCCCCTCTGTCTGCACGGACTCGCCCGGATCCTCCAGCAGGTTGGCACGACGGGCACGGCGCACCTGGCAGCCGACCGTAACTCCTGCCTCAGCGGCTTTGCCGTGCCACTCTACCAGCCGCAGCACCCAATCGTCGGAATCCTCCGCGCGTTTCAGCGATGTGATCTCGACGTTCTCCGGCTCGGCTGCCGCGAACGAGGCCTCAACTCCCAGCGGCCCGTCATGCTCGGGCTCGCGCGCCGCCAGCAGCGGTACGTTGTATTCCGCGGCCCGGCGCACGGTGCCGGCGACACGCCAATCATCGCGGTGCGGGTAAATCGCGAAGCGAAAGCGGTGCGCGCCGCGATCGGCCAGCGAATCGGGCCAAACCGGTGAGCGCAGCAGCGAGAGCCGCAATACGTTGGCCTTGTAGTCCCAGCCATACTTGCTGTCGTTCAGGATGCTCACACCGTAGTCCGCCGTCGAAACGTCGGCCCAGCGTTGACCCGGCACCTCGAACTTGGCACGCTCGGCTTTGGTGCGAGGTACACCCGTGCGGCCGATCGATCCGTAGGGTATCTCGTAAGTGGCCGAGTCCGCGATCACGCCCAGCTGGAAGGCGACCTTCAGCAGCTTGCGGTTCTCGCGCCAATCGACCTCGTTGTCCACATCGAGCAATCGGGAGCTACGGCTCAAGACAAGTCGCTGCCGGAAAGTGGAGCGGCCCCAGCGGCGTTCGACGTGGAACTCGGCCGCGCGCTCGTCGGCCCGGCCGTACGCCCGCCGCACGTCCTGGACTTCCCAGCGCTCTCCCGTTATCACGATGTTCCAGGCGTCCCACTGGTCGGGCCGGTCGTCGAAGACCTGTAGGACGTTGGCGCGCCCGCCCGGCGCCAGTACTTCACGCTCGTTCGCCTTGTCGTGAATCCGAACGATCGCGCCCGTCAGCGTGTCGATCACGACCCGTAGATACGCGTTCTCGATCCAATTTCGGCCGGCGGTCGGGGCCGGAAGCCTCCGCTCCTCGGCCGTCAGTCCATCCCCATCAAGGCGGATCACGCGCGCGCCGAAGGCCGGCACAGCGGAGGCCGAGACAGTCACCTCGTCGCCGGTTGCGCCAGCCAATCGTACCGACCCGTCACGCGGCCAACCCAGCGGGTTGAAGACCACCACCGCCTGACCACGTCCACGCGTGTCGAGGCGCCGGCGCAGATCTGCGAAGCCGACCGCAGAAAGCGAGTCGATGATCGCCCAGGCGCTGTCGTAGAACGCCTCCGCATCTCGATAGACCTCG
>CP070722.1:251301-259137 GCA_020350785.1 Gemmatimonadota bacterium
CATCGATATCCCGATCGATGTCGACATGTTGGAGGCCGGCAGCGCGGACCTGGCGAACCTCCAGTTCGATCTCGCCTGGGATCCGGCCAGGCTGACGTACGTAACGACTGACCCCGGTCAGTTCGGGGTGGTAGCAGTTGATGAGAGTCAGACGGGTAGCGGAAGCCTGGGCGTCGAAGTGTCGAGTGAGACGGGCACTACCGAGTCCTTCACCGCCGTCACGGTTACGCTCGACGCGGGTGCGACAGAAGGGAATTCGCCGATCACCGCAGTGACCAATGCGGCGTCCGATGAGAGCGGCTTTGATCTCTTGTACGGTGTGTCCGAAGAGAACCTGATGCTTTGTATAGGAATATCCGGTATCCTGGGTGATGCGAGCGGCGATGATGCCATCGATATCATCGATGCCCAGCAAGTCGCCAGGTACTCGGTGGGTCTCGATGTGCAGTACCCTGAGCGAATGCCCACCCACGGGGATGTGGATGAGAACGACCAGACGAACATAATCGACGCCCAGCAGATCGCGCGGCACTCCATCGGGCTGGAGACTCCTAACGCTCCCAACATCGGGGGCCCGGCACCGGGTGGCTGCAACGGCGGAGCGCAACCCGCGCAGCGTCGGTGAGGCAGGCAAGGTTCATCAGCAGTGATTGACGGAGCTCGACGCCTTGACGGAGGTAGCTGGACGTCTCGGTTGATGCGGCGGACATCGGATCGGCTGAAGTCACTTTCAGGGGGGACCTTCATGCTCAACGCGGGAAATGGCAGCTGTGTGGGCGAACGCGGCCCTTCGGTACGGGCCTGGGTTCGAGCGCTGTGCTCCGCGGTCGCTCTCTTGCCGCTGGGAATGGCCACGGGCTGCGGCGACAACGGCCCGGATCCCGTTGCTGCCGTGGTGATCACGCCGGCCTCGATGAACTTCGCTGCGCTGGACCAAACGCTGCAGCTTTCCGCCGAGGCGCAGACTTCCGGCGGCGTTCCCATCGCCGGTGCCCCGATAACGTGGAGCGAGTCGGACGCGACTGTCTGCGACGTCGACGCCAACGGCCTGGTCACGGCAACGGGCAACGGTACGACGACGGTGATGGCTACGGCTGACAACGTATCGGGAAGCGCAAGCTGCAGTGTGCAGCAGGCGCGTTCGAGCCTGGCCTTCAGCCGACAGCCGGTCGGCGGCCTGGCGGAGCAGCCGCTGGCGACCCAGCCGGTCGTCGAAGTGCGAGACTCAAACGGGAACCGCGTGACGTCGGACAACGCGACCCAGGTGGGGGTCTTGATCGGCAATGACCCCTGCAGCGGCACGCTCTCCGGAACCACAGCGTTGACCGTGGTCGCAGGAGAGGCGGCCTTCACGGATCTGAGCATCGACGTCGAGTGCAGCGGCTACTCGCTCGCGGCGGCCAGCCCGAGTCTGACCGGTGCGACCAGCGCGCTGTTCGATGTCGCGCTCAATCTCGCCACGGTCAGCGTGATTCCGCCGACGCTGACGCTCGAGTCGCTGGGCGCGACGGCGCAGCTGACCGCGGAGGCGCGAAGCCCGTCCGGCCGCCTGATCGGCGGTCTGACCCCCGTCTGGGAGGCCGCCCCCACGACGGTGTGCACGGTCAGCACGGCCGGCGTCGTGACAGCGGTCGACAACGGGGCATGTACGGTGACGGCTACCATCGATGACGTGAGCGGCTCCACCAGCGTGACAGTGCAGCAGGAGGCGGCTCGAGTAACGGTTTCGCCGGAGTTCGCCGCGCTTGGTGTACTGGAGACCGTCGCGTTTTCGGTCTCGGCGTTCGACGCGCTGGGCAACCCCGTCTCGGTGCCGGCGGTCAGTCTGTCGTGCCTCGATCCCGGAGTCGCCAGCAGCTCGGGCACCGATGTCACAGGTGTGGCGCCGGGAGTGACGGACTGCACAGCAACAGTCGACGCGGTAACGGGCACGGCGCGGATTGCTGTTGTGGATCAGAGCGGTTTCGCGCTCCTCTTCACGACGGGCCAGGATACTTACGTGGTGAGCGCGACCTCCGGATCGACTTTCGATGTCGACCTCTGGATGATCCGCCCCGCCGGCGGTGACGGAGATCTGGGCGCGATTCAGGGTGCGCTGCAGTGGGATCCGGGTCAGCTGACCTACGTGAGCTCGACGGGTATCGAGAGCGGTTTCACCTGGGTCCCCAACGAGACGAACGTCGGAAGCGGAACGCTCGATTTCGCGGCGTTCAGCGCGGCGGGAACGGCTGGCACTTTCGTGTTGGCTCGCGTCAGTTTCACAGCTAGCGGAGCTTCGGGTGGCGGGACGGACCTGGACCCCAGCGTCAGCACGGCGGGATCGACCCTGGGCGACGTGATCACGGCGTTGGTGCAACCCGTTGTTTCGGCGCTGCTGATCGAATAGTGCAGATGATGAGATTGGGAGCTGGAGGCGAATCATGATGAGTCGTTGCTTGGCGTCGCTGGTGTTGGTGCTTCTCGTCGCCTGCACAGATGAGGCAACGCAGCCCGAGTCTGTGGAGTTCGGGCCCCTCCCGGATCGCTCGGTTCGCGTGAACATCGTGGCCGCGCCGCAAGGGGAGGGTATCACGGTGACGCGGTTACTGATCGACTCGCGGTCTCTGGAGATCGGCGCCTATCAGGGCCGGTTCCGGTTCGACCCGGAGGCGCTAGAGCTCATCGACGTGAAGATGCCGGAGGACAACTACCGCTTCGTGAACGTAAATGGCGCGCCACGAGGAGAGATCCGCTTCGCCGGCTTCACGGTGACAGCCTTCGAGAGTCCCGTGGCGCTGGAGATGCGCTTTCGCAGTAGAGGCGCGGTGGATCTCGACGACATGGCGGTGGATCTGGAGGTCGTTGGCGACATCGAGGGGAACAAGATCGAGCGGCAACGAATTGTCGAACCGAGCCGGACTTTTGCGAGGTGAGCGGATCTCAAATCCGCACTAGAGCGTCGAGCGCTTGAGTATCTGCCGGGCAGCGTGGTACCCCGGCGCGCCGGTTACGCCACCGCCGGGGTGGGTCCCGGCTCCGCACAGGTAGAGGTTCTTGATCGGCGTTCGATAGCGCGCCCAGCCCGGAACGGGGCGCGCGATGAACAGCTGGTCCAGCGTCATCTCTCCGTGATAGATGTTGCCTTCCGATAGACCGAAGGTTTGCTCCAGGTCGAGGGGCGTCAACACCTGGCGGTGTACGATTGCCGACTCGAGATTGGGCGCATAGCGAGTCAGCGTCCGGACCACCAGGTCACCCAGCGCCTCGCGACGTGAGGAGTCCCAGAATCCTTCCTCCAGGTGATAAGGCGCGTACTGGACGAAGATCGACATCGTATGTCGGCCGTGTGGCGCCAGTTCGGGCTCGGTGACGGAGGGGATGATCGCCTCGAGGTAAGGTTCTCTCGAGAGACGGCCGTACTTGGCGTCGTCGTAGGCCCGCTCCAGATACTCGATGCTCGGCGCGATGGCGATGGCTCCCCTCAGGTGGGAGCCGTCCGCGGGCCCATCGCTGAACTGCGGAAGCTCGCTTAGCGCTAGATTGACCCGAGCGCAGGCACCCTTGTAGCGGATGTTGCGCACCGCGCGCAGGAACGTAGTGTCCAACTCCAGCGGATCGACAAGCTCCAGGAGCGTGCGGCGCGGGTCTGCGTTGGAGATGATACGGCTGGCGGCAATCTGTTGGCCGTCGCTGAGGACGACGCCCGTGGCTCGGCCGTCTGCGATGGTGATGTGTTCCACCTCGGCGCCGGTTCGGATCTCGACACCCGCTTGGCGGGCCGCCCCGGCGAGCGCCCGGGCTAAGTTGCCCAGGCCACCCCGGACCCGGGTGGTGCTTCTCAGCGCGCCGCCGTGCCGGCCAACGTGGTGGTGGAGGAAGATGTAGGCGGTGCCTGCCGCCATTGGGCCCTGGAACATGCCCATGATTCCCAGCGAGCCCAAAGTCCCCTTCAGCAGCTCGCTCTCGAACCACTCGTCGAGCAGCTCGCGGATCGACATGGGCAGGATCCGCAGGACCTCCGTCATGTCCGGCCTGCCCAGCCGGCGCACGCGCCGGATCAGACGAAGTATTCCATAGCGCTCGCCGAGTCCCCGTGAGAACAGGTCGGGCGCTTCGTGGTCGTAGGCATGCTCGAGAAAGCCACAGGCCTTGCTGATCAGTTCGGCGAAGTTGGCCCAGCGGTCGGCATCGGTCTGCGAGAGCCTCGCGATGCTCTCTTTCGCCTGTTGCGGCTTGCGCCAGAGAAGCAGGTGCGGGCTGTCGAGCGCGGGCGCGAACACGCTGGGGTCGCAGGGCGCAAGCTCGAGTCCGTGGGCGGCCAGTCCGAGGTCCAGGACAACGGAGGGGTGCAGGCGATTGACGCGGTGAGCGCCCGTATCGAAGTGAAAGCCGGGAAAGACCTCTTCGGTCACCGCCGCCCCACCAACGAGGTCGCGTCGCTCGACGATCAGTACGCGCAAGCCGGCCTTGGCGAGGTAGGCCGCCGTGACGAGACCGTTGTGACCGGCACCTATTACGATGGCATCGAACGCGTCCGTCATTGGAGTCAGTCCTTGAGCATCGTCAGTGCGGCCAGCCGGCCGGAGGCGCCGCAGATGCCACCCCCGGGATGGGTACCGGAACCGCACTGGTACAGTCCCTTCAGCGGTGTGCGATAATCGGACCAGGGCGCAGCCGGGCGCAGGAAGAAGAGTTGGTGCAAAGCCAGCTCGCCGTGGAAGATATTGCCCTCGGTCAGCCCGTACTCCTCTTGCATCTCCCAGGGCGTCACGACCTGCCGGTGAAGGACGATGTTCTTGATGTTGGGTGCGAACTGCGCGAGCGTGTCGAGAACGGTATCGCCGAAGGCCTCTCGCTTCTCTGCATTCCAGCCGCCCTTAAGCGCGAAGGGCGCGTACTGCACGAATATCGACATGACGTGCTTGCCCGGGGGGGCCATGCCGGGGTCGATCAGCGAGGGGATGACGATGTCCATGTAGGGCTGCCGGGAGAAGTCGCCGTACTTCGCGTCGTCATAGGCGCGCTCCAGGTAGTTGATATTAGGACTGATGGAGATGGCGCCACGGAGATGGGGCCCGAACCCGGGCTTGCAGGTGAAACTGGGCAGTTCATCCAGGGCCAGGTTCACTTTGCCCGAGGATCCCCGGATCTTGTAGCGGCGAATCGCGTGCAGGAAGTCTTCGGGCAGTTCCTGCGGCTCGAGAAGTCCGAGGAAAGTCACTTTGGGATCTACGGCGGAGACGACCTTGCGAGCGTAGATCTCCTCACCGCTCTCCAGGGCAACGCCGGTGGCCCGCCCGTGCTTGACGATTACCCGCATGACGGGCGCCTGGGTGCGGATCTCGGCTCCGTGGCGCCGCGCCGCGCTCGCGATCGCCTCGCTGATTGCGCCGGTGCCGCCCTTTGCGAAGCCCCAGGCACGGAAGGCGCCGTCGATCTCACCCATGTAATGGTGGAGAAGAACGTAGGCGGTGCCCGGCGAGCGCGGGCCCAGGAAGGTTCCGATGATCCCGCTGGCCGACATGGTCGCTTTGAGCGGTTCGCACTCGAACCACTCATCGAGGTAGTCGGCCGAGCTCATCGTCATGAGCTTGTAGAGGGCATGCATTTGCTCGCCGCCTAGATCGCGAAAGTGTTTGCCCAGCCTGAGAAAGGCGAGCATGTCTCGCGGGCTCCGCGAGGTGGGGTCGGGAGGGACGATGCCCAGGATCGGTTTCACGGCGAAGGCGAGGTGATACATCAGCTTGCCGAAATCGTCATAGGCATCCGCGTCACGAGGAGAGTGTCGATAAAGCTCGCGACGGGTCAGATCGTGATCGGCCCAGCGGACCAGATAATCACCATCGGGCGTTGGCGTGAAGGTGCTCTCCAACGGCAGGATCTCGAGTCCGTGCTTCGGGAGCTCGAGGTCGCGGATGATCTCCGGACGCAGCAGACTGACGACATAAGAGAGGACCGAGAACTTGAAGCCGGGAAACACCTCCTCGGTCACGGCCGAACCGCCGACGCGGTCGCGCCTCTCGAGAACCAGCACGCGCCGACCCGCTTTGGCGAGATACGCAGCGTTGACCAAGCCGTTGTGGCCACCCCCGATGATGACTACGTCGTATCCCGTTCTTGCCGCCATCATCAAGTCCGTTTCCGTTCGGGGTCGAAGAAAGGAAGCTCCACAACGCGACCCTGCGCCCTCTTGCGCTGGTGCTCTACGGTTATCTCCATCTCCACACGTGAATCCTGTTTGGCGAAGGGCGTGCGCAGATGCGCCAGAGCGACATACTTCTTCAGCGTCGGCGACCAGCAGCCGCTGGTGGCGTAACCCACCTGTCTGCCTTGCGCGTAGACCGGTACGCTCATACGCCAGGCCGTGGAGGGGAGCTGAGGGGGCAGGCCGTACTCGCCGTAAACCTGCTCCAGAGACAGCCAGTCGATTTCGATGCCCTTGAAGGCCCACGTGGAACCACGGCGCCACTCTTCCAGGAGATACTCCCGCCCGATGAAGTTCTTCTCCAACCGCACCGTCCAGCCCAGTCCCAGCTCGAAGGGCGATGACTTGCGCGACTCGACGATGGCGCGCGTAGTCGGGACGTAGTCGACACCTATCAAGAGCAAACCCGCTTCCACTCGAGCGATGTCCAGGGCAAGCAGTCCCGTCGGGGTAATTCCATAAGGGCGTCCGCCCTCCAACAAGAGATCCCAAAGCTGCAGCGCGTGCGGCGCCTGGACCCAGATCTCGTAACCCAGGTCGCCCGTGTAGCCGGTGCGGGAGATGGTCACGGGGACGCCGCCGATCCGGGAGAAGGCGAGGCGGAAGAACTTCAGCTCGTCCAGATTGAGGTCGGTGACGGCAGCCAGGATGTCTCGGGAACTCGGCCCCTGCAAGGCGAGGGCGGCTGTGGAGTAGGAGTCGTCCTCGACCGTCACCCGCAAGCCATTCGCGTTGTCCAAGAGCCAACGCAGGTTCGATTCGCCGGAGGTCAATCGGAAGCTGTCCTCACCCAGGCGCTGGAGGGTGCCGTCATCGATGACCTTGCCCGCCTCGTCACACCAGGGTCCATAGATGACCTGGTGGATGGCACACTTCTCGACGTTGCGCGTCAGCAGCCGGTTCAGGTAACGCTCCGCGTCGGATCCGCGGATCAGGTACTTGTAGAGTGGCGAGACATCGATGAGCGCTGCTGAAGACCGGATGGCGTGGTACTCCCGCTCGTGCGTAAGCTCGTATGAGCTGGCGGCGAGGAACCCGGCCCAGCGGCGCCAATTCTGTGCCTGGCACAGGCGGCTGGTTCTGGGATGGAACGGCGTGCCTTTCAACATCGCATGTCGCTCAGAGTGCGCAGTGACTGTGGCATCAGTGTCAGGGGTTGGGACCGAGCCGGTGCCGGGGACAAACTAACGCCCGGCCCGGGCGCCGGGAAGCGGCCCCGCGGTCGTTCGGCGCCAGCGGTCCGGGCGGCATCAAGAATCCTCGAGGTCGTCCAGGGTTGCGGGCCAGTCCTGCTTGAGGATGCGCGAGAGCGCTCGATCGCGCAGCAGGACTCCGCCGGTCTGACAACGAGCGCAGTAGTTGGTTTCGTTCTGGGCATAGGCAATGCGTTGTATCGGGGAGCCGCAATGCGGGCAGGGCTGGCCGAACTTCCCGTGAGCTTTCATAGCGGGATGAGAGGCGGTCACCTTCTCCGGGAATGCGTCTCCCGCCTCCAACCGCAGCCTATCGATCCACTCCCGTAGCTCCGCCCGCACACTATCGTAGAGAAGAGCGACCTCGTCTTCGTCGAGTTGTCGAGTGCGCCTAATCGGTGACAGCCTGGCGGCTAGCAGGATCTCATCGGAGTGGGCGTTCCCGATTCCGCTGAACAG
>CP070722.1:259237-266255 GCA_020350785.1 Gemmatimonadota bacterium
AAACGGTGTCGACGTGAGCCGCGACGATGATGGGCTCTGGGGCGGCCCGCGCCTCCGGGCTCTCAATGCGGGCAAGCAGGTTGCCTTCCCCGTCGAACCGGGGTGTGAGGCCCAAGGTGTGAAGCTTGGCGGCAATGAGCTCGGCGCGGGAGCGTTCCTGAAAGGGAGGGGCCGGGGTGCGAGCGAGCTCGACCTGTTCGCTGAGGATGGCTGGCCCGCGCCCTGCCAGCCAGCGGGCGGCTCTGGCGTGAGCCGTCGCTTCGCTCCCCTTTTCTGTGTGCATGGGGCGAAACATGTTTGCGGGTACTAGGGCTGTCAACGCGAGGTAGGGGAACTCTTGCTGGATCAAGTGGCACTAGAACACCTGGGTTTCCTTCTGATCGGGATCACGGCCGGGTTGCTGACCAACGCGGTGGCGATCTGGATGCTCTTCCATCCACATCGCCCTGTTAACATGGGTCGTTTCCGCTTCTTTCCGCAGGGCGCCATCCCCAAAGAGATCGATCGCATCGCGCATCGGATCGGTCTGACCGTCGGCACCCACCTTCTACGCCACGAGGACATCGTTCAAACGCTTGCCCAGCCCGAGTTTCGCGAGCGGTTCGATCGCACGCTGCGGGGAGCGCTGGAGAATCTGCTCGATCGGGAGTTGGGCGATCTGCGGTCCGAGATTCCATACGATCGGCTTGGCGAGGTGAAGGGCACGGTGGAGGAGTTCGGTCAGCGGCTGCTGGAGGCGCTGACCGAATATCTGCAAGGCGAGACCTTCGAGAAGCGAGTCCGCGAATTCGTCGATCGGCTGAATCGTGAATTCGGCGACGAGCCGCTCGAACGGGTCCTTACGCCGCAGGCTCGCGAGCAACTCGTCGGCGTGCTCCACGAGTTGGGGGAGGGTGTAGTCAAGGGCCCGGGCTTCCGCATCGCGATCGGCGAGTTCTTCGAGCGGAACCTTCGAGCCTTCGTGACCTCGGAGGAAGCGCTCGGCCGTTTCGTGCCCGCAGGCGCGATCAACTTCGGCGAGGCGGTAGTGCGAAACTACCTGCCGCTGGTCCTGGACCGTTTCGGTCAGGTGTTGGAGTCGCCGGCGGCACAGGAGCGGGTACGGCGTGCTCTCCGAAACTTCATCGATGACTACTTGAGCCAGCAAGGCGTATTTCAGCAGATCGTGGGGCGTTTGATCATCACGGAGCGCACGCTCAGTCAGACGGTGCAGGCGCTGGAGCGTGGCGGTGCCGAGGAGGTGGCAGCTCTGTTGAGAGAGCCGCTTATCCAGGATCGGGCGGCAGCGGCGGTCAATGATGCAATCGATGAGATGTTGGAGCGGCCGGTCAGGGAGATCTTCGGCGACATGAGCGATGAGGATCTCGCGAGAGTGGGCGACGTGTTGGCGGATCGCATCGTCGAGTTCGCTCGCCATGAGACGACGGAGGAGTTCGTGATCAGCCGAGCCGAGCGATTGTTGAGCGCTTCGGAAGGCAGGCGACTGGTCGATGTGCTGGAGTACCTCGGCCCCGAGGCCGCCGGCCGGATCTCCGAACGCCTGGCTGATTGGATTGTCGAGCTGGGACGCGGCGATAGGGTGACGGCGCTGCTGGAGGGTGCGTTGTTGAGGCAAACGGAGTGGCTGTTGACCGTGCCGATCGGACGGATCGGCAACTATCTACCCGCGGACGCGCTCGACCGGGCGGAGCAGCTGCTGTTCGATCCGCTGTGGGAGTTCCTGCAAGCGCGCGTCCCGGCGCTGGTGGCGGAGCTGCCCGTGGCGGAGATGGTCGAGCATCGTATCCGCGCCTACCCGATCGCTGATTTCGAGCGGCTGATCTGGACGGTAACCCGGCGCGAGTTGCGACTCATCATCTACTTGGGCGGATTTCTGGGTGCCGTGGTGGGCTCCTTCATGATCGTTGCGCAGGCCCCGCTCGTGGGCCTGGGCTACCTGGCTGTAATTGGCCTAGCATCGTATCTGTTCCTCAATCTTCGCTAGAGCGCCCGACACGAGATAACCGATCCGCCTGGCACGCGCCGGTGATGGGTGGCTGCGGGCGGCGATGAGCGTAAGTGACTGAGTCTCATGGCCTTGGTTGCTAGGCTCACCTTCGTAGCGCTATGATGGAGCGCGAACGGTAGGGGCAGGCAGCGGGCGTCCCCGTGTTCCGGATGCGTTCGGCATGGAAGTGGGCGGACAAGTCGAACGGGAGTGGTGATGACGCGGGCCGTTCTGGCACGAGGCGGAGCGGTGCTATGGAATTCGAGGAGAGCGACGAGCTGACAGGGCCAGCCGAGCCAGGCGGTGCGGGCCGGGCGGTGGAGGCGCTGCTGGAGGAAGTCGGCGAGGAGACACAGGTACAGCCGGCCGGCCATCTTGGCGGCTTCAGGGGGCGTACCGCGATCGTCACGGGAGGAGCCACAGGGATCGGCAGGCGAACGGCGATCGAGTTCGCTCGCCTTGGCGCCAATGTGGCTTTCAACTGGGTCGACCTGCCCGGTCGCTCGATCGCTGAAGAGGCGGCCTGCTTCGAGCAAGAGTTGCAGCAGTTGGAAGTCAAGGTGCTCTCCGATTGTGTCGACGTCCGCGATGCTGCGGCGGTCAATGCGTTCGTGGAACGGGTTCGCACCGAGCTTGGCGGCCTGCACTACCTGGTCAATTGCGCCGGTGTGCATCGCTCGGCTCCGCTGTGGAAGCTGAGCGATGAGCAATGGCAAGAGGTCATCGACGTCAACCTTACCGGGGCGTTCAACATGATCCGGGCGGTCGCCCCGACGCTGAGGGCGCAGCGTTTCGGCAAGATCGTGAACATCGCCTCGGTCCATGCCTTTGCGGGCAGCTTCGGGGTCGCCAACTACTCGGCCTCCAAGTCGGGGCTGGTGGGTCTGACACTGGCGAGCGCTGCTGAGCTGGGGCCGGCGAACGTGAACGTGAACGGTGTCGCGCCCGGCTACGTACGCACGGACTTGCTTACCGATGTTCCGGAGGAAGTGGTCACCGCCACGCGGGAGCGTGCCGCGCTCAAGAGGCTACCCGAGGCCGAAGATGTCGCCCACGTGGTATTGTTCCTCTGCTCCGAGATGGCGCGGCAGATCACGGGTCAGGTGATTAGGGTGGATGCCGGATTGCTCGGCTGAGATCCGGGCTTTGCGGGGTGAGGAGGAGAGCGATGCGGAAATGTAAGTGCGACCGCCGCTTGGGGACGCTGGCGCTGCTGTCCGTGATGGCGCTGGCCGCCTGTGGCGGCGGGCCCGAGCCGATGCCGGTGGCGGGCTTCGGCGTGCTCAGCGGGAAAACGGTGCTCGTCCTGCCGGTACAGTATGTCCGGCCGGTCCCCGGCGGCTGGCTGGCCGGCGCGGCCGGCGCGCGTGAGGCGGCCCGGCAGGCGGATCTGGAGATAGCCTTCGCGCTCGCGGAGCGAGGTGGCCGGGCGAACTGGGTGACGCCGGAGCAACAGGCGGAGGCCGTGCGCCAGCGACCCAGCATCCAGGTCAACCCCTATCTCCTCTCGGCCGACGAGTTGCTTGCGGAGGGCCGAGACGCCCGTCGATTCCGCGACCCGCTGTACGGCGAGGTCCGTATGCTGGGCGCGCTGTTCGACACGCGGTATGCGGTGTGGCCACTGGAGATCCTCTACCAGGCGGGCGCGAAGGAGGAGCCGAGCCGGCTGGCCGTCCGTGCCTATCTTCTCGACCTGCGCGCGGGCACGGTCCTCTGGACCGGCCTGGTGCCGGGTGACACGCTGCAACCGCCGGCCCAGCCCGGTGCGCTAGCCGCTCTGGCGCAGAACTTCGCCGCGCAGGTCAGCCCGTAGCGGCAGAGTCGAGAACGAGGCCCGTCAAGTGAGCACGCCGGTCACGCTGATTCCCGGCGACGGCATCGGGCCCGAGATCGTCGCCAACGCCGTGCGCGTCCTCGAGGCCGCCGGCGCCCGGTTGGATTGGGATCACCAAATGGCGGGCATGGCGGCGGTCGAGAAGGGATTGGGTCCGCTTCCCGACGAGACGGTGGAGTCCATCCTTCACAACCGGCTAGCCTTGAAGGGCCCGCTCACGACTCCGGTCGGCCGAGGCTTCCGATCGATCAATGTGGCGCTGAGGAAGATGTTCGACCTCTACGCCAACGTCCGACCGGCGCGGGCGCTGATTCCAGGCGGTCGCTATCCGGATGTCGATCTGGTGGTGATACGTGAGAACACCGAGGGCCTCTACGTCGGTGTGGAGCACTTCATCGGCATGGAGGAGGATCCGCAAGCGGCCGCCGAATCGGTGATGATCGTCACGCGCTTCGGTGCGAAGCGAATAGCCCGTTTCGCTTTCGAGTACGCGATCTCTCATGGTCGCCGCAAGGTCACGCTCGTGCACAAGGCCAACATATTGAAGTGCACCCAGGGACTGTTCTTGGAGGTTGGCAAGCAGATCGCCCGGGATTACGAGGGGCGGGTGGAATTCGAGGACCGCATCGTTGACAACACCGCCATGCAGCTGGTCGTGAACCCCTACCAGTTCGATGTCATCGTTACGGAGAACATGTTCGGCGACATTCTGTCGGATGAGGCCTCGGGGCTGATCGGCGGCTTGGGTCTGGCACCCGGCGCCAATATCGGCAAGGATGTGGCGATCTTCGAGGCCGTTCACGGATCGGCACCGGACATCGCCGGGCAGGGGATAGCCAACCCATCGGCGGTCATCCTGGCCGGCTGCATGCTGCTGGAGCATGCGGGTCAAGAGCAGGTCGCAGAGCGCACTCGGGCCGCTCTGGTGGCGGCGCTGCGAAGCGACTCGCGCACGCGCGACCTAGGGGGCGCAGCGAGCACCCGCGATTTCGCGGGTCGGATCATCAAGGAGCTTGACTAGGTGCGGTTTGGCGCAAGCGAAATACGATGTCGGAGCTGCCAGCAGCTCTATCCGGGCGGAGATTTGGATCGCTACCTCTGGTGCCCGGCATGTCGAAACGAGGTCCGGCGGCATGGCATCGCCTGGGCGCGCGGGATAGGAATAGTGGCCTGTGCCGGCCTGGCGACCTATCTGCTCCTCCGCGTCCACCCGTCGCGCAGCTACCTGCCGTTCTATCTCATCATGTTGGCGATGACCTACCTGCTGATCAGCCGTATCGCGATGGCGGTCGTACAGGGCTACTACCGGGCGCGGGGACGGGTGGTCGGCGTGGAAAGCCGAGACGAGGAATCGGGCTCCTGAGAGGTGGGCGTGGTGGGTTTGACCGCCGCGCTCGGACCGGAGTAGGTTCTTTGCCACCGGTGGCTGGGTACTCGGCCCCGCTACTCGCACATGTCTCAAAGTCAGGATACGAGAATGGCCAGCTTCGATGGCGTGGATTACTTCGATCTCGATTCGCTCCTCAGCGAGGAGGAACGAGCGGTACGCGACACCATTCGCGAATGGGTCGACAACGAGCTGTTGCCGATCATCAACGACTGCTACATCGAGCGACGGTTTCCCAAAGAGCTCGTACCACAGATGGCGGAGTTGGGCATCTTCGGCTCCAATATGCCGGAGAAGTACGGTTGCGCCGGGCTGAACAACGTCGCCTACGGTCTGATCATGCAGGAGTTGGAGCGAGGCGACTCCGGTATCCGGTCCTTCGCCAGCGTGCAGAGCTCACTGGTGATGTACCCGATTCTGGAGTTTGGCAGCGAGGAACAGCGCCAGCGTTGGTTGCCGTCGCTCGCCCGGGCGGAGACCGTGGGCTGCTACGGGTTGACGGAGCCGGACCACGGGTCCGACCCGGGCAGCCTGACGACCCGGGCGGTGAGAGATGGTGACGACTGGGTGATCACCGGCACGAAGATGTGGATCACCAGCGGTTCGCTCGCGGACATCGCGATCGTTTGGGCGAAGACGGGCGAGCTGGATGACCCCGGGTCGATCAGGGGTTTCATCGTTGAGACCGAGCGGGATGGCTTTGTGGCGAAAGACCAGAAGGGCAAGCTGTCGCTGCTGGCTTCGGACACCAGCGAGCTGTCGCTGC
The DNA here is from genome assembly GCA_020350785.1 of Gemmatimonadota bacterium. Taxonomy (GTDB): domain Bacteria; phylum Gemmatimonadota; class Gemmatimonadetes; order Palauibacterales; family KS3-K002. The sequence goes on from CP070722.1 coordinate 265,212, forward strand.
AGGAGGTCCGGGTCCCCTCGTCGAACCTGCTTCCGGGTTCCTCAGGCTTGAAGAGCGCCCTGATGTGCTTGAACCAGGCGCGCTATGGCATCGCCTGGGGAGCGATAGGCGCGGCTCAGGCCTGCTACGGCGAGGCGCTGAGCTATGCCCGAAACCGCACCCAGTTCGGGCGTCCGATCGCCGGTTTCCAGATCCAGCAGATACGTCTGGTCGAGATGCTGAGCGAAATCACCAAAGCTCAACTGCTCGCCCTTCAGTTGGGTCGGCTGAAGGATCGCGGTGCGCTGCGACATACGCAGGTGTCGCTGGCCAAGCGCAACAACGTGGACATGGCGTGCGAGGTGGCGAGGGAGGCGCGCAGGCTACTGGGCGCGAACGGTATCCTGATAGAGTACCAGTCGATGCGCCACATGGCGAACCTGGAATCCGTCTACACGTACGAAGGAACGCACGACATCCACGGCCTCATCGTCGGCGAGGACATCACAGGCATCAGTGCCGTGGGGTGAGGGTGTAGGCGGCGCTTGCCTAATGGCGCGCTCGCGAAGAGATTGCCGGTGGTGTCCGAAATGAAGTGCGCGCCCGTAGCTCAATTGGACAGAGCACTGGGCTTCGGACCCAGGGGTTGGGGGTTCGAATCCTCCCGGGCGCGCCTTTTCTTATCACAGGCCCTGCGGCGCGTAGGGTACTCGTCCGATTGCCATCACGGTCTCCATCGCCATCGTCCTCTTCATCCTCATCCTCATCGTAAGCCTACGACGCGCCCGAGTGCGATGAGGAACACGCTCAGGATGACGATCACGATGACGATGAAGAGGGGATTGGCAGGCCCGTCCGGATCGGTTGGGTGATTCAATCCTCGCGGCCGATCTCGAGCATCCGCGCCACCGCCCGGTGGGCGCGCTTGCGGACATCGACCGGGATGTCCACCTCGTACCTACGATGCTGCAGTGCCGCCAGCGTATTCTCGAGCGTGATCCGCTTCATGTGGGGACAGAGGGTACACGGCCGGACAAGCTCTTTGTCCGGGTGGGCTTCCTGAAC
>CP070722.1:266355-269124 GCA_020350785.1 Gemmatimonadota bacterium
CCTCCTGGTTCAGGTTGACCATGAGATCGATCACGGTGTGGCCGGTATCCGCGTCCAGGTTGCCGGTGGGCTCATCAGCCATGAGGATCTTGGGACGGTTCGCGAAAGCCCGCGCCAGCCCGACGCGCTGCTGTTCGCCGCCGGACAGCTGGGCTGGGTAGTGGTGCTCACGGTCGCCCAAACCGACGCGGGCGAGCAAGTCGCAGGCTCGCGCGTCGGCGTCAGCACCGTTGGCTGACGCCGTTCCGGTCTGCAGCTCGATGGGGACGAGGACGTTCTCCAGCGCGGTCAGCGTGGGGATCAACTGGAAACTCTGGAACACGAAGCCTAGTTTCTCAGCACGCAGGCCGGCGCGCTCGTCCTCGGACAGCTCGCCCAAGTTCTGGCCGTCCAGGGTGACCGAGCCGGCGGACGGAAGGTCGAGGCCGGCGAGCAAGCCCAGCAGCGTAGTTTTTCCGGAGCCCGAGGGCCCGACGATGGCTACGGCGCTGCGCGCCTCGATCTCCAGATCGATGTCCTTGAGAACGGTGAGCGGCCGACCTCCGCTCGTGTATGTCTGCTCGAGTGCTTTAGCGATGATCATCATGGGACGAAAGATACTCGCCTGCGGGCTCTTTGCACTGGCTGCCGCCTGCGGGTCCGAAGAGCAGCGACCGGCGGCGCGCACACCGGACACACAAGCTACAGCCACCGATACGAGCCATCCGGTGGTTCTGTTTCTGGGAACGAGCCTCACCGCCGGGATGGGCCTCTCGTCCGAGCAGGCGTATCCGGCGCTGATTCAGGCCAAGATAGACTCGGCGGGTCTGGGCTTCCGGGTGGTGAACGCGGGGGTCAGCGGTGAGACCTCGGCCGGCGGCCTGAGGCGCATCGATTGGTTGCTCGGGCAGCCGGTGGGGGTACTGGTCGTGGAACTCGGTGCCAACGACATGTTACGGGGTCAGGACGTGATGGCCATGCGCGCCAACCTGCAGGCGATCATCGACCGTACTCGGGCCGCGCATCCGGGAGCGCGGATCGTCATCGCCGGGATGCAGGCTGCCCCCAATCTCGGCGAGCCGTATACAAGCGAGTTCGCGGCGACTTTCGTGGATCTAGCGGAGGAGAACGATGCTGCGCTGATCCCCTTCTTGCTAGATGGCGTAGCGGGCATTCCCGAGCTCAATCAGCCGGACGGCAACCACCCTACGGCGGAGGGACAGGCGATTGTGGCGGAGAACGTGTGGAACATCGTCGAGCCTGTACTTCTCGAGTTTGGAGAAACAGCGGGGTAGAAAGGGAAACGGGCCTGCAAACGTCGCAGGCCCGTTCAAGTTCTGAGCTAGCTAGTAATCAACCGCCGAGCCCAAATCCAACACCGACGAGGAACATCCAGTTGTTCCACTTCGCATCCTCAGTTTCCTCGACCTTGGTCAGGCCCAGGTTGTAACGAATGTCGCCGTTGAGGCGGATTGCTCCCAGCGCGACGTCGACCCCGCCACCGAAGACTGCGTTCCAGATGGCGCTATTCGTCGAAAGGTCCAGGTCGCTGCAGTCGACCGACAGATCGCCTTCCGACACCGTACAAGTGGTCTCGAAATTCGCGGCCGCACCGGCATACAGAACAGGCTGGAGCATGCCTTTGAGCAGCCGCACGCCCAGGTACGCCGGAATTTGGACATAGTTTTGCTTCCACGTACCGCTGCCGTCAGTGGCCTCGAACTTGTTCTCGAGGTAATTGCCCTCGACGCCAAGGAACAGCAGGTTGTGGAACTGGATGTCGAGGAAAGCGCCCACGACGAAAGAGCCCTTGTCGCTAATTTCCCCGAAGTCCGTTGGAACGTCCGCCAGCTGCGCATAGTTGTACCCACCCTGCGCTCCGAGGGTGATACCCTGCGCCTGCGCGTCGCTGACCCCGGCCAGAGCGAGGCCGAAGACTACCGCTACGCCTAACATTGCTCTCTTCATGGTTCCTCTCTTGTGTGATGGACCTGATGGTTTAGTGTGCCTGAACCCCTCATGGTCAAGCGAGATGAATCCGATGTCCGCATGGCTCGGGTGAGGGTCGTCTGGCACCTTCTAAGATGGCTGACCTCTCGGAGGCCCAACCTGTTGAACGGCTGGGGGATAGGCCCGGAGACCTGCGCAGGAATATAGACGCGCGCGGTCACGATGGCAAGTGATATCTCTAACCTTTCGGGGCCCCCATGGGCTATAAATATCAATTATCTTACACTATGTTCTCGTAACCGCTGTCGCTCGTGAGGGAGCTGCCGTCATCTTTCGGCCTAGCACCCTCGAGCCTTCTTCCTCTTTGAGCCACCCGCCGGCATCGCCGCAGGTGAAGCTGCGAAGGGTTCGTGGGCTTGCGCTCGGCCTGCTCAAACGGCAGCGTGGATTTCGGCGGATAATCGGGGTACGAGTCACGGAGGACTTAGAATGCCGAATCTCGAGGGGAAGGTCGCCTTGGTGACGGGGGGCAGCAAAGGAATCGGCCGGGCGATAGCCAAAGCCTTGTGCGAGGCGGGCTCAGATGTCGTCGTGTGCTCGCGGAACGCGGATGAGGCAAGCGCGGCGGCGGAGGAAATCGATTTTGCCGGCGAGGGCCGAGCCACGGGCGTTCGGGCCGACGTGTGCAAGCTGGCCGATGTCAAGACATTGGTCGATGATGTGGTCAGGGAATTCGGGGGGCTTGATATCCTCGTGGCCAACGCGGGAATCGGTGGTGGCTTCGGTCCCGTCGACGAGATCGAGCCGGATGCTTGGAGCCGGGTGATCGACACAAATCTC
>CP070722.1:269224-275130 GCA_020350785.1 Gemmatimonadota bacterium
CACCCCGTTGGCTGGCGAGTATTTCGTGGACAAGTTCCAGAACATCAATCCACGCTGGACCGCAGCCGCCGCCGTCGGCCTGTTTCTGGCGCGCAAAAGCAGTTTCGAGTGGTGGGTGCAGCTCGGGGGCGGCTACCAGTCCACACACTTCGTGTCGGTAGCACCCGGCGATTCCGAAGAAGAGAGCAGTGGCTCAGTCATCCCAACTACATCGTTCGACCTCGATATCACGGGCTCGCTCGAACTCTCGTTCAATCACCGTTCCCAGATCACGGTGCCGGATACGGACGGTACAACTTATCACACCTTCGCGCTGCTGAGTTACGAGCTACTGTCGTTCCTGGACCTCGACACATCGCTCACCTGGGATCGGGTGGAGAACCCCAGGCGCGACGCCGAGGGCAACGTGCCGAAGAAAGATGACTTTCGCATATACTTCGGCATTGGGATCGATTTCTAGCGGGCTCCGGAGACCGACTTCGGGAACAAGCTCGGTCCTTGGGTCGAAGGTCACGTCGGTAGGTCATGTCGCGAGTCTGCCCCGGTCGGCCGACGGGCCGAAAGACCGCGCGGGATATAGTCGGGGCGCCCGGATTCGAACCGGGGACCTCCTGCTCCCAAAGCAGGCGCGCTACCGAACTGCGCCACGCCCCGTCACTACTTGGTTCTTGTACCGCGCTCAAACTTAACAGTTGCCGGAGACCCGTCCAGCACGCTCAATCAGCCAGGCCCCCGGAATCCACGGGAGCCGCTGCTCAAAGTCGCACTGGCCAAGCTCGATGAGGCCGATCAAGAGACGTTGGCTTCACCTGTATCGGCCGATTCACCCTGCCAGCAGACGACCCAACCTTTCGTTCTCTTCCATCGAGTCTTCGAGATGCCGCAGGACCACCGGCCTAACCCGACTGCGCCGCAAGAACTTTCGAATCGCCTCGGTGAGCAGGCCCGAGATACTCTGGTTCGACTCGTCGGCCAGAGCTTCTCATCGACCTTCGAGCTGATTCTCACCGTCCCCACCGGCTCTCCCCCGGTTACCATGGCATTTCGTGCAAGCATCATGAAACTCCAAGAGAGTCAAGCAGCCGCGGCGGATCAAGCCCGATGCTGGGTCGCCGCCGCTCTGGCCTACGGCCCCTTCGCTTTCTTGCCGATTCAGACGCCAATGACTCGCAGGCCCGACGCTCTGGCGGCAGTGGCGAGTGCCTGGTCGTGAGTTGCCATCACCAGCTCCTCACCCCGTAGCTCCCTCCATAGGATCGCGGTGGAGAGATGGATAGCATCCAGCGTTCCCAGCGGCGTCGGCAGGGGCTGGGCCGCGCGCTTCAATACGGCCTCGACCGGTTCAATCAGGGTCAGCTTGTCCATCAGTCTGTGCACCACCTCGAGCCGATCGGCGAGATCTTGATTGGACATGCCAACGCGAAGCCGGAGGCGATCCAGAGTTCGCAAGCACTCAACCTCAACCACGGCGCTGGCGACCCCGGTCTCGACCCTCGACCACTCCTTCAGTTTGTTGGGCTGCCCGAGCACCTCGCGAAGCAAAACCGAGGAATCCAGATAGGCGATCACCTTTCCCCCTGCCTCTCTTCCAGGAGAAGCTCCACAACGTCCAAATCGAGGCGAAGCGGCGGCGGCAATTCCACATCGTGAATCGAGCCCCCGGGTTCCTTCGGTTCGCGTACTCGCAGCAGGTCGCGCTCGACATAGGGGACCAAGCGTGCAACGGGCGTATCCCGGTCAAGCACTGTGATCGATCGCCCGCGTCGAACGCTCCTCAGGTACTCGCTGAGCCGGGCCTTGAGTTCGGCGATTCTGACCTCTATCATAGTCATAAGATAGTCATAACTAGTCATTTCGCAACCCTCCTCTGTCGTCCGACTCCAGTGAACATCGGTGGCCGTATCATCTTCCTATCAAGGAATCGGTGGGCTCTGTATGCGAAGAGCCCGGCCACCGAAGTGGGCCGGGCCCTTGCCGCTCACGCAGCGTCCGGTCGAGGCGGTCTTCTTGGAGGCCGCGCTTCGAGATTTCAGTTCCTATCTGGAGCCGATCGCCTCGCGGATCCGCTCCAGGTTGGCCCGGTACACGCCCAGGTTCGGATGGTCCGTCGCTTCGGCCAGCTCCACCGCCCTGGCGTAGTTCTGCTCCGCCATCACCAGGTCGCCAGCGGCGTCGTACCCGTCCCCCAGGCTGTCGTAGACGTTGGCCGAGCCGGGGTAGACCTCGACGTTGCGCTTGAAGGTCGCGATCGCCTCCGGCACCCGGTCCTGGCCCAGATACCAGTAGCCCAACTGATTCACGACGCCCTCGGGCGTGACGATCTCGTACCCGTACTTGCCTGACAGACTGGCATAATGGGCGTCGAACGCCTCCAGTCCTCCCTCGTCGGCCAGACGACCGAAGTCGGGAATCTGCCAGCCGTCGTACAGCCGCTCCAGCGCGCGATAGGTGGTGCGGTGAGGGATCGAGCCGTGCGTCTCTTCCTCCATCAGGGCGAACTCCCAGTCGAACGACTCGGGTGCCATCTCCTCGAGCACGGCGGCGAACTCCCAGGCGCCGGCGAGCATCTGACCGCCCTCGTTGCCCATAGTCATGTAGAGAAAGGCGTCAGCGTCATCGTGATTGGCGAAGAAGTCCTCGGCCTCGGCGATCATCGCCCCGTCGTTCCACCAGAGGCTAGGACTGATCGAGACGTAGGCGTCGAAAGCGTCGGGCCGCTCCAGGAGGGCGTAGGCCGCGAACAGGCCGCCGAACGAGTGCCCGACGAGAATGCTGTACGGCGCCGTGCGGTAGTTCGCGTTCACGTAGGGCATCAGCTCGTCGGCGAGAAAGCTCAGGAAGTTGTCGGCGCCACCGGCGGTGGGGAATCGGTTCGCGGTGTCGGTCGCCGTCACCGGCGTCAGGTCCCGGGTCCGGTCAGTGTTGGGTACCGCGACGACGATCAGCTGCGGCATCTGACCGTTTCGCGACAGGAAATCGATGATGCCGGTTGTGTGGTGAAAGTGAGCATCGCCGTCCAGCAGATACATCACCGGGTACGTGGCGCCGGACCCCTCGTATCCGTTCGGCGTGTACACCAGTATCCGTCTGTCTTCGCCCAGGACGTTCGAGTGCATGGAGAACGACTCGCCGATGACATAAGGTTCGGCCGCATCCTGCGCGAAGCCGCCCTGAGATGCTGCGGTGAGCCCAAGCCCACCGATGACGACCCATGCGGCCGCCACGATGAAAACGCGCACTCGTGCCATTTGAGCCTCCGTTCTCGCTCAGCCGGTCCGCCGTTGTGCTCCCTGCCCTGCGTACCCACGAATATACCGCCTTGACGCGAGCACGCGACCGTCCGATAGTGTGCCGTTTCAATACCCGTGGGCGCCGCAGGGTTCCCGTTTAGCCAATCCATTCACAAGGTCACGCTTCTTCGGTGTCGACGTTGCTCGGTGCTCTGCTAGGCCTCTACCTGGTGTGCCTCTTCGCGGTCAGCCTCTTCGCGGCGAAGCGCGTCAGGAGCGAAGAGGACTACGTCGTCGCCGGGCGACGCCTGCCGCTGTGGCTGGCCTGGGCGACGCTGCTGGCCACGTGGTTCGGCGCCGCCACCATCCTGGGCGCCGCCGAGGCCGCCCGTGCCGAGGGCGTAAGAGGAACCGTGCTCGATCCCTTCGCCTCTGGGGTCGCGCTCATCGTGGCAGGCTTGTTCTTCGCCAGGCCGCTGTGGAACCTGCGGCTGCTGACCATCGCCGACTTTTACGGCCGAGCGTTCGGCCCGCGCTCCGAGGTCGTCGCCAGCCTCATCCTCGTGCCCGGCTACTTCGGCTGGATCGCCGCCCAGTACCTGGCGCTGGCCGGCATCCAGACCACGTTCTTCGGCGTCGACCCCACGGCCGGCATGCTGATCGCCGCCGGCATCGTGCTCGCCTACACGCTGATCGGCGGCATGTGGTCGGTGACGCTGACCGATGCTTTGCAGATGAGCATCGTGCTGGTCACCCTGGTCGTCCTCGCGGTTGCCAGCTTCGCGCAGTTGGGCGGCGGCTCGCTGGCGGCGGGCTTGGGCCGCCTGTTCGAGCAGACGCCGGGCGAGGCGCTGACGCTGCTGCCGGAAGCGGGGGCCGCGGCGGCCATCGTCTGGCTGGGCACCTGGGGGAGCGGCGTTCTGGGCAACATCCCCGGACAGGACCTGATGCAGCGCGTCTTCGCGTCGAACAGCGCGCGCACCGCGGTCAACGCCTGCGTCCTGGCGGGGGTCGTCTACATCGGCTTCGGGTTGATCCCGGTGGGTCTGGGCCTGGCCTCGCGGATCTTGCTTCCGGGTGACGGGGACGGCGAGATCCTGGCCGTGCTCGCCTCGCAATACCTGGCGCCCGCCCTCACCATCGTCTTCGTCGTCTCGCTGGTCTCGATCATCGTCTCCACCGCCACCAGCGCGGTGCTCTCGCCCGCCACGATCCTCGGACACAACCTGCTGGCGCGGCTCGCGGCGTTCCGCGGACGCGGCCTGATGGCCGACCGGCTGTCGGTCTTACTCATCACGCTGGCCAGTCTGGCTACCGCGTTTTCAGGCAAGACGATCCTCGAGCTGTTGGAGCTGTCGCTGTCCATCGGACTGGTGGCGCTGTTCGTCCCGCTCGTCTTCGGTCTGTACGGGCGGCCCCGCGGCGAACTGCCGGCACTCCTGGCGATGGGACTGGGCGCCGTCGTCTGGGTGGCCCGGGAGGCGCTGGAGTTCATCCTCGTCGCGCCGGACGATACGTTGGGTGGCGCGTCTGTGACGCTGGCCGAACAGCTAACGTCGGGGGGCGCGGGCGGCGGCGCTGTGGCGTGGGCGGTCTTCGTGTTCGCGCTGTTGCCATCGGCGATCACGGGAACAGCCGCCAGCCTGGCTGGCTACATGGCAGGCACATACTGGCTTCGCCGCGCCGGACAGCGGAAAGGCCGGCCATCGCTGCGATAGCCGGCCTTGACCCGCTGAAACGTAAGCCGGAAGGGGCGCCTACATCATCGCTTCTTTCGCCCTTGCCATCGCGTCGCTCTTGATACAGGCAACGGCGGCCGAGTTGAAGTTGTATTCGGCAACCTCCTTGAAAAGGCGATTCGCTTCCTCCGCGTTCCCGGCACCCTCCTCGGCCAGGGCCAGATAGTACTTGACGTACACGTTGTTCAGGTTGCCCTGGCGGTAGTGCTCGGTTGCGGCGGCGTAGTTCCCTTCCAAATGCTCGATCAGGCCCACCAGGTTGTGATAGGTTTCCATCTTGCGAGGATTGCTCTCTGGCTCGCGGAGTGCCGCATGCTCGTCGGCCTTCGCACGGGCCGTGGCGAAGTCACCCTTTCGGGCTGCCAGCGTACCCTGCCACAGAGCCACGTTCGCCTCGGCACCACGTTTGAACTCCTGGCTACCGACCTGCTCGGCGTTCTGCATCCAGGCTTCGTTCCGCCGTGTCACCGCCTCGGTCGCGATCTCCAACATCCCGTGGTGCATGGCGATCGTCGCGACGTCGTTCAGGACGCCGGTCTTTGCTCCGAGGACCTGGTCATCGGGAATACCGGCCGTTTCGATCTTCTCGTAGAGGGTCTTGAGCTCCTCGATCGCGGCCGCAGGATCTCCTGCGTAGATGTTGACGTAGGCCTTGAACTGGCCCCAGCCGATCTTCTGCTGATCCTCCGCTGTCGCCACCGCCTGTTCGAAGTCGCTGCGCGCCTCGTCGAAGTTTCCGAGGAATGAGTTTGCATGCCCACTCTTAGACCAGGCGAGGTCGTTCATCGGATCCAGCTCGGTCGCCTTGCGGTACGATTCCCGCGCCTCCATCAACCGATTGCTACCCCGCTGCACGTCACCGAGGTTGACCCAGAGGACTGGCTCATTCGGCTCCAGGTCGACCGTCTTCTGGATGTGCGTCTCGGCCTTCGTGTAG
>CP070722.1:275230-279053 GCA_020350785.1 Gemmatimonadota bacterium
GCATGCTTTCTGGCAAGGTCGTTCCCGATCAAACGCAGGCTCGCAGGTGCACCAACCAGGAGCGGGCCGCTTCGAACGAAAACGAGGGGCCGCCTCCAGTGGGCCGCTAGGAGAGATTCTACGTGAAAGGATCCCTGGTATTAGCCCTCAACCTGGGGCTCGTGCTCTCACTCGGCTGCGCCCAGCAGCAGAATGTCCTAGTCGTCCGCAACGTGACCGTCATCGACGGAACGGGCGCCGACGCAAAACGTGCTATGACCGTGGTCATCGAGGGGCGCCGGATCGCTGCGATCGGCAAGGACGAATCCCTCGTATATCCCGCATCGGGTCACGTCATCGACGGAACCGGCAAGTACCTCATCCCGGGCCTGTGGGACATGCACGTGCACCTCCGCGACCTCGACGGCACCCTCGCCCTTTTCATCGTCAACGGAGTGACCACCGTCCGCGACATGGGGAGCGACCTCGAGTTGACCGCAGCGATGCGTGAAGAAATCGAGGCCGGCAGGCTGGTGGGCCCTCGAATCAAGACCGCGGGCATGGCCGTAGAAAGCTCCAACTGGGTCGCCCAATACATCGACCTGATGCGCGAGCAAGGCGCAGACGAAGAAGCTGTAGAGAAGTTCCTGAACACGCGGATCATGGTGGGTGACCCGCGAGAGGCAAGAACGGTCGTGGACTCACTGAGGGCGCTAGGTGCCGACTTCATCAAGATCCGGCATGCCCAGTCGCCTGAGGTCTTCGCCGCGATCGCCGCCGCCGCGGCGGACGCCGGAACGCACCTCGTCGGCCACTACGTTTGGATCTTGAGCCTCGAGGAGAGCGCCGACGGCGGCCAGCGCAGCATCGAGCACAACATCTTCCCCGGGTTCGACGAGAGAACCCCTGAACAGAAGCAGGCGATCTTCGAAGCGCTGCTCCGCAACGACACGCATCTCGTGCCCACTCTGGTTACGAACGCTATCCAGACGCTCGACTTCGAGGGTGTCAGAGCCATCGCCGAGGATGTCGACGGGTCGATCGACGCCCGCAACCGCTACGTGTCGAGGACGATCCGCGAAGGATGGATCGAGACCGTGGCGTTGGATGCGGCCGACGACGAGCGGCCGCCGCCGGAGGTCATTCAGCAGATGATCGCGAGCAGCAATCGCTTCCTGCTCGAGGCTCGGCAGGCGGGCGTGAAGATGATGGCGGGCACCGATGTTCCCACCACAGGCACCTTTCTGGGCTTCAGCCTGCACGACGAGCTTGCGCTGCTGGTCGAGACGTACGGGATGACGCCGATGGAGGCGCTGCGCAGCGCCACGGCGCTACCCGCCGCCTTCATGGGGTTGGACGCCGAGGTGGGCACGATCGAGGTCGGCAAGCGCGCGGACTTGGTCCTGCTCGATGCCGACCCGCTCGCCGACGTGAAGAACACGCGACTAGTCGACACCGTGATCGCCAGCGGTCGCGTATTCGACCGCGCCACTCGCGAGGAAATCTTGAGCGAGATCGGAGCATCGATCGCGGGGGGCGCAAATCGCGCGGGCGCCAACTGAGTCTTGGGCCCCGCAGGGAGCTACGACTAAGGCCCCGCTCGCCTGCCGGCGATGAACCGGCCATCGAACACCAGCGAGTCAGCGGGGCTTCCGTCACGACCGAAGAATCGCACGCGAGCCCACGTCGGCCGATAGAGAAACTCACCAGTGGCGAGCGGTAGCAGGGCCGCGGGCGGTGTGCGGCCGGTGTCTAAGAGCCAGCCATCGCTGACGGTCAAGCGGAGCGATCCGCCGGGCACGTAGAAGTCGTTCCCGAAAACGAAAGTGCCCGCCAGCCGCTGGAGCGAATCGTGCGGAAGCGCGCGCGGAACCGGCAGGGCAGCCTTCAAGACAGCATCCGCTTCGTACCGTGAGGAGGGCGACGCCAACTCAATGGGTGGGACCGGCCAACGTCACCTGAGCCGCTGGCTTCAGTTCCCGTAGCCGCTCTTTTTCAAGAAGTCGGGATAATCGACGATGGCCAAGATGTCCGTGATGGCCTGCGCCTTGTCGCTGCTTTGGTTGTAATAGCTCTCCACGATCCTCGCGCCCATGAGATAACCGAGGTCCTGCGGCCTGTTGCGGTCTTCGGGCTTGCGGAAGAGCCACTCCCCGGGATCGCGGTTGCCCAGTTCGGATTTGAACTGCTCCCATAGGGCTTCTTCGTTCTCGATGAAGTAGTCATACGCTTCCGGCAGAGTCTGTCTGTTGAGAGCCAGGGTGGTCAGGAAGTAGGCCGCCCCCTCCCGCAGAGACAGAGACAGCAGGCTCATCTTCGGGCCAAACACCTGCATGTACTCCTCGATACCGACAGTCAGCGCCTGCTGGACATGAACAGTCTCGTGGACGAGCCCCAGGGCGACCAGGCTGGGATCCTCCGCCAACTCGGAGATGGCGATCATCAATCCGTACTCCGAAGGCTCGGCGAAGAATCCCCTCTGTACACCAACCAGGTAGTAGATGGGAATGAAGGTCACTTCGGGAATTATCCGGTTCAGCTCGTGGAAAGCCCTCCTCACTTCATCCTCTTGCGAGGCCAGCTGCGCGGGGAGTTTCTCCAGCGCTGAATATCGCTCCGGATCCTTGGAGATGGCTGCCGCAAACTGCCCGGCGTCGAGGTCGTGTTCGCGGAGATACTCCCTCAACCCGGGAGAAGCCTTGTCGAGATACTCCTCCCCGAGAGCGATCTCGGCATTCTCCCCGGAATCGATCCTCTCGATGGCTTTCAGGAAGTTCAGGACATCGTCGGAGATCAGCTGGACCTCATCGGGGTCGTTCGTCGTCTCGCACTTGAGCTGGGCCAATACGGGTTTCCCCAACAGGGTCAGCATCGAGGCCGCTACCACGATCGATCTCGCAAACTGTCTCATTTTCCCCTCCATCGGATCGAGGCCTGAGCCGTGCTGGAAGCCTTCTACCTAGCCAGAACTAACGAATACCTGCCTCGCGCCGGCAGGGCAACGGCCAAAGCCGAGCCGAGTGCAGGCGCTGGGATAAGTCCGAGGAGATTGTGGTCCCCAGCGATGACCATTAGTATAGTCCCCAAGCGGTGCCGTGGATTCTGCCCGAAGTCTCTAACGCTCTCTCGACTTCGCCGCCGGATTTGCGCAGACGTGATGGGCCGCCAAGAGCGTGCAACTATTCGCTCCCGGAGCGGTTCCCATGCGCTACTCTGCTGCGTCTCTCATCCTAGCGGGTCTTCTGGCGGGTTGCGGCGACGGCGCCGACACGACGGGCCCCGCGCCCGACTTCAGCGGGGCGTTCCTGTTCCATGCATCGATGGTCGATGCCGACCACCAAATCACCTGCACGGCCGAGGGCACGGCGGTCATCCAGCAATCGGGCTCGACGTTCACCGGCAACTTCACTCAGACCGGCGAGTGCGTCGGTCCGGGCGGCTCGGCCGACAACTCGGGCTCCGGGTCGCTCTCGGCGGGCAGATTCGACGGCAGAGCGGTGAGCTTCGAGGCCGCCGGGTGCCGGTACGAAGGGAACCTCGTCGGTCAGCCGCCCAGCGGCGCGCAGGGCGAGGTGACCTGCAGCATATCCGAGGGGGGCGAGCGGTTCGATTTCGCTGGGGACTGGTTGGTGACCCGCGGCGTCGCTTCCCTGGCCGTCGCCCCGGATTCGGCCGGGGTAGCGCTCGACGGAGCGTTACAGCTGTCGGCGACGCTGCTAGGCCCAAGCGGCGAGGCCCTGACCGGCTGGCAGGTCACATGGTCGAGCTCGGATCCCGCGATCGCCGCGGTGGACGCCGCTGGCCGGGTCACCGGGCTGGGACTCGGGTCCGTGACGATCACCGC
>CP070722.1:279153-297337 GCA_020350785.1 Gemmatimonadota bacterium
AGTTCGAGGTTCCCTACAAATGTCAGCGCCAGCGCCCGGCGCGGCAAGGAAATGCTGCGGGGGCGGCCGCGCAGGGACGGCGGTGCCAGGGCCGTGTCGACGAATCAGAAGCCGCCGCCCCCACCCCCGCCGAAGCCTCCCCCGGAGCCGCCTCCACCGCCGAACCCGGAGCCCCCGCTCGCCGAGCGTGGGGCGGTGACCAGCGCCGTGCCCGTTTGCGTGGTCATCCTGCTCAGCGAATTGGAGAAGTAGTTCGCGTGAAAGGGACCGGAGTGGTGGCTGACGTACCAATTCGGCGGCTGGGTGAGGATGGCCGCGAAGGCCTGGGTCCACTTCTTTTCGAGTCCCAGCGCCGCGGCAAAGGGCAGCAGTTTCTCGAAATGTTCCAGGGTGACGTACTTCAGTCGGTCGCGATCGACCCGGTCGATGTACTCCCTGAGCCCGAGGATGTGATGGAGCGCCCAGACGCCTTTCAGGGTGCGCGCCGGCATGAATAAGCCGAACCCGATCACGACGATGGGGACGAGTATGACTGCCCCCCAGGTGACGATCGGGTCACCGATGTAGGCTTTGCGCGCAAGCACGGCGAGGCCGACGCATAGCCCGCCAACGACTAGGCCGGTTGCGACCCACCTGCCCTGCAACTTGTCGGGCCGCGCCGTGAACATCTTGGGAGGCGCCGTCAGTCTGTCGTATATGCCGCGCTTGATCTCGGGGACGTCGCGATAGAACTCCTGCTTCAGGTCGGACACCTTGACCGATCGCGCCGAGTATTCGCCCTCTTCGTCCGCGACCTTTTGCAGAGCTTTCAGCACGCTGGACTCGAACGGCTTGAGCTCGGCGGCCTCGGTCCAAGCTTTCAGGATGTGAATGATGTGGTCCTTGGGCCGCTTGCGGAATCGGCTCGGCACTTCCTCGATCCGCAGATAGCCGCGGACGGCCAGGTCTATGATCGTCGCCGAGAGGTCGCGGGGGTCGACGTTGAAGTCCATCAAGGTTCCGACCTCCGCGGGACTCAACCCCTCCGGTGGGTCGTATTGGGGCATAACCGAGCGGTTCAGCTCGGGATCGCGCCCCTTTCTCGACCAGAGGCGCGCCATGAAGAAGAGGGCGATGAACGGCAGCGGCAGGAACAGGTAATCCTTGATTAGGCGGGCCAGTCGGGCCGTGGCGGGCGGTCTGGCTACTAGTCCCGGCTCCCAGCCGACGACAACGGTGAGACCCTCGCGGCTCTCCAGCCGGCGCGTGGTCTCGAACAAGACCGTGGAGCCGCGGATCTCCTGCTCGTAGTCGCGTCCACGGGCCCCGCTTGGACCCGTATAGGCGACGGCGCGGATGCCGCGTGCCTCGTCGGGCAGTTTTACGATGGCCTGGGCGCGCAGGATCGGCATCTCCCACTCGTCGCCGGTGACGTTCCAGAAAAGCTCGTCGTGAGCCCACTCCATCTGCTCGTCACCGTCGAAGTAGCGCAGACCGTTTTGCACACGATATCGGTAGACGATCGTGTGAGTGGTATCCTGCGCTTGCGGCACCCACGTCTTGACGTTGACCAGGGCGCCCTGGCGTTTGATCTCACGGCGCAGCGAATTTCCGTTGCCGTCCTCCACCGACTGGACGTCGAGGTCGATCTCGTGCCTTCTGCCGTCGTCCAGCTCATACCGCACGGGGATCCAGCGGTAGATGCCGTTCCATGATCCATCGAAGCGTACGGTGATGCGTTCCTCGACGTCGAGCACGCCGTCGCGGCCGACAGTGTACCGGGCATCGAAGAAGGTGATGGTCAGCCGTCGCTGGGCGTGAGCGGGTGTCACGCAGACCGAGCTGACCAAGCTGAGAGCGAGCAGGGCGGCGGCCAGAAATGCCGGCGCCCGACGTGGCCTTCGAGCACTTCTCAACATGTTCCTTTTCCTGGCTCAGGTCCTATCGCTGAAGTCGACGCGGACCGCTTTGCGCTCCTCCGGTGATTCAAGCTCGAAGTACTCGCGGTCCTTGAAGTTGAACATCGTAGCCACGAGGCTGGACGGGATGACGTGCACCTTCGTGTTGTAGTCGCGAACTACGGCGTTGTAATAGCGGCGCGCGGCCTGGATCTTGTCCTCGATCTCGCTGAGCGTCCCCTGGAGCTGCGAGAAGTTTTCGGAGGCGCGCAGCTGCGGGTAGTTCTCGGCGACCGCGAATATGGAGCGGAGCGCCTGCGTCAGCATGTTCTCCGCCTTCGCCTGTTCGGCGGGCCCCTGGGCGGCGATCGCCTGCGAGCGCAGCTCGGTCACGCGCTCGAAGACGCCTTTCTCGTGGCTGGCGTAGCCCTTGACGGTCTCCACCAGGTTGGGAATCAGGTCGTAGCGGCGCTTGAGCTGCGCGTCGATGTCGGCCCAGGCTGCGTCGGCTCGTACGCGCAGCGATGCGAGCTGGTTGTAGAGCACGATGCCGATGCCGGCGATCACGACGATGACGCCGATGACTATCAGACTGTTCATGCCAAGCCTCCCGGAACGGTTAGTCGGTGGTTCACCAAGATGGCACCTTCACGTATGGCTGCGAAAGGCTCACTATTCTATCAAGCGGCGGCGACTTGACCGCGAGTCATCTGGCCGCTAGCTGAATAGCGGAACGTCTGACCATCAGAAAGCTGTCCCTGAGTCGGAATCGGGAGGAAGTCATGGGGCCACCAAGAGCACGCGTTTGCCTTCTGGTATTCATGGGCTGTCTGGCGGCGCGGAGGCACGCCTGCCGAGTACTGGGGCCGCTTTCTGTGGAGCAACGGGAGCGAGGATCGGGTCATCTTCTCCTCCAGCCGCACCGACCTGACCTGGCTGATCGGTGTCGATGAGGCGGGACGGCTCACAAGCCTGCGGTTCACGGAGATGGACGGTGAAGAGCTGTCAGGGGCCTGGGTCAGCGGTGGAAGTGGAGAGATCCGCTGCCGGTCAAGGTGAAGATCCAACCGTGGCGGACAAGTTAGTTATTTGGTGTCGGGATCGCCCAGATCTCGTCGCCGGCCGGATTGGTCCGAACCTGAAGCAGCGTCGCGCTCGGCCCCCAGGTAGGCGTTGAGCCGTTTGGCAGTCTGAACGTGGAGAGGTGAGCGCCGTCGAGGCTCGCGGTCTCCACCGTTCTGCCGTCGCCAGCGCCGACCGGGCGGTAGAGCAGGGTCCCGCCGTCCGCTGAGAGCCCCAGGTATTCGCCCACCTGTAGCACGGTCTCCGTAGAACCATTGAAGATATCCACGCGCTTCAAGCTGTCGGCCGTATCGGCCGGTAGGGCGGGCGCCAGGCCGTAGTAGATCCACCGGCCGTCGGCGGACCAATCGAGCTGGTAAATGACCCCTCTCTCACGGAGCAGGACGCCCACGCTTCGGGTCTCCCAATTGACGACATGGACCTCGCTGGCACCCGCCGCGGTCGTTTCGCGGGGAACGAGGGCGATGGAGGCGGCATCCGGCGAAAACGCGAAGGCGTTGACCGGGGTCCGGTACAGCAGGCGCGGCGGATCCAGCGGCCGCCCGCTGCTGGTCTCCATCTCTATCGTCCATACACGCGGCGGCCCGATCACCGCGATGAAACCGATGCGGTTGCCGGACGCCGCCCAGCGCGGCTTGTAGGCGGCCCACATCTTTCTGAAGGCGAAGGGCTCGCCGCCGTCTGTGGGCACGATCCAGAGGACGGGGTCCGGGCGCGTCTGCATCACCGCCAGGAAGCGCCCGTCCGGTGAAGGAGATATCGTAGGAGAGATCGGCATGTCCAGCGTGGCGATGCGTCGTCCAGCGGGCGCGTTGTTGGCGGCGACGGCAGGGTCGGCCGTCTCGACCTGCGCGGCCAGTGGGCCGCTGGAGGCGATCATCACCCAGGCGGCGATGGCGCCGAAGTGGGTTGAGGACTTGATTAGCGCGCCGGCCATACGCCCAGCTGCACATCCAGTTGCATCAGGTTATCGCGACGGACGATCTCCACTGTAATACTGCGGTCGATGCGTTCTGGCGAGAGCGCGGCTTGCAGCGAGGCCATCCCCACAATCGGCTGGCCGTCCAGCGTCACTATGACATCGCCGGGCCGAACGCCCGCCTTCGCCGCGGGGCCGCCGGGCTCGACCTCGGCGATCTCTACGCCAAAGCGCTGTTGGCGGACGAGACGGCGCGCCTCCCGGGCGTAAAGGGGGCGCTCGCGGCCAGCGATGCCTAAGTAGGCTCGCCGGTAGATGCCGTACGATATGAGAGCGGCCAGGATCCGACGGGTCGTGTCGTTCACGGGGATGGCAAAGCCGATGCCGGCGCCGCGCCCGATGGCGGCGGTGTTGATTCCGACAACTCGTGCCGAGCTGGTCACCAAGGGGCCGCCGGAGTTACCAGGATTTATGGCCGCGTCCGTCTGGATCACATTGTCGATCAGACGGCCGGCAGCGCCGCGCATCGACCGGCCCAGGGCGGAGACGACTCCTGCCGTCACAGTGGAGTGGAAGCCGTAGGGGCTTCCGATAGCCATCACGAGTTGGCCGACGCGCAGCTTCTCGGCGTCGCCGAACTCCGCTGCCGGTAGGCCCGAGGCGTTCGCGCGCAGGACGGCGAGATCGCTGGCCGCGTCGGTTCCGAGGATCTCGGCCTCGGCCTCCTCGCCGTCATCGAAGACCACCTCGACCCGGCGCGATTTCTCGACGACATGGTTGTTGGTGACTATCAAGCCGTCCGGCGCGATGATGATTCCCGAGCCGTTGCCGTTCGGCGGGTCCTCCCAGGGACTGCGCCGCCGCCCCCAGATCGAGACGTTCACGACCGCTGGCCGCAGCTTCTCGGCAACTTCGATGACGGCCTGGCTGTAGGCGTCGAGGATCGGAGCGCCTTCCTCGGCGGCGTCCGGACTGGCAGGGCTCCCACCACCCCTGGCGAACACGACTGGGTCTACCGATATGGCCTGCTGCATCGGCGTCCTGCCTTTCTTCGCTGAGTGATCGGATTAACTACACGCGCCGGGCTCGCTGAGGTCCTGGTGCCTACTTCACTGCCCGGCGCGTGGCGGATACCGGGAAGGGCGTGCAGTCGCTATAATGCGGTTCCAGCCGCTGCCAATCCGAGATAGGGGGATGTATGAGAGAGCGCTTGGCGTTGATCCTGCTTGCTCTTGCGCATGTCGTCGCCACCCAGGGGCCGCTCGCCGCGCAGGAGGCGGAGCGTCCGCTGCGGCCGGCACATACTTATTCCATCGTGGCTCGCGACGCCGAGAGCGGCCAGCTGGGCGTGGCGGTGCAGTCACACTGGTTCTCTGTTGGCTCCATAGTCTCCTGGGCGCAGCCGGGAGTGGGCGCGGTCGCCACGCAGTCCTTCGTCGAGGCGAGCTACGGGCCGTTGGGTCTCGAGCTGATGGCCGCGGGTAAGACGGCCGAGCAGGCTTTGCGGGCGTTGCTGGCAGGCGATGAACATACGGACGTGCGCCAGGTCGCCATGGTGGACGCACAGGGTAACGTCGCGGTGCACACCGGTGCGAACGCGATCATAGAGCACTGTGACCACGAAGGCGAAGGATACTCGGTGCAGGCCAACCTGATGCTCAAGTCGACGGTCTGCGATGCCATGGTCGAGGCGTACGAATCGACAGAGGGGGATCTGGCGGAGAGGATGATGGCCGCTTTGGAGGCGGCGCAGGCCGAGGGGGGCGACATCCGTGGAAAACAGTCGGCCGCGCTGCTCGTGGTCGGCGACGATCGCAGCCTACCGGCGTGGAGCGGCCGAGTCTTCGATCTGCGTATCGAAGATCACCCGGAGCCGATAAAGGAGCTGCGCCGGCTGCTGACGGTGGCGCGCGCCTACAACTACATGAACGCGGGTGACGAGTACATGACGCAGGGGGAGATCGAGAAAGCGGTCGCGGCGTACAGCGAAGCGGAGTCGCTGACGCCCGACAACCACGAGATGGTCTTCTGGCATGCGGCAACGCTGGCGGCCGTCGGCCAGGTTGACGAATCGCTGCCGCTCTTCAAGCGTGCTTTCGAGATGTGGCCCGATTGGCGAGAGTTGGTCCCGCGCCTGCCGGTGGCCGGACTGCTTCCCGACGATCCGGAAATCATCGAGCGTATCGTCGGGGTTAAGTAGGCGAAGCGATGCGGGAAGCCATTCCGGCCGATCAACGGCGGCGGCTGGTCGAGGTCGCTCGTGGTGACGCGCCGGCGGACACCTTGCTCAAGAGCGCCCGCTTGGTCAACGTCCGCTCCGCCGAGATTCACGATGCCGATATCGCCATCTACGAGGGTCGGATAGCGGGCTTCGGGGACTACAAGGCTCAAGAAGTCATCGACCTCGGTGACCAGTACGTTTGCCCTGGGCTCATCGACGCGCACGTACATATCGAGTCCAGTATGGTGACGGTGCCCGAGTTCGCTCGAGCCGTGGTGCCGAGGGGAACGACGGCGGTGGTCACCGACCCGCACGAGATCGCCAACGTGCTGGGTATTCCCGGCGTTCGCTACATGATCGCGTCCAGCGAGGGGCTGCCGCTGCAGGTGTTCGTCATGGCGTCCTCCTGCGTGCCGGCGACCGAGATGGAGACCTCCGGCGCCCGGCTGGAAGCGGCCGACTTGGAGTCGCTGTTCCAGCACCCGCGGGTCATAGGATTGGCCGAGGTCATGAATTTCCCGGGCGTCTTCCTGGGCCTGCCCGACGTGCTGGCGAAGATCGAGGCGGCGGCCGGCCGGCCTGTGGACGGCCACGCGCCCGGGCTGACGGGCCTACCGCTCAACGCCTACGCCGCCGCCGGCGTGGGTTCGGACCACGAGTGCACGGAACTGGAGGAGGCGCGGGAGAAGCTGCGCCGCGGCATGCACGTCTTCATCCGCGAGGGGACGACCGCCCGAAACCTGCGGACCCTGCTGCCCTTGGTGACGGAGCAGAATGCGGCGAATTGCTCGTTCTGCACGGATGATCGCCATCCCGAGGACCTGCTCGAGGAAGGGCACATCGATGCCTTGGTGCGGCTGGCGGTCGCGGAAGGGTTGGCTCCGCTCACGGCTATCCAGATGGCCACGATCAACACCGCGAACTACTTCGGTCTGGGAGGCCTGGGTATGGTGGCTCCGGGCTATCGGGCGGACCTCCTGGTCACCGACAGCCTATCCGAACTGCGGGCGCGAAAGGTGATCTGTGGCGGTCGCGTCGTCGCCGAGGACGGAACCTATCTGGGCCCGCGCCCGAGCGCCCCAATGCCGCCGGGCTCAGGGGTCTGGGTGAACTGGGACCAACTCGATCTGACGGTACGAGCCCACGGTCGCAGCCGCGGCCGCGTCATCGAGGCCGTCCCCGAGCAGATCGTCACGGGCCAGAGCGTCGAGGAGTTGAAAGTCGAAGGAGGAGCGGCCGTCGCCGACCCGGAGCGCGACCTGCTGAAGATCGCCGTCATCGAGCGGCATCGGGGCACCGGGAACGTCGGGCTGGGCTTTGTAAGAGGCTTTGGCCTGAAGCGCGGTGCCATCGCCTCCAGCGTGGCGCACGACAACCATAACATCGTGGTGGTGGGTGCCAGCGACTGTGACATGGTGAGCGCCGCACGCAACGTCGGAGCGCACGGTGGCGGCCAGTGCGTCGTGGCCGACGGCCAGGTGCTGGCCGCGGTTCCACTCCCCATCGCCGGTCTCATGTCCGATCTACCCCTCGAGGATGTGCGGGACCGCGTCGCGGCTATGGGCGCGGCCGCCCGCGATCTGGGTTGCATCCTGCCGGACCCGCTCATGACCATGTCGTTTCTCGCCCTGGCGGTGATTCCCGAGCTCAAGATCACCGACCTCGGCCTCGTCGACGTCGTCGCTTTCCAGCGCGTCCCGCTCTTCCTCGACTGAACTTGGCGGTCTTGGCACCTGCGAGCCTTTGGGAAAAGTGCGAGATGGCAGGCGCGGGACCCATTGTTAAGCCGCGGCGTCCGCCCTATTCTCAGGGTCCCTCGTTGTGATGCACTCTGACCCAGTGGTTGCCCTGCTTCGCTGGCGGGTCAACGCCTGGCATCTATAGAAGGAGATGTTTCATGCTGAGCAGCAAGATGGAGGAGGCGCTAAACAGTCAGGTCAACGCCGAGCTCTACTCGGCCTACGTTTATCTCGCGATGTCCGCCTACTTAGAGAGCCAAGACCTTCAGGGTATGGCGGCGTGGATGAAGGCGCAGGCTCAGGAAGAGGTCGCGCACGCGATGAAGATCTTCGGCTTCATCAACGAGCGCGGAGGGAGCGTCAAGCTTGCGGCCATCGCGGCTCCTCCCACGAAGTGGGATTCCCCCCGGGCCGTCTTCGAGAACGCCTACAAGCACGAGCAGCACGTCACCAGCCTCATTCACAAGCTGGTTGACCTGGCCATCGGCGAGAGCGACCACGCCACCAAGAACATGCTGGACTGGTTCGTGGACGAGCAGGTCGAGGAGGAGGCCTCGGCGAACGCCACGGTCCAGAGGCTGAAGATGATCGGCGACCACGCGCCGGCGCTGCTAATGCTGGACCGGGAGCTGGGCCAGCGGCGGGCCGGCGAGGAGGAGTAGGCAAGGTCCGGCAGGTGTTGCGCTAGCGCAACGATTGATGGGCGCCGGCCGATCGCTTGGCCGCCCCCCGAGATCTGGGCTGTGGGGGTGGCCGAGCGTTTTTGTGGTCTCATTTACCGATTTTGCCGCGTGTCTCAGGCAAATTGACTGAATCTTGCGCTTTTTGCCTGGTGACAGACGCGGCCCCGGGCCGGGTAGCTGCTGTCCGGCCCGGGTCCGTTCAGGATACTTAAGTATAATAGTTATGGTGAGATAGGCGCTTCAGCCTTGCTTCGGCAGCTTGGCGGGGCCGTTTTTGGCACGCCTGCTGCTAAGGTAAAGTAGCGCAGGTCAGCAAAGCTGAGTCACCCACTTCCCGCCGGGTGCCCTGCAAATCCCCCGCGATAGACGCTGCATTAGTCAGGAAGGACATAAGGAAGAGTTTATGTCGATAATGGACCGCCCGACCGTTAGGCTCACCACGTTGTCTCTACAATAGCTCACCCGGCAGCTCCCTCTTTGATCTGCACAGCGATCTGAACCCTTCAGCCTCTCGGTCGGGCGGCTCCAGCCGAGCCGCGTTCCTCGGGCCTTGACCTCCAAGAGAACTCTCATAAGATTTTCGGCCCGATTGGGCCCCCATCGTCTAGTGGCCTAGGATACCTGGTTCTCAGCCAGGAGACCGGGGTTCGACTCCCCGTGGGGGTACTCAGCCCGGGCGCGCAGCGTCCGGGCTTTTTCTATGGGAGGCGGCGAACCGGGGCATCGAGTGTTAGTTTGGCCAACGAGCGCGAGACCTATGCGGGGGGTTCAGTCGTGATCGAGCACTACAAGCTTCCGGTGGCGGGCGCCATGGTGGAGTCCGGTGAAGTCGACGAGGTGGTCAATCCGTTTAACGGCGACATCATCGCCAGGGTGCCGCTGGCCACGCCGGAACAGCGCGAGGCGGCGATCGCTGCGGCGGTGGCGTCGTTCGCGGAGATGCGGGCGCTGTCGCGGGTACGGCGCGCCCAAATCTGTGTCGGTGTAGCGAGCGGAATCGAGCGGCGTCGGCGCGAGCTGGCGGAGGCGCTGGCGCTGGAGTGCGGGAAGCCGATCAAGGCCGCGCAGGTGGAGGTGAGCCGAGCGATTGCGACTTTCAACATCGCGGCGGAGGAGGCCAAGCGCTTGGCCGGTGAGATCGTGCCGGTCGACGTGGTGCCCTGGGGTGAGGGCTATGCAGCCCAGTTTCACCGTTTCCCGCTCGGCCCGATCGTCGGGATCATCCCATTTAATTTCCCGCTCAACCTTGCCGCTCACAAACTGGCGCCCTGCATCGCGGCCGGCTGCACGATGGTCCTCAAGCCGCCGCAGCAAGCGCCGGTCACCGTGCTGAAGCTGGCCGAAATCTGCTATGAGGCGGGGCTGCCGCCCGAATCGCTCAGCGTGCTTCATTGTACGGTCGAGGTCGGCGAGCCGTTGGTGCGCGACGAGCGCTTCAAGCTGCTCTCGTTCACTGGCTCGGCGGCTGTCGGTTGGCACCTGAAGTCGATTGCGGGGAAGAAGCGGGTGGTGCTGGAGCTGGGCGGGAATGCGGGCGCCATCGTCCATTCGGACGCCGATCTGGATTGGGCGGTGCAGCGAACGGCGGCGGGTGGCTACGGCTATGCGGGCCAGAGTTGCATCAGTGTGCAGCGCGTGCTGGTTCACCGGACGCTTTATGATGAGTTCTGTGAGAAGCTGGTGCAGCGAACCGAGTTGTTGAAGGTGGGGGATCCGCTGCACGAGGATACCGATATCGGGCCGTTGATCGAGGAGAAGCATGCCGAGCGGGTGATCTCCTGGATTGCCGAGGCCGAGGGTAGCGGTGCTCGGGTGCTCGCGGGCAATCGACGCGAGCGATGCCTTGTGTGGCCGACGGTACTGACGGACACGAAGCCCGACATGAAGGTGGAGTGTGAGGAGATCTTCGGCCCCGTCGTGACCGTCAGACCCTACGACGATTTCAAGGCGGCCGTGAGGATCGTCAATGACTCGAAGTACGGCCTGCAAAGCGGCGTCTTCACTCACGACATCCGCTTGATTCGATATGCGTATGAGAACCTGGATGTCGGCGGTGTGGTCGTGAACGACTATCCCACCCTCCGCATCGACAACATGCCGTACGGCGGAGTCAAGGATTCGGGGCTGGGTCGCGAGGGTGTCGCGTCCAGCCTGCAGGACATGACCGAACTGAAGATGCTGATTGTCAGCCTGGAACACTGAAGCCGGAGGCGCCGACCTTCCTCAAGCGGCCGCCGGCCGGTTACGGCGGTGCTGGCGCGTGTCGGTTCGCCTAGGTTGCCGGCCCGGCGGCTGGTCTTCTGGCGATCATGCGGACCAGCCCGCGCTCGCCTTCCGGCTCGTCGAAGATACCCTCCTCGTAGAGCAACAGTTCGTAGTCAGCGAACGCCGCTCGCAGCTCGCCGGGCTCGAGTGCGAAGGGGCGTCTGATGTCGCCGCCCAGCACGTCGATCTCGTCGGTACTGAAGGTCTCGAAGAGAAGAAGGCCGCCGGCCCGCAGCGCGCCGCGAATCTTGGGAAACAGAGAACGAAGGAGGAAGCGGGCGTTGATGATGACGTCGAAGGCGCCGGTTGGCAGGGCGAAGCGATCGAGGTCGGCGTGAATCGGATAGACGGACAGACGCCGTTCACGCGATCGGCGCGCCAGACGTTGCAGCCCCTCCCACGAGATGTCTACGGCGACGACGGAAAAGCCCCTGCGGGCCAGGTGAAGGCTGTTGCGGCCCGCTCCGCAGGCCAGATCGAGAACGAGGCCTGGCGGATCGAGCCAGGCCTCGGCGTCTAATACGATGCGTGCGGGCTCACGCAGATCGGCCCAGTCACCGGCTCGGTAACGCTGGTCCCAGCGTTCGCGATCCTCACGGGCCATGGCCCTTAACCTTTCGCTCGCCGGATTTCGCTACAGCGCCTCCGTCTTTCTTGGGCCGGTGTACTCCTTCCGTGGCAGCAGATCGCGGAAGACCCAGCCGCCCCGCTCACCGAAGCCGCGCGAGCGGGTGGCGAAGTCGAACACCTTGCCGTCAGACAGTTCGGTGTCCTCGGCGATCAAGGTCACGGCCGCTCCGTCCAAGCGGGCGGGGTCGAGGTTCATCGCTTCGCAGGCCCGGCTCAGGGCGGTGGCGAAGTCGGCTGCCACCACCTTGGCGTGGAACTGCTCGGCCGTCCCGAGGTATTCGCGGCCTCGGAAGATCACTCGGAACAGCCGGCGCTGCGCTGCGCCGGCTTTCTTGGTCTTCTTATGCGCCATTATTTGCCCGTCTGTTTGGCCGGGTCGAGGACCTTGTCCGCCTCGCCGGCGTCCATCAGGCCTTCCTCGACCACCAGCTCACGAATCGTCTTATTCTTGACTAAAGCCTGCTTCGCTATCTCTGCCGCCTTGTCGTAGCCGAGGATCGGCGCCAGCGCCGTAGCCAACGCCGGACTGCGCTCCGCATAGGCTCGGCACTTCTCGCGATCAGCCGCGATCTCGGAGATACACCTGTCGACGAAGATATGACCGACGTTCGCGAGCAGCTCGACCGACTGCAGCAGGTTGTAGGTCATGACGGGGATCATTACGGCCAGCTCGAAGTTGTCCGCGTTCCCGCTCACCATGATGGTCGTGTCGTTACCCATCACCTGTGCACAGACCTGACGCACCGATTCGGGGATCACCGGGTTCACTTTGCCCGGCATGATCGACGAGCCCGGCTGGGTCGCGGGAATCGAGATCTCACCCAGCCCGCAGCGGGGACCGGTTGCCAGCCAACGGATATCGTTGGCGATCTTGCTCAGGCTCACCGCAACGGTCCTGAGCGCGCCGCTCGCCTCGACCAGCGCATCGCGGGCGGCCTGCGCCTCGAAGTGGTTAGGCGCCTCGACGAAGGGTTGCTCGAAGATTTTCGAGAGCCCGGAACAAACGCGGCTCGCGAACTCGGGGTGGGCGTTCAGGCCGGTGCCCACGGCGGTGCCGCCGATGGCGAGCTCTCGCAGGTGCGGCAACGCGTTCTCGACCCGCTTGATGCCGTGCTCGACCTGGCTGGCGTAGCCGCTGAACTCCTGCCCTAGGGTGATGGGCGTGGCGTCCTGCAGATGCGTGCGGCCGGTCTTGACGACGTCGGCGAACTCCCGGGCCTTGGCCTCGAGAGCGCCCTGCAGCTTCCGTAGAGCGGGCAGCAGGTCCTCCACTATCGCGGTGCACGCTGCGACGTGAGATGCCGTCGGGATCACGTCGTTGCTCGATTGACCCTGGTTGACATGGTCGTTGGGGTGAACCTCCTTCGAACCGATCTTGCCGCCGAGGATCAATGTCGCGCGATTGGCGATCACCTCGTTCGCGTTCATGTTCGTCGACGTGCCCGATCCCGTCTGGAAGATGTCGACGACGAATTGCTCGTCCAACGATCCGTCCATCACCTCGCGGGCGGCTTGCTCGATCGCCTTGCCACGACGATCATCGACCACCTTCAACGCCATGTTGACCTCAGCCGCCGTCATCTTGATGGCGCCCAGCGCGTTGATGAATCGGCGCGGGAAGCGCAACCCGCTTACCGGGAAATTCTCGACGGCCCGCTGTGTCTGCGCCCCGTACAAGGCGTCCGCCGGGACTTTCATCTCGCCGAGGGTGTCGCGCTCGATCCTGTACTCGTTCTTGCCCATCTTCGCTTCCATCCCTGCAATAAAGTCCAGCACGAGGTCTGGGCGTGAGAAATAGAAGATAGGGGCCCGGAGCCACGCCGGGTAGGCCGTGTCGCTACCCGACCCCTCTAGCGGCGGCTATACTCAAGTCTCTGCTACTGCCAGATCGCGACGAGACCCGAGAGGAGTGGGTGGCAGGATGACCAGTATGTTCGCGGTACAAGCTTCGCGTTGCCGAGCGCGATGCCGGTTGCCTTCGTTGGAGACCCTCGGCACGACCCTCGGAGGACCGACACGGCCCGGCATCCTGCTGTTGGCCGCCATCCTGGGCGCGGTCGGCTGTGCGCCCGCGGGCGCCGGTCCCGGCCAGCCTGAGCCGGCCGGAGCGAAAGCTGCGCTGGGCGTGGAATTCGATGAGATCTTCGCCGATCCCGCGTTCAGAAACGCCAATTGGGGGGTGATGGTCCAGTCGATAGAGACGGGCGAGATACTGTACAGGCAGAACGCCGAGAAGCTCTTCATGCCGGCGTCCAACAACAAGCTGGTCACGGCGGCGGTCGCGCTGACGCGCCTCGGTCCGGATCATCGGTTTCTGACCCGGGTGGCGGCCACGGCGCGGCCGGAGACGGACGGTACGCTGACCGGCGACCTGATCATCGTGGGCGGCGGCGACCCGGCGATCTCCGAGCGCTTCTACGACGACGATCCGCTGGCGGTGTTCAGAGCATGGGCCGATTCGCTGAAAGCACGAGGTGTGGAGCGCATCGCGGGGAACATCGTCGGTGACGACAACCTGTTCGATGACGTGCATCTGGGTCCCGGTTGGGCTTGGGACTACCTGGATGCTTACTACGCCGCCGAGATCGGAGCGCTGTTGTACAACGAAGGCGCTGTGACCTACCGCATCGTGCCGGGCGACTCCTTGGGCGCGGCCGCCGGGCTGGTAAGCCTGCCGCCCACGGACTACCTGGCGCTCGCCGCCGATATCACCACCGTCGCGGACAGCACCGAGATCTCTATCCGGGCCGAGCGCAGGCCTTTCACCAACGAGGCCCGCCTTTGGGGCAGTATCTGGATCGGCCAGGATACCGTGACCCGTTACATCGCACCCCACGATCCCACGCTCTTCTTCGTCACCGTCCTGCGCGAGACTTTGGAGTCCCAGGGCATCGACGTCGGCGGTGCAGCGATCGATGCTGACAGTCTCGACGTCTATCCGCCGGCGGATACGCTCGTCACGCTGTTCACCCACGAGTCGCCGACGCTGACGGAGATCGTGAAGCCCTTCCTGAAGCGCAGCCAGAACCAGATCGGCGAGATGTTGTTGCGCTACCTGGGTGTGGTGGAGACGGACACGGGCAGCGTCGCGGCTGGTCGCAGGGCCGTCGAGGCGACACTCACGGATTGGGGCATACCCGAATCGTCCTACATCTACGTCGACGGCTCGGGCCTGTCGCGCTACAACTACTTGAGCCCCGATGCCATCGTCCGCTTGCTGAGGGTAATGGCGCGGGGGCCGGAGTTCGACGTGTTCTACGACGCGCTTCCGATCGCCGGCGTCGATGGCACGCTGCGGTCGCGGATGAAAGGCACGCTAGCGGAAAACAACGCTCGGGCCAAGACGGGCTACATTTCCAACTCGCGAGCGCTCTCCGGGTACGTGACCACGCGCGACGGCGAGCTGCTGGCCTTCAGCATTATCGTCAACAACTTCGATGAGTCGGTGGACGCGGCGGAGTACCTTCAGGATTTGGCTATCGAGCGGCTGGCCAACTTCTCGCGTCAGGACTGAGGCTAGTCGAGCTTCTTCAGCTCGATGACGACTCGCACGTCATCGCCGAACCACTCGCCGCGCAGGCCGTCATGGACGATCTGGAAGCCGACTTCCTCGAGGAAGGTGGGGCTCGTGAAGTCGAATGTTACAAGGTTCGGCACGCTCAGCCGCCAAGTGCCCAGAAGATCGCTTTTCGTCCTGAGCTGCGGGTCGGTCCCGATCTTCAACTGACCCCTGGCGCTCCCGTCGCCGTTGAGGCGCAAGTCCAGCCGCGTGTCCGGCTCGCCGATGAGGTCGTTGACTCGACCTTCGCGCTCGACCAGAAAGCGAGTCGCCGCATAAGTGCCGGTGACGGCTGGCGAAACCTGAGGTTCGGTGGGGCCTATGCCGATCCGCTCGCGTTCGGCGCAGGCTTGTGACAACATGAGAAGTAGTGCCAAGAGCGGCAGCCCACGGTGGTACATCGGACTCGTTCTCCAAAAGCTCAGGGTTTGATGGCTGCCCTTATACATGCTAGATACGAACTGGTGAAATGGCAAGCAGCAGCCGTCACTGACGGGGTTCGCGGTTCAATCGGTATCGAGATCTAAGACAGGATCGAATGATGAAGAGCTCAGTTTCAGAGATCGAAGCCCGCATGAAGAAATACGCGCTGACGCCGATGGAGCTCGACCTCGGCGGCCTGGAGGAAGGCGAGCGCGCCCTGCTCGGCGAGCTGCTGAACGCCGCGCGCTTGGCCGACGAGATCTTCTGGCGTCAGACGTCGCACGTGGCCGTGCCTCTGCGTGAGAAGCTGGAAGCCGAGCGCCCGGGAGATGACCCTGTCAGGCGTTTCTTCATGATGCAGGGCGGCCCCTACGACCGATTGGATCACGATGCGGCATTCATGGAAGGTGTGCCGCCCAAGCCACCGGGAGCGGGCTTCTACCCCGATGACCTGACTGAGGAAGAGTTACACAGATGGCTGGACGGTCACCCCGAGGATCGCGAAGCCTTTCTTTCGCCTTACACGGTGATTCGCCGAACGAACGGCGGCTTGACGGCCGTACCTTACCATGAAGCCTACGCGGAGTTCGTGGTGCCGCTGGCCCGGTCGTTGCGTCGTGCTGCGGATCTGGCTGCCAACGGGAGCTTCGCGCGCTACCTGCGCGCCAAGGCGGATGCGGTCCTGACGGATGAGTACTTCGAAGCGGACAAGGCCTGGATCGAGATGAGCAGCTCGCGCTTCGACATCATCATCGGCCCGTTCGAGGTCTACAAGGACGAGCTGATGAACATCAAGGCCGCCTACGAGGCGAGCGTCGAGATCGTGGATGAGGAGGAGAGCGGGCGCCTGGAGGTCTACAAGGGCTACATCGCCGATCTCGAGGCGGACCTCCCCTACGACGACCGCTTCAAGCCGCATAAGTCGGAGCTCACCACGAACTTCACCATCGTTCGCGACATCTATCGAGGTGGCGATCTGCGAGTGGGCTATCAGGCCATCGCCTGCAACTTGCCGAACGACCCGCGCGTGCACACCGAGGTGGGCGACAAGAAGACTTTCTGGAAGAACATGTTCGAGGCGCGCGTCAACAAAGTGATCCTGCCGATCAGCCGGGCGCTGGTCTCCGAGCGGCTCGCCGAGCACGCGACCCCGCAAGGCTTCTTCAATTTCGTGCTGCTGCACGAGATGGCGCATGGCCTGGGACCGCGTTACTCCGAGGTTGGGGGGGGCCGCATCCCGGTGAACCAGGCACTGAAGGCGCACTACACCTGGATCGAGGAGCACAAGGCCGACATGGCCGGCCTGCACGGGCTGGCGCACCTCGTCGAGCTGGGTGTGATCGACGCCTCACTGACCGTGGAGCATTATGCGTCATACCTGGGTGGCCTGTTCCGCACCATCCGCATGGGGACGGGAGAGGCGCACGGACTGGCTGCGCTGGTTGAGCTCAACTACATGCTGGAGAACGGCGGCGTGACCTACGACGGCGCCAGCGGGCGCTACGCGGTCGATCTCGACGTACTGCCGGCCAACATCAGCGAGCTGGCCCGCCAGGTGCTGACGATTCAGGCGACCGGCGACTTCGCGGCTGCGCAAGGCTTGAAGGACCGCTATGGCTCGAAGGGGCCGGAGCTGGAGGCTGCGTTGGCGCGGGTGGCTTCGGTGCCGGTGGACCCGGTGCCCGTCTACTCGATCGTCTGGTGAGGTCCGAACCGCTCCGAGAAGAGGCCCGGCGAAGGATTGAGGCACCTCGTCACAAATGAAGACGCCACGCCGATATCGACGTGGCGTCCATGACGGAGGGGTTTGCTGGGTCGGCCGGGAGCTCAAGCCTCCAGCGTTGACGTATCACCTTCCGGCAGCCCCTGCGCCCGTGCCTTCAGCAACCGCCGCATGATCTTGCCGGAGCGTGTCTTCGGCAGGCTCTCGACGAACTCTACCCGCTCCGGCTTGGCGATGGGGCCGACCTCCTTGCCGACGTGCTGAATGAGCTCGGCCGCCAGCTCTGGCTTGGCGTCGAATCCGGCCTTGAGGATCACATAACTGTGAATCACGTTGCCGCGCACGTCGTGCGGTATCCCGATGGCGGCCGCCTCGGCCACGGCCGGATGACTGACCAGGGCCGACTCGATCTCGGCGGTGCCCAGGCGGTAACCCGACACCTTGATCACGTCGTCCATGCGGCCGATGATCCAGAAGTATCCGTCCTCGTCCACCTTGGCCGAGTCGCCGGTCAGGTACTTGCCCGGATAGGTCGACCAGTACTGCTGGACGTAACGGTCAGGATCTTTATAGATGCCGCGCAGCATCGAGGGCCACGGCGTGGTGATCACCAGCTTGCCCTCCTCGCCCGCTTTGACCGGCCTGCCGTCGTCATCGAGTATCTCCGCTTGAATGCCCGGGAAGGGCTTGGTGCCCGATCCGGGTTTCAAGGGGAAGGAGGGTACCGGTGTGATCATGAAGGCGCCGGTCTCGGTCTGCCACCAGGTGTCGATGATCGGGCAGCGGCCCTTGCCGACGACGTCGTAGTACCAGCGCCAGGCCTCGGGATTGATCGGCTCGCCGACGCTGCCCAACAGGCGTAGCGACGAGGTGTCGCGCCTGTTCACCCAGGACTCGCCGAAGCGCATGAGCCCGCGGATCGCGGTGGGCGCGGTGTAGAGAACGGTGACGCCGTACTTCTCGACGATGCGCCACCAGCGGTCCGGGTACGGATACGTGGGCGCCCCCTCGTACATGATCGAGGTCGCGCCCAGGATCAGCGGTCCGTAGACGATGTAGCTG
>CP070722.1:297437-336330 GCA_020350785.1 Gemmatimonadota bacterium
AGCTGAACCTGGCTGAGTGAGACCTCCAAGCCTGGGAGGTCGGACCGTCGGCCTGAAAGAAGGACCGCGAAGCATTCTTCGGTGAGCTCGATCCGGATCTGGATCGGCCCTTGGGGCGCGGTTTGAAGCATCGGCTCCGCGCCAGCGTCAATTTGAGCGGCGCTCTCAGCACTATCATATTGATATTAGGGAATGTTCGCGCGTTCACCGATCACCCCGCGGGATAGAGGCTCATATGGAGCAAATCGTAGAGTGCGTGCCGAATTTCTCTGAGGGAAGAAACGATGCGGTGATCAAGGAGGTCGTCGACGTGATCGCGGGCGCGCCGGGTGTGCGACTTCTCGATGTCGATCCCGGCCGCGACACGAATCGCACAGTCGTGACGTTCGTCGGATCGCCGGCGGCAGTGGCGGAGGCGGCGTTCATGGCGGTGAAGCGCGCCTCCCAGCTTATCGATATGCGTGAGCACAGTGGCGCCCATCCCAGGTTCGGCGCTACGGATGTCTGCCCCTTCGTTCCAGTGTCCGGCGTGACGATGGAGGATTGCGTCGAGATCGCGCGAGCGGTCGGGCGGCGGATCGGCGAGGAGTTGGGAATACCGGTCTTTCTGTACGAGCATGCCGCCACGCGCCCCGAGCGGCGCAATCTTTCGAGAGTCAGGGCCGGCGAGTACGAGGGATTGGCGGAGAAGCTGAAGGACCCGGAATGGAAGCCGGACTTCGGGCCTTCAGCGCTCAACGCCACTGCCGGGGCCATTGCCGTGGGCGCTCGCGAGTTCCTCATCGCGTACAACATCAACCTCAATACCACGGATCGCCGCTATGCTAACGAGATCGCTTACGTACTGCGCGAGCGCGGCCGCTGGAAACGGAAGGGGAACACCGAGCCGTTCTATTACAAAGGCGAGGTCGTACGTTTCCCCGAGGACGGCTCCTACCCCTGCGGCCCCTGCGATTTTGTGGGAGGTTCGTTCGAGGAATTGGAGAAGCACTACAGCGAGTTTCACGGCGGAGACCTCGGTCGGCGATACGAGGATCTAGGCATAGATCCCGAGAGTCCGAGCGGTCCGGTCTTCACCGACGGAATGTTTGTCGCTGTCAAGGGCATTGGGTGGGTGATAGAGGAGTACAAGCGCGCCCAGATCAGTATGAACCTCACCAACTACAAGCTCAGCCCACCACACGCCGTGCTCGAGGCTGCCCGGGAGGAGGCGCGCGAGCGTGGGATCGTCGTCACCGGCTCCGAGATCGTCGGTGTCATTCCGTTCGATGCGATGCGTCGGGCGGCGCTCTTCTACTTGAACCGCATGCGCAAGTCTCCAGGCGTACCTGTTTCCGATCTGATGGAGACGGCTGTTCAATCGATGGGACTGCGTGACGTGGCTGCGTTCGATCCACAGGAGAAGGTTTTGGCGCTGCCGCGGGTGGAGGGCCCCCTGGTCCTGCGGCCGACCTTCGACTTTGTGGATGAAGTTTCGCGCGACACCCCGGCCCCCGGCGGCGGCTCGGTGGCCGCGCTCGCTGGAGCACTGGGCGGAGCACTGGCGGCCATGGTGGCGAATCTGTCGGTAGGCAAGGGCGAGTTCGATCAACATTACGGAAGGCTCTGCTCGATCGCCGAACGTGCTCAGCGGGTCAAGGACGCTCTGATCCGCGGCGTCGACGAGGACACACGTGCCTTCGACTCGGTGATCGAGGCCATGCGTATGCCCAAGGACACGGCGGCGGAGCAGGCGGAGCGCGAGCGGGCCATGCAGGAGGGCTACAAGGCTGCGACCCGGGTGCCGCTGCAAACGGTCGCGGATTGTCGAGATGCTCTACGCCTTTGTCGCGAGATGTCAGAGCTGGCCGATCCGGAGATGGTGAGCGATGTGGGCACCGGGGCCCACATGGCGAGGGCTGGCGCCCACGCGGCGGCCTATAACGTTCGGATCAACCTTCGCCATATCCGCGATGGGGAGTTCGCAGCGCAGACGAGCGAGGAGATGAGCGTCTTGCTGGCCGATTGTGACGAGTTGGCGGGCGCGGTGATAGCAGAAGTGGAAAAGGTTCTGACGGCCTAACCAGCTTGACGGTCTGAGCCGACTACTCTTTGCCAGAGAGTGTGTAACCAGAGGCGCCACTCATCGACGGCGGCCTCCTCGTCGGCCAGGTAGCCCAGTGCCAGGTTGACGGGAAGCTCGAATTCGAAAGCGGCGCCGATTCCCGGGTAGACGCTGAGCCAGAAGGAACGATCGGCGCGCAGTTCCCGGGGTGGCTGGATCTCAACGCCGGGAGCAGCGGTCGCGCCGGCCAGTTCGGCCAGACACTCTTCGATTTCCTCAGCAAGCAGTTGGGCGGCTTCTTCGGGTCCCATGTCGGGATTCTGGCGCAAATCCAACCGGGTGTCTAGGTTAGAGGGTTAGTCGAACCCCCGGGAGTCCCGCTCCAGAGGCACCAGACGGTTCAGGAGTCGTCCTACTGGATTCAACCACCCAAGGCGGAGGCCGCGATGCCACGTCGCCCAACTCTGGAACTCATCGTCCTCATCGCCGCGCTACTGGCAGACGTCGTCGTGCTCCTCTATGTGAGGGACTCGGGCGCGCGAGTGAGTTTGGGACTGCTGCTCGTCGCTTTGATCGTCTGGGCTTCGGCGCGCGTGGGTGTCGTCGAGCTGGTGACCCAATCCCCGGCCGAGCGTGTGCAAAAGCGGCGCTTCACACGGCTGCGGTCCCAGGTGCAGCAGTTACTGGATGAGATCAGGCGCCTGAACTGGATGGCCGTAGACGCTGAACGCGGCTTTCGCAGTCGAGAGAAGGCGCTGCAGGAGATGGACATGATCGAGGAGCGCCTGAAGAACCTCATCCAGGAGATCCGCAGCACGGCCGGCCATATGGAACTCGAGGGTGAAGAGGAGGAGCCGGCGAACGGCTAACCCGCCGTAGGCGGAACCAGCTATCCATGAGCCCGAGCATACTGGACATTTTTGCTGCCGACGCGCGCAGATTCGTTGATCGCCTACAGGAGGCGCTGAACACAGAAGGCGAGGCCAGCGCCGACGCCATCCGACGCGCGGCGCGCCGGCTGCACCACGCCGCCGTTTTGGCAAATCACGAGCCGGTCATGGACGCGGCTGCGGCGCTACAGAAGACGACGGTTCAGGTCATCGCCGGAAGGCGCGAATGGACGGCGGAGCTGAAGGACGTGATTAGGAATGTTGTTCGGGAGCTGGACTCGGTGGTGAACGCGCTGCCGGCCGGGGACGGCGGGGCGGAGTCGCGACTGCGCAGCGCGGCCGCGACCCTAGTCAGCGAGCGATCAGGTGAGAGCGCCTACCCGGCGCAGGTTGCCGAGCCGGTCGCTGGCGATGAGGCCGACGCGGTATTGGCGGCGCTGATCAGCGATCTGGGCGACGCGGTAGAGAGGTTGGAGAGCGATCCGCGCGATCGTGAGCCGCTTAAAACGATGCTTCGTAAGATTCGGCGCCTGCGTGAGCTGCAGCGTATAGAAGCTCTCTCGCCGGAAGATAGGGCCCTGAGCGCTGTGGAGGAGTTGATACTGCAGATCGCCGATCTCAATGCTACGGTGGGGCCGGGCTACCTCACTGTCTTTCGTCACACTCGCGAGTTGCTCCAGGGTCTGCGTGCGGGCGGCGCCAGCGCTCCCTCGGTGACCCAGATTGGCGGGCGTGCGGTCGAAGTCGATCGGCTAAAAGACAGCGTATTGGAGAAGGTGAGGCGTGCTCGCCAGGTCGTTTGGGTCAGCGATCTCTTCTATCCAGACGGCCCCCACATCGTGGCGTGCCCGCTGGCCGAGGCCAAGGCGGGGTCGACCGAGCGCTACTTCAACCTCGAAGCCACGCAGCGACTTGAGCGCAGCGAGAGCCTGCGCAAGACGATGCTGGAGTCGGAGACGGAGCAAATGCGTTTGGCCGGTGAGTCGTTGGCACACACGCTGCGCCATCTACGCGAGCGCGCCGCTGCCTTCGACCATGCCGCCCTGGGTCGCGTCGTGCGGCGGGCGGCTGCGGCGCTCCGGGCACAACTGGTACGCCCGCCGGCTCGTCTCAAAGCGCTCGCCAAAGGATTCGGTCCGGTCTTCGCCGGCTTGCGCTCTTACCTGGATACCGACGATCAGGCCGATCGCGCGAAGGCGGTAAGCGAGGCGGAGACGGCGCTTCATATGGCGATCCTGGGTGGAGAGCCAGATATTCCGGCGGAGGCTGCCGCGTTCGACCCGGACGCGGCGCTACAGCAGGCGCTCGTACTGAGGACGCGCATCGACGAGCGACTGAGTCGCCTGAGTGGGTCCGAGGTCGAGGATCTGCGCGAGGACCTGGAGGAGCTGTTCGATCTGATAGCTCAGTACGTGTCCGCCGGTGCAGAACGCCACTGATGAGACGGTGGTCGGCGTGGCCGTTTCTCCGTAAAGACTAACCAGCCTTCCCGGCCACCCTGTCGCCGGATTCACGCTTCGCCCGGATCGATACCCTCCTCTTTGCGCCGTGCGGCCTCGGCTTCCGCCTCCGCCTCGAGGGCGTCGAGCACGCGGTCGGTCTCGTCCCGGGGTGCCGGTTTCTCGGCTGGGGGCGGCGCCGTCTGACGGGCGGCACCCTCAGCGCCACTCGACGGTGGACGGCCTTTGGGAAAGACGATCTTGGGTTGGACTACTTTTCCCGCCCTTTCGCCGGGCACTTCTGTCGGGGTGGGCACACCGGCGGACTTACGAACATCGTCGATCGCGTCTTTCATGAGCCCCGCCAGCCGGTCCAACTCGGCCTGGGCGTGACGAGGGGCCATGCGACCTTCGCGGCCGTCGATGGCGATGCGGTTCATGCGTCGCACGTGGTCGAGGAGCCGGTCGGTCGACGAACGCAGTCGCCCATATTTTCGCCGGTCGAGCCCCTGTTGCTGGCTGCGCAACTGGTCGAGCAGCGGGTTCTCGACGATCGCCTCCTCCCGGGTCCGCGACATGTAGATGGTCGCCACGAAGATGACCACGGCGGCAACGACGCGGATCAGGGCGCTGTCGGCCATGCCAACGGCGATCGCCAGCGCCAGCGTGCCAATTGCGACGACTGCCCAGTTGATGCCCGTGTCCTGTGTCGGCTTGCCTTCTGCCATAGCCCAGGCCTCCCGGCGGCGCGATCTTGAGAACTGGGTGCCCTGCGTGGCGGGCAACTCCGTATAGAATGCACTCTTACGGCGTTCAGCGCTAGTGGGTTGGCCGACGATTGCGCCGGCGCTCGTATGAGACAGATTGTCGATTGACGGCGTACCCGAAGGAGGAGGCCGAGAGCATGATGGCGAAATCGCCTCCCGGCGAGGACCGGGTGATCCGAGTAGCGCTCTCTCAGCTCAACTGCGTCGTGGGCGACATCGACGGGAACGTCGAGAAGATTCGCCGGAGCCTTGTCCGAGCGCGCGAAGTTGGGGCCGATCTGGCCCTGTTTCCGGAACTGACGGTCACCGGGTATCCGCCAGAAGACCTGCTGCTCAAGCCACACTTTGCAGAGCGGGCGGAGGCGGCGCTGCGCGACCTTGCCGCTGAGGTGCGGGATGTGGTCGCCGTGGTCGGTTTCCCTGAGCTTTGTGATGACCTCTTCAATACGGCCGCGGTGATCACCGGCGGACAGATCGCTGCAGTCTACAGGAAGCATTACCTGCCGAACTACGGCGTTTTCGACGAGCAGCGCTATTTTGCCCGGGGTGATGAGACCCTGGTGCTGGATATGGATGGCGTCAGGGTCGGCGTGACCATATGCGAGGATCTCTGGTACCCGGGCGGTCCCGCTCAGCGAGCGGTGGTCGATGGCAAGGCCGATGTGCTTGTGAGTATCTCGGCCTCGCCCTACCACCGGGAGAAAGGCCCTTCTCGGGAGCAGATGCTGGCGACCCGCTGCATCGACTACGGCTGTTACCTGGCATTCTGTAACGCCGTCGGTGGACAGGACGAGCTGGTTTTCGATGGCCACAGTCTGGTAGTCGATCCGCGTGGAGTGATCCTGGCGCGAGGACGTCAGTTCGAGGAGGATGATGTTGTCGTCGATCTCGATCTGAGCGGCGTGTCACGCCGCCGGCTTCATGATCCGCGCTGGCGACAGCGGGGGCCGGGCGACGCGGCCATCGTTCGGGAAGCTGCGGTGCGGCGGCCGAGGCGGACGAAACCTGAACTGGATGTTTGCCTTCCGGTTGAGCTGCTGGGGCCGGAGGCGGAAGTGTACCGGGCGCTCGTCCTGGGCACGTCCGACTACTTTGTGAAGAACGGTTTCGAGCACGCAGTGCTCGGGTTGTCCGGCGGGATCGACTCGGCTTTGGCACTGGCCG
Organism: Gemmatimonadota bacterium; assembly: GCA_020350785.1. GTDB lineage: Bacteria > Gemmatimonadota > Gemmatimonadetes > Palauibacterales > KS3-K002. Next base: position 303,742 of record CP070722.1, read on the forward strand.
TCGCCGTGGATGCGCTCGGCCCGGACGCGGTGACCGCCGTCTCGATGCCGTCCCGCTACACGGCTCCCCTTAACCGCGAGGATGCGGTTGAGACGGCCCGACGCTTTGGCGTGGAGTTCCGGGAGATACCGATCGACGGGGTGTTCGGCTGCTATGTGGCAGCTTTGGAGGAGTCGTTCGCGGGGACGGAGGCCAATGTGGCGGAGGAGAACATCCAGGCCCGGATCCGGGGCAACCTGCTCATGGCCTTATCGAACAAGTTCGGCTGGCTTGTCCTCGCCACCGGGAACAAGAGCGAGATGAGTGTGGGCTATGCGACGCTGTACGGAGACATGGCTGGCGGCTTCTCGATTATCAAGGACGTCTCCAAGACATGGGTCTATCGGCTTTCACGATGGCGTAATCGTGAGAACGAGGTCATACCGCAGCGCATCATCGACAAGCCGCCCTCGGCGGAGTTGCGCGAGGGTCAACTGGATAGCGACACTCTGCCTCCCTACGACATCCTCGATCCCATCGTAGCGGCATACGTTGAGGAGGATCGCAACCCGGAAGAGATCGAGAAGCTTGGCTTCGATAGGGCGTTGGTCTATCAGGTGGTAGACTTGATTGATCGAGCCGAGTACAAGCGGCGGCAGGCCGCGCCTGGCATCCGCATCTCGCCGCGAGCGTTCGGCAAAGACCGGCGCCTTCCTATCACGAACCGCTATCGGCCCGGCCCGCGCGCCGACTAGGGCGCAGGAGTGGCGGCTGGCGGCGGCGCCTAGGGTGGTCCGGTCGGGCGCAGCGCCAGATCCGCGCGTTCTTTTGCCACGGACAGGACTATGGAAGTGTTGGTGCTCTCGATCTCAGGGTGGGCAAGCAGTCGCTTGATCTCGCGGTTCATCATGTCCTCATCGAGGTATTTTCCGATGACGAGCACGTCGTAGTCGCCGGTGATCTCGTAGACGTCGACCAGCGTGTCATCTTGGATCAGCTCGGCAACGATCTTGGGTATCTGGGTGCCCTTGGCTCTTATCTTCGTGATTGCAGTCAGCCGGTAACCCAGCTTCCCGTAGTCGATTATGGGCCGGTAACCCTTTATTATTCCCTCCGTTTCCATCTGCTTGACTCGATGGCTTACGGTGCTGGTTGAAACGCCGAGGTGTTCGGCGATGGTCCGCAGCGAGGCGCGGCCGTCGCGCCGCAACTCCTCGAGTATGTCGTAGTCGAGGCCCGCATAGGTCATGAGATTCCTCCGGCAGCGTTAGCCGCAACTTCGGACCGTTGCCGCGAAACTGCAAGATCGGCGGCTGAAAGCCAGCGAGCTCTTGCGTTCCGAAGGCTCCACGGTCGCTTTCCGCTGAAGGTGGAGTCGATCCCATCGCCTGATAGGAGAAGGGCTGGATGACCGACCTGACGACCTATTGGAAGCGCTTGACCGAGCTGCCCGGGATCGTCCGGAGGCCAGAAGCGGCGAAGCTGGAAGCGCTTGAGGACGCCGGCGCGCGTGCGTTGGTGGAGGAGCAAACGGAGTTCCAGCGGATACTGCTGCTGGAGACTCCCAGGAACGAGCTTCTCCTCCTGCTGAACGGGGAGATTCAGTTCTACAGCGGGGATGAGCACCGCTTTCACGAGTCGTTGGCGATCGTTCCGGTCCTGCATGTATCCGGGCCCGTGCGCCGGGTCGCGGTGATGGGGGGAGGAGATGGGTTGGCGGCGCGCGAGCTACTTCGCCACGTCGGGGACGAGATCGAGCTCCTCCGAATCGTGGATATCGATCCTGCGATGACCGATCTGGCCCGAACGCATCCGCGGCTCGTGGAGTTGAACCGCGGCAGCTTGTCCGATCCGCGAGTGGAGATTCTCAATGTCGATGCTCTGACCTATCGCTCGGACGAGCCTTTCGATCTCGTTCTCTGCGACCTGCCGGATCCAACGGCGCCGGTTCTGGCGCGACTCTACAGCCGGGAGTTCTTCAGCGGACTGCGAGACCAGCTGGCGGAGCCGCAGGGCATCCTTGCGGCGCAGATCGTCTACGTTCCGCCGCTGTTCGACGGGGTGCTTGGCACGATGCGCTCCGTCTTTCCTTCGGTGAGAGAGTACGCCGTCTGGATGTACAGCTTCGTTCGGGCCGGCTTCGCCCTCTGTGGCGGACTGCCGCTGCGGAAGCATCGCGATCTTCCGACCGGGACTCGCCATCTAACGCCGGAGGTCTTGGCCTCGATATTCTATTTCGCGCCGGACGAGCCGCGTGTTTCTGTGTCCGGCATAAGCACGGAGAAGAACGGTCTGGTGATGGAATGGTACGCAGCCTATCTACGAGAGCACTTCGAGGAACGGATACTCTACTATTGAGGGCGAGCGCGGTGGCCCGGTCCGACGACGTCGGGTGAGGGGGCAGCGCTTTCCCCTGATGGAGAAAGCCGCTGGCCCGAGGCGTCAGGACTCGTTGTCTTCCAGAAAGCCCCTATAAACGATCTTGCTCTCCACGTGCCGGGCGCCGAGCCGATTGACCACGAAATCACGTGCGCGATTGGCTCGCTCGGCGAGGGCGCAGCTGACGATGTCAGCGGACGCGTAACCGTGCTCTGGGTAGGTGTGAATGGCGAAGTGGGATTCGCGGATGGGAAGAAAGACGGTGAGACCTTGCTTCGGATAGCGGTAGATGGCCGGCTCGGCCAAAGGGTGCAGGCTGGCCGCGGCGGCGGCGCCGGTCAGGATCTCTCCGATCCGATCGGCGTCGTTCAGCGCCGCGGGATCGAGGCCGTACATGTCCAGCATGACGTGGGTAAGCACGGCGCTCTCCGTTGGCGCTTTCCGTGGAGCCACCTTGTGCATTTTCACCCCCTCGCGTACCGGGTTAGAATGTTGTGGGATTCGACGGTTTGGACCGCTTCCTAAGAGAAGCCCGTGGCCCCTGGTACGCAACGGGAGGCTGCTCGCAAGCGAGGATCAAGGCTCTCCCTGCTCATGACGTCTCGAGGCGCGTCCGGAACGGGATGGGGTTCGTGATGCAGTACACTCCGGGACAGCGTTCCTCGGCAAGCTTCATGATTTCTTCGAGCTTCTCGACTGGCGTCTCGGATCGGACCTTCAAGGTCGCTTTCATGCCCTGGGTTACCGGCCGATCGGCGACGCCCATCGGCCGGCTCAGATCTATCTCGTTCTCGACCGTCACCTCCAACGAACTGATCTGGACGCCCTCCGCGGCGGCGACAGCCGCGTAGGTGCCGGCGAAGCAAGAGGCGAAGCCATACATGCAGTAGGAAACAGGGTCCGGCTTCAGGCCGGCGCCGCCCATGAAAGGGGCGAAGTCGGTCTCCGTCGTGAGCTTGCCTCTGGGATAATCGATGTCAGCCGAGAATTGAGGTTTTCCGTCAGTGAACACCCAGCGGCCGGTCACGGACTTCAACTTCTTTGCGGCACCGGGATCCTTGGCGATCTCAGCTGCGAAAGCGTGCATTGCGTCGACGTCAACGTTGTTGATCTTGGCCATAGAGCGCCTCCTGCCTTGCTGTCCCTGCGATTGTGTCGCTGCGGACTCTGATCGGGCCGTGTCTGTAACGAGGGTCCGCGTCGAGTGGGCGGCTGGCGTGGGCCGGACGCCGGTTGCATCACAAGCGGTCGGGATGCGCATCGGCGGACCTGCGATTGGCTGGAGCTGTCAGAGAATGCGGAGATCTTAGCTCACGGTCACGGAAGTGACAAGTAGCTCCATGAGAAAAGTGATAGTGGCGCCAACGGCGTTCAAAGGCACTCTGGGTCCCAGCGCGGTCGCGCGGGCTCTTTCCGCGGGAGTCACCACCGTCTGGCCCGAGGCGAGCGTTATCGAGCTGCCCCTGGCGGATGGCGGCAATGGGACTCTCGAGTCGTACCGGGCACTGAGAGGTGGCAGGCTGGAGACGCTACGGGTCAGCGGGCCTCTGGGCGCGCGGGTGAGCGCGCGTCTCTTGCGGACGAAGTCGGATGCGGTGATCGAGTCCGCCGAGGCATGTGGTCTCCACTTGGTACCGCCGGGTCAGCGCGACCCCTTGCGCGCAAGTACGTTTGGTGTCGGCGAGTTGGTGCTGGCGGGAGCGCGTGGAGGCAGCTTCGACGTCATCCTGGGCCTGGGGGGCAGCGCGACCGTCGATGGCGGGACCGGAATGGCGCGCGCTTTGGGTTGGCGTTTCCTTGACGCGCGGGGGCGGCCGCTGCCCGAGGGTGGGGGCGCTCTCCGCGACTTGGCGCACATCGAGCCGCCGGCCCGTGAGCTGGAGGCAACGGCCCTGGCGCTCTGCGATGTCGACAACCCGTTAAGCGGCCGGCTGGGCGCCGCGCGCGTGTACGGACCACAGAAGGGTGCAGGGAGCGATGAAGTGGAGGCCCTGGAGGCCGGTCTGGTTCGATTGGCTGAGGTCCTTGAGTCGCAACACGGGCTTACGCCAGGCGATCTACCGGGAGCTGGGGCTGCAGGCGGCCTGGGCTTCGGGGCCCGAGCTTTCCTGGGGGCGGATCTGGTCTCGGGCGCCGTCTGGATGATCGAGCGGGCCGGTCTGGTCGAGTCTCTGGCCGGGGCTGGCCTGGTGATCACCGGCGAGGGGCGCTACGACCTGCAGAGCGGGATGGGGAAGGTGACGGGGCGTGTGATGGAGGCGGCGCGGTCGGCGTTGCTGCCGGTGCTATTGGTCTGCGGTCGAATCGCCGGCCCCATTCCTCCGGGCGTGCTGCCCGTAGATGGTGGTGGACGCCAACTGACGGCCAACGACCTCGCGCTGCTCACCGGCTCGGGTTGCCGGGCCATCGCCGGTGAGGATAGACTGTGAGGCTAGCGCTCTAGCTGACAGGAAACGGTATATCCGGCGCTTGAGAGACGGGACTCACGACTCAGGGCAGCGGCGAGCCATGCCGCGAATTGTCTGCGCAGGTGATCGATGTCGAATGCGGACTTGATGGAAAAATTGGTGTCGCTGTGCAAGCGGCGCGGCTTCGTGTTTCAGTCGTCCGAGGTCTACGGCGGACTGGGTTCGGTCTGGGACTATGGTCCACTTGGTGTCGAGCTGAAGCGAAACGTCAAGGAGCGGTGGTGGAAGGAGATGGTGACCTCCCGGGCCGATATCGAGGGGCTAGATGCCGGCATATTGATGCACCCCGCTGTCTGGGAGGCGAGCGGACATGTCGAGGGGTTCACCGACCCGCTCATCGAATGCAAGAACTGTCATCGTCGGTTTCGCGCGGACGAAGTGAGAGATCAGTGTCCGCGATGTGGCGTTAGGGATCAATTCACGCCGCCCCGCATGTTCAACCTGATGTTTCGGACATTCATGGGGCCGGTCGAGGATGAAGCTGCGCAGATCTACCTACGGCCCGAAACGGCCCAGGGTATCTACGTGAACTTTCACAATGTGATGACATCGGCTCGGCAGAAGATCCCGTTCGGCATCGCGCAGATTGGCAAGGCTTTCCGCAACGAGATCACGCCGGGCAACTTCATTTTTCGGACTCGCGAGTTCGAGCAGATGGAGATGCAGTACTTCGTGAAGCCCGGCACGGACAAGGAATGGTTCGACTACTGGAGAAACGAGCGGTTGGAGTGGGTGAAGTCTTTGGGTATCCGGCCTGAGAAGCTCCGCATGCAGCAGCATACACGTGAGGAGCTGGCCCATTACGCTTATGACGCTTACGACATTCAGTACGAGTTTCCCTTCGGCTGGCAGGAGTTCGAGGGAATTCACAATCGGACCGACTTCGATCTAAGCGCTCATCAGGAGCGTTCTGGCAAGAAGCTGGAATATGTCGATGCGGCGGCCAACGAGAGGTACATCCCGTACATCATCGAGACCTCGGGTGGGGTCGATCGATTGATGTTGGTGCTGTTGGCGGACGCGTACCGCGAAGAGGAGGTCGAGGGAGAGACACGCGTGCTTCTCAGCCTCCAGGCAGGATTGGCGCCCGTGAAGGTCGCGGTATTCCCGCTGGTCAAGAAGGATGGTATGCCGGAAGTGGCCCGCAAGATCGCCGACGATCTCATAGGTCGGATTCCGGTCTTCTACGACGAGTCCGGCTCGATTGGCAGGCGATATCGCCGGCAGGACGAGGCGGGAACTCCTTTCTGCGTGACTGTCGATGGGCAGACGCTGGAGGACGGCAGCGTGACCGTGCGCGATCGAGATACGCTTCGACAGGACCGCGTGTCCAGCAGCAAGCTGTCGGAGTATCTGGCTGGAGCGCTCGTATAGCCGAGATATTCTGAGCTCGCACCTCACCATCTCAGCCCGAACTGGGGCCGCGACATGCTGATCAGACGCCTCATCACGCTCGGCGCCGGAGCGGTCGCGGGCGCGTATCTGGTGGGCCGTTGGCGGCGCAATCAGGCCAAACCGCCGCGGCCTCTGAGAGACCACCGGGGTCGGACCTTGGAGCCGCTGCTGGTGGAGTTGGAAGGGGGCGACTGCGTGCCGGTGATCGTAGCCGGCGAGGGGCCGGCGGTGGTGCTGATACCGGGTCTGACGGGCGACAGTGGGATATTCAGGTATCAGATACCGGCACTATCTTCCGACTATCGAGTCATAGCTCCCAATCTGCGCGTCGACTTCACGGGCGTGGAGAAGAGCTTCGACCAGTTCGCTCGTGATCTAGCGAGAGTGCTGGACGCGGTGGGCGCCGATTCGGCATGCTTGTTGGGCCTCTCTTTTGGCGGTCCCATCGCGATGCGCTTCGCGACGCTCTACCCGAAGCGCGCCTGGGGGCTCGTTCTGACCAACACGCTCGCGCGGGTCGATCTGTCGCACGTCGGGCTCAATCGGACTCTGCTGATACCCGTCGCCCGCTGGACGTCCCGCTTTCTGCCTGAACCGCTGATGCGCGAGCTGGCGCAGTACTGGGGTCGACTCGGTGTTTGGGTCTACGACCCCTCCGCCGGAAATGAGCGAATTATCGATTACGAGTTGGAGGTCCCGGTGCGCGTGCCGATGTCGGTAGGTGGTGCGCGCATGGATACGTTCAAGGACTGTGATCTGAGGGGCGAGCTCCGAGGCCTGCAGCAGCCGGCGCTGGTGATCGCGGGATGCTCGGATACCTACACGCCCTGGGAGTGGCAGCACGAGATAGCAGGCCTGCTCGCTAACTCGACATATGTGGAGATCCCCTACGGCGGCCATCTTCTGCTGATCTCGCATGCCGAGAGCTTCAACGAATTGGTGATGGAGTGGTTGGCTAGAGTGCGCAGGGCGACGCCTGTCGCTCTGCCGGACAACAGCTCGTGAGGTAGAGGGATTGAGTTCCAAATCCGAAGTCTTCGCTTCCCGCTGGGGGATGATGCTTGCCATGTTGGGCATGGCCGTTGGGACCGGCAACATTTGGCGGTTCCCACGTATCGTGGCCACGAATGGTGGCGGCAGTTTTCTGGTTGCCTGGGTCGTCTTCCTGCTGGTTTGGTCGGTCCCCCTCATTCTGGTGGAGTTCGCGCTCGGCAAGAGCACGCGGTCCGGTACGATCGGCGCGTTCGGCAGGCTCATCGGCAGGCGGTTCGCCTGGATGGGAGCCTGGGTGGGTTGGTGTGCCACGGCGATCATGTTCTACTACTCGGTCGTCATGGGCTGGTGCATCCGCTATTTCGCCGCGAGCCTAACCGGCGAGATACCGGGCGCGACGCCTGGCGCTTTTTGGGACCGCTTTGCCGGTTCTTCAGGCGCCCTGCTGACCCACGCTGTGGCCCTGACTCTGGGTGTCCTGGTGGTCGCCTTCGGCGTTCGCGGGATCGAGCGCGTCGCGCGGGTGCTCATCCCCAGTTTGGTGGTACTCGTGGTCGTTCTGGCGGTACGCGCGGTGACGCTGCCCGGCGCGGTGCGGGGACTGGAGTTCATGTTTACGCCGGAGTGGAGCCAGCTTTCGAACTATCGTGTCTGGCTCGAGGCGCTGACCCAAAACGCTTGGGATACGGGGGCTGGTTGGGGACTCATCCTGACCTACGCGGTGTACATGCGCCGTAACGAAGATACGACGCTGAACGCGTTCACTCTCGGTTTCGGCAACAATTCGATGTCGCTGTTGGCGGGAATCATGGTTTTGTGCACGGCGTTCGCGTTGAGACCGGACGTCGCTAATGAGATTGTCGGTGCTGGAAACGAAGGCCTCACCTTCATCTGGGTGCCTCAGCTGTTCGGGACGATGCCGGCTGGCCGTTTCTTCATGGCGCTGTTCTTCTTGGCGTTGGTCTTCGCCGCCTGGACCAGTCTCATTTCGATGATCGAGCTGGCGACGCGTGTACTGGTTGACTCCGGGATTCCCAGATACCGGGCGATTTGGTGGATCGGCGTCGTGGGGTTCCTGGCAGGTGTGCCCAGCGCACTCTCGCTCGAGTTCTTCCGCAACCAAGACTTCGTTTGGGGTGTGGGGTTGATGCTGTCCGGTTTCTTCTTCGCCTTTGCCGTCTTGAGGTACGGTGTGAGAAGATTCCGCCTCGAATTGGTCAACCAGCCCGGGGCGGATCTCAAGATCGGCGTTTGGTGGGAGTGGGCGATAGTCGTATGCCTGGTGAGCTCGGTGGTCTTGATCGTCTGGTGGTTCCTCCAAGTTCGGGGCGAGGGGTGGGGTGCGGCGTTCGATCCCTTCAGCACGTACAGCATCGGCACCGTTCTCATGCAGTGGGCGATCGTGGTGGCGGCGTTCTGGCTGGGCAACAATTGGCTGGCCCGGAGATCGGGCGTCGAGGATGGCGGGAGGCTCGAGACGGGCGTTGGTGAAGAACCGTTGGCTTAGCCGGAAAGCTGTCGGGCTTGGCGAGATGGACAAGGAAGGAAGTGGCGGTCGCCTCACCCCCTTCGAGATGGTATTCGGGGTAGAGCGGCTTGCTGAGGAGGAGTTCCCGGCCATTGCCGAGGAAGCGCGGGCTCGCGCCATCACTGTGGAGCGTCCCTCCGGGTTCGCGCAGTTGGAGCGAGTCGCAGCGCTGCTTCAGAGGTTGCTTCCCGAGAATGTCGAGCCTGGCGCGTTCGAACGCTATGTCGAGGTCGCCTACCACTGTTTCCATTTCTGGAAAGCAGGTTGCCCGCTCCTGGTCCTCGAGGCGGCGCTGATCCGCGACCTCGTCGAGTCGCCGCCCGATCTTCGTGGCTGGAGGATCAGATCCGCCTCCCCGGCCTACTATTTGGAGTTGCCCAAGAACCTCTTCTGGGCCGGCATCGTAGGAGATGCTCCGCCGGAGCCTGTTGAGGGTATTTTCCTGAAGCTCGATCCGGAGGATCCGGCCGGAGAGGTCCGGCTGCTGCTGGTTCTCGGCATGCGGCCTCAACGCTACGGGTTCAGCGCTGCGGGGCTGGCGGCCGATCTCGGTAGGGCCCGCGACCTGGATGAGCCGGCGGCGTTTCGATCGGACCTTCCGGGTGCGGACCTGGCGAAACTGTACTCCTTGAGCCGGAATTCCGAAGGACTGCTATTGGTACTGCGGCTTCTGTGGTATCTGGGCATGTATCCGGAAAGCCTAGAGCGGGTAAAGGCCGGCAGCGGGGCGGTCACGGAGGACCTCGACGCTGCGACGGCCCTTGACTACTGCAAGGTGCGGCTGATCGAGAGGAGCCGAGGATGAACGGGGGGTTCCGAATCGCGAAGTTCTTTGGCTTTGACGTGCGCCTCGATCTATCCTGGTTCGTGGTGTTCTTCCTGGTCCTTTGGACTTTCGCGGAGTCGGTATTCCCATACCGGCATCGCGGCCTGAGCTCGACCGAGTACGGGCTGATGGCCGTCGCTGGCGCCCTTCTTTTCTTCGCATCGGTACTGCTTCATGAGTTGGCCCATTCGGCGGTGGCACGTGCGCGCGGCATCCAAGTTGAAGGCATCACCCTCTTCATATTCGGGGGCATGGCCCGGATCCGCTCAGAAGCGATGAATCCAAAGGATGAGTTTCTGATCACGGTAGTCGGCCCCCTTTCGAGTGCGGCGATCGGACTGGCGCTATTGGTCACCGCGTCCATCGGGCGGAAAGTCGGTCTGCCGGTGACGGTAACCGGTGTGGCTGACTACCTGGCGTTGCTGAACTTCGTGCTCGCCGTCTTCAACCTGATACCCGGATTTCCCTTGGACGGCGGTCGCTTGCTTCGCTCGCTCGTCTGGCACCTGACGCGTGATCTCCGCAAGGCGACTCGCTGGGCTTCTCTAACGGGTCGGGGTTTCGGCTTTGTCATGATCGGTCTGGGTATCGTCTATCTGTTTGGAAACAGTCTGATCTTTGGAATGTGGCTCGTCTTCATTGGCTGGTTCCTTTACCAAGCGGCCGAGTCCAGCTATCGGCAGTTGATACTGCGCAGGATTCTCGAGGGGGTTCGGGCTGAAGAGGCCATGACGCGGCACCCAGAGGCTGTACCGGCTGAGCTGACGTTACGGGATCTCGTCGATGATTACTTCCTTCGTCGTCGCTTTGGCGCTTTTCCGGTCGAGGACAGCGACGGTAGCCTGTTGGGCCTGATCACGCTCACGCAGGTCAAAGCCGTTGACCGTCATAAGTGGCCGACGATTCGGGTGCGTGAGGTCATGACGCAGATTTGCGAGGCTGTGAAGGTGCAGAAAGAGGACTCGCTGGCGGAGGTATTGACCAAACTGGAGAGTGCTGGAGTGGGCCGGGCGCTGGTTGTTGACGATGGCCGGCTCGAGGGCGTGATCAGCCGAGCGGATGTGGCGGCTTGGCTGGACCGTTATCAGCAGCTCCACTGAGAGTCGAAGCGATGGGAAAGCCTGCCGGGGCAGGAAGTCGGAAGCGCGGACGCAGTGTGAAAGCCAAGCGGGAGTCGGCCGCTGCGCTGCGCGAGCGTGCTCTGCGGATGGTAGAGGTGCTGAGTGCGAGCTATCCGGCGCGCATCGAGCTCAATTTCAGTGATCCGCTCGAGCTGGCCGTCGCCACCATTCTCTCGGCTCAGTGCACGGACCGGCGCGTCAACGAGGTGACGGAGCGGCTATTCAAGAGATATCGGACGGCGGAGGACTACGCGAACGCGGATCCTGAGGAGTTCGAGCAGGAGATCCGGCCGACGGGGTTCTTCCGGAACAAGACTCGCTCGATACTGGCTTTCGCGCGGACCTTGGTTGAGAGACACGGCGGCGAAGTTCCGGACACGATGGAGGAGCTGGTCGAGCTTGCGGGAATAGGGCGAAAGACAGCCAATGTCATCTTGGGCTCGGCCTTCGACAAGAGGGAAGGCATCGCCGTCGATACCCACGTGAAGCGCGTGGCGCGACGGTTGGGATTGACGCGTGAGAGCGATCCCGATCATGTGGAGCAGGACCTGCTCGAGCTGGTCCCGAGAGAAGGTTGGACGGATTTCGGTCTTCGGCTGATCCAGCTTGGACGTTATACGTGCACCGCCCGCGGACCGAGGTGCCAGGCTTGTGCTCTTGAGGCGCTATGCCCTAGCGCGCACAGTCATTGATTTGAGTCGCCGGCTGTGAATAGTATCTGTTGTAGAACAACCACGTAGCGTCGATAGGGAGCTGAGGGTGATGCCATTGGATCGCGGTAACGCACTGGCGCTAATGCAGGAGTACACGGCGAATGAGAACCTTCGCCGGCACATGTATGCCGTGGAAGCGGCCATGCGGGCCTACGCCAGGAAGTTCGGTGAGGATGAGGAGCTTTGGGGTATCACCGGTCTACTTCACGATTTCGATTACGAGAAGTGGCCAAACGATCTGCACAGGCCGGATGACGAGCACCCGCTGACGGGTGTGAGGATCCTCCGGGAGCGGGGTTATCCGGCCGAGATGTTGGATGCTATTCTGGGCCACGCGGAGTACACGGGAGTGCCTCGCGAGAGTCGATTGTCGAGAACGCTGTTCGCGGTAGACGAGCTTACGGGTTTCTTGACCGCTTGTGCGCTAGTGCGACCTACGGGACTCAGCGATTTGAAGGTGAAGTCGGTCAAGAAGAAATTCAGGGATGCAAGCTTCGCTCGTGGGGTGAACCGGGAGGATGTGGAGAAAGGTGTGGCTGAACTGGGCGTGGACTTTTCCGAACATGTACAACTCGTAATCGACGCCATGCGCGAGATCCAGGAAGATCTCGGCCTGGCGGGCACGGATAGCTGAGGACGGCTGGTGGGCGATGGCGATCAAGACGATCATCGAGCCATTCAGAATCAAGGCGGTGGAGCCTATACGGATGAGCACGCGGGAGGAGCGTGAGCGGAAGATCCGCGAGGCGCACTACAACGTGTTTCTGCTTCACGCCGACGATGTACTGATCGACTTGCTGACCGACAGCGGAACCGGAGCCATGAGCGCAGATCAGTGGGCCGCCATGATGCGGGGCGACGAATCTTATGCGGGTAGTCGCTCGTGGTTTCGGTTCGAGGAGTCCGTAAAGCGGCTGTTCCCGTTCAAGCACATTATTCCGACGCACCAGGGTCGGGCGGCAGAAAGGATTCTCTTCTCTGTGACCTGCAAGCCAGGTGACATAGTACCCAACAACACGCACTTTGACACGACGCGTGCTAATGTCGAGTACCGTGGCGCCAGGGCGGTAGACCTGCCATGTGGCGAGTCGCGCCAGACGGGTGAGAGGCATCCTTTCAAGGGGAACATGGATGTGGCGGCTCTGGCGAGCCTCCTCGACGAAGAGCGGGCTGCAGTCCCGCTTGTGATGCTAACCATCACCAACAACTCCGGCGGCGGCCAGCCGGTCTCGATGGCGAACGTACGCGCGGTGCATGAGATCTGTAAGCGTCACGGCGTGCCGCTCGACATAGATGCCTGCCGTTTCGCCGAGAACGCTTACTTCATCAAGCAGCGCGAGGAGGGCTACGCTGGCAAGTCGGTAGCTGAGATTGCCCGCGAGCTCATGTCATACGCGGACGGCTGCACGATGTCGGCCAAGAAGGATGGGCTGGCCAATATCGGCGGTTTTCTGGCGACTAACGATGAGGAACTGGCGCGTCAGGAGAGGGATCTGCTCATCTTGACTGAAGGCTATCCAACCTACGGGGGCCTGGCGGGCCGGGATCTGGAGGCCATAGCGGTAGGCCTGGATGAAGTGGTGCAGGAGGACTATCTGCGCTACCGCATCGTGTCGACCGACTACCTCGGCAAGCACATAGCGGAGGCAGGTGTGCCGATCGTGCAACCGCCTGGCGGCCATGCTGTCTACATCGATGCGGGAGCGTTTCTGGGTCACCTGAAATCGCTGGAGTATCCTGGCATCGCGCTGGCGGTGGAGTTGTATCGTGAAGCGGGCATCCGAGCGGTCGAGATCGGCAGCGTCATGTTCGCGCATTACGATCCCGAGACCGGCGAAGAAACAGCGGCCGAGAAGGAGCTACTGAGGCTTGCGATTCCGCGGCGTGTTTACACGCAGAGCCACATCGATTTTGTAGTGGAGGCGATCATCGATGTGTGGAGGCGCCGCGAGGACATATCTGGATACCGCATCGTCTATCAAGCACCGTTCCTTCGTCACTTCACGGCCAGGTTCGAGCCGCTGACCTGACCGAGGCGGTCGTGGGGGGCTCGAGGGGCGCGATTGTCGTGGGCTCAGGGGAGGAGAAGGTTTGTGAGTACGAGCGCGATTGTGGCTATGTTGCTGACCTGCGGCTTTATATGGGGCGGTTTCCTTATCCTCCTGGCGTATGCGATCCGACGGGAGAGGGACAAGTCGGCCCAGAGCTAGGCATGGCGCGGCGGCGCTGTTTGGCGCTGTCGTTGCTTGGACGTTTGCCGTGGGATTTGGGATCCTGTGTTGGGGATTATCGTTGTTGAGAACTGCAACTCAGAGAGGTGGGGGCAATGGCAGATCCGATTATTCCACGCGAGTTTCACCGCGTCTCGCGGCCGTCGCTCATGCGTTCGCTGGCGATGGTGCCCGCTGCGGCCGTTCTTCTTTTTCTCGTGACCGTACCCTTTTCATGCACGACGGTGGCCGAGTACGAGGTCGCCGTTCTGAAGAACCCGATTAACGGAAACGTATCGCCGGAGTTTTTTCCTCAGGGTCTCTATTTCGCGGCGCCGGCCATCTTCTGGAAGCAGTACTCGAAGTATCCCACTCGCGAGATCCAGTATCCTCGCAGCGGCGGCAGTGAGCAGGCGCAGGCGCTGACCTCGGATCAACTAAGCATCATGGTCGACGCGGCCTACCGTTATCGGGTCGTGCCCGAGAACGTGGTGAGCTTGTTCCTGATCGTGGGTGACATGAATGACGTCGACGAATACGTCTATACCACATACCGTACGGCTCTGCGCGATGCGATTGCGGAGCTGAGCGGAACGGAGATTCTTTCGACCGACCGACTGAGAATCGCGTCGCGGGTCGAGGAGCTGATGGACGAGGAGCTGACGCCGAAGGGTGTCGAAGTTGTGCGATTTTTCGTGCGAGAGATCCAGCCGCCGCCGGCGGTCAGGCAGGCGATCGAGCTGAAGTTGCAGCGTGAGCAGGAAGTACAAGCTCAGAAGTTCCAGACGGAGATCGTCCGCGAGCAGGCGGAGCAGAAGAGGCAGGAAGCGTTGGGTATCCGCGACGCCCAGAATATCATTGGCGAGAGCCTGACGCCCGCGTACCTGTCCTATTACTACATGCAGACATTGCAGGAAGTCGGCAACAAAGAGGGCAACGTGATCATCGCGCCGACGGAGGGGGGCAACCTCCTCTTCGACGTGCCCACGGCGGGCAGACGCTCGGGACAGTGAAAGCCGGCCTTGCGTTCGGGCGCCCCAGGGGGAAAGATGTAAGGGGGCGCCCGACAGGCATCAGGAGGCGATCACAGTGAAGATGCGGTCTAGCCGTCCCTCTTTTTTCGGGGTCGCGTTGGGCGTTCTTATCGTGGCATGTGGCGGCCACACCCCACCTCCCTACGACAATCCACCTGTGTTGGCAAATCGCGATGATATCGAAGCGGCGATGCGCGCCGTCGGAGCCGGCCTCGAGGCGCGGGTCGTGCTTTTCCTTCGCATCGATGCCAGCGGCCAGGTGCAGAGTGTTCGAGTGGGCCGGAGCTCAGGGAGCGTAGAGCTCGATGATGCGGCCATGTGGATCGGCCGCCAGATGCGTTTCGAGCCGGCTCGTAGCGAGGGGAAAGCGGTTCCTGCACTTGTCGAGATCCCGGTCACATTTGATGTCGTGAAGCAGGTAGTTCGATCGGCGCGTCTTCGGAACTCGGAGGAGATCGCGGCGCGGATCGTGCGCGAACACGGGGACGTTCGGGGCAAGGCGCGTTTTCGAATCCTCGTCGGTACCGAGGGCTGGGTCATCGACCGACAAGACCGCCGTCCCTTCAGCGAGGCGGCGCAAGCGGCTGCCCGAAAACTGATTGATGACGTGATGTTCACGCCTGCCTATCGTGGTGACCGGGCCATCGTCAGCTGGGTCATGCTGATATTCGAGTTTGCGGGACCCGAGACGCGGGTCTACATCGATGCCCCGGGTGCTTAACGGAGGCGGTACCGAGCGGCTGAGGGGGTCTATGCAGAGGCGAAGTGGGCGATGCGTAGGGTTAATGCGCAGGCCTGACGAACCCTGGGCGTTTCTGTCTTTGGTGCTGTGCGTGTGTGCGGCGGCATGTGGGCATGCCCCTCCCACGTATGATGTGCCGCCGATCCTGGCGAATCGAGAAGAGGTTTCGGAGGTACTCGAGTCGTTGGGCGCCGTGCTCGAGGCACAGGTCGTATTGCTGATCGAGGTCGATGAGGAGGGTGTGCCTCGTCAAGTGCGTGTGGCCGAGGGTTCGGGTGATCGTCATCTCGACGCGCTCGCTGTACTCGCTGGACGGCAGATGCGCTTTCGGCCGGCGCGCTACCAGGGTCGTCCGGTCTCGGCGTGGGTGCAGATGCCCGTGAGTTTCGAGCTTCCGCCCCCTGTAGTGCAGCCGCCGACACTGCTGAATGGAGATGCGGTCGCGCAAATGATGGCGGATCTTCACGCCGATCTGCGAGGCTCGGTGCGGCTTCGCATACTGCTCAGTCCTTTGGGGATAGTCGATGATGTCAGGGCGCGCGAAGGGTCAGACCCAGAGGTGCGTGAGGCGGCGCTGGGCCTGGTCCCAAGGCTGCGTTTCGCGCCCGCCATGGCGGAGGGGCGGCCGACGGAGGCGCGCCTGGTCGTGTTGTTCACCTTCGCTGGGCCTACTTCCGAGGTGATCATCGAGCCTTCGGAGGAAGGCGACTAGCGGTACGCCGCCATTCAACCGAGTCCTCTAGCCTTGCCCGGGTGGCCAAAGTCTACGGTCGTAGGGCTGGCACGAAACGGGTGAGGAATTCGATGGCGCGCCTCTCCGCCCAATAGATCGGCCGCCAGGGCAGGGCGCCCGCGATGAAACCGGCATGGCCTCCACGCGAAGTGAATTCCGATTCCAGCCATGGTGAACCAGAGACGGACTCCTCGGGAAGTGATGACTCGGGGATGAACGGGTCATCACGGGCGTTGATCAGCAGCGTAGGTCTCCGAATACCCGTCAGGAAGTGCAACGAGCTGGACCGCCGCCAGTAGTCCTCTGCACCGCGGAAGCCGTGCAAGGGGGCGGTCACGGCATCGTCATACTCTCGCCAGTCTCGGGCACGGAGGATCGCATCGCGGTCGAGTAGTCCCGGATACTCTTCCGCTTTGAGCAGTGCCTTGGCTTTGAGGGTGCGGAGGAAAAAGCCGCTATAGAACCGGCCAAGCCCCTTCGACATCTTGTTCGCCGCGGCTGCCAGGTCGAAGGGTGTGGAGATAGCCACGGCGGCCGCCACCTCCTCGGCCGCCAAGTCGCCCTGCTCCCCCAGCCATTTCAAGAGGACGTTGCCGCCCAACGAAACACCTATCGAGACGATCGGCGCGCCGGGGTCGCGTTTGACCAACTCTGAGATAACCCAATCGAGGTCGCCAGTGTCTCCCGAATGGTAAAGGCGAGGTGTCCGGTTGGACGCGCCGCCACAAGATCTGAAGTTCAAGGCTGCGCCGCGCCAGCCGCGGTCGGCGGCGAGGCTGAGGAGGCCGCGAACGTACTTTCGCTCCGACGATCCTTCGAGGCCATGCAGCAACAGCAGCTGGGGCGAAGCCAGAGGCCCGTCCAGGAAGTCGATGTCGAGGAAGTCGCCGTCTGGGGTAGTCCAGCGTGCTCGGCAGGTCTGCATCTTGACGACACGACGCAGAGTACGATTCCAGACGGTCTGGCCATGTCCGCCGGGAATCCACCAGGCCGGGTGGAAGTCCGCGAGCTGTCTAGGTCCGGCATCGTGCATGGGGAGTGGGGACTCCTTATGCCATGGCCTTCACGGACCGGGCGCATGAAGGTTCGTCCAGCTCGGCGCCGCGGTCGAGGCCGTATTGCGAAGGGGAGGGGAGTACCGGTTGGCAGGCGGGAGCCGGTGACCGGATCGACTTCAGCGAATCGGCGCTGGTATCCCAATCTCCGCTTATCTCATTATATTGCCCAACCTTGTGGCGGCGCGCCAGATTGTACTGAGCGATCGCCGGCGGCGCCTTTGTGGTTGACCACCTGAATCCAGAAATCGACAACGAGATGGATAGCGAGGAGAGGGTCGAGAGAAGCGAGGATGTGCTGGAAGCCATCCTCCAGTTGGCGGGGACGAGTGCTGATCCGGGAAAGACCCAGCAGGTCGAGGCATTCGCTCGGGCGTTGCTGAGTCGGGCGCCGGTGGGCTTCTTCCGCGGCCGCACGGACGCCGATGTGGTAGGTGTCATCTTGGCTCACTATGAGCTGCTCGAGTCCACTGCGCCCGACGAAATCGGTGTACGCGTCTCGCGGCAGCCGGGCTACGGACATACGGGGATAGCCGAGGTCGTCATCAGCGATCGAGCATTCGTGGTCGACACTCTTCGTCAGTTCTTGACGTCGAAGGGTTTCGAGATTCGCGCGGAGCTCCATCCGATAGTGATCGTGGATCGAGACGAGCGAGGGGGGGTTTCGGGGATTCGCGACTGGAAGGCCGATGGCCCGAGGTTCTCGGTTCCATTGTGCGAGTTTGAGGGCCATCTGGATGAGGGGATTGTGCAGTCGCTGGAGGAGGGGATCCGCGCCTGCATGGCCGATGTGATGGTGGTGACCAACGATTTCCAGGGCATGCTCGACAAGGTGGAAGAAGTTTGTGGAAACTTGCGCCGAGCAGCTTCCTGTCTTCCGGAGAGTGCCGCTGAGGTCGAAGAGATCATCGCTTTCATGCAGTGGTTGCGGGAGGACGATTTTGTCTTTCTCGGCTACCGAGGCTACGACATCACACAAGGCGCGGACGGTCATCGCTATGTCGCGGTCGAGCGAGGTTCGGGCTTGGGCGTTCTGCGCTTGGAGGAGGAATCCTCTGCTTGGGAGCCGAGGCCGCTGGACGATCTACCGCCCGACCTGCGAGCCCGGGCGCTGCTTGGACCGCTGCTGATCGTCTCGAAGGCGAATTCCGAGTCGCGTGTGCACCGCCGAGCTCGAATGGACTATATCGGCGTCAAGAAGGTGAACGCCAAAGGCGAGGTGGAGGGAGAACATCGCTTCTTGGGCCTCTTCACGTGGAAGGCGTACGCGGAGTATTCCGGCAACATCCCCATCCTGCGGCGCAAGCTCGAGCAGGTCCTCGAGGCGGAGAATGTGCCCAAGAAGTCGCATGACTACCGCGCCATTGTCCAGCTATTCAACGACCTGCCGAAGGAAGAAGTATTCCTTATCAGTGTCGAGGACTTGCGACGTGAGATTCGGGAAGTGCTGGCCACCGAGGACACGGGTGATGTCCGTCTCTTGCTTACGCCCGACATACTCGGACGCGGGGCCATCGTGATCGTCTTGCTGCCGAAGCGGAACTACTCTGACGAGATCCGTGGTAGGCTTCAGCGCGAGCTGGCGGAAGCGCTGGGCGGAAGCGTTCTGAATGACCATCTGTCGATCGGCGATGGTGAGACGACGCGAATGCACTTCTACATTTCGTCTACGCCCGAACGAATTCAGGAGATCGACGTCGAGGCACTGCGGGAGCACGCTTCCGAGATAGTCCAGACGTGGAAGCAGCGATTACGTGGTGCGCTGGGCGACCGTCACGACGCCGAAGACGTGCAGAGGCTCGAGCAGACCTACTTCGATGCTTTCACGCCGGAATACGTGGCCACTGTGGATGTCGACACGGCCGTGGAGGACATCGGGCGCTTGGAGGCGCTGGAGCAGAGCGGCCTGATGCAGGTGGCCATCGAGCCTCACCGGGACGATGATCTGGAGGCGACTCAACTTCGCTTGTTTGTTCGGCGAGGGACCATGATTCTTGCCGACTCGATGCCGATACTGGAGAACTTGGGGTTAAGAGTTATCGAGGCGGCGGCTTTAGATGTCGAGGTGTCCGGAAAGGGTGCTACGATCCACACTTTCGTGGTCCAGGGGCCCGACCGCGAGCCGCTGGCTGTCGAACGCGTGGAGCCCATGTTGAGCGATACACTCCGCGCCGTTCAAGTGGGTCAGGCCGACAACGATCGGCTGAATCGTCTGGTCATAAGCGCAGGCCTGAGTTGGCCCGAGGTCGCGGTACTACGTGGTTACTCATCTTATGCCTTCCAGGTCGGCGCCCTTCCCAGTCGCCGTGCGGCACCGGATGCCCTGATCAGCCATCCTGGCGTTGCGCGCCTGCTCTTCAGATTGTTTCAAGCCAAGTTCGATCCTGGATTCACGGGCGATCGGGCGATCGCTGTTGGCGCGGCCAGCGAGAGGTTTCTCGACTCGCTGCAGCATGTGGATAGCATCGCTGATGACTTGACCTTGAGGCGGCTCCACAATCTCATCGAGGCCACGGTTCGAACGAGCTATTTCCGCAACCGGGCGCGCGCGGAGCCCTGTCCGCGTGTGACCTTCAAGATCGACTGTGCGGTGGTGCAGCAGATGACGCAGCCACGCCCCAGCCGAGAGATGTACGTGCACGGCAGTTGCACGGCTGGCGCCCATCTTCGCTTCGGGCCAGTGGCCCGCGGCGGTATTCGCTGGAGCGAGCGACCGGACGATTATCGAACCGAGGTTCTCGGTCTGGTGAAGACGCAACAGGTGAAGAACAGCGTGATCGTACCCGCCGGTGCGAAGGGCGGTTTCTTCGTGAGGAGAGCACCGGCCGAGCGGGCGGCGATGGGTGTGGCGGTTCAGACGAGCTATCGTGACTTCATTGCCGGCTTGCTGGACGTCACCGACAACGTTGTTGACGGTAACGTGGTCCACCCTCCGGACACTGTGGTCTATGATGACGAGGATCCCTACCTGGTCGTCGCGGCAGACAAGGGCACGGCGGCCTTTTCTGATATCGCCAACGAAATCGCGGCCTCCTACGGATTCTGGATGGGCGATGCTTTCGCCTCTGGCGGCTCATACGGCTACGACCACAAGAAGGAAGCGATAACGGCGCGCGGGGCTTGGGAGTGCGTGAGAAGGCACTTCCGCGAGCTGGGCAAAGATATCAGCCGGGATCAGA
This sequence comes from Gemmatimonadota bacterium, assembly GCA_020350785.1. GTDB lineage: Bacteria > Gemmatimonadota > Gemmatimonadetes > Palauibacterales > KS3-K002. The sequence goes on from CP070722.1 coordinate 324,097, forward strand.
TTAGTGTCGTCGGCATCGGCGATATGAGCGGCGACGTTTTTGGGAATGGAATGTTGCTGAGTCGTGCGATCAAGCTGGTCGCGGCATTCGATCACCGACACATCTTCATCGATCCCAATCCGAATCCTGGGCGGTCGTTCGCGGAGCGCGAGCGGCTGTTTCGCCTGACCGCCTCAAGCTGGCTCGACTACGACACATCTTTGATCAGCGAAGGCGGAGGCGTTTATCCGCGTGGTGCCAAGGAGATTCGGCTTTCGCCAGAGGCGCGGCTGGCGCTGGGCACCGACGAGAGCGTCGTGAACGGGCAATCGCTTATCCGCCTGATTCTGCGGGCGCCTGCAGATCTTCTTTGGAATGGCGGCATAGGCACCTACGTCAAGGCGACGGGCGAGAGCCACGCCGATGTGGGTGATTCGAGCAACGACGACGTCCGCATCAACGCCGATGAGCTTCGAGTCAAAGCCATCGGCGAGGGCGGTAACCTGGGGCTGACACAACTGGCCCGTATAGAGTATGCCCTCGCCGGCGGGCGGTTGAACACAGACGCAATCGATAATTCGGGCGGCGTCGACATGTCAGATCGTGAAGTCAACTTGAAGATCCTGCTCGCAAAACTGGTCGACAGAGGTGAACTCTCGTTCGAGGGTAGGAACGAGCTGCTCGGGACTGTGACGGACGAAATTTCGGAGATGGTGCTTGCCAACAACCGCTCGCAGAGTCGCGCCTTGAGCCTGGAGCAATTGCGCGCCGAGGATCTGCTGAGTGAGTTTCGCGAAGCATCTTACTATCTCGAGCGGCGGGCAGGCTTGAAGCGCTCGCTGGAATTCCTACCGGGTTGGAGCCGGCTGCAGGCGCGTCAGGAGAGCGGCAAAGGCCTCACCCGTCCGGAGTTCGCCGTTCTACTCGCCTACTCGAAGCTGCATCTCAAGCGAGCGATAGTCGAGTCGGCGTTGCCGGACGATTCGCAGCTGCTGCGGGTCCTGCGAGGCTATTTCCCGGGCCAGATCGTCGCGCGTGTGTCGGAGGCTGACCTGCGCGGGCATCGCCTGCAGCACGAGATCATCACAACCGTCATCACCAACAGACTAATCGATCTCATGGGCTGCACGTTCATCCCGCGGGTCTCTCGCGATACTGGCGCCAGTCCGGTCGAGGTCGCGCGAGCCTGGCTGGTCGCGGCGGAGATCGCTGGTGTGCAGGGGCTGCTCGAGCAAATCGATCGAAACGAGGCCCAGATTCCGGTGGCCCGGGAGTACCGTTGGTTGCGGGCCTTGGAGCAGGTACTGGAGCGAACGGTCCGTTGGGTGATCGAGAACCTCCCTGCCGAACTGGGGTTCGGCGGAGTGATCGAGGAGTTCAAGGAGCCGGTTGCCGAGTTGTTCGAAGCACTGCCGTCGATGGTACTTGGATCGCAGCGGTCGGCGTTCGAGGAGCCGCTGGAGGAGCTAAAGGCGGACGGAGTGCCGCCCGATACCGCGCAGCGGATCGCGGCCATGCAGTTCCTGGGTGAACTGATGGAGGTAACGCGCATTTCACGTGAGCGCGGCTACTCGGCGGCAGATGTCGGTCGGGCTTATTTTGCCGTGACCGACGAGGTTGACTTCGCCCTGCTGTTCGAGCTGCTCAAGATTGCGGCGGGCGAAGACGTTTGGGAGCAGCGCGCCGTACAGGGCTTGATCCAGGATTTGGGACAGGCGCGTCGAAATCTGACTCTGGCCGTGCTGGATGGAGATCGAGGCGGCGAGTCTATCGAAGACCGGCTAGCTGTATTTCGGAAAGAGTACGCGACGCGTTTGCAGGCGATGAGAGAGACTTTGGAAGAAGTGATGGTGTCCGATAACATCAACGTTGCCGCTCTGACGGTAGCCACCCGGGAAGTAGTAAGACAATCTCGCGGTATTCTCGAAGGGCGGTTCTAGGCGGAATTAGTCGCCTGCTGCTTTAGTCGCCGGCCCACACATCGAAAAGGAGGTTCTATGTCAGGCGGGACGAAGGGAGATGATTCGTGGGGCTTGGCGACGAGGGCCATACACGCGGCCACGGGCGCTTCCATCGATGCAGGACCCGGCAGGGGCGCGACGGTCAGTTCGGCGATCTGGCAGACGTCCACCTTCGAGTTTCGCGAGCCCGAAGATGTGGCGGACGCGGCTACGGCTTTCCGACACGATACTTTCTATACGCGCTATGGAAACCCGAACTTCACCGCGGTTGAGCAGGCGGTTGCGGGACTGGAGGGTGGCGAGGCGGCGTTGATCACAGGCTCGGGGATGGGCGCCCTGATGCTGATCTTCCTGGCGCTGCTGAAGAAGGGCGATCACATCGTCGCACAACGAACGCATTACGTCGGAACGATGAAGGCCCTGCAGCAGTGGCTTCCGCGCTACGGGAACGAGGTATCGGTGGTTGAGCAAGGTGACCTGGCGGCCTTCGAGTCGGCCGTTCGATCCAACACGCGTCTCATCCTCGTCGAGACTCCGGCGAATCCGACGCTCGTGCTCACCGACCTGGCAGCGATCGGCGCGCTGGGTCGAGAGCGCGGTATCACGACCTGTGCCGATAACACCTTCGCCACGCCGATAAACCAGCGGCCGATCGATCTCGGTATCGACCTCGTCTTTCATAGTGCCACCAAGTACTTGGGCGGACACAGCGATGTGACCGCCGGCGTGATTGTAGGGGACCAGGAGAGGCTCGCGACCCTTTGGCATGGACTCATCATCCATGGAATGATCTCGCATCCATTCGAGGCCTGGCTGCTGGGCCGTGGGATTCAAACGCTGCCGTTCCGAGTCGCCCGACATAACCGCAATGCCGCCGCTGTGGCCGAGTTTCTCGAAGCCGATTCGCGGGTCGAGAGGGTGTACTACCCGGGACTGCCGTCGCACCCGCAGCACGAGCTGGCGAAGAAGCAGATGAACGGTTTTGGCGGGATGGTGGTGTTCGAGCTGGCCGGTGGATTCGAGGCCGCGCGCAACTTTGCGGCGCGACTGAAACTGGCGCGGCGAGCCGTGAGCCTGGGCGGTACCGAGACGCTTGCCGTCCATGCGGCGTCGATGATCCACGCGCGGCTAACGCCAGAGCAGCGGGCGGAGGCGGGAATTTCCGAAAACCTCATCCGAGTCTCGGTAGGTCTCGAGGATCCCGAAGACATCATAGCGGACTTCGATCAGGCGTTGGGCGCGTAAGCAATGCGGGTGTTGCCGGCAGCGTTGTTGGTGCTGGGCTTCTTCTCGCAGACAGTAGGTACAGCTCACGGGCAGAGCGCTTTGCGGCGCACAGCGGCTATCCAGCCCGTCGGTCTGGCCAGGAAAGGCGATCTGTTGCTCGGCGTCGGGGCGGCTTATGAGAGCAATGTCAGCCGCCCACTGGTGGCGGTATTCGGAGATCTCGGACACCTCGGGGCCTTGAAACTGGCTTGGGCCGTAGCAGACTATGTCTTGCTGGAGGTCGAAGGCGATCTACTCCGCGTGCTCACTGTCGATTCGATGGGAACCCCGCCGATCAACCCGCGGCCGGAGGTGTTCAACGGCAAGAGCACGGCCGCCGGCGACTTCTCGGTAGCGTTCTCCTTCCTGATCTTGGGCGACGGTGATGGTTTGGGGGTGGGTGGCCGCCTGAAGGTCGATTTGCCCAACAGCAATCAGAAGGATGGGATAGGGACAAACACCACGAACGTTCATCTCAGCCTGCTGGGCAGCTACGGCAGAGGCCCCTTCCAGTTCACTGGGAATGTCGGTGTCGGGATTCTGGAGGTGCCGCTGGAGAGCTTCCGTCAAAACGATGTGATAGTCTATAGCGCAGAGATGTTAGTCTCTCCCCTCGCCGATGTTCGCTTGCGTCTGTTGGGGGGTGTCGACGGTCGTGCCAGCACACGCAACAAGGTGCCGATTGGTACTGAGGATCTTGGGGAAGCGTATCTCGGATTGGATTTCCGCTTCGGTGATTGGTTGATCGATGCGGCCGCCGGCCTCGGCTATGCGGGAAACTCGCCCGACTGGAAAGTCGAAGGGGGGTTGGCTTTTCTGATCAACGGTTGAGAAGCAAAGTGGGAGGCGGGATTCCGCCCCCCACTGCATTCTCCGCTGTCGAACAATCAGGGCCGAACTCTACTATCGTCCCGCCGTCGCGGCGTCCGCCTCCGCCTCGGTGGGGACGAGCCTTCCAGTGGTCAACTCAAGCACCAGGCGATCGGCATCATAGATGTCATCGAGCGCTTCCAGCACGCCCCTTACATCAACGGCGATCGAGCGATTGACCTGCGGATCGTAGATGTAGTCGCCGGGCAGGCCCTCTACGTTGCCATCGAAGACGAGGCCAACGATCTCGAGGTCCTTGTTGATGACCGGTGAGCCGGAGTTACCTCCGATCGTATCGGAAGTGCCGACGAAGTTCAGCGGCGTCGAGAGCTCGAAGCTCGACGGTGGGCTGAGCCAGCGCGCCGGCAGATCCCACTCGGTCCCCGGGCCATACGAATAGTAGTGGTCGTACAGTCCGTAGAACGTCGTGTAGATCGGCGCGATCGTGCCATTGTACTCGTAGTTGCGGACCACGCCGTCGGCTATGCGAAGTGAGAACGTCGCGTCCGGTGGAATCGTCGTGCTGTAGACATCGAAGCGGGCGCGACCCAGCTGATTGGCGATGCCGGCCTCCTGCTGCCCGAATTGCTGGAAAGCGGCCTGGTAAGAGCTCATCCGGTCGTTGATCGCGGCCACTACCTGGACGGCCGGGTCCTCCATCGTCAAGGCGCCGGTCGTGAGCGCGTCGGCGGCGCGGGCCGAGTCGGCGAGCACGGAATGGGCGAGGATGGCGTCCGCGGCTTCCTCTGGCGAACGGCCCTGCAAGATCTGGCGGCCGATCTCGCTATCGGCTCCCAGATGTTGTTCGAACTGGCGAAGCCGAGCCGCCAGCATCTCCTTCTGCAGGGAGGCCGGTTGGCCGCCGATACGGAGGAAGTTTTCCCGGAGTTGCTCGAGAGCCTCTGCGGGCGCGCCCCCCTGGCTGGCCGTCATGTAGCGGAAGGCGAGATTCGCCCGGCTCAGGGCGGCCGCATCCCAGTTCGGGCTACCGAAGGCGAGGAACGCGCCGAAGTCTGGCCCGTACTGCATTCGCTGCTTCTGGATCTCGGCCATCTGATCGATCAGGCCGCCGTACTTTGCGGCCAGCTCGGGGGCGCTCTCCAAGGCCGCACGGAATTGGCGCTCGGTATCCATCCGGCGCGCCATGTACTCGGGATTGTGAAGTCCCTTCCAGCGGCCGTCAAACAGCTTCTCGGTGTTGCGCAGGCCGAAGATCTGGTTGCGGATGCCCATCTCTTCGCCGAGCTCCGGGTTCTGATTGTAGAAGTCCTGGAGGATGTTTGCTCGGCTACGGAAGAGGTCGAGGATGGCCTTCTCCCAGTACGCGGCGCGCCATTTCAGTTGGGCGACGGTTTGCAGCCGGCTCGAGCCACCCGGGTTGCCGATAACGAAGATGGCGTCACCGGCCTTCACGCCCTCGGTACTCCACTTGAAGTAATTGTCTGTCTTGAGCGGCTCACCGTTCTCGTCGTAGATACGGTAGAATGAGAAGTCGAGAGCGTAGCGTGGATAAGTGAAGTTGTCGGAATCTCCGCCAAAGAAACCCAGCTGCAGCTCGGGCGCTGCCACGAGGCGCACGTCGTTGTAACGGCGGAACACGTAAGCGGAGTACTTGGCTCCGTTCCAGAGCTCGATTAGCTGAACGACGATTCCGGCTTCCTCGCCGCCCTTCTGCTCGGCGATCCGGGCCGTCAGCGCCTCTTCGACCGAATCCATTGCAGCCGTGAGTGCGGCCCCCGTCTTGCCCTCCAGTGCTGCCTGGACTTCGGCGGTCACGTCCATGATCTCGATGAGCTGATCCGCCCTTTGGCTTGCCGACCGTTCCTCATCGAGGGTGGGGGCGTAGAAGCCGTTGTCCAGCAGATTCTCGCCGGGCTGGCTCACCTCTGTGACACTGCCGCGCGCGCAGTGGTGGTTTGTGGCCACGAGGCCGTTGGGCGAGACGAAGGAGGCGGAGCAGCCCTGAATTCGGAGAGCGCTGAGCCTGGCCTTCTCGAACCAGGCGGCATCGGGCTGGAAGCCGTAGGCCTCGGCAAAGTACTCCAGCGGCGGATACTCGAACGTCCACATCTTGCCGTTGTCGAACTTGCCTGCCCGGATGGTATCGATGCCGGCCATGGCGGGAGCGGCAGATTCCGCCACGGGTTGGGCCGCGGGAGCGGGTGCGGGTGCGGGTTCTTGGGCCGGCGGCGCCGCGGTGCTGCAGCCGAGGGCCAGGAGCAGCAACGATCCTGGCAGCCAGCGACCCAAACGAGTCCGGTATCTCATGGTGTTCATAGCTCCACAGCTCGTCTGGAAGTTAAAGACCGATAGTGTCTCGAATGGGCATGAAATTGGTGGTTGGGCGCCGTTGCGGCAACCGCGTCTGGTAGGCAGCGAATCGCGCTCCCAAAAGTCTGAGGGTGGCCGGTTCGCCGGTCGGGCCGGGGGTTCGGATCTGGCGTCGGGTGGTCCCGGAGCAGCGCGACGGCGCGGGACCGGGTGGCGCGCACATCGGCGCCCGGGTACTATTCGGTCGGTGCCGGCGTGGCGGGCCTGAAAGATGGAGGGCATGACTGCGGATCGATGCCTAAACGCGAAGACATTCAGAGTGTTCTGCTGCTGGGCAGTGGGCCGATCGTGATCGGGCAGGCCTGTGAGTTCGACTATTCGGGCACGCAGGCCGTTCGTGCACTCAAGGAAGAGGGTTACCGTACTATCCTGGTGAACTCGAATCCGGCGACGATCATGACCGATCCCGATCTTGCCGATGCGACGTACATCGAGCCGCTGACGCCGGAGTGGGTTGAGCGGGTGATCGACCTGGAGCGGCCGGACGCGTTGTTGCCGACCATGGGTGGCCAGGTTGGACTGAACGTGTCGTTGGAGCTTTATGACTCCGGCATTCTAGAGAAGTACGGCGTTCAACTCATTGGTGCTGATGCGCGCGCCATCCGTTTGGCGGAGGGCCGGGAAGAGTTTGCTGAGGCCATGGCCCGCATCGGGCTGGAGGTTCCGCATGGCGGCTTCGCCCGCTCGCTCGACCAGGCGCTCGCGGTCGCGGAGCGGACAGGGTTTCCGTCTATCATAAGACCGTCCTTTACCCTGGGCGGTACTGGCGGCGGAATCGCTTACAATCGCGAGGAGTTCGAGCGCGCCGTGCGGACGGGTCTGGAGGCTTCGCCGATCGGCGAAGTACTGGTCGACAAGAGCGTGATCGGCTGGAAGGAGTACGAGCTGGAGGTGATGCGCGATCACGCCGACAATGTGGTGATCGTCTGTTCGATCGAGAACTTCGACGCCATGGGGGTTCACACTGGCGACTCGATCACCGTGGCGCCGGCGATGACTCTCTCGGATACTGAATACCAGCGGATGCGCGACGCCGCCATCGCCTGCATCCGCGAGATCGGGGTCGATGCCGGCGGATGCAACATCCAGTTCGCGGTGCATCCAGGGACCGGCGAGATGCTGATCATCGAGATGAACCCGAGGGTCTCCCGGTCATCGGCCCTGGCATCGAAGGCAACCGGCTTTCCGATCGCGCGGATCGGGACGAAGCTTGCCGTCGGCTACCGGCTGGATGAGTTACCCAACGCGATCACCCAGAAGACACCTGCCTGCTTCGAGCCGGTACTCGACTATGTCGTAGTCAAGATACCGCGCTTCGCGTTCGAGAAATTCCCGAAGGCGGACCCGGTGCTTGGCGTTCAGATGAAAGCCGTCGGTGAAGTGATGGCCATCGGACGCACCTTTAAGCAGGCCTGGATGAAAGGCTTCCGGTCGCTGGAGAACGGCCGGGCGGGTTGGGAGATCGGGGCCACCCTGGCTGATGACGGCTTGGCCGGCGACGATCACGAGACGCTGCTGGCGGCTCTTCGTCAGCCTACGGCTGACCGCCCTTTCCAAATCAAACGCGCCCTGCTGAACGGTTTGAGCGATAAGCAAATCTGCGAGGCCAGCCATATCGATCCGTGGTTCATTGATCAGCTGCGCCAGCTAGTGGGCGCCGAGACCTGGTATCGCTCGCTGTCGGAGCCGGATCGAGAGGCGGTTTGGGAGGTGAAGCGTCTGGGATTCGGCGATGCGCAACTGGCACGAGTCAGGGATGAGAGCGAGTCCGATGTCCGTGCTCGGAGGTGGGCCTTTGGCATTCATCCTTCGTACAAGATGGTGGACACCTGTGCCGGTGAGTTCCCGGCGGCTACGCCCTACCTGTACAGCACCTACGAGGACGAGAACGAGTCGGTGCGGAGCGAGCGGCGCAAGGTCGTGGTGCTGGGCAGTGGGCCGAACAGGATCGGGCAGGGGGTGGAGTTCGATTATTGCTGTGTTTCGGCGGCTTTCGCGTTGGCGGAGGAAGGGTACGAGACGATCATGGTCAACTCGAACCCGGAGACCGTATCCACCGATTTCGATGTGAGCGACAAGCTCTACTTCGAGCCGCTCACCCTGGAAGACGTGTTGGAAATCGTGCATCTCGAGCGGCCGCTGGGTGTGGTTGTGCAGATGGGTGGCCAGACGCCGTTGAAACTTGCATCGGCTTTACGCGACCTCGACGTTCCGATTCTTGGCACTTCCGTCGACGCCATTGACCGGGCCGAAGATCGCAAGCGCTTCGAGGCGTTGGCCCGTGGGCTCGGTATCGAACAGCCGGCCAACGGCCTGGCGACGAGCGAAGCGGAGGCGATTGAGGTGGCCACTCGTATCGGGTACCCGGTGCTGGTCCGTCCCAGCTACGTGCTCGGCGGTCGAGCCATGGAGATCGTCTACGACGAGGAGTCGCTGAAGAGCTACTTCCATCGAGCGATTCAGGCTTCGCCAGAGCATCCCGTTCTCATCGATCGCTTTCTCGAGGACGCTTTCGAGGCCGACGTGGATGCCGTGGCCGACGGTCAGAGTGTTCTGATCGGCGGAGTCATGCAGCACATCGAAGACGCGGGGATCCATTCGGGTGACTCGGCCCAGGTCGTTCCGCCCTATCTGCTGCGCGACGAGCACGTGGCCAAGATGAAGGTGCACACGCGCGAGTTGGCGGAGGCCCTGGGTGTTGTCGGCCTAATCAACGTTCAATACGCCATCAAGGACGAAGTGGTCTACGTCCTGGAAGTCAACCCGCGGGCCAGCCGGACGGTCCCCTTCTTGAGTAAAGCGACGGGCAACCCGTTGGCGCGGCTGGCGGCGCGCTGCATGGTCGGGCGTAAGTTGGCGGAGTTCGAGTTGCGCGGCGACGGCGAGATACCCGGCGTGGCGGTCAAGGAGTCGGTCTTTCCGTTCGAGAAGCTTCCCGGCGTCGATACTCTTCTGGGACCGGAGATGCGATCGACCGGCGAGGTGATGGGTATCGCCGACTCGTTTGGATTGGCGATGGCCAAAGCGCAGATCGCCGCAGGCAATCCGCTGCCCTTATCGGGCTGTGTCGTGGTCACCGTTCACGATAAGGACAAGCCGAACGTGACCCCGATAGTGAGACGTTTTCACGAGCTGGGCTTCGAGATCTGGGCCACCTCCGGTACGGCTCGCTACCTCAGGGGCCGGGGTATACCGGCCCGGAGCGTGCAGAAGGTCCACGAGGGTCGCCCCAACATCGTCGATCACATCATCTCAGGCGAGATCGATCTGCTGGTCAATACGCCGTTGGGTAAGCACGCCCAGTTCGATGACTACGCGCTCAGGCGCGCGGCCATCCAGCGCCGCATTCCCTATACGACCACGTTGTCCGCGGCGTCGGCGATGTGTGATGCGGTCATCGCCTTGCGGCATCGTAAGCTACAAGTACTGAGCCTGCAGCAGCGTGCCCGGCGTGTGCAGGAGGTCGCTGCTGGTACTTAGGTCACGGGGTTGGCGGGAACGCGCTTCGAGTCTCGCATGATTTCTGACTATCTTTGGAGAAACAACCCTCCGGGGTGGGGGCTTTTTGTAATGGTAGCGGAAGGACTGCCTGAGTCATGAATCAACTTGTCGGACGGGTCGTCGCCACCGAGCGCAAGCCGAACACGACCCACGAGTTTCATTTTTGGACAGGTCACGAGGCGCCGATAGGAATCGGCTCGATCGTCAAAGTAGTGGCTCGCGGCCAGGTCGTTTATGGCGTCGTCGTAGAAGGTTTCAGCTACACCGACTTGGTCTCACCGCTCCACGACTATATCGGCTCAGATGCGGATCCCGACTCAGAGGCAAGGGCACCGTCAATGCGGCCGGAAATCCGGCTATACTCGGCCGCCGTCCTCAGACGCGAGCCGGAGGAGCCGGTTCAGCCCGTGCCGATGGGCGCCGTCTACCTGGCCGATGATACTGATATCGTGGTGGGCCTGCGGATGGACTCGTACGTGGGTGGTGAGCGCGATACCGGAATCCCCCTCGGGCTCTACACGAGTGGTGGCCTGGAGGCGCCCGTTTACCTGGACGCCGATTTTCTGCTCGGCCCCGAGGCGGCTCACCTGAATATCAGCGGCGTCAGTGGTCTGGCCACCAAGACGAGCCTGGTCGAGTTCTTGCTTGCATCGATCTTCCAACACATGCCGAAAGCCAAGGGCTCTGTGGCGGCGGTCTGCTTCAATGTGAAATGTCCGGACCTCCTGTTTCTGGATCAGGCGGGTGATCTGGACGAGAACGATGTTCGCATGTACGGGCTGCTGGGTGTGCCGGCACAGCCCTTCAGCAATGTTCGCTACTACGCGCCTTACAAAGCCGACGGCTGGAACTTGAACACTCTGAGAACGCACCCCGACCTGGTGGACAACGTCGAGCCACTGCGTTGGGGGCTGAAGGAGGTGCTCCAGTTCTCGGAGGTGCTGCTGACTCGCGACGACCTCGATGCAAAGGCGGATGCCCTGGTCGATTTCATCCGCGATCGAGTGCTCGATCAGCCCTTTGGCCCCAGCGCGGGCCATCCGGTGGCGCGCAACCACTTGGTGCGGACTTTTCAGGAACTGGAGGATTGGTTCGACGATGTACTGGCGGTCTGCGAACAGAACGGGACGGACCGCTGGATGACCCATCATACGGCGACGATTCGCAAGGTACGCAATCGACTGAACGGTATAGTGAGTCGTGCCCACGGGCTGGTGGTCAACGATGATGCGGTCAGCGACCTGCCATGGGGTATCTTCGAAGACCGGGCTGTCTACGTTGTGGACGTGGCTAACGTCGAGCCGGAGGCCCAAGACTTGGTATTCGCCCGGGTCGTCTCGAAGCTGCGCGAGGGGCTGGAAGCGAACAGTCTCGGAGTGAACCACGTCATTGTGTTCGCGGACGAGCTCAACAAGTACGCACCTTCGGACGGTCCGGACACCTATGTCCGCAAGATGCTGCTGGACATCAGCGAGAGGGGCCGCTACCTGGGGCTTGTCCTCTTCGGCGCCCAGCAATTCCGCTCGCAGGTGCACCGGCGTGTGGTCGGCAACTCGGGGTCGGCGGTCTACGGACGCATGGATATGGACGAGCTGGCCATGCCGGGCTACTCGGTGTTGTCAGCGGCGACCAAGACCAAGTTGGCCAGCCTGGCGAAAGGCGACCTCATGGTCCGGCACCCACACTTCACTCAGCCGATCTTCGTGCGGTTCCCAAAACCGGCGGTCATGCGGGGGCGCGATGGCATCGAACGGTTCCCGCCGCGCCCCGGACTGTCCTTTGAGGATGCGATCGCACAGGGACTACGCCGTATCGACCGGCGCACGCCCGTCAATGAAGTGAAGGACCTGGTCGCGGGGCGCCAGACGGCCGAGGTGTTGTCGGCCTTCCACCAAACCGAGCGCCGCCGGCCGGATGATGCGTTCTCGTTCTTTCGTTCACAGCTGAGGCGGAAGGTTCAGACGGAGGTTGTGGAGGCCCCGCCGCGAGCCGTACCGGTTCCCGACGACCCTTACGCTCGCGGCTGAGCGAATGAGCACGAAGCCCTTCTTGATTGAAGGCATCGCTCTGTGGCTGATAACGGTTGCCGCGGGAGCTGGCCGGGCGCAGGAGGCGCCGTCTCGCGTTATCCTGCACCTCGCTTCGGACTCCAGTGTCGTCGGTCACTACCGCTTCCTAGCGAATGAGAAAAGCCGCTTGGTCTTCGACATACCGGATGACGATCCGAGGGTCGCGTTGTTGCGAGATGCTACGGCTCCGCGCCAGCTGGACACCGAGATAGGCGTAACGATCGTCTCTGTGCCGCGCGAAGAGGAGGAAGATCGGC
>CP070722.1:336430-348645 GCA_020350785.1 Gemmatimonadota bacterium
AGGTAGCCATCGTGTGGCTCGCGCTCCGTCATCTCGCCCGCTATCGCGGTGGTCATGAGCTCACGAACCGCCCCCGGGTCGTCGGGGTGAACACCCATCGCCCAACCCAGCTTGATGTAGGCTACCTCGGGCAACATGTTGGCCAGAGGGATGACTCCCAAACCGAGTATCTCCCTGCCAGTCTCGTAGACATGCATCTGAACGAACCCCCAAAGGGTCTGCAGCGTCATATAAACCAGCACCCCCGCATCCCGCGCCCGCGCCAATGCCGGGTAGATCTTCCGATTCACGTGACCCAAACCGGTGCCGGCGATGACGATCCCCTTGTATCCACGTTCCACGAGCGCGTCGATGACATCGGGCTGCATACCGGGGTAGTAGTACGCCAAGGTCACCCGTTCCTCAAAAGCCAACTGTAGTACGACATCCTTGTCGATACGCCTGGTCAAGTAGTCGCGCTTGAGCGCCGTGAAGCTCCCCTTCTCCACCATTGCCAGCGGTATGTCGCCGAGAGTCCGAAAAGTACTCCGGTAGGAGCTGTGCATCTTGCGAACGCGCGTCCCACGGTGAAGAAGATTGTAGCGGTCCGAGGTCGGACCGAACATGCAGACCATGACCTCGGCGATTGGGCCATGGGCGGCCGCCCAGGTAGCGTTGATCAGATTCTGAGCCGCGTCCGATGACGGCCGATCGGAAGATCGCTGACTGCCAACCATCACGATCGGGACGGGAGGCCGCTGGACCATGAAGCTCAAAGCAGCAGCCGTGTGGTGCATCGTATCTGTGCCGTGCCCGATTACGATACCGTCGTACCCTTCCTTGATCGCATCACCGACCTTCTCCGCAAGAACCAGGTATTGCTCCGGCCCCATGTTCTCCGAGAATACGGCAAAGAGCTTTTCGGTTTCCAGGTTGCAGATGTCCGCCAGCTCCGGGACGGAGCCATATAGTTCGCCGGGACTGAATGCAGGAATCACAGCCCCGGTCCGATAATCCAACCGCGAGGCAATCGTCCCGCCGGTCCCGAAAAGCTTGACCGACGGGTGCGTGGGGTCTGTAGGAAATTCCTTCTCGGGTATCTTGTAGCGCGCCTCGCGATAGCCGAGCCGTTCCAGCTTCTGCACCGTATCGTGGCGTACGCCGATGTTGTAGCCACTGTTCAACTTCAACACCAGGTGGTTTTCATCGGCAGTCTCGGACCGCGGCAGCAACAGCCCCTCGAACTTGCCGCGTGTCGTGTCCGCTCTCACCTCGCACCAGACCGTCACATCGAACCGCTTCATCAGCTCGACGCACGGACCACGATAGCCCTTGTATCGATCGTCGGTCGCCGCGCTCACGTGCCGATCTCCGTCACAGACCCCTGCAGCGTCTCGATCACCCGCTCGCGAACGACTGCCGGATCCAGTCGGCCTATGAAGCGAGGCATGACCCCGCCCATTGCCCATCTCAACAGCACATCTATCGGCCTGTTCACCAGTCCAGAAGCACGGCTCGCCAGCTCTTCCAACACGCGCTCTAGCTCCTCCAGATCATCCGAGCGCCGCCGGTATGGTGCGAGCGCGCTCTCGGCATCCACATCGCTCTCCTCGATCAGGGAATCGAGAATTCGCTCGGTCGCCTCGGGCAGGATCTCGCCGGCCTCGACGGCGCGGACAAGAGGTCGGAGGCGGTCAGCATTGGGCAGATCTACCACGCCGGCTCGGTGGTGATACGGCAAGCGCTTCTCCATGGCGGCGGCGATCCGACGAGCGATCGCCCCGGGGGCGGGCTCGACGGCATCGAAGAGATCCGCCCAAGGCGCCGTAACAAGTCGACGGGCGGCGCGCGGGTCGAGACCTTGTCTCTCATAGCGCCGTGCACGTGACCAGGGCGATTCCGGCAAGCGCTCGCGAATCGCGATGACCGTCTCGTCTGCGATCGGCAGTGGCGGCGTGTCGGTGTCGGGATACATACGGTCCGGCCCCGGCAATATTCGCTCGAAGCCGTTCGTACCATCTCTGAAGGCCTGGCGAGTCTCCGCGTGTATTCCCTTCACAGCGTCCTGAGCGCGAATCAACAGCTCGCGAGCGGCGGTCGCGGCATCGGCCTCGGGCGCCCAGACCACCATTACGGCATCGCCTTCTTCCGCCTTGAGCTGAACTCGCAGATTTCGCCACTGCCGCGGATCAAGACCGTAGTCGCGTAGATCCGAGTGCAGCATGAACGGGCGATGCACCGGGCAGGCGATCACCCGCACCCGATCGGCAAACTCGCGGGCGAAGGTGACTCCAGGCTGCGTCCGATGGTTCAGCAATCCTCCAAAGCCCGGCAAGCTTACCGCTATCACCTTCTCGCCGCGGTCGAGCGCATCGTGTATCGGCGCGAAGTCGCAAGGCTGTGATGCCGGCCCGGCATCAACCACCAGCGGTGACACTTCCCAAGGCAATCCTTCGGCAGGCAACGCCAACATCTCGGCCGTGACTCCCCGTCTCCGGAGCTCGGCGCGAATCCGAAGCAAGTTTAGCTGCCTGAAAGCCTCCACGTGCACCAGCTCCGGCAGAGAACGATGGTTGTCCACACCCTTCAGCTCGATGCGACGGCCGCCGGCCACCGACACGTTTACATCCTGGCGCGCGGCACCGGGCCCGCGTCGCACTCTGCCCGTCGCTTGCGCGACGCTGGCCAACAGTCGGCCAGCGGCCTGCACCTCCAATGGAGTGAGAAGATCGGGTTCGGTCACCGCTTCCGTGAGCGGCATACCCAAGCGATCGGTTCGAAACGTGATGCGGTGCCCTACATCCGATATCTCTCGACACGAGTCCTCTTCGAGCGAGAGCTGGCGAATGCGCAGCTCACGTTTGACACCAAGTTCCGGGACCTCGAAAGGTATGGCCCCAGACAAGCCTACCATCGCCGTGCGCTGGAACCCGGTGGGTATCGAGCCGTCGAGATACTGCTTGCGCATCACGTGAAGCTCGGAGACCAGATTGAGGTTGAGAAGAAGCGCGACCTCCACGGCCATCCGCACGGCCTCATCATCGATTACGAAGGGAGGCGTATCATCCATCTCATAGGTGCAGACCGATCCACGCTCCAGTTGATATACGATCTCTTTCTTGGTCTTGAACTCCATCAGGGCCGTGCCGTCGTATTCGCCTAGCTCGCTCAACGTCGGTCGCATGTGCCTGAGCACTTCGGCGTCATACACATCCACGTAACGGCCGGCAGGACACCGGCAGAACAGCTTGGAACTGGTCAGCAGCTGCTGGTGGACCTCCAGGCCCGACATGAAGCCCAACGCCGCATAGTCGCCGGCCGAGAGAGCCCCGTACTCAGCGTCCGGGAAGTCGAGTGGAGGGTCTTGCCGGGGGTTGAAATCCGCGGGCGCGCGCACACCGCCCTGGGTCGGCTTTCCATCCTGGCTCACCAGACGCGCCTCTTCTTGTTCGCGGCCGGGCACAGATCCGCCGCGCCGGTCCCCCACTCCCAACAGTGAGTCCCACGTTCGAGTGTAGCTTCAACGCTTCTTGCGCAATGCGCTCGCCCTTCTTGGTCCATCGCTCGCCTGGTCAATCGGTAATCGCTCACTGGCAAACCCGGCACGGCCGATTCGGGGCCGATCGCCAGAATGAAGATAGCACGCCTCAAGCCGTTTGCCACAGCCGATCAAGGCCCTGGGCGGCCGTTCTGGCCCCAGACGCCCGCCAAGCTAATATTGTCAGACCGTGGACCTTTGCACCTCTTGTCTAGCCAGCTTCGGCTTGGCGGTCCCGAGACCTCGGCCGCTGCTCATGGCTCTGCTGCTGGTCGCCCTCGCCTGGCGCCCAACCGCCGCCCAGGAGCCCGGCGACAGCACTGGCGCACAGAAGCGCAACGGTCTCGTCTTCATCCCCGTGCTCTACTACTCGCCGGAGACCAAGACCGCCTTCGGCGCGGCGCTCCAGTACTACTTCCGCGAGAGCGGAAGCGCGGATGATAGCCGACCCTCGAACCTGGTGCCGGTGCTGATCTACACTCAGCGCAATCAGATCATCGCTTTTCTGGCCGCTGATACCTACTGGAAGGACGAGACCTATCGTTTCGAGGGCTACGTCGGCTACAGCAAGTTCCCCGACAAGTTCTATGGCATCGGCAACGACACTCCGGACGACAACGAGGAGGACTACACACCTAAGTACGCCGAGCTCCGATTCGCCGCTCAAAGACGCTTGTACTCAGGGCTCTACCTTGGGCTGGGCTACCAGCTGCAGGACGTCGAAATCACGGAGATCGATCCCGACGGCTTGCTGGCCGAGGGCAACATTACGGGTAGCGACGGAGGCCTGTCCTCCGGCGTTTCGCTCCTGGCCAACTGGGACACGCGCGACAACCTGTTCCTGCCCGGCAAAGGCAGCTTCCACCAGCTGAACGCCAGCTTCTTCGGTCGCACGCTGGGCAGTGACTTCACGTTCAGCAGATACACGCTCGAGCTCAGACACTACCTGACGATCCTTCCAGGGCAGACGCTCGCCTTGCAGGCGCTCGGGAGCGCCTCGACGGGCGAACCCCCGTTGAACCAGTTGGCTAAACTAGGTGGCGAAGTACTGATGCGCGGCTACTACGATGGCCGCTACCGCGACAAGAACGTGGTCGTCGTGCAGGCCGAGTATCGCATCATCCCCGCCTGGCGCCGCCTAGGCCTGGTCGGCTTCCTAGGGTTCGGCGATGTCGCCGACAAGATCAACGCTTTCAAGTTGAGCGATTTCAAGTATTCGGTGGGCGGCGGACTTCGCTTTCTGCTCAACCGCGCCGAGGGTATAACGCTCAGGCTGGACTTCGGCTTCGGTCGCGGCACATCCGGCATGTACATCACCTTGGGCGAAGCTTTCTGACGCATCGCACCGCCCACATGCGCGCCCTTCAGGCACGACACTCGATCGAGATGACGGTATGGAAAGAGTAAGAATCCTAAAGAAGGAGCGCGTATTCAAAGATGTTTTCGCCATAGATCGCGCCGTCCTGAAGTTCCGGAAGCACGATGGTAGCTGGAGCCCGCCCGTGCGGCAGCTGTGCTTCGAGCGTGGTGATTCCGTCGCGGCGCTCCTTCTGAACCGCGACAGCGGGCGTCTGGTCCTCGTGAACCAGTTCCGCTATCCGACCTACGAGAAAGGTCCCGGCTGGTTGACGGAGGTCGTCGCGGGCGGCCTCGATGAGGATGAGATGCCGGAAGACGCCATCGTCCGTGAGGTCTACGAAGAGACCGGCTACCGCGTCGAGAAACTCAGGCCGGTCAGCACCTTCTACGTCTCACCGGGTGGAACATCGGAGCGAGTTGTTCTATTCTATGGCGAGGTCGACGGAGAGGCCGCCGCCGGCTCCAGCTTCGGGACGGGCGCCGACGAGGATACTCGCGTGGTGGAGATCGAGATCTCGGAGCTGTGGGAGTCGTTCTTGGCCGGGACGCTGCAGGATGCCAAGACGATCATCGCGCTGCTGTGGCTGATGTTGGATCGCGCCCAGCCGTCCCAGATGCCCGGTCGGCGAGAGGTTGTGCCTACAAGTGAGTAGAAAATGATCGCGATAAAGACCGTCAGTAGCGGCGACCCCTTCGAGTTCGAGGTCATGGTCAAGGAGGGGCACTCAGAGACGCGACATCGTGTCACCATGAACCGAGCCACTTATCAGAGACTGACCGGCGGCAAGGCGACGCCCGAACAATGCATCGATGCGACCTTCAGGTTCCTGCTGGACCAGGAACCCAAGGAATCGATCCTCTCGACCTTCGATGTATCCGTCGTCTCGAGGTTCTTTCGCAACTTCCGAGACGAGTTGCCGAATTACCTGTGAGAGCGCGCACGCCGCGCAACGAAAGGACGCATGTGACAAGCCCCGTTGGAAACAGCCAGAAGCACCCCCTACTGAACACCCTCTCTCAGCAACGAGTAGACCCTCACCCGCTCCACGCCTACATCATCCCGCCACACTCCTAGCACCCAATCGTCACCGATCTGGTAGAGCTGGAAGGCGTCAGGTACCTGGACCGATCCCAGGAGAGCGCCGTCGGCCTCGAACACGCGCCACGTCGTCGGCGGGTTCGGGTGGGGCGCGTAGTCCGCCACCCAGAGATTCCCATCTGGATCGACCAGCAGATCTTCGTAGGCAGGCCGGGTTTCGGGCACTTCCAGCGCGGCAAGGTGCGCGCGCGCCATCTCCCGCCGCCCCTCCGGCTCGCTCGCCAGGCGCGCCTGCCGAGCTGCCTCGACATCCTGCTCGCTGACGCTCAGATCCAGTCCGGGCAGGCGAATCAGCTGCTGCAGCCCCGTCTCAGCAGAGTAGCGCCCCACCTCGAAGGCCTCTTGCTCACCCACCCAGATGTCGGAGCCGTAAACGGCGGCGCTGGTGTTTCGAGCGAAGAGCGGTGTGCTCATCACGCCGCGTCCACCTTCCGTACCGATGAAGACCTCGCGCCCGAGGAACAGGCCGATCGTGTCTGGTCCGTCCCCGTCGCCGGTGTAGAGCGCCACCGCCGCGGGATCGCGTCCCAAGCCCATCTTGATCGCGCCGCTTTGGGCCGCCGCGGACCAATACTCTCGCACCACGAAGGAGCCATCGGCCAGGCGGCCCACCGCGCCCACGTTCGACAGCTCCGGCCCCAGGGTCAGCGTCCGCACGAGCTTTCCATCGGCATCCAGGACCGTGAAGCGCCGCGTCCCGTAGTCGAAGACCCATATAGAATCGCCGGGGCCGTAACCCAGCCCATCGATGTAGCGATACTCACCCGGCGCCTCGCCGCGCCGGCCGATCGTGAAGAGGTGCTGACCGGAGGGGTCGAAGAAGCGGATCTCGCTGGATCCGCCGTCGGCGACGACGACCCGGCCGTCGGGGGTCTGGAGTGCCCCCTCGATCCGGGTGAACTGATACTCCAGCGAGCCCTCAGCTACCCCGATCTCGAGGATCGGCTCGGTCCAGACGGTCATTCCAGCGCCGTCCTGCCAGGCGGGCTCGTAGCTCTCGACGATCGCCACACCGGCGCTGTCACGCACGCTCGGCGCGGAGTCCCGTCGTCTCGACTCGCCGCAGGCGGCCAACGAAAACAGTAGCGCGAGCACGAGTACAGGGCCCGGGGCTTCAGCCGCGCGCTGGCGTATCATAGACATCGCCGTTCTCCACTATCTTGTGGTCCTCGTAGCGGGCAGCCACCCGCCGGTAGAACTCCAGCTTCGCCGTCTCGAGCACGGCCACCACATCGGCGATCGCGGCGTAGCTCAACCCGCGCTTCCGCAACCAGGCGCTCAGTACGCGGGTCACCACATAATTGAGATCGCCGGCGGGCGTCTTGGCGCTGATGATCTCCCCGAGCTCTGCCAGAGCTCCATCGTAAAGCACTCTCCTGTCCGACGCGATATAGGGCATGAGGATCACCTCCATGTTGGCTCCCGGCCGTCCGTCATTGGACGGACGACGCGGGAACGGATGACGGGCGTGGATCGCATCTTGTGCGAAAAGCTGAAACAACGGAAGTTGCCTGGTCGCACCTGAGTTAGCCAGGTGACTCACCCTCGCTCAGGCACATAAGGAATTCGGCCGATGATCCGAACACTAGTCACGGCAGCTGCCTTTTGTCTTACAGGCCATGCATGTACCTCCAGCAGCGTGTCGACCCAAGCGCCCGAACCACCGACAAGCACGAGCGCGGAAGACGAGCACAGATACGATGACGGGCCACACGTCTACTGGCAAACCGACTCGCGAGTCATCGCCTTCTACACCTGCGAAGGGGATGTGCAACAACGAGCATTCGAGGTGCCCGACACGTTGCGCCTTGCCGGGTTCTGCCGGGACAGCACCACCGAATACCTGGTTCCAGCGCGCGCACCGAGCCTTGAGCCCTCCGTCGTCAAGGAGGTTCCACGCATCTTTGCCGTCAGCGACATCCACGGCGAGTTCGAAGCTCTGACAGACTTACTGCAGCGAGCCGGGATCATCGACGCCGGCCTCCACTGGTCCTGGGGCGACGGCCACCTCGTTATTCTGGGCGACGTCTTCGATCGAGGAGACAAGGTGACCGAGTGTCTCTGGCTGATCTACCGACTGGAGCAGGAGGCGCAGCGCGCCGGCGGCCGCGTGCACTTCGTCCTGGGAAACCACGAAGTGATAGTCATGCGTGGTGACCTGAGATACGTCAGCGCCAAGTACCTGGACGGCATAGTGCGCAGAAGCAGAATCAAGTACGAGGACCTCTACGGCCCCGCGATGGAGCTGGGAAGGTGGCTCAGGACAAAGCACGTGGCCGTGATACTGAACGGCATTCTCTTCGTGCATGGTGGGTTTCCACCCGCCGCCCTGGAACGCGGGCTGGGATTGGATGAAGTCAACGCCGCAGCGCGGAAGAACATCGACATCAAATCGTACGAGCTGGCCTTCAGCGATACCGCCAAGTTCCTCTATGGCAGTGGGGGCCCGCTCTGGTACCGAGGCTATCACGAAGCGCAGGAGGGCCGGTATCCGAAAGCGAGTGCAGAGGAACTGGCTCTGATACTCCGTACCCTAGGGGCCGAGGCGATCGTGGTCGGACACACCGAGGTGCCTGAGGTCGAAGCTCTCTATGATGGCAGGGTCTTCGCCATCGACGTTCCGGTTCCGGACCTCGGGTCGTTGCAAGGACTGCTCTGGCAAGATGGCCGCTTCTACCGCGTCGCCGGCAACGGGAGCATGGAGGCGCTTAACTGAGAATCTCCCCATTGCTTACGGGCGCGATGTCACCAGTACTCGAAGTCCGTGGTGATCGGAGTGGTAGCGCTCCTCCACCCGCTGGTACGATCCCGGCACCAGTCTTACGCGTCCGTCCTCTGCCTCCTTGAAGAAGAGGTGATCGGGCGGAAAGGCGCCGCGCGTCGGCTTCCCGGTCCAGGTGGGCGACTGAGAGTACTTCCGATGGAATAGCTTCAACCCGGCATCGTCGGCAGTCCAGACGTTGAAATCGCCGGCTACCAGCGTAGCGACAGAGCCTTCGCTGGTACCTGCGCGGCGCAACGCGCCGTCGGCTAGCTCGATGCCTTCGATCGTGGCGGCCGCCTGCTCGAATCGCCAGGAGTTACCGCTGATCAGAATCCTGGCGAGCCCGGCCGACACATCGAAGTGGACGTTGACCACGCGCAGGCGACCGCCCTCGGGAAGCTCGACGCTCGCCCCCAAGCTCACTTTGCGACTGGCCTCAACCGGCAACTCGATGGCGAAGAAATCCGAGATCGCCCGGCTGGACAGGATCGCGTTCCCCTTGTCCTCGCGACGCTCCCCCTGGGCGCGTTGCCCGTTTCGCGACAAGGGAACGTACAACAGCGCGAGCCCGCACCGCGCAGCGACCTCCACCACATCGAGCATCGGCCCCGGTCGCTCCTTCGGATCGATCTGCTTTGGGAATGGAGCGTCCGGTGGCGGCACGGGCACGTCCTCCGACAACCGGTGCGCCTCCTGAACCAGGAGTGCGAAGTGGGAGAAGCGCGTGCCCGGTCGTGGCACACCATCGGCGCAGGTCAAATCGAACTCGCGGCGCAGTAGCTCCAGCGGGTCGCCGCTCCCCACGGCGGCGTTCCACGAGACTACTGTCAGCGGGCCGGCGCTCGTAACGCTCGCCAGCGCCGCGGCCGGATGCGATTCGATCACCGCAGGGCCGACGGTCCCGCACCAGCGGGCCAGCTCCCGCTGCATGGCCGGGTCGCTGGGGCCATACCAGCGAATCGAGTTCCGGCTCCTGCGCTCGGGGGCTCCTGGGCTCCGCGCTTCTTGAAGTGTGAGATCGCGCCGGCAGTCGTGCTCGGCCGGCCGTGGCGCCATCTCGTTAACCCTGGCACAAGCGGAGAGGCAAGCGAAGCCGATCAGCGAGACGATCGTCTGCCGGCGACGGCGTGCGGTTCGAAAGAGGTTCGTTCGACGCACGGTCAGAAGCTGATGTTGAGCAGGTCGATCGTCACGCTCGGTCCGTCGCCGTCCGAGTTCCCACGCGCGTCGGCTGCCTCGAGCGCCCAGGCGGTCAGTCCGCCCAGCGCGAGCCCGATACCACCCAGCGCGGCCACGTCGGTGAGCTCGAAGGAGGGCACGACAAGACGGAGGCCGAACCCAACCGCGGCTCCGGCGGCCAGTCCCAGCCCGGCCGCCGGCGCTACCGGCCCGATGGCGCCGCCCAGCGCCGTGAACGCGAGCACGTCGACCCAGTCATAGTAGTAGACCAGCTCCTTGACCAGAACACCGACGGCGGCGCCGGCCAACGCGCCATATCCTGCGGCACGGTACGCGTCCTCGATCTCTCTAGAATCGGCATCGCCCAGCAGGCCACCCGCGATGCCGCCGATCGCGCCGCCGCCCGCCAATGCAAGCCGGGCACAGCTCCGGGGTCCGGCGACCTGCGAGCAGGCCAGCGTGCTCCCCGAGAGCCCCAGCAACGCGCCCGAGTAGAGGCCCAGGGCGGCGCCCCCAAGGCTCGCCGCCGTCGAGCCTTCCTGGGCCTGGACCGGAGCGGGCGCCGCCAGCAGCGCCGCGGCCACCAAGAGTCCAGGGACCAGAACCTTCAGCTTGACAAGTCGTTCAGGTGACTCCGGCACGGAGCCAAGCTAGCTCCGTGGCGTGACCGCGAACAGTCGCCAGCGGGAGCTGGCAGTCCATTCAAGCCCCGTCATTCTGCTATCGGCTTAGCGGCTAGACCCAGCCAATCATCGAGCGTCCCCATTCGGGACCCTGATAGAGGCCCGTGAGTCTTGGCGCTCTATTCATTAGTAGGGAGCCAGGCAAGCCGTCGCGGCACATGCACCGACCGCCACCAAGATGGCGACGTCGATTGTTGCACCGATGATCGCGCCCACTGTTCGTCCAGCGCCG
The DNA here is from genome assembly GCA_020350785.1 of Gemmatimonadota bacterium. GTDB lineage: Bacteria > Gemmatimonadota > Gemmatimonadetes > Palauibacterales > KS3-K002. Next base: position 347,264 of record CP070722.1, read on the forward strand.
GGTTTCCATTCGATCAATAGAACCTCGTCCATGGGAAGCAGTCTCCGCCCGCCTTCACGCCCTTTCGCAGGTTTCGCCTGCACGACGAGTGCCGATTGAAGGGGGAGCGCGCCTTCCGAGAGGAGTAGCGTGAGCGCTTCTCCTCGGATAGCCTCGTTACCCGCGACGCGGAACTGGCGGATGTCCCCTAGCCTTAGGCTTTCAGGACCAAACTCGCCTGGCTTGCGGACCAATACGCTGTTGAAATCGAACCCGAGGAACTCAGCATCCAGCTCATCGCCCCGGTTCATGCGGAGGGTCACAGTTTCGCCAATCTCCGGCAGAGGGACGTTCATCAGTCGCTGCTCGCGGGCCACCGCGTAGCGCGCCGCGTACTCTTCGTCTGGCAGAGGCTCGATGCCAAGGTACTTGCCTCCTACGACGCTGCCGTCTCTCAGCCGCAGCTTGAATGTCTTACCCAGATCGATCGTGTCGGGCGCGAAACTCTCCGGCCTGATCGTCCGCTTGTTCCCGGAGTCGATCACAGACCCAATGCCGAAACCGACGAGCGTGCAGGCAGACTGAGGAACGATCAGGCCGAACAGAACTGCCAAGGCCAGTGGGATGCGGGAGCTGATCACGTTCACCTCCGTTTGTTCCAGACCGACACCCTAGAATAGGGAGAGTGGAGCCTACGACCGTACGATTGTGTTGGACAGTACGATTGCACTGGAAGGTCAAGAAGCGATCAAGTGGGCAGCAGCACACGGCATGGCTAGATCGCGCCTAACCGAGGTTTTCAACACCCCTCCCAACTCCGCGGCGAAACCACTACGGCGAGTAGGCCATCAATCCCACCAGCCGTGCCAGAACCAACCACGCTCCCGCGGCTCGTAAAAGACCCAGAGCAGCTCGCCGGCCTCGGTCGTCACCCGGTAGTACTCCCGGCAGTAGCCGTCCTCCCACCAATCGCCCGACAGGCGCTCCGGCCCCTGGAACCCGCGCACCGCTCGCCAGCCGCCATCGATCGCCAGCGCACCGGGCCGGCCGTCCTCGATGCGCACCTCCAACGGTTTGGGGCGCGGCCACAGCCGCAGCACCAGCGCCAGCTGGGCGCCACTCGAACCCGCTTCTTCGGCCGTGAGATCCGCTTCGGACACGCGCTCACCATCGCGCCGCAGCACCCCACCGTCTCCGTTCGACGGCGCGACGCTCTCGCGCGGCGCGCTCCGGCTGATCTCCGCTATCAGCTCCACCGGCTCCCAGCGCCCTGCTTTCTCCGGCCGATGGGTATCGACCGCGGCCGGCCGGACCACCGACTCGCGGCCCCAGCGGCCCTGCAGCCGGGCCAGCGCCATCGCCAGCGCGTCGGGGTCGGGCCGGGGCGGCTCGAACAGGTCCGC
>CP070722.1:348745-362283 GCA_020350785.1 Gemmatimonadota bacterium
GACGTCGTCGCCCCAGCCGATTTGTGAGAACGGCGCCGGAGCAGGCTCGGACCAGCGGCCGTCCACGACGCGTGAGAAGACTGTCAGCCCCCTGGAGTAGCCCGAGTCAGGAAGAGCGACCTCGGTGGACCAGTAGGCTTCACTCCCGTCCGGCGAGAAGGCGATCGTCCCGTGCTGGAAGCGATGAGTCGAGACGATGTCCGGAGCGAAGAGTTCCGGTTCCGCTCCCGGCGCAGGCTGCCCCATGTAGGCGCCCTCGAGGACAGGGAACCGCCGCGCCTCCGTACTCGCTCCGGCCGCAGCAAGGAACCGCGCCATCTCCTCCCGGTCCACCGACTGCGCGGTGTTGTAGGGTGTCTCGCCCGACAGGCTCCGGGCATCCAAGTCGGCGCCGCGCTCGATGAGGGTACGAGCCACGTCCTCGCGCCCCAGCTCCGCGGCGTAATGGAGCGGCACACGGCCGTAGCGATCCCGCTCGTTCACATCGAAGCCCATCTCCAGCAGCCTCGCCACGATGCCCGCGGCCCCGCCCTGGCTGGCCGAGTGAAGCAGCGATCCGTCGTTGTCGTTGCGCATGGTCAGGTCGACGCCGGCATCGGCGCTGAGGCCGAACAGGCGCTCGAGGCCCTTCTCCGCACCGAACATGGCAAGCGCCCTGGCATCGGGGCTCTCCGCCGGCGGCAGCTCCGCCCCCCGATCCAGGAACAGGTTCACCAGGCCGCGGAAGCCCCTCCAGGCCGCAAGATCCAGCGGAGTGGCCATGAAGCGGTCCCGCGCGTTCACATCCGCACCGGCGTCGGTGAGCACGCGCGCCATCTCCATGCTCCCCGTCTCGCGCGCCACCAGCAGCAGCGGCGTCCGGCCGTACGTGTTCCGCGCCTCGGTGTCGGCGCCCTGCTCCAGCAAGAACGCCGCGGCCGCGACCTGCCCGCGGCGGATGGCAAGATGGAGAGGCGTCTCGTCGTCCTCGTCGGCGGCGTTCACGTCCGCCCCGGCCTCGACCAACGCTTTGCAGGCCTCGACTCGGCCATAGCCCGCGGCAACATGCAGCGGAGTGCGCCCCTGTTCGTCCCTTTGGACCGCCAGGCCAGCGTCGGCGGCGAGCAACTCCCGCACCTTATCGGCATCGCCTTGCTGGACGGCCTCGAACAACGATTGACCAGCCAGTGGGGCTTGAAGGGTTAGGATAGGGAGGAATGCTATGGCGGAAACCGTCAGGAACCTGGCGCCACTTCCCTTTCTCATCGCTCTCCTCCAGCGTGTCGAGCCGATGGGTCGGGGCAGTCGGACAAGTCACTCCAGCAGGCCGACAATCTACCGCAGAGGTCGCTCCGTCAATAGTCCTCCGGTTTTGAAACGCGTTCGCGGTTACCGTTGTCTGACCTGTGGTGGTGGTGGCGGGCCTGGGAGACCACGACGCCGCCCGACGAACCTTTCGCACCACCTGACGTTGCGGTCGGAGCCCGAGCCGGAGCTGCTGCCGCAGGTCGAAGCGGTTCGGGGCGAGCTTGCGTCGCTCCAGCAGAAGCGGTCCCGCTAGCGAACCGGTATTGTGCCGATCAAAGGGACACACCAGTTTTCGCTCAGCCTCTCGTCGCGCTGATCCTTCTCTAACTCGGTCGAGACGGCTCATGTCGGATCCCGCGGCTCTGAACTTCACCCTGGGCTGGGTGGCCATGCTGGCCGGCCTGATCTCTGGCGCCGCCATCGGCCTGTATTTCCATGACGAGGATTGGCTGGGTGGATACGGCTCCTACCAGCGCCGCATGTTGCGGCTGGGACACCTGGCTCTTTTCGCGCTTGGAATCATCAACGTTCTATTCGCCCTGAGCACGGTGGCGAAGCCCATTCCCGACCTCAACCTCCGGGTCGCCTCGCTGGGGCTGATGGTTGGCGTGGTGGCGATGCCGACCTGCTGCTTTCTCACCGCCTGGCGCAAGGGATTTCGGCATGCCTTTCCGATCCCCGTGCTGGCCGTGCTCACGGGGCTGCTGGCCCTGCTGCTGGTCTGGCTGACACCATGAAGATCGGCCTCATCGCGATGAGCGGAGTGCGCGCCCATAACCCGGAGCTGACCGACCTGGGCCTGACGCTCCCCGGCTTCGTAGATCGCAACAAGATCATCGCATCGCTCCCCAGCCTGGGACTGCTGACCCTGGCGGGAATGACGCCGGATTCCTTCGAGGTGGGGTACGTTGAGGTGCCTGATGTTGCGGCGCTCTCCGATCCACCTGGTGACTATGACGCCGTCGCGATCTCCAGCTTCAGCGCCCAGATCAATGAAGCGTATACCCTGGCGGATCGGTACCGCTCGATCGGGACGAAGGTCGTGCTCGGCGGCTTGCACGTCACGGTCCTGCCCGACGAGGCACTGCAACATGCCGATGCCGTCGTCCTCGGTGAGGGTGAGGTCTCGTGGCCCGCCGTGCTGGGCGACTTGGGACGCGGCCAACTCCAACCAGTCTACGACGGGCGCGGCCAGAGTTTCGACCTAGGCGACGCCCCCATGCCGCGTTTCGAGTTGCTCGACCCCGAACGCTACAACCGTCTCACGGTTCAGACCCAGCGCGGCTGCCCCTTCCGCTGCGAGTTCTGCGCGGCATCGATCCTCATCTCCTCCACCTACAAGCTGAAACCGACCGTGAAGGTGATCGCGGAGATCCGCAGGATAAAGGAGATCTGGCCCGATCCATTCATCGAGTTCGCCGACGACAACTCCTTCGTCAACAAGAGGCACTCGCGGGCGCTAATGCACGAGCTCGCCAAGGAGCACGTACGCTGGTTCACCGAGACGGACATCTCGGTGGCGGACGACGTCGAGCTGCTGCAGCTGATGCGAGACAGCGGCTGTGCCCAAGTGCTGATCGGCCTGGAGAGCACGTCTCGCGCCGGCCTCGATGGCCTGGAGCAGAAGGCGAACTGGAAGGCCAAACAGTTAGACCGCTACAAGGAAGCGATCGGCAGGATCCAGGATCACGGCATCACCGTCAACGGCTGCTTCGTCCTCGGCCTGGACGGGACCGGTACCGACAGCTTCGAGGCGATCTGGGATTTTGTCCGCGACAGCGGACTCTACGAGGTGCAGGTGACCGTGATGACGCCCTTCCCGGGAACGCCCCTCTACGAGAGACTCGACCGCGAGGGACGAATCTTGAAAGAGAACGCCTGGGAGTTGTGCACCCTCTTTGATGTCAACTTCCGCCCCTCCGACATGACCGTAGCCCAGCTCGAGGCGGGATTACGATCGCTGGTGGTCCGACTGTACGGCGAAGAGTTCACGCGCCAGCGCCGCAGGAGATTTCATAGACGTCGGCGCGACCTCGCGCGCCAGGAAAGACATTCACGGGAGACGTAGAGATGAGCGACAAGTGGATCAAACCGCTGTTCGTGATAGCCGGCCTGTACGACGGGGTATTGGGTCTCGCCTTTCTGTTCTTCGCTATGCCGGTGTTCGATTGGTTCGGAGTCACGCGGCCCAATCACGTGGGCTACGTCCAGTTCCCGGCGCTGCTGCTGATGATATTCGGCGCCATGTTCTTCCGTATCGCGGCGGATCCGGTAAGAAACCGGGACCTGATCCTGTACGGCGTGGCTCTGAAAATCTCCTACAGCGGATTGGTTTTCTGGCACCAGCTGACCGCCGGCATCCCTTCAATGTGGCTGCCGTGGGCCTGGCTGGACCTGGGCTTCCTCGTCTTGTTCATCCTGGCGTGGAGACAGACTGCGGGATCAATGACGGGGTCGCCGGCGACATAGACCGGGATAGAGGCAAGGGGCAGAGGGTTGCGGGGGACCCCCGCGAGCCGAGGCTGAGTCGAGCGATGAGCGGTCGCGACCGCTACTGGGAGATCGCCGTCACCGGATCCATCTCGGCGGCGCGGCGGGCGGGGTAGAGCCCGAACCCGAAGCCCACGACCATCGAGAAGCTGAACCCAATCGCGGCCCCGATCGGTGATATGGGAATCTGCCAATCACGGCCGAAGGCCGTGGCGATGGCCTCCGCGCCCAGACACAGCCCCGATCCCATCAAGATGCCCAGCAAGCCGCCCAGAGCCGCCAGGGTCAGCGACTCGGCCAGAAACTCGCGGCGGATATCGGCGTCATCGGCACCCACCGACTTCCGGATGCCGATCTCGCGAACGCGCTCGCGCACGGAGACCTGCAGGATGCTGAACAGGCCGATGCCACCGATCAGGAGCGAGATCGCGGCGATGGCGCCGAGCACGATGTTCCAGCCCATGATGATGCCATCGACCATCTCCATCTCCTCGCCGTACTCGGCGGCATTGTTCCCTATATCGAAGTCGCGAACGCCGCGATGGATCTGCAATAGCTTCGATTCGGCGTCCCGCAGCGCGGGTCCCACCGCTTCGTAGGAGGGAGCCCGCAACACGATCACCTGGACAGCCTTCGTTCCGGTGAAACGCGTCTGGAAGGTGCTCAGTGGGATGTAGATTCGCCGCTCCAGGAAATCGACGTTGGTCGGAATGAGCGTCATCCTGGGTGCCTCCACCACACCCACCGCCCTAAAACGTTCTTCATCGAGCACGAACTCGCGACCCACCGGGTTGACGTCGCCGAACAGCTCGCGGGCGGCTCGCTCCCCCAGCACGGCGACGGGTGCACGTTGCGCATCGTCGAGGTCGGTCAGCGTGCGACCCGCGGTAATCTGCATATGCCGCATCTCGAGGTAGAACGAGCCCGTGCCCACGACGGGGTAACGGCGCGGCTCGAGACGCGCCTGCCCGACCAGCTCGCCGAACACGCCGTCGGTACCGCCGACCACCGCCTCCAGGGCGACCAGCGTGTCCGACTCGGTTGAGCGCAGACCTTTCGAGACATGATCGACAGCTTTCTCCGAGTCGATGCTACGGCGACGGAACTCAAAGGTGTCCTTCATGCCGAACTTGTCGTAATCGTCCAGCACCATCGTCTTGATGCCGGAGATGATGGAGAACATGGCCACCAAAGCGGCGACACCGAAGACGATGCCGGTGAGCGTCAGCATCGAGCGCAGCTTGTGGGCGCGGATTCCCCGCCAGCCGTCGAGCAGCAGCTCCCACAGCTCGTAGAGAAACGATGCGCCAGGCCTCCCGCCGTCAGCCATAGCGCAGCGCCTCAACCGGATCCATGCGCGCCGCCTTCCAGGCCGGATAGATGCCTGCCACGATGCCGACGAACGCGGCGGTAGCAAGACCGAGGATGAAAATGCCGGGCGTCACATAGGCCGGGAACTTCATCACCTTCTCGACAGTGGAAGTCAGCGCCGTGCCGATAACTACACCGGCCAGGCCGCCCACGGTCGTGATGAACAGCGATTGTATGAGGAAGTGCATGAACATGTCGAATCCGCTGGCACCCAAGGCCATCCGCGTCCCGATCTCACGCACACGCTCGACGACGCTCGCCAGCAGGATGTTGGCGATCACCACTCCACCGGTGAACAGCGAGATTACACCGACGATCATGAAGATGAAATCGAAGAGCAGGTAAAACTCCGTGCCCTCGGCTATGTCCTCGGCCGAGCGGTCGAACGAGAAATCCCGGACCCGGTGACGGCGGAATAGGACATTGTCGACTTCGCTGATCGCCGTCTCCAGGTGCAGCGGGTCCGTGGCCTGAAGTGTCAGCCAGTCGAGCTTGTCGTCAGACGCCAGGCGCTTCAGCGCCGTTGTGAGCGGCACGTAGGCCCGTCGATTACGATACTCGAAGGCATTACCGCTCCATTCGGCGAAATAGAACTCCTCGTATTTCAGCACACCGATGACCCGGTAGCGATCTTCGCCGATCGTGATCACCTGGCCCAACGCTGCGTCCGGACTGCCGAACAACGAGTCGGCGAACGAATAGCCCAGCACGGTGGCGTTGGTGCGGTACTGAAGGTCCATCTCGGTGAGATAGCGGCCGTAGAGCGGCTCGATGTCGTTGATCGCGGCGTAGTCGGGAACGGTGGCGACGACTTGACCCTCGAAGCTGTTCTCGGGGCCCGTATAGCGGAGATACCAGTGACGCGCTCCGCTGATGTACTTGAGATGCGGCGCCTCCTCGCGCAGGTCGAGGACATCGCGCCAGGTAAGTTGCGGCGAGGCGGCCTCGCGGGGCGTGAGCTTGATCTTGCCGCCCAGATCGGTGCGTACGATCACGCTGCCGGCGCCTCCCACCTCGGCAAGGAAATCCTCGCTCTGCTTCTGGGCGCCCCCGAAGAGGGCCAGGACCGCAATGATCGATGCCGTGCCCAGTGTCAGGCCGACCAGACTGAGGAAGGTCCGGCCCCGGTGCTCACGCGCCTCGTCGACGCCGGCCGAGATAGATTCCAGCAGGTTCATGCCTCGACGCGGCCATCCCCTATCTTGACCACCCGGTCGGCCTCGGCCGCAACGTTCGGATCGTGGGTCACGATCAAGATCGTGTGGCCGCGGTCGTGTAGGTCGCGGAAGATCTTGAGGATCTCCTTCGAGGTTCCGGAGTCGAGGTTTCCGGTCGGCTCGTCGGCCAGCAGCATCGACGGGTTGTTGACCAGCGCGCGGGCGATCGCTACCCGCTGGCGCTGGCCGCCCGACAGCTCGTCCGGCTTGTGGCGCAGGCGATCGCCAAGACCCAGCTGGTCGAGGACCGCGATCGCCCGTCGCCGCCGCTCACCTCGACCCAGGCCGCCGCTGTAGCGAAGCGGCAGCGCCGTGTTCTCGACGATATCGACCCTGGGAAGCAGGTTGAAGTTCTGGAATACGAAACCGACCTTGCGGTTGCGTATCCGGGCGAGCCGTCGCCCTCGCAGTTCCGAGACGGGCTGGCCGTCCAACCAGTACTCGCCGGCCGTCGGGGAGTCGAGGCATCCGATGATGTGCATCAGCGTGGACTTGCCGGAGCCGGACGGCCCCATGATCGCCACATACTCCCCGCCCTCGATGACGAGATCCACGCCTCGCAAGGCTTCGACCGCCACCTTGCCCAGGTGATAGATCTTGTGAACACCTTCGGTTCGGACGACCGGGTCGCCTCCGTTTCCGACCTGCCCGCTCATTGTGCACCCACGATCGTATCGGGCGGCTCCTCCAAGCTCACCTGATCGCCCTCGCCCAGTCCTTCGACGACTTCCGCGCGGGCGATGTCCACCAGACCCAGCTCGACGGGTTGTTCCACCGGCCGGCCGTCTTCGATCCTGTAGACGATGTCGCGGCCGCCTTTGCGGAACACGGATTCCACAGGAACCGTGAGGACGTTCGTCTTCTGATCTCCGCGGATGTCGATGTTCGCGGTCATGCCCGGCCGTAGCCGCACATCGGCGTTCTCGACCTCGACCTCCACATCGAAGACACGCACCCGTGTGTCCGGCTCGACCCGAGCCGCAGGCCCAATGAAGGAGATACGACCATTCCACTCTTGGTTGGGGTACGCGTCTACCGTGATGGTGACGTGCTGATCGAGCGCAACCTTGCCGATGTCGACCTCGTTGACCGTCGCCTCGATCATCAGGCTGGAAAGGTCGGCTATCGTGACCAGCTCGGTGCCGCCCCCCAGCGTCATTGTGCCGGCGAGCACCGATTCACCCTCCTCCGCGCCCAGTCGGATGACCACGCCGGCAGCGGGCGCCACCACGTTCAGCGAGCGCACCCGCGATGAAACGCCGGACTGCTCGACGATGCGCAGCTGTTCCTCGGCGGACTCGAGGGTGAGTCGAGCCTGCTCGTAGGCGGCCTCGCGATCCTCCAGCTCTTTCTGAGCGATCAGGTTCGAAGAGCTGAGCGACCGCCCCTGCGCCAGGTCGCGTTCCGCCTGCTCCAGGCTAACCCGTGCCCGGTCGCGCGCGGAGCGCAGCTCCGCCACGGCGCGCGCCTGACTGAGGTCGGGCTCCACCGTCGCCAGCACGTCGCCGGCGGAGACCTGGGCACCTTCTCGCACCAGCAGGCGCTGCACGACCCCGCTGACGGCCGGCTTGACCACGACCTGCCGCACCGGCTCTACCGTGCCGGTCTCGTTGAGGACGATGCTGACCTCCCCGCGGGTCACCTCAGCGGTCCTCAGTTGCGGCGATCCGTTCGCGGGGTCATTCCCGCCGGGCAGCAGGATGAAACCGCCCGCGACGGCCACCGGGAGAAGGCCGGCTGCGAACCACAATCGCTTCTTCATGGCGATAAACCCCGATGGACTGTTGGAAGTCGAAGGCCCACCGACACGTAGATAACTACGTTTTGGTGAAAGGACCGGTTTCAGGCCCTAAGCGCTCCGTTGTCGCTCATCGGCCACCCATCGCTGATCTCACAGCGCCGGTGACAGAGTAACGAGGCTTGAAGCTGGAACCAGCCTCACAGTATCCGGTTTGGCGTCCGGATGATACTGTTCATCGGTAGGTTAGCCCCTGAAAACGGAGACATGTCCCTTGAGGCCGATCGGTACCTTCACCGTCTCACCGACGCTGCCGGAGCGTCTGGAGGGTCTGCGCGAACTGGCCTACAACCTGCGCTGGGCCTGGGATCACGCCACCATCGAGCTGTTCAGGCGGCTGGACAGTGACCTCTGGGAGCGGACCGGCCACAACCCGGTCCTCATGCTGGGGATGATCGACCAGGGCCAGCTCGAGGCCGCCGCCGCGGATGACGGCCTGGTGAACCATCTCGACGGCGTCCGCCGTTTCTGCACCGAGTACATGGTCGGCGAATCGACCTGGTATCGCCGCAAGCTCGGCGCCCCGGACGGGAGGCTGGCCGCCTATTTCTCCGCCGAGTTCGGGACCACCGAGTGCCTGTCCATCTTCGCGGGCGGCCTGGGCGTGCTGGCCGGCGACCACCTCAAGTCGGCCAGCGACATCGGACTACCTCTGGTGGGCGTGGGCCTGCTCTACCAGCAGGGCTACTTCCGCCAGCGATTGAACGAGGCGGGCTGGCAGCGGGAGATCTACGAGGACAACGACTTCTACAATCTGCCGCTATCGCTCGAGGTCTCGGCGGACGGAACGCCTCTGACGATCAGCGTCGACCTGCCCGGCCGTCAGGTCATCGCGCAGATCTGGCGCGCGCAGGTGGGCCGCGTGCCGCTCTACCTTCTGGACACGAACATCACGCAGAACAGCCCCGCCGACCGGGACATCACCGACCAGCTTTATGGCGGCGATCTGGAGATGCGGATCAAGCAGGAGATCGTTCTGGGGATCGGCGGCTGCCGCGCTTTGGAGGCGCTAGGCATTCAGCCGAAGGTGTACCACATGAATGAAGGACACTCGGCTTTCCTATCGCTCGAGCGGGTGGGCCAACTGATGCAACGACATGGCCTCTCCTTCGCCGAGGCGCGCGAGGCCGCCGCCGCGGGGCTGGTCTTCACGACGCACACGCCGGTGCCGGCGGGCCACGACAGGTTCCCGCCCGAGATGATGGAGGGTTACTTCGGCTCGTACATCAGCCGGCTCGGCCTGCCGCTGGAGGAGTTCCTGTCTCTGGGGCGCGAAGATCCGGCCAACGCCAGCGAACCGTTCACGATGACCGTGCTGGCGCTGCGCATGGCCGATCACAGCAATGCGGTCAGCCGTCTACACGGTCTCATCAGCCGGCGGATGTGGCAGAGCCTCTGGCCCGGACTTCCAGGGGATGAGGTGCCGGTGGGACATGTGACCAACGGCGTGCACTTCAGATCGTGGATCTCGCTGGAAATGAATCAGCTGTACGATCGCTACCTGGGGCCGCGCTGGCGCGAAGAGCCGGCCGACCCCGCGATCTGGGAGCGGGTGTGGCAGATACCGGCGGAGGAGCTGTGGCGGACACACGAGCGGCGGCGCGAGCGGCTGGTGGCGTTCGCGCGGCGGCGGCTGCGGGCACAGGCGGAGCGACGCGGTGCGCCACGGGCCGAGCTCGAGGCGGCGGACGAGGCGCTGGACATGCAGACGCTGACGATAGGGTTCGCGCGGCGCTTCGCGACCTACAAGCGGGCGCTGCTCCTGTTACGGGATCCCGATCGGTTGGGGCGGATTCTGGCGGATCCGCAGCGGCCGGTTCAGATCATCTTCGCAGGCAAGGCACACCCCAAGGACGACGCCGGCAAGCAGTTGATACGGGACATCGTGGCTTTGGCCCGGCGCGAGCCCTTCCGCGGGCGCCTCGTCTTCCTCGAGGACTACGATGTCGCCGTCGCCCGCTACATGGTCCAGGGGACCGACATCTGGCTCAACACACCACGGCGGCCGCTCGAGGCGAGCGGCACGAGCGGAATGAAGGCGGCGGCGAACGGTGTGCTGAACGCGAGCACGCTGGACGGCTGGTGGGCCGAGGCTTGGGAGGAGCACGCCCCCGAGGGGCCGGGCGGTTGGGCGATCGGCCGCGGTGAAGTCTACGACGATCCGGAGGAGCAGGACGCGGTGGAGGCGGAGGCGGTTTACGCGATCCTCGAACGGGATGCCGTACCCCTCTTCTACGAGCGGGGGGCGCACGACTTTTCTCGCGAGTGGGTCGAGCGGATGAAGGCGTCCATCGCCAACCTCTGTCACAGATTCAACATTCACCGCATGGTGCAGGAGTACACGGAACGCTTCTACCTGCCGGCGGCCAAGCGCCACGCCGATCTCGTCGCGAACGACGCGGCCGGCGCCCGCGCCCTGGCGGCATGGAAGGCGCGCGTACGCGCGGGGTGGCCGGCCTTGCGGGTCGAGTCGGTCGATTCCGACTCGCACCGTGAGCTGCGCGTCGGCGGCCAGCTGCGCGTGCAGGCCCAGGTTCAGTTGGGAGGCCTCACCCCTGACGACGTAACCGTTGAGCTGTACATGGGACGGCTCGACACCGCAGGCGACCTCGTCGCGGCCACCGGAACACCGATGCAAGTGGTTCAGCAGCTCGGCGACGGCCGCTACCTCTTGGAGGCCACCGGCGTCGCATGCTGCGACAGCGGCTTGCACGGATACACCGTGAGGGTGCTCCCACGCTACCCAGGCCTGGTGACGCCGTTCCTGCCGGGGCTCATCACCTGGGCGGAATAATCCGCCGCGCCCACTGCTTGTCGCCCTCGCGGCGCATAGATCGAATGCATCGGGGATAGACGTTAACCCGATCGCTTGGACCGGCGGCTCGGGCCGCCCGATGAAACCCTCCGCCAGCGCCGGCTGAGCGTCACCGACCCGATGATGGGCGGGGATGGTCTTCTCGGTACGCGTCAACCCCAGCTGGCTCAACCGGTACCTCCAGGTCCAGCAGATGTGGATCCAGAACAAGATGCAGGCGATCCGCAGCGCCGGTGAGTTGAGTCGCCTCCTGTCCCGGACGAGCGCGGATCAGCGACGCCAACATGCGTGCATGGGAGGAGCGGCAGGCTTCGCAGGACCGGCTCTCCCGCGAATTCAGCGAGTACATCCGCCGCGTCGAGACCTACGTGGATCCGGTGGCGGGGCGCGACGTGCAGTTACCCTCGGCCTACGATGAAGCCTGGGTGTCGTCCAGCGGCGAGTACATCCTCTCCAACAACCCCAACCTCAACCCGAACGTCGGCTCGAACCAGAGCTGGGAGCGGATGAGAGCGCGCCGATGAGAAACCAATCGAATGACGCTTCGGCGACCTCAGCGGGGATCTCATGGCCTCCGACGAACTCCCGGTAGGTCACATCATATCCCGCGTCGCGAAGCGCCGGCACGATCTGATCGCGCGTTACGCTCACGGGGAGCACCGGGTCGCCCGTGCCGTGGGAGACGAAGACTTTCGGTTCGCCGACCAGCGGGTCGGCAGGACGAAGAGAGCCGGGCGAGTAAGCGATCAAGTGGCTGAAAAGGTCACCGTTGGAGACCCCGAGCGCGAGCGCGTACGAAGCTCCGTCCGAGAAGCCCGCCAAGGCGAGCCGCGCGGGGTCGATGCGGCAGCGTTCGAAGGTGTGGCGCAGCGCGCGGTCGATGAAATCCACATCGGGCCCGAACGATCCTCTGATACGATCCCAGGTGGACGATCGGGAATCGGGCGCCAGAAGAACCATCCCTCGGCTCTCCAGCCACTCGGGGCTCGCCGCCCACTGGCTTCCAGAACCGCCCGCGCCGTGGAGGGCGACGAACAGGGGCGCTGGAGTGTCGGCGGAATAGCTCTCGGGCACGTAGAGCACGCCGTCGCGGCTGCCCCCGAGGCCCAGCGGCGACAGTCCCCGGGTCGGCGTGATCGTCGGAGCACCCGGCCGCGCCGTGAGCCGCGGATCCGACGTTTGAGGCTCGCCGGGAGAGCCCCCGCAGCCTGGCAGCGCGAGCGCCAGCAGGGAACCGCCGCCCGCCTGCAAGAAGGCCCGCCGCGAGATGGAAGTCCGGGGAGGCGACTGTGGTCCGGAAACGGGCTGCTCAGTCCAAGGCACCGTTGATGACCTCGCTCTAGGGGTCGAAGCGAACCATCGTTCTATGTCTCTATATACTTGGATGCCTAACTCCCTCCCAGCGCCGCCTTCGAGGCTCGCGGTGAAGCGGCGAGGGAGTATTTCTTCATCCGATAGCGAAGGGTATCGCGGCTGAGGTCGAGGAGCCGGGCCGCGCGAGCCACGTTCCCCCTCGTTCGCGTGAGGGCCTGCTCGATCAGGCTGCGCTCGACGTCTTCCAGGGAAAAGCCCTCGGGTGGAAGCTGGACGAGTTGGTCTCCTCCCTCGGGCGGTTGAGACGCGCCGCGGATCTCCACCGGCAGGTGTTCCGGCCGAATCTCTTGCGTGTCTTCCAGAATCAGCGCTCGTTCAAGCACGTTTCGAAGTTCGCGGACGTTGCCTGGCCAAGAATAGGTCTCGAGAACGCGGATCGCTTCCGGAGTCATCGTAGGAGCCTCGCGCTTCAAGTCTCGGGCCAGCTGCTCGACGAAATAGAGCGCCAGTGGTGCACAGTCTTCGCGACGATCACGCAACGGAGGGATGGCCAGATCAACGACTTTCAGCCTGTAGTAGAGGTCGCCCCGGAACTTCCCCTCTTGCACCGCCCTCTCCAGCTTCTGGTTGGTAGCGGCTATGACCCGCACGTTTACCGTGATGTCGGTGGTGCCACCCAGCCGCTTGAACCTCGAGTCTTCCAGGAATCGCAGCAGCTTGGCTTGAGCCCCAAGCGGCATGTCGCCGATCTCGTCCAGCAACAGGGTTCCGCCGTCGGCGAGCTCGGCCAGGCCTTTCTTTCGCTCGCGGGCGTCCGTAAAGGCGCCGCGTTCGTGGCCGAACAGCTCCGCTTCGACGAGAGTTTCGGGCAACGTCGTGCAATTGATCTCAAGAAAGGGGTGGTCCCTTCGGCCGCTGTGGGCATGAATTGCGCGGGCTACGAGGTCTTTACCCGTTCCGCTTTCGCCTTGAAGCAGTACCGTGGCTGATTCCGTGCGGGCTACCTTCTCCACGATCTGCGCGAGCTCACTCATCGCGGCAGATCGCCCGACGAATTCGACGTGCGCAAACTGCCAGCGATGCTGTTTGCGCAAAGCCGCGATCTCCAGGCGGAGGCGTTGCGCTTCCAAGCCTTTCTCGATGGTGATCAGCAGGTCATCAAGGTCCACCGGCTTTTCTAGGAAATGGTATGCTCCCGCCTTCACCGCCCTCACTGCCGTCTGTACCTCCCCGTATGCCGTCACGA
>CP070722.1:362383-383004 GCA_020350785.1 Gemmatimonadota bacterium
GCGGGAAGATCGACTTGATCGAGAACCTGCTGGGCAAGGTCGACCGGCTGTGCGTTGGCGGGGCGATGGCCTGCACCTTCCTGCGGGCGATGGGCCTGGAGACCGGGAAGTCGCTGGTCGAGGATGATCTGGTTGGAGTCGCGGCGGCGCTGATCGAGCGGGCGGGCCGGGCGCTGGTACTGCCGACCGATGCCGTGGTGGCGCCGGCGCTGGAACGCGGGTTGGAGGCGCAGGTCGTAAGCCGCGAGGCGATACCGGCGGATCAAATGCTCGCCGACATCGGACCGCGGTCGGCGGCCGAGTTCGCCAAGCTGGCGCGGGACGCGCGCACGATACTTTGGAACGGGCCGGTCGGTGTGTTCGAGCGGGAGCCCTTCGACGCCGGTACACGCGTCGTGGCGCAAGGGATCGCCGAGGCTACGGCGGGTGGGGCCACGAGCGTCATCGGTGGTGGCGATTCGGCCGCGGCGGTGGCGTCCTTCGGTGTAGCCGACATGATGACGCATGTCTCCACCGGCGGTGGCGCGACGCTCGAGTTTCTGGCCGGTAAAGAACTGCCCGGAGTGACGGCACTCAGCGATCGGGGGCCGCGATGACATTGAGAAAGCCGTTCTTCGGCGGTAACTGGAAGATGCACCACGGCCCGAGCGCCACTCGCACGTTCGTCAGGGAGTTCATGGCGGAGTATCCGCCGCGCGAAGATCGGACGGTGGTGTTCTTCCCGGCGGCCATCTCGCTGGCGGAATTCAGGGCGACCGCCGCGGGCCGCGCCGACCTGCTGACGGGCCTCCAGGATGTCCACTGGGAGAGTGCCGGCGCATTCACCGGATCGATCTCGGCGGCCATGGCCCGGGACGCCGGCGCGTCGTTCATTCTGGCCGGTCATTCCGAGCGGCGGCACGTGTTCGGGGACTCGGACGACGACGTGGCGCGCAAGGTGGCCGCGATCGCGGCGGAAGGGCTCGTCCCGATCCTCTGTGTGGGCGAAAAGCTGGAGCAGAGGGATGCCGGAGATGTGGAGACGGTGGTCGAACGCCAGGTGCAAGAGGGGCTTAGCCGCCTGGAGCCTGGTCAGATCGCGGACGTGGTGATCGCCTATGAGCCCGTCTGGGCCATCGGCACCGGTCGCACGGCCAGCGCCGAGGATGCCGACGAGGTCCACCGGCTGATTAGAGGACTGCTGATCGAAGCGCTCGGCGAGGGGGGCGCGCGCCGGATCCCGATCATTTATGGCGGGAGCGTAAAGCCCGGGAATATCGATGAGCTGCTGGCGGCGCCGGACATCGATGGCGCGTTGGTTGGCGGCGCTAGCCTGGTGCCGGCGGATTTCGCGCGGATCTGCCTGAGCGGACAGCGTTGACAGTCCTTGTAAATCGCCTATACTTCGACGGTTCCACGCTTCGGGAATAGTCCGGGGTGAGTAAGACCTCGTGATAGGGAAGGTAAGCAGGTGTACGGTTTTATCTTGATGCTCCTGATCCTGGATGCTTGCCTGCTGATGCTGGTCGTGCTGCTGCAGTCCGGGAAGGGCGGCGGTCTGGCGGCGGAGTTCGGCGGCGCGTCATCGTCAACCGACACGCTCCTGGGGGGCCGGCAGGCGGCGACGTTGCTGACGAAAGCAAGTTGGGTCACCGGTGGCGCTTTCATGGGCCTGGCACTGTTGCTGGCAATTCTCTCGGCCCACACGCGGGCTCCGACGTCGATCCTGGAAGGTCAGTTCGCGCCGCCGACGCAGGAAGCTCCCACGCCACTGCTGGATCGGGAGCCGCAGCCGGTGCCGGAAGGCGGACAGCAAGGCCAAGAGCCGATCGGATCGGAGGGCGGTCAGCAGGAGCAGGCGCCGCCAACAGGCGGCAACGAGTAGAACGCTCAGACGGCCCGGCAAACCGGGCCGTTCTTCTAGAAGTCGACTAGCGGGGTGGTGTGGGAGGCGCCGGGTCGGGACGGAATTCGGATTCAGGCGGCAGATCGATGAATTCGAGGTAACGCCCGCGTTCGCGCTGCTCCTCCAGCCAGCCTTCAAAGCCGGATTCGACGAGGCCGCGCGAGTGTTTCTGTTGGCGCGCTGCCTCAACGGCCAAGTGGTTGACGTATTCGTTCTTGGGGTCGCCGGCATGGCCTCGGACCCAGCGCCACTCGACGACATGACGTTTCCAGGCACGTACCAGGTCGATCCACAGCTCCAGATTCTCGATCGAACCGCTCTTACGCGTCCAGCCCCGTTTGGCCCAATTATGGATCCAATCCTTGGCGCCCCGTATCAAGTAGTTGCTGTCGGAGTAGAAAGCCACACGGCACGGCTTGGTCAAGGCGTCGAGTCCCACCGTGGCACTACGCAACGCCATACGATTGTTGGTGGTGTCCCGCTCAGAGACGTAGTAGTCGCGGCGGTGCCAGCCGCTTCGGCGGTCGAAAAGCTCGATGAGTCCGGCGGCCCCACCGGGTGTTGCACGATCGCTAAACTGATTGCCCAGGCACGATTCGTCGGCGTGGAGGTAGACGATACCTTGGGAAGCTTCGTAACGCATGACAGTGGAAACTAGCGCGACCTGGCCGTCGAGGCGAAGGGGCCTGCTCGTCCTAGAGGACGAGACGGTGTTCGAAGGCGGCCTGGTCGGCGCGGACGAGTCAGTCGCGCTGGGTGAGGTGGTATTCAATACCAGCCTCGTGGGGTACCAGGAGATCCTGACCGATCCGTCGTACGCTGGGCAAATCGTGACGTTGACGGCTCCGTTGATCGGTAACTACGGCGTCACGACCGCGGACGACGAGGCGCGGCGACCCTGGGTGGCCGGACTGGTGGTCCGTGAGCTGAGCGCCAGCTACAGCAACTGGCGCGCCGAGTCGTCGCTGGCCGACTATCTGGCGCGTCACGGGATCGCCTGCATCGAGGGCCTGGATACCCGGAAGCTGACGCGCCACATACGGTCGGAAGGTGCCATGCGTGCCGGCATCGGTCCGGCGGATTTGGGGGTCGAGGAGATACTGCGTCGCGTTCGTGAGCACCCGCCGATGGCCGGGCTCGACCTGACGGGGGTCGTGACGACGCCCGAGCCGTATGGATTGGCAGCTCAAGGGGAGACGAGGTTCCGGGTCGCGGTCTACGATTTCGGGGTCAAGCGCCGCAGCCTCGAGCTGCTGACGGGGCGCGGTTGCGAGCTCACCGTCTACCCCGCAGCGACCCCCCCTGCGCGAGCGCTCGACTCGGAACCGGACGGGGTGTTCCTCTCCAACGGGCCGGGAGATCCGGATGCGGTTGCGGGGGTGGCCCGGCTGATCGAGGCGCTGGCCGAGCGGGAGTTGCCGGTATTCGGCATCTGTCTCGGCCATCAGCTCATCTCGCTGGGATTCGGAGGCTCGACGTACAAACTGCTGTACGGGCACCGCGGTGGAAATCACCCGGTGCACCATCTGGCCGCCCGCCAGGTGGAAATAACCTCGCAAAACCACGGTTTCGCGGTCCTGGCCGAAGGGGAATCGGTCCCGGGAGCCGACGCGCTTGTCGTCACCCACATCAATCTGAATGACGGGACGCTGGAAGGCGTGCGCCATCGGGAACTGCCCGTGCTGGCCGTGCAGTACCATCCCGAGTCGGCTCCAGGCCCCCACGACAGCCGCTACCTGTTCGACGAATTCATCGGGCTGATGGAAAAGCGTAAACCCCGCGCTTGACTTAACTGTTCTGAGACTTTAACTTAGGCGCTCGTATCCCCCCGTTTTCGGTTCCTTTGACGGCACACCGAAGTGCCCGTCCTCAGATAAATGGAAGCGAAGAAGAAGAGTCCCCGTAACTGGTGGGTCGCCCTCGTTGTGGCCGGCGTGATCGTGGTTTTTGGCGTCGGTCTCCTCTTGGTCGTTTACACGTCCGCACCGCGCGACGGAGTGTCGGTTCTGGCGCGCGACCGGGTCGCGATTCTGCCCTTGCGGGGGGTGATCACCCAAGAGCACTTGGTGCTGAGCCAGCTAAAGGACTACCGAGACGATCGGTCGGTTCGAGGCTTCGTGCTGTGGATCGACTCGCCGGGCGGTGAGGTGGCGCCGTCACAGGAGATTCATCGCGAGCTCCTGCGGCTGCGGGAGGATGGATATCCCATCGTCGCGGCGATCGGGTCGGTCGGGGCGTCGGGCGCCTACTACGCCGCGCTGGGCGCGGACACGGTGCTAGCGATGCCGGGTTCCCTGGTCGGTTCGATCGGTGTATTAATGGAGTTCCCGGTCGCCGAGGAACTGCTCGACAAGGTGGGCGTGCAGTTCGAGGTGATCAAGAGCGCCGAGCACAAGGACCTGGGCTCGCCTTACAGGCCGCTCACGGATTCCGATCGGCTGCTTCTGCAACAGGTAGTGGATGATGCCTTCGATCAGTTCGTCGGGGCGATCGTCGAGGCGCGGGCGCTGCCCTACGACTCGGTAATCCAGGTGGCCGACGGACGATTGCTGACGGGTCGACTCGCGATCGAGTACGGCCTGATTGACGGTGAGGGCGACTTGGCCGACGCCATTGAGATGGCCGGCCAGATGGCCGGACTGGGGCCGGAGCCGCGAACGGTCCTGCGTGAAGCGCGCAGGGTGACCTGGTTCGACCTTCTGACCTCTATGGTCCACTGGGTGGGCGCGGGTGGCGTCAACGGCGGGCCTCTCACCGACGCCTTGGCCCCCGGTCTGCTGGAGAGGGGGCCGCGGTTGCTCTACTTGCTCAACTCCCGCTCGCGGTGATATGTCGCAGCGGGGCGTGCGTTTGCTGGAGGGGTTTACTCTCATCGATTGCTGGAGGAACGGATGACCAAAGCCGATCTGGTCGAGCAGGTCGCCCAGGCGATCGGACCCGGAATCACGAAGAAGGATTGTGCCGCCGTCGTTGATGGGTTCCTGAACGCGATCCGCCAGGCACTCGCCGACGGCCACCACATCGAGATTCGCGGTTTCGGCACCTTCAAGGTCCGCAGCCGCCGGGCGCGAACGGCTCGAAACCCCAGGACCGGTGATCCGGTGAGGGTCGAGGCGCGCGCCGTTCCGGTGTTCAAGCCGTCGAAGACATTCCGCGGGCAGGTCGCGGGAGAAGTCCCGTCTCCGGTCGAGAGCGTCCAGAGCTGAACCGCCCCGTCGTACCGCAGCGCCAGAGAGGGTTCAGATGTCTGGGAAGGCATGGTCTAGATGACGAGAGAGATCTTGGTTTCGGTTTCTCCCGAGCAAGTGATCGGGTTGGCGAAGAACTACTTCACCGACGCGAGCTCGGGCTACTCGGGTTCGCTCGTGGAAGAAGGTGAGGGCTACGCACGCTTCGAGACCTTCCGCGGCCATCTGGCCGTCCTGGCCACTCCCGACGGAGACCGGACGCTCGTACGCTGTTCGACTCTCCGCTACCATCCGTCACTTGGTAAGTTCCTGTTACAGCTGGAGTCAAAATCCCACCACCCAGCCTGAGGACCAGTCCGCCGCCCAATCCGCGTCGGCACCTCAATTAGGGTGGCTGGCTGAGCCAGAGACATGCGAGTCACAGCGGTCTTCTTTGCTGTCTATCGTGAGCTCGCCGGAGCTGAGGCGCTCGAGGTCGAGCTGGTTCCGGGTGCCACAGTGCGTCAGCTGGTAGAGACTCTCCGCGCCCGACCGGGCGGCGACAAACTGCCCGACTCGCCCGCCGTCGCCGTCAATCAGGAATACGCCCCCCTCGACACAGTTCTGAGCGAGGGCGACGAAGTGGCCCTGATTCCACCCGTGGCAGGAGGCTGAATTGTACTGCGCCGTGACCCGTGATCCGATCGATGCCACTGCGCTGCTGGCGCGGGTGCGCCACGATTCGGACGGCGCCATTGTTCTGTTCAGCGGCGTGGTGCGAGACCACGCCGAAGGGCGCGCCGTTAGCCGGCTAACCTACGAGGCGTATGAAGCGATGGCTGTGGCCGGGCTTGAACGGATTTGCGAGCAGGTCAGGGAGGAGTTCGAGATCGGTGATGTCGCTGTGGTCCATCGAATCGGCGAGCTGAACGTGGGTGAGGCGAGCGTGGCAATAGCGGTGGCCGCACCGCACCGCGAAGCCGCCTACGCGGCTTCGCGCCAGGTGATCGAACGGCTGAAAAAGGAGGTCCCGATCTGGAAGCGCGAGCGCTACACGGATGGGGATGAGGCCTGGCTCGAGGGGACGGTGCCGCCGTCAGGAATGTGAGTAGATGATCCCCGCGGCCCCCGATAGTTCTTGCTTGGCCGAGCGCCCTGCTTTAGCTTGCTCTTCACGCAGTTCTCTCACGTAACCTAGCCCCATCAAACAGCTGAGCTCGCGCAGTCCGGCGTGCGGCCCACACACTTTCCCAGCGACACTCGTGCGTCGGTGAGGTCGCCCCAGCGTGATGCGCGGTATCGGGGAGGCGGTCATGTTCGAGAAGATCACGGTAGTTGGTGCAGGACATGTCGGGGCTACGCAGGCGCTCCGGCTGGCGGAAATGCAGATCGCCAGAGAGGTCGTCCTTGTAGACATCATCGATGGGATTCCACAGGGTAAGGCCCTCGATCTGTATGAATCCGGTCCCATCATGGGTTTCGATACCCGAGTGACCGGAGCGACCGATTATGGTAAGACGGTAGGCAGCGACCTCGTGATCATAACGGCTGGCATTCCCAGGAAGCCGGGGATGAGCCGCGACGATCTTCTTTCGACCAACGCTGGGATCGTCCGTAGCGTGGCAGGCGAGGTCAAGAAGAGCAGTCCCAACGCCATCGTTATCGTTGTCTCCAACCCGCTCGACGTGATGACCTACGTGGCCAAGGAGGCCACGGGATTCGCCCCCAACCGTGTCTTCGGAATGGCAGGCGTTCTGGACACCGCCCGCTTCCGGACCTTCATAGCCGAACGCTTAAACGTCAGCGTGGAGGACATTCAGGCTCTCGTGCTGGGCGGCCACGGCGACACCATGGTGCCCCTGGTCAGCTACACGACCGTCAGCGGGATCCCCCTGAAGCAATTCCTGGGTCAGGATGAGATCGATGCTTTGATCGATCGCACGCGCAAGGGGGGCGCAGAAATCGTCGCCTACCTGAAAGAGGGAAGCGCTTACTATGCGCCTTCCGCCGCGGTCGCCCAGATGGCAGAGGCCATCGCTCTCGACAAGAAGCGCATCCTGCCATGCGCTGCCTGGATGGAGGGCCAATATGGCATCTCGAACACCTACTTGGGTGTTCCCTGCAAGCTGGGCCGCGACGGAGTGGAAGAGATCATCGAGGTCGAGCTGACGGCAGACGAGAAGGCGGCACTCGAGAAATCGGCCGAGCACGTCCGCTCTACGGTCGAGCAACTGAAGAAGCTCGGCTAGGGTTCCTCGCTGCCGGAGAAGTGACACCAGGGGGCGGAAGAGCGACCCGGCAATCGTTGAGAGATCGTTGGAGCTTGATCTATCTAAGTTGTTGTCATTTAAGTTAGAAGGCTCAACTATCTCAGGTCGATACGAGCACCCGGTCGTGCGGAGGGGCTCCGGGGGTTTGCTGTGAGCTATCCTGTCTTTCTCCTTCAGTGGTACAATTGGCCCTATCTCTTAGCTGTCGGCCTGGCCTTGCTCACGTTGGCCCGCCCCCAGCTGCTCTCAGGCTTTGGCCGCCGCCTCGGGAGTTGGCTGGGTGTGGAGCGGTTGGCGGGCCACACGTTGGTTCGCGTCTTCACGCTGGCGAGTGCGGTTGTGGGGCTGACGCTGAGCGGTGCCATTCATGACTACTGGCCGGCGGCGCAGGAGCGTGCCTTCCTGCCCGGCCTGATAGTGACGCTTGCAGGGGCGGCGCTTCTGACTCGCGTGGTGGGTCGCTACTTCCAGCGCCACTTCCCGGAGATCAAGGCGGTCCGTTGGGGTGGGCCGGGGCTCAGTGGCCGGCGCGGGCGGGTGGTGAGCCAAACGGTGAGTCGTGATTACAAGGCGGGCAGGGCCCAAGTCATGGGTGAGGACGAGACTCTGCATGTCGTGATGTGCAAAACGCGCGAAGAGGAGATACCGTACGGTTCCCTGGTAGCTCTGGGAGAGTACGATCAATCGGATGGCCGTTATTACGTGGAAAGCGTCGACGAAGGGCAGGGTCGCACGTAGGCCCTCCGCGGGCATCAGTCTGCGCCTCCTCGTTCTTGGGCTTTGCCTTGAGTCGGGCTGTACGTCGGACGCAGTGGATCGAGGGTTGGAAGCGATCAGCGCGGCGAGCATCGACGCTCACCTGCGTTACCTGTCTTCCGATCTGTTGGAGGGTCGGGCCCCGGGCACGCGGGGATCCGAGCTCGCGGCGACTTACATCGCGACGCAGTTCGAGCTGGCAGGCCTCGAGCCCGTTTCCGGCTCCGAATACTTGCGGCCGGTGCGGTTGCTGGCGAGGCGCTCCAGAGCGCGGATCAGCTTCCGCGCCCGCGGTGGGGCGGCGCTGGCGCCGGTCGCTGGGGAGGACTGTGTCGTCTGGACGTCTGCCCCGGTCGATACGCTGCGTTTGACAGCCGAGGTCGTGTACGTGGGCTACGGGATCCATGCGCCCGAGTACGACTGGGACGACTTCAAGGGCGTGGATGTCAGCGGGAAGGTCCTCCTGCTCCTGGGGGGCGGGCCGGCGGCGTACGGGAGCTATCCTGCTGAGCTGCAGGGCGACTACGCCCTGGAACACCACAAGTTCGAGGAGGCGGCGCGCAGGGGTGCCGCCGGGGCGGTCCTCATCCACTTGGCCCAGCCCTCCGGGTACCAGTGGGGAGCTGTTAGAGGTGCGCGAGGCGCGGAGATCCTCAGTCTGGGAGCTACCGAGACGCCGCCTCCCGCTCTGCACGGCTGGCTCAGCGAGGAGACCGCTCGCCAAGTGATCGGAATGGCGAGCCTCGATTTTACGACGCTGGTAGAGCTCGCCAATTCTCGCCAATTCCGACCCATCGGCACGGGGGTGAACTTGCGCGCCACGATCGTGAACAGAAGCCGCGAGTTCGCCGATTACAACGTGGCCGGGCTACTCCGAGGTGGCGATCCGGGCCGGGCTGGGGAGGTTGTCCTCTTCGCTGCGCACTTCGACCACCTGGGGATCGGTCCCAAAGTGGGCTTGGACTCGATCTATAACGGGGCTTACGACAACGCTTCCGGCATCGCACTGCTCATCACTCTTGCCGGCGCCTTCGCGAGGATGGAGCGGCCGCCGGCCCGCTCGCTGCTCTTCCTGGCTCTCACGGCTGCGGAGCCCGATCTGTTGGGATCCGCTCACTACGTCAGCCAGCCCCTGGTTCCGCTGGCCCAGACCGTCACCGCCATCAACCTGGATCGCGCCAATCTCTGGGGTCCGACCGCCGACCTGCTGCTGATCGGCGACGAGGCTCGGCTTTACAAGTACGTAGAGGAGGCGGCGGCCGCGGAGCGGTTGCAGCTGCGCAGCGCTCGCGGGGTGGGGCGGGGGCACCGCTATCGCTCCGACGAGCTCAGTTTTCTCGGGGCGGGCGTGCCTGCCGTGCGATTGGGGCATGGACTCGACTTCATCGGGAGAATGCCCGGCTGGGGTGAGGCCGTGATCGGGGCGTACGGGGCCGGACACTACCGGCAACCGAGCGATGAATATCGACCCGATTTCGACTATCGGGGTGCCGTGCAGCAGGGCCGAGTCGCCTTCCGGCTCGGCCTGCAGTTGGCCAACAGCGGCCGCCGCCCGCGCTAGACGCGCGGCAGCGTCACTCCGGTCTGTTTCTGATACTTGCCCGCCCGGTCACCGTAGCTGATCTCGCAGACTTCATCGGATTCGAAGAAAAGAACCTGCGAGATGCCCTCGCCGGCGTAGATCTTGGCCGGGAGGGGGGTCGTATTGGAGATCTCCAGGGTGACGTGCCCCTCCCATTCGGGCTCGAAGGGTGTGACGTTAGTGATGATTCCGCAGCGCGCGTAGGTCGATTTGCCCACGCAAATGGTCAGAACGTTACGGGGGATGCGGAAATACTCCACCGACGTTGCCAGCGCGAAAGAGTTCGGCGGGATGATGCAAACATCGCCCTCGAACTCGACGAAGGAGCGCTCGTCGAACTGCTTGGGGTCGACGATGGCACTGTTGACGTTGGTGAAGATCCGGAAAGCACGGGCCACCCGCATGTCATAGCCGTAGGAACTGAGCCCGTACGAGACGGCGCCGTCGCGTACCTGACGCTCCTGGAAGGGCTCGATCATCCCTTTCTCGAGCGCCATCTTCCGAATCCAGCGGTCGCTTTTGATGCTCATGCACACCCCGGGCTTGTCGTTCGGATAACCTGCGGGAAGGAACGCCCCAATATAGGGGCGCGAGAGGGCAGATCAAGGTGCAGATTTTGCTTGACAGGCCCCCCGGCGATGTTATTATGCTGCCCGATTTCGTTAGCACATCTTAGAGAGTTGGGGGGTGGATCGGCGATGCTGCGGGAGTATGTTCCTGTCCTGATGATCTTCGCCTTGAGCTTGGGGACAGCTCTCCTCATGGTGATCGGCTCGCACATCTTCAGCCAGTACCGTCCCACGCCGGTCAAGAGCCAGCCATACGAGTCCGGGATTCCGGCCCTGGGTGATACCCGGGAGCGCTTCGCGGTCAAGTACTACGTAGTGGCAATGCTCTTTCTCCTGTTCGATGTGGAGGTCGTCATCCTGTTCACCTGGGCCGTCGTCTTCAAGCGCCTGGGACTCTTCGGCTTCGTCTCGATTCTCATATTCCTACTGCTCCTGGTGATCGGGCTCCTCTACGAGTGGAAGAAAGGGGCGCTGGAGTGGGATTAGGAGCCCGGCCGGTGGAACTTCGCCCGCCCCCGGGTGTGAGACGTGCGCGGCTGTCCAACGAAAATCCAAGAGTGGCGGAGCTTAGATGTCCAAGCAAGACATGAGTGATCCGGCGGCCCAGCGCCAGCAAATCGAGACCGAGATCCCGCGTCCCTGGGTGCTGGCGCGGCTGGATGATCTGGTCAACTGGGCCCGGCGGAACAGCCTGTGGCCGATGCCTTTCGGCACGGCGTGTTGTGCGATCGAAATGATGGCGGCGGCGGCCTCGAAGTACGACATTGCCCGCTACGGCATGGAACGCATGGGCTATACGCCACGGCAGGCGGACGTGATGATCGTGGCGGGGCGGGTATCGTACAAGATGGCCCCGGTGATGCGCCGCATTTGGGATCAGATGCCACAGCCCAAGTGGTGCATCAGCATGGGAGCCTGCGCGTCGACCGGTGGCGTCTTCGACACGTACACCCTGGCGCAGGGAATCGACACGGTCGTTCCCGTTGACGTCTATGTGCCAGGTTGCCCGCCGCGCCCCGAAGGCCTGCTGTACGGGCTATTGATGATTCAAGAGAAGATCAAAGGCGAATCGATCGTCGACCCGCGGGCGCGGGAGGAGGCTCCGGAGGCGGCCGGCAAGGCGCACCTGGCGCCGAAGGAAGTGGAACTCATCGCAGCCCCTTTCGGGAACTCGACCTTCCAGAATCGGGTGAGCGGGCTCGAGAGTTCATCTCCTATCGTTCGCCCCGGCGACCGAAAGGACTGAGAGCGCTCGAGCCGTCGGTGGCGTCCGGAAGACACCGCCCAGGCTAAGAGCGAGAGATAGGTAACAGTGGAGATGGTTTCGAGTAAGAACTTGGAAAGCCGGACGGCAGCAGTCGCTGAGGGACGGGCGCTAGAGCGCCACGATGTGGTCGAGCTGCGTTCGAGATTCGGCCGGGCGGTGCGCCGTCTCGAAACTGACGCGCTCGGCGAGCCGATCGTCCACGTCGATCCCGAGCACAATACGGACGTCCTTGGCTATCTGCGCGATGCGCAGGGGTTCGACATGCTCAAGGACGTGACCGGGCTGGATCTGGGCGGCGACCAGCCCGTCCAGGTCGTCTACCAGCTGTGGTCGACGAGCGAATCGAAGCCGCTACGGGTCAAGGCGGAGGTACCTCCGGACCGCCCCAAGCTGAAGAGCGCCTTCGGAATCTGGCGGGCGGCGAATTGGCTGGAACGAGAAGTCTACGACATGTTCGGCGTGCGCTTCGAGGGTCACCCCGACCCACGGCGGATCCTCATGCCGGAGAACTACGAGGAGGGTTATCCGCTTCGGAAGGGCTTCCCGCTGCGCGGGCGTTTCACCCGGGCCGAGCAGACGCGGCGCGCACTGGCCCGGGACCTGGAGGACATCTACAGTCTGGCCGAGCTGGAGGTGGCGCGCAGCGGGGGGCGGGGACAGGAATTGGCCAGCCGGCTGGGCCAGGTGCCCGGCGTGAGCGTAAGCGTCGCAGGGGCGGACGTCCCGGATCTGGAAACTTCCAACATGATCCTCAACATCGGGCCGCAGCACCCCGCGACGCACGGAGTACTGAGGCTGGTGGTCGAGCTGGACGGCGAAACGATCGTCAAGTGCACGCCCCACATCGGGTATTTGCACACGGGCTTCGAGAAGCTGGGCGAGTACCGCACCTGGAACCAGAACATCCCGCTGACCGACCGCATCGACTACCTGGCGCCGATGCTCTACAACATCGGCTACGCCCTCGCGGTCGAGAGGTTGCTGGGCATCGACATCACCCCCCGCTGCAAGGTAATCCGGGTAATATGCAGCGAACTGAACAGAATACTGTCACACCTGATCTGGGTCGGCACGACCGCCATAGACATCGGCGCGTTCACGCCCTTCCTCTACACCTTCCAGGAGCGGGAGCGCATCTACAACCTGCACGAGGCCTATTGCGGCGCCCGCATGACTACGAGCGTCACGCGGATCGGGGGGATGATGGCCGACGTCCCACCCGGATGGCTCGATGGCGTCGCCGAATTCGTCGAGACCTTCCCGAAGACGCTGGCCGAGACAGAGCGCCTGCTGACACAGAACTCGATCTGGATCGGCCGGACGCAGGGGGTCGGCGTCATGGGCGGCGCCGATGCGATCAACAGCGGGTTGTGCGGCCCCAACCTGCGCGCCTCCGGTGTCGCGTACGACGTGCGCAAGGACAACCCCTACCTGGATTACGAGACCTACGACTTCGATGTCCCGATCGGCGAGAACGGCGATACCTACGATCGTTACCTGGTGCGCATGGAGGAGATGCGACAATCGCTGCGCATCCTGGAGCAGGCTCTGGACCGTGTGCCGGATGGTCCGATTAACGTGAGCGACCCGCGGGTCATCCTGCCGCCGAAGTCGGAGGTGATGAACTCTATCGACGGGATGATCGCGCACTTCAAGCTCGTCATGGAGGGGCTAAAGGTGCCGGCAGGCGAGGTGTGGTCCTCGATCGAGAGCTCGAAGGGCGAATTGGGAATCTACCTCGTCGCCGATGGCGGCCCGAAGCCGGTGCGCTGCCGTTATCGGGCCCCGTCGTTCATGAACATGTCCAACTTGCCGGCACTGATCGAGGGCTCGCTGATCGCCGACCTGATCGCCGTCAACGCGAGCATCGACATCGTCTTGGGAGAGATCGATAGATGAGCGAGTCGATTCATCCGGCGGTTTGCAGCGCCCAGCCCTCGCAGCGGGCGGATAAGAACCCGGATGCCCCTCTGTTCGAGGGTGCCTACAAGGAACGTTTCGACCACATCCTGAGCCGCTACCCGAACAAGCGTGCCGCTTTACTCCCGGTTCTCAACATGGCGCAGGAGCTGAGGGGGTGGTTGTCACCCGCGACGATCACGCGCGTGGCCGAGCTTCTCGAACTGACTCCGGACTATGTGCGCTCGGTAGCGTCGTTCTACACGATGTTCCAGCTGCGCCCGGTCGGCAGGCACCTCATCCAGGTATGCATCGGGATCGGCTGCGACCTGTGCGGCGCCGAGGAGGTCGTGGAAGATCTGCTGGAGGCGACCGGTACACGCATAGGGGAAACATCGCGGGACGGGAAGTATACGGTCGTCGAAGTCGAATGTCTGGGAGCTTGCGGCTTCCCGACGGTGGTCCAGGTGAACGACAAGGTCTACGAGAACGTGAAGCCCGAGGATGTGGAGGGCTTGATGAAGGAGCTGGATTGAGCCATGGCGTATCCCCACGCTCACCCACGCGAGGCGCGAGTCCTCTCGAAGCATTTCGGTGAGAAGGACGCCATCCCGATCGACGGCTGGATCGAGCGTGGCGGTTACAAGGCGCTCGACAAAGCCCTGGCCGCATCGCCCGACGACATCACTCAGATCGTCAAAGACTCGGGGCTGCGCGGCCGTGGGGGAGCCGGATTCCCGACCGGGCTGAAATGGAGCTTCATGCCGAAGGACGGCGGCAAGCCTAACTATCTGGCCTGCAACGCCGATGAGAGCGAGCCCGGCACTTTCAAAGATCGCGAGATCATGCGCTGGACCCCGCACCAGCTGATCGAAGGCTGCATCATCTCGAGCTACGCGATTCGGGCAAAGCACGCCTACATCTACATTCGGGGCGAGTTCGTCGATGTCGTGCGCATCTTGAATCAGGCCGTGGTCGAGGCCTACGAGCGGGGCTACCTGGGCAAGAACATCAAGGGTTCCGGCTACGACTTGGACCTCACAGTGCATTTGGGGGCGGGCGCTTATATCGCCGGCGAGGAGACGGGGCTGCTGAATTCGCTCGAGGGCCGCCGTGCCGAGCCGAGGATCAAGCCGCCGTTTCCGGCGCAGCGCGGCGCCTTCGGCATGCCGACCACGGTTAACAACGTAGAGACGCTGGCCGCCGTTCCGCACATAGTTTTGAACGGGGCCGACTGGTATCGGCAGTGGGGTACGAGCAAGAGCCCGGGTACGAAGCTGTTCTCGTGCTGCGGCCACCTGCAACGACCGGGCAACTACGAGGTCCCGCTCGATTTCAACTTGCGGGATCTGGTGTTCGACCTTTGCGGGGGCCCACCTAAAGGGCGGCAGCTGCTGGCCCTCATTCCGGGCGGTAGCTCGGTCCCCATCATGACGGCCGACGAGATCGACTGCGACGTGAGCTACGAGGGTATCGAGGCCGCCGGCTCGATGTTGGGCTCCGGCGGTTTGATCGCCATGGATGACTCGACGTGCATGGTGAGAGCGGTCAGGCGCATGGTCGAGTTCTATGCACACGAATCGTGCGGGCAGTGCACCAACTGCCGCGAGGGAACCTCCTGGCTGGCCAAGATCCTGCGCCGCATCGAGCGCGGTCAAGGCAGGGAAGAGGATCTACCGCTGCTCCTCGATATCGGCGCCAACATGGCGGGCAAGACGATCTGCCCGTTGTCGGACAGTGCCGCGGTCCCGGTGGTGAGCGCGATTCAGAAGTTCGGGCGCGAGTTCGAGGCCCATATCCAAGATGGGCGTTGCACAGCGGTGAACTGAACGGCGCGTCGCTCTCGAGTCGACGAGCCGCTGACATTTGAACGAGACTAGCCCGGTGCTGAACGTTACGATTGACGGAATCCAGGTTTCGGTTCCTAAGGGGGCGACGATTCTGGAAGCTGCGGAGCGCGTGGGTGTCGTCATTCCGCGCTACTGCTACCACCCCGGCCTCAGTGCGCCGGCGGTCTGTCGCATGTGCCTGGTCGAAGTCGACGGCGCGCCGAAGCCGCTGCCGTCGTGCGTGCAGCAGGTCCAGGACGGAATGGTGGTGCATACGGCCAGTGCCGAGGCCCGCAAGGCGCGTCGCGCCGCCGTAGAGTTTCTCTTGGTGAATCACCCGCTCGACTGCCCGATCTGTGATGCGGCAGGCCAGTGTGAGCTTCAGGACTATGCTTTCGAGACGGGCCAGTTGCGCACGCGGAACATCGAGCCGAAGGCCGTGCTCGGGCGCGACAAGCTAACGCCCGACATACTCTACTTCGCCGATCGCTGTGTGCTGTGCACGCGCTGTGTGCGGTTCATGGATGAGATCGCCCAGGAACCGGTGCTGCAGGTCATTCAACGTGGCCACAAAGGCTACATCGACACGATGACCGACGAACTGTTCGAGCACCCCTTCTCGATGAACATCGTCGACGTCTGCCCCGTTGGTGCACTGGTGAACGAGGATTTCCTCTTCAAGCCGCGCGCATGGGACCTCGATCAGACGCCGAGCATCTGTCCGGGCTGCTCGCAAGGCTGCAACGTGTTGCTGGGTACGAAGGAGAACCGGGTCCTGCGTGCGAAGCCGCGGCCCAACAATGAGGTGAACTCGTACTGGATGTGCGACCACGGGCGGCAGGCGCTGGTGAACTGGGGTGCTGGCGATCGCATCGAGGTCCCGATGATTCGCGAGAGCGGCAGGCTGGCGCCGACCGACTGGCCCCAGGCGCTCGCCGCCCTTTCCAGGACGCTCGAAGCTCGGCCGGCGGGCGCACGCGCCATCGTGAGCGCCGGCGCCTCCAATGAGAGCCTTTACATCGCGCGCAAGCTGGCGGACAAGGTCGGTTTCAAGGGCGGCGTGTTCCGCGTGGAGACCGGCCCGGAGGCCGGGCTCCCCGGTTTCCCGAAGCTGCGGCTGCGTGCGGAGCGGGCGCCGAACGTGCGCGGCGCCGAGCTGTTAGGCTTCAGGCGCAGCGCTGATGTGCTGGAGGCGATCAGGGGGCACAAAGGCGTCTTGATCGTTCTGGAAGACGCGCTGATCGATGCGCCCGAGGATTTCGGTGTCGAGCTGGAGATGTTCATTTACGTCGGCACACACATGAGCCCGGCGGCCCGACGGGCGGACATCATACTTCCGTCGACGACGTTTGCCGAGGCGGAAGGCAGCTTCACCAACGTCGAGGGCCGAGTCCAACGCTTCGCGCAAGCGCTGCATCCACCCGGGCTGGCGAGGCCTCTCTGGTTGACGGGTTCCACGGCTCTGGCGGGTCTGGGTGCAGGCGCGGTTTATCGCACGGCTGCGGCGGCGTTCGACGCTCTGGTGGGAGAATTCGGTGAATTTCAGGGCTTGAGCTACGCGAAGCTCGGTCTCGGCGGTGCGAGCGTCGCCGAAGCGGAATCGAGCGCCGCCAACGTGTCCTGAAGCGGGGAGCTGAATCGAGATAATGGGTCAACTATCAACCACGGCATTTCTGATCAGCAGTGCTCTCAAGGTTTTGGGAGTCTTCACGATCTGGCTCTTGGCGGTGGCGGGCGTCACGCTGGCGGAACGCAAGGTCGCGGCCTGGATTCAGGATCGCAGCGGCCCCAATCGGGTCGGGCCGTGGGGAACCTTCCAGCCGCTGGCCGACGGTCTGAAGAATTTCGTCAAGGAGGAGAATCTGCCGGCTGGAGCCAGCCGCTGGCTCTTCTACCTGGCGCCCGTCATCTCGATGTTTCCGGCGTTCGTCGTTTTCGCCGTTATTCCGTTCGCGGCCCCGCTCGCCACTCCCTGGGGCGGGGTGAACATGGTTATCGCGGACCTGCCGATCGGCTTCCTTTTCATCGTGGCGCTGGGGTCTCTAGGCGTCTACGGATTAGTTCTGGGCGGTTGGGCCTCGAACAGCAAGTACCCGTTTCTGGGCGGCGTGCGCGCCTCGGCTCAGATGATCAGCTATGAGGTGGCGTTGGGGCTCAGCTTGGTGCCGATACTCATGCTGAGCGGAAACGTTTCGCTGCCCGGGATCGTGCATCAGCAGCAGCAGAGTCTGTGGTTCGTTCTTCCTCTCTTGGTTGGCCTGCTGTTTTTCACCATCTCGTATTTCGCGGAGACGAATCGACTGCCCTTCGACATGCCGGAAGCGGAGTCCGAACTGGTGTACGGCTTCCACACCGAATACTCGGCCATGAAGTTCGCGATGTTCATGATGGCGGAGTATTCGAATTTGATCATCGCGTCGGCGCTCATCGTCACGTTCTTCTTCGGCGGCTGGGACATTCCATTCTGGACCGGCGACGATCTGCGGTATGCGGCCGACGGCAGCATCGCCGGGGGCCAGAGCGCCTGGTGGATCACGTTGTTGACGGGCCTTGCCTATGCTCTGAAAGTGGGTTTCTTCGTCTTCCTCTACATATGGGTGCGCTGGACCGTGCCACGGTTCCGCTACGACCAAGTGATGGCGCTGGGTTGGAAGATACTCATACCGCTGCTGGTCGTTTACATCATCGTGCTTGGCGCCGTCATGTTGTTACTTGAGGGCGCTGGGATCACATTCGGTACCCGCTACTTACTGTGGCTTACGGCGTTGAACCTGATTCTAATGCTGGGAATAATGTTCTGGCTGGACCGGAGTCGCATCATCGTTGGAACCGGTTGGCGACAAATGCGCCCACAACAGGCCAAGCCACGCGGATAGCCATGGCTATTGGAGTCAAGAAAGTCGAGAGACCGGAGGCGGGCTCGTCATATCTTCGGGCCACCCTGAAGGGGATGGGGCTGACCTTCAGGCATCTGGCCACACCGATCACGGTCAGCCAGCAGTACCCGGAGGAGAAGTGGGAGCTGGCGCCGCGCATGCGCGGAACCCATCGGATGGCGGTACACGAGGATGGTCGGGCCAAGTGCGTGGCGTGCGGGCTCTGCCCAACGGTGTGTCCTGCCAACTGCATCAAGCTCGTCCCGGCGGAGGACGAGAACGGCGAGCGGTACGCCGCGGTCTACGAGATCGACGAGTTTCGCTGCATCTTTTGCGGATATTGCCAGGAGGTCTGTCCGGTAGAGGCAATACATCTGGGGGTACACTACGAAGCCGCCGAGTACAGCCGCGAGAGGTTCGTTTACGATCTGGAACGCCTCTGCGAGCAAGATCATCCCTTCACGCAGCTCTGGGATCCGGAGGATCCGGCCTCGGAGTAGGCGGAGGAGTGAGCGGGGTGCTTCGAGCGGCAGCACGGGCCCAAAATGGAACTTAATCAGCTCGTATTCTATCTGTTCGCCGGTGTCGCGGTGGCGAGCAGCGTCATGATGATTACGCGGCGGAACCCAGTGTACAGCGCGATGTACCTGGTCGTCTCGTTATTCAGCATCGCCGCGATTTTCGTGCTGCTGAACGCGCACTTCCTGGCCGCGCTGCAGGTCGTGGTCTATGCCGGGGCCATTCTCGTGCTCTTCCTCTTCGTGATCATGCTGCTGAACCTCGGTCACGATTTCGAGCCCGATGTCCGGGGGCGCTTCTGGTGGTTCTTCGGGCTGGGTCTGGGCCTCGTCCTGTTGGCCGAGCTCGTGACCCTGCTGGGCAATCTGAGAGGGCCCGCGGAGGTCGATCTTCTGACGCCCCTCTTTCAGGCGAGGGGAGCCGTTGCCGCACTCGCCGAGTCTTTGTTTCTCAACTATGTAGTGGCGGTTGAGGTCACCGGCATCCTGTTGCTGGTTGCGATGGTAGGTGCCGTCGTGATCGCCAAACGGAGAGTCTGACTACATGCTGCCCGAATCGCTGGTACTGAGCGCCATCCTGTTCGCAATCGGCGTCGTCGGCGTTCTTGTTCGCCGCAACGCTATCGTGATGTTCATGTGCATCGAGTTGATGCTTAACGCGGTGAACATATCGTTCGTTGCGATCTCCAGGTTCGTGGGGATAGAGGGTCAGCTATTCGTGATCTTCGTCATGACCGTGGCGGCTGCTGAGGCGGCCGTGGGTCTGGCGATCATAATCTCGATATTTCGACACTACGGATCGGTAGATGTCAGAAACTTTAGGCTACTGAGATGGTAGGGGCCCCACTAATCAGTCTGGTGCTCCCGCTGGCGCAGGAAGCTGCGACGGCCCACGGGGTAGGCTTTGTGCCTTTCCTACCGGCCTGGATGATCTTGCTGCCCTTCATCGGCTTTCTAGTCAACGGGGCCATCGCCTATCTGGCACCCGAGAGGCGAAAGCTCGTCAGCCTCATCGGGCCCGGCGTGCTGGGTCTGGCCTTCCTGGTGGCAGCCGTCAACCTGGTGCTGATGCTCGGCGTCCACGAGCCGGAGCCCGTCGTTCGATCCTACTGGACCTGGATCGATGTCGGGCAGCTGCGGATCGACGCGGCCCTGCAACTCGACCCGCTGTCGATCATCATGGCACTGGTCGTGACCAGCGTCAGCTTCATCATCCACATCTACAGCGTCGGCTACATGGGTGCTGATCCGGGGTACGCACGCTACTTCTCGTACCTCAATCTGTTCGTGTTCTTCATGCTGGTGCTCGTGCTCGCCGGCAACTTCGCGGTGATGTTCGTGGGCTGGGAGGGCGTAGGCCTCTGCTCCTACTAGCTGATCGGTTTCTGGTTCACCGAATCCGTCAAAGCCGACGCGGGGCAGAAGGCTTTCGTGGTCAACAGGATCGGCGACTTCGGGTTCCTGGTGGCGATGTTCCTGATGTTCGCCTACCTCGGTACGCTGGACTACCAGAGCGTCTTCGCCCTCGCGCCCGCGACGTTCGCTTACGGCGGGGCGGCGGTGACCTTGATCACGCTGTTCCTCTTCCTCGGCTGCACCGGAAAATCGGCACAGATCCCGTTGTACGTCTGGCTCCCCGATGCCATGCACGGCCCAACACCCGTGTCCGCCCTGATCCACGCGGCGACCATGGTGACGGCCGGCGTCTACCTGGTGGCGCGAGCCGGAGTGCTCTTCGCGCTCGCGCCGCTGAGCATGAACGTAGTGGCGACGATTGGCGGAGTGACGGCCCTGTTCGCGGCGACCATCGCGGTTCAGCAGTACGACATAAAGCGGGTAATCGCCTACAGCACCATCTCGCAGCTCGGCTACATGTTCTTGGCGGTTGGCGTAGGGGCTTACACGGCCGGGATCTTTCACCTGGGGACGCACGCCTTCTTCAAAGCGCTTCTGTTCCTGGCCTCGGGCGCGGTCATCCATTCGATGCACCACGCGCTCGAGCA
>CP070722.1:383104-386428 GCA_020350785.1 Gemmatimonadota bacterium
CGATGTTCGCCGCCTTCGTGCCAGGCATCTCCGCCACAACCCGCAGCTCATCACCCAACTCCAGGATGTCAACTACCGGACGATACCGCTGCGCTACACGCGTCGGTTCCTGAGGAGCAAGCTCGCGCCCTTCCTGCCTCTCAACAGCCGTTACAGTCGCCATTTCACTCTCTCCTCTATTCATCTCATAGACCCTGTCTCACTGACAATCCGCGCCGCGACACTAACTCAACCCCTTGACTTCGATCTTGCGGGGACGGGCGCTGGGCGCCTTCGGTAGCGTGATCGTCAGCACACCACCATCCAGCTGCGCTTCCACACCGTCTACCTGAACATCCAACGGCAGACGGACCACACTGCAGAACGGGCCCTCAGCGCGCTCGCGGCGATGATAGGTCACGCCCTCCTGTCCACCGTTCCTGCGCTCACCTTTGACTGTCAACTCATTGCCCTTGACCAGGATCTCGAGATCCTCCATCTGCAGGCCGGGAACCTCCGCCTCGGCGTACAGCTTCTCCGAATCCTCCCACACGTTCACCGCCGGGAATGACGGCTCGGGCCCAAAACCTCGGCCCACCGCCCAACGATCGCTTAGGCTATCGCCGAACACATCGTTGAACACCCGGTCCAGCTCGCCGCGCAACTGCCTCATCGGTTGGCCTCTCCTGACCAGCCATCGGTTGGTGATCATCCTCTCTCCTCCGATCTCTTGTTCAAATGTTGCCTGGACTGTTGTCCGTATCACTGCGCCCGTAGAAAAGGCAAAGCCTATGCCACTCCGCCAGCGGCGCCGGATCTGTAAGTAACTACGCGGTATCCGCTTACACGACCGGGCTCTGGCCCGCATCCGGGGCCCGGCGTGACTGCCGAAATGGCAGTCGAGCGCCTATCTCGCCCTGCCAGCGGCAGCCCGGAGTTTGTCAGGCTGGCACCGGCGAGCCAACTTGGCCTGGGGCAGGCCATCTTGACGGGCGGATTCTCCCAGCGATAGGCTAACGCTCCTGTCCCGTCAGAGGAGCTGCATCTTTGACCCATCACTTGCTGGTCGCGATTGCTGCCATAATCACGCTCGGTATTGCAGCCGAGTGGTTGGCCTGGCGCTTCCACCTCCCTTCGATTCTGGTCCTGCTGATTTTCGGGTTCATCGCGGGTCCTCTCACGCGCTATCTCGATCCGGATGCCATGTTGGGCAGCCTGCTGTTCCCCATCGTCTCCATATCGGTGGCCATCATCCTCTTTGAAGGCGGCGCGAGCCTGCGGCTACCGGAGTTGCGCGAGGTGGGTGGCCTGGTCCGCAACCTGGTGAGCCTGGGCGCGCTGATAACCTGGGGACTGAGCGCGGTCGCGGCGTACTCGATCTTGGGGTTGACCGTTCAGACGGCGGCGCTGCTGGGCGCGATTCTGGTAGTTACGGGTCCCACGGTGATCGTGCCGCTGCTTCGCCACATCCGTCCAGTGAAGCAGGTGGCGTCGACGCTCAAGTGGGAGGGAATCGTCATCGATCCTATCGGGGCGGTCCTGGCCGTACTGGTCTTCGAGGCGGTGCTGGCCGGCGAGTTGGGCGCGGCGACGACAGCGGCAGTGTTGGGTCTGCTGAAGACGATGGCGATCGGAGCTGTCCTGGGCGCGCTCGGTGCAGGGCTGTTGGTCGTCTTGATGGAGCGGCAGTGGGTGCCCGAGTTCCTACAGAGCCCGCTCGCGCTGATGGTGGTGGTAGCGGCCTTCGCCGCCTCCAACGCATTCCAGCCCGAGTCGGGCTTGCTGACCGCGACGGTGATGGGCGTAGCGGTCGCCAACCAGAAGGCCGTCGAGGTCAAGCACATACTGGAGTTCAAGGAGAACCTGCGTGTTTTGCTGATCTCGAGTTTGTTTATCCTGCTGGCGGCGCGCTTGCAGTTGGACGACTTGCGGGGGTTCGGTCTGTCGGAGGCAGCCTTCTTGGCGGCACTGATTCTGGTGGTGCGCCCAGTGTCCGTCTGGCTGTCCTCGCTCGGCTCCGGCTTCAAGTGGCGGGAGCGTGTGATGATCGCCTGCGTGGCGCCGCGCGGCATAGTGGCGGCGGCGGTCGCATCGCTCTTCGCGCTGGAGCTGGCCGAAGCCGGTTACGCTGGGGCCGAACGCATCGTCTCCGTCACCTTCATGGTGATCATCGCCACCGTGGCAATCTACGGTCTGGGCGCCGCCCCACTGGCGCGGCTGCTCAAAGTCGCCCAGACGGATCCCCAAGGTGTACTGATCGTCGGGGCGCATCCCTGGGCCCGGGCAATCGCTGCAGAACTAAGGGATGAGAGGGTACCCGTTCGGCTCGTCGACACCAACTACACGAACATCGCAGAGGCGCGGATGATGGGCCTGCCGGTCTATTACGGCAGTGCGCTGACCGAGGGGGCCCTCGATGCGATCGATCTGCACGGGATTGGACGCGTACTGGCACTGACCGCAAATGATGAGGTAAACTCGCTCACCGCTCTCAACTTCAGCGAGATCTTCGGGAGTGACGGGGTTTACCAGCTCCCGCCGGAGCAACTGTCCGCCAAATCTGGAAAGGGTGCCGTCTCACGCCACCTGCGAGGCCGATTCCTCTTCGACACCAGCGCCAACTACTGGCAGCTCACCGCCCGATTCGATGCCGGCGCCGACGTCAAGACGGCTAATTTGACTGAGACC
Source organism: Gemmatimonadota bacterium (assembly GCA_020350785.1). Taxonomy (GTDB): domain Bacteria; phylum Gemmatimonadota; class Gemmatimonadetes; order Palauibacterales; family KS3-K002. The sequence goes on from CP070722.1 coordinate 385,772, forward strand.
TACGATTTCCAAACATTCAACGCGCGCTACCGCAATGCGATTCCACTCTTCCTGATCGGCGAGGGCGGCACGCTGAGCGTCTTCACGGTGAACAACCCACCCAAGCCGGGCCCGGGCCAGAAGCTGATCGCGGTTGTGGACACGATGGCGGAGTCGACCGCCGAGCGTCAGGGCTGACGCACCTTGAAGTGAACCCGGATCATGGGGCTATCAACAAGATGAGACTCATCGGTGAACTCACCAAGCTGCAAGACGAGCAAGGGTATCTGAAGACAGAAGACCTCAGGGAGCTTTCCGAGCGGCTCCGAGTGCCGCTCTACCGGATCGAGGAAGTGGTATCGTTTTATACTCACTTCCTCACTTCGCCCCCAAGCAAGACTGAAGTCGCCATCTGTCGCGACCTGTCCTGTCACCTGCTGGAGGGGCGTGATTACTGTGCCAAAGTCAAAGAGCTCTTGGATGGGAACGGGGAAGTCGACGTGCACGAGGTCTCGTGTCTGGGACGCTGCGAGTACGCTCCAGCCGCTCTGGTGAACGGGCTCGCGGTCGGTCGGGTCAGTCCCGAGGAACTAGCACATATGGCGATGAATGTGGATGACCTACCGCCGGTCCGTATGGTTCAACCCCGCCGCTGGCGCATCGATTACTGCGGGGAGC
>CP070722.1:386528-427443 GCA_020350785.1 Gemmatimonadota bacterium
CCTCGCCGCGCGCGGCCTGCTCGAGATCACGCATCAGTCACCCGCTCTCAAGCCGCCCCTCCGTCGTCGGCAGATGATCGCCCTCACCCGTGACCTGCAGAGCCTGCGTGAGCGGGACCAGCTCTTCGCTCAGGCTCCCCGCCAGCGCCAACTCTACGAGTACCTCGAATCTGTCGACCGCCGAGCGGCGGTCTCCCATCTCACCGAACAGCTGGGGATCAGTCGCTCCGTCGTCCGTGGCCTGATCGACAAGGGCGTCGCCGAGCTGCACGAGGAGGAGGTCAGCCCCGACCCCTTCGCCCACATCGCGCCCCCCGAAGACATCCGACACGAACCCAGCGCCGCACAGGCCGCCGCGATTCGCTCACTGCTGGCCGCAGCCGGCCAACAGACACCCGGCGTCTTCGTGCTCAAGGGTGTGACCGGATCCGGCAAGACGCTGGTCTATATCGAGCTGCTTCGCGAGCTGGTCGGCCGCCGCGACCGCGGCGCCATCCTTCTCGTGCCCGAGATCTCCCTCACACCGCAGACCGTGAGCCGCTTCCGAGCCGCTTTCGCCGACGACGTGGCACTCCTGCACTCCGCCCTCAGCGAGGGCGAGCGATTCGCCGCCTGGCAGGCATTACGGGCGGGCCGCAAGCGAATTGTCATCGGAGCACGCTCTGCTATCTTCGCTCCGGTACGGGACCTCGGCTGTATTATCATCGACGAGGAACACGAGAGCTCCTACAAGCAGAGCGATCCGGCCCCACGCTACCATGCGCGCGAGGTGGCCCTCATGCGGGCGCGACACACCGGCGCGATGTGCCTTCTCGGTTCGGCGACGCCCTCTCTCGAGAGTTGGTCCCGCTTACGGGCCCAAGACTGGACGTTACTCGAGCTGCCTGAGCGGATCGGAGCCCGCCCACTGCCCGCCGTGCAGCTGATCGACCTGCGCCGGAAGGCCAAGTCGGCGGGCTCGCCAGTGCCGGCTCGCGCCGCGGCCCCGGCCGTTCTCTCAGAGCCCCTGCGGCAGCAGCTCGTTCTGCGACTGGAGCGCGGTGAACAGGCGATTCTTTTTCTGAACCGTCGCGGTTACGCGAACTTCGCCCAGTGTCGCGATTGTGGATCCGTGCTCAACTGTTGGCAGTGCAACGTCTCGCTGACCCGGCATCGGCGCCCTCCTCGGCTCGTCTGTCACTATTGCAACCACCAGCAGGCGGTGCCCGAGCTCTGTCCCGACTGCGGGTCCCCGAACCTCAGTCAGCTTGGAGTCGGCACCGAGCAGGTCGAGCGTGTTCTCGAGGAGACTTTCCCTCGCGCCCGCCTGGCGCGGATGGACGTCGACACGACGAGCGTGAAGTGGGCGCACCACGAGATCTTGGCGAGAGTGGAAAGGCGGGAGGTCGACATACTGCTGGGTACGCAGATGATCGCCAAGGGGCTCGACTTCCCCAACGTCACCCTGGTCGGAGTAATCAACGCCGACGTCGGGCTTAATCTTCCCGACTTCCGCGCCAGCGAGCGAACCTTCCAGCTCCTGACGCAGGTGGCTGGACGCGCCGGCCGCGGACCGGCGGGCGGTGAAGTGATCATTCAGACATCTCTTCCAGATCACTATGCCGTGCGATTCGCTCTCGACCACGACTACGGCGGCTTCGCCGAACGCGAGTTGGACGAGCGGGCCGCGCCCGGCTATCCACCCCACACCCGCCTGGCCAACATCGTATTCTCAGGCCGAGATCAGTTACGCGTTCAGGAGACGGCGGAGGGGGCGCTGGATTGGCTCGCCGGCCTCTTCCAGGCCAGGGGTGTGGATGACATCGAAGTTCTGGGACCAGCCCCCTGCCCCATCGACCGAATACGCAACCGGTGGCGCTGGCACATCGTCCTGAAGAGCCGAGCCGGATCGACCCTCGGGCAGGTCCTTCGCTACTTCGCCAGCCGATTCCGGGCCCCGGCGCCCGGGCTCCGCGTGGAGATCGATCGCGATCCGGTCAGCCTCCTCTAGCCAGAGCCGGGACGGCACTCAAAGCGCCCGGCCGGTGTCTAAGAACGCGAGGGTCGGGACGTCCCGCCACCCGCCGTCGCCCATGATCCCCAGGGAACGGCAGGCAGGCGCAAACCTTGACATCGGCGCCCTGCCCGATACAGAATCACGCAACCTTCTCGCACGCTTCGAAGGTGACGCAAAGTATGGGATGCCTGACGCTGAACGCGTCCTACGAGCCGCTCACGATCGTGCCGGCTCGTCGCGCACTGAGACTGATCATCGATCGAAAGGCCGAGGCCCTCGAGGTCGACGAGTCACGGCCATTCCGGTCCGAGAACCTCTTGGTGCCGGCGCCCGTCGTCATCCGCCTGGTCAGGTACGTGCACGTGCCGCGCCGCTTCCGGCGCCACGTCACCAATACCTTCCTCTTTGCGCGCGATCACTACAGCTGCCAGTACTGCGGCCGGCACCGCCGAGAACTGGGACACCGCGAGTTCCTGACACGCGATCACCTCATCCCGCTCTGCCGGGGCGGTGACAATACCTGGGCCAACGTGATCACCGCCTGCACGCGCTGCAATCACAAGAAGGGGAACCTCACCCCGGAAGAGGCCCGCATGAAGCCGCTGCGGCCGGCCGCCGAGCCCAATCACGTCGAGCTCGTCTGGGCCGTCCGTCGGGTAACGCCCGTCCAGGCGAAGTACATCGAGCTGTTCTACGGGCGCGACGCCGTCGCGGCGCTCGGTAGCACACCCGCGCACTAGGCCGCCGGGCGTGCCGAGCACACCCGCCCAGAATCCCAGTCCACCGGGCGCTCCGCTGCAGGCCATCGCCGGATCCCGGCGGCTGGGACCAGTGTAGAGAGGATCGAGTTCCGGAGAGGTGACTGACCGCAGGTTCACCGGTCGCCCGCAACCGCCGATCAAAACGATATCGAGGCTTGAATGGGGCTGAACGCGCAGCTGGTCGAGGAAACGACATATCCGGGCTACGTCTTTGCCCAATCCCCTCGCAACGTCTATTGGGAGATGACCATCGCCTGCGACCTGGAGTGCAAACACTGCCGGGCGTCAGCGATACCGCACCGGGATGCACTCGAGCTGAACACCGAGGAAGGTCGGGCGCTGCTGCGGGATGTAAAGGAGATGGGCAGCATGATCATTCTGACGGGCGGCGACCCGATGAAGCGGCCGGACCTGTTCGAGCTCATCGGCTACGCCCGCCAGATCGCACTCCCGCTCAGCATCACTCCAAGCACGACGCCGACGCTAACTCGGGAAGCCGTCGGCAAGTTCAAGGAACTGGGCGTCGCAGCGATGGGGACCAGTCTGGACGGGCCCGATGCCACCGTGCACGACACTTTTCGCGGCGTGCCCGGCACCTTCCAAAACTCGATGAACGCCCTGAGCTGGGCCCGCGAGTTCAATATCCCGGTCCAGATCAACACCACGGTGACATCCGAGACGCTACCGCATTTGGCGGCGATGTACGACCTGCTCAGCCAAGACTTCGCGCCCCCGGTGCGCCGCTGGAGTCTCTTCCTGCTGGTGCCGGTTGGCCGAGGCGAAGGGCTGGGGATCCCTGCGGCGGAGGAAGTGGAGGAGCTCTGCAGCTGGGTGTATGAGACGGCAAAGGATGCCCCCTTTCACGTCGGAACAGTCGAGGCACCCCACTACCGCCGCTACTGGTTTCAGCGCAGGCTCGCGGATGGTGTCAGCGCCGAAGACCTGCGCAAACAGGCCATGCGGATGGGCTTCGGCATCCGGGACGGGAACGGCGTGATCTTCGTCTCCCACAAGGGCGAAGTCTATCCGGCCGGATTCCTGCCACACCCCTTGCTCGGCAACGTGCGCGATCGGACCCTCTCATCCATCTACCGCACATCGCCTTATCTAGAAGAGCTGCGCAATATGGACCTACTCAAGGGAAAGTGCGGCCGCTGCGAATTCCGCTGGCTCTGCGGAGGCTCACGAGCCCGCGCCTACGGGATGACCGGCGACCCCATGGAGTCGGACCCCTTTTGCGCATACGAGCCAGCCGATTGACAGATCCGGCAGCACTTCCGGCGAGTTAGCGGGACGGCGAACCGGGGCAGCCACCACGTGCCGCTAGCGCCGGTGGCGCGCTATATTTGAGTGTCCGATGGTGACGCCAGGCTCAGATAAGGAACGAGCGTTGCAGTATGGGAATTGGGAACATTGGCTGGACGGAATTCGTCGTCATTCTGGCCATCGCGCTCATCTTCTTCGGCCCGCGCCGACTACCCGGAATCGCGCAGACGCTCGGCAAGAGCCTGCGTGAGTTCCAGAAAGCGCTGAACGAGGTCAAATCGGACATCGCCCAAGCCGGCCGCGACTCCGACGCGCGGCCGCCGCTCCGATCCATGCTTCCCAAGCCGAGCGACCTTCTCGATCCGTCCAAGCCGACGCCCGGCGCCTCACCACCCCAGAAGACGGGCGAAGGCGTGGAAACCGCGACGCCGGCGCAGACTCGGGCGGCCACAGAGCTATCCGACGCGCCGTCCGCGAACGCCGCACCACTCGAGCCGAGCGACCGCTCGGCTACGCCGGCACCACCCGAGGATGACGATGGAGACGATCAAAGTTCAAACGGCTCGGAGAGAGGAGCTCGTTGACATCACCGCTCTAATCCAGGAGGTCATTCTCAGGAGCGGTGTCCAAGAAGGCGTCGCCCACCTCTGGTCGTTTCACACGACCTGCGGAATCACGGTCAACGAGGGCGCCGACCCGGATGTGGCCCGGGACATCGCTTGGAAGCTCGGTGACCTGATTCCGCGGGAAGAGACGGCCTACCGCCACGCCGAGGGGAACTCCGATTCACACGTCAAAACAAGCTTGGTCAACCCCGGCGCCACCCTGTTGATCAACTCTGGGGAGTTGGCCCTCGGTACCTGGCAGTCGGTCTTCCTCGCCGAATTCGACGGACCGCGCGTCAGGAAGGTCGGCGTCCAGATCGCGAAAGCCGGCTAGCGGCTGGGAAGCTTCCCGTTTTCCAGGTCCCTAGCGATACTCAAAAGCTCTGCGTACCCCTCCGCGCCCAGGGCCTCCGTGAGCTCGTATGCATAGGCATCAATCGCTCGGGTCGGGCCGTCGGCCGCCAACGTACAACACGGACGTACCCCATCGCACATGTCGTCGAATTCCAATCGCCCGTATCCCGTCGTCACCGGAAAGAGCCGACAATAGAACGGCTTGAGCCGCTCGCCTCCCGGCAGTTCCAAGCTCGGCTCGAGAAGTTGCAGCACGCAGAGGCCTTCGCGATTCAAAAAGCTGCACTTTCCGTCGTAAGTGGCTGTACCGATGCAGACCCCACCCTCAAAATCCTCGTCCTCGTGTGTCTCGTCCTCGAACCAGAGGCCCGTGTCCGTCGGTTGCGTGTCATCCATCACCTCCACGACCGCAGCCGCGTACTCCAGTATGCGATCTCGATCCGGAAGCGATATGTAGACGCCATGGCGGCAGCAATGGCCGCGGCACTCCTCCGCCACGTTCAGCGGCCCGCCACCCTCGATTCGTCCCGTGGCCAGCACGCGCTCCACCTTCCAAGCGCCCACCTGGATCGTATCATCTGCCCTCTTTTGCACTCTCGCCATCCGCTTCTCCATTGCCTCCGCCGCCACCTCCCTTCCCCCAAGCGGTCCGGGCGGCGATCGAAGCTCCAGGGTCAACCGGGCTATGCCTTAGCGCCGAAATGATATCCGCTGTCCCCCGCTCGCAAAAGAGGCGCTAGGATATTCCCTCAGCCGTCCCTGGGCTTAGATTGACGCGGCACGGCGCCCCCGGCCGAGAGCGTCAGAAAAGAAGGACCCGGGGCAAGACCATTCCGCAGGAGAGAAAATGCTTCTACACCGCAGATTCCGGCTCGCCCTGCTGACCGCCTGCATCGCCGCCCCCGGCTGCCGACCCGAGCCTTCTGGCCCCGCCGAACAGCTAGTGGACGCGTGGATCGCTGCGGCCGGCGGACCCCATGCCTGGAGGCAGGTCGCCGACCTCCGCTACACGGTCACCACCGTCTGGTTCGACTCCACCGGTACGGAGACCCGCCGACGCCCGCGCTACGTCTGGGGCAAGAAGGATCCCCAGCGCGCCAGAATCGAACGGGATGAGCCCGAGGGCCACTACGTTCAGGCACACGACGGCCGGGGCACGATCTGGGCCACGCTCGACGGTCAGACCCTAGCCGACAAGACAAAGGCCGCGCGCGAAGTGCTCTACGTGAGCGGCGACGTGATGTACTGGATTGGGCTACCCTACAAGCTCCGCGATCCGGGTGTGAACCTCGGCTCCATTGCAGCTGACTCCACAGGCCTTGCCGGAGTCCGGGTCACATTCGGCGAAGGGATCGGACAGCATTCAGGGGACCGCTACTTCTACTACTTCGATGAAGGATCGCCCTTCCCTGTGGAGGTCCACTACATCGAGGAGGGCAGCAGTAACGTAAACCGCACGAAGTGGAGCGATTTCCAACGGGCCGGACCCATCACCTATGTGGGTACCCGCACCTACTACGACCAGAGCGGCGTGACCCGGAAACAGCTGATCATCTCGGACGTCATCATCAACCCCGGCCTTCCAGACTCGCTGTTCCTACCGCCAAAGATCGACTAGGAGGGGCGAGAGAAGAGCCCATCTCGGGCAATCACCGAGTTGCCGCCAAACGATTCCGTAGAAGAGACTCCGCGCGACGAGCGAGGTTCGCGCAGACGAAGACGCTCAGGACGTGGCGTGCGATTCCACGCTGGCTTTCCAGAGACCCAGCAGGAAAGGATCGTACTGCTCCGGATTGCGCCGATAGTCCTCAACCCAGGTTGCGAGGTCGGGCAACGACATGTCCGACATGAGCTGATCGACCAGCAGGATGGCCAGGTCTTTCACATTCAAAGCCCCGTGCTCGGCACCCCTTTTCGTCTCCAGCGCAGATGCGAGCTCATAGACCCGCTCCTCATCAATCTCCATGAACAGGTCACAGACACGAGCGGAGCAGTAATCGATGTATTTCGCCCGCAAGACTTCGTCGGGCTCCGCTACGCCCTTGCGGCTCTTGCCGAGTTCACCCTTTCCCGATCGCCTGGCCATACACCCCTCCCTCGGATTGCGGCCACCTGCCAATGAATAGGCGGATGGCCACCCGCGGTCCATGCTACAAGCCGGACAGCACCGGGTCAAGGATCGCTGGCTTGTGACGGGATCAAGCCTCAGCGAAGGGGCCCTCGCGGGGGAGAGGGCCGGCCGTCTACGTCAGCTCCAGAGACGACTTTATCGACGACTCCAGAGACGCCGGAGACGGCCGGTGCAGAGCCGCGAAGCTCTGCAGACGAGCGAAGACGGCTCGCCGGACTAGCCCGTAGACCAGAACCCTCTCGACGAATTCGGGATCCGATTCATGAACACGCTCTACCTCGTCAGCAAGTTCGACAGGGAGGTTCACAACGAGGTTGACTGAACGCGACTCGGGCATTCGTACTAGTCCTTCCGTCTTGGGCACACTAAGGCCACGCCGAAAACGGCTGCGAGAATTACAAATTTATCGGAATGGGCTGCCCCGAGGGAATTATCCAGGAACAGATCTCTCGAGCAGCTGATCACCCTTCGAAGCGAGGCTCATTATACACGCGCCGCAAGGCAGACGCAAGACCGGCACCCATCGAACTGGCGTTCGAATCCGAGAGTGGAACTCGTTAACAGATATAGGGTTAGAAAGATGGGCGGCCAGGGCGCTCCGCGCGAATATTGCACAAACTTATGCAGTCTGAAAAACTTGCTTTACATCGCGCAACTTCAATTTTCACGTAACATCCGTGATACAGTTAAGCCCAGCTAACGCGCCAGGTACGGTCCAATTCGAAAAAAATTCGCCATCGCGAAAAACACGATCACAGAAGCTCCAGAACTTCACGCACGTTGTTAGAATCCACACGAGAAGCGGCCCAAAGATCACCGACCGCTGCGAGGCGCGCTTCCATACTTCGCACGTTGAACTCCTCGGCTTGAAGATCAGACTCCAGCTCCTTCCACGTCACAGGCGTCGACACCGTGGCGCCTGGACGCGGACGCACGGAATATGCGGCGGCGACTGTCGAGCCTTTGCGATTCTGCAGGAAGTCCAGATAGACTCGGCGGCCGCGTTTTGAGACGACACGTTGAATCGTCGTCAGCTCGGGGTGGCTGCCGGCCACGAGGTTGGCGACAAGCTCGCCCAAGAGCCGCCCAGTCTCATAGCTGATACCCGCCTGAAGCGGAATCACCACGTGGATGCCTGTGGCCCCGGAGGTCTTCGCGTAACCCCGCAACCCCAGGCGCTCCAGCTGCTCGCGAACCGCCAGCGCCGCTTCCCGCACCGCCGAGAAGGGCACCCCCTCGCCGGGATCCAGATCCAGAATCGTGTAGTCCATGTCTTCCAAGCTACCCAGCCGCGATGGCCAGACGTGTTGGGCGATCGCCGCCAACTGAACCGTATACAGCAGCGTGTAGAGGTCTCCGCCGACCACTCGCTCGGCCGGCTCCCCCTCGACGTCCAGGGTGACCGTGCGCACGCCCTCCGGAATCGGTCCCGGCATGCGCTGCTGATAGAACATCTCCCCTGTGATCCCGTTGGGGTAGCGTTCCAGGGTGAGGGGGCGATCGGCTAGCACGGGCAGTATGGCGGGTGCGATCGCCAGGTAATACCTAAGAAGCTCACCCTTTGTGACGTCAAGGTCCGGCCAGAACACCTTGGAAAGGTTAGTTAGTTTGAGTCGCCGGCCATCGACGACAACGTCCCCGTCCTGACCGCCGCGCTCCAGTGCGTCGAGCGTTTGTATCAGGGACTCCATTTCCTTCGTGGACGCGATGGCGGGCCCCGCCCCCCGCTCGCCGGATCCTCGTCCCTCGCGTGACACCAACGAGGGGTCAATATCGTGCCGTAGGCCCAGGAAGACCGGCTGCCGCAAACGGCCATCCTTCGTCCACTCCTGGAACTTCACCTCCGCCACCAGTTCCGGGCGCACCCAGTGCGCCTCCTGCAGATCGTCACTGATCTCCACAAAGGGGGATGTGTCCTGTGCCAGGTCGGCCAACTTCTCAGAGATCATCTGCAATTGACCGGTACTGAACCCGCTACCCACCCGACCGGCGCAAAGCAGGCTGCTTCGACCGTCTACTTCATCGTAGTAGCCGACGACCAGTGCGCCGAAGCCGCTGCGCCCGCCCTGCGGCTCGGTCCACCCTCCTACGACGAATTCCTGCCGAGTCAACTCTTTCAGCTTGAGCCAGTCCTGAGTGCGTTCGCCAGAGCGATACCGGCTCTTCAGGCGCTTCGCGACGACTCCTTCCCAGCCTTCCCGGCGCGCTTTCTGCCTTAGTCGGCGGCCGCTCGCCACATCGTGTCCAACGTAGTGGAGCCTGTGGCCAGCAGATCTCATGAGCCCCCTCAAACGTTCTTTGCGCTCCGAGAGCGGGAGATCGCGCACATCCTCGCCGTCCAGCCATAGCAAGTCGAAGGCGTACATCTCGGCCGGCTGCAAGCGCGCCTGTAGCGCTATCTCGCCAGCGTCCCGCAAGTTCAGGCGTCCCTGGAGGTCCCCGAAGCTGGGGCCGCCCTCGGCGGTCGCCGCCACGATCTCACCGTCGAGAACGAACTCCGACCCGGCTCGCCGAGCGAGCAGCTCGAGTGCCTCCGAGATTTCAGGAAAGACGGCCTCGACTCTCAGGCCGCGACGTGAATAGACGAACGTGGCCCCTCTGGGACGTGCCCAACCGACCGCTCGGATTCCGTCAATCTTGAGCTCGAAGCACCAGGCTTCGCCCTCGGGTAACGCTTCACCGATCTGGGCAAGCATCGGTCGCACGTCCACCGGCGGCTGAGTCGCGCCCTCGGCCCCTGTGTTCGAAAGGCTGTCACCCAAGGCCGGGTCGCTCAGCTCGCGGCCCGACACCACCGACTGGTGATGACGCTCCACCAATCCCTCGGGCTGGCCGGGCTCGGCGTAGACGTCCCTCTTCTTGATCAACAACCAGTTGTCTTCGTCCGACCGCTCCCGTCCCTTGAGCCGCACCAACGTCCAGCGACCGCGCAGCCGCTCACCGTACAGGACGAAGTCCAGTTTCCCACGTCGCACACCGTCACTCAGCGCCTCGTCCGAGTCGGCCGTTTCCCCCACCGGCTCAAAGTGGCCGCGATCCCAGATGATCACGCTGCCGGCGCCGTACTCGCCCTCGGGAATGATGCCCTCGAAGCCACCGTACTCCACCGGGTGATCTTCAACGTGCACCGCCAGTCGCTTGGTGTCCGGATCCGCGCTCGGACCCTTGGGAACCGCCCAGCTGACCAGCGTGCCCCCGATTTCCAGACGCAGGTCGAAATGAGTTCGGCGCGCCGCGTGTTTCTGAACCACGAACCGGCGCGCCGCACCGCTCGTCTCCGGTTCTCTTGCCCCACCAGCCGGCTCCGGCGTGCGCTTGAAGTCGCGCTTCTCGCTATAGCGATCGATCTCCCCCAAACTTCACGTCCCGGATTGTTTGCCCTCTATTCGACCTGGGCCATGGAGTCCTTGGCTGGCTGCCCTAGCCACCCTCGGCGGCTTGCGGCTCCGCGCGCGCGTGGCGATCGCGTTCGGCCCTTGCCAGGCTTTCCTTCAGCCTGGCGACCAAGTCCACGACCTCAGTCTCCACTGCCTCTTCCAGCTCCACCCGGGCCACTTCACGACCCTCGATCTTGGCCCGGATGCGCGCCATCAACTTCTCGTTGTATTCGTCCTTATAGCGCGAAGGCTCAAAGTCAGTGGAAAGCTGGCCAATCAGCTGCCGCGCCATCTCGATCTCTTTGTCGCTGAGCTCCCGCTCCTCGGGCGTCGCCACCTGACCCACAGGAACGAGCTCATCCTGAAAGCGCATGAGATCGAGCACCAGAACGTCGTCCAGCACTTTTACGGCGGCAAGGTGCTCGCGGCGTGAGAACACCACCTTCGCTATCGCCACCTTGCCCGTCTCACGCATGGCCTTCCGCAACAAGGTGTAGGCTTTCTCGCCACCCGGCTGGACCGCCAGGTAGTACGGCTTTTCGAAATAGCGCGAGTCTATCTCTGACTCGTCGACGAAATCCAGGATGTCGATCGTTCTTGTCACCTGCAGCGCCACCTGCTTGAAGTCCTCGTCGTCGAGGATCACGTAGTGACCTGGCTCGTACTCGTAGCCCCGGACAAGCTCGTTGTACTCCACCCGCTCCTCGCTACCCGGCCGGACCCGCACCGTCTTGACCGGCGAGTTGTCCTTGCCATGCAGCATGCGAAACTTGGGCGTCGTCTCCTGAGTGGCGCTTTCCACACGCACCGGAATATTCACCAGGCCGAAGCTGATAGCGCCTTTCCAGATTGTGCCCATAAGCGAAGGCCTCCAGACAGAAAGCGTTAAGATATCGAGGGATACAAGATGGAGGGTTCAGCCGCGCGGGGCCAGTTTTTTCGCCGCCGGACAAAATCCGGGCCGCCGCAAGGTTTTCCACGGTCCGCCCGCGCCCGTGGAAAACCGCCCCGGCCTCAGGACCCTGCCGCGGGTGCCGTGTCGGCCGTGCCGATGAGCGCGGCCACCAAGAAGCCAAGGATCAGGACGAACGCAAGGAGGCCGACGAACGGCAACAGGAAGCCCAGCGCCGCTCGCCCGCTGGTGGTGCGCTGAACCTCGCGTACGGCGATGTAGATCAGCACCGTCCCCCAGACCAGACTCAGCAGAGATCCGAAGAAGGGCAAAATCGCGAAGGCCGCCGGACCGGCGGAGTAGGCAAGCGCCCGGAAGGTGGCTTCGAAGCCGCGCCGCCCGGCACCCACGATCATCAGACTGACGTGCAGTACGCCGGCGGCCAGAAACAGCAGGCCCAATGAGACCGGCAGCATCACCGCCAGCGAGAAGAGCGCCATGACGAGGCCTCCGATCAGCAGGATCAGGGGCTCCTCCGCCTGGCCGCCGCTCAGCGCGCCCTCGACCAACCCCCAGTAGAGGCTGAACAGCAGGGCCACCGCAGAAAGGAGGGCCGCGTAGCCGAGCGCCGGGCCGAGGCCGGCGCGCGGGGGCAGCTGGCGAAAGAAGGGCACCGGTCTGAAGACGCTCTCACGCCACGTCAGCCAGAGGGCCGCCAAGAAACCATGGTCCCGGCGCGTCTCCCACGGGGGTGGCCCGCTCCCCACCAACGCCGGGTCGGGGGACCCAGGCGCGCTCTCGAACCTGACCGCCGAGCTGGGCTCCGGCGAGGCGCCGTAGTGAGGCGGCGGCCCAGCCACCACCCCACAGAAGGGGCAAACACTGTCTCCGGGCAGTATGGGCGCGCCACAGGTGGCACAGTTGGCTGGCCCGCTCCTCATTCGGCGGCCGCCCTTCCAGAATGGCCCTGAGGCGGCTCCCCGCCCAGCAGAACGCGGGCGTCCAGCGCCAGCGAGCGTTCACCCGGTGCGAAGGCGACGAACGGGTTGATGTCCAGCTCACTGATCTGGGGAAAGTCACCCACCATTTGGCTGATCCGCTGAATGGTCTCCTCCAGCAGCGCCAGATCGACGCCTTTTTCGCCTCTCACGCCCTCGAGCAATCGATAGCCCTTGACCTGACGAACCATCTCGGCCGCGTCGATGTCGGTTACGGGGTGGACACGGAAAACGACGTCGCCCAACGCTTCCACGTAGATACCACCCAATCCAAACATGATCAACGGCCCGAAGCTCGGGTCGAATGCGGTACCGATGATCGCCTCACGACCTCCCTGCACCATCCCTTGAACCAGAACGCCCTCGATCGCCTCGGCCTCGACGCCGTGCTCCGCCAAACGATCCATGATCTCATAGAAGCCGCCACGCACCTCGCGGGCGGACTGCAGGCCAACAATGACGCCACCGACGTCGGACTTATGCGAGACCGAAGGAGCCATCACCTTGAGGACTACTGGGAAGCCGACCTCTTTAGCGGCCTGCACGGCTTCGTCAGCGCTGTGCGCCGGTCGGGACGGCACCACCGGAACGCCGTACGCCTCGAGGAGCGCCAGCGCGTCCGCCTCGTTCAAGCGTAAACGATCGGCGGCCTGGGCGCCTTCCACTATCCGGCTGGCACGCGCGCGATCCACATCCTCGAAGCGACGAACCTCTCCCGCCGGTCGCTCCAGCCAGCGGCGATAGCGGCTCATCCCTACCAGCGCGCGTACGGCCGACTCCGGGAAGATGAAGGCCGGCACGCTGGCCGCGTGCAGCAGGTCGCGGCTTTCCTGAAGGCCCTTGCGACCCATCAACACGGCAAAAGCCGGCTGTTCGCGACCGGCCGCCGTGTCGGTGATCGCCCGCGCTACATCCGCCGCCTGCACGCCCAGCGGCGGAACGAAGGACGCGATGACCGCGTCGACACCCGGGTCCTCGAGAACCGTCTCAAGTACCGCGCGATAGCTGTCGGCATCGGCGCTGGCGATCATGTCGACCGGGTTGTTTACCGATGCTTCTTCCGGGAGCGACTGGCGTAGCCGCTCACGCGTGCCCTCCGTGAACTCGGCCACCTCGAGATGGTGCGACTCCAGGGCGTCGGCTATGATGATGCCGGGGCCTCCCGCGTTGGTGACCACGGCCACCCTATCCCCTTTCGGGAGCGGCGCATTCCCGAATCCCATCGCCATATCGAACAGCTCCTCCACCGTGTCCACCCGGATGACGCCGCACTGCGCGAAGAGCGCGTCGGTTGCGACATCGCGGCCTGCCAGCGCTCCCGTGTGGCTGGTCGCCGCCCTGGCGCCGGCACGCGTCCGCGCTGCCTTGACGGCCACCACCGCCTTCTCCTGCGTGACTTCACGGGCGATGCGGGTGAAATGCCGCGGGTTACCGAAATTCTCGAGATACATCAGAATGACCGACGTGCGATCGTCGTGCCGCAGGTACTCCAGCACGTCGTTGCCCGAGATGTCGGCCTTGTTCCCCATGCTGATGAACTTGCTGACGCCGATGCCGTACTCGCGGGCATAGTCGAGGATCGTCACACCCATCGCGCCCGATTGGCTCAAGAAGGCCACGTTACCGACCGGCGGCGTCGTGGGCGCGAAGGTGGCGTTCATCGAGATCGCCGGATCGGTGTTGAGCACGCCCATGCAGTTCGGACCCACCATGCGCATGCCATACTTCCGCACCAGCGCCGCCAATTCTCGCTCGCGCGTCACACCCTCGCCGCCGACCTCCCGAAACCCCGCCGAAATCACTACGAGACCGGACACCCCGGCCGCACCGCATTCCTCCGCCACCTGCAGAACGTGCGCCTTGGGGACCACGATCACGGCCAGGTCCACCGGCCCGGGCACCTCCCGGATGGACGGATAGGCCCGCATGCTGTGCACAACGCTCGCGTATGGATTGACCGGGTAGACCGCCCCTGCATAGCCGTCCCGCAGGAGGCTGTCGAGGATCACGTAGCCGATGGTGTCCACCCGCCGGCTCGCACCGATCACCGCTATGGAGCGCGGCTCGAATATCACCTGAAGACTGCCAGCTCTCGACTCGCTCATGGACTCAAAGATATCGGCCGGATCGATCCCGCGGGAGAACTCGGCAGCACGCGCCTCAGACGCGGGCCCGACGGGCCGCCGCCTGCCGCAAGCACAATACGACGGCCGCCGCGTAGAGGCTCCCGCCCACCGCCACAGTCAAGAGATACAGCTCGAGGGCGTGGCTCAATCGCCATAATCCGAAGAGCGTGTAGAGATTGAGGGCGAGTATCTGCGTCCCGGGGCCGAGAACGCTGATCGCCGTCAGTAGCACCCGTGCGTCTCGCATCCCTTCCGCCTCAGCCAGTCGCCCGCGACTCGCGAGGGGACGGGCGGCCCAGTCGTCCACCCGCTGGACCAGTGCATCCTGCCAGCCGTAGATCCACCTGTAGCCGGCGATCAGAGCGCTCAGTAGCGCCAGCGCCGCGGGGCGGCCTCCGTAGCGGAGCCGGTCTTCCCCCGTAAGCGATTCTTCGACCCGGCTCGTCGTGTCGCCGCCCCGGCGCGCTCGGTACCGGACGTAGTAGTAGTTGTAAAGCGAGGCCTGAAGAAGCCCTGACAGCAGCGCCATGACGGCCAGAATGGCCGAGTAGGTCGCCGGACGATGACGGCCAACCGCAACGCCCAAGGCGGCGCAGACGGCGGCGGCGATGAGAGCATCGGCGTTGGAGTCCAGAAAGCGGCCGATCCGCGACGGACGATTCTGCAGGCGTGCCAAGGAGCCATCGACGGCGTCCAGGACATTCTTTGCCTGCATCCCCAGAGCTCCGACTAGCGCGTACGCGGCGCCACCCTTTGCGTAGCACAGAGCTGCGGCAAGCCCGATGACGAACCATGCACCGGTGACCCAGGGCGCCGTAACACGGCTGGGCTTCAGGGCGTGCGCCAGGGCGACGGCCAGCGGGCGGGCGTAGTCGCTGATATCCAGGAAACGGGCAGAGTTCGGCACCTTGCCCGGCATGGCTGCTTCAGGCATGGCAGTCTAACTTAGAGACGCTGTCCCCTCACTCCAAACGCGGGCGGTTCCGGACAATGACAATCGCTTATCTGACACGCGCCATCCACTTCGCCGCCTCGCACCGCTACTACAGACCAGACTGGAGCGACGAGGAGAACCAGCGCCGCTTCGGCGCCGCCTGCTGGCCAGACGGCCACGGCCACAACTATCGGTGCGAAGTCACCGTCCGCGCTGCACTGGACCCCGCGACCGGCATGGCGATGGACCTGGCCGAGCTCGACGGCGTCTTGGATGAGGAGGTCCTCCAGCGCTTCCACAACCGGTACATCAACTCCGCGGTCCCCGAGTTCGCTCCCGGCGCCATGCTCCCGACTACCGAGAACCTCGCCGCCTTCATCTTGGACAAGCTGAGCAGACGCCTGCCCCGCGGTGTCGTCGTGCACCGGGTACGCGTCCAAGAGGACCGTGACCTCTGGTCGGATGTGTACGGGGCGTCCTCAGAGGGATAGGCGACGCGGCCCGGGGTCCAAGCTGGCCCGCCTTCCTACTCCATCAGGCGGAGCGGCATCACCAGCGTGACGTAGTCATCCTCGCCGCCTA
The DNA here is from genome assembly GCA_020350785.1 of Gemmatimonadota bacterium. Lineage (GTDB taxonomy): Bacteria > Gemmatimonadota > Gemmatimonadetes > Palauibacterales > KS3-K002. Next base: position 402,551 of record CP070722.1, read on the forward strand.
CCGGCTGGAAGGTCGCGGGCCGCTCCGGCGCACTCAGCGTGATCTTCACCTCCTCGCTGCCCATGTAGCGCAGGACATCGAGCAGATACTGAGCGTTGAATCCGATCTCCAAGGGCGAACCCTTGTAAGAGACCGGCATCTCATCCTCCGCCTCTCCCAGGTCCGGGGTCTGCACCGTGAGGCCCAAGTTCTCCGCGCTGAAACTCAGCTTCACGCGGTGAGTTTGGTCGGAAGCCACGATTGCCACGCGGCGGATCGCGGCAGTCAGCGCCGCCCGGTCGGCGAGGCATTCCTTATCCTGGTCCTTCGGTAAGACCTGCTCGTAATTCGGGTAGGGGCCCTCGATCAAGCGGGTGTAGACCTCGGTGCGCTCGCTCCGGAAGCCCAAGTGACTCTCGGACCTGGCGATCTCCAGCTCGTCCTCCGAGTCGAACAGACGTTCGACCTGCTGCAGCGCCTTCGGAGGTACGATAAGATCGTCTTCGCCAGAGGCCGTCCCCCCAACCTTCACCACCATCTTTGCCAAGCGATGCCCGTTCGTCGCGACCATCCGCATCTCATCGCCCCGCAGCTGCCACAGCACTCCGTTCAGCACCGGGCGCGTCTCTTCGCTCGAGACAGCGAAGCTCGTATGGGCGCTGAGCCTCTGCAGTTCCCCACTCCTGAGCTTCCAGCCCTTCTCGAAGGGGATCTCCGGGAAAGATGGATACTCATCGCTGGGCAGACTGTTCAACCGAAACCTCGACTTGCCGCACACCACGGCCACACGACCGCCCTCCGACTGGAGCTGAACCGGCTGGTCCGGGAGCTCCTTGGCAATGTCGGCGATCTTCTTCGCCGGGACCGTGATTGCTCCCTGGCGCTCCACCTCTGCCGGTGTTTGCACACTCACTGAGATATCGAGGTCGGTGCCGCGAACGCGAAGACGGTCCTCGACTGTTTCAACGAGGATATTGGAGAGGACCGGGAGTGTGGTCCTGGTGGGAATCGTGGCGGCCACGGCCGACAAGCCTCTTTGGAAATTCTCCCGGGTTACCGTAACCTTCATGGCCCTGCCCCTGTCAGTGGTTGACTGTCTGAGACGGCTTTTTCCCCGTGGGACGCTGTAGTATAACTAGCCTAGTATTGAATGCAGTAGTAGTAGCAGGGATGTGGACACGTGGGCAAGTGCGGTAGTCTTGGCTGGAGGGGCCTAGGCGACGCGCCTCTCCTCCCCTATCGGATGTGGAGTGGGGTCGTGGAAAAGCTGCCGCTCTGCGGGTGGCGTTGGGAAAGGGCGCGCGATTGCCCGGCGCGGGCGCCGCTGTGCAGGGCTCTGTGCACACGCCTTTCCACAGCTCGCGCGACCCTGCAACTGTCCTATACGCATCAGTGGCGGGGGAGGCTGTTTCTGTCCTAGCGGAGGCTGGCGCGAATGGCGCTCAGGCGCTGGCGGAACTCCGGGTCGCACGCCGCCCGTTCCTCGACCTTCCGGATGGAGTGTATGACCGTGGAATGGTCACGGCCCCCGAAGCGCCGGCCGATTGTCGTGTAGGACAAATCGAGTAGGTCTTTCTGGAAGTACATGGCCACCTGGCGGGGTTCGGCGACGCGTTTCTGGCGGCTCTTGGACTTCATCTCGTCGGGCGCGACCCCGTAGGCGTCCGCCACTGCGCCCTCGATCTGCTCGGGGCTGATGTCGCGGATGTTGCCCAGGACCCCACCAAGTATTTCTAGAGCCAGCTCTTCCGTGATGTCGCGATGGGTCAGTGAGCTGTAAGCGAGAAGCTTGATCAGGGCACCTTCCAGCTCGCGGACCGACGACCTACAGTGCTGGGCGATGAGATTGATGACGTCTTGGCCGAGTGCCAAGTTGTCGCGCTCGGCTTTCATCTGCAGGATGGCCACGCGGGTCTCGAACTCGGGCGGCCGCATATCGGTTACCAGGCCCCAAGCGAAACGCGAGACCAGTCGCTCTTGGAGCTCCGGGATCTCGTTGGGAGGACGGTCGCTGGCCAAGACAATCTGCTTCTGCGCGTCGTAGAGCGCGTTGAAGGTGTGGAAGAATTCCTCCTGGGTTCGCTCCTTTCCCGCCAAGAAGTGCGCGTCATCGACGAGGAGGAGGTCGATGCGGCGATACTTATTGTGAAATTCCGTCGTGCGTCGGGCTTGGATGGCACCGATCAACTCGTTGGTGAATTGCTCGGTCGGCAGGTAAGCGACGCGTGTGCGCGGGAACCTTGCCAGCACGGCGTTGGCTATCCCGTGCATGAGGTGGGTCTTCCCCAGGCCGACCCCACTGTAAATGAACAGCGGGTTGTAAGCTTGGCCGGGCGCGTCGGCCACGGCCTGGCAGGCGGCGGCCGCCAGCTCGTTGTTGCTGCCCACCACGAAGGTCTCGAGCGTGTAACGTGGGTTGACGGTGCCCAGTAGGCCGCGCGCGCCAGTCTGCGTGGCCGCCGCCTCGACATCCGTGGCCGGGTTGAACTCTTGCAGTGCCGGGCTCTTGAAGCCAGCGAAGGACGCGACTTCCCCGTCGCTCCCCCGCGACTCGAACGTCAGGCGAACATGCTCTCCCAGCAGAGCCTTGGCCAAGGAGCGCAGCAACTGACTGTACTTGCTCTCGATCCACTCGACGGCAAAATCGCTGGGCGCCGAGACTACGAGGTCATCGGCTGTCAGGGCGACGGGCTTCGTCGGCCCGAGCCAGGTGCGGAAGGTTTGCTCAGGGAGCCGGGCTCTGGCGCTTTCGAGGATTCGGGACCAGGCTTCCTGGGCGGTCAGTTCCATCGGATCCGGCGCGGGAGGGTTAGGCCATCCACTACGGTTCAGGCCGTTACTCGACAGCGAGTGAGCGAAAAATGCGGCCGGTAGGTGAGCCGCGCGCCATGTTAGATGCGTGATGAGAGGAAGTCAAGCGACTCGCTTCGCAGAAAGATGTCGCTGGGAGATTACGCGTAGAGTGCAGAGGTGCAGATGCGGTTGCGTGGCTTGCGATTAGGTCCTGGGGCGGTGGTCGCCGCGGCCTTCATCGGCCCTGGTACGGTGACGACGGCGACGGTCGCCGGCGTGCGCTACGGTTACTCGCTCGTTTGGGCGCTGGTCTTCTCCACATTAGCCGCCCTCGTGCTGCAGGAGATGTCGGCGCGACTGGGTGTTGTCGGTCGCCTGGGCTTGGGAGAAGCGATGCGTCGTCGTTTCCCAACCGGGTTCAGGCGGTGGATCAGCGCCGGCCTGGTCGTCGCAGCGATCTTGGTGGGCAATGCAGCGTACGAGACGGGGAATCTGCTGGGTGGAGCATTGGGGTTGGAGGAGTTATTGGGGGGTAGCGGCCGCATCTGGGGACCGGCGCTTGGCGTCATCGGCTTCATGCTTCTCTGGTCGGGTCGGTATCGCTATGTGGAGCGGGTGCTCGTGGGCTTGGTCGCCATTATGGGAGTAGTCTTTCTGACTACCGCGCTGGCGGTGGCCCCCGACCTCAGCGCAGTGGCGGCGGGTCTGCTGCCGGGGGCCTTCGACGTAGAGGGTGCGCTGGTCACGGCGCTGGGGCTGGTGGGCACCACCGTAGTCCCATACAACCTCTTCCTTCACGCATCGGCGGCGCTCGAGCGCTGGAAGGGCGAGGTCGATCTGGCAGCGGCGCGCGCCGACACCGGGATATCCGTGACGCTGGGGGGAGTCATCTCGATCGCCGTCCTGGTTACCGCCGCCGCCTTGCCGGCCGCGGCCCAAGTGGCAGACGCGGGCGACATGGCGCTGGCGTTGGAACCGCTGCTGGGTCGATGGGCAGGCGCGTTCTTCGCCTGTGGGCTGTTGGCGGCGGGCCTCTCCTCGGCGATTACGGCGCCCCTGGCGGCGGCCTACGCGACGTGTGGGATCTTCGGCTGGCCTGTCGATTTGAAGGCCCCGGCGGCGCGCGTCGTGTGGGCATCGGTACTGTTAATAGGCGTGGCCTTCTCTCTCTTGGCCGTTCGTCCGATCCCGGTGATCATCTTCGCGCAGGCCGCGAATGGCCTGTTGCTGCCGCTGATCGCCGGACTCCTGCTGCTGATTGCGAACGATCGAGCGTTGCTGGGCGTGTGGGCCAACGGGCGGCTGTCGAACCTCTTGGGAGGAGCGGCGGTCCTGGTCGCGGCCGTTCTGGGCTTGCGCTCGCTGCTGCGGGCGCTGGCCGGTCTTTGACAGGCGCCCGGCGTCGGCTTGAAGAACCTCGGGAGGCCGCGTATATTCGGGCTTCCTGTACGACCGTGAGAAGTCATTGGCTAGCAACGATATCGGGGGAACTACCCCATGAAACCGACGTATCGTCCTCGGAATCGCCGGCGTCTGCGCAAGCACGGTTTTCGGGCCCGCATGAGAACCAAGACGGGCCGACGCGTGCTCAACCGCCGGCGCCGCAAGGGGCGGAAGCGACTGGCCGCGACGTTGCCAAGGAAGTAGGGGCGAGCGCGGGGCGGCGGTATAGATTTCCGAAGGGCGCGCGGGTCCGCCGGCAGTCGGAGATCCGCGCGCTGTATCGCCGGGGGAAGCGGAGGCGGACCGATCACTTGGACGTGTTCGTCGCCGAGTCCCCCGCTTTTCGTGCAAGGCTGGCGGTCATCGTCCCCAAGTTCGGTCATAGGATCGTGGAGCGTAACCGGCTGAAGCGTCGCATGAGAGAGGGCGTGCGGCTCGAGCTCCTGCCACGCTGTCGCGAGTGCGGGGCTTCAGTTGACATCTTGGTGCGCGCTCGGGCGGGCGCCTACGACGTGGAGTACGAAGTGCTGAGGCGCGAGCTGATCGCGGTTGCGGAGGAATTATGCTCGCACGTCTCCTGATCTTACTGGTGCGCGGGTACCAGGTCGCCATCTCTCCCCTCCTGCCACCGGCGTGTCGCTATACGCCGAGCTGTTCCCAGTACGCCATCGATGCTTTGAAGCGGCATGGTGCCCTCAAGGGCACCTGGCTCGCCACGCGACGGCTGGCCAGATGTCACCCGTTCCGGTCGGGTGGCTACGACCCGGTGCCTTAGACGATATGGGTACGGAAAAGCGACTCGTCCTGGCGGTCGTTCTGATGATGGCGGTGGTCTTCGCCGTCAACCTTCTCTTCCCGCCCGCCCCGCCCCCGGAGCCGGGCGGCCCGGCGGATACGACCGCGGTATCTGGGGAGCAAACGCTCAGCGCCCCGCAGGAGCGGCAAAGCCCACCCCCGGAACGGCCGGCTGCGGAACCGGCTCCGCAGTTGCCGATCATCGCCCAACCCAGGGAAGATCTCGCCGAGGATACGATCTGGGTCGAGACCCCACTCTTCCGGCTGGGCTTTGGACAGCGAGGGGCGCGGCTGGTGTCGGCCGAGATGCGGGAGTTCGAATCGCTGGCGCCCGCCACCAAAGGCGCGCCGGTCCAGCTGGTGCCATCGCCGGCGGATAACTTCTTCACGCATCGCTGGTTGGTCGGCGATGACACGCTGGATCTTGGCGACCAGCTGTTCCAGGCGCGCGTCGAGGGGTTGACGCTGAGCGACGGCGGAAGTCCGCAAACGCTGACGTTCAGCTATCAGCACCCGGAGGTGCCGATGCGGCTGGAGCTGGATTACACGTTCCGACCGGACAAGTACCTGATCGACTTCGTGGGACGGCTCCGGGGTGTCCCGGCGACGGGGTGGTGGACGATGGGTCTCGGTTCGGGCTTGCTCAGCAACGAATGGGACCCGGAAGAGGATTACAAGAACAATCTGGCCTTCGCCGGTAAGGGGCCGGAAGGTGTGGAATCGCAGAAGATCGCGTCGCTCGAGCCTGGCGATCGCATGACTCTGAACGGCCCGTTCGATTGGGTCGCGGTGCGGACGAAGTACTTCGTCACCGCCATGGTGCTACCTCCCGAGGCGGGTCCGGACCGTCGTTTTGGCGGTCTCCTTATCAGCAGTCTGCAGGAACCCTTCCGCGCGGAGGGCGTGGCGAGTTTCCCGGTGGGTCGGGATGGGGAGTTCGCTTACACGATCTATCTGGGACCGCAAGACTTCGGGCGCCTGTCCGCCGCAGGTCGGGATCTCAATCAGGTGACGCCCTACGGGTACCGGTGGCTCCAACCGGTACTGCGTCCGCTGGCGGGAGCGATCACCTCGCTGCTGGTGTGGATGCATCGGTTCTTGGGTCTGGGCTATGGCTGGATCCTGATTCTTTTCGGCGTCGGCATTCGGGTGGTGTTGTTTCCGCTCTATCAGAAGAGCATGCGGTCTCAGATGGCGACTATGCGGGTCCAACCGCTAATGAAGGAGATTCAGAACAAGTACAAGAACGACCCGCAGAAGCTGCAACAGGAGATGATGAAGCTCTATCGGGAGCACGGCGTGAACCCGCTGGGCGGTTGCCTGCCCATGCTTTTGCCGTTCCCGATTCTCATCGCGCTCTTTTTCGTCTTCCGTGACACGATCGAGTTCCGCGGTGTGCCCTTCCTGTGGCTGCCCGATCTCTCCAGGGCCGACCCCTTGTACATCATCCCGGTGTTGATGGGAGCTTCGGTGTTCCTGCTGCAATGGATCAGCCAGCGCACCATGCCGCAGAGCAATCCGCAGATGAAGATGATGATGTGGTTCATGCCCATCATGCTGACCGTCTTGTTCCTCAACTTCGCGTCCGGACTGAACCTCTACTACGCGACCAAGAACCTGGCTTCGCAGCCCCAGCAGCTCTACCTGGCCAAAGAGCGTCGGGCGGCGGCCGGGCAACCTGCGCCTACCAGCTCGGCGAAGGCAAAGACCTAGACGTCCCCGGGCGCCCGCAGCGTCTTCCACCATGGACAACGATACGATCGCCGCGATCTCTACGGCGCCGGGCCGAGCGGCTGTCGCACTGGTGCGAGCCTCAGGCGCCGGGGTCGAAGAGATCATCATTCGCACCCTGGGGAAGGAGCTGCCGGAGCGGCGGCCCGTCCTGCGCTGGCTGGTCCACCCCGACAGCAGAGAGCGGGTCGACAGGGTTCTGGCCACCTATCTCAAGGCGCCAAACAGCTACACCGGCGAAGACATGCTCGAGCTCAGCTGTCATGGCGGCCCTCTGGTCCCGCAGCTCGTGCTCTCCGCGCTCCAGGCGGCGGGCGCACGCCCGGCGCAGGCCGGGGAGTTCACGCGCAGGGCCTATGTCAACGGGAAGATCGACCTGTTGCAGGCTGAGGCGGTCCTTGATCTGGTAGACGGTCGTACCGCGGCCCAGCATCGCGCCGCCCTCCAGCAGCTCGACCGCGGGCTCTCGCGGCGGATCGAGGAGTTGCGGGACGCGATCATGCGCTGCGAGGCTCTTCTGGTTTACGATATCGATTTCCCAGAGGAGGACGACGGGCCGGTCGCGGCGGACCGGATCGACCAAGCCGCCCAGGGAGTTCTGTCGGGCATCCACGCGTTGCTGGAGACCGCCGCCGAAGGGGAGCTGCTCCGTGAGGGCGCCCTGACGGTGATCGCCGGCCGGCCGAACGCCGGAAAATCCAGCCTCTTCAACGCGCTGTGCGGTTTCGAGCGGGCCATCGTCACCGAGGAGCCCGGAACTACGCGTGACGCGGTCGAGGCCATGGTCTCGCTGGGAGGCTATCCCTTCCGCCTGGTGGACACGGCGGGCTTGCGGCAAAGCGGCGACCGCGTTGAAAGCCTCGGTATCGAGGTCGCGCGCCGCTATCTTGCCGGCGCCGACCTGGTCCTCTTCTGTGCCGAGGCCGGTCGCGCGCTCAGCGATGAAGAGGCGGGCTTCCTGGCGCAGGTGGCGTGCGGAAGCCGAATCCTGGTGCGCACGAAGGCCGACCTTGCCCGAGGACGGGTGGGATGTGCGCTCGATCTTCCCGAGGTGGAGGTGTCCACCGTCAACGGGAGCGGACTGGGAGCGCTGCGCGACTTGCTGGTGCAAACCGTTTTCTCGGGTGGCCTCCTACCGGATACCGAGTACCCGCTGGTCCGGCGCGAGCGGCACGCCCGCGACCTGCGCCGTGCCAGCGTCGAGCTCGACTCTTTTCTACAGGCCCGATCCGGCGGTGTCGCGCCCGAAGTCGCCGCGACACACCTCCGGTCGGCGGCGCAGGCGTTGGAGGAGCTTCTGGGTGTGATCGCGCCGGAAGACTTACTGGCGCGCGTCTTCGCCGATTTTTGCATCGGGAAGTGAGCGTCTGGGGCAACCATCGAACGCCTTACGCTCGAGAGCCAACTCGTGGAGCTCGCAAGTGATGAAACGTCTGATCGTGGTGGCGCTCCTGCTAGCGCTGATCCCGGCACTGGACTCGAACGGCTCGGAGAACGGCGGGCGGAGTCCGAGTTCTCCGATTGCCGCGACGGAAGCGCGTCTCCGCTTCGATGTCACGCTGAGCCGATCGGCGGCCGCACAGATCGCCGAGCTCGGCCTCACGCTTCCCGTCAACGGGCGCCTCTACGTCATCATCACCAAAGATGATCGGCGCGAGCCACGCTATCAGACCGGGCCCGCGGGCGTGCCTTTTTGGGGAAAGGACGTGCGGGATTTCGCGCCCGGCGACGTGGTCTCGCTGGCGGCGGCCGACGGTGAGATCGTCGGCTATCCCCTCGCCTCTCTCGAAGAGATCCCGACGGGTGAGTACTTCGTTCAGGCGTTTCTGAACGTCTACTCTCGCTTCAGCCGTTCTGACGGGCACATGCTGGAGATGCACCTGAATTCGGGTGCCGGCCAGAACATCTGGCGGGCGCCGGGGAACGCTCACAGCGCTGTGAAGCGGGTGAATCTCGACCCCGGCGCCGGTGGTGCGATCCGTCTCGAGATCAGCGACGTCATTCCACCGCTCGAGGCGGTGCCGCCCGGCGGATCGCTGCAACAAGGGAACCCGAAGGATCGTGGGGACCTGGTTCGTTTCGTGAAGATCCGCAGCGATCGAGTATCGGAGTTCTGGGGCCGCGACATGTACATAGGGGCCAACGTCTTGCTCCCGTCCGACTACTGGGAGAGCCCGGAGCGGCGCTACCCGGTGATCTACCTGCAAGACCATTTTCCGGGGCGGGCGGCGCCGTTCCGCTACGGCGCGGACGGATCACGCGGTGGCTTCACGAGCTACTGGGATTCCTCGGAGTCCCCGAAGATGATCGTCGTCACGTTCCGGGACGCCAATCCGTTCTACGACACCTCGTACTCGGTGAACTCAGCGAACCTGGGACCCTACGGTGACGCCCTCGTCCGGGAGTTGATACCACATCTCGAGCGCGAGTTTCGCATCATCGCCGAGCCTTGGGCGCGAATCACGGCGGGCGGCTCGACGGGTGGCTGGGAGGCACTGGCCTTGCAGATCTTCTATCCCGACTACTTCGGCGGCGCCTGGGGGTGGTGCCCCGACCCCGTCGATTTTCACTACTATCAGATCGTCGACATCTACGAGGACGAGAACGCCTACGCGCTGGGCAACGAATGGGTGAAGGTCGAGCGGCCAAGCTCGCGCCGCTTCGACGGGAACGTGCTGACCACCATGCGGCAGGAGAACTACTACGAGCGCGCGGTGGGCCCGGACTCACGATCAGGTGGGCAGTGGGCCATCTGGGAAGCGGTCTTCGGGCCGGTGGGCGACAACGGACACCCGGCGCGCATCTGGGATCCCCTCAGCGGCGCCATCGATCGTGATGTCGCGGAACGCTGGCGCGACTATGACCTTCACCAGCACCTGCGCCGAAACTGGTCGAGCATCGGCCCCAAGCTGTCCGGCAAGCTCCATATCGCCACAGGAGACATGGATACCTTCTATCTGGAAAACGCGGTCTACCGGCTGGAGGAGTTCTTGACCACGGTAGACGAACCGCCGGCCGAGGCGGTGATCGAGTACGGGCGCCGCAAACCCCACTGTTGGATCGGCCTCAGCCCGTCCGGGTCGGGGGCCGAGATGTCGACGGCGGAGTTCATCGAGGTCGTCGATGCTTATCTCAAGGACTATTCCGGTGGCGCCTGGTAAGGCAGAACCATGACCAGGCTGCGCCGGACCAATGACCAGCTCCAGCAAGGAGGAAGTGTGCGCAGGCTAGAGGCGTTCTTGCTCGCCACGCTCATCGTGGTGACGGGCTGTGAGAGGGAACCGGCCTACGATGCCGTCATACGCGGTGGCATGGTCTATGACGGCAGTGGGGTGGAGGGGTCCATCGCCGACGTCGCCATATCTGGTGACAGCATCGCGGCCATCGGTTCCCGGCTCGACGGGCGCGGGCGCGTCGAGGTCGACGCCGCTGGCCTGGCGGTGGCACCCGGCTTCATCAACATGCTGAGCTGGGCGACCGAGTCTCTCATCGAGGACGGTCGATCTCAGAGCGACATCCGCCAGGGAGTGACTCTCGAGGTCTTCGGAGAGGGTTGGTCAGCGGGCCCACTGAACGACGAGATGAAGCGCGAGCTGCGGGAGCGGCAGGGTGACATCAAGTACGCGATCAGCTGGACGACGCTGGGCGAGTATCTGGAGTACCTGGAGGAGCGGGGCATTGCGACCAACGTCGCCTCTTTCGTTGGGGCGACGACGGTGCGCATCCATGCGCTGGGCGCCGAGGACCGGCCGCCGACGGCGGACGAGTTGGAGCAGATGCGCGTGCTGGTGCATCACGCGATGGAGGAAGGTGCCCTGGGTCTGGGCTCGTCGCTCATCTACGCGCCCGCCTTCTATGCGGACACGGATGAGTTGATCGAGCTGGCCAAGGTCGCTGGAGCGTACGGCGGCATGTACATCTCGCATCTGCGAAGCGAGGGCAATCGGCTGCTCGAGGCGCTGGAGGAGCTGATCACGATAGCTAGAGAGGCCGGGATCCCTGCGGAGATCTATCATCTGAAGGCCGCCGGGCGCGAGAACTGGGACAAGCTGGAGACGGTAATCGAGCGAGTGGAAGCGGCCCGGTCCGAAGGCCTCCGCATCACGGCCGACATGTACACCTACACGGCGGGCTCGACAGGCCTGGACGCCGCCATGCCGCCTTGGGTGCAGGAGGGCGGGCACGATGCTTGGGTGAGTCGGCTGCAGGATCCAGCCGTTCGCCGGCGAGTCGTGCGGGAGATGAAGACCCCGAGCTCCGACTGGGAGAACCTATACCTGGCGGCAGGTTCGCCCGAGAACGTCATGTTGGTCGGCTTCAAGAGCGAGGAGCTCAAACCCCTGACGGGGAAGACGTTGGCCGAGGTGGCTGCCGAGCGCGGCACGTCGCCGGAGGAGACGGCCATCGATCTGGTGATCGAGGACGATAGCCGCGTAGAGTCCGTCTACTTCCTCATGTCGGAAGCGAATATCGCCCGGAAGATCGCGCAGCCATGGGTCAGCTTCGGCTCCGACGCGGAATCCCTGGCTCCCGAGGGCCACTTCCTGAAGTCGAAACCACACCCGCGGGCCTATGGCAACTTCGCACGGCTGCTGGGCAAGTATGTTCGAGAAGAGAGGGTCATTGCTTTGGAAGAGGCGGTGCGACGCCTGACATCGTTTCCCGCAACTAACCTCGGAATCGAGCGACGCGGCTTGCTGGTGCCCGGCCACTTCGCGGACGTCGTCGTCTTCGATCCCGAGAGGATCATCGACCATGCGACGTTCGCCGAGCCGCATCGCTACTCGACCGGCGTCCTTCATGTTTGGGTGAACGGCGTACAGGTCCTCAAGGAGGGGGAGCATACTGGCGCGTTGCCGGGCCGCGTGGTGCGAGGCCCCGGTTGGCGCGGCGCGGCGTCGGAGGGGGAAACCGAATCGGTGTCGACGCTGGGTAGCGACTAAAGATCCAGGGCGGAGATCGAAGCTACCGCGGTGCCGAGGCGGGTCCCCCCGCAAGGCCCAGCTCGAACCCGCAGGTCAGTCGATCGAGGCCCACTTCCCCACCCTGCCGCATCAAACCGCGTAACTCATTGTCAGGACACGAGATGACACATTGTCAGAAGCCGATCACGAAGGACTCGGGAAGCTGCTGGGGCGGAGGCAGCTCCTCCAGCTTCCGGATATCGGCGGCCGGGGGACCGATCTGAAGTCGGCGGCACATCTCCTCTACGGCATGCTGCGGCCCGGCGAACTCGATCTCGACCGTTCCGTCGCGGCAGTTTCGAACGGTGCCGCGCAGCCCCAGGGCACGCGCCTGATGATGCGCCCAATAACGAAAGCCCACGCCCTGAACGAGCCCGTGAACTCGAAATGCTCTGGCGGTGCTGCCTGCTGCTGACATCGCTGCCGCTCCACGGCGATCGCCGCTGAGGGTCGAGAACGGGTGGAGGTTCGATCGCGCCTCGTGGCTGTCGCCAATATGGGCGATCCTGGCGGTGACGGCCATAAGGTGAAGCGTCGATGGATGGAGCGGCGCGCTGAGAGACGCCTCTCTTGGGACGCAGCCGACATCCGGCACTGGCTTCCCCGCTGGCAGCAAGTACTTTCTTTGGGCGCGTTGTGTGTTGTTGCCGGCGGGGTGAGCGCGAATCGGATGGGAAGCGGGTTGAGAGAGATGGTACCAGATTACGATGTCATCGTGGTGGGCGGCGGTCATGCGGGCTGCGAAGCGGCGTCGGCTGCGGCCCGTCTGGGAGCGCGGACGCTCTTGGTGACGTCGTACCTGGCGCGCGTCGCTCAGCTCAGCTGCAACCCGGCGATCGGGGGCGTGGCCAAGGGCACGGTAGTGCGCGAGGTGGATGCGCTGGGCGGCCTGATGGGCCGGGCAACCGATCGAACGTCCATTCAGTTCCGGATGCTCAATCGCCGCAAGGGCCCGGCCGTCTGGGCCCCGCGAGCGCAGTGCGACCGCTGGCTCTACCCGCGGGCCATGCGCGCGCTGCTGGAGGAAACCTCCGGGTTGGACCTGTTCCAGAGCACCGTTCAGGAGTTGGTGCTCAGAGGCGAGCGCGTGGCGGGCGTCCGGTGTAAGGATGGCTCCGAGTTCAGGTCAGCTGCTGTGATCCTTACGGCCGGCACGTTCCTGCGCGGCGGCATTCACATCGGTGGCGGGATCCGGCAGGCGGCCGGGCGAGCCGGTGATCCACCGGTGGTGGAGCTATCCGAGCAGCTGGAGGCTCTCGGGCTCGAGGTCACTCGCTTCAAGACGGGCACGCCGCCGCGCGTCGATGGTCGCACCGTCGACTATTCGAGGGTCGAGCGCCAGGATGGCGATGCCGAGGACTTCCGCTTCTCGTATTGGGAGCGGGGGGAGCGCCTGCCCCAGGTACCGTGCTGGATCACCTGGGCCGGTGAGCCGGTCAAGCGCATCATTCGCGAGAACCTGGAGCGCTCCGCGCTCTACGGTGGTGCCATCGCGGCCCAGGGCCCGCGCTACTGCCCGTCGATCGAGGACAAGATCGTCAAGTTCCCCGACGCGGCTCGCCATCAGATCTTCCTCGAGCCGGAGGGACTGGAGACGCAGGAGCTTTACGTCAACGGGCTCTCGACCAGCATGCCGCCGGCCGTGCAGCGTGAGTTTCTCGCCGCCGTGCCGGGTCTGGAGCGAGCCCGGATGACGCAGCCCGGCTATGCCATCGAGTACGACTACTTCCCTCCCCACCAGCTGCTGCCGACTCTCGAGGTGAAATCGCTGCCCAGCCTCTTCCTCGCCGGCCAGACGAACGGGACGACCGGCTATGAGGAGGCGGCTGCCCAGGGCATTGCGGCGGGCATCAACGCGGCCCTGGCGGTGAAGGGGCGCGAGCCGTGGGTGATCGGCCGGGACGAAGCCTATATCGGTGTGCTCATTGACGACCTGGTCACCAAGGGTGTGGATGAGCCGTACCGTTTGTTCACATCGCGGGCGGAGTTTAGGCTCTTGCTTCGGCAGGACAACGCCCTCGTTCGTCTGGGCCCAAGGGCAGCGGCGCTCGGTCTGCTGAACGACGAGCAGCGGCGTAATCTGGACGCGACGCTGGAGCGGCAGGAGCGAGCCAGGGACTGGGTGTCCGAGACGCTAGCCCACCCGGAATCGGTCAACGCCTACCTTGAAGGGCGCGGGACCTCTGGCATCGAGGAACCGGTCGCGCTGAGGGAACTGACCAAGCGCCCCGAGGTGGCCCTCTTGGACCTGGTGGGGGAGGGGGGTCCGCTTGCCGGGAATGGTGCGCCGGATCTCGACTCGCTGGCGGCTCTGGATATGGAGATCAAGTATGCCGGCTATGTCGCGAAGGAGCGCGCCCGCGCCCAGGCCCTGAGCCGCCGTGCGGAGTTCAGACTGCCGCGCGACCTTCCCTACCTGGAGCTGTGCAGTCTTGCGATGGAGGCCCGCCAGAAGCTGGATCGGGTCCGTCCGCTGACGCTGGCCCAGGCAGCGCGAATTCCAGGGGTTGGGCCCAGCGATCTTCAGAACCTGGTGATGGAGGTGCGGAAGAGTCAGCGCTCGAACTCGTGAGCGGACTGACGACCGTCGTGGGCCTTTCGTTTCACGTGAAACGGCTCTCACCCCACCCCTTGGATCGGCCCTCTCTTAAATCCACTACATTTAGTATATGCGCTTCGCGCGGCCGCGAAGAGCAGCGCCCCCTTGGATCGCTCCGCTGCCCAGCGTCAGGGTCCCGAGGCTGAAATCCCCCGCCACTCAGAACTGACCGATCCAGAGATTGCGGCAGGTGGCGTCGAGGAGCCGCACTACACTGTCCAGTGAAGAGCGGAGTGAAGAGCCGGCGCTCTCTCCGCCAGTTGGCGCGGTGAGGCCGGATGCCTCTCGTGCGTTCGGGTCTGCAGGGCGGCAAGATCACACCGGGGGCGCAGGGGCATCAGGCGGAACTTCCTCGGGCGTGCGAGCGCCGTGGCGGTTGGCGGGGGGACCGGGCGGGCGGGTCTGCCCGCCTCAAGCCTGCCTGTTTCACGTGAAACCCTTTCGCTGAGACCCTCCGTCCGGTATAATTCTCGCTGAACCTGAGCCCACCCCACCCCGCTCCGTCCGGGCCTGGTGTTTCGAATGTCTCGAGTAATAGCGATAGCCAATCAAAAAGGCGGCGTCGGTAAGACGACGACAGCCATTAACCTAGGCGCCTGCCTGGCCGTGGCCGAGCGCAGGACGCTGGTCATCGACGCCGATCCGCAGGGCAACGCCACGAGCGGGCTGGGTGTCGATCGCGACCAGCTCCCCGGCTCCATCTACGACACGTTGCTGGAAGGGAAGCCGGCGGCGGAACTTGTTGTGCGCGGCGTCCACTTCCAGCACCTCGACCTTCTCCCCTCCCACCGGGACCTCCTCGGTGCGGAGGTGACGATGACCGGTCGCCAGGGTCGCGAGACGCTCTTGCGGTCCGCGCTCGAGCCCCTGCGCGCTGGCTACGAGTATGTCATTATCGACTCGCCCCCGTCCCTGGGGCTTCTGACCGTCAACACGCTCGCAGCCGCCGACACCGTGCTCATTCCCATTCAATGCGAGTACTACGCCCTCGAAGGCCTCACCCAGCTCCTCAACACGGTCCGCCTGGTCCAAAGAGGGCTCAACCCGGGACTTCAGATCGAAGGCGTGCTGCTGACGATGTTCAACGATCGGCTCAACCTCTCACGGCAGGTCGCCGACGAGGCGCGCGAATACTTCGGTTCGAAGGTCTTCGAGACCTCAATCCCCCGGAACATTCGTCTGGCGGAGGCGCCCAGCTTCGGCAAGCCCATCGTGATTTACGATGTTCTCTCGAGCGGCGCGGAAAGCTATCTTGCTTTGGCAAAAGAACTTATGAGTAGGAACGGCAGTGGCCAGGAAACAGCACAAGCGACTCGGTAAAGGGCTGAGCGCCCTCCTCGGGGATTACGTCCCGGAGGCGACGACCCCGCAGAGCGAGTTGGAGCAGCTTCCAGTTGCGGAGCTGCGACCCAATCCTTTCCAACCACGCCAGGCCCTCGAGCCGGAGGCTCTCGATGATCTGGTGTCATCGATCCGCGAGAACGGGCTGCTGCAACCGGTGGTGGTGCGGCCCAAGGCCGGAGGTTGGGAGATCGTGGCCGGCGAGCGGCGCTTCATGGCCGTGAAAGAGTTGGGCTGGGACCGGGTCCCAGCGCTGATTCGGGATGTCGATGACCGGACCATGCTGGTTCTGGCTCTGATCGAGAACCTTCAGCGCGAGGATCTCAGTCCGCTGGACGAGGCGCACGCCTATCATCGGCTGGTGGAGGAATTCGGCCTGAGCCACGCGCAGGTGGCCGAACGGGTGGGTCGCGACCGATCGACGGTCGCGAATACGATTCGGCTGCTGGGTCTGCCCGAGCCGGTGCGAGACCTCCTGGCGCATGGCAAGATCACCGCCGGGCACGGCCGGGCTCTTTTGGGACTCGGCGACACGGCCCGCGTGATCGAGCTGGCGCGGGCCATCGCGCGCGATGGGCTATCGGTGCGCGAGGTGGAGGAGCGCGTTCGCCAGCGCCGCCCGCGCAAGCGCTCCAAGGTCACAGGGCCGTCGACGACCGCCGTGGGCGACCCCTATGCCAAGAAGGCTGAGCAGGCTCTGTCACGAGCCCTCGGGACTGCCGTCCGGGTGAAGCTGGACGGCAAGGAGCGGGGCCTCATCGAGATCCCCTTCCGCGATTCAGAGGACTTCGAGCGCATTGTCGAAGTCATCGTCGGGGTGGGTGGAATCGTTTGAGCCTAATGAAAGCGGAGAGCGAAGGCAGCTACACCGTCGTCATTGTCCCTAGCGACACAGAGCGAACCCGCAGTCTCAAGCTTACGCCGCGCGGCCTGCGAATAGCTGCCGTGCTGGCCGGTATCGGCGGCTTCGGTCTGGCGCTGCTGCTCGGGTCGTGGTGGTACTTGGCGGCACAGGCGGCCCGCGTGCCCGAGCTGGAGCTGCAGATCGAGACGCTGGCCTCGGAGAACGCCAGGGTCGAGCAGCTTGCGGAGAGCCTAGCGGGGCTGCAAGCGGAGTACGACAAGATCCGCGGCCTACTGGGCGCGGATCAGTTGGCGAGCGATAACGCCCCGGAGATCTTGCCGGCTGACGAGGCCGAATCGGAGGCGACGGCCTCGAACGGCATTGGGCTGTCCCCCGAGATACCGACCAGTTGGCCGCTGACGGCGGGCGGCTTCGTGACGCAGCTTCTCGAGGAGGCCGGGGGCGTAACCCACCCCGGCATCGACATTGCCGTCGCGCAGCACTCCTACATTCGTGCCAGCGGGGCCGGCGTGATCAGGGAGGCCGGAGCGGACTCGATCTACGGGCTCTACGTGCGGATCGAGCACGGGAACTCAGGTTACCAATCGATGTATGGTCATGCTTCACGCCTTTTCGTTTTGCCGGGAGACTCCGTTCGCCAAAATCAGGTGATCGCGCTCTCGGGCAATACAGGGCGTTCCACCGCCCCGCATCTGCACTTCGAGATCTTGCAGGACGGGACGCCGATCGACCCTCTTTCGCTGGTGCAACAGCGAGCCAGCTCGTGAGCTAGCCAGGATGTTGAGACGCAAAGAAAAGACTCCCGAAGAACAGGGAAAGCACATGACAAAGATCGAACGCGAGACGGGCGATGGAGCGATCTCTCTCATCGCCCCCGGCATGAAGATCGTCGGTGACTGTGAGACCGAGGGCACGATTCGCATCGAGGGGCGAATCGAGGGGACGGTCCGCGCCGGCAAGTCGGTCGTCGTCGGCCGCAGCGGCGAGGTCGTCGGCGACATCTTCACGCAGGACGCGGTGGTCAGCGGTAACGTATCCGGGAACATCACCGCCGAGAGCCGCCTGGAGTTGCAGTCCACCAGCAACATTCAAGGAGAGATCCGCACACGTCGCGTGCAGCTGGACGAGGGCGCCCGCTTCAATGGCCAGGTGCACATGGAGGACGCCTCGCGGACGGTGAAGCCGCCCGAGAGACCGGCCGGTCCGAAACCGGCAACGGAAACGCCGGTCGCCTCGCGGCCCTCGAGCGGCCGAAGCTGACGGGCGAACTGCAGTCAGGGATCGGGGGCGGTCTGTGGTAAAGGCCGCCTCCGTCATCTTTCAGCCCGGTCGGCCGGCGTAAGGCGCCGAGCACGCTGCTTGCATGATGTCGGGGCAGGGTAGGGCGAAGGGCCGCCCGCCCTCCTAAACGCCCACCCGCCAGGCGCACACCGTCTTGTCACCGGGTAAACGAGTGGAGTAGGGCTGAGATGGATAAGCGCAGGAAAGGAGTCACCAATAGGAAGCGGCGCTCGCGCCCCGCGCCCCGGAGCCATGTCGACCGGCGCGCTGCCGGTCCTTACACCGAGGACGAGCGGCTATTCAGCCGCCGGATCCAGGAACCCGAGCTGGCGGAGGTGCGCCGGCCGCCCCTTCGGCCTCCAACGGAGATCCTCGAACCAATCCCGGACTCCACCCTGAAAGACCCGTGGCGTGTCTTCCGGATCATGGGAGAGTTCGTGGACGGATTCGACGCCTTGGCCCGCGTCGGACCCGCCGTCGCGATCTTCGGCTCGGCTCGAACCCCGCGCAACGACCGCGACTACCTTGCCGCCACCGAGACTTGTCGCCTGTTGGCCGAGTCCGGTTTCGCCGTCATGACGGGAGCCGGCCCGGGGATCATGGAAGCCGCCAACAAAGGGGCTCGCGCCGGCGGCGGCCTCTCCATCGGGTTGAACATCGAACTCCCCTATGAGCAGGAGGTCAACCGCTACGTAGACCTGCATCTGACCTTCCGCTACTTCTTCGTGCGCAAGACCATGTTCGTCAGGTACTCTGAGGGGTTCGTCATCTTCCCGGGTGGCTACGGCACGATGGATGAGCTCTTCGAGGCGCTCACTCTCATTCAGACCGGCAAGGTCCACAACTTCCCGCTCGTCATCTACAACACCCGCTACCACGCCGCGCTGATGCGCTGGCTCAAGGGCACGATGATCGAAGGAGGCAAGCTCTCGAGCGATGAGTTCGAGATCATCACGACCGCCGACTCGCCCGAGCAAGCGGCTCAGATCATCATCGACGCCCACCGCGCGCGCAACGGCCCGAGCGCGTCTGCCAGGAGTGCTGCGGGGTCCCAATAACGTAGCTTTTCATACTATTAAGGCCTCCTTGGCTTGCTGCCGCCGGCGCTTTACTGCTAGCTTCTCGACCAGCGTGAGTTCTTGGGCCCCTGCGCGGTGAGAAGAGTCGATGTCAAGACAATCCCAGGGCGGTTCGGGCGGTCATCTGAGTGGCGCGCCCATAGCGCCGGTCGCGATCCGAGGCGGCGAGAGTGTCGCCGATCTGATCGACAGTGCCTTCCTAGCGTACAACGCCGGGCGTTTGCGCGAAGCTTGTCAGCTTCTCGTGCAGAGGATCCTGCGGCCGGAGGTCACAGTGGGTCTGAGCCTGAGCGGGGCGCTGACGCCGGCCGGCCTCGGGATGTCGGCTCTGATCCCACTCGTCGAGGCGGGGTTCGTCGATTGGATCGTTTCGACGGGCGCGATCCTGTACCACGATGCTCACTTCGGGCTGGGCTTGGAGATGCGGCGTGGCCGGCCGAACGTGAGCGATGTGGAGTTGCGTGCTGAGGGTGTGGTGCGGATCTATGACATCTTCTTCGATTACGATGTACTCCTCTCCACCGACAAGTTTTTCAGGCAGATCATCGACGGTCCGGAGTTTCAGAGATCGATGGGCACCGCGGAGTTCCACCACCTGTGCGGACGATACGTGGCCGAGCGCGAGAGGGCGCTGGGTCTCGACCGCAAGTCATTGCTCGCCGCCTGCTACGAGGCCGGTGTGCCGGTCTACAGCTCTTCGCCGGGCGACTCGAGCATTGGGATGAACGTGGCGGAGCGAGCGCTGTCGGGCAGCGCTCTGCGCATCGACTCGGCTATCGATGTGAACGAAACGGCGGCGCTCGTGCTGGGAGCGAAGAGGGGCGGAGGGAAGAGCGCGGTGGTGATCATGGGAGGCGGCAGCCCCAAGAACTTCATGCTTCAGACGGAGCCACAGCTTCAGGAAGTCCTGGGTCTGGAGGAGGCCGGCCACGATTATTTCCTCCAGATCACCGATGCGCGTCCCGATACCGGCGGGCTTTCGGGGGCCACGCCGTCCGAGGCGGTGAGCTGGGGGAAAGTCGATCCGGACGCGCTGCCCGACACGGTGGTCTGCTATCTGGATGTGAGCATTGGGCTTCCACTACTGACCGCCTACGCGCTGGCCAGGAGCGAGCCTCGCCGCCAGACGCGGCTTTATGACCGGCGCGGCGAGCTGCTGTCGCGGCTGGAGAGTGAGTACCGCGAGGCCCGTTAGGGCTAAAGCCCCGGCCATGCCGCCAGCGGGTCGGTCGAACGCACGACATGCATGCCGGCGCGGGCGAAACGCGCGAAGGCCTCGTCCGCCTGATCGGTGAAGTCAACCACGCCGGGCACCACAACGGCCGATGTGCAGTCCTCCAGCAGATAGATCTTGCCGGCCAGCGCTGGGTCCCGCGCCTGGATCTCCTCCAGAAGGTCATTCAGCGTCCAGGCCACGCAGTGGCTCTTGGCCTGACCGGCGATGGCCACCGCGTCGTACTCGAGCAGCGTGCTGATCAGCGGCTCGTTCTTCGACCCGATCTTCCGTCCGTCCGGACCTTCCATCACTTCCGGTCTGAGTGCCGAATAGTGCTCGGTCAGTGGGTTGTCTCCTTTGACCTCGAAGCGCGGTCGAACCCGGCGCGTCAGGCTGTGGAAGAAGATGGCCTCCTCGAGTGCCGAGACCAGCGCATGCCCGATGCCGCCCAGCATGGCGTGGTAAGGCCAAACGAGCAGCGGGTACTTCCCACCTTCGGTGAGAGTGCGTACGTAATGCAGAGCATGGCGCTCGAGGTAGTCGCTATCGCCGCGCGCGACACTCCAGGCGACCTCGGGGTTCACGCGCCAGGCACCGGATTCGACATCGGCGGACGTGATGACAGTCCGCCCACCCACCGGATGCTCGCCCGCCTCGTTCACCCAGAAGGCCGGATGGAAGATCTGCAGCGCGGTGTGTGTGTCCATCGTGAGCGTGATCAGCGAGATGCTGGCAAGATTCCGATAGATGAATTGACAGAGCCGTACGTTGTCATCGATGGCGCCGCGCCCTGAGCGGCCCGCCACGAACAACTCGTACTCCGGCAGGCAGAAGGTGTTCTGGCAGTCGACCAGGAAGAGGCAGATCGCGGGCTGGTCGGTCCCGGCGGGTCGAACCTGGTGCTTCTCAATCCAGTCGGCGGCGTCCTGGGCGCGCTCGGCGTAGGGAACGCGCCAGACCGCGTCGACGTGCCGGGGTTGGAAGTGGGGTGGTAGGGGTAGCTCTCGGAAACTCACTGGTCCTCTCCTTTCCCGGACCGCTGTTTGGCGGAGCCAGGCTGCTCGGTATTTGGGCCAGGCCCCATCCGACGCGGAACAGCTCAAGTCGGGTTCCGGGAAGAACTTGAATTCGCTTTGCTGGAAAGTTAGTCGCTAGGACTATCGAGCGAAAACGGGGCCGCGGGACTTTGGCAGGCAGCTTCGCACGGCGGTTTTCTCTTCGCTTTCTCCGGTCGGCTGGGGACGGGCTCGTGGAATGGGCAGCGTTGGAAATGAAGGCGCCGGCTGAGCTCGGCTTGGAGCCGGAGCCGCCGGCGCTGTCTGCGCTGAGCGCCGCTTCAGGTCACCTGGTCAGAATCGGAGTTCTCAGGGTCGTCGCGCCCCTTCCGACCTCGCCGGGAACGGCTTCCTCAACGAACCTGCCCACGACCACGCCGTGCTGCCCTTCCGAGTAGACCTCCCAGAGCAGGAAGGAACCCAGACGCGCGACCTCCACCTGTGTCCGGCCGAGGGGGTCGACCTCGCTGTCCCAGAAGGTCGCTATCATCGGTACACCCTGGGATCCGTCCGCGTTCAAGCAGGCGTTGCCGCTAATTCGGGGACAAAACTGCCGAGCCCCCTGGACGGTGGGGCCCGGCATGTTGCCCGGCTCGACCAGAAGGCTGTCCTGCTGGCTAATCGTTCCGGGGAAGCAGGACGCTATGTTATCACGGTAGATGGCGGCTCCGCCCTGCACGTCCTGATACTCGCCTTCAGCGCAGCGTTCGGGGCCTGTCACGGTGCAGTCGAAGACGGGCGGCAGCACCACGGGATAGAAGAAGCTGGGGATCCCAGAGGTGGCGTCGAGCTCGTCCGCGGTGGTACCGGTGGCGCTCTTCAGGATGAACTCCTCATTGTTCTGGATCTTCTGATCTACCTCCCACTGCTCGATATCACCATCGCCGTTGACGTCCAACAGCTCCTCGGGGATGGCCCAGGGCTTGACGCAGTCGTCGGTAGCTCCGACGGGCGCCTCGGCCCAGGCCGTCGCCCGGGCGCCGGGCGTGCCGGTGAGGTGATTGATGATCCAGGCCACCCAATTGTTCACCTCGCGGCTGGCCGTGACCTCCAGGGCGTTGGCGCCGATGGAACTGGGCAGCGGGGTGAACGTCCTGGCTACGTCATCCCAGACGCCGAAGGTGACATCATCGGGGCCGATGGCGACCGGTATCCCCTCGGCGTCGTTCTGAGCCGCGTAGGCGATAGCGACGTTTTCGGCGTTGTCGCCGCCTCCCAGCGCCAATTCGATGGCGCCGGCCAGGGCCGCGGCGTCGACCGCCGTCTGCAGTTCGGCTCGCAACGTCATCAGGCGTGTCCCGTCGATCGTCACCGCCAAGACGCTCAGCAGGGCGACCAGCATGACTGCCAACAGCACAGCTGCGGCACCGCGCTCTTCACGCAGCCGCTTGAATCGGGGGGTAGGTCGTCGCTTCCTCATTTGTGTCTCCGTCTGCATATCGGTAGCGCCAGTCCGGTTCTTGCTCCTCACCTCATGGCCCTGTGCCCTGGAGCACGCGCACGATGTGGATGGCCGCCGGGCCAATCAGCACGAGGAGGAGCGCCGGCAAGATGAACAGAACAAGCGGGATGAGCATGCGAATAGGGGCTTTGCGAGCCTCCTGCTCCGCTCGCTGCCGGCGGCGGGTCCGGAGAGCTTCCGCGGAAACACGCAGGGTCCGGCCGATCGAGACGCCCAGCTTCTCGCTCTGGATCAGGGTGGTGATCACCGAGCGCAGATCGTCGACCCCGGTCCGGCCGACAAGATCGCGGAGCGCATCCGCTCTCGGAAGCCCGACGTTCACCTGCTGGTTGACGATGCGAAACTCGTGAGCGAGGTCGGGGTGCGAGAGGCGAAGTTCGTCCGATACGCGGAGAATGGCGGCGTCCAGACCGACGCCCGCCTCCACGCATACGACCATCAAATCTAGCGCGTCCGGCACGGACTTGCGCACACGATTCTGTCTCTTCTTCGTTCGGCGCCAGACCACGAGCGCGGGGATCAGCCGGGCCACCAACAGCCCGGCGGCCGCAGCCGCGGCCATCTCGAGGCGACCGCGGTTCGCGGCATAGGTCATCACGGCGGCCAGCGAGGGCAAGGAAACCAGCAGCGACAAACGCACCGCCGCGAACGTCAGTGGCGCTGTGCGGCTGTCCCAGCCGGCGCGGGAAAGCTTCAGTCTGAGGTCGTCATCCTTGCGCGCGCCTTTGGCCGTCCGGCGCCCCAGCTTGACCAGGAAGGACTCTTCACCGTGGTCGCGGGCGGTGGGCCGTGGCGCGAGGGGCTTATCTTTGAGTGAACGGACCAGCGCCAAGCGTCGCTGTCGCCGATTCCAGCTCAGCAGGAAGAGCGTGGCTATCGTGGCGCTCGCCAGGAAAACCAGGCCGAGGGCGATTTCGATCGACATACTCAAATCTCTATCCTGGCCAGCTTCCTCATGACGAGGAAGCCGAGCACCTGTGAGGTCGCCGCGATGGCCAGCATGATGTTACCGACCCGCTCCTTGAGAAGCGGCTCCATGAAACCCGGATTGATCAGGGCGATGCCTCCCACGACGATGGCGGGCAGAACCGCCAGGATCTTGCTGGAAAGGTTTACTTGCGCCGTCAGCATTCTCAACTCGCCTTGGATCCGGAAACGCTCGCGGATGACGTGGCTAATGTTACCCAGCACCTCGGAGAGGTTACCGCCGGTCTCGCGCTGGATGAGCACGGCCGTAGTGAACATCTTGAGGTCCATGCTCTCCACTCGGTCGAGCATGGCGAGCAAGGCGGCGCGCACATCCCGGCCCAGCCGCTGCTCCTCGTAGAACTGGGCAAACTCCGCGCCCAAGGGGTCGGGCAACTCTTGACCGATCAGCTCCATGGCCGCCTGGTAAGAGTAGCCGGCGCGCATCGCGTTGTTGAGCAGGTCGAGAGCGTCGGGCAGCTGTGATTCGAAATCAGCGATCCTCTTGCGTTGCTTCCGCCGGATGTAGAGGAAGGGCAGGAAAGCTCCGACGATCGCGTAGCCAAGGCCGAACAGCAGGCTGTTCTGAATGCTCCCTGCCAGAAGCCCGGCGGTCGCCAGGGCCCCGGCGGT
Source organism: Gemmatimonadota bacterium (assembly GCA_020350785.1). GTDB lineage: Bacteria > Gemmatimonadota > Gemmatimonadetes > Palauibacterales > KS3-K002. The sequence continues at coordinate 426,753 of CP070722.1, forward strand.
CAGCATCACGGTCGCCGGCCGCGTATTCAGGCCGGCGGCGCGGATATTGTGTTGCAGGCTGACGGCATGAGCGCTCTTCTGCAGCCAGCGATTCAGCAGCGGGATCTCGCTTATCGAGTCGTCCCGCAATAGGCCGGCGGTGACATCGGCGCCCTGCACGTCGTGGATGCGGCGACGCGCGGCCGTGCGGCGGGCCAGCGTGTGCCGGCCGACGAATACGTAAGTGCCCAGTACCAGGCCGAACGACGCGACGAAGACCACGAGTAGTGTTGGAAGAAGCATAGTCTCTCATCCAGAGCAGCGTAGCCTTTCGGCCTACGCGGTCTCCTCCTCTTCCTCCGCCGTCGTGCCCGTGGCCGGCCTGAGGATCTCGACGTTCGATTGACTGAACAGATCGGGCTCCAGCTCGATTCCCGAAACTTGCAGCTTGCGGGCGAAGACCGGCCGTACGCCTGTGGCCTGGAAGCGCCCGATGACGTTGCCCTCGGGGCTGATGCCCAGGCGCTCGACCTTGAAGATCTCCTGCATCGTGACGATGTCCTCTTCCATCCCCACGATCTCGCTGATGCTGACGAGGCGCCGCGAGCCGTCGGAGAGACGGCTGACCTGGATCACGACGTCGAGGGCCGATGCGATCTGTTCGCGCATCGCCCGGTCCGGCAGGTTCGTGCCGGCCATCAGGATCATCGTC
>CP070722.1:427543-439314 GCA_020350785.1 Gemmatimonadota bacterium
CAGTCCCGCCGCTCTTCGAAGCGTGCGCCGGTCACGCCGTACAGTCCGGCGAAGAGCTGGATGTTCTCCAACACGGTGAGATCGGGGTAGAGAGAGAAAAGCTGGGACATGTAGCCGATGCTCGACTGGACTTCCTCGATCTGGGTGGCCACCTCGTACCCCGCCACAAATGCCGATCCGTAGGTGGGGCGCAGCAGACCGTTGAGCATCTTGATCGTCGTGGTCTTGCCTGCACCGTTGGGTCCCAGGAACCCGAAGATCTCGCCTTCGGCAACCGTGAAGCTCACCTGGTCGACGGCGACGAAATCGCCGAATTTCCTCGTGAGATCGCGGACCCGAACTGCATCAGGCACCGCCGGCCTCCCGGTTCTGAGCCAGATCCATGAAAACATCCTCCAGCGACGGCTCGATCGGGCTCTCCCAGTCGACGGAGATACCGGTCGACTTCAGGTCCCTACGCACCGCAGGCCAATCGTTCAGGCTGGATCGCAGTGTCACGTGCACAACGTCGCCGAACAGCACGGCCTGGTTGACGGCTGGGTGCCGCCGCAACCGGTCGCGCGCGCGGCGCGGTTCGGCGCTGCGCAGGGCGACAACCCTGTCGGCCAGGCGCTGCTGGAGCGCTACTGGTGTATCGATCGACACGACACGGCCGTTGTGGAACAGCGCCACGCGGTCACAGCGCTCCGCCTCATCGAGGTAGGCGGTGGAGACGATCACCGTCACACCGCTGGCCACCATTTCGTGCACGATCAGCCAGAGGTCGCGGCGCGAGATCGGGTCCACTCCGAAGGTCGGCTCATCGAGCAGGAGGATCTCGGGCTCGTGAATCAAGGCGGCGCAGAGCCCCAGCTTCTGCTTCATACCACCCGACAGCTGTCCGGCGAGCCGGTTCTCGAAGGGGCCGAGCCCGGAGAATTCGTAGAGCCGCTCGATTCGCGGAGCACGCTTGGGGTGCGGGATTCGATAGAGGTCGGCGTAGAAGTCTATGTTCTCTCTCACCGTGAGATCGGCGTAGAGCCCAAAGCGCTGCGACATATAGGCGATATGGCGCTTGACCGCCTCGGGATCGCGGACGACGCTGATGCCGGCCAGCCTGGCATCGCCCGCGGACGGGCGCAGGATCCCAGCCAGCATGCGGAGCGTGGTAGTCTTTCCGGCGCCGTCCGGCCCGACGATCCCGAAGAGCTCCGCGGCGGCCACGTCGAAGGTCAGTTCATCGACGACCCGCTGACCCCCATATTCGCGGCTGAGTCCCTCCAGCGACACGACGTACTGCATGTGGCTTAGCGTTGGCCCGCTTCCAGGCGCACGTCCGCCGCCAGACCCGGCTTGAGATCGAAATCAGGGTCACCGGTGATTTGCACCTTCACTCGATGGACCAACTTAACCCGCTCCTCCGTGGTCTGAACGTTGCGTGGGGTGAACTCGGCTTCGCTGGCAATGAAGACGACTTCCCCCTCGTAGATGCGGTCCGGGTAGGTGTCGCCGCTGATCGCGGCCGGCTGCCGAATGGCGATGCGACCGACATCGTCGGCCCGCACGTAGATCCTAACCCAGCGGTCGTCCGGGTTCATCAACGTGATGACAGGTGCGCCCGCTCCCACCGTTTCGCCGGGTTCGCGATGCCGCACGGTGACGAGGCCAGCGAACGGCGCCCGGATGACGGCGAAATCGAGCGCCGCCTCGATCTGAGCCACAGTCGCCTCCGCCTGCGCCAGCACCGCCCGCTGCGCCGCGATCCGTTCCTGCCTCGGCCCGCTCTCCAAGATCTGCAAAGCCTCCTGGGCGTTCTCGTACTCCGCCGAGGCCAGCTCGAAGGCGGTCTCCGCGTTGTCGAGCCGCTGCTGGCTGACGGCACCGCCCTCGAACAGGCGCCGCGCTCGCTCGAGGTCGCGCGACGCGTCGCTCTTGCGCTGCTCGGCCGCCCGCAAGGCGGCACGCCCCTGGGCGATTTCTTCGCTCCGAAAGCCGCTTGCCAGCTCCTCCAGTAGCGCTTGGGCCGCTTCCGCCTGCGCTTGCGCAGCCTCGAGGCGTGCGAGGGTCTCAGTGCGGTCGAGCCAGGCAAGCTCCTGGCCCGGTTCCACGCTGTCTCCCTCCCGCACGGCGATCCGCTCGATGCGGCCCGGCACCTGGAACCCCAGGTCTGCCTCAGTGGCCTCCACCGTTCCCGAGGCCATGATCTCATCGTCACCGCCGCCTCTGAGCAGGGTGAACCAGAGCGTGACCGCTATGGCGGCCACCACCACCCCAACGAGCGCAACCCGTCTCCCAAGGCTCATTGTGCGTTCTCCAGATTGCGATACAGCCACTCGACCGTTAGCTCACCCGTGACCCTGGCCAGTTCCACGCGCGCCGCTATCTCGGCGTGCCGGGCCTGTACCAGAAGCGAGCGCGCCCGCGCCAGGTCGGCCTCGGCGCGCAAGTAGTCCGTCTGAGTGCCGGCACCCGCCTCCAGTGAAAGCTGTTCGATGCGCACGACCTCCGTCTGGTGCTCCACCGCCCGTCCCAGTGCTTCGACCAGGGCGTTTGTCTCGCGGGCAGCACTGAGCGCCTGGTCTACTGCTTCGGTCGTCTGTAACTCGGCAAGGCGCAGCTGCTCCTGCGCGCGGCGAAGCTCTGCACTCGCTCGGCCCACAGCACTGGAGCGTGCGCCACCCGTGAAGATTGGATAGGAGAGCGCCAACCCGACATTCCACTCGGTCGCGGTGTTTCCCGCAGCACTGCTGAATCCCAAGTAACTGCCATTCAGGTTGAGGCTCGGAAGCCAGCTGGCCCGCGCTACCCGACGGCCAGCCTCGGCGCGTTCCAGATCTCGCCGAGCCTGCTGCAGTTCCGGGCTCATCGCCCCGGCGGTCTCGATGAGTTGCGCCCTTTCACTCAACCGCGACGCCCCGCTCAGTCGCACCGGAATCAGCTCCCCCACCCGCGTCTCGCTGACCGGAAGGTCGATCAGACGGGCCAGATCGCGCTCCGCCAGGTCGAGGTCTGCCACCGTGGCGATCCTTTGAGCCTCGGCTTCCGCCAGCGCGGCATCGACTCTCAGCAACTCCACTCGAGCCGCCTGCCCTTGTTCCAGGAACTGAGCCACGCGCTGGCGCTCCGCCGAGAGCGCCAAGATCCGCCGCTCCTGCGCGTCGAGCACGCCATCAGCCGTGAGAACCTGCAGAAAAGTGCGGGTCACCGCGGCGGTCAATCCCATCTCGGCCGCCGTGCGGCTAGCTTCCGCGACCGCGGCCCCGGCCCTGGCACCACGGATTCGGTTCACGCGCGCTCCACCATCGAAGACCGTCCAACCGAGGGAGAGGTTACCCTGGATCAACGTCTCCTCGAACTCGATTCTCTCCAGCTGCTCCGGCCCAAAGCCGTGGAGCGGCGCGACGAGCATCGGCTCCTGGTTCTCGATCAGTGAGAATTGCGTGCTGAGACGCGGCCACCACGCGGCGTTGGTCTCGCCCACCGCAGCCGCTGCCGCCGCCTCGCTCGCCACGGCGACGCCCACTGTGGGATGCGTTTCCAGGGCCAGCGCAATCGCATCGGGCAGCGTAAGCGGACCTGGCTGATACTCCTGACCGATGGCGGCTACCGGAACCACCAGCAGCAGCCCTATCGCCACGAGTGCCCTGCAACTTGCGCTCGTCTGAAGATCGCGACGCTTCATTCAGTCTCTCTCCGAGTCGGCGGACAGCGCCGCCCGTACAAAGCTCACCACGCTCTCCACCAGCCGTGAGCGCGCCTCGGGCTCTCCCTGATCGACCACCAGCACCTCACGAAGGATAGGCTGTGCCACTGTGAGGTAGACAGGTTGCGCCACTATGCTCAGCGCCATCATCTGCGCATCGCCCCTCCTGACGGACCCGTCGCTCTGACCTTCGCTGATCAGCCCGGCCAGCAGACCTAGGTTCGCCTGCAGCGTCTGCCGAGCCGCCTCGGGCATCGGCCGGGAGCCCATGAGCTGCTGCATGATGAACTGGGGGAGATCCGGATTCTCAGCGAGGAAGGCGAAGAAAGCCCGGACCACCGCCTCGACACGATCGAGGGGCGGGGCTGGCAGCGCGGCGGCCGCGGCGAGGCGTTCGCGCGAAGGCGCGAGGACGCGGCCGATCACCGCGTCGTAGAGGTTGCCCTTCGTGCCGAAGTGGTAGGTGATGGCGCCGAGGTTGGCGCCCGCCTCCTGAGCGATGGCGCGGACGGAGGCCCCATGGTAACCGAGCCGGGCGAAGAGGGTTCGGGCGGCGCGAAGCAGGGCGTCGGCGGTGGGGTTTTCATACATACGTATGACTTCATTCATACGTTCGTATGATAGGGCCCCTCCTCCCCACCGTCAACCCCACCCCGCTTTGCCCCCGCCCCTTCCACCCCTATCTTTTGCCGAAGGGTCCAGCGGCACCACCAGCGACTTAGGCGCCCCACTCGTGAACCCCGCCGCGCCCGCCCCGAGCCTCGGGGCCGGCCGGCCCAGCGCCGAGGAATCAGACACATCCCCAGAGCTGCCGCTGAAGCGGAGGCCAGATGCAGACGCAAGTGATCCGAGAATTGATCGCCCGGGCCGTGGCCCACGAGCAGATGACCGGCACCGCCGCACAGACGCTCGCCCAAGCCGCCTTCATTCGCGGCATCTCGTCTACGCCGCAGGAGGTGGCTCAGACCGTTGACTTCATCCGCGGCTACATCGAGCGTGCACCGGACCTGCTCGAAGCGTGTGAATCGGCGGCCCGAGCTGTCGGGATCGGCGACTATGCAAAGCCGATCCTGGAGGCAGCCCAGCAGTACTTCGTCTCCCCGCTGGATGTGATCTTCGATCACTTCGGTCTGATCGGCCTCATGGATGATGCCTACTTCACCCAACGGCTCTTGCAGTCGATATCCGATGCCTATCGGTTGTGGACTGGAAACCCTCTCTTGCCCGTGAGCCTCGCGACGGCCAACGCCGTGGTGCGGCAACTCATCGGCGAACCCCAGGCCAGCCAGCTGGATCTCGCTATCGAGTCTACATTGGGACAGGTCAACGTCCGCCGGGCCTTCAGCGGGTTGACCAGGTACGCGCAGCCCCTTCCTCTCAGTGACTCGGATATTGGGAACGGTGGAATCGACAGGCTGCTTCCCGACTCCCTCAAGTCCATGGCGCCTGCGCACCCCCCGGAGATCGATGCGCCCCTTCCGCCGTCCGACGACGCACCGCCGCCGAGCCCGTCGGCCGCACCAGGGGCTGCCGATCACGAGGAAGCCAATTTGGTATCGGGATACCAGACACTGCTCAACCTATTCAACGAGAAGGTAGAGGCCGGCGAATTCACTCCCGAGCGGCAGCAAGCGCTAGCGCCGGTGCTTCAGGAACTGGGGGACCTTTTGCGGGAGCGACCCCAGGAAGTTGCCGGGATGACGGCCCGGGTCGCGCGCCTTCGCGAGCTGATGACTCGGATGACCACGGCGGTGGCTGAGCCGACGCGCCCGGGCGAGCCGCTTCCGGCCGGTTCCCGAGGCTCACAGGTCAATCTCCTGCTTCAGGGCGTCAAGCGTTACCTGTTCATCGAGAGCGGCCGCGCCAACAAGAGCGATGAGGAGCAGTCTGCGCTCGAGCAACTGTTCGTGCGCTGCGCGAAGGCGGGCACCGCCGTCCGCCAGGCAGGCGCAGACGAACGTGCGACGACGGAGCTGGAGCGAGAGACGTTCCGCAAACTGGCTCTCGACGTGCGGAACTACGCCCTACGCCACCATCTCACTCTGGCGCACCCCATCTGGCCCTCTCCCGCCGTCGGCCAAGATCCCAACACCGTCTGCTATTCCGGGGGCGGCCGAGTCGGAGAACTGGTGGCACGGTGTTGCGAACCTCGCGGCCTCCAGGTGCTTCGCGGAGGGGTCGGCCTCGACTACGCCCAGGCCCGCTGGGACTACCTGCGCCGCTGTTCCGTGGCGTTATTCGACTATACCGGTACCGAGGCGGTCGAGCGCGCAGCCGTGTCTTACGAGCTTGGAATCTGCCTGGCCCTGGGCCGATCCGCCGTCATAGTCGCCCGACGGGACGATGACCTGCCTTTCGACATCGACCTCGCCCCCGTCCTGCTGACCGGGGAGGCGGAGGACGTCGAGCTGATCGGTCGAGCGCTGGACGACGCCCTGTACGGACAGCAGCGCGGCGGAGGCGGCAGCTCGGTCCGCGCGACGATCGCCTATGCGCGCCGCCGCTTCGCTAACGGCGCGGTCAGCTTCGAGGTTACCCACACGTTGGATCTGCTGGACGAGGCCGCCACCGATCCTCTTAAAGTCCGCTACCTGCTCGAGAGCCTGCTGGGATACACAGAACCCGACTCGGCGCAGGCGCTCTACCCCGCCTGGCCGGGCACCTATCCCAAGGGCGCGGGGCGGCGCTGCTTCCATGTGATGCCCTTCAGTCTCGACTGGTCGGAGCAGGTGATGGAGAACACTGCGGCGGTGTGCAACGAGTTGGGCGTGGCCTATGTCCGGGGGGATCAGGTCAAGGACCCCCGGGTCATTCGCTCGATCTGGGACGAGGTCTGCCGGGCCTCACACGTGGTCGCCGACATCTCGGACTTCAACGCAAACGTCGCCCTGGAGCTCGGCCTGGCCCACACATTGGGTCGGCCGTCCCTGATCATGGGTGCAGGTGACACCGTTGATAGGCTCTTCCCTGCACTGTCGAAGCTCAGGGTCGAGCGCTACAACCGCGAGGACGAGGGCAAGAGCCTGCGCGCTTTGGTGGCCAAGTTCCTGAGTTAGACCGGAACCCGCAGATCGTTCTTCTCGAAGGAGGGTTGGCCGTGCGTGCGCCTTCGGCCGGCCGGTACCCCGACCACCTCTTCTTGGATACGGTCAATTCGCAGCCCGATCGGACTACAAGACGGCACCCAACACCTTCAAGACAGCGCCGCCGAGCTGGTCGATGTTCTTTCGGAGAGCCGCGACCTTCTCGTTATGCTCCGTCGCTGCCGTCACGATCGCCATCAACTGGGCCAGCTCCTCTTTGTCGCTCTTGCGGGGAAACAGCTTCGAAAGCTTCTCTTGCGTTAGCGGCGTCAGCCTAGCCAGTTCCTCCTCCAGTTCGGCGTTCGTCCGCTCCCGTGACTCTCGAGCAATCTCGGAAAATCGATTCGGCATTTGCGCTCGCTCCTTTGCTCAATCCTGTACGACTCTCAGAATCTTGTTAACCGTCTCCTCCGCATCGCCGCTCTGGTTCAAGAGCGACACAATCTGATCGTTAACGGCAACCGCGGACTCGATCGCCTTGTCACGCGCCCTGAGAAGGTCCAAGCGTTGCAAGACCGCGTCTTGCTCAACCTGCACATCCCGTATCGAGCGAAGGTGATTGGTCACTACATTCTGTGCCGCCCGCAGCTCGGTATAGGCGGCCCTTAACTCCATGAGCACCTTGCTCTCTTGCGCATCGATCGGATCGAGCAACTGTGCACGTTGCGCTCTGATTTCAACCATCGCCGCCTCCGCGAATTCGAGCACCATCTCTCCCCTTTCCGCATCGCCTAGAGCCCGCCTCACCGCCAACACGGCGTCGTCCAACTTTTCCGGCGATATCTGGAATGCCCGGGCCATCTCCTCACGGAACCTTTCGAGATCATCCTCGGAAAGCGGTGACGGAGTAGCGAGCGAGTCCATCAGGCCCGCTCGGCGCACGAAATCTCCCAGGAAGTGCGGCATCCAGCGGTTGTCCAGGAAATCCTCCACCCGCTCACGCGAGATCCTGAAATACTCCTGAACGAGAGCCTCGTGGGCCACTTGCATGTCGGTGATGCGCTCGCCGATCACGACGGATAGCTCCACCGACTCCGGCGGCACCGAGGCGCAAGCCTGCAATGCCAAGGCCGCCAGGGCCGCTAGCAACATCGATGGTCTGTGCGTCCGGCAGGAACGTGTGTGCATGATCTGTCTCCCGAAGTTCACTCGACACCTCCAGCAAGTCATCGCTCAAGAGCCGTTACCCTTATCAGACGGTCCCTCCTGGCGGCGGCTCTGCCAGTTGAATCTGCTCCATCGTCTCTACCCACTGGCGCTGCTCCTGGGAGAGCAGCTCCTCGACTTCGTGGACATATTCCGCGAGAGCGGCGCCGTAGTCATCGTCGGACAGCGCGGACGACGGTGCCTTGTAGGCACGCAGATACTCGAGATCGCGGTATGTATCCTCGTAGCGCGCCCGATTGCGCTCAAGCTCATAGAGCGCGCGCGTCGCAGCGACGGCTGCAGAGATTGCCGGCACCAGGGCGGCGACTGCCTTGAGGGCGATGACGTCGATACCCGCCGCCACGACGGCGGCGCTGGCCGAGGCAGCAAACATCAACAGGCCGGTCAGCACGATCAGCTGATCATCACGACGACCAAGCCTAGCCGCGGTCCTACGGTAGTAGCCGAGTTGGTCCTCGACCCGCTGGCGCTCGTAGAAGTCCAGAAACTCTCGCTCGCGGCTAGACATCGACCTTCGCCCCCCGAGACAGCCGCTCCGCCTCGACCAGCCGCTGCCGGAGCAAGCGCTCCGGTTCGGGCGCTCCAGCGTAGACTCCCTGGCGGCCGACGAACAAGAAGCGCTCGCCGCGCAGAGTCTCGGCAGTCCAACGCGCGTCGAGCCAGCGCTTGTGCCATTTCAGACTTCGCGCTACGAAAGCCAGCGAGCCGAGCGCCGCCGCCAGCACTGCCTCGCTGATAGCGAGCGTCGTGGTGAGCATGTCGCTCTCGGTAAGCCCCGCGACGGCACCCAACGCGACGGCCACCACACCGCCGTAGATGATCGTGAGCTCGGCGCCCCTGAACCTCTCTTGATATCGCAGGGCGCGCTCGCCGGCGTCCTGGAATGCTGGGCCCAGGATGCGCTCGGCCGTCTCCAGCTCCCGCTTCAAGGTTGGATAGGAGTCAGCCGCGTCGGCTCCGACAGGAGAGGAAGATGCCATATAGTGACTCCTCCGCATGTTGCCTTAGCCTGAACCGCAGCACGTTGCCCCTGGCTTCCCTTCGAGCGGCCTTGAGTCGAATGTGGCTTGAACGCGAGATCCCCCCACCGTCCCGCCACATGGCTTTGTGGGTAAAAGGGCGACCTTTATGCTAAAGGCGGCGCTTCCAACTGGCAAGCTTCGTGGCAGACCGCAGGTTGGGGGCCGGGGCCGTGCATAGCCGCGGTACACACGGCCACCAACCCTGACTACGATCAAAGCTCCATGTGTTGCTCGAGATCGAGCGGTGATATGTACAGCCGGAATTTCTCGTAGTCGGCAAGCTTCGTTTCCAGCAACTTCGCCATAACGTCCTCGCCAAGCGATTTCGTCAGGAGATCGCTGTTCTCAGCCTCACGGATCGCCTCGTACAGATCGTGAGGGAGCGACTGCACACCGAGCTTCTCACGTTCCAGCGCAGTCAGCTCGTACAGGTCACGGGTCATCGGCTCGGGCGCCGGCAACTTCCGCGTGAGCCCCGACAATCCCGCAGCCAGTATCGCCGCGAACGCCAGGTAGGGATTGCAGGTGGCGTCCGGGAAGCGCAGCTCGATCCGAGTCGCCAGTTCCTTGCCGGGTTTGTAGAGTGGAACCCTCACCAAGGCCGAGCGATTGCGCTCCGCCCACGCGATGTACACCGGCGCCTCGAACCCTACGACCAATCGCTTGTACGAATTGTACCACTGGTTTGTGATCAGCGCGATCTCACGAGCGTGATCGAGAACGCCCGCGAGAAAGTGCTTCGCCGTCGCGGAAAGATGGTGCTCTTGGTCCTTCGAGAAGAAAGAGTTGGTCTTCGCGTCCTTGAAGATCGACACGTGCGTGTGCATCCCGCTCCCGTTCTCGCCGAACAGGGGTTTGGGCATGAACGTGGCGTGAACGCCGTTCCGCCGCGCGACCTCCTTCACCACCCACTTGTGCGTCTGCAGGCTGTCCGCCATCCGCATCGCGTCCTGGTACTTCAGATCGATCTCGTGCTGGCTGGGGGCAACCTCGTGATGCATGTACTCCACCGGTATGCCCATGGCCTCGAGCGCGTAGACCGTCGCCTCCCGCAGGTCGTCGCCTATGTCAACCGGCACCGTGTCGAAATATCCCGCGCGATCGATGATCTCGGGGTCCTTCTCGTTGCGGAAGTAGTAGAACTCGGCCTCGGGGCCGATATTCATGTGCGAGAAACCATGGGATTCGAGGGCCTCCAGATTCCGCCTCAAGATCTCGCGTGGATCGCTCGCGTAGAGCGATCCGTCCGGATTACGGACCTGCGCGAACATGCGAATCGCACGCGAGCCACCCACCTTGAACGGAACCACCTGGGCGGTCGAGGCGATCGGGAAAGCCACCATGTCGCTCTCCTGAATTCGCTGGTAGCCCTCGATCGAGGAACCGTCGAACCCCATCCCCTCCTCGAAAGCGCCCTCCAGCTCCGCCGGCGCGATGGCGAACGACTTGAGAAAGCCGAGAATGTCCGTAAACCAGAGCCGGATCGAGGTGACCCCATGCTCGGAGCAGTACTTCACGACATCGCCCGGGCTGGAGAGATTGAGGCCGCCGTAGCAGTCCATCTCCTCCACATAGGCACCCATCTTCTCGCGAAACCGCTCGACTCGGGCGAGGAAATCATTGGAATCCATTGAGAACCGCCTCCTGTTTCTCCTGGGGGAACTATCGACCGTTCCGTCAGCCGAACGGCCGGGCCTATCTGGCGGGCTAATTTACACAGACGTAGGGTATTTGCCAAGGGGGGTCCACGTATGGCTCATTAATAACATATAAAGCATTTAATCATTCTATAATGCTTAATGATGTCGAACATTCGTGTGTTTTTGTTTGAACTGGCGTCGACAACCGGCGGCGAACGGTCGCTCTCAGGCGCTCGGCTTGAGGCCGAGCGGCGCCGTGCTCGAGCGGGCCTCCAGCCAAGCGATGCACGCCAGCCAGGCTGTGAAGACGCCCAGCACGATGGCCGCCTGCCAGAGTACGGTGTGGGCGAGATGGAAGAGGCCGGGCCGGTTGACCCCGAGGTAGAAAAGGTGGACGAGCCGGACGAAGTTCAGTCCGAAGAGTAGTGGCAGGGTCACGGCCAGCGCAGCCAGCTTGCGGCGTAGCTCCCCGGGGTAAGCCAGGACGGCAACCCCGAGGAGCGCGGCGGGGACGAGCCCCATGCAGCCGCGAGAGATCTGGTAGGCGAACCCGCCGGGATGATAGATGGCGCTCGCCTCCCGGACGGCCTCCAAACCGATCCAGTGGATGAGGGTCAGCGTCGCTCGCGCGGTGAGTACGCGCAGCGAGAGCAAGACCGGACCCATCACCTCGTCCCTAAATATGAGAGGGACGACGCCGGCGAAGACCGCCAGCGACAGGACGAACCGGCCGTTCAGCCGCCCGTGGAGGCGAAAACGCGCCACCTGGCTCAGCCCCTGACCCTGACGGTGCGCCGGCGCAAGATTCCTGCGCTCACCAGGATCAGGACCAGCAACAGCATTCCGATGAGCGAAAGATCGGGAACGTCGACGGGTGCCGATGCGCTGACGCCATCGGCGGTAGCCGTTATCGTCGCATCACCGCGCCTGACGCCCGTCACGGTCGCGACCGCCTGGCCGGAGGCATCCGTCTGAACGCTCGCCGGGGCCACTGCGGCAACGCCCGTGTTACTGCTGCTGAAGTTCACGGTGATACCCTGCTCCGGAGCGCCATCACGGCGCACCGTTGCGGTGGCCGAGGTCGTCTGTCCGTTGCTCAGCTCGTCATCGCCCAGCAACAGGGTGATGCTGAGACCCGGCTGTGGAGGCGGCCCTCCGCCACCCACCGCGCTCAACA
>CP070722.1:439414-449830 GCA_020350785.1 Gemmatimonadota bacterium
GGTGATGCCGGGGGACAACGTGACGATGACGATCACGCTGATCACGCAGATCGCGATGGAGGAGGGACTGCGCTTCGCGATTCGCGAGGGCGGCCGCACGGTGGGCGCCGGCGTCGTCACCAAGATCCTGGAGTAGGGCGGCGCGAGCTGCGATTAGAGCGGCGCTACCGCCGAGAGGATGAGTGAGCGATGGCAGCCACGCGAGTGAAGATCACTCTGGCCTGCACCGAGTGTGAGTCGCGCAACTACAACGGAACGAAGAGTCGGCAGAAGCATCCGGAGCGGGTGGAGTATCGGAAGTTCTGCCGGCGCTGCGGCAAGCACACGACGCACAAGGAGACGAAATAGGGCGTCCTATGCTTGACCGTATCAAGGAATTCCGTGAGTTCGTGGGCAGCGTGCCCCCCGAGATGAAGCGCGTAACCTGGCCCGATTGGGACCAGCTTCGTAACGCGACGGCGGTGATCATCGTCTTCGTGCTCATCGTAGCCGGCATCATCGGCGGGATGGATTTGGTGTTCCGCCAGGTTCTCGGCTTTGTCGTTAGGACGCTGGGCGGCTGAGGCCGATGAGCGACCAGACGACGGAGCAGGAGGCCAGATGGTACGCCGTTCAAACGTACGCGGGCCACGAGAACAAAGTCAGAACCCTGATCTCACGAAGGATTGCGGAGGAGCCTGGGGACACGCCTGAGGAGAAGCAGATACAGGAGGTCCTGGTCCCCACGCACGAAGTCGTGGAGGTCAAGGGCGGGAAGAAGGTCTCGAAGAGCAAGCGTCTGTACCCCGGGTACGTCCTGGTGAAGATGGTCCTCAACGAGCGAACGATTCACGAGATCAACAATATTCAGGGCGTGATCAAGTTCGTTGGCGGAGGCGCGCTGCCTCAGCCGTTGAGGGAGGACGAGATCAACAAGATCCTCGGCGTCGAGACGGTGGTTTCCGGCGAGGAGGCCGAGGAGGAACACAGGGTTCCCTTCTACGTGGGACAGTCGGTCGAAGTGGCCGAAGGGCCGTTCAGTGACTTCACGGGAACGATAGAGCACATCGACCACGAGAAGGGTAAAGTGAAGGTCCAGGTCTCGTTGTTCGGCCGGTCGACGACGATAGAGTTGGACTACACACAGCTCAAAGGTTACTAGCGCTCGAGCGATGGCCAAGCCAAAGAAAAAAGTAATCGGCTTCATCAAGTTGCAGGTTGCAGCGGGTCAGGCGACCCCAGCGCCCCCGGTCGGGCCGGCTCTCGGCCAGCACGGGGTGAACATCATGGACTTCTGCAAGCAGTTCAACGCGCGGACTCAGGGGCAGGGTGGTCTGCTGATCCCGGTGGAGATCCAGGTCTATGCGGATCGCACCTTCAGCTTCATCACCAAGACGCCGCCTGCCGCCGTGCTGCTGAAGAAGGAGGCCGGGCTCGAGAAGGCCTCGGGTGAGCCCAATCGTAACAAGGTGGCGACCGTCAGCCGGGATCAGGTCAAGAAGATCGCGGAACTGAAGTGGGAAGATCTCAACGCTGCGTCGGTCGAGGCTGCAATGCGGATGATCGAGGGCACGGCCCGGTCGATGGGGATCGTGGTAGCGGAATGATGGCAAAGCACGGCAAGCGATATCAGGCGGCGTCGGAGCGGCGCGACGGGTCTAAAGTGTACGGGCCGCGCGAGGCGCTTCAAATAGTCAAGGAGGCGGCGTCCGCGAAGTTCGATGAGACCGTAGACGCGGTCGTGCGTCTCAACGTCGACCCTCGGCACGCGGACCAGATCGTTCGCGGCACGGTCAACCTGCCCCACGGCACCGGCAAGTCGATTCGAGTCTTGGCGATCGCCGCTGGCGACAAGGCGCGCGAGGCGCGGGAGGCCGGGGCCGATCAAGTGGGAACCGAATTCATCGAGAAGATCCAGCAGGGCTGGCTCGACTTCGACGCAGTGGTCGCGACGCCCGACACGATGCGGGAGGTAGGGAAGCTCGGGCGGATCTTGGGCCCGCGAGGCCTGATGCCGACTCCCAAGGCCGGCACCGTGACCCAGGACATCGGTCGCGCCGTGAAAGAGTTGAAGGCGGGCCGCATCGAGTTTCGGGTCGACAAGACCGGGAACGTGCATGCGCCGATCGGCAAAGCCTCGTTCGACCTCGACAAGCTGGAGGAGAACCTGCAGGGGTTCATGGACGCGGTCTTACGAGCGCGGCCGGCGGCGGCCAAGGGCGGCTACGTGCGCGGCGTATCGGTGTCCAGCACGATGGGGCCGGGCGTGAGGATCGAGCCAGCCGGTTTCCGCAAGACGGCGTGAGCGGATCAACGAACGAATAGAGACGGCCGAGCGAGCGAGAGAGAGCCGAATGGTTCAGCGTACCAGGCAAGACAAGATACAGATGACCTCAGACTTGGCGGAGAGCCTCAAGCAGTCGGACGTCGTATACCTCGCCGACTTCACGGGTCTCAATGTCAAGGGCATTACCGAGCTCCGCCGTCGGTTTCGCGAGACTGGCACCCGGTTCATCGTCGTCAAGAACCGTTTGGCGCTTCGCGCCCTGGAACAGTTGGACCTGCCGGATCTCTCGGACTACCTGCGGGGCCCGACCGGGTTCATCCTAGGGAGCGACGATCCGATCGTACCGGCGAAGACGGTCCTTGACTTCGCGAAGGAGAACGATAACCGGCCGGTGCTCAAGGCCGGCGTGGTGGAGAAGCGAGCTGTGACCGCCGCACAGATCACGGAACTTGCCGATCTGCCGCCGCGCGAGCACATCCTGGCCGGGATCGCCGGTTCGTTGGACGCCCCGATCTCGGGGATCGTCGGTGTCCTGAACAATCTGATGGCGTTCGTCGCCCAGCTAATTGAAGAGGTGGCCCGTAAGCAGGAAGCGGGCGGCGATTGACGGGCCTGCGACCTGCTGGACCCCTACAGTTCCTGAAGAGTACGATAGCGTTCACCGAGAGAGATGGGGAAAGATGAGTAAGGTGGAAGAAATCCTCGATGCGATCGGCTCACTGACCGTGCTTGAGGCAGCAGAGCTGAAGAAGGCGATGGAAGACAAGTTCGGTGTGAGCGCGGCCGCCCCGGTGGCGGTGGCGGCGGTCATGCCGGGCGCGGCGGCCGGTGAGGCTGCGGCCGAAGAGAAGGACGAGTTCGACGTGGTGCTCGCTGGCGTTGGCGACAAGAAGATCCAGGTGATCAAGGCGCTACGCGAGGTGACCAGCCTTGGCCTCAAGGAGGCGAAGGAAGTGGTCGATGGCGCTCCCAGCACCATCAAGGAAGGCGCCACCAAGGAGGAGGCCGAGCAGATCAAGGCCAAGCTTGAGGAGCAGGGTGCCACTGTCGAGTTGAAGTAGGGTCGGAGGAGCTTTCCGTCCTCGGCGGCTCGCGAAGGGCCGCCGCTGAATCGATACTAAGAAGACGAGTTGACGCTCCTCTGCCTATGCCGCTTGCGTGGCGTGACAACAATTTGTGTTCTTGCAGACATGAACCCCGCGACCCAACGGGACGACGGGGCTTTCTGTGCTTTCTCGCGACCCTGCCGGGTGCGGGGCGCGGGGCGAGGAGTGGCGGGAGCCGGCTCGGCCGCGCCCGCATCTGAAACGAACAGTGTGGAGGTAAGAGAAGTTGGCCAATACCACGACCGCTTCCGATAAGAGTCCGGCGGGCAACGGGTCTGCGGGCGGCTCGACGAATGGGGCGAGCCCGGTGCCGGTGATCTCGTTCGCCCACCTCGGTACGGCGATGGACATGCCGAACCTGCTGGATGTTCAGCTGAAAGCCTTCGACGCGCTGCTGGAGCGGGACGTTGGCGACGAGGTGGCGCGCGACTTCGGGTTGGAGCGCGTATTCAACGAGATATTCCCGAGTGCCGACAGCAAGCAGAACTTCATGCTCGAGTTCGTGAGCTATGCGCTCGGCGAGCCGAAGTATACGGTCGAGGAGTGCATGGAGCGCGACATGACTTACGGCGCTCCCCTCAAGGCGACCCTCCGTCTGGTCATCAACGAGGACGTTGGTGGCGAGAAGCGGCCCCGCGACATCTTGGAGAAAGAGGTCTACCTGGGCGAGCTCCCGCTGCTCACCGAGCAGGGCACGTTCGTTATCAACGGAGCGGAACGCGTCATCGTCAGCCAGCTGCACCGCTCGCCGGGCGTGGTCTTCGAGGAGACGATTCATCCCAACGGGACCAAGCTGTTCTCGGCGCGGATCATTCCGTTCCGTGGATCGTGGGTGGAGTTCAGCATCGATATCCACGACGTCATCCACGTCCACATAGACAAGAAGAAGAAGTTCCCGGCGACGGCGTTGTTGCGTGCCTTTGGGCACGGTACCGATGCAGACGTGCTTGATCTCTTCTACGGCGTCCGCGAGCTACGGATGGTGGATATCGCCGCTGACCGGGCGATTCGCCGAGAAGCGGCGGGGACACTTCTCGCCGCTTCGGTGCCCAACCCGAGCTACGAGGGGAAGCCGGAGAGTATCGTGCTCATCGGATTCAATCTCGATGAGGACGAAGGTTGGGTTGCCGAAGATCAACGTCGCGCGGATACGGGCCAGCTTTTGGTGGGTCAGGGTGAGGCGATCACAGCCGACGTCATCAACCGCCTGCTCGCGGCCGGGATCGAAGAAGTGGCGATTTATCGCGAATCGGAGGCGTTCCTGGCGCACCGCGCCGGCGAGCTGACGCCCGAGCTGATCCGTCAGCTGCGTCGCGCGAACGTCGAGAAGGTGTGGGTCTACTCGAGTCCGATATGGATCCCGTTGAGGGGGCGATACGAGGATCTCTCCAACCGCCGCGACTGGAGCCACGATCCGCGCCTAGCCGCCGACGTCGTGGACCCGGACACCGGCGAGGTGCTGGCGGAGGCCGGTGTGCAGTTCGACGCCGAGATGTTCGAGGGCCTCGCGAAGAAGGGGGTCCGCTACGTCCTGGTGTTCACCGGTGGTGCCCGCGGCGAGTCGCCGTTGATCAAGAACACGCTGGCCAAGGACCCGACGCGCGGTGAGCCGGATGCGCTTTACGCGATCTACTCGCTGCTGCGGCCCGGTGAGGCTCCGAACCTGGAAACGGCGCGTACGGCGATAGAGCGGCTCTTCTTCAGCCCCAAACGCTACGACCTGGGACGCGTCGGCCGCTACAAGGTGAACCAGCGGCTCAGAGACACCTTCCGCTTGCTGAACGTGGAGCCGCCGGCCAGCGAAGTGACGATACTCACGGTGGCGGATTTCATCGCCATCATCCGCTACCTGATCGAGCTCCACGAGGGTCGTGGCTTCGTGGACGATATCGATCACCTGGGTAACCGTCGCGTGCGATCTGTCGGCGAGCTCATCGCCAATCAGTTTTCGGTGGGCTTGTCGCGCATGGCGCGCCTGGTCCGTGAGCGAATGTCGATCGCCAGTGATCCAGAGCAGATCAACATTGATGATCTGGTGAATGCCCGCACGGTGAGCGCGGTGATACAGTCGTTCTTCGGATCATCCCAGTTGAGCCAGTTCCTGGATCAGACGAACCCACTGGCGGAACTGACGCATAAGAGAAGGCTATCGGCATTGGGTCCGGGCGGTCTGACGCGAGAGCGGGCGGGCTTCGAGGTCCGAGACGTGCACTACTCGCACTATGGGCGGATGTGCCCGATCGAGACGCCGGAGGGTCCGAACATCGGCCTGATCACGAGCCTGTCCACCTTCGCGCAGATCAACAACCTGGGGTTCATAGAGACGCCCTACCGCAAGGTGGAGAAGGGCAAGGTGACGGAGAAGATCGTCTGGCTTACGGCGAACGAGGAGGAGGAGTTCGCGGTGGCGCAGGCGAATGCGGAACTGAACCCCGACGGTACCTTTGTCAATCCGGTCGCGCTGTGCCGGCAAAGCGACGACTACCCGCTGCTGCCGCCGGAGCATATCGATTACATGGACGTCTCGCCGGACCAGTTGGTGGCCGTGTCTCCGGCGCTGATCCCGTTTCTGGAGCACGATGACGCGAACCGCGCGCTGATGGGGTCGAACATGCAGCGCCAGGCGGTGCCGCTGCTGTTCCCGAGGCGCCCTCTCGTCGGAACGGGGCTGGAAGGCAAAGTCGCGAGGGACACGGGCGCGGTGGTGGTGGCCCGGCGTGGCGGCATGGTGACGCAGGTCAGGGCGGACGAGATCGTGATCGACACTGGTGTCGTGAAGCCGGGCGGGGACGAGCCGCTCGCCAAGCTCAGCCAGTTCGATCGCTACAAGCTGAAGAAGTTTTGGCGCACGAACCAGGATACGGCGATCAATCAGCGGCCGTTGGTGACGACGGGCCAGATGGTGGAACCGGGCGACATCATCGCTGACGGGGCATCCACCGATCGAGGAGAACTGGCTCTAGGCCGCAACCTCACAGTCGCCTTCATGCCGTGGTACGGGCACAACTTCGAGGACGCGATCGTCATCAGCGAGCGACTGGTCAAGGACGACGAGTTCACCTCGATCCATATTCAGGAGCTAGAGCTGCACGTGCGGGACACCAAGCGCGGGATGGAGGAGATAACGCGTGAGATCCCGAACGTGTCGGAGGAGGCGCTGAAAGATCTGGACGAGCGGGGAATCGTGCGCGTCGGGGCGGCTATGAAGCCCGGTGACATCCTGGTTGGAAAGATCACGCCCAAGGGCGAGACCGAGCTGTCGCCCGAGGAAAAGCTGTTGACGGCGATCTTTGGAGAGAAGGCCAAGGACGTGAAGGACAGCTCACTGCGCGTGCCGCCCGGGATGGCGGGCACGGTGATCGACGTGAAGATCTTCTCGCGCAGGATCGACGACGCGTTGCTCGAAAAGGAGCACGGAGAGAAGATCGGGCTGCTGAGGGAGCAGGAGCGTGATGAGATCGCTCGGGTGACCGAGGTGCGGGATGAGGAGTTGCGTGAGCTGCTGAGAGATCAGGCGGTTCAGCTATTCTTGAAGCGCGGCACGATCGAGCCGTTCTTCAAGGAGGGCAAGAAGTTGACGGCCGACCTGGTTGATGAGCTGGATTTCTCGAAGCTCGACTTGACGGCCTTGAAGATCAAGAACCCCGCGGCGAATGAGAAGGTCCAGCGGGTGATCGAGGAGTCACGGCAGCGCATCGAGCGCATCCGAGAGAAGACCGAGGAATCGATCGACAAGGTGCTGCAGCCCGACGAGCTGTCTCCGGGCGTGGTACAGCTGGTGAAGGTGTACATAGCAGAGCGCCGTAAGATCGCGGTTGGTGACAAGGTGGCCGGTCGACACGGGAACAAGGGTGTAATCGCGAGGATCGTTCCCGAAGAAGACATGCCCTATCTCCCGGACGGGACATCGATCGATATCGTTCTGAACCCGCTTGGTGTTCCGAGCCGAATGAACGTCGGCCAGATTTTGGAGACGCACCTGGGCTGGTGCGGGCGCATCCTCGGTTTCGAGGCGAAGACTCCGGTGTTCCACGGGGCCACCGAAGACGAGATCGGCGTTCTGCTGAAGCTCGCGGGCGTACGTTGGGCGCACGACTGCCATAACATCAAGAGCGCAGAACCGCCCGAGCTGACCGACCAGCACGTATTCGAGCTGATCCGTGCGCTGCGGCGCAGTGGTGTGCAGAGAGGGCAGCAGCACGGTAACGGCACGCGCCCGTCGGGCTCACCGCTCGGCCTGGGCCGGGCCCTGGATGCCGTGGCAGCCGACTCGGACTCGAAACTGGTAACCGATTACCTGTCGGCAGTGGAGGACTATCTGGTGGCGGCGGCTTCGGAGCTGGCGTCACGGCAGGGTGAAGCGAGTTTGGCGAAAGCGGGTTTCGAGGCGGCCGCGAAGCTGTCGCGCCGCAGGGTGAGCAGGGAGGGTCTGGACGAGGCGGTAGAGCAGTTCATGCGTGGGGCGGGGCTAACGCCGGCCGGAAAGACGCGGCTGCGCGACGGCCGGACGGGCGAGTACTTCACGATGGAGGTGACGGTCGGGAACATCTATATGATGAAGCTGGCCCACCTGGTGGATGACAAGATCCACGCCCGGTCGATCGGCCCGTACTCATTGGTGACGCAGCAGCCGCTTGCCGGAAAGGCGCAGTTTGGTGGGCAGCGCTTTGGTGAGATGGAGGTGTGGGCGCTGGAAGCCTATGGCGCGGCGCACACGCTCCAGGAGGTGCTGACGGTGAAGTCCGATGATGTCTCGGGACGTTCGCGAGCGTACGAGGCCATCGTCAAGGGCGAGAACCTGCCGGATCCGGGTATTCCCGAGAGCTTCAACGTTTTGGTCAAAGAACTGCAGTCGTTGGGGCTGAGCGTCGAGCTTGGCCAGAGTGATGACGGAGTATAGGGTAGCCCAGCACTAGAGGAAAGAAATGATCGACTTCCCAAGGCACCGCGAGACTCGTCCTCAGGAGTTCGATTTCATCCAGCTGAAGATCGCGTCGCCCGAGCAGATACGCTCGTTGAGCTACGGTGAAGTGACGAAGCCTGAGACGATCAATTATCGGTCCTTCAAGCCCGAGCGGGATGGTCTGTTCTGCGAGCGGATCTTTGGCCCGGTGAAGGACTGGGAGTGTCACTGCGGCAAGTTCAAGCGAATCCGCTATCGGGGTCACGTCTGCGACAAGTGCGGAGTAGAGGTGACGCTGTCCAAGGTTCGGCGTGAGCGAATGGGTCACATCGAGCTGGCCGTTCCGGTGGCTCACATCTGGTTCTTCAAGACGCTACCATCGCAGATGGGCTACCTGCTGGGGATGACGCTGCGCGATCTAGAGAAGGTCATCTATTACGCCAGTTATGTGGTAGTCGAGCCGGGCGGGCAGAAGGTCAAGGCCAAACAGCTTGTCGAGGAGGAGGAGTACTTCGAGCTCAAGGCCAAGGCCAAGGAGGAGGGCGACAGCGAGTTCCGGGCGGAGATTGGGGCTGAGGCGGTGCGAAACCTGCTCTCGCAAGCCGATGTCGACGAGCTGGCGAAGGATCTAAGGCGGCGGGTGTCGACGGAGACCAGCCAGCATCGCAAGAAGCAGCACCTCAAGCGCCTGAAGGTAGTGGACGCGTTCAGGAACAGCGACGATGATCTCGAGCGGCGTAATCGACCGGAATGGATGGTGATGGATGTGATCCCGGTGCTGCCGCCGGATCTTCGGCCTCTGGTTCCGCTCGATGGCGGCCGCTTCGCGACCTCGGATCTCAACGATCTCTATCGGCGCGTGATAAACCGGAACAATCGGTTGAAGAAGCTGATGGAGATGCGGGCACCCGAGGTGATCCTGCGGAACGAGAAGCGCATGCTGCAGGAGGCGGTCGACGCACTGTTCGACAACGGGCGGCGCGGCAAGGCTATCCGGGGTCGAGGAAAACGTCCCCTCAAGGCGCTGTCGGACATGCTGAAGGGGAAGCAAGGTCGCTTCCGCCAGAACCTACTGGGCAAGCGGGTCGACTACTCGGGCCGCTCGGTCATCGTTGTGGGACCGGAGCTTCGCCTGCATCAGTGCGGGTTGCCCAAGGTGATGGCCGTGGAACTGTTTCGGCCATTCATCATTCACGAGCTCGAGCGCCGCGGCGAAGCGGAGACGGTGAAGCGGGCCAAGAAGATCGTCGAGCGGGGTGATGATCCGCGGGTCTACGAGGTCCTGGAAGACATCATCAAGGATCACCCCGTGCTTCTGAACCGTGCGCCCACGCTTCACCGCTTGGGCATTCAGGCGTTCGAGCCGGTACTGGTCGAGGGGAAGGCGATCCGCATACACCCTCTGGTTTGTGCGGCGTTCAACGCCGACTTCGATGGTGACCAGATGGCGGTGCACGTGCCGCTGTCGTTCGAGGCCCAGCTGGAGTGCCGGGTCTTGATGCTGTCTTCGAATAACATCTTGAAGCCGTCCGACGGGAAGCCGATCGCGACACCCAGCCAGGACATGGTGTTGGGTATCCACTACCTGTGCAAGCTGCCGGCCGATTTCGAGCAGCGGATCGAAAAGGCGCCGCGCTACTCGCATGTGCAGGAGGTGGAGCTCGCGCTGGCCAACGGGTGCTTCATGCGGGAGGACGGGGCGACCGACTACCATGCGCCCATCCATTTCCGCCACGGCGGTGATTGGCTGGCGACGACGGTGGGCCGTGTGTTGTTCAACGATATCGTTGTGGAGGAGCTTCAGTTCGTCAACAGCACGATGAACAAGAGCGCCCTGTCGGATCTGGTGTTCCAGTGTTTCCGGCAAGTGGGGCTCAGCCGCACGACGGATTTTCTGGACCGGCTCAAGGATTTCGGTTTCAAGTACGCGACGGTGGGTGGCACGTCGATCGGCGTCGAGGACCTGGAGATTCCGCCGGAGAAGGCCGAGATCATCGTGTCGGCGCGGAGCGACACGGAGCGGTTCACGAAGGCGTACGAGAAGGGCGTGATCTCGAACGGTGAGCGCTACAACCGGGTGATCGACGCGTGGACTCACGCGAACAACGACGTCGCCGACGCCATGGTGCGCGGCCTGGCGA
>CP070722.1:449930-454258 GCA_020350785.1 Gemmatimonadota bacterium
CGGCCGTCGATCCGCTCGACTCGACCAGCCGCTTGCTGGATCCGCAATACGTGGGTGAACGTCACTACCGGGTCGCCACTCGCGTGCAGGAAATCCTACAGCGCTACAAGGACCTGCAGGACATCATCGCCATCCTGGGAATGGACGAGCTCTCCGAGGAGGACAAGATCTACGTCAATCGCGCGCGCCGGATCGAGCGTTTCCTTTCGCAGCCGTTCTTCGTCGCCGAGCAGTTCACCGGTACCGAGGGTCGGTTCGTAAAGCTCGAGGACACGATCGAGTCGTTCGAGCGGGTCGTCAACGGCGAGTTCGACGAACTGCCGGAGCAGGCGTTCTACATGGTCGGCGACATCAACGAGGCCGTCGACAAGGCGAAGCAGTTGCAGGGGTAAGGATGGCGATTCCAGGCAGCGGCCGCACGTTCAACCTCTCGGTGATCTCGCCGGAGCTCAAGGTCTTCGAGGGCCCCGTGAAGTTTGCCGTCGTTCCGGCACACGACGGCGAGATCGGGATCCTCTACGGCCACGCTCCACTGATCGCTCTACTCGGCGAAGGCGAGCTGCGCGTCGAAACGACGGCGGGAACACGGCTGTTCAGGGTGGCGGGCGGCTTCGTCCAGGTCCTGGAGAACGAAGTCGCGGTCCTGAGCGAGCAGGCGCGCGACGCCTAGAGCGAGGCTGTCGCCGGCGAACCTACCTGGTACGCTCCAGTCCGTAGAGCCGGATCTTGCGGTAGAGCGTCTTGGCTGAGATCCCGAGCGTATCCGCCGCCCGTCCCTGGTGCCAGTTCTCTTTCGACAAGACGGCTTCGATGTGGGCTCGCTCGAGGTGCTCCAGCGAGACGCTCTCGCCGATGAGCGACGAGTTTCCACCGTCGGTTCGTTGATCCCGGGCAAGATCACGGGGCAGATCCTCCAGCTGGATCCTCTCGCCGGCCCGAAGGATGGCCAAGCGCTCCATGACATTGCGAAGCTCCCTCACGTTGCCGGGCCAACTGTACTGGACCAGAGCGTCCAGCGCCGTGTCGGTCAGCTCTGGGGCGGTGGCACTCGCCTGGCGCTCGAGGAAGTGCCGCGCAAGAACGGGGATGTCCTCGTGGCGCTCCCGCAGCGGCGGTATGTGGATCGTCAGAGTGTTGACTCTATAGAAGAGGTCCTCGCGGAAGTTGCCCTCGGCGACCTCGTGCTCGAGGTCCCGATTCGTCGCTGCCAGCAGCCGGATGTCGGTGCTGACCTTTTGCGTGCCGCCTACGCGGAAGAACTCACCCATCTCCAGAGCTCGCAGAAGCTTTGACTGGAGGCGCGGCGCGAGCTCGGCGATCTCATCCATGAACAGCGTGCCGCCGTCTGCCAGCTCGAAGAGCCCGAGCTTGCGTGTCATGGCTCCGGTGAAGGCGCCGCGCTCGTGACCGAAGAGCTCTGACTCCAGGAGGTTCTCCTGGATGGCGGCGCAGTTTATGTCGGTGAGTGGACCCTCGCCACGTGGTGAGAGCCGATGGATCGCTCGCGCGACCAGCTCCTTGCCTGTGCCGCTCTCACCAGTGATCAACACGGCGCTGTTGGAGCTGGCCACCTTGCGGACCAGCTCGAGGACGCTTTCCATGGCGGGACTGGCGGTGACGATCTCGGGAAACTCCTCACGGCGCGACAATCGGGTCTGCAGGCGGACGTTTTCCTGGGCGAGGCGGCGCTTCTCATAGGCGCGCCGCACGAGCATCTCCAGCTCGGCCACGCGGCAAGGCTTGGTGACGTAGTCGTAGGCACCCAGCTTCATGGCCGCGATGGCCGTCTCCACGGTTCCGTTGCCGGTAACGATCACGACCTCAGGCGGCGCATCGAGCCCGGCCGCCTCGCGAAGCACGCCGATGCCGTCCAGTTCGGGCATCACCAGATCGACCAGGGCGACATCGAACTCGGCGCCCTTGAGAAGCTCGACCGCGGCGCGCCCATCGTAGGCGACCTCTACCTCGAAGCCCTTCTTACGAAGCTGTGTCTCGAGTATACGTGAGAGGTTCCGCTCGTCTTCAGCCAACAGGATTCTGATATCTGCAGACACGCGCCATTCCCCCATTGCTAGGCATCAGCCCTTTCGGCGGGTCTTCGCAGCCGATGCGCGGTAGATCGGAAGCACGACCCGGAAGTTACTCCCCACTCCGATCGCCGAGTCGACCTCGATTCGGCCGCCGTGTTCCTGGATGATTCCGTAGCAGATCGATAGCCCCAGTCCCGTGCCTTTGCCGGGCAGCTTGGACGTGTAGAAGGGCTCGAATATCTTGGCGAGCTCCGACTGCGGGATGCCGCAACCCGTGTCGATGAAAGATATGCCCACCTCTTCTTCTCTGGGTCCCAATACCTCGGTTCGAACGCGCAACTCACCGTCGTCCTCCATCGCATCCAGCGCGTTCAGGGCCAGAGCGACGAAGACTTGTACGAGGCGCTCCGAGTTTCCCCAGACCAGCGGCAGATCGTAGACGTACTCACGCTGCACGCGGATCTTCTTGAAGCGGTCGTGATGTTGGAGTAGCTTCAGCGTCTCCTCGACCGTATCCTGGACGTCCGCGGGCCCCTTCTCGCTGGGTGGCGGCCGGCTGAAGGCCAGTAGATCGCGGGCGATCCGCTTGCAGCGATCGACTTCCGTCTCGACCATGGAGATCAGCTCCAGCGATTCGGAGTCCTCCTCCACCAACTCTCGGAGCGCTTCCATGCTGGCCGTGATCGTCGCCAGCGGGTTATTGATCTCGTGCATGACGCCCGCAGCCATCTGCCCCAGCGCGGCCAGCTTCTCCGCATGCGAGATGCGCTCGGCAATACGCTTCTGCTCGGTGATGTCCTCGCCCACCGTGATGACGTGGGTCACCTGCCCCGTCCGCGTTACGTGCATCGGCACCTTGGTGAGCCGGTAGTAGCGACGCTCACCCGACGCGCTCGATTCCACCTCGAAGCGGCGGATCTCGTTGGTCGCGAAGACTTCGTGAAGCTCATCGCTCAAACGCTCCTTCGGCTGCCGGTAAAGCACCTCGAATACCGACTTGCCGATGGCGTCCTCGCGCGCCACACCCTGTGTGCCGGTCTCCCGCTTCCGGTTCCAGGCCACGATCCGATAGTCGCTGTCCACCACGTAAAGGCCCACCGGCAGGGCATCGACGATATGGCCCATCAACTCCTGGGCAGAGCGCAGATCCCGCAACTGCTCCTCGTGTACCGCCTGGCGCCGCCGGGCTTGGACCAGCATCACCGCCACCCGCAGCAGCTGGGCGACCGAGGTCAGATCGGGGATCAGATCCGCCTCGGACTCCACCACCCAAAGGGCTCGCTCCTTACCCTCCAGGTCCAAAGGCCAGATCATCTGCGACCGGCTCGTCGCGGCTAGGACGTCCGCTCCCAGCTCGCCCTGGCGCAGTCGCGGCGCCGTCAGCGATTCCGCCCAGCGCCGCACGGCCGGCGCCAACCGCTCCACCGCCGACCGGGCGGCGGGTTGGGCGTCGAGCAGCTCCAGCGCTCCGTCGGCGTAGAGCCAGAGAGCGGAGCGGAGGCCGAGTGAGTCGCGGACGGCGGTAAGGCTGTGGCTTAGATTACATTCCGTACCCGCGAGCACGAGCTCGCCGATACGGCGCAGCAGATCGGCGCTGACGGGATCGATGTGTAGGATGGAGCGCTGCTCCATTGGATTCTTCCACGGAAGGAGTAGCGGTGGGGAGGTAAGCTAAGTTAGAGCGATCGGCGGGTGCTGACAAGGGGTAGCCAGGCGATCTTCGGTCAGAATGTCCGTGGAAGGCAGGTCAGGCTGACCGATCGGCGGGCCGATAATCGGGCGTACTTTGGGGGGCGCTGATGTTATAAGATCAAATAGAGAAAGGGCTTAGAGGATGGGGTCGACCTGGGCACGGCGCTTGCCTTGGAGAGGGTCGGCCGGGCCGGAACGGGCCGTTGAGGGGTAGGGGGCCCGGCCCCAAACAACTGAAGTAGCGGTTTGTGGGTGATTCGGGTGTGATGAGCTGAGGCCGGTGGTCGTTCGTTCGTGGGTCAGTCCGCTTTGTTGAAAAGGCAAGGACATAGGGGGGAGGTCAGCGGGCGCTGTGTGCGAATGACCCCGGCTCAGAAGGCATAGAGAAGTAGACCCCGGGGTAGGCTTGCGTGACTGAGCTGTTGGTAGCGTCTGACTTGGCGGGAGTCGGCGCCAGCCTGGCACGCGGCCTCCCGGGGTTTTTTTTGTCTCCAGAGATCTGTTCCAGCTTCGCATGCACCGCTGAACAAGGCGGCGCTTCGTGCCGGCGGCAGCGATCGTGCAGGTCGCGCGGCACTGTCCGGGTGACAGATCGGTGTCCATCTC
>CP070722.1:454358-462067 GCA_020350785.1 Gemmatimonadota bacterium
GCCGAGCTGCGAGCGTCCGGGCCGGCCAAATGCGCCGCCCCCGCCCCGAGGACGGCCGGGAAGATCGCCAGGCCCAGGATCCTCTGCCAGCGGTCCGACCACCCGGCGGCGGGCGCCCGGGCCGGCGCGTGGAGGTATCCGATGGCGACGCAGCAGGCAGGTAGGTGCACCGCGACTGCGGCGATCCCGCCGACGTCCAGTAGCCAGCCGCTGCTAACGTAGGACCGCCAGGCCGCAGCCGTGGCGGCCACCACGAGCAACCCGGCCGTCAACCTCACTGCCGCTCGCTCGCTTCGCTGACTGGCCACAGACTCGGTGATACGCGTGGCCGCGACGCCGGCAAACGCGAAGGCGGCGCAGGCCGTCGCGAGGTGGCCAGCCCATGCCTCGACTTGCCAGGCCGCGCCCCGGGCGAGCAATGGCAGGCTCGCTACCACGAGAGAAGGCGGCTCCGGCTGCGCGAACGGGCGGGCGCGTCCGACCACCAGCAGCGCCACGATCGCGAGCGCCGACAGCAGTCCCGTCCGCAGAGCCGCCCGCTGCGAGGTCTCGAGGTGCGAGCTGAGGGCGGCGGCTGTGATCAACAGCCACAGCACCAGCAGCGATGCCCCGCCGGGCGCGATCCAAATCGCCGCCAGACGCAACGGCCAAGTGTCCTGGAAACCGGTGTAGCCGGCCACGATCGCGTACCTGAGTCGAACCGTGATGAGGGCGTACGCGAGGCCCGTGAGAGAAATGAGCACCAGAACAGACGCCGCGACCGCAGCGCGCCGACCGACGGCTGCCAGCTCCGCTCGGCCGGGCCTCGTCCCGCCCACGCTGCCGAACATCGCGAGTGCCAGAACGGGAGCCGCGGCCCAGAGTACCAGCTCACCCAGCACAACCACGGCAGTCCGCCTCCCGCTGACGGTAGACCATCACCCGCGCCGCGCGCCGGCCTGCTCGATCGCCCAGCCTACCGCCTGGTCGGCTGATTGGGCTCGGGGTACCGGCAGTTCCGGTAGCTCGCTTGCCAACAGGATGAGCGGCACTCCCAACTTCAGACAGAAGGCGGCCTCAGCGAGAGTGCCCCAACCGCCGGCGACTCCGATAACCGCCTCCGAAGCGCGTACTACAAGGGCATTGCGGGCCTCACCCAGGCCGCTGGGGATGGGTATGAGGATGGCCCGATTGGCCGAGGCCGGCTCTGCGCCGGGAAGTATACCCACTGTGATACCGCCGGCCGCACGCGCGCCCTCCGCCGCAGCCTCCATCACGCCACCCAGACCGCCGCACACCAGCACAGCACCCTCACGCGCGATGCCCTCACCCACTTGGCGGGCCAGCTCGGTGATCTCCGGACGCGACTCTCCGCTTCCGATCACGCCAATGCGCAGCGGCCGGTCTTCAGTCATCTCCCTCACCCTCAACACCGGCGCGCGCCCAGGCTTCCGCCGCCACCAGCGCCCGTCGCCAGCCCTTCAGTAATCGGCCGCGGTCTTCATCCGTCAGGGCAGGCTCGAATTGACGATCCAACGCCTGAACCTCCCGCAGAGCGCCAGGATCCGACCAGAACCCGACGGCAAGACCCGCCAGGCCCGCTGCTCCCAGCGCCGTGGTCTCCACCAGGCGCGGGCGACCCACCCTTATCGCGGCAATATCCGATTGGAACTGCATCAACCAGTCGTTGGCCGCCGCACCACCGTCGGCCCGCAGCTCGCGAACCGGTCGTCCCCAATCCGCCGCCATCGCCTCCATCAGATCATGGGCGGCGAACGCCATCGCCTCGAGCGAGGCCCGGGCCAGGTGCCTTCGACCGCTTCCCCTCGTCAGCCCGACCAGCATCCCCCGCGCTTCCGGCAGCCAGTGCGGGGCGCCCAACCCCACGAAGGCCGGCACGAAGTAGACTCCCTCGTTCGTGGCTAGGGACCGGGCCAGGTCCTCGGTCTCGGCCGCACTGCTGACCACGCCCAGCTCATCCCGCAGCCATTGCACCGCAGCGCCCGCGATGAAGACCGACCCCTCGAGCGCATAGGTCGCCCCGCCGCGCGGGCCGCAAGCGACCGTGGTCAGCAACCCATGCCGGGACGGCACCAACTCGTCGCCCGTATGCACCAGCAGAAATGCACCGGTGCCGTACGTACACTTCGCCAAACCCGGCTCCCAGCAGCCCTGGCCGTAGAGCGCCGCCTGCTGATCGCCGATCGCGCTGGCGATCGGCGCCTCCAGCCCCACACCGCGGCCATCTGAGATACCGAAGACACCACCGGATGGCCGCACCGCAGGCAGCATCGCCTCCGGCACACCCAGCAGGCCACAAAGCTCCGGGTCCCAGCGCTGCTCGTCTATCCGATACAGCTGGGTGCGCGATGCGTTGGTCGGCTCGGTCGCATGGGTTCGACCCGCGGTCAGCTTCCAGATCAGCCAGCTGTCGATCGTCCCAGCCGCCAACTCGACGGCCTCGGCCCGCCGGCGGGCGCCCGGCACGTTATCCAGCAGCCAGGCTATCTTGGTACCGGAGAAGTAAGGGTCGATGACCAAGCCCGAGCGCTCTCGGACCAACGGCCCCCGACCCGCCTTCTCCAGCGTCCGGCATTGCGGTGCCGTGCGCCGGCACTGCCAGACGATCGCCCGGTGGATCGGCTCACCGCTCTCTCGATCCCAGACGACCACCGTTTCTCTCTGATTGGTGATTCCGATCCCGGCCACGTCCTCCGGCGTGTTTCCGGCCGCCTCGAGCGCCGCTGCCACCGTACGTTGCACGGAACGCCAGATCTCACCCGGATCATGCTCCACCCAACCGGGACGCGGGTAGTGCTGCTCGATTTCCTGATAGGCTCGACCCGTCACACTTCCCTCTTGGTCGACGGTCAACACCGTAGTGCCGGTCGTGCCTTGATCGATCGCGAGTATCACCGCCATGTTCTCACTCGCCCTTCTGACCCCAACGGTAGACCTTCACTTCGAGAGCCGGATTTCTCGAGCCGAGATAGGATAGGAAATCCTCGATCCCTTCCATGTTCCCATACAGGCTGACCGAGCCCCCTTCATACTCCATCCAGTAGCCGCGCGCGACCCGCATGATTCGCTTGATCCGATCCGGCCGCACCGCAATGCGCTGGATGAAGCTCTGCAGCTCGATGGAATCGTCAGCGCCCACGCGAATGATCACCGGCGTTCGGAGAATCTGGTACCAGCGCCAGCCCGCGTACGCCAGAAAGGCTACGAAGAATACCTTCGGCTCGGCAAAGAAGATGCCGAACACCACCAGCACGGTGAGAAAACCGAGGAAGCCGAGTGTGAATATCAGAGTCGATCTCTTGGCTCGGTACTCCCTCATCGCCCTTACCTCGGAGTGCGCCGGACGTCCCAACCGTCCCGGCGACCAACCCGCTTCACACCTCAGCGTTGTCCGACCGGCTCCGGAGCGTCGACACCTCGGTCGGCTTGAAGAGACCGGCTTCGGTTATGATCCCAGAGATCAACTCCGCCGGCGTGACGTCGAATGCCGCGCCGTAGACGGCCACCGTTTCGGGTGCGATTTGCCGCCCCGACATTCGCCGCACTTCATCGCCGCCTCGCTGTTCGATGGGGATCCGATCTCCAGATTCCAGACTGAAGTCGAACGTCGATGAGGGCGCCGCCACGTAAAACGGTATTCGATGGTGCCGCGCCGCGATCGCCAGGCCATAAGTCCCGACCTTGTTCGCCACATCGCCGTTGGCCACGATGCGGTCCGCGCCCACGATGACCATGTCCACACCAAGGGCCCTCATCGCGTCGGCCGCCGCTCCGTCCGGCAGAACGGTGACGTCGATCCCGGCACGCTCGAGCTCCCAGGCCGTCAAGCGACTGCCCTGCAACAGCGGGCGCGTCTCCGTAGCCAGGACGCGAACGCACAGGCCGCGTTCCGCCGCCAGGTAGACCGGTGCCAGCGCCGTACCGATACCGGCGGTCGCCAGCGCCCCGGTGTTGCAATGGGTTAGCACGGTGGAGCCATCCCTCAGCAGCTTCAGCCCGTGCTCACCGATCCGCCGGCACATCTCACGGTCTTCCTCAAGAATCGCCGTCGCCTCGGCGAGCAAGCTGGACCATAGCTCGGAATTGCTGGCGCCCGCATCCAAACGCGCCCGTCTCAGTAGGCGATCGACCGCCCACGCCAGGTTCGTCGCGGTGGGTCGCGCCTTCCGGATGCGATCGCCGCTCTCCTCCAGGCGCGCCCTGAACTCCGGCGCCGAGAGGTCGAGATGCGGACCGAGAGACGCCACCAGGCCGAGAGCACCTGCCACGCCGATGGCCGGCGCGCCGCGAACTCTGAGTCTCGTGATCGCCTCGACCACGTCATCGACGTCGACCAGGTCGATTTCTCTGTATTCGGCCGGCAGGAGCGTCTGATCGATGATTCGCAGGGCACCAGCGTGCCAGCGGACCGCTTGCGGGATGTCGATCGACACGGTCAGGCGTGGAACGTCCTTCCCCAGTAACAAAGGGTGAACCCGATCGGGTCAGTCCGATTCGACGAGTCCGTGGAAAGCGTAACGCCAGCCAAAGCGGCGGAACAGTTCCAGGAGGCGCTGAACCGGCAGACCCATAACGTTGAAGTAGTCGCCCTCGATTCGTTCTACTATCGCAGCGCCGAAACCCTGGATACCATAGGCGCCGGCTTTGTCCATGGGTTCGCCGGTCGCAACGTATTCGTCGCATTCGTGGGAATCAAGCCGGCGAAACCAGACCCGCGTATTCTCCACCGAGGTCTCCACTCGATCCGGTGTCGCCAGCGCTATTCCCGTGTGAACCTCATGCTCGCTACCTTGTAGCCGGCATACCATGCGCACGGCCTCGTCGCGATTTCGCGGCTTGCCGAGTACCTCTCCGCCATGTACGACCAGCGTGTCACAGCCGATAGCGATGGCCCCTTCGGCCACGGCGCTGATCGCTTTGTCTCGCGCGAGCCGTTCGGCGGCATCGTCCGGCCTCTCACCCGGCCGCAACGACTCGTCAACCTCGGGCACCCGCACGACGAACTGCAGGCCAAGCCGGGAGAGTAACTCCGCCCGCCTGGGCGAACGCGATGCCAGAATCAATCCGGGGGTCCGGCTCACTGATCCGCTGCCTTTCATGAATGAGTTCTGGTAGGACGCTGTGTCTTCCGGTCAATACTTGCGAATCAGGACGTCTTCCGTCGGCACCCCCGCCTGCTCCAACCCCGCTAGAACGTGAGCGACGGCAGCGACATAACGACTGGAGCGACGCTCCACGTCCTCGTACAGAGTCAGCGAGCGATTACTGAAGAAGTACTCCTCCGATCGCACGTTGAGCTCCGCTAACCGCGGCCTGCCTCCCGGCTCCGCCGAGATCAGCAGCTCGCCGGCGGCGCGCACCGGGTCTCCGTGCGCCAGCAGCGCCGGGCTCGCCTGAACCGTGGGCCGCGACAAATTCGCCGACGGGGCCACGCGCGTGACCCCGTAACGGTCGGTGGCATACACGTATCGACCCGGCGCCAACTCCAGCAGCGATCGCGAGGTCAGTACCGGGAGGTCGGACCAGCCGCCGCCCGCGCTCTCGAAATCCCGATATCTGCTCTGCAGCGCCGCATCGCCTTCCTTGTTCAGAAAAAGGACCGCATCCGCGCTACTCTCGAGGCGCTGCGACAGCGCAGGGCTGGGGATGAACCCGTAGACATCGTTGATCGCATTGCCCAGGCTGAAGGCGCGATGGCCGTGCAGCAAGCCGAGGTAGCCCTCCGCGTCGCGCACGACCGGCTCGGGAGGCTCTGCGTAAAGATCGTAAATCGGCTCCAGGCCGAAGTCGCCGGCCCGCGGGGGTGGCGCCCTCCGGCCACTGTCGACGGCCGCCAGGTAGCCGGCTACCGCGATGCTGTAGCGTGCGACCGGGCCGCCCACCGGCTGCCGGATCCCAGCCACCTCCACTCGTCGCGCCCACAGCAGCCAACGGTGCTCCTGGACGGTGAACACCTGAACCAGCGTCCGCTCGCCGGCGATCGAGCCCTTCAGAACACGTCCGGAGTAGCCGGGTGGGAATTCGTGCGCCAGGGTGTCCGCCGGCTGCAGCTCCTCGAGCGCAACGCCCCCCGTGGGAACCCAAAGCCTTCGCGTGATCGTCCGCGATGACGCCGGATCCGGCGCGAGTATACGCAACGTGGTGGGAATGACGTTGAACGTGTCGAAGACCTCGACTCCGAAGTCGAGGGGGCCGAGCACCCAATAGCCGGAGTCCGTCGGCAGGTGACGGTTGAGCGCCGCGACGGCCGCCCTCTGCCATTCGGGTGGGCCGGCGTAGTCCACAGCGTTCGGGTCCCACGAAGTCTGGCACCGTGCCGCCTCCGTCGCCGTCAGGCTCGCTATCGCAGCCACGATCCAGACCGCCGGGGCCCAAGATCTCACCTTTCAGTCCCTCTCCAAAATGAGTGTGACTGGCCCATCATTGATGAAGTCGACCTCCATCAGCGCGCCGAACGAGCCGGTCGCCACCGGTATCGTACTCGAGCGGAGCAAGTCGACGAAGCGTTCGTACAGGCGCTCAGCCTCGGCGGGTTCCGCCGCATCCACGAAGGACGGCCGCCGGCCTTTACGCACATCCGCGTACAGCGTGAACTGGGATACAACGAGGAACTCGCCGCCGATCTCGTCGATCGGCAAGTTCATCTTGCCATCGCTGTCGGGGAAGAGCCGCAATCCCCGCACCTTCTCCACCATCCAGCGCAGGTCTTCCTCGCTATCGCCGCCCTTGAATCCGACGAGCAGCAGATAGCCGCGGCCGATGGCGCCCACGGCCTGCCCAGCAACGCGGACCTCGGCCCGCGCGACGCGTTGCAACACGACCCGCATGGGGGAGGAACTTGATGTTTTGGCTAGTTAGAGCGCAACCGCCCTCATTCCACGGTGACGCTCTTGGCCAGGTTGCGCGGCTGGTCGACGTCGCAGCCTCGCAGAACGGCGATATGATAGGCGAGTAACTGAAGCGGTATCACCGTCAAGATCGGCTGCAGCATCTCCAAGGTGGAGGGCACCGATATGACATGGTCCGCAAGATCGTGAAGCTCCCCGTTGCCGTCCGTGGTAATGGCGATGACCCGACCCCCGCGCGCCTTCACCTCCTCGATGTTGGAGAGCACTTTCTGGTAGACACTGTCGCGGGGTGCGATGAACACGACGGGCATGTTCTCGTCGATCAGCGCGATGGGGCCATGCTTCATCTCGGCGGCTGGATACCCCTCGGCATGTATGTAGCTGATCTCTTTGAGCTTCAGGGCGCCTTCCAGCGCCACGGGGAAATTGTAGCCGCGGCCCAGATACAGGAAATTACGGTGGTGGTGGTAAAGTTGTGCCAGCTCGCGTATCTCTTCGTTGCGGTCAAGGATCTCCGAGATCTGGTCGGGCAAGCGCCTCATCGCAGCCACCAACTCGCGGCCTCGGCTCTGCGTCACGCCGGTGCTCTGCCCGAAGTAGAGGCTGAACAGCGCCAGCGCCGCAACCTGGGAAGTGAATGCCTTGGTCGAGGCTACGCCGATCTCCGGCCCCGCGTGGATGTAAACGCCGCAATCCGATTCGCGGGCGATGGTCGAACCGACCACGTTCACGATGCTGACCGCCCGCGCCCCGCGGGATCGGGCTTCCCGCAGCGCCGCCAGCGTGTCGGCGGTCTCCCCCGACTGCGAGATCGAGATCACCAGCGAATGCTCGTCAAGCACCGGGTTGCGATACCTGAAC
>CP070722.1:462167-489380 GCA_020350785.1 Gemmatimonadota bacterium
CGGCCGGCGCTCCGCGCGTATCCCGGCCCCCAAAGTATCACGCTCGACCAGATGCTGCCCTTCATGTTGCTCCACTGGGCGCGCCTCGATGCGCTTTGGGGTCGCCGGGTCGATGCCCTGCAGGTACCCGAGACGCACTGGGGACTACGGCTCGTGACGCCGCGCTTGATTCAGCGGGCACACGGCCTGGGCATGCGCGTCCACATCTGGACCGTTGACGACCCCAACGACATGGAACGGTTGCTGGCGTGGGGAGTCGACGGCATCATCACTAAGCGGCCCGACACCGCCGTGGCTGTTCGGGAACGCCACCTCGACCGCTAGCAGAGGCCCGAGCCCATGCTTGTAGGACACCCAAAGCGCGCCATTCTGGCGGCGATCATCATGACGCTCTCTGCGACTGAGACAGTGGCTCAGAACCAGCGCCCCCGCGCTCGCGACCTGGGCATCGCTCCGGGCATCTTCCAACCCGGGGCTCACAACGCCATCACCGATGTGGAGGGCGTCCGCGTGGGCCATGCGACTGTGTGGGAGGGAGACTCGATCCGCACAGGCGTCACCGCCATTCTCCCTCACGGAGGCAACATCTTCAATGAGCGAGTTCCCGCGGCGATTCACGTCATAAATGGCTACGGGAAGCTGCTGGGCCTGACTCAGGTCGAGGAGTTGGGCGAGCTCGAAACGCCGATAGCGCTGACCTGTACGCTCTGCGTCTGGCGGGTCGCCGACGCGCTTGTCGACTACCTGACGGGCCGGTCGGACATGCAGTCCGTCCGTTCCATCAATCCCGTGGTCGGCGAGACCAACGACGGCTTCCTCAACGACATCCGGGCCCGCCCGGTTCGCCCCGAGCATCTCATCCGCGCGCTGGAGACCGCCGAGGCCGGCACCGTCGATGAGGGCGCCGTCGGCGCCGGCACGGGGACCCTCGCCTTCGGCTGGAAGGGCGGGATCGGCACCAGCTCGCGTTCGTTGCCCGCCGAGCTGGGCGGCTGGACCGTCGGCGTGCTCGTTCAGTCCAACTTCGGCGGCATCCTGGAAATCATGGGCGCCCCGGTGGGCCGAGAGCTCGGCCGCTACATCTTCCAGAGATATGTCGAGCCCAACGCAGAAAACAGACCGGCAGACCCGGGCGACGGCTCGATCATGATCGTCGTAGCCACCGACGCGCCTCTGTCTCCGCATCAGTTGAAGCGACTGGCGAGGAGAGCGACCCACGGTCTGGCACGCACCGGATCACCCAGCACGAACGGGTCCGGTGATTACGTGATCGCCTTCTCCACAGCGGAATCCGTTCGCAGGGCCGCCGCCCAGAGAGCCCCTCGCACAACCGCCGAGCTGCCCAACGATGCGATGTCACCCTTGTTCCAGGCCGTCGTCGAGGCCACCGAGGAGGCGATCTACAATTCGCTATTCAAGGCTACGACGGTGAGCGGTCACCGAGGTACGGCAGAGGCTTTGCCCATCGAGGCGACTCTGGAGGTCCTGCGACGCCACGGCGTCTTGCAGCGCTGAGCGCGAAGACGACGACGATAGCCGCCGCCATGCCAACTGAGGAACATCATTCAGGGTAGCCGACCCGCGCTCAGGGAGCCGGTTCCCGCGCCCGGTCATCCGCCCCCAACCGCGACCTCACACCCTACTCCTCCGGCAACTGGATCTCCCACACCCCATCGACTTCCGGCAGAGCGGCCAGCCGCTCGATTACCGCGTGGCCCACACCACCATCCACCGCGATCG
Organism: Gemmatimonadota bacterium; assembly: GCA_020350785.1. GTDB lineage: Bacteria > Gemmatimonadota > Gemmatimonadetes > Palauibacterales > KS3-K002. Next base: position 463,908 of record CP070722.1, read on the forward strand.
CCGCCAGCGCCGCGCCGCCCGCCTCCCGTCGAGCCTGGTGGTACTCCGCTATGTTCACTCCCGCTTCTCCCAGAACGCTTCCGACCTTCCCGACAACACCCGGCACATCACGGTTACGCAGCACGATTAGTGTGCCGCGCGGTTGGATATCTACCCGATACTCATCGATCCGCGTGATCCGCGCGTGGTCACCCGCCAGCAACACACCCGCCACGACCAGGGTCCCTTCGGCCGTCCGTAGCCGCAGTTCCACGATCTCGCTGGCCGCGGCGGTCGCGCCGAGCCAGGAGCTTCTGACCGCGAGTCCTCGATCCGCCGCTACGTGCAACGCATTGACCATGGTGAGCGGGCCAGCAACGACCTCACAGAGAAGGCCGCGTACGCCGGCTGCGGCGACCGCCCGCAACGCACTCTCGTGAGTACCGGCGTAGCGCACCTCGAAGGCGCGATGACTGCCACGAGACAAACCGCACAGCACCCGGCCCAGTCGATGGGTCAAATCGATGAGCGGCGCCAGATCGGCGTACCGTCGGCTCGCCAGCTCCGGCACGTTGACCGCGGCGCGAAAGTCGTTCTCGAGGAGTGCGTCGCGTACCGACTCGCAGATCTCGATACCAACACTGGTCTGGGCCTCTTGCGTAGCGGCACCCAGATGGGGGACCGCCAGCACGTTCTCGAACTGAAGAAGCAGGTGGTCAGCGGGTACCGGCTCCTGTTCGAAGACGTCCAGCGCGGCCCCCGCCAGGCGGCCGCCGCGAAGCGCATCGGCCAAAGCAATCTCATCGATGACGCCGCCCCGCGCCGCGTTGACAAGGTAGGCTGTCGGCTTCATAAGGCTGAGCTGGTCCGCCCCGATCAGTCCCTTCGTCTCATCTGTGAGCGGGGTGTGGATCGAAATCACATCGGCAGTCTCCAGCAGACCCTGGAGGTCGACCAGTGAGATCCCGGCCTGCTCGGCCCGCTCGCGGGGGAGGTAGGGGTCGAAGGCCATCACCTTCATTCCGAAAGCCTGAGCCCGCTTGGCCACCTCGGCACCTATGCGACCGGCACCCACAAGGCCCAGCGTCTTACCATGAAGCTCGATACCGCGGAATCGTCCCCGCTCCCACTCCCCGCGCCTCAGCGAGGCGTCGGCCCGCGCTACATGTCGCACCAGCGCCAGCATGAGAGCAAGGGTATGCTCCGCAGCGGAGATGACGTTGCCGCCTGGCGCATTCAGCACGACGATGCCGCGCCGCGTGGCGGCCTCGATGTCAATGTTGTCGACACCGACACCGGCCCGGCCCAGTACTTTGAGACGTTCGCCTGCCTCAATGACTTCGTTGGTCACCTTGGTGCGGCTGCGAACGATGAGCGCCTCATAGCCGCCGATGATCTTCAGTAGCTCGTCGGCACTGATGCCGGACCGGTCATCGACCTCGAGCCCCTCCGCCGCCGCAAGTATCTCGAGGCCCCGAGCCGTTATCTCATCCGCGAGCAGCACGCGATAGACGTTCGATGGTTTGCCTGACATCTTCCTACTCTCTAGACCAGCTCCTCGATCACCCCAGTCAGAGCCTCAAGCACGTCTTCGAGCTCCCCCACGGAATGGTCGCCCATGTGACCGATTCGAATTGACCTGTCCTTTAGTTCGGCGTAGCCCGACGCGATCGTGTAGCCGCGGGCAGCCATGCGGCGTGTGATCTCTACGCCGCTCAGGTTTTCGGGCAAGCCAATGCACGTCACCGAAGGCGAGCGCCGGCCCTCGCTCGCCAGCACCCGCAGATCCAGCCCGGTGCTGCCGCTGGCCTCCTCGACCCAGCGCCAGGCGCGCTCCGCCATCGCCCGATGCCTGGCCCAGCGCGTCTCCAGGCCCTCCGCTTCGATCCGCTCGAGCTGCCGCTCCAGCGCGAAAAGCAACGACACGGCTGGAGTGTTAGAGGTCTGGCAGCTCGCCGCCGCCTCTTCGAACGCCTCGAAGCTGAAGTAGAGGCCTCTACCCGGCATCTCCAGGGAACGCTCGTAGGCCCGCTGCGAGGCGGCTCCCAACGCCAGACCAGGAGGCAAGGCAAGCCCCTTCTGGGACCCGGCGAGCGCAAAATCGAGCGACCACCCATCTACCTGCACAGGAGCCGAGGCGAGCGAAGTCACGCAGTCGACTAGCAAGAACGTCTCGGGGGCGGCGGCGCGGATAGCCGCCGCGATCTCTGCCACAGGGTTGAGCACGCCCGTCGACGTCTCCGAGTGCACCACTGTCACAGCATCGTACTGGGACCGGCCCAACGCCTCCAGCAACGGACCCGGCTCGTTGGACGCGCCCAACTCGACATCAAGACGATCGGCCTCCCGGCCGCAGGCTCGGGCTATCTTGTAGAAGCGCTCGCTGAAGGCGCCACATACCAGGGACAGCACCCGCGAGCGCGCGCAGTTGCGGATGGCCGCCTCCATCAAACCGGTAGCGGAGGAGGTGGAGATGTAGACGGGTCGCTCCGTCCCGAATAAGCGGCTCAGCCGTGGCCCCGTCCGCCGCAACAGCGCCTCCATCTCCGCGCCGCGGTGGCCGATCACGGGCCGCAGCATGGTCTCGAGTATCTCCGGCCTCACCTCGGTGGGGCCAGGAAGAAAGTACTTGCCAAAGCTGGCCAAGATCGTCCGTTCCTCGCTCTTTGAGCACGACAGCGGCCCAGCGGCCCTTCCGCACGCGACGCCGCCGCCCCTAGATTACCGCCCGTCTCAAGACACCTGCAACCACAAACCGACAACCGCGCAATAAGCTATGAATCAGAAGAACGCCGAGAAACCCGCCGCAGATCGCTTGCGCTGCTCGAATTGCGGCAGCGAGCGCGCGGCCGCCGACAAGTTCTGCCGCAATTGCGGCGCCCCTCTTCGCGTCCAGGCCAAGCCGAACGGCAAGATCCGCGGCCTCTCAGGCCTCCAGGGCTTCGGTCTCGCCTTGATCGCCTTCGCCTTCGGATATGCCCTCCGTCATTACGGTGGCGACCTCTCGCAGCGGCCCGAGCCCCCGGCTCAGTCGATCTCGATCACCGAAGTCGGAGCGCTGCCGTCGGCGGCGCCATCGCCGGCGTCGCCGCGCGCCACGGCCGACGCCCTGTTCAATCAGGCGATGATGGCTCAGGAGACAGGCGACACGGCCGCAGCGGCTCAGTTCACACCCATGGCGGTCAGCGCCTATCGCGGACTCTCCACTCTTGACCTCGACGGGCGCTACCATGTAGCCCTGTTGAACATGGCGGCGGGCCAGCCGCAGGAGGCGCTGTCGGAGGCGCGCACGATGCTGTCGGAGGTGCCCAACCATCTGCTGGCGCTCTCCGCCTCTGCGCAAGCGCATCTGGCGCTGGGCAACACGGATTCCGCCACATTCTATTACCGTCGCTTCCTGGAGGAGTACACACCAGAGGTCGCGGCATCGCGCCCGGAATACCTCGATCACGGCCGGACGCTGCCGCGTCGGCGTGACGAGGCTCGCCGGTTCCTGCAGGAACGCGGCCTGCGTCCCGACAACGACTAGCCGTTGGGATGCCGCCGCGAACGGAGCGGCCCGTGCTCACGACGGGCGGACGGTCGCAGTCTCACAACAGACCACTGATGGCTTATGAAATCGCATACTCAGTACCGTACGTTCAACACTCAGCGCCCCCAGGAGATCGTCCATATCACCCCCTGGGTCGAAGAGGAGCTAGCCAAGAGCGGAATCCAGGAAGGCTTCTGCCTGGTGAGTGCCATGCACATCACGGCTTCCGTCTTCGTGAATGACAACGAATCCGGCCTGCACCAGGATATCCTCGACTGGCTGGAGGGTGACCTGGCGCCCTGGAAAGCACACCCATCCCGCGGTGACGACTACCTGCACAACCGGACCGGGGAGGACAACGGGGCCGCCCATCTCAGGAACCTGACGATCGGCCACGAGGTGATCATACCGGTGACCGAGGGCGAGCTCGACCTGGGCCCCTGGCAGCAGGTCTTCTACGGCGAGTGGGACGGACGCCGGCCCAAGCGCGTCATAGTGAAGATCATCGGAGACTAAGAGCGCTCAGCGCGCCCTGTTGGCAGAGCCGAACAGCGCGTAGATTCGACGAGTAATGATCAGAAATCGCCCCAACCCGAATACCGTGTCTCTGCGGGAATGGCTGTATCCCGAGAGAATCGAGCCCGGCCACCGCGTTCGCTGCCAGCTACCCGGCTGCCATGCCGTGCTGGGCCGAAGCGGCCACCACCTTCGCTTCCGGTCCCTGCGCCAGAGCGACGCGGCCCTGCCGCCGGAGTGGGTCGGCTGGCACTGCAGCCGTTGCGGTCACCTGAACGTTTATTGCCCGATCGACGGCCCGGGATCGCGCTTCTAGGCGCGCTTCCAGCCCCGGGGATCTACTCGACCTCCTCGGGCTCCCAAGCGATTGGCACGTTCCTGCGGATCCGGTGAGAGAACAGGGTGATCTCGCTGAAGCCGGCGCGCTGCAGCGTTTGCATTCCCACCTCCCAGCCCTGCTCGAAGCTGGATGGGACATGGGTATCGGTTCCAATGGTCACCGTGGCCACGCGCGCCTCTCTGGCCATCCGGAGTATGTCCAGCCCCGGAAAGGGTTCGGCGGGAGACTGCACAACACCCGACGTGTTGACTTCCAAGCCCAGACCCTTCGCAACCACCTTCTCGAGCAGTCCGCGTATCTGTGAAGTGAAAGGATAGGGATCGAAGGGCCCGTAGTACTTGACGCCGAAGCGCTTGACCAGGTCGAGATGTGCGACGACATCGAAACTGCCCCAGTCTAGCATCTCGTCGACGGTCTCGAAGTAGCGTCCGTACGCGTCGGACGAATCCCTCTTCTTGAAGTATTCCGCGACCGAGCCCCCCGCCGATATCTGCTGCCCGTCCACGACGTGGACCGAGCCCAGGATCAGATCGAAATCGACGGAATCAACCAACGCATCCAGAGTCTCGACCCATTCAGGACGATACTCCAGCTCGCCGCCAAGCAGGATTCGAAGCTCGGGATAGCGTGGCTGAAGTCGCTCGATCTCATGCTGCAGGTGCTCAAAGCGCTGTCGGGCTTCCACTAGGTCGAGCACCCAGTCACCGCGCTCGTAGCTCAGAGACTCTGCGTGGTTCGTGAAGCAGATCTCCTCGAAGCCGAGCTCGACCGCGGTCTCGCAAACCTCTTCCGTGCCGCCCCGGCCATCGCTGGAGTACTGGTTGTGAAGATGATAGTTGACCCGCACCGGTCTTCCTCATTCAGCTGGGTGGGCCATGTAGCGCTCACGAGCTTCCGGGCCGCGCTCTCCCATGTATGCAAGACGACAAAATAACCGCTCTCGCGATTCGGGCCAGCATCCGGCAGAGCAGCCGTCACTCATCCACGGCGGCTGTGCCGCGACCCTGGACCTCGCGAATCGCCGCCTGGACCCAGACCCGGACCTTCGGCGGCGTCGCCACCCTTGGCCGCTCGCTCATCTGCCGGAGACGCATACCCAGTTCCGCGGGATCTGCGGCGGCAAGCTCGTGCACCGACCTGATGCCGGCGCCCCAGAGAAGCCGGCCATTGGCCGTACCGATACCTCTGAGTGTGACGAGACGTGCGGCGTCGACCCACTCGGCCGCTTCCGACTCGCTCGCGCCCACGATGGAGGCCACCTCCCGCGCCGATACGTTGGCCAGCTTGAACACGTCGCCGTACTCCGTCACCGCCAGCCGGCTGCGATCTTCTGGTCGAAGCACCCACAAGCTATCCAGATTCGGCCTCACCGAGTCCGTATTCCAGCGATCCATGCCCAGCAGCACGAGCGTGCAGAAGAGAAGTGCCGCTGTCGCCGTCATTAGCCGTCGCGGCAGTAGCCGTCGCGAAGTGCGGTTGATATCCGATCTTCGATCGACCACCTCCTCCGGCACCGCGACGCCGGCCATGACCAGCGTCTGATAAACGACGAAACAATCGACGGCGAAGACCGGAAATCCGCCAAATCCAAGCAGCGGCATCTCGAACAGCTTCAGATTCTCGAGACCGGGAACCGTGTAGATCCATTTGCTGCGCGACTCGATGTTGTACAGCTCCCAGATGAATCCGATCGCCAGGCCGCCTGTAAGGTAGCGCAGGAGCCTCGCCGGGCGGCCGGCGGACAGGTCGCCGATCAGCGAGCGCCGGGGACCACGTCGATAGTTCAGCGGCTCGAGCAGCAGCGTCAGAGCGCCCCAGATGAGCGGAAAGAAGTAGCGGGGCCACGCCAAGCTCAGTGCGGCAAACGCTACGCCCGTCGCAAATACACCACGCAAAAGGCGCTGGCCAACCTGGAACTCGGGCCAACGTATCCGCTCGTAAATTCCCCCCGCCGCCAGTAGACGCTCCGCAAGGAACAGCACGGGGAGCACGGTCATGAAAGAGATCGTCGTACCCAACCAGCGAATCGGCAGGTCCGGTGGAAGGTTTACGTAGTACCAGTTGGCCACCCGGAAGTTCACCAGCTCGAAGAAGAACCAGAGGACCGCAGACCAGGCGAAGAGTGAAGTCGCAAAACGCGGCCGCGAAAGGAGGTAATAACTGCCTCTGCGCGCCGCGACGGACGCGTCCAGAAGCAGGATCGTCGGATACCAGGCGGAGATGTAGAACCAGTTCGCAAAAGGCGCGACCCCGCGCAGCATCATTGCGACAGCTAGCGCCAGGAAGGCCGCCGCCGGGACGGCGATCAACCAGGGGTCGGGTCGGGGTGCTTCACCCGCTGTTGTCCTCGACGCGTTCGAGGATTGGACCTCGACCGGCCCCGTCATTCACTGACCTCCGTCCAGCGAGCCAGCCGGTGCAGGCCTTCGAGCTCCGCCGCGGCGTACACGGGGCGCCCACCCACGATGGTGGCGAGCACCCGGACGTCTTTTATCTCCTGCGGACTTATTCGCGTGAGATCGCGATCGAGCACCGTGAAATCGGCAAGCTTGCCCACCCGAACGCTCCCCTTTTCCTCCTCCTCTCCCGCCGCAAATGCGTTGTTGAGAGTGTAAGCGCGGATGGCGGTCTCGACATCGATGCGCTCCTCCGGGAACCAGCCGCCGTCGGGCTCGCCGTCGAGCGTCATCCGGGTCACAGCCGCATAAATGCCCAGGAGCGGCTTGGCGGGGTACCAGGCGGCGTTGGTGCCGGGCCAGTCGGAGCCGAAGGACAGTATCGCACCCCCTTCCAGCAGCGACCTGAACGCGTAAGCGCCCCGAGCCCTCTCCCGCCCGATGCGCTGTTCCATCCAGCGCATGTCGTCGATCGCGTGGTACGGCTGCACCTCAGCAATGATCCCCAGTTCTCCGAACCGCTGGAAATCATCTTGTTCTACCACCTGGGCGTGAATCATCCGAAAACGGCGGTCGCGTCGACCGTTGCTCTCGATCGCCCACTCGTACCAGTCGAGCAGTGTGTCGACAGCCAGGTCGCCGATCGCATGGACCTGAGGACTCAGGCCGACCGAGTCGGCGGCGCGGATGAGCTCCGCCATGCCGGGCGGCTCGAGCACCATCGTCCGCCAGCTTCCTGCGTTGTCAGGTTGATGATCGTACGGCTCGCGGAAGCGGGCACTCGAGTTTCCCATGATCCCGTCCACGAAACCCTTGAGGCCGCCGATCTTGAGGTACTCATCGCCGAAGCCGGCGCCGATACCCAGCGCGGCCAACTCCGACCAACGGTCCAATGTGGGACGGGCGTAGACCCGCACCGTCAGTTCGCCACGGTCCCGAAGGTGCCTGAATACGCGCATCTGCTCAGCTCGAGTGATGTCGTGGATCCCCGTTACGCCGTTCTCCGCCAAGCGCCGCAGAGCCAGCTCCGCTTCCAGCAAGCGCTGCTCGAACGACCTGGGCGCGACCACCCGTCGCACCAGGTCGACAGCCGTGCCCAGCAAGATTCCCGTCGGCTCGCCCGTCAACGAATCACGTTCGATGACGCCGCCCTCGGGGTCTGGAGTAGAGCGGTCGATGCCGGCACGCGCCAGCGCCACCCCGTTCGCCAGGTAAACGCTGCGGTCCCAGCGGCTGAGCAAGATCGGGGTTCCCGATGTCACCGAGTCCACCATGCCGCGGTGCGGCTTGAAACGTTCGCGGGAAACGCTCTCCTCCTCGCGGCCCGTCGAACCCATCGCCCACTCCTCGTAAGCGCCCCAGTCACCGCCTACTATCCAGGCGCCCTCGGGCAGCCGATCACGGGCTGCGCCCACCCTCCGCGCCAGCGTCCCGGCGTCCGAGCAGTCGAGCAGATTGATCCCCAGCAGGAGTTGACCCGCGTAGTCGAAGTGCGTGTGGCTGTCGATGAATCCGGGAATCACAAAGGCACCGTCCAGCTCGACCACGGTCGTCGCCCGTCCGTGAAGCTCGACGCCCTCCGCCTCGTCACCTACCGCGACGACACGGCCGCCGCGCACCGCGACGGCGCTGGCTAGCGGTCGGTCGGCTTCCAGCGTATAGATGACACCGCCACGGAGGATCAGATCGGCCGGCTGAACGGCCGGGCCGGGATCCGGTCTCACCTGTAGTGCGACCAACGAGGCGACGGCCACGGCCATAAGCATCTGCGAGTTACGCATGAGCCGCATCCAGCGAAGGTTGTAGGGGTCTGAAACGTCAGGTAATGTAGGCCGAATTCTGCCAGGAAACAGGGTGATCGAATAAGTGAGAAGGCGCGAATTCTTGAGGCTCGCCGGCCCAAGCGCAGCTCTGCTCGTGGCCGGCCACCGAGCCGACGCAGCGGAGGGCCCACGGCGAGCCCGCACGTTGATTGCCGGCCAGGGAGTCGACCCGCTGCCGCTCCAGGCATATCGCGAGCGCTGGGACCGAGCTCTCCGAATGATGTCCGACCAGGGCCTTGCCGCCCTCTTCTGCGAGCCCGCCACCAACTTCGAGTACCTTGTAGGCACCTCCTTCGGGCGTAGCGAACGGCTCATCGCCCTGGTGATCCCGGCCGGCGGCACACCGTTCATCGTGGCGCCCGAATTCGAGGTGGAACGCGTGGGGCGCGCGCTGGAGACCGTCTCGGACATCCGGGGCTGGGCCGAGCACGAGGACCCCTTCCAGCTTGTCGCCGACACCCTCCTAGCCTCCGGACGGGGTCGCATCGGCATCGAGCCAACCACCCGCTTCGGCATGGTCACTCGGCTCCATCAGGCGCTCCCGAGTTGGGAACTGGTCGACGCCACGCCGCTATTCGATCAGCTGCGCATGATCAAGTCCGGGGATGAGCTGGCGCTCATCCGCCGGGCCATCTCGAACACCGATACAGCGATCGCCGCTACCTTCGCCAGCCTGGAGGCAGGCGTGACCGACCGCGAGGTTGCTCGCTATCTCAGAGATCATATGAGACGGCGTGGGGCCCAGGGCGGCGGCCTTGTCCAGTTCGGCTCCAACACGGCGGTTCCCCACGGAGGTACCGAGGAGCGCAGGCTGGAGCGCGGCATGCCAGTGCTCATCGACGCAGGCTGCCGCGTGCGAGGGTACCGATCGGACATCACTCGCATGCACTTCTTCGGGGACGACCCCTCACCCCAATACCGCGAGATCCACAACACCGTCCTGGCCGCACAGAGGGCCGCTTCGCAGGCCGGCAGGCCCGGCGTCGAATGCCAGCAGCTGGACCGGGTGGCCCGCAACATCATCGGCGCAGCAGGCTACGGCGACTATTTCACCCACCGACTGGGCCATGGGCTGGGTATGGACGGCCACGAGCCGCCGTACCTGGTGGAAGGGAATAGCCGCCAACTCGAGCCCGGCATGGTGTTCACCGTCGAACCCGGCATCTACCTGCCCGGTCTCTGGGGCGTGCGTATCGAGGACGACTTCGTGGTCGACCAAGACGGCTTGCAGCCGCTAAGCTCCCCGGTCTCGCCCATCTGAGGGGCGCTTTCTTGACGAGTGGCCGGCGGGTCGAGATATTCGCCGCGGCCCCTCTAACCGAAGAGGTGATTCACTGCGATGAAGTTCGAGGTCACGACCCATATTCCGCCTGAAGAAGTCATTCGGAAGGCGGAGGATTATTACCGGGAGAACACCGGTCTCCAGGTTCACGAGCGCGGCGACAACAGTCTCGAGTATGCGGGCGCGATTGGCGTCGCCAAGATCGCTGCCTACCGCGAGCACGGTCACACGACCGTTTTCGCCGAGACCGACCGGGGCGTCGGCTTCGACGTCACCGATCAGACGCTCCGCTTCTTGCACTCGATACCTCACGTCTAGCGGCGGAGGACGGCGACAATGTCCGAACCGACGATACGGATCCGCGTGATCGCTCCCGATCTTTGGCGCGAACGCAAGATGGAGTTCGAGCTGACCACCAGCGTCGGCTACATCAAGAGGACGGCCCTGCCCGAGCTGCTGCTGAAAGAAGAAGTCGACCCGGCGGCGTTCTATGTCGAGTATTTCGAGAAAGAAGTGCTCGACGAGGGGCAGACGCTGGCGGACCTCGGCATCACCGCCGGCGGTGTATTGTCGATTCGCCAGTACGATGTCGACCACCCGCCGCCCTTCGAGGGCTAGGACCGCCGCTTCCCCGACAAGCGAGCCACGAGCGAATAGGGCAGCGACTTCATCATCCAGGCGATGAGGCGCCAGCGCCGGGTCACGTAGACGTGCCTCCTGCGCTTGCGGATGGCCTGATAGATCTGGCGCGCCGCCCTATCGGCGGATGCCACCCAGAACATGTCGGTGCGTCCGGCGGTCATCGGCGTAGCGACGAAGCCGGGCTTTACGTCAAGCACCTGGACATCGACGCCAAGCCTGTCGACCTTCAAGCGCAGGCCTTCCAGGTAGATCGAGGCGAAGGCTTTCGAACCGCTATACGCGGCTGCCAGCCCTCTGAGCGCCGAGATCGACGAGATCCCCACGAGCTGCCCCACACCACGACCGATGAAATACTCCAACGCGAGGTTCGCCATGGCCGCGAATCCTACGACGTTGACCGCCAGGATCTCCTTCTCCTGCTCCCAGTCGGGATCTGAGTAGCCAACGCCGGAGTTGACGACGATCAGATCGACATCGCCCATCTCCTCGAGCAATTCCCGAAGACCCTGCCGAGCCTCGGTCGGCACGGTGAGGTCCAGGCGTCGAACGACGGCACGCCCGCCGATCTCGCGCCTCAGCTCCTCCATTTGCTCGACGCGGCGTCCGGCCAGCCCCACGTCATAGCCCTCCCGGGCCAAGACTCTGGCCAGAGACCAACCGATCCCACTGCTGCTTCCGATGACGATGGCTCGCGGCATAGCAGCCACCTAATAGGCCGGCGACCAGCGCCGCGTCAAGCGGGCGGCGGCTTCGTAAATCGTCGCCGAATGCTAGATTGTCAGACATGTCCACTTTCGCTGATCTCAAGTTGGGTCGGGACCTGCTGGAGTACCTGGATCAGGCCGGCTTCCGCGGACCCACCGCGCTTCAAATCGAGGCCGTTCCGGTTATCGCCCGCGGAACCACGGCGGTGGGGATCGCCTCGGCCGGCAGCGGCAGAACCCTGGCGTACGGCCTCGGTCTGGCCAGTCGCCTGGATCCCGCAGCCCAAGGCCTGCAGGCTCTGGTGATCCGTCCCACCGACGACGCGGCGGCCGCGACCGCCGACGCCCTCTACCCGATGCTCTCGATTCGCGGGCTGACGGTGTCCGTCGTGGGGCCTCGGTCAGCGGTGGCCGCTCAGGTCGGCGTGACCAGCCCTGGGGCCGCTCTCTCCGCTCTCGGATCTTCCGCCGTCAAACTGGAGGGCGTGGTCGTGCTGATCGTCGACGGCGCCTCGACGATCTTCGATCTGGATGCCGGCGACGCTCTGGAGACCCTGACCGCCCAGATCCCCCGGCAGGCGCAACGGATCCTGCTGACGGCCCAAACCACAAAGCAGGTCGAAGGTTGGATCGATCGGCACGCCCGGCGCGCCCGCCAGCTGACCTACATCCCGGCCGAGGTCGAGCCCCTTAGCGATGCTGCCGCCCAGTACTACGTCGGACCCCGCTCCAGCTGGTTGCCGCACCTGGCCGAAGCCCTGGCGGGGGCGCGGGGCCAGACCGACTGGCGGGTCTTCTGCCGGAAGGCCGAGGAAGCCTGCGAGCTGTCGGGGCAGCTTGCCGTCCGTGGAATAGCCGACGCCAGAAGCAAGGTAGGCGTGGACGACGATATAGCCCCCGACCGGCCACCAGCGGGGCTCGTTGTCTCCTGGGGAACACCCTTCGACCTGGAGAACCTCCGCCGCCGCCTACCCAAAGCTGGACGCGCACTGATATTCCTGGAGGGAAGAGAGCTGGCACATCTCCAACTCCTCGCCAACAAGCTGGCCGTCAGGCTGACGGCCTTGAAGAGCACCGCTCCGGCCGAGGCATTGCGCTCGGCCCAGCTCACGCGTGAGCGGCTTCGCGAAGCCGCTCTGGAGGCCGACCTCGAACCCTACATGCTGCTGCTCGAGCCCTTGCTCGAGGAGTTCACGCCGACCCAGCTGGCAGCAGCAGCCACTTCCTTGTTCCGCGAGCGCGAACCTCCGACCGCCGCTGAACCGCTGCCCGCCTGGACACGCCTCTACTTCGGTGTCGGTCGCCGCGACGGCATCCGGCCCGCCGACCTCGTGGGCGCGATCACCGGCGAGTCCTCGGTAGGCGGCGACAGGATCGGCCGCATCGATATCCGTGACACCCATTGTGCCGTCGAGGTGGCCGCCAGCGTGGCCGATCAGGTCATCAAGGCTCTCGCATCGGCAACGATACGGGGACGACCCGCAAATGTGCGGTTGTTCAGGGAATAGGCAGGTCGACTAGCAACCGGGGCCCCGCTCCGGCTTCGGGGCCTGCTACGGCTTCGGGGCCTGCTACGGCTTCGGGGCCCGCTACGGCTTCGGGCCCCGCCCCCACGATTGTTGGCTAGTAGCCGGGCTTGACCCCGTCCTTCAGACCCTTACCCGGGCGGAACGCCGGCGTGACCGACGCAGGTATCTGAATCCGGTCGCCCGTCCGCGGATTGCGACCCATCCGTGGCCCACGCTTCCGCGTCTCAAACGTCCCGAACCCCGTTATCTGCACCTTAGCGCCCGCCTTCAACGCGCCGACGATGATCCCGCCATCCACGTCGAACAGGGCATCGACCGCACGGCCGGCGTCCGCTTTGCTGAGGCTCGTAACTTCAGCAAGCTTGTCGACGAGTTCCGTTTTGTTCACTCACATGCTCCTTTCGGGAGAGGTAAGTCCTGACTATGGGCAAGGGCGAAGTCGGCTCTACTGTAAGGGGAAAACCCTTATACCGTCAAGGGAAAACCCAAGTGGCAAGCGCATCATGAGGGGCCCCGGACCTGATCGGCAGCCGCCCACCCCTCCGAACTCGATTAGACCTTCACGTCCATAAGCTTATCAATCATAACACATTAGCTTTCAGAGCCCCGCAGCGCTGGCAACAAAGAGTGATGCAAATCACATATCGTCCGCCCGACCGGGCGACATCGCTCAATCGTCTTGCCGCTCGCCGCCGCTGGCGCTCGGCCCGAGTCGCTGATACTCAGCAACTTGACGCTTCGAGCTCGCCGCTTTAGAGTTCCGACCGCCCGCCCTCGCCTTGTCGCAGCGTCTGCCTGCTTCGTTTCGCGGTCATCGTCCCGCCCCGGCGGCCGCTTTTGGCAGGCATTTCGTCCAGCAGACACACAATTCGCCAAGAGCACCGGCGACCTGTCGGGTGATCTGTTTCCAAGAAGCGGATTTCCGACCGAGGAGGCGGCGATGAGACATGCGGGGCTATCCGCGCTGAGCGTGGGTCTCACGCTTGCCACCAGCCTGCTGGGCGCTGTCCCCGATCTGGATGCCCAAGACGTGGAGATGCGCGGTCGCGTCAACGGCATACGACCGCCGGCCGGGTACTACGACGTTCTGGCACGCGATCCCAACGCCTACGAGTTCCAGAGAGTCTGGAAAGAGGTGGCTCGCGGGGTTCGGGAGCGACGCCAGGCGCTGGCTGGGGCCGGGGACTACTCGACCCTCAACTCACACTTTCGCGAGGCCCGGCCATCCAAGACAGCGGCGCAAGCTTCTGGCGTGGCTCTCAGCGGCAGCTTCCGAATCCCCGTACTGATCGGTGTGTTCGCCGACAGCAGCAACAGCTTCAGACCGGATGCCGGCACTCTTAACAACGTGCTCTTCGGCACCAGCGCGGCCCCGCCCTACTCGGTGCGCATGTATTACGACGAACTCTCCAATGGGCTCGTCGAGGTCATCGGCGACGTCATCGGCTGGTTTCCGGTGGACAGTACCAGCGCTTGGTATGAGGGCAGCAACAACGGATTGAGCCCGGCCACGGACAACACCGGCGACTACATCGTGGAGCTCCTCGACGCGGCCGACGCGGCCGGCGTCGATTTCAGCGTCTACGACCGTGACACGGATGGCTTCATCGATCTGGTCGCCGTCCTGCATCCACTGCAGGGAGGCGAGTGTGGATCCTCGCATATCTGGTCTCACCGCTGGGTGCTGCCTGCTTGGGGGAAGAACTGGTCTGCGGATGGCGTGACCGCCTGGGACTACATGATTCAGCCCGCCGTGGGCGGCTCGACAGGCTGCGACTCCACCTCCGTAATGACGATCGGGACCGTCTCTCACGAGCTGGGCCACGGTATGGCGGACTTGCCCGACCTGTACGACACGGTCGGCAACACTTCCGGCATCGGCGTCTGGGGGCTCATGGGTTCCGGCAACTGGAACCTGCCCGCGAGCCCGGCGCACATGATGGCCTGGTCGAAAGACGACCTGGGCTGGATCGCCGTTGATGCAATCGATGCGAACGCGGGCGGCGGGACTTTCGCGCTCGATCCCATCCTCGCGGGCCACACGGCGATGAGGGTGAACGTGCAGAACTCGAGCGAGTACTTCCTGCTCGAGAATCGTCACCGCCTCGGCTCCGACGCCAACCTGCGTGGCCAGGGCCTGCTTGTCTGGCACATCACGCCGACGGTGATCTTGCAGCGTCGCGGAACGAACACGGTCAATGGCCTGGAGCCGCACGGCGTCGACCTCGAGCAAGCCGATGGCGACGACGACTTGCGAAACGGTAACAACGGGGGAGACAGCGGCGACCCCTATCCCGGTGCGACCTCCAATACCGTGTTCGGGCCTGGCTCGACCCCGAGCTCCGAGTTGAACGACAACAGCAACTCCGGCCTCCAAGTCGACAACATCCAGGTCAATGCCGACAGGAGCGTCAGCTTTCGAGTGACGTTCAACATCGTGGAGGAGGTCATCACCACGAGCGTCGGGCCGGGCACCCAGGTGATTGTGGACGGAGTCAGCCAGGATGCGCCGCACCGTGTCGCCTGGCTCTACCCCAGCTCTCACACCATCGCGGTGGACCCGGTCCAGGGCGACACGCTCTCCCGCTACACATTCCAGTCCTGGAACGATGGCGGCACACGCGAGCACACGGTATCGATCGACGCGACCCCCGACACCTTCGTCGCCACGGTTTCTGTCGAGAACCGTCTGCGCGCCGTCGCCGACGCCTCCGGCAGCATCACCAGCTCCGTACCCCTGGACGCGAATGGCATCGTCTGGCTTGTCCCGGGTACGGCGGTGCAGCTCATCGCCGTTCCCAACCCGGACTTCCTGTTCGCCCGCTGGTCGGGCGACACGACGGCCATTAACGACACACTGCAGCTGACGGTCTCGCGGCCCTACACGTTGAGAGCCCAGTTCGGCACGCCGACGCTCATCGAAACGGGCACCCTGGCCGCCGCCGTGATGGGAGCGGCCTACGTGGACACGCTGAGGGCCTCCGGCGGAATCGGCGAGTTCAACTGGTCGCTGGCCGATGTCGGAACCTTGCCCGCCGGTCTCTCGCTTGGCAGCGACACGGGGGTCATCTCGGGGATACCCGAGGAGGCCGGTAGCTTCCTGATAGTCGTACGGGCGGAGTCCGGTGCCATCGAGTCGGAACGGACCGTCTCCCTGGTCATTACGACGCCCGCCCTGCTCCTCGACCAGGTGGTCAATCACCTTCTGAGCCCCGTCGCCGTGCTCGGTGAGGACGAGATCCGCTTCCTCGACCTCATCGGCAACCGCAACGGCGAGTTCGATATCGGGGACTTCCGCGCCTATCTCCGGGATGCGGGACTGGTCGCCGGCGTCAGCCCGGCAGCGGTCCTCGAAACGCTGGACCGGTCAGGAAACGAGGGCACGGCCCAGCAGGAGGTAGAGAGATGAGAATCGTGAGATTCAGCTGGCTGTGGCCCGTCTCAGCTGCCGTCGCCTTTGGCCTGGCCGCTGCCTGCAGTGACAGCACCGGCCCCTCCGGTCCAATACAGCTGACGGTCAGCGTCACGTCCAGCGGCCCGACCGGAGAGGCGTTTCTGATCACACTCAGCGGCGACAGCATAAGCGGTCCCGCGGCAGCCGACCCCGGCCACCTGCTCTATTCGTTCGCATCGGGGAACACCGTGAAGGTGGCGGTCGTCGGGTCGCTGTCGTCCGGCGATCTATTGAGGTTCAGCGTTCCCCGTGGTTCCCTTGCTGCCGACTACAGCGCCGTGCTGGAACAGGTCGCGGGAAGCGACAACGCCTTACAGCCGGTCGGTGAATACACGCTGACCGTCAACTGACCCGCCAAGAGCCGCGGCGCTCCGGGTTCAGCGCATCTGTGCGTGGATCCGGGCGACCCGCGGGTCCCTTGCGATCGCCTCACCGCCCGCGGCGACCTCCAGCCAGCCGCGCACCAGCGTCGGGCCGATCAGCGTACCGACGCGAAACCCGCTCCTCTCCAGCCAGCTCAGGTCGGCCTCCGTCACAGAGTCGGCGAACTCGATCAGCATCCAATTCCTCATCGCCGGCTGCTCCAACCCGGGTGCCGGCGCCACGACCGCCGGGCGCTCTCCAGGAGGCGCATCGGCCACCTGATCCGTCGTCTCCGGGACGATGGTATCACCGGTCTCAGACGCCTCCGTCTGGGCAGCGGCCGGCTGGGCCTCAGGCGCTCTCTGGTCAGTGATCTCGGGCAGATCCTCGGTTTGCTCTTCCTGCCGCGAGCCGGAACACGCCAACAGCGTCAGAACGAGCACGACCGCGGCAGCAGATGTGCAGAGATTGGAGGTCTTCATGACGTTCATCTAGCTTCTAGTCACCATTCACGTTTTCAAATCCAGCTGTCCACGGTGCCCGCCAACTTCTCGTAGCCGACGATCGCGGCGCCTTCGAGGTCGAGTCGGCCGAGGAAATCGTGTCCGAAACGGGTCCGGACATACTTTTCGATCGGTTCCCCCAGATACTCGGCCACCAGGCCGGCGATGACTCCCGCATGGGTCACCAGCAGCACGGCCGCGCCGGGGTGACGGGCCGACAGCCCCTTCACGAAGTCGACGGCCCGGGCCTGGACTTCCGCCCATGACTCCCCGCCCGGGTAGCGGAACTCGCCCAGAATCACGCCGTCCGGTATCCGGCGTCGCACCTCCTGGAAGCTGAGGCCGGTGAAGTCGCCCGCATCGACCTCGGCGATCGCCACCTCCTCGCGAATCGGGATCGGCTCTCCCAGGCTCTCCACGACCAAAGCGGCGGTCCGGCGCGCCCGCTCCATCGGGCTGCTGTAGATGCAAGCCAGCCGCCGGTCCCTAAGATGCCGCGCCACCTGCGCCGGTTGCATTCGGCCCGCCGCCGTAAAGGGAGAGTCGCCCCGCCCCATCAAGATCTGGCGAAGGTTCGCCTCGGTCTCACCGTGGCGCATGACATAGACGTCGAGCTTCATAGAATACTCATCCTAGCCTGCCCGCCATTCCTGACAAGATGGCGACCACCTTGCTCGCGGGCGCCCCAGCGGCTAACGTTGCCGCCGCTCACACCTGGGGAGGCACTACATGAACCTGCTGGTCGCGGTCGTACTCCTTTATCCGATCCTGCTCATCGGCATCAGCGTCTGGCGCTCTCGAGCGGTGAAGAGCCACGAGGATTTCATGGTCGCCGGCCGTTCGGTCCCAGTCATCCTGCTGGTGGGCACTCTGGTCTGCACCTGGATAGGCTCCGGCTCGCTCTTCGGAGGCGCCGGCCTCGCCTACCGTACGGGTATCGCCGAGCTCTGGTTCTCGTTCGGCGCCTGGATGGGCCTCATCGTCGCCTTCTTCATCGCCGGCCGGGTGAGGCGGATCGCCCAGTACACGGTGCCCGACCTGCTGGAGCAGCGCTACAACGCCGCCGCGCGTCTGCTCGGCACACTGGCGATAATCCTGGCCTACGTCACCATCGCGGCCTACCAGTTCCGTGGCGGCGGTTGGATTCTCACGATCGTGACGGACGGTAAGATCTCGCCCACCGAAGGCATGTTAATCACGGCCGCGGCCATAGTGATCTTTACGGCCCTTGCCGGGATGGTCTCGATCGTCACCGTGGACATCTTCAACGGAACGATCATCACCCTCGCCGTGCTTTTCACCCTACCCTACATGGTGTTCGAGGTCGGCGGCCTGGGCGAGGTGCTGAGCCGCCTGCCGGCCGACCATACATCCGTGGTGGGTGGCCACAACCTACTCTGGGTGATCGGCGTCTCGATGCCGACCTTCTTGCTTCTCCTCGGCGAGAGCGGGATGTACCAGAAGTTCTTCTCCGCCAAGGATTCCAACGCCGCGCGTCGCGCCGTCATCGGCATGGTCCTGGGCGTCGTCGTCATCGAGACGGCCCTGGCCCTGCTCGCCATCGTCGGCCGCGCCGCCTATCCCAACCTGATGCAAGAGGTGTCGATCGTCGGTCGGGCCGCCTCCGAGACCATCATCCTCTACATCGCGCGCCACGGCCTCCCCGTCCTCGGTGGAGCGGTACTGCTCGCCGCCGCCGTCGCTATCGTGCTTTCCACCGGCAACACGTTTCTCCTGGTGCCCTCGACCAACGTAGCCCGCGACATCTACGAACGATTCATCAACCCGCAGGCGGCGGAGCGCCGCAAGCTGGCCGTCCAGCGTATTTCTGTCGTCGTGTTCGGCGTCGTCGGCCTGCTGCTGCTGACCCAGTTCGAGACGGTGCTCTCGATGGCGCTTTACGCCTACTCTCTGGTGGGGGCCAGCCTGACACCCGCGCTGCTCGCCTGCTTCCTTTGGAAACGCGTGACGCCGCAAGGTGGGGTCGCCTGCATCGCCGGCGGCCTGGGAAGCATCGTCTCCATTGGAGTGCTCAGCCGGCTGGGCGTGGACTTCAGCATGTCGTTGGGCGGAAATGTGTTCGACTTCGCCGACAGCCAGTACATCGTCATCCCCGGTGTACTGATCTCGATCAGCTTGCTCGTGGTCGTCAGCCTGCTGACGAAGCCATCTCCACCCGAGAAGTGGGAGCCCTTCTTTGCGAGGGAGGGGATCTAAGGCTGGAGCCGGCGGCGGCTAGGTTCCTTCCTCCTCCATCTGCCGCTTCAGCTGGGCCAGCCGCTCTTCGACTTCGTCGGCCTGACGCGCCGCCTCCAGGCGCCGCAGCTCGTAGTCGCTCTCGAAGTCGTGAGTGCGCGGCCGCTCGCCCAGCTCCTCCTCCAGCTCGCGCGTCGCCGCCGCCAGGTCTTCCGCCGACTCGATGTCCTCCTCGGCTCGCTCGAAGCGGCGGACGCCGCCCTCGGGGCCGCGCAGCATGTCGTCCAGCTTGCGGGCCGTGCCGGTTCGGCGGGACCGCGCCAGAAGCGCGCTACGATTGCGCTCAGCGTCCTTGAGCTGCGCGAGCTTGTCGAGGTAGTCGGCCTTCAGCTGCTCGGTCTGCGCCTCGGCATCGGCCGCCTGCGCACGCAGCGACTCGGCATCGCTCAGGGCGCGGCGCGCGGCCTCCAGGGCTGAGTAGGCTTCATCGGACCGACCGGCGCGCTCCGCCTCCTGCGCCTTCGCATGGGCCAGCTCGGCCCGCTTGATCTGCTGCTGAGCGCGAGCGGAGAGGCGCTGGGCCTCCTTTTCCATCTTGGGGATGCGGGCGCGCAGCTCGATCACTTCCTCCCGCATCCCGCTGAGCAAGCGCTGCAAATCGTCGCGGGTGACGGGGCGCTCGGCCTCGCGGCGGTCCAGAGCGCGCTCGATCCTCTCACGGAACTTGCGGAACATGGAGCGAAATTAGGTGCCCGAGGTCGGCGAGTCAAAAGGTGGGGGGTTGCGGGCCTGGTTCAGTGGCGCGAGTTTGTATGAACTTATGAGCAAGTCTTCAGATTATCGAGAGCCGACCGCCAAGCCCGCGATCGCACCCGACCCCGCCCGCCCGCCCCGACCCGCCGCTCTTCAGGCCGCTCGCTCGGCCCTCTGCGGCGAGCAAGAGCTCACGCTGATCGCCGACACCTTCCAGATCCTGGCGAGCCCGACGCGACTGCAAATCGTCCGGGCCCTGTCGCGCCGCGAGCTCTGCGTGGGAGACCTGGCGGGCGTGGTGGAGGCCAGCCCCTCGGCGGTGTCGCACCACCTCCGCCAGCTGCGCCAGATGCGCCTGGTGAGGCACCGCCGAGAAGGAAAGCTGACCTACTACACCCTGGATGACGAACACGTCGCCGGGCTATTCGACTTGGCGTTGGACCACGTGCGCGAGGAGCTACGTTGAGCGACGACTTCGGCCAGCCTGCCTCGGGTCTCTGCGAGCTGGTGTTCGGCGTGCCCGACATGGATTGCGCGAGCTGTGCCCAGCGCATCTCGGACCGTCTGGCGCGCTTGGATGGTGTGGAGGCGGTGGAGCCTCGCGTGATCCTGAAGGATGTGCGCGTTCGCTACGATCCCAGCCTGACGGCCGAGGACGCCATCGCCGATGCCGTCCGCTCCCTGGGATACACGGTCAAACGCGACGGCCGGGAACGGGAGACAGGACTGGAGCCCCGGCGTGGAGTCTGGGCCGGGCGCGATGCCTGGCGGACATACGTGGCTGGACTCGGCATCGCCGTCGGCCTGTTGCTGCGGCTCTTCGGCCCCAATCCCACGCTGTTCGTGGGAATAGCGGCGCCTCTGGACGCGGCCGCCCTTCTCTTTGTGGCAGCCGCCCTGACCGGCGGCCTGAACTTCTTCCCCAAGGGTCTGCGCGCAGCGCGGATCGTCCGCCTGGACATGAATTTCCTGATGACGGTGGCCATCTTCGGCGCCCTGTTCATTGGGGAGTACGTCGAGGCAGCCAGCATCGCCTTCCTGTTCGGGATCGCCGAATTGCTGGAGCGTTACTCGGTTGAACGGGCACGGAGATCCATCGAGAGTCTCCTGGATCTCGCCCCGGCCAGCGCACGAGTGCGCCGCGACGGTGCTGTCGTGACTGTGGCCGTCGAGGAGCTCGTCCCCGGCGACGTCGTTCAGGTCGCGCCCGGTGAGAAGGTTCCCATCGATGGCTGGGTGGAGGAAGGCGCCTCGGCGGTCGACCAGAGCCCCATCACCGGGGAGTCTCTTCCTGTGTCCAAGGAGATCGGCGACTACGTCTACGCAGGCTCGATGAACCGACAGGGCTACCTGGAGATCCGGGCTTCCAAGAGCGCCGCCGACACCACACTGGCTCATATCATCCATCTGGTGGAAGAAGCGGAGGCCGCCCGATCGCCCAGCGAGAGGTTCGTCGAGAAGTTCGCCCGCTTCTACACACCCGCCGTGACGATCCTCGCCGTGGCCGTCATGGTGGTGCCGCCACTTCTCCTTGGCGCCGCTTTCAGCACCTGGTTCGTCCGGGGGCTGACTCTCCTGGTAGTCTCTTGCCCGTGTGCCCTGGTCATCTCCACACCCGTGGCCGTGGTCAGCGGCATCACGAGTGCCGCTCGAAACGGTGTTCTCATCAAAGGCGGCGTGCACCTCGAGGCCCTGGCCGGCGTTCGAGCCGTCGCCATCGACAAGACCGGCACCCTGACGACCGGTGAAGTGACCTTCGTCGAGATCTTGACCGCTGACGGCGACGCTGGGGCCCGCAGCGCCCTGGCCATCGCCGGCACTCTGGCCGCCCGATCCGAGCACCCGGTGTCCCAGGCGATCGCCCGGGCGGCCGCCGAGAGCGGCCTCGGCCTGGACACCGAGATTCTCGACTTCGCGGAAACGCCGGGTGCCGGACTGGAGGGGCGGCTGGATGGCGTCACCTATCGGCTGGGCCGGCCGGAACTCTTTGCCAGAGAGCTCCCACGCTGGAACGCGGAGCTCGAGCGCATCGCCAGGGCGGGCTGGACCCCAGTCTGCCTCGGGCACGACGACGGGCTCCTCGGCCTGATCGCCGTCGCCGACCGCGAGCGGGAGGAGGGCCGAGCCACAATACAGGAGTTGAGACGGCAAGGCCTGGGACCCATCGTGATGCTCACCGGCGACCACGAGCAGACCGCCCGTGCCATCGCCGAGCGACTCGGTGTGGATGAGTGGTATGCCGGCCTCCTTCCCCGGGATAAGGTCGCCAAGGTCCGCGAGCTGGCGGCGCGCTACGGCAAAGTGGCGATGATCGGCGACGGCGTTAACGACGCGCCGGCTCTGGCGGCAGCGACCGTCGGAATCGCTATGGGTGCCGCCGCCAGCGACATCGCCCTCGAGACCGCCGACGTGGCCGTAATGGCCGACGACTTGACCTGCCTACCGTACCTGTTCCGGCTCTCGCGCCGCAGCGGGCACGTTATTCGCCAAAACGTTGCCGCTTCCATCGCCATCAAGTTCTCGCTGGCCGCCGGCGCTTTGCCGGGTTGGGTCACCCTCATCACCGCCGTGCTGGTCGGCGACATGGGCGCGTCACTCGCCGTCACCGGCAACGCCCTTCGACTGGCTCGCCTCCGACGCTAGGGCCAGCCACGCCACCGCCGTGATCGGCACGCCGGCGCGGCAAACGAGGCACATCTCTTGCAAAAATCAGCAACGACTCGTGACGAGCCCGAGGAACTCTAAAGCTCCACTCGAGGCGAACTTGGGCTTTATGGGCAGCCCAGCGAGCTTCGACGACCATCGCACGGCAGGTATTGGATAGCCCTGAGCAGTTGGGGGAGCAATCGTGGGCGGTGGAATTCGGTCTCGGGAGGTCGCGCAGATAGTGCTGCCGATGGGACATATTGCCCATCAGCTCGAATGGCTAGCACGACTCGTTCTCGCCGCGAGAAGCCGATCGCTGCCCGTCTCGCTAGCTCTCCTCGCGCTGTCGGCGGCGGGGCCGGCTCAGGCACAGCAGAACGACATGTGCCTGATGTGCCATGAGAACCCCGCACTTTTCGCCGGTAAACCCGATCCATCGCGTTACGTGGTCACCCGCCAGGCACATGAGCGCTCCCTGCATGGTGATATCGGGATCGGCTGCACGGACTGCCATAGGGGGCTGACCTTCCCGCACCCGCAGGATCCGCCCAAGGCAGATTGCTCCTTCTGTCACGACGACCAGACGGTGCAGCACACGTTGTCACTGCACGGCCAGGCTGCGGCGCGTGGCGACCCACTGGCGCCGACTTGCGCTCACTGTCACGGGACCCATGATATCGCTCGACACACGAATCCCCTATCACCGACCTACGTCTTCAACATCCCGCTGCTCTGCGGCGAGTGCCATCACGAAGGCACCGAGGTCTCTCTGACTCGGAACATTCCACAGGACCAGATCCTGCAAAACTACAGTCAATCGATCCACGGGGCCGGGCTCTTCCGGCAGGGTCTCGCGGTCACGGCCGTGTGCACATCTTGCCACACGTCGCATTTCATTCTGCCGCACACGGATACACGCTCCAGCATTCATGAAAGCAACGTGGCACAAACCTGCGCACAATGCCACGCGCTAATCGAGCAGGTGCACCAGCAGTTTATCGAGGGGCGCCTATGGGAAGCCGAGCCTCACAAGATACCGGTGTGCGTGGATTGCCACTCGCCGCACAAGATCCGCAGAGTCTTCTATAACGCAGGCGCCGCCAACCAGGATTGTTTCCGCTGCCACTCCGATCCCGCTTTGACAATGGAGCGGGACGGTGAGACGGTCTCACTCTACGTGGATCAGGCTGCCTACAACGCGAGCACCCACAGCGAGACCGGCTGCGCCCAGTGCCATACCGATGTCACGCCGTCGCTGTTGGCCCGACCTTGCAACACCACAGTCGCCGCCAACGTGGATTGCGCCATCTGTCACCCTATGGAGGTGGAGCTCCACTCGACGGGCACTCATGGGTTGCTCGCTGCCCAGGGCAATCTGGACGCGCCCGGTTGTCTCGACTGCCACGACAATCACGCCACGCAAGATCATCTGGATCCCGATTCGCCGACCTTCGCGCGCAACGTGCCGGATCTTTGTGCCAGGTGCCACCGGGAGGGCGAGCCTGGTGCTCGCCGAATGGAGCTGGATTCGCTTCCAGACATCGTCAATAGCTATGTGATGAGCATCCACGGGAAAGGATTGTTGGAAAGCGGCTTGGTCGTCACGGCCACTTGCCCCGACTGTCATACGCCACACCACGTTCTCCCGGCCGATGAGCCGACCTCATCGGTGAACCCGGACAACATCTCGGCGACCTGCGGCGAGTGCCATCATGGAATCGAAGAACAGTACATACAAAGCATCCACTGGTCGAAACGCGAAAGTCCGCCCGAGGGTCGCGAACTGCCGACCTGCGAGGACTGCCATACATCGCACAGCATAAGTCGCACGGATCTGGGCGATTTTCGGCTGACGATGATGAACCAGTGCGGGCGCTGCCACGAGGAAGAGTCGGAGACTTTCTTCGATACGTTCCATGGAAAGGTGTCACGCCTGGGCGACGCCGGGGCGGCCAAATGCTACGACTGCCACGGCACGCACAATATTCATCCAGTCGATGATCCACAGTCCACCCTCAGCAGACGCCATATCGTGGACACGTGCGCCAAGTGCCACCCGGGCGCCAACCGGAGATTTACAGGCTACCTGACGCACGCAACCCACCACGACCCTCACAAGTACCCATTCCTCTTCTGGTCGTTTTGGGGGATGACGGCGCTCCTCGTAGGCACGCTCACATTCGCTTTCATGCACTCCTCGGCCTGGCTATACCGACTTTGGCGGTCTCCCGATGAGTGGAAGCGCGCCAAGCGACCAGGCAACCCGAGCGATCCGGATGGAGCGAATCCCGGGAACCCGGCTGACCTGGGCGATCCGGGAGCCTTCGGCCATTCCGGCGGCCCGGGCAATCCGGGTATCTCGGGGCATCCCAATGACCCTCAGGCATTCTACGACGTCAGCGTCGGCGCGAGATCGCTGGATACGCGAACGATCGAATCTGCCGCCAACCCCGGGCCAGAGTCCACATCTTCGAGCCCACAGGCGCTGCCGGGCCAGCCGCCAGGTTCAGCCTACCAGACAACGGGAATCGCCGGCGAGCTGCTCTACAGACGTTTCAGCACCTTCGAACGCTCGCTCCACATCATAATGATGATCAGCTTCTTCATCCTCGCCATCACCGGGATGACTCTCAAGTTTTCCTACATGAGTTGGGCTCAATGGCTGGCGGCAGCGGTCGGTGGATTTGCCACAACCGGAGTCCTGCATCGACTGGGCGCTTTGACACTGATCACCATTTTCGTGATTCACTTGGTCGATGTCCGACGCCGCAGGAAGGTTTCGGGCAAGACATGGAAGGAGTTCATCTTCTCGGAC
>CP070722.1:489480-497379 GCA_020350785.1 Gemmatimonadota bacterium
AAGCTCTTGCTCTTCGAGGCGATAACGGCGGCCCAACACTTCAGCTCCTCCCGCAAGAACCCGCGCAGCTCCGCCAGCGTCCGATCCCTCTCCTCCACGTAGGGCACGTGGGCGCTGCGCTCGAGTACGACCAGCCGCGCCGCCGGCAAAAGCCCGGCCAGCTCCTCGGCCCAGGCTAGCGGGATCGGGTCGTAACGGCCATGGAGGATCAGCGTCGGCACACGAACAGCCGCGACACGCCGGCGCAGCTCCACGCCATACCCCATAAGGCTCGCCCAGGTGGCCTGCTGTGCTTGAAGCTGTACGACGAACGGCGTCGAGTCGACAGCATCTTGCGGGTCACGGAAGTAGCCGGCCACGCTGATGTCGAAGCGACTCTGCTGGTAGGCGGCCGGGTCGCTGTGTCGCAGCCCCGAGGCCTCCAGCTCGGCCCGCATCCGCATCACCGCTTCGGACCGCGAGCGCCG
This sequence comes from Gemmatimonadota bacterium, assembly GCA_020350785.1. Classification (GTDB taxonomy): domain Bacteria; phylum Gemmatimonadota; class Gemmatimonadetes; order Palauibacterales; family KS3-K002. Next base: position 489,948 of record CP070722.1, read on the forward strand.
GGCGAACTCGTCCCGGAAGCGCCGCTGATAGTCGCCCCACCCGGCGGCCGGCGAGACGAGCGCCAGGGCACCAGCCCTCGCGGGATGTTCCGTCGCGTAGAGCAGCGCCAGCAGGCCGCCCCAGGAGTAGCCGATGATCGCCAGCCGCTCGATGGCCCACTCCCGGCGCAGCGCCTCGAGGTCGGCGACGTGGTCACGCCAGCCGACCTCGTTCGGCAGCGCCACGCGCGAGCGGCCGCCGCCGCGCTGGTCGTAGAAGTGAAGCCGGAACTCATCGCTGAGGCTGCCGAGTGACGGGATCAGGTATTCGTGGTTCGCGCCGGGTCCGCCGTGCAGGACGACGACATCGGGGCCCTGGCCCAACTCGCGAACGAAGAGTCGGACCGAATCGACAACGATGAACCGCCCAACATTGAACTCGGAGGGGCTCCCCTCTATCTTCGTGCCTGCCATGATAAAGAGAATGCATACAGTTGCGCCCCGGCGGCGCAACCAGGGAAGACCTTTCCGCCCTGCGCCGGCCCGGTTGGCGGCGTTGCTGGCGATGTGTGTCTTGGCAGTTCCGAGCGTGGCCTGGGCGCAGTCCGTCAACCCCGACACGCTGCTGGCTCACGTCAAGTATCTGGCGAGCGACGAGCTGGCCGGCCGAGAGGCGGGCGAGCCCGGCGCCGACAGCGCCGCCGCCTACATCGCGCGTCACTTCGAAGCCTACGGCTTGGAGGCGTTGGGCACGCAGGGTTACCTGCAGCCGTTCGAGTTCACCAGCACCGTCACAATCGCGGCCGACAGCCGTTTGATGCTCGAGACACCCCGCGGTAAGCGCGAGCTGAAGCTCTATGAGGAGTGGCTCCCCTTCAACTTCTCCAGCGGCGGCTCGCTGAGCGGACCGGCCTTCGACGCCGGCTACGGCCTCGAGCCTGGAGACTACGAGGGTCTGGAGGGGCCGGGCGGCGGCGCGCCGATAGCGGTGATCCGCGGCGGCACACCAGAGGACTATGACCCGCACGCCTCCGACATTAACACCTCACCGCGCCGGAGGGCGTCGCTGGCCAGGGAGCAAGGCGCGGCCGCCGCGATGATCGTCGTCGCGCGCATCCGGGCCCCCGAGGCTGGCGATCCACCGGTACCAGCGGGGCTCCCAGCGGTACAGGTTCTGGAGAGCCCGGAGATCCTGGAGTGGCTGGCGGCCGAAGACCTCCGGGTCTCGTTGGACGCCAAGGTCGAGCCGCTGAAAGCCACCGGCTATAACGTCGCCGGCCGGCTGCCGGGCAGCGATCCTGCGCGGTCCGACGAGCTGATCGTCATCGGCGCCCACTACGATCACCTGGGGCTGGGCGGCCCCGGCTCGCTGTCGCCGGACAGCGTGACGCCGCACAACGGGGCTGACGATAACGCCTCCGGTACCTCGGTGCTGCTGGGGTTGGCGAAGTATTACGCCGAGCACCCCGCGGCGCGACCCGGTCGCAGCCTGGTCTTCGTGGCTTTTTCCGCCGAGGAGATGGGACTGCTGGGCTCCGATTACTTCGTCAGCCACCCGCCTTTCGATCTCGCCGGGGTCGAGGCCATGATCAACTTCGACATGGTCGGGCGCCTGCGCGACGGCAAGCTGCAGATCTTCGGGGCGGAATCGGCCGAGGAGTTCCCGGCGCTACTCGATTCTCTGGACGCCGCCAGCCCAATGACCCTCAGCCGCGTCGGCGACGGATATGGGCCCAGCGACCAGACATCCTTCTTCGCCCGTAAGATCCCGGTCCTGCACATGTTCACCGGCACCCACTCGGAGTACCACCAGCCGGCCGACGACTGGCAACTGATCAACGCCGAGGGACTGGCCGAGGTCACCGATTTCTCTATCGCACTGATCGCGGAGCTGGACGGCGCGGCCGAGCTGCACGTCGTCGAGCAGGAGCGGCCGCAGGCGCGTGGCGGCGGAGGCGGCTACGGTCCCTACCTGGGCACGATCCCCGACTTCGGAGAGGTCGAGGGCGGCGGCCTGCGCCTGTCCGGTGTCCGTGCCGGCGGGCCGGCGGAGAAAGCAGGTATCCAGGCCGGCGATGTCGTCATCGAGTTCGGCGGCAAACAGGTCCTGAACATCTACGACTACACCTACGCTCTTCAGGAGCACGCGCCAGGCGACACCGTCCTGATCAAGGTGCGACGGGAGAGTGAGGTGTTGGAGCTCACCGTCGTGCTGGGACGCCGCGAATAGGCACGTTTCGGCGCGCCGCGAGCGGCGGCCACTCCATAAACGACGAGGCCGGAGGTGCAAACACCTCCGGCCTCGACTGACACCTGCCTCAGCCGTCCGCCCCTAGAAGTCCTCGCGCCCGATTCGCGGCCGCGCTCTCAACTCCGGGAAGTAGTAGACGATCACGCCGCTGTCCGGCTCGTTCCCGACATCGACATAGCCGCTGGCAACCATCTCGCGGAGCACCTGCTCCGCCTCCTGGAACGAGTAGCCGGTGATCATCGCCGCTTGTGTCACCGTCAGCTTACCGCCCTCACGCATGGCCGCGTCGAGGAGAAGCTGCTGCGGCGTCCGCTGCGGCTGCGCCCGCCGCAGCTCGCGCAACGCCCTGGCCTCCTCCAGCAGATTGGCCTCCTCCACCTGGCGCCGCATGGTGATCAGATCGTACAGCTGCCCGATCCCCAGGCACCCCCAGGTGAAGAGCCAAAGGAATCCAGTGCCGTACTTGCCCAGATAGAGCCGGTGAAGGCCGGCAAAGCCGAACAGCCAACCTGCCCACAGCCCGTAGGCTATGCCCTCTTTGTACTTCTTCTCGCCCTCTTCCATGCTGGCTCGCAGGTTATCGGCACCCGGTCTGGCGTGATCGCCCCCCAACCATTATAGACGGAGTAACGTCGTGCCTGTGTTTCAGGAGGTAGGGCTAAGCGTCACAGCGGTTCCGCCCTCCAAGCTAAGCCGCTCCGCTGGCCGCCTCAAGGGCAGCTTGGACCTTCTCAGGAGGTAGCCATGTACCGCCATCTCTGCGCCGCCCTGGCCGCTGTCACCCTGTCAGGTTGCGCCGGAGCCAGGGGTCCGGTCTACGAGTATCGACCCAGCGAGGCGCCCCTCCGCTACCAGATCAACGACCACAGTGACCTTCTGGTCCAGACGCCGATGGGCGATCAGCACAACCGCGATTCCACAATCGCGATCGTCGTCCTCGATGTCGGCCAACGCACGGCCGACGCCCACGAGGTCTCGGCCTTCTTCGAGACGCTGGACATCTGGGCCGGCGGCGACATGAATCAACAGCACCTCGAGGGTGGCGACATGCTGGGCAAGGCGTTCAGGGGAACGCTCTCCGATCAGGGCATGATCTCGGTCAGCGAGGCCCCGGAAATGCCCAGCGAGCTCGGCGAGGCCACCGATCCGGCCGCGATCTTCGCCGACCTGCTCCTACCACTGCCGCCGTCGGGTGACGAATCGGCGGAATCGTGGCCTCACAAGACCGCCATGACCGTGGAGACGGCGATGACGGTAAATAACTCCTACGACGGCAGCGCCCGCTTCGCCGGCGACACGACCTGGAACGGCCAGGCTGCCCGCATCATAGTCTCTGAGGGAACCATAACTTCGAGTGGGCGTGGTTATCCGCCAGGTGCCCCCGGCGAGATCGAGTTCACCATGAGCGGGACGGCGACGACCCGCTACTTTTGGGATCCGCAACGTGGCGTGATGCTCGGTTCCGTCAGCTCCGCCAAGGCAGAGGGCGATCTGGATCTGCCCAGTATGGCGATGACCATGCCCATCAGCTTCACCGGCAGCAAGGAGGTTCGCCTGGTCCGTTGAAGGACACGGCCGGCAGGACTCATCGGCCACTTTGAGAAGTGCAGGTCTGATCATGATTACAGTTCTGAGACGATTGCGACCGATCCCGGCTCTCCTGCTGGGCGTGCTGGCTCTCAACGGCTGCCCGGTCAACCCGGCCACCGGAGAGCGCCAGCTCATCCTCATCAGCGAGTCGCAGGAGATCGCGATGGGACTCGAGGTGTCCCAGCAGGTCGAGGCGACCATGGGTCTGTACGACGACCCTGAGTTACAGAGGTACGTGAGCGGGATCGGCGAAACCTTGGCCGCCCAGTCGGAAAAGCCCAACCTGCCGTGGAGCTTCAAGGTCGTGGACGACGATCTCGTCAACGCCTTCGCCTTGCCGGGCGGCTACATCTTCGTGACTCGCGGCATTCTGGCGTATTTCAACTCGGAAGCCGAGCTGGCCGGCGTGCTCGGCCATGAGATCGGACACGTCACGGCTCGCCATTCGGCGGAACAGTTGAGTCGCGCGCAGGTCGCCCAGATCGGTCTGGTCGCAGGCAGCGTCTTCGTACCCGAGTTCTCACCTTACGCCGATCTGGCCGGGACCGGCCTGGGCCTGTTGTTCCTCAAGTTTGGCCGTGACGACGAGCGTCAATCCGATGATCTGGGCTTCCGTTACATGACCCGCGCCGGATACGATCCCACCGAGATGGTGGAAGTCTTCGACATGCTCGGCCGGGTCAGCGAGGCCAGCGGCGGCAACGGCATCCCGTCCTGGCTCTCCACTCATCCCGATCCCGGCGAGCGGCGCGAGCGCATGGAGCGCGCGCTGGCCGAAGCCGGGGCGGCGGGCGTCGGCAGGGTCGCGCGCGACGATTACATGCGGCGGATTGACGGCCTGGTGTTCGGTGAGAACCCGCGCAAAGGATTCTTCCGGGGTCAGGACTTCCTGCACCCCGACCTTCAATTCCAACTCCGCTTCCCGCCGGATTGGCCGACACAGAATACGGCGCAGGCCGTAGTGGGCGTCAGCCCGGGTAAGGACGCCATCATCCAGCTCAGCATCGGTCAGGGCGCTACCAGCGATGAGGCCGCCAATCACTTCCTCAGCCAGTCCGGCATCAACGTCGGCGAGCGGCGGCGCGAGCCGGTTAACGGACTGCCCGCCACCTGGGCAACCTTTGGAGCCAGAACTAGCGACGGAACCGATCTGCGCGGAGTGGTCGTGTTCATCGACTACAACAACCTGACATATCAGATCCTGGGATACACCGTCGCCAACAAGATGAACACCTATACGACCACCTTCCGGGCTTCGCTCGGCAGCTTCAACCGCTTGACCGACAAGGCCGCGCTCGGCGTCCAGCCGAAGCGGCTGGATCTCGTCACCATCGATCGGAGCATGACTCTGGAGGAGTTCGCGAGGGTACATCCGTCGACAGTCCCGCTGGCGACACTGGAGCTGATCAATGGAGTCCAGCAGGGAGCATCGATCCCTCGCGGCACGCTGGTCAAGCGTGTCGTGGGGGAGGACCCACCGAAGTAGCCGATCTTCTATCTATAACGATAAAGCCGCCGGGCGGTTGCAGATTGCCGCCCGGCGGCCTGCGTCTGGAGCCTCTAGCGAACCTTGCCCCGGGCGGCGATCGGCCAGATCTCCACGACCTCATCGCCATCCACCAGGGCCAACTCATCGTGGAGGTTGACGGCGGGGCAGACGTGGTTGGGGATGACCTCGACCCGTTCGCCAATGCCGGGGAACTCGCTGCCGGCGGGCAGTCGTACTATGGCGTGTTCCTCGTTGAGGCCGACGATCCGCGCCGCCGGCGCCTCACGGATGTAGCCGAAGCCGTCGTATTCGATCAGGGCGAAACCGCGGCGCGCCGGCTCGCAGAACAAAGACTTGCTACCGGCGTCCAGTACGGCGCGGTCCGGTGCCGGCCGGCTGATCACGCTGGCCAAGACGCTCAACGCGCAATCCGCCGGAGTCGCCTGCGCGATGGCGATCTGGTTCACGTCATTGAAGACATACGTGCCCGGCCGCATCTCGGTGATTCCAGAGATGCGAGCGGTCCAGGGAGCCGCCGGCGTCGAGCCGACGCTGACCTCAGGCACGTCGTGACCACGGGCCCGCAACGCGACCGCAATTTCCTCCACTCTGCGGCCCGCCGTCTCCGCCCGCTCCCTCATCTGGTCTGCGCTCCCCGCCCCTGCCGGCACGTGGCCTTCATGCGTCTCCACGCCCCGCAACCGCAGCACGGCGGAGCGCTCGATCCGATCCGCCAGGTCGGCTATCCCCTCCAAATCGCCAAGTCCGCAGCGCCCCTTCCCCGTGTCGACCTCTATGAGAACATCGACCGCGACGTTGCCCGCTTCGCCCAGGGCCTGCTCGAGCTGAAGCACCCCTTCCCTGCTGTCCACCAGCACCGCCAAACGAACCCGTCCCGCAAGCTCCGCCAGGCGGCGCAGCTTGAGCGGGCCAACGATCTGGTTGGCTATCAGGATGTCGTCCAGCCCCGCATCTGCCATCACCTGCGCCTCGCCCAGCTTGGCTACCGTTATGCCCGCAGCGCCGGCCGCGACCTGCAGCTTGGCTATCTCCGGCGACTTGTGCGTCTTGGTGTGCGGCCGCAGCCGCACGCCGAAATCGACAGCCGCACGCTGCATCCGCTCGATGTTCCTGTTCATGGTCACCGCGTCGACGATCAGCGCCGGCGTATCGAGATCTTGCCTCTTCATCGCAATGACCTGCGAGCCTCAGCGTACAAGCTCATGTCATCACCTCCGCCAGCGTCCCCTCGATCTGGGCGAAGTGCCGCCGGTCATGACCAGCCAGCAGCCTGATGGAGAGCCCCACGCTCTCGTCGCCACGCTCGGAGTGACGGCCCACCCGCTCCCATGCCGGGCCGCGGCTGCGTAGATAGAGATCGAGATTGAGTCCGCGCAACCGGCGCAACTCCTCCAGCAGCATGGAGATCGGCCGATCGTTGTGGGCCAGCCCCTTCACCATGATGTCCTGATCGTATCCCGCGATGCCCGGCGCGTCATGAGTCAACATCAGGCGCAGCCGGTAGCCGTAAACCCACTCCGTGTCGCCCAGGTGCCCGAGGATCTCCTTGACCGACCAGGCGCCGGGCTGCGGTCGCCTGGCCAGGACCACCTCCTCGATGCCCCTCAGGCGCACCTCGATCCGCGCCGGCGAGTGGGCGAGCACATCGAGCGGGTCATCTCCCCCCAGCAAGTCCAGCAACTCCTGCCGGTACGCCTCGAACTCTCTCACCGGATCGGCGGTCATGTTCTCTTCTCCTGCCTCGAGGCGCGGCTCACACTCGGCGCAGCGCTCAGTTGAGATTCTCCTCGAAAAGCTGGAGAATCCGGCGATACTCATCAGACCAGGACCAGGGGTGCCTGAACCCGTGGTCTTCCTTGGGATAGATGGCGACTTCCCAGTTCTTCTTACCCAACTCTATCAGCCGTTGCACCAGCCTGACCGTGTCCTGGAAGTGCACGTTCTGATCGATCATGCCGTGACAGATGAGCAGGGCGCCCTCTAAGCCTTGGGCGTGGTAGATCGGCGAGCTGCGCCGATATGCCGCGGCATCGTCCTGCGGCAATCCCAGAATGCGCGACGTGTACAAGTGGTTATAGTACGCCCAATCGGTCACGGGCCGC
>CP070722.1:497479-507882 GCA_020350785.1 Gemmatimonadota bacterium
CTCCGGTGTTCGACGATGAGGGGCTCACTCCGGAGACGACGTATCTCTACGAGGTGTCGGCCGTGAACGGCGATGGCCTCGAGTCGACGCGCGGTGGTCCGGCCGGGGCGACGACACCTCCCGATGATAGCGGGCCCGGCGATGGAGATATAGTCGGACACTGGAGGTTCGACGAAGGCAGCGGGACCGTGGCCGCCGATGCCTCCGGCAACGGGAACTTAGGGACTCTGATGAACGGGCCGATCTGGGTTCCCGGCTATTCTGGTACAGCCCTGTCCTTCGACGGCATCGATGACTACGTACTGGTTCCAGACGACGATGCTCTGAACATGGTCGCAGACTTTACCATATCTGTGTGGGTGAAGTGGTCAGGCGCGAACGCGGATGCCGATATCCTGAGGAAGGGGAGCGCCGGAACGTCGGTCGCCCACTACAAGATCGAATTGAAGGACAACAGGCTCAAGGTGAGACTGGTCGGCATCCAGCGCTCAACGGTCCTTTCCGACAACCAGACGGGCCGTGGCGATGGGGTCTGGCATAACGTTGTCGTGACGAGGGAAGGAACCGTGAGCCGCCTCTACATCGACGGCGCTCTGATCGCCTCCTCAAACACTAACGTGGGCGACATGTCGAACAGTGCGAACCTGGCGTTCGGCGCGAAAGACACCGGCACCTCCGATTTCTTCAGGGGATCGATCGACGATATCCGCTTCTACAGCCGCGCCCTGAGCGCCCAGGAGATCGGCAACCTGGGCGCCATGCCCATGCTCGTTCGGGGCTCGAACTAGCGACCCCGGCCTACCGGCCGTGGCGGAATGCCACCCAGGCCAACGCCAGATTCGGAGGCAGCGCGAACGCGATGACCTCGCCGTTGGCCTGGAAGAACCACGGCAGCACCTGAACGACGAGCCCCAGAACCGAGAGCGCCGCCAGCGCGCCAGCAAGTCCGAGAGAGACGCGTTCAGCCCACCATGTACGGCGCGCCAGCAGCGGCAGCGTGACCGCCAGCGGCAGCGCCAGCGGGTTGAAGAAGAACAGATTCTCGTTCCAATAGGCGATCCAGTGATTGGTGAGCGCCCATAGAAACGCGAGAGTCAGCCCCACGAGGCCCGCGAAGAGCGCCCAGACCGAGGGTGCGATTAGCGCACTGAGCGGCGCACCGCTCGCCGGTCGCGCTCGCAGCGCCGGTAAGGCGATCAAGGCGGCCAGGATGAGACCGATCGCCAGGAACCCTAGGGTCCAGCTGTGAGGCTTATCGCTCCCGTAAGACATCGAGCTCTCGAAGGCCGTGCGCTCGGACAGGACGAGCGGCGCCTCCAAGCCGTCGGCGCCCAGCACGGTGACATCACGCAGATGCCGCTGCAGCTCCAGCGGGACGAACATCTCCTCCCAGCGCGTTAGCGGCCTATCGGCGGGCTGGCCCAGCGCCGTGAGCAGGCCGAGGTAGGCCGGCAGCGCTTCCGTGAGCAGCCGCAGGGAATGGGATCTGTAGGTGCCGCCCGTCGCCTCGCTATCGGTCAGCTGCTGCAGTCTTCCGCCCAGCACATGATCGATCGCGTCTCTGATGCGGGTCGAGCAGTTGTCCCGATACGGATCGTACTGGTAGAAGCGATTTTCCGGTCGCTCGTTCCACTCGAGGAAATCGCGCAGCGCAGCTCGCTGTTGGGGTGTCAGGTTGAGTTCCTGTATCCAGATCGAGCGGTCCGCCGCCACGTAAGCGGCCAGGTGCGGCTCGACCTCGAATCCCTGCATCCAGTACAGCGGGCGTCCTTGTACGAAGCGAACGAAGAAGTTCTCCTGGCGGAAGCTGAAGATGCCGTAGTTGTAGGCGCGCCCGACCCCGGTGCGGTTGTCCTGTATCCACAGCGCGTTGTGCCCGTAGCGCTCCCACACGGCCTGACCCGGCCCCATCGTGATGAGGTAGACCGACAGTTCCGGGACGCCGGCAGCCGTCTCACCCACTGCAGGTTTCTGGGCTACACTGATCGCAGGGGCCAGGCTCGCGGCGACCAGCCAGACCGCGAGTAAGACCGCCGTGCTCCTGTACACCGACACAGCCATGGACGTCCTCCGAAGCGAAGTCGCCGCGGGCCGAAGCCGTTGCTTGGCTCGCGCCAACCTAGCATCTTCAGCCCGGTCCTCGAAATCCCACCCCAGCTTGAACGCTTGCTCGATGGCGCGTTAAGCACATGCGCCGCTCTCGCCTGACTCCACCGGGCCGGCAAGCGCTCGTGTGAGGGTAACGACAGCCCTCGTGCACCAGGAGAGATCCATGAATAGACTGACCGCCGTCTTCGCCTTCGCGCTGCTGGCCTGCGCCGGCCAGGAGCCAGACTACGAGCCGCACATTCTGGCCGTCGAGAACGCGCTCCAACCCACTGTCGTCATCAGCGGCGAGCCGGTGGAGACCGCTACACTGGCCGAGCGTATGGAGCGCCACAAGGTGCCGGCAGTCAGCATCGCCGTGATCAACGGCGGCGCGATCGAGTGGGCCCGCGCCTACGGGATGGCCGATGTCGAGGAGCAGCGGCCGGCGACCGCGCGCACGCTCTTTCAGGCCGCGTCGATCAGCAAGCCGGTGGCGGCGCTGGCGGCTTTGAAGTTCGTGCGGGATGGCGCGCTGCAGCTCGACCAAAACGTCAATGACGTGCTGACGAGCTGGAAGATTCCCGAGAACGAGCACACCGCGGTCAAGCCGGTGACGCTGCGTGGGCTACTGACCCATTCGGCGGGTACCACTGTCAGCGGCTTCCCCGGCTATGAGCGCGACGACAGCATCCCATCGACGATCGGTGTCCTGGACGGCGAAGGAAACACCGTTCCGATCCGGGTCGACATCGACCCGGGCAGTCAGTGGCGCTATTCGGGCGGCGGTTACACGGTGGTGCAGCAGCTGCTCACCGACGTCGCCGGGAAGCCATTCCCTCAGATCATGCAGGAGACCGTTCTCGGCCCCATCGGCATGAGGGAGAGCACCTACGAGCAACCGCTGCCCGAGCCGCGCTGGGCCGATGCCGCGACGGCATACCGCGAAGACGGAACGGCGGTCGAAGGGAAATGGCACGTCTACCCAGAGATGGCCGCCGCCGGACTGTGGACCACGCCCTCCGACCTCGCCCGCTTCGCCATCGAGGTGCAGAAAGAGTACGCGGGCACGTCAGAAACCGTCCTGTCGGCCGATATGGCGAGGCAGATGCTGACACCCGACGGGAACAGCTGGGGGCTGGGGCCGCCGATATCCGGAGACGGCGAGCGCTTCAGCCATGGGGGAAGCAACGAGGGCTTCCGCTGCTACTTCTTCGCGACCATCGATGGCGATCACGGCGCCGTCGTCATGACGAACTCCGACAGCGGCGGCGAACTGATGAACGAGATACTGATCACTCTCGCCAAAGAGTACGGCTGGTCCGGCTATGAGCCGGTCGAGAAGACGGTGGCAGCCGTGAGCCCGGGACTACTGGGCGAGTACGCCGGTCGCTACGAGCTCGAGGAGCTCGGCGTGATCACCCTCGAGGCCGACGAGCGGGGGCTGTGGGCCGATGTACCGACCATGGGACGCGTGGAGTTGCTGCCCGAGTCGGACACCGAGTTCTTCTCCCGCGAGGACGGCACCAAGATCACCTTCCGGCGCGAGGACGGGCGCGTAGTCGGCTTCACGGTCGAGAATGCGTTCGCCCGCAAGCTGGACGAATAGGCGCGGTTCAATCAGCCCAGCCGAACGAAGTCGGCCGGCATGTAGAAATCGCAGGAAGAAAAGAGGACCGAGGCAGAGCGACGCCTCGAGGGGCATCGCTGTGCTCGGTCAGTGGCGACGTGGGAGGGAGGTTGGGCCGAAGTGCTGGCGGAGTTGAATCAAGTATTCAGTCTTGTCTATTTTGCTCCCGGCCTTCGGCCCCAAACTCCATCCGACACGCTTTAATACCAGATGCAAGATCGGAGCCAACTCGAAGGCTACCCTCATCTCACTCACTCTCGTTGGCGGCCTAACCTGAACAGCGGCCGGCGGCGTCGCCCCGACGCTACAATGACAGCAGCCGTTGCGCGAGCCACGCGACACACCAGACGTAGCTCCCAAGAGCGGAGCCTCTGGCTGTTAGGTTTCGCCGGCCGAGGGGACGCTGGAAGACACCGCGGCGCTAACCAAGACATCATTGGGGGAGGCCTTCGTTGATGCCGTAGACTCGCTGCCCACGCCGCGCCCGTGACTCGACAGACGCGCGACGACCCGTCAGCAGTGTTCAGACTCTTCTGGCCAGATCCCTCCTAACCGACCGAGGTCTTGCGCATCTTAGGCCCTTGATCCGCGGTATCAGGCGCCCCAGACTAGACCTGCCCCATCCCAGATCACGGCGAGAGAGATCGTTATGGAAACTGCAGGCGGCATGCGTCCTCTTCTTTTCACACCAGGCACGATCCGCCCATCATCGGGCCTCGCGGTCGCGGCGGCCATGACCCTGCTGGCGGCGGTGTCCATCAGCTGCGCGCCCGCGAGCGACAGAGCACAGGAAGGCGGTGAGGGAATGCCATCGTATCAGGTCGAGCCCTTCGGCACGATGCCGGACGGAAGAGCCGTCCAGCTCTACACGCTGACGAATGCGCACGGGGCGCGCGCGCGGATCACCGACTACGGCGGCATCGTCACCCACCTGTTCGTGCCGGACCGAAACGGCGAGCTGGCTGACGTCGTGCTCGGCTACGACTCGCTGGCCGACTACCTGCGCGACTCGTCGTATTTTGGCGCGATAGTCGGCCGCTATGCCAACCGCATCGCCCGCGGCAAGTTCACGCTCGAAGGAGTCGAGTACTCGCTGGCCGTAAACAACGGCCCGAACCATCTCCATGGAGGCTTGCGAGGCTTCGACAAGGTCGTGTGGGAGGCCGAGCCCTATTCCAACGCGGACGAGGCCGGACTGCGCCTGACCTACGTCAGCCCGGACGGCGAAGAGGGATATCCGGGACGCCTGACCGCAACCGTGACCTACGCGCTCGACAACCAGAACCAGCTGAGGATCGACTACAGCGCCGAGGCCGATCAGCCCACCATCGTCAACCTGACGCACCACGGCTACTTCAACCTGGCGGGCGAGGCCTCGGGCGATATCCTGGGACACGAGCTGACGCTGGCCGCCAGCCGCTTCACGCCGATCGACTCCACCTTGATCCCGACCGCTGAGCTGGTACCGGTGACGGGCACGCCCTTGGATTTCCGCCGGCCAACGAGCATCGGCGCGCGGATTGGAGATGCGCACGAGCAGCTGAGGTACGCCGGCGGGTACGATCACAATTTCGTGCTGGACGAGGCCGGCGGCTCGCTGCGGCTCGCGGCGCGGGTATACGAGCCCTCCAGCGGCCGCGTGATGGAGGTCTACACCACACAGCCGGGCATCCAGTTCTACTCCGGCAATTTCCTCGATGGCAGCGACGTGGGCAAAGGCGGCGTACCCTACGAGCACCGAACCGGCTTCTGCCTCGAGACCCAGCACTTCCCCGACTCGCCCAACAAGCCGGAGTTCCCCTCCACCGTGTTGCGACCCGGAGAGGAGTACACGTCGACGACCATCTACAGGTTCCTGTCAAGATGAAGCGCGTACTTGTCGTCATGCTGCTGGCCGCCTGCGCCGAGCCGCGCTGGGAGCCCGCGGAGGGTCGTCTGGCGACGCGCTGGACAGAGGACGTCGCGCCGGAGAACGCCCGGCCCGAGTATCCGCGCCCACTGCTCCGCCGCAACGACTGGCTGAACCTGAACGGTCTCTGGGACTACGCTTTGACGCCGCGCGATTCCCAGCCTGGCGTCTACCCTGGACGCATACTCGTTCCGTTCCCCATCGAATCGGCGCTGTCCGGCGTGGCGGATACGGTGGGCGCGGCGCGGCGGCTCTGGTATCGTCGCGACTTCGAGCCGCCGCGCGCGTGGTCGGGCCGGCGCGTCCTGCTCCACTTCGAGGCGGCCGACTGGGAGACCGAAGTCTGGCTGAACGGCGAGCGGTTGGGCGTTCACCGGGGCGGCTACGATCCTTTCAGCTTCGATATCACCGACGCGCTGCGCGGCGGCGGGCGGCAGACGCTGACCGTCGCCGTCTGGGACCCGACGGACGCCGGCACACAACCGCGCGGCAAGCAGGTGAGCGAGCCCGGCGGCATCTTCTATACCTCGGTCACCGGCATCTGGGGCACGGTCTGGCTCGAGCCGGTCCCCGAGGCGGCCATCACCGACTATGTCGTCGCGCCCGACGTCGACCGGGAGCGCATCGTAGTGATCGTGGAGACCGACGCCTTAGGGAGCGGAGACCAGGCGGAGATCTCCATCATCGCGGACGGCTCGGTCATAGCGAGCGCGAGCGGCTCCACCGGCGAACCGATCGCCATTTCCATTCCGGAGCCGCGGCTCTGGTCACCCGAAGATCCCTTCCTCTACGACCTGCGCATCCAACTGCGGCGGGCCGGCGAGCTGCTGGACGCGGTGGACGGGTACTTCGGGCTGCGGAAGATCTCGGTGGGACCCGACGGCGACGGCGTCCCGCGTCTGCTGCTGAACGATCGCTTCGTTTTTCAGAGCGGTACGCTGGACCAGGGCTACTGGCCCGACGGGCTCTACACGGCGCCCACGGAAGAGGCGATGGTCTACGACCTCGAGATGACCCGGGCCATGGGCTTCAACATGCTGCGCAAGCACGTGAAGGTGGAGCCGCGCACGTTCTACACCTGGTGCGACCGCCTGGGTCTCCTAGTCTGGCAGGACATGCCGAACGCGGACATCCCGCTCGAGGCCCGGGATTCCGACCGAGCGACGGACCCCGAGGCGACGGCACAGTTCGAGGCCGAGCTGGTCCGGCTGATCGAGACGCACCGCAATCACCCGAGCATCGTCATGTGGGTGCCCTTCAACGAGGGCTGGGGCCAGTACGACTCGCCGCGCATTGTCGATCTGGTGCGCGCCACGGATCCGACCAGACTGGTGAACCACGCCAGCGGCTGGTACGAGCGCGGCTCGGGCGACGTGATCGACCGGCATCACTATCCCGACCCACAGCCGCCGACGCCGGAAGCGGGGCGCGCCGCCGTGCAGGGCGAGTTCGGCGGCCTGGGCTTCAACATGCCGGGGCACATGTGGCTGGAGGAGGGCTGGGGCTACGACCTGCCGCCCGATCGCGAGACGTTGACCCAGCGCTTCGAGGACTTCTTCGCGATCATCCGCAGCGCTGCAACCGAGCGCGGGCTGAGCGCGTCCGTCTACACCCAGACCACCGACATCGAGAGCGAGAACAACGGGCTCATGACCTACGATCGCGAGGTGGTCAAGATCGAGCCGGAGGCGGTCGCGCTGGCGCAGCGCGGCTACCTCGCGCCCCGCGCTTCCCGGCGCGCGCCGATCTTCGTCGATAGCGCCGGCATCGCGCTCTACTCCCCGACGCCCGGCGCCCGCATCCACTACACGACCGACGGCGGCGAGCCGACGACCGCATCGCCCCGGTACGTCGAGCCGTTCGCGATCGTCGAATCCGCTACGATCAAGACGCGAGCTTACTGGGAAGACGGAACGTCGAGCCGCGTGAGCACCCTCCGGTTCGAGCGCGCTACGCCGAAGCCGGTGACGCCGCTTGAAGACTTGGAGCCCGGTCTCATCGTGGAGGTTTACGAGCAGGATGGCGGTTGGCGTCGCATACCCGACTTCGACACGCTCGCCCCCGCGGCAAGCGAGATCGCGGACCGCATAACACACACGGTCGGCGGCCGCGAGGAGTTTTTCGGGCTGCGGTTCCGCGGGTACATCTCCGTTCCCCAGACCGGTGTGTATGGCTTCCATCTCGCATCCGATGACGGGAGCCGTCTCTACGTCGCGGGTGACACGGTCGTCGATAACGATGGGATCCACGGGACCCGCGAGCGGTCGGGCTTCGCGGCGCTGGAGGGGGGCGCCCACCCCATCGAGATCCACTTCTTCCAGGGTGCCGGAGGCGTCTCCCTCGGCCTGGCCATCGACGGCCCGGGCCTGGAAAGGCAGGAAGTGCCGGGCGGTCTACTGTTCCACCGGCGCGATCGCTGATCGATCGACGCTGGCGCGACCGATAAAGCGCCAAGCGAATGAAGACGTCAAGAGCGGGAAGGTGTGAGCGCCATCAAGTCGCGCCGCACCGCGAAGGGGTCCTCCCCCTCCTCGCCTTCTAGCCCACGCACCCGCAGGCTAAGCGCCCGGTAGAGGCGCTTGAGCAGACCGTAGGCCTCGCGGCTACCCGGCTCCGGACGCGCGCGGCGCGCCTCGTCGAGGACCACAAAGGGTGCGGCGACCTCGGCCAGCAGCCGCTCGTCACGCGTCTCGCGGTACCAGACCCAGGCGGCGTGGATCGCCGCGCCCAGCGCCGCGCCCTCCCCGCGCACCGGCACCGTCTGGGCCTCGAAGATGTTCGCGATCATCCGGCACCACGAGGGTGAGTTGGCTAGGCCGCCGGTCAGGCGAATCTCGCGGGGCGTGACGGGCATGCGAGTGAAGCCCTCGTACAGATTGAGCACGTGCCCTTCCAGGACGGCCCGACAAAGTGCCTGCGGCTGGAAGTCGGAAACCCCGAAGCCGAAATAAAGTGGCGCGGCGAACGGCAGGTCGGGCGTCCGCTCACCCTCGTACCAAGGAATCAGCAGGCGGCCGTGGTTACCTGGCGGTGTGCGCTCGACCAGCGCATCGAACTCCTCGTGCGAGAGCCCGAACCTTTCCAGCACCGCGTTGTAGCCGTTGGCCATGTTGGAGACGCAGAGCAGCGGTAGGTAACGCCCCGTGCTGTCGCAGTAGGCGGCGATCTCACCGGTCGGGTCGGTGAACGCCTCGTCCAGAACGGTGCAGGCGGTGCCACTCGTCCCGAGGCTCACCGTGACGATTCCCGGCTCGAAGTTCCCGGTACCCAGCGCGCCGTACATGTTGTCGCCGCTGCCCGCATCGATGCGGCAATCGGCTGGTAGGCCGAAGCGGGCGGCCAGGCGCGCGCCCACGTTACCGATCGTCCGATCCGCCGGCCGCACTGGCGGCAGCTTCTCCAGCAGCTTCGGGTCGATTACATCCATCACCTTGCGCGACCAGCGGCCGGTGCCCGGGTGCCAGAGCGCCGTACCCGAGGTATCGCCCGGCTCCAAGACCGCGATGCCGCCGTCGGGCCCGCCGGTCAGGTGCCAGTTGATGTAGTTGTGAACCACGAGCAGAGTATGAGCCCGGTCGTAGAGGTCGGGCTCGTGACGCCGCAGGTGCAGGATCTTGGGCGCGGTGTAGCCGGTGCGCTGGCTGTTCCCGACCTCGGCGATCATCGCAGTGGGGCCGCCCACCGCCTCGGTGAGGATGCGGCACTCCTCGGCCGTGGAGAAGTCGTTCCAGAGCTTGGCGCGCGGGCGCGCCAGGCTGCCGTCGGCGGCAAGCGCCACCAGGCCGTGCTGCTGGCCGGAGACCGCGATGCAGCGAATCCGATCGGCTGGAACGCCGCTCTCGTTCAGCCGCTCCAGCACCATCTCCACCGCCTCGATCCACATCCGCGGGTCGGACTCCGAGACGCCTTCCCCCAGCCCGGTGACGGAGCCCTCCTCCGTACCGTAACCCGGCAGGTCGCGGTCGTAATCGACGCGATCGACGTGCACGACGCTTCCGGCGGTAGGATCGATGATGACCAGCTTACAGCTCTGGGTCGAGACGTCGAGGCCCGCGAAGAGCGGCTTCGTCTTCTTGTTCTCGGACATCGGCCTCAGAGGTTGGCGATCAGGATCTCTTCCAGCACACCGCGATGCCGGTCGGGCCGCAGGTGGCACTCGAGGATCCGCTCGTGCGGCAGCCGCGCAATTCGTTCCTTCAACTTCTCCAGCGCGCGGATGTTCAGCTCCACGGCCTTCGCGACCGGCATGTTCTCCGGGTTGATGTCGATGCCGAGCCAGCCGCGATAGCCGATGGCCCAGAGCGCGTAGAGGGTCGCCTCGGCCTCGTGCGGGTTCACCGCGCCGACGTTGTTGTCCTGGTCGTAGTTCCCGTCGGGCTGGCTGTTCCAGTGGGTGTGGGCCAGGCGGCCCTCCATCCCTACCAGGGAGAAGGCGGCGGGCAGCATCTCGAAGCCCATCTTCACGTGGCCTGTCTCGGGGTTGAGGCCCACCAGGGCGTGTCCCTCCTCCAGAAGCCGGCGATTCTCGGGATGGGTGAGGCGCGCCTCGATGCGCTGCGCGGCGAGCATGCCTTCGGCGGTGGTGCGGTAGATGTTGTTGGCGGCGGGCTCGTAGGGCTTCGGCTCGATGGCGACGCGCACGCCGGGGACCTCGTCCATCGCCTCGGCCATGGCACCCTCGAACCGGTCCCACATGGCCATGAAGGGCGTTCCGTGGAGGTACCGGTATCCGTCCATGCCCGGCCATGAGATGGCCACCTCGGCCTCCATCTCCCGCAC
>CP070722.1:507982-540234 GCA_020350785.1 Gemmatimonadota bacterium
AAGAAGGACCTGGAGATCTTGACCATCGCCGCCACCACCCAGGCCATGGCGAGGACGTTGACGAAGAGGCCGAAGTAGACGGCCTTGACCGCTCTGAGCACCGCCGCCGGCCTTCCCGAGTAGCGCAACTCGGCAAGCTCGGCCTTGGTCATCACGCCGCCGCGCCGCCACAGCGGTGCGAAGAGGAACGCGCCGAGCATGCTCGTGGTGACGAAGCACCACCAGAGCCAGTTCTTCCAGATGCCGGCGCTGCGCACCCACCCGGTGATGACCAGGGGGGTGTCGGCGGCGAAGGTCGTCGCCACCATCGAGGTGCCGGCCAGCCACCAGGGGAGCGAGCGGCCTGAAACGAAGTAATCTGTGAGGCTGCGACTGGCGCGGCCGCGGAACCAGAGGCCGATGCCCAAAGCAATCGCCAGGTAGGCGATCACGACGGCCCAATCGAGTCCGGCGAGCCTCATCTGCGTGCTCTCTCCTCTGATTGTCGACCTCTGGACGGCACGGGCGAAGCGGATCGAGAATAGCGCTGTCGTACCGAGCGCGGCCAGGGCATCGCACGCGCCGCCTAAACAGGTATGGCACTCGGCGGGGCCGATGCGTGTCCGGGATTGTAATTGCGCGGCCAGGCTGGCACTATGACATGACGGGGGGTGCGCCGCATGCGACGCTTACAGCCTGCCGGCCGGAGCGACACAGTGGGCAAAGTCTACCATCTCGACCTCGACGAGAAGTCCATCCGCGGCGCCAGACATGCGTTTCTGCCGGGAGACCCGGGGCGGGTTTCCCAGTTGGCCGCGGGCTTCGACGCCAGCGCGCACGAACTGGCCTATCGGCGCGAGTTCCGCACCTACCTGGGCGAGCTGAGCGGCGAGCCGGTTCTGGTCACCTCGACCGGGATCGGGGGCTCATCGACGTCGATCGCGGTGGAAGAGTTGGCCAAGTTGGGCGTGCACACCTTTCTGCGCGTCGGCACGACTGGAGCGATCCAGCCGGACATCGCTATCGGCGATGTGATCATCACCAGCGGCGCGGTCCGGCTGGACGGTGCCTCTCACCACTACGCTCCCATCGAGTATCCTGCCGTGGCGAACCATGAGGTACTGGCAGCGCTCGTGGAGGCGGCCCGGAGCCTGGGTCTGCCGCACCACGTCGGGGTGACCGCTTCCTCCGCCACCTTCTATCCCGGCGAGGAACGGAGCGACTCGTTCAGCGGGTATGTGCTGAGGTCCTTTCAGGGTTCCACGGAGGAGTGGAGGCGACTGCAGGTTCTGAATTTCGAGATGGAGTCGGCCACGCTGTTCACCATGTGCTCGGCGCTCGGCTTGCGTGCTGGATGCGTGACCGGCGTCGTGAATCGCGCGGGTGGTGACCGCATCTCTGAGGGCGATCTATCTCGCGGTGAAGACGCGGCGATTCAGGTAGCGGTGGCGGGTATGCGCAGGCTGTTGAAGGTCTGATTCAAGATAGGGTGCTTTACGGCTCTTAGGGTCGAAGTGATGTGGAGTCGGGTCAACATGAGGAGTCGTCAGGCGTAGGCAGCATCATGGAGACGATCGTACCCACCAAGTACTGGCATCGACTGGATGACGGGCGTATCCAGTGCGACCTCTGCCCGCGCTACTGCCGGCTCCGGCAAGGGCAGCGGGGAATGTGCTTCGTGCGCCAGTGTCAGGACGGTCAGATCGTACTCACCACCTACGGCCGCTCTAGTGGCTTCTGTATCGATCCCATCGAGAAGAAACCACTGAATCACTTCCTGCCCGGCACGCCGGTTCTCTCATTCGGCACCGCCGGCTGCAATCTGGCGTGCAAGTTCTGCCAAAACTGGGACATCAGTAAGTCGCGCGAGATCGACACGCTGGCGGACGCGGCATCGCCGGAGGGCTTGGCGGAGACGGCGGAACGTCTTGGCTGCACGAGCGTCGCCTTTACCTATAACGATCCGGTGATCTTCCATGAGTATGCGATCGATGTGGCGCAGGCTTGCCGGACGCGGGGGATCAAGACGGTCGCGGTGACGGCGGGGTACGTCTGTGATGAGCCGCGCCGCGAGTTCTACGAGTTCATGGACGCCGCCAACGTTGACCTGAAGGCCTTCAGCGAGGCGTTCTACTGGAAACTCACCAAGGGTCACCTGCAACCCATCCTCGATACGTTGGTCTACCTGAAGCGTGAGACGGACGTTTGGTTCGAGCTCACCACCCTGCTCATCCCTGGAAAGAACGACTCCGAGTCCGAGATCGACGAGATGACGGGCTGGGTAGTCGAGCACCTCGGACCCGACGTGCCGATGCACTTCACGGCCTTCCACCCGGATTGGCAGATGCTGGATGTGCCGGCGACCCCTCCGCATACGCTCGCCCGGGCGCGGCGGATAGCGATGCAAAACGGGGTGCGCTACGCCTACACCGGCAATGTCCACGATGTGGAGGGCGGCAGCACGATCTGCCACGGCTGCGGCACCGTGCTCGTCGCTAGAGACTGGTACGTACTGCGCGCCTGGAACCTGTCCGAGGCCGGCCGTTGCCGGAAGTGCGGCACCGAGTGTGCCGGCGTCTTCGAGGGGCCGCCCGGGACGTGGGGTGCCAAGCGAATGCCCGTCCGAATCGGCCGCTGACCCGCCAGGAGGATCAGAGCGACAGGCCGGCCGAGCCGATCGCTTATACCGCCCGACACGGCGGTGCGCCGGCAATCGTAGTCCGCGTTGGCCCAACGAGATTGCCAGAGCTGACGCAGGCCGATAGACTCGCCCCATGTCTGGGCTCGGGATCAAAGCCGTCACGACAGTCGCAGCGGCCCTGTGCGTGGCCTGTGCTCCGCAGCGGGACGCAAGAACGTCTCTGATGTTGGAGTGGGTGCCCGTCGATTCGCTGAACGCGAATCTGCCGGTCGGCATCCGAGTGTTCGCCGGCCGCAGCGAGTCACCGCCCCTCCGCGCCTGGTACGTGCGCATCGATGAGGCCGACCCTGAGATTGTCACGCGGGTGACGATCTCGGATGACACCACGGACAACCGCGAGACTGTGTCCAGCTTCGCGGACGAGCCGGGCGCCTGCGTGGCGGTGAACGGCGGCTACTTCGCCATGGGCCAGCGACCGGCGCGTCACGCCGGCCTGCTGGTCACGGGCGGCGTCATCCGCGAGCCGGCCACCCGCGCCGTCACGCGTGAATCGCAGACTTACGAGACGGCCCGAGCCACCATCGGCTTCTCCGCCGACGGTGAGATCGACATCGCCTGGGCAACGAGCCGCAACGATACGGTGTTCAAGTGGCCCGAGCCGCCGCCGCATCGTCGGGGGCGACCGGCCGGACCCCTCAGCTACGAGACGGCTGAGCCCTGGGAGGTGTGGGGCGCTCTTGGAGCCGGGCCCGCGCTGGTCGTCGCGGGCGCGATCGACGTCCCATTGGCCGAGGAGGTCTTCTTCGGCACTTCCATCCCCGATGTTCACCCGCGCACCGCCGCGGGCCGGACGGCTGACGGTGCACTTCTGCTCATGGTGGTGGACGGTCGGCAGGCGGCCAGCCGAGGGGCCAGCCTGGAAGAGCTTGCCGCCTTGATTCGAGATGTGGGCGCTGTGGAGGCGCTCAACCTCGATGGCGGCGGATCCTCGACGCTGGTCGTGAACGGGACTCTGGTGAACCGGCCGGTCGGCAGCATCCTCGAGCGCGAGGTCATGTCCGCGCTGGTTACCTTCTGCCGCTAGGATATCGGTCGCGAGGCGATGGCCAAGAGGATGCACATCCAATGACGGAAACTGAAGACCGTTTGTCCGGGCGGCTCACTTCGCTGGACGCATTTCGCGGCGCGACCATCGCCGCCATGATACTTGTCAACAACCCGGGCAGTTGGTCGCATGTCTATGCGCCGCTGCGGCATGCCCCCTGGCATGGCTGGACTCCCACCGATCTCATATTCCCCTTTTTCCTGTTCATCGTCGGCGTGGCCATGCCGATATCGTTTGGCAGGCGCCGGGAACGCGGGCAGTCGCGGCGCCGGCTGTTCCGCCACGTTCTACGCCGTAGCCTGATCCTTTTCGGGCTGGGGCTGTTCATGGCCAGCTTCCCGACCTTCAGCGAGTGGGGCTCGCTTCGCATCATGGGCGTCCTGCAGAGAATCGGCGTCGTCTACGCGATCGCGGCCACGCTCTACCTGACTGTGGGGCCGCGCTCCAGATGGGCGGTTGTCTGGGCTCTCTTGCTCGGCTACTGGGCGGCCCTGACCCTGGTGCCGGTGCCCGGCTTCGGAAGCGGGGATCTGTCGCCGGAGGGCAACCTGGCAGCCTACATCGACCGGATCACCCTAGGGCAAAGTCACCTCTGGCAGGCGCGCGCCTGGGACCCCGAAGGTCTGCTCAGCAGCTTGCCGGCCGTTGCCACTTGTTTGCTGGGAGTCTTTACGGGTGAGTGGATCCTGAGTTCACGGAACCGCGAGCTGAAAGTGCGGGGGCTGGCTGCTGCCGCGGCGGCTGCGGTCGGCCTGGGCTTGACCTGGGATCTGCTGTTCCCGGTCAACAAGAACCTGTGGACTAGCTCGTATGTCGTGCTCACCGCCGGAATGGCCGGGCTGGTGCTGGCGGGCTTCTACTGGCTGATCGAGATCCGCGGCCGGCGCGCCTGGAGCAAGCCGTTCGTCATCTACGGGATGAACGCCATCGCAGTCTTCGTGGCTTCCGGCCTGCTGACGCGCCTGCTTGTCCGCTGGCAGGTCCCCTCAGTCGGCGGCACGAGGTCGGTCTACACCTGGATATATGATGAGGTCTTCGCCTCGTGGGCCGGACCCCTCAACGGGTCGCTCCTCTTCGCGCTCTCCTACATCCTCTTCTGGCTGGCCGCAATGTGGGTGCTCTTCAGGAAGGGAGTGTTCGTCAAGATCTGAGGGGCCGCCTGCAATCATTGCCAGTCGTTGACAAGTAATGCTCAGCTTGGCGGGCGCCGATCTGTAACTTGGACTTCACTAGTCTTGCACAAAAGCCTTCCTTAGGAGGCTTGGCTGACCTTTCCAGCCTCTGGTACGATAACTGCCCCCCCCATCAGCTCGAGTTCATCAACACACGTTTGATCCTCCGCCGCAACTTGTTTTCCAGTATAAGAGCTCGCCTTCCCGCCAGGCGTTCGTACCGCGTTGACACGCTTGGAGAGAATTGGTGAACACGCTTTCCTGCCGAGTCATGTTCCAACACCCGTTTGCAGAAAGGAGATCCGGGCATGTTACGTTTCGATCGCGTTCTGGCCGCGCTCATCCTGCCGTTCGCAGCGCTTATGGTGCTGGGCTGCAGCGAGGGGACCGGCCCAGATCCCCAGGCCGGCAGCCTCGCCACCGGTAACGGTGCGCCGAACGGCGCTCATTACAACCTCAACATCATCGGCGTTCCGAGGGACAAGACCGCCGACATGACTGGCAACAACGGTCACAGGATCTTCGTCAAGCTGCAGGGCAACACGAAGATCTATCTCGCGGAAGGGGAGACCTATCAGGTTCTCGATGCCAACGGGACCGACGGGGACGGCGCTCGCTTCCAGTTGCCCAATCCGGATCCGGATGGCGACGGGGTCACGGAATACAGCGTCTATGCTCGCGCGTTAGGTAGACCGGGCGGCAGCTCGACGACCACGACCTGCGCCACCGACCCGACGACGGGGGACGTGTATTGCTCCTCCGAAAGCATGGTCATGGTCCGCAGTCGGGGACGTTCCAGCTTCACTAACGTCAGTCGCGAGCTGCTCTATATCTACGTCGACCTGGATGGTGACGGCCAGGCGGAGCGCTACGGGTTATTGGATGACGCTTTGCAGGATTACTACTGGAACTACGACAACAACGGGCTGAAGCTCGTTCAACTGCGCTTTTATGAGATCCCAACGGATGTGAACTGACACGGACGCGAGGCGGCGGTCAAGCTGTCCGGATCGCCGGCGGGCACTAGCGGTCCAGGCCGTCGCCTCCTCCAGCCCGTCGTTTCCCGCTGCAGGCCCCGGAGTCAACCACTGGTTTCCGGGGCCTATTCTTCAGGTGTTGCCGTGCACAGTTTGTCTATGGCCCGCGCACGGCCGCGCGGCGGCCTGCGTCGCAGGCGTGCACTCACACTTAGCTGGCAACTGGGCAAAGGCCTGGCTGATGTCAGACGGCGAGCAACAGATGGAGGTTCGACGGGACGATAGCGGCGGACGCGGGGCTGCTATTCGGCTCGCCGCCTACAGCTTTCTCATCCTCTTCTTCGAGCTGGCTCTGATCCGCTATCTGCCCGCCACGGTCAGGTTCTTCTCCTACTACATCAACCTCGTACTGATCGCCACTTTCGTTGGCATGGGGGCCGGCCTGCTGGCCGTTCGCCAGGTGGATCGGTTGCGCTGGGCGTTTCCGGTGCTGGCGCTCCTGGTCGTCGCGCTGGCCCGCCGGTTGGCCGACGTGCCGGTAATCGCGCCGCAGGATCCTGATGAGTTCCTTTGGGCCAACTTCTACGACACGTCAGAGGCGGCGGTCGCGCTCGGACTTGTGCCCACTGTGGGAGTGCTCTTCGCCGCCTGCGCGGTCTTTTTCGTACCGTTGGGCGCGATGTTGGGCGAAGAGTTCAGACGCTTCAGATCCTTGGTGGCTTACTCCATCGACATCGCCGGCAGTCTTCTCGGCATCATCTGCTTCGGGTTGATCAGCTATGCGGGGTGGCCACCCTGGTCCTGGTTCGCGCTGGGCCTCGCCGTTCTGGCCGTGGTATCGCTTCAGCGGTTGCGGTATTCCGCCGCGACTGCGGCCTTCGGGGTTGCGGTCGTTGCTCTGCTGCTGACGGCGCAGAGCCCGACTGAGCGCTGGTCTCCCTACTATCGTGTCGACTGGCGCGAGGCCAGGGAGGCGGGCTACGCCGTCAACGTCAACGGCTCGATGCATCTGTCGATTCTCGACCTCTCTGAGGATGGCGCCCAGTCCGATCCTTGGGTGCAGGGCGCCAAGCTGAGCTACCTTGCCCCCTACCAGACGGCGGGCGATACGGTCCTGGTCCTCGGCGCCGGCGCCGGGAACGACGTCGCGCTGCTGCTCGACATGGGGGTCGAGCACGTCGATGCAGTCGAGATCGATCCGGTAATCGCAGAGATGGGTCGTGGTCTGCATTTCCAGCGACCGTACCTCGATCCACGTGTGAAGGTCCGGATCACGGACGCTCGCGCGTTTCTGAAGTCAACGGCAAGGAGGTACGATCTCGTCATCTTCGGCACACTAGACAGCCAGACCCTGTTATCGGGGCTCAGCTCACTTCGCCTAGACAACTACGTATACACCCTGGAGGCGTTGCGATCGGCCCGCGCCCTCCTGTCGCCGGGCGGTCGGCTGGTCATGTACCACATGTCGCCGCGGGAAGACATCGCAGCGAAGATTTTCCAGACGCTGGCCATCGCCTGCGGGCGGCCGCCGATCGTCCACCACTGGCAGCCGCATCTTCTCTTCAACTTCGCCTTCGTCTGCGAGAACTCGGTTGTGCAAGCACCACGATTGCAGACTGTGGAGTATCGCCTCCGCTTCCCGATCACCTTCCAGGCTGGCGGAGAGCGAGAACGGATGGAAGTGGTGAACGAGTCGCGACTCGCCGGTTATCCGGACTATCTGCTGCAAGATGTCGAGATACCTAGCGACGACTGGCCTTACCTCTATCTTCGGCGGCGAACCCTTCCGGCGGTATACATGGAAGGGCTGGCGTTGGTGCTTCTCTTCTCAGTTCTGCTCGTAGCGTTGGCCGGCGGTCGTCAAGTGCGCGGCGCTGCAGATCACCAAATGTTCCTCCTGGGTCTCGGCTTCCTGCTGCTGGAGACGAAGAGCGTGACCGAGATGTCGCTCCTCTTCGGCTCGACCTGGGGCGTGAATTTGCTGGTCTTCTCTTCGATCCTGTTGATGATCCTGCTGGCCAACTGGCTGGTCCTGGCTCGGGGAAATGTGTCGCTCCGACCGGTCCTCCTCGCACTGCTGGCCAGCCTGATTGCGGGCTATGCGATTCCGGTGCGGGCGCTGGTGGGCTCGTCCGCCACCCTGGAGTGGATCCTCGGCGGTCTCTTTCTGGCGCTCCCGCTATTCTTCGCCGCCCTCACGTTCGCGACCCTGTTCAAAGAGCGGCAGAACTCCGTCCGGGCTCTGGGCTACAACTTGTTTGGTGCCGCCGTGGGTGGCGTGTTGGAGTATTCGGTCATGGTACTGGGTGTGAAAGCCCTGTACTTGATCGCCGCCGCGGCCTATGGGTTGCTCTGGTTTTCATTATCGAGGTCCGGGCGCGGCGCCCTTGCCGGACGCATTGCCGGCCCGACAAGCGGGCCGCTATCTTCGGCGGACCACATGTGAATGTGAGAGAGGAGTACCGGATTCCGAGGATGCTTTCAAGAAGGCCGGGGCGACCATGCATCCTTTTGACCCGTGAGCGCATCATTATATTGGGGTGACAAACTCCGCATGGCAGGCCGGCCTGGTGGGCAACGACTCTCTCTGGCCGTCCGAGGGGTGATTCCCAAGACCCTACAGGCAATTACTTGATGATCAGCGATAAACCCTCGCGGTTAGGTCTCTTCCTGGCGGAGCTCAAGCGCCGACACGTGTGGCGGGCGATGATCGCCTATGCGGCCGCGGCTTTCGTCGTACTGCAGACAGCAGAGATAGTCCTTCCGGCGTTCGACGCGCCTGCCTGGGGGATGCGTGTATTGGTGCTGCTGACGCTGCTGGGCTTGCCCATGACCTTGGCTCTGGCCTGGGTCTACGAGATAACGCCGCAGGGCATCAGGCGGACTGAGGATCTGGAGACCCCGCTTCGTGGCCATACGCGTCCTGGCCGTATGATGCCTCGCGTGGCCTTTCTGGGGCTAACGCTGGCGACGGTCGCGGTCGCCGGCTGGTGGATGGTGCGCTGGACGGTTCCGGAAGACGCTGGCCCCGGTGGGGTGGAGGAGTTCAGCGCGGTGCCGGCCCCGGCAGCCTTGGCTGAAGTCGGACCCATCCGCTCGCTGGCCGTTCTACCGTTCGAGAGCTTCGCCGAGGACGCCCAGCCGGACTACTTTTCCGCCGGCATGCACGAGGCGGTCATCGCGCAGCTCAGCCAGATCTCGGCGCTCAGAGTCGTCTCGCGGACCTCCGTGATGCGCTACGCCGGAACGACGCTGTCGGTGCCGCAAATCGCGCGCGAGCTGAACGTCAGAGCGGTCGTTGAAGGGTCGGTGCTACGAGCCGGCGACCGCGTCCGGATTACCGTTCAGCTGATCGATGGTCGGACCGACGATCACCTGTGGTCGCAGGTCTACGAGCGTGAGCTCGAGGATGTCATCGCTTTGCAGAGCGAGGTCGCTCGCGCCATCGCCGCGGAGATCGAGGCTGAGCTGACGCCGGAGGAAGAGACGCGTCTGGCTTCCACGGTGCCAGTCGACCCCGAGGCGTACGATGCCTATTTGCGAGGTCGCGAAGAGCAGGCGAAGGGAACGGTCGAATCCCTCGAGGAGGCGAAGGGTCACTACCAGGTAGCGGTCGAGGAGGATCCATCCTTCGCCGCCGCCTACACCGCCCTCGCCGGCACCCGGGTCCTTCTGGGTATCAGCGACTCGACCCGCCTCGAGGAGTTCGCGCCTGCGGTCCAGGAGGCCCGGCGCGCCCTGGAGCTGGATAGCAGCTCGCCCGAAGCGCAGGCGGTACTGGTGGAGATTCAGCGGCGACTGACGCAGAGAGCGGATTCGCTGCAAAGGCAGGTCCGGATTGCAGTGCCGGGGCTGGACTCTCTTGTGGCTCCAAACGCCGAATTCGTGGTGGAGCTGAGCGAGTTCGGCCGTCAGGTGCAGGAGGTCGCGCTGGCGCCGAAGGTCGGTACCCGGGCTAGCTTGGGTACCGAGCGTGAGGTGGGGATGGCGCGCCACCTTGCCGGTTCGGGTCAGTACGAGGCCGCCGAGGGGGTGCTTCGCGGTTTGTTGGACGCTGATCCCAACCTGGAAGCGGCTTGGGATGCCTTGGAATATGTCCACACCGTCCAGGGCGACTACGAGGGCGCCGTGGCGGTTCGTGCCGAGCGAGTGGAGCGAGAGGGTCACGGTGCCGAAGAGCGAGCCGCGCTCGGCCGACTGCGGGAGCGCATCGCTGCTGATGGAGAGCGCGGGTATTGGGAGTGGCGTCTGCAGGAGCTGAGCGACAAGGAAGATACCGGCGAAGAAGTGTCGCAGGTGGATATCGCTTCCACCCTGGTGCACCTGGGTCGCCGTGACGAAGCGCTCGACCGCCTGGAACGGGCGCGTGCCGAACGTGACCCAAAGTTGGCCTTGTTGATGAGCGACCCGACTTGGGATCCTCTGAGGGGCGAGCCACGATTCCGCGCGCTGTTGGTCGGGCTGCGCAAAGTTCATGTGCGCCCGCCGTCACCGCCCGATAGGCGCTGACTGCCGCACAGCACCAACCCTGCCGCCAAACCGTCAGGCGGCCGCCAACTTCGAGGCCTTCGGCACTCCCTTTCCCAACGTTTACGAGGGCGCTATGCGGTTGACTCTTTGAGTTATACGGCGGGCCAGAACTCGGATCCCGTAGTCGTCATATTCTCTTGGCATGGTTTCGGATCCCTGGTCTGGCCCGCCAGCTGCTTCCGGGTTGTTCTCCTCTTCTGCTGACTCATCGGCTCGCAGCGGGGCGCCGCCGACAGCCGCTCCATCGAGGGCTGGCTTCCACAGTAGCAACACCCGTTCCTTCTGAGCGATCTTCGTGCTAAGTGTCTGGTATATATAATCTTGTGGGCGTCGGACACCTTGGCCGCAAGAGCGGCCTCGCACTGTCGCGTTACGGGCACGTAACACGACCGGTTACCGGTCCGCCCCGTCAGCTACGACCCTGCGGCGGTTTGGTGGAGAGGGAGCCCCTGCCAGGTCGCAGCTCTTGAGGCCCCGAGTAGTTCGAACGGCGGCCGGATCGGAGGGACCCGCGAGGCATGGCGGGTGACGTTGGTGAGGCGTAGCTTGGGGCGATCAGGTCGAGTCTGTTTTCAGTTTCAGATCAGCGAGCGGGCTAGCATGGCACAAGGCAAGCGCGGGCTCCTGAGCGCGCCGGCACTCCTGCTGGGCGCTTTCCTGGCAGTCGGGTGCTCCACCGAACCTATACCGCGGGACTACCGTTGGGTTTACGGAACTTGGGATTGGGTCAAGGCTGTGGGTGAACCCAATTTCGAGATGACACCGCAAAGTGAAGGTTTCGAGCTCAAGTACGTAATCAGTCGGGGTGGCTTGTTCGAGATCTACAGGAGCGGCTTCCTGGAGGTCAATACTAGCTTCACGTTCTCGTGGGACACGGTGTCCAGCCCAGGTGACACGCTCGGGGTGTTGGAGTTCGCGGATTCGACGGCGTATACCGGTCGGCGCCAGCTGCTGAGGCGTGTCGGTGCCGACACCCTGGTACTGTTCAGCCCTTTCATCGATGCGCCCCACGTCTACTTCGTAAGGTCCAGTCGCTGAGCGCGGGCGACGAGCCATCTGAACGCCGCCGGCCGGTGCTTGACCTGCATCTGTGGCCTTCCCATCGTGCGCTGCAGGGCGCGCCGTGATCGCGCATAGCGGTGTGAAGATGCGCGCTCGGACATCTAGGAAGGGGCGGCGATGAAGATCCAGTTCTGGGGGGCGGCACGCACCGTCACCGGCTCGATGCACTTACTGGAGGTGAATGGACAACGCGTTCTGCTGGACTGCGGCCTCTACCAGGGCAGGCGCAAGGAGGCCTTCGAGCGCAACCGGGGGTTGCCGTTCAAGGCCACCGACATCGATACGGTCATCCTTTCCCACGCCCACATAGATCACAGCGGCAACCTCCCTTCGCTGGTGCGGGCCGGATTTCGAGGCTGCATCTATTCCACCTCGGCCACGCGCGACCTCTGCGCCTACATGCTCGTCGATTCGGCGCACCTGCAGGAGAACGACGTGCGCTTCGTGAACAAGCGGCGGAAGAAACAAGGTAAGGTGCCGTTCGAGCCGCTCTACACGAAGGATGACGTGGTCGAGACGCTGAAGTTGTTTCGCAGCATCGACTACGATCTTCCGTTTGAGCCCATGGCGGGACTGCGCGTCTTGTTCCGAGATGCCGGCCATATCTTGGGCTCGGCGATCGTGATCATCGATGCGAGCGAGAAGGGGCGCGAGTCCCGGCTGGTGTTCAGCGGTGATATCGGTCGTAAGGGCCTGCCCATACTGCGTGATCCGCGCACCGCCGAAGGCGCTGACTTTGTCATCATGGAAAGCACCTACGGCAGCCGGGAGCACGAGACGGTCGCCAATGCCAAGAACCTCTTGCTCGAGACCGTGCTGGATGTCACGGATAAAGGCGGCAGATTGCTTATTCCCGCCTTCGCTGTCGGCCGCACTCAGGAGATCGTGTATCGACTAAACCAACTGTGGGAGGATGGCTCCCTGCCTCCCGTCGATGTCTACGTCGACAGTCCTTTGGCTGTCAATGCGACCAGCGTCTTTCGGCTGCACCCTGAGTGTTACGACGAGGAGTACATCGAGGTGATGCTCAACGACACGAACCGCGATCCACTCAATTTCGAGGGGTTGAGCTATGTCCGCAGCACCGATGGCTCCAAAGCGTTGAACGCTCTTGACCGTCCGGCTGTGATCATCTCCGCCTCGGGCATGTGCGAGGGCGGCCGGATCCTGCACCACCTGCGCCACCACGCCATCGACCCGGCCTCGACCGTGCTGTTCGTGAGTTTTCAAGCGGAGCACACCTTGGGACGCAAGATTCTCGAGGGCAGGAATCCGGTCTCTATCTACGGTGAGGAGTACGAGATTCGCGCCAGCGTCCGAAAAGCGGAGGGGTACAGCGCCCATGCCGACCGCAGCGGCCTGTTGAGTTGGGCCGCGCGCGTCCGGGCGGAGGGTGACGTCAAGCATATCTTTCTCGTGCACGGGGAGGAGGAGGGCATGTCGGCGCTGGCCGGAGGTCTGCGCGAGCAGGGCGCGCCCGATGTGCAGCTGCCCCAGCGCGGCCAGGCGTACGAGCTCTAGTTGGGCCCCGACCCTTTGGCCTGTCTATCCGCCGCTTTGCGGACGTCGTGACGGCCGCCGGCTCCGCGACTTTCTTTTTCCGGCACCGTCGACCTGGGCTTTGTGATCGCGGATACGGGCGACTGCCTCCTCGATAGTCGCGGCACAGAAGGGTATGGAGAGGTCTTGGGGGTCGGCCAGGTTGCGTCCGGGGTGGATCATGTGATTTCGTGCCCACTGCACCAGATCCTTCCACATCTCCCCGACAAGTATGAAAGGCTTGTCGTACACGTGGCGCACCTGGCATAGCTGCCACACCATCAGAGCCTCCAAGCTCGTTCCGATGCCGCCGCGCACGACGATGAAAGCGTCGGAGAGGCGCACGAAGTGATGCAATCGCGTGAAGAAGGTGCGGTGCTTGTAGACGCGCTCGACGAATGGATTGGCCGCTTCTTCATGGGGTAGCTCGATCGGTAGCCCGAACGAGCGAGTGCGGTTGTCGGGGTCACCCACCTGCTCGCCTTCGTTGGCCGCCTGCATCAACCCGGGCCCGCCGCCGGTGACGATGTCGCACCCGAGCGCGGCGAGCTGGGACGCCAGATCGCGCACCTCATTGTAAAGCCTTTCGCCGGGCTGCATCCGAGCCGAGCCGAAGATGGTCACACGATAAAAGCGGCTGCTCGGTGCGCGTATCCGCGAAAGATCATCGACAACCCTCCACAGATCGCGGAGCGACGCCTCCACAATCTTGAACGTGGCGTCGGGGTCGACCTTGGACGATGACGCGCTCTGCCCTTTTCTCGTCACGCTGATCTCCTTGGTGAGACGCTCGAGTGATTTCTTGCCGGTGCTGTATGATGAAGGAAATGCCGCGCTCCGCTCCGACGCGCGGAGCACGGCACATCGGCCGCTGCTCTTCGGCGCGCTATCTCCGCCGCTGCTACTTGGCCCCTAGGGCCTTCGCAGCGCGGCTGTAGTCCTTGGGCCTGACCCAGAGGATCATGCCGTAGCGGTTCTTTCCGGCGGCTACCGCGTCGGCAGCCGTGATGTTGATCTTGCTGGCCGCTAGCTTGTTGATGTGGCGATGAACCGAGCCGAGCCTGTCGTCCCCTTGAATCAGGAAGCCCTTCTTGACCTTGCTCAACCGCCAGTCGTTCTTCCGGGCCACGCGCCGCAACGCCGCCATGTTTTCCGGAATCAGATCGATTTGAGCCTTTCCGGCCTTCCCAGGGAAGCCGGTATAAGCCAGGAGGCTCACACCCGCGTCCTTGAGCTCGCCGAGGATATTGGCACCATGGCCAGCTCGGTTGGGAACGGTCACGTATACGTAGTTGATCTTCTTGACGCGATCAGCCATGGGTACCTCCTGGTGGAAGCGATGAGTCGAAGTACACAGGCGGAACAGCACGGCGGGTAACCCGGTCGCCGCTCCATCGCAGTACTCTATATCTGTTTGTAGAAAAATGGTGAACTGCGGCCTCTCGCGCGAGGGGCGGCGCTGGCCTTGTTCTCACTCGTCTCGGCGCCGTTTTGTGTTGCGGTATTGTGGAGGCTAGAGCACCTCGGCAGAGATGTGCGGATCGCCTCGTGGCGAGTGATCTAGGGTGCGGGGATCGGGGCCTCCGGACGGTGTAGGCTGGCCGACAGGCTTGCACCGAGAGCGCGACCGATTACTTTGCACCCAACCGCAGTTGCCGGGTTCGGTCGGGGCCACCGTGCGCGCCTCGGTCGCACTGTCCGAAATCGAGATCGGGCAGGCTGAAGCCCCAACCAGGTCCGCCGCCGGGCGGGCCCAATACGGGAGGTCGCAGTGAGCAGCTCGAAGCTAGCCTGGTTCAGGCAAGTCCCCCTTGTAGCCTTGGCCCTTTCGTTTTCGTTTCTCGCCGCGTGCGATGACGATGGTGGACCGGGCACCACGGGCACCGACGTCGACCCGACGGTCGCTAACGCCGTGCTCGACAGCGTCCTACAGAGCTTCATCGATGACAACCCGTCGGCTCAGGCGGCGGGCGGCCCTATCGGCGGCTTCATCACGGCACTGACCAGCCAGCAGCCGGTGGCGCCGCCAACAGTCATTCGCATGCCTCTGAACGCGGGCGTCGCCGCCGGTGGCACGCGGGTGAGCGAGATACTCAACGTACTGCGCTTGGCCAGCGCCCCGGGCAGCCCGTTGGCCAGTGCCAGCATTCCGTCGAACCTGGTGGGTGCGACGTGTGTCTGGAACTTCGATACGAGTGCAGGCTGGCTTGATGACACGAGCCGAAGGGGACTGTGCGGCACGGGCAACTGCATCCGTTTCGCGCTGTACCCACTCGGTGCGGATGGGCTTCCCAATTCGCAGACCGAGATCGGCTACATCGATATCACCGACGAGACGATTCTCGGGGGTGGCGGGGTCTTCAACATCAACGTCACCATTCTGTCGCAGGCGGACGGAGTGACGGCACTCGATTACGGTGTCAGCGGCACTCTCTCGGAGACCACCGTCAACCTGACGATGTCGGGCACGCTCTCTGACGCCACCAGCACCCTGCCCATCGTGTTCACCATTCTGGGCAGCCCGGCGGACTTCTCGACGTCGTTCGGTATACAGGCCGGCGGCTTTGCCATCGGTCTGACGTTCGCGTTCAACGAGTCGACCGGCTACGACTATGTGGCCATCGCCACCGACCTGACGAATGACGATGAAATCAGGATCGTCGTCGGCGTCGATTTCGCTGATAGCATCAAGCCCGGAAGCGAAATCGCGTTCAACGGCCAAACGGTGGCGACGCTATCCGGCACCGCCGACTTCGTCACCGCGACGGCGGTCGAAGGTAGTGGCTTGACCGCTGGCCAGTTGCAGGCGTTCGTGGCGCTGTTCGGAACCTTCCAAGAGTTCTTCGGCGACATGGCTGGATTGTTCGCCTTTGCCGTCGCGAATACCGGTAACACGGTGATCATTGAGTAGACCTTCGGTCTCCGGAAGAATGCGCGGGTGGCCGCACCAGGCCACCCGCGCTTTTTCATCGCCTACAGACGGCGGCGGGCGGTTCCGGGCGGCAGGTCTCCGCGGCCTGGAGCCCTGGGGTACTGCGTGCCAGGCGGCATGCGGGGAGGCATTGACGAACTCATCGCCGGGCGCGACAGTACAAGTCTGCGACCCCAGCGCATATAGAAGATAGGAGTTCCCGGATCATGGCAGACAGCTTCGACAGCCACGCGAACCTCAACGTAGCGGGTCGCGAATATCGGATAGCCCGGCTGGACTCGCTGGAGAGAGCCGGATTCGCGGTGGGGCGTTTGCCGTACGCGCTGAGGATCCTGTTGGAGAATCTGCTGCGCTATGAAGACGGCTCGACGGTTTCCGCTGCGGACATCGAAGCGTTGTGCGGCTGGCAGCCTGCGGTGGAGCCTTCGACGGAGATCGCCTTCCGGCCGGCCCGGGTACTGCTGCAGGATTTTACCGGAGTCCCCGCGGTGGTCGACCTGGCGGCGATGCGCGAAGCGATCAAGGCGCTGGGGGGCGATCCCGGCAAGATCAATCCGCTGCAGCCGGCGGAGTTGGTCATCGATCACTCGGTGCAGGTCGATGCCTACGGTACGGCGGACTCCTTCCTGTACAACGCCGAGCGCGAGTTCGAGCGCAATCGTGAGCGCTACGGGTTCCTGCGCTGGGGTCAGGAGGCGTTCAAGAACTTCCGTGTGGTGCCGCCGGCGACGGGCATCGTGCATCAGGTGAACCTCGAGTATCTGGCCCGCGTCGTAATGACTAATGAGGAAGGCTGGGCTTATCCGGACACCCTGGTCGGTACCGACTCGCACACGACGATGATCAACGGGCTGGGTGTTCTCGGCTGGGGCGTGGGCGGCATCGAGGCGGAGGCCGCCATGCTGGGGCAGCCGATCAGCATGTTGATCCCTCAAGTGATCGGCTTCAAGCTCACGGGGCAGTTGGCCGAGGGCGCCACGGCGACCGATCTGGTGCTGACCATTACGCAGATGCTCCGCAAGAAAGGCGTCGTCGGCAAGTTCGTTGAGTTCTACGGCGAGGGACTGGCGAAGCTGCCGTTGGCCGACCGTGCGACGATCAGCAACATGTCACCCGAGATGGGATCGACCTGCGCCATCTTCCCGGTCGATGCCGAATCGCTTCGCTA
Organism: Gemmatimonadota bacterium; assembly: GCA_020350785.1. GTDB lineage: Bacteria > Gemmatimonadota > Gemmatimonadetes > Palauibacterales > KS3-K002. The sequence continues at coordinate 525,088 of CP070722.1, forward strand.
CCTGAAGTTCACCGGCAGGAGCGCCGAGCAGGTGGCTGTGGTGGAGGCCTATATGAAGGAGCAAGGTCTCTTCCACGGCTCAGAGAGCCCCGAGGCCGAGTACACGGATACGCTGGAGCTCGATCTCGGAGCCGTGGAGCCGAGCCGGGCCGGGCCGAAACGCCCGCACGACCGCGTGAGGCTCTCGCAGGCCAAGCAGGTGTTCAAGGAGGCGCTGCCGTCCCTCGTGGCACCGGGCTCGGGCGGCGTCGGAACAGAGAGCGCCGATGGACTCATCGCCTCCTCCGCCGTAGCAGTGAGCCGGAACGGCGATCGCTTCGAGCTGAGTCACGGCTCGGTAGTGATCGCGGCGATCACGAGCTGCACGAACACCTCGAACCCGTCGGTCATGATCGCGGCCGGACTGGTGGCGAAGAAGGCGGTCGAGCGCGGTTTGAAGACGGCGCCCTGGGTGAAGACGAGCCTGGCCCCCGGCTCCAAGGTGGTGACCGAGTACCTGGATAAGGCGGGACTGACGCCGTACCTGGACGAGTTGCGCTTCAATCTGGTCGGGTACGGCTGCACGACATGCATCGGGAACAGCGGTCCACTGGACGAAGCGATCTCGCACGGGATCGAGAAGGGCAAGTTGGTGGTGGCCGGTGTGCTCTCCGGCAACCGCAACTTCGAGGGACGTGTCCATGCCTCCGTGCGGGCCAACTACCTGGCGTCGCCGCCGCTGGTTGTCGCGTATGCGCTGGCGGGTCGCATGGACGTCGATCTGTACAACGAGCCGCTGGGAACCGGAAAGAACGGCGAGCCCGTATTCTTGAAGGACGTCTGGCCGACGCGCCGGGAGGTGGATCGGGCGGTGAGCCAAGCGCTGGAAGCCGACATGTTCCGCAAGAGCTATGCGCAGGTCTTCGAGGGCAGCGAGCAGTGGAAGGCGATGCCGGTACCGCGTGGCGATCTCTACGAGTGGGATCCGTCATCCACCTACGTGAAGCATCCGCCTTTCTTCGAAGGTCTGACGTTGGAGCCGGAGGCGGTCGGGTCGATCGAGGCCGCGCGGGTCCTGGTCTATCTGGGCGACTCGGTGACGACGGACCACATTTCTCCTGCGGGCGCCATCAAGAAAGACAGTCCAGCCGGCCGCTACCTGACCGAGCACGGTGTAGAGCCGCGCGATTTCAATTCCTACGGCTCACGGCGCGGCAATCACGAGGTCATGATGCGCGGCACCTTCGCCAACATCCGCTTGCGCAACAAGCTGGTGCCGGGAGTGGAGGGAGGTCTAACACGCCTTCTGCCGGACGGCGAGCAGTTGTCGATCTATGACGCGGCGATGCGCTATCAGGAACGAGGTACGTCCCTGGTGATCCTGGCCGGTAAGGAATACGGCTCCGGCTCGTCGCGCGACTGGGCCGCAAAGGGGACTCGACTGTTGGGTGTCCGGGCGGTGATCGCCGCTAGCTTCGAGCGTATCCATCGCAGCAACCTGATCGGGATGGGCGTGCTGCCGCTGGAATTCGCCAGCGGGGAGAGTGCCGAATCGCTGGGGCTGACGGGCGAGGAGATGTTCGACATCGAGAGTCCGGAGGGCAAGAGGGAGGTCGTCGTCACGGCGAGAAAGAACGATGGCTCGACGCTAGAGACGAAGGCGCGGGTGCGGATCGATACTCCGCAGGAGTTCGAGTACTACCGCCACGGCGGAATACTCCATTACGTGCTGCGACAGCTTGCTTCACCGTAATGCTGCGGAGAGGTGGCGCTCCACATTCTCCTGCAACGCGGGTCTCCGCGTGATCCAGGCGTAACCAGTGGGTATTGTCCCTTCCCGCCACCGGAGGTTCTCGCTGTCCAGCCTAGGGGCAACGTTCCCTAGGGCCAAGAAGTCGAGGAACCTGGAACATTACGGCCTCTTGCGTATAATTGGAGTTGCTATGCGTGCCATGGCCCTGCTCGTACTGATTCTTCACCTGGCCCCGCTGGCCGGGCAGGCGGCTCATCCAAGGCCAAGCGCTCCGTGCGAACACGCGAAGCCCCTGACGGCGGTGCTGATTAGCGCGAGCGCCGCCGACGCTGCCCAGGCGGATTGCCAAGACTGCGGGACGACAGAGTGCTATCACGTGCTTGGTTGTGCGGCGAGCGGATCGGCGAAGGCCGAGGCGTTTGCGGTCGAGTTCCCGCCGCAGTTGGCGCACTCGGCGCATGTTGAGGGCGCAACAACCGGGCACAGCAACTACACCACACCGGTCCTACCACCACCCAAAGCCTAGCCTCTCAACAGACGGGCGAACGAGAGGACGCTTGACGGAGCCATCCGTCCAGTGCCTCCGGACATGTTGCTTTCTACGAGAGGCGAAGCATGACCCGAATGGTTATGAGCGCATTGGTTGCGCTCCTCGCAAGCTCGCCGGTGGCTGTCAGGGCGCAGGTCGATCAGGACGCTGACACGCTCCGGCTGGACGCCGCCCTGTGGCTGGCGCGATCGGCGAATCCGATGCTGCAGGCGGCGCGCCTCCGGGCCGATGCCGCCGCGGAGCGCATTCCGCAGAGCGGGGCCTGGTACGATCCGCAGCTGACGTTCGGCCTCCTGAACCGGCCGGTCGCGGATCTGGGGAACACGGATCAGCCGATGACGATGAACTCGGTCACCCTGACGCAACGATTTGCGTGGCCGGGTAAGCTGGGGTTCGGCGCAGAGCGGGCTGAGCATCTGGCGCGGGCGGATAGTCTCGAAGCTGAGGAAGTCGAGCGGGGCCTGCTGGCGCGAGTGAAGTCGGCTTACTACCAGCTCGCGTTCATGGACCGCGCGCTCATCGTGATGAGTGACACGCGGCAACTGCTGCGTGATTTCTTGGAAGTGTCGTCGGCTCGCTATGCGGTGGGTAGCGGACTACAGCAAGACGTGCTGCAGGCGCAGGTGTCGATCGCGCAGATGACCGAGGACATCACGGTGATGGAGCAAGACCGAATAGCGATGGCTGCGCGCCTCAACGCGTTGCTCGGCCGAGCGGCCACGTCGCTCGTCGGGGCGTTGGAGTTGCCGGCACCCGGCGACGCGCTCCCGGCGATGGAGGAGTTGATGGATACGGCCGTGGCCCGGCGTCCGGCGCTGAGCGCGGCGCGGCAACGCGTGTTGGCGGCGGAGGCCGGCTACCGAGCTGCGCGACGTGCTCTGTATCCCGACTTGACGGTCGGTCTGGGCTATGGCCAACGTCCGCAGTTCGATGACTTCTTCACCGTGATCTTTGGCATCAGCATCCCGGTGTTCGCCGGCTCTCGGCAACTACCGCAGCGTCGCGAGATGCAGGCGATGCAGTTGATGGAAGAGGCGCGCGAACGTGACCTCTACAACGAGACGTTCGCGCAGCTCGCGGAGTTGCGTGCGCAGGCCGAGCGGGCGCGTAAGCTGTCCAGTCTGTACGCGACATCGGTACTGCCTCAAGCGCAGGCGGCGGTCGAGTCGGCGCTGTCCGCCTACCGGGTGGGTCGCATCGACTACACGACGCTGGTGGTCAACGAGATGACCGTGAATCGTTATCAGATAGAGAGCGTGCGCCTCACCGCAGAGTACCATCGCGCAGTCGCGGAGGTTGAGGCGATGATGGGTACGACGCTTGGAGGTGACAAGTGAATAGAACGGCAGTAGTCGCGTTGTTCGGCGCTCTCCTCGCGGTCGGTTGTGGCGGCGGCGACGAGGAATCGGCGATGCCGGGAATGACCGCCGAGGAGCATGCCATGCACACAGGTGCCGGCGGTGCCGCTACGGATAGCGCGGGGGTGCAGCTGCGGTCAGCCGTTCATTTGACGGCCGCGGAAGAGCGTGCTTTGGGCATCGTCTACACGACGGTCGAGCGGGGCCCTTTGCTGCGCACGATTAGGACGGTGGGCCGTCTGGAGGCGGCAGAGCCGCGCATCGCCGATATCACTCCGAAGATCGAGGGCTTTGTCGAGCGGCTGCTCGTCAACACGACGGGCGAGCCCGTTCGCCGTGGCCAGCGCCTGTTGACGATCTACAGTCCAGCGCTGGTCGCGGCGCAGGAGGAACTGCTGACGGCCAAACGGCTGGCCGCGCAGGTGGACACCGCGGCCGGTGAAGCGTGGCGCAACGCGCAGGCGACGTTGGACGCCGCGCGGCGGCGCCTGACCTATTGGGACATTACGGCCGATCAGGTCGCCCACGTTGAGGAAACCGGCGAGGTGACCAAGACGCTGACGCTGGTGTCGCCAGTGAACGGCATCGTGCTGGAGAAGCTTGTCTTGGAGGGCCAGCGGGTGATGCCGGGCGAGCGGCTGTACCGGATCGCGGATCTGTCGGAGATCTGGGTCGAGGGCGATGTGTTCGAGCAGGATCTCCAGTTCGTCCGCGAGGGTCAGCAGGCGCACATCGAGGTGGCCGCTTACCCGGGCGTTCACATGATGGGCCGAGTGAGCTTCGTCTACCCGACGGTAGACGAGCGGAGCCGCACCAACCGGGTCCGCCTGACGGTGGCCAACCCTGATCTGCGACTCAAGCCGGGTATGTTCGCGACCATGTATCTCGATGCGGAGTTCGGTGAGGCCGTCATCTCGCTGCCGCTCGACGCGGTGGTGGCCACCGGCGAGCGTAATCTGGTCTTTCATCAACACGAAGATGGGTCGCTCCACCCGCACGAGGTCGTGCTCGGCCCGCGTGCCGGGGACCGGGTCCAGGTCCTCGCGGGCCTCGAGGAAGGAGCGCGGATCGTAGCCTCGGCGAATTTCTTGATCGATGCCGAGTCGAGACTCGCCGGGGGCCGCGGCGACATGCCGGGGCTGCAGCACGCCGGTCACGGGTCGGCGGTCGAGCCGCAGGGTGAGCACACGCAACATGCGGACACGATGTCCACCGGGGAGCACCGCCATGATTAACAAGATCATCGAGTGGTCGCTTCGTAACCGTTTCCTCGTCCTCCTGGCCAGTGGAGCGATCATCGCCGGCGGCGTCTGGGCGCTGCGGACGACGCCGCTCGACGCGATCCCCGATCTGTCCGATGTGCAGGTCATCATCCAGACGGACTTCCGCGAGCAGGCGCCGCAGATCGTCGAAGACCAGATAACGTACCCGATTACCTCCGAGATGTTGAAGGTGCCAGGGGCTCGCGTCGTGCGGGGCTACTCTTTCTTCGGGCTCAGCCTGGTCTACGTGATCTTCGAAGACGGCACGGACATCTATTGGGCGCGCTCGCGCGTGCTGGAGTACCTGAATGGTATCCGGCAGATGTTGCCGCAGGGCGTCGAACCGACTCTGGGTCCGGACGCCACGGGGGTCGGCTGGGTCTACGAGTACGTGCTGGAATCGGACAGCCTCGATCTGGCTGAGCTGCGCACGCTGCAGGACTGGTACATCCGCTATCAGCTGACGGCGGTGCCGGGTGTCTCAGAGGTCGCCAGCCTGGGTGGCTTCGTGAAGCAGTATCAGGTGGAGGTGGACCCCGAGCGGCTGCGCGCTTTCGATATCCCGGTGACTCGAGTCGCACAGGCCATCGGTTCGCACAACATCGACATCGGCGCGAGGGTGCTCGAGATGGGCGGCCGCGAGTACATGATCCGCGGGCTCGGCTACCTCGAGAACGTCGGTGACATCGAGAACGTCGCGGTGGGAGCGACGCCCGGCGGCACGCCGGTCCGGGTGGCTGACGTGGCGCGAGTGCAGGTCGGGCCGGCGCCGCGCCGAGGCACGGCAGACCTGGACGGTCGCGGCGAGGTGGTGGCGGGCATCGTCGTCATGCGCTTCGGGTCCGACGCGTTGAAGACGATCGAGCGGGTCAAGGAGCGGCTTGCGGTGATACAGCAGGGATTGCCGGCCGGCGTCCAGCTGCGTGCCGCCTATGACCGCAGCGACTTGATCCACCGGGCGATCCACACCCTGCGCGAGAAGCTGGTCGAGGAATCGATCATCGTCGCGCTGGTCGCCGTGCTCTTCCTGTTGCACGCGCGCTCGGCGCTGGTGGCCATCGTCACGTTGCCACTGGGTATTCTGATCTCCTTCATCGTGATGCGGCTAATTGGTGTGAACGCCAACATAATGAGCCTCGGCGGTATCGCGATCGCCATCGGTGCCATGGTGGACGCGGCCATCGTGATGATCGAGAACATGCACAAGCACCTGGAGCGCGAGGGCGACACGAAGAATCACTGGGCGATAGTGCTGGAGAGCGCCAAACAAGTAGGACCGCCGCTGTTCTTCTCATTGCTGATCATAACCTTCAGCTTCCTGCCCGTCTTCTCATTGGAGCAGCAGGAGGGACGGCTGTTCAAGCCTTTGGCCTTCACTAAGACGTTCGCGATGGCGGGCTCGGCTCTGCTTTCGATCACCTTGGTGCCGGTATTGATGGGCTACCTGATCAAGGGGAAGATCAAGCCAGAGTCACACAACCCGGTGAACCGGGCATTGCGCTGGATCTACCGGCCCGTGATCGATTTCGTCGTGCGACGGCCCTGGATCGTCATCGCCAGCGCAGTTGCGGTCTTGGCTTTGACCATAGTTCCCTGGCGGCGATTGGGCAGCGAGTTCATGCCGCCGTTGGAGGAAGGGTCGATCCTCTTCATGCCGACGACGCTGCCGGGTGTGTCCATCGCCCAAGCGCGTGAGGTCATGCGCTACCAGGACAGCGTCCTCGCCGCGTTGCCCGAGGTCGAAATCGTACTGGGCAAGGCGGGGCGCGCTACGACGGCCACCGACCCGGCCCCACTCTCTATGTGGGAAACGACGATCACCCTCAAGCCAAAGGATGAATGGCGACCGGGGATGACCTATACGCGACTGATCGCCGAGATGGATCGCGCAGTGAGGGTGCCGGGCGTTACGAACTCGTGGACCATGCCCATCAAGGGACGGATCGACATGCTGGCCACCGGCGTGCGCACGGCGGTGGGTATAAAGATCTTCGGCCCGAATCTCGACACGCTGCAGATGCTGGGCGAGCGGGTGGAGCGAATCGTCCAGGGCGTTCCGGGGACGCGCAGCGCGTTCGCCGAGCGCGGCGTCTCGGGCTACTACGTCGACATCGACATAGACCGAACCGAGGCGGCTCGCTACGGCCTGAATGTAGGCGACGTGCACCGGGCGATCATGGCCACGGTTGGCGGCTTCACCGCCGCGCATACGGTCGAGGGTCGCGAGCGCTACGCCGTGAACGTCCGCTATCCGCGGGAATTGCGCGACGACCTGGAGAAACTGCGCGAAGTCACCATTCCCGCCATGAACGGACAGGTGCAGATCCCGCTGGGCCAGGTGGCCAGCGTCCAGCTCTCACGGGGCGCCATGGCGGTGAAAACCGAGAACGCATTCCCCGTTACCACCATCTTCGTCGACATCGGCGAACGCGACGAGGGAAGCTACGTGCGCGAGGCACAGCAGCGAGTGAATGCGCAGCTGAGCCTGCCGGCCGGCTATACGCTGGTCTGGAGCGGCCAGTACGAGTTCATGCAGCGCGTTCGCGAGAAGTTGGAGATCGTGGTACCGGTGACGCTGGGTATCATCTTTCTGTTGCTCTACCTGAACTTCCGGTGTGTTACAGAGTCGCTGATCGTCATGCTGGCACTGCCGTTTTCGGTAGTGGGCGGCATCTGGTTCCTCTGGCTGCTGGACTACAACACCAGCGTGGCCGTCTGGGTCGGCTTCATCGCGCTGGCGGGCGTCGCCGCGGAAACGGGGGTCGTGATGCTCATCTACCTGGACGAGGCCTTCCACCGTTTGAGTCTCGAGGGACGTATGAGTACGGCCGCCGATGTGGCGGTGGCCGTGCGCCAGGGAGCAGTGGAAAGGCTCCGACCCAAAATGATGACGGTGACGGCAATCATCATGGGCCTCCTGCCGATACTCTGGAGCGCCGGCACCGGCGCCGACGTGATGAAGCGGATCGCCGCGCCTATGGTGGGCGGCATGTTGACGGCGACGCTACTGACTCTGGTGGTGATCCCGGCGATCTATCTGGTGTGGCGCCGCTGGCAAGTGCGACGCTGGCCGCAACAGCCCGTACGCGAGGCTCTGCGGGACGACATGGCGCTGACGCCAGGAGATTAGACTTCTTGAGGGAGGTCGGAGCATCGAAGCTACGGCAAGAAAGGGATTAAAGACTAATCATTCTAGACGAGTGTGGCCTGACTTCGATGAAGACAGAAGTGGACGTCCCAAATTGGCCCAGGCCTCATGCAGGGGAAGCGAGCGAGTGACGCATCATGGCTAGGTGCGCTCAGGATAATGGAACGGATGCTGGAGGCTCGCCCGACCTCCGCCGGAAACTCGACCGTCATCGCCGCATTGGCCGAGACGCGTTGCGCCCGGTTGACGGTTGGCGAATCGAGTCACTACCGTTAGCGACTAGTCGTACCAGGCCTGGACGCTCGACCGCGCTTAGATGAATATCTTCACCACCGCCTGTCCCCGTAACTGCTACAGCACCTGCGCCATGAAGGTGCAGGTAGAGAACGGCCGCATCCGTCGGATCGAGCCCCATACGGGAAACCAGGCGACGCCCGGAGGCGCGTGCCTCAAGGGCTTGAGCTACTTGGAACGCGTCTATTCGCCGGACCGCATTCTCCAGCCGCTCAGGCGCAGACCGGGTTCGGGGGAGTTCGACCCGATCTCATGGAACGAGGCCCTCGAGACGATTGCTGGAAAGCTGGACGAGCTGCGGTCGGGTCCAGGCCCTCAAAGCGTGCTTTACTACGCGGCGAGTGGGACGAAAGGGTTGCTGAATGCGGTGGGGATGGATTTCTGGCGTCGCTTCGGTGGCTGCACGACCACGTTCGGAGACCTCTGCTGGCCTGCGGGACTCGAGGCCACCCGGCTGACCCTCGGGGAGAACAAGCACAGCGCGCCGTGGGACATCGCGAAGGCAAAGCTGATCGTCCTTTGGGGAAAGAACGCGGCGGAGACCAACATCCACCAGATGGTCTTCGTCGACCAGGCGCTCGATGCGGGGGCGAAGCTCGTGGTCGTCGATCCGCGCCGCACGCAGTCGGCTGAGCGCGCAGCGCTTCTGGTACAGCCGAGGCCGGGAACCGATGGCGCGCTGGCCCTGGCGCTCGCCCGTCTGCTGATCGTCTCGGACCGAATCGATCATCAGTTTATTCGCGATCATGTGCACGGCTTCGAGGCATTCGCCAGCATGGTCGAGGTGTGCACGCCGGAGTGGGCGGCGGACATCACCGATGTTTCGACCGCGTTCATCCACCAGCTGGCAGAACACATCGGCACGATTCGGCCGGTCACCATCAGTCCCGGTTTCGGGATGCAGCGCTACACCAATAGCGGTCAGACGATGCGGGCGTTGCTGGCACTACTGGCCATCACCGGCAACATCGGCAAACCGGGTGCGGGTTGGGTCTACGCCAATCTGCAGAGTCACATCTTCGATGAAGTACGGGATCCCATCGCCTTCTATCCGCCGGAACGTCCGGATGGCGTGGTGCGCATCTCGATCTCGACGGCGCGCCTCGGCAAAGACATGCTGGCGACGCGTGATCCGGAGCTGCGGATGGCCTGGGTCGAGCGCGGCAATCCGGTTACCCAAAACCCTGAGACGAACACGGTGCTGGAGGCTTTCCGCGCTCTGGACTTCCGGGTCGTCGTCGACCAGTTCCTCACCGACACCGCCCGCGAGGCCGATATCGTCCTGCCCGCGAAGACGATGTTCGAGCAATCAGACGTCATCGGCGCCTACTGGCACGCTTACATCCAGTTCAAGCAGAAAGTGATCGATCCACCGGGCGCGGTGAAGCCCGAGTCGGAGATTTACGGGCTCTTGGCTGAGCGCCTGGGCCTACCAGGGGCTGATGACGGTACGGTCTTCCCGGTCTCCGACGAGGAGGTGGAGACGTATCTGAGCGCCAGGCTGTCACCATTCCCGGAGTTGAGCCTGGAGCGTTTGAGGGAGGACCCGCAGCTGGCCCCGGGCCAAGAGGAAGTGGCGTTCGCGGATAGAGTGTTCGCCACGCCGAGTGGGAAGATAGAGTTGGAGTCTGAGGAAGCCTACCGGCGCTGGGGCGTCGACGCGCTTCCGGTTTACACGGAACCGGTGGAATCGGTACGTGGCGGCGCCCCGGATGCGGATATCTTACCGCTGTACTTGATGACGCCCAACACCAAGAATCGCATTCACTCACAGTTCAACAACCTGCGGATGATCCGACAGCTCAGTCCCAGGCCGTTGGTGCACATCCACCCCGACGACGCGCGCCGGCGGCGCATTCGCGACGGCGATCTTGTCCGTGTGCATAACGACCGGGGCGAGCTAATCCTGGAAGCGAGCCTCGATAACGGATTGAAGGCGGGCTGCGTGTCGATCACCAACGGCTGGTGGATCTCGGAGGGCGGAACTGTGAACTTCTGTTCGGCCGGGCGTGAAACTGATATGGGACACGGCGCGGCATTCCACGATGTGCGGGTAGAAGTGCGGGCGCTGGACGATGGCGAATAGCTTCGTCTTCGATCCTAACCGCTGCACCGGTTGCCATGCTTGCCGGCTGGCGTGCAGCATCGAGAACGACCTGGGGCTGGAGCGGAGCTGGCGGCGGATAGACACGTATAATCGCAACCATCTCCCCAACCTACCGCTCTACCATTTGTCGCTCGCCTGCAACCACTGCAACGAGCCCGCTTGCATGTATGCCTGCCCGGCCCTGGCCTACTCGCGCGACACAGCGACCGGTGCGCTGATCCTCGACGAAGGGAAATGCTTAGGTTGCAGATACTGCGCCTGGGCCTGCCCCTACGATGCGCCCGTCTTTGATCAGGCGCGCGGTATAATGACGAAGTGCACCTTCTGCAACCATCGTTTGCTCGACGGCCTCAAGCCCGCCTGCGCCGCGCTCTGCCCGACCGGCGCCCTGGATTTCGCCGACTTGCCGGAAGACCGGCTCCGCCAGGAGATAGCCGGCTTTCCGACCAGCGCGCTGCAACCCCGACTACAGATCAAGCCGCTTCGCCCAGAGCGGAAACGGCCGCTGATGACGGCGGCGGATGTGAGAAATCCGTTCGTCCCAAGTCAGGAGCCTTCTGGGTCCGAAATATCGCTTCGCTCTGAGTGGTCGCTGGTCGGGTTTACGACTCTGCTGGCGGTGCTGGTCGCTACCGTCACCGCCAACCTGAAAGGAGCTCTCGCGGTACCTCCGCTGGTCTTCCTAGGCGCGGCAGCTCTCAAGCTGGGGCTTGCGAGCGCGCACCTGGGCCGACTGAGTCGTGCTTATCGTGCCGTGCTCAACCTGCGCCGTTCCTGGCTGAGCCGTGAGGTCGTGGCTGTCTCGTCGTTCGTCGGCCTGAGCTGCGCGTACCTCTGGTTGGCCCCTGACAGCAGGATCGTCGGCGCAAGCGCCGTACTCGCCGGCGTGGCGGCACTGTGGTGCGCCGATCAGGTCTACGGTGTCCTCGATGGCGCGGCACCCGTGTATCAGCACAGCGCCAGCGTGTTATGGACCGGCCTCTACCTGAGCGGCTTGCTGGGGGGGACGGCTTGGCTGGCGGGTCTCCTTGGTTTCGGCAAGATGATGCTCTACGTTCTGCGTAAGTTGAGGTTACTCGACACAGGCAAGCCGGTACGGCCGCTGATCAGCGCGGCGCGATTGGTGGTGGGCCTGTTGCTCCCACTGCTGCTTTGGTCCATCGATCGAGAGGCGACCGTCGCCTTGCAGGTTTTCTTCGCTTTGTTGGGTGAAGCGATCGACCGCGCCGAGTTCTACTCTGAGTTGCAGCCGCGCTCGCCGCGCCGACAGATGGCTCTCGAACTTGATCATCAGCTTGGTGTCCGCTCTGGGAGGAGTGTAGAGCCGGCGCTTTCAGGGGCAGACTGATTCGCTGTCACTTGACTACCAGCGGTCGTGCATGGGAAGTTGTGACAGAGGCTCCTCGATACCGACAAGGCGATGCGGCGACGGATTGCGGCGATAGTCAGCCTGGCGCTTTTGCCACCACTCGTTGGCGTGGTGGGCGCTCTGAAGCGCCAAGACTCGCAGGCGGAGCGCTACGAGAACGAGCGTCTCGCCATGGTGCGGCAGATCGAGCAGTACGGAGTGCGCGACTCCGCGACTCTCGCCGCCATGCGGTCGGTGCCGCGCCACGATTTCGTGCCGCGCGAGCAGCGTCGACGCGCCTACGGGGACCACCCGCTTCCTATCGGTTACGGACAGACCATCTCCCAGCCCTACATCGTGGCCTATATGACGGAGATCCTGGAACCGGAGCCGGCGATGAAGATCCTGGAAGTGGGCACCGGCTCCGGTTACCAGGCGGCTGTGCTCGCGGATATCGGTTGCGCCGTCTACACGATCGAGATCTTCGAGGCTCTCGCCGATAGCGCGCGCTTGCGACTCAGGCGGCTCGGCTACGACAACGTCTTGGTGCGGCACGCGGACGGTCACTACGGCTGGGAGGAGGCGGCTCCCTTCGATGCCGTCATTGTCACCGCCGCCGCTGGGTTCATTCCGCCGGCGCTGGTCGATCAACTGAAGCCGGGTGGCCGGATGGTGATTCCGGTGGGCAGCGTCTACGGCGTACAGAACCTCATCTTTCTGGAGAAGGACACCAGCGGTGACGTGCGAACGCGAAACCTGCTTCCCGTGCGCTTCGTGCCCATGCTGAAAGGGCTTCGCTGAATCGAGTGACAAGGTACTCGCGGCCGCTTGCCATTGCGCTCATCTCGGCCAGCACGCTCTCCTACGAGATCCTCCTGGTACGAATCTTCGCCATCGAACAGTTCCATCACTTTGCCTACATGGCGATCGGCGTCGCCATGTTGGGCTTTGGTGCGAGCGGGACGCTGTTGGCGCTGGCAGGCCGAAGGCCGGAAGCCCAGCTCGAGCGCTGGTACTCTCGCTCGGCGCTTGCGACGCCACTCGCGCTGATCGCCAGCGCTACGCTGGTGCACCTTGTACCGCTGGACGCCACCCAATTGCTCTGGGATAGCGGCCAGTGGCCGCGACTCGCCGCGGTCTATCTCTTGCTGGCTTTGCCCTTCGGTGTCGGTTCTCTGCTGATCTTGCTCTCCTTGACGCTGGAGCCGGAGCGCGCGGGCACGCTTTACGGGGCGAGCTTTCTGGGGGCGGGACTCGGTACGGCGCTGGCCGTGGCGGTGCTGTGGCTGGCGCTCCCAAATCGAGCGCTGGCTGCGCCGGCACTCGTGGCGGCTCTAGGAGCCTTGGCCGCTCAAAGCGGCGTGAAGATCCGCTACAAGGCTGCCGCCTGGGCCATAATCTTGTTCGCCGCGGCCGTGTACGTGAAACCGCTCTGGCGTCTCCAAATGATTCCCTACAAAGGCCTGCCTCAGGTCGAAGCGTATCCGCAGGCGCGGCGGATAGCAGAGCGAAGCAGCCCGCTGGGCTGGGTCGTTGCGGTCGAGGCGGATGCCTTCCGCCATGCTCCGGGACTGTCGCTGGCCTTTCGCGGGACGTTCCCGCGACAGGCGGCCCTGTTCGTCGATGGAGAGGTGGCTGGGGCGGCGAGCGATTGGGGAGGCAACAGCACCGCCAGAGCTCTACTCGACTGGCTGCCCACGGCCATGCCCTACGCCCTCGGAAAACCGGAAGGTGTGCTGGTGCTGGGTGCCGGTGACGGAATGGAAGTGTGGAGCGCCTTGGCGCATGGCGCCGATCGAGTGGTCGCATCCGAACTGAATCCGCAGCTCGTTGAGCTGGGTGCCTGGAGCACCGACGCCTCTCCCGTCCGCGGCGGCCCCGCGCCGGTCGATTGGGTGATCGGCGACGCGCGAGCCTACGTCGCCCGTTCGGAGGAACGCTTTGAGCTGATCACGCTTGGTGCGGGTCATGGCCTTGGTGCGGCCGCCGCCGGTGTGCATGCGCTCAACGAGGATTTTCTACATACGGTCGAGGCCTACGTCAGCTACTTGGAGCACCTGACCGACAATGGAGTGCTCTCGATCACGCGCTGGCTGACCGTGCCACCGCGGTCGAACGTGCGCGTCATTCTCACGGTGGCCGAGGCGCTCAGGCGCGCGGCGCCCGCTGCGCTAGCCGACGGGATGGTGGTTGCAAGGAGCTGGGCGACTTCGACGGTGCTGGTCAAGCCGTCGGGTTTCGCGCCCGAGGAAGTGGCGAAGCTGAAGAGCTGGGCAGAGCTGCGCCGCTTCGACCTCGATTGGTACCCCGGTACAGGGCAGCACGAGACTCAGTTCAACGTCTTGGATGAGCCGACGCTATTCGAAGCGATGAGTGCGGCTGTCGCGGGTACCGACTCGATCTCCGCCTTTGTAGCTGCCTACCCGTTCCATGTGGCGGTGGCCACTGACAGTCGCCCCTATCCCCATCACTTCCTGAGGGCAAGATCTCTGCTGGGCTTCTTACGTGGCAATCGGGGCGCCATGCTACCGTTTGCCGAGTGGGGCTACGTAGCCCTCGTCGCTACTCTGGCCCAAAGCGTGCTCTTTGCCGCAGTGCTGATGCTTGTTCCGGCGGCCCTGCGCGCCGGGGAAATGGGGCGGGGAGGGTGGTGGCTGGTTGTAGTGTACTTCGCTTCTATCGGGTTCGCCTATCTGGCTGCCGAGGTCGCCGCCATCCAGCAGTTGAATCTCCTGCTGGGTCATCCTGTCTACGCGGTGGCGGCGGTGTTGTCGGCTTTTCTTGTCTGCTCAGGTATCGGAAGCATATGGTCGGATCGACGTCCCGCCCGAAGCGGTTGGCATGCCGGAGTTGTGATCGCGCTTTTGCTGTCGATATATGCGGCTCTGCTGTTATTCCTGATCCATCAACTCCAGCCTCTGCATCTAGCGATCCGGGCGTTGACGGCGACTCTGGTCCTGGCTCCGCTGGCCTTCCTGATGGGCCTGCCGTTCCCTCTGGGGCTTCGTGTTCTGACGGGCGAGGGCGCCGTGGCTTGGGCCTGGGCCGCTAATGGCTTCGCCTCGGTAGTCGCGACCCCGTTGGCCGCGCTGATAGCCCTGGATGCCGGCTCGCCGGTCTTGTTCTTACTGGCCGCGGCGGCCTACGCCGGTGCGGGGCTGACGCTCCGCCGCGCAGCGCGGCGGAGCGGAGCAGTTCTGCTGCAGACCTAGGGCCAGATGCCGCGGGCCAGGGTGACGTTGGCGACCCGGCTGACGGCGAGGATATAGGCGGCGGTCCGCAGATCCACCGGCTCCAGCGGCGCGCCGCCCAGTCCCCGCTTCTTGCGCTCGTTCTCCAGCGCGTCCA
>CP070722.1:540334-563486 GCA_020350785.1 Gemmatimonadota bacterium
GATGTCCCGATAGGGCTCCTCGGTCTCGACCGCGACGACGCGGACGAGTCGCTTGGCCTCAACACCCGGGAACGGCTGGTAGAACGCGTTGACATACGTGAACACGGCAACGCCGGCCGTGAGACCGAGCGCCAGGATGCTCACCGCTACGATGGGGTAGAACGGCCGGCGCCGCAGGCTGCGGATGGAGAAGCGCAGGTCGTGAATCAACTCGAACATGTGTCAGCTTCCCCCGGGCGCAGATACTTGGCGGCGCTTTGCGACACGACCTCTCGACATGCAACGGGCGCCTGAATGTAGGTTCGTTTCTGGTCAGCGCACAACGAGCGCTTCTGGAATGGCCGCGAACCAGGGCTCCGTCAACCAGTCCGCGGCCGACCGCACACGCTGGCAAAGACCGCGGTCCTTTCTTTCTACCCGGCCGATCCGCATTATCCTGAAACCCGGAGCGGAGGAGCGCACGGACGTTGGACATCCCACGCGAACCCAAGAGCAACAGGAAGCGGTGGCTCTACGGCGGAGGGGCGATCGCCGCGGTGCTGGTCGTCGTGGTCGCCCTCGGCCGCATGGGGCCCGCGTCCCCCAGCTTGGACAAGGACACCATCTATACTGACGTCGTCAAGCGCGGTGACATGGTGCGCCAAGTCCGAGGCACGGGAAAGCTAGTCTCCGAGCAGATCCGCTGGATAGCAGCCCTCACGGCCGGGCGCGTGGAGCGTATCCTGGTCGAGCCGGGCACCCAGGTGGACAGCTCCACCGTGCTGCTGGTGCTCAGCAACCCGGACGTCGAGATACAGGCGCTGGAGGCGCAGCGGCAACACACGGCTGAGGAAGCGCGGCTGGTCGATCTGAAGACGCGGTTGGAAGACCAGCGGCTCAGTCAAGAGTCGCTGGTGGCCACGGTGCGAGCCGAAGCGTCGGAGGCACAGCGCACCGTGAAGAACAACGAGGAACTGGCCGAGAGGGGCCTGATATCCGACGCCGAGCTGCAGTACTCCCGCGAGCGGGCGGAGGAGCTGACGCTTCGCCTGGACATCGAGCGCCGGCGATTGCAGGTGATGACCGAGGCCGAGGTGTCGCAGCTGACCGCACAACGCGCCCAGGTCGAACGGCTCCGCTCGATTGCCGAGTTCCGGCAGGGCCTGGTGGAATCGATGCAGGTGGTGGCCGCGGCATCCGGCGTGCTGGCCGAGCTGCCACTGGAGAACGGTCAATGGGTGATCCCGGGAGAGAATCTGGCACGAGTCGTTCAGCCGGGGCGACTCGAGGCGGAGCTACGGATCCCGGAAACACAGGCGCGGGATGTGGCGGTCGGCCAAGCGGTCTCCATCGACACAAGAAGCGACACGATCGCGGGACGTGTGGCTCGCGTTGACCCTGCGGTGCAGAGCGGTTCCGTGACGGTGGATGTGCGACTCGAGGGCCCCCTGCCCAAAGAGGCGCGCCCGGACCTCAGCGTCGACGGGACCATCGAGATCGAACGGTTGGCCGACGTGCTGTATGTGGACCGTCCGGTCTACGGCCGGGCGAACAGCGTGGTCGACCTCTTCAAGTTGGTGGAAGACGGAAAAGCCGCGGTGCGAGTGACCGTGCGTCTGGGGCGCAGCTCGGTGAACACGATCGAGATCGTCGACGGGCTGGCGGAAGGCGATGAAGTGATACTGGGTGATATTTCGGCGTACAGCGATGTCGATCGCGTACGATTGCGCTAGCGTGATAATCGATGCCTCAGCGAGACAATAGAACGATGCAAGCGAACGAGAACGGCGATGCGCTGATCAAGCTGGAGGACGTGCATAAGATCTTCTACACCGAGGAGCTGGAGACGCACGCGCTGAGCCACATCCACCTGGAAATCAGGAAGGGAGAGTACCTGGCGATCGCCGGACCATCGGGCTGTGGCAAGACGACCCTGCTGTCGATCATGGGTCTTCTGGACACACCCACCTCCGGTAACTACCACCTGGACGGCCGGCCGGTGGTCAAGCTAACGGCAGCGCAGCGCGCCCGCGTCCGCAATCAGCACATCGGCTTCATCTTCCAGGCGTTCAACCTGATCGGTGACTTGACGGTCTACGAGAACGTGGAGCTACCGCTCACCTACCGCGGGAGCACGGGCGGCGATAGAAAGAGGCGGGTGCATGAGGCGCTGGAGAAGGTTGGCATGGCCTACCGGGCCAAGCACTATCCCTCGCAGCTATCGGGCGGCCAGCAGCAGCGCGTGGCGGTGGCGCGAGCGATTGCCGGCGACCCACTCATCCTGCTGGCGGACGAGCCGACGGGTAATCTGGACTCGAAGAACGGCGGCGCGGTGATGGACTTGCTCCGTGACCTGCACCAGAGAGGCGCGACGATCTGTATGGTCACCCATGATCCACGCTACGCGCACTACGCGGAACGCACGATCAACCTGTTCGACGGCCAGATCGTCAACGAGGAGAACGGCGAAAGCGTCCAGCAGCTCGAGGAGAGTGGATTCTAGGTTGTCTCAGGGAACGCGTGGATCGACGCCGCCGACGCTGAAGCGGGAACTCGGCCTCGGCGGCGCGATCATGATGGGCCTGGGGTCTATCCTGGGCACCGGCGTCTTCGTCAGCATCGGCGTCGCCGCCGGAATCGCTGGCCCCGCCGTAATCTTAGCGATCGCTCTGGCCGCGTTCGTCGCCATGTGCAACGCCTTCAGCTCCGCCCAGCTGGCAGCCAGCCATCCGGTAAGCGGCGGCACGTACGAGTACGGGTATAAGTACCTTCACCCCACACTCGGGTTCACGGCGGGCTGGATGTTCCTCTGTGCGAAGAGCGCCTCCGCCGCGACGGCCGCGCTGGGGTTCGCCGGCTACCTCCTGCACACCATGGGATGGAGCACGCGCGGGCTGGTGCCGATCGCCATGACGACGGCGACGGTCTTGACGCTCATCGTGCTGAGCGGCATTCGCCGCTCCAATGCCACGAACTTCGTAGTCGTATCCATCACGCTGCTGGCGCTGCTCGCCTTCGTGCTCGGTGGCCTGCCCGCGCTCGGCCAGACGGGTACCGGCAACCTCTCGCCGTTCTTCGGGCCGGGCCCTGACGCGCCGGACGGAGCGCTCCACGCCTTGTTGTACGCCACGTCGCTCATGTTCGTCGCCTACACGGGCTACGGCCGCATCGCCACGCTGGGCGAAGAGGTCCGCCGGCCACGGCGCACGATCCCACGTGCGATCCTCGTCACGCTGATCGTGTCGGCGGCCCTATATGTGGCGGTCGGCTTCGTGGCGATCGGTGCGGCCGGCCCGAGCGTCCTGGCGGCGGCGACCCACGGGGACGCCGCGCCGCTGGAGGTGGCCGCGCGGCAGTTCGACCTGCCAGGCGTTCACCGGGTCGTAGCCGTGGGCGCGATGACCGCCATGCTGGGTGTGCTGCTCAACCTCATCCTGGGGCTCTCGCGCGTGCTCCTGGCGATGGGCCGGCGCCGTGACATGCCGGCGGCCGTCGCCCGACTCGACGCCACACAGACCACACCGCCCGCTGCGGTCGCACTCGTAGGCATGGTCGTGGCCGGCCTGGCGGCCACCGGCAACGTGAAGACGACCTGGTCCTTCAGCGCCTTCACCGTCTTGATCTACTACGCGATCACGAACCTGGCGGCGCTGCGACTCGCAAGAGAGCACCGCCTGTATCCCCGGGCGCTCGCCTGGTGCGGCCTCATCGCCTGCCTGTCGCTCGCCTTCTGGGTCGAGTGGCGGATCTGGGCCGCCGGGCTGGGGCTGATAGCCGTCGGCTTCGTCTGGCAGGCGACTCGCAAGCATCCGCGCGAGGCTGCCTGAGCGACGGCCCCACACCAGTGTCAAACCATTGAAATCCTCAGCCTGGTACGCTGTTTAGCAATCAGCGAGGCGCGAGGTCGTCGTCGACATGCGGCGCGACACACTCCAGGCGCGATTACACTTTCTCCAGCAGCGGACTGCGGCTCAAGTCTTCTGATGTGATGGTCTCGACCCTCGTCTGCGGCACCAGGTCGATGCCACTGGCAGAATAGGCTTGCTGGATGAGCTTGCTGCACCATGTCCGATTCCTTTCCAACCTCAGAAGCGGCCTTCGCAGGCCCAGCAGCCTGGCGGGTACGTTGGTGAGCAGCCCAGCCTCATCCAGTTTGCGCCCTTTGAACTTCAGAGCTTCCCGCACGATTTGCCAACCCAGCTCGGGCCGAAGGTTGGGCACGCGCAGGATGGTGTAGCGGTCTCTCTTGTATATTCTGCGTGGCAATGGGCCGATCACTACGCCCGATCGTGTGGTCGTATGGATGATCTTCCCATCTCCCAGGTACAACATGCTGTGGACGTACCGCGCCCGGAGGACGAGGCGGTAGATCAGCGGACCCGGTGATAGGCTGAGCGCTCGCGGGCTGGCAAGAATGATGTCTGCGCGATGCAGCCTGGCCATGAAGGCGCGGCGCTTCAGTTCGCCGGACAGGTGATTGTACGCCTTGACGAGCCAGCGCCAGACGGCGGAGACAAGAGCCCCGATCCGCTCCCCCAAGACGCGCCACCACGTGCGCCTTCTCTTCTTCAAGGCCTGCAATGAGAACGGATTCTTGACCATTCGCGCTCAGCTCTTGCACTCAACGCGCAGCACCCAATCCGGACTCTACCTGTGCAGCAGCGGCGCGCACAAGCGCGCAGGCAACAGCGCCGATACGCTGCTGGCACCACACGGCCGTGTTTCTGCTTCTTGCGGCGATCCCAGCCGCAGCGCCATCATGATGTGGTTGCCGCAGCCATCGCAACCAAGGAGCGCCCGACTGTGACCCGCCCGGTTGGTCTCGGCATGGAACCCGAGATCGACTTCCACGTCCTCTCGTTCGAGGGGCCCGATGTCTACGCCCGTGCCGGCGGCATCGCCAGCCGCATCAGCGGCCTCACGCTCGCCCTGTCCGAAGAGGGATTCGAGACCCACCTGTGGTTCATCGGAGACCCCGGTCTGCCGGCCCAAGAAACGGGCGGCAGCCTGACGCTTCACCGTTGGTGTCAGTGGATCAGCCACCACCACCCCGGCGGCGTGTACGACGGAGAGGACGGAAAGCGGAGCGACTATTCGGCGTCACTGCCGCCGGCTCTCGTGCGAGACCATCTGGCGCCGCGCCTGGAGCACCCCGGCCGCTGGGCGGTCGTGCTGGCTGAAGAGTGGCAGACCGTGGATGCCGTTGTCCACCTCGACGCACTGCTGAGGGTCGCCGGGCTGCGCGACCGGGTGGCCATTCTCTGGAACGCGAACAACGTGTTCGGCTTCGAGCGGATCGACTGGCAACGGCTGGCGGCGGCCGCAACGATCACTACCGTCAGCCGCTACATGCGACACCTCATGTGGAAGCTCGGCGTGGACCCGCTGGTCATTCCCAACGGCATACCGGTGGACTATCTGGAACCGCCGGAACGTCGCGCGACCGCTGCCTTCCGCCAGACGCTGGCCGATCGCCTGGTGCTCACCAAGGTCGCTCGCTGGGACCCGGATAAGCGCTGGCTGCTAGCCATCGACATCGTTGCGGAGCTCAAGCGTCACGGCTGGCGCCCGTTGCTCATCGCCCGCGGCGGAGTCGAGGCTCACGAAGCCGAGGTGTTTGCTCGTGCCGCCGCCATCGGCCTGCACGTACTGGAGCGACCGATCGCCGAGCACGACGAACGCAGCCTCATCGCCACCCTCAGCGGCCTCGGCAGCGCCGACGTGGTGAGCCTCACGTCGTACCTGACGCCGCGGCTGTCGCGCCTGCTCTTCCGCGGCTCGGCCGCTGTGCTGGCGAACAGCGGCCGCGAGCCGTTCGGACTCGTGGGTCTCGAGACCATGGCAGCCAACGGCATCGCCTGCGTGGGCGGTACGGGTGAGGATTATGCCGTGCCCGGATGGAACGCGCTGCTGTTGCAGACGAACGACCCACGTGAGTTCCTGGGGCTCTTTCAGCGGCTCCTCGCGAACCCCGACGAGAACCGTGCAATCCGCACGCGCGCGGGCGCCACCGCCCGGCGCTACACGTGGAACCAGATCATTCGCCGCGACCTCCTCCCCCGACTCTACTCGCTGGTCAGTGACGGGCAAGCCTTCCCGGCGCCCGGGCCGGGAGGCGCACGCCGCCATCTTCATGGGCAGACGACCGAGTTGCCGGCGAACGATCCGTCGCGCCCAATCCCCTAGTCGCAGCCGGCCGCCGTTCACTTCATGCTGGAAAACAAGACGGCCCGTCGCCGGTGGACGACGGGCCGCCTGTCCCGCGCAGAAACGGGGTCTACTATTCGGGGCCGGCGCTTGCTTTCTTCCGGGTCGAGAGTCCGAAAGGCAGATAGGCCGGGCACCAACTAACGAAGCTGGTGACCAGAAAAACGATCGCCACGATCCCCGCCACAATAGCGACCGTTCCGCTGATCACGTTCGTGAAGTACAGCACGCCGATCACGACGGCGACGAGCGTCCGGATGGCCCGGTCCAGCGTACCCATGTTCTTCGTCATAATTCCCTCCTGGTGGCAAGTGCACGATGCGACGTCAGAACAGCCAGCGCACCAGCAAGACGAGCCCAAAGATCACACCCACGCAAAGCAGGCAGGCCAGGGCGAACCGCAACACCTTGTTCATAATGCTCCTACGTCGAGTAACGCCGGCGGCGCCGAACTGGTTTCCCGGCCCCGCGGGACGAGATCTCTGGCTGTCTCTAGCTGAGTGGGTAAGTTGGCAACTTCCAGGGCGAGTGGCAATCATCGCCACCTTCCCGCCTCTCTGACTTCGCTTCACCATGTTGCACCAGATCAAGCTCCAGTCCCATCACGTCGGTCGTCATCACTCGAGCCCATATCTGTTTCGCAGAGCCATGAACCTCGCATCGGCGCGCAGCCCGTCGAAGTAGGGATCGAGGGCGGGATACTCCAACAACCACACGGCGCGCCTCTCGAAAGCCTGGCCCAGAACCTCGAAGGCCCCGTCGATGTCGCCGACGCCCACTAACGCGTAGAGCTGCGACTCGAGCGACCCCTCTGCAGCCGCCTCGAGAACGGCATGTGCTTCCTCACGCCTGCCCTGGGCCGTGTAGACGCCGGCGAGTACTGCGTTGAGGCGCGAGGCTTTCGTCAGCTCCGCTTCCGCCTCCTCATACATCTGTTTCTGAAGATATGCCTGGCCCAGCCTCCGCCGCGCGTAGACGAAGTCGGGGTGCAACTCCAAGGTCCCCACGTACTGCTCTATCGCCTCATCGTAGCGGCGAGCGTAGTAAAGATTATCCCCCAGGTTCGTTCCGATGATCGCCGACAGCGGATCAAGCGCGAGCGCGATTCGGGATCTGGCGATCGCTTCGTCGAAGCGCTTCTGGTAGGTCAGCGACGCGGCGTACCACCCGTGAGCCGTCGCGTAGCTCGGGCTCAGTTCGATCGCGCGCTCGAATTCCGCCTCCGCTCCGCGGAAGTCCCACTCGTACCACAATCTCACGATCGCCAGCGACGTGCGCGCCTCTCCCGAACCGCCGTCCAGCTCTACCGCTCTCCGAGCAGCGGCAAGCGCCTTGGGATAGACTGAGCTCGACTGCCAGTCGCCGTACCAGGGCAGAAGAACATAGGTGTCCGCCAGCCCGGCGTAAGCCAGTACGAACGTGCTGTCTCTTTGGATCGCGTCTTCGAAGTAGCCGATCGCTTGCTCAAGTCCCTCCGCCGTTCTCCTGTTCCACCAATGCCTGCCTAGCAAGTACGAGTTGTACGCCTCCAGATTCCCGGTCGGCACCCGCGCGATCCGCTCTCCCACCTCCTCCGTCATCGTCGCCTGCAATGCCAGAGCTATCTTGCGGGCCACCTCACTCTGAACTGCGAACACGTCTTCCACTACACGGTTGTACTGCTCCGCCCAGATGTGCCTATCGGTCTGAGCATCGACGAGTTGCACGTTGATACGAATCCGGTCGCCAACTTTTTGGACTTCGCCCTCCAGTACGGTGGCGACGCCAAGCTCCTCGGCGACCTCACTGAGGCTGAGCTGAGTGTTCTTGTACTGCATGATCGAGGTACGGGAGATGACCTTGAGATCCGCTATCTTCGACAGGTGGTTGATGATGTCGAACGTGATGCCGTCGCTGAAGATCTCGTCCTCGCTATCCCCACCGACGTTCACGAAGGGCAGCACGGCAACCGATTTCCGACTCAAAGCGCTGGGCACCGACTCCGATCGCGCTGCCGCCGCTCCTCCTTGCGGCCCGCGCCCGAAGAGAACCACCGCCGCTCCGCCGATCGCGAGGATCCCGGCCAGGATCAGCAGCTCCAATCCGCTAACCCTTTGCCGGCCCTTCTCGCCGTGGTACCAGGCCAAAACGACCGTAATCAGGAACCCGGCGCCCAGCAGCACGTGGATCGTCCGCTGCACCGCCACCGAAAGATTCCAAGGCTCGGCCAACACCTCGGTCCCCTGGAATACGAGCCAAGCGCCGGCGAGGTAGGCTAACCCCCACTGGAAGAGCCTGCGTCTTCTCAGGCGCTGGAACAGGGGCGACATCGAGAGCGCTTCCTCCCACCGTTGTGAACCGGGGCGTGACGAAAGATGTCAGATGGCAGCGCCCAGGGCAAAGGGCTAAGTCGCCGCGGTCAGCCATGAACGTCCTCCAGCCTTGACCGGACGTGGCAGCCCGCGTACTTTGTCGCCTCGTTCAGTGTTTGTCCAGAATATGTTTTGGTATTTGCACCAACAAGGAGTGGCGCATGGGTCACCTCACTCGTTCGACAGCCGCGGCCCTGATCGGGCTCGCACTTCTCGCGTCACAGGCGAACGCTCAGCAGGGTCTACGGCTGGGCGTTCGGGGTGGCGTCACCGTGGCGACCGCATCGGCCGACGTCGAGGAGACGCTTTCCACGAACAATCGCACCGGGTTCTCGGGCGGCGTCTTCCTGAACTACGATATCGGCATCCTGGGATTCCAGGTCGCCGGCCAGTACACCCAGAAGGGTGTCGAGCTCGATTTCGAGGATGCGGTCAGCGATATCAGCCTCGACTACCTGGAGATTCCCGCCGTCATCAAGGCCGGCCTTCCGCTCGGGATCATTAAGCCGAGCCTGCTGGGCGGTGTCGCGTTTTCATTCAACACCAAGTGCGACGACTCTGGCGATGACTGCGGGGATGAAGTTAAGAGCACAGATGTATTGGGAATCGCCGGTGCCGACGTCGCGATCTACCTCGGCTCGATCTCCGTGTGGGCGGACGGCCGCTATCACTTCGGTCTCAGCAACGTCAACGAGGCTGAAGACTTGGTCGGCGACTTGAAGAATCGGAACTGGACGTTTCAGGCTGGTCTAGCATTCGGGCTCTGACCCGACTCTGCCAAACGTCACGAGAGGCGCTCCGGTAACGGGGCGCCTCTCTCTTGCTGTTCTACTGACCCACCGTCCGCGGATCGTAGCTCGTGTTCACCGTCAGCCCTAACGCAGCGGCCACCGACGCCCAGGGCACGTATTTCACGTTCGATGCGGAGGCGCCGGTGTTGTTGCCGTCGTGCACGGCCAGCAGCCCCTGTGAGAACCCGGCGCTGAGAGGGAAGTTGGTCACGTCCAAGCCATCGATGCCGCTCACGGAGTCGATATTACCACTGCCCTGCACCTTGAGCTTCCCCACGAGCGTGTTGGCGCTCTCCCGCGTGTAGATCACGACCCTGCTGTCACCCTGACTGGCTGCCAGCAGGTAGCCGGTCGTCTCACCGGCGTAGTAGAGCGACAGACCCTCGACATCCGCATCCAGGTTGCCGCCCGCGCCCGTCTCATCCACCTGCGTGCGCGCGCTCCCCGCATCGGGTTCGGCGCCATACTTCCAGATACCGACGTCCTCTTCTCCTATGTAGAAGTAGCCGAGATGGTCGTCGGCCACGCAGCCCTCGGTTTGGCTTCCCACGTCGAACTGCCGCACCATGGCGCCCGTCACCGCGCCGCCGCCGTCGCCCAACTCCCACTGCTGCACCACCCCGGATCTGTCATTCACGAAATAGTAGTATTTGCCGCTGTTCGGGCTGTGATACATGCAGGATCCGTAGGGTACGAATCCGTTGGTGTCGATGCTCCCGGCACTCTCCAGCCTTCGAGTGCTCGGGTTCACCTTGAACAAGTCGATCTGCTCGCCCAGCTCATCGCCCACGCCGACCAGCGCCACCGTTTGGTGGGCGGCGCCCCCGCTGAACTGGCCGACGAGCGGGAAGTTGTACCGCAGGTCCAGGTTGTTGTAGTTGGTACCATCGACGTACTGCAGTTCCCTGCCGTCCAGCCCCCACACCATGAGGCCGCCGTCCTTGTCGTCTCCGATCACGAGACTGAGCGACGGGTCGGTGGGATGGATCCAGATCGCCATGTCGTCGGCGGTGTCACCCGAGTGGTGCGAGGGATCGGTCTCCACCGTGGCCTGGACCGTCACGGTGCCACCGGGAGGCGGGGGCTCGGTGATCGTCACTTCCGCGGTGCCGGCCAGCCCCGTTGGCCGGTGCGTCCCCGTCACCTGATAGGCACCCAGCACCGCCCCGGCGGTATAGAGGCCGTTCGGAGTGATCGTGCCCCCGGTAGCCGTGTAGTCGACGTACACAGCGATCGTGTCACCGACGTTGCGGGCGCCTCGCGCCTCGAACTGCTGGGTTACCCCTGGGGCGAGCGTTGCGCTCTCGGGGGACAGGAGAACCGCTGTCACTTGAGGATCGCCCGAAGGATTGTTCGGCTGGCCGGTGTCCCTGCAGCCGCCGAGGGCGGCCACGATCACCAGGGGCAGTACCAACCCGAGACGCTGCAGGGCCGGGCTGAGACACCGCAGAACCACGACTGACAAGCTGCTAATACCCTCTCCTAGCCCGGGTACTGACAAAAAAATCGCAGAGCCACGGGCCGATTAAAATGCGACCGGCCGATCACTCGAGCCCCGCCGGATCGATCCGCGCAGGTGTCGCCGCACCTGATACGATGGCGGAGGCGGCTTTCGCGATGGCCCGTATCACCTTCGTCAGGTGGTCCAGGTCGAGTGTCTCGACCTCGTCAGAGACCTGATGGTAGTCCGGGTCCAAGTCGAGGGAGGTCGTGCTCAGCGAGTGCGCCGGTACCCCGAGGCGCGCGAAGACAGCGTTGTCCGACCTGAAGAACAGGTTCTGCTCGGGATAGGGATCGGCGACAAAGCGGTACTCGGTTCCCTCCACGGGCTGCTGGAGGATCGCCCCGACGTCCGTCAGGTCGAACCCGGTGATCCAGACCGTATTGGGGCCCTGCGCCGCGGCCTTGCCGATCATCTCGATGTTGAACATCGCGACGATCTCGTCGGCGTCCACCTGTTTCGAAAAGTACTGCGAGCCGTACCCTCCCATCTCCTCCGCAGCGAACGCCACGAAGACCAAGGTCCGCGTGGGCTTGCCCTTCGCCTTGAAGTAGCGGGCCAGCTCGATCACGGCCGTCGTGCCGGACGCGTTGTCGTTCGCGCCGTTGGCGATCGAATCGCCGTCTACCGGATCGCGGATCCCGATATGGTCGTAGTGTGCCGAGAACAACACGGCCTCGTCGCGCCGTTTTCCCGGGATCGCACCCACGACGTTGATCAGCTCCTGCTCTTCCACCGAGGCCGTCGCCTCGACTTCGTAGGATGTGAGGATGGTATCCCCGGTCAGCACGAGGGCGACAGAGGCCCCGCCCTCCAGATCGAGCGTGCGGGAGGGACCCGCCAGGAACCCTTTGGCACGCTCGAACACGGACTCGTGTTCGGGGCTGATCAAGACCAGCCTGTTGCTACCCCGGCGCGTGAACACCGCCGAGAAGATCTGGCGCGGGCTGTCGCCGGCTGCGATGACGACGACGTCAACTGCATCGTCCGTCGCCCAATGGACGGAAGAGGTAGACAACGAGAACGCTGTGCGCTCGGCTGGCAGCTGGCGCCCGTTCAGCAGCACTCTCGAGCTGGCGACCGACAGCGCGTAGACCGGAAAGCGTTGGAGGTATCCTTGAGCACCGGTAAGGGGCTCGAGCCCGATCGATTCGAATTCACCGCGAATGAACCGAGCTGCTCTCTCAGCTGCGGGTGTCAAGGCGCGTCGGCCCTGCATATCATCGGCGCTCAGCGCCGAGATGATGCGTTCCACGCTGGGCCTGTCGATCTCCGGTTCCGGGCGCCTGCAGCCGGCGGCCTCCAGCGTCGCGAGACCGAGGATCAATAGTATTGTCCGAAAGCGCCTCTCCGCGGCAGCCGAACCGGACAGCATGAAAGCGACCACGCTATCCGTGGCCCGCTAGGGGCGGTATACGAGGGTCATGCTGGCGTTCTTACGTGATCCCAGTCCACCCGACGCTTCGAATTCCAAGTGCCTGCTGAAGCCTGTTATCAAACCCGCCATGAAGTTCCAGGGCTCCTTCTGCTGTAACTCCACGTCATACCCCACACTGCCTATCACAGGCAGTAAGAACTCGCCGCGGTGTCCCTCGTCAGCCTCCTGGTACATGCCGCCGGCCCACAGCCCCACACCGCCGAAAACGGCGCCCAGTCGGGGTTGGACGACCCACGCTTCTACGGTGGACCCTGTCGTGCTGAGATTGGTGGCGGTGAACGTGGTATTGACCGCCCCGAAAAACCGGCCTGCTCCGTATGCGACTACTACGCCTCCGCCATACACCAGACCGTCGTAGTCGATCTCCAGACTGAGGGGCAGCTCGAACTCGCCGACCGGGAGGGAGTATTGCACGGCCGTGCGTCCATCAATGGCACCGATAAGGCCGAAGACGTTGACCATCGGTAACAGCCAAAAGTCCAGTTTGACGCTCGCCTCCATGATCTCGTTCGAGACCGCCACATCGGAGGGCGCTGGGACGTCCGGCGGCACCGGACTCAGGGCCAGACCTGCAACCGTGTAGTCCTGATCCTGGACGTAGAAGTTCAATCCAACTCCAACCCGACGAGGCAAGACACGTTCGCTCGCCGTTGAGCGCTCGAGCGCGGGGCTGGCGCCGGGCTCCTGAGCGAGTACCCAGCCGGCATCCAAGAAGGTCACTGCAAGAAGGACGACAGAGCAGAACCATAGGTCAAAGCCCACGGCCCTCGCTGTCGAACCGTAGGAGCCGTGCTCCCCCATATCGAGGTGACACAGCATCCCCCCATCGGAGTGGCCTGTCTGCACTGCCGTCTACCCCGGGTTCTAAGGTGGTTTTCTGGAAACGTACTTCAGAGCGTAAGGAACAAACCGCCAGGTCGATCACCAGCATACCACAACCCGCGGAAAAGCACAAGCAAATGACCGCGCTCCACGCGCAGCGATCCGCACGCTGAACCTGAAGGGATTGGGCGACAGACTGGGCCAGTCAGCCGAGGGGCAGCCGCGTTAGAGAACCGCCCCTCGGTTGACCGTGAATCACTAGCTGAAGGGTTAGCTCCTGGGTTCTGGCGCGAGAACGGCTACCCAGTCCGTATAGCCCAACCAGTCGGCGCATGAGATCTTCCTTCGTATCGCCGGAAGCCGCCAAGCGCCCGGCTCAGACCGGGCGCATTCGGCGACCCGACTCGAGTCTCAGTAACGTGGATCCGGATTCAAGTGCACGTCCTGGTTCTTGAACCCGAGGAAGCCATACGGCGGGTGTACATCCCAGAATCGCCCAAGCTTCATGCGCAGGTGGGACCTCCCCAAGCCGTCCGTCCGGTAGAGTTGGCCCTGGACCATCCAGTCCTCGGCGGTTCCGGTCCAGTGTCGGCGGAAGTCCACCGGTCCTGACGCCAACGCAACCTGCGCCCCGGTCCAGGCACAATAGTCGGCCAAGCTGAAGATGTTGCCACTCCAGTTCCTGGCATCCCAGGCCGTCGCATACCAATCCGAGCTCGCCACCAAGACGTTGAAGTCGTTTACCACTTGAATGTGAACCGGCCTGTCGGCAGACAGTCCACCCTGGCATATGCCGTTGGGGTCCGTAGTGGCCTCGGCCAGGAGTTCCGATTCTTCGTCAAGGACGTACATCCACCAGAAGACAGTGTTGTCATCCAGCGTGATCCTCCAAACAACTCCATTCCCTGGTACATCTGGACCATCCGTGAAGTTGAACTCGGGTGACCCCGTCACTTCGCCCGGTGCCGTTGGTGGTCTTTCACTCGGGTCGCCGCACGCCACGCCCAGTACGGCCGCCAGTGCGAACGCGATTACCCTTCGTGCGGTACGCATACATTTCCTCCTTGTGCTGGGTACGGAGTGGATGACTCCCCGACGCCGAGCATCTCCCCAACCAGAGTGAGACACGGCCCGGTGTGGACCGGGGACGGGTCGCACTCGGGTCGCTGCCCGGATGGCGAGGACCGTTTCTTGCACCCATACTTACACAGGTGGGCTTACTTGGCTCTTACCTGGCCCTCACCCGAGACGGAGACCCTGACCCGCGGTGCGTCCGTGACCGAGTTGAACGTCCTCGGCAGCCCCGACCTGCGCGGTCCCGACGGCGAACGACTGGAGTCAGTCCTCGACCAGCCGAAGGGATTGGCGCTGCTGACGTACCTTGTGGTAGCCACACCACGGAAGCCCCAGCGTAGGGATCTCCTGATCGGCCTCTTCTGGCCCGAGAGTGACGAGGCCAGCGCCCGCAATTCCCTCAACCAGTCCCTGCATCGACTCAGGCGCGCTCTCGGCTCGGAGACGGTGGTGAGCCATGGCGCCAACGATATCGGGGTCGATCCGGACAGACTTTCCTGCGATGTGCTCGTCTTCGACGCAGCGCTCGCCGCAGGGGATCATGCGAAGGCGGTGGCGGCGTGGGGTGGAACGTTCCTGTCGGGGTTCTATCTGAGGGGGTGTCCGGATTTCGAGCGGTGGGTCGAGGCGGAGCGGAGCCGGCTGCAGCGGGCCTACGCGGGTGCCCTGGAGCGGGTAGCGCTCGGGGCCGATGCGGGCGGTGACGCGGCGGAGGCGGTGCGCTTGTGGCGGCAGCTGGCGGAGCTGGATCCCTACGCGACTCGGGTGACGTTGCGATTGATGACGGCGCTCGAGGTGGCGGGGAATCGGGCGGGGGCACTGCATGTCGCCGAGCAGCACGCCGAACGGCTGAAAGAGGAGCTGGATGCCGAGCCCTCCCCCGAGGTCGAGGCCCTGGCGCAAAGGCTCAGGGTGCAGCCGGCGCCGTCCGTGCCGGCGCCGGGAGGCTCGACGCGTGAGCGGTTGGCCGCGGCCGTCGCGGCGCGCTACCGGGTGACCGGGGTGGCCGGGGCGGGTGCGATGGCGTTGGTCTACCGAGCGGAGGATCTGAAGCTGGGGCGCGAGGTGGCGCTCAAGGTGTTGCGCCCGGAGCTGGCGGCGGCGGTCGGGCACGAGCGGTTCCTGAACGAAGTGGAAATCGCGGCGGGGCTGGCGCACCCCAACATTCTGCCGTTGCACGATGTCGGAGAAGCCGAAGGGCTTGTGTACTACGTGATGCCGTATGTGGAGGGCGAGTCGTTGCGGGCCCGGTTGGCACGGGAGGGGCCGCTCGAGGTCGGGGAAGCAACGCGAATCGCGCGAGAGGTAGCCGAGGCGCTGGAGCACGCGCATGGGAAGGGGATCGTGCATCGCGACATCAAGCCGGCCAACATTCTCCTGCTGGCCGAGCATGCGGTGGTGAGCGACTTCGGGGTGGCCCGGGCGATCGGCGAGACCGTCGACGATCCGACTTTCTCAGCCGCGACGGGAACGCCGGCCTACATGAGTCCGGAACAGGCTTCCGGGAGCCCCGACGTGGATGGGCGCAGCGATCTCTACAGTCTGGGCTGCGTGCTGCACGAGATGTTGACCGGCGCACCGCCGGGTTATGACTCGGACCCGCGGGCCGTCCTCGTGCCCACGCCGAACCCGCTCGTGTCGCCGACTTCGCCGGAGCGGGAGGCGGTACCGGCCGCCGTCGAGGCGGCGTTGGCCAGGGCGATTGCCAGGGACCCGGCGGACCGGTATACGACGGCACGGCAATTCGCCGAGGCGTTGCGTGTCGAGCCTGAGAGCCTGGCGCCGCGCTCGAGGGCTCGTCACATCGGAGCCGTCGTCGCGGGCGTGCTGGTAATTGCATTGGCTGCGGTGGCGGTATGGCGCGTCTGGCTCGGCGCCGGATCACCGAAGTTCACTGTCTCGAACTTCCGACACCTCACGCGAGCACCCGAGATCGAGCTCCAGCCCGCCATCTCTCCCGATGGGCGCGAAGTGGTGTACTCAGCCAATGTGGGCAGCGAGTGGCACCTCTATGTCAGAACCATCGGTGATGAGGGCCCGGTGTTCCCGCTCACCGCCGACCGTTTCGGGATCCAGCAGGCCCCACGCTGGACGCCCGACGGACACCATATCGTGTTTCTGGAGGGTGCGCAGCGCACTGAGTTGACGTCGCACATCGTTCCCCGGACGGGAGGCAGCGCCCGAATGATCATCGACGGCGAAGTCTGGGACATACGGGACGATCGTGCGGTGTACACTCGTGGAGACACCTTGCTGGTGCGAGACCTTGCTGGAGGCGAGGAAACGCTCGTCGCATGGGCGCCGCCTGCGCACCACTCAGTCGCCTGGTCTCCCGACGGCTCGAAGCTGGCCTTCGTTGAGGGAAACGAAGAGTGGTTCGACGTACAGGAGGCCGGCAACGTCTCGGCCAGCTCGATATGGGTCGTGAGCGTGAACGGTGGCACGCCCGTGCGCGTCACCGACAACGTGCACATGCACGTGAGCCCGGCCTGGATGCCGGATGGAAGGCACCTGCTGTTCGTCTCGGACCGTGATGGTGCGCGGGATATCTACGCGGTGCAGGTAGACGACTCCGGGCGGCCCCGGGGACCGGCGGAGCGAGTGAGTACCGGCCTGGACCCACACTCAATCTCCGTGTCTGCGGATGGGTCCACGGTGGCCTACTCTGTGTTCACAGTTCGCCAGAACATCTGGGAAATTGCCCTTCCGGATACTGGCAGCGTGTCGATCTCGGACGCGATGCCGGTTACTGTGGGGAATCAGGTCATCGAGAATCACGCCGTTTCTCGCGATGGCCGCTGGTTGGCGTTCGATTCCAACCGGGAGGGCAACCAAGACATCTACCTGATGCCCGCGGAGGGCGGCCAGCCACGGCGGCTGACCCGCGACCCTGCGTCCGACTACCACCCGGACTTCTCGCCAGACGGCGCCGAGATCGTATTTTACTCGACCCGCCACGGCAGCCGAGATGTCTTCATCACTTCTCTGAATGAGAAAGATCCGGTCCGGCTGACGGACTCCCCCGAGCAAGACCGCCACCCGGCCTTCTCGCCGGACGGGCTGCGCATTGCGTTCACCAGAATACACAGAACCCGTAGTGACCTTTACGTGATGAGCCGGGACCGGGTGGGCGGGGAGTGGAGCGCGCCCGAGCTGCTCACCCGTGGCCCTGGACGTGGCTTCTACTATTCCCGCTGGTCGCCCGACGGCAACTACATCGCAACGTACGATAACCCAGGGCTCCGGTTGTGGATCGTATCGCTCCAGGGCGAAGAGCGACTCCTCGTCGACGGGCCGGCAGTCGGCTTGACCAGCATCTTTTGGCCAGAGTGGTCAGCGGACGGCCGCCAAATCTACGCCTGGGGCTCCGACTCGACGTACACGAGGATTCTGTACGCCATCCCTGTGGAGGGTGGGGAATTGCGGGAGGTCATACGCGTCGACGACGGAACAAAGAAGGTCCTGTGGCCAATCTCGCTCCGAGATGGCAAGGCATACATCACGGTCACCGAGGTCGAGAGCGATGTCTGGGTGCTGGATCTGGAGTGGTGACGGGCGCCGGTACCGCGACTCAGTCCGGCATCAACTCGATAAGGCTAGTAGCGTCGGCCCACCAGACGGATATGCGTCTCAGCTGCGTGGCGACGACCGCAAGTAAAGTACAAGCTGTTCGTTGCGCCGCCGATACGGCTTGCCGACCCGCGTGAAGCCGAGGGCGCTCAGAATCTTGATCATGACCCCGTTGTTCGGGCGGGTCGTCGCAAAGACACAGGAGTTCGGCACACGCGCCAGGAGCTGCCGGCAAAGACCCTCGCCCATCCGGCTGCCTCGGTGGGCCGGAACGACGAAGACCCAACCCAGTTCGAGCTCGTAGTCGGCAGGGCTAACGGGTGCCTCCGCCTGCTTGAAGACGTCGTCCCGGTATCGCGCGTCGGGCGCCTTCAGGCCGGCGATCGCTGCCAGCGTAGCGTTTGGAGCGTAGTGAAAGGCGAGACACCGGGAATCGGTGATGCGGCCTTCCAGTCCCTCATCCGAGCCCTCGAAGCCCTGGCGAACCAGACGCGCGAACTCCAGGCGCTCACACTCGCTGCAGGCGACGGGCTCCTTTAAATAGGTGGTGCCGTTCAATTGCCCCCCGCTTAGTGGGCGCGGTTTTCAACTGCCTTGCGGAAGCCGAGCGATACAGCTCCGGGTGTTGAATCCTACTTCTTTGCCTGCCGTCCGGAACTGACGTGGGGCGCCAGCCTGTCCCACTCGCTCGACGCCACGCAGTACAGACAGAAGTCGCCGTGGTCGTAGATCGAACAGTCCATTGGGCCGCGCTCATCCTTGTGCACGTAGGCGCCGACAAAGGGCGTCTTCGTCGGTCTCACCGGCCGGGTGAGC
This sequence comes from Gemmatimonadota bacterium, assembly GCA_020350785.1. GTDB lineage: Bacteria > Gemmatimonadota > Gemmatimonadetes > Palauibacterales > KS3-K002. The sequence goes on from CP070722.1 coordinate 558,884, forward strand.
ACCCACGTGATGCCGTCCGCGCCGTTCTGGCCCATGAGAAGACTGTCGCGCTCCCACTCGTTCTGTTCCAGCATGTCTACGCCGAAGACTTTCAGGACGCTGAGCAGGGCATGCACGGTGCGCTGGAACCCCCCGGGCCGCTCGCCCGGCATCATCATGGGACCGGAGCCCATGCCGACATACTTGGTCACGCCGGCAGCCTTCATGGCTTTCCAAACGTGCGGGAGGTAGTGCGTCTTCGGGCGAAGCTTCCGGTCGTCGCCGAGCGCCGAGATGACTCCATCGCAGCCCGTGAACGCCTCCTTCAACTTCTCCTCATCATCCAGTTGTGTCTCGAACACCCTGGTCGTCGGCTTCACGTTCTCGAACTTGTGCGGCGAGCGGGTGACCACGACCGCCTCGACACCGGTCTCCTCGGCCCGGGCGAGGATGCCTTTGCCGTAGGTTCCGCTGGCGCCGATGATCGCTACCTTGCGCGGTTTGGCAATGTCTGTGCTCATGAACTCGGCGTTCTGGGTTGTACAGATGTGCTTTACTAAGAATAAGCCCTGCCGCTGAAGGGCGGCAGGGCTCCACAGGCAGAGGTGAGGCTGGCCCCTTACACCCGGCTCAGATAGCGGTGCACATCCACCACGGCCATCGAGCCCTCGCCCACCGCCGAGGCGACTCGCTTGACCGACCCGTGGCGCACGTCACCCGCGACGAAGACGCCCGGCAAGCTGGTCTCGAGCGGGAACGGAGACCTACCCTGGGGCCCGAACCGCGCCGCGGCGCCGTGGCCGACCACGTCGGTCCCCGACAGGATGAAGCCGTGCTCGTCACGGGCGACGATGTCGCCGAGCCAATCCGTGTGCGGGACCGCCCCGATGAAGATGAAGAGCGCGCTGGCCGAAGCGGTCTCGGACGTCTGACCGTCAACGCTAGAAATCAGCAATCTTTCGAGGCGCGTCTCACCCTGGACATCCAGGACTTCGGTCCCGGTGCGCACTCGGATCCTGTCGTTTGCCTGAATCTGATCGATCAGATATTGAGACATGCTGCTGGAAAGCGAGTCACCGCGCACCAGCATCGTTACCGTTCGGGCGAATCCGGAGAAGTACATCGCGGCCTGCCCCGCGGAGTTCGCTCCCCCGACGATATAGACATCCTGGTCTCGCACGGATTCGCCTTCGGTCAGCGCCGCGCCGTAGTAGACCCCGGCTCCGTTGAGGCGCTCGATACCCTCAGCCTCGAGTTGCCGATAGGACACGCCGGTCGCGATGACCACGGCGTGGCTCTTCAGCTCGCTGCCATCCCCCAGCCTCACCGTTCTTGACGGCCCATCGGCGGAGAGCGCGACGGCCTCCTGCGCGGCAAGAACCTCGACGCCGAACCGCCGCGCCTGGGTCACGGCGCGGCGCGCCAATTCGCCTCCGGACACGCCGCTGGGGAAGCCGAGATAATTCTCGATCCGCGAGCTCGTCCCCGCCTGGCCGCCGGGAGCCTGCCGCTCGACCACCACGGTGCGCAGCCCCTCGGAGGCACCGTACACCGCTGCGGCCAGGCCGGCGGGACCGGCTCCCACGATCACGAGGTCATAGAAGGGCATATCTGCGGTGGTCTTCAGTCCGCAGCGTTCCGCGATCTCACGGATCTCGGGCTTCTCCAGAATCGAACCGTCCTCGAAGAAGAGGCACGGCAGTTCCGGCTTCCCTTTCGCCGACACCTCGATCAGGCTTCGCGCCTCCGCGCTCACCTCCGGGTCCATCCACAGGTAGGGGATGCTGTTGCGCGCGAGGAACTCCCTGACCCGGTGGGAGGCGGGATCCCACCGGTTGCCCACCACCCGAACCCCCTCGAACGGCGGACGGTAGGCCGACCGCCAGTCGTCGAGCAGGTCCTTGAGCACCGGGTAGAGCCTCTCTTCCGGTGGGTCCCACGGCTTGAGCAGGTAGTGGTCGATGTGCACTTCGTTGATCGCTGCGATCGCCGCGTCGGTGTCCGCATAGGCCGTTAGCAGCACGCGCTTCGCCTCAGGATAGATCTCGATCGCTCTCTGCAGGAACTCCACTCCGGTCATGGCCGGCATTCGTTGATCCACGAGCAAGAGCGCCGACGGCTCACCGCGACGCTTCAGCTCCCGTAGTACCTCCAGGGCGGCCGCCCCCGAATCGGCGCGGACGACCCGGTACTCGGATCCGTACTCGCGTCTCAGGTCGCGCTCGACGGCCCGCAAGACGTCCATATCGTCGTCGACCGTCAGGATCGCAGGTTTCGTCATTGGGATCGAGGGCCTCAAGGGGACGGCGCAGAGCTACGACCGTCCGACGGGTCGCCAGTCGGGGCAGCTTTGTCCACCAACAAGCTCACGCGGAATTCCGTCAGGCCCGGGCGCGATTCGACGGTGATGTCACCGTGATACCGGCGTACGAGCCGACGCGTCATATCGAGGCCGAGGCCCGTCCCCTCTCCCGGCGGCTTGGTGGTGAAGAACGGGTCGAAGATCCGCTCCTGTGTATCGGTGGGGATACCCAGTCCGTTGTCCACAACGCGGACGACCACCCGGTCCAGTTCTCTGCGTGCGATGATATCGATGCGTCCCGATTCAGGAATCGCGTAGAGCGCGTTATCGATTAGATTCATCCAGACCTGGTTGAGCTCACCGCCGATCGCGCGGACGCGCGGGAGGCTACGCTCGACGTCCAGCGCAATGAGCGCGTTTTTCGACTTCACCTTCGCATCCAGCACCCTCAGGGTGTCGCGGATTCCGGCCTCCACGTCCACCGACTCGGGTCCGGCCAGGTTGTCCATGTAGGTGAATCTCTTCACGGCTGCCACAAGCTCGTAGATCCGGGTCGCCGCGTGCTCGATGTCATCGGCGAGGGCATGCGTCGCGCTCCGGGCGGCAAGCCAGCGAACGGCCGCATCGAGCGCCGCGCCGGAAGCCGCGCTCGCCAGGGCATCTAGGGCGGCCGTCGTGACGGCCGTGTCGGCGAGCGGCGCCGCGTGGGCGGGATCGACCTGGTGGCGCACCAGCCATTCCGCGATCTCGTCCTCACGGTCCGCCTGGTCGATGGCGGACCGCGCACTACCGTCGGGCCTAGTCTGGCACAGCGGACGGACCTGCTCGATCGCTTCGACCAGATCGTGGGTCAATCTGCCGGCGCTGAGCGCCCGCAACGCGGCATCCAACAGCGAAAGCTCTTGCAGCAGCAGATTGGCGCCGCGCTTCGTGGCGGAGGCCGGGTTGTTGAGCTCGTGCGCGAGGCCCGCCGCCAGCTTCCCGAGCGACACCATCTTCTCATCCTGCAAGGCGCTGGTGTTGAAGTTGCGCGCGCGGTCCAGCATGGTGTGGACCGTGTACGCCGTGAACAGCGGGCAGCGGTGAACCATTTCGGGGAAGTGTTCCTCGTGAATTGCAAGCAGTTCGGACCTTACCTCGAGGTAATTGTCGCCCGGTGGTCCGGTCATCCTGGAGTATGGCAACATCCCGCTAACATCTCCAGCACGCCCATCTGTAACCCGTCGAGGCCCCACTCCCCTGTCCACCTGGACTGCAACGTGTCCCGATAGGATGACCCAGAGCTTATCGATGCGCTTGCCCTTGGGAGCAATCACGGTCCCTGCTTCGTATACTTCTAGGTACCCATGAGCTACCAGCCACGCCAGTTCCTCGCGGGGAATCCCGTCCAGATTGTGCAGCTCGGCCAGACGGTCGATGAGACTGACATTAGTCATTTACACCTCTCTACATTTGGATGAATGCGGTGGGTTTGGTTAGGGTGTCTACAAATACGCCTGGACCATACTGATAGTCATAAACCATTCCCCACAGTTCAAAACACATCTCTGTTGGAGCATAGCACGCGTCACTTCCCGAATATTTATGCTCTGAGTCATTCTGTCCGTTTGATTCACTGGACGACTTAACAAACAATTTTGTAGTTTTCTCTGTAACTTATTAAAATACAACCTTCTTATTACCTCACAAAGAAAATTCCGTTAAATTTATATAATATGTCAGGAAATGCAATATAAAAGATTCCCCATTCGATACTTTTTCCAAAATGAATGATAAAATCATAGGCAAAATTCCAAGAAATATTTCCCTCTTTTCAGACTACCCGAATCCCTTTAATCCGAGTACAACTATTGAGTTTAATCTGCCGAAGACCAGTAAGGTCACTCTGAAAATATTCAATATACTTGGAGAGGAAGTGACCACCTTGGTGTCTGAGAAACTATCTACTGGCAGTTATATCTATGAATGGGATGCATCTAACCTCGCCAGTGGCGTGTATCTGTACCGTCTGGAAGCAGAAGGTTTTGTTGAAACCAAGAAAATGATGCTGATGAAATAGTACCAAATGATACCACCGAGCTGGCTTTTCTCCCTCGATAAAGTCCTCCCGACTATTTTAAAGCTGGCTCGGTGGCTTCATTATCTTCTCCTCCAAAAAATCTCATAAACTTTCAAACGCCTCAATTGAAGGTAATATGGAGTCCCTTTTTACCAATAAACCCCCGTGGTGTGTTTACTCTCGATGGAGATAGTAACGCTGAAAAACGCGGTATATGTAGACTCTACTACAATTTCGCTCGATGGTGGAGCCGGTTGAAACAC
>CP070722.1:563586-566277 GCA_020350785.1 Gemmatimonadota bacterium
CCACCTCTCACCAAACTGCTCGACGTCGTCGCGCCGACACGTGGGAGACCATAGCAGAAACGGCACCGGATGCCAGCTGTGGCTGCGCAGAGCCGCTGGGGTCGAGTGATCTCCCGTGACCAGGATAACGTCCGGGACGAGCCTTTCCAGCCTGGGAACTCGGCGATCGATCTCTTCGATCACTTCCACCTTATGCTCGAAGTCGCCGTCTTCGCCCGCCTTGTCTGTCTCCTTCACGTGGACGAACGCGAAATCGTAGTCGCCCCAGACTCCCTCGAGCGTCTCGAATAGGTCGTCCGCGGATGCACCCGCACTAACCGGCTCCATGCCGAACAGCTTCGCCACGCCTCGATACATCGGGTACTGCGCCACTGCGACGGCCCGCAGGCCGAAGGCGTCGGTGAAGGTCGGCCAGTCGGGTCGCCGTGCGAAACCCCGTAACAAGACCATGTTCGCCAGTTCGCTTCCCGCCAGCCGCCGGCGGGCCTCGTCGACGAATCGACTCACGAGATCCGCCGTGCCCGCCGCCTCCGGGTTCTCAGCCGCCACCAGCAATGGCGGGCTGCCGAGGTGGCCCGGATCGGTATCCGCCACTCCCTCGACCAGGCCTTCACCCCGGAGAACGAACAGGAATCGATGCTCCCGCACCGGCTCCACGAACATCTCAACGCCAGGCAAGTCTATGCTCTGCAACTGCGCGCAAAGCTCACGCGCCTTCTCCGTGGCAATACGGCCGGCGCGACGATCCGTTATCTTCCCCTCCCCATCGACCGTACAGAAATTCCCGCGCGCCGCCAGATCCTGAGGTCCCAGATCGAAGCCGATCCCCAACGCTTCAAGCACGCCACGACCGATCTGGTAGCGGAGCGTATCGTATCCGAACAGCCCGATATGGCCGGGGCCACTACCCGGTGTGATCCCGGGGCCCACCGGCTGGTGGAGGCCGACGATCCCCTCGGCCGCCAGCCTGTCGAGATTCGGCGTTCTGGCAGCCTCGAGTTCGGTTGGACCGCCCGGCTCCATCGGTAGGCCGCCCAGGCCGTCCAAGACGAAGAGGAGGATCTTCGTGTCGCTCGGCGTCAGCAGCCCGGTAATAGTCTGCAGTTCCATGTGAATCACCCTCGCCGATTTCAGTGCAGCAACATAGCCGAGGCGAGAACTTCGATACCCGACCACAGGTTGCCCAGCCGCAGGTTCTCGTTTGGACTGTGTTGGTTGTTGTCGTAGTTGACGATCGGAATGCCGACGGTCGGCACGCCGAGCACGTCGGTGAACTGATACAGGGGCACGCTGCCTCCCAGGGTCGGTAGCTTGACGGTCGACCGACCGGTGTGGTGTTCCACAGCCTCGATCAAGGCACGCGAGATTGGGAGGTCCATCGAAGTTCGGAACGCCGGATATCCATCCGCTGTCTGCACGTAGGCCAGTCGCGCATGACCGCGGCGCGTCTCGGTGTCCGGTTCGTTCCACACGACGTGATATCCCTGCTTCTCAATGTGCGCGATCACCCGGTCGATCTGTGTCTTGGGATCGATGTCCTTGACCAGTCGCAAGTCGATGTCGGCGACGGCAAGATCGGGGACAATCGTTCGTGCCTCGTCGCCCACCCAGGCGCTGCGCAAGCCACGCACGTTCAGCGACGGTTGGTTGATCAACATCAGCCGGCTTCCCTCGGCCTCGGGCTCCGCGATCGCCAGGGCGAACATCTGCTCCCGATCATCGTTCGGGGCCGCCTCGATGGCCGCCCGCTCGAACTCGCTGAGTGGGATCACATCGTCGTAGAAGCCCTCGACGAGCACTCTGCCGCTGGCGGGATCCTTCAGCGTGGCCAGCAGCTGTGCCAAGCGCATGGCCGGGTTTGGGGCCCAGTTCCCATAGTGCCCGCTGTGTAATGGCCGCAACGGCCCGTATACCGTGACCTGAAGGCTGACGATCCCCCGCGCGCCGAAATACAGCGTCGGCAGTCCCGAGGGGTCGCTCGGACCGTCGGCCGCGAGCACCAAGTCGGCGGTCAGAAGATCGCCGTGCTCCCGCACAACGCGGCCCAAGTTGGGCGAGCCGGCCTCCTCATCGCCCTCGAAGATGAACTTGAGATTAGCGCCGGGGCGGAGGCCCGCCGCACGCAGAGCATCCAACGCCGCCATCACGGCGAGGATCGGAGACTTGTCATCCGAAGCCGAGCGGGCGTAGAGTCGGAAATCGGGATCGAATTCGCCGCTGGCTGGCAAGTCAACGATTTTCGCTCCAGACTCCAGAGCCCCGTCGCGCAGCACGGGGTCGAAGGGCATGTGTCCCTGCCAGCGACTGGAGTCGACCGGCTGACCATCGTAGTGAGCGTAGAACAGGATCGTCCGTTCGGCGCCCAGTACCCCCAGCTCGCCGTACACGTAGGGCGGGCCGCCAGTCTCCAATAAACGTGTCTCTATGCCGCGGCGTTCCATCATCTCCACAAGCGCTGCGGCGTTCCTGCGGATATCACCGAGATTCGCGGTGACGTTGGGAAGTCTCAGAAAATCGATCAGCTCAACGACTATCTCGCGCTCGTGCGTCGATCGGTAGTCACGAACCGCGATGACTTCCTGCGACTGGGCGGCGGTCTGACTCGGGCAGGCTATCGCCAACCCTCCCAGCCACAGCCAGATCAGAAGGACTGGCCTCATTCCGTCACCCCTCGCCGGTTCGGACTGGCCG
>CP070722.1:566377-578502 GCA_020350785.1 Gemmatimonadota bacterium
ACAGTTCGAGAACATCATCCTCAAGGTGGGGAGAGATGGCGAGCTGGTACGGGTCCGCGATGTGGCCCGCGTCGAGCTGGGCTCACAAAACTACTCGTGGTATGCGGAATTGGATGCAGGGCCGGCCAGCATCCTCGGCATCTATCAACTGCCCGGCGCCAACGCAGTCCAGGTCGCCGGCGCGGTAACAGCCGCCATGAATGAGCTGTCGGCTCGTTTCCCCGAGGGACTGACCTACACCATTCCCTACGACAGCACCCGCTACATCAAGCAGTCGATCCGGGAAGTCATTACGACGCTGCTGATGGCGGTCGTGCTGGTGGTGCTGGTCGTCTTCATCTTCCTGCAGGACCCTCGCGCCACCCTCATACCAACGGTCGCGATCCCGGTATCGCTGATCGGCACATTCGCGGTCTTGCTGGCTTCCGGACTCTCCATCAACAATCTCAGCCTCTTCGGCCTGATCTTAGCCATCGGCATCGTGGTCGACGACTCGATCATGGTGACCGAGAACACGATCCGCATCATGGACGACGAGGGCCTACCGCCCAAGGAAGCAGCCAGGAAGACGATGTACGAGGTGGGCGGAGCCGTCGTCGCCACGACGCTCGTACTGCTCGCCGTATTCGTTCCCACCATGGTGATGCCCGGTCTCACCGGCCGCCTCTACAAGCAGTTCGCGATAACGATCTCGGTGGCGACGGTACTCTCATCGGTCAACGCGCTGACGCTGAGCCCCGCGCTGTGCGGCCTCGTTCTGCGTCCGTCCAGCGAGAAAAAGCAGCCGGGCCGCTTCTTCACCTGGTTCAATAAGTGGTTCGATCGGATGACGTCGGGCTACATGGGTATCGTCAAACGTATAGTCCGCAAGACCGGCTACATGATGGGGGCCTATGCCGTCATGCTCGCCCTCATGCTCTTCGGGTTCTCTGCGATGCCCGCAGGCTTCGTACCCGGCGAGGACGAGGGCTATTTCTTCGTGAACGCCGAGCTTCCGCCCGGCGCTTCGCTCGAGCGCACCCAGCAGGTCATGGATCGCGTCAACGAAACATTCATGGAAATGCCCGGCGTTCAAAACGTGCTCACCATCGGCGGTTTCTCGCTCCTCAACGGCATCGCAGGAACGAACTTCGGCTTCTCCATCGTCACCTTGAAGCACTGGAACGACCGGCCCGGCTTGGGGCTCTCGCTCTGGGGCCTCCTGCGCCGCGGCCAGCCGCAGCTCGCCCAAATCCAAGAGGCGATCGCCTTCGCCTTTCCGCCGCCCCCCATCCAAGGCCTCGGCGCCGCCGGCGGCTTCGAGATGCAGTTGCAGGACCGCGGAGGTCTCGGGCTGATACAGCTGGAGACGTTCGCCAACGACCTTGTGGCGGCGGGTAACGCGAGCCCCACGCTCACCCGGATGAACCAGAACTTCCGGGCGAACGTGCCGCAACTCTTCGCCGAGGTCGACCGTGAGAGGGTCAAGTCTCTGGGAATACCTCTGCAATCAGTGTTCAACACTTTGCAGGCGAACCTGGGCTCGGCCTACGTGAACGACTTCAACCTCTTCGGCCGCACCTGGAAAGTGATGGTCCAGGCCGATCAGTCGTACCGGGCCAAGGCTTCCGATATTCAGCGACTCGAGGTGCGTAATCCGCAGGGTAACATGATTCCCCTCGGCACGCTGGCCTCCGTGCGGGACACGGTGGGACCGCAGACGATCAACCGATTCAATCTGTTCCGGGCGGCCACACTGACCGGGAGTCCCACGGCCGGATACTCGGAGGGACAGGCAACCGATGAGATCGAGCGGCTGACACGCCAGACCTTGCCGCCGCAGATGGATTTCGAGTGGTCTGGGGTAACCTATCAGCAGAAAGAGGCGGGCAACCTGGCACCCATCATCTTCACCCTCGCCATCGTCTTCGCCTTCCTCTTCCTGGCCGCCCAGTACGAGAGTTGGGCGAACCCGCTGTCCGTGATGATGTCCGTGCCGATGGCGATCCTGGGTGCGGCGGTGTTCACGCTGCTGCGTGGCTTCGTTCAGCCCATGGAAAATAACATCTACACACAGATAGGAATCGTTCTGCTGATCGCCCTCTCCGCGAAAACCGCGATCCTCATCGTGGAGTTCGCCAAGCAGCAGCACGAGAAAGAAGGCAAAGGAATCATCGAGGCCGCGGTGGAGGCGGCACGCCTGCGCTTCCGGCCGATCCTGATGACCGCCTTCTCGTTCATCCTTGGTGTGGTGCCGCTGGTGATCGCCAGCGGAGCGGGAGCGCGGAGCCGGGTCTCGCTGGGCACCGCGGTGTTCGGCGGGATGCTGATCTACACGATTCTGGGGGTGTTCTTCATCCCGGTGCTCTACGCGGCGGTCGAACAGGGCTGGTCGAAGCTGTTCCGAAAGAAGCGGGCGTCCGAGGCGCCAGGCCTCGCGCCTGCCGGCGGAGACTGAGCACGAGGCCCAACGCCTAGCCGGTCACTGCGACCGGCTAGGCCGACGCTCAATCCCCCAGGGTGGCCACCATGACGGCCTTGATGGTGTGCATTCGATTCTCGGCCTGGTCGAACACGATGGAGTGCTCCGACTCGAAAACGTCCTCGGTCACCTCCATCCCGTCCAAACCGTACTTGGCATAGATCTCCTCACCGACCGTCGTCTCGCGATTGTGGAAGGCCGGCAGGCAGTGCAACAGCTTGACCGCCGAATTCCCGGTCGCCCTCAATAGCTGCCCGTTGATCTGGTAGGGCCTCAGCAGCTCGATCCGCTCCGCCCACTTCTCCGCCGCTTCGCCCATCGACAGCCAGACGTCGGTATAGAGAAAGTCGGCGCCCCTCACACCCGCCCCTGCGTCCTCCGTGAGCAGGATCCTGCCGCCGCTCTGGGCGGCCCACGCCTGGCAGCGCTCCACCAGGGCGCGATTCGGCCAGAGGCCCTCGGGGCCTGCCAGCCGCACATCCATACCCAGCTTCGAGCCACCGACCAGCAGCGAGTTCGCTACGTTGTTGCGCGTATCGCCCAGATAGCAGAAGGCCACATCCTTGAGCGGCTTCTCGACGTGCTCTTTCATCGTCAAGAAGTCGCCCAGAACCTGGGTGGGGTGGTACTCGTCGGTCAGGCCGTTCCATACCGGTACGCCCGCGTACTCGGCCAGCTCCTCCACGCGGCTCTGACCGAAGCCGCGGTACTCGATCCCATCGTACATGCGGCCCAGCACCCGGGCGGTGTCCTTCATCGATTCCTTGTGGCCTATTTGCGACCCGCTGGGCCCCAAGTAGGTCACGTGCGCGCCCTGATCGTAGGCCGCTACCTCGAAGGCACAACGCGTGCGCGTCGATGTCTTCTCGAAGATCAGCGCGATGTTCTTGCCACGCAGCCGCTGCCGCTCACAACCTCTCTGCTTGTCCGCCTTGAGCGCAATCGCCAGATCGAGAAGATGGTAGATCTCCTCCACCGAATAGTGCTCGAGCGTCAGAAAGCTGCGCTTCTTCAAGTCTACTGCCATCGATTCCGTCCTCTCCACCGAACATTAAACTCGCCGGAGCGACTCACAGCCAGACCGGTGCAATTCAACAAAGCTCAACCACCCGCCGCCGTGTCGCCTGCCTCCTGATAGAACATCTCCAATCTCTGGAAGAAAGCCTCTCGCTCCTCCTCGCCCACGAAGAAGTCGAACCTTCCCACCGCGCGCTCCACCGTCATCAAGTCGATGAGGAAGTCATAAACCGCGCTGGCCGCCAGCTGCTCGCTGACCCGGGCGGCGTTCTGAGCGTCGAGCAGCTGAATGATCGAGGCCGCCCCACGGCTATATGACTCCTGCACCAGGCGAAAATTGTTCTCAGACGCGTCCGCCGCCTCTTCGGACAGATCGATGTTAGCCAGCGAGGCGCCCATCGCGTGGAGCGCGCTGCGGACTCGCTGCTCCACACGCTGGGCCACAGCGTCGCGCTCCAGCTGGATCTGGCTCAACAGCTCTTTTGCCCGCTTGCGCTCCGCGATCCGCCCGGCCCCGGTGAACAGCGGATAAGATACCTTGACGCCCAACGACCAGCTGAGATCCTCGAGCTCCAGCGGGAATCCGGCGGGTGGCTCTGATCCGGCGCCGCTGCGGTCGAAGGCGTTGTCGACGCCTGCCTGCAAGGCCAGGCTGGGAAGCCAGAAGGAACGGCTGGTGGATTGGAGGGTGCGGCGCTGCGCCGCGGCCAGGGCGTCCAGCGCGCGGATCTCCGGTGAAGCTTGCAGGGCCTCCTGCGCCATGAAGCGCCGGAATATCCGGAAGCTCCACAGGTTGTCTATATAAGAGTACAATCGCGGCTGCCCGCTGATCAGAGCCGCATCAGCTATTTCGGTCTCCTGCGTGGCGAAGCCCTCCTCCAGCGGGCGACGAAGTATGCGGTTGAGCACGATCTCCGCCTGGTTTCTCTGGCTGTTGGCATCGATGACGGTCTGGCGGTTGTTGGCGATCTGAGCCTGCCAACGGTAGACCTCACCGGCGCCCGCCGTGCCGATGGATTCGCGAATCTCGGCCAGCTCCAGGTTCTCGCGAGTGACCTTCAGATTCTCGCGCTCGATCCGCTCGAACGTCTTGGCCTTGAGGACGTTGAGGTAGGCGAAGGCGGCGTCGAAGGCGATGTCCAGGCGCAGACTCTCCCTCTCCTGCTCGCGGGCCCGCTGCAGGGAGCCCTGTGCCGAGAGGTTGGCCCAGGCCGGCTCATTGAAGAGGACCTGGGTGAGCGTCGCCGAACCGGCGAAAAGCCTCTCAGGCTGCGAGCCGAAGCTGTTCTCCGCCTGATCCTCATCGATCAGCCTCCAGGTGGCGCCGATGTCGATCTGCGGCAAGAGAACCGCGCGGGCCACATTCACCTCCTGGGCACCGGCGGCGACGAATCGATCCACAGCCGCCAAGTCCAGGTTCACTTCAACCGCCTCGCGCACGGCGCGCTCCAGCGTCAGCCGGCGCGCCGCCACTCGCTCTTCCTCGGCGATGAGCTCTGCCTCGGTCATGACCTTCCAGGGCGGAAAGACCCCAATGGCCCGGGCGGTCGCCATGTTGATGGTGAGATGCTCCTGCTCGGCGAAGGCGACCGGCAGGGTCGAGGGCTCCTCACCCAAGACAATGCCCTGGATGTTCAGCGCCACGCGCCGGGCCAGGCGCTGCCAGAAGCGGTCGGGCCGCCTCGCCGCCAGAACACCATCGACAACCTCGCGCCGCCCGAACCACGAGAAACTGGGAAGCCGCAGGTCGCTGAGGCCTCGAACCAGTCGATCCCAGTCAGCGGTCGAGAGCTGGAGCTGTGGCAGGATATAGACAGCCTCGACCGACTCATCTTCGACCGCCGCCAGTACCGAATCGACGGAAAACCCGACCGGGATGATGACTGGCTCCAACCCAATCGCCTGAGTCGCCGCCCTCGCCTTCTCGGACAGCTGAGGTATAGCCTCCGCCAGCGGACCGTTGACCAGTAGCGCGATGCGCCGGAAAGCAACGATCTCTTGAAAGGCGAGGATGTCGCGGCCGCGCGGTAAGGCGACGTAATTGAGATTGCGGACACCGCTGCCGCCGCCCTCACGAGGCAACTCCTGAAGTTCGGCGTCAATGATGATCGGCGTCACCACAGGCTTGGCCAGATCGCGTCGCTGAGCGGCGACATGGGAGCTGATCGCACCCAACGTCAAGACTAGATCGACCTCCGGATCGTTCAACTGCTGCTCGATAGCGCTCTCGACGCCCGCCAGGGTCCAATCACCCTCCCGCAGTTTCTCTGAAGGAAGGCGAACGTCGAAATCGATCGACAGGAGCTCGATCGCCTCGTTGCGGAAGAGGTCGAGCAAATCCCGGTAACGCTCATAGGTGCCATCGGTGACGATACCGATGATCACCGTCCGGCCGCGCTGCTCTTGCGCCGCCGCCGGCGCGAGCGGCAGCAGACTGACGACAAATATGAGAATGGCGGTCAGACGCAACATGTTCCGATGAACCCCCGGATTGGCGTGAGCATTAACCTGCCGGTACGTTCCGCATGCCTTCCCGGCTGCCCCTCCGGCGTCGGCAAGAGCCGCGCTCAATTGCGCAACCAGTTGCTGAAGGCCAGCAGCAATCTTTCGGCATCGCCCAGCTGGGCCCGCTCCTCGAGCACGGCTCGCAGCGTTGCCGGCACATTCGTGGTTATGTTATCGACGCCCAAATCTGCAAAATAGGACATCCCCTTCGGATCATCGACGGTCCAGACGTGAACCTCTTTGCCGGACCTCTGCGCCGACGCCACCAGTTCGCGCGTCACGATCCGCCGATTCAGGCTGAGAAAATCGACATCCAGTCTGGTTATGTCACCGATCGATCTGGCGATCATGTAGCCGACCGATAGATCCGGGTCGAGCTCTCTCACTTTCTGCAATCCCGGCAGTTCCAGCGAGCTGACCAACGCTTCACTCCCGAAACCACGCGCTCGCAAGATCTCGACGACGCGCTCGGCCAACCGCTGATCGTGGCCGTTGAACTTCAACTCGATGTTCAACTTGATGCGGCCGCGGGCGACTTCGATCGCCTCTGTCAGCGTCGGCACGCGCTCATCTGCAAACTCTGGTGAGAACCAGCTGCCGACATCGAGCAAGCTGAGATCAGCATGGCTGATATCCCAGATCTTGCTGCCCACCCTCGCAACTCTCATCAAGTCCTCGTCGTGCAACAACACTACCACACCATCGGCCGTCTCTTGCACATCGATCTCAGCATAGTCCGCCCCGTCAGCAATGGCCGACTCGATGGCGCTCAAAGTGTTCTCTGGCGCGCGCTGCGAACTGCCTCGGTGTGCGGTGATCTTCAACTCCTGCTCGAAACGCATACTCTCCAGCACAACCGTCGTGCTGGCGACCGTCAACGCTATGATCGCGATCGCCATTGCAGCCAATCGCAGCCGTGGCCCAATCCGCCGGCTCCCCACTGGGTGCCTGGAGGGCGGAGGCAAGAGTCCGTCATTCTCGCCCCCCCTTGCCGCCGTAAACCGAGAGTAGAGCCTGGCGATCAATATGGAGTTTACCGTCAGCCCCGTCAGAGTCACCAGCTCAATCACGATCAAGTATGCAGCTATGAGACCGACTACGATAGCGATGGTCACGCGCAGATTCGCTCCGGCAGTCACCAGAACCAACTCGGAGATCCAGTCAAAGAGAGCGGTGAATGCGATGGGAACACAGACCGTCACTACGCCCCACAACAGAAGAACGGCGCTGACGACACGCCAAGCGCCCCTGACCAGCTGCCTACTGCGACGTAGGGCGACCAGCGGGCCGGTTCTCTCGAGCAGGAGAACCGGTACCGAGAAGATCCACCGGACATAGAGATAGACTATCGATAGCAGCGCTCCGGAGGCCAGAATGCCAACAACCGCGAGCGCCAGCCAGAAGTCCAAGGGCTTTTCGGCGATCAGGTAGTTGATGTCGTAGCGCCGAGGCAGTCCTTGATGAGCGAGCCCAAGTAGCGCAACGAAGGGTGTCAGGGCCAGAAGATAGAACGCCGCCTGTGACGCGCCCAGGCCGATCAGGGCCGGGAATCGCCGGGCCGTCTGCAACAGGCCCTCCAGTGCCGAGGCCCGCTGGCCCGACCGGACCCTGACCGCCATAACGACCAGTCCCGCCTGCTCGGCGAAGAGAAGGCCGAACGTGACCGTGCCCGCCAGAAGGGTCGTGACGATCCCGCGCGGCGTGAGCAGGAAGGAGACGATCTCGTAGTTGCCTACGGTGAGTCGCCCGGAGCTGGAGATGAGACGTGCAAGCACCCAGGTCGCCAGCGGTACCAGGGCGGCGGAGGCCAGTATCTTGAAGAGCAGGTCGTAGGCCAGAAACTGCGAAAATCCCAGCCGAAAATCATCCCATGCATCACGGGCAAGCCGAGTCCTCGAATGGCTGGCACTGACTTCGGGCGAATTCTCTGATGGATGCAAGGCGCTCGAACCTCTCGGCTATCCCATGTCCAGCGGGCAGCGCAGAATGGCACCCCTGAGCCCGATCATCTACGCGGGGACCGGCATGCCGTCAAGGAAGTTGTGAACGGGGACTCAGCGAGCGCGGCGCAACGGCAACGGCGCGGCCATCGTCCGCGTAGAAGGTGACAGCCGGCAAGTCATCCTGCGTGGTGATCGTCCGAGTGAGAGGGCTTCTCTCGAGCATCACCCGAAGCGCCTGGGTGTGATCTCCCGCAGCCGTCTGATCAACTGATCCAGCAGTCCGCTGGGAAAGACCGAGCCCAGCTCGAGCGCCTCACGCTGCTCGATCAGAGCATCGGCCACCTCTCCGAAGTCGGCAGGGACCGGCGCCGCCGCAGCTCCGTGTGGAGCCGGACAGGTCGAGCAGGTGCGCTGCAACAGAGCATCGAGATCATGCGTCTCGCGGCCCCGTATCATGGCGAGCGCCGCACCGGCCAGCAGCAGGTGCGGCAAGGCGGAACCGTCGGGCAGACGGAACTCGACGGTCGGCGGCGTCACCTCACGACCGGCCTCGTCGGTGGCGACGATGGGTAGCCGGACCAGCGCTTTGCGGTCGTATTCGCCCCAGATGATCGTGCTGGGGGCTTCCTTCGCTTGACGTAGACGTACGAAGGATCCCTCCATCCGATTTCCGAACGCCATGAGGGCGCCACCCATCTGCACCAGCCCACCGATCAACCAACGGGCCGCCTCGCCGAGCTGACCTTCGTCATCGCGGATCGGCAGGTGCCGACCCATCGCCATGAGCGCAAAATGGAAGTGAAGCCCGTTGCCCGCATGGCCCTCCAGCACAAGCGGATCGAAGCTGCAACGCATGCCCTGCCGGTGAGCGAGGTTACGGAGCACCCATTGAGTGAGCAGGATCGCCTCCGCAGCCTCGGGCAATGGCCGAAGCGCAAGCTCGATCTCGTGTTGCTCCCAGATCATGCCCTCCGCTTTCTTGGCCTCGATATATCCGACCTCGCTGTGGCCGTATTTGACAGGCACGCCGATCTCGGCCAGCAACCGCAGGGCGCGGCGCCTCAGCGGCTCGCCGAAAACGAACGGCGAGCTGGCGTGGTAGCCGCGATCGTTCGCTCCGTAGATATCGCTCTCGTCCCGGCGCTTGCCGAGGAAGTACTCGACTTCGCCCAAGGCCCACAGCTCGATACCGGTCTGCTGACGCAACAGCTCGCTGGCGCGCCGCAGAATAGTGTCGGGCGACTGAGGGAGCGGCGCCCCATCACGGCCCGCGTGGCCGCACATGAGAACAAGCGTCGGCTGAGCGGCGAACGGGTCCATGAACGCTGTTCTCGCCCTGGGGCGGAGCACGATATCCGAAGCACCGGCAGGGATACCCGTATCAGGGAACAGGCTCGAGCCGTCGGCACGCTCGCCGCCCTCGACGATATCTCTGAGATGGTTGCTATCGTGGGGAACGAAATCGAGAGTCTTCAGCCAGCCGTCCCCACCCACGTGCATCAGACTCACAACACGAACGCGTCGCTTGCTCACCAGCTCTACGATATCATCGGCAGTCCATTCGGCGCGCAGCTTGTCCAGCTCGCCTTCTAACCGCAACCCGCCGAGCACGGAAGAGGAATCGTCCCACAACTCCCTCATCTCCATACTCTCTCCAAGAACTCCTGGACCTCGGGAACTCCGCCCTGCAGGATGAGGTAGCCATCGTGTGGCTCGCGCTCCGTCATCTCGCCCGCAATCGCGGTGGTCATGAGCTCTCGAACTGCATGCGGGTTGTCGGGGTGAACACCCATCGCCCAACCCAGCTTGATGTAGGCGACCTCGGGTAACATGTTGGCCAAGGGGATGACTCCCAAACCGAGTATCTCCCTGCCAGTCTCGTAGACATGCATCTGCACGAACCCCCAGAGGGTCTGCAACGTCATATAAACCAGCACCCCTGCATCCCGCGCCCGCTCCAATGCCGGGTAAATCTTTCGATTCACGTGACCCAAACCGGTGCCGGCGATTACGATTCCCTTGTAACCACGTTCCACGAGCGCGTCGATGACATCGGGCTGCATACCGGGGTAGTAGTACGCCAAGGTCACCCGCTCCTCGAAAGCCAATTGCAGGACGACATCCCTGTCGGTGCGCCTGGTCAAGTAATCGTGTTTGAGCGCCGTGAAGCTCCCCTTCTCCACCATTGCCAGCGGTATATCACCGAGAGTCCGAAAAGTACTCCGGTAGGAACTGTGCATCTTGCGAACGCGCGTCCCGCGGTGAAGAAGATTGTAGCGGTCCGAGGTCGGACCGAACATACAGACCATGACCTCGGCGATTGGGCCGTGAGCGGCTGCCCAGGTGGCGTTGATCAGGTTTTGAGCCGCATCCGATGAAGGCCGGTCCGACGATCGCTGACTGCCAACCATCACGATCGGGACGGGAGGCCGCTGGACCATGAAGCTCAGGGCAGCGGCCGTGTGATGCATCGTGTCTGTGCCGTGCCCGATGACGATACCGTTGTACCCCTCCCTGATCGCATCACCGACCTTCTCTACAAGAACGAGGTACTGCTCGGGCCCCATGTTCTCGGAGAATACGGCGAATAGTTTTTCGGTTTCCAGGTTGCAGATGTCCGCCAGCTCAGGGACAGAGCCGTACAGCTCGCCGGGACTGAAGGCAGGGATCACGGCCCCGGTTCGATAATCCAACCGTGACGCGATCGTTCCGCCAGTACCGTAAAGCTTGACCCATGGGTGAGTGGGGTCGGTGGGAAACTCCTTCTCGGGTATCTTGTAGCGAGCCTCGCGATAGCCGAGTCGTTCAAGTCTCCGCACCGTATCGTGGCGTATGCCGATGTTGTAACCGCTGTTCAACTTCAGCACCAGGTGATCTTCGTCGCTGGTCTCGGACCGCGGTAGCAACAGCCCCTCGAACCTACCGCGTGTCGTGTCCGCTCTCACCTCGCACCAGACCGTCACATCGAACCGCTTCATCAGCTCGACACACGGACCACGATAGCCCTTGTAGCGATCGTCGGTCGCCGCGCTCATGTGCCGATCTCCGTTACAGATCCCTGCAGCGCCTCGACCACCCGCTCGCGGACGATGGCCGGACTCAGTCGGCCGATGAAGCGGGGCATGACCTGGCCCATTGCCCACCTCAACAGCACGTCTCTCGGCCTATTCACCAGTCCAGAGGCACGGCTCGCTAGCTCCTCCAACGCGCGCTCCAGCTCCTCCAGGTCATCCGAGCGCCGCCGGTAAGGTGCGAGTACGCTCGCGGCACCCAAGTCGTTCCGCTCGATCAGGGCATCGAGGATTCGCTCGGTCGCCTCGGGGAGGATCTCGCCGACCTCGATGGCGTGGACGAGAGGCCGGAGGCGGTCAGCGTTGGGCAGCTCTACCACGCCAATTCGATGGTGATACGGCAAGCGCTTCTCCATAGCGGCGGCGATCCGTCGGGCGACCGCTCCGGGGGCGGGCTCGACGGCATCGAAGAGATCAGCCCAAGGTGCTGTAGCGAGTCGACCCGCGGCGCGTAAGTCGAGACCCTGCCGCTCGTAACGCCGTGCGCGTGACCAGGGCGCTTCCGGCACACGCTTGCGAATCGCGATCACCGTCTCGTCAGCGATCGGCAATGGCGGCGTGTCGGTGTCAGGATACATGCGGTCCGGACCCGGCAATGTCCGCTCGAAGCCGTTCGTACCGTCCCGATAAGCCTGGCGAGTCTCCGCGGGTATTCCCTTCACGGCGTCTTGAGCGCGAATCAACAGCTCGCGAGCGGCGGTCGCCGCATCGACCTCGGGTGCCCAGACCACGAGTACCGCATCCCCTTCTTCCGCCCTGAGCTGGTACTCTTCTATTTCCGCATCCAAGTCTTCAAGTTTGCAAAACAGGCACACGGCGGCAATGCGGTTGCTGTGTTTGGCGCAGGTCTTATCCATTGTCCACTTCCTTGCCGCACAGTGGGCAAATGTCCGGCATGATTGCGTGAAACTCAGCCTCCAACTCATCACGCACTTGCTTGGCATTTTCCAATTGGGTTTCAGTGGTTTTCACCTTGGCCATTATCCTGTGCAGGCTGGTTCGGTTTTGGTGGGCCTCGTCTATTTTAGCTTCTAGGGCCACTAGCTTTTCCACCTGTGGCCGGGCCTTGAGCAGGGCCTTGGCTGCGGCCAGTTTTTCCTCGCAGCCTTTTATGAATGTCATTAAAAT
>CP070722.1:578602-584725 GCA_020350785.1 Gemmatimonadota bacterium
ATCGACCCGGAAGCAGAGCAACCGACGCGAGGCGGATCCGGAGGCGCGGGCGGTGGAGACGCAACTGCTGGCCTTTGGCGATCTGGTCCTGAGGGTGGAAGGGAACGGGACGGTGGAGTCGGAGCGGAGCCTGGAGGTGGTTTCCGAGGCGAACGGGCGGGTCGTCTTCGCCAAGAACAACCTGAAGGATGGCACATTCGTGCGTAGGGGCGAGGTCGTGGTGCAGGTCGACTCGCGCGATGTGGAGAACGATCTCTACGCCATGCGCTCGGATTTCTTGAATGCGGTCGCCTCGGTGCTGCCGGAGCTGCGGATCGATGACGCGCGGATCTACAAGCGCTGGTTCGACTACTTCAACAGCCTGGATATCAATCAGCCGGTGCCGGACCTGCCGGAGATCACCAACGCGCAGGAGAAGATCAAGGTCAGCACCAAGAACATCATCGGGCTGTACTACGCGGTGCGGAACCAGGAGATTCAGCTTGCGAAGCACACGATTCGAGCCCCCTTCGACGGCTACATCAGCTCGAACGGCCTGATCGAGAACAGCTTCGTGGCGACAGGCCAGACGATATTCACGCTGACCGACCCGAAGAATCTGGTGGTCAGTGTGCCGCTGCTGGTGGATGAGAGCCAATGGCTGGACTTCTCGAGTGCCCCGCGCGTGACGATCCACGCGGACGAGGGCAGCGAGGAGACGCTGGTCGGCCGCATCACACGCAGGAAGACGCAGGTCGATCGCAACTCTCAGACGCTCAACGTCTACGTCACCTTCACCAACGCCGAGCTCAACCCGCGCTTCCTACCGGGCAGCTATGTGCACGTGGCGATCGACGGTAAGACTCTGAAAGATGTGGCCTCGATCCCTCGACACCTGCTGGATCCCGAGGGTTACGTGTTCACCATGGAGGCTGGCAAGCTTGGCCGCCAGCCGCTCGAGCTGGCGGCCTATCAAGGCGACCTGGCGATCGTACATAACACGGTGCTCGACGAGACCGTGCTGGTGACGACGATCCTACAGAAGCCGCTGATCGGAATGGCCATACGCTCGGTGAACATGCCGGAGCTGCATGACGGTATGGAGCTGGCGGAGCAGTCCGACGACAGCGGTTCGGTCGCTGCCGGTCGCTGATCACGGGCGCGGGCGAAACGACCACCTGGAACGATCATAGCATCCGATAGGTGTATGATGAGAAACGTCATCCACTACTTCATAAAGCATCGTGTCGTGACCAACTGGCTCATGCTGGCGGTGGGGCTGGCGGGGGTGTTCGCGCTCTTCAACCTGGAGCGGCGCCTCAACCCGAAGTTCGAGCTGGAGGAGGTCAACGTCAGTGTGGCGTATCCCGGGGCATCGGCGATCGAGGTCGAGGAGGGCATCACGACCAAGATCGAGGAAGCGCTCCGTGGGATCGAGGGAATCGAGAAGGTCTCCTCCATCTTGTCGGAGGGATCCGCCTCGCTCAACGTGGAGATCGCGCCGGACTACGACATGAACAGGGCGCTCCAGAACATTCGGAACGCCGTCAACTCGATCAACTCATATCCCACCGGTGCCGAGAATCCGATAGTCTACCAGCAGACGATGTGGAATCGGGCCGTCATGCTCAGCATCTACGGGCCCGAGGACCTGAGCACGCTGAAGCGCATAGTCGAGGAGTTCCGAGATGATCTGCTGGCGACCGGCAAGATCTCGGAGGTCCGCTGGTGGGGGTTGCCGCCCCGCGAGATCTCCATCGAGGTCTCGCCGGAGAACCTGCAGCGCTACAGGCTGACCATAAGCGACATCGCCAACGCCGTTCGGGCCTCGAACCTGAACATCTCCTCCGGTTCGGTGCTGACCGAGCATGAGGAGATTCTGATTCGCTCGTACAACAGGAAGTACGAGGCTCCGGAGTTCGAGAACATCGAGGTCGTCTCTTCCATCGATGGTACCAGGATCCGACTGGCGGACATCGCGACCGTACGTGAGCAATGGCCGGAGAACATGTTCTACTCCGAGTTCAACGGCCGTGCTTCGATCGGCTTCAACGTCATGTACAACACGAACGAGGACGTGATCGAGATCACCAAGATCACCGAGGACCTCGCTCGCGTGTACGAAGCCCGCTACGCGGGGCTGGTGAACATCGACACCTTCATCAAGGACACCGACGAGCTCGAGGAGCGCCTCTCGCTGATGACCACCAACGGGGCCATCGGCCTGGTTCTCGTGCTGGTCCTTCTGGGGATCTTCTTCAACCTGCGGATGTCGTTCTGGGTGGCGTTGGGCATACCGTTTTCTCTGCTGGGCATGTTCTTCGTGCTTTGGCTGCTGGGGATCACGATCAACGAGATGAGCCTGTTCGGCATCATCATGGTGATCGGTATTCTCGTCGATGACGGGATCATAATCGGTGAAAGCATCTATTCGCAGTGGGAGAAGTACGGCAAGAAGCCCGTGCAGGCGGCGATCGATGGCACCATGGACGTCATCAAGCCGGTGACGATCTCGGTAGTGACCACGATGGTCGCCTTCGTTCCCTATTTCTACTTCTACGGGATGCTGGGCAAGTTCGTCTGGCAGATCGCCGCCGTCGTCATCATCGCTCTGGCCTTCTCGCTGGTCGAGGCTTTCATCATCCTGCCGGCTCACCTGTCTCACTCGCGCGCCCTGCAAAGCAGGCCGGAGGCGCACCGCTTCCTGGCCGAGCTACGACGGCGGATCGACGGGGCGTTGCACGTGATTCTCAACCGCGTCTACAGCCCGGTCCTGAGGCTTTGCCTGCAGAATCGCTGGGCGGCGACTGCGACGCTCGTCGCCGTGGTTCTGATCATCGCGGGCCTCTTCCAGGGCCAACACGTCCGGGCCCAGTTCTTCCCGCAGATCGAGCCGCCCTACGCGCGCATGCAGGTCGAGATGCCGGCGGGCACGTCGGCCGAGGTTGCCGACGACATTCGAGCCGACCTGATCGACAGATCACGGGCGTTCGCCCGAGAGTGGGATCACCCGGAGAAGGGCGAGAAGGACCCGATCCAGAACTATACGTCCTGGATGAGCAGCGGAACGCTCAACATCTTCTTCGTGCTGCCGTCTTCCGCGGATCGAGACTACACGGTCGGCGACTTCTCCGACGCGCTGGCCGAGTACATCGGCGAAGTACCCGAGGCTGAGAACATCATAGTCGGCGGCTTCTCCTTCGGCGGCACCCCGATTTCGGTGCGCTTCCAGAGCACGGACTACCAGCAGCTCCTGCTGGCGAAGGACTTGCTCAAGGACGAGCTACGCCAAATCGCCGGAGTCAAGGACATCCGCGACGACACTCCTCTGGGCAACAACGAGTTCGTCGTTTCGCTCAAGCCGAAGGGGCAGGCCCTCGGTTTCACGGTTCGCGACCTGACCCAGCAGCTGCGCCAGGGCTTCTACGGCGATGAGGTGATGCGACTGCAGAAGGGTCGCGACGAAGTCAAGGTCTGGGTGCGCTTCCCCAAGGAGGACCGCATCTCCATCGCGCAGATCGAGAGTCTGAAGGTACGGGCGCCGGCGGGGGACTACGTGCCCTTCAAGGAAGTGGCGGACTACGATATCGAGCGCGGTCTGCGGCGAATCCGCCACGACGACGGCAAGCGGGCCGCGACCGTTTACGCCGACCTCGATTACTCGCAGAACGACCTTAGCGTCGTCCTAGCGGAGATCAACCGAGAGGTGGTGCCCCGCGTGCTGTCGCAAGTCGATGGTGTCCAGCGCGCCGTCGGCACGGGCCAGCAGGAAGAGGTGAACGAGATGGTCGGATCGATGACCTATACGATGACCATCGCGCTGGTCGTCATGTTCACGATCTTGCTCTTCCTGCTCAAGAGCTACCTTCAGACGTTGTTGATCATGGGACTGATCCCGCTGGGGCTGATCGGCGCCGTGATCGGCCACTTCATCGTCGGCATCCCCGTTTCGATCCTTTCCTTCCTGGGAATCGTGGCGCTGGCCGGCATCATCATCAACGACTCCGTGGTCCTCGTGGATCGTTACAACAAGATGATCTCGCGCGGCAAGGAGGTCGGCGAGGCGCTTTACGAAGCGGCGATGTCGAGGTTCCGTCCCATCGTGCTCACGACCGTGACCACGGCCGGCGGCCTGGCGCCGATCATCCTGATGCGCAGCGAGCAGGGCCAGTTTCTGGTACCGATGGCCGTCTCGGTGGCCTTTGGCCTACTGTTCGGCACATTGCTGACGCTGCTCCTGCTGCCGTCGGCGCTTTACGCCCTCAGTGACCTGCGGGTTCTGTCCAGGCGTATCATTCGGCGCCAGAGGTCGAGGATCGAGTTGGAGCCCGCCTACTCGCGGGAGTCGGCCTACTCGGGCGACTGAAGCGCTCATCTTCTCCGACAGGGGTGGTGAGGCGGTCGGCGTACCGCTCCACCACCCCCTCTTCTTGCCTCGCTTGCATCGCTCGCGGCTGCGAATTAACAGTGCTTGGGAAGCGCAGATCATGGGAGCCGAGCAGGGTTCGCGCCGTAGTGGTTCACCCCGCTGACAACTAAAGAGGGTTGGCATGGATTTCCTGGAATGGACCTATTTCGGCAATAGCGTACAGACGTGGTTCATCGCGGGGGGTCTCTTCGTCGCCGTCCTCCTGGCGTTCCGCCTGGCCCGCGGGATTCTGGAGCGGCGGCTGACCAGGCTGGCCGAGCGCACCAGGAACCAGCTGGATGACCTCGCGCTGGATCTGGTGCGCGGGACCCGCTTCTTCTTTCCCTTCGTCATAGCGCTCTATGCCGGGATTCAGCCGCTCACCCTGCCTGCCACCGGAGACAAGGTTTTCCGCGGTGTCATGGTGATCGGCCTCTTGCTGCAGGCCGCCCTCTGGGGGAACGCGGTGATCGCGTTTTGGATCACCCGCGTCATGCGGGAGCGGATGGACGAGGACGCCGCCGCGGCCACTAGCATCGGCGCGCTGCGCTTCGTCGGCAAGCTGATCCTCTGGACCGTGGTCCTGCTTCTGGCTCTCGACAACCTCGGGGTCGACATCACGGCGCTGGTTACGGGGCTGGGGATCAGCGGCATCGCGGTGGCGCTGGCGGTGCAGAACGTACTAAGCGATCTGTTCGCGTCGCTATCCATCGTGCTGGACAAACCATTCGTCATCGGCGACTTCATCATCGTCGGCGACTTCCTGGGAACGGTCGAGCACGTCGGACTGAAGACGACGCGGCTACGCAGCCTGTCCGGCGAGCAGCTCGTCTTCTCGAACTCCGATCTGCTTGACAGTCGGATTCGCAACTACAAGCGGATGCGGGAGCGGCGGATCGTCTTCTCCTTCGGCGTCACCTACCAGACGCCGCATGCCAGGCTGGCGGCCATTCCAGGGATGGTGCGGGAGATCATAGAAGGGCAGGAGAACACCCGCTTCGATCGCGCCCACTTCAAGTCGTACGGAGCCTCCTCTCTGGACTTCGAGGTCGTCTACTACGCGCTGGTGCCCGACTACAACGTCTACATGGACATCCAGCAGGCGATCAACCTGTCCCTCTACCAGCGCTTCGAGGAACAGGGAATCGAGTTCGCCTACCCGACGCAGACGCTTTATCTACGCCAGGAGGCCGACGAGGTCGCCAACGTCGAGTAAGGCGAGGGGCTAGCGTGATCGGAGAGCCATCGATCTGGGCCGGGTGCCGACTCGACGACTACCGCGGCTGCGTACGCCGCCGAGGTTTGAGCCGAGCCCCGAGGCTGGCGCGTCTGCAGGTTGTAGTTTAGATTGCGGCGTTGTTCTGCAGGGCCACCCGCTTCCCTGCCCATTCTCGCCCCCGCGGTAGGGCTCTCTGAGAGATCCACGGGAATCCCAAACCAAGATCCGGCAGCCTGTGCCGGGACATAAGGGAGGAAATCGATGAAATTGGTGCGAGTGCTGCTCGCGATGGTGCTCATCGCGGGCGCGGCGGTGTGGACCGCCTGCGGCGACGACGACCCCACGGGTCCTGTCGTCTCGTCGGTGCAGGTGACCCCGGCCACGGCGCAGCTGCTGCCCGGCGGTACGCAGCAGCTGACGGCCACGGCGCGGGACGCCGGCGGCAACGTCTTGACTACGACGATCACGTGGTCGACCAACAATGCGGCGGCGGCGACGGTCGACAGCAACGGCCTGG
>CP070722.1:584825-618607 GCA_020350785.1 Gemmatimonadota bacterium
CAACATCCGCGCATCCGCGAACCACTTGCGACACGGTTCTCGGCTGCTCGAGCAGCTGATCCAGGAGAATGGTCTAACAGTGGTTGGCGCTGAGTACTCTTTGGAAACTGGCGTAGTTGATTTCTTCGATAGGACGCCAGGGGTCGTCTGATCCATCGACATGAATCAGAGAAAGCGCTCCAATAGAAGCGTGGTCATCGCGCCGATCATTGTTCTAGTTGCCGGCCCTGTAACGCTGCCGCCGGCTAATGGACAGAGCGTCGATGAGTCGGTCTTTGTCGAGTCGGATGGCGCGCAGCTATTCCTCGAGGTTCGGGGTGCCGATCGAAACTCTCCGGTGCTGCTCTACCTGCACGGTGGGCCCGGCAGCCCCCTGGGCATCTTGAGCTTTCAAGCCTACGTTGGCTCGGCTCTCGAGCAAAACTACGTCGTCGCCTATCTGCACCAGCGTGGCGTGCTGCGGTCGCCGATGGTGCCTGATAGCACACAGACCGTTTCTCAGCATGTGAGAGATGTGGACCGAGTGGTCGATCGGCTTGCGGCCGAGTTTGGGGGGAAGCGGGTAGTACTACTTGGCCATTCGTGGGGTGGGATTCTCGCATTGCTCTATGCCCGAGAGCATGAGTCCAAGGTAGCGGCGCTGATCTCGGTGGCAGCGCCGTTCAACGTCGAGGCGAACTTCCTAGCCAGCTACGAGCGTGCGCTGGAATGGGCGCGGCAAGTTGGAAACGATGACGCTGTACAGGCGCTACTGACGGTTGGGCGACCCCCCTACGAGACGACTGCGGGGCATCTGGTGAGGTCGACCTGGTCCTCATGGGCCCACGGCGGCGTATCCAGGAACCTGTCGATGGAAAGAGTCCTGGCCGGCACCGGGCTGGCGGAGGGGGACGGCGGTTGGCGCGCAGGGCAGCTACGCATCGGCGAGGTCATGTATCCAGACGTCCGGCGCATCAACCTGGAGGCGGCTGTGCGAGACTTGGGTATTCCGCTAATGTTAGTCGCCGGACGGCGCGATGCTGAGGTGCCGTGGGAGGATCTGGTCTTTGGATACGACAACTATGGGGGACCGAAGCGGTTCCTTCTCTTCGACAACAGCCACCACATGGTCTTCGTGGACGAGCCAGATCGCTTCGTAGCCGAAGTCGTCGCGTTTACCGGTGAGCTCTCCTTTTGAAGGACTCGCCAGATCGAGATGCAAGCCAGCAGTCGAGGTCAAAGAGATGGGGGGAGAGCACATTGAGTGTTTCAACTTGCGCCCGGTCATCCAGATCAAGTCGGCTGACGAGAGAGTGATGTCGCGGCTGGCGGCGGAGTGGCGTCGTGTGAGTTTGCTTTTACATTAGGCGACCGATGCCTTGTGGTCGCCCGGCATTCTGGTTGGAGGAGGGGCAGAATGTGAGCGTGGCGCGTCAACGACTCGATTGCGGAGGAAGAGCGTGAATCAAGTACCTGTTATCGCGTGTTTCTTGGCCGGCGGACTTGCGCTGGCGGGGGTTGCCAGGGCGCAGGAAGCACAGGTCGGAAGCATGAAGTCTCTGTCAGAGGAGCAAGTGCAGGCCTACTTGGAAGGCCGCGGCATGGGGATGGGAATGGCGGCGGAGGCTAACGGCTATCCGGGCCCGATGCACGTGTTGGAACTGGCCGACAGCTTGAACTTGAGTGAGGAGCAGCGGCAGCGTACGGCGACAGCGTTTGCGCAGGTCAAGTCCGAGGCTCAGCGGTTGGGCAGGGAGATCGTGGCTCAGGAGCAAGCGCTGGAGGCTCTGTTCGTCACGGGCGCGATTACCGAGGATGGATTGGCGTCCGCCACCAAGCGCTTGGGTGAGCTGCAGGGGGAGCTGCGCCATGCACATTTGCGGGCGCACTTGTCGATGGCAGAGATCTTGACGGCGGAGCAGCGGCGACGCTACTCAGAGTTGCGCGGCCACTCTCAAGGTCAAGGTGGGGAGCATCGGCATCAGATGCAGCATGATCAAATGCACCATGATCAGATGCAGCATGATCAGATGCAGCATCGACAGGGGAGCGGCAACAAGCTGAGGTAGATATCGATGCTACGCGTTGCGGTCGCCGTTGTGCTCATAGCTCATGGCCTCGGGCACGCACTCGGCATTCTGCCTCTGTTCGGCATCAAGTTGAGCGGGACGCACGCCTTCACATCTTGGCTCGTCACAGAGCAGTTGGGCGGCGCCGCCACGCGCGGTCTCGGATTGACTCTGTGGCTGGCGGCCTTGATCGGGTTTGTGGTTGCAGGTTTGGGGCTTCTTGATTGGCTGGTGCCCCCTGACTCTTGGCAGCCGTTGGCAATAGCCGCCGCTCTGGCATCACTCGTAGCGATCGCGCTGTTCTGGGGCGGTCTGCCTTTCTTCTTCCCGAACAAGGTAGGGGCAATTGCCGTGGACCTGGCGGTCCTGGTCTCGCTTCTCTGGCTGCGCTGGCCACCTGGCGTCGTAAAGGGTATGTCATAGCAGGAAGGAAGCTGTGCTGAGGATCTTGCGATTATGAAGAAGACATTACGTGGCATCGCGAGGCGCATTCCGCTCCTTCGTGGCAAAGACTGTTACCCGAGCGCGGGCCTTCCGGGTCGCGGCTGCTATCCGCAGGTAAAGAAGAGGGATCGCGGCTGTTACCCGGAGCGAGTTGATGCTGGCAAGCATCACCCCCGGGCGCCGGTCTTTAAGGGTAGAGGGTAAGCGACTCGCAGACCGATTGTGGCGGTTGATGGACGGCGATCTGGAATTCTCACGATCGGCGGCTGGTAACTCACCCGGCATTCCGGGCTTTGCGTGCTAAAGAGTGCCTCGATGGGATCGGAGTTTGATCAAGAGATGGCACCCTCTTGTGGGTCCGCTCGCGACTGAGACCTGCTGATCATGCCACCCTGGCCTTATATGGGGATCTTTCTCTGGCGGACGTTCCTCATATGGTGCGCTGCTCATGTCCTCTCATTCAGGCTCGGCGCTTTCCCCTTCAGATCTTTCGTTCTGGCCTTGGCCGCAGCAGTGATTCTGCTGCTGCTTGATGTTCAGCGGCGAAGCGAGCGCCGTTTCCTTGCGAACTTGGGCGTCTCGCGTCTCGCAGTCGTCGGCATCATCGCCGCCGGCTTCTCGATTCTTGAGTTAGCGCTGTTTCTCGTCTTCGGAGGGTCGACAGGATAGGCACCGAAGTCTTCGCCGTGCATTCGGTGAGTAAGAGTTTCGGTAGCCGCGCCGTGCTGAAGTCCGCGTCCTTCTGGGCCAAAGAGGGTCGGATCACGACTCTTCTGGGTCGCAACGGTTCGGGCAAGACGACGCTGCTACGCATTGCCGTCGGCGAGCTGCGGGGGCAGGGGGGTGTCGTACGCTTTCGCACGAAGGCATATGAGCGCCCGCGGCTATCGGTACTGGCGCGAGGCGGCCTGTATTACTTGGAGGAGCGGGCGCGCGTCCCAAGTACTTTCCGGGTTCGAGCGCAACTCGAGTTTGTCAGTCGGCGGTATGGCAGACGTTCGGTAGACGAGGCCGTCGGAATCTTGGGTCTGGAGAGCCTGGTGGACAGCAAGTTTCATGAGCTTTCCGAGGGGGAGGGTCGCCGGGTAGCGCTTGCGGCGGCGGTGGTTCGGAGGCCGAAGTGTCTGTTGGCGGACGAGCCGTTTCTAGGTCTCACGCCGAACAACCGGGCTCTTGTGGCCGACGTATTACGACGCCTGGCGGCCGAAGGGGCAGCGATCGTGACGACTGGCCACGAGGTCGTGCCGCTTCTCGAGCTTTCGGACGAGGTCATCTGGTGCGCGGCGGGAACTACACACGGCCTGGGGAGACCCGAGGAGGCCAAGGCGCACACGCAGTTCGTAAGGGAGTATCTGGGCTGGCACATCCCTTAGGGCGTGAGGTCAGTTGTTGATCCGGTACTCGAACTGAAACCCTTTTGACTAACTGCTCAGCTCGATTCCGATCGGCAGGCTAGGATGCGCGTCGGAGACGGTCCGCGGCGTCCCTGGTTGGCCGGCGCAATTGCAACGGTCGGCAGCATCGGCGTTCTAGTATCGGCCCTGCTTCACGGTCGCGGTAATCACGGTGTGCCCCACGTGCTGGGGACCGCGGCTCTCATCTTGTCAGCCGTCTTCATCTTCTCACCGTTCTACTTGTTGAAGCGCCACGGTGGGGTGCAAGCTGGAAGCAAGTATTTCGACACGACAGCAGTCGTCGATCGTGGAGTCTATGGTGTTGTCCGCCATCCTCAGTATCTGGGTTACATGCTGCTGGTGTCGGGGTTCGCGTTACGCTCGCAGAGCTTTTGGACGGTGATGCTGGCGCTCTGCGCGAACGTCTTTTTCTACGTACAAGCTCGCAAGGAGGAGGGCTTCTGCGTTCAGTCGCTGGGCAACGCCTACGAGGACTACTTGAAGCGTGTGCCGCGGTTCAACTTCGTGAGTGGTTTCTTGCGCCACTGGAGACAAGCAAGGGGTCGATGATGATAGTCTACGTCGAAACGCAAGAGGTCAGCCAGTGGTCCTGGTCTGATTGCTGAAAGGGTTCGAGCGAGGGAGCTGCGGCTCGTCGGGCCAGGAAGAAGCTCGTGATCGTGCAACCTTGGTCCGGCTAGAATTGCGGTTGGTGCCGCGGGAGCGGCGCCGGAGCCCAACTCGCGCGATCACGGATCGGTTTGCCGATGAGGAAATACAGACTGTACCAGGTCGACGCCTTCACGACGGAGCGATTCTGCGGCAATCCCGCCGGAGTCGTACCGAACGCCGATGGGCTCGAAGAGGGAGAGATGCGTCTTATCGCTCGAGAGCTAAACAACTCGGAGACGGCCTTCATATTTGCGGCGGACGGGGCGGGACATGATGTGAGGGTGCGCTTCTTCACTCCGACGTGTGAGGTTCCTTCCTGCGGTCATGCGACGATCGCGGCGCACTATGTGCGCGCGTTGGAGCGCTCGTTGCCCTCGTGCGTAGTCGTTCAGAAGATCCGGGCCGGCATTTTGCCCGTGGAGGTGATTCGCGAGGCGGAAACTTATCGGATCGTAATGACCCAGGGCGCTATCGAATTCAGTGAACCATTTACATCACCGGTCTCAGATGAGATCCTCGCGGGATTGGGGCTCGCACCCGACGATCGAGACGAGCGCTGCCCTATTCAGATAGTGTCCACCGGCCACTCCAAAGTTCTGGTGGGTGTCCGATCGCGCTCGACTGTGAACCGTATCCGACCGGACCTGATTAGACTTTCCGAGATCAGCGGTAGTATTGACTGCAACGGCTACTTCGTCTTTACGCTAGATTCTGGTTGCGAAGCCATGCTGACTCATGGCCGCATGTTCGCTCCCGCGATTGGCATCCCTGAGGACCCTGTGACCGGTAACGCCAACGGCCCGCTGGGCGCCTATCTTGTGAAGCATGGCTTGGCGGAAGCGGCTGACGGAGAGTTACGCTTCCGGGCTCAGCAGGGGGAGGCGATGGGTCGGCCGGGAATCGTGGATGTGTCAGTGAAGGCTCGAGGCTCGATGCCGACGGTCGTGCGAGTGGGAGGCCGTGCGGTGGTCGTCTTTCAGTCGGAATTGGAGCTCTAGCGCCTACGCCGCCAATCCCAGTTAGATGATGCCGGAATCCGCTCTGTGAGCTCGAACTGCGGAGAGTACTTGTCATTCGGCCGGAAGGCAGATAGGGATTGAATGCATGTTTTCGGCAAGCGCTGACTTCTACGATCTGTTCTACGCTGCGAAGGACTACGAGAAGGAGGCCGCGACGGTGGCCGCTCTCATCCGTGCCCGGCACCCTGATGCGGCCCGGTTGCTCGATGTAGCCTGCGGCAGTGGTGAGCACGGACGCTATTTCGCGATCGAGCACGGATTTCAAGTCGAAGGTGTCGATATCGAGCCGCGGTTCGTGGAGCTGGCGCGGGCCAAGAACCCGGCGGGTGTCTACCATTGTGGGGACATGGTGGACTTTCAGCTGGAGCGGACCTACGACGCCGTCGTTTGTTTGTTCAGCTCGATTGGATATGTGCGTGAACTACACAAACTGCATCGCGCGGTAGCGGCCATGGCCGACCATTTGGCGGAAAGGGGCATCCTGGTTGTGGAACCTTGGTTTGAGCCGGGTACGATGGAGCATGGGTTCGTGACCTGTGCGACGGTGGATGCGCCTGGCGCCAAGGTTTGCCGAATGACTCACACGGCGCTGGAAGGGCGGCTATCGCGCCTGCGTTTCGAGTACTTGATTGGCACACGTGAGGGTTTGCGCCGGGAAGTCGAGATTCATGAGCTTGGTCTATTCTCACGCGAGGAGATGGAAGCTGCATTTCAGACTGCTGGCCTGGTTGTGGACTATGACCCTGAGGGGCTGATCGGACGTGGGCTGTACATTGCCTGGCGTGCATGACTTCTAGTTAGAGGATGTGATTGGCAATCCGGATCCTGAGTCTACGGTGAAGAAACGAGAGTGAGCAGCGATGCCTCCCGATGACCCCGGACCACGCCCGGAAGAGCGTGGCGATCTCGGACCGGCGGCAAGGCGACCACCGTTGGCGGATGGTTCGGGATCGCCTCCGGCGGATCGTTTGCCGCCGGAGGCGCCGTCACGCACCGGCGCTGTGAAGGAAGTGTTGCGACTTGCTGTCGGGCTAGCGATCGGCCTGGTAGGTGTCGCCGAAGGACTCGTTGCAGCCGCGCTGAATGAGGTGACGAGAGGGAGTCGGGACGACCGGTGAGGGGGGTAATCCAACTTGACTGCTGACGAGCTGGATCTGCGACTGGAGGTGGAGAGGATCGTGCCGGTTGCCGCCTCGGAATGGAGCGCGGTGGCAGAGCGATTCGAGGAGATGGAGCGGCACCCGACGGGTGTCGCCGGCGACATCGTGATTATTCAGGTCGCCGCGGGCCTGGCCGCAGTGGAACAGTCGTCGCCTGCTGAGCGAGTCGTGCGTCGACTGGGTGGCCCGGACGAGGCTCGTCGTTTCGTGGAGCAGCGCCTGGAGGCGTACGAGCGCATGTGGGATGGGTGTGGCTGCAAGATCGACTACTACAAGTGAATTTCCCTGCAGTGCCTTTGCGGATCTAATCATCGTCCTTCGGGTCAGTTCAGCAAACTGGTCGAAACGTTCTCACGACCTGTGTCGTAGAGGATAACAGGCGTGGTCCGCGAAGGAGGGCTGAATGCTCGCTATCGTCGATATACTTGGGAGCTTCAACGTCTTCGTGGTCGTACTCTTCGGTTTTGCCGGGATCGGCTTGTGGACAACTGTTCGATTCGTGTGTGACCTGTTCAGCCGCGGACTGAGACGGCCGCGCGATCATCTGCCGCACTACGTAAGTGCGGGCGGCCAAGCGGCGGAGGACGAGCTGAGCCTCGCCCTCCGTCGGATCGAGCACTTGGAGAATCAGCTCGAGTTTACGGATGGGTTGATCGAGAGCTAGAGCGCAGGCGCCGGTCCCGATTCAGCACACGACGCAGATGCTTGCCACCTATCTTGCGGTGCTTAACCTTGAGGCGGCGGGGGTATCAACTCGTTGCGTTGTTGCCCGATGATGACTGATGCTGAAACATTAGCTGGAAGGTGATCGACTGCGGCGATGGGTTGCCGAATCGGCTGTGCGAATCAATAGGCAGAAGGGTTGGAAGGCGACGGTGCCGATGGATAATAGGGACCTCTTGGCCGAGGACAAGCGGTCGGTGGTCCGCCTGGCGCGACGGACGCTGGAGGAGTTCTTGGGCGGCGTTGAGCCGTCGAAACCGGTGACGGATTCCCCGGCCCTGCGGAGGCCGTGCGCTACTTTCGTGACGCTCCGACGGCGCGACTCCGGCGAGCTTCGTGGTTGCCGGGGAGAGGTTCATGCAAGGTATCCGCTGGTCGACTCGGTGGTGCGGATGGCAATAGCCGCTGCCACCGATGATCCCCGCTTCCCCGTGGTGACCCGCGAAGAGCTTCCCGATCTGCAGATTGAGATCAGCGCACTGACGCCACTGGAGCCGATCGAGCCCGGTGAGGTCGTCGTGGGCCGTCACGGGCTGATGATCAGCAAGGGGCTGAGCTCGGGGTTGCTGTTGCCGCAGGCGGCGGTCCACTACGGTTGGGATAGAGAGATGTTCCTGTGCATGTTATGCCGTAAAGCTGGATTGCCGGATGATGCTTGGAAAGCCGGTAATTCACGCCTGCTGGCCTTCGAGGCGGAGGTATGGGGTGAGGAGTGAAGGAGGTGCTGGCGTATCGTCAAGACAGCCGGTATCTCGATGCCGGCATGTACGCCGATCTGCCCGACCGGCAACCCTCCATCGGCGCGCCAGGGGCTGTGAGTATGTCGACGCCCTCGTTGAGGTGGCTTGGATCGACTGCGCAAGCTATCGCTTGGCCTGAGCGTGCCACGTGCCCAGAAGTGTGAAGCGGATACGCCTTATACACTGGAACGCCGCCGAGGCTGCGGAGAAAGCCGGGCGGCTGAGGGCGGCGGGCTATGCAGTGGCGCATGAGCCCTTTAACCTCCAGGTTCTCCGCGCACTCAAGCAGAAGCCGCCGACGGCTATAATCATCGATCTAAGCCGATCACCTTCCCAAGGGCGGGACGTGGGGTTGAGCCTGCGGCAGTCGAAGTCGACTCGCCGAATCCCCTTGGTCTTCGTGGGCGGAGGCTTGGAGAAGGTGGCGCGACTGAAGACCCACTTGCCCGATGCGACCTATACGAGCTGGAGCCGAATTCGAAGCGCCGTGAGACGTGCCATCGCACATCCGCCCGCCGAGCCCGTCGTTCCCGGCTCAGTTCTGGCGGGCTATGCCGGGACGCCATTGCCCAAGAAGCTAGGCATCAAGGCGGGTTACGTCGTGGCGCTGGTCGGAGCGCCGAAGAACTTCGAGAAAACGCTGGGCTCCTTGCCCAAGGGTGTGAGGCTGCGCTGGCAAGCCCGCGGCCGGCCGGACTTGGTCGTCTGGTTCGTCGAGTCACGGCGCGACCTGGAGAGCAGGGTCGAGCGGCTCGGCGAGCTGGCTGGAGACGGCGGCCTGTGGATCGCCTGGCAGAAGAGAGCCTCAGGTGCCACGAGCGACCTGACGCAGGCGGTGGTCAGGAAGGCCGGTCTGGCGGTGGGGCTGGTCGATTACAAAGTCTGCGCGATAGACGAGCGCTGGTCGGGCCTGCGCTTCGCGCGGCGCCGGTCGAGATAGAGTATTGCGGAAGCGAGAGAACATAGCCTTGTTCCGGGCAGTTACGGGCTCTGCGTGAGCAATCGAAATCTCGCATGAACAAGCGACAGTTCTTGAGCACGCTACGATCGGAGCGGCAGCGCTGGGAGGCCGAGCTGAAAGGAGCAAGCGACGAGCGGCTCTGTCAGCCTGGCGCAATCGGCGAATGGTCGGTGAAGGACATCATCGCCCACCTGACGGCCTACGAAAACGGCCTAGTGAAGTGGTTGGAGGCTGCTGCGGACGGTAAGTCGCTCGTTTTCGCGGTCCTGGATCATCGCGATGTCGATTACCGAAACGCGCTCATCTACGAGGAGAATCGGGAGCGGTCACTGGGCGATGTGATGCTCGAGTCCAAGAGAGTCTTTCAACGGTTGCTGAAGCTGGTCGGAGAACTTTCAGAAGCGGACCTGCTTGAGGCGGAGCGCAGCGAATGGTTCGTCAAGCCGCGGTGGCACATGAGCCGGCCGCTGTGGAAGTGCATAGCGGATGACTCGTACGAGCACTATCGGCAGCATATCCCCGGTGTGCGCCGATGGTTGAGCGAATCGACGCCAGACAGGTGAAGCCATGAGTTGGACGAAGTAGCGCAACGGTCGAGTCGCTCCTTGCGACAACGACAGGAGCAGTGACCAATGGGAAGAGCGATCGGAAGTGTGGTGCTCGGCTACATAGCCATGGCCGTTGTCGTGTTCATCTGTATGTCAGTGGCCTATCTGTTGCTGGGGACTGAAGGCTCCTTCAAGGCCGGCTCGTACGAGGTCTCCGGTGCTTGGCTGGTAGTCACCGTCGTCGTCGGCCTCGGCGCCGCGATCCTGGGCGGCTTCGTCTGTGCCGCGGTCGCGAAGACCGTGACGCCGCCGAGGGTGCTGGCCGCCGCTGTGCTGGTGCTGGGGTTGGCGATGGCGATGCCGGCTCTGACCGAGTCCGACGCGGATGTCCGGCGGGTGAGGGAGGGTGGAGTAGCCATTATCGATGCAGCGCAGGAGGCCATTCAGCCCGGCTGGGTGGCGCTGCTTAATCCCTTGATTGGCGCGATCGGTGTGCTGGTGGGTGCGGGACTCAGGCGGGGCGAGAGAGCGGGCGTGCCGAAGATGTGACAGCGTGGGGTTGGCAGCCGGGGTGAGCGAGGATGTGGGTGTGCACGTAGTGCTTCGGGCCGAGGTGCTGGCACTGACTGAGGACAGCTAGAGGAGGGCTATTGGTGGGCGGTATGGAAATCGCCACACTGGGCGGAGGCTGCTTCTGGTGCTTGGAGGCGGTCTACGAGCAATTAGAGGGGGTGGCCTGGGTGCGTTCCGGCTATGCCGGTGGCCAGAGGGCCGACCCCAGTTATGAGCAGGTCTGCAGCGGCGCCACCGGTCATGCCGAGGTAATCCAACTGGAGTTCGACCCAGACGTGACGACCTACCGCGAGATTCTGGAGGTGTTCTTCGCCATCCATGATCCGACGACGCCGAACCGACAGGGCGCTGATGTCGGAACCCAGTATCGATCGGTAATCTTCCACCACACGCCGCAGCAGGAGGCTACCGCTCGGAATACCATGACCGAACTCGGCGCCGAGGGGATCTGGTCCGACCCGATTGTCACCCAGCTCGTGCCTTTCGAGTCCTTTTATCCTGCCGAGGACTACCATAGCGAATATTATCGCCGGAACCCGAACCAGCCGTACTGCCAGGCCGTGATCAACCCGAAGCTGGCCAAGTTCCGCTCGCGGTTCGCGCACAAGTTGCGCCCGGAGACCGGCTAGCCACTCTTCCGGCTGGCTCACGCCGTGCTTTTCACGCCGGCTACAAGCCCTAATCGACCGTAGCGCCGCCGCAGCTGGATCCAGCGCCGGCGGTGCAGCCGTAGCAGTGCGGGCCCGTCACGATAGGGCGACGGCCGAGCTTCTCCAGATCGAAATCGAAGATCGTCTGTGCCGGTCGACCCGCAACGGGCAATTCGAGCATCTGATTGAAATCGCAGTCGTACAGCGTCCCATCCCAACCGACAGAGAGCGTGTCCCGGCACATGACGCCCTCGGCGGCGGCTGGATTGAAGGCGTTGACCAGGCGCTCCATGTAGTCCTGCAGGTTGCCGCTGTCCACTAGCCACTCGAGGAAGCGAGCGATCGGCATGTTCGTGATCGTGTACAGGCGGTTGAACTCTATGCCGTAGCGACTTCGTAACTGGTGTTTCCAATCACGTTCGGCGAGCCTCTGGCTGGGCGGGAGGAAGGCTCCCACGGGGTTGGCGACCAAGTTCAGGAGAAGGCCGCTCGCATCCCTGCCGTAACCGAGGTGATTCAGTCGTCGGAGGGCCTCGATCGATTCATCGAAGACCCCGGCGCCCCGTTGCGTGTCCGTCTGCTTTGCACGGAAGTGTGGAAGCGAGCAGACGAGCTCGACGCGATGCTCGGCGAAGAAAAGCGGCAGGTCGGCGTAATTGGGGAGCAGTGTTACCGTGAGGTTACAGCGGTTGATGATTCGGCGTCCCAAGCGGCGTGCCCGGAGCACGATCTCACGGAATTGGGGATGCAGCTCGGGAGCGCCTCCCGTGATATCGATCGTCGGAATATCGCATTGGGCGAGCACTTCGAGGCAGCGTTCGACGACTTCCGGAGGCATCACCTCGAAGCGATCAGGTCCCGCATCTACATGACAGTGACGGCAAGTCTGATTGCAGCGCTTTCCGACATTGATCTGAAGGGTTTCGATACGGGTAGGCCGAAGAGGCAAGAGATCGATGGATGCCAACGAGACCTCGAATGAGCGGGGAAGCCGGAGTCTGGCAAGCCAGGCCCGCTGTTCCTCGGCGCGGGCGAGCGGTGCCCGACGCTTCTTCAAAGTTGGAAGTACGCGACCCATGTCCTACATGCCGAGCTGCTTGGCACGGTTTCGCATCTGGACGCCGTGGACGAGTGAGGCGCCACCGCGAATGGCAGCGGCGACGTGTACGGCCTCAGTCATCTGCTCGAGGTCCGAGCCTTTCTCCAGGCTCTCCTGGGTGAAGGCATCGATACAGTACGGGCATTGCACGGCGTGGGCGACGGCCAGGGCGATGAGCGCTTTCTCACGCTCGCTCAACGCCCCCTCTGCGAAAACGCCGGTGTACCAGGCGCTGAATTTCTCCCACAGCTCGGGTGCGTCTTGACCTATTTCGCTGAAGCGTCCGAGGTCTGGTGCGTGGTAGTAGTGATCCATCAGGTCATCCCTGTGCAGGCCTCGTTCTTGGGCTTGCTGGTTGATCCCATCTGGCGCGGGGCCGGCGTTACGCGGCCGCGCCGATATGGCTGACGCTGGGCTCCGGGCTTGACAGCCCGAGCGTCTTCTCGGTAGCGTGCGCGCATGTCGCTGCCAACCGAGCCTATCGGCAGTATTCCCAGGCCGCAAGGGTTGCTTGCGGGGATCGTCGAGTTCGCCGCAGGCCGCATAGCGTCCCACGAGCTGGAGGAACTCTACGACGCGGCGACTCGAGATACCATCTTGCGTTTCGAGGCCACGGGATCGCCTATCATCACCGATGGCGAGCAATCGAAACCGAGTTTCGTGACCTATCCGATCCACGGTCTCGAGTCTCTTGCTCCTGACGGCGCGGTTATACCGTTTGCTGATGGGCACACACGCAAGCTGCCGATATTGAAAGCCGGCCCCTTCCGGTACGCTACCTACGCCGATTCTTATGTAAAGAAGGCGAAACGCTACGCGAATGTTCCCGTGAAGCAGGCTGTGATCTCCGCCTCGGCGCTGAGCCTGCTTTATCCGAGGGAAGGGATTCCCGGGTATGAGCGAGAGCGGTTCCTGGCCGACCTGGTCGAGGAGGCCGAGACGGACATCCGTCGTTGCTTGGAAGAGGGTGCCCACTGTGTGCAGATCGATTTCACAGAGGGGCGGCTTTCTCTCAAGCTCGACCCGAGCAGGGCTCTGTTGAAAGCCTTTGTGGATCTCAACAATCGCGTGCTGGGGCGATTCTCAGAGGAGGAGCTCGAACGTATTGGCGTTCATACCTGCCCGGGCGGTGACAGAGACTCCACCCATAGCGCGGATGTGGACTATGCCGAGCTTCTCCCCAGCCTGTTCGAGCTGAAAGCCCGGAACTTCTATGTGCAGCTTGCCAGCGAGCGAGAACCCGATCGTGTCCTTGGCATCATCAAGGCGCATGCTCGAGGCGATCAGCGTATCTTCGTCGGCGTGATCGATCCCCTTGATCCGCGCGTAGAGACGCCCGAGAAGGTCAAGGAGCGAGTTCTGCGGGCGGCGGAGTACATCTCCGCAGAGCGGCTGGGAACGACGGACGACTGCGGCTTCTCGCCGTTTGGCGATGACACGTCCACCGCCAGAGAGACTGCGTTCGCGAAGATCCATGCTCGAGTCGTTGGCACTCAGTTGGCTTCTCGCGCCCTGGGCATATAGAAGGCGGACCCCGTGCGGGCCCGTCAGTGCCGCCTGGACCTTCCATGCTGATCCTCTTTTGCGACCCGTCTTGTGCGTTCCCACCGAGTCGGCGCAGTTTGTGTTGAGTTAAGGGGAAGCTTGTCGCGATTGGCCTGAGACCCTCACAGAACCTTGGCGGCAGGTCTGCCGCCTGGAGGGAGCCATGGCATTCAGCATCCGCGGGGTCGAGTACTTCTACGCCGCCGTCGAGGACGTGCCGGGGGAAGCCTACAAGCTGCTTTCCCGACTCGCCGAGCTCGGGCTCAATATGCTCGCCTTCACCGCCGTACCCGTGGGCCCCATGCGAACCCAGCTCACGCTTTTCCCGGAGGACCCTCTGAGGATGGCTAGCGAGGCGAAGAAGGCGGGCCTGGTGTTGGACGGCCCGTACCGGGCGCTCCTGGCTCAGGGTGACGACAGGCTGGGGGCACTGGCCGAGGTTCACGAGAAGTTGTACAAAGCCAACGTGAATGTGTACGCGTCGAACGGAGTGACGGACGGCAAGGGCAGCTTCGGTTACGTTCTCTACGTCAGGTCGGAGGAGTTCGAGAGAGCGGCCAAGGCGCTCGAAGTCTGATCCGGCGAGGACGCGGCCCCTCGGAAGTTGAGGGCGGTGAAGCGCGTATGCGCTCTGAGGATTTCTGGGAGAGCGACGAGCAGGTCGAGACTTTCGCCTCGCGTCCGCCCGACCAACGGCTGCTCGAGCTGCTCGGCCAATTCGAGAGACCGAGGGAAGTTCGCGTGCTCGATCTGGGCTGTGCCGGCGGTCGTAACGCGGTGGTCTTGGCGGAACGCGGGTTCGACTTCTACGCGATCGACAGTTCGCGGGCCATGGTGGATAAGACGCGGGCGCGTGTGGCGGACGTGTTAGGCGCTGCCGAGGCGGAGAGGCGCGTCAACCTGGGACGAATGGAAGACCTGGCGCAGTTCGAGTCAGAGGCTTTCAATCTCGTCGTAGCGCTGGGTGTGTTTCACAGTGCCGGCGGCCGCCGAGCTTGGGAGCAGGCATTGGGTGAAACTGCGAGATTGCTGGCCCCGGGTGGGCAGCTGTTGGTCGCCAACCTCAGCCCGAGATCTGATCCTGGACGGACCGGCCTGCGTCGAGCGGCGGAGACCGACTATGTCTATGAGGGTTTTGATGCTGGCCCGCTATTTTTGTTGGAAGCTGAGGAGCTCGACGCCGAATTCTCTCGATTCGGACTGCAGCCGATCGAGCCCACACGAACCGTGAGCACTCCGACAGAGGCTGGCCAACGAGTCACCGTCAACGGCTTGTATCGAAGAGTCACGTGATGGGTAGGATCCGACCGCCGACTCTGGCTGGGCTCGGATGTCGCGTGGCCGAGGCGGGTTTGTCTGTCGTCTTCATAATGGAGTCGAGCGGAACCTATGATCTGGAAATCGTTGGACAAGTACCGTGATGTAGGTCTGTTGGTGGCCCGTCTCGGCTTCGGGTTGGGGTTTCTGTACTACCATGGCTGGGGCAAGTTGATAGGGGGGCCGGAGCGGTGGGCGAACGTGGGCGGAGCCATGAGTCACGTCGGTATAGACTTCGGCCACACTTTCTTCGGCTTTCTGGCGGGGCTCTCCGAGTCTCTTGGCGGCCTTCTCATCGCGGCAGGGCTATTCTTCCGTCCCGTCTGTGCCTTGCTGGCATTTACAATGTTCATGGCTACGCTGTCACACTATGTCACCGGCAATGGCAACCCGGCTCACGCCTTCAAGAATCTCTTCGTACTCGTCGGGCTAGTGCTGATAGGGCCCGGCAAGTACAGTCTGGACGCGGTGCTCCAGCGGCGCGCTGCACCGTCTGATAGTCCGCCTCCCTCATAGGCGCGGCCGGGCCGGAGATCGCCGGGGCGGTTCTCTACTGAACAACGAAGGAGGCATGGATGAAGGCACACGAACGCATCACGGTATTGGCCTGCTTCGTACTGGTTGCAGCATTGGCCTGCGGGGATGGTGATTCTACTGCTCCAGATAATGCGCCGGCGGGGCACACGGTGATCCAGGACGGCGTGGCCCATAGACCGGGTCTCAACGATCCCACACAGGAATGTGTCGCCTGCCACGGCGCCGATCTGCGGGGCGGTGAGAACGGCGAGCCCTCCTGCTTTTCCTGCCACGGCAGGAAGTGGCCTTGAGCCGGTGCATCGGGCGGTTGCTCTGGGCCGGCGCGTCTCCTATTCTTGGCGAGGCTCAAGGGCAGAAGTGTGCGGGAACTCACGATTTCGAGAGGCGAGGAATGAACATCTGTTCATGCGTGCGCGTCTGGTTGCTTGCCACGGTGTTCGTGATTGGTTCGATGACCGCGCCGCCTGGCTGGGCGCAGGAGGGCGAGGAGGAGTTGGGTCTGCGCTTCACGGCGGAGTTCAGCACGGTCTGGACGGCCGGCAATTCCCAGTCGAGCACGTTGGGATTGGCGAGTACCATCAGGTATCTGTGGGAACGATCGGAGGCCAAGCTAGAGGGTGGGGCTGTCCGTACCGAGTCGACCTTAAAGAGCCGCACAGCCGTGGGCACGTCGGAAATCTTCGAGATTGAGGAGGACAAGGTCACAGAAAAGACGGCGGAAGCCTACTACGTGCGGGGGCGGTACGACTACAGAATCTCGGAGTACTTCTTCCTGTTCGGTGGGACTGATTGGCTACGCAATACCTTTGCCGGTATCGAGAGCCGTCTTCTGGTCGCCGCCGGAGCAGGCAACGCTTGGCTGGACAGCGAGCGAATGCGCTTCAAGACCGATTACAGCGCTACTTACACCTTCCAACAAGATGTGGTCGAGAATCCTTTCACGAAAGCGAACTTTCCGGGCCTGCGGCTGGCATACGACTACTGGTGGAAGCTGACCGGTTCAACCGAATTCGAGAGCAAGCTGATCGGGGACCTCAACCTGGACAACACCGACGACGTTCGGATCGACTTCACCAACGCGTTGCCGGTGGCCATCAGCTCGAAGTTGGCTCTCAAGCCATCGTTGCAGTTGCTGTGGCGGAACGATCCCTCGCTTACCGAGGTGCCGTTATTCGCCAGCGATGGAACGCCGGCGGATCAGGCCGTTCTCGTCCCGCTCCAGAAGCTGGACAGCTTCTTTACGATCTCGCTGGTCGTGACGATCTAGTCGCAGGGCAGCACATTAGGGATACGGCGCACGCGTAGGCCGGGTGGAGCACGCTCCGCCCGGCCTTGCCGCGTGCGGGTGACTTGGACGCCGCCCAGTCGTGTCGCGCTGGCCCTGGCGGCTATAGAGACTCGAAGCGGCCTTGAAAGAAGCGCAGCTTGGCCGGCTCGTAGACAAACTTCAGGCCCTTGATCTCATCGCGGCGCTCGTAGAGCCGTTTGATACCGTCGGCGACCGCGCGCATGTGATCGTTGGTGTAGACGCGTCGTGGGATCGTCAGCCTCACGAGCTCGAGCGGTGGTCGATAGTTGTTGCCGGTCTCGGGATCGCGCCCACTTGAGACGTTACCGCGCTCCATGGCCCTTACGCCGGTCTCTACATAGATCTCCGCGGCCAGCCGTTGAGCGGGGTATTCATCTTGGTCGACGTGCGGCAGGAAGCGCTTCGCATCCAGGAAGATGGCATGGCTACCCGGCGGCGTCACGATGGGAACGCCGCAATCCAAGAGAAGCTCGCCGAGGTATCGAGTCTGCTCCACACGCGACTTGATGTAGCGGTCGTCTAGCATCTCCTCGATGCCTTGGGCAATCGCCGCGAGATCTGCAGTAGCTAGCCCACCGTCGGTGACGTTGCCTTCATAGATGCGCAGCAATTCGCGGGCTTTGTGGGCGAGGTCGGCGTCCTCGCGGAAGCAGAGCACCCCACCGATGTTGATGAGAAAATCCTTCTTGCCGCTGATCGTGCACCCGTCGCCGTAGAGCATCATCTCGCGCAAGATGTCCCGGACCCTGACGTCGTGGTAGCGAATGTCACGGTTCTGAATCATGTAGGCATTCTCGACGAAGCGGGTCGAATCGAAAAAGACCGGGATGCCGTTCGAGCTGCAGTACTCGTAGACCTCCTTCATGTTGTCCATGCTGCAGGGCTGGCCGCCGGCCATGTTGACGGAGTGCTCGAAGGAGATGTAAGCGATCTTTTCGGCGCCATGCTGCTCGAAGAGGGCTCTCAGTTTATCGATGTCGATGTTGCCCTTCCAGGGGTAGTCGCTTTGAGGGTTGTGAGCCTCATCCACGATGACATCGACGAAGATGCCCCCGGCCAGCTCTTGATGGAGCTTGGTGGTTGTGAAGTACATGTTGCCGGGCACGAGCTGGCCTGGCCTGATGCAGATCTGGCTGAGTATGTGTTCGGCGGCGCGGCCCTGGTGTGTAGGGATGATGTAGTCGTAGCCCGTGATTTCTTGGAGGCCGGAAACCAGGCGGAAGTAGTCGTCACTGGTCGTGGCGCTGGCCTTGGCGGCGTCATAGGTGGCCCACTGATCGGTGCTCATTGCCGATGTGCCGGAGTCCGTGAGCAAGTCGATAGTCACGTCGGCGGAGCGGAGCAAGAAGGTATTGTATCCGGCGGTACGGATCGCCTTTTCGCGTTGTCCACGGGTGAGGGCCCCGACCTTCTCGATCGTGTGAATCTCGTAGGGAAACGTGTTAAAAACAAAAGGTTCGAGGTCTGGGAATACCCAATGGTACACGAGCTGATCGCGCCAATTGCCCGGCTTCGTCAGTTGGAGAGCGGTGACTTTATCACGCTGGCCGTGCAGGTCGATGATGGCGTCGGCGACCTGGTCGAGTTGCTCGTTCATCATGGCCAGCCGCGGTATCTGAACGGGCACCAACCGGTCGCGGCCCACCAAGCCCTGGGCGACCGCTCGAACGCCTGAGACGAGATAGAGGGCGGCCGAGAGCGTATCCTGTGAATGTTCCTTGATGTGAGGTAGGAACTCGTCGGCCAGGATGTAAGCGCCGTCGCAGCCACGCTCTATGGGTATGCCCGCATCGCGCAGTTGTTGACTGAAGCGCTCGGTCTGGTGCATTACCCAGTGGACCTCGGCCTCATCACACATTTCGCGGATCCCGCGGGCGAGGACCTCCATGGTGCGGCCGGCCATGCCCCCGTAGGTGTGCAGACCCTCGTAGACCACGACCTCGTTCATGAACTTTTCGTGGTCCGCCGGATTGTCTGTGGTCAGGATTCCGCCGGTGTTACACTTGGGGTCTTGGGCGCCATCGAGCTGGAAGATGTGTGTGGACTTGACGATCTCCTTGACGATATCGGCGATGGAGCGGTCGGCCTGACCCGGTTCGTGACGCTGTATGTACCAGGCATTCTCGATGATCCGTGAGCCGTCGCAGATCAAGCGCTTGCCATGCTTGTCGGCCAGTGCGCGAATCTCCCGGAGATTTCTGAGACTGATCGGGTGCTGGCCGTCGGCAAAAACCTGCAAGCCTACGAGGGCCACGTTTCCTCTCTGGAGTGTCTCCTCGAGTTTGGCCAGCTCCATGTTTCCGGTAAAAACAC
Source organism: Gemmatimonadota bacterium (assembly GCA_020350785.1). Taxonomy (GTDB): domain Bacteria; phylum Gemmatimonadota; class Gemmatimonadetes; order Palauibacterales; family KS3-K002. The sequence continues at coordinate 603,878 of CP070722.1, forward strand.
GCTCGCTTTGGTCTCGCATATCGGGATACTCGACGCCAAGTGGCTTGAGCGTGTCCAAGCGCGTTCGGGCATTGCTGGGCAACACCGAACCTGGTGGAACGAGGGTCGCGACGACGAGCTTTACGCAGCCCAAGACGTTGTGAGTCGGGCATACGTACGTGTGTCCCAGCACGTCGCGCACGGCTGTCTCCAGCGCCTCGAAGTTGCGTGAGCCGGCATAGGCCTCGTCTCCAATGAGCTGTCCCGCCAGCTGCTCCTGGCTGACCGCGCTGGTGCCCAGCGAGCACATATCGAAGCTCACCTGTGATGGGGTGAGATTGAAGACGTTGAAGTGAGCTCTGGCCAGGTGCTTCTTGCGCTCCTCGAGCGACGGAAAGGACAGTAGGCGAACGGTTTTGATCTTGTGGGGCTCGTGACTCACCATCGGCTCCTTCACATGTTTCGCTTTGGCCGGTCGCCGATGCCGAGCATCCGGCGGACGGGATCCGGACCCTTTGTCTTGAGGAGGAGGCCTGGACCGTGTGACCCGGGTCGGGGCAATGGAGAATGCGGGACGGGCCCAGCACGGCGGCAGCTCAAGAACCGGCTCTGGCCTCCGTCAAGTTCCCGATCAAATCAAGCTATTGAGGAGCGTGTCGCTGCAAAAGAGCCCCATGCCGACGCTGCCGCTTGCGCTGAGTAGTGTGCGGAGAACAGCTTGGTTGGGAGTTGAAAGGTACGATCGCAGAGCCGGTGGTGACGAGGAGAAGCATGCTGGAATATCATCATATAGGAATTCCCACGAGCGAGCGGCGGCCCGACGAGCGCTACTTAGAGGGCTACGGGGTATTTGTGGCGGGCTTTGATTCGAGCCCTTACGGGGTCGAGTGGATGAGGTTCGAGCCGGACAGCCCGCTTCCCGATCTGGTGAAAACCGTGCCGCACGTCGCATTCAGGGTAGATGACCTGGCTGCGGAGCTAGCCGGCAAGGAGATCTTGATAGAGCCGAACAGCCCGTCAGAGGGGGTCACGGTGGCCTTCATCGTGGATGACGGCGCCCCTATCGAGCTTATGCAATTCGATCGGCCGCCCCCGTAGCTGCGGTTCACCGCGCGGGCGGGCTGGCCGGCAAGAAGTCAACAAGCTTACTCGGAGAGAAGAGTCTATTATGCAAGAATCGTCGGCGCTGAGCAGTCGGATGTCGCTCCGGATGGCAAATTTCGTTTTCGGATCGGGAATGGTCATCGCCTCGGCTCTCACCATCAAGCATTTTTTCGACGCGAACTACCCTGATTCGATATGGGCGGGGTCATTCTGTGATATCAGCGCGTTCTTCAATTGTGAGAACCCGGCCTTCTCGAGCTTGGCAGCGATCGGCGGCGTGCCGATCGGCTATTTCGGAGTGTTCGTCGGTGCCCTCGTTTCGCTCGGTGCCTTGTTTCCATCGGCTAGTTTCGAGCGCAGTAACAAAACCATCGCCCTTTTCAATATCTGGGGTGTCGTCGCGCTGCTCGTCTACTCGCTGGCCATGGGTAGCCTCTGTTTGCTATGCGCGGGTTACTACATCTTTGCGGCCCTGAGCTTCTATCTCTTCTGGCGACACGGCATCGATCGTTCGGCGGGCGGCTTCATGTCGCGCTGGCTGCGGCCCTCGCCAAAGCACCTGGCGACGTATGGAGTCGTGATGTTGGTCGGGGCTTACGGGGTCGCGCTATATCACGACGCCCGGCGCGACGCTCAGTCGGGCGGCGCGGTCGCCCGTGTGGTCGAGGAGTACTTTGGTCTGCCTCAGGTGAAAGCACCGAGCATCATCTCCCCATACATGGCGAAACAGTCAACCGAACGCTTCGAGGACGCGCCCATCCGCATCATCGAGTACGGTGACCTGCTGTGCTCGGACTGCGTGTTCCTGCACGAGCAGCTTCAACGACTGGAACCCGAGTTTGAAGGCAAGATAAACGTCGCTTTTCAGTTCTTTCCGCTGGACGCGCGGTGCAACCAGGTCGTGGAAAAGGACAAGCATCCGGGAGCGTGCGATCTTTCGTACATGACCGCTTACGACATCGGCAAGTTCAGGCAACTGCATGACGAGATCTTCGCCAACTTTGAGTTGGCAAAGGATCCGGCCTGGAGGTCCGATTTCGCAAAGCGGCACGGCCTAGAAGCCGCTTTGAGCGACTCCGCGACCATCAAGCAGGTGCAGCGCATCATCAACACAGGCGCCGAGTACGAGAAGACGTCCGAGGAGTACGCGCACGGGATCAGGTCCACGCCGACGATGATCCTCAACGGCAGAATGGTCATCGGGACTTTTCCCGACGCGCAGCTGAGGGCCATTTTCCGAGCGCTGCTGGCCGAGCAGGAAGAGGGTCGCGGCCGGCGGTTTCTGGAGAACTGGGTTGAGGGCTGAGGGGCGAAGATGCGCTAGGGCTCGCCGTTCTCTTCGATTTTGCCAGATAGGATATAGACGCGGCCGGAGCGCGGGCCGTTTACCGAGCTCCAGGCTGAGGACACTAGGAAGTCGAGCGTCCCGTCTCCATTGACGTCGCCCAGACCGGTGGCATCGAAGCCAAGAGTCTCGCCGGGTACCTTTCCGGTGTAAGCACCAATCAGCGATCCATCTCGACCCGAGTACAGGTAGACTTTGCCGCCAGCCGCCGCGGCACCGCTCTGTTGCCACGCCCCGATGATGAGGTCATCGTGGCCATCGCCATTGACGTCCCCGGCGTCCGCGGGGCCGATTCCGAATCCGTCACCGGCGGCTTCACCGGTGAAAGTGTGGAGGAGCCGGCCGTCGGTACCGGAATGGACGTATACCCGTCCGGTCGAGCGTCCATGGGCGCTGTTCGACCAGTCGGAGGCGTAAACGTCGGGCGTCCCATCGGCATTCACATCCCCTACTATCGAAACGAACATGCCTCCCAGAGCGGCGCCAGTCTCATCAGCCTCGATGGTGAAAGCCGGTCTACCAGACAGGTCGTGGTAGACGTAGACCCGGCCGCCGTTCCCGGGGCCGGCGTTGGGAGCCCCGACGGCGAGGAGCATGCGGGTACCGTCGTAGTAGCCTGCGACCGCACTGCCAAAGCGATCGCCGGCCCGATCGCCGTCGAGTGTGAGGAGCAAGCCACCGTCCCGTCCAGAGAAGATGTAGATCCGCCCGGCGTCGTCTCCGGCCGCGTCGCTCTGAGGGGCCCCGACGACGACGTCGGCATGTAGATCGTTGTTGACGTCTCCGAGGTCGGAGACCCTCCTGCCGAACCTCTCATCTTCTTGTCGTTCATGGAGGGTCACGAGCAGGACTCCGTCGGCGCCGGAGTAAACGTAGGTCTTGCCGGCGCCTGGGGCGCCGGCGATGACATCGGGGATCTGGTCCGCGTTGACATCGCCCGCCGCCTCGATCCCCAGGCCAAGACGGTCTCCGGGCTGTCCTGCCAGGGACCAGAGCAGATCACCGGTCTTCCCTGAGAAGACGAAGATCATCCCGGAGTTTTCGCCGTTTCTGCTGCTCGAAGGGGCCGATGTCGTCACATCGTTGACACCGTCTCCATCGACGTCGCCGATGTCGCGGGCGATCCAACCGAATTCGGCTCCCATTTCATCGCCCAGCCATTGCTGCAGTATCTCGACGTCTTCCAGGAAAGGATCGGCGAAATCCTCCGGGCTGGGGAAGAGTTGGGCGTAGCGTTCGTCGTCCTCGAGAGTCGCGGCGTTAGGATCGAACGCAATCTTGGTTACGTCGACCTTGCCGGAATCGCGGGCCCGGAAGAGCCACTCGAAGGCGTTGTCTATATCACCCTTACGGGCGTAGGTGAGGCCGGCGTTGTAGCTGGCGGCTGGAGCGGTCGCCTCGAACTCGGCCGCCCTGAGATGAGCCGGGATCGCCCGGTCGATGTCCCCGCTCGCATGCAAGGCGTAGCCGAGGAACATCCAGGCCTGGGCGTTTTCGGGCTCGCGTTCGGTGATCGCCTCGAGTACGACGATGGCCGCATCGTACTGCTGGCTGCGAATGAGAGCCGTTGCCCTCTGCACGGTCTGCAGAGTGTCGGTCTGAGCAGTAGCAGTGGCTGCAGCCGACGAAAGGTGAGCGATCATTAAGGGCGCGAGCGCGATGCGGACGGACGAGAGTCGGCGGAACCTGCGTCTCATGATCTCTCCAATATGGGAGGAGTCGCGAAGAATACGGGCGCCTTCTCCGCTCTGCTGTGCTGCAGCTCCTCCACTTGCTAAAGTGCAGCGCGAAGTCGGCACCCTGCGGATCCGTGCACTGGACGATGTGATCGCAGTCGCTCCCAGCTCGGCTTGTGCGTGAACCGTTAAGATAGGTTGGTGATCAGGCTCGAGTCCAGGATCTTTGTGGCCTCGTCGAAACAAGAGTTTTGACGATCTGCGGCAGGGCCGTAGGTTACTGCATCGCTTCGGAATTGGGAGCCCATGTATGCTTGACAACGAAATCCTGGACTGTGGGAAGCGCGCGTGAACTTATATCTGTTCTGCGCCGGCTCGCTCGCCATGATGGTCGGCGCGGCGCATTCTTATCTGGGTGAGCGCTATATCATAATCCGGCTGCTGCGCCGCGAAGGTCTGCCGCACCTGTTCGGGAGCGACCTATTCACCAGGCGGACGCTGCGTTTCGCCTGGCATCTGACCACGGTGGCCTGGTGGGGATTCGGCGCGCTGCTGTGGCGACTGGCAACGGCTGTGGAGTTGGGAATGCTGGGCCGCAACGTGGCCACGATGATCGGATGGACGTTCTTGGTCAGCGCCGTGGTTGCACTTGTCGGTTCGCGCGGCAGACACCTGTCGTGGCTCGTGTTCTTGGCGATAGCCAGCGCCGCCTGGTTAGGCACGCAATGAGCGAGGCGGCGCCCGTGAGCTCCGAGGCCGCCGACGCTCATCGCACTGCGGACGGTCGCTTCCGCAACCCGTGGTTGAGCGGCCGGCCACGGCGATTTGGCGGATTCCTGCGTTGGGCGCTCCTGGAACGCCCCTTCCAACGGCTGCCGTCCGATCCGGACCCCTCCGTCTTTCCCTTGGCGGAGCCGAACGTCAGCTATCCCCGGGCAACCAGAGGCGAGTTGTCGGTGACCTGGGTCGGTCATTCGACGACCCTGCTCCAATTGGGGCAGTGGAACATCTTGACCGATCCGATATGGTCGGAGCGCGCGTCACCGGTCGCCTTTGCCGGACCGCGGCGCTGGGTCGCGCCCGGCCTGAGCTTCGATGATCTGCCGGACATCGATGTCGTCCTGGTCTCTCACAATCACTACGATCACCTCGATGACCGAACGGTCCGCGATCTTGCCGAGAGATCGCCCGAGGCGGCCTGGTGCTTGCCGTTAGGGCTGGAAGAATTCGTGCGCCAGCGTGGGGTGAGACGGATCCATCAGTTGGATTGGTGGGATGAGGTGCAGTTGGATGGTCTCCGGGTCGCCTGTGCGGCCGCGCAGCATTTCAGCGGGCGCAGCCTGAGAGACCGCAACGCCACACTCTGGTGCGGTTGGGTCCTGAGTGATGGGAAGTACAGCGTCTATTACGCCGGCGACACCGGATATCACCCGGAGTTCGGCAGAATCGGAGAAGCATTTGGCCCGTTCGATATCGCGATACTGCCGGTTGGCGCCTATCAGCCGCAGTGGTTCATGAGCCCCGCCCACCTGAACCCCGAGGAGGCGGTTCAGGCTTTCGGCAAGGTGAGCGCGAACGGCCGGCGAGGAAAGTGCGTGATGGTGCCGGTGCACTTCGGGACATTCAAGCTCAGCGACGAGCCGATGGACGAGCCGCCGCGCCGCACCCGCGAGGCCTGGCTGCGGGCCGGCCTACCGCTGGAGAATCTATGGTTGCTGGCCCACGGGGAGACTCGGAGACTTTGAGAGCCGGGGCGCCGGGCCGTTGCCGATGGAGAATCCGCACCGTGAGGATCCGTCTTTCGTGAGTGGCTCGCGTGGCCGGGGCCCGCTGGTGTGGCTGGGGCCGGCAATCGCAGATGCAGACGCCGAGATCTCGGAGTCGGGTGCGGCCACAGTCGAGGCTGTAGTCGTGGAGGATGACACCTTCCATGTCCTGAGTCCGTTGCCGGTGGCCAGAGAGGAGCACGTGCCTGGCGGGTGGCTACTGAGGCAGGCGCTGGAGGCGCGGCCCGCCACTCCCGGATCGGTCGAGATCGAGGAGGGCGAGCCGATCTTGCGTCTGGTCGCGGTCGTCTATGATCTGCAAGAGGAGCCGCCGAGCCGAGAGGAGTGGGTGGCAGCTGCACTCGATGGGGTCCTGCAGGAGGCCAACCGACTCGGTATTCGGACGCTGGCGCTGCCCTTGTTGGGTTGCCGGTTGGGCGGACTGAGCGCCGAGCGCTTCGCGGAGCTGTACGGGTCGGCAATCGAACGGGTCGACATTAACAGTCTGCGCGAGGTTCGGATGCTGACCTCTGGGGAAAACCTCGGAATAGTCGCTCACACGCTACGCGGTCTTGGAGTGGGGGTGCGAGAGCGAGATCAGATCTGAGACGAAAGGATGACGGACAAGATGGCAGAGCTGAGAGATGCTGTGGCCGCTTTCCTGGCTTTGAGACGAATCGCGGTAGCGGGCGTGTCGAGGGGAAAGAACGAAGCCGCCAACGTCGTCTACCGCAAGCTGCGCGATGCGGGCTATGAAGTCTTCCCTGTAAATCCCAACGCCGATGAGGTGGAGGGCGCCGCCTGTTATCCGAACCTGGCGTCGATTCCGGGCGGCATAGAAGGGGTCGTCGCCGTGACCCACCCCAAGGTCACCAATGACATCGTGCGTGAATGCGTAGCCGTGGGTGTCCGGCATGTCTGGATGCATCGCTCCTTTGGGCAGGGAAGCGTTTCCGATGAGGCCGCAGAGCAGTGCCGAAAGAACGGCATTACGGTCATAGCGGGTGGCTGCCCCATGATGTACTGTCATCCAGTCGACATCGGTCATAAGTGCATGCGCTGGTTTCTTGACTTGACCGGCGGATTGCCGAAGAAGGTCTGAGCGGGAGTCCGCAGGCGGAAGCGACATGGGAAGAATCATCAGCGTTCACGAGTACGCGCTTGCCCAAGGGGTGACGGGCGAGCGATTCGAGTCGGCCGTCCTGAGGGCGCGGGAGCAAGGGTTGCTCTATTTGGCCGGCCTCAGCGATCACCGCTTTCTGCGGGGAATTCGAGGCGCCAGTCGAGGCTCCTACGGAGCGCTCTGGGTCTACGAGAGCAAGGAGTCGTGGGAGCGTCTCTGGGGACCGGCAGACAGTCCAATAGACAAGTCCGAATACCCGGTGCAGTGGCGCATCTGGGAGGACGAGGTTCTGTCGCCCCTGCTGGCGGACGACCCCGACAGGATCCGTTTCTCGGCCTACGAGGAGTTTTAGGGTCGGCTGATGAGGCATTAGACTGGAAGGGAGCGTTCTAGTAGATTGTAAGCGAGGCATCATAGCTGCCTTTCGTCTTCCGCCGGTTGTATGAAGCTGTTACCGGGACGGTGGTTTGGCTATTCCAGACAGACTGCTGGCGAGGTCAAAGCGTGGTGGCCAGCCTCCCAAGCTCCTTCCTCGGGAGGCGCGACCGGCATTATTCGCCCCACCCAACTGAGTAGACGCTGACAGCAGGAACAGCCTGACACGAGCGGCGACCCGTCCGCCGGCGAGCCGTCGGGGTTGGCCTTCCGGCAGCCCCGCGCTCGCGCGAGTCAGGTCCAGTCTTCACCGTAAAGCCGAACGGAGAACAGCATGGCCGAGATCAGCGTATCTGCCGACCGTGTCTTTCCGGTATTGAAAGAAAACATCTTGGTGGATGGTTTTCACATCGTCATCGACCTGGAGAAGTCGCACGGGTCGGTGATCATCGATGCATTGAACGGCAAGGAGTATCTCGACTGCTACGGGTATTTCGCGACTTTGCCGCTTGGTCACAATCATCACAAGTTGGCGGATGAAGGCTTCCGGCACTCGCTAATGCTCGCGGCGTTGAGCAACCCGGCCAACAGCGATGTCTACTCTCGGGAGTTCGCCGGATTCGTGAGCACGTTTCGTGAGTTAGCGGCACCCGAGGTGTACCGCTACCTGTTCTTCATTGCGGGCGGTGCGCTTGCCGTCGAGAACGCCATGAAAGCCGCGTTCGACTGGAAGGCACAAAAGAATCGAGCCAAAGGAATCGATGGTGGTGCGGACAAGATCATGCACTTCGTCGATGCCTTCCACGGAAGGAGCGGTTACACGCTATCGGTCACCAACACCGATCCAGTGAAGATCGCCGATTTCCCCAAGTTCGACTGGCCAAGGATCTCCAATCCGAAGATTCACTTCCCGGTGAACGAGGCGGAGGTCATCGCGCTCGAGGATAGGGCAGCACGGGAGATCGAGGCGGCTTTCGATGTGGATCCCCACGGCATCGCCGCGATCCTGATCGAGCCCATCCAGTGTGAGGGTGGGGACAATCATTTCCGCCCCGAGTTCCTCCAGCGCTTGCGTGAGTATGCCGACGAATACGACGCGATGCTGATCTACGATGAGGTTCAGACCGGGATGGGCGTTACGGGGACGATGTGGGCATACGAACAGTTGGGTGCGGTGCCGGACATCATCGCCTTTGGCAAGAAGACACAGGTCTGCGGTATCATGAGCACGCGGCGGATCGATGAGGTGGAGAAGAACGTCTTTCATGTCTCTTCGCGGATCAACTCCACCTGGGGTGGCAACTTGGTCGACATGGTGAGATGCGCGCGCTACCTGCAAATCATACGAGAAGATGATCTGCTGGAGAACGCGGCCCGCGTGGGTACGATGTTCAAGGCGGGGTTAAAGAGCCTGCAGGCTGATTTTCCGATGGTGACCAACGTTCGCGGCTTGGGTCTGCTACTGGCGTTCGATCTACCGGACACGGCGACGCGCAATGCGGTGCGCCAGCGTTGTTGGGACATGGGGCTGGCAAGCCTGCCCTGCGGTCCGCGCTCGCTTCGCTTTCGTCCGCCCTTGATCTTCAGCGAGCCGGAGGCGGCCAAGTCGTTGGACATACTCCGCGATGTGCTCGGCACCATCGATTAGGGAAACTGCGGGGCTGTGAGGCCTCGAGGTAGAACGCCTCAACCGGAGCGATGACATGACTTCACGTCTGATCGTGGCGGCGCTGGCACTGGCCGCTACGCCGGCGCTACACGCGCAAGACTACCAGCCGCTCCTCGATGCCGGACGCCGCGACCTGCTGCACGAGATATTGAGTGGCGAGATCGCCAAAGACCACGTCATCCAGATAACGCGGCATCATCGCATTCAGGGATCGAGAGGCTATCGAGCCGCAGCTCAATACGTGCTCGCTCAGCTTCGAGCTTACGGATACAGCGAGGAGGAGGCATGGATCGAATCTTTCCCGTCTGACGGGAGAATCGAGTACCAGACGTGGCAGTCGCCATCGGGTTGGGACATCGAGTCGGCTGAACTGAGGATGGTGGAGCCGTACGATGAGCGCATCGTCGGCTATCCTGAGGTCGCCATGAGCCTCATCACTTACTCGAATCCGGGAGATGTAACGGCGGAGCTCGTATGGGTAGGACCGGGCACCCGTGAGTCCGACTACGAAGGGAAAGATGTACGCGGCAAATTCGTTCTCGCCACCGGCTATGGGGGTTCGGTGCACCGCCTGGCGGTGCTCGAGCACGGCGCTGCCGCGGTCGTCTGTTACCTGGACGATGCCCGGGCCGCAGAATATCCAGACATGCTGCAGTACACCGGGATGTGGCCGCTCAGCGACGAACTGGATGGGGTGACTTTCGGTTTCAACATCACGAACCGTCAAGGCGAGCGCTTGCGGGGCTTGCTGGAATCGGGCCAGAAGGTCTTGCTCCGCGGCCGCGCGGCGGGAATAGGCCTGGAACCGTACTACATGGATATCGTCGTCGCCCGCATACAGGGATCCGAGGCTGCGGAAGAGGAGCTGGTGCTAAGCGCTCACCTGGATCACCCTAAGGAGTCGGCAAACGATAACGCGAGCGGCTCGGCTGCGATTCTGGATATCGCGCGGGCACTCAAGGCAGCGATCGATGGTGGCCGCCTGGCTCAACCGCTCCGGTCGATGCGGCTTCTCTGGGTGCCGGAGTGGCACGGAACGATGGCCTATATCGAAGCGCACCCGGAGATGGTCGGTCCGGCGCGGGGAGGGAGTTACCTGGCCAACATCAATATGGACATGGTGGGTGAGAACTTGGAGCTGCTGCACTCTCGCATGTACATCACCCGCACGCCGGGATCGATCCCCTCCGCGCTCAACGATGTGGTCGAGAACATGGCGGAGATGGTGGCGAGTCTTGATGTGCGGACGCCGCGAGGCAGTCTTTCGGAAATGAACTATCTGGTTACGCCCTACGGTGGTGGCAGCGATCACATGATGTTCATCGATCGTGACATCCCAGGGATGATGATCGGCCACTCCGACTACACTCACCACACATCCGAGGATACGCCGGACAAGGTCGACCCGGTGGAATTGGAGCGCAGTGAGATCATCGCCGGGGCGGCGTTCATCTATCTATCGAGCCTTACTGAGGCCGAGGCGGTGGACCTCACCTACCTGGTGGGAGCTAACGCTGCTCAGCGATTGGGTGTGGCGGCACGGGTCGCTAGGTTGAGAATGATCGAGGCAGCCCATCAGAATCCGAACCAGGCCTGGTTCGAGGCTAGAAACGCACTGGAACACGCCGCGCTCTGGGAGCGCGAGACGGTCAGTTCGATACTGCACTTCAACGAGACGGCTGCTGTGAGGGCAGCCGTGGAAGCCGTGCAGGATCAGATCGATCGTCGCGAGACCGATCTGATCGCCGCGCTGAGGCTGGAGGTGCAGTCGTTGGGAGCGGACAGGGCCGAGCGAGGCGAACCGGTCGACAACCGCATTCCGATGCGGCTGACCCGGGGACCTCTGGACTTCGGCCTTCCGGCCAGCCGGCTGTCGGAGACGGAAGCGGCCTGGTACTCGTCAGCGGAATTTCCTCTGAGCGGGGACGCCCGCTTCGAACTGGTGAACTTCGTCGACGAGACCCGGTCGGTGACGCGGATCCGGGACGCGATCAGCGCCGAGTTCGGCCCCGTTTCCACGGCTGCGGTCGCCCGATATATTGACGACCTTGCTAAAGTCGGCGTGATCGGCTGGAAGTGACGGGCGGGCGGTTCATGGCCCTGATGTGGCGCGAGGGGTCTGTCTCAAGGCAACCCTCGCGGCGCGGCGGGGGCGTCACAATCGCGGCTCGCGATCGCGTTTTCCACGGTACTAGTGAAAGGACGATGCTCTACATGCGGAGACGGACGCGTACCCTATTGGGCGTGGCTCTCCTGCTCCTCGGCGCGCAGCCCGAGTTGAGAGGGCAAGATCGCTTCATCTCGAATGGGGTGGTCTTCACGTTTCAGGGCGGCTACAAGGCGATGGGCGGCGACCTCGGCAAGGTGCTTGACGGCGGGGTCATCGGTGAGTACGGCTTCGCCTACCAGGCGGGCGATTTTCGCTACGGCCTGGCGCTCAATCTGGTCTCGCTGGACGTGGCGGATGTCGATGAGAGCGTGAGCCAGGTTGGCGCGATGCTGTTTGCGAGATACGTGCTGCGTCCCGAGGCGCGGGTGCAGCCTTACGGAGAGCTGCGCCTGGGAGGAGTCAGATATCGGCCGGAGGGCGATGCCTTCGCCCCGGTGGAGCCGCCGGAGGATGGGGAGGAGCCGGAGGGTGAGAACCCAGCTGATGCGGTGAATGGATTCGAGGGCGGTCTGCTTGCCGGCGTAGAGTTCGCCCTCTCTCGAAAAGTGGCCTTCGACCTCTCGGGCGCGTTCAGCTACATCACGACGGAGGAGGTCGACTTGACGGCGATCGATTTGGGCACGGTTGACAAAGGGACGGCTTGGAGCCTCCGGCTTGGCGTGAGGTGGCTACCATGAGCGCGGCTCGCGTGGTGAGGTGGTCGGGAATTATCGGCCTGGCCCTCGCGTTGGTGATTGTGGCCGTCGGAGAATCGCTGCAGGCGCAAGAGTCCGAAAGCTCGATGGTCCGCAGCGGGCCGGTCAACGCGACCCGCATGTCTGCGCTTATGTCGCCTGCTGCGCTTTCCGATACGCTCCTGTCCGACGCCAGCTTAGAGGAAGAGCGAGAGCGGCAAGCGAGTGTCGACGGGTGGGGTGTCAAGAGGAACTGGGGTCTGGCGATCGGCGAAGTCCTCGCGATCAACAACATCGTCTGGGCGTTCAACGAGTATCCGCGCGGAGCGAACTTCACGCAGGTGAACCCACGCAGCTGGTGGAGGAACATCGAGCGCGGCTTCACCTGGGACGATAACCACTTCAATACCAATCAGTTCGCGCACCCATTCCACGGCAGTCTCTACTACAGCGCCGCCCGCTCTAACGGCTTCAACTACTGGGCATCGGCGCCTTTTGCGATTGCTGGCAGCTTCATGTGGGAATGCTGTGGCGAGACGCACCCGGCTTCCATCAACGACTGGATTGCCACCAGCATAGGTGGGATCGCCATCGGCGAGATGAGCTATCGGCTGTCGTCGACGGTGCTCGACAACACGACAACGGGATCGGAGCGGACCTGGCGCGAGATCGGCGCTTTAGCGATCAACCCGGTGCGCGGATTCAACCGCCTCGTATCGGGCCGTTGGTCGGAGGTCGGCACGAATCCAGCGGATCGTCGGCCAGCGGCGCTGTCGAACGAGTTGTCCGCCGGTGTGAGGGTAATAGGAGAAGGCGAATCGATAACAGAGAACACGTCGACACACGCGTTCTTCCAGGTCGATTTCAGGTACGGCAGTGCCTACGAGGGTGATCGTCGTGATCCGTTCGACTACTTCTTGATGGGCCTTCAGGTGAACTTCTCCGACAAGAATGCGCTGGGGCGTCTTCAAATTCGGGGCAATCTGTTCACCACGGATCTCAACGACTCCGAGAAGACGCGCCATGTCTTCACCGTCGCCCAGAACTACGACTACTTCAACAACAACGCTTACGAGTTCGGCGGCCAGAGCTTCAGCGCCTCGCTGCTCTCGCGCTGGCGGCTCTCCGAAGAGTGGCACGCGTGGACCGCTCTCGACGCATACTTGATGCTCATGGGGGCGGTGAACTCCGACTTCGCGTTCATCGCCGAGTTCCCTCCGGACTTCGAGCAAGAGAGGCTTCGCGAGTACGACTTCGGCCCGGGCGGCGGGCCCGCCATCGGTGGCGGGATCTTCTGGAAGGGTCGCGAGGTGCTCACCCTGCGCTATCGCCTCTCGTATCTTTACACCTTGAACGGATCGGTCCGCGAGGGAGACGAGGCCTGGCACCTTGTGCACTGGACCTGGCTCAGAGGCAAGGTTCCGATCAGACGTAACTTCGGAATCGGGGTGGATCTGTCGGTTTTCTTGCGAGAGAGCCACTACACCTGCGTTGTCTGCGCGGATACCGACCAGAGGAATCCCGAGGCCAGGTTGTATGGCGTCTGGCAGGTCGGAAATTGAGCGTGGTTAGGAAGCTTATCGTCGTTCTGAGGAAGCACTACAGCTGCAGCTAGGTTTCCCCAGCGCGTCGCTGGGGCTTGCGCGGCCGGTTATAATGAGCCAGGCAACGATGAGCTTACTCCATCTCTACCGTGCTCCGGGCCTGCCGGCAGCTGGGAGAGACGCGCTCGTCGAGCTGGCTCGGCAGCGCGCCTCGCCGGCGATCGAGGGCATCGAGACCGAGCACTGCTTCAACGTCGAGGCCAGCAGCTCCCTCAGCAGTGAGGAGATCGCCAAGCTCTCCTGGCTGCTGAGGGAGACGTTCGAACCCGAGAAGTTGGGCAGAGAGACCTTCCTGAGGCCCACAGGCGTCATCCTCGAGGTGGGCCCGCGGATGAACTTCAGCACCGCCTGGTCCACCAACGCCGTTGCGATCTGCCACGCCTGTGGCTTGACGAAGATCCGGCGGATCGAGCGCTCGCGCCGCTATCAGCTGCGGTCGCGCGTGCTGCTGAGCGAGGATGAGATCGCGGCGTTCCTGGCACTGGTTCACGACCGGATGACGGAATGCCGCTACCCCGAACCGCTGGCCAGCTTCAAGGCGGGGGTTCGACCCGAGCCAACCTTCGAGGTACCGCTGCTGGAGGAGGGCAGGGCCGCGCTGGAACGCATCAACCAGCAGCTTGGGCTCGCCTTCGATGAGTGGGATCTCAACTACTACACGGATCTGTTCCTCAAACGCGTCGGGCGCAATCCCTCCAACGTCGAGTGCTTCGACATCGCCCAGTCGAACAGCGAGCACTCGCGCCATTGGTTTTTCAAGGGCCGCCTGACCGTCGATTGGGAAGAGATCCCCAAACATCTGATCGGGCTGATCAGGGAGCCGCTGGAAGCGAACCCGAATAACAGCATCATCGCTTTCAAGGACAACTCCAGCGCCATCCGCGGCTACCCGATCCGAACCATCACTCCGGCGCGCCCGGGCCAGCCAGCACCCTTCGTCGCGACCGACCTCGACTACCACATCATCTTCACAGCAGAGACGCACAACTTCCCCTCCGGTGTCGCGCCCTTCCCGGGCGCCGAGACGGGCACCGGAGGTCGGATCCGCGATGTGCATGCCACCGGACGGGGGTCGCTCGTGGTCGCGGGTACCGCCGCCTACTGCGTGGGCAATCTGCGCATCCCCGGCCACGAGCTTCCTTGGGAAGACCCGAGCTTCGCCTACCCGGGCAACCTGGCTTCGCCTTTGGAGATCGAGATCGAGGCGAGCAACGGCGCCTCCGACTACGGCAACAAGTTCGGCGA
>CP070722.1:618707-623235 GCA_020350785.1 Gemmatimonadota bacterium
GAAGTTCTTCAACATCAAGTGCCGGGTGGGCGGCCTCGACCCCAAGGCGGCGGTCATCGTCGCGACCGCGCGCGCGCTGCGTCACCACGGCGGCGTCGCCAAGGAGGACCTGGGCAAGGCGGCCCCGGAGGCCGTGAGCCGGGGCCTGGCCAACCTCGAGGCCCACATCGCCAACGTGAAGCAGCACGGCGTCCCGCCCGTGGTCTCGCTCAACGTGTTCGACGGCGATACCGCTGAAGAGCACCGTCTCATCATCGACCGCTGCGCCGAGCTCGACGTGCCGGCGGTGAAGACCGAGATCTGGGCCAAGGGCGGTGCCGGCGGCCTCGAGCTGGCCGACGCCGTGCGCGAGACGTTGGACAAAGACGAAGGTGATTACCGGCCGCTCTATCCGCTCGAGCTTCCGCTCGAAGAGAAGATCAGGACCATCGCGGCCAAGGTCTATGGCGCCGCCGGCGTCAACATCGCGCCGCCGGCGCAGAAGCAGCTGGCTCAGCTGGAGGAGCTGGGCTTCGGAGCGCTGCCCGTCTGCATGGCGAAGACCCAGTACTCGCTAAGCGACGACCAGTTCAAGCGCGGCCGGCCTACCGACTTCGAGGTCACGGTCCGCGAGGCCAAGGTATCGGCGGGCGCCGGGTTCGTCGTCGTCTTCACCGGCGACATCATGACCATGCCCGGCCTGGGCAAGAGGCCGGCGGCGGTCAACATGAAGGTCAACCACAAGGGTCAGATCGAGGGGTTGTTCTAATGGCAGATCTCAGAAGCGTCTACACCGAGGGGGCCCCGGCGGCGATCGGCCCCTACTCGCAGGCGATCATCATCGGCGACTACGTCTTCACGGCAGGCCAGATCGCGCTCGATCCCGAAAGCGGCCAACTGGTGCACGGGAACGTCGAGGCCCAGGCCGAACGCGTGTTGCTTAACCTGACGGCGGTGCTGGCCGCCGCCGGCTGCACCATGGCCGACGTCGTCAAGACGACGATGTACCTGGCTGACATCGCCGATTTCGTCAGGGTGAACGAAGTCTACGGGAGGTACTTCTCTGAGCCCTATCCGGCGCGCTCGGCGATCCAGGCGGGCGCGTTGCCCAAAGGCGCGCTGGTCGAGATCGACGCGATCGCCCGTCTCGCCTGACCGCTGAAAGTCCGCCCTCCAGCCAGGTGCCCGCGTCGCGAGGACACCTCGCCGCCGGCCTCTCGTACCCGCAGGCCGGTCCTGGCCTCGTCTAGTCGCTCTCCGCCGGTGTCTTTCTGTCCACCACGACCGCCGCCGCCAGGATGCCCGTCACGTTGGTCGCGGTGCGGGCCATGTCCGGTATGCGATCGACGCCTAGGAGGACCGCCAGGCCGTCGAGCGGGACGCCCACCGCACCCAAGGCCGGCGCCAGGCTGACCACGCCGCCCGCCGGTATCCCCGCCACGGTAAACGAGACGATGAAGGTGGCCAGCACCGCGCCGCCGATGCCGCTGGCCGCGAGCGGGACTCCGAACAGCCAGGCGAGGAACACGATGCCGGCGCCCTGGAAGAGGGCGGTGCCCATGCGGCCCAGGCCGGCCCCCAACGGGATGACGAAGCTCCACACCGGGCGCGAGAGCTTCAGCTCCTCGTCGGCGGCCTCGAGCATCGCCGGCACTGTGGCCGCCGTGCTCGATGTGCTGGCCGCGATCAGTATCGGGTTGAGGCAGCGCTTCAGAAACGTCGTGCCGCCCATGCCGCCCAGGAACCTCACCGCGGGCAGATATACGAGGGCCACGAAGACCGTGAGGCCGGCCAGCACGGCGAGGATGAAGGCGCCCAGACTTTGCAGCATGGCCCAGCCGGCCCTTGCGGTGACGGGTGCCGCCAGGGCAAAGACTCCGATCGGCGCCAGCCAGAGGATCCAGTGAACCAGCTTGATCAGCGCCTCGGTCACCGCGTTGGCCAGCAGGAGCAGCGTATCGCGCTGGGCCGCCGGAAGCGCGCCCGCTGACGCGGCGAACAGAATCGTGAAGACGATGAGCGGCAGCAGCGCGCCTTCGGCCGCCGCCTGGAACGGGTTTCTGGGGATGAGGGAGATCAGGAACTCGATCGGCCCAGGCAACGCCGGCGCCGGCGGCGCCACCGCCGTCAGCGCGTCGGCGGCCGCCTCGCTGGCCAGGGGCAGGAAGAGCTGCATGATGCCCATTCCCAGCAGCACGCCGATCGCGCTGGTCGCCGCGAAGAAGAGCAGGGTCCAGGCGCCCAGCCGGCCCAAGCGCCGAAGATCACCCAGCGCGCCGACCCCGACGAAGATGATGGCGATGACCAGGGGGATCACCACCATCTTCAGCAGATCGACGAACGCCGTGCCGATGGGCTCGATCCCCTCGGCGATGGCCATGAGAACCGGCGACCCCGTCACGGCGGCTATGAGACCCAGCAGCAGACCACCGATCAGGCCGAGCGCGACCGCGATGTAGAGCTTCATGTTCGAGTGGGTGGGTTGGGCGCTGAAGGATTCGCTGTCATCATCGTGTCCGGCTCGACTCCAACAGCGTCTGAAGGAAAGGACCGAGGACGGACGGTCGCGGTCCGAAGATGTTCCAGCTGTTCACGACGCCGATCAGGCCGCGTTCCGGAATGACCAGCAAGTACTGTCCGCCGTAGCCGAGGCCGGCCCAGACTTCCACCCCGTCGGTGTCCAGGCGCCACCATTGATAGCCGTAGCCCCAGTTCAGGGTGTCGTTGTCCGGGGCGACGTCATCGACCCGGCGTGCGGTCGATGCGGCGACCCAGCCCTCCGGCAGGATGCGCCGGCCGTCCCAGACGCCGTCGTTCAAGTAGAGGTATCCGATCTTGGCGAGGTCCTCGGTTTCCAGGTAGAGGCCGCCCTCGGTGTCCGGGTAACCCTTCGGTGTCTTCTTCCAGTGGTACTCGTCGATGCCCAGCGGCCCGAAGAGATGCTGTTCCGCGTACTCGTCGATGTAACTTCCGGTCGTTTTCTTGATGATAGCGGAGAGCAGATGGCTGGCTCCACTGTTGTAGACCCAGACCGTGCCGGGCTCGTGAATCATCGGCTGATCCAGGGTGAACTGGACCCAGTCATCGCTCGCCTCGAGCTGGATCGTGGTGTTGGTCGAGTCGACGGGCCGATCCGTCTCGTGCCACTCGATTCCCGCCCGCATGGTCAACAGGTCATCCAGCGTGATCCGGCGCATGCGCTCGTCTGCCCGTGAGAGATCGTAGTCCTCGAAGAACGAGAGCATCGGTACGTCGGTCCCCTCCAGCGCGCCCTGCTGGATGGCGATGCCGATCAACGCCGAGGTGATGGACTTGGTGACCGATTGCAGCGTGTGCACGGCGCGGCCCATGTAGAACGGGTGCCAGTCCGGGTGGTGGTAGTTGTACTGGTGCGCGGCCGTGTCGCGGCCCTGGCTGATCTGACGGTAGTCGTGCTCGTAGCGCTCGCTCATCACCAGGTAGCCGTTCCGCACGACGACCAGGCGGTCGACGTAGCCGTAGTCGCCAGCCTCGACGGCGTGATGAAGCTCGACGAGGGCCGAGTCGGCGAGGCCCTGCGCCTGCGGCGTTGAGGTTTGCCAGCCGGCGGTGGGCCAGGGTGTCTCCTGGGCGCAGGCCAGCGAGATGTGGGCGACGGCGAGACAGGCGACGGCGAGGGTCGTGGTGCGCACGTGGTGCTCCTTTCGAGTGCTACGGGCTTCGGGCACGGCTTCAGTCGGGGGGCAACAGTTTCGGGCGAATGAGGTATTGAAGTGATCCCGGTAGCTCGTTGTCGTCAAGCGTGGGGCGGATCGGAGCTGGTGGCTCGACTGGCACAGACAGAGAGCAGGTGGCAAATCCGCCGCCTGCGCCGTACCTTGGCGATGGGCCTATCGTCAAATCCGCTGACCGCCGGTAGTGGTATGAGCAGTACTAACTGGCCGAGTGTGGAGTTCCTGCGAGTCCTGCGCTCGTTCGCCTCCAAATCCTCTGTGGCGTCATCGTTATTCGTAACATTCTTGTTGACTCTTGTCGCCTGCGGTGACGATTCCGATTCGGTTACGGGCCCGAGGCCTGCGGCCACCGTTGTCATCACGCCGGACAGCGCGGAAGTGGTGGTGGGCCGGACGGTCCAGCTCACGGTCACGGTGCGGGACCAAGCCGGGGCCGCACTGATGAATCCGGCGGTCACGTGGTCGAGCAGCGACAGCGGCGTGGCCGAGGTAGACTCGACCGGTCTCGTATCAGGCGAAGCGCCGGGCTGGTCGCTCATCACGGCGACCTGTGAGGGGAAGGCCGATACGTCGTCGGTCGTGGTGACGACGGTTCCGGTCGATTCGCTGGAGATCAGCCCGTCGGAAGTGTCGGTGCTGGTCGGGCAGAGTGTCCAGCTCACGGCGAAGGTGTGGGATGCGGAGGACAATGAGCTGACCGGCCGCGTGGTGACCTGGTCGAGCTCAGATAGGCTGGTGGCGTCGGTGGACTCCACCGGCCTGGTGACGGGCATGGCTGAGGATACAGCGACGATCACCGCGATATCGGAGGGCAAGGCGGATACGGCTTCGGTGAC
>CP070722.1:623335-655721 GCA_020350785.1 Gemmatimonadota bacterium
CGTAGCGCCCATCACCAGAGCCACCTTCACCGACCCGCCGGACGCCTCGACCAGCCGCGCCGCCTCTTCTCGCTTCAGGCCCGTCACGGCCATGGTGATCCGCCGACTGCGATCGACCAGTTTCTCGCTGATCGCCTGCAGGTCCACCATCAGGTTCTCGTAGACCTTGCCCAGGCGGATCATCGCGCCGGTCGTGATCGTGTTGAGAACGAGCTTCGTCGCGGTACCCGCCTTCAGGCGGGTCGAGCCTGCGATCACCTCCGGCCCTACGAGCGGCACCACGCTGACATCCACCAGCTCGCGAATGCCGGCATCCGGTTCCGTGCAACAAAGGAAGCCGGTGCTGGCCCCCAGCTCCGCAG
The DNA here is from genome assembly GCA_020350785.1 of Gemmatimonadota bacterium. Lineage (GTDB taxonomy): Bacteria > Gemmatimonadota > Gemmatimonadetes > Palauibacterales > KS3-K002. The sequence continues at coordinate 623,698 of CP070722.1, forward strand.
CACGGACGAGCGCGCCGCGCACATAGGGTGTCGTGCTGGACGAAGCGATCCCGAAGACGAAGTCCCGGGAGTCGACCGACGCCCGCTCCATCGCCGCGGCGCCCTCCTCGGCCCTGTCCTCCAACCCTTCCTGGCTGCGCGTGAGCGCCGCCTGGCCGCCGGCGATGATCCCCTGAACCAAGTCGGGTGCGACGCCGAAGGTCGGGGGACACTCGGTGGCATCCAGAACTCCCAATCGCCCGCTGGTCCCGGCCCCCACATAGATCAGCCGCCCGCCTTTCCGGAAGCACTCGACGGCGATCTCGATCGCTCTGGCGATCGCTTCGCGCTGGGTGCGAACCGCGTCCGGGACCGTCTGGTCTTCCGCATTGATGAGATCGACGATCTCCAGCGGACTAGCCAGGTCGATGTCACGGGTCCTGGGGTTGCGGTGTTCCGTGAGCCGCGGATCGAAGAGCTCGTCAGCCATTGTATCCTGGGTGGTCAGCTACCTCGCGCCCACGGGGCGCACTCTACCGTTGCCGAAGTGTGCCGGGAAACCTAACGTTGGCGAGTTCTGGCAAAAAGCCTGCAAAGGAGAAGGATGGAGCTGCTTTCCCGAGCCAATGCTCTGGCACGTCAACTCGTCGAGACGAGGCGCGATTTCCATTCCCATCCGGAGCTGGCCTTCCAGGAAACCCGAACGGCGGCCCGGGTAGCCGATCGACTCCGGGAACTCGGCTACACGGTCAGGACCAACGTCGGCGTCACCGGTTGCACCGGCGAGCTGAAAAACGGCGCCGGTCGCACCATCGCCCTGCGCGCCGACATGGACGCGTTGCCGATCCAAGAGGCCAACGACGTTCCCTATCGCTCCCTCAACAGCGGTGTGATGCACGCCTGCGGCCACGATGCCCACACCACCTGCCTCCTGGGCGCGGCCCAGCTGCTGGCGGAAAGCGCCAAGGCCGGCTCTCTGCCTCGCGGCCGCCTGCGTCTGATCTTCCAGCCATCGGAAGAGACGACCGATGCCGAGAACCTGGGCGGCGCGACACGGATGATGGCCGACGGCGCGTTGGAAGATGTCGACGCCGTCATCGGTCTGCACGTCGCCTCCGAATCACCGGTCGGACAAGTCCTCTTTCGCGAGGGCCCGCTGATGGCGGGGTGCGACACGCTGTTCGGGACTGTCCGAGGCAGCAATGCCCACGCCGCCCTCCCGCACGAGGGTCACGACGCGATTCTTCTCGCCAGTCACGTGATTCTCGCCGTTCAGGCGATCGTATCGCGACGCGTCGACCCCCTCGAGCCCAGCGTGATCACGTTCGGCGTAATCAAGGGAGGCACCGCCGAGAACATCCTCTGCAGCGAGGTTCAGCTGGAGGGCACTCTGCGCTATTTCAGCCGCGCGGTGCAGCAACGCCTGCACAATGAACTGCGCCACGCCTTCGCCGTGGCCGACACCCTGGGCGGCGCGGGAACCATCGATATTCGCCCGGTCAACCCTCCGCTGGTCAACGACGCCGCGCTCACCGCTCTCGTTCGCTCCGCCGCACGATCGGTCATAGGCGACTCCGCCGTGCGTGAAGCCAACCTGATCATGGGAGCCGAGGACTTCGCCCACTTCGCTCAGCAGGTTCCGGGTTGCTTCTTTTGGCTGGGCGCTGGGATCGCGGGCGACCCCCGCAGTCACCACTCGCCGAGATTCGACATCGATGAGCGCTGCCTACCCACTGGTGCGGCCGTGCTGGCCGCCGCTGCGACCCGAGCGCTCGCCGAATGGTGACCACTGAGACGAAATCCCCGCCGCTCCGCCGACGTGTGCGTGCGCTGCTCCGCCGCCTGGAGCGCGAATACGGGAAGGCACGGCGCGAGCGAACCGCCCCCATCGATGAGCTGATCCTCACAATCTTGAGTCAGAATACGTCCGACGGTAACCGCGACCGAGCGTACGATTCTCTGCGCGCCCGCTTCTCGAGCTGGGAAGCGCTTCGATTGGCCCCCCGCTCGGAGGTGGAAGATGCGATCCGGCCCGCCGGCCTCTGGAAGCAGAAGGCGCGCGTGCTGCAAGACACGTTGAACGCGCTACACGACGAGCACGGCAGACTCGACCTATCACATCTGGAGAGCTTGTCCGATGCGGAGATCATCGACTACCTGACCGGACACAGGGGGATCGGCGTCAAGACCGCCGCCTGTGTGCTCTGCTTCTCGCTGGGGCGGCCCTACATGCCTGTCGACACCCATGTTCACCGTCTCGCACGCAGGCTTGGCCTCATCCCGGCGGAAGTCAACGCCGACAGGGCTCACGAACTGCTCAATAGCAAGCCCGCCGTGCCCCCCGAGTTGCGCTTCTCCTTCCATATCCAGCTCATCCGCCATGGGCGACGCGTGTGCCGGGCCGCCCGGCCGGCCTGCGATTCTTGCATCCTGAACGACCTGTGCCCGAAACTGGACGTCGATTGACCATCTAGCCATGAAAGGACTTGCCATGCGGTTCCTTACCTCCTTGCTGGCGATCGCCCTCGCCGCCGCTTGTGCGCCGCCGGCGGTCGGACCCGGCGCTGCAGGCCGCACCAGTCGAATAGCCTTCCCCTTCGATTGGGAATTCCGCGGCCTCGATCCCATCGGCACCGGAAGCCAGGGGATGGTCGCGACGGCGGACGCGAGAGCCACTCGCGTGGGGCTCGACATCCTGCAGGCTGGCGGCAACGCCGTGGACGCAGCCGTCGCGGTCGGCTTCGCCCTCGCCGTAGTTCTTCCCAGCGCCGGCAACCTGGGGGGCGGCGGCTTCGCGGTCCTGCGCCAGGCCAATGGTGAAGTCGCGAGCCTCGACTTCCGCGAGATGGCCCCGCTGCAAGCGGTGCCCGAACGGTTCCGCGATGCCGAGGGGATACCCACCGATGCCACGCGGGTAGGCCACCTCGCCGTCGGCGTGCCCGGCACCGTAGCGGGTCTGGCCGAACTGCACGCCAGCTACGGCTCGCTCCCTTGGGAGGACCTCGTAGCGCCGGCGATCGACCTCGCCGAGAACGGCTTCACCGTGACCGAGAGCCTCCACCGTGGACTCGCAGCCAAGGCATCGATACTCACACAATTCGACGCGACCCGGCAAACCTTCTATCCCGGCGGCGAGGCTCCTCGGGTGGGATCGTCCTTCCGCCAGCCCGCCCTCGCGGGGACGCTGCGCGAGATTGCCGCCCAAGGTAAGGACGCCTTCTACTCCGGTCGCATCGCCGATCTGATCGTACAGGAGATGCGACGGGGGGACGGGCTGATCACCCACGAGGACCTTCGCCGCTACAGGGCCAACTGGCGTGACCCGATAGTCTTCGACTACCGGAGCCACACGATCATCTCCATGCCGCCCCCCTCATCGGGCGGCGTCACGCTAGCCGAGGCTCTGAACATTCTGGAGGGCTTCAACCTGCGGGAGCTGGGCTTCAACACGCCGGACGCCATTCACCTCTTGGTGGAGAGTTTCCGCCGCGCCTTCGCCGACCGCAACTACTACCTGGGCGATCCCGACTACGTGGAAATACCCATCGACCGTCTTACAAGTGACCAGTATGCCGCTGAGCTACGGGCCACCATATCGCGGAGCCGCGCCTCGTCCTCGGACGAGTTCAATCGCGTACCCGTACTGTCCGAGGGGTTCAACACCACTCATTACTCGATCGTCGACTCGCAGGGCAACGCCGTGGCTCTCACCTACACACTGAACTCGAGCTACGGTTCCGGCGTGGTGGTCGACCGCGCCGGCTTCTTCCTCAACAATGAGCTAGATGATTTCACGGTGCGTGCGGGTTACGCCAACCAGTTCGGTCTCGTACAAAGCGACGCGAATCTCATAGGACCTGGACGCCGGCCTCTCTCCGCCATGACGCCGACCATCGTCGTGAGTCCCGAGGGTCAGCTGCGCCTCGTGACCGGCTCGCCGGGCGGCCCGCGAATCATCACAGCGGTCGCTCAGACGATTATCAACGTGATCGATTACGGCATGGACGTCCGCACCGCCGTCGATGCGCCTCGCATTCACCACCAATTGCTCCCGGACGAGATCGAGATCGAGCGCAACGGCATGGACAACTCGACGCTCTCGGTCCTCGCCGGCTTCGGTCATCGGTTCACCAGCACAGGCGAGTACTTCGGCAATATCCAGCTCATTATCCGAGAGCCCAACGGTACGCTCTACGGCGCGTCCGACCCCAGACGCGAAGACGGCAGAGCGCTCGGATACTAGAATGCTCAAGAAACTCGCCCCACTTCTCCCCTATGCCCGGCGCTACCGGAGGCGCGTCGCCGCGGGCCTCTCGCTCGTGGTGGTGAGCAACCTTTTTGCCCTCTCCTGGCCCTACCTACTGAAGTTGGCTATCGATGCGCTGGAGAGCGGTATCACACCAGCCGGATTGGCCGCCTATGCCGGGGCGATCGTTGGGCTGTCGCTGATCGGCGGTGCGGGCCGCTACCTCATGCGCGAGCTGTTGAACGGCATGAGCCGGCACGTGGAGAACGACCTGCGCGACGACTACTTCGCCCATCTGCTCCGGCTCGCGCCCGACTTCTACCAGCGCGTGCCGACAGGCGAGTTGATGAGCCGGGCCACCAACGACATCCCGGCCGTCCGCATGGTCGTCGGACCGGCCATCATGTACCTAGTCAACACCGCCGTCGTTTCGGTCATCGCGCTGACGATGCTCGTCCTCATCGACCCGCGACTCACCATCCTCTCGACGTTGCCCTTACTGATCGTTCCGCCGGTCGTCCTCTACTTCGGACGCGAGATCCACCGGAGATTCGAGGCCATCCAGGCCCAGTTCGGGCGAATCTCCACGATGGCCCAAGAGAACCTGGCGGGCGCCCGCATCGTCCGCGCTTATGTCCAGGAACAGGCCCAGAGCAGCAGCTTCGCCGCCCTCAACCAGGACTACCTGCGCCTCAACATCCGGCTCGCCCGTGTCTGGGGGCTCTTTCATCCCACGCTCATGCTTCTCACCGGCTTGGGCGCGGTAATCGTCCTCGGCGTCGGTGGCCGCGACGTCGTGATGGGACGGATAACCATCGGCGACTTCGTCGCCTTCACCTTCTACCTTCTGCAGCTGATCTGGCCGATGATTGCACTCGGCTGGGTGATTAACCTTTTCGAGCGCGGGGCGGCCTCGATGGGTCGGATTCAAGAGATCATGACCGAGGCGCCCTCGATCCAAGACTCGGAACGACCCGTGGAGATCGCGCGGCCGGCTGGAAGAATAGAGTTCAGCAACGTCTCCTTCCGCTATCCGGGCACCGAACGTTACGTCCTGCGCCATGTCTCTTTCGGAATCGAGCCCGGCCAGACCGCCGCGATCGTCGGACGAACCGGATCCGGCAAGAGCTCAGTCGTGCGGCTCATACCGCGCTTCTACGATCCCGACGAGGGCGAGATCCGGCTCGACGGCGTGCCCATCAAACAGATCAAGCTGGAGCAGCTACGTCACCTGGTCGCCATGGTTCCCCAGGAACCGTTCCTCTTCTCCGAAACTCTCGGCGCCAATATCGCTTTCGGACTGCAGGACGGCGGCCAGACCGAACGAGTCGATACCGCGGCGCGGATCGCCCAGCTGGCAGCCACCGTCCAGGATTTCCCGCGGGGCTACGACACCCAGCTCGGCGAGCGCGGCATCAATCTCTCGGGCGGCCAGAAGCAACGAGCCACGCTGGCTCGGGCGCTCACCCGTGATGCGCCCGTCCTCATTCTGGACGATGCGCTCTCGTCGGTGGACACCCACACCGAGGCGGCCATACTCGCTGGCTTGATCGACGTCTTCCACCAGCGCACCAGCCTCATCGTATCCCATCGGGTCACGGCGGTGAAGGATGCCGACGTAATTCTGGTTCTGGAGAACGGCGAGATCGTGGAGCGTGGTCGCCATACCGAGCTGCTGGAGGCCAACGGAATCTACGCGCACCTACTGAGGCGTCAGCTGCTCGAGGAGAGCCTGCAAGTCAATAAGGGCAGCGACCTGGCCGGCGCCGCCCCCGTCTGAGGCGCGCCCGGCCGCCAGCCACTAGATCCGCTCGAGAAGAAACTCAGGTGTGAATTGCACGAGCCAGCCGGCCAGCACCGTGAACTTCCCGGTGGCCAGCAGGAGCCCGACCAGGATCAGCAGCAGACCCGCTATCCACTCCACGAAGCGCACGTAGCGGCGGAACCGCTGAAACCAGGAGAGGAACGCGGTGAGGGCAACGGCGCTCAGGACGAACGGGATCGCGAGTCCCGCGGAATAGACACCCAACAGCCCGATACCCTCGGCCACATCGGCGCGGGTCGCGGCCAGCGTGAGTATGGCTCCCAAAATCGGTCCGATACACGGAACCCAGCCGGCCCCGAAGGCCATACCGACCGCCACCGTCCCGGCATAGCCTACGGGCTTCTTCTGAAACTGGTAGCGGCGCTCACGACTGAGGGCCGGAATCGGGATCACGCCCAGCAACAAGACTCCGAACAGTATGATGACCACCCCACCGATACGCGCGATGATTTCCTGGTATGTGCGCAGCAACTGCCCGACGTAGGTCGCGGAAGCGCCCATCAGCAGGAAGATGAGTGTGAAGCCGGCCACGAACAGAAGCGAGTGTACGAGCGTTACCCGCTTGACTGACCCGCCGCCCGATTCCAGCTCCTCCATTCCCAGGCCCGTCACGAACGAGACGTAGGATGGCACGAGCGGCAAAACGCAAGGGCTCAAGAACGAGAGCAACCCCGCGAGGAAAGCGACAACGATGCCGACCGAGGCGCCACTATCCATTCATCGCTCCGAGCTGCCAATACCCAATCATCTTGTAGATCAGCTTGGCCGTTAGAAAATCCGGGGCCACGAGGCCCGCCAGCGGCGCAAGCTCCACTACGTCGGCGGCAACCACCTTCTTCTCGCTGAAGACGCGCCTCAGCAGAGTCAACGCCTGTTCCCACGTTCCGCCACCCGGCTCCGGCGTGCCCGTGGACGGTACGACCGCTGGATCGAAGAAGTCCACATCAAAAGTGATGTACACGTTATCCGCCAGGGCCTCCAGCACACGATCCTGCCAATCGCCGCTGCCCAGCTGCTCGCCGTAGACCATGGTGAGCCCCAGCGCGTCGATGAGCCGGCGCTCCTCAAGATCGATGGCCCGGATCCCGACCCCGACCGGCCTGGCCCTGTCCACCACCCTCCGCATAACGCAGGCATGGCTCCAGGGGGTCCCGTGGAAGCTATCGCGCAGGTCAGCATGCGCATCGAACTGGAGCACCGAGAGCTCGCCATCTGCACGATCGGCCCAGTAGTGTACAGGCACCTGGGTGATGGTGTGCTCACCTCCCAGCGCGATGACGAACTGCCCGCCGGCACAGACATCGGCGTAGGCCTCCCGCAACTGTTCGAGCGCCGCTTCAGGGCCACCCGCCGTCAGTTCGAGTGCAGGATGAGTGTGGATGCCGACGCGGTAGGGCTCAGTGTCGAGCTCATGGTCGTAAAGCTCGACGTGCCGCGACGCGGCGATGATCGCTTGCGGCCCACGTCGCGCCCCCTCCATGTAGCTCGTGGTCGCCTCGTACGGTACCGGGAGTAGAGCCACACGCGACCCCGCCAGGTCCGTAAACTCGGGACCCAGACCGAGGAAACTGTTGGAATCTTCCCAAGGGTAGTCCGCCACCGCGCTACTCAGGGCAACAGAACGGCAGCGGTAACCACGCTGACCCACTTCCCATCCTCGGGACCCTCCGCCGTCTGCGTGATGTTTAGGGTGCGCACGATCTTGCCGGAGAGCTCCCATTGGGCGCGCTGCTCATCCCAAGCGGTGTCGGGATCGAAGGGAACCCCCAGGATCGTCGCCAGCATGCTCGCCGCCAGATCCTCCGCGTAGTCGCCGGCGACCCTCTCATTCTGGCCGTAAGCGTGATGTTCCGACAGGTAGCCGAACTGCTCCACCTCCTTCGGAATCGCCACGCCGATGCTGGCGGCGATCAAGCGGCTGGGCTCGTTGGTATCAAGCCTGGACATGACCGCGAAAGTGATCTGCCCGGGTGTCATCTCCTCCAAGCCCTCTTCGCTCTCGATCAACTGGCAGTGCGGCGGAAAAATCGATGAGACGTTGACCAAGTTGAAGCGCGCGATCTTCGCATCGCGCAGTGCCATTTCGAAGGCAGAGAGACGCTCGCGATGCACACCAACACCCTTCGTGAGAAAGATCTTCTTCGGCACAAATATGCTCGCCGTAATCACCCTCTAGCCCTCCAGTGAGCAGAAATGCGCGACCCGGAATCCTCCGTGCCGCGCATATGAACGTCGCCCGCGCCTCGCAGGCGGGATGGAGGCAACCAGCCGCAGCTGTCTTGTGTCGCCCAGCTCGACTCAGCTCTGGCAGGCCGGGCAGTAGCCGATGAGCTCGAGTCGATAGTCGATGATCTCGAACCCGTCACCGCTCCCCAGCCCTCGGATCATTTCCGAGTCGTGTGGGCCTATTACATCACGGACGATACCGCACCTCAGGCAGCGCACGTGATCGTGCTGTTCGGTGCGGCCGTCATAGCGAGCGGGGCCGCCGCCGACGCTGAGCTTGCGCGCGAGGCCGGCCTCGACGAACGCCTCCAGCGCCTTGTAGACCGTCGCCAGGCTGATGTCGGGGAGCACCTCCCGAACCTGGGTGAAGATCTCGTCGGCCGTCGGATGCGTCGTCACATTGCGCAGATAGCGGTAAACCGCCCCGCGCTGCGCCGTGTGCCGATGACCGCTCGCTTCGAGCGCCGCTCGCAGGCGCCCTTCCGCGCCACTGCTTGCTGCAATGTCCATGTCGATATACCGAACGTTTCGGCCACGGATCGCCTGAGGTCCAGGCGCAGGCCGGACTATTGATGGTGGGGCTGCACTATCTATGTATGTTCCGGGGTTGCCCCGTTGCTCGGCAACTCAATAACCGTACTAAAACTTATTTCCGGTTGGACTCGAATGTCAACGTTTGGTACACCGCCGGCCAGCCCGGACGCCGCCCCTTCGGCGGCACCGCCCGCGAAGCGCGCTACCGCCTCCTCCCACGCCTGGCTGCGCCCACCGATCTCGACAATCTCCGGCACACCGGCATCCGACAGCCGCTTCAACAGCCGGTCCGGCATTCCCGTCACCCAAGAATGCGGCGCGGTTCCTTGCTCGCGGACCCGCTGAACCCAGCGCAACTCGTCGCCCTCGGACTCGCCCAACTGGGCGTCGACGTGGCAGGTCAGAATACGACGGCGATCGTCACCACCGTTGTAGCAGACCAGCACGATGAACTCGGAAGCGATTGACCGATCGGGCAGCGGTGGGAATACCCAGACCTCCTCGACGCTGGAGGCGGGTACGTTTTCTGCGATGGCTCGGAGTCGTAGGTCGAGCGGCAGCGCCCGATCCGCGTTGGAGGAACCGTTTACACCCTTCTGCAGCATGCGGCGTCGGGAACCGTTCGCACGTCCATCTTTCTTATGCAAGCTCACAGCCTCCACCTCCCTCACCCAGCTTCACAAAGGCTGCTTCCGCCTTGCGCGGCCCCCCGGGCGTCGCCCGGAAGGGGCTGTCATGGCCGGATTCGGCCGTCTGTCTTCCTACTTAATTCACTATAATACCGACATTTCCGCTCCGTCTCAAGTCTTGCCGGGCCGCCCGCCTCGCAGTCCCCGCACCGCCTCCAGGACTCTTCTGCGGACCTCCGCCAGGTCTCCCTCCACCGTCGCTCCCGCCGCCCTCTCGTGACCACCGCCACCAAAGCTCCGGGCCAGCTCCGCCACGTTCGTGTCACCCGTCGAGCGCAGCGAGACCTTCACCAGGCCGGCCTGCAGCTCGCGGAACAGGATCGCCACCTCCGTACCGGACAGGCTGCGCAGGTGATCGATGATGCCCTCGTACTCGTCCAAGGCACCGACCTCGCGGAGCAACCGCGCTCCCAGGCTCGACCAGGTGATTCCCAGTTCCGGGTCCCTCTCCAACCCTTCGATCACCGCTCGCAGCGTGACCAGTTCCGCCGAGGTCAGGTTCGCGAACAGCGGCCGATAGAGCGCCCCAGGATCCGCGCCCGCCTCGATGAGGGCCGCGGCCAGGCGATGCGCACGCGCGCTGGTGTTGGAATAGCGAAATGATCCGGTGTCGGTCACCAGGCCTACGTACAGGGCGCGGGCAGTAGCTGGACTGACCGGGGTGCCGGTTTCCAGAAGAACTTCGTAGAGCACTTCCACGGTGGCGGCCGCGTCGGGGTCGATCAGCGATAGAGCCGATTCGATCTCCCGGGTCGCAACCGCGTGGTGATCGATGACGATCGTGCGCTGCGGCTGAAAGTGGTTGGCGAAGCGCCCCAGCCTCCCCGGCTCCGAGGCGTCGACCACCACCTGGACCTCGGCCGTCTCTAGCGCCTCGATCCCGGTCCGATCCGGCGGCCAGAGCTCACTGCTTTCCGGAAGTAGGAAGCGAAAGCGTTCGGGCATCGGGCTCGCCGCCAGCAGCCTCACATCGATGCCCACCGCCCCGAAGTGGTGCGCCAGCGCGCAGGCCGAGCCCCAGCCGTCCCCGTCGCCACCCAGGTGCGTCGATACGGCGATCGAGCTGGCGCGCCCGAGGCGCTCTGCTATCCGACGGGTCAGCTCGCTGCGGTGTTTCGCCCTGCCGCTCAATCGTCTGCGCCGGAGGAAGGCCCTCCTCCGCCGATCGGCCCGTAGCGCCGCTGTTGCTTGGAGCGGCGATGTGCCTCACGGTTCTCGATCCAGGGCTTACGCGCAAAGTAGCTCTTCGTCATCTCCACCACTTGCGGCGACAGCAGAATCAGCGCCAGGAGGTTGGGCAGAATGACGATCCCCAAGAACACATCGCCCAACGTCCACGCGACGGCGAGGGTCAGGATCGAGCCGACGAAGTGCATGGTGACGAAGACGAACTTGTAGGGGAGCACGGCGCGGTGGCCGAACAGGTAGTTGGCGCAGCGGTCACCGTAGTAGCTCCACGAGATGGCCGTCGAGATGGCGAAGAGGAAGACGCTGATAACCACGATGATCTTGCCCCAATCGCCGGGCAGGCCGTGCTGGAAGGCCAGCATCGTCAGTGGCGCGCCGCTCTCCACGGCCTCACCGTAGAGCACGCTGAAGGTCGAGCCATCGGCCGCCACGGCCTCGGCTCGATCCGTGAATACGACGCCGCTGAAAGGCTGCGTCCGCTCCGCGTCCACATACAGGGGTTCGACAGCAACCTCATGCCAGGCGACGCGCGCCGCTACGCCTTCCCGCTCTACATACCGCCCATCCTCGATCGCGATCTGCGCCGATCCGTCCAGGTCGTCGTAGTTGCCGTTCGCCTGCTGGATCACATAAGAGATGTCGCCCGCGCCCAGTGTGATCTCGGTCGGTACCCGAGCCGAGAAGACGCCGGTCAGGATGATGACCAGCCCGGTCATCGTGCAGATCACGATGGTATCGATGAACGGCTCGACGAGAGCCACCACACCCTCCGACACGGGCTCGTCGGTCTTGGCGGCCGCGTGGGCGATGGGCGCCGAGCCCTGTCCGGCCTCGTTCGAGAACAGGCCCCGCTTGACCCCCCACATCATCGTCATCAAGAAGACGCCGACCCCCGTGCCCGCCACACCCGCCGTCGGTTGGAACGCCTCGCGGAAGATCAGTCCGAACGCTGGGATCACACTGTCATAGTTGAGTCCGATGATGACCAGCGCTCCGGCCACGTAGATCGCCGCCATGCTGGGCGCCAGAATGCCGGTGACTTTCCCGATCCGGCTGATGCCGCCGATGATGACCAGGGCGACGATGCTGGCCGTGACCAACCCGGTTATCCAGACCGGCACACCCACGAAGGTCTTCATCGTGTCGGCAACCGTGTTCGCCTGGATGGCATTACCCGTCAGGAACGCCGTGGTACCAAGCATCGCGGCAAAGAACACGGCCAGCGGCTTCCAGGCCGGACCCAGCCCCCGCTCGATGTAATACATCGGGCCGCCCGACACCGACCCTTCCCACTTGTAAGGATCCAAGTCTTGGGTTTCGACGTCGCGGTACTTCTGGGCCAGCGTGACTTCCGAGTACTTCGTGGCCATGCCCAGGAACGCGGTCATCCACATCCAGAACAGCGCCCCGGGACCACCCCAGTGGATGGCGATGGCGACGCCGGCGATGTTGCCGATCCCGACGGTCGCCGACAGGGCGGTCGTCAGCGCCTGAAAGTGGGAGACGTCGCCCGGCTCGTTCGGATCGTCGTAGATGCCCGAGGTGACCGCGAAGCCGTGACCGAGCTTGCGGAGCTGCAGCAGCCCGAGGCGCACTGTGAGGAATATCCCCGTGCCCAGCAGCGCAACGACCACCCAGGGGATCTCGTAACCTCGAACCGGTAGGCCCGCGTCCCAGATGTAGCGGGAAGCAGTGTTGACAATGTTCTCAAGGATTTCCATAAGCACAGGCCGTCTGATGGCGTATGTAAGGTCGCGCTACTCTAGGCGGGCGTGCTGGCGGTGTCAAGCAACGCCCATCGCCCAGGTCGGTGCGAACTTGGCCCAGGTAGAGGCCAGGTGAACCCAACGGCTCGAGCTTCGGCCCGCGATCCGGCCGAAGCGCAGCGCCTCGACCAGCTCGTCCCTGCCGTTGAAGGCCGGAAGCTCAACGACGCCGCGCCCAATCTCACGCAACGTGTGCGCGTCGGAGCCGGCCCCACCCGGCAGACCTCGCTCCCGGGCCCATTTCGCTGCTTCCTGGTTGAGCTTCGGGCGATGGATGCGGGCGTTGAAGACCTCGACGATATCCACCCAGGGCGACACCGACTCCAGAATCTCCACTCCCAAACCCTTACCACCGGCAAAGGGATGCGGGATGTAGACCAGCCCCCCCTGCTCACGGATGGCCTGAGCCGTTTCGACGGCGGGGGTACCCTTCGGGATCTTTTGGGACAGAAACAGCCCCGTGATATCCACACCCTCGGCCGTCTTCACCTCCTCACCGATGATGACGAGGTCCGGCGCGATGTCGCGCGTGCGGAAGGCGCCCTCGATTTCGTTGTGGTCGGTTATCGCGATCCTGTCCAGACCGCGAGCCCGTGCCGTGTTCGCCACATCGACGTAGCGACTGCGGCAGTCGTGTGAGGCCTGGGTATGCACGTGAAGGTCGATCCGCAACTCGGTCATGCGGGCGCACCCAGCTTCTCGATCTCCTTCCAAGTCTCCCAGGCGCGCCGTTCCAACGTAGTGATATCGGAGTCGTTGTCGATTATGAAATCGGCACGCGTGCGCTTTCCCGCCGCAGGCATCTGCGCCGCGGCCACCGCCCGAGCCTCTTCGGAGCTGAGGCCTCGCTTGCCGACCAGGCGCCGGATGCGTTGCGCCAGCGGAGCATCGATCAGCACAACGACGTCGAACTCCTCGTCCATCCCGGTCTCATAGAGTAGCGGAACGACACCGATCACTATGCGGTCTCCCCGCGCCTCGGCTTCTGCGAACAAGTCCCGGCAGCGCAACTTGATGGCGGGGTGGAGGATCGCCTCCAGTTCCGCGCGAGCCGCCGGATCGGAGAAGACCAAGCGCCGCAACGCTGCGCGATCCAGGCCGCCGTCGTCAGCCATCACCTCATCTCCCCAGGCTTCCCGAATTCGCGCCAGCGCCGGACTGCCCGGCGCTACGACCTCCCGCGCCAGCACGTCGGTATCGACTACGACGGCGCCCCAGCCCGCGAACAGGCCCACCACCGTCGTCTTGCCGGCACCGACGTTGCCGGTGAGGCCCACACGCAGCATGGAAAGTTACGAACCTCCCTCGCTGACCGGCGGATCCAGAAGTCCGCCTCCGGCCTCGTCCTCCACGCCCAGCTCCTTGATGAATCTGTTGACCAGCTCCTCGCTCTTCAGACGCGTATCCTCCGCCGACAGCTCGCCAACAGGGATGCGCGCTCCCGCCATCATCCCGTGGCCGCCCGCACTCCCGTCCGCGCCGACAACGCGATGCAGCAAATCACCCGCTGCCGCATCGGGCAAGGAGGTCCGGATCGAGATGAGAACATCATCCTGAAACTGACCGATGCAAAATGACCACAACGATCCTCGCAGCCGCAAATAGAAGTCGGCCAGCTCGGCGACCAGGTCCGGATAGTCCAGAAAGCCTAGGTAGGAGATCACAACCGGGCCGCGCGTCCGCGTCCGCTCCAGCGAGCGGTGGAGCGACCTGAAATAGGCGGTCGGCAGATCTGGGTAGCGGATGCGTGAGATCAGGGCCCGGTCAGCGCCCGGGTAGAGCGCCAGGCTGGCCTCGATGTCATCCTCCGTCGCTTCACGACCCAGGTCCTGGGTCTCGGACTGGATACCGTAGAAGAGCGCCGTCGCCAGCATACCCTCGAGCGCTATTCCCGCCGCCTGCAGGTAGCGCGTCAGTATCGTGCAGGTGGCTCCACATTCGGCGCGCACATCATGGAAAGGCGCGAGCCGCGTTTGATCGCGTAGTGGGTGGTGATCGATGACGATCGCCGCCTCCCGGTCTTCCGGCAGCGAGTTGTTCGCGCTACCCGGCTGCGTATCTACCAGCGCGATGTGGTCCACATCCTCGAAGGAGACCATGCGCGTCGGCGTGATCGGTAGCCCAAGCTCGCGCACCATCGTGCGATTCTCAGCTCGACCCACGAAGCCGCCGAAACCGATGCGGGCCGACATCCCATCAAAGGTCTCGACCAGTCGCATCAAAGCGTACGCACTGGCCAGGGCGTCTGGGTCGGGGTTGTCGTGCGTGAGGATGAGAAGCCGAGTTCCTCCTCGCAAAGCCGCCTTCAGCTCAGACAGCCGCACCGTACCCATGGCGCGCGGTTCCCCCGTCTGCCGGGTCATAAGACTCTCGCTCACCTGATAAGGGCCAATTTCGCTCCCGGCACTTCAATCGGAGCAGTCGCCCAGCGGGTAAGGATGCCCACAATTCGAACAGTGCCCCGCCTTGCAGCCGCGTGGGCGATCCTTCACCGGGATCCCGCACCGCAGACAGCACCGCTGGCCTTCTGCCGCCACCGGATCTGGCCGATCGCCTCTCGCTTCCCTACCCATTCCAACCCAGGCTCCCCGTCAAGAAGGGATTCGTTTCCCGCTCCCGGCCGACCGTGGTCGCGGGTCCATGACCGCAATAGAGGATCACCTCGTCCGGTAGCGTCAGCAGCTTCTGCTCGATCGATTCGATCAGAGTACGGTAGTCGCCACCGGGCAGGTCGGTCCGGCCGATCGAGCCCGCGAACACGCAATCTCCCACGATCGCGAATCCCTCACCCACCAGGCACACGTGCCCCGGCGAATGGCCCGGGGTGTGGCGTACTTCGAGGGTCGCCTTGCCAACCGAAAGGCTCTGCCCCTCTCGCAGTTCGGCGTCGGGCTCTGGCGGCGTCTCGATCTGGAGTCCGAACGATCGCGCCTGAATGGCCGCGGCGGAGTACAGGCCCAGATCCAAAGAATGCAGCAAGACGGGAGCCCCCGTCGACCGCTTGGCGCCCGCCACGCCTCCCACGTGATCGATGTGGGCGTGCGTAAGCACGATCGACTCGATCGTCGCCCCTTCCGCCGCAGCTGCCGCCAGCAGTCGCTCCGGCTCGTCGCCCGGGTCCACGAGAATCGCTGCGCCGGTTTCCTCGCAGATCACCAGATAGGCGTTGGCCTGCAGAGGCCCCACAGGAAAGCCACGTACTTTCATCTCAGAGTGACCGCCGCTGCTGGAAGATAGTGTCCGGGAGAGGGTGGAAAAGGTTGGGCCCGCGCGGCCGCGGGCCCAGTTCACAACCTGACCGCCCCGAGCTCAGACGGCGAACGAAGATCCGCAGCCGCAACCGCCCGCAGCGTTCGGATTGCTGAAAGTGAAGCCCGAGCCCTGGAACGAGCTCGTGTAGCCGATAAGCGTGCCCTTCAGATACTGCGAGCTGAAAGGATCCACGAACAACCGGACCCCCTGGGAGATCACGATTTCGTCGTCGTCGCGAGCCTCCTCCTCGAGGTTGAGGCCATATTGAAAACCCGAGCAGCCGCCCGGCAGCACACTGACTCGCAAACCGGCCTCGGCTGGCGACAGGTTCTCCTCCTCCATGAATAGCCGAGCCTTCTCGGCCGCCTCCGGCGTGAGGTCGACCAGCCCGACAGCGCTTTCCTTAGTGTCAGCCATGCGGCTAATGTCCTCCGCTTTCTCTGTTCGACAGTGCCGGAACGCTGTACCCTCGGCAACCATCACCGTTCCGCTCCCCAGAAGCTACCAACCGGCCAACCTCTGTCAACGAAACGAACACCGTTCGGCAGCTTCGGACTCCCGGCTAGGGCGACACCGTCTCCGCGGCCCGCCTCGCTTCCTTCAACTCCGTGAGGTACTTCTCCGCCGCGATCAAGGCGGTCGTGGCATCGCCGACCGCTGTCGTGATCTGGCGAGTAAGTTGCGCCCGGACGTCGCCGGCAACGAACAATCCCGGAATCGATGTTCGCATGTCGCGGTCCGTTATCAAGTAGCCACCCGCATCATGCTCGGCGTGGCCTTCCAGCAACCCAGTATTGGGCCGAAACCCGATGAAGACGAACAAGCCGCTCACATCGAGCAAGCTCTCCTCACCGCTGTTGACGTTGCGCAGTCGCAGCTGGCTCATGCCCCTCGCCGACCCTAGAACCTCCTCGATCACCGTATCCCAGATCACCTCGATCTTCGGGTTCTCGAACACACGCTTCTGCAGCAGCCTCGCCGCGCGCAGCTCGTCACGACGATGAATCAGGTACAGCTTCTCGACATAGCGTGTCAGGAAGTCCGCCTCTTCCGCGGCCGCATCACCACCGCCGGCCACGGCGATCGTCTCTCCCTTGAAGAAGGCTCCGTCGCAGATCGCGCAGTAGCTCACCCCCTTGCCCAAGTACTCGTCCTCGCCCGGCACCTCCAACTTGTTCGGAGTGCCCCCAGCCGTCAGGATCACAGCGGGGGCGCGATAGACCGTACCCTGGTTCGTCGCGATCCGGAAATCCCCGTCCGCCATCTTCTTGATGCCTGCCACGTCGACCGTGTCGATCGGCAGCCCGAACTTCTGAGCATGCCGGGCCATCCGGTCCGCCAACTCTCGGCCCTCGACCTCGGGAAGTCCGGGATAGTCGTCGATCAAGTCGGTGTTCAGTAGCTGGCCACCCGGCAGACCGCGCTCCAGGAGCACCGCGTTCAGCTCTGAGCGACGCGCGTATAGCCCTGCCGTCAGCCCTGCCGGACCGGCCCCGACGATCACCAACTCGTATGCCTTCTCGCTTCCGCTCCAGTCGCTTTCCATCTTTCGCTCCATCCTACAGGCGGTTTGCTAACCTCGAATCCCCAGGCGGCGTCGCTCGGCAGCCTGACTCAGCTTCAGGTACCACTCGTAGGGCACCGCCTGGGATGCCAGTTGGCCGCGCCGCCTGTCGCTCCGACCGTGCCAATCTGATCCCCCGGTTTCCAGCAAGTCCAGCTCCGCCGCCAGGCGGCGCAGCTTCCTCACCTCGCACGGGCCGTGCTCCGGGTGGAGGGTCTCCAATCCGTCCAGGCCAGCCGCAGCCAAGCGCCGTATCGCTTGCTCGCCGTGCGTCAGCCCCGGGTGCGCCAGCACCGCCAGTCCCCCGGCCGCCTGGATGCGCGCGATACCCTCCGCGGGACTGATTCGCAGAGTTGGCACGTACGCCGGTTGGCCCGCTGCTAGGAAGCGCGCGAAGGCCTCTCCGTAGCTTTTGACCCAACCACCTTCCACAAGGGCCCGGGCGATGTGCGGCCGGGCTATCAAGCGGCTCGGCGCCGCCTGTGCCAGTACCGCTTCGAAGGTGACCTCTAGACCCAGGCCGTTGAGCTTTGCCACGATGGCCTCGGCTCGATTGAGTCGGTCCGCCTGAATGGCGCCCAAGCACTCCAACAGACCTCCGTTCTGCGGATCGATGAAGTAGCCTAGCAGGTGGGTCGATCCGGTCTCGTCGTGGCATGAGAACTCGATCCCTGGTACGAACGCCAGGTCGAGTCGCTCCGCCCTCTGGCGCGCCTCCGCGATCCCCGCGACCGTATCGTGGTCGGTCAGCGCGATCGCCAGCAAGCCACTCTCCTGCGCCGCATCGACCACCTCTGCCGGTCTCGATAGGCCGTCGGAACAGGTGGAATGCAAGTGCAGATCCACCCGCGCCGCCCCCGGCTCCGGCAAATCGTATGTGCCTTCTGACCCGGTCGTCACCATGCCCCTTCCATCTCTTCAACACTTACCGGTTCCCAGCGCGGTAACGGCCGCGAGTTGGAAGTACCCACGGCCGCCGCGGCTAACCTAGGTCCGTGGATCCGGCCGGTCAAACTTCCGGTCGATCCTCGCTTGGCGGCGCATTGACACTCGGCCAAGCGCCTGCAACTTTTAGCCCGGACTAAGAATCATGATGACCCCCCACAATCGACCCGAGCCCGATAGCGACCAGGACGCCGACGGAGACCGCGGCCACTCCCGTGCCGTCGAGGACTACCTGAAGGCGATACGACATCTCCAGCGCGAGGACGCACCGGTCAGTACGTCCTCGCTTGCGCAGCAGCTCGACCGCACGCCGGCCTCGGTCACCAACATGGTCAAGAGCCTTGCCGAGCAGGGGCTGGTCGACCATGAGCCTTACCATGGTGTACGGCTGAGCGCGTCCGGGGAGCGGGCGGCGCTGCGGATAATCCGCCGTCACCGCGTCATCGAGTCTTATCTAATCGAGAGGCTCGGATACTCGTGGGACCGGGTGCACGCCGAGGCGGAGCGCCTGGAGCACGCGGCCTCGGACGAGCTGGTGGAGCGAATGGCGGAGGCGCTCGGCCACCCGGCCCTTGATCCGCACGGTTCTCCGATTCCGTCGGCCAAGGGAGAGCTGACCGAAGAGCGGCACCCCCGGCTGTCCGAGATGCCTGAGGGTGCGACGGTTATCGTTCGCGAGGTCAGCGACGCGGACGAGGGACGCTTGCGCTACTTGGCCGAGTTGGGTCTCTTCCCAGGCACGCGGGTGGAGGTTCTAGAACCGGAGCCTTATGAAGGGCCGATGCGAGTTCGAGTGGCGGGGGAGGAGCGCTCGCTGGGCCTCAACCTCGCCGAGATCGTGAGGGTCGAGCCGGACCACGACAACTAGAGGCTCCTATCCGGGAGGGGCAATTTACCTTATGGCAACTGTCAAGATCGATGGTGACGTCTGGAAGGTGAGGTTGGGCCAGGACCGCTCACGGCCCGGCTCACGCCTCGTCTTGTTCTTCTGTCAGCCCACCGGGCAGCGGCCCTATCGAGTGGTCGAAGTGGAGGAGAACCTGCTGACCAGCCAGGACGACCTCGAGCGCCTCTCTCGCAAGCAGCTCCTCGACCTTTATCAGCGAAGTGCCTCCATGGACGCCCCCGTCTACCGCTCGGACGAGCTGACCGACGTGCGGAGGGAGCGGCGCGACTGACCTCTTCCAAAACCGCGTCCCCTCAACCGCCTTTTCAGGAGGGGACGAACTCGTCGTCGGCGCTCAATGTGCGGATGGTGGCGGCCAGCAACAGAGCCGCGTGCCGCACATCCTCCAGTGCGACCATCTCGTTCGGTGAGTGCATGTAGCGGTTCGGCACCGAGACGAGCGCGGTGGCGATGCCGGCGCGCGCCATGACGATACTGTCGGCATCGGTCCGCGTCCGTCCTGGAGCCGCCTCGATGGAATGAGGGATCTTCGCCCCCTCGGCTACCTCAATCAGACGTTCAAACAGAACTCCGTTCACGGCGGATCCGCGACAGATGGCGGGGCCGCCACCCAGGCGGTGGTCGCCGTGACCCTTGCGTTCGGCCCCCGGGTAGTCGGTGGCGTGCGTGACGTCCACGACGAAAGCCACTTGCGGGTCAAGCCCGAATGCGCCGGGCCCGGCTCCACCGCCGCCCACCCCGATCTCCTCCTGCGTGGTCGCCACCGCCACGACTCCGGCGCTGGGCCGCTCGCTGGCCAACGCTCGCAGCGCCTCCAGCACCACAAGTGCCCCTACGCGATTGTCGATGCTCCGCGACGCAAGACGTCCGTTGGGCAGTTGCAGGAACGTCGCCGCCAGCACGGCTGCGTCACCAACGCGGACTCGTCCTCGGGCATCGGCCCCATCCTTGGCTCCGATGTCGAGCCATAGATCTTTCACCTTCGAGATCTTCTCCAGGTTCTCCTTTTCCAGCAGGTGGATCGCCTTCTTACCGATGACGCCGGGTATCGACCCATCGCGCGTCAAGATCTCGACGCGCTGGCCCACGAGAACCTCGGGGTCCCAACCACCGATGGTCGAGAAGTAGAGGAAACCGTCATCATCGATGTGATTGATCATCAGGCCGATCTCATCAATGTGCCCGGCCAGCATCACCCGGGGTCGGCCCGTTGGGTTGACCTCGGCGTAACTGTTGCCCGCGACATCGGCCCAGACCCGATCCGCAAAGCCTTCGGCCTCTTCGCGCCAGGCGCGGGCCGGCAAGACCTCATGACCGGACGGACCCGGCAGCGACAGCAAACGCTCAAAGAACTCCACCGTCACTCCTCCCAAGATCTCAGCGACGAACGGTTAGAAACGGTCTTTCTCTTGCCTTCCCGACTCCGGCCAGGTCCCGTACACCCCTTCCACGGCGCTCTCCGGCCGCGGCATTCGCGCCCGGCCGGCCAGAGCTTCCGCCGCGGCGCTCTCGACCTCCTCCGTCACCCGCGCCTCGACCTCCTCGAGCGCGGCACTATTGACCCCCGTTGCAGCGCCGGGCTCACACTGCGCACCCGTCTCCAGGTTCAGCCTGCCGTTCACCAGCCAAGCCCCGTAACAGCCTATCGGATCGCGGCGACCCCAGCTAGCGAACTCCTCCTCGCTGAAAAGCTCACGCGCCTCCTTCTCATCGTGCGTCGCGTGCCCGGACATGCGGAAGGTCTCCGCCGCCAGAAAGACCGGGCCCTCGCCGGCGCGGCAAATCTCCGCCGCCCAATGGGTGGCCGCGTAGGCGTCCAGCACGTTGTTCCCATCAAACGGCGCACCCGTGGCTCCGTACAAGCGCCCCAACTCGGCGAAGCCGTCCGCCGCGTGGTGCTCCTCCAGGCGGGTTCCCAGCGCGACCTGATTGTTCTGGATTATGAAGATGACCGGCAATCGTTGCGTGGCCGCGAGATTGAAGGCCTCGTGCACCTCCCCCGCCTTGGTCGCACCGTCTCCCACCCAGGTGAGGGCGAGGCGCTTCGTGCCCAGCTTGCGAAAGCCCAGGCCATAGCCAGCGATCACCGCTGCCAAGGCGCCTACCATGGAGATCGGCGTCACGATGCCGTACCGGCGACCACCGACGTGCAGGTCGCGGCCACGGTTGGGCGAGTCTTCCGTAGCTAGGTAGCCCCGCAACATGTCCGCGACCGGCATGCCCATTTCGTGACACGCCCCGGCATTGCGGATCATCGGCCCCACCACATCCCCGTTCGGGCCTCCTCGCTCCAGGGCGTGGACCGGCCCAATGGTCGTCGCCTCCTCGCCGGTGCCCAGCCAGGCCTTCGAGATCACACCCTGTCGCACCCAGCGCTTGAGTGCGATGTCGTGAAGGCGGAAGCGCAACAGCCCCGCGTAAATCTCCAGCCGTCGCTGGGCCGTCAGATCAGCAATTCGCCTTGCCCGCTCCGGATCCCTCTCTATGGCACGCGAGAACTCGAGCATCGTCTCGGGATCGGGCGACCAGTCGACGTACTCGGGTGGGTCGAACGCGTGATACCGTCTCACCGGATCTCACCTCGCACCGCACCGTTCTTCGGCGTTGAAGCGGGATTGGCAAGACGGATCTCCGCCAGGTCCGCGGTCCCCAAGATATTTCCGGGAAAGCGCTCCGTGGCAGCTCGCAACGCCTCTCTCAGGTCGCGCGCCTCCACCTCGAAGATCTCGTACTGCTGGACCCGGTCGGCGAACCGGATCGTCACACGGTATACTCCGCGGCTTCGCTCGGTCATCGAGATTCTTCACGGTTTGGACTTGACCGGCCAGGCCTGAGCTTATGTCCTCAGCGCTGGCGGTGGCAAGGCGGGATATGCGGCAAATCTCGCCTAGGGACGGTCAGTCTCGGCTCTCCTCCTCCAGAATCGCCTTGAAAATCCGCCGCTTCAGCTCCGGTGGAGCGCTGGTCCGGCCGTGCTCGGAGATATATCGCAAGAAGGCTTTCTCGAAATCGTAGTGCGGGAAGCACAGCTTGCACAGATCCAGATGCCGCCGAATCTTCTCGACGGTCTGTGGGTCATCCAACTCACCGTCGATATACTCGTACAACCTGGCCGTAACTGCTTCGCAATCGATATCACCAGGCAAAGCTCCGCCACCCTTCCGTCTCAACGTCTTCCAGAACGCCATCACCCGATATACCCCATCTCCAATGCGTACTCGTAAAGGCGCTGTTGCAGACGGCGCCGGCCTCGGAAAAGCCGTGACTTCACGGTGCCAACGGGAAGCTCCAGAGCCTCCGCTATCTCCGCGTAACTCAGACCTTCGACGTCGCTGAGCACTACCGGAATCCTGAATTCCTCCGGTAGCTCCTGTATCGCGCGCTTCACCTCGTCATCCACGATGAAACGGAAGAACGTGCCAGAAGGATCCCGATCCTGCAGCGCCTCGAATACGGAGACATCCTGAACGGTCTCGAACTCGACCGGTGTCGGGCGCTTGCTCTTCCTGCGGTACTGATTGATGAACGTGTTGCGAAGAATGGTCACCAGCCAGGCCCTACAATTCGTCCCCCGTTCGTACTTGTCCCAAGCCCCGTACGCCTTAGTCACTGTGTCCTGTACAAGATCCTCCGCGTCGGGCGCGCTCCCCGTTAGGCGCAGAGCCACGTTGTACAGAGTGTCCAGGTGCGCGAGCGCCTCGCGCTCGAACTCCCGCTGCTTTCGGGCCGAGTCCTCCCCCATCATTTCACCGGACGGTTGGGGTTCCAAATGACAGCCCCTATTTAGCCACTCGACTCTTACCCTGCAACGTCGCACGCCGCTCCAAGGTTCTGCCGGGCCCCTGGCGGGTGCTGGGCCGGAGCGGCCCCGCTGGAAGCGCGGCCGGCGGGCCGGCGTCCGCCAGGGGTCCGGCGGCGATTATTTGCATTCGACCCCTGATTCTTTGCCAGCGAACGCCAGGCGCCGCGGCGGGCGCATCCGTGCCTCGCTTATGCCCCGGCGCTCTGGCAATCTTCTTGCATATAGTGTAGCGGACCCTACGGTCCCCTGTTGCCGATGCGCCTGTTCGGTAATAGGATATCCGTTGTGAGTCAGGAAAGGTACTCCTGGCCACATGCCCGCCATTGCTACAGATTACACCCGCGGAGTGTCGGGAAGGCCACGGTTTGCTCGATTACCGTCGGCACCGGAGCCCGAGTTCGTCACGCCCTCGGGTGTTGCGAGGAAGGAGTTGGCTATGCGTTTTGGCCAAAGGCCAATGGCGGTGCTGAAGAGCTTGACACTTTCGCAGGTGGACGAGCTGCGCGCGATTGGCAAGGTGCGGAGCTACCGCAAGAACGAGGCTGTTTACGAGCTCGGCCAGCCAGCCGACGCGCTGCACCTGGTGTTGCGGGGCCGCGTGCGGCTCCGTGACCGAAACTGGGATGGACGCGACATCACGGTCGGCTTCGCCGCCGAAGGTGAAGCGTGCGGGTTGGAGGCGCTGGCCGAGATGCCACGTCGGGTCTTGTCGGCGACGGCTGCTGAGAACGGCGAGCTACTTTCCATTGACACGGAGAGTCTTCGCGACTTGCTGATCCGCGATGCTGCGCTGACCCGTCACCTGTTACGACATTCCGCCGAAGTCATGACACACATGGAGGAGCGCATCAAGATGCTCGCTTTCCTCGATGTGCCGTCACGCCTCGCCAGCACGATCCTGTGGCTCGCTGACCGCTGCGGCGTTCAGTCGGAGCGTGGAGTCGAAGTTCCATACTGGTTCACTCACCAGGAGATGGCCGATCTGATCGGGTCGACGCGCGAGACCGTTACCACGATACTCGCTGATTTCAAACGACAGGATCTGATCGACAGCCGAAGCCACCACTTCGTGGTGTTGAACCGGCGCGCCGTCACGGATCGCATAAGGTTGCCCCAGTTCGGCGAGCCGGTTGAGAAGAGCGTCTAGGGCGCCCTCGCTTCGAAGCGCGATCCAGCGCCACTACGATAGCCTGGCGCTGCCCTACCGCGTCTTCTGGGGAGAGCACATCCATCACGGACTCTGGGAGTCCGAGGACGCCACGCCGAGC
Organism: Gemmatimonadota bacterium; assembly: GCA_020350785.1. GTDB lineage: Bacteria > Gemmatimonadota > Gemmatimonadetes > Palauibacterales > KS3-K002. The sequence goes on from CP070722.1 coordinate 647,889, forward strand.
GCCGCTCAGGAGCGACTGGTCGCCCACCTCGCCGAACGCGTCGACGTGCGCCCGGACGAGCGCGTTCTAGATGTCGGTTGCGGATATGGAGCCTCGGCACGCTGGCTGACTGCAAAACACGCTTGTCACGTCACTGGAATCACAGTGAGCTGGGGGCAGGCGCGCCGGGTACAACGGCTCAACCGGCGGGCTCGACACCGCAGACCGGTTCCTGTGGTTCAAGCTGATGCGGCCGCCATACCTTTCGCCGGCAACGCCTTTGACGTTGTCTGGGTCGTCGAGTGCAGCGAACACCTGCTCGACAAGCCGCGTTTCGTGAGAGAAGCCGCTCGACTGCTGCGCCAGAGCGGGCGCATCGCGCTCTGCGCCTGGCTGCGCGGTTCCGGCGTTTCAACGGACGATCCGCGAATTCTAGCGGTGTGCGAGGCCTTCCTCTGTCCCTCTCTCGCCTCCGCGGATGAGTACCGGCATTGGAGCCAGGCGTCCGGTCTGGAACTCGTTCATGTCGAGGATCTCACCGACCGGGTCCGAAGGACGTGGGATGTGCTGATCGCCCGGGTCGAAGGCTACTGGTTGCGGCCGCTCCGTGCGCTTGCCGGCCGCGATATCCGACGTTTCATCCGCGGCTTTCGTCAGATCGCCGAGGCCTACGACAGCGGCGCCATGAGCTACGGTCTAATGGTCGCCCGCAAACGCTAGGGTAGGCCGCGGTGCCTGCCACGGTAGACCAGCGCACCGCTCGACTCGTCTCTCAGCTCCAGCCTGACGCTCACCCCATCATACTCCAGGAGACCGTTAAAGAGGCGCGCACAGCGCAAGCGCAGGCGCAGCGACACGGGCTCGGTCTCGCGCTGGCGCCGATAATGGTCGCGCAGTCGGAGGAGTCCAAGCAGGGCGACGGCCTTGCATTCCCCCGTTTCCACCGTCTCTGTGGCGTAGTAGAGGTCCACCTCGGCACCCCCGACGAACGAGCGCAGATTGGACCAGCGAACGGCTGCCGTATCGACTTGCAGCAACTCCTCGGGCAGCAGGTCGAAGGGCAGTTGCGCCAGCGCTCCGCGAGGCGTCCCGGCCGCCAGCAGCGCCGCCGTCAGCCACACAAATACGCGGAATTGTCGCTTCAATCCCCCTCACATCTCTCGATTGGGAAACTCGATCGGAAACGCCTGGAACCTAGCACGATCCAACGGCGAGCGCAGGGGGTGGCGGGAGGGGAAAAGCGCAGCTCTCTAGGCCGCACCTTTCAGATCGGCGACGACCGCTTCCAGCAGCTCGCCGGCGCGCGTCAGATCTTCCGCCTCATTCTTCCGGCTACGAGAGAACGCGGCCTCCGCTGCCGCTGAGTTCAGCTTGCGGTAGGCTTCGAGTGTTCGCTGCGCCAGCTCTCTGATGCGGGTCTTGTCAGCCTGGGTGTCGCGCTTGGACAAGTGGTCTGACCTCCTCTCTCAACTCGGCCGCCTCCATACAGCCGCGACCTGGGCTGTTCCAACCCGCCGCGCCTCGCCAAGTGCACGGTGAGCGGCGGAGAACAGCAGCCCTGGCTGGGCTTGGATCTGACCGTTCTGACCGTAGACGCCAGCCGTCCCTGCGCTGAACGTCATCGGATAGACCCCATCAACTCGCCTAGAGAGCGACAGAGACGTGAACCTTTCCGCCAGTCTGACTCCACCCGCCGGCGGCGTATGCGGTGCCAGAACCATGAACTTCAGCGGCTCGAGTCGGCTTATCACGTCCGAGCTTCGCGTCTGTTGATGAAGCGCCAGTGAGAACTCGCGAGCCGCTTCCAGAATCATACCTTCATCCTGGCTCACTCGTGATGGCACCTCATCGGCGCCGAAGACCACGCAAGACATCGCATCGTCTATGCGTTGCGCCACGGTCGCCAACTCGCGCAACCGCCCTCTCATTCCGCGCATCGTGAGATGGCCCGACTCCGGGTCGAGCGGTGCGCTCGACCGTAATTCCGCCAGATCTCGCTTGATGCATATCCAGTTGCCCAGCTTGGCCACCAGTTCCGAAGAGCCTGCGGGTAGCTCGACGACATCCCAATAACCGTCGCCCAGTGCGGCTACCCTGACTTCGTAAGACGTGCTCGCCTCGCACAGTCCCACTACCGGAATGGTTGCTCGATTCCGCACGTTGCGGATCTGACGCCCCGCTTCAATCCGGCTCTTCAGCGGAAGCCTCAGGTCGATCAGTACGGCATCGCTTCCCCGGTCGGATACAAACTCGGCCAGCGAGTCGATCCGCTCGTCGCTCGACATTCGGTAGCGTCTCTTGGGAAACAGTTCGATGAGCGATTGCAGAAGGGTGTCGTCTGTGGTGTACACCCTTACGGTTGCGGGCCCTCGCGGCGATGCCGTGATCGCGGCATCGAGCGGGAGCCGCGCGCGGACCTTCCCCAGTTGCATGTCCGGCCTCCAATGTGGATGAGCTAGGAGTGCTCAAGCTTACATGCCGCAAGACACGAGCCGACCGGCCCCCTGGCCGCTCGGCAGCCCTAACTGCTTGTGTAGATAAGAATTAGTCGACCGGCCCTCGACCGGGATCCCCGCGAGGTAAGCAGGAAGTTCCTACCCGAAAGTGAAAAGATTTCCTACCCCCACACTCGGCGGGAGGCCTCGGAAACTTATGTTTCCAGCGCGCCCACCGACCCCACCGTCTCACGCCGCCCGGCAGGTTTGCCGCCAGGCCGCTCGGAGCCTTCTCCCTGGCCGCGCGCGAGCCTCCGGCGCTCCCGCGCAAACGCCTGATGTAAAGCCAGACCCAGCGCGAACGCGAACCCCAACGCGATATGAGCGATGGCAACGGCGCGGAGCCAGCCCTGGTTGGTGATCAGTTGGACCAGGTATCCCGTCAATATCATCGGCGCCGCCAGAAGAACGGAAGCCAAACCGGTCAGACGTCCGCCTCGTGCTCGATTGCGATAGTTCAACCAGACATGACGGGTGGTTATGAGGCCCAGCGCGAACACGAGGAGCGGGGACGACAGGATATGGAGCTTGAGAAACCAAATCTGCAGGGGGTGATTCACCACGGCCCAAGGGTCCTGGCTCTCGGCGAAATACTTCGTCCACATCAAACCGCCGCCGCTGATCGTCGCTGCCAGCGACGTCGCCCAGACGCACCACTTCTCCCAACGATTCATCTCTGGCTCGCCGCCTCTCCATCCAGGGGCCGTATCACCGCATGAAGGGCCAAAGTGCGGCGCACCGCTTGGGTTACAGCCTGTGCAGTCAGGGTGGCGCCGGTGATGCCGGCGATCGAGCTTTTCAGCGACAAGGCAGGGGTCAAGTTCCGGTCCTCGAACTGTGCCAGCCAGCCCTCCGGCGGCTCGTACTCTGGCGGCTCCGCAAACCGCAGCACCTCGATGCGATCGATTCGGCTTGCCGTGTTGACGACGATCAGCAGAACCTCGTTCAGCGTGCGCACACGGTGGGCGTCGAAGTAGGCCACGCCCAGCGGGCTGCCCCCCGCACTCCCCACGTAGTACGTCACTACCCGTCGCTCGATCGCGACGCCATCGCCCGCATGGCTTCGAGCCATCTCGATCTCGCTCTCGCTGAGGAAGGCGGTCCGCCGCTCGATCACTGCGGGCTCAGGAAAAGCCAATCGCAGAGCCTCCTGCTGCGTCAGCCGAATCTGAGCCTCCGTCGGCGCGGCGAATGGGAGGTGGAGTGCCAGCGAGAACGCAGCCGCAAGGATCCGTGCGCTCGTCCGACTCTCATATTTGTATCTCACCGACCGCACCCCCGCTTAGAAGAGATAGCCGACCGCCGCGTTCAAGCGATTCACGCCGGTCTTCGCCTCGTTGCTCTCGAACTCATAGTCCACTTTCACGGCCAAGTTCGTGATGGGCTTCCACGCTATCCCCAGGGTCAGGATCTCCAGATCGTTCTCCGGGGCAGCAGCATAGCCTGCAGGGACCCGGTCCTGTGTGTTGACGTGTTCGTAGCGGACATAGGGGAGAAGTCGCCCCGATGTTTCGGCACCTCGCAGCACGTCGTAGCCGCCCTGCAGGTACCAGCCGATGAGGCGTTCCCCCACCGATTCTCCGAGGGCAAAGCCTTTGGCGGTGTTGATGGCGGCAGCATCATCGACCCAGCCCAAGGCAAGCAACCCGCGAAGATCGAATCCGCGGGCCCGATACTCGACATGCGCATCCCACACGACGGTGAAAGCGTCGATCGGCTCACCCGTCTCCGCCGAGCTCGCTCCCTGTCCGGACTTGCCGGCGTAAGCGGATGTGCCCAACAGCAACCCGTAGGGGTTTACGTAGTCGAAGCGGGCTGCACCGGCGAAGCTCTCGGCAACGGCCTTCGAGCCCTTTTGGCGACCGCCGCGAAGACCCGATGCATCGAAGCCACCGGCTCCCGAGCTACCGCCGCCAATCGCGTCGAGTCCGTTGACCAGATACGCTCGGAACACGAGGTCGCCGATCTCACCGAACGCTCCGATCCCGTTTTCGCGCCACGTGCTTGGTATGATCCGCCTTTCCGTTTCCGGTCGCTTCGCGCCCAGAAAGACCGGAGGTTCGTGAAGCTCGTTGATGAAGCCTAGGGGCAGCAGGACCAGACCGGCCCGTAGTCCCAAACCCTCGGAAACCCTGAAGTCGAGGTAGGCGAACTCCAGCGAGACCGATCCCGCCTGATCGGTCGAGCCGTGCTCGAACTCTATCTCCGAGTTGAACAGGAAGCGATCGTTGAACTTGTAGCCGACATAAACCACGGCACGCAGTGCATCCAGTTGGTCGGTCTTTCCGGAGTCCTCGCCGTCCTCTCGCTCGGCGGCGAAGTTCTCATAGAGCATCTCCCCATAGCCGCCAAGCGAAACGCCCTGGCCAACCCGATAGACCTTGGAGGCGCCGGGACCCAAGCCATACATGATCGTGTCGGCCTCGGCGACCACTTCCTGACCCAAGCGCATCTCCTCGAGCTCCCGGGTGATCGCCTCGATCTGGCGACGAAGCTCCTCGATCATCAAAGTGTCGCGACTCTCCAACTGTCGGCGCAGAAGCTCCACCTGTGCCTCCAACGCGCGCAGCCGCTTCTCCAACTCTTCCTGCTGTTGACCCAACGCCATTGCAGGACTCAGAACGAGCGCCAGTATCAGTGTAATCGCCGCCTTTGTAGTCGACCGTAGTGTCACTCGGCCCTCCCCTCTCGCTCCAGAAATGGCTCCATCGCCGCATTCCAGCTCAGCCGCAGTCCGCCTGCTTCGAGAACCAGGAAAAGAGCCCCGATTTCCTCCCACGACTCAGCCCAGTTCAGGCCCTCTTCCGGACCCATCACGTACAGTGCGGTCGAGAGTACATCGGCCACGACCGGGTCCAACGCCACCACGGTCACGCTCCCCCAAGCCGACACCGGTTTGCCGGAGCGCGGGTCGAGTATGTGCCCCACTCGTTGACCGGCGATCTCGAAGTTGCGTTCCGACGCCCCACTGGTGGCAGCCGAGCCCTCGGAAAGGCGGATGAGCGCTGCGACCTCCGTCCGCAGCAGCGGATGCGCTATGCCGATTCGCCACACCCCTTCCGGCGCACGACCCACCGCCTGCACCTGACCTCCGAAATCGAGGAAGGCCGTCTCTATCCCGGCCATTCGCAACGCGCCGACCAGAGCCCGCAATCCAACCCCTTTGCCAAAGCCGCCGGCCGTCAGCCGGGCCCCAGCCACCATCCGGGTCACCGTCTGCGCCGTCTCGTCCAGCTTGAAGGCGCCGTGGCCGGCGGCTACCAGTGCCTGCTGCACTTCAAGTTCACTGGGACGACGCCCCACCCCGCGCAGACCCCAAGCATCCACCAGCGCGCCCACCGCCGGATCAAACGCACCCCCGCTGAGTTCCCGCCAGCGCTGCAACTCCTGAAGGTACCCGAACAGCTCCGCCGAGACCGGCATCGGCTGACCCGGCAACGACGCGTTGAGGGCCGACAGCTCGCTGTCCTCCCGCCAACTATTCAGCACCCCATCCAGCCGTCTCACCTCCGCGAAGCCCGATTCGATGGCCTCGAAACCCTCAGCTCCTGACGACGCCCAGACCCGCGCCCGCAGTAGCGTCCCCATCAGATAGGCCTCCCGCTCGACCACGGACTTGGGAGCGGTTTGCGCCAATCCGAGCGTGGGAGCGGCGATAAGGAGCGTAAGGGTCAAGAGGTGTTGGCTCGCGTGGGAGCGCAGGGCAGTCCTCCATAGGGCGGCTGCGATGATATTGAAACCCATTCTCAAGACCACAGTCTACGCCACCTCGCGCCCTCTGTCAATCAGCCCGCTCATCTCCCCTTATCCGCCGGCCCAACCGCCCCTTTACTCACCCACGCTCCACGCCGTCTGGCCGGCGCACCCCGCCTCGTCGCTTGCTCCCGTGTTGGCACCCGCCCATCTTGTCCGCCCTAGAGCGAGCCTGCTCCCCGACCCCGTTCGGTTTGCGGCTCTTCTCTACGACGACAATCCGGCTTCGTCGCTCACGCTCTACCCGCTAGTTCCGAGCTTCAGCCCGGGAGGCGCCCTTGACTGACCACAAGCTTACGCGTCGAGATTTCGTGAAGGCTGGAGCTGGGGGAGCGGCGGCGCTGTTCTTGAGCCGCGGGAACGCTGGCGCCGCCGCCGGAAGGCTATCTCCCATGCCGGAACGCCCTCTAGGCGCCACCGGCCACCAGGTCCGCCTGTTCAGCCTGGGCGGCCAGGCCACGCTAGAGAAGCCCGGGACCCGCGATCAGTCTCTGGCAATCATCAATCGGGCTATCGACCTGGGTGTGAATTACATCGACACCGCCGCGGCCTACGGACGCGGGGTTAGCCAGCGTCACATCGGCGAGGTCATGGCAGATCGCCGCAACGAGGTGTTCCTGGCCACCAAGACACACGATCGCTCGCGCGACGGCTCCCTCAATTTGTTGGAACAGAGCCTGCGGTCGCTTCAGACCGATCATCTCGACCTCTGGCAACTGCACAACGTCAGAACCCACGAAGAAGTAGACATGATCTTCGCCAAAGCTGGGGCTCTCGAAGCGCTCCAGCGAGCCCGTGACGAAGGGGTTGTCCGTTTCCTTGGCATCACCGGGCACTACGACCCCGCGCCGCTGCTAAAGGCGATCGAGCGGTTCGACTTCGACACGATATTGATGGCTCTGAACCCGGCCGATCCCCACTATCTCCCCTTTGCCGAAGAGCTATTGCCCAAGGCCAACGCCAAGGGCATGGGCGTCATAGGCATGAAGATCCCGGCGCGGGGAAGGCTCTTTCGCGAAGCAGGTGTCACCTCGATGAAAGACGCGATGTCCTACGTGCTCACCCTGCCGGTAAGCACTGTAATCGTCGGCTGCGACACGGTGGAACAACTCGAGGAAAACGTCTCGATTGCCGCCAAATTCGAGCCGCTGGCCGACGCCGAGATGACGCGGCTCGCGCACCTGACCGCCGACTATGCCACCGAGGCTGCCTTCTTCAAGAAGGGTGGCGCTGGCTTCGGCCGGCCAGGTATGGACGACCAGGGCTTCATCGATTGATCTCATGAAAGACGTGCGAGCCTGAACGGCACGGTGGACGCAAGGGACGATCATCAGCCGGGGAATAGGAGTTGGAATTGTGATGGCCAAGCAGACTGAAGGTCGAGAGGATCTCAATCCCTACCATATCGCGCAACAGCAGTTCGACGCGGCGGCCGACTATCTTCCGCAGCTCGACCCGGGGCTGGGAGTGTTTCTGAAGCAGCCCAGCCGCATGATCATCGTGGAGTTTCCCATCGAGACGGCGTCGGGCGAGGTCAGGAACTACGTGGGCTATCGCTGCCTGCACGACACGGCGCGCGGGCCGGGCAAGGGCGGGATCCGCTATC
>CP070722.1:655821-658890 GCA_020350785.1 Gemmatimonadota bacterium
GACCGTAGTTGCGCGCCAGCCGTACGAGGCGCACGCGCGCATCAGCGCGGGCGCTCCGCATGGCGATCTCGACCGTCGCGTCGCTGCTGCCATCATCCACGAGCACCAGTTCCCAATCGTCTGTCTGGGGCAAGGCCATCCGCACCGCCTGGACCAGCGGCTCGACACTGTCCTCCTCGTTGAAGAGGGGCACTACGACCGAGAGTTCCACTCGCTCCGCCATATCAGACTCCTCGATCGGCAACGCCCGTGCCCGTCGCAAGTCGGCAGCAATTCGCCCCCTGTCATCCTAGCGCTCGGAATATGTGTCGAGCAGACGCAACACCCCGGCCCGATCCGCCTCCGTCAGTCGCGTGTGCGTCGGGACCGTCACCAACTGCCGGCTGAGCTCCTCGCCGCCGAGCCACTGATTCCGCCGGCCCGCCGCCATCTGTTGCTGCACAGCCTCGAGAGCGGAAAGCGTCGTGGGATAGCTCGGCGCGATTCCCAAACGCTGGGCTTGGGTGCGACTGGAGAATCCCGACATCCCTCCCGCCAGACGCAGCGGGAAGCGGAGGTAACCCGGCACGGACCCGTCCGGTACTTCGATCGTCCGGATGCCGGGACGGGCGGGCAACCGGCCGAGCAACTCCGCGGCTCGCGCGCGGCGAGCCGCGGCTTCTGCAAACGCCGTGGCCTGGGAATGCATAATGAGCGCGGCCGACGTCGTGGCGATCTGGTGGACGGCCGCAGGCTTCTTGTAGATCGTCTCACCCAGGCCCAGCCAGGGGATCGAGGCCGGCAGACCGTAGAGCGAGGGGCGACCGAGCGCCCATTGTGCCGTCGCGTTCACCATCGTCTTGAGCTCCACGCCGAACGCCGAACCGGCGACACGCGCGTCGACAGTCGCAGCGATCTCGCCGCGCAGCAGCAGTGCTCCACCTCCCATTCCGGTCCACCCCTTGCCTCGACCGAAGCTGACCACGCTAACCTGCCCCAGCGAGCCCAACGGGCGGCCCTGCCATGAGGCGCCGTGACCCTGTGCGGCGTCCTCTATGATGACCGCCGCGTAGGGAGCGACGCAGTCGCATACCGCTCCCCAGTCCAGCGGCACCCCGTAGAGCGGACTCACAACGACGACGCGCGCTCCGCTCTCGAGCGCCTGTCGCAGCGAAGCGATGTCCGGGCCCAGCGTCCCCGGATCGATGTCGTAAAGCATCACGGGGCTACCGGCGCCCACCGCGGCCGTCCCGACATCGTAGCACGTGAAAACGGGCAGTGCTGCGACCGGCAATGATCCCAGCCACTGCGCGGTTACGCGCAGCGCCAGCCGGAGAGCCTGAGTGCCGCTTCCGCAAAGGACCGCCCGATCGGCATTATAGGTCCGCTCCAGTAGCCGCGCCGCCGACTGGATGACCGCCGTTCGCCGTGCGGCGACTTCGCTCGTGGCTGAACAGATGCCGCGCAGCGATATTGGCGAATAGACCGGAAGCTGATGCCGCATTGCCTAGAAGGTTACCCGGCTACCCATCAGGGAAGCTGGCGCGCGAGGAAAGGCCCCAATCTGTTCGCTAGGCCCAGGGGCATTCGCCCCCAAGCGGCGGTCGCCACCTTGAAGAGCGGCCGCTCCGGCGACGGCGTCGAGCCCACTACGCCCGGCGCCCACTGTGCCCAGGGCAAGGGAGTGTCTACGCCTCCCCACTGGGCCTTGAACCTGTGCGTCCCGCCGCCTGGAGTGCAGCGGCCGAAGTTGAAGACGCGCGTTCCCTGCTGGATCATCCGCTCCATGAAAGACCAATAGAGCAGCATGTTGGGCGCCATGCGACTATACTCGCGGAGTGCGGACGCCCAAGTCATCTCGTACTCGTCGCGCCATTTGAAGCCCCAACCCGCGGCAACGGGCGTCTCGCGCCAGTAAACGGTACCAACCACAACCAAGTCCGGGAAGACAGCGGCCATCCTCTCGAAGAGCTTCCTGGGTAGAACCGGCGTTCCCAGGTCGCGCATGTTTCGAGCGAACACCTCGTAGAAAGCGTCCACTTGCTCGAGGCCGAACCTGACCTCCATTCCCTCCTTCTGCGGCCTGCGTATCTGACTGCGCAGCTTGCCGTTGAAGCCCTCACGCCAGAGCGCCTCGGCCTCGGTCGGTAGCTCCAAGAGAACCGTGATCTTCCGATCGGAGAGCTTGAGGTCGGCCGGCACCGGCTGACGAGCCCGCAGCTCCAGCAGATCCACACCGTGGCGCTGCGCTACGGCGACCGCCTCGGTCGTCAACCGCATCCGGGCCTCCCGGCTCCCGATCGGACCCCCATAATTCAGGAACGGCATCGAGATGAGGTAGTGCCCGAAGATACGGCTGCGCACCCGGACGAGAGGCAGGGTGCCCTGCCATTCACCGTCTTCACCTAGAATCAGTTTGTAGATGGGCTCATGGCCCAATACATCGGCCATGATCTCCCGCCACTCGGCGAGATGGCAGAACGTGCTCCCGTCCGCTGGCGCGACGAAGTCATTCCAGGCGTCGATGTCTCCATCAAAGGTGACGACGCTCGGCTCTCGCGCTGCAACGGGCTTCATAGGCCTCGTACCGTGTCGGCAATCGGTTGGAATCGAAACTCGCCAAGTAGCCGCCGCAGTCGGTCGAGGGTCCGGCCCAAACCGCTGTAGTGGCGAACTCGGGTCAGTAGAGGCACATCCATTCGTGGCTGGTCAGGGTCGATCTCCCAGGGATGAATGTAGAAAGTCGCAGGCACACCTCTCCCCTCGCTGTCCCTGACCGCCGCGCGCGCCAGTCCGTAGGGGAGGATCCGAAAGTAGGCCCCGCCTGCTGCGGGAAGGTTGATGCCGCCCAACCTAAGGGTAGCTGGGGGTACCTCGGCCAGTCTCCCAGCCGGCCGTTCCAGCCAGTGGGGATCGCGACCGCCGTCCGGATACCCGTAGCCCGGCCGCCTGACCGGGAACAGGCTGGAATCGTAGCGATAACCCTCCTCCACCAAGACATCGAGGGCCCACTCGCACCCCGGAACAATGGAGAAGCTCGGCGCGCGAAAGCCCAGAACGTGGCCCCCACTCAGCTCCTCCAACAGTTGC
>CP070722.1:658990-663165 GCA_020350785.1 Gemmatimonadota bacterium
CTTCATCGCAGCGAGGGCCGCCTCTTGCGATCCGCTGAACAGCCAGAAAGGGACGAGGCTCACCGGGTAGAGCGGTGGATACTTCACGCCGGGGACATCCACCGGCAAGAAAGTCACTCGATACCCTTCGCCATGTGCGAGAGCCTTGGCCAGCAGCACGTAGATCCCGTCGTCGTAGTTGACGCCGACCAGCGACTCGTTCTGGGCCCAGACGCCCACCGCGGCAACAACGATCGCGACTAGCACAGCCAGCAGGAGATGAAATCTCCAGCTCCCATCGCCCGGCCAGCTCATTCGCCCTCCCCAGTACCGGTCCTACCGCCAGGCCCGGCCAACGGGCTGAGGACCGGCTGTGCGCCCGGGTCCCCGCTCAGCGGAGCGTAGAGGTAGGACCGGCGCCCCGGGTACAGCGCCCGGAGTCGGCTGTTTCTTTGCGGGCCGAAGTCACGGGCGTAGACCGCGCCTTCCGTCAGCCACGGATCGTTACGCCAAATCAGTGTGCCGTAGACGGTGTAGCCGGCTTCGTCCTTCCGAACTTCGCGGTAACAGCGCTCGGGCAACGCAGCGCTGGTGTCGACTCGAACCGATTTGTCCGGCAATACGTCGCGGACAACGGTCAGGTCCATGTCGCGCCAGGTCTGAAGCTGGGAGGCGAGGGCCGCCCGTGCGGACGCAGAATCGACGCCGGCCACCAGCAGTGAGTCCGCCCTGTCCAGGGCCGACTGCAGACGGCATCCGTCAACGGCGCGGTACGTCCGCTCGGTCTGGGAGGCGGAGATCCCCCAGGCCCAGAGCCGCGGTATCAGGCGACTGCCCCATCCGACCTTCACGAAGATCAGTGCGTCGTGGATTCCGGCACGCTCCGCCTGCAGCTCAGGGTGCAGTTTCCGCTCGAGCATGTGACCTGCCAAAGACCCGGCGCTCTGTGGAAGATTGACCGTAAGACCGACCGTAGCTGCGCCCAGAAGAGCCAACCATAGTGCGCCGCGCCAGCGGCCCAACCGCCGGTGTAGCGCCAGGATGCCCGCCGCGGTGAGGAGCACAACGGGGACGAGCGAGGCGAAGAGGAAGCGCGGGCCGAGGTAGTTGTCACGGTGCCAGTAGAAGAAATAGGCGAGCGGCGCTGCCAGCAGGAGAGCGGCGAGGGGAGCGACGACTCGGCGCGAACCGTCGCCCATGGCAGCGTAGACGAGCGCCACCAGCACAAAGATCAGTGATGGGAACGGCCAGAGATAGAGAAAGACATTGAGTCGTTGGAAGTCGAGGGCGGTGTTCGCGAAAGATACGACCGGCGTGAACGGTTCGCCCCATGGATCGGTGTGAAAGCCGAGGCCGTGACCGGCACCCCAGAGTAGGCTGTACCCGAAGCGGAGTGGGTGGCCCGTAGTCAGACCGTTGTACAACAGTAGTGGTAGAAGTCCCACCAGACACGCCGCCCCGATCACGACCGTCGGCCGCCATCCCCTGCGCAGCAAGATCCAGAGACCCAGCACCGCTGCCCAAGCCGCCGCCTCGAGGGGCCGGATCGTCGCGGCGGCGGCAAGCGCCGCCCCAGTCGCCAGCGGCCACGCTACCCCCTTCGCGCCGCCCTCCGTGCGAATCGCTCCGTAAAGGGAGAGGGCGAGGAAGAAGCCGCTGCTCACGTGATTCATGTAGCTGGCGCTCATGAACAGGGCGAACGGCGAGACTAGGTAAAGCGCCGCCGACAGCCTGGCGCCACCCTCGCCGAGCAGCCGGCGTGCCGCCGCGAAGACCAGCACCACGGTACCCGCGGCGAACGCCGGGTTGACCAGCCATGGCAGACCGGCGAGCAAGCCGAGGACAAGAAGCGCCGGATGTCCGGGCGGATATTGCGAGAGCCAACGCCCCTCGTGAGTCACGAGGTGCGTAGCGCCGAAGAACTCCGGGTACTCGGGCGCCGGCGCGGTGAGGCTGCCGCCGAGAAAGATCCGAGCCTGGAACAGCTGCGCAATGCTGTCGACGTTGTGTGGGTTTCGCGCGAAGAGCACGCCCGACAGCAAAGCGGCGGCCGCTAGTAATGCGAGGGCGCAAACGAGCACGAAGCGGCGAGCGGGTACACCGATCAACTTGGCCCGCCAGCGCTCCAGATATCGCTCGAGCCCGTCGCGCCAGACGAGGTTGAGCGACGCTGACACCGCCAGTATCACCAACGTCCAAAGCATCCACCCGCGGACCGTGCGGTTGTAGCCCAGGACCTCTTCCGCCGCGGTGAACCCGAGCCAGGTCGACCATGGCAGAACCGTGATGATGAACAGCACCCCCGCCAGCGTTGCGAGGTAGACCCTTCCCCGGTTCCGCCCTCGGCCCAGATTCATTCGACCTGCCCGGCATCCTCGGATGGCTGCTGGTCCAGGCCAAGCACCCCGGTCGCATACCCGGCCACCGGGCTGACCTCGCTCAACAGCATCGACGGGTGCGAGTGCCGCTCTCCTCTATCGGCCGCTCGCAACACGTCGAGGAGCGCTTCGTCCACAATGACCAGTATAAGCGAGACCTCAGCACTCACCGGCGAGAAGCCGCCGCGAGCGAGCAGTACGTGCTTCGCGTCCTGAGTCACAGCGTAGTGGGCTATATCATCGAGACTGGCGTACGGCATCGTTCGCCACTCCCATCCGGCCCAGTAGGCGAAACGCGGGTGCCAATGGATGACTCGGTCGGCATCGGGCAGCGCAGCGGACAGCGCCTCTCCAGCCCAGCGATCTTCGTCCGCCACAATGAAGAGACTCTGCGCCAGGTCGCCCATCGACCGACGGCCAACTACGACTAGCGAAGCCAGCACGAGTGCTCCGACCAGGCAGCGAGTCGTCAACTCCCTGAAGCGAGGCAGGCGATCAGCGACGGCCAGAATGCCGTACGCCGCCCAAAGTGCCAGGGCCGGGACCAAGTAGAGAAAAAAGCGCGGCAGGGCGGCCAGGTACAGGCTGACGGCTAAGCTGGCGCCAAATCCAGCAAGGATGAAAACGGGGAGCGCGCGCTTGCGGGCCGTGAGGATCCCGACGACCACGAACGGGCCGAACAGGAGCCCGCATAACGTCCACAGCGCGTATCCGAAGTTGCGGAGACGGTTCCCGAGACGGTCCCACCACCCGCGCTGTACCGGGGTCTCGGCCGCTGCTAGGCGAGCGAACTCGCTACCCTGCTCCGCCCGCGAAACGCCTTCCGGCGTGCCCCAATAAGGGTTCTGGAAATAACCGTGGCCCCCATCCAGCCTCCACCAAGCGCGCACCAGGTTCGGGATGTAGGCGTCGCTCCTGAACACACCCTGAAGCGTCTCGACCATCGGTCTCATCGTCGCCGGTTGGCCGCTGAGCATCCACTCCCCACCGACCTGGCGCAGGTAGTAGAGGTGCGGCCCGGAGGTCACCAAGAAGGCGAGCACAGCCAGGGAGGGCACGGTAAGCCCGCGCGCGTCGCCGCGGGCGCGAACCCACTGAATGCCCCGGACGACCACGTAGAATCCGGCGAGGACGACCGCCTCGGCTCGCGTCAGGTAAGCGCAGGCCATCAAGCTACCCGCCACCCACGCGAGGATCCACGCCGAGGGGCCGCGCCGCCGCAGCGCCCACTCGCCGCAAGCCAGCGCGGCGAACAGAAAGAAGAGGTACGTCGGCTCAGTGCCCGCATACATGTGAAGCCACATCGGACCCAGTTTCGGAGCGACGTCAATCAGTGCTGGCCAGGCGACCAACAGGGAGACTGCCGTCCAGGCGACACGATCGCTGGCCTCGTGCCGCAACAGGTGGAAGACCGGGACGATCAGGCCCGCGCCGGCGAGGGCCGAGATGGCCCGCTGGGCGACCAGAAGCTCGAGTCCCGTGAGGCGTGCCACGGCGGCGCTCGCCAGGGGCACAAACGGTCCGAGGGCGGTGTGAGGCAGCCCGTTGAGTTGTGGGCCGCCGCCCTCGAGGAAGCTGCGGGCGATGAGCAGGTACATCGCCTCGTCCCAATCGAGGTACTCGCCGCGGAGCCAGACGAAGAGACCGCGGACTAGGAGTGCCGCGGCGACCACGAAAGCGAGGCGCAGCGCGACGTGTCTATCACTCGCCGGCGTCAAAGCGGGCCAGCTTCCGATAGAGAGTCGAGGGATCGATGCCGAGGACCTCGGCGGCGCGCGTCTTGTTGCCGCCTTCAGCCCTCAACACCCACTCGATGTA
>CP070722.1:663265-680917 GCA_020350785.1 Gemmatimonadota bacterium
GAGCGTGCCGGCACTCCGGTTGAGCGCGTGACAACCTCAGCGCACTGCACCCTGGAGATGTTGGAGGGTGGGCCGCGCATCACGCGGATGCGGCTGGTGACTGAGGGTGTCGTTCCGGGGATCGATGCGGCGGCCTTTCAGGAGGCGGCGTCGGCGGCGAAGGACGGATGTCCCGTCTCCAACGCTCTAAAGGGCAACGTCGAGTTCGAGCTGGAGGCGAAGCTGCTGGGCTGAACGCCCTAGGCGGAGTAAGGGTGGGCCCGGCTGGCGAGGACAGGGTCGGGCCCGACCGGCCGATTCAGAGCTTCGGTCCGCGTTGTCCCTGCATTAAGAAACCGGCGACCGCCGTAGAAACCGTGCGCGGAGCCAAGCGAGCGGCCCAGGCGCCCAGCGCGTTGTGGGGTCCGGGTACGACGCTGTGGCGCCGCTTCAGCATGGCGCGTATCGCGATTCGCGCGACCTGGGGGCTCTTCATCTGGACTCTATGCATAAAGGACGTGTACTCGTGGCGGGCGACCGCCTGAAACTCGGTATCGGTCACGCCGGGCGATACGACCGTACAGGTCACCCCGGTGCCTTTCAATTCACGGTTCAGGGCCTCTCCGAACGACGCCACGAAGGCCTTGGCGGCGCCGTACACGGCGTAAGATGGCACCGGCTGATAGGCCGCGGTCGAGGCAAGCTGGAGGATGCGGCCGAAGCCGCGGCTCACCATCTCGGGGAGTAACAACTTGGTCAGGTGCACGAGGGCGATGATGTCGACCTCGATCACCTCCCGCTCTTCCTCCCACGAGTTGTCCAGGAAGTTGCCGTGCACGCCGAGCCCGGCGTTTTTGATCAGGATATCGATCGCTCGCCCCCCGTCTGACAGAGCGCGTAGAAGAGCATCTCGTGCATCGGGAACGCTCAGGTCGCTGGCTATGACGTCGGTCTCGACTCGGTGCTTGGCCTCGATCTCAGCGGCCAGCCTCTCGAGGCGATCCTGTCGGCGCGCCACCAGAATCAGGTTCGCGCCGCGCCGTCCCAGCTCGCGTGCGAAATCGGCTCCCAGCCCGCTCGAGGCTCCGGTGACCAGCGCCCAGCGGCCGCGAATCGTGTCTTCACCCATCGTGTAATTCAACTCCAGTCTGTCGTTGTGGCGTCCGCAGACGCCGGTCCGTCTGCGGCGGACCGTTCGGCGCCGGCCGCCGCGGGACAGAGATAATGCTGCCCGGACGGGCGCGCTTCAACTCGCACCCCCGCCACCCGACACCGGCTAGTCGCGTCCCCTTGCTGCTGCTTCCCGCAGGTGCGAGGCTTATCAAGAATTCCGAGGTTTGGATCCGTGCCGATAAGGCGTGGAGAATGTGCCGAGCAGCATGTGACCCGAAGATGGCTACGCACGACACATCCTCATGACTACCGATCCCGCGACAGGGCCGACCAATCCCCAAGCTCAGGACGATCTGTGGCACGAGTACGTGGCTCAACTCCGCTCGCGGCTCGAGACGCCCTTCGAGGCGCAGTGGGCCCGCTTCGCGCAGATATTCGCCAGGCGCCGGCCCGAGGATGGTCCGCCGCTCGCCTGGCGGCCCAGCCCGGAGCGGCTGGAAAGAGCCAACCTGAGCCAGTTCATGCGCGAGCTGGGGCTGGATGATTACGCCGAACTGCACGCCTGGTCGGTAGCTGATCGGGCCCTCTTTTGGGAAAGGGCGGTCGCGCGGCTGGGTATCGTTCTCGCGCAGAGGCCGGAACGGTGGATGGCTTCCAGCGATGCGGAGCATCCGCAGTGGCTGGCAGGCGCGCGTCTGAATTGCGTGGATAGCTGCTTCAAGGCGGCTGCCCGGAAGGTGGCGATAGTCACGGGCCGCGAGGGGACTTCAGCGCTGGATTCGACGACCTACGGCGAGCTGGAGAGTCTGGTTAATAGGGTCAGCAACGGACTCCGGGCGCTGGGGCTTCGGGAGGGCGATGGGATCGCGCTCTACATGCCTATGACGTTGGAGTGCGTGGCGGCCTACCTAGGCGTCGTGAAGGCGGGTTGTCGGGTGATCTCCATTGCCGACAGCTTCTCAGCGGCGGAGGTCAAGCGTCGCCTGGAGATCGGCGGCGCGCGTTGCGTGGTGACCGTATCCGGCTACGTGCGCGGCGGTAAGATTCTGGACTTGCACGACAAGGTTTGCCAGGCGGAAGCGCCCCGCGCGGTCGTGATACCGGGTGCCGGCGAGCCTCGGCTGCGCAGCGGCGATCTCGTATGGGACGATTTCCTCGGCGAGGTGGATACATTCGACTCCGTTCTCTCGGACCCCTACGCCACCACCAACGTACTCTTCTCCTCGGGCACCACGGCGGACCCCAAGGCCATCCCGTGGACGCATCTCACAGCGATCAAGTGCGCGATGGACGGCCACTTCCATCAAGATATCCACGACGACGACGTCGTTGCCTGGCCAACCAACATAGGCTGGATGATGGGTCCCTGGCTGATCTATGCCACGTTGATCAACGACGCGGCGCTGGCGTTGTACGAGGGTCTACCCAGTGGCGCTGGCTTCACCGGTTTCGTTCGCGACACCGGCGTCACCGTCCTGGGCACGGTGCCCTCGCTGGTGCGTGTCTGGCGGGCCGCGGGCGCCGTTCCCGCCGGCAGCTGGGATGGTGTTCGCACGTTCAGCTCGACCGGGGAGCCTTCTAACCAGGAGGACTACTTGTGGCTGATGAGCCGCAGCGGCTACCAGGCGCCGGTGATCGAATACTGCGGCGGTACCGAGATCGGTGGGGGTTACATCACCGGCACGGTGGTCCAGCCGGCGGCGCCGGCAACCTTCACGACGGCCGCACTGGGCCTGGACTTCGTGATCCTCGATGAAGCTGACCATCCGGTGGAAGAAGGCGCGGAGGGCGAGCTCTTCCTGATCCCACCGTCCATAGGCCTCTCCGAGACCTTGCTGAACAAGAACCATGAGGAGGTTTACTACAGCGGCTGCCCGGTGGGACCCGCCGGCGCCGTCCTCCGGCGTCACGGCGACCAGATGGTGCGCCTGCACAAAGGGTACTTCAAGGCGCACGGCCGCGCCGACGACACCATGAACCTCGGGGGAATCAAGGTCAGCTCGTTGGAGCTGGAACGGGTGCTCGACTCGCACCCCGCCGTGTACGAGAGCGCCGCCGTCGCGGTACAGCCGGGCGGCGAAGGCGCTGACAAGCTCGTTGTGTTTGCGGTGGTCAACCGACAAGCCGAGGCGGAGGCGCTGAGCGCGGAGCTCGACTCTTTGCTCGCCGCCGAGCTCAATCCGCTGTTCAAGATTCACGATCTGCGAATCCGCGAGCAGCTGCCACGTACCGCCTCCAACAAGCTCATGCGCCGCGAGCTGCGCCGTGAGTATTCGAAGGACTGATCGGTCGTGCTGCTGCGTAACAAGCCGAGGCTGCGTTGATTCGCTGTGAGCACGGAGCACTCGCGCGTTGCCGCTCCGATCGGCCGGCACCCCCGCTCACAGTTTGAGCCGTGTACAGAACCTGCATCTACTGTAATCGCGACTTGGGCTCCAACCAGTCAGTGGAGAGCTTCCCGGTGGGCCGGAGGCTCGCCTACGATCAGGGGAAGGGTCGGCTCTGGGTCGTCTGTGACGGGTGTCGTTGTTGGAACCTCACACCGCTGGAGGAGCGCTGGGAAGCGATCGAGGAATGCGAGCGTCAGTTCCGTGATACGACGATCCGCTTCTCGACGGACAACATCGGTCTGGCCCGGCTGCGGGAGGGGATTGACCTAGTTCGGATCGGCAGGCCGCTGCGACCGGAGTTCGCCGCCTGGCGTTACGGGCGCGAGTTCCTCAGGCGCCGCATCGCTGTGGAGACGGCGGTGGCGCTCAACGCTTTCCTGGCCGCCTACGACAGCCTGGTGGAGTTCTTCACGGGTGGGGAGAAGCAACGTGTCGTTGCGCGTGCGCGCGCGGAGGACGGAGAGCGCCTGGTGCTGACTCGTCACGACCTGAGGGAGGTGCGTCTGGAGGAGGCCGACAACCCGGAAGGTTGGGTCCTCAGCGTCCCGCACCGTGCCGGCCGCTCGCAAAGGGAGTGGTGGGGTGACTATGCGGGCGCCGACGGCGCGGTGACCGAGCTGCGAGGCGCTGCCGCGCTGAGGGCGGCGGGAAAACTGCTGCCCAAGATCAACCCGTACGGTGGGACGGATCGGCAAGTGCGCGACGCGGTCGAGATTGTGGAGGAAGCCATGGGGGTGGTGGGTGTGTTCAAGGCTGCGGCGCGCAGGCCCGGGTATGCGCCCGGCCGTCTGTTCGATCGTGACGTGAGCGTGCTCAAGACGATGCGCCCCGAACGGAGGCTGGCGCTGGAGCTGGCGGCCCACGAGGAGACCGAACGCAGGGCCCTAGAGGGCGAGCTGGAGGAGCTGGAGGAAGCTTGGCGCGAAGCAGAAGAGATCGCCGCCATAGCAGATCGCCTGCTGATGCCCGAGGAGATCGAGGAATGGATCCGGGAGCGGCGACGCGAGTGGGAGCGGCACAGAGAGTGGCGAGGTGCGAGCTGAACGCGGCGGCGTGTGAAGACGGAGCCCTCCGAAGCCCGACCTGGCCGGGGCGCGAATCTCTAGCCGGCCGGCTGGTCGCGGTGGGCGATAACGAGATCGGCGAGCGCGGCGCCGCTCAAGTAGGCACCCTCCACCCGCGGGCCGCCGCACCAATCCCCGCAGGCGCCGATCGCCAGTTCCGGATCGAACAGGCAGGGTTCTTCCAGCAGGTTGATCGGCAGGGCGTGGCGCCAGCGGTGGGCGACGGCGAGCAATGGCTGGGGAAGTTTGGCGTTGACCGCCTCGGCGAAGGCGGCCAACAACATGGGGATCACTTGGTCGGGCGGTTCCTCGATATGCGCCTCCGACCAGTCGGGTGACGCGTGCAACACCCAGGTCTCGGCGCCTTCACGCCCGGGCTTGCTGCTGTTGCGTGCGATCCAGGACAAGGGTCCCCGATTGACGAAGGCCCCATCGAACGGCAGGGGCAGGCGCTCATCGTAGACGAGCATGACGGCATAGCAGCCGGCCAGTACCGCGGAACGCGCCCGCATAGCGAGCGAGGGTGCGCCTTGCAACAGCGGAATGGCCTGCGGCGCGGGAACCGCAACGACTACCAGATCGAACGGGCCGAGCCGAGCGCCGCGTTCTTCGTGCAGCCACCAATCTGTCCCGTGCCGCTCGATTCGAGCGACGCGCCAATTGAACAATGTCTTGCACGACGCCGAGAGATGACGTGTGAGGGCGCTCATCCGTGGAACACCCACGAAGCGTCGATTGTCGCCTCTGATCATCATCAGCCCATCGCTGCCGATGGTGGCTAGCGGGCCGTGCCACTCCTGCACCACACCGTCAGCGATCCAGGCGTTCACTTCCTCGCGGAAACGGGGATTGCGGGCGGTGAAGTACTGCGCGCCGTGATCTATGGCGCCGTGCTCGGTGCGGCGCGTCGACATGCGTCCCCCCGGACCGCGCGCCTTGTCGATCAAGGTTACGGAACGCCCAGCTCGAACCAGGCTGCGAGTGCAGGTGATACCCGCCATGCCGGCACCCACGACCGCGACGCGCTGGCCGTGGCCGCTGGATCCTGTCGTTTGTCGATCGGCGTCTGACATTGGGCTTGATTTTTCGTGGCCGCGGGCTATCGTGCGGCGATTCTCGATACTCTACAGCCTCAACCGTCGACGGGGAAGCCTTCCATGAATCAGGCAATTACCGCGCCCGGAAGCCTGGCAGCCTATGCCGGCGTTGCCCGGGCCCCATTCCTTCTGCTGCCCGTCACCCTGGTCGCCGTCGGCACCGGAGCTGCGGCGCAGCTGGGCATGACCGACTTGATCCAGGCCGGAATCGCGCTGCTGGGCATGTTGGGCGCCCACATCGCGGTCAACGCTCTGAACGAGGCGAGCGACTACAAGACCGGCATCGACCTGCGGACACAGCGGACGCCGTTCAGTGGCGGCAGCGGTACGCTGCCCGCAGGTGCGCTCAGCGGACGCACCGCGTTCGCGGTCGGCCTTGCCGGCGGCGCCGTCGCGGTGGCCGTTGGATTCTACTTTTTGACGGTGGTGGGTTGGCAGCTCGTGCCGATCCTCGTGGTGGGCTCGGTGGCGATTTTCGTCTACACCGAGGTGCTGGCGCGCCTCTATGTCGGCGAGCTGTTCGCCGGTTTGGGTCTGGGCGCCCTCCCGATCATCGGGACGGCACTCGTCCAAACCATGGGCTACGAAACGGTGGCCGTAGCCGCTTCGCTGCCGGCCTTCTTCATGACGTTCAACCTGCTCTTGCTCAACGAGTTTCCGGATGAAGCGGCGGACCGCTGGGGCGGCCGCCGCAACCTGGTCCTTCTATTGGGCCGGAAGAGGGCGGCGCTGCTCTACTCGCTGTTCGCGATCGCAGTCCCGGCCTGGTTGGCTGTGGCGGTGGCGCTCGGGTATCTGCCGACCATTGCTTTGGCGGCGATCGTGCCCAGCCTGATCTTCCTGGCCCCGCCGCTGCGCTGGGCCCTGGGCAGTGCCCAGGATCCGGTGCCGCACCCGGCGCTGGGCGCCAATGTCGCCTGGAACCTGACGACCAATCTGGTTCTGGCCGCGGCGCTGTTCCTGTAAGAAAGCGAACTCAGTGAGGTCATGATGAATATGGGGGCCACGACTTCGTGCGGATTGCTGACGCTCTCCCTGGCGGCGGCGCTTGGCTGCGCGCCCGGCGAAGGCCCGAGCGGTGACGGGCTGGAGGGGGTGTTGGCCAGCATCACGGCGGAAAAGCTGAGCGAGCACATTCAGGTGCTCGCCTCCGACGAGTTCGAGGGGCGTTTGCCGGGCACGCCGGGCGAGGAGAAGACCATCGCCTATCTGGTGGAGGAGTTTGAAAGGATCGGCCTGCAGCCCGGCAATCGGGGGAGCTGGGTCCAGGAGGTACCGCTCGTTTCCATCACCGCCGATCCCAATACGCGCCTGACGGTGACTGGAGACGGCGAGACGAAGGGCTATGCCTACGGTGATGAGGTGGTGGCCTGGACGAAGCGGGTCGTCGACTCTGTGAACCTGGAGGACTCAGAGCTTGTGTTCGTGGGCTACGGCACGGTCGCGCCCGAGTACGACTGGAACGACTACGAGGGGCTCGATGTGCGCGGGAAGACGGTGGTCGTGCTGGTGAACGACCCGGGCTTCGCGACGCAGAAACCCGAGCTTTTCAACGGGCGAAGCATGACCTACTACGGACGCTGGACCTACAAGTACGAGGAGGCGGCGCGCCAGGGCGCGGCGGCCGCGTTCATCGTGCACCAGACCGAGCCGGCCGCCTACGGCTGGGACGTGGTTGAAGGAAGCTGGACCGGTCCGCAATTCGACATGGTCAGGGAAGACAACAACATGTCGCGCGTCCAGATCGAAGGTTGGCTGAGCGAAGAGACGGCGCGGGACCTCTTCGAGCGTGCCGGCCAGGACCTGGAAGCGCTGAAGGCGCAGGCGCTCACACGTGATTTCGAGCCCGTCGACTTGGGTCTCACCGTTTCCATGTCGCTCACGAACACGATCGCGCGCTCGGAGTCCAACAATGTCGTCGCCCTGTTGCCCGGCAGCGACCGACCTGACGAGTACGTAATCTACATGTCGCACTGGGATCACCTCGGACGCGACACGCTGCTCGAAGGCGACCAGATCAGAAACGGCGCTCTGGACAACGCCAGCGGTACGGCCGCGCTGCTCGAGCTGGCGGAGGCCTTCACCGCACTGAATAAACGGCCGGCACGCTCGATCGTCTTCATCCCGGTAACGGCGGAGGAGCAGGGTTTATTGGGTTCGGCCTACTACGCCGCCAATCCGGTCTTTCCACCGGACAAGACCGTCGCCGCCATCAATATGGATGGCCTTAACATCATCGGGCCGATGAAGGACATCGTGATCGTCGGCTATGGCAATTCCGAGCTGGACGATTACCTGATTGCCGCCGCGGAAACTCAGGGCCGCGCGGTGGTCCCCGATCCCGACGCGGAGAAGGGGTACTTCTACCGTTCGGATCAGTTTTCCCTGGCCAAAGTGGGAATACCGGCGCTCTACACCGACACCGGCGACGACCATGTCGAGCATGGCGTCGAATGGACGCGCCAACGCAAAGATGAGTGGATAGCGAAACACTACCACAAGCCCTCGGATGAGTACAGCCCGGAGTGGGATCTCCGAGGCGCCGTGGAAGACGTTCAGCTTCTCTTCCGCGTGGGCTATCGCCTGGCCAACCAGACGAGCTTCCCGAATTGGCGGGAGGGCAACGAGTTCAAGGCGCGGCGCGACGCGATGATGAGCGGTACGCACTAGCCGTAGATACCGCCCGGTCTTTTCGCTGACGGCGGCGGCTGCTGATCTGGCAGCTTGCCGCCGTCTTGAGTTGTGGAGACCAACGGCGCGGACGTTGAGGACAGCAAAGACGAGAGGAAATCCAGTGATGAAGATGCGTAAGCTTGGCAGTCAGGGTCTCGAGGTATCGGAGCTGGGGCTGGGTTGCATGGGCATGAGCGATTTCTACGGGAGGGCGGATGAGGACGAAGCCGTAGCAACGATCCGCCGCGCTCTGGATCTGGGCTGCAATTTCCTCGATACGGCGGATATGTATGGACCGTTCGCCAACGAGCGACTCGTGGGGAGGGCGATCGCGGGCCGGCGCGACGAGGTGGTGATTGCCACCAAGTTCGCCATCATGCGGGCTGAGGATGGCAGCGTCCTGGGCGTGAGCGGCAAGCCCGGCTATGTGAAGCGCGCCTGCGATGCTTCGCTTCAGAGACTGAGCGTCGATCACATCGACCTGTATTACCAGCACCGGGTCGACCCCGAAGTGCCCATCGAGGATACGGTGGGTGCGATGGCCGAGCTGGTAGAAGCGGGGAAGGTGCGCCACCTCGGTCTTTCGGAGGCGGCGCCACGCACGATTCGCCGCGCGCACGCCACACACCCGATCACCGCGCTGCAGACCGAATACTCGCTCTGGAGCCGTGACCCCGAGGACGAGATCCTCGATACTATTCGAGAGCTTGATATCGGCTTCGTGGCCTACAGCCCACTCGGACGCGGCTTTCTCACTGGCCGCTACCAGAAGCTCGATGACCTGGGCGCGGACGACTGGCGCCGCGGTATGCCCCGCTTTCAGGGTGAGAATCTCGCCAGGAACCTGGAGCTGGTGGAGCGGATCAAGAAGATCGCAGCCCAAAAGCAGGTGACCCCGGCTCAGCTCGCCCTCGCCTGGGTGCTCCACCGCGGTACCGACATCGTTCCCATCCCGGGGACCACCAGGCGCGCCAACCTGGAGGCCAACATCGGCGGCGCACAGGTCGAGTTGAGCGAGGCAGACTTGAAGCACATCGACGAGGTGGCGCCCAGGGGCGCAGCGGCCGGCACCCGCTATCCCGAGGGGGCGATGCGCATGATCAATCTCTGAGCGGATGCATGGATCCGCTCCGCCTGAATCTGAAAGAGGACTCCGCGCGTTGTCGCGGCATCGAAGTGAATATGTGCGCCTCTGCCGTGTATTGGGGTTTAGAAGCCGCGCGAGAGACTCGAAGGACCGGGACGGGGCGCGGGGGCCGTGGAAACGTAATTCTGCTTCCTCTCGTCGTATGATGTAGGGACACCTCGACCCCGCGCCCTAGCCGTTGGATGGCGGTGTCACATGTTCAAAGCCTGCATCTTCTGTCAGCGCAGCCTGGGCGACAACGAAGTCGTCGAGAACTTCCCGATCGGCCGTCGTCTCGCCTTCGACCAGGAGCGTGGCCGCCTCTGGGTTATCTGCGACCGCTGCCGGCGCTGGAACCTCTCCCCACTCGAGGAACGCTGGGAGGCCATCGAGGAGTGTGAGCGCCGCTTCCGCGATTCGACGCGACGCTTCTCCACCGACAACATCGGGCTGGCTCGTCTGAGCGAAGGGCTGGAGCTGGTTCGCATAGGACGCCCGCAACGACGCGAGTTCGCCGCCTGGCGTTACGGCAAGCAATTCCTCAAGCGCCGCATCAGAACGCTCGTCGCCATGGGTGCTAAGATCGCGGCCGCCACCGGGATGGCTGCCGCGGGTGTCTACGCCTTCGGGCCGCTCTTCGCCCAGGGGGAAGAGCGCATCATAGCGCGCATCAAGTCGGATGATGGCCGTAAGCTGAGGGTCACGCTGAAGGACGCCAAGAAGGCCAAGCTGGTCAGAGCGCCGGATCGGGCGGACGGCTGGATGCTCGAGGTGCGCTACAAGCTGGAAGAGCGCGACTGGGGAATCCTGGGCCGCTACGGAAAAGGCAAGAGCCAGACCGAAGAACTGGAAGGTCCGACGGCGATCCGGGCTGCCGGTCTGATGCTTCCCAAGGTCAACGCCTTCGGCGGGTCGAACACCCAGGTGCGCGACGCGGTGACCATGATCGAGGAGGCTCGCGGTCCAGAACTCCTGTTTCGGGTCGCGGCGGCGAACCCTGGCGAGCAGGCACCGGGGTTCTTCTTCCCGGTGGACGCCACACGAATCGTGAGGCGCGATGCGACCGTGCGGTTGGCGCTTGAGATGGCCGCCCACGAGGAGACGGAGCGCCGAGCCTTCGAGGGCGAGCTGGCGCTCCTCGAGGAGGCTTGGCGCGAGGCAGAGGAGATCGCCGCGATCGCCGACCGACTGCTCATCCCGGAGAGCGTCGAGAACTGGATCAGGAGGCAGAAGGAGAGGCTCCAGCTGGCCGACCGCTAGGATCTCGGCAGTCCTCGTCGGGTCCTAGCATAGGTATAGGTGATGTCTGGCCCGCCTCCGCGCTGGCAGCGAGCGACGATGTATCGAACCTGCATCTACTGTAATCGCAAACTAGGCGGCAACGAGGTCGTCGAACGGTTCCCGGTGGGCCGGCAGCTG
Source organism: Gemmatimonadota bacterium (assembly GCA_020350785.1). Taxonomy (GTDB): domain Bacteria; phylum Gemmatimonadota; class Gemmatimonadetes; order Palauibacterales; family KS3-K002. The sequence goes on from CP070722.1 coordinate 674,127, forward strand.
GCCTTCGATTCCGAGAAGGGACGGCTCTGGGTCGTCTGCGGGCGTTGTCGGCGCTGGAACCTTTCGCCGCTGGACGAGCGTTGGGAAGCGATCGAAGAGTGCGAGCGGCAATTCCGCGATACGCGCTTACGCTACTCCACCGAAAACATCGGGCTCGCACGTCTCCGTGAGGGACTGGAGCTGGTACGTATCGGCCGGCCACTGCGGCCCGAGTTCGCCGCCTGGCGTTACGGCCGACAGCTCGTGCGACGACGAGTCCGCAGGATCCTGAGGGCAGTGGGTCAGACGGTATGGTGCACGGTGACCGCTGTGACCGGGGCCGTTGTGATCGCCTTCTATCTGACCGATGAGAACTCGCGGGTGGTCGCAAGCGTGCGTGATGAGCATGGCAATCGCCTGCCGATCGTTCGAAAGGATCTCAAGGAATTGGTGTTGGAGCCCGGGGCTGGTTCGGAGGGGTGGTCGCTGACGGTTCCCTATCGTCCCCGCGAAAAATTCGGCGTGATTCTGAAGCCACGAGCCCACGGCGAGCGGCGGAGAGCGCAGCTGGAGGGGTCGACCGCGATCCGGGCTGCCGGACACATCCTGCCGCGGTTAAACTCCTTCGGCGCTAAAATGTCGGAGGTCAAAGATGCCGTCGCGCTGATCGAAGAGGTAGGGGAACCCGAACGCCTCTTCGCGGTGGCTCCGAGAATCGCGGGACAGAATCGGCTGACGCTGATGAACCAAGAAACGCGATTGGCCTTGGAGATGGTCGCTCACGAGGAAAGCGAGCAGCGCGCCATGGAAGGCGAGTTAACGGCGTTGGAGGTGGCCTGGCGCGAGGCAGAAGAGATCGCAGCCATTGCCGACCGGCTTCTAATCCCCAGCAGCGTAGAAGACTGGATCGCTCGCCATAAGAAAAAGCGACCTGTGGATCGCGCACCTTACCCCTCTTGATCCGCAGGTCTTTCGCATCCCGGCTTCAGCTTGGGGCTGCGCCGGTCGCGTGGCTATAATCAGCCCGATGTGTTGCCCTTCCTTTTGTCCTTCTTGGGCCCGGCGTGGTCCGGCGGGCCGGCACCGGGTGGTACCGGCGGACCCTTGGGAGGCGCAGCGCCCGGCTTGCCCTGCTGGATCTGGCCTCCGAACTGACCGCGGTTGATCGCGCGCCCCACCGCGTTAGCCGCCTCGCCGGCGCCGCTCCCCTCCCGCATCAATTGGCGGACTGCGCCCGGAATGGCGAGCATCTCCTCCGGCGTCTGTTGCTTCTGGAGCGCATCCTGCACGACCTCGTAGGCGCCGTCAGCCGGTACACCGGTCTCGATCAGATCTCCCATCACCACCAGCGGAACGGCCAGGTCCCCCGAGTACTGACTAGCCAACGAGCGAACCGCTTCCACCGGCACGCCCCGTCTCAGCGCATCGGCGCCCGCCACGACCGCGGCGGCACCATGCCCGGCGCCGACGAGCGAAAGCGCGTTCTGCAAATGCTCCGCGTACGCATTGAGCGCCGCGACGACGCGATCTGCGGGCACGCCCTTCGCCACGCCCTCCAATGCTTTCGCGTACAGCGGACCGGTCGGCACGCCGGCCGCTTCCGATTCCGCTAAGATGCCCTCGATTCGCGATACGGCCTCGGCGGGAAAGGCCTGTCTGATACGTTCCAGGCGCGCATCCTGCGCCAGCACGGCGCTGGGAAGCGCAAGTCCCAGAACAAGCACTACGATCCCGCGCATCACTTCACCCTATCCTTCCAGCCTCCGCCGTCTTGCCCGTCGGTCGAGCCCGGTGCCCACCGGGCCGCCACATCGACCCCTGAGCCAGTTTAAGTCTCCTGCTACCCATTGTATAGACGATCAGCGCCCCCGCCGGGTCACCGGGCCGTGACGACCAGCGTCGCGTTGAGGCGCCCGAAATCGTCATTTATCTTACCAGGCGCCTGGTCAGGCAAGTACCACTCTCCGTCCACCAGGAACCCGAAATGATAAAGCCCCGGTTCCACAGGAACCTGCGCGAACCAGGCTTTGCCTTGCCGACGCATGGCGACAGGCTCCCAAGAGGAGAAGTCGCCGATAACGCTCACGGCATCGGCGTCCAGGTCGTCGAGTCGGAAGAGGACCACCGGGTGCTCTCCGCCGGTCACGGTGTAGAGCGGCGGGGCGGCGCCGCCGGCTCGTAGCGGATTCCACACGAGGACCAGGCTACCGTCCACGCCGGCCGGGCTGTTCAACAGCGGGTCGGGGCCGGAGCGGCCGCCGGCGACCTCAAGCGACCAGGAGGCCCGTAGCGGGACGCTGAGGCTGAGCTCGAATTCAAGCTCCGTGTCACCTGGGGTATCCCAGAACCTTAGCCCCAGTTGCCACCGCGTCGGTCCCAATCTGCCGCTCGAGCCGGCGTAGCCGTCGTAATAGGCGCCGGCGGCGGACTCGAAAGCCTCCGCGCCGGTCCAGACCTGAGCCGCGCCCAGCCGGTAGGCCAGTTCCAGGCCACCGCCGTACATCCAGAGGTCGGCGACGAGAGGGGTAGGTGGCTCGACGCTTCGATCAGTGACCTCGGAGCGGCCCAATCCGGCGTAGCCGCGGACCGCGAGCCACGCTTGACCGGCTGCGAATCGCGCCTCCGGCACCAATCGGCCGCTTATCGCATCGTAACGCGTAGGTTCGCCCATGGTGAAAGCGGAGAGCGAGCCGCCCAGCGAGAGGTTCACGGCCGAGGCGAGCGACGCGGCGAAGCTTGCTCCCAGCGCTCCACCCAGCCAATCGGCGGCGTCCGAGCTCAAGGCCAGCCCACCGTAAAGAGAGCCGAAGGCGGAGCCCAGAAGCAGGCGGCCACCGAAGAGCGCGTAGGTCGAGGGGTCGATCTCCACCCCGGCGGGTGGACGAGCGTGCGAGACCCCCGCGTCCAGGTAGAGTCGAGCCTCCTGGGCGTGGAGGTCGGATGGAGCATGGCCGCTGGCCAGAAGTCCGAGGACCATCGCCGCCAGCGCCGGCCTAAGCCGGCCGCGGCTTAAAGCTTCTTCGGCCTCAGGACCTCGCTGCCGGCTCGGTGAGTACCAGTACGGCGTTGCGATTTCCGAACCCGTCGTCGGTATACCGGTCCGCCTGTGGATCGGTCATCCACTGCGTTTCATCGATCACAAACATGTACTGGTGTACTCCGGGCTTCAGCGCAACCCGTCCGGTCCAGATGCCGTCGCCATCCGCATCGCTGAGAACGACCTGGGGCGACCAGCCGTTGAAGTCGCCGGCCACCGCAACACTATGTGCTTCCGGCGCTTCCAGAACGAATTGCACGTAGACCGTGGCGTCGTCCGGCCCGGCTGCGGGCGGTGGTGCGGCGCCCCGAGGCCAGAAGATCAAAAAGGCGATGGCGGCGGCGGCCGCCAGGCCGGCGAGCGGAGAAACGCGAACGGTGCGCGGCCGGGTCGCCCAAGCGGCGAGGCGGTGCACGGTCGTTTTCGGTCGGTGCTGCGGGAGCGCGGCGAGGATGCGAGCCTCGAGGTCGGCTGGTGCCGCTTGGGGACCCAGCTTGCGTGCCTCGGCCACCAGGCGCTCCCAGCGCTCTGCCTCAGCATGCAGCTCGGCCGGCAGCTCGAGCAGGCTGATCTCTCCGTCCAGGTAGGCCTGTAGCTCGGGTCTCATTGATAGCCCTCCAACAGCAGCTGCAGCGCTTCGCGTGCCCGATGAACCCGCATCTTAAGAGCCGGCACGGAAGCTTCCAGCAACTCCGACATCTCCTGGTACGACAAGCCTTCTACGTGCTTCAGCGTGAAGGCTTCTCGCTCTTCGTCCGACAGCCGGGCCAGTGCATCCTGAATCACATCGCGCAGCTGGCCCCGCTCGACCATCGACTCCGGATCGGCGTCCCCGCTGGGAAGTGGGGTCGCAGCCTCCAGCCGCAGGTCCTTTCGGCGGCGGCTCTTCAGGTAGTCCTTGCATTGGTTGGCATTGATCCTGAAAAGCCAGGCGCCCACCCGATCGGCGTCGCGGCAGTGCTCGAGGTTCTCATAGCCCTTCACTAGCGAGGCCTGCACGATGTCGCTGGCCTCATCGGGCTGGCCCGTCATCCGCGCCGCATGCCGGTAGAGGGCGTCCTGGTAGCGTTGCACCAGGACGGCATAAAGCTCCTCCTTCCCGTCCAGCACGGATCGCACCACGGCCCCGTCGCTCAGATCGCTGTGAAAGGCCGTCACGCCGTCGGATCTCCGCTCTCCATCTATCATGACGATTCAGGCTGCCGCCCGGTCACCGGGCCGCACCCCGACGGTACTGCATAAACCGTACTCAGAATAACAAAAGGAAGCCGGGCCCGCCCTGGGCAGGCCCGGCGCTGCTGAACTGTGGGTCAATCTCGCTCAGCTTCTGAAGGCCACCGAATCTATCGGGTGATCGGTCATGGTCGTTTTGCCTCACTTCACCTCACGGTCTCCTGCCGACCACGACCGGAACTTGGAAGCCGAGCTCATAGTCGCCGGGCGCGAGAAACGAGATCTCATTACTCCCGCTCTCATCCACATTGCCGGTCTTCTCTATCCCGTCGCCTACGAGCTCGGCGGATCTCATGACGTCACTCACTTCGCGCGGACGGCCCGCAACCGCAGCCGAGCCAAATCAGCTAGAGAGCGAAGCCTCCAGAGCCGCTACCGTCTCCGTCGCCCTCGACCACACTTCCCAAGAGCGTTGGATGCATGATCCAGCGGCCCGAATTGCCCGCCTGGTGGCCAAAGGTCTCTGACACGTCGAAGTCGACCATCAATACGTTTTCACCCGGCTCCAGGACCACGACACCACCCGGGAAACGGACCTTGAAGCCCGTCTGGCTGCAGCTCGGGCAGTGGAGGTCGCCCAGCTCGGTACCCGGAGGCGGCACCAGGCCATCGCCGATCTCTTCGTTGAGGTCTTCAAGGTCTTGCTCGGAACTGGCGTAGATCTTCTCGATCGTCAGGTTGTCCTCGGCGTCGAACTCGCCGAGCACGAGAACCGAGCCGCCGACGATGAAACGGAGCTGCGAGTAGACGCCGGCCGGAACCTCGGCATCGCCGACTAGCTCCATCCAGGTCCCAGCAAGATCCAGCAGATTGATCCAGCCGGCCGACCCCTCCAGCAGCCAGACACGGCCACCATTGCTGCCGTCGCCGTTACCGGAGTTGTCGCCGTTGCCGTTACCGTCACCGTTCCCGTCGTCGTCGCCCTCGCGGACCTGCAAGTAGATGCCCGTGATCTCCACCCAAGCTTCAGCGATGTCGCCGGGAGCGTCGGTGAGCAGGATCGTCAGTCGGGCCTGATCACCGTCCATCGGCGAGCGGCTTCCCGGGTCAGTGGTCGTGTCGCAAGCTCCCATGAAGAGCGCCAGCGCCAGCAGGGCGCTGAGGCCCGTCATGGACCATTGGGCTCGTGACTGCATAGTTGCCTCCGTTACGTTCCGCCTCTGGCGCCGGCTCGCGACGCCTTCTCCTCACGCTGCATGCAAAAACCACTCTAGTGACGACGCAGCCCCCCCGCAGGTCACAGGGCCCGCGGAAGCGGTCTGGGGCTTGTAGGACACTGCCGCAACAGTCCGGCGCCTGGCCGGCCTGCTCGCCCCCGAAGCCGGGGGGCTGGCGAGCTCGGGAAACCCGGACCTACTCCGCGGCGTATGGTCTTATGCGACGCAGGCGCCAGTGGCAGCGCGACTGCTCGTAGCCTGACAAGCACATGTACAAGACCTGCATCTACTGCAACCGCAACCTCGGGAACAACGACGTCGTCGAAAATTTCCCGATCGGACGACGGCTCGCCTTCGACCAGGCCCAGGGCCGCCTCTGGGTGATCTGCGACTTCTGCCGTCGTTGGAACCTGACCCCGCTGGATGAGCGTTGGGAGGCGATCGAGGAGTGCGAGCGGCAGTACTACGACACCTCGCAGAGTTTCTCCACCGACAACATAGGACTGGCCCGACTACCGGAAGGCCTCGAGTTGGTGCGCATCGGTCGGCCGAAACGACGCGAGTTCGCGGCCTGGCGCTACGGACGCGAATTCTTGCGCCGCCGAATCCGCAGCATGATCGTCACCGGCGTTCAGGCGGCGGCGGGAGTGGCGGCGGCCGTCGCGGGAGCCGACATCTTTTGGCTATTCATCTTTGGCGGAAAGAGCAAAGTAGTCGCCCGCGTGCATGAACCCGATGGCAAGCGTCTCTCCGTCATCCGCAAAGACCTCAAACAGGTAGAGATCGTCAGCGCGGAGCCCCCCGACGACTGGTCGCTGATCATTCCTTATCGGCCCGAGGAGCGATCCGGTCTGTTCTCCGTTCGTGGAAAGGGTCGGCGCGAGAGGGCCACGTTAAGCGGACCGGCCGCGATACGAGCCGCCGGGACTATCTTGCCGAAAGTCAACTCCTGGGGCGGCACGAACTCGCAGGTCAAGGAAGCGGTCGAGCTGATCGAGGAGGTTCGGGCCCCTGAACGCCTCTTCGCCCGGGCGGCGGGAGCGGAGAGCGATGCGGGTGCGGCCGGCAAGCGCCGCAATGAAGCCAGTCGGGTCCATCGCCTGAGGGCCGAGGTCCGCCTGGCGCTGGAGATGGCGGCGCACGAAGAGAGCGAGCGCCGCGCCTTGGAAGGTGAGCTGGCCTTGCTGGAGCTGGCCTGGCGCGAGGCAGAGGAGATCGCCTCGATCGCCGACCGGCTGCTGGTCCCGGAGGCGGTTGAAGAGAAGATCCGCAGCTGGAAGCGACAGCTGATCGATCGGAACTGAAATCTCCGCTGCTGATCCTTACGGGAGGCGGGCTCCGGAGGTATCGTGACCCGGCCTGCGGCAAACTGGCAGAGCCACCAC
>CP070722.1:681017-701936 GCA_020350785.1 Gemmatimonadota bacterium
CGCAGCGCATCGGTCGTCAGGATCTCGGCCGCCCGGCGGTCGGGCGCAGGCGCCACTTCGATCGGCCCCGCAGGATGGGCCTTACGAGGCCACGTCGCGGGGTCGTTGGCGGTCAGGGTCTTTGAACTGGTCATCGGTATCCGCTCCTGCCGAAGGCCTAACTTTAGCTGAAGGATGCAAGAGGCACGCCCTAGCTAAAGGCTTGGAATGGAGAGGATAGGGGAGAGTTGATAACGATAATTGTTGCTGATATGCAGCACCGCTGCAGCACCCCCCGCAGCCCAGCCCGGCCTAACAGTCTCAGAAGCGAACGGCGAGACCTGCGCTCAGGTACAGGTGGTTGAAATCGATCTGGGCGGCCGGAAACGCGCCGGAGCCTCCCCCGGCACCACTAATCGGGCCGATCTCGGCCTTCCCCACCACGCGATATTGGGCCCGCACATCCAGGAAGACGACATAGTCTTGAGGAAACGCGATCCCCAGGTCGCCCAGAACTCCCAGCTTCAGGTGTGACTCGTCGTACCCTTCGCTGCCATACCCTGCTCTGACCACATGCAGGGCCGGTCCAGCACCCAGATGGAGTATGGCCAGTTGGACCGATGCCAGCGGGGCGAACGAGAGCACGGAGTGCCGCAACTGCAGCGTTGTCGGGAATTGATATCCCGTCGTCCGACCGGTCTCCACGTTGCTGAACAGCAGTTCCCCGGCCAGAAGCAGCGTGAACCGGTAGCGCAGGGCGATCATCGGTGAGGCGCCACCGTGCGACGATCGGGGGTGTTCGCTTACCAGACCCGTAACAGGATCCGGCCGTGGCTCATCCCAGCCGCTCGAGATGAGCGCCATCTCCAAATCAGAGTTCGCGCCGCCCCGTGACCCACCGAGATATGCTCCTACCGACCAGCGACGGCTCCTCCAATCCGGCCGGCCGCCCACGTAGCCGACGGTTTGTCCAAGGCACTCGTCCACCCAGGCGAACATCACGGTGGCAACCACGGCGAAGATTAGATAGGTGCCGGACACCCAAGTCCGGCTAAAGGAGGCAGACTGCGATGAGAACCGAGGTCTCGAATCCGTTCGCGTCATCTGCAGATACCTCACTCCAGGCCCGGGTGATAGACGCGCTCGGAGTTGGCAGCCACCTCTTCGAGGGCAAACCACGCGGGCTTGAAGCGCTTGTTGGAGTAGAGCGGTGCCTGATCGAAGTAGTGGGGTGAACGCGGGTTCCCGCTCTGTCCGAAGGTCAACAGCGATCTGGCTCGAATCTCGGGGCCGAACTCGATGACCTTTACGAAGGAGTTGCCGTGGATGCCGTAACGGCGATGCTGTCCCGCCGGCGATTCGGTATGGAACGTGAAGACGCTCCCCAGCCAGCCGGGTGCACCCGCCACAGGCAGGCTGGGGAGACTGTCACTGAACGGGAGCTGGCCACTAGCGTCCGGCCGCTGAATACGGTTGATCTCCCCCCAGGGCACGCGCCAGGCCCCCCAGGCAGTCCGCAGACCGTCGACGACCCGTTCCAGCTCTTCGAGGCGCGGCCAGGCTTCTGGGCGGGGCCTCGAGGCGGGGCGCACGAAACCCTCTGCCCAAAGCACGAACAGGCTGGTCGCCCAGGAGTCTTTTCGAGCGACGAGATCCCAACTCTCCAGAACTCGCAGGGGCTCGCGCAGGCGAAAGGCCTGCAGAGAGTCACCGTGTTGAAGCTCCGCCCATTCAGCAAACAGCTCATCCATCATGGGCTTCGCGGCAGAGATCTTCGTGTCGAGGACTGCATTGCTGAACTCGTCGAACGTGAACTCAGCTCTGCCCATCAGCAGCTGTCGCGAGCTTCGAGCTCGCCAGTTGTCGCTTTCGGGGCCGACGAGATACGTAGGATACGCATCACGTTTCAAGTCGATGCCCGTGGTGACCGTGAAGGGCGTGGAGTTGCAGTTTTGCAGGTAGCCGCTCTCAGGATTGAGCACCTGGGGCAGTTCATCAAGGCTGTGATATCCGTGCCACTCGGTTGCCGGGTTGCTGCCATCCACGGGCTGCGACCAATCAAAGCTGGGATCTCGGCGCGGCACAGCCGCATTGTAGACGTAGTATATGTTGCCGTCGCTGTCGGCGTAGAGGGTGTTCATGTAGGGGACCGCCAGACGCGAGAGCGCCGACCGGAACTCCTCAAGCGAGCGGGCGCGGGCCATCTCATACCACTGCTCGTACCAACCACCCTCGTCCAGCTTGGTGAGTCGAACGGCGAGAGGCTGATCATCACTATCCAGTGCGACGATCGGCCCATGGTGAGTCTTGCGGAATACGAATCTCCGTTCTTCGACTCCGGCCTCGGTTCGGACCCTCACAACGTCCTCCCAGCTGGTCGCATCGCGATACCCGTCACCATAACGATATCTGAGCGGCCGTTCAGGATCGTCGAAGTGCTCGACGTACACATCGCCGATATCCGAGTAATTGTCCGTGTAGCTCCAGCCGAGGCGCTCGTTATTTCCCATATAGGGCAGCATGAATCCGAAGCGACTCAAGCCGGAAAAGACCAGGCCCTCTTCACTCACCAGATGGATCTCTGTGTACTGGGAGAGCCCAAAAAACGGCACGTGCGGATTGATCAGCAACAGTGCGTGACCGCTGGCACTACGCGAGGGCCCCACCGCCCACTGATTCGACCCCAGCGCGCGCTCGCCATCGGGCCCCTTGCGAAGCAGCAATTCCGTTTCCGCGCGGCGCAGTCCGGCGTAGCCGATGTACTCGTTGTGATGGTACTTGAAGCGGATGAGAGCGAGGGTGTACCAGGGCTCGATGCGCGTCAGCAGCCGGGTCTCCAGTTCCGGGTGTTTCTCGAGATAGTAGTTGAGACCGTCCGCGTAGGCATCGTACAAGCGACGTATCCGCAGCGCCGCACGCTCGTATTCCTCGCGCGAACGCCGCGGTATCTCCAGCGCACGCGCCAGGTAGTCGTCCAGCAGGGCCTCTTCACCATACAGTTCTGCCGCTCGACCCAATGACCGGACGAAGTTGTCCTCGACCTGCCAGAAGTTGTCCTCGGCCTGCGCGTAGCCGGCACCGAAGACGACGGCCTCATCCGTCGGCCCGTAGATGTGGGGGACACCGTAGGTGTCACGATAGATTGTCACGGATTTCGCTAGCTTTTCGCTCTCCGCGAATCGATCTGCCGCCTGCTGACCCAACGCCAGCTCACTCGTGGCGGCAAAGCCCGCCAAGAGACTCGCGAGTAGCGTGATCGCTGTCCTGAACATCGCACCTCCCACTGACAGGAAGCTGCACAAGACCTCAATTCGAGACGGCGAGGGCCCCAAAGCGGGCTGCTCGAGCGGAAGCCGACTACCTCCCGACCAGCATATCGCGAAGCCATCTCTTCCCAGACAGCGTAGGCCCGCCACCAACGCCTGGTAATGCGCCGTTGCGGTTCGCCGACACCGGCAACCCTACCACCGTCAGCGACAGACTTGAGAATGGACCTTTTCCCCAGCTTCTTCAAGATCTGAGCAAGGGCGCCAGAACTGGCCGCGCGGCGATTCCTGGCGCTCAGACGGACCAGCGCCTAGACTGACACGATCTCAGTGTCAGGCCACTAACCAAGCGGAGGTCTACGTGCTCGAGTATCAGGAGAGCATCGTCATCAGACGCCCGGTCGAAGAAGTCTTTCACTACATGCAGGACATCTCGCGCGAGCACGAGTGGCAGCCGAATCTGCGAGAGGCAGAACAAACACCGGCTGACGAAGCGGGCGTCGGGACGAGACGGCGGTACGTGAGCGAATTCATGGGAAGGCGCTTCGAGAACGTATACATCAATACCGAGTACGAGATCAACCGTAAGGTTGCCTATGAGAGCGCGGCCGAGTCCGACACCAAGGCGCGTGGCGAGATCACGTGGGAGGCGCTGGGCGAAGGCACGAAGGTGACGATGCGTTTCGCGGCCGAGGTGGGCGGCATGCTCAGGCTGGTTCCGAAATCGCTCATCGCCCAGGTCGGCAAGAAGGAACTGGGTGAGGCGCTGGCGAGAGTAAAGGCGCTCCTCGAATCTGAGAGCTAAGAGCCTGAGAGGAGAAGTGGGCGCATGAGGATCCCCTACCGATCGCTCACATTCTGGATATTCGTCGGCCTCTTCGGCGGAATGATCTGCGGCCGCCTGTTCGGCGAGTCGATCGTGCCCATCGCCGAGCCTCTCTCCGACGTTTTTCTGCGGCTCCTGCGCATGGCCATCATGCCTCTGATCATCACCTCGTTGACGGCGGCGGTTATCAGTGTCGGCGAGCGGAAGAACCTCGAGATCCTAGGCCTCAAGACTTTCGCCTACTACATCACTAGCAGCCTGCTGGCGATTCTTACCGGGCAGCTGCTCGTCAACATTTTCCGACCTGGAATCGGTTCGAGGATTGCTTTGCAGGAAGAGATCACCGAGATACCGGCGGCACAACAAAGCATCACAGAGATCATATTTGACATCATACCGGAGAACCCCTTCCGAGCGCTCTCCGAGGGCCAAGTTCTCCCGGTGATATTCTTTTGTATCGTATTCGGCTATTTCATTACGCAATTGAGCGATCCTTACAGATCCCACCTTTCTAATTTCTTCCAGGCCGCCTTTCAGGCGATGATGAAGATGACACGGTTGGTCATTTGGTCAGCCCCGTTCGGCGTTTTTGGCATCAACGCCAAGATCGTGGCGACCACCGGGTTCGATGCATTCCGCTCGCTCGGCTTCTACTTTGTGGTCGTACTGATCGGCCTGCTCATTCACGCGACAGCTACCTTGCCTTTGCTGGTATACCTGGTTACGCGCAAGAACCCGTTCCGACATTACAAAGGAATGCCCCCGGCGTTGGTGACTGCCTTCTCGACCTGCTCGACTATTGTCACTCTACCTCTCACCATGGAAGCGGTCACGGACCACTCAAAGGTCTCGGAGAAGATCTCCTCCTTCGTCTTGCCCATCGGTGCCACGGTCAATATGGATGGGACAGCTCTCTACGAGTGCGTCGCGGTCATATTCATCGCACAGGTCTATGGATTCGCCCTCTCCCTGGATCAACAGCTCGTCGTTGTTGCCACGGCGCTGCTCGCCTCGATCGGGGCGGCCAGCGTCCCCATGTCCGGCCTCGTCATGATGTCGATCATTCTGGGAGCCGTCGGCCTCCCACTGGAAGGCGTCGCCCTTATACTGGCCGTCGACCGCGTACTGGACATGTTTAGGACAACGGTGAACGTGCTCAGCGATTCGTGCGGAGCCGTGATCGTGGCGAAGCTGGACGGAGAGGAAGTGCTTGCGAGCTGAACCCGACCGAGCCCCAGCGCTCCACCCGCGGCCTCGCTTCTTCTTGTTCACTGCGGAAGCTGCCAGATTGGCGGAGGCCTCTGGCGCCGCTGCCGATGTCGCTACATCTTTCCGCCTCACGTCTTATTGATCGCTCAGCGCAACTAGCCTTCCCTGGACCGAGCCAGGGTCAATCCGGAATGCTGCCTCCAAGCAGATGTCGATGCGAGCTCTGATTCGGTCTCTTCTCTCTGCGGGTAAAGGATTGGTGGGCGGCCTCAGCGAGGAAGCTGCTGGCCACGATCCGCTGGCACTCTTCGGCCGCTGGTTCAGGGAGGCCGAACAGTCGGGCATCTACCTGCCAGAAGCGATGACCTTGGCCACCATCTCCGCAGACGGGGGCGCTTCCGCCCGGATGATGTTGCTCAAGGGATTCGACGAACGAGGCTTTCGTTTCTTCACCAATTACGAGAGCCGCAAGAGCCAAGAGCTGCTCGCGAGGCAACGGGCGGCGCTAGTCTTTCACTGGGCACGGCTGCACCGGCAGGTCCGGGTGGAGGGTGAAGTGTTCAGGCTTTCGGATGATGAATCCGCCGAATACTTCCGATCGCGCCCACGGGGCAGCCAGCTGGGCGCCTGGGCATCCAAGCAGAGTTCGGTCTTGGCGAGCCGCAGGCAACTAGAGGAGCGCTACCGTCAGTTAGAGTCTCGATTCCGGGGTTCAGAGGTTCCCCTGCCGCCGTTCTGGGGAGGGTTCAGGCTCCTGCCCCACCGCATCGAGTTCTGGCAAGGTCGCGCCAACCGTCTTCACGACCGGCTGCAGTTCACCCGAAAGGGCGACGGCTGGAAGGTCGTTCGCCTGTCACCCTAGCCGCATGCCGGCTCGTCGGTGACCCAGAGAACCGCCGCGACGACAAAGAACCAAGCGCTGACGAATAGCAGTGCCTGGCAGTCCAGGACGAAACGCCCCCACCTGGCCCAGTCGATGTCCCCCCCTGCCCTCTTTCGATAAAGGGCAATCGAGCGCGCACTATGCGGTCGTCTTGCCGTGCCGACGAACCTCAAAAGCCCCCAACACCCCCGCAGCTTGACGTGAATTTCAGCCGCAGCTAGTGTCCGGCGCGGAGGCCTAGAAGGACAGGCAAGAGCATGGAGGTATCGATGCCGTTCTACTATCAGCTTCAGTCCGAGGAAGTCACTCATCGCAGAATCGCCGACCGCCTTCTAATGCTCAGAGAGAAACTTGCCGAGGAGATACCACGGCGAACGCTGGATGAGAGCCTCTTGTTGGCGACCTGGAACATCCGGGAATTCGACTCGAGCAAGTATGGCGAACGGACCGAGGAGGCCTATAACTACATCGCCGAGATTATCACGCACTTCGACATTGTTGCCATCCAAGAGGTGAGAGCGGACCTGAAGGGCCTATTAAGGTTGATGCGTATTCTCGGCCCTTGGTGGAAATACATCATCACGGACGTCACCGCCGGCTCCGCCGGCAACCGAGAGCGGGGCGCCTTCGTCTTCGACTCGCGAAAAGTCCGCTTCGGTGGGCTGTCCGGTGAGATCGTGCTACCACCCGTCAAGGACAAGCGCCCTGCTCGTCAACTGGCGCGTACGCCCTTCGTGTGTGGCTTTCAAGCGGGCTGGCTGAAGGTGATGATCTGCACGGTCCACATCTACTACGGTAAGGCGATCGCCAACGATCCAAAACGGATTGAAGAGATCCAGCTTGTTTCCAAATTCCTGGCAGGGCGGGTTAAGGAGGCAGAGGCATGGAGCAACAATCTAGTGCTGCTGGGCGATTTCAACATCTTTGACGTTGGGGATCCGACATTCAAGGCGATCACGAAGGCCGGTTTCTTTATCCCGCCGCAGTTCGAGCAGTACACTTCCAACGTCGCGGGCAGCAAGCACTTCGATCAAATGGCGTTTATCAGCCACGCCTTTGACCCCGAGTTCGTTCGCCGGCAACTGGCCAGCTGGCCGGCCGGCGTGTTCGATTTCTTCAAGTACGTCTACACCGACGAAGACGAGCAGATCTACACCTACGACATGGGACGTGACTATCGACTGAAGTCCAAAGGGGGCCGCCGTAACAAACAGGAGCGGCTCAACTACTACAGGCAATGGCGTACGTTCCAAATGTCGGACCACTTCCCCATGTGGATCGAGCTGAAGATCGACTTTGGCCAGCCCTATCTCGAGAGGATCCGGGAGGGTGGAAAGAAGCTGTCCTTCGATTGACCGATGAGCGCCGGGACCAAACGCCAGCCGCCCTGGTCGATCGACACAAGATCGTACTGGCCGCTCTAGACTCGTCAGGCTTGTAGAGTTCGAGGCGTGGGTTGATTGCTCCTCAGCAACGGCCTTCCGGCGCCTTCAGGCGCGGTCGTCTTGATCGCGCCGGAGTCGTTGATAGCGGAAAGAGAGAGCTAGCAGCACGAGCGCGAGCGCGACGAAGCTGCCGATGCGATAGAGACGCGACAAGGCAGCAAGGTCGTACGCGAAGACCTTTCCGGCCGCGATTAGGGCCATCGCCAAGCCGGCCCAGCGAATTGGCGGTCGCTCGAGCCAGAAACCCAGGGTGAGCAGCGCGACCGCATAGAGCATCCAGAATCCGCTGATCGAGAGATCGCGAGCGAGATTCCAGCGAGCCGGTTCGTCGAGCAGATCGAAGAACCGGACGAGCTCGCCGGTGCCCCAGGCCAGAAAGAACGCGCCGGCCGCAAGGAGCGCGACGGGCCGCAGCTGCCGCTCCCAGTCCCGGAGCGGCGAACTGTGCGTCAGGGCGAGCGCCCATGCCGCCAGACCGCCGCAGGCCGCCAAGCCGGTCAGCGCCCAAGCACCGACGAACGCAGCATCAGCGGCAGGTCGAACCGTCAGCGCCCCCCAGTAGGTGAGGGCGCCCAGGCCGAACGCTGTCAACCCCGCTGTCCGTGCCTCCACACTGTTGCGTAGAACTCCGAAGCCACTGAGGGCGATTCCCTCTACGACCCAGGCCCGTACGACGGCGGCGTTCCCCCACAACATCGTCGGCCCGAACAACCAGAAGGAATAGCCCAACGCCCTTCGCCACAACTGGCTGGCGGCACCTTTCCCGGGTCCGCCCCACGTCGCCAGACCCAGGTACAGAGCGCCCAAGAACAGAGCCAGGGCCAGGCCGATCTCCTCTCGTTGCTCCTGGTATCTTGACTCGCTCAGCCCCGCCATGACGGACCCCAGAAGGAACCAAGGCGGCAACAGAGTAATAGCTAGACCCTTAACCTCGCCGATCAGGACGTCGGCCTCGAGCGACCCGATCGGAGCGCCGCTCTGGGCCTTGGCGGCCAAATACCCTTGCCGCGTTCTGTCGGCGAGCCAATCGCCGACACCCACACAAGCGATCAACGCCACGACCCAAAGCCCGGCCGCGTAACCGGCGAAGGCCACGCCGGCAAGACCCCAGCTTTCGCTTCCGGTCCAGAATGAGGCCCAGGCCAGAAGCAGCGCCAAAAGCGAAACCGCATGCCAGATTCTGCTGCGAGCGACAGCGAGGGACGCCCCGAGTATTACCACCACATAGGTCCCATGCAGATGCGGCCCGCCTTCCCCTGCGAGTATCATGACGGTGCCGCCGATCACGGACAGGGTGGCAAGCCAAACCCAGCGAGCCCGTTGGGCGGCCACTAGACCGGCGATCGTGAGCGCCCCAAGGTAGGCGAGACCGAAAAGAGGTGAGTCGGTCTCGACTTGGATGAGGAGTGGCGCCAGGTAGCCGCCAAACGCGGCCAATGAAACGAAAGACTCCGCACCCCTGATGAGCCCCAGCGCCGCGGCGACGGTTACCACGATCACCATCAGAGCAAAAGCCAGAGCGGAAGGCATAAGCGCGTAGAGCGCGGCTGACGCCCAAATGCTGAGATACACGGCGGAGAATCCGCCGGCGGCGAGCCACAAACCGTAGACACGGTACCCGGCCGCTCGAATGCGTTCCCCGGCGACGATAGCCACCAGTCCTACCGCCGCCCCCAACAACACGCGCACCGAGGGCCCGATCCAGCCTCGCTCCACAGCTTCTTTTACGAAGAAGCCGACCGCGAAGACGAGTGCCGTTACACCAATGAGCAGAAGACCGCGGGCGCCGAGCAAGAACTCGAGGTCGGGGCGCGCCATGTCAGCCCAGCGTCTCGCAGGGGCCGAACGCTCCTCCGGCGAGGCGGGCGGCTGCGCGGATACTGGACTCGTCGGCGCGACCTGCACTTCTGATTCGCGACTGGGCAATTTCTCGACCGACTCACTCTCCAAGCGATTGAAGTCGGCTCGCAGCTCCTGCAGCAGACCTCGAAAACGCTCCGACCACAGTTCCAGCTCGCGCAGTCTCTGCTCTAGGTGCTCTCGTTCGTCTTGGGGCATTCTCTTGCTGATGTGTACTAAGGGCCGAGAACGGTGGGCCGACCGCAACGCCGGCCAGAGGTCAATCTACTACCCTGCCCCGGCCCGGAAAACCATGGCAGCCTTGCGAGGGCGTCACTCAAGGCCCATGCTGGCCGCATGTCCGATGGAGGCCAGACTGGGTTCATCGATTTCCAGGAGGCAGTTGCCGGTCGCTACTCGCTCGACGAGGAGCTCGGGCGGGGCGGCATGGGAATCGTCTACCTGGCCCGGGAGGTCAGCCTCGACCGACCTGTGGCTCTAAAGCTTCTACCTCTTGAACTGGCTGCGCAGCCGACGGCGCGCGAGCGCTTCCTCATGGAAGCGCGCACCGCAGCCAAGCTCTCCCACCCCAACATCGTGCCCATCTTCGCCGTGGATGAAGTTGACGAGTACGTCTTCTTCGCCATGGCCTACATCGACGGGGAAACGCTGGGCCAGCGTATCCGTTCGCGGGGCCCACGCCCCCCGTCGGAGGTGACGCGCATCCTTCGCGAGGTCGCCTGGGCCCTGGGCTACGCGCACAACCAGGGTGTGGTACACCGCGATGTGAAGCCCGACAACATCATGCTCGAGGCGGGCAGCGAGCGGGCACTGGTCATGGACTTCGGCATCGCGAGCGCTGTGGAGCGCTCGACCGCCACAGAAGGACGTAGCGTGTCAGGCACGGCCGAATTCATGAGCCCCGAGCAAGCCAAAGGTGAACCGGTCGGCCCGGCCAGCGATCTCTATTCGCTGGGCGCGGTCGGCTTCTACGCACTGACCGGGAGGTTTCCGTTCGAGGGATCGACCCCCGCGGCGATCATCGCCAAGCACATCACCGAGCCGGCACCGCCGGTGGCATCGCTCGCGCCTGCGATTCCCAGCCGATTGGCTCAAGCCATCGATCGCTGCCTGACCAAGGATCCATGCCGACGATTTGGCAGCAACGATGCGCTGGTCGCCGAGCTCAGCCAGTCGCTGCCGGTACGAAGAGAGGTGCCGGCGGCGCTCCGCGTGTTTGCCAAGCGTGAATCACAAATCGGTGTCGGCGGAGCGCTGCTCTACATCTGGGTGCTATCGACGTTCGCCGCCGCGTTCTCGAGGGCGCTACCGCCGCATCTGACGGCGGTCGGCATCAGCGTCATCGTCGCCGGAGGCCTGATTGCGGTCCCCGGCGGCATCGCACTGGGCCGAGTCCTCGGGCGCGCCCGCAAGCTGCTCAAGTCCGGATTCGGGCAGGAGGAGGTCATTCTGGCCCTCGAGGCCGAGCTAGGTCGCACCCAGGAAGAGAAGGCCTATGAGTTTGGCCAACGTCCATCGCTCTACGAGCGGGCTGTGCGCCTCCTTTCCGCCGGCGGCCTGGGCGTGGCAGCGCTATCCGGCCTGGCGCTGGCCGTCGATTTAGGCGTCAACCCCCAAGCCCTGAGCGCTATCTTGGCTGTTTCGGTAACGACGGGGTTGGGAGCCGGAACTCTTGCCCTAGTTCGGCTGCAGCTGCGGCGCGACATCGGAGGGGAGTTGCGGAGCTGGTTCTGGAGATCACGATTGGGGCGTCTGGTTTTCAAAGTCGCAGGCGTCGGCCTCAAGCGGGTCCCCGCGGCGGCCTCCGGAACGTATCGACCCACCGAGCTGGCCATCGGGCTGGCCGCCGACCGGCTGTTCGAGGAGCTACCTCGCGAGATGCGTCGCGCCCTATCCGAGCTGCCCGACGTCGTGCGAAAACTGGAGAACGATGCCCAGAGGATGCGCGTCAGAGTAGCCGAGCTCAACGATGCCTTGGCCGGAGTTCGCGCCATGCCGATAGCGAGTCGCTCCCTGGAGTCATCGCCGATACCGGAGGACGCGGAGCGGATGTCGGTGGAGCGCGGCCGGCTGGAGGACGATATCCTGCGGGCGCGTGACGCCACACAGCAGCACCTAGCTGAGGCTGTGGCGGCCCTGGAGACCATCCGGCTTGGACTGTTGCGCATGCAGGCCGGCTCGGGCAGCGTCGAGAGCCTGACCGGCGATCTCGTGGCTGCGCGCGACGTTGCTGGCGACATCGACCGCCTGTTGGATGCCCAGCGACAAGTCGAAGGCCTGCTGAGGGAATCGTCAATAGCGCAGCGCAGCCATGGGTCTCTCTCATCCGCCGATAGGAAGCGATCGTGAATCTGGAGGTTCTGCGCAGGCCGGACCTTACGCCGCCCGGGCCCAGCGCCATCGCTGCGCAGCCGGTGGGTCTACCGGCCGACCTAGCGGCCAAAGCCGGGCTCAGGCTGGGGATTATGGCCCTGATGTATGCCGCCGCCTACGCGATCACGTACACTCTGTCCCGCGTAGTCGAGAATCTTCCCCAGCGTTTGGGGGATGACGTCTTCCTCCACCCCGACGTGGCTGCAGGAATCTTCATCGGCATCTCGTTGCTGATCTGCGCGCTCGCTCTCAGCGGCCGTGTCAACCCTTATCGGCTTATAGGGCTCGGACTGATCTACGAGGTCGTCGGCGCCATCGGCATCGAGATCGATCTACTCTGGTGGCCCAGCTTCGGCCTCTGGCCTCCCAACAGGGAGTTCGTCGTCAACGGAATCTCCTGGACCTGCCCCTGGATCATCGCTTTTCCCATGCTCGTGCCCACGACTCCCGGGAAGGCGGTGCTCACGGCCCTGACGGCGGCCTCAGTGCGCCCCTTCGTGCTGCTGCTGCTGGCGGCCCAGGGGGTCCCCTTCTCCAAAGCCGGCGTCGGTGCGGCCGCCCTGATGGATTTGACCCTACCCAACTACGTCTGCGCCGGGATCGCCATTGTGGGGGCGCGCATCGTCTGGGGATACGGCTCGCACATTACCAAGGCCCGACTCATGGGCAGCTACCGGCTGGTCGAGAAGCTCGGTGAGGGAGGCATGGGCGAAGTTTGGAAGGCGGAGCACCGCATGCTGGCGCGGCCGGCCGCGATCAAGCTGATCCGTAGCGACCTGGACACGACGAGCCCGGGCACTCCGCCAACCATGGCAATGCACCGCTTCGAGCGTGAGGTGCAAGCGACTGCGGCCTTGCGCTCTCCCCACACGGTGGTCGTTTACGATTACGGCTATACAGACAGGGGGGTCTTCTTCTATGTGATGGAACTGCTGAACGGGCTCAGCTTGCAGCGGGCGGTGGAAAAGCATGGCCCGATGCCCGCTGAACGTGTGATCCACATCTTACGGCAGGCCTGTCACTCCCTGGCTGAAGCTCACGACCAGGGCATGATCCATCGCGACATCAAGCCGGGCAACCTCTTCGTCTGCCGCCAGGGTCGCGAGTGCGACTTCGTAAAGGTCCTCGACTTCGGCTTAGTCAAGCGCCTCGACCAGGCTCGAGAGCGGCAGGTCGAGCTCACCGAGGTCGGAGCGTTCGCCGGAACACCAGCCTACGGCTCACCCGAGAGCGCGCTCGCCGACCGCGAAGCCATCGATGCTAGGAGCGACATCTACTCTTTGGGTTGCGTTGCCTATTGGCTGCTCAGCGGCCGCACGGTGTTCGACGCACCGACGCCGGTGATGATGCTCGTGCAGCATGTCAAACAAGAGCCCGATCCGCCCTCTCACTACAGCGAACTGGAGATCCCCGAGGCCCTCGACGCTCTGGTGCTGCAGTGCCTCCGCAAGGACAGGTCTGAACGACCTGGCTCCGCCGACGAGCTCGCAGCCAGGCTGGCTGCCGTTCAGCTAGAAAACTCCTGGACGCAGGAGCGCGCCAGAGAGTGGTGGGACCTTCACTATCCGCTGACAGAACGCGCGGCCGCCGCTGTCAGGGCTCCAGCAGACCTCTGAATGCGCGCTCGGCGAGGGCAGCCAGGCGATCGGCGAGGCGGGTGAGCTGCGGTTCAGCCCGGCCGCGCCTGAGCCATACGAACGTACGCACGGCCATGTAGCCGCCAACGGCGCCCAGGCTCAACGCCGTGAACATGAGGGCGCGGTCGGGTGCTTGGGCCAGCTGCGAAAGCAAGAGGCCCGCAATGATTCCCCCGCCGACGCCCCAAGCGGGGATGAAAATCCGCCAACCCGACAGCTCCAGGCGCTCCTCGATGTGAATCCGCGTTCGGCCCGCCTCGGCTGCTATGGTGACCACGACCTTGCGCTCTTCGCTCCCCGGCGCGGCGGGGCTCCAGGTCAGCGACTTGCCCAGCACAGAGACATGGCCCGCCGTCTCCAATCTCCTTTGAATCTCATCTACGAGTACCGGGAATGCGGAGTCGGGCACTTCTCCCTCTACGGTACGGTCCAGCAGCAGTGTGTCGCGGCGAAACTCGGCGATCGCACCGCCGCCAGCCGGCATCCGCGCTACTTCTGAGTCCGAATAGTCAAGCTCTCTGGCGGCCTGGCGTACTCGTTGTGGCGCGATACCCACCTCGGCGGCCACCTGCTCGACCGAGCCGATGGACAGCGCACCTTCCTGAGTTGGCTGCTCAATCTCTAGTTGGGCGGCGCGCTCGATGATCTCTCGCACCTCAGAATCGCTGAGCTTCGCGCTTCCCTCCGCGGCCTTACCGAGAGCCTCGACAAACTCTAGCGGCGTCGCGAACCTGTCACTGGGCCGCGCGGCGAGCGCTCGCGTCAAAACCTGCTCCAGCCGACCCGGGAGACGGTCGAGTCGCTCGCGATGCAACGGCGGCGCATCGATCATGCGGCCGAGGCGCAGGGATTCCTCAGTCGGCCAGGCCATGGGCGTGGCGCCCACCAACATCTCGTAGACAACGCAGGCGAGACCATAGACATCCGTGCGCTCACCCAGCTCCGCGAACCCCATCGCCTGCTCCGGACTCATATAACCGGGCGTACCCAACGGCACACCACTGCGCGTCAGGGCTGCGCCACCCGCCGCGCTGATCGCCTTCGCGATGCCGAAGTCGGCGACAATCGAATGGCCCTCCGAAAAGAGAATATTCTCCGGCTTGATATCTCGATGAATCACATGCTGGCGATGGGCGTGGTCGAGGGCGGCCGCGACCTGCCGGGTGATATGCAGCGCCAGGCCCAGCTCGAGCGGCGCCTCGCTGGCAAGGAGTGCGCGTAGAGACCCGCCCGCTACGTAAGGCATCACATAGTACAGCAGCCCGTCGGCTTCGCCTGAGTCGAGCAACGGCAGGATGTGCGGGTGATTGAGCCCCGCTGTGATCCTGATCTCCTGCAGAAACCGCTGCGCCCCAATGGCAGCGGCCAGTTCCGGCCGCAACACCTTCAGCGCCACGCGGCGCTCGTGCTTGAGGTCGCGCGCCAGGTAGACGGTGGCCATTCCACCGCTACCCACCTCGCTATGTACGGCGTAGCGATCGGCCAGAACAGCCCGCACGCGCTCGAGGGACTCGCTCATACGGCCCCCAACTTGTTGCCGGCCAGCCTTGAGCGCCAGACGCGGCACCCCTTACTCCATACGATGGTAGTCTCTGTCCGAGCTTCGGTTCAGGACCTCTGCCCAGGACGGCCAGAATGCCTCTTGCTGACGCCGCAATCGACTACCCGTGCCGAATCCTAACGACGTGCTCCTCGGAATCCGCCTGGCGGCTCGATCTCCCACTTCGAGAAGAGTGCCGTGCCCCTGATCCGGCATCCCAGCTCGGTCAGCCAGGCCGCTACGATCTGATTCGAGTTGTGCAGAGCCCAGTAGGGAGCAGGGTGACGAACAAACTCGAGATCATAGGCCGGGTTGTACAGACGGCTATCGATATTCCCGACGAAGATCGAATCCAGTCGACTGCGTAGCCGCTCCAGCGATTCGGCTTCGACCAACAAGGTGTAAGCGTGCTCGACCCAGACTCTCAGATGACGCGCTATGCTGATTGGCGAAGGTGGCCCGGGCAGCTCGCGTCGACCCAGCCCCGATCGGGTCGGCCAGAGAACCGCAGCGGACCCCACGAAGATGTTCGTCTTGCGGCGGGCGTAGTACGCCCAGTCACCGTAGGCGTAACGGACGATCCCACCATTAGGACCCGGGACCGCCAGGCTGGCGTGGTGTCCATGGTCGAGGAGAAGAACAGGCAGCGGTTCGCTCGGTTCTGGCGGTGGAACGACGACCGTGGTACAGGCCTGCGCCAGGGGCAGCCAAATCGCCATCGCCCAAGCGAGCCTGACCGACATGGAGGTTCCCCTCGATGATGCCTGACTGCACGCGACGCCCGTACTAGAGCCTCGAGCCGCCTCAACTCTCGTCAGTGCCCGCGGGTCTCGAGTCCTGCTGCAATCTTTCGGTAGGCGTGCCGACCTACAAGAGCGGGCGCAACGTAATCGTGACTTCAAGCTCCTGCGTGCCGCGCAGCAGCGAAAGGCGATGCTCTCTACCCTCTGACGCCCTGAACACCTGCCAGAGCCGAGCCAGGCCTATCGAGGCGCTGGTTTGACCGTCGACGGCCACTAGGACGTCTCCCGCCTGAATCCCGGCATCGGCAGCCGGAGAACCCTCCGTCACGAAACGCACTTTGATGGTAGTGAAGTCGGGTGCCTCGGCGACCAACCACATTCCGCTCATGTCCGAGGCCGGCGGAGCTTCGTAACGCCCGTTTGGCTCCAGAATGATCCGCTGACGCTGATAGTCGAGGATCACTGTAAATCGGCTCAAGATCTCGCCACCGATCGTGCCAGCATCGGGCCGCCGCTCAAAGCCCTGTGACTCGAGAGTCGCACCGATCACGGGGTCGCGGATCAGGAACCGCCCCAGCCAGAACCCCGGGACACGGAACAACAACCCACTGGTTTCACCACCAACAGCGATGCCCGGCACGGGGAGGGTCTCTTGCGACGGCTCGAGCAGCCGATTGTCCTCCAGGAAGTTTCTGTTGAGGCCAAGGGCATCTATACTGCCAGTATCGATCTTGAACTTGCCGACGACCTTCTCACCGTTCGATCGCAGGATCGCACCCTCGACGAAGGGCTCAGCGCCCTCTATGGAGACCGGCACGCTCTGACCTGACCCTGAGTACTCGTACGTCCGCGGATCGTAGAAGCCGAGCTGCTTGCGCTCATAGTCGATGACGACGACGAAGCGCTCCAAGACATCATGGCCAAGCAGGCCGTCGAAAGCCCTTCCCACTATCGGCTGTAGCTGCGTTAGAGGCACAGCCTGGAGTCTTTGTCCGGCTATCTCGAGACCCTGGAGACCTAGCTCGACTTCCGAGACCGTCCCGATCTCGATCTCACCGCCGGGTTGGGCGATGGTTTGACGCTCGCTGATCTCTAGGCCCAAAGCTGGAACGCGTTCGGCGTTGATCAGGCTGACATCGAATCCGGTGTCCAGCACGAACCAGAGCGTGTCGGATTCGTTGACAGTCGTTCTCACAAAGATGAGCCCGAAATCGGAATCGAAAGGGATAGCTGTCGCGCTGTGGCCGCTCTGGTACGTGATCCGCGCCTGGGCTTTCGCGATACGGGCGTACGCCAAGTGAATCACCATCAGCGTGGAGAGCGAGAACAGAACCGTCGCGATGAATGAGCTGTATCTGCACGTTCGCACGTCACACATCCTGTTGGAGATACTCACTTTGCCAAAGACACAAGTGGCCTTACGGCCTCGACTCATATGTGGTTTCGGAGCAGGAGTGGTAGCCAGCTTTCGGGCGGCCAAATCGGACCAGCTGTCAACGGTTTCGCGCGCCCCTGTTGGGCACCTCGACCGCCGGGGCCGTCTCACATAGGTTACCGCGAATCTGACGTCCGGCAGGGAGCCAGCCTGAGCCCGTGGCCGGGCGAGCGAGGGAGCCAGGCGCCATCGCCTGAGCCGGATTTGACCTTTAGCATCTAGGAGAGAGAACCATCGCAGCGCGCCAGACAATGCCGAATCTTTCGACGGAGAGATCAGCGGAAACTCCTCGCGCAGGGCAAGAGACCACGCGCCAGCTCCTGAATGGCTTCCGGCGCGATTGGGCCGCCCTTTGGGGACGCGCAGAGGACCGGCAGGCGATACAGGTCCTGGTCAGCTCGTTGGTCCTGGTTGTGATCTTCTCCATCTGGGGGCGGCCGATCTTCCTCCGGTCGCACCTGCCCGAGGTCGCCCGACTCATCGGCTGGTCGCCCCAGCACGTTTACTACGACTTCCTTCCCTACGCCTATTGGGCGCTGACTTCCGTCGGTCTCAGGGTTCTGGTGCCGCTGGCGATCGTGATCGCCATCGTTCGGCAACGCCCCGCGGACTTCGGCTTTCGCCTGCGCGGCATCACCCCGCACGCCTGGACGTATCTGTTGCTGTTCCTGGGCATGATTCCCATCGTGCTGGCCGCCAGCTTCACGACGGCCTTTCAGAACAAGTACCCGCTCTACGGCGGCGCCGCGCGCGACCTGAGCCACTTCGCGCTCTATCAGGTCGCCTACGGGATACAGTTCGTCGGTGTGGAGGCTTTCTTCCGCGGATTCATGACCTTCGGACTCTACCCACGCTTCGGATACCTGGGCCTCTTCATCATGGTCATTCCGTACTGTATGGTGCACTTCGGCAAGCCGGCGCCCGAGGTCTTCATGGCAATACCGGCGGGCTTGATCCTGGGCTACCTGGCGCTAAAGAGCCGCACCTGGATATTCGGCGCACTGCTTCATTGGACCGTTGCCATCACCATGGACCTGCTGGCGATCATGCACAAAGGCGGGTTCGGGTCCGGCGCTGCTGGTTAAGAACCCGCCCGTTGACCGGGCACGATCATGAGGCGGCCAAGAATCGAATGGCTACAATCGAAACAACACAGGACGGCAATCTGCGAGCAGAGGCTTGGCTCGCTCTCGCCTACTTCACGATCTACATGGTGTACATGTTCGTCCGGCCGGAGGGCGAACTGATGCACTGGCTCTCGCTGGTGCTTCTTCCCTTGTTGTTGATTTCCCTCTACCAGCGTTTCACGAGCCCGGGTTGGTCCTTGCGGACCAGCCTCAGGACAATCGGGCTGCGCAGGGGGAACCTGAAGACCGGGTTGGCTTGGGCCATACCGTTCGGCCTGGGGCTCTCTCTGGTCATCCAGCTTTTCCTCTCCAGTAACCGCGAGGCCTTTCGCCAGATACTTCTCTCCGGCAAAGTTTTGTATTTTGCCCCCCTCGCCTTCGTGCTATTACTCGTGACGGTCGGCATCACAGAAGAGTTCTTCTTTCGGGGAGTCCTGCAAACTCGGCTCACCGCCCTGTTCAAATCTAATGTCCTGGCGGTGCTGGCCACCTCGATTCTCTTCGGCCTATACCACTTGCCCTATGCGTACCTGAAGCCCACCTGGCCAACGCACGGCGATCTGGGAGCCGCGTTCATCGCCGCCATGAGCAACGGAATCCTGGGCGGCATTGTCCTTGGAGGCATCTACGTCTTGGCGCGAGGCAACCTCATCGCCGTGATCTTCGTACATGCGCTGATCGATGTATTCCCGGCGATGACGCAAATCCGGTTCGGCTAGGCTTGACGTCGCGATCGTAAACCGAGAACAACTCGGCGCGGAGGAGGTAACCGAACTAGCGCCAGGCGAAGTTCCTGAAGCAACCTGGATCGAGCCGGTAAGCTTCGATGTCTTCGAGCCGGACGGTCGATACCTGGGAATTGTGCATGCGCCGAAGGGGTTTTCGATCCGGCCGCCCCCTGTCATGCGCGGCGACACGGTCTGGGCGGTGGTTCACGACGACATGGACGTCCCCTACATCGTGCGATTCCACGTCGACCGGCAAGCTACGAGCGCAAGAAGAGATTCGGCCTAAAGTACTCCGGGAAAAACACTGAGACGAACCCCAACGAGGGCAGCGCAGAGTGCTGCCCTCCTTGGGGTCGATCGTTTACTCAAGGGCCCAGCTTACGTTGCCTTCGTTGTCCTCCATCGTCACCGTCACCTGGCCCTGGCGTCCCTCCGCATCCTCCGCTGTGCACTGGAAGGTGTTACCCGGCTCCACGACACGATACTTATCGCCACATTCGACGCTGGCGGAGATTCCGGCCTGCTCCAACAATCCCGCCGCGATCGTGCTCTCAAGCGCTACCAGGTCGAGCAGCCCCTCCGACTCGACGACCTCCCAAGTGACGTTGCCCTGGTCGTCATTCTGCGTCACTTGAACCATGAGCTTTCCGCCCTCTCCGGGGATCGCCGTGCACTCGAAGCTGGCTCCGGCCTCCATCGCGATGCTCTCCGGACAGTCGACTTCGGAGATGGCCAGTCCGACCTGCTCAAGGACGCCATCGCTGATCGCGCTACGCACGTCGTCCATGTCAAGCGACCGCTGGCAACCCGCCAGCAAAGCAACGATGGCTGCCGCGGCGGCTATTGAGCGAGACCTCTTGCCGGCTTGTTCCATTGGTGTTGTCCCTCCTCTGTTGCGGTTTCTAGACTTTCAATCGCTGCTGCCGATGCTGTAGGACAGTAACTTCCAAACATCGTTCTCCCTAACCAAGCGGAACGATGCCGGCACACGCGTACCCGCCTCGAGCGTGGCCGTGCCCTCCAACTCACAGCCGCTGGAGTCGATCGAGCGGCTGTTGATACTCAATTCGCCGACTGCAAAGCGCGACGGGGTGCGCTCTGCTCTGTCGATAAAGACACTGAGCGGTTGCTCTTCCTTCAAGGGTACCGAGAAATAGTCATGGGCTACTTCATAGTTGGCTGCCGCAGCCGCGGCGAGGAATTCGCGAACGACACGTTCAGGCTCGGCAGTCATCTTGCCAACGACCAAGAAGACGATCGCCACGAAGACGGCGAGTACGGCAAGCGCTCCGGCGCAGCCGATCGCGACTCGTTTGAGAAGCGGCTTCTTCTCGGCCATCATGCTTTTCCGCTGTGTCGACCTACTTACGGAAGTAGGCATAACCGTCGAACAAGTAGCGATTGTAGCGGCCGGCGGATTCCGTCCTGTACGCGACCTCCCGCTGCTCGCCGTTCTCCAGCGTGAGGATGATCACACCCTCGTCCATGCTGCCTCGCACCGTCCAGCGGCCACGGCTCCCTGGATCCTTGCTGTATCCCTGCGTCACATCGGTCGGCGTCTCGTAGACGAAGCTCGTCTCCCCGATCCATTCGAAGCTGCCATCTGGTGAGAGGATCAGGTTCATGAGGCTGGCACCGCGGTCGGAGATGTAGATCCAGGTTGCGGTGAAATTCTGGATGAGCGCGGAGTTGTCGACCCTGACGTAGCGCAGGCTGGAGACGAGCGCCTCCGCGGCGCCCTGCAGCTCGGAGCCATACTTCTCCGGAGTCGTCACTGCGACGACGTAGGCGCCACCGCCATACGGCGACAGAGTGCCGAAGCCGCGCGCCCTAGCCTGCTCTCCTTGGACATTGCCCGAGTACTCTCC
>CP070722.1:702036-706132 GCA_020350785.1 Gemmatimonadota bacterium
AAGCCGGAGACGCTGGAGTTCCCGGAGCTGCGGCGCATCATCCTGGTCGACGCGCGCCGAGTGGTCATGCACCAGACGCTGGACGCCTCGGTCGCCGCGCTGGTCGGCGAATTGCCGGCCGTCGCGCCGCTGGCGGAGGCCGCGCTGTTACCGGAGCCGGAGGGGGAAGCGGCCCCGGCGGAGGCGGCGGAGGCGGCGGACGTCCAGCTGGTGGACGAGCTGCGCCGGGGCCTCGAGGAGACGATCGAGCGGTTGAGGGAGCTGCTCGACCGGCTGGAGCGGCTGGAGCGGCTGGAGCGCGACAGCGCACGGTAAGTTGGCTCGCCGCGCCGCCGGCTGAATGAACAACCCCAAGCGCTCTCCGGCCCCGCCGATCGGCGGGCCAGTTACCCGGAGCCCCCTTCCGTCGTCGAGTAGATGACACAGAGGCCTCGCAGGCCGACGGCGCGAGGCGCGTCACCCACCTGAACCCGGTGTCAGAGGGCAGGCATAACTTGTCGTCGAGCGGTGCTGATCCACGAGACAACAGGAGATGGGCATGGGTACACTGGGCCGGATCTTGAAATTCTACATGGACGAGTCGGAGCTCTCCGACCAGGGCTTCGTCCTCGAGGCCAACCGCCAGTTCTTCCACCCGCTCGGCCTCTACCTCGTCCTCCAGATCACCGAGGATGGGTATCGCCTCCGGGTGCTGGACTACCGCGAGCGGCCGGCCGGGGTCCGCTTCGAGGGTGAGCGGGACGCGGACGAGTGCGCCGATCGACGCGGCAAGGTCGCCAACGTGGGAGCGCTCTGGGAGGAGCGGGCCGAACGCCGCTTGGAGCGCTACGGCTACATCGTGCAGCCCAGCGAGGAGCTGTACTCGCCTGGCGTGAAGCGCGAAAGCGAGGAGGATGGGCTGGGCAAGCCGGAATTCTTCGACGCGTGAGCGCAAGGTAATACTGGCTGCCTCGGATCGTCGGATTAGTCTCGCCTTTCTTTTACCTCTCCTCGAGCCCACAGACTGGTCCGCATGATGGCCGAGCGGTCGGGCGGATCTCGGCGCAGATCCCTCCGCTGCGGGATGACGGGTGCTGGCTGACCCTTCGATGAACCGACTCGCGGCGATCTCGATCACGTCGCCTCGCATCAATCCATTCAGATGCTCACCGCGAGTTTTGACATATTGACATACCACCTATATACTCTGGTGCATGAGGACAACCGTTCGCCTCGATGACGCTCTGATGAGGGACGTCAAGCAGTATGCGGCCGAGGAGGGGATGACCTTGACCGCCGTGCTCCACCGCGCCCTCCGCGAGCTGCTGGCCCGGCGCCGTTCGCTGGAGGATCGCGAGCGGGTCCCGCTGCCCAGCTTCGCCGGCGCGGGGCTGCAGCCCGGCGTCGACCTGGACGACAGCGCCGCGCTGATCGAGCTGATGGAGCGCGACGATGGATCTGCTTGACGTCAACGTATTGGTCCACGCCTTCCGCGAAGACGCGCCTCGACACGTGCCGGTTCGGGCCTGGCTGGAGGCGCGAATCGAATCGGACAACGCTTTCGCCGTGGCTGATCTGGTGCTGAGCGGCTTCCTGCGGATCGTGACCCACCCGCGCGTGTTCGCGCCCCCGGCGCCGCTGGAGCGGGCGCTGGAGTTCGTGGAGGCGTTGCGGGCGCAGCCCAACTGCATCGTGGTGGGGCCGGGCGAGCGGCACTGGTCGATCTTCACCCGGCTGTGCCGCGAGGGTGAGGCGCGAGGCAACCTCGTCCCCGACGCTTATCTGGCGGCGCTGGCCATCGAGACGGGCAGCGAGCTGATCACCACCGATCGTGACTTCGCCCGCTTCCCCGACCTGCGCTGGCGGCCGCCGGGCTAGCGCCGGAACTCAGCGAAACCCTTCCGGCATGCCCTGCGGGAACCGCGCGTAGGGCCGCAGCTGATCGGCCGCCGGCATGTAGAGCTCGGTGTAGCGCGACGGCTCGAACGAGAGCGCCGCGAGCACGCTGCCACTGATGGCTCCGACCAGGATGCTATAGGGCATGACCGGCTTGACGACCAGCCGGGGCCCGGGGGCCTGACTTGCTCCAAGTGAGCCGCCGGGATATTCTTTTCCGGCCCCAATTCGGATCACGGTCCCAACCATCAGGAGTAGATGCGATGTTTGCCCAAGTCCCGTGCGTGGTGACCGCGCTTTTATGCATTTGTCCCCAGGGCCGCCAGGCCGTGGTCGCCGCCGGCATTGCAGGTGACGGGGATTGATGCGCACTCCATGAAGTAGAGCAGCTTCCCAAGTAATCCAGAGCTCTAGATGGACTTCGCCGTGGCGGAGCGGCCTGATGGCGGCCCGCACCGACGGCTTCCCTTTAGACCGCCGCCTCGGCGAGAGCGGCACGGCATATGGTACAGCTCGCCGACAACTCATGCGTCTGAGTGACGCCGACCTCAAGAAGGAGGATCTGATGCGTACGTTGACCCGGTTATTCGTTCCCCTCATCGCCCTGCTCGCAGGCGCAGGCAGCGTCCTGGCTCAGGGCATGCCGACCTCGCAGCCGAGCCGGCTGATGATCTACGTCGAGGAACTGAAGGTGGGGATGGATAGGGATCACGCCGCGAACGAGGCGGGTTGGCCCGCCGCGTTCGCCAAGGCGAACTCCCCCTACTACTACCTGGCGTTCGCCTCGATGACGGGGCCCGGCCAAGTCTGGTTCGTTCAGCCGTTCGAGTCGTACGCCGCCGAGGCGCAGAGCATGAAGTTGGTGGCCGACAATCCGGCGCTGAGCGCGGAGCTCGAGCGCCTCTGGCGTGCGGACGCGGAGTACCTGGAGTCGGGCTACTCGATCGAGGCGGTCGCGCGGCCGGACCTGAGCTACGGCCAGTTCCCGGACCTGGGCTTGGTCCGCTTCTATGACATCTCGACGTTCCGGATCCGGCCCGGTCACGAGCAGGGTTTTGAAGCCGCTGCCAAGGTCTACCGCGAGAACTTCGAGCGCGGCATGCCCGGTGCGAGCTATCGCATCTACCAGGTCATGAACGGAATGCCAGGCGTAAACTACCTGGTGTTCGGCGCGGTCAACGACTACGCCGAGCTGGACAAGATGATGGCAGATGGCAACGCCATGTGGGGAAGCATGAGTGAGGAGGACATGGCCGTCATCCAGAAGGCCATGACCGACGACGTGCAGTTCTACGTCTCGAATCGTTTCAGGGTCGATGCCGGCATGTCTTACGTCTCTGAGGAGACGAAGGCCAAGGATCCGGCCTTCTGGGGGGCGCGCTAGCAACGGCGCCGACAGGCGCGGCGTTCGACGCTGTGGAAAAGGCCGTCAACTCTAGCAAAAAAGGAAAGAATTATGCTTAACCGATGGGCAGTAGCAGCAGCAGTCGCGGTAATGATGAGTGTGTCGCCCAAGGCGATGTCGGCTCAGGAGACTTCAGAGCCGGCGTTCCACTACATTACGGTGACGACGTTCAACGTGCCGCTCGGCCAAGAAGGGAGCGGTGTCATGATGTGGGTGGACTCGGTGATGGTTCCGCTGGCGAAGCTGAACAGCAACGTCCTCTCGTATCACGTCGGCAGGCACAACTGGGGCAGCAGCGGAGGCCAGGTTGTCATCATCTCCGAGTACCCAAGCTGGGCCGCAATCGAAGCCGACTGCGGTGAGCCGTGCGCGCAGTGGATGCAGGAGACTCAACCGGAAGAGGGTACCCCGCGAGCCGAGCAGTGGGACAAGATCCAGGCAACTTTCTTGAAGTACTACACGGGTCACAGCGACGAGATCTACGCGGTGCCCAACTCACGATCCAAGTAAGAGCAAATACGCCAACGGGTCCCGTGCGGGCGGCCCACGGGACCGCGGTTGGCAGCGCTGCCGGGCAGCCAGGCCAGCGTGTCAGAGGGGTGCGTCATAATTACATTGGTGCAAGACGCGACCGCCACCTCCGACCGGCCAAAGGAGTCAACATGAGCGAGGCTGCCGGCACCCAATACCTCTCCAAGTCCCGTTTTGTCGCAGGCTGGCAGTGTCCGGCCCTCCTCTGGAGGAAGGTGCACGAACCCGAGGCGCCGGAGCTCGTCCCCGACAAAGTGCTGCAGGACCGCTTCGACCAGGGGGCTC
>CP070722.1:706232-708844 GCA_020350785.1 Gemmatimonadota bacterium
CCATGACGGTGCGCGGAACGACATCGGAGTATGAGCGCATCCGGAACTTTCCGACGTCGAACGGTAGGTTCTTCACCGCGGAGGAAGATCGTGCCGGAGTACGCGTGGCGGTGATCGGGGCCAAGGTAGCGCAACGGTTGTTTCCTGACACCGACCCGGTAGGTGAGGTGATCCGCATTGGCCGCGTGCCGTTCGAAGTCATCGGAGTCCTGATCGCCAAGGGTATCTCGGCAGATGGCGCCGCCGAAGAGGACGATCAGGTAATTGTCCCTATCAATACCGCGCTCAGACGCGTCTTCAACGTAGACTACCTGAGTATGATCTATCTGGAAGTCGGCAGCGCTGCATACCTGGACGAGGCCGCCGAGGAGGTCGCTGCTATTCTCCGCGAGCGCCATCGACTCGCGTACGATCGACCGGATGATTTCCGGATCCAGAATCAACGTGTGGTGCTGGAGGCCGAGCTTGCGACAGTAGCCTCGTTCCGCACGATGATCACGGGAATCGGGGGCGTGACGCTCATTGTGGGTGGCGTTGGTATCTTGTCGATAATGCTGCTGTCGGTGCGTGAACGGCGCTTCGAGATCGGCCTGCGCGTAGCGGTCGGCGCCAAGCGAAAAGACGTGTGGTTACAGTTCTTGATAGAGGCGGTCGCACTCAGCGGTGCGGGCGGGTTGCTGGGTCTTTTGCTTGGCTTGGCCTCTGCGTGGATTGTCTCGGTCTCTACGGAATGGACGGCGTCCGTCACGCCGGCAGCTATCGCGGTATCCATCGCATCGGCGCTGACGATTGGGATGGTGTTCGGAGTCTACCCGGCTTTCCGCGCCGCCTCTTGGAACCCGATCGATGCCCTCAGGACAGAATAGCGCCCTCGTTCTATAGCACATCTCCCGGCATCACCAGGGCGCATAAGGTGCCAACACGGTCAGCGCTAGAGTCCAACGGTCAGCGCAGAATCGCCGGAATCAGCGCTCATCAGCCCTGGTGAGCGCTGGCTTGAGAAGTACCAATAGGCTGCTTCTTAGAGCGAAGGCGACTCCGTCAACTCCTAGTCTCTAGCCCCGACGGGCAGGGCTTGTTGCTCCGCCGTTTCCTTTGTCACATCTTTGAGATGCACACTTCGGAAATCCTCTTGCCGCAGGTGGCCGATCTCCCGTCTCGACCGGCCGCTTTGGAGGTGGCCATGAAGAAGCTGTTGCTTTTCTCGGGGATTCTCTTGGGCGGCGCCGCCGCCGCTCGGTTCCTGCCGGAGAAGCGGCGCGAGCCCGTGCGTCGCTTTGCTGAGAAGATGAGGGAGCGGGTGAGTTCGCACATGGGGAGTATGATGGAGAAGATGCCGGAAAACTCCCCGCCGCGACTCGTGATGTCCACGCTGCCGCGACTGGCGGACCAGAACGATCAGATATTAGAGCTGCTGCGCGAGCAGAACGATCTGATGCGGGAGTTGAGTGCGAAGCGTTAGCCGGTAGGCTGATGCGCTAACATTCGAGGTGGCAAGGTCCAAGCTCCGGACGGTCCTCATCGTGCTGCATTCCTGACCCCGAGCGCGCACTTCGCCTTCGGAAACGGCGTGATGAAGTACCTCGTATTCCAGGATCCCGACTGGGATTACTCGACCTACGACTTCTCGACGTTCGCGTCCGACGTCGCCGCGGTCTCGTCGACGCTGGACGCCACCGACTCGGATCTGGACGCGTTCCGCGAGCGCGGCGGCAAGCTCCTCATGTACAACGGCTGGCGGGACATGGCGCTGACGCCGCTGGGCACGATCGAATACTACGAGCAGGTAATTGAACGCGAGGCCTCGGCACCGGACCAGGTGACGGCGTACTGGATCGACGAGCAGATGCAGCCCGACGGCTCCCGCCTTGCCTGTGCCTATCCGAACGTACTCGAGTACGACGGGGTCGGTGATCCGAGGGATGCCGCGAGTTTCAGCTGCGTGAATCCAAACCAGGAATCCAGTGGAGCAGAATCATGTTTCTCAACAACAATCTCGTAACTCTGGGTTGCACGATTAGTGTGTTCATGCTTGCCGCCTGCGGCGGTCCCGAGCGCGGCGGACCGGCCGAAGAGGCCGCGACTGCCGCCGAAGGCCGCACCTGCAACTCCGAATCGTTGGGCGAGCTTCCCGATGTCAGGCTTACATCGGTGACCGAAGAAGCCGCGCCGGTGCCGCATTGCAAGGTGGCGGGCACTATCGGCACCGAGACGAACTTCGAGCTGCTGCTGCCCGACGCCTGGAACGGCAAGTTCGTGATGGGTGGCGGCGGTGGGTTTGTGGGCTCCGTGATGAACACCTCACTCCTCTACGGGTCCCTGCAAGCGGGCTACGCCACAGTGGGAACGGATGCCGGTCATCAGGGCCACCCGCTCGACGCGAGCTGGGCGCTCAATAACCTTGAGCGTCTCGTCAGCTTTGGTCACCAGGCCGTACACCGAACCGCCGTCACGGCGAAGTCGCTGATCACTGTTTACTACGACGAGGAGATCAGCCGGAGCTACTTCACCGGGTGCTCGCGTGGCGGCGGTCAGGGATTGATGGAGGCGCAGCGCTATCCGGAGGATTTCGACGGGATCGTCGCCGGCTCGCCCGCGTTCCATTGGACCGG
>CP070722.1:708944-724601 GCA_020350785.1 Gemmatimonadota bacterium
CCGCTCCACACACTTCTGGTCCGCCTCGAGATACATCAGGATGACCAGCTTCATGTCTCGGTTCCTCCCTCGGGTGACGCTTCCGCGGGCGCGCCAGCCACGGCGGTCACGACGCCCCGGGGCCGTCGCACCAGGAAGTAGATGCCGGGCACCACGATCAGGGTGAGGATCGTCGACGCGATGGCGCCGGCGATCAGGGCGACGGCAAGGCCCTCGAAGATCGGATCGAACAGGATCACGAGTGCCCCGATCACCACGGTCCCGGCCGTGAGCGCAATCGGACGAGTGCGCACGGCGCCGGCCTCGATGATTGCCCGCTTGATCTCGACGCCCTGCCCGATCCGCGACTCCAGGTAGTCGATGAGCAGAATTCCGTTGCGCACCATGATGCCAGCCAGGGCGATCATGCCGATCATCGATGTGGCCGTGAAGAACGCACCGAACGCCCAGTGCCCGGGGGCGATCCCGACCAGCGTCAGGGGGATCGCGGTCATCATGATGAGCGGGGTGACGAAGGACCCGAACCAGCCCACGATCAACACGTAGATGAAAAGGAGGGCGCCGGCGAAGGCGATGCCGAGGTCGCGGAACACCTCGTAGGTCACCTGCCATTCGCCATCCCACTTCATGATCGGTTGCTCGACCGAACCGGGCTGTCGCGTGTAGAGCTGACCGACTCCCGTTCCCGAAGGCAGCTCGATCTCGGCGATCTGCTTGTTCAGGTCGAGGATGGCATATACGGGACTCTCGGCCTCACCGGCGACTTCGGCGGTTACATAGACGACCCGCTGGCCGTTCTTGCGATCGATGACCTGGTCGGCTGTGCCCACCTCGGTTTCCACCAACTCACTCAGAGGGACCTGCTGGCCCGTCAACGAGGCGACGTGCAGGCCGCCCAGGCGGTCGATGCCGGATCGCTCGCTCTCTTTCACGCGGAGTTTCACGGGCACCGCGTTGCGCGCCGAAGGTTGAGAGAGGTGTGTGACCACCGATCCGCCGAGCGCCGTGCTGAGGGAGTGAATCACCGAGGATTTGGGAACCCCGCTGAGCCCGGCTTTCTCTTCGTCGACATGGAAGCGGATCTCCCGCTGCGGGTCGGAGAGCGACCAATCGATGTCGACCACGCTAGGGTGCTCGGCGAACAGGTCGCGTATCTGCCCAGCCACTTCCTTCTGGCTCGCGGGGTCCGGGCCGTAGATCTCAGCCACGAGGGTTGAGAGGACGGGGGGGCCGGGCGGAACTTCCACCACCTTGACGCTGGCACCGGTACCCGACTCGATGGCAATGCGCTCGACGATCGGTCGGACGCGCTTGGCGATGTCGTGACTCTGGTCGCCGCGCTCGGCCTTGTCGATCAAGTTCACCTGGAGGTCGGCGACGTGAGACCCACGGCGCAGGTAGTAGTGGCGGATCATGCCATTGAAGTTGAAGGGGGCGGCCGTCCCGGCGTAGAGCTGGATGTCGGAGATCTCGGGGACCGCGGCCAGCGAGCGGGCCATGTCCTCGGCCAGCGCGGTCGTGGTCTCGAGTGGTGTGCGCTCCGGCATATCGATGATGATCTGCATCTCGTTCTTGTCGTCGAACGGCAGCATCTTAACCGCTACGCTCCGAGTGAAGAACATCGCAGTCGCGGCGACCAAGAGGACGAGAACGACTCCCAGCATCGTCCACAACCAGCGCGGGTGGCGAAGCAGCGGGTCCATGATACGACGATAGACGTTATAGATACGGGTCTTTTCGAGAACGTAGGCGGGCTCCTCGCCGGTCGCGTGGGCGCCGCGCAGCAGGCGGAAGGCCAACCAGGGTGTGCCAATGAGCGCGATGGCCAGCGAGAAGAGCATGGCGACGGTGGCGCCGATGGGCATGGGACTCATGTAGGGGCCCATCAGCCCCGAGACGAATAGCATCGGCAGTACGGCGGCGATCACGGTCAGTGTCGCCAGGATCGTGGGGTTCCCGACCTCATCGACGGCGGCGCGGGCAGCGGCACGGATCGGTCGGTCTCGCATGGCGAAATGCCGTTCCATGTTCTCGGCCACGATGATCGAGTCATCTATCACGATACCGGTGACGAAGATCAACGCGAACAGCGTGACGCGGTTCAGCGTGTAGCCGAAGAACTGATAGACGAAGAGGGTGAGTGCGAAGGTGATGGGCACCGAGATCATGACGATCACGGCGCTACGCCACCCCATCGCCAGGGCCACGACGATACCGACTGCCAGGATGGCCAAGAGCAGGTGAAGCTTCAGAGTGGTGACCTTCTCGCGAGCGGTCTCTCCGTAGTTGCGCGTGACTTGCGTCTCCACATCGGAGGGTAGCAACCGGCCGTGTAGCGACTCGGTCTTGCTTTCGAGGGCGCGACCGAGCTCGGTCGCGTCGGCACCGGGCCGTTTGGACACGGCTATAGTCACCATCGGCAGTAAGGGCTCGCCGGGGACGCCATGAAACGTGTAGTTCGAGATTTCCTCGGGACCATCGATGACGTCGGCGACATCCGAGACCTGTACGAGGCTGCCGTCCCTGACGTCTAGCACGACCGAAGCGACGTCACGAGCGGATCTCAGGAATGGGCCGGCCATAACGCGAACGACCTCGTCACCCTTCGTGTACTCGCCGGCACTCAGGTTCATGTTGGCCATGCGCAGGCGCTCGGCGATCATAGTGGGGTCGATCCCGTAGGCGGCCATTCGGTCCGGCGAAAGCTCGACGCGTATCTCCCTGGGGTAACCACCGATGACAGAGACATCGCGGACTTCCGGTACGGCTTCGAGGTTCACGCGGAGCTCGTCCGCCAGTGAGCGCAGCGTCGCGTGGTCGTAGTCGCCACCGGTGAGGGTCAAAGTGAAGAAGGGCACATCGTCAATGGTGACGGTCTTGACCAGGGGCATGCTGAAGCCGGGCGGCATGCGATCGGCGTACTTCATCATCGTGGTGAGGAGTCGAACGAGGCTCTCCTCCATGTCGCGCCCGACTTCGTAGCGGACTGTGACGAGTCCGAAGCCGGCCTCGGCGTGGGTGTAGACGTATTCGACGCCTTCGATTCCCGAAATCACGTTCTCCATCGGAATCAGGAGCCGGTTCTCGACCTCTTCCGGCGTCGCGCCGGTGAGCGGCATGTAGATGTCGGCCAGCGGGACGATGATCTGCGGCTCCTCCTCGCTGGGCATCGTGAAGACGGTGTAGAGCCCCAGCGCCAAGGCGCCGGCGAGGAGCATCGGCGTCAGCTTCGAGGTGAGAAAGGCGTCGGCCAGCTTGCCGGCAAACTCGCTCCTCATCGTTCGCCCTCCAGGCTAGCGGTTGGCTGGTCGATGAAAGGCGGGATCCACCCCGAACGGCTCACGTTGCCGACGGGCTGGCCGTCAACGAGAGCGGACGCCGGGTCGCGTACCAATGGTGTTGAGGTCGGGGGTCCGGCCAGCAGCTCGACGGCGTCGCCAAGTCGCTGACCCAAGCGCACCCAACGTAGACGCAGACGCTCGTGCTCGACCGTGAAGACGCCGGTCAGCTGGCCGCGGGTCACTATGGCATCACCGGGGACCCAGCGTGTCATGGCGGACGGTTCGCCCATCTCGATGCGAACGAACGTGCCCGGTGCGATGGCCAGATCTTCGGGCGACTCGAAGCGTGCCTCGATCCGGAACCGGCGACTCGACCGCTCGACCGCAGGCACCACACGCGTCACAGTAGCCGAATGGCGCGCGCCTGTCTCAGGCCGATAGACGTCGATCCGGTCGCCAACCGCCAGACGGCCGGCCCGGGCAGCGGGCAGATCCGCCTCGATCTTCAGAGAGGTTGATCCGATCAGCTCGAGGACCGGCATGCCCGGGAGCGCCAGATCGCCGGGGTCGGCGGAGCGGGAGGTGATCACGCCGGCGAATGGCGCGCGCAGGACAACGTACTGGCGCTGGGCGCGGGCGTCCCGCAGGGCCGCCTCGGCCATCTCGAGCTTGGCCTTGGCGTCGTCCAGCTCTTGAGGTGTGGCCGCACCGTCAGCAGCCAGAGCAGCTATGCGCTCGTGGTATTGGCGAGCCAGCCGAGCGGCCGCCTGGGCGCCGCTGATCCGGGCATCCATCTCGCTCCTATCCAACACGACGAGCGTGTCCCCGCTTGACACCCGCGAGCCGATGTCTACGGCCATTCGCTCGATCGTCCCGCTTATTCGGGTGGCCAGCTCGGCCTGCTGCTCGGCGACCACAGTGCCCGGCGCGACGACCACGCCCGGCGAGGCAACAGCCAGGGAGACGACCACGTCCACCGGCTCGGAGCCGGGCGGCAACTCGTCTGGCCCGCCGCCGCAAGCGGCGGCTGCTGTAGCCAGGGTGACTGCAAAGATTCCATTGATCAGCTTCATCGCTAGTTCTCTACGTTGGATTGCGATTGTACGAACTCGAGATGCGCGACCGCCGTATGGTAGCCTGCCAGCGCGGTGATGGCTCGCTGGCGCATGTCGGTCGCGCGGGCTTCCGCTTGCAGGAGGTCAGCAGCCGTCGCCAGGCCCTCCTCAAAGCGGCGGCGCATGAGATCACGACCCGACTCGGCAGCCGCTCTAGCCGCCTGGGTCGCCTGGACCTGGCGCTCGGCGCTGCGGACCCCGCGGTCGGCCTCGCTCAGCTCGCTCCGCGCGTCGCGCAGAGCTTGCGCGTATTCGATCTGCGCTATCCGACGCTCTAGGTTCGCGCGCTGGAGGTCCGCGGCCCTGCCGAACCCATCGAACAATGTCCAGCGCAGCATGACGCCCACGGTCCAATTGTCCTGGTCGAAGGAGAGGGGATCCTCGCTGTGCGTGGCGTACTGCGCGAACGCATCGACGGCAGGAACGTAGGACAACGTGGCCTGCGTCTTGGCTGCGCCGCTGGCCTCAGCGGCCGCGGCACGGGCTCTGAGATCGGCCCGGGCCTCAGGGTCGAACTCCACCTCTCCCAGCTCTGCCGGCAGACTCAACTCGTCCGAAGGCTCCGGCAGTGTATCCGGGCCCCAGCCCAGGTGGTGCCCCAGATCCTGAAGGGCGTCAATTCTGACCCGCTCGGCCTCCGTGAGGCGCGCTTCGGCGGCCGCTACCTCGGCCACGGCCTGCAGGTAGTCAGCCTCGGTCAACAGGCCGCGATCGCGACGGCGGCGGAATCGTTCCAGGTTGGCCTCGGCCGCCTCCTTATCGGCGGCGGCGGCCGCCTGTTGAGCCTCGGTCATCTGGGCTCGATGGTATGCCGTCCGGATCAAGAGGACCGTAGCCTCACGCGTTCGGATCGTCGACCAATCCGCCGCTTCCGCCTGTCTGCGAGCGGCGGAGCGGCCCGCCCAGAGAGTGGGGTCGAGAAGGCTCCAGCGCACGCCGACGACCGTGGACCAATCACCGATCGGCTCGGGATTGTTGAGGGCGTCGAGCGCGAAGTCGGGCTCTTCGAAGCGTCCCTGACGTAACTTGGTCCCGAAGGCGAAGACCGGGTCCACCGACCGCGTGTAGCCCGCCTGCGCTTCGAGCCTCGGCCAGAGCGGGCTGCTGGCCGAGCGACTCCGGCTGCCGGCGATCTCCCCGCGTGCCTCGGCGATGGCCAAGCGCGCGTTTCCGGCCAGGGCTTCGGCGATCGCCTGGTCGAGCGAGAGGGCTCGCATTGCCCGCTGGCCAGGCATCCGGGGGTCGGTCTGTCCCGATGCGGGGCTCGCTGCGGCGAGCGCCAGCAGAAGGGCGGCGGCGGCTGCGGTGGAGGTCAAGGATCTAGGCATTGTCGCTCATCCTGGGCGTCTGCGGGACTCTACGTCTGGCAGTGATCGTGAATGCACTCGATGACGCTCGTTACCCGAGGGTCCTCGATGCGGTAGAAGACGTTGACGCCGTCGCGTCGGCTGCCGAGCACTCCTTTATCACGCATGAGATTGAGATGTTGAGACGCGACCGCCTGCTCGATACCGAGCGCCTCATAGATCGCGGTGACGTTCTGCTCGCCGTTGCGGTCGAGGAGAGCGATGATCTGCAAGCGGACGGGATGTCCGATGCACTTGAGCATGGTAGCGGCCTGTTGCACCGCGTCGGCGGTGAGGGTATCGGGTCTGGCCGATGGTCGAGACCTGGTCATGGCGCAAAGATATATAGATATATATATGTGTCAACC
Organism: Gemmatimonadota bacterium; assembly: GCA_020350785.1. Classification (GTDB taxonomy): domain Bacteria; phylum Gemmatimonadota; class Gemmatimonadetes; order Palauibacterales; family KS3-K002. The sequence continues at coordinate 715,055 of CP070722.1, forward strand.
CCTTGTCGGCCTCCACCGCTCGCTGGCTTCCTGTCCGGCCCCGCCGCCGCGGGGCGCTTGCTTGACCCGTCGTTCCCGGCGACCGAAGATTACTCTACCCCTTGCGAGTGCCGAGATGGAGGCGAGCGTGGATATCAAGCCGAACCGGCTGGTCTATCTGGGTTACGGGAAATACTGGCGGTCCGATCACATTGTCGGTCTTGTCCCGATCGAGGACGAGCGCGGGCCCGGGCGGCGCACCTTGGTGCATGTCACGACCCTGGTCGAGCCGATCGTGGCCTCACGCTCGGAGGACGCGATTCGCCAGGAGATGGCGGCGGCGGGTGACGAGGAGTTCAAGGTCGCAGAGCTGCGTACCGCCCTGGCTGACTTGGTCGATGAGCTCTCCGAGTTGTCACCGGTCTTGCGGCGTATGGTGCTGAACGAGGGGGGTCTCGATCTCCGGCGCTGGGAACAGCGTCTGCGAGCGCTGGCCGGTCACGACTCGGCGGCTTCGACCCAAGAAGAACTGTTCAGCGACTGACCGGCGCCTGAAGGGCTCGGGCTGGTGAGGATGTAGCGATGAGGTATCTAGCGGTTTCGCCGTTGGCGTTTGCGTTTGGGCTGCTGACCAACGCGCCTGCGATCGCGCAGGAGTTCGACCACTCAGCTCTGGACACGGTTCTGGCGCGGTACGTGCGGGACGGACGAGTCGACTACGCCGCGCTCAAAGTGGAGCCCGAGATCCTGCATCGCTACGTGCGTCAGGTGGCGGCGGTGACGGCAGAGGAATTCTCCGGCTGGTCCGAGGCGACCCAGATCGCATACCTGGTGAACGCCTACAACGCCTATATTCTTGTCACCGTGGTCGATCGCTACCCGATCAAGGGCAGCAGCTTTCTCAAGAAGTTGACGGCACCAAAGCGATTCTCGTTCCCCGCCAACTCCATCCGACATATCGACGGCGTCTTCGATGGCCTGACCCACGAAGTCGCGGGTCAAGAACTGACTTTGGATGGAATCGAACACGGGATGCTGCGGGCCGAGTACAATGAACCACGCATTCACTTCGCTCTGGTCTGCGCCGCCGTGAGTTGCCCGCCGTTGCGCGAAGAGGCTTATCGGGGTAATCGGCTGGACGAGCAACTGGATGAACAGGCTCGAGCCTTCCTGAGCGATCCGCGTCTGAACCGCTTCGAGCTCGAGCGTGGCCGCGTCTACCTGTCGAAGATCTTCGATTGGTTTGGCGCGGACTTCCAACAGTTTGCGACCGAGGCCGGTTACGCCGGCGACCGGCAGGTGAACGGGGTGCTCAACTTCGCAGCACGGTACCTTCCGCAGCGCGTCACGGACTTTCTGGAGGGCGGGGCCTACCAGGTCCACTTCGAGAGTTACGACTGGACCTTGAACGACCAGGCGATTGCCGCCGGCGCTCGTTGATCCTCCATCCGACGAAGATCCCGCCGCTCGCGCTGGCCGCGGGGCTCGCTTTCGCCGCCGCCGCGTACCCGGCGCCCGGGCCGGCTCAACAGGCCGATCCGGGTGAGGCCGAGGCACGGGAATGGAATTCTCCTCGGGCGCGGGAGCTGGCCCGCCGGGCTGTCGCCCGGCGGGCCAGCTGGGCCGGGGATGAGGAGTTCCGTGACTATCGGGCCAGGGCGCAGGGCCACATCTACTTCCTCTACGATCTTGGGACGGGTACGGATCGCCACCTGGTCAAGGCCGATCAGTTGGCGCTGGACCTTTGGTGGCGAGCGCCTGACCAGAGTCGGCAGCTCATCGTCGGGCGTCGTGAGGAGAAGGCGCTGCCCACCGACATACGGTATCATCTCGATCACCTCACGGTGGTCATGGACAATCTCGGAGATCGTATCCGATTGGGTGAGGGCTCCGAGGTGAGAGACGCACTGCACCCGGCCGCCAGTGGGGCGCTGGACTATTACGAATACCGGCTCGCAGACTCTTTGGCCCTGCTGATGCCCGACCGTGAGATTCAGGTCTACAAGCTAGAGCTGAGACCTCAGGATCCCGGCGCTGCGGGCTTGGTTGGCGCGCTATACCTCGATAAGGAGTCGGCGGACATCGTACGTATGGATGTCACGTTCACGGCAGCCTCCTACATAGATCAATCGCTCGACTACTTCAATATTCGCCTGGAGAACGCGCTGTGGGGTGGCCGATATTGGCTCCCATATCGCCAGGGCATCGAGCTTCGACGCGAGGTGGAACTGCTGAAGTTTCCTGCCGGCGGAATCATCCGCGCCGAGTTCAAGATCAGCGGCTATGAGTTCAACATCGGCACGCCTGAGTCTTTCTTTCGAGGGCCTGTGGTCACCGAGCTCTCACGATCGCAGCGCGAAGCGTTCGAGTTCGACGACGGCCTCTACGATGCCCTCGACCCCGAAGTAGCCGTAGCGCCTCCCTCGATGGCCGAGATTCGGGAGCAGGCGGCCGAGATCATCAGCGAAACGTACCTGCACAGGATCGAGGGTCTGCGATTTGCGGTGCCCGGCGTCTCATCGGTGCTGCGCTTCCGACGCGCGGAAGGCCTCTATCTCGGTGTCGGCCTCAACCAGTCGCTCCCCCGCGGGGCCAGCGCCTTGGTCTTGGCGGGCTACGCGCTCGGCGCCTCCGAGCCGCAGGTTCAGAACTGGCTGAAGACACCCCTGACGGCGTCCCTCGATCTCGAGTTTGGCCTTTACTGGCAGCGCCTTGCGGATGTCGCACCCTTCGAGCGGAGCTCGGGCGCTATCGCGACGTTGGCGGCGTTGATCGATGGCGAGGATTATCGGGAGCCGTACCTGACGAGCGGAGGAGTTGTCACGCTCGGGCGCGGCGTTGGGAAGGCCAGGGCGGCCGCTTCGCTGGCTTGGGAGGATTGGGATTCGGCGAGCCTGACGGCCGATCAGACCATTGATCGCGGCTATCGCGATGTCCGGGAGCTGGATGCGGGAGAGGTGGCTTGGCTGGCCATCGAGCTGGAGCGGTCGCCGGCGATGGCATTGGAGACGGTCGGCGGAACGAGCTGGTCAGCACGCGTCGAGGCGGCCTCGAGCGCCGTTCTCGGAGACTTCGAGTACGTGTATGCCGCCCTGCGAGCTGGGCAGGTCTGGCCAGATGTGTATGCGGGTGTCGATTTGAGTCTGTCGGCGTCCGCGGGCGCGGTTGCCGGTGGCGGAATACCGGCCCAGCGTCTGTTTCCCGCCGGCGGGCGCGGCACCGTGCGGGGCTACGATTTCAACGGTTTCGCGGGCAACCTCTTTTCTGCGGCCGGCCTGGAGTTGAGCCGCGCCATCCACTACCCGTTCGTGTCGCTGGCGGTCTTCGCCGACATCGGATGGGTGGGCAGCGAGGGGGAGAGCGCCCGGCGCGCCTTGGAGTCGTGGAATCAGAGAGGCGCGACGGTCGGGCCGTCCCGGGGCCCGCTGCTGGGCGCCGGGGCGGGCCTTGGACTGATATTCGACATCCTGTGGATCGAGCTTGCGAAGGGACTACGTCAGGACGGGGTCTGGGAACTGGTGATCGAGGTGCGGCGCGAATTCTGGGATTGGCTCTGATCGATCAGGCGGACTTTGTCTCGTACCAGGTCTTGCCTACACCCATGTCCACGGCGATCGGCACCCGAAGCTCGAGCGCCCCTTCCATGAAGCGGCGTACCATAGTCTTCACCTCCTCGAGTTCCCCTGGCGGCACCTCGAGCAAGAGCTCGTCGTGGACCTGCAAGATCATTCTCGCTCCGAGTCCGCTCCCCCGCAGTGCCGAGTGGATGTTTATCATGGCCAGCTTGATCAGGTCGGCGGCGGTGCCCTGAATGGGTGAATTCGTAGCGACGCGCTCACCGAACCCTCGAATGTTCGGGTTCTTCGAGTTGAGTTCGGGGATGTAGCGTCGTCGGCCGAACAGGGTCTCCACGTATCCTTGCTCGCGCGCCAGCTCGACTTGATGATCGAGGTAGGCGCGGATTGCAGGGAAGCGCTCGAAATAGCTGTCGATGAAACCCCGTGCCTGAGCGAAGCCGATGCCCAGTTGTCGAGCCAAGGCGGCGGGCCCCTGACCGTAGATCGTCGCGAAGTTCACCGTCTTCGCCTGCGCGCGCATCGCCGGCGTGACCTCTCGCGCTGCTATGCCGAAGATCCGGGCCGCTGTATCCTGATGGATGTCGCGCCCCTCGTTGAAAGCCTCGAGGAATGCCGGATCTTGGGAGAGATGGGCCAGTATCCGCAGTTCGACTTGTGAGTAGTCGGCGCCCAAGAAGACGTGTCCGGCCGCGGGAACGAAGCCCTTGCGGATCTCCGCGCCCAAGGGGGTGCGAATCGGTATGTTCTGCAGGTTCGGGTCCGAGCTCGTCAGGCGTCCGGTCGACGCCACAGTTTGATTGAATGTCGTGTGTATGCGCGAGGTCCGCGGATCGACCAGGGCGGGCAGGGCGTCGACGTAGGTCGATTGCAGCTTGGCCAGCTCGCGGAACTCGATGATGAGGCGCGGCAGTGGGTGACCCTCGGCCGCGAGCACCTCGAGAACTTCGGCGTCCGTCGATGGGCCCGTCTTGGTCCGTTTCTTCACCGGCAGGCCGAGCTTGTCGAACAGAATCTCTCGCAGCTGGACCGGCGAGTTGATGTTCAACTCGCCGCCAGCCAGCTTGTAGATCTCCTCTTCGACCAACCGTTGCTCCGCTTGGAGCTTGGCGCTCATCTCTGCGAAGAAGCCGGCGTCGATGGCGATGCCCAGCCGCTCCATATCGGCCAGCACCGGCATCAGCGGCATCTCGATCTCCTCGTAGAGACGTTTCAGGCCGTAGTCATCCAGTTGACGACCCAAGCGCTCCTCGACCTGCAGAGTCAGGTCGGCTCGCTCGCAAGAGAATCGCGTGGCCTGGCCCAGGCCTAGGGCGGAGAAACGGATCCGATCCTTCCCCCTTCCCCGTAGGTCAGCTTCGCTCGGCACCTTCCGCCCGTATTCCTCCAGCACCAGCGTCTCGAGATCGTGTTGCCTGCGACCGGGATCGAGACAATAGGAGGCGATCATCACATCTCGCATGCGGTTGCGCAGTTCGAGTCCGGCAGCCGAGAGCGCCTTCAGCACGCGCTTCAAATCGTGTCCGACAAGGATTTTTTCCTCGTCCGCGAGCAGCTCCCGTAGCGGTGCCAGCTCCGGTCCCGAGGGCGGGGGCAGATTCGCCGGCTCGGTGGCGCGCTCAGTGCTCAACTCGAGCTCGCCGAGCCGGCCGGCGGCAGCGTGGCCGAAGGGCAGATAGACCGCGCTTTTGGCTTCCAGGGCCAGGGCCAGGCCGACGAGCTCGGCGGTATCATCGGTGCGCGCGTCGACGGCAAATATCCTCTTCTGGCGCACGCGGCCGACCAGTTCGGCAAGCTGTGCGACCGTGCGGATCGCCTGGTAGTCGCCCTTCGGCGAATCGTCCGCTCTTGCCACCGGTGCAGGGGCGAAGTCCCGAACCAGGGAATGGAACTCCAGCTCCAAAAACAACTCGCGCAGGCGCTCGCGGTCCGGCTCGGCCGTCTGCAGCTTCTCCAGGTCCAGTTCGATCGGAACATCGGTACGGATGGTCACGAGTTGCTTAGAGAGACGCGCATCATCGGCGTGCCTCTGGAGAGCCTCACGCGCCCGCTTCTGCGTCACGTCACGCGGGCGGGCCAGAAGGTCCTCCAGGGAGCCGAACTGCTCGATCAATTGGACCGCGGTCTTGGGGCCGATACCGCGCACGCCGGGGATGTTGTCGGACGAGTCGCCCACCAGGGCCAAATAGTCCGTCACTCGCTCCGGTGGAACTCCCAAGCGCTCGGCGGCATTGGCCTCGTCGACGAACTCCTCGGAAACCGCCGCCGGACCTCCGCGCCCCGGATTGAGCAGGGCGACCCGCGGACCGATCAGTTGATAGAAGTCCTTGTCCCCCGAGACGATGATCGCTTGCAGGCCCCGTTCACCCACCTGCGTGGCCAGGGTGCCGATGACATCGTCGGCCTCGTAACCTTCAAGTTCAATGATCGGGACGTTGAAGGCTTCGAGTATCTGCCGGATTCGGCGCATCGCCGTATCGAAGTCCTGCTGCAGCGTTTCGTCCAGCTTCTCGCGCGTGGCCTTGTACTCTTCGTAGACCCGGTGCCGGAACGTGTCGTCGCCACCGGCATCGAAGACGAAGCCGATGTAGTCGGGCTTCTGTTCGGTGAGAACCTTACGTAAGAACTGAGTGATGCCCCACGGCGCCGAGGTATTCTCGCCGTGAGAGGTCCGGAGGGGCCGGCTGATCATGGCATAGAAGGCCCGGTACACGAGAGCGTGTCCGTCTACCAGAAACACCCGTTTCCCTCTTTGCTTCGCCATGTGTTCCGGAATATGCGGCTTCCTTGGCCCTGCGCCTAGGCCTGTCCGGGCTGTTTTCCAGGCCGGTCGAAGGGCGGGCAAAAGAAGATCGCCCGGACTGGCCTTGTCCGGGCGATCGTCGTGGTAGATCGAGCTCTACTGCCGAGGCTAGTATGGCTTCACTGGACTCGCGTCACATTTGCGGCCTGTAGGCCCTTGTCGCCTTGGCGAACCTCGAACTCCACTTCTTGGCCTTCAGAGAGCGTTTTGAAACCCTCCATGTTGATAGCCGAAAAGTGGACGAACACGTCCTCTCCACCGTCGGGTTGTTCAATGAAACCATAACCCTTGGCGTCATTGAACCACTTGATACGCCCTCTGGACATCGAGCACTACCTCCTGCATTGGGTAATAATGATTCTGAAACGCGCCCATGATAGTGGTGCTCGCCAAGCCTGTCAACGTTGCCAGATTCGCCTGACTTTCGGATCGCAGACGCTGTTAGTCCGCCGGCTGCGGCCCCTCCGCGAACTCCGGGTAAAGCCTCTCATAGAGTCGCCGCTGGGCCTGGATCGCACGGACGTAGTCGCGTGTCTCCGAGAAGGGGATTCGCTCGGCGAAGAGTTCGGCGTCGAAAGCGTATTCGGGCCGCTTTTGCCAGCTGCGGGCGCGACTGGGGCCGGCGTTGTAGGCTACGAGTGCTATCTGTAGCTCACCGTAGCGCTGTTGCAGGTCCGCGAGATAGGCCGTACCCAGCTGAACGCTGATCTCCGGGTGGAAGAGAAGCTCGTCGTCGTAGTCGCTCATCCCGAGCCGCTCGGCCAACCACCTGGCTGTGGCCGGCATGATCTGAAGGAGGCCGCGTGCGCCTGCCCGTGAGACAGCGTTGGGTGCGAAGGCGGACTCGCGCCGGGCGATGGCGGCGACGAGGTACGGGTCGAGCCCCAGGGCCTGCGCTTCCGCCAGAATGATCTCACGATAGGCGAGCGGATAGATCGCCCGCAGAACACTGGCGCTCCAGCGGCCACGCAGCCGCGAGTGCGCCCGCCAGCCCAGACGAACGGCTTCGAAGCCGTAGCCGCGCGCAGCCAACTCCTGCGCCAGCCCGAGTAACTCCTCGGGAGAGTCGGGCGGCGTCTCCATCCTGAGCGACAGGATCGAGCTGGCATCCTCCTCGAGACCCGCTTCTCGAAGCAGGTCCATGGCAGCAAGCTCCTGCGCCATGTCTGCATCCAGGGGGGCCGGAGTGGAGCCTTCGGGCAGGTCGGCCCAAGGGTCGATCCCGACGCGCTCGGCTGCCAGAAGACCGTAATAGCCGAAAGGATCTTGGTCGTGGACCCAACGCAGTAGCTGATCCGCTTCGCGCGCCTGGTCGGGGTCGCCCGAGGCCAAGCGTGCGCGAGCCGCCCAGTAGGTGGCGCTGAAACGATAGCCCTGGTTGGGCTCGGTGTGACGCAAGCGGTCGAAGTGACGGCGTGCGGAGTCGAGGTCGCCTTCCAAGAACGCGGTCAGCCCGAGCTTCGCTCGCGCCCGGCGCGCCGGCCGCGAGTCCGCATAGCGCTGCAAAAGCTCGTCGTAGATCTCCCGAGCCTCCGCAGTCCGGCTGGTGGATTCGTAGATGTCAGCCAGCAGTGACAGCGATCGGAGCGCCGAACCGCTGCCCGCGTAGCGGTCCGCTATCGCGCGCAGCCGCTCCCGGCCCTCGCGTCTCCAACCGCGGCGGTAGACCGAGCGGGCGATCAAGTACTCCGCCTGGGCCCGGGTGACGTCATTGGGGTTCTCCGCGGCCAGTCGCTCGAGTTCTGTGATGGCCGCATGGTAGTAACCTGCCTGGAACTTAAGATCGCCAATCTTCAACTGGAGACGCTGGCGCTCAGGTCGAGACAACTGTGTCAGCTCTAAGTAGCGCTCGTAATGCGAGGCGGCGGGCCCGGGAGCACCGGACCTCTCGTAGGCCCGTGCCAAGAGCCGGTAGTCGCTGGAGTCCAGGCCTGGAAGACTCGATAGGATCTCAGCTGCCTGAAGCGCTGAGCCGGGCGCCGCCTTGATGGTCGTGCGCAGCACGCCGCGCGCCACAGCGGTGTCCGAGTCCAACAGCAGGAGCTGGGCGGCACGGGCCCTCAGATTCGCCGCGGGTCCCCGCGGCATGGCGCTCGCTGATTCCAGCAAGACACGCGCCGCACCGCGGACGTCGCCGGCCTTCAGGTGAGCCGTCGCCGCGGCCGTGGCGAGCCTCTCCAACGGAACGCTCGAAGCGCGGCTCGCGAGCGCTTGCACGGTGGCGGTGTCGCCGTGTGGGGCGACGGACTCGGCGGCACGAATAGCCATCCAGGGGTCGAGCGCCGGGTAGGATTCTGCTGCTTGCAGGAAGGCCGCCGCCGCCTCGGGCCGGTCGAGCGACGCCAGCGAGCGAGCCAGTCCAAGCTGGGCCGCGATGGCCCGCGGCTGGTCGTTCGCGTAGGCGAGGTGGGTGCGGAAATTCTCGGCCGCGCGCTCGGGGTCACCGGTCTCCAGGAAGGCCCGGGCGAGAAGCGCCCGGCCCGCGCCGCCCTTGATTGAGTCCAGCCAAGTCGCCGCCTCCAGGCGCTCAATCACCGCGGACCAGGCTCCGCGCCCGGCAGCGGCGCGAGCCGCCAGGAGGGTGGCGTCAGGTGTGCCGCGCTGTGAGTCGTCAAGTTCGCGGAGCAGGCGGCTGGCGTGCCAGGGGCGGCCTTGTTCCAGCGCCCTGGCGGCTGCGCTGAGCGGATCGTCCCCAACCGCGCTCTCCGGGTCCACAGTACCCGGCGCGGTGAGGATCAGGACCAAACCTACAAGATAGACCCAGTAGCGGCGCATCGTGCCTGCTTCAGTTCGGCGGGTCGAAGAGCGCTGCCGCGGCGAGTGGACTCAGGAGTGTGGCCTCTGGGTCGCGTCGACCGCGGTGTCGCCACATCGATCGTTAGCTTCCCGCAGGCGCCGGAATGAACTGGAAGAACTCGTTCTTCGGCGTCTCGGGCCGCGGGTACCTCCTCTAACTGAACGCCTGCAACCGGCGTGCCGGTCCGCAGGCAGGGCGGATCCAAGTTCCTCCGTTCGGTTCGTGTTCCGGCTAGCAAAAGAGGCCACCGTTCGGGTGGCCTCTTTTCAGCCTTGCGGGGGTTGCGCCGCGGGTCACACGGTGCGTGTCTTCGCCTCGATCTCGTGGAGGGCGTCGATCATCTTCTGAGCGCTCTCCTCCATCTCGATCACCTGGCGGTCGATCTGCGTCACG
>CP070722.1:724701-734706 GCA_020350785.1 Gemmatimonadota bacterium
GGTGGCCGTCTTCGAGCGCCACGACTCCGCCGTCGTCATCGCGGCCTTCGACCAGAGCGTCGATTGGGAGGCGGGCAATGACAGGATCGACGTCGCGCTGATCTTCACGGCCGGCGAATCGGCGACGCCGCTGGTCCACAGAAAGCGGCAGCGGGAGCCCCGCGGGGTCTTCGTGGCCACCCTTCCTCGCCGGCCGACGTTGCTGAGCTTCGAGCTGCGATCCCCGGTCTTGGGCCGGGCCGCCCGGGCCCGCTACGGGCTGCGGCTGCAGCCGCGGGATCCGCTGCGGCTGACGATGTCAGACCTGCTGGTGCTTACCCGGGCCGATGCGCTCCCGCAGACGCTCGAGCAGGCGATCTCGTCCGCATGCGGATCGTTGAGGGCGCGCGGCGGAAAACGGTTCGGCCTCTATTGGGAGGTTTACGGACTGGGCCCGGACGGAGAGCCGGTCGAGTTCTCGATCGCGATGTACAAGGTAGGCAAAGGTGAGCTGCGAAGTTTGGAGGACCTGCCTGCCGGGGCCGCCTCGGCGCTACAACTGGAATGGGAAGAGGTGGCACCCGCCGGCACGGACATCTGGGGCCGCGCCGTGGTGGTCGAGCTACCCGCCGACCTTTCGCCGGGCCTGTACGTGGTTTGCCTGACGCTGTCGACCTTTGGCCGCGAGCCCGTTCAGACGGCGCGGGCGCTCTACGTTGGATCCTGAGATCGGGGTTCCCGAGCTCTGGGCCCCGACGAGCGGCCCGAGCCGCTCTTAGCATCCTCGAAAGCCCTTGTTTCGCCGCCGGGTCAGACCAAGTTGAACATCTGCGATACGACTTCGGCGAGTGGGCGGCGGCGTGCCGTCCCCGTTGGTCCCTGGAGAGGAAGGCTTCTTGCGACGCTGGAAGATCTGGACGCCCCTGTTGGCGGTTGTCGCAACCGCCGCGCTGGCCTGTGGCGATGGCGACGGCCCCAGCGACCCAGAAACGCCCGCGAACGCACTCAAGTTTACGGCGCTCAGCGCCGGCTACTTTCACACCTGCGGGCTGACCACCGCTGGCGCGGCCTATTGCTGGGGCGGCAACACCTCGGGACTTCTGGGGGACGGCACCCAGACGACCCGCAACCGGCCCGCCGCGGTGGTCGGCGGACTCAGCTTCACCGCCATCGACGCCGGCGCCGCCCACACCTGCGCCTTGACCGCCGGTGGACAGGCCTTCTGTTGGGGCTGGAACGACGAGGGGCAGCTGGGCGACGGCACGTTCCAGGCGCGCCCGGAACCAGTTACCGTGTCGGGCAATCGCACGTTCGTTGCCGTGAGCGCCGGCCATGCCCACTCCTGCGCGCTGGCGAGCGGGGGCGCCGCCTATTGCTGGGGCGACGACTCGTCGGGCCAGTTGGGCGACGGTGGCCCCGGCCCGCAGAGCAGGTCGGCGGTCCCGGTGGCGGTGAGCGGCGGCCTGCGCTTCGCGGTTGTGCAGGCGGGCTACTATCAGACTTGTGGCCTGACGATTGGCGGTGGCGCGTACTGTTGGGGACAGAACGACTCAGGTCAGAACGGTGATGGAACGACCGTCACGCGGCACGTGCCCGTCCGTGTGGCCGTCGGAAACAACATGTCGGTGATCGGTGCCGGAGACCGTTTCGTCTGTGGGGTGAGCGGTGGGGTCACTTTCTGTTGGGGTGCCAACCGCCACGGTGAGCTGGGAGCGGGCGCGCCGTCCGGCAGCGCGGTTCCGATACCTCTGGCGGGAGCGCCGGCGTTCATCTCTGTGGCCACCTCCATAGGAGCGTCCACGGTGCCCACGGCCGAGGCCTACGGTTGCGGTTTGGAGAGCGGCGGCGCCGCCGCATGCTGGGGCGGAGCGATCCGCGGTATGCGGGCCGGCGCGGCGGACGGCTTCGCGCCGCTGGGACCCGGCATCCGCTTCCAGCTTTTGGCAGCCGGGTCGCAGCACGTCTGCGGGTTGCGACGCGATGGGTACGCCTTCTGCGCCGGCGGCAACTACAGCGGTCAATTGGGCGACGGGACCTTCGAGGACCGGTCGAGCGCGGTCCCGGTTGAGGGGCCGTCCGATTAGGCGGCTCGCTCGGAGAGTCGACCCTTGGGGGTGAGCCGCCCCAGCCTGCGCCGCAGCATCAGGTCGCTTCCGCCGGCCGCGTGGCTGCTGTTCCTCGGCAATTTCATCAACAAGTTCGGCAGCTTCGTCATCGTCTTTCTGGCGCTCTACGTCACGCGCGAAGGCTATTCGGCGGCGCAGGCCGGGCTGGCGTTGAGCGCCTACGGGATCGGCGCGTTGATCTCGGCGCCCGTGGGCGGCCAGCTGGCGGACTGGCTGGGACGCCGCAACACGATCGCGCTCTCGATGTTCGCCGCCGCAGCCGCCCTGCTGATCCTCTCACAGGCCGGGAGGCTGGCGCTCATCGTGCCGCTGGCCGGGCTGGTCGGCCTGACGGCGGAGCTCTACCGGCCCGCGGCGCAGGCTCTGCTCGCCGACCTGACGCCGCCCGGGGAGCGGGTGCCGGCGTTCGCCGTGAATCGGTTGGCGGTGAACCTGGGGTTCGCCGCGGGTCCGGCGGTGGGCGGTTTTCTGGCGGAACGCTCCTTCTTCTTGCTGTTCGTCGGCGACGCGCTGACGTCGGCCGCCTTCGGCGTGATGGCCCTGCTGGCGCTGCCGGAGGGCCGGACGGCTCGGGAGGGCGGCCGCGGTGCGAACTGGGTCCGAGCCTTCCTGGCGGATCGCGATTTCCTGCTCTTCCTCGGCGCCTCCACGCTGGGCGCTCTGGTGATCGTGCAGGCCTTCGCGACCTTCCCGCTTCAGGTGAGCGCCCGTTTCTCCAGCGCCGCCTACGGCGCGCTCATCTCGCTGAACGGCCTGCTGGTCGTGCTGCTGGAGCTGCCCATCGCCTCGATCACACAACGGCGGCGGCCGCGGCGGGCCATGGCGTTGGGGCTGCTGTTGCTGGGAGGGGGATTCGGGTTCACCGCGCTGGCGCCCACCCTGGCGCTGTTGGCGCTGGCGGTGACGATTTGGACGCTGGGCGAGATCACCTTCATGCCGGTGGCGGGAGCGTATGTCGCCGACGTGGCGCCCGACGACATGCGCGGGCGTTACCAGGGGGCCTGGGGCCTGACCTTCGGCATCGCTTTCGTCGTCGGGCCGGCGGCGGGCACGGTCGCCTACTCGCTGAATCCGGCGGTGCTCTGGTCGGCCTGCGCGGCGCTGGGCGTCGCGGCGGCGGCCCTGGCGCTGGCGTCGCCGCGGGTCAGCGACCGCGCGCCGTCAGGCGGCGACCTCGGGCCGGCCCAGCCAGCCCCGGCGCCGGAAGAAGAGCAGCAGCCCGGCGCCGACCGCGGCCATCGCGACGAGTAGGGCCGGATAGGCCCAGGGCCGGGCGAGCTCGGGCATGTGCTCGAAGTTCATGCCGTAGATGCCGGCCATGAAGGTCAAGGGAATGAAGATGCTGGCCATGATGGTGAGGACCTTCATGATCTCGTTCGTTCGCTGGCTGACCGTGTTCAGGTACAGGTCCATGAGGCTGCCGGAAAGCTCGCGGTATGTCTCGGTCACGTCGATGATCTGGACGGCGTGATCGTAGCAGTCGCGCAAGAAGATGCGGACGGTGTCACCGACCAGTGGGTTCTCGTCTCTGATGAGGGAGTTGATGGCTTCGCGCTGTGGCCAAACCGCGCGCCGCAGCTCTAGGAGCTGGCGCTTCGCATCGTAGACCTTGCGCAGCTGGCCGGGCTCGTGTTGCGTCAGCGTCGCCGCCTCAAGCTCTTCCAGGTACTCGCCCAGTCCCTCGATCACCGGGTAGTAGCCGTCGATGACGGTGTCGATCAGCGCATACGCCAGGTAGTCGGGCCCCGAGCGCCGCATGGGACCGATGCCGGCCCGGATCCGCGCCCGCACGGGGCCGAAGTTGTCGCCGTGCTTCTCCTGCAGGGTCAGCACGTAGCGGGCTCCCAGGAAGATGCTGACTTGCTCCACCTGCAACTGGGCGATGGGCTCGAGTCGGGTCATCCGCGTGATGAACAGCTGGAACTTCTCATAGGATTCGGACTTGGGGCGCTGGGGCACGTTGACCGCATCCTCCAGCGCCAGCGCGTGCAGTGAGAAGAGCTCACCGATCCTGCGAATGGTCCTCTCATCGCCCAGGCCCTGCACGTCGATCCAGGAGACGGAGTCGCTCTCGACGAAGAGGCGAAGATCCTCGACGTCGCTCACCTCGGTTTCAGTCACGCTCTCTTCGGTGTAGTCGATGACCCGGATCGCGGGAGGTAGAGCAGTCTCGGGGATCATCAGTGTACCCGGACGCGAGCCCGCCGGTGGATGGCGCTTTTGAAAGAACATCGGCAACCTCCTGTATCTACGCTGGAAGACGGGGAGCCGAAACGTTTCCGTCAGCCCGCAAGCGAAAAGGGTGAGGCCTGAAGCTTAGATGTTATGGATTGAGTCCGCGCCGGACAAACAGACGCGCAGGGTGCAGAACGGCGCTAGCCGCGCCACTCGATCCCGATGACCGGCAACAGCGGGACGGCCTGCAAAGAGCGCGGCCTGAGATCGCGGCCCGCCTCGAACTGGTAGAAGAGCGCGTCGCGGCGATCGAGGGCGTTCAGGACCTTCAGGTAGGGAACCAGCTCGAACTCGGTTCCGAAGAGGCGCGCCCGGAAGCCGCGCGATACCTGTGCGTCCAGGCGCAGGTAGGAGCCCTCCGGCGCGCCGGCCAGCACGCGCTCGTTCTCGGCGTCAAACACCTGGTCGGCGGTCGGCGTCACCACTTCGCCGGCCGCCGGCGCGCGGTCGCCGATGGGGATCGGGGTGAACGGGATACCGTGACTGGTGGCGAGGCGCATGTCGAAGCGGACGCCGGAGGGCAGCGGCGCGGTGATGCCACCGCTCAGCAAGTGGCGGGCGGAGAAGCGCTGGCTGGTCGCCCCCAGCTCCTCGCGCCAGGCCCAGGCCAAGGAGTAGCCGGCCCAGGCGGCCCACTGGTTCAACTCCCAGCCGACCCAGAGATCGACGCCCGAGGCCCGCAGGTCGTCGACCTCCGGGGCGCCGTCGAAGGCCTTGTAGTAACCTTCGAATCCCAATCGCAGGTTCTCCCGCGGACTGTGGCTCAGACCGACCACGACATGGTTGGCGCCCGCGACGGCCAGGCGGTCATCCTCCTCCGCGAAGGTGCCGAGCGTGTCGGCGCCCAGCGCCAGCTCGCTCCAGGCGGCCGACAGGTTCGACGACAGGATGGTCTCGGGGATGCGCAGGTACTGATGGTAGCGGCCCGCCGCCAACGTCAGGGTCGAGCTCTCGCTCACGTACCAGGCCAGTGCCAGCCGCGGTGCCAGCTGCGCCCGGGAGGCCGAGACGAAGGCGTTGGCCCGCAGACCCGCGCGCAGCAGCAGATCGTCCGCCGCCCGCCAGCTCGCCTCGCCGTAGGCGCCCAGCGCGTCCGCCACGCCGTTGCGGGCCAGCCAAATAGTCCCGGAGTCGGAGATCGCGTAGGAGCTGTAGTCGATCTCCTGCCGGTCGTAGCTGGCGCCGAACGCCAGGGTGACGGCCGGGCGCAGCGGCCGTACCAGGTCGGCGGTCAGACGCGCGCGGGTCGAGCTGCCGTCGGCGACACCCGGCGTCTCCACGCCGATGGGCAGGCGCGTGTCGAAGCGGCCCAGCGCGGCGGTGATCTCGGTCCGCGAGCCGGCCAGCCAGCCGTTGTAGCGGATCGACCCCGCCGCGTTGCCCCAGTGGGCCGGTGTCGTGAGGACGCTGTTCTCGTTCAGGCGCACCGCCTCGCGATTGAAGAAGCCGGTGGCCGCCAGGCGATGGCGCGCGCCCAGCCGGATGTCCAGGCGCGCCAGCGCGTCGGCATAGCCGTAGGGCAGGGGATCGCCGACGAAGCCGTCGGTGCCGACCCGGTGGATCACGCGGCCGGCAGCCAGGAAGGCGCCGTCCGCGAACCCGCTCTCGACGCGAGCGCCGGCCCCCAGGTTGTCGATGGCTCCGGCGGAGGCCACACTCTCGGCGCGGCCGGGGCGAGTGCGCAGGTCGAGTATATAGGAGAGGCCGCCGTCGTAGCGCGCCGGCGCGCCGCCCGCGTACAGCCAGGCCGACTCCAGCACGCCCGGCTGGAAGGCGTCCAGCAGGCCACCCAGATGGAAGGGCGCGTAGACCGGCGCGCCGTCCAGCAGGACCAGCTTGAGGTCGGACGCGGCGCCGCGAACGTAGAGAGCGCTCTCCGGATCGTGCGGGTCGGTGATCGGCTCCGCCCGGGCGCCCTCCGTCAGGCCCAGCTCCACCGCGCCCGGCGTCGACTCCAGCGCCCGCAGCTCGGGATCCGCGGGTGTGCCCCGGGCCGCCGCGCCGGCGCCGCCGACCGCGGCCACCGGCTCCGCCGCGGTGACCACGGTGATGCCCTCAAGACCGACCGGGTGCAGGCGCAGCAGCAGGTCGAGCGCCAACACGCCGGCTTCCGGCACCTCGACGAAGACCTCCAGCGGCTTGTGGTCCAGCGTCGTGACCCGGATGGGTTGCCGACCCGGCGGCACGTCCCGCAGCAAATAACGCCCTTCTTCGTCGGCCAGCGCCGCCCGGTAGTCCGCGCCTTCGCCCAGCTCCACCAACGCCAGCGGCAACGGGGCGCCGCTCGCCTCGCTCAGAACGCGGCCGGCGACCATCCGCTGGACCGTGTCCTGCGATGCCGGCTGCGCTTGGGCGGCCTGGGTGCCAGCGACGGACTCGGGACCCGTCGCCAGGCCGAACAGCGCGGCGGCGATCAGCGCCATGGTCCAGCGGCGTCTCGTCTTCATGGCACCCTCGAAGTGGCTAGGACACACTACAATATGATACTACCGGCCGGCCCGGAACATTAGTTCCGAACCGGACGAGTCCGGCTCGCTGACCAGCTCCAGGCTGGAACTCCCCTTGACCACGACCGCGCGTCCGTCCACCTCGACGCGGCCGGACGGCAGCGAGCGCGGCAGCTCGATCCGCAGCTCGCCAGGTCCGGCCTCCAGCACCTCGATCCAGCCCGGGCCCGTGCGGAAGCGGGCGCCCAGCGCGGCGACCGAGGCTTGTTCGCCTTCGACCAGGCGGACGCGCACCAAAGTCTCGGGCGCCGGCGCGGTCAGACTGATGCGTATGGTGCCGTTCAGCGGCGCCACGGCGACGCGGGCGACCTCCGGCTCGGCGCTGACGGGCGCCTCCACGACCGCCGCGGGCGTCTCCGCGTCCCCAATGCCCAGCAGACCCTTCGCGCCTTGCAGGGCGCCGCCGATCCAACCTCGGACCGGAGAGCCAGGGATGGCGGCTGCACTAACTCCCCCGACTGCTAACACGAGCACCGCCGCCTTGAACAACGCTCGTCCCGCCAGACGGCGCGTCCCCCGGATGGCTCTCCGGTCCACCAATGTCTCGAGATCGATCGCGGGGGCGGGGACGTCGACCCGGCGCAGCGCCGCCGTCAGCTCCTGAGAGGCCGAGCGCAATGCCGCGAGATCCGCCGCGCACGCCTGGCACTCGTCCAGATGCAGGCTCAGCGTCGAGCGCCGCTCCGGTGCCAGCTCGCCGTCTAGGTAGGCCAGCAGCTCGCCTTCAACTATGTGAGCCATCATCCCCGCGTCCATTCTCAGGTTCTCCACCCTCAGTAACGCCGCTCTCTCCGCCTTCGACTTCGTTACCCGCGGCCGCCTTGTACAGCCTGGCGAAGCGATCCAGCGCCCGGGCCAGCAGCGTGCCCACCGAGCCCAGTGCGACACCGACGATCTCCGCGATCTCCTGGTAGCGAAAACCCTCCTCGCGCAGCATCAGTAGCTGTCGATCGCGCGGCGCCAGCTGGTCCAGAGCCCAGCGCACAGCCTCGATCCGCTCCTCGCGCTCGACCTGCTCGTCGGGCCGGTCGGGCGTCGGGGTCTCCAGGTCGCCGCCCTGGAGCAGCCGCAGCCGCCGGCTGCGGCTGCGAGCCTGATCGCGAACCAGGTTCGTCGCCACGGTGAACAGCCAGCCCCGGACCCGCTCCTCCGGCAGCGGGTGGCCCAGCAATCGAACGAACGATTCCTGAGCGATGTCCGCCGCCACATCCGCGTCTCCGGTAAGGCGGTGGAGGTAGCGGAAGAGAGCGGGATGGTGTCTCGCGAACGCCCCGTCGAAGTCCAAGTTGCTCCGGGTTCTGGTCCGTCCACACCTCAACAACGCGCGAGGGCTGCCTGTTGTGACACATAGCACAGCGAAGCATGGGCCGAAAGGCGGTCGAGCCGCTCCAGAGCAGCGAACGAACGCGGGCCGCCGGGCCTGCCCGGGAGCGGCGGGTGCTCCGTGCGCCGACGTGTCACAACGGAGGTTCTCAGGACGTTCTATGGGCGTGCGAGATTCCGGACAACTGGGCCTCGGATTCTCCGGGTCCGAGGCGGGAGAGAAGACGGAGATGAACGCAAGGCCTCTGAACACCCGGTACGGTGGGTCGCTGGCGGTCGTGATCGCGACGCTTTTCCTGGTTTGTGGCTGCGGTGACGGAACGACCGGGCCGAACGGGGTCGAGCCGATCACTCAACTGCCGCGCGAGCTGAGCGCGGCCGAGCAGGAAGTCATCCAGGCGAACAACATCTTCGCCTTCAACCTGCTGGCTGAGCTGAGCGGCTCCGACCCGGATTCGAACATCTTCATCTCACCGCTGAGCGCCTCGATGGCGCTGGGCATGACGCTGAACGGCGCGGCGGGCACGACGTTCCAGGCGATGCGCTCGACGCTGGGCTTCAGCGAGCTGGATCAGACGGCGATCAACGAGTCGTATCGCGGCCTGATCGCGCTGCTGCTCGACCTTGACGGGACGGTAACCTTCGGGCTGGGCAACTCCATCTGGTACCGCCAGGGCTTCCCGGTGCAGGAGGCGTTCCTGACGGCGACGCGCGACTACTTCGATGCCGAAGTGGCGGCGCTCGATTTCTCGAATCCTGCATCCGCCGATGTGATCAACGACTGGGTGGCCGAGAAGACGAACGACAAGATCGATGAGATCGTCCGGGCGCCCATCGATCCGCTGACCGTCATGTTCCTGATCAACGCCATCTACTTCAACGGCACCTGGACCTACGAGTTCGACCCGGCGCTGACGGAGCTGGCGCCCTTCCACCGGAAGGACGGCTCGGCCGGGCAGGTGATGATGATGGCGCAGGAGGCGGACCTGTACTACGGGTGGACCGAGTCGTATCAGGTCGTCGATCTGCCTTACGGCGGCGGAGCGTTCACCATGACGATCCTGCTGCCGCGCGAGGACGTGGACCTGGACTTGCTGATCGCCGCGCTCGATGCGGAGGGTTGGGCGGGTCTGACAGCCGACCTCGAGAAGACCGGCCTCAAGCTCTTCCTGCCGCGCTTCAAGCTGGAGTACGAGAAGGTCCTGAACGATGCGCTGAAGGCGTTGGGGATGGAGGTCGCATTCGGCGGCGGCGCCGACTTCAGCGGCATCGCGCCGGACAGACAGCTGTACATCAGCTCGGTGAAGCAGAAATCGTTCGTCGAGGTGGATGAGGAGGGGACGGAGGCGGCGGCGGCGACGGTGGTCGAGGTGAACGAGACCTCGGACGGCGGCGGGCCGCCGGAGCTGCGGGTCGATCGTCCCTTCCTGTTCGCGATCCGCGAACGGCTGTCGGGCACGCTACTCTTCCTGGGCAAGGTCGTCGACCTGCCGGCCAACTGAGAGTGCGCCGAGTGTTTCGGGTAGGGCGATGGTCGCGGGCGATCGCGCCGCCGACCAGGTGGTCATGAACGAGGGCCGGGCGCGAGAGCCCGACTTCAACAGGGCGAGGTGATTCGATGAAGATCTTGGCTACGAACCCCGGAAGGACCGCGCTGCTGGTCTGTATCTTCGCCGCCCTGCCCGGCGCTGCGGACGCGCAATTCGTTTCGTTGAAGACGGTGCCCATCGCGACCGACGAGCAGTTCCTGTTCTTCCCATCGCAGAGGCTGGGGATGGCAGGCGTCTCGATCGCGATCGATGACACGCTGCTCGATCCCTTCGTGAACCCGGCGA
>CP070722.1:734806-741293 GCA_020350785.1 Gemmatimonadota bacterium
CCGGTGGCCGGCAGCAGACAGATGAGCAAAGCGGCGCTCCAGGAAAACACTCGCACCATTGGCCTCCATCTTCGGGTTCAGGTCAACCCTTCATTGCATCGAGTGAGGAGGGATGCCTATCCTTTAGGAGCAAGGAACTCCTGAAAGGGTCTGAAGTCGTGCAGCGGCTCGAGATCGAGATCGAGGTGCAACCCGACCTCGAACCGGCGTCCCCGCGCGTACGCCTCGCGCAGTAAGATCATCGCTCGCTCTAGATCGCCCAGCTGCGCCGCGACACACGCCTGCCAGTACTGTTCGCGCCCATGGTTGTAAGGGTCGGCCAGACCTACCAGGCCTGTGCTGCGCTCCAGCGCCTCGTCCCTGTCGCCCCTTCGCGCCGCCAGCACGGCCAGGAAGCCCTGGGAGCCGAGGTGATCAGGGTCCTCCGACGTCAGCTCCTCGAAGAGAGCTTGGGCCTGGCCCCAGCGTTCGGCTACGTAGTAAGCGACGCCTAGGTTGAAGCGGACCGTGCGGGTCGACCTTAGCTCCGACGGCAGCGAGCGCTGCCAATCCACAGCGCGCTCCGCGACCGCCAAGGACTCTTTCTTGTAGCCGTGGGCCCTGAGGTCCAGGGCCACGACCCGCATGATGAACCCGTGGGACCAACCCTCCTGAGGTGGCAGCGCCAGACTCTCGTTCAGCAGATCGTTCACCTGGTCGACCTTGCCTTGGGCTGCCAGCGCCATCGCCTCCTTGGCTAGCATCGATAGTACGTTTGGATAGTGTTCGCGGGCCCTGCGTGCCGTTTTGAGCGAAGCTTCATAGTCGCCCAGCATGTGATAGGCGTCGGCCAGCTGCAGCCAATAGACCTGGTCGATCCCGTAAAGCCCCGCCGACCGGATTGCGGCAGAGTACCATTCGGCGTTCTCGAGTCTCTCCGCCGCCTCCGCGGGATGATTGGCCCAGATCGCGTGAGCCCCCGGGTCCAGAGGGGTCTGCGCTTGGCGGCGGGCCGCCTCCAGGGCTCCCAGCCGGTCGCCTCGCAGGTCGGCGATCAAGACGTCGAGCTCGGCACGGCCGAACGGCGATAGCTCGTCGCGATATTTCAGGACGATGCGGCCTATCGAATCTGCCTGAGCACGGCGGCCCAACATCGCCATCGCGCTTGCGGCCCTCAGCTGAGCCGCACGCAAGGTGGTGTCGAGCTCGAAGGCCCTGAGCAGCAGCCTCAGCGCCTCCTCTTGCAGATGGCTGTTCCCCGGCGTAAACGAGCGGTTGTACAGTTCCTCTCCCTCGGCGAAGGCGCGGTAGGCCTCGAACGTCGGTGGTCGCAGCGCGACGTTGGCGAACGGGGCGATCCGGCCGTCATGTGTCATGGCCAGCGCCCCAACAACTCGCTGGCGCAGCGACTCGAGCCCGGGGCCGGGGTCGTGGGCAGCCGAGCGATTCGATTCGACGCTCACCAGTATTCTCTGGTCGGCGACATCGGTCACATGTGCCTGGAACTGCAACGAATCATCGAGCAGGTAGACGGCGCCCGAAATGACGGTCCCCGCCCCGGTCAACTCGGCGACCGTCCGTTCCTCTTCGTCTGGCCGATCCTCGGCGGCGACCAATCTCAGCGTGGCTTCGGGCGGCACCGCTTCCAGCAGGCCGGTCTGCCGGATGCCTTGAGTGATCCAGTCCGCAGCCATCCGGCCCACCGGATCGAAGGTCGGGTCGCCGGTCTCATTGTCGAATGCGGTAACGAGGACACGGCGCACATCGAGAGCTTCCTCCGAGCTACTGAAAACCTGGAATGACCCGATGACGACGAGTCCCATTACGATGGCCGCGCCGGCTATCAGACCCAACCGAAAGCCCCAGCGCCGGCCAGCCGGCGCGATAGGTGTCGGCCGGACCTGGGCAGTGCGTGCAGGGGGCTCGATCTTCTGCACGGTCGGCCCGCCGTTCTGCGCTTTCCGCGCTCGGACCGACTCGACCAGGCTCTGCGTCTCGGGCGCGGGCTCCAGTTCCAATTCGGCGCTCAATCGGCGCGCGAAGGCCTCGTATTCCTGCACCGCGCCCGACCGATCACCGAGGCGATCGAGGAAAGCGATTGCGCGGCGTACCAGGTCCTCGTCCAGCGGCGCCAGCTCGAGAGCGCGCCGGGCCCAGCGTCCCGCGGCGGTCGAATCCCGCGACGATTCCGCCTCCTCTGCCAGGACCCACGCGGCAACGGCGGCTTTCCCGCGAAGCTCTCCGCGTCGCACTTCCAGCCAGTGCTCGAAGCCCGGCGCCTCGGCGACGAAGAACCCATCCAGCAGTTCGCCGCTGTAGAGGTTCAACGCCTCTTCGTTGCGACCTGCCGCCAAGGATTCCTCGAAGGCGGTCACGTCGCACCAGATCGCGCCGGGGGCCAGGCCCACCTCGTCGTCGCCGCGGCTCAGCAGCACATCCGCGCCCAGAGAACGCCTGAGGTGGTGGAGCGACTGCCGGAGCGAATTACGAGCCCGGTCCGGATCGACGTCCGCCCAGAAGAGGCCGACCAGCGTCTCGCGCCGGGTGAAGCCTCCGGAGGAATTCGCAGCCAGGTAGGAGAGGATGGCCAGCAACTTTGGCCGTGCCAGCACCGACAGCAACTCGTTGCCGTTCGGCCCCTTCAGTTCCGCCGTCCCGAGGACCCGGAACCTGATCGTGCCGCCTGAGGGTGTCTGGTCATCCATCCCGATCACGCCAGATAACGCGGAGAAAACGCTCAGAGAATGGGCCTTCCCTATGATCCCTGCAAAGCTACCGGCTCGCCAGGTCGCCAGCAAATCGGCGGTCTCCGAGCCGCCAAGGACGGACTGAGATCAGCGACGAGGAGGTAACTATGAAGACGACCGTGGTAGCCGCACTCGCACTGCTCCTGGTGATGTCGGTCACCGACACGACCCTGGCCCAGCGGCTGTCGGTCGGAGCCAGGGGCGGTTACAGTAGCACCACCGTCGGTTGGCGCGGCCTCCAGGCGATCGAGACCGACTGGAACTCCAATTATCACATCGGTGGTCTTTTGAAGCTGGCTGTTCACGAGAATTTCGCCATCCAGCTGGAGACATGGTACGCCAAGAAAGGAACCGGAGCCCGTTTCCTGGATGACGACATTGAAGGGGACTATGACCTCGCGTATCTGCAGATTCCATTGTTGGCCCAGGTCATGGTACCGCTCGGCCCGGATTCGAGAGTGGCGCCGCACTTCTTCGCAGGCCCCACCATCGCCTTCGAACTGAGCTGCGAAATCTCGGCGGTGATCGGCGGCATGACTGTAAGGGACGACTGTGATGCTCCCGATCTCGACCTCGAAAGAAAGACGACCGATATCGGTCTGCTCTTGGGTGGCGGCATAGAGATCCAGATCGGGCCGGGAAGCATTCTTCTGGATGCGATGTACGACCTCGGCCTGGCGAATCTCAACGATGACCCCGAGGCGGCCGACGATTCCGTAAAGAGCAAGGCCTGGATGGTTTCCGCTGGCTACCTCATACCGATCACAGCCTGGTAGCCACAGACTACGGTGCGGCGTCGTTGCCAACGGCGCCGCACCCAGGAGCAAGCGCCATGCACAGCAAGACGTTTCGCCGAGCGACCACCTCGGAAGTCGCCGTCGCGGCGTCCGTAGTCGCCCTTCTAGCTTTGAACACTGCCTGCGGATCCGGCCCCACCGAGCCGACGCCCGTCGAGATCGTTCCGATGGAGGGTCTCACCGGATTCGAGGCTCTGCTCGACAGCATCCGGGTGGAGCTCCGAATCCCGGGAATGGCCGCGGCCATTGCGAAGGATGACGAGATCGTGTGGTCGCGGGGATTCGGCTACGCCGATGTCGAGAGCCGCAAGCTTGCTACCGACACGACAGCCTTCTACCTCGCATCGGTCACAAAGCCATACGGTGCAGTCATCGTCATGCAGTTGGTGGAGGAAGGAGTTCTGAGTCTGGATGACCCTGTCAGCACCTACGGTGTGGAGCTGGAAGCCGATGGAGTCATCCGGGTCCGCCACCTGCTCAACCATACATCCGAGGGCGTTCCGGGCTCGCGCCACCACTACGATGGTGGTCGTTATGCCGAACTGGGCACCGTAATCCAGCGAGCCTCTGGCCGAACGTTCGGAGACCTACTTGTCGAGCGAATCCTCAAGCCCCTGGGCTTGAGGCATACCGCGCCGGACGTCCAGACACTCGACTTCAGGTGGGCCGGCCTGGACAGAGATGCATTCATGGCAAATATGGCTTCGCCCTACGAGTTGGAAGATGGTGTCGTCGTTCCGTCCTTTCACGAGCGCCACTTCTCTCCGGCCGCCGGTCTCATCTCATCCGTTCGGGACGTCGCCGACTTTTCCATCGCTCTTGATCAGAATCTGCTCTTAGCCCCGGAGACCAAAGAGTTGATGCTGACGCCGACGGTGCTGAACGACGGCTCGACCTGTAGCTACGCTCTGGGTTGGTACGTCCAGCACTATCGGGGGGTGCGGCTGGAGTGGCACGGCGGCGAGTGGAATGCCCAATCGGCATTGCTCCTCAGGGCGCCGGAGCACGGTTTGACCTTCGTCGCTCTTGCCAACACGCGAAGGATGAGTGGGGCTTATCTCATGGGCATTGGAGATGTGATGCAGTCGGGCCTGGCCCAACTTTTCGTGAACGCCTACGTGCTGGGGGATGAGCCACTACCGTAAAGCGACCGGGCAAATGGCCGACACGCTCTTGCGGGCGATGAAGTTTGGTCGAGCCGGGATTACCCCTCGCGCAACCAACCCCGCAGGGTGAGCATACGAATGAACACGGCGAGGAACCAAAGCGCCACCAATGGGCCGAGATCGATTGATCCGGCTTCCGCCGGCGGGATCGGGAAGGTCCACATATTGAGCGAGAGAAGCAGCGCACCCAGGACGATGCCGCTCCACCCGAAGAGCTTGCCGAACTTCGGATGTGAAAGCATTGCGATGCCCAGGAGGATGCCGGCCAACGTGATGAAGAAGTCCCAGGAGACATCGATCGAGAATTGCACCCGATTCACGGCGCGCCACACCAACTCGGCTGTCTCACGGTCCGCCTCCGACATCGCCGAATCGGCGCCTCGCGCACGCAAAATGTTGTTGGCCCCCTGGATCACAAGCATGATGTTCACTATGCCACCGGCCACGATGCCCAGCACCATCCCGAAACGCGCCGTGACGGAATCGCGATGCGCCGCCAGCGCCGCGTGCACACCGACGAACGACAAGGCGAGAAGCGGCCCCATGAAGAAGACGAGCCCGTAGCCTGCGAGGTCGGGCAGTGGGATGAACGCCGCCCCGACGTACGAGCACAAGCCGGCGATACCACTCACGGCGCCCCACTGCACCAGGGCCGGGGCCAGCGACCGATCTGGGCCTGAGTTCATGATGGCACCTCACTCCGAGGAAGTGTTACGGGAACGGCCAGGGCTCCCCATCATAGAAGCCCTGGGCGCATAACGCGAGGGGGGGCTCCAGCGCTTCATGCCTCTGGAAGCTGCCCTCCCTTGGGGCTACGTTGGTCCGGGGGTCAGCGCCCGCCGAACTACGTAACGACCCTGCCCACCCGACTTGGAGATACGATCATGAGTACAATGGAGAAGCGTCTCCGATTTCTTGCCCTGTGCAACGCCGCTGCCTTGTGCGCTCTCGGCTCGCTGACGCTGCTGGCTTTCACACGGCAGGACCGCGTGCGCTTCACCGAGGTCGACGTCGAGCGTCTCAACATCATCGGCACGAACGGTCAACCCGTACTCGTACTGGCGAATCGCCGGTTGATTCCCGGTCCCTCGATGAGCGGCAAGCAATACCCAGCCGCGGTCGCGGATGGCCGCGACCTCGTTTCCGGTATGATCTTTTTCAACGAGCAGGGCGATGAGGTCGGCGGATTGATATTCAACGGGATCCCGAAAGATTCCGGCTACTCGGCCGTCGGTCACCTGTCTTTCGACCAATGGAAACAGAATCAGGTTGTGGCCTTGCAGTACATCGACGGCGGAACTTCCCGGCGGGCCGGCTTGAATGTCTGGGATCGGCCAACCGATGTCACCATGGATGAGCAACTCGACCGAGGACTCCGGATGATGGAGGCGACCGGCGCCGAGCGTGATTCCCTGCGGGCTGCGGCCGCAGCCGCGCGGGCGCGAGGGGAATACGGCGTCCAGCGATTGTTCGTCGGCAGTCGAGATCGCACGGCGCAGCTGGTGCTGCGCGACACCGAGGGCCGGGTTCGAGTGCGATTGTACGTCGATTCGACCGATGTCGCCCGGCTCGAGTTCTTGGATGAATCCGGCCGAACGGTCGCCGCCTACCCCTCTGACGCTCGCTGAAGCGCATGCTTTCTGGCAAGGTCGTTCCCGATCAAACGCAGGCTCGCAGGTGCACCAACCACGAGCGGGCCGCTTCGAACGAAAACGAGGGGCCGCCTCCAGTGGGCCGCTGGGAGAGATTCTACGTGAAAGGATCCCTGGTATTAGCCCTCAACCTGGGGCTCGTGCTC
>CP070722.1:741393-744196 GCA_020350785.1 Gemmatimonadota bacterium
CCCGGGCCGGCATCGACCCGACCGCCATCGGCGCCTGCTACGTCGGCTCCGAGTCGCACCCCTACGCCGTGAAGCCGTCCGGAACGGCCGTGGCCGAGGTGATCGAGACCTACAGCTACACCTCGGACACGCCCGACTTCTGGCGCCGCGAGGGCGAGTTCTATCCGCGCCACGGCGGCCGCTTCACCGGCGAGCCCGCCTACTTCAAGCACGTGCTGGCGGCCAGCCGTGGGATCCTGAAGAAGACGGGCCTCGAGGCAAAGGACTTCGCCTACGCCGTCTTCCACATGCCCAACGGCAAGTTCCCGCTTTCGGCGGGCAAGCAGCTGGGCTTCAAGAAGGAGCAACTGGAGACCGGCTGGGTCGTCCACACCATGGGCAACACCTACTCGGGCTCCTCGCCCACCGGGCTGGCGGCGATCCTCGACGTGGCGAAGCCCAACGACCTGATCCTGATCACCTCGTTCGGCTCGGGCGCCGGCAGCGACTCGTTCGTGCTCAAGGCGACGGAGCGGCTGCCAGAAGCCCAGGGGCTGGCGCCGACGGTCCGCTCGATGCTGGACGGTCCGCGGCAGTACATGACCTACGGCGAGTACGCGAAGTTCCGGGAAAAGATCATCGTCAACGAGTAGAGGAGGCTGATATGCGCGAGGTGGCGATCGTTGGGGCCGGGATGACCCGCTTCGGCGAGCTCTGGGGGCAGAGCCTGCGCGACATGTTCGCGGAGGCCGCCGTCGGAGCGCTGAACGACGCCGGCGCCGACCACGTCGACTCGATCTACGTGGGCTGCATGTCGGGCGGCCAGTTCGTGGGCCAGGAGCATCTGGGCCCGCTGATGGCCGATCATCTGGGGATGACCGGCGTGCCGGCCACCCACGTCGAGTCGGCCTGCGCCTCGGGCGGCGTCGCCCTGCGGCTGGCCTACATGGAGGTCGCCTCCGGCATGAGCGACCTGGTGTTGGCGACGGGCATCGAGAAGATGAACGATGGCGCCGACGTCACCAACGTGCTGGCCACGGCGGCCGACCAGGAGCTGGAGGTCTACTACGGCGTCACCTTCCCCGGCCTCTACGCCATGATCGCCCGGGCGCACATGGCGAAGTACGGGACGACCGAAGAGGACATGGCCTGGGTGTCGGTGAAGAACCACCGTCACGGCGCCATGAACGACAAGGCCCAGTTCCCCGGCGAGGTCACGCTGGAGCAGGTGATGGCCTCCTCGATGGTCGCCGCGCCGCTCCGCCTGCTGCACTGCTCGCCAGTGACCGACGGCGCCGCGGCCGTGCTGCTCTGTCCGCTGGAGCAGGCCAAGGAGTATACCGACCGCCCGGTGAAGATCATCGGCAGCGGGCTGGCCACCGGATCGATGGCGCTGGCCGATCGCGCCGACCCGGCCGATCTGGATGCGGTACAGCGTTCCGCCCGGAGCGCCTACAAGATGGCCGGCGTGGGGCCCCGCGACATCCAGGTGGCCGAGGTCCACGACTGTTTCTCGATCGCCGAGATCTGCTGCATCGAGGCGCTGGGCTTCGTCGAGCCGGGCACGGGCAAAGATGCCGCCCGCGAGGGCTTCACCGCGCTGGGCGGCTGCGTACCGGTGAACACCAGCGGCGGCCTCAAGTCGAAGGGCCATCCGGTGGGCGCCACCGGCATCGCTCAGGCGATCGAGGTCTTCACCCAGCTACAGGGCAAGGCCGGCGCGCGCCAGGTCGAGAACGCGCGGGTCGGGCTCACCCAGAACATGGGTGGCTCGGGCGCCAGCTCCGTCGTTCATATCTTCCAGGGGGTGTGATCATGCCCAGTCCCAGGTATACGAGAGAGATACCCAGCCGCTATCGCCTGGAGGCCGGCCGCTGCAAGGGCTGTGGCAAGGTCGTCTATCCGGCCCGGCGCATCTGTCCCGCCTGCCGTGCTGCGGACTTCGAGACGGTCAACCTGTCGCGGAAGGGCACGGTGGTGACATCGACGGTGATTCACGTGCCGCCGGACGAGTTCCTGATGGAAGCGCCCTACGCGATGGCCGTGGTCGAGACGCCGGAGGGCGCGCGGTTGATGACCCAGGTCGTGGACTGCGATCCGTCCACGGTGCTTCCCGGCATGGAGGTGTCGCTGGAGTTCCGGCTCATCCGCAAGGAGGGCAAGAGCGGTATCCTGTGTTACGGGCACAAGGGCGTGCCGGTCGCCTGAGGCCGGGCCGCGAGCGATAGGAGGTCCGAGTCATGCGCAAGGTTCAGGTCTGGGCCGAGATCAGCGATCAGCATTATCACGCCTACGAGCTGGAGGCCCAGCGCCGTGGCGTGCCGCTGGAGGAGCTGGTGGAGCAGACGGTCAACTGCCTGCTGCGGGAGCTGGAGCGCGAGGAGAACGAGTGCTCGGATCCCGATCAGTTCCTCAGCGTTTCTTAGTTTGAAGTAGAGCAGTTTCGCCGACTCCCGCCGCGAGTCGGACGAGGGGCGGTCATTTCATGACCGCCCCTCGTCTCTTTCGCTCGGTCTGCTTCAGACCACAGCATCGACACCGACACGACGAGTGCCGTTCACCAGATCGTTTCGACGTGCGGGTAGTGCCACAGCCTCTCGTCCCTGGTGACCAGCGGTGCCCCGAGGACCAGGGCGGTGGAGAGGATGATTCGATCGGCTGGATCGCTGTGCAGGTCACCGAGCAAGCGCGTCGCGCGAACGGCGATCCGATTATCTACGGGGGCGAAGTGGATGAATGGCAGTGACTCCGAGCGGGCGATCCAGTCCGCGACGTCCATCGTCAGCTCGAGCCGGCCGCGCGCGACCAGTTGCGCTACCTCCCA
>CP070722.1:744296-752784 GCA_020350785.1 Gemmatimonadota bacterium
ACCATCGCCAAGGACGTGAAGATTCAGGTCGAGTTCAATCCCAACCGGGTCCAGGCCTATCGGCTCATCGGGTACGAGAACCGTCTGCTGCGCGACGAGGATTTCAACGACGATACGAAGGACGCGGGTGAGCTGGGCGCCGGCCATTCGGTGACCGCTCTCTATGAGGTCGTGCCGGTCGGCGTCGAGGGCACGGTCGACGTGCAGGGCGTGGACTTGCTGCGTTACCGCACGCCGGGGACCGTTCGGCCCAGCGCCGATTCGGCGGAGCTTCTCTTCGTCAAGCTGCGCTACAAGGAGCCCGACGGTGATAGCAGCCGGCTCATCCAGCAGCCGGTGACCGACTCGGAACCAGCGGCGTCGACGGATCTGAGGTTCGCCGCGGCCGTGGCCGGGTTCGGAATGCTGCTGCGTCAGTCCGAGTATTGCGGTGATCTCTCGTTGGGAGATGTGTTGAAGATGGCGCGTGACGCTCAGGGAGACGATGAGGAAGGCTACCGGTCCGAGTTCATCAAGCTAGTGGACGCCGTCAATACTACGGAGCTGCTAGCTCAGGCGACTTATTGATCGGGCCCGACACAGCAGGACCGCGGGCGAAGCCAGAAGGCAGGGGAGTTCAGGCAGGGCCCGGAGGTCAGCTTCCGGGCCCCGTTCTGTTCGAGACCTGAATTCATCGCAGCACGCGCCGGGCGCCGACCCACCTGTCCAGATACCAGCGATCGTTGCCATCGCCGTTGCCGTCCAGCCTGCCGACCCGAACACCGCCCGAGGTCGTCGCGTGTATGAAGCGGCCGTCGCCCACATACAGACCTACATGAGTGACAACGCCGGGACGATTGGAGAAGAGGAGGATGTCACCAGCTTCAAGAACGGCGAGATCAGCGGCTACAGCCGTGCCGATTTCGCCTTGCTCGCGGCTGGTTCGCGGAATCTTTATGCCGTGGGCGTCGTATGCGTACCAGACGAGGCCCGAGCAATCGAATCCCTCCTCAGTGCTGGTTCCGCCCCAGCGGTACGGCTCACCCATGGCGTCGAGCGCCGTATCGACGACGCGCTCCGCCAGCGGGAGGCCACCGCCCACGCCCGGGTTGGCGGGGTAAGGCAATGTCGGAGACTGATCGCCCGGCTCCTGGCCGGCCGGCGGCTCGGGCCCTGCGTTGGCAGGAGGCGTTCGAGCGGCGCTTCGATCGTCGGGTCTGCCCGAGCGAACGGAGCTGCGCGCTCCCCACCAAAGCGAGCCGCGGACGCCGAGCAACCAGCCGCGGCGATCATCGTCCTCGAGATTCCAGAAGCCTCGAAAGCTGCCATCCTCGCTCAGGTAGCTGGCCTCCGCCGCCAAGCCGAGCCAGCTGAGCGGCTGCCACTCGATCCCCAGGCCGCCGTTCCAGAGAGCCACGATCTCGTTCGAGCTTCCGCCCCGCAGGGCGAGACCCAGACCACCGACGATGTAGGGAGAGAAGCGCTGGCCGCCGCGGAGGAGGCTCAGCTCGACGCCCAAGCCGTAGAGCGAGGCGTCCGAGGAATCGGCGAGGATGGCGACCCCGCGAAAGCCGTAACCCGAGGGTCCCCAGAGGTGGCTCCACACTCCTCCCGCGTAGAGGGCGGGATTGGATCCGGAAACCGACCAGCTACCGGCCTGGATGTCGAGGGCTCGCTGGGCTCGAGCGATGTTCGGGCCCAGCGTCGAGCTCAACGCCAGGCCTAATGCCAGGACGTGCGACCGAGAGGGCGTTCGGCAACGGTTCATTCCGGTATGAACCCCCGGTGATCGTCGCGCGTTCCCATCAAGGTGCCAAGCCGAACCGACTCGGATGCGGTAACCCAAGCTTGAAGCGGGTTTCGTGGGCGAAACAGCTCGGCGCCCGCAGCAATCGGCCACCGAGAAGACAAACCCGATCAGAAGGAATGCCGGAGGCGCAGCATCAGCAGGCGCCCCAGCATGGGGGCGCCCACCATCTCCTGGTGGCGGCCGCTGAAGACGTTCACCCGCTCGCCGTCCGGGTTCTCATAGAAGGTGAGCAGATTGGCGGCGCTCAGGCTGATCTCGGTCGATCGCGAGATCGGCAGTGCGTAAGAGATCTGGGCATCGACGACCGCGTAGCTCTTCACCCGGCCGACGTACACGCCGGAGGCTACAGGGAAGCCTTCCACCCAGCGACCGCGCAGCTCCGCTTTCAGCCCCAATCGCTCGTTGCCGTAGCGCCCACTGAGGCTCGCTTTATTGCGCGGCGCGTTCAGCGCCAGGTCGGCCTGGTCGCCCAGATCGGCGGCTGAGAGAAAGTTGTCGCTCAGCAGTGAGTAGACTCCGGTCAGGGCGAACCTGTTGCTCAGCTCGAGGGTCAGGCCGAAGTCGGCGCCCCAGAGATCGAAGTCGGGAAAGGTACGGTAGGTCAGCAGAATATCCGCCGCATCGCTGTCCTCGACCTGTTCGGGCGTGACGGTGGCGACAGGGATGCCGCTCATGGTTGCCGCCAAGAACGCAGCGGTGGGCTGATCGATGGGCAGATTCAATCTTTGCGCCTCGGCCAACAGGTAGTCGCGTAGCGAGTTGGTGTCCATGAAGGCGCTGGGCGTTTCCACCAGCAGCGGCCCGAGGAAGTCTTGGAATCTGGTGTACCACACATCGACGCCCAGCAAGAGCCGATCGCCAATCAAGCCCTTGTAGCCGAACTCGAACGTATTGGAGATCTGAGATCCGGCCGGCTCGATGTCGAGCACCTCGCTCACCGGATCGAAGCCTCCGGTCGAGGGGTTGAGTCGCTTCAACACTGTGCTCACGTCACCCGCATCCGGCTGCGCCATCAGCGACAAGAGCTCTCCGACCTGCGGATCCTCCGCGGCGATAATCCCAACGACCGCGTCCCAGAGCAGAGTGGCGTCCAGCGGAAGCGAAGTGATGGTCGGCTGTCCCAGCACGGCGGGCGCGAATGGCGAACGCATGCAGAGGCCCGTCCGATCCAGCGAATCGACGCAGTCGCGACGAAAGGTGAATCCGCTCTCCGGAGTGCCGCGCGCCCGCACCGGAAACGGGAGGCCACCCAAGTCCGATGCCGAGAGCCTGTCGATGAACAGCTGATTGGTCTCCGGCTGGCGCAGTGCCCGGTTGTAGGTCAGGCGGAAGCGATGCTCCGGTCGCGGGTTGTAGACAAAGGCGATGCGCGGCGAGAAGACGAGATCGTCGATCGCGCTGTGATAGTCCAATCTTCCGGCCAGGATGAGGTCGATGCGTGGCGAGAGCTGCGTCTCCGATTGCAGGTAGGCGCCCAGCTCCGTTATGGCATCGCTGTCCTCGTTCCGCCCCATGATCGCCCCATCCGTCCGCGGGATCGTGCGAATAAGGTCGGCGCCGTAGGTAAAGCGCTGACGCTCTCCCGGGCTCACACCATGCTGGATCTGCCCGACGTAGAGCAGCGAGTTGTCGGTGATCGTATCGCCCTCGCGGAGCGTGTAGGTGTCGCCGGCATCGCTGAGGTTGATGTAGGCCTGGGCGAACAGACCGCCGCGGCGGTAGCGACCCTGCAAGTAGGAGTACGTCCAGCCGTTCGCCTGCACGGCACCGATCTGGGTCAGCTCGATGGCCCGGGCCAGTTGGGAGGCGCCGCCATTCAAGGTCAGGATGCCCCGTTCACCAAGCCGGAGATCGACGCGCCCGTCGCCTTGGAAGCGCTCCTGGTCGAAGTCGCGCGCGACGATCTCGGTCGGATCGTCGAACTTCCAGTCGTCGCCCTGGAAATACAGGCCGGACAGCTTGTAGCCCACCGTCCGGGAGAAAGTACCGGCCTGCCGGAACGATCCCTGAAAGACCGATCGCTCGCCGCCCATCACGCTGACGGAGGACTCCTGATGGTCGAGTGGCGAGCGCGTGATGATGTGCATCACGCCCTTGTCGACGTTGGGGCCGTAGAGCGCCGAGCCCGGCCCCAGCACGAACTCGATTCGATCGATGTCCTCGTTGGTGGTGGGGATCAGGTTGTAGGCGTTGAAGCGTAACGACGGCACCGCGGCCCAGCGGTTGTCGGTCAACACGAACAGCGATGCCGAGAACACGCCGTTGAAGCCGCGGGATGCCACATTGTGCTGAGACAGGCCGGTCGTGACGACGTCCGTACCCGGGGTCCCGACGACGTGATCGACCGCCGTCGTGGACGGCCGCTCCTGAATCGCCTCTCTGTCGATGGTGTGGACCGAGGCCGGCGATTCCAGCGCTTTCTCGCGCTCGCGCGACACGGTCACCACGATGGGGTTCAGGCGAAAGGCGACCGAAACGAGCGCCACGTCTCCAAGCGCGACAGGGGAATCGCCTACCCGGACCCCATCCAGACGGCGTTCCTCGAACCCCAGAGCGGAACATACCAGCGAGTAGCGGCCCGGTTCGACGCCGGTCAGCACGAACTCGCCGTTCGCGGACGCGGTGGCCGTTCTGACCGTGCGGCCGGCTCCGGCGATCAGGGCGACGGTGGCACCGATGAGTGGCTGGCCGCTCTCGGCATCGACCACTCGGCCGCCCAAGCTTCCTACCTGAGCCAGGGCCGGGGTCTGGCCTGAAAGGAGAATCAGGAAGATGAGAGATGCGGCAAGGGGCCGACTGGGCTCGACGTGACGCCGGGCGCCGATGGCGGGGGAAAATGCGCCACCCATGGCTTTCCTCCGGAGAGCACTCGGTTGGGGCAGTCTCCCAGCTTAGGCAGACCGCTACAAAGTAGAGTCGGTGCCTTGGGTCAGTCCAGTATATCTTCATCGAGCCGCGCCGACCGCCGCCATGCGACCTGGCCACCAGCGCTGTGAGAGGGCATCTTTTCGGGCGATGATGGAGATTCCGGGATCACTCATGGCACGGCTCCCCGATCGGTACGAGATCGAGGGCGAGCTGGGTCGCGGCGGCATGGCGACGGTCTATCTGGTCCGTGACGCCAAGCACGGCAGGCGCGTGGCTATCAAGGTCCTGCTCCCGGACCTTGCCGCGGCCGTCGGATCGGAGCGCTTCCTGCGGGAGATCGAGATCACCGCCCAGCTCAATCACCCTCACATTCTGCCACTGCTCGATTCCGGTGCCACCGACGGCCTTCTCTACTACGTCATGCCGTACGTGAGCGGCGGCTCGTTGCGCCGTTACCTCAGGGGCGACGAGCGGCTCTCGCTGGAGACCGTCTTGCGTGTCACCCGGGAGGTGGCATCCGCCCTGGACTACGCCCACGGTCGGGGAGTACTGCACCGGGACATCAAGCCGGAGAACATACTCTTCTCGGAGGGGCTGGCTGTGGTGGCCGACTTCGGCATCGCGCGGGCGTTGACCGGGACGGCCAGAGCCGGCCTGACCCGTACCGGCATCCCGGTGGGGACGCCGGGCTACATGAGCCCGGAGCAGGCGCTGGGAACCGGCGCGCTGGACGCGCGGACGGATGTCTACAGCCTGGGCTGCGTAGTCTACGAGATGCTGGTCGGCTCGACGCCGGCCTCATGGCCGGGAACCGAAGACGTGCGGCTAGGCCGTCTGAACGACGTGCCGCCCGAGCACCGCCTGCGCCTCGATGCGTTGCCGGGCCGCATGGAGCAGGTGCTGACGAAGGCCCTCGCCTTGCGACCGGGGGACCGCTTCGCCAGGGCGGGCGAGCTGGCGGACGCCCTCATCGCCGCATCCGAGCGGACACCCAGCCTCAGCCCGGATGAGGTGCGGCGGTTGATCGATCGAGCAGCTGAACTGCAGGCCCAGAATCCCACCGAGGAGGGCGCCCTTTCGTTGGGCGCCGTCGAGCAACTGGCCGCCGAGGTGGGCATTCCGCCGGAGCACGTGCGCAGCGCGGCTCGCGAACTACAGCGCTCAGCCGAACCAGCTTCCGTCTCCCGTGTCCCACAGCGCGCGTCTCCGGCGCCGGTCTCGAAACCGCGCTACGCGCCCAGCGCTTACGACGCGCGGAAGGGTAGGATCGCACTCGAACGTACCGTCGAAGGCGAGATACCGGAGTCCGCTTACGCCGGGCTCGTGGAGGAGATCCAGTCCCGGCTGGACTCGGCGGGCCACGCCTCAATGACAGGTCGCACGCTCACGTGGAGCCCGGCCGCTCAGGGCGAAGCGACGCGCAAGGTCGTGGTGACCGTTACGCCCCGTGACGGCCAAACTTATATCAGTGTGGAAGAGCGATTGGAGCTGACCGGACTGAAGAAGATCTTCCTCCCCATCGGCGGCATGACCGCCGGGCTCATGGCCCTTCCCATCGTCGAGGCGCTGAGCGCCGAGCCGCTCGCCCCGATTCTGGCGATCGCCGCCGGGCTTGGTGGTGTCTTCCTGGCGGCCAAGTGGGTCAACTGGTTCGATGCGCTGGACCGCGAGCCCGAGCTTGAGAAGCTGGCGGACCGGCTGGCCGCGCGGGCGGCGGAGGCGGTCAGGCCGGCGCTGGGTCCCTACGCGTAGAGTTCGCCCGACAACTCGACCGTCGCTACGTCTAGTCGCCGGCCGTTCTCGCCAGATCGGTCGCCGGGCGCGGACCACCGATCAGCAGCCGCTTGAGGGCGTCGGCCAGGCCGTGCACGACGAGGTAAGCGCAGGGCACGACGACCAACGTGAGTAGAGTGGAGACGCTGAGCCCGCCGATGACGGCGATGGCCAGCGGCTGCATCAGCTCCGAGCCTTCGCCGATGCCGAGGGCGAGCGGGAGCATGCCGAACACGGTCGTGGTCGTGGTCATGAGAATGGGCCGCAGGCGCACGGCGCCCGCCTCGATGACGGCCTGCTCGACCGGCAGGCCCTTCTCGCGCCGGGCGATCTCCACGTACTGCACCAAGAGGATCGCGTTGTTGACGACGATCCCGGCCAGCAGGATCACGCCCAACAGAACGGGCGCGCTCAGCGCCGTGCCCGTGATCCACAGCAGCAGGCCGACTCCGACCAGCGCCAGCGGAATCGAGAAGATGATGGCCAGCGGGTCGCTGATGCTCTCGTACTGGATCGCCATCACCACGAAGACGAGGAAAATGGCGAGCAGTGTTACGATGGCCAGGTTGCGCTGGTTCTCCTTCAGCGCCTCCTCTTCGCCGCCGTAGATCAGCGAGTAGCCGTCCGGCAGCTCGAGATCGGCCAGCGCCGCCCGCACCCCCGCCGTCACCTCGCCGACGCTGGCGACCTCCTCGTTCACGTCGCCGGTCACGCGTAACTGGCGGTTCTGGTTGACGCGTAGGATGGTCGTCGGCCCCGTGCCCAGGTTGACGTCGGCGACGTCGCGCAGGTAGATCGGGCGGTCGCGGCCCGGGAAGAGGGCGATCGAGCCCAGGTCCTCGGGGCTGGTGAACGACTCGCGGGGCAAGCGCACCCGGACGTCGTACTCGTTGTTCCGTTCCGTGAAGCGCGTGACGATGGTTCCATCCAGCGCCGTGCGCACGGTCTGGCCGACCTGCGCCACGTCGAGGCCCAGGTCGGTGGCGCGCAGCCGATCGATCTCGATCGAGAGCTGCGGGCTCGCCTCCTCGGTCGACGGCTCGACACCTTCCAGGCCTGGAACCGTACGCATCCGCAACATCACCTCGTCGCCCAGCCGCTGCAGCTCGGCCAGCTCATCGCCCTGAATGGCTACGGCAACGTCGGACCCGGAGATGTTCGTGCGCAGGCCCCGAATTCTCGGGGGCCGCACGAATATCTGCGCGCCGGGGATACCGAGCGCCTCGATCTTCTCCTGCATCTGGGCGACCCAGAGCGATGCCGGCATGTCGCGGCGCTGACTGGCGGGCGCCAGCTGGATGCTCAAGGACCCGCGACCGCCGCTCTGCATGGTGGAGCCGCCGAAGAGGAAGCCGCCCGCCGTGGTAAAGACGTGCCGGACGTGCGGCATCTCGGCCACCAGCGCCTCGACCCGGCCGGCCACCTCGTTCGTCCGTTCGGGCGACGTGCCGGGTGGCATTCTCATATAAACGCCGACGTTGCCGTCGTCGACGGACGGCAAGAACTCGTTCCCCAGCCCGCGCGCCAAGAGGACGACCCCGAACAGCGAGGCGAACGCCGCGCCCAGCACCAGCCAGCGGAAGCGCACGGCGCGGCCGGCCACGGCCCGGTAGCCGACGGTGAAGCGCGCCAGCCCGCGATTGAAGGCGATGACGATCGGGTTGCGGGCCAGGTGGCTGCTGCGCTGGATCTTGGCGAGCTGAGCCGAGAGCATGGGGACCAGGGTCAGAGCCGTGGCCAGCGAGGCGATGATCGCGAACGAGATGGTGAGAATCAGCTCGCGGAAGATGAGCGCCGCCAAGCCGGAGATCAGGAGGAAGGGCACCACCGCCGCCAAGTTGGTGAGAGTGGACGCCACCACGGCGGAGGAGACTTCACCGGATCCGCGGTGGGAGGCATCCTCGGGGTCTGTGATGCCCAGCACGCGAGGCCGGAAGATGTTTTCCAACATCACGATCGAGTTGTCGATCAGCAGACCGATCCCCAGCGCCAATCCGCCCAGCGTCATGATGTTCAGGGTCAGACTGCCCATCCCCATCATCACGAAGGTGGCCAGCG
>CP070722.1:752884-775789 GCA_020350785.1 Gemmatimonadota bacterium
AGCCGCGAGCGGTGACCGTAGCGCAGATCTTGTGCGCCTTCCGGATTCTCACCGAACGGGACCAGCCCCGCGTTCCAGATAGACACATCGTCGAGAGTGAGCTTCAGTGCCGGATAGGCCGAGTTGACCTCGTCGATGAAGCGTAGCAGCTCGTCGTCGGTAACGGTGAAAGCGTCGGGATCGTCCTTGTGCACGACGTGCCAAGTACCGACGACCGTGTGGTCGCGCCAGGGCGCCAGAAAGAGATGTCGCTCACCCCGGCTGAAAACCGCTTCCGGATCCCGGGTCTTACCCTGGACGGCCAGGGCATAGTGATTGTCGAGGAGCCGGCGCGGCACGACGAAGCAAGCGTCGCGAGAGTAGACACCGGGCGGCGTCAGTCGCACGTCCGCTCCCCGCATGAGCAAGCGCTCGGCATACGGACCAGCCGCGTTCAGCACCACCTTGGACCGGATGTCCAGAGCGCTGTCGGTCAACACGTCGCGAGCTTTGACACCGACGACGCGATCGCCTTCGCGCAGAAAGCCCGTAGCCTCGACGTGGTTGGCTGCGACGGCACCGGCTTGGACAGCATTCTGTACGAACGCCAGGACCAACCGCGGTGGATTGTACATGTGACCGTCACAGAAGACCGCCGCCCCCGTCAGACCCTTCTGGTCAAGGCCGGGGAAGAGCTCGAGGGCTTCGGCGCGGCTCAGAATGCGGCCCCAGGGGACCCAACGCTCCGGGTCGGCTATTCCGCGGTTCTTATCGGCGGTCACCAGGTCATAGAGACCCATCCCGACCCGCAACACCGACTTGCCTTTCATCCCGTGTCCATACGTGGGAATGACGATGGGCAGTGGGTGCACGAGGTGAGGCGCCACCTTCAGAAACCCTCGACGCTCGTTGCTCGATTGACGAACCCGGTAGATGTCGAAGTGCTGTATGTACCGGATGCCGCCATGGACGATCTTGTACGAGTTGGCGCTGGTGGCGCCGCCGAAGTCGTCTCGCTCGATGAGCGCCACCGAAAGGCCGCGCTGCACCGCGTCCCATGCGGCGCAAGCCCCAAAAATCCCACCTCCGATGACCACCAGATCGAAAGTGTCTCGTGTCAGGTTATCAAGTTCACGCTTCACGCCGACATCATCTCCCGTTGTCTCGGCCGCGCTGCCAAATCACGCGACCCGCTGGCTATGATCTCCGCGAGCTGCTCTTCGGTCTGACCCAGAATGAACATCCTGTACCACACTTCGCTGTTAACGAGAAGCCACAAACGCTGCCCGTGATCCGCTCGACCGGCGCGATGTTCATCCAGCATCGTGCCGATCGGCTCCTGCTCTAGCAGCCCCGCCTGCGCCAGCTTGGTATCGTTCAGAAAGACGCGGTACAGGATATCGAGCTCGTCCTTGAGCATATACGGGAGAGCTGAGGCGAAGCCCTGCTTCTTGCGCTCCAAGAGCGTGGGAGGCAGGTGCCGCTTCGCCAGCTGAACCTGGGCGTAGCGCAGCCGGCGGCCGCGGACCTTGAGCCTCACGGGAAGTCGCGCGGTGAACTCGGCGATAACATGATCCATGAAAGGACTGCGCGCCTCCAAGCCGTGCGCCATCGTCATACGGTCCTGAATCATTACCGGATGGTCCGCCAACCGCGATTGGCTATCCGCGTAGAGCATGCGGTCGACGACGTCCCTCGCATTGGCGTGATTGAATGCCTCGCGCATCAGGGCGCCCGCGTCAAACTCGCCGCGCGCTCGATTCATGACCGGGCCGTAGAGGGTCTCGTCGTATGGCCTACCCAGATAGAAGTAACTCAAGCTGTTGACGTAGCGCTCGCCGCCAGCGAAGAATGACAGACCATGCAGCCACTTCAGCTGGTGCCCAATGCTCTTGTACCAACGTCCATCAGGCACCTGCGCCAGGAGCGGCTGGATGAGTCGCCGCCGGATCAGCGCCGGAATGAGCGCATAGTAATCGGTGAATACATTGCCGTAGTAGCGATCATACCCGCCGAAAAGCTCGTCGCCGCCATCTCCGCCCAGCACCACCTTGACGTGCTTCCGCGCCATCTGCGCTATCAAATCGATGCAGACCGAGAGCGGATCGGACGGCTCGTCAAGCTGGCGCACCAGCCGCGGCAGGGTGGCGAGGAGCGACGGGTTGACCTGTTCTTCATGGTGCCGCGTGCCGTAGCGTTCGGCCACCAGGCGGGCAGCCGGAGCCTCATCGAACTGGCGGTAGGGCAAGCCGACAGAGAAAGTCTGGAAATCCTCCGCTAATCCGTGCTTCATTAGCAGGGCCACGACGAGGGTCGAGTCGAGGCCGCCGCTCATGAAAGCGCCGACCGGCAGGTCGCTCACAAGGTGCAACCTGATGCTATCGACCAGCCGATCCTCGAGCTCTGCGAGGAGATCGTCCTGACTTCCGCTCCACTTCGGTTCGTAGCTAAGATCCCAGTATCTCTCCAGCGACAGGCCCCGATCCTGATCGAAGGTCAGCAGATGAGCGGGCGGCAACTTCTTGACCTCTCTGAACATGCTGCGTGGCGGCGAGATCAATCGCAGCGTCAGATACTCGTCCAGCGCGGCCAAGTCCAGCTCCGCCAGGCTGGGATCGACCACCAAGAGCGCTTTGATCTCCGATGCGAGAATCAGCTCTTTACCACGCTGCACGTAATACAACGGCTTCTGACCCAGACGGTCCCGCGCCGCGAAAATACGCCTTTCCCGGGAGTCCCAGATCAGGAAGGCGAACATCCCACGTAGATACTGGACGCAGCGGGTGCCATGCTTCTCATACAGATGGAGAATGGTCTCGGTGTCGGAGTTCGTCTTGAAATGCCGCCCTTCCTCTATGAGACGGCTGCGCAGCTCCTGGTAGTTGTAGATCTCGCCGTTGAAGACGATGCTGATCGTTCCCTCGGCGTTGCTCATCGGCTGCTGACCGCTGTCGAGATCGATGATGCTTAGCCGACGGTGGCCCAGCGCGACGTTTCGCTCGACATACCAGCCCTCATCGTCGGGGCCGCGATGGGCTAGACTCCGCGTCATGCGGCGGACGACGTCCTCGCTTACAGGTTCAGTGGTGAGTATCCCGCAGATGCCGCACATCGTGCTAGAATCGAGTTCCGGTGGAGCGAATCACGCCTG
This sequence comes from Gemmatimonadota bacterium, assembly GCA_020350785.1. Lineage (GTDB taxonomy): Bacteria > Gemmatimonadota > Gemmatimonadetes > Palauibacterales > KS3-K002. The sequence goes on from CP070722.1 coordinate 756,015, forward strand.
GGCCTTCTTGAATGCCACAGCTCCGATCTTCTTGGTGAAGATCTTGTTCGACTTACCGTAGAGGACGAACAAGGCGCGAAACAGGAGGCTCAACAGGGATGACGCGGCCCAGGCCACGTAGTTGAAAGGATTCTTGTAGAACACGTAGAGATGGAGGCCGAAGACAGAGATGTCTTCATAGCCGCAATACTCCAGCACCTGCATCAAAGAATACGACGTGAAGGTGTTGAAGTGGTCGAAATTCTGAGCTAGCGTCTCCGCCCCGACTATCGGGTTGGCCCCATTCAGACCGTGGCAGATGAGCCTGCCACCGGCTCGAAGCTTCTCCCGCGCCAGCTGCAGAAACTCGATCATCTCATCCTTGGTAAGGTGATTCAATTCCTGCTCGCAGATGATCACATCGTAAGGAACCTGCGTCGCCAACAGCTCCTCGAAGGCGGTCGCCGCCCGGCAATTCAACCCGCGACGGCTCGCATGCTCTACCTTCTCCGCATGAGAGTCGATGCCCAAAACATTCGCGTAGCCCTCTTCGTTCAGCATGTTGACGAAGTAACCTGGCCCACAGCTGATCACGAGCACACGGACGTTCTTGCCCGCCGGCATGTGCTTCAGATAGTTGACCCGGTAGAATTGCCCCAGCGAGACATAGCCTCGCTCGACATCCTCTGGGCCCTCCCAGAACGAATCGAATTCCTCGAGTCGCGCACTCAGCTCGCGTGCCGCCCGCCCTCCGCGCTCGAGATCTGTCGTAGTCATCATCGAATCACAGTTCATCACTGACACACTCTGACGCTCCAAAGCCAGCCGCCATCAGAGCATGTGCACGTGTTTGTACCAATCTGCGGTCAATGCCGCACCCTCGAAAAAGTCTATCTGCGGCTGATAATCGATCGCCGCTTTCGCCTCTACACCGCTGAACTTGAAGCTCTTAACGAAGAAGTTCATGCGCCTGCGGTGGAGTGGCGGTTGGATGCCCGCCGGTCGCAAAGCTCCCTCCATCAGTACCGCCATCGTCATCAGAGGCCAGAGTGGAACCTTGAGCCTTGGAAGCGCCTTGCCGAGCGCACGGCATATGGCTTCAACCATCTCGTTCGTGGTGATGGCTCGAGGCCCAGCCAGGACGTAGGTCTTTCCGACCGCCGCCTCACTCGTTGCCGACGCCCGCAACCCGTCGACGAGGTCATCGATGTACACAGGATGGTGGAGGTTCCGGCCACCCCCGATCATGAAGAATCGATCGCGGGCGATGCCCTTGAAGAGCTTGAGCAAGCGCCGATCGCCGGGCCCGTACGTCTCGGAGATGCGAGCGATCGCGATGGGCATCTTGTCGAAATACTCGCGTACGACTTTCTCGCCCTTCAGCTTGGTGACACCGTAGATATTGTCGGGCTCGAGCGGCGAGTCGTCGCCCACTGGACCATCGCGCCCGATACCGTACACCCCGATCGTGCTGCCGTGCACGAAGCGATCGACGCCGCACTCGACAGCGGCAGCGAGCATGTTTCGCGTCCCGTCGACATTGACCTCGTAGTAGTACTTGTCGGGAACGTTCGCCTCATGCTGCGCCGCAGCCAGGTGATAGACGACATCGACCCCCTCACAGGCCCGACGCGTCGCCTGCCCGTCGCTGACGGACCCCTCGGCGACTTCGATTCCGCGGCCCTCGATCTCCTCCGCGTTCTGGCGCTCCGCTGCCGTGTTCAGCTTCGCCAAGACCCGGACGTGCTCACCCCGCTCGAGGCAGCGCAGTGCCAGCCTGGACCCGATGAAGCCAGTTCCGCCTGTGATCAGTACCCTCATGCGTCCACAGCGTCCACTGCTCGGGCGTGCGCGGAGCCGACCAGACGCTGCTCGCGATCTGAGGCCGCGTTCTTAGCCAGGAAGGGCCCGATTGCAAGGGCGTCGAGGTGGCCCTTCTTGAAGGCTCGGATCGCATCGTGCGGCGTGCAGACGATCGGCTCCTCGTGAATGTTGAAGCTCGTGTTCACGATGCAGGAGATGCCCGTCAGACGCTTGAACTCCTTTACGATCCGGTAATAGCTGGGATTATCCGACTCGCTGACGGTTTGCGGTCTGGCCGTGCCATCGACGTGCACGACGCCGGGGCAGGTCTCCTTGGCCAGATCGGTGCAATCGAATGTTATCGTCATGAAGCGCGCGGTGTCGCTCGCACCATCCATCCCGATGAAGTACTTGTGCGCATCCTCGGCCAGAGCGGTCGGCGCGAACGGCATGAACTCGGTTCGCTTCAGGCGCTTGTTCAGCCAGTCGTTCACCGCCGGCTCGTCAGGCCGATAAAGTATCGACCGATTGCCCAGGGCCCTCGGCCCGTACTCCATGCGTCCGTTGAAGCGAGCCACCACCCAGCCCTCACTGACCAGGCGCGCGACATCTCGCGAGGTGTCCTGCGGCCGCGTGTATTCGACGTTAGCGGCCGAGAGCGCCTTCGCGATCTCCTTCTCGGAGAACTCGGGCCCCAGGTAGACGTGATCGGTACACTTGCCTCCCGGCGAGCGAGTCTGCGAGGTCAGCTTCGACCACTGCATGAGCGCCGCCCCAGCAGCGATCCCCTCGTCCGACATGGCCGGATAGACGAACACTTCCTCGACACCGGGAATCTCATGGACCCGCTGGTTGATCTTCACGTTGGCGAACACTCCGCCCGCCAGCGCGATCTTCGATTGACCCGTCCGCTCCTTCCAGAACGACACGTAGCGCGTCGTGATGTCTTCCGCCACATCTTGCACGGTAGCTGCCAGATGCTTCTTGCTCCAATCCTCGGGCAGCGCTGCTTTGAGCTTGCGGATGGCCGCGTGCCGGAAAGCATTGCCCGAGTTCACCATGGTGCCAGCCTCGTAGCGAATGAACCGCGCGAAGATGTCGCGATAGATCGGCTCGCCGTACGCCGCCAGGCCGGTGATCTTGCCCTCGTGCTTACCCGCTTTGAACCCGCAAATCTGCGTCACGTAGGCGTAGTAGTCACCTAACGAGTCGAACGAAGGCACCGCATGAAGGAATTGCCATTGGCCGCCCTTGACCTCGTAGACGTGCGAGGAGTGGCCATCGCCGGCACCATCGAGCGTGACCATCAAGCCGTCGTCGAAGCCACTGGCCATGAAAGCAGCCGCTGCGTGCGACAGATGGTGTGAGACGAAGTCGATCGGACACGTGATCCCGAACTCGTCGCGCAGAACCTCACGAATACGCTGTCGTCTCCGCGCGAACGCCGGCTTGCGCAGATCATAGTACAGCTTCTCGGCGATCGGCAGCTTGCTGCGCAGCCAGCTCAACTTCGACCCCATCGAGAAGAATAGATTTCTTACTATTCCCTCATCGACTCCGAACACGCCGTTGCTGAAGTCGACGTACTCGTCGAGGAAGTGGCCCCACTCCGACGCGATGGCCACTCTGTCCAACTCTTCAGCCTTCACGCCCGCGATCTCGAGCACAGCTGCAATGGACTTGCGTGGAAAGCCCATGACCATCTTCATACGCGCAAGCCGCTCCTCGTTTACCGCAGCCGCTATACGCCCGTCTGTGACCACTGCAGCGCCGCTGATGAAGTGATCGCTTATCCCAAGTATCCGCATCGAACTCTCCCTAGTTAACGCTTGATTCCACGCTCGCGCGTGCGACGTCCGCTGTCGCCAATTCACCATCGAGCGCATCCGCCCGCACGGTCCCATCACCGATGAAATAGAAGTAAGCCCCGGTGAGACTCAGCGGCAGCCGCAATGTCCGCATCAGCAACATTGTGGCCAGACCCGTCGAATGACTGACACCGAAGTGACCCATGACGTAGATGAACGAGCCATCGACGACTCCCAGCCCTCCCAGGCTGACCGGCAACAGGCCCATGACGTCCGCCGCTGCCACGGCCACCACAAGCTCGAAGACGTTGACGCTCGTACCCAAGGCCTGGAGAAGAAGCCAGACCACACAGATCTTGTTCACATGAAACAGGAACGATATCGCCACGACCCAGAAGCTCTCCCGCGGGTGGTGTCGGAATTCTCCGATCAACGCGAGAGCCGGGGTCAAGAACTTAGGCCAGTACCTGGTCGCGGCCAGCCGCCGCGCGATTCCGAAACGCAAGAGAACCCAGAGGCCGAGGACTCCGCCGACGATACCCACGGAGAATACCATCACCAGTACCGCCGCCAGCGGATCGCCTCTCCTCAGATAGGTTACGATCGCCGCAGCGTAACCCAGCAACACCAACGCCCCGAGACCGGTGATCCGCTCGATCAAGACGGCCAATATCGCGCAAGACTTGCTCCGCTTGTTGCTGAAAGTCTTGTAGATACGATAGGCGTCGCCGCCGATGTTGGTGGGCAGGAAATCGCTCAGGAATGTGGCACTGAAATACCAACGCGTGAGCTGCCCGAGACGATACTCGAGGCCATGTACCGCCAGCAGGAGCCGCCACTTCACGGAGCTTATGACCACCCCGCCGAAACGCATGACGACGACCAGGCCGATCAGCCAGAGGCTCGAGTTTCGAAGGGTGATCCAGAACTCGGCCCAGTCGATGTACCTAAGGATCAGGGCACAGATGCCCACTGTCACGGCTGCCTTCAGCAGGAACAGCAGTCGCCTGTGCAGCAACGCCGGCCCGCGCCCGTCACGAGCCGGGCCGCCGATCAGCGTCTCATTGACGGCCGTCGAAACTGAAACTCGCAAGGACTCGCTGCTATCCATTGCCACCTAGGACAGACCCGCCGTGTCTAACTCCAGGGCCGGCGCCGTCTGTCTAATCGTCCTCCCCAGGTGATCTCCCAAGCGAAGCGCGAACGCCGAGATCGTGAGCACCGGCTGTATAGCGGCGCCCGTCACGAAGACCTCCGAGCCACACAGATACAGGTTCCGGTAGTCGTGTACACGCAGGTTGCGATCCACCACGCTGGTCGTGGGGCTATCTCCCATCCGGCAGGATCCTAGGTGGTGCCGTGACCACGTTAGCTCGATCTCCTCGAGATCTGTCGCCCCCGCCTTCTCCAGCGTCGCCCGCGACAGCGCCCGGGCCTTCTCGATCAAGCGTCGATCCTCCTGGGAGAAGCTCAGATGGAGGTGTGCGATCGGATCTCCGAGTGGATCGACCTTGCTCGCCGACAACGTCACACGGTTGTCGTCGCAGGGCCGCTGCTCGAGAGTAGGGCTCATGTACAAAGTCGGCCGCACGAGCCGCGACAGGATCTTGAAGGCGTGGCGCGGCATATCCCGCAGCCGATAGCGCAACAGATGATTCGGGAAGACCCACGATTGGATGACCACGGCGTGGATCGCGCCCAGCCCCTTGTCTCTGAACCTCTCGTAGAACTGATGCGTGCGCCCGATGCTGTGATGGAGGGCAAGCGTGCTGCGGTCGTGCTGGATCTTCCCATAGAAGTTCAACGACGGGTGCTCGTTGAATCCACGCCCCACCCGATCATGGTTGTTCCCTATCCCATTGGGGAAACGATCAGACCGAGAGAGCAACAACAACCGCGGCGTCTGCATGCCACCGCAGCAGACCACGAACGCACGCGCCCGGGCGACCCGCTCTTCGCCATCGAGCGTGCGGGCCTTCGCGCCGACGATGTTGCCATCATCATCATGTATCAAGCGAGTTACGGTCACTCCGGAGACGAGCGTGCCGTAGGCCGAGTTGAGGAAGCGCGGCAGTATCTCTTTGTGTGCTCGGAAGAACCGGAATGCCTTCGTCGGTGTGGCTGTGGGTGAGTCGTCGAGCGTCACACCGGCCTTGGCCATGCGCTCCTTCAGTGCCCAGATATCCGGTCGCGGAGGCAGCGGCAGGTCCTGCCGGCGCGGAGGTGCAAACTCCGACAGCTTTCCGCCACGGACTCGCAGGACTTGCTCCGCGCGATAGTAGTACGGCTCGAGCTCGTCGTATTTCACCGGCCAACCCTCGCCGCCCGGCGAATAAGAGTGCGGCTCGAAATCCGTGGGATGGAAACGCTCCGACCGGCCCGTCCAGAAATTCGAGTTCCCCCCGACGATCCGTGAAGTAGTCCGCGTTAGCGGGTAATTCGCGTCACCGCTCACCTCGTACGCGGCTAGTTCCTTCAGCCGCGGATCGGCCAGCCAGTCCAGCAGAGAGTTGCCGGATTCGATGATGACTGTGCGGACACCCTGCTCCGCCAGCCTGGTCGCCAGGATCGTACCGGCCGGGCCCGACCCGATGACGCATACATCGTAGGGCTCGGCCCTGTCGAGCGCCGCCAAGTTGCGGACGAAATCGCGCTTGGGCATATCGTCTCAGTTCTAGGTTTGGCTCGTTGCTATGCAGCCTGAGCCGCGCGCCCACGAGCCTCGTAGTCGAGCTTGCCTACCGCAGGTCTGCTGAGGTGCCGCCGTCAACCGGTCCCTAGTTTCGCGCTCGCCGTCAGTGAAACCTCGTGCTGGGCCAAGTACCAAGCCACGAAGCGTCTCAAGCCCTCCTCGATGGGGGTCTTCGGCTCGTAACCGAGGACCTCTCGGGCACGCGCAATGTCCGCACTCGTGCGTGGAACATCACCAGGCTGAGCCGGCAGTCGCTCCACGATCGGCTCCGCGTTGATCGCCTCCGCCAACAACCTCACAAGCTCGTTGAGCGGGACGGGGCGGCTCGCACCGATATTCAGAATCTCGTAACCCGACCCGTCCCCAGAGAGCCCGCGGCCGAGCGTCCGCCAGACCGCCTCCACCACATCATCGACGTACGTGTAGTCCCGCGACATCGAGCCATCGCCGTACAGTTGGATCGGCCGGGCGGACTGAATCGCCCGAGTGAACTTGTGAATAGCCAGATCCGGCCGTTGGCGCGGACCGTACACGGTAAAGAAACGCAGAGAGTAACAGCGCAGCCCGTGAAGGTGCCAGTACGTATGGCACACCAACTCGCCCGCCCGCTTGCTGGCCGCATACGGAGAGACAGGACCGTCGACTACATCGTCCTCGCTGAAAGGCTCCCGGCCTTCCCTCGCCCCATACACCGACGAGGACGAGGCGAACGCAAGTACGTTCACCCCGAAGCGACGCATCGTCTCCACCAGCCTCACCGTCCCCATCACGTTGCAGTCAAAGCAGTCGTCGGGCGCCTCTATCGAAGGTCGCACCCCAGGTCGCGCGGCCAGGTGCGCGACGGCTTGAAACTGGCCCTCACCGAACACCTCGGCCAAGAACGCCTCGTCCCTGATATCCCCCTCGACGAGGCGGAATCGCAGGCTCCGCTGGGCCTCCTCTAGGTTCGACTCCTTAACGCTACGCGGGTAGAAGGAATCAAAGTTGTCGATTCCCCATACCACACAACCTTCCGCCAACAGCCGATCCACGAGGTGCGACCCGATGAAGCCGGCCGCTCCCGTAACAAGGACGCGTTCAGGAAGTTTCTTCGCGTGGCTCCTCATCCGTTTCCTCCAACTCGTGCGCTCCGACAGCGCTGTTGCGCCGATACAACACCTCGGGCGCGGCTTCGACCGGCGCGGACGGTGTTGCTGGGGTCGGCAAGTCTCGTTCACCCTCGCAACGCCCCATTGCACGGCGGGCCGTCGGCCGAACGACATGGGCAATCCGCAGGAATTGGGCCTGCCGATCCTGTTGCCGCGCGGCACGGCGTCTGCTATATGGGTAAGGCCAATTACGGCCCAAGCGGTCCAAGCCGTGGCGGCTCGAATCGATCACCATTCCTGAACCGGGAGTAAGAGCACTGATACACGATCGAGTGTCTCGAATGGCGGGTCGCGCAGGCGCCGGCTGGATCTGCGCCTGCATGCTGACCCTGCTGCTGACAGTGCCAGCCCCTGGCGCCGGTCAAAGCATTACTCGCGGGACCCTCGAGGGGACCGTGACCGACGCGACTGGCAAGGCGCTGATTGGGGCCAACATCTGGATCACCGACAGCGAGTCGGGCGCCACATGGCGTCTCAGATCTGATCGGGCCGGCAGGTTCCGGTTGGCATTGCTGTCGCCAGGCGACTACGACGTGCTCGTGGAGGAGCTTGGCTACCAGCCGCAACGCATATCCGGGGTGCCGGTCAGGCCCGGTGCGAATCGCCGGCTCGAGGTAACCCTCAGCACCACGACGCTGCCGGTAAGCCAGATCGAGGCCGGCCCCGCGCCTCGGGCGGTAGCCGACTCCAGAGCGGGGGTCAGCCAATGGTTCGCGCCCTTCGAGGTCAGCCGGCTGCCGGAGAACCGCCGAGAGTTCAGCGAGCTCGGCCGGCTCTCCACGACCTCGGACATCAATCTGGCGACGGAGGGTTTGCCCAGCTCACTCAGCGAGATCGCGGTGGACGGCGTCCCATATTCTCCGGCCCGGCACCGCGACCTGGCCGTCGATCCGGGAGCCTTCGTCTTCCCGCGCAGTACTCTCCACAGCGCCGAATTGGTGACCAACGGCCTGGATGTCGAGTGGTCGGAGGCGGCCGGCGCCTACCTCAGCGGCTATTCCACGAAAGGCTCGGATCGACCCGAACTCCGTTTGCTTGGCGATTGGCAGGCTGGAGTACTCACAACCTCCGACACTTTCAACGGCCGGGACATTGGCACCCATTCATTCCGCGGAGGCGCCGTCTTCAGCGGACCGATCATCAGCGACACCGCCCATGTCGTCCTGGGATTGGAGGCGCAGCGCTTGGAGACGCCCCTGCCACAGCCCTGGGAGATCGACACGCTAGACGCTGCGCTCGTTGGGGTGGCTAGCGGCTTCGGCGTCAACATCGCGCCCTACACCAGTCCGCGCGTCGCCACCACGGACCTGCTGAGCGGATACAGCCGCTTCGATTGGCAGCTCGCTTCCGCCCATGCGATCAGCGTGCGTGGCAACATCGCGTCGATCCGGGCGGGCGGCAACGAAAAGCGCGATCCCGACCTTGGCCCCGATCACGCGGCAAGTCTCGGCGCCGAGCTCGAAGGCCTCGACTTGGCAGGCGCCGCGACGTTGGCGTCTCGCTTCAGCAACCTGCTGTCTCAGGAGCTGCGGGTGGGGGTGGACTTCAGCGAGCGAGATTACAAACAAACCGGACCGCCGATGACCCGAATCGTCGACGGCGGCCAGGCGTTCGGAAACGATCCTACGCTGCCAGCGAAATTCGAGCGTCTGACCGTCCGCGCCAGCGAGACTCTCCACTTCAGCCTGCCCAGGCATCAACTGAAGCTGGGTATCGCTGGTCTCTATACTTCCGACGAGCAACGCTACGCCTACGCCCGCGCCGGAGAGTACATCTTCGGCGGCGTCGGGGAGTTCGACCGCCTGGAGGGGGTCTACAGCGGCGCGACGGGCGCGGCGCCGGTCGCGAAATTCAGAAATTGGCAGCTGGCCGCCTACCTGCAGGATGTCTGGACAGCGGTGCCCGGCCTGGATGTGCTGCTGGGCCTGCGCTACGAGTACGAGGTTCTCGACAGCGACGCGATCCGACGCAACGAGGACTGGCGTGAGATCACCGGCATCGATAACGCCGGCATCGAGGACAAGATCCACAAGTTCAGCCCGCGGTTCGGCTTCCTCTGGGACGTCAGCCAGCGTGGAGTCTGGTTCATACGTGGCGGCGCCGCCATCTACCACGATCGGGTCGACGCCGGTGTCTTCGGAGAGGCCGTAGCCCAAGACGGGCCGGTCGAATTCCAGCGCGGAGTCGGAACGCTGGGGAGTTGGCCGCTTCTGCCGAGCCTCGCCCAGGCACCGTTGCAAGGAACCCGTCTGAGCCTGCTGGGGCCGGACTTCCAGCCGCCGCGCACGGGGAGGATCAGCTTGGGCTTCACGCGCCTGCTGGAGAGAGGTTCGGCGCTGCATCTCTCCGGCGTGTATCGCTACACCGATCATCTGCCGCGGCGCGCCGATCTGAACCTGCCACTCGCCCCCACCGGACGTGACCAGTACGGCCGCCCGATCTACGGGAACCTAGTCCAGTCGGGGTCGCTCATCGCCGCCGAGCCCGGCTCCAATAGACGCTTCACCGACTTCGACCTCGTCTCCGCGTTGAACGCGGATGGCGTATCGAGCTTCTGGGGCTTCACGGTGACTCTGGAGCGCCACGCTAACGACTGGCTCGATCTGCTGGCGAGTTACACCTACTCGTGGACCGACGACGACTGGCTCTCCGGCAGCGGTGGCGGGCCGGACGTCCAATTGACCCCGTTCCCCGACAGCCTCGCCGGGGTGGACTGGGCCGACGGGCGCTCGGACTTCGACGTCCCGCACCGGCTCGTGCTGGGAACCGAATGGAAGCTTCGTAGCCCCCTTCAGGGACTGCGACTCGCCGCCTTCTACCGTTTCCAAACGGGCCAACCCTTCACACCGGGTTTCCGCGATGGCGTCGACGCGAATGGAGACGGCTCGGCACGCAACGACCCCGCGTTCGTCGACCCCGCCATCACCGGAATGGACGCACTGCTCCAGGAGTGGGATTGCCTGGCCGATCAGGCGGGCGAGTTCGTGGAGCGCAATTCCTGCCGTGGGCCCGACACGCATCGACTCGACGCACGCTTGGCCCTCGGCGTGGTGAACTTCAGCGGCCATCCGGTCGAGCTCGGGGTCGATCTGCTCAATGCTCTCGACACAGACACGGGCTTGCGCGACAGGGCGCTCTACTTGATCGACCGGAACGCGACGATCGCAACGGATCCCGATGGGACGGTCACGCTGCCACTCGTCGTCAACCCTCGCTTCGGCGAGGCATTGGTCCGCCGCACCAGCGGCCGTTCTCTACGACTCGGGCTCAGGGTGGGTTTGTAACATGCGCATTTCACGAATACTTGCTGTCTTACTAGGCGTAGCTTCGGCTCTCGTCGCTGGCTGCCTCGGCACCGGTGAGGATCGAGTGTTGGGCGTCGAAGCCAGCGGGACGGTCGCGGGGTTCGTCTACTTCGACGCCAACGGCTCGCGCGTACCCGACGCCAACGATCCTCCGCTCGCCGACGTCGGGCTGCGACTCGTCGCCAGCGGGACGCGCGACACGATCGCTCGCGCTTCCTCGGCGGGCGATGGGCTGTTCAGGCTGCCTCGAGTACCGGTCGGTAGCTACGAGATCGTCGTCGACCCCGGCACCGTCGACGACAGCCTGCAGGTCGTCGGCGTCGACAACCCCAACTTCACCCTGACGCCGGACGACTCGGTATCCGTGCAAGTGGCCGTGAGCTTTCCAAAGGTCACTGTGGCGGAGGCCCGTGCTCTAGCGCCCGGCGAACGCGTCTTCGTGGAAGGCGTGGCGCTGAACGCCTGGGAGACGTTCGGCGACCTCACCGTTCACCTCGCCGATCTTTCCGGCGCGATACGCGGCACCCGCGTGCGACCGGCCGTTATCATTCCCGGTGACGGCGTGCGCTTTCAGGGTTTGATCGGAATCGCCGACGGCCAACCGACGCTCGAAGACGTCACGCCTTTCGTCGTCGGCGTCGTCGGCCTGCCCCCGGCACAGCGCCTCACTACGGCGGCTGCAGCCACCGCGGCCGACGGAATCTTAGACGCAGCATTGGTCAACGTCGCGTCTGCGACGATCGTCAGCACGGCGTCGGTGGCCGGAGACCTACTGCTGACCGTCAACGATGGATCGGGCGCGTTGATCGTGCTGCTGGATAAGGACGTCCTCTTCACGGACCTGAGCCCGTTCGTCCCCGGAGCCGTGATCGATGCCAGAGGCTTGCTCGTGCCCGATGGCAGTGGCCGCTGGCGTCTGAAGCCGCGTGGCGACGATGACCTGGTAGTCCGCTAGCCCTGCCCGGTAGCCGGGCGCCGCGCCCGGCTATTCAGTCGCTGGCATCCGCCCGCTAGCACCCGCCCCCGCTGGCAAGCCTGTCCTCGTAAGGACGACGTGCTTCCTCCAGCGCTTCTCGCAATCGCTCCGCGACCGCCGGATACTTCAGCGCGAGTATTCGCGCCGCCAAGAAAGCAGCGTTACGGGCGCCGTCGACCGCTACGGTCGCGACGGGGACGCCGGGCGGCATCTGAACCGTCGACAGCAGGCTGTCCAGGCCCGAAAGCGTCGCCCCACTCAATGGCACGCCGATGACCGGCAGCAGCGTGTGCGCCGCGACCGTACCGGCCAGGTGGTTGGCCATACCGGCGCAAGCGATGAACACCTCAACGCCCTCTCGCTCGGCCGCACGCACGTACTCGACTGTCAAATCAGGAGTGCGATGCGCCGAGAGAACCCGTAGCTCGCAGGTCACCCCCAGACTCTCGAGCGTATCGCGCGCCTTTTCCACCGTCGGCAGATCGTTGGGGCTGCCAGTCAGGATGCCGACCAATGCAGGTGACCCACCCTTCACACCGCTCTTCGCCATCGATCCTCTCTCCGCTTCAGGGGCCTCGACGAGTCATGAACCACTCACCGGTTTGCCGGGCAAGCTCCAACCAGGCTCGCAGCTTACTCGCCCCGTCTACGACTGGCAACGCCTCACTGGTCGCGCGCCGGCCCCGCCGACGCGCCAGATCCCACCAATGCGGAATGTGCCAGTACCGCGACCACCAGCAACCGTACGATCCACCCGACAGCGACACCGGCGACCACCCCAACCAGGCCATGTTTGCTCAGCAGGAGCGCCGCTGCCGCTGCCGCCGCGGTGGCGACCCAACCGAACGCGTTGAACCGGTGCAAGTGCTGGCGGTCGCCAATCGCGCTGACGACAGCCGCCAGCACACCGTAGATGAGTCTGATGACCCCCACGATCGCGATGGCAATCACCAGCGATTGGGCCACCTCGTACTTGTCCCCATAGAGCGCCTGTATCAGCGGTCGCGTCACCAGGGCCAGGACAACGCCACCGCCCAATCCCAGGGCGACGACCAACAGCATCTCGGTCCGCACCAGCCGTGCACGGCCCGCGCGCTCCTTCTGGGCAAGAACCCTCGGCATCAACGCGAACCCGATCCCGCCGTGAAGGACGCGATAGGGTGACGCCACAACAGTCGCGACAACAGCGAAGGTCCCCAACGCTTCCAGGCCGAGGCTAACCGGAATGACCAGCCGTTCCATCTGATGGAGGGCGAGCACGGAGGCCAGGATGCCAACGAAAGAAAGCCCCTTCACCGCGCCCGATCGACTCAGTCGCTGCCGAATGCGTTCCTCCATTCTCTGCCTGTCGGTCCCCGCTACGGCCAACCCCACCGCCGCCGCCAGGGCGTAGCCAGCCACCAACACGAGGGCGGCCCAACGCCAATCCCTCAAACCCGCCGCAGCCAGCGCGGCCGCACCGGCACCGAAGGTGAGGAACGGAAGCTGTGTCAGAATCTGTGACCGGGTTAGTCGCAGTATCGCCTGCTCCGTTGCGGCACACAGCCGGGCCACGCCGGCGAAGATCACCGCCACCACGATCAATCCGACCGAACCGGCATCAAAGTGGAAAAGCACTGCCGCCAGGACCGCGGTCAGAGCGGCCGTCAGTGCGCCGGCGCCGGCGGCCATTGCCACGCTCCCCCTCCCGTAGCCGATCTCCCGGCGCACAACCAGGCTGTCCAGCCCGAGCGGCGCCACCCCAGCGCTCAATCCGAGCAGTGCCTGATAGAGAGTGAGCTGACCGAAGTGCTCCGGCGTCAGAGCGCCAGCCAATAGGAGGTTCCCGGCCATGAAGGCGATGCCCCCCAGTCCGATCCACAGCGACACGTGGACCGAATCCAGTCCGGGCAACCTGGCCTGCCAACTAGACGAAGACATTCAACCGCAACTAGCTGATCCTCGACCTGATGACTTCATCTCGTGAGGTGCTTCGACGCTCGACAAACTAATCGCGCGGCTGCCGGAAAGAGATGGCGCGCCAGTCCCGCGGCATCGCCCGGCTGTTGCACCAAGCACGGCACATCATCAAAGTCAAGAGGACCGCGTCACCGCCGGTGTGCGTCTTTCAGGCCGGCGAACAGCTTTGGGGGCTTCTTCTATCTCGGCGATGAGACGCGTACTTCTGGTCACTTACGACTTTCCACCGGTTGGTGGCTCGGGCGTCCAACGCATCTCCAAGTTCGCCAAGTACCTCCCACGCTTCGGTTGGCAGCCGATCGTTCTGACGTCGCGGCGCGGCCGAATGGGACCTCAGGACCGCACTCTGTTGGCAGACTTGGGAGAACCAGAGATCCACCGGACTATCGCGCCCGACCCCTATCGCTGGCTCGCCTCCCTGGGCCGCAGGCTCTCGGACAGACCGGCAAGTCACCCGCGCGGCCTGCACGGAAACCGGCTCGGACCCTGGCATCCGGCAGCCTGGCTCGTCCCGGACGGAAAACTCCCCTGGCTGCCATTTGGAGTCCACTGGGCGCTCAAGCACCGGGCCCGTGCCTGCGATGCGGTCGTCTCAACCGTGCCCACACCCACGGCGGCGATACTCGGATCACTGATCTCCCGCGCCTGGCGCGTGCCCCACATTATCGACTACCGCGACCCCTGGACGGGGGGCTTCTACCTCCCGAGGCGCTTTTCTCTCCTCCAGCATCTGGAGGCGGCGTGGGAGCGGCGGATTCTGACGGGGGCCGCCGCCGCTTGTGTCGTGCCGGGAGTGCTCGAGTCCCTGCCCGATGTCGATACCCCGATCCGGCTGATTCACAACGGATACGACGAGACCGACTTCGACGAGGTCACGCCCACACGGGCTGACGGCGACTTCGTGATCGCCCACGTGGGCATCCTATGGCGGGAACGCGACCTGGCCCCCCTCATCGGGGCCTGCGGCCTGCTCCGCGACCAACTCCCCGAGGTGGCCGCACGCCTGCACTTCATCCAGATCGGCAGGATCGACCGCCACGTCGCGACCCAGATCCAGCAACTCGGTGCCACTGTTCGCGCCTCCGCCCACCCGTCTGTGAGCCATCGTGAGGCGATTGGTCGCATGCTCGCCGCCGACCTTCTCTATTTGCCCACGAGCCATGACCACGTACCAGGAAAGACTTACGAATACCTGCGGAGTGACACGCCCATTCTCGCCCTGGGTGGCAGGCACTCGCACCTGGCGAAGCTGCTGGACGAAACCGGCGGTGGCCTGGTAGTGAATCACTCCGACCAGCAAGCGATCGCCCACCTCATCGCGGGATCGGTGAACGGCGCCCGGCCCTTCCCTCCGGTCAACCAAGCCCGCCTTACCCAGTTCTCGAGAGAGGCGGCCGCAAGGGCGCTGGCCAGCCTGTTGGACGATGTGGGCCGAGCGCGGTAGAACCGCCTCGTCGCCCGCGGTTGAGAGGCCTTTATTTTCGGGAGGCAGTGTATGACTTTCTGGAGCCGCGAACCGGCACACGAGTTGCCAGCGGTGTTGTCGGGTGAAAGAGACGTATGAAGGACGCTGCCAAGACGCACACCCCAGATAGAAGGTCAGATCAGCTGGAAAGAGAAGCGCAGGCGGAAGTTTCGCTGAGCCAACGGGTCATAGCCGGGGTCGATGCCGAGCGTCGCGTTCTGGTGATCGCGCCTCAACCCTTCTACGAGGATCGGGGCACGCCGATCGCCGTTCGCAAGCTGTTGGAAGCGCTCTCCTACCTGGGATATCAGATCGACCTTCTCACCTTCCCCGTAGGTCGCAGCCTGCCGATTCCGGGTGTTCGCTACCTACGAGTTCCGAATCCGCTTCGGATTCGGTCCGTGCCCATCGGTTTCTCACTCCGCAAAGTCTGGTTCGACCTTTTTGTCTTCACGTCTCTGAAGCGCTTGTTGCGGCGCAACAGCTACTACTGCATTCACGCCGTGGAGGAGTCGGCGTTTCTAGCGGTCATCGCCGCGCGTCGCCACCGCACGCCGGTTGTCTACGACATGCAGTCGAGCATTCCGGAACATCTGGCGGAGCACCGTCTCTTCGGCCGCAAACCGGCGCGCCGGCTGTTGGAAGCGGCGGAGCGCTGGCTGCTGAAACGGGTGCATTACGTGGTCAGCAGCTCCGGCCTCGGCGGTTACGTCCGGTCAGTGTCACCGGGAACGCGTGTTCGCGAATGGCGTTACCCGAGCCCCGCACCCGTGGCGTCCAACACCGAGCTGCGGCAACTGCGAGCTGACCTCGGCCTCAGCGCAGAGCAGCGCGTCGTCCTGTACACCGGCAACTTCGCCGACTACCAAGGGCTCAGTATTCTGTTCGATGCCGCACCCGCCGTCCTGGCGCGCGCGCCCAACACGGTCTTTGTATTGGTAGGCGCCAACAAGC
The DNA here is from genome assembly GCA_020350785.1 of Gemmatimonadota bacterium. GTDB lineage: Bacteria > Gemmatimonadota > Gemmatimonadetes > Palauibacterales > KS3-K002. Next base: position 772,104 of record CP070722.1, read on the forward strand.
GCCAGAGCACCGACCTGGCCCGCGAGCTAGAGAGCCGGATAGCAGGGCAAGCGTATCGAGTCCTGTTGCGCCAGCCGAGGGAAGCGATGCCCGCGTTCCTGCGCTTGGCCGACATCGTAGTCTCTCCCCGAACCCACGGCAGTAACATCCCGCTCAAAGCACTCGAGTATCTCGCCGCCGGCTGCGCCATCATCGCCACATCGATACCGGCCCACCGGAGCGTCCTGACCGAAAAGACCGCCTTCCTGGTCGAGCCCGACCCGCAAGCCTTCGCCCTCGCGATCACCGCCCTACTCGAAAATCCACAACGCGCCGCCGAGCTGAGAGACGCGGCGCGTGGCTACGCCCAGGCCCATCTCAACTGGCCAAGCTTCGTTGGTTCGATCGAAGAGCTTCTCGCCGAGCTGCGAGCCGATGGCTCAGCTGCGAGCGCCGGCGATGAGGGTCAAGGCGAGATGCGGTAAGCGAATAGCCCGGTCGGTCGCTATCGCTCAGAACGGCAGCGACGCTGCGAGGCTGACGCCGGGCCCGCCTGAGAAGCCCGCTACCCCGCCGCCGTCGCGCGCCGCCTCGAGCACGGCCCCCCCGGCCGCGCCAACGACCGCCACCACCGGGACGTAGAAGTCGACCACCTCTTCCAGTTCGAGCCCCGCGCCCGCCGAGACCCAGACCGCGACGCCCATGGCAGCCACGGCCCCGACGCCCAGGCCGGTGACCAGACCGCGCCACACGTTGGAAGACCGTCCCTGAGGCTCCTCCGCCTGCTGCCACCGCGGACCCAGGTCGACCGGCACCGACTCCTCATATCGCCGCGCCAAATCGAGCCCGACATCCTCGGCCCAGACACTCAGGTCAGCCTCGCCCACCGTCGGCAACTCCAGCATCCCAGTGAAGATGCCGTCCGACCGATAGACCGGACTCTGCTGCGCCGTCGCCGACGTCTGAGGCGCCGTAAGCCACACCACGAAGGTTAGCAGAGTGATCCGACGATAGAACATTCGAGAACCTCCCAGAACCGGAATAGCGGCGGGACCCTTCGAAGCTACCTACGAAGGCCCTGTCCGAACAAGGGGCGCACGGCCGCATCTTCCAGGTCGTTTGATGCGAGGCCGTTGGAAGCGAGCCCGGTCGGGTCTGCCTGAAGGGGGCCACCCACCGCAAATCGGCCCCGATCCGTTGCAGGGACGCCACGGCTGGCGGAGCAGGCCTCTTGCAATTAACCTGTAGTAGTGTCTTGCGCGCCACACGCCCCTGAGTCGGCAACGTGGGCGCGACCCGCCTTTGGCACGCCCGTTGCCAGTCTCGACCCGTACGTTGCTGGAAGTGCCGGCATCCGCTAGGGCCGAGACCGATCGCGAGAAAGGACCCCCATAATCCAGTGGGTGTACCCCCAGGAGCGCATTCCGTCTCCGGACGTTGCCCGGTCCAATCGCGGAGCGAGTCACCAGCCGTAGGGTGAGGAGATGGGCGAATCTCTGATCGCCAAAGACATGAAAGACAGCGACCAGCCCGACCTGTTGCGGCGGACCGTGGAGAGCGATCTCCGCGATCGCTACACCATCGAGTCCGTCCTCGGATTCGGGCGCGCAGCTAGGGTCTACCGCGCCAGGGAGAAAGCGACTGGTCGGCCTGCGGCCTTGAAGGTCGTACCACTGCCTCAGCGCCGCCACTTTGCCGCGGCCGAGCTCTTTCACCGCTTTGAGCGCGACGCGGCCCGAACCGCCGCTTTGCGATTCTCGCACCTGGTCCCCATCCGGGCCTACGGAAGTGCGGCCACCTACCTGTGGTACGAGATGGATTACGTGGAGGCACCCTCCCTAGCCCAGCAACTCGAATCCGCCGGCATCCTCGAACTCGACCCCTGCCTGGCCATCATCGACCAGATGGCCAGCGCGCTCGACTACATGCACCGCCGCGGCGTCACCCATGGGAATCTCAGGCCGACTCACATCTTCGTGGACGCCGAGAGATGGGCCCGGCTGAGTGACTTCAACATCAGCAGAGCACTCGAAGACCTGCTCCCTCCGGATTCCCATCACGACCCGCTCCGCGTTCTGCAATACGTCGCCCCTGAGCAATTCGACACTCGCCTCGGCAGCCCCAGCGCCGACCAGTACGCGCTGGCGGTCGTCGCTTACGAGTGCCTCACCGGTGAACCGCCCTTTCAAGCCGATTCACCGATAGGACTCGAGCAGCTTCACCAGATCGCCGCCCCGCGGCCACTGCACGAAATCAGATCCGAGATACCCCAGCACGTTGATTACGCCATACGTCGGGCGCTCAGCAAGACGCCGCATACGCGATTCGCCAACGTGATCGATTTCGCCTCCATGCTGCATGGTGGCTCCTGGGGTCCCCAGCACGCTCAACTCGCCGCTCCCGCCGACGTGCCGCTCCACGCGCCTCGTGTGTTGATGGGTGACCCGTCACCTCAGAGACTGGAAAAGCTGAACAGAGCGTTGTCGGCACTCCCGGCGTTGGCTTCTCAACTGACGCGGATGGGGCGTGAGGCGCTCCGCCGGGCTCCCGCACCGCAACCGATCATCACAAGACAGCCAACAATACCAGCGCCGACCTCGAGCTTGCGACCGCGGAGTATCGAAGAGGCTCCGCAACCTCCGACTCCGAAGATCGAGGAGTCGGGGACCGCGCCGCCGATCCAGCCTACGGAAGCACCGCCCGTTATCGAGGTCAGGGACGCACCCCCCGTCGTCGAAGCTGCGCCGGCACCGCCCGTCATCGAGGCCAGGGACGAACCCCCTGTCGTCAAAGCTGCGCCGGCACCGCCCGTTATCGACATCACGGAACCAGCGGGCGAGGAGATCAAATCGGACGAGCAGATCGCGACCGGTCGCGAGGCGGCCGCGGCCCAGGGTTTCGCACCAGTTCTGCCCGATGAGGAATCCGAGGAGGTCGAGCCAACCGTAGCCGAACCTGCGGTCGAAGCAGAGGAAACGGGGGTCGCCGCAGTCGCGTCAGGAGATAACGCGATCCGACAGCCGGGCTCACCCGCCAGCCAGCGCCCGGTCTGGCCGGCCTTCGAGCCAGCTGAATCACCCGTTTTCCAGCACGCTGGAGCCAAGAGGCGGCAGTCTCCCCTGCAAGTGGCCCCTGCAACCGCTGTTGAGACCGAGCGTGGCAAGATCTCCGTGGTTCCAAGATGGCGCGCCAGCCTGGGAAGGATGGCTGCGTCGCTGCGGAGGTCGGCAGCCGGTGTCTCGGAGGCCCTGGCCAGGATCGAGGTTGCGCCGATCCTTGCAGCGCTGGGCGCGTTCTGGCGCTCTCTCATTCGGCTGCTGCTCTGGATCTGGAGGGTGCTCGTTCGCCTCGCCGGCTTCATCGCCGCCGAGATGGGGAAGCTGTCGGCCACGATAGCGGAAGCCTCACGCCGGGCCTGGGCCGCCGCCAAACCAGTGCTGAAGCGCGCTACCGGGGCCACCGGCCGAGTTCTGGGCCACTGGTCCAGGATTGCCGGAGCCGCCCTCCTGCGCCTCTCGAAAGCCGCCGCCCGCGCCCTGGGCCGCGGATCCCGGGTCGCCGGAGCCGCCCTCCTGCGCCTCTCGAAGGCCGCCGCCCGCGCCCTGGGCCGCGGATCCCGGGTCGCCGGAGCCGCCCTCCTGCGCCTCTCGAAAGCCGCCGCCCGCGCCCTGGGCCGCGGATCCCGGGTCGCCGGAGCCGCCCTCCTG
>CP070722.1:775889-778426 GCA_020350785.1 Gemmatimonadota bacterium
AGATGAGCGGCAAGATAATCAGAGAGGCGATCTGGAGGGTCTGGGCGCTTCGGCTGCTGAGAATCATCGGGAGGCTGTAGTGGCGGCCGGCTCACGTCCACTGGCGCTTGGGAGATGAAAGAAGACAATCGACAATCCAGCAATAGCCTTCTTCACTGGTTGGTTGAGCTCCAGGGAAAGCGGATCGTCGTGTGGGGAGACCTGGTGGCCGACCACACCGTGTATGGTGATACCACCCGTATCTCACGAGAGGCGCCCGTACTCATCCTGGAAAAGGAATGGGACACCGTATCTCCGGGTTGTGCCGGCAACGCTGTAATGAACGTTGCGGCGCTTGGCGGCCACCCGGTGCCTGTCGGGATCCTGGGCGATGACGAGATGGGGCGCCGACTCAGAGATCAGTTCGAGAAACAGGGAATCGACACGTCCCACCTGATGACGAAATCGGCCATCGACACGGCGATAAAGATGCGGGTGCTGGCAGGAGGGCTTCATACCGTCAAGCAGCAGGTGATCCGGATAGACTCGGACGGGATGTACAGGAGGATCTCCGATTCGGGTATCGGCGGAAGATTGAAAGCAGCCCTTCGCGAGGCGGATGGGATAATCGTCTCTGACTACGCGTTGGGAACGGTCCGGGCAGGGCTGTTTGCGTCGCTGGTGCGCAAGCGCTCACTGGTCAGCGTGATCGATTCTCGGTACCACCTCCTGGAATTCCGCGGTGCGGTCTCCGCGACGCCCAACGAGCCCGAGTTGGAAGAGGTCAGCAGGATCGACTTCGGTGACGATGAGGCGCTTCTCGACAAAGCGGCCCGGACCACGCTGCGGAAACTCGAGCTTCAGGCTCTGCTGGTCACGCGGGGAAAGCGCGGTATGGCACTGTACGAGCAGCGTCGCCGGCGTCTGGGGATACCGGTAGCGGAGGTCAAAGAGATCGTCGACGTCACGGGGGCCGGGGATACCGTGATCGCCACCTATACGCTCGCACTTGCTGCAGGCGCGCCCTTCGCAGAGGCCGCGCGCCTGGCAAACGCGGCGGCTGGTGTGGCGGTGATGAAGCGCGGCGCGGCAGCTCCCGTGTTGGAGGAGGTGGGAGCGGCCTTGAAGGCGGAGAAGTAGGAAGGTTGGGAAGGGTTGAAGGGAGTGGAGATTAGAGAAGAGCCTAGGTTACATAATATGTATTATGCGCCATTCCTGGAAGTCCTAATGAGTACCCCCGGATCCGGCCCTCTCGGCAGCTCCTAGGGCCCCTCGCTGCTTGGCAGGCCTACGGCCGCCAACCCTTCGGCTTGCAGCTCCGCCGCCTTCATCTCGTAGAAGGCGCGCGCCACTTCGCGCTCCGGAGTCTGTTCTGCCAGCTGCCTGTACAGAGCCGCGGCGCCGGCTCGATCGCCCTGGGCAGCGCGCAAACGCGCCGCGCCCTCCAGCCCGCGCGACCTCAGTAAGCGCGATTCCAAGCTGTTGCCGATTCGCTCGTACGTCTGAATGGCGGCGGCGGTGTCACCGACTTCCTCGTAGGCGGCAGCCAACAAGAAGGCGGCCCGGTCGGCTAGCGGTTCGTCCCCTAGACCCTCCATCGCTTGTCTGGCCGGCTCGATCGCTTCGCTGGCTCGATTGGATAGCAAGAGCGAGTGGCCAAGCAATACGCGTGCCTCACGCCCGTACTCGCTGCTTCCATACTGCACCAGAAACGCGCGCAGCTGGTCCACGACCTGGCTGGCATCGCCACCGAGCAGCTGGGCCCGTATGGTGCGAATCTCGGTGGATGCCACCTCTCGCACCTGTCTCTGATAATCTAGGTAGTAGCGTACCGCCAGGACGCCTATGGCCAGCACGATGCCGCCGATTATCAGAGCGCGCGTGTGCTGCCGTCCCCAGTTGAGGATCTGCAGAGTACTTGCTACGAACTTATCCTCATCCGCTGTATGTTGCTGCTGCGCCATGTTGTCAGCTCTTCTCCTCTTTCACTTTCGCAGCCAGATACCCGGCCGCAAAGGCGCGTGGCACGGCGATCTCGGGGCCCCGAGAGCCCAGATCGGCAATCAGCGTTCGGATCCAGTCGCCACGCTCTCCGCGAAGCAGTTCGTTCGCGGTGCGCTCGAGCCGCTCGGCTGTCTCCAGGCGGACCATTCCTGCCAGAGTGTCGTCGCTTTCGGCGGCATCCCGGCTTGCGATCTCTTCGCCATCTGCTTCGACCGTGGGGATTGCGTCCGGGCCGGTGAGAAAGTCCGGCAGATCCAGCGAAGCTTTGCCAGGTGTCTCGATCTCCACTGCGGATGGCGTGCTAACCGCCGCCAGCGGTGGCTCTTCGGACCCGGCGATAATCTCTGGTTCGGGTCCCAGGGCTTCGGCGGCATCGGGAGTGGTCTCGTCCAGATCGACCACCTCGAGTCTTACCGGCGCTCCGGGCTCGGGCAGCGTGGCCTGGCCCGCCACCTCCTCCCCGGCGTCGCCTGCGCCGGCCGCTGTATCGCCACTCTCCCCCTCGGCGCCCTGGGTCGGCTCGAAGGGAGCTTGCAGCGCTTCCCTATCGGAGG
>CP070722.1:778526-790179 GCA_020350785.1 Gemmatimonadota bacterium
AAACCTCGCTCTACGGTTCGGGCAAGATCGAGGCGACGCTTTCCGCCCTACAGAAGAGTCAGCTGGTGTACGAGCGGGAGGGTGCCCGCTGGCTCCGTACTACCAGCTTCGGAGATGACAAAGACCGGGTTCTGGTGAAGAGCGATGGGAGCTACACCTACTTCCTTCCCGACGTTGCCTACCACCGGGACAAGGCGGAGCGTGGTTTCGCGGTGGCGATCGACGTGTGGGGCGCCGACCACCACGGCTACGTGCCGCGCATGCAGGCTGCCATGCAGGCGCTGGGGCTGGGTGGCGACTTCTTCGAGGCGGTCATCGTGCAGCTCGTGCGGTTGGAGCGCGGTGGGGAGGAGGTCAAGTTCAGCAAGCGCGCAGGCGAGTTCGTGACGTTACGCGAACTGATCGACGAAGTCGGCGTCGACGTGACGCGCTACTTCTTCCTCGCGCGAAGCGCCCAGCAGCAGATGGTATTCGATCTCGATCTTGCCAAGGAACGATCCGAGAAGAATCCGGTGTACAAGGTGCAGTATGCCCACGCCCGGCTCCGCAGCGTCTATCGACGCGGAGGGATCGACCCCACCAAGCTCGATCTCGAAGTCGACCTCTCGCCCGTCCGGGAGACCGCCGCCATCGAGATGATCAAGACGCTCAACGACTTTCCCGAACTGGTCGAGGCCGCCGCCCGCTTCCGCGAGCCGCATCGGGTGGCGGCCTATCTGGAGGAGCTGGCCAATCAGGTCAACAGCTGGTACCACGCCGGGACCCGCGACGCCAGCCTGCGCGTGCTCACCTCAGATCAGGATGTGACCGCGGCCCGCTTGGTTGTGGCACGCGCCGCCGAAGTCGTTCTGCGCAACGGACTCGGGCTGCTCGGGATCGAAGCGCCCGAGCAGATGTGAGTCACCGGGGAGTGCGGATGAGGGAGCGCTGGGTATGCTTGATCGTCGTCGGCCTCACGGTCGTCGCCGCCTCGCGCCTCAACGGCCAGGGAACGATCGACGCCGATCTGGCTGAACGTTGCGCGGCCGCCGGGATCGTGGGCGATGACTTGGCGCTCTGCCGGGACGTCATCGCGGCGGTCCAGCTGACGCAGCCCGAACTGGGCTTGGCCTTGGCGGGTGGGAATCCGGTGCTGGGGACGGCGAGTCCGATTGGCACCAAGTTCCGCTTCATCCCCCGAATACAACTGGGGGGACGAATGAGCTTCGTCTGGGGCAACATGCCCGAGATCCTCGACTATCCGGGAAGCGACCGTGCGGGCGAATCACGTGGGTACTCACTGATCATCCCTCAGGTCGATCTGTCGGTTGGCGTGTTCGACGGCTTCGATCTGGGCGCGACGTTGGGCGGCTTGGGCGCCGTCGAGCTGCTGGGATCCCTTAATGCCATGATTCTGCCGGGCGGCGCCGGGTTCAAGAACGATGTTGGAGGCTTGGGACTTGGTGCCAGAGTTGGTGTGATCAGGGAGTCCTTCACGGCCCCTGGCGTCTCGGTCTCGGCCCAGTACAAGTGGACCGGTCGCGTCGAATACGGTGCCGTAGGCCGCTCTGACGACGCCCAGTTCGGTTTGAACCAGCGCGTCCTCAGCCTGCGGGCCGGGTTGAGCAAGAGCTTTGTCGCATTAGGTCTCGCCTTCACGCTGGGGTGGGACCGCTACGCCGGGGATGTCGACTTCGGCATCGCCGAGGCCCCGGGCTCACTGCTGCCCGTCGTCCCGGAATTGGACCCAGTCAGCCTGACCACGGAACGCTGGTCGGCCTTCGTCGATGTGGCGTATATCGTGCTCTTCTTGAACTTCGTGGCGGAGGCCGGTTGGCAGGAAGAGCGTAGCTTGGTGGCCTCTGGCGGCTCGCAGGTAGACTCTGGTAAGTTTCTGGGGGCAATAGGCTTACGTATGACGTTTTGATGTCGATTCGGGCATCTGGAGCCGACCTCTCCGGGTGTCTCTCTCAAGCGGATACCCAGGGCGTCGGTCGGGAGCCTGGCTTGGCCACAAACACTCGAGAACGCGACGATTTCCATATGCGCCGGGCCCTGGCGCTGGCCCAGCACGGCTGGGGCCGGGTGGCCCCGAACCCGCTGGTGGGCGCGGTCGTGGTCCGTGACGATGAGATCGTCGGTGAGGGTTATCACGCGGAGTGGGGGGGCGTTCACGCGGAGGTCAGAGCAATCGAGGCAGCAGAGGGCCGCGCCAGCGGCGCGACCCTCTATGTGACACTGGAGCCCTGCCATCACAGTGGTAAGACGGGGCCTTGCAGTCGGGCGATTGAGGCTGCCGGAATCGCGCGCGTTGTATTCGCGACCGCTGAGACAAATCCGGAGGCGCGCGGCGGTGCGGAGTGGTTGCGCCGCCGGCGGATCCAGGTTGAGGAAGGCGTATGCGCGCTCGAGGCGCTGGACCTCAATGCCGTTCACTTCAACTCCCTCCGCCACCAGCGACCGTATCTCGCTTTGAAATACGCGCTGTCTCTCGATGCTCGCTTGGCCGAGGTTCCCGGTACGATGTCTCGCGTTACCGATGGCGAGGCGCAGGTCGAAGCTCATCGCTTGCGGGCAGGTCACGATGCGGTGATGGTGGGCATCGGCACGGTGCTGGCCGACGACCCGCGACTCACCGTCCGTGAATGGCGGGCGCCTCGGCTCCCCACAAGACGCGTCGTCTTGGACACGATGTTGCGGTTGCCCGGCGACTCTGCGCTGGTTCGGACGGCCGCCGAGGCGCCCGTCTGGGTGTTTGCGGCCGAAGACGCGCCCGAGACCAGGGCCGAGCGGTTGAGGGGTGAGGGCGTCGACGTCCTTCGGGTCAGGCGCTCGCCGGCCTCGCCGCGCCTCGACCTGGAGGCGGTCTTGGCCGAGCTTTGGGGGCGCGGCGTGAGTTCGGTGCTGTGCGAGGGCGGCGGTAGTTTGGGCTCCGCCTTATTGGCGGAGGGGCGAGTCGACCGACTCTATGCTTTCATCGCGCCGCGTCTCTACGGCGAGCCGGGTGTGAGTGGCTTTCAGGGCGGCCGGGGGCTGGCGGCCCGCGACTGGCGCCTGATCTCGCGCCACTCGCTTGGCGCGGTCACCCTCTTGACGTTAGCGCCCGAGTCGCCGGCGGACCCCGGCTAGGGAGCGTCCATGTTCAGTGGGATCGTTGAGGAGATCGGCGTCGTTCGGTCGGCTAGTGACAAAGGTGGCGGGCGTGAGCTGGTCATCGCCGCGGCCGCCGTGCTGAGCGATCTCAAGCCAAGCGACAGCATCAACATCGACGGTGTCTGTCAGACGGTGGTAGAGTTGGGGGAGGGCGTCTTCAAAGTACAGACGATCACGACGACGCTCTCGCGTACCACTCTGGGTGAGTACCGTCGCGGCCGTGAGGTGAATCTGGAGAGGCCGATCGCCGCAGGGGCGCGATTCGGGGGGCACTTCGTCCAAGGCCACGTTGATGGAGTGGGCACGGTCAACTCCGTCAAGCGGGAGGGTGAGATGTGGCTGGTCCGCTTCACGTTGCCGGAGACCGTGGCACCCTATGTCATACTTCACGGTTCGATCGCCCTGAACGGCGTCTCGCTGACGATAAATGCTTTGCCGGGGGCCGGGACTGCGGAAGTGGCCCTGATACCTTATACTTATGAGCACACCAACTTGTCGGGCCTGGCGCCTGGAATTCGGGTGAATCTCGAAGCTGACATGATCGGCAAGTACGTGGCCCGGGCGCTGAGCGAGGGCCGCGAGGTGGGTGGGAAGGGCGACCTGCAGAGTCGACTCGAGGAATGGGGAATCAGTTAAGCGGGCCAACTGTCGTCTGGGCTGCGGGATGATAGACGAATGGGCGAGATAGACTTCGATAGCGTGGAAGAGGCCGTCGCGGCGATCCGGCGCGGCGAGATGGTCATTGTGGCCGACGACGAGGATCGCGAGAACGAGGGCGATCTGGTCTGTGCTGCCGAGAAGGTCACCGCCGACGTCATCAACTTCATGGCGACGCACGGACGCGGCTTGATCTGTCTCACACTGACGCCGGAGCGGGTAGAGCAGCTCGTTCTTACCGCCATGGGAGACCAGGGCGTGGACTCGCATAGCACGGCGTTCATGGTGTCGATCGACGCGACGCCGGCGCATGGCGTGAGCACGGGAATCAGCGCGGCCGACCGGGCCCAGACGATCCGGGTTGCCATCGATCCCAACACCAAACCGGAGCACCTGCGACGCCCCGGTCACATCTTCCCGCTGCGGGCACGTCCCGGAGGCGTACTGCAACGCGTTGGCCAGACGGAAGCCTCGGTCGATCTGGCCCGGATGGCCGGACTCAAGCCGGCCGGGGTCATCTGCGAGATCCTCAACGAAGACGGCACCATGGCCCGGCGGCCCGAGCTCGAGCTCTTTGCCCGACGGCACGGGCTGAAGTTCGTGACCGTGGCTCAGATCATCGCCCACAGGCTGAAGACCGAGCTGCTCGTCCACCGCGTCGCCGAGGCCAACCTGCCCACCGAGTTTGGTGATTTCCGGGTCGTCGCCTACGCCAACGATGTGGACAAGCGCGAGCACGTTGCCCTCATAAAGGGCGACGTCGCGGGCAAGGAGGATGTGCTCGTCCGCATGCACTCGGAGTGCCTGACCGGCGACGTGTTTCACTCGCGACGCTGTGACTGCGGAGAGCAGCTGGTCACCAGCCTGCGACAGATAGAGTCCGAGGGCTGCGGCGTGTTGGTCTACATGAAGCAGGAGGGCCGCGGGATCGGCCTGATGAACAAGATCCGCGCCTATCAGCTTCAAGAGAATGGCATGGACACGGTCGAGGCGAACGAGGTGCTGGGCTTCCCGGCCGATCTGAGAGACTACGGCATAGGAGTCCAGGTGCTTCTCGACCTCGGGATCAAATCCATGCGCCTGATGACGAACAACCCGAAGAAGATCATCGGACTGGAGGGCTACGGACTTTCCGTGACCGAGCAGGTCCCCGTCACAGTGAAACCCAATCGCTACAACGCGGGGTATCTTCAGGCCAAGCGCGAGAAGCTGGGTCATATGATACCCGACGGGCAAGTGACGACCTGAACCGGCCGGCCCGCTCTCTGGTATGACTCTCCCAAAACCGACCACAAGGCATGCGTGAAAGCTACGGACGTTTTCAGGTAGGTGATCGCCGCTTCGCTCTCGTCGTCGGGCGCACCAACGAGCTGATCACACGACAGCTCTTGGCAGGCGCGATCGACTGTCTACGGCAGCACGGCGCCGACGATGAACAGATCGATGTCTACTGGGTACCAGGAGCTTGGGAGTTGGCTCCGCTGGTCGCCCGCTTGGCGCGGGAACCACGCTACTCGGCAATAGTTGCGCTGGGCGCGCTGATCCGGGGCGCGACGCCGCACTTCGACTATCTGTCGGGCGCGGTCGCGCAGCGGCTGGCGCACGTGGCAACACACTCGGACTGTTATGTCTCGTTCGGCGTCCTGACGGCGGACACCATGGAGCAGGCTCTCGAGCGGGCCGGCAGCAAGGCCGGCAACCATGGATGGAAGGCCGTACTCGCCGCCATCGAGATGGCGGATCTTCTCGATCAACTCGATGGGGAGTCGGACTAAAGCCCGAGCGCGGGTACTACAAATCCTCTACGCGTGGGAGCTGAGGGGCGGTAACGAAACGCTCCGTCTTGTGCAAGAGGAATTCTCTCCGCGCGGTCTGAAGCCACTGGACCCCGAAGTCCAGGGGTACGCCGACCGCTTGCTGTCGACAATCGAGCGCGAACGCCCTCGTATTGATGGTCGCCTCGCAGCGCTCGCCGAGAACTGGCGTCTCTCACGAATGACGACCGTCGACCGCAACATCCTCCGAATCGCAGCCGCCGAAATGTTGTATCTGAAAGAAGTGCCGCTCCGCGTCTCGGTGCACGAAGCCATCCGTCTCGCTGAATGGTTCGGTAGCGACGATAGCCGCCGCTTCATCAACGGCGTGCTGGACGGGCTGCTGCGCGAGATCGAGGCTAACCAGCCGACCGACGCCCGATGAGCGCCGCCCGGCTGAAGCTGTTGGTCATCAATTGGCAGGACAGGCTGAACCCGCAGGCAGGCGGCGCCGAAGTTCACCTGCACGAGATCTTCGGAAGATTGGTGCGGCGGGGGCATGAGGTGACGTTGCTGTGCTCCGGTTGGCCTGGGGCGCCAAGGCGCGAGAACGTCGATGGGTTCGATGTCCACCGCGTGGGAGGACGCCACACTTTCACATTTCTTGCACAGGCGTACTACCGGCGATGTTTGCTGGACGGTGGCTTCGATTTGGTGGTGGAAGACATCAACAAGATCCCGCTCTATTGCCCGCTATGGGTGCGGTCGCCGGTTGTAGGCCTCGTACCACATCTCTTCGGCGGCACGGCCTTTCAAGAGGTTTCCGTGCCCTTTGCGGCCGCCGTTTGGCTCACTGAACGACCGGTGCCGTACTTCTACGAGTCGGTGCCCTTCCAGGCGATCTCTCGGTCGACGGCCGACGATCTGGCGGAACGCGGCATTCCGCGCCGCCTCATTACCGTCATCCACCCCGGAATCGATCACTCCAGATTCGCCAGCTTCGGTCGTGAGGGGCGCTTCGCGCAGCCAACCTTCGTCTACGTGGGCCGCTTGAAACGCTACAAGGGATTGGAGCTCGTCATCGACGCCCTGGCCCGGCTGGCGGAGGAGGGTGTCGGGGCGCGCCTCATCGTGGCGGGAAAGGGAGATCATGGGGCGGAGCTGCAGCGCCATGCAGCGGCGAGAGCCCCGGGAGTTGTAGACTTTCGCGGTTACATCAGTGAAGATGAGAAGGTGGACCTATTGCGCAGGGCGTGGGCTGTGGTGTACCCATCCCCGAAAGAAGGATGGGGGATCACCAACATCGAGGCCGCCGCCTGCGGGACGCCCGCCATTGCTTCGGATTCACCGGGCCTGCGTGAATCGGTGGCGCACGAGAAGAGCGGCCTGCTGATTCCCCATGGTGAGCTCGAGGCCTGGGTCGATGCTCTGCGCCGAGTCGCGCGCGACGAGGCGCTGCGGCGCCGCTTGAGCGGCGGCGCGGTCGAATTCGCCAGCGGTTTCAGCTGGGAGCGCACGGCGGATCAAACCGAAGCCCACCTGCGCGAGGTCCACTGCGGTGGCTCGTTCGTCGGGCCTGACAACACCAAACCTTCAGTGTCGGAGGCGTCATGAAGATATCCATGACCGCTCGTCGTTTCGAGTTGAGCGATGCGCTGCGTAAGTACGTGGAGGACCGCCTGAGCGGCCTGTCGCGCTACAACCTGCGCATGACGCGTGTGGAGGTCACGCTAACCGAGGAGAAGCGTGAGAAGCGGGCGGAGGCGCGCGCAGCGGTCGACGGAGACGTCAACATTCACGCGGAAGCGACGGCGGACGACTTCCGCATAGCAGTAGATCGACTGTCGGACAAGCTGGCTCGCCAGCTGAAGCGACGCCGCGATCGGCGCACCGATCATCAGGCGCCGCGGCTGGGCGAGGAGATACCGTCTCAGGGGGCTGCAGAGGGCGGCGAGCAGTGAATCTGACGGTTGGCGAGCTGCTCGAGCTTCGCGGCGAGAGTCTGCGCCTGAGTCTGGCGACGGAGAGTGAGAGGGGTCTCCGGCGCACGATCGACGAGGCAGAGATCTCGAGCCCTGGATTGGTGCTCGCCGGGTACACGGAGCGCTTTCCCCGCGGGCGCATCCAGGTACTCGGCGAGACCGAAGTGTCTTTCCTGTTCTCGCTGAGCGAGGACCTCCAGCGCGGGGCTGTGGAAACCTTGCTGTCCTTCGATCTGCCTTGCGTGATTGTCACCAAGAAGCTGAGAGTGCCGGCGGTGCTCCTCGAGTTGGCGGAACGCGATGGTGTTCCCGTCATCGTCAGCGAGCTGAAAACCTCTGAGTTCTACCGGCGGATCAATCCTTTTCTCAACGAGCAGTTCGCTCAACGTACGCATGTGCATGGCTCGCTGGCGGATGTCTACGGCGTTGGGCTGCTTTTTGTCGGGCGAAGTGGGATCGGCAAGAGCGAGTGCGTCCTGGACCTCGTGGAGCGCGGACATCGGCTGGTCGCGGACGACGTTGTGCATATCACACGTCAGGGCCACGATGTGTTGATCGGGCGCGGGCACGAGCTGGCCCGCCACCACATGGAGATTCGCGGCATCGGGATCATTGACATACGAGCCCTGTTCGGCATTCGTGCCATCCGACAGCAAAAACGGATCGAGGTGGTGGTTCAGCTCGTCGAATGGCAGCAGCAGGAGGCCTACGACCGCACCGGCCTGGAAGATGAACACACAGTCATCCTGGATGTGCCTATCCGGAAGGTAACCATTCCGCTGAACCCGGGTAAGAACATTACGGTGATCTCAGAGATCGTAGCGATGAGCCACCTGCTCCGGTATGCAGGCCTGAATTCCGCAGCGGAATTCGATGCACGATTGCGCGAGGCGATGGCGCCGGTGCGGGAGTACCTCGAGGAAGACTATGAGTGAGGTCCAAGGGATCCTGATCAGCCACGGATTGTTGGCCGAGGGACTGATCGACGCCGTGGCGGAGATCACGGGGTCGCGTGAGGGCCTAGTGCCTCTGGACAACCGTGGACTGACCCCGGAGGCCCTGGAGTCGCGACTCGCCGAACTGGCAGGGGAAAGCCCCAGCCTGGTGTTTGTCGACTTGCCCAGCGGCAGCTGTGCGTTTGCGGCCCGGCGGCTGCGACGCCGTCATCCACAGCTGGCCATCGTCTGCGGTGTCAACCTTCCTTTGCTGCTCGACTTCACTTTCCATCGGACATTGCCGCTGGTCGAGATCGTCGAGCGGCTGCGTTCCCGTGTCGGCGTATCCATAGAGCACGCCAGCGATGCCGATTCTTCTGTGCCGGGTCGATGACCGGCTCATCCACGGCCAGGTCGTCGTCGGCTGGGGGGCGGCTTTGGGCATCGACTACGTCGCCGTAGTCGATGATGATCTATTTGATAGCGAATGGGAGCAGGATCTCTATAGGGCCGGCCTGTCGGAGACCATTGAAGCCCGCTTTCTGAATGTCGATGAGGCGGCGGTGTCGATGCCGCAGTGGTCGCAGAGCCAGGAACGCGGTTTCGTCCTGACGCGCGACGTGCGAACGATGCGGCGGCTGGCCGATGTCGGGGCTTTGGACGACCAGGAGGTCAATCTCGGCGGGCTGCATGACGCGCCGGGCCGTCGGCGCCTACTGCCCTACCTCTTCCTGGCCGACGGCGACGTAGCTGAACTCCGGCGGCTGCAACGGAGCGGTGTTCGTGTCAGCGCTCAGGATGTGCCGAGCGCGCGCCGGGTCGAGCTCGACGAGCTCTTCGAGATGAGGTCGGGTTAGGACTGGACGTCAGCGCCTTTATCTTGCTTGCCGTTCTGGGCGGCTTCACAGGAATCGACGCCGTCTCCTGCGTTCAGGCGATGGTCGGGCGACCGATCGTGGCAGGCCCACTGGCTGGCCTGGTGCTCGGCGATCCGATCGCCGGGATGTGGGTGGGTGTGCTGCTGGAGATCCTCAGCCTCCATCAATTACCTGTAGGCGCAAGCCGCGGCTGGGATACGGGGCCGGCGGCTGTGGCGGGGGCGGTCGTCGCGACGACCACGCCTGCTGGCCCGGCTGCGCTCCTGCTCGCCACGGGCTACGGTGTCCTGGTGGGGTGGGTCGGCAGCTGGACCGTACACCTGCTGCGGCGCTTCAATGCTCGATTGGTGGCCGATGTCGGAGACGGTATTCCCTCATCCGCCGGCCTTGCATGGCGGCACCTCACGGCGGTTGCCTTGGATCTCCTCCGCGCGGCGGCGCTGACGCTCTCCGCGATTTGGCTGTACACGCGTCTGCCCATCGATCTCGAGGGCGTGCCCGTCGTGGCAGCCGCGTCCCTACTGCTGGTAACGGCGAGCCTGGCGGCGGGCGTTGCGGTTCGCATGATGGCCAGAGGTCGACGTGTATGGACCGCCTTCGGGTTTGCCGCCGGCTTGAGCGGGATCATCGTCCTATGGCTGGGCTGAAGGTCGTCACCGCTGTTCGCGTTTTGTTGCGGAGCCTGCTCATTCAAGGTTCTTGGAATTATCGAACGATGCAGGGAGCGGGGCTCGGTTTCGCGCTGGTCCCCATACTCCGCTGGCTCTACAGAGGCGATGAGGCGGGTTTCGCGGCGGCGCTGCGCCGACACACGCAGTTCTTCAACGCGCATCCCTATCTTTCTACAGTGGCGATAGCGGCCCTGGCACGGATGGAGGCGGCGCGTGCAAGTGCCGACCATATCGACCGATTCAGGAGGGCCCTCGTCAGTCCGCTGGGCAGCCTGGGAGATCGGCTGGTATGGGCGCGGTGGCGTCCGCTGTCGGCGTTGGCGGCGATCCTGCTGTTTCTGATGGGCGCGCCCTGGTGGGTGGCCGTAACCTTCTTCCTGGTGACCTACAATGCGCTGCACCTGGGCTTGCGGATCTGGGGCCTGCGGGTGGGCTGGCGCGAAGGTCCCGAGGTCGGTCGCGCCCTGGTTGGTTCACCTTTGCGGCGGCTGCCGGATCGTCTTACGATACCGCTGGCGATCGTGAGCGGAGCCCTGGTGCCGCCGTTGGCGCTGGCCGTTGGCAGCAGTTCCGGCGTCGGCCCGCTCCCCATCTTGGCAGTTGCACTCGCCCTTGCAGCCGCAGGCGCGTGGCGCCCGGCTGGGGCGCGGCGGCTGGCCGTCCTCGGCCTGCTGGTCGGCTTGCTCATATACATCACACTGGCAGCGTCCGTATGGTGAGCGCGGAGAACAACGAGCACGCTCAGACAGTGAGAATCGCCAATGCTTACGGGCTGCACGCGAGGCCGGCCGCGGAGTTCGTCAAGCTGGCGAGCAAATTCGAGGCGGAGGTGCTAGTATCCAAAGACGCCCTGGAGGTCAACGGCAAGAGCATCATGGGTGTGATGATGCTGGCGGCGGAGAAGGGAACGGAGATTCGGATTCGGGCGCGGGGCGTGGATGCCGAGCGGGCGGTGCTCGCGCTCGCCGCCCTGGTCACGGACGGATTCGGGGAAGAGTAGGATCGTTGTGAGCGAGACGGTGCAGGGGATTCCGGGCGCGCCCGGCGTCGTCATCGGACCCGCATACGTGGCTATCTGGCCGCGCCTGGACGTGCCGCACGCCACGGTCGGCCCGGACTTGGTCGAGTCGGAGGTCGATCGCTTTCAGGCCGCCCGCGAGGACGCCAAGCGGCGCACTCTGCTCCTTCGCCGGCAGGTCGAGGAGCGGTTGGGATCCGTACAGGCCAAGATCTTCGACCCACAGCTCATGATGCTGGATGATCCCGACCTGGTCGAGGGGACCCTCACCTATATCTCCGAGAGCTTCCTGACGGCGGAGCGCGCCTTCAGTCTCCGGGTCCTCGAATTCCGGTCTCAGTGGCTCGATGCGACGCATGCCCGGGTGATGGATCGGGTGGCCGACCTCAACGACGTCCAACTCCGTGTTCTGGCGAGCCTCACTGAAGTGCCCGGGCCGGAGCCGCTGGAGAGTCAGGCCGGCGAGCCCGTCATCTTGGTGACCCACGAGCTTACACCCAGCCGGATGGTCGATCTGCGCACCGATCTCGTGGCTGGTGTGGCGACGGACGGGGGAACGGGTACCTCGCACGCGGCGATTCTGGCCCGATCTCTGGGGATCCCCTGCGTCGTGGGGCTGGGCGATC
>CP070722.1:790279-794829 GCA_020350785.1 Gemmatimonadota bacterium
ACATAAGCCGCATATCGCGCCCGCCGGTCGGCTATCAGTTGGTCGGTTGGCTGATCGACGTGAACGGCAACGAGTTGCGTCTGCCCGACATCACCGGGCCGCCGCCGGAGCGTGTCGAACTGGCCAATGCCGATGTCCAGGACGCCCCGGGCATCACGACGGACAACGGCATACTCGATGCCAACTTCCGGGTGATGCAGGATGCTCTGGGTTCCACCTGGTACAACACGGCGACCGGTCAGTACAGCGGCAGCGACCTCCGTACTTTCATGATGGTGTTGCAGCCGAAGTCGGCCGGATCCGGGATGGGCCCGATCGCGGTCCAGACCGGCGCGGTGCCGGAGCTCATCATCCTCGGCCAGGAAGAGGAGGAGTAGCGGCGTCCGGGGCCGACGCCGGTCGGTCCCGACCTGCGCTCCGGCGCGGCGAGAACAGTCAACGGAGGGCGCGCCCGCCAACGGGCGTGCCCTCGTCTCTTATGGGCGTCGCGACTCTGCCTTGCCAGCCGCTGGCGGCGGCTTAGCTTGTCGGGCGGCAGTGTCGGGGCGATTCCTTTGGAAGAACTATCTGCTGGGACGTTTATGGCGGAATTTCTGCCGGTTCGAGAGCAACTGCGACTGATCCGCGAATCCGCGGTCGAGATCATTCCCGAGGACGAGCTGGCCAGGAAACTGGAGCGGGCCCGCGAGACCGGCGTCGGGTTGGTGATCAAGGAGGGCTTCGACCCCACGCGACCGGACCTTCACCTGGGGCACGCGGTGAGCATCCGCCTGCTCAAGACGTTCCAGGACCTGGGGCACCAGGTCGCCTTCGTGGTCGGCGACTTCACGGCCCTGGTCGGCGATCCCAGCGGCCAGGACGAGACGCGCCCGCAGCTCACGGAGGCGGAGATCGCGGAGAACCTGAAGACCTACGAGGACCAGGTCTTCAAGATTCTGGATCGGAAGAAGACCCGCGTGGTCCGTAACAGCAGCTGGCTGTCGAAGCTCGACCTGCCCGAGGTGCTGACCCTGACGTCCCGCTACACGGTGGCCCGCATATTGGAGCGCGACGACTTCGCCGGCCGCTACCAGGAGGGCCGGCCGATCTCGCTGGTGGAGTTCCGCTACCCGCTGATGCAGGGCTACGACTCGATCGCCCTCGAGGCGGACGTGGAGCTGGGCGGAACGGACCAGAAGTTCAACCTGCTGGTCGGCCGCACGCTGCAGGAGCGCTACGGGCAAGAGCCGCAGGTCTGCGTCACCCTGCCGTTGATGCGAGGGACCGACGGCACTCGCAAGATGTCGAAGTCCTACGACAACTACATCGGCATCACGGAACCGCCCGAGGAGATGTACGGGAAGACGATGTCGATACCGGACGAGCTGCTGGAAGAGTGGTACCGGCTGGCGTCGTCCGTCCATGGGTCGGAACTGGACGCGGCGCTGGCTGGCATACCGGGCGATCCCATGGGCGCCAAGCGACACCTGGCCTTCGACATCGTGCGCACCTACCACGATGAGGAGGCGGCCCGGGGCGCCGAGGCTCACTTCGATCGCGTGGTGCGCCGCGGCGAACGGCCCGAGGAGATCCCGGATGTCGAGGTCGCCCGTACCGCTCAGGAAATGTGGTTGCCCGCGGTGATGGTCGAGGCCCAGCTCGCCGCCTCCAGCAGCGAGGCGGTCCGGCTCATCCGGCAGGGCGCCGTTCACGTCGATGGGGTCAAGGTCACCGACAAGGACCATCAGGTCCCGACCTCAGAGCCACTGCTGATACAGCGCGGCAAGCGCCGCTTCGCCCGCGTCAGTTTTCGCTGAGGTCAGCCTTCTGGGCGCGAACGTTGCCCGGCCGCCCAGCCGCCTATAGGTTGGCGGGACCATTTCCGGCCGCCGGCTCCCGCCGCGACGAGAAGGGAGACAAGGGTTGCGGATCGAGGTCAAGAGAGTCGAGAAACCGTGGGGCCACGAGCTGATCTGGGCCCACACGGACCGTTACGTCGGTAAGGTGTTGCATATCAAGGCTGGCGAGTCGCTGTCGCTCCAGTACCACGAGCGCAAGGACGAGACGATCCACGTGCTGCGGGGCCATATGACCTTCCTGGTGGGCGAGCACGAGAGCGACATGCGTGAGGTCGACCTCCGGGAGGGCCAGAGCTTCCGGGTCACGCCGGGGACGCGGCATCGGATGGTCGCCGTCAGCGACTGCGACCTGCTGGAGGCCTCGACGCCGGATCTGGACGACGTCGTCCGCCTGGAGGACCGCTACGGCAGGGCGTGAGCCACGTGGAGCGCACCGAATCGTTGGACGAGACGCGGCTGGGTAGCGTGATACTCGGCCTGGGCTCCAATCAGGGGGACCGGGTACGTTTCCTGGAGCGCGCGGTCGAGCAACTGCGTGCGCAGATCTACCTGGAGGAGATGTCCTCCATTTACGAGACGCAGCCGGTGGGCGTCCGCGATCAGCCCTGGTTCCTCAACATGGTGTGTATCGGCACCACGCGGTTGAAGCCCGGCGCCGTGCTGGAGTTCGTCCACGAGGTGGAGGACTCGCTGGGCCGGACGCGCAGCGGCGAGCGCTGGGGTCCGCGCACGATCGACATCGACATCCTCGCCTACGAGGATCGGGTCATCGATCGGCCCGAGCTCAAGATCCCACACCCGCGGCTGGCCGAGCGCGCCTTCATGCTGGAGCCCCTGGCGGAGATCGCCCCGGACTGGAGGCATCCGGTGCTGCGAAAGACGGCGCGTGAGCTGCTGGAGGGCCTGAACGGCGACGTCGTGAGGCCGTTCTCCGGGCCGCTGCCTCCGGCCGGGCCTACGTCCATCCTCTGAGACCCGTGGCATACCGTTGCGCCGTGCGGGCGTCCTACGACTCGGCTCTCTTCATCCCCGGTGACCGCGGCGCGTCCGGCCGCGTGCACGGTCATGGCTACACGGTGGAGGCGGTGCTCGAGGCGCCGGAACTGGACGACTCGGGCTTCGTCCTCGACTTCGAGGAAGTCCAGGCCGAGCTGGAACGGATAGCCCGCGAGCTGGACCACCACCTGCTCAACGATCTGGAACCGTTCCGCGATTCCGTCCCCAGCGCCGAGCGGCAGGCGCGGTTCTTCTACGAGCGCCTATCTAAGGAGATCACCGCGCGCGCGAACACGGGTGTCAGATTGCTCAAGATCAAGGTCACTCAGGAGCCGGGTGCATGGGTGGAATACGAGCCGTGAGAACAGCGAAGCGGCTGACCGGGTCGCTCGTCTGCGCGGCTGCCGCGTGTCTCACGCTGGCCTGCGGCCGCGCCTCCAACGGGCAGGAGGCCGAGCGGCAAGACCCCGAACTGGAGCGCAAGGTCGAGCAGCTGCTACCGCGGATCGAAAAGTTCACCAACCTGCCGGTCCGGAGAAGGCCGGAGGTGCGCCGATCGAGCGCCCAGACTCTCGAAGCCTACCTGCTGGAGCGCCTGAAGGCCGAGTATCCCGGCGACACGCTGGCGGCCGTGGCCGAGGCCTACCGCGCCTTCGGCCTCATCCCCGATACCCTGGATCTGCGTCAACTGCTGGTCGACCTGCTGCTGGAACAGGCGGTGGGCTACTACGATCCCGGTCGTGACATCTTGTACGTGAGAGATGACGCGGCGCCGCTGCTCGTGGATGCCGTGCTGGTTCACGAGCTGGTCCACGCGCTGCAGGATCAGGAGGCCGACCTCGATCGCCTGCTGAGTTCACTACCCGGCAACGACCAGCGGACTGCGGCACAATCGGCCCTGGAAGGCCACGCCACCCTGGCGATGCTCTCGTTCCAGCTCAACCTGGGCGCCGCCGGCCTGCCCGAGCTGAGCCCGGAGATGGCCGGAGCCCTCGTAGGCGCGTCCCAGTTTCCCCGCCTTGCCGAGGCCCCGGCGATCATCCGCGACCCCCTGCTGTTCGCCTACCTGGGAGGCGCGCGCTACGTCCAGCGCCTCTGGCGCAACCAGGAGGGCAGTCCGCCGCCTTTGGGCATCTGGCTGCCCAAGTCCACCGAGCAGCTGCTCCATACAGAGAAGATCCTGGAGATTCCAGACATCCCCCTCTCGCTCTCCATCGCCCAACCGCAGGATGGCTGGCGGGTGAGGTACGCCCGGGACCTGGGTGAACTGGAGATACGCATCTACTTCGAGGAGCACCTCGAGCATCAGGCGCTGGCCGCCCGCGCGGCGGCGGGCTGGGACGGCGACGCCTACGCCCTCGTTACCCGGGACGGACGGCAGGCTCTGGTCTGGTACACGGCCTGGGACAGCCAGGCGGACGCCCAGGAGTTCGCCGATGCCTATCGCGCCGCTTTTCGAGCGCGTTTCGGCGAGACGGAAGAAGCAGAGGAGCTGGTTGCCGGGGGTCGGCGGGCTCAGCTGGAGCGCCTCTCGATCGACGGAACCCCGGTCGTGCTGGTGGTGGAGTCGGATGCGGACGTTCAGGTGGCCCGGCCGCCGGAGCTGCGAATCGGAGCCATCGGGGGCTAGGGGCCAGAAAACGCTGCACAACGCGCCGAGTCGGTAGTGCGGCACCCTTCCCTTGGAACGCCGAAATAGGCCCGCAAATCGCCCAA
>CP070722.1:794929-806569 GCA_020350785.1 Gemmatimonadota bacterium
CGATGTGGGCGAAGGGGTCGGGGCTGACCTCCTCCTCGTGCAGCTCGGCGACGCCCTTGTCGATCAGGCCACGGACGACGGAGCGACTGATCCCCAGCTGTTCGGTGAGATGGGAGACTGCCGCTCGGCGGTCGACAGATTCGAGGTACTCGTAGAGTTGGCGCTGGCGGGGAGCCTGAGCGAAGAGCCGGTCCCGCTCACGCAGGCTCTGCAGGTCACGGGTGAGGGCGATCATCTGCCGACGACGGAGGGGCGGCTTGAGAGCGGGTGACTGATGCGTGATCTCGAGCAGGCCGCGCGCGGCGAGGCGGCGGGCCAGGCTCGACCAGGGTCCTGTGCCGAGGTTGCGCTGCACACGGGTGAGCTTGACCGCGCCTTTGTGGCGACCCAGTAGATCGAGCAGCCTGCGCTCCGTCGTTGTGAGATCGCGCGCTGTGCCGGCGTCGAGCCGTCTCAGTTTCTGTGCGGATTCAGCTGTCAGCGTAGCGGGCAGCGCCGCTCGGAAGACGAGACCAAGGGGGGCGATGTAGTAGCGGGCGATCCAGCGACAGAGGTCCATCAGTTCCTGAGCGAGCACGGGCTCCGAGTCGGGCGCGTCGCGTATGTCTCGTAATCGGGGAGGGAGCTTGCCGGGCTCGGTCAGCAGCTCGTCCACCCAGCCGGTTAGCTCGCCACGCCCAAAGGGCACCACGACCCGGCTGCCGGCTGCGATCTCGTCCTGCAGCTCGGAGGGCACGCCGTAGAGGAAAGTCCGATACAGCGGCCTGGGGACGGCGACGCGGGCGTAGAGGCTCAAGGCTGAGGCTCGATCAAGGCCGCGGCGACGGCGGCTACCGCATCGGTCAGTATGACTGCCGCATCGCGCGTCAGGCTGATTTGCGCCAGGGCTGAGCGCAGGTCCTCAAGGGCGCCGGCGTCCAAACGTGAGAGACGGGCGGCCCGCGCCCGCAGGTCCGGGCAGTCATCTGTCCCTATCCAACCGATCGAGCAAGCGCGAGCCACGAGCCGTTCGAGGCGCCGTGATAGCTCGCGGGGATCGGCGGTGTCAACGCGTTCGGGCCCTACGGTGTACCCGGCCCGACTGTTCTCCAAGAAGCGCTGGTCCGATTCACAGGCGCGCGGGAGCCCGAGGGCTGCTTGCATGCGGTAGTCGACGATCGTGGGGCGGGAGGTCATCTCGGCTTCGATGACGAAACCGCCGGTTCTCGTGCCGGGCGCGACGTTCTCTCCGTCGGGCCCGAGGCCATTGGACCAACGTACCCAACGCTCCCGGTCGAGCAGGTCGGTCCCCCAGCCGGCGGGCGCTCCGGTCCTGGCGGTCCAGCGACCGGCCCGAACCGCTACGACCCCTACGGCCGCAGCGCTTTCCCGGTCCACGGAGACCCGATAGCGATATAGGGACGGGTGGGTAGCCTCCCAGCGAACATCCAACCCGGCAGCGACGACGTCGCCAGCCGCGGATCGATTATCACAGGGGCGGACCCCCAGGTCGAAGCGTTGGTGGTCGCCGGGCACGTGGACCCACAGCCGACCGGGAGCTGAAGGGTCAGAGTGGGTGCCCAAAGCCGCCACCGGCAGCTCGGGAGGTACGCCGAGCCGAAAACGCTGGCTCAGCTCGCCGCTGCGGAGATCATAGATCGAACCGCTGCCGACGGCGATGGCGAGCTCGCGCCAAGGACCGCGCCTCAGCGGCACGAGCTCGCGATCGATCAAGGCGAGGAATCGGCCATCCAGGACGAGTCTCGGTTGCGCCGGCGCGTAGCCCGGCAGATCTAGTGGCGGCCCGATCTCGCCCGAAACGGCATCGACCAGCTGAAAGCGATCGTGTCCGATATCCTGGCGGATGAGAAGAAGGTCGCGCCAGGCGTCGGCCACCACGCAACGGACTGGGCCGAACCAGCGCTGCGGATCGAAGCGCGCGACGACTCGATCACCGTTGACGTCGATCAGCAGCGGTCGGTTGGCTGGATCCAGGGTCCAGAGGAGGCCCGAGCGGTGTTGGAAACCTGCGGCGCGCTCGTCGGGCAGGAATTCGGTGGTGCTGCCCAACCAGTGGAGTGTTTCTCCGTCGTAGATATCGGTGGCGGGAACGGAGCCCGCGCTGAACCATTGGACGTAGACCTTCGAATTCTCCGGTGCCGCGAGCAGCCTGACGGCGTAGGGAACGGTGCTGCCCGGCGGCGGTCTGATTTCGCCAACTTGACGATAGAGCAAATCGAGGGCAAAGAGGCGCACGGCGCCACTCCCGTCGATCGCCGGTAGGAAGATGAGTTGGCGCTCGGGCAACTCGACGATCTGGCCAGTGAGGGCCTGGATGGAGGCCCCAAGCGGCAGAGCCGCGATAGGCGCGTTAGCGGCGAGTGCGTTCGGAGCGATGAGCTCGACTTGCAGGGAGTTGGCGAGGCGGTCGGTAGAGAGAGGGAATTCGACGCGGTAGAATTGGCCGAGCGTCTCGCGGACGGCGAGCTGTGCGTTCGCCGAAGTGCTTGTCGTCAACAGGGCGGCGAGAAAGGCAAGGGCTACGGCGCGTTGCTTTCGTTGGTTCACCGCCGGGTGACGCCCAGCCCGGGCTCCGTGCTGAGTTGAACGCGGCCGTGGGCGATGCTCAGGCCTTCGAACGGGTCCTCGGCCAGGAGGGCGGCGCCGTCCAGGTCGGCGTAATCGACCAATGGGGCCAGCTGGGCCGCTGCCGCGATCCCAAGCGAGGTCTCGAGCATGCAGCCGAGCATCACCTGCAGATTATGAGCCTTAGCCGTGTGGATCATTCGTAAAGCTTCGGCCGGGCCCCCGCACTTCGCCATCTTTATGTTGATCCCGTCCACGGCGCCGGCCAGCCTGGGGATGTCGTTGGCGTTCAAGCAGGACTCGTCGGCCAGTATCGGCAGGGGCGAGTGGGCGCGGACGAAGTGGAGCCCCTCTATGTCGTGGGCGGCTACCGGCTGTTCGACGAACTCCAGATCGAACTTCTCCAGCTGCAGGATTCTGCGCACCGCCAGCCGCGGATGCCAGGCGGTGTTGGCGTCCACGCGTATCCGGACGTCGGGCGCTTCCTCGCGGACGATGTCCAGCAGCTCTTCGTCCCAATCGGTGCCCACCTTGATTTTCAGGATCGGGTACTCGGCCGCTTCACGGACCTTCCTGCGAACGATATCGGGCTCGTCGATTCCGATCGTATAGCTTGTCAACGGAGCCCGGCTGGGGTCGAGGCCGAGCAGCTTGTAGACGGGTACTTCAAGCCGCTTACCGATCAAGTCGTAGAGTGCGGCCGTCACAGCGGCCCGCGCCGAAGCATGGCGGCGCAGATCCCTCTCACAGGCGGCCTCGATCTCCTGCAGATCGAACGGGCTGGCGGCCGACTCGATGGCCCGACGGTAGGCTTCGAGGGCGGCGCAGACGGTTTCCGGCGTCTCGCCGTAGTAGGGTACTGGGTCGGCTTCGCCCCAGCCCGCCATGCCATCCTGGTCGGTCAGCCGAACGATGACAGCGTGATCTTTCTCGTGGCCGCCTCTGGCGATGGCAAAGCGGTGTTTGGGGTGCAAGGGCAGTACTTCGTAGTCGAGCTTCATTCTGCCACTCATTCAGGAGGTTGGCCGCCTACTCGCCTGATCGCTCTCGCGGTAGGAAGGCGATACGCACGAAGTCGTAGGGTGGCCAGGGCCCGGTGAGATCCAGACGGAACTCGGGGTGGTCGGCGTCCAGCTCGTCGGCGAATTCGACGAAACTCACCCAATCGGCACGGTTGACCAGGAACGCCGCCGAGAGGACGCGCCGGCCGGTAGGTGGCAGGGTGAAGGCCGCGCGTGACCTGCGGCGCAAGGCCGTGTAGAAACTGGCCGCCTGATCGGCCTGCTCGAACTCGCTGGCATCCGGCCTTCGACCGGAGGACGTGATGTGCAGCCTCATCTCGAAGGCGCCGTCCAGGAAGCCCAGGGCTTCGTCGAGAGCGACGTGCTGGTCGTCGAGGAATTCGGTCACCTGTTCCCGTCCCCGGAAGACGATCCCGTAGGGTGCGGGCACGATGGTCAGCCGGCGCATCGCCCGCTCGATGATGCTGCTGTGGTCCTGAATGAGTTCCCGCTCCCATGGCGGCAGGCGATAGGGAACGACCTGCACGAGGGCCGCGAGTCCCTGGTGCTCGACCAGTTCAGTGCCGGGGAGCTTGGCGAGCGTCCGCTCGTGCCCACGGGCGCGCACGACGCCGTGCAACAGCAGGCCAGCGTCGACGGTGGCCGGGTCGGACGCGGCTACAGATTGCTCGAGCTCTGCCATTGGTCACCCAGCAGCGCGTAGATGTCCGACTGTGACTTCGGGGTGGTCACCTCCGGTCCGTCGGGACCCAGGTAGACGTTGATCTCGGAGCGAACGCCGAACTCCCCCTCCAGGTAGACGCCCGGTTCGATTGAGAATCCAATTCCGGTCAACAAGGTGCGCTCGTCACGCGTCTCGACGCCGTCAATGTTGGGGCCCAGACCATGTAGCTCGCCGTCTATCGAATGTCCGGTGCGGTGGTTGAAGTGCTTGGCGAGCCCGGCTTTTTCGATGACGGCGCGAGTGGCGGCGTCGACGTCACAGCCGCGGAGCTTCGGCCCGCCCGGTTTGGCTCCCTGTCTCAGCAGGTCGACGGCGGCATCGCGCGCGTTACGCACGACGCCCCACACCTCCTCTATGCGAGGCGGGATCTCATGCCCCATGAAGCCCATCCAGGTCTGATCGGCGAAGACGGAGCCGGGCTCCCGCCCCCAGAGGTCGATCAGCAATACTCTTCCCTCCACGACCGGTGCGGCACCCTGGGGGGTCGGCTCGTAGTGGCCATCGGCGGCGTTGGGCCCAACACCGACGATCGTGTCGGCATCGGTCAGGCCGGCGTCGGACAGCATCTTGAGGATCGCCTCCTTGAGGCCCCATTCGCTGAGGCCGTTGCGTCCCTTGACGGCCTCCGCCGCTTGCTGGAACGCTCTTGCGGCGGTGTTGGCGAGAACCGCGGCTGTCTTGCGGTGGCTCTCCAGCTCGGCTGGCGACCACACCGATGCGAACAAGGTCACGAGCTCGCCGGATTCCTCGACATGGACGCCGGCGCGCTTGATCAGATCCAGGAGCCCGGCGGGTATGCGATCGAGTTGCGGTATCTTGTCGGACTCGGAGTACTCGAGGGCGATGCGCAGGCCGGGTGTCAGCAGCTCGGCCAGAGTCTTTTCCAGCTCCTGCCACCTGAAGTAGACCCGTATCGGGCCCGGCCACTCGGCCCAGGGCGGGCGTTCGAGCGAGTGGGCGACGGCCACGGGACGGCCCTCCACGGGAATGAGGACAAAGTATCTGCGGGTCAGGGGCTCGCGCAGGCCGAGCACGCGACCGGCGATCGGGTTTGTCGCGTGGTAGTCGTAAAGCAGCCAGCCATCCAGTTCGCGCGCCCGTAGTGCGCTCTGAATGGCGCGCAGCCGTTCCGGCTCGACAAAAGCTCTTTGGGCTGTATGAGCCATGCTGTCAACCTGCGGTTGGTCGTTCTGCGCCGTCCTCTTCAACGCCGTCGTCCGCCCACTTGGTGCCCTTGATCAGCGTGACGCCGATCGTGCGTTCCTGACCCAGCAGCTTGCGTATCTGATACTCGCGGCGCCAGGCCCCCCTCAACCCGCGGCAACCCCAGCGATTCCAGGCCCGCCAGAGGATGGAGACCCTGTCCAGCAAGGTGGGGAATTTGGCCAACTGCGAGAATGTGGGTCCGCGGATCAGGAAGGGGAAGACCTGGTCCGACCAGTCCTCGACCTGCAGGTCGACGACCAGTGCATCTCTCAGCGCCTGTTTCCACTCCACCAGCATCATCGGCGGCGCGCCGAGGTGCTGGATGAGTATGCTTCGTCGCTCCGCGTCGACCCGGCGCGTCCAGACCAAGGCGATCAGCATGACGCGTCCGTAGGGTCGGGTCACGCGGGCGAGTTCGGCCACGGCGCGGATCGGGTCGGCGGCGCGGGCCAAACCCAGCTCGCCGATCGCGAGGTCGAAGACGCCATCTTGGTAGGGCAGGTCGTCCGCCGGTGCGCTCTGGAAGTGCAGGCGACTGGACAAGCCGGCATCGCGGGCGCGCTGTTCAGCGATCTCGACTGCATCCGGATCAGGATCGACTCCGGAGGCTTCGACGTCGTACCTCTCTGCGAAGAACTGGGCGACGGCCCCGCGGCCACTGGGAACGTCGATCATCGACCTGATCTCCTCGCTGTCCGGGAGACCGACGAGCACGGCGATCTGCCGGTACAAGTTCTGATCTCTCGGCGAGAAGCCCTTGGAGCGGCTCAGCCGCAGTAGGTCGATCATCGACGGCCCACGTTCCGGTGCCGCTGAAGGGACGGCCCCAGTCGCGATCTCGTGGTCGTCGGCAGGAGGCATGGGCGACACTATAAACCCGCCTCCGAGGGAAGGTCAACAGACTGGGAGACGTGCGAGAGCCCTTATGTGGGCGAGCCCGCAGTCGACCAGGAGTTCGGTGTCATAGCCGCCCTCGAGCACGGAAATGACGCGCCCCTCACAGTGAACGTCGGCGATCTCCAGGACGTGCTCGGTGAGGTAGTGGAAGTCTTCGGGCGCCAGAGTCAGGCCGGCCAGCGGATCGCCGTAGGCTGAGTCGAAGCCGCTCGAGATGAAGATGACGTCGGGACTGAAGGTGGTGAGCGCCTGAGCGAGCCCGCGCTGCAGCTCGTTCTTGTAGTGCGTGGCGGGAAGCCCGGGCGGTACGGGCAGATTCAGGTTTGTCGCCTGGCCGGGGCCGTGTCCGCGGTGGGCGCTGTGTCCGGTGCCCGGATAGTGGGGCGACTGGTGCATGGAGATGAAGTAGACGTCGGCGTTTTCGTAGAAGATGGCTTCGGTGCCGTTACCATGATGGACATCCCAGTCGATGATGAGAGCGCGCTGCAGGCCCTTCTCCTGCGCGTAGCGTACGCCGATCGCCACATTGTTGAACAGGCAGAATCCCATGGCCCTGTCCGCCGTCGCGTGGTGACCGGGGGGTCGGACGATGCAGAAGGCGTTCCTGGCGCTGCCGTCGGTCAGCGCGTCGACCGCGGTGAGCACGGAGCCTGCGGCGCCCAACGCGGCTTCGTAGGAAGCGGGGGAGACGACGGTATCGGGATCGATGTGGGCGAGCCCGCCTGCGGTCGCTGCTTGCTGCGCGAAAGCTCTGACCCGGGCGATATGGGAGTGGGGGTGTACCAGGCCGAGGTCAGCCTCGCCTGCGTGCCGGCCGTCCCGATAAGCGACGCGGCCTTCGAGTTCGGGAATGGCGGCGTGCACGGATGAAAGCAGCGCCGCCAACCTGGCGGCGCTCTCCGGATGATTGGGACCCGTCTCGTGTTTCGTGCAATCAGGGTGCGAGATCACAAGGGTGGAAGGGTTCATTTCGGTGGACCGGTTTCTCGGGCTCCTGACCAGGGGATTAACCGCGTGCCAGTCTTCGCAGCAGGTCGGGGTGTCTTCTCAAGAAGAAGGCTGCCATGGCCGCCACGGCTATGATATTGCCGATCAATATCGCCGGCCAGTTCACGGCGGTGAAGACGGGCTCGACGAAGGCGAGCACGTAGGTGTAATAGACGAACTCGAAAAAGACGAAGAGGAAGAAGAAGCCGGGTATTAGGAGGGGGGGCGTACGCTCGAACACCGCCATCGCCGAGGCGATCATCAGCCCGGCGAGCACGAAGGCGAGGCCGTGGACGAGCGTGTATCCGGCCACGAGCGCGGCGGCCGAATCGGGCATGCCAGCATCGGCCGGGTCGAAGTTGCTCGTAAACACGCGGGCGCCCAAGAGGGCCGGCGTGTGGAATGGCTGTCCTGCGATGGAGTCGGCGATGAGAAACCAGAAGGCGAGTGCGACAGCGCCGATGACTCCCGCGAGGGCGCCTTCTCTGGCCACCGACATCGTGGAAGGCAAGGCGGCGGTGTTGTGGTCGACGACCCTATCCATGTCGCGCCTCCGGATCGCTATCACGATCGATTCTTCCTCTTTATCCAACAAGATAAGCGACCTCCGATGCGACACGCCACTTGTCGGCGATACCTATGAGGCGCGCCCGATTGGGGGTTTCGCGCCCGGCGTCGGGGCCGCGCTCTAGCGTTCGCGCCGCGGAGGTGCCGGCGAGTGGTGGGGGTGGGGCTGGCGCTTGGGGCGCGGGCCGTCCGGAGGCGGCCTCTGCCGGTCGGGCGGCCGCGACTGACGCTCCTTCGCCGGCGGCGGCGGGCGCGATCCTCGCGTTTTGCGGGGGCGGTCTGTGCGGCCCATGAGTAGTGGTCTCAAGAGATGTCCAAGGTGGGCATGCGAGCGCGCAGGTAAAGCTCGCAGTCCCGGATGGGATAAAGGAGTATGTGCCAGCGTGGATCGGGGAGCGCCAGAGGGGCGGTCTCGGCGATGAGCCAGCGGCTGACCTCATCGGCCAGTTCGAGGGTTTCCTGGGCGGCTCGCCCCTCCATACGTGCGAGGGCCCAGTAGATGTCGTGGCCGGAAGCGGGGCGCAGGCGGAGGTACCAACTGTAGACCTCGCCGATCTCGGGCCGGACCGGCTTGAAGATCGAAGAGCGCTGGCCGCCCGACATGCCGAGGACGGCGGTCATATCCGGCAGAGACAGGTACTGCGTGCGGTGGCTCTTGACCAGACCGAAGGCGCGACCCGATCGAAGTAGAACAGGGTCGATGGCCAAGCGGCCGTCGACCAGCAGCCAGCCTTCGCCGGGAAGCTCCTCGGCCCAGCGCCGAGCCAGGCCGCTTTCCAGTCGGGCCCGGTGCAGCTTGACGGCCTCACGGCTAGATTCGGCCAGCCTGATCGGGTGGATCTCGTTCGAATCGTCCGAGCTGTCGATGAGGGCGGTTTCCGAGAACCCGCAGTCGATGAAGCGATCGACGGGTAGCAACTTATGGGGGAAAGAGAGCACCTCGTGCTCCCGCACGCTCCATGTGACGAACTGTCGTACGCGCCGTCGGCGGATGACGGCGGCGACGTAGCCATGGACGACGGGCACGACGCCCACGTAGCCGGCTATGCGGGTATGCTCGATCCCGTCGAGAAAGAACTCGAAGCGTGACTCCGAAGGCGGCCCGACGTCGTGCACTGCGAACCTGCCGGAATCCTCCATTATCTGGGCTTCACCCAGCGCGGTGGGCTCTGCCGGCGCATCGAGCTGAGGCCCAGCGGAGCGCACGGACTGCCACTCGCGACCCAGCCGGGGCCCCAGCCGTTGCAGGCGCCGCCAGAGTGGTGCGTTAGCCGTCTGTTGATCGGGGCGACTCGACACTCTAGGTTCGCTAATCTCCGGGTATTCTGAGTTGTACAGGATAATGAATATGTCTGCGTCAAGAGTGAGACGACAGCGGCAACGACCCCCTTGGCGGACTCTGACGGCTGTTACCTTGGCCGCGGCGCTGCCGCTGCTCACTGGGTGCGATGTGGAGTGGGGCGGCGTGCAGGTCAAGCTGCAGGAGCCGGAGTATCGGCGCGAGGCGCCAGCGGAGGCCGCTGCGGAGGGTCAGGCGGAGCGTGCGCCACTGGAGCTTCCGTCTGGCGTGCTAGCCTTCCACGTCAGCCGACTGGATGCTGCCGGCATGGCGGCGATCGAGCCGATCGCGGAGTTGCGGGACGGGAATCTGCGGCCTGTCGGTCCGCAGCGGGCGGAAGAGGCGGACGAGTATAGCTCTGCGTTTATTCGCGGCCACTATCGAGCGGAGCAGGCCTACGCGTTGTATCGCGGCGCCGGCCGAGTGGGGACGTTTTACGTGAGGGCGCCGGCGATCGCCGGGTCTGGCCTTTGCCTCGAGCTGAGGGCGTTGGGACAGTTGGAGTTACGGCCCCGGGCCGACACGTTGAGCGAGTTTCTGGCCTGGCCACCTGGAGTGCGCGCCGGCGATGAAGGTTTTCGGCCGCCCACCTACCGCGAGGATATGCTGGAGCTGTCTCAGGTGCTGGTTCGGCGCGGGGTCAGCGACGGCGCCGTGGCTGGGGATTGGAGGTTCGGGGTCCCGAGCGATCTGCGCGCGCTCGACGTGGGAACGGGGCCTTTGGGCTTCGCGGCCACCTTCATGATCGGTGATTCGCTGGCCGTAGGGCCGCCCGGATCAGCAGCCGGATCGGCGTTCGTCGTTGCCGATTACGCGCCGTCCCGCGGTTACTTTCCGCTCTATATGGATGCTGCCTGGTACGAGCCCGGCCGGAAGCGCGCCCTGCGCTGGGTCGACGCCGTCGATATGCTGGGTGACGCGTCGGCAGAGTGGGTGGTACAGGCGTACGGTGACGCCGGAAGCTGGTTCGAGGTACTGGTTGGCCGGGCCGGGACGGTCGAAGTGCTCTGGTCCGGTCGGCGCCCGGTCTGTGAGGCGCGGGAGGCGCAGCCTGGAGGGCGCTGAGGCCGACAGCATAGCTGGCTGGCTCAAGAGCGAGCAGACCCGAAGGCCCTACGGTCGCTGGGGGATTGTTTACAACAAGAAGGGGCCGGCCACCTGATCTCGGGCGGCCGGCCCTTCGTATTTGCGTTAGCTGCTTCGACCGAAGACCGCCTCGAGTAGCGCAGCGTCCTCAGGACCCACTCCCTCCGGGGGAATGACATCGAAGATCTCTACGTCACTCGCACGCACCTCCAACGTGTTGCCCGAAAGTGTGAATGTCCCGGTTATGGGATCATCGGGGTCGTCGTCGGTGGTGAGGGTGAAGTTGCGGCCGCTGATGGTAAAACTCCCCGTGAACGTACCGCCGCCGAGGCCAGGCACGTCGACAACAAGCGTGAACCGCTCACTGGTGGTGATCGTCAGTGAGGCGGTTCCACCGAGAGTAACGATCTCAATCGTGGTGGCGGGAGCGGCGTTCAAGGTCAGCTCGACCTTTGTGCCGGTCGAAGCCTCGTTCGCCACCCAGGTGCCGGCGAGGTCGTCTATCGTCACACCGGTCGTGTCGCCGTCGTCATCGCCGCAGCCTACCGCGATGGCTGAGATCAGTAGGACAGGTAGTGCAAGACGCATCCACTTTCTCTTCATCTGACTTCTCCTTGTTTCGAGTTCTCCAAATTCGCACTGCGGTACCTAAGACTGATTGACATCAGAACGACTGCGATAGACGGAACATGATCGTCCGCCCCAGGAACGGGGCGCCGACCATTTCCTGGTGCTGTTCGTCGAAGACGTTGTTGACCGTCAACGTCGCCTGAGTGGCAGTTATGATCGGCAGAGTGTAGGTGATGTTCGCGTCCAGGAGTGTGAACGAGGGTACTTGGCCGACGAAGACTCCGGAGTTCACCGGGTAGGAGTCGATGTAGCGGCCGCGCAGCTCGAGGCCCAGCCCCAGACGCTGGTTGCGATATTGTCCCGCCAGCATCGCCTTATTCCTGGGGGCGTTGAGCGCGACGTCGCCGACGCCGTCCAGGTTGGGGAAGAAGTTCTCGCACGAGTTCTCACTGTCGATCCAACCGCAGGCGAGAGAGTAGCTTCCGGAGAAGCTGACTTGGTCGGTCAACAGCAATGTCAGGCCGATGTCGAAGCCCCAGAGATCCACGTTGCCGAAGTTGCGGTACGTGACGTAGAGGTCGTTGGGGCTGCCCGTCGGTGTCTGCTCGAATGTCGCCGTCGCCAGCGGGACGTTGGCTAGCCCGGCGACGATTAACGGTATCTGCTCTGCCGGGACG
>CP070722.1:806669-809388 GCA_020350785.1 Gemmatimonadota bacterium
CCAGCGGCTGTCTACGCAAACACGTGGGTGGTCGCCGCAGCCCCAGGCGACAACCAGGGTCGGGCTGTGCGGGGAGGCTCAACGTTGGCTCGGAGGGGCGTGCCGAGTCGTAACACTCAATAGGAGGTGTACCCAATGAAGAGGATCGCTTTTCTGGCGGTCGCGGCCCTCGCACTGTCCATCGCCTGTGGCGAGGCGGTCGATCCAACCGAACCTCTCAATGCGGAGGCCGCGAGAGGTCAGCCGTCACCGAATGAAACGTGTGTCGGCATAGTCGACGCAGACATACTTGCGCTCTGCGAGGATACCGACGCGGCGACTTACACGTCCAGGAACAACGCGGACAAGGACGAGAACGGCCAGATCGGCAAGCTCGCCAGGGCCGACACCAAGCTGTCCGAGAACAAGATCTGCGAAGCGATCGGGAAACTCACGGAGTATCGCGACAAGGTAGTGTCGCTCCGCGCCGAAGATAAGATCATCGAGCCGGCCGGGGTCGATCTCGCTGCCTTGGCTGATGCCATCATCACCCGGCTCGGAGGGCCGTGCGACTAACGGCCAAACGATCCCGCAATTGGCTGTATGCTGGGGAGCGCGCCGCGCTCCCCAACACCTTCTCGAGCGCCCGTTCCGCCTCAGCCGGTCAAACCGCCTCGCGATCCCGCACCACTCTCCCGTTCAGCCTTCCACTCCTCGCGGCTCGCGCGTTGGAGCGGCTCGAGACCCTCGCGCCGGAGACGCGAGTTCAAAGAGTCCAGGCGCCGATCGTCCGTCAGTTCGCCGAAGCGCTCCTCCGCGTCTCGGAGCCGGCCTGCCAACGCGTCCATGCGTCTCAGCTGCGAATCGGTGGGCCGCCCCTCGTAACCGTTGACACCGCCGTACAGCTCGCCCAGCTCCTCCCGCAGCTTCTCCTCTCCTGAGAGCCTACCCGCCTCGCTGGTCGCGACTATGGTCTGGCGGAATTCGTCCAGCTCGTCGGCGAACTCGTTGAGTCGCCTGGCCGTGCTTCCGTCCGCCTGCTCCGCTCGCTCCCTGGCGCCGTCGCGCAGATCGATCAGCACATCGACCACGTAGGTGAGCCGCTCCAGCATGTCGTACAGCTCCAGCGCGGTGCGCTGCTGCAGCTGGCGCTCTTCGGCCGAATGCCTGGACCTTGGATCGGGCACCACCGCCAGCTCGCCCTCGTAGGTGCTCTGGCCCTTGATCAACTTGAAGTTGTACGTCCCCTCCGGGACCCGTGGACCCTGGAACGCCGGCACCAGCGACGTCGCCGGCGGAACCTTGGGCGGCGGCAGGCGCATCGGCCAGGCTACGCGATTGATGCCGCGCAGCTTGCCACCGGGAATCGTGCGGATCAGCTCGCCGTCGGCATCGTAGAGCTCGATGTTGAGGTCGCCGAAGATATGCCGCCTCTTCTGATAGTAGACGATGGAGGCTGCCCGCGGCGGGTTCCCGCCGACGAACTCGTCGTTGCCCGGGAACTCCTGGACGCCGCCCTCGATCATCATCACCGCCGGCCGCGTCGGCAGCAGCGCCAAATCGGCCTCCAGTACCTCCGGGGTGAGCGACCGTAACGGCGTGATGTCATCGAGGATCCAGACGCCGCGCCCGTGCGTGGCGATGATCAGGTCGTGCTCGCGGGGATGGATCGCCAGATCGCGCACCGCGACCTTCGGCAAGTCGTTCGCGAAGCGCGCCCAGCCCAGTCCGCCATCCACGCTCAGGAACAAGCCGAACTCGGTCCCCACGAACAGGAGGTCGGGGTTCTCGAGGTCCTCCTTCACCACGTGCGCGTAGCCTTCCAGCGTCTCCGTCACCAGCGACTCCCACGTGGCACCGTAGTCGCGGGTACGATAGACGTAGGTCGCCATGTCGCCGCTGCGGTGACCGTCGAAGGTCACGTAGGCGGTCGCCTCATCGAAACGACCCGCCTCCACATGCGACACCCAGGTGTTCGCCGGAACGTCCGGGACGCTCCCCACGACGTTCGCCCAGCTGGCGCCGCCGTCGCGGGTGACCTGCAGGTTGCCATCATCGGTGCCCGCCCAGATCACCTGCCGGCTCTTTGGCGACTCGCTGATCGTGTAGATCGTCGGGTGGTTCTCCGCGCTGGAGTTGTCGATGGTCAGCCCCCCCGATTCCTCCTGCCTCTGCTTCTGGGCGTCGTCGGTCGTCAGGTCGGGCGAAATCCTTTCCCAGGAGTCGCCCCGATCGCGGCTGCGGAAGAGGTACTGCGCCCCCACGTAGATCGTGCCCGGGTCGTTGGGGCTCACGTGGATCGGCGTGTTCCAGTTGAAGCGCAGCTTGGGCTCGCCGGCCTCGGCATACGGCTTGATCGCCTTCGCCTCGCCCGTCGATATCTGCCGCCTCGATAGGTTGCCGCCCTGATACTCGACGTACACGAAATCCGGATCGTTGGGGTCGACGAAGGCGTGAAAGCCATCGCCACTGCCGATGTTGTCCCAATCCTTGGCCTGAATGCCGGCCATGCTCTGCGACGGCCCCATCCAGCTGCCGTTGTCCTGCAGCCCGCCGTACACGTTGTACGGAAACTGCATATCGTAACTCACCTCATAGAACTGCGAGACCGGCAACGCCTTGGACAGCCGCCAGCGATTCCCCTTGTCGTAGGAGAAGTAGACGCCGCCGTCGGTGCCGAGGATCAGCTCGTTCGTCCGACTGGGATTGATCCACAAGGCATGGTGATCGCTGTGCGGCC
>CP070722.1:809488-824914 GCA_020350785.1 Gemmatimonadota bacterium
CCGATTCGGTGGACGGCTGTTTGGGGGAGGAGTGGGAGAGGTAAGCCACATGTCTTCGGCGGGGGAGGGGCGCCGAACGCACCGGTCACCTGCAAAACCGCTTATCCGAGGTCCATCACCTGCACCTTCCAGCGGTACCAGCCGGCCAAGAGCCAGCCACGGAGCCATCTGGCCAGTGGATCGAGGTCCAACCTGTGACCCCCGGGACGGGCGCGCCGCAGGGCAGGTGCGAACAGATGCCTTTCTATGTCGGACTGGTACATATCTGACACGTTTGGCCGGTATGACGCGCTCATCGATTCTCTCCCCCAGTCGAAACTCTGTGACTTTGGCTATGTCTGGCTCGAGAGCAAATGCGTTAACGTGAACGGACAAGCGCAATATGAAGAGGCTCGATCATGCAGCCCTCCGGTCAGCGATCAGGCAGACCCCCGGCGGATCATGCTCTCGGTCATTCGGCACCTCGAACGGATCATCCAAGGATCGATGGGCGGTCAGGCGCCGATCAGCACGGCCGTCATCGGTTGGTGTCTGTGCCGTGTAACTCACTTGTCTGTAATACGTTAGACGAACTGATAGCCGTGCTGACGCCCTTGCGGCGGTCCGCCGCTCTCTCTAGAGTGCGGAAACGTTGGCTTTTCCTGCTGAGACCACGGAGCGGGGGCTCGCTATGGAGTGGAGACTCTGGTGCGTTGTGATCTGTGTCACGTTGCCGGCGGCCGCGAACGCCCAGTCGACGGCCGAGCGGATTCCGGTGCCGGCGTCGGTGCTGGGCTTCGAGATCGGCGCGGACCGTAAGCTGGCTGACTGGGAGGAGATCACCTCCTATCTCGCGCTCTTGGCCGAGGCGAGCGACAGGATCGAGCTGGACACGTTGGGGACGACGACGCTGGGCCACCCCTTCATAGCGCTGACGATATCCAGCCCGGAGAACCTGGCGAAGCTGGATGCCTACCGGGAGATACAGCGCAAGCTGGCGGATCCGAGGCTGGTGGAGACCGAGCTGGAGGCGGCGGAGCTGATCGCCGAGGGGCGAGCGGTAGTACTGATCACCGGGGGTATTCACTCGACAGAGGTTGGGGGATACCAGTTTCCCATGCGATTGGCCTATCACCTCGCCTCGCGGGAGGACGATACCACGCGCCGGATCTTGGGGGAGGTGATCCTGCTGCTGGTGCCGTCGCTGAATCCGGACGGGTCTCAGATGGTAGTGGACTGGTACCGGAGTAGCCTGGGTCGGCCTTGGGAGGGAGAGGGCCCACCGTTTCTCTATCACCACTACGTTGGTCACGACAACAACCGTGACTGGTATGCGTTCACGCAGAAAGAGACGCGTCTGGCTGTTACGAGGCTCCATAACGCTTGGCACCCGCAGATAGTGCACGACATCCACCAGATGGGCTCGCAGGGTCCGCGATTCTTCGTGCCGCCGTGGACGGATCCCATCGAGCCCAACGTGGACCCGCTGCTGGTGGCGGGGAGTAACGCTATCGGCACGGCGGTGGCGTGGGAGATGTACGGCGAGGGGAAGACCGGTGTTGTCGTCAACGCGATCTTCGACGCCTGGACGCCGGCCCGCGCCTACCAGCACTACCACGGCGGCGTGCGTGTCTTGACCGAAACGGCGAGCGCGCGGCTGGCGACGCCGATCGTCATGCCGTTCGACTCGCTTGCGGCCGGCCGCAGCATCGACCCGCGCGTCTCGTCCTGGCGGTTTCCGGAACCGTGGCGTGGGGGGGAGTGGCATCTTTCGGACATCGTCGACTACATGGAGGCGGGCGCGCTGGCGGTGCTCAAGCAGGCGGCGCTGTACCGCGAGCGCTGGTTGCGCAACTTCTACCGGATCGGGTTGCGCTCGATCGGCGGAGGTCAGGATTGGCCCGCGGCGTTCCTCGTCCCGGCGGAGGCGCAGAATCCCGACGGTCTGGTGGAGCTGCTGCGCATCCTCGTGACCGGCGACGTCGAGGTGCGAACGGCCCGGTCTTCGTTTGTAGCGAATGAGCGGCGATATGCCGCGGGTACGTATGTCATCCCGTTGGCGCAACCCTATTCGCGGTTCGCGAAGACGCTGTTGGAGGTCCAGATTTACCCGGACCTGAGAGAGTACCCTGGCGGCCCGTTGAGAACACCTTACGATGCCACGGCGCACACGCTGCCGTTGATGATGGGGGTGGAAGTCTTCGCGCTGGATGAGTTACCGGAGGTCGCGCTGTCGGAGCCGATCAGCCTGCCCGTGCACAAGAAGGAGGCATCCGGGCTTTCGGGGGACGGCAATTCGCGACTCGCGGTCTACGAGCCCTGGACGGCGGCGATGGATGCCGGCTGGACGCGCTGGCTCCTGGATGAGTACGGGATCGGGTACGAGCAGCTTCGTGATGCGGATGCGCGGGCGGGCAACCTGCGATCGCGCTTGGACGCGATCATCCTTCCGGACGTTTCGCCGGACGAGCTGATGAAAGGCTTCGAAGCGGACAAGATGCCGCCCGAGTACGTGGGTGGGCTGGGCGCAGCCGGAGTCCGCGGGCTCGAGGAGTTCGTCAGGGAGGGGGGAACGCTGATCGCCTTCAATCGGGCTTCGGGTCTATTGATCGACGAGTTCGACCTGCCTCTGACGGATGTTCTCGCGGATCTGGAGCGCCTCGATTTCTACATACCCGGTTCGATTCTCCGGTTGAACCTGGACCGAGATCACCCGCTCGCGGCTGGAATGCCGGCGCGGACGATGGCGTGGTTCGAACGGGGACTTGCTTTCGAGCCGAGGGACGACGCCGGTACATCGGTGGAGATCGTCGGGCGCTACGGAAGCGAGGACGAGCTGTTACTTAGCGGATGGTTGAACGGCCCGGAGCATATTGCCGGTCACGCTGCCGTGGCGGTAGTGCGGCACGGGCGCGGCCGAATCGTCCTGTTCGGCTTCCGACCGCAGTATCGCGGTCAGACGGTTGCGACGTATCCACTTCTCTTCAATGCGCTGAGGCAGGCGACGGTCGGTCGCTAACTTGGGGCGACTAGAGGGCGAGGGCAGCGGGGAATTGACGGCGGTCAAGGTTGCGCCTTTCAGGGCACTGCGTTTCCAGGCGAGCCGGGTAGGCGACTTGGGCTCGGTGTGGGCGCCGCCGTACGATGTGATCGATTCCCAGTCGGCGAGGGAGCTGAGAGCGGGTAGCCCGTACAATATAGTCCGGATCACTAACCCCGAAGGTGAGGGCGCGGAGCGCTATTTGGGCGCCGCGCGACTGCTACGGTCTTGGATCGCTGAGGGGGCGCTCGCTCGTGACCCCTCGCCTGCCTTTTATGTGCATCGCCACAACTTCAACGTGAAGGGGGACGCGCATTCTCGATTGGGCCTTTGGACATTGCTCAGACTCGCCGGCTTCGACGAACGGGTGGTGCTCCCGCACGAGCAGACGATGAAGGGGCCCAAGGAAGACCGTCTGGCGCTCATGAGAGCCTGCCGGGCCCATCTTTCCCCCATATTCTTCATTTGCTCCGACGCCGATGGCCAGATTTCCACCCTGCTGCGGAGTTTGACGGCGAAGGAACCTGTAGAGCGAACCGGGTTTCCGCCCGGTGAGCAGCACGAGATCTGGCAGGTGGTGGAGCCTGGGGACCAGGAGGAGCTGGCGGCCCTGTTGAGCGGGCAGACATTCCTCATAGCAGACGGCCATCATCGCTACGAGACGGCTCTGGCGTATCGCGACGAGCTGTCGGCGGCGTGGACTTCGCGCGAAAAGAGCACGATCGATTACGTGCTAGCTTATGTCGTGGCGGAGAACGATCCCGGGCTTCTGCTTCTGCCCACGCACCGAACGATCGCGGGTGAGCCGTTGAATTGGGCTGCGGCGGCGCTGAAGGCTTCCGCGCGTTTCGACATCGTCAGGCTCGATGAAGAAAGCCTCGATCGCGCCCGGCGCGAATTGGAAAGTGAGGCGGGACGCCCGGCCTTCGTGCTGATGGCCCGGGAGCAGGGCGGGGGCTGGCTCATGCGCCTGAGAGGGGCGGGGGCGGGGGCGGTAGACACTGTCTCTTCGGTAGCGTTCCACGTTGCGTTCTTGTCCGACTGTGCGGGGCTCTCTTCTGCGGACCAGTTGGAGCGGATCAGCTATGTGAAGGACCCGGAGGCGGCTCTGCAGGCCGTGAGGTCGGGAGCCGCTCAAGCTGCGGCGCTCCTGGCGCCGCCGGAGGTGGGGCAAGTGCGGGCGGCGGTGATCTCGGGTGAGCGCTTGCCTCCCAAGACGACTTATTTCTGGCCGAAGGTCCCGACCGGTATCGCCATGCATGCGATCGAACTTCCGGAATCGGTTGATGCCGGCCGGGTGCCCTCAGGGAAGGTTTAGGTCGGAGTCACTGCAAGCTCTGCCAGGGCGAGCTCTATCTCCTCATTGACCCAGGCATCGGTCTCGAGGGTCCGCCGCTCCTGAAGGCTGCTGCCGGCCGCTGGGCTGGGAATCTTGCCCAGCGCCCAGGCGCAGTGGCCGCGAACGAGGGGCTCCTCATCATGCAGTCCGCGAATCAGGGCGGGTAGGGCGCTTGGGTCGGCCCAGTTGCCGATTGCGACGGCGACGTTGCGAAGGAGGCCGCGGCGCTTACAGCGAGTGAGTGCGGTGCCTTGGAAGCGGTGGTGAAAGTCCTCTTCGCTCAGATACATGAGCTCCACCAGGCGCGGGCCGATCACGGCTTCGCGGGGAGTGAAACCAAGCTCGCCGCTTCTGGGGATCGCGTCGTTCCAGGGACAGACGTCCTGACAGATATCGCAGCCGAAGATGCGACTGCCGATCAGCGGGCGCAGGGGGCGGGGAATAGGGCCACGAAGCTCGATGGTCAAGTAGGAGATGCAGAGCCGTGCATCGAGCTGGCGGGCGCTCGTAATGGCACCGGTTGGGCAGGCTTCGATGCAGCGTTCGCAGGTGCCCCAGTGATCGGGCAAGAATGGGGCGTCGGGTTGGAGAGCCGCGTCGGTCAAGATCTCTCCAAGAAAGAGGAAGGATCCGATGCGTGGGTGAATGAGCATCGTATTCTTCCCGATCCATCCCAGGCCGGCGCGTTGAGCATGGCCACGCTCCAGGACGGGGCCGTAGTCGACGTAGGCTCGGGCGTTGACTTCATGGCCGACGAGTTCGGCTAAAGCGTCGGCGAGGCGCCCGAGCTTCTCCTCGAATATGCGGTGATAGTCGTTGCCCAGGGCGTAGCGGGCGACGATCCCGCGCTCCGGGCCGGCTGGCAGGCCATCGTCGGGAAGGTGATAGTTGAGCGCGACGACGATGATGGAGCGGGCACCCGGTAGCGTCTCAACGGGCTCGAGGCGACGACGAACGGCGTCGGGCCGTGCCATATAGTGCATCTCGCCGCCATAGCCGCGACGCAACCACTCGATGTAGAAGTCGGCGTGAGCCGGCCGCTCGGCGGGCGCGATACCCACCAGGTCGAAGCCGAGGGCACGAGCCCGTCGCTTGACAGCTTCACTTGGCGTTATGCGAGGGCCCGCGGGCAAGCGTGTTGGAGCCACGGTGTCAGGGTTCCAGAATGATCTTGCCGAACTGCGCGCCCGCCTCAAGCCGCTCGTGTGCTTCTCTGGCCTTCGAGAGTGGCCAGACCACGTCGATGACGGGGCGGAGGCGTCGGGCGAACACGAGGCGCATCACCTCTTCGAACTCGGCACGGCTCGACATGGTCGTGCCGATGATCTTGAGCTGCTTCCAAAACGTGAGACGGATGTCGATCTGGCCCCGCGGCCCGGTGGTCGCGCCATAGACGACCAGGCGGCCATCGCGGGCCAGGGACCTGACGAGTGCCGGCCAGATGGCCTCGCCGACACTGTCGAAGACGAGATCGACGCCGCGCTTGCCTGTGGCCTGCCAGACCTCTCTCGAAAAGTCGGTCTCGAGCCGGTCGATGACCAGATCAGCCCCCAGTTCCTCCAGACGCCGGACCTTTTCCGCTCCGGCCGTCACCCCCAGGACCCGAGCTCCGGCCAGCTTGGCGATTTGGATGGCAGCGGTCGACACGCCGCCTGAGCCGCCGGTAACGAGAACGGTCTCGCCGGCCCGAAGCCGGCCGCGGGTTATAATCCCGCGCCAGGCGGTTTGATAGACCAGGGGCACGGCGGCCGCTTCCACGAAGCTCAGGTCGTCGGGGATCGGCAGGACGTTGCGGGCAGGAACAGAAACGAACTGGGCGAAGCCGCCGTGCAAGTGCTCACCGAGGATCCTGTAAGATGCGCACAAGCTCTCTTCGCCGCGATGGCAGAACTCGCAGGCGGCACACCAGAGACTGGGATTGACCAATACCCGTGTCCCGGCTGCCATGCCCTCGACGCCGTCGCCAAGCTCCGCGACTGTCCCCGCAACGTCGGAGCCCCCGACGTGCGGAAGCTCGAGATCGAGGCCCGGCAGCCCTCTGCGCGTCCAGAGGTCTAGGTGATTCAAAGCCGCGGCTCTAACCGCGATGAGAGTGTGACCTGGTGCCACGGTTGGGGGCGGTACGTCAGCGACCTCCACCACCTCGGGTCCGCCGTGCCGTCGAAAGATCGCAGCCTGCATTCTCGAATCGTCCTCCCGTTTGTATGGCGCTTGGGGCCATCCAAGGCAACCAAGTTCGCGCTGGCAATGGCGTCAGTGCAACCGCGGCGCTTTTGGGGTGCTGTTCTCTTGCCTTCGCACGGGTTGATTGTTCGACGGAGGATAACGATCTATGAAGCAACGGTGATCGCTTTGGAGAGCCCGCGCCCGGCCGCCGAAACGGCGAGGGCTTCGGCCTACGTAGGGGTATAATAAGGCGGGGTGGGTGTGGGACACGACCCGGGAAGCCGCGAGGGGAGGACGACAGTGCCAATCAAACGGATCTCACTGCTCTTGCTATTGGCCCCGGCGCTGTCGGCCTGCGATGGGGCGTCATCGCCCGAAGGTGTTGCGCCGCTCAGTGGGTCGGCGATACGCGCTCACCTCGGTGTTCTGGCCGATGACAGCATGTACGGCCGGCGCGCCGGCTCGGATCACGAACTTCGTGCGGCTCGGTACATACGTGGCCGCTTTCAGGCCGTAGGGCTAGAGCCGGGAGTTTCGGGATATCTGCAGTCGGTTCCGATTCCGTTTCCGGTCGACGGCGTCTCGGGGCTCGTGTCGCAGAACGTGCTTGGGGTGCTGCCGGGCAAGGGAAGCTTGGCCGGCGAGTGGGTGATCATCGGCGCTCACTACGACCATATGGGCTTCAGTCAAGTGAACAATTCCGCCGTGGTCTTGAACGGCGCCGACGACAATGCCTCGGGCACCGCGGCCCTGCTTGAGATCGCCCGTTTCATGAGCGATTACGCAGCGGAGGCCGGGGCCGAAGAGGAACGACGCTCGATCATGTTTCAGGCCTACGGTGCCGAAGAGGTAGGCCTTGTCGGTTCGATCTACTATTGCGAGCAGCCTACGGTGCCCATGCTGGATGTTGTCGCGATGTTGAATCTCGACATGCTGGGCCGCTTGAGAAACGACGTGCTCATCGTGATCGGAACCTCATCGTCCGACGATTGGGCCGATGTCTTCGCTGAAGTCAGCGCACCCGGAATGCACCTCGTCTTCGACGACAGCAGCCTGCGAGGCAGCGATCACTATTGTTTCTATCTTCAGAACAGGCCCGTCGTCTTCTTTCATACCGGCTTACATGCCGAGTACCACACGCCTTTCGACGACGTCGAACTGATAAATCTCGCAGGGCTTGTGAGGGTCGCGGATGTAGTGCTCGACGTCTTACAGGAAGTTGCCTCGCGACCCGAGCCGTTGGTCGGTCACCAGGTGCCGAGCCTCACTCTGGGCCAGCCAGATGCGGGGGTGGCGCCGCACGCCTTGCGACGTTGACGGTCTCGCGGCTGGAGACTAGTGTTTCCGCCCATCATGATCGCGACGGCGCCGGACGCAGTTCGCGACAACGGCGGCCTTGTACCGACCCCCTGAAGTGCAAATGAGCGAGAAGACCACCCTTACACCTATAACGATAGCGGCCT
The DNA here is from genome assembly GCA_020350785.1 of Gemmatimonadota bacterium. Lineage (GTDB taxonomy): Bacteria > Gemmatimonadota > Gemmatimonadetes > Palauibacterales > KS3-K002. The sequence continues at coordinate 817,476 of CP070722.1, forward strand.
ACGGGGCGCCGGGTCTGATTCTCGCAACGCTGGCTCTGACCTTCTATGTGTTCCTGCCGAAGTATTACGCCGACGTGGTGGGTATCAATCTGACGGTGTTGGGCATCGTCGTGCTGGCATCGCGTGTTTGGGATGCGCTGATCGATCCTGCCATCGGTGCCTTGTCGGATCGCACTCGTAGCCCGTGGGGTCGGCGGCGGCCCTGGATCGCTGCCGGCTCCGTACCGCTGGCGGCTACGTTCGTGCTGCTGATCGTGCTGCCGAACATCGCGGACCCGCTGCTGGAGGGACTCTATCTGGGTGCGCTCACCTTTGTGTTCTTCGTCGCCTGGACAATGGTTACGGTTCCGTACGAGGCGCTGGGGGCGGAGATGTCGTTTGACTATGATGAGCGGACGAGACTGCTGGGAGTGAGGGAGGGCTCGGTCTTAGCGGGCACGCTGTTAGCGGCTGCCATCCCCCTGGTCGTGGGGGTGGGAAGCGATCTGACCAGCAATCTCGCTGCGGAGCGCCAGCGTTACTACCTGATAGGCGGAATCTACGCCGTGTTGGTCGCTCTTTTGGTGGGCGGCTGCCTGCTTGTCGTTCGGGAGCGAGAGCTCGCGGAGTCGCAACGACCGAGCGGGTTTGCGCGAAGCATCGTTACGGTGTTTCACAACAGGCCTTTCCGCATCCTGTTGAGTGCCTATACGGTGACCGCGGTCGGCTTCTCGGTGGCGGCCACGATGATCCTGTTTTATGTCGAACACGTCTTGGGTAGCCGTAGCGGACCACTCTTTCTCGCTATCTACCTCGGTATCGGAACCGCGTTGGTGCCGGCGTGGATTCATTTGGCGCGCCGCCTGGAGAAGCGACGTGCCTGGCTGCTTGCCCTCACGGTCAATACGATTGCCTTCTTTCCTGCCTTCTTCTTGGATCGAGGCGATGCAGCGCCGTTCGGAGTCATCGTCGCGTTGTCGGCGCTGGGCGTGGGTGGGGTAATGGCGATACCGCCATCGATGCACGCCGATGTAATCGACTACGATGAGTGGCAGACCGGGATTCGGCGAGAGGGTGAGTATATCGGGTTCTGGTCGATCGTTAAGAAGTTGGCGGCGGCATTGAGCGCGGGGCTGGCGTTTCCGATACTGGATCTATCCGGGTACACTCCGGGAGTTGCACAGCAATCCCCGGTGGCGGTATGGACGTTGCGATTCCTGTACGTGGGGGCTCCTACGGTCTGCAATCTGGCAGCGATCTTGATCGCCTGGCGCTATCCGATCAGCCGGAGCTTTCACGAAGGCATCCGACGTGAGATCGACGGGCGGGATGCGGCGCCTGCGTTGCGCGGCGCTCCCCGGCCTGTAAGTTGAATCATTCGAGAGCAGAAGCCGACCGCAAGTAGGACGTCTTGACCAGCCTGATTCTCGTCATCGCAATCTCACTCGCCGTGTCCTTCATCTGCTCGATCATGGAGGCCGTTCTTCTCTCCGTCTCCTATTCGTATGTCGCCTTGCTGAAGCGGCGCGATTCCAAGGCCGGCCGTCTGTTGGCCGACATGCGGGACCACCTGGATCAGCCGATCGCGGCGATCCTGACGTTGAACACGATTGCGCACACCGTCGGTGCGGCGGTGGGCGGCGCGCTGGCGCTTGAGGTATTCGGCAGCGCCTGGATCGCGCTTTTCTCGGCGGCCCTCACATTCGCCGTGCTCGTGTTCTCGGAGATCATTCCCAAGACGATCGGTGCCCGGTCGTGGAAGCTGTTGGCGCGACCGGTGGCTTATGTTCTCCGTTGGCTCGTGTTGTTGATGAAACCGATCCTCGTGCCACTCGCGCTGCTGAGTCGTGCGATCGCACCAAAGCGAGAGCGTGGTCCCGCGGTGAGCCGTGGAGAGCTGGAGGTACTGGCCGAGATAGGTCGCCGCGAAGGTTCTCTCGGCGAGCACGAATGGGAGGTCGTAACGCGTGTCATGCACCTCGACCGTATCAGGGTCGGATCGATCATGACGCCGCGAACAAAGTTAGAGGCGGTTCCAGTGGCCGCCACGCTCGAGGAGGCGAAGTCGGTCATGCTCGAGGCCGGTTACTCGCGCATACCAGTGTACGAGGGGTCCATCGACCGGATCGTGGGATTCGTGAAAGCCCGGGACATCTGGCGAGCCGAGGCCGAGGGTGAGACCAGTGTGCGCTCGTGTATGAGGCAGCCGCGCTTCGTGCCGGAGACCATGTCGGTCCAGCATCTGCTTCAGGAGATGCGTGATGAGCGCCTCAAGATGGTAATAGTTATCGACGAGTTCGGTGGCACCGCGGGGTTGGTGGCTCTTGAAGATGTGCTGGAGCAAATCGTTGGAGAGTTGCACGACGATGGTGATGTCGAACCGCTCCAGATCGAGGCAATCGGCGAGCGCGAAGTGCGCGTCGATGGCGCTCTGCCCTTGCGCGAGGTGAACGTCCGGCTGGGCTTGGAGCTGCCGGAAACGGAGCATGACACGCTGGCCGGATTCGTTCAAGCACATCTTGGCCGCATCGCACAGGTCGGAGACACCGTGGCCTTCGCTGGTGGCGTCTTCCGGGTGATCGCCATGGACGGACACCGGATAGCCCGTCTCGAGCACATTCGTGAGGTTGGTGACGGAGACGAATCGGACGGTGGCGCTGACCAAAGTGAAGCCTTGGAGGAAAGCTGAGCGAATGAGCAGACGGTCGGATTCGTCGGCGCAGCGCCAGAAGGGTCGCGTCGGCGCGGGCGCGATACTCGCGGCGGTGCTGTTTGGGTCGCTGGTTTCTTGCGGCGATGAGGGAACCGGGCCGGAACCGGCGGTCGATGAAACGCCCCCCTTCATCGTCTCGTCGAGCCCGGCGAACGACGAGCGGGGCGTATCGATATACGCTCGTTTCACGGCTGTCTTCTCTGAGCCGTTGGACCCGAGTTCGGTCGGCTCGGAGGTCGTGACTTTGATTTCGGAGGGTGGGACGGTGGTCGGCGCCGTCAGTCAGAGCAACCCCAGCACGATCACCTTCACGCCTGCCGCCCCCTTGGATTTCGCGACCGCCTATACCGCGACGGTGGCGGCGACGGTCAGAGACACCGCCGGTAACAATCTGCTGGAGGCTGAGTCGTTCGCTTTCTGGACGGCCGAGTCGGGGCTACCACAATTGAACGAGTCGCTGATCTTGGAGGATATCGCGGCCCTGGCGGCTGACAGCATGTTCGGCCGGCGGACAGGATCAGACTACGAGCTGGGGGCGGCTTTGTACATTCGTGAGCGGTTCGGGCAGCTCGGCCTCGCCCCGGGAGTGTCTGACTATCTTCAGCAATTTGACATCCCTTTCCCGGTGGATGGGGTGGCGGGTCGGGTCTCGCGGAATGTTCTGGGGGTGATACCCGGGTCGGGCGCGTTGGCGGGTCAGTGGATCGTTGTGGGCGCCCACTACGATCATGTCGGCTTCGATATTGTTGGGCCGGACTCGGTAGTCGTCTACAACGGCGCAGACGACAACGCCTCGGGCACGGCTCTGCTGCTCGACATCGCCCGGGCTCTGAGCGAGCACATCGGCGGAGGGGGAGTCTCGAGCGAAGACCGGCGTTCGTTGATGTTCCAGGCGTATGGTGCTGAGGAGGTCGGGCTGGTCGGTTCGTTCCACTATTGCGAGCATCCGACCGTTTCGATGGACAGTGTGGTTGCCATGGTCAACCTGGACATGGTCGGTCGACTGCGAAACGACCAAGTCGCGCTGATCGGGACATCATCCTCGTCGGATTGGCCGGCTCTTCTCGAGGAGGCCAACGTTCATTCCCTGGACCTACAATACTCCGAGAATCTGATCAACCGCAGCGATCAAGCGTGCTTCTATCAACTCGGCAAGCCGGTTGCCTTCTTCCATACCGGTTTACACCCGGAGTATCACACGCCCTACGACGATGTCGGCCTCATAAACGCGCCGGGTATGGTCAAGGTGGGAGATCTCGTGGTAGGCACGCTGGTCGAGTTGGTAATGCGGCCCCAGCCATTGGCCAGCCTCCCGGTCGATCGACCCCAGCTGGTGCCACCAGTCGGGTTCAACCACCTGGGCGAATCTCGGATTCACTGAGACCGGACTCGACAATCGGCGATTCTCTGTCCGAGTATCGTCGATCGTCGAGGTCCGAGTTGTTTGTCACGGGCGCTAATGGCCGGCGCTGGCGTCTGTGGCGCTCGTCGCGCGAGCGTTTTTGGAACCGGCGTTCTTCACGAAACGATCGAACCAATCGAATTGCTGGTAAAGCGCGTCAAGCACCGTTTCGCGGGCCCGATAGCCGTGTTGCTCGTGCGGGTACATGACGAGCTTGATGGTGCCGCCCATTCCTTTAACGGCGTGGTAGAGGCGCTGGGATTGGATGGGGAAGGTTCCGGAGTTGGTATCCGCCTCGCCGTGGAGGAGCAGGATCGGCTCGTCAATCGAGTCGGCGTGCATGAACGGTGACATGGCGAAGTAGATTTCCGGCGCTTCCCAAAAAGTGCGGCGCTCGTTCTGAAAGCCGAACGGGGTGAGGCTGCGGTTGTAGGCGCCGCTGCGGGCGATGCCGGCCCGGAAGAGATCGGAGTGCGCCAGCAGGTTGGCAGTCATGAATGCACCGTAGGAATGTCCGCCGACGCCGACGCGATTGGGGTCGGTCACACCCAACTCGACCAGTGCGTCGATGGCGGCCCGGGCGTTCATGACGAGCTGATCGACGAACGAGTCGTTAGGCTCCTCGTCGCCCTCCCCGATAACCGGCATGCTGGCGGCGTCGAGGACGGCATACCCCTGGGTGAGGAAGAAGAGATGGGAGTAGCCGCGATAAAAGGTGAAGCGGTTCTCGGAGCCGCGGACCTGGCCGGCGGCGTCAGCCGACTTGAACTCGAAGGGATAAGCCCAAATCACGGTGGGCAACCGCGTGCCCTCGACGTAGTCGGGGGGCAGGTAGAGCGTGCCGGTCAAGTCTACCCCGTCGGCGCGTGAATAGCGAATGCGCTTCTTCTCGATGCCTGTGAGCTGGGGCGCCGGATCTCCGATCTGGGTGATGGCTCTTGTAGTACCGTCGCTGAGGTCCCTTACGAAGTAGTTGGGCGGCGCGCTCTTCGACTCGCGACGCGTGACCAGCTGTTTCGCCTCTGCGTCGAGCACCTCGATTGGCCACTCGTAGTACGGATCCTGAGCGAGCCACAGTCGCTGGGTCTCACCGGTAGCGAGGTCGTAACGGTCCAGGAAGGGGTGATCTCCCTCGGGTGATGCGCCGGCACCAGCCAGGTAGATCGAACTCTCGTCGGGTGAACGGAGCAGAACGTACTCCCCTCTCTCGGTCAGAGTCAGAACGGCGTCGCCCGGATCGCTATAAGCGTCCTGTCTGTTCATATCCCAAAGAACCTTGTGCTGGGCGCCGGGCTTGGTGGCATCCACGAGCACGGTCTTCGTGTTCTCGGTGGGCCGATCCCAAGTCCAAGCTAGCGCGAGCTCGCCGTCGTCCGACCAGCGAACGCTGTAGGTGCGGAGCTCGGTGCGGGCCAGCTCGAGCGGCTCTCCCGCGAAGGGCGGATCGAGTCGGACCAGTCTGTCGCGGTGATCGACCTCGGCTTTGGGATCGCCGCCGTCCAGCGCTTCCAGCCAGAACAGCGAGTGGCCCTGACCGGGAAGCCAGTCGATGCTTCGCGGGCCCTTCGGCACGCCACCGATGGGCACGTTCTCGGCCAAGGGAAGCGACGCGATGTGATGCACCTCACTTCCGGCGTGACCCCAGACCTCGACCTCCTGCGGGAAGCTGTAAACGGGAACGAGGTAGGAATAGGGCCGCTGAACCCGGCTGACGAGAACGTGGAGGCCATCCGGTGCCCCGTCGATCTGGTTGAAGATCGCGGGTTCACCGATGAGCTCGCGTTCGCCGGAGAGGTCGATTCGGGTGAGCTGCGCGGTGAAGTAGTACTCGAAGAGAACCTCATCGAAAGGCGAAGTCAGCAGGTTCTGATAGGTGCGGACCGGCGCCTGCTGGCCACCTTCGGCTTCCTGTATCGTTGGTCCCCCGGGCGCGCGGGGCGGCTCGGGTGCGGGACCCCTGTCGGCGGGAATCAGTTGGCAGAGTAGGGCTTCTGAGCCGGCGAGCCACCGGCAGGGGGCGCCACGGGCGGCCATGAGCTGCGGACCGGTCAGCCGACGCGCGTGCTCAGAATCGACGGAGGCGACCCAGAGCTCCACGCCGGCGTCTGTGGTATTGGTGAATGCCAGGTGCCTGCTGTCGGGCGACCAGAAGGGATAGGTAAGCTGGGCGTCTTCCGGCAGGTCGATTTGTCGTTCCTGACCGTCGTCCAAACGCAACAATCTGATGGCGGTCACGGGGGGTGGCTGATCGTCGCCGTTGGTGCGGGGATTGAAGCGGATGCCGGCCAGCCCGAGGGTCGGCTGGGACAGTTGGGCGATGCTGGGGTAGGCGCGCTGATCGGCGAGTGCCATCCAGGCTCCGTCTGGACTGATGTTGACGCTGGGAGTGGGCGGCGCGTCGACGATCGCCACAACATCGGGCGCTGGTTGATGATAGGGCTCTTGGGCGAAGCCCGACACGACGGGCAGAATCGTTGTCAGGCAAAGAGCGAGTAGCGAGCGGGTGATAGCGTTCACGGTCGCGCTCCTTTTCCAGACGATTTGGGACCGTTGTCGGGGCCAGTCTGCTAGTTAGCTAGTTCGAAGAATCGGGTCAAGCGGCGGGTTTGCGTGTCGGCCGGAAGTCGCGACAACCGAGGGAAATGCGGCGGCACGGCTTGACCGGGGTGACTCGTCGCAGTAGCATCCGACGCGGTGTCAGCGATCGGCCGGGCGTCCGAAATCGGCGTCGGCCGGCAGCGAACCTCTAGTCGAAGCTCACTTGCGGGACCTTCCTTGCGTTCAGTAACAGTTTGGCTGTCCGCGGCTGTAGGGCCGGCGCGGCGTTGTTTCTGCCTATCGCTGGCGCCCCTTCTCATGGGCGTCGCAGAAGCGCGTGGGCAGGTGGAGCGGGCACCGCGCAGTGTGGCGCCTGCGCTGGCAGGGTTTGGAAGCAGCTCCGCCAACGAGGACAGGGGATTCCTCGATGCCGTGCGGAAGTATGGAAGCGTAGAGCGTTATGGGGAGACGCCTGCGGCGGGCTTGAAACTCTACCACTACAGCGCAGCGCTGAAGTTCGATCTTCCCAGCATCGGGGGCTCGCGGTGGAAGCTGTTCGCCGATTTTGGCCTCGGTGCGACCGAGCTCAAGAGCAACGAGTATCAGCCGTACGCGATGGCGGGCGATAGAACATCCGAGATGTTTTTGTCGCTTCGCGGAGGCCTTACCCTCGAGTACGCCGTGAGCCGCAACTGCAGCGCCTTCCTTTCGGGTCGCGAGTTCTTCTACCTGAACGACACCGGCGTCGCCATCGACATACTCGGGGGCAGCGCATCGGTGGTCGAGTCCGGGTCCTGGTCGTTTCCC
>CP070722.1:825014-849537 GCA_020350785.1 Gemmatimonadota bacterium
ATGGCTATGCACCCCTCCATCTGCATCCGGGCGCCGTCGGGGTTGACGACCACCCCCATGTCCTGGGCACAGACGACGCGATCCACTTTGACCCTGCCGGTCTCAGAGTCTACGGTGACATCGGCGATCAGAGCCACATAGGTCTCCGAATCGATCCCACATGCCAGCCCGCGCCCGCGGCCATTCTTGCGTGGCGCCACGGCCGGTTCCCAGCCGTAGGTCTCGGCTGCCGCTTTCAGCGTGGCGAGCATCCGCTCATCCCTGGTGTTCTTCCGGCGGAATTCCAGTGGATCGATTCCGGCGGCCGCTGCCATGATGTCAATCTGCTGCTCGGCCGCGAATCGGTTGCTGTTGGCCGCGGGCGCACGCCACGGCCCGACCGCGAAGGGGTGCAAATCCTCCGCCCCCCTCCACTCACCGTAGATCCGCACGCTCCGGTTCGGGATATCGTAGAACACGTCGGAGCCGCGCGAGCCTGCCCCGTAGACCTCGTAGTCCCAGAGCCTGATCTTCCCATCCGCGTCGATCCCGGAGGCCACTCTCACAACAGCGGCCGGCCGGAAGGTGTCGTAGAAGAACTCCTCTGCCCGTGTCCAGGCGACCTGCACGGGTGCCCCCGTGATCCTGGCCAGCCGCGCCGCTTCCACAGCCTGCTGGCCGGGTACCTTGCCCCCAAACCCACCCCCGACGTAAGGAGTGATCACGCGGACGTCTTCTTCGGGGAATCCGATCTCGCGGGCGATCATCCGCTGCTGGCTGAATGGTGCCTGTGTAGACGACCAGACCGTCGCCTTCCCGCCCCTGATCTCGGCCACGGCGGTGTGCGGTTCCATCGGGGCGTGGGCGACGTAGCTGTTGTAGTAACTGACGTCGAACGTCCGCTCACACACGCTGCGCCCGGCGTCCAGGTCGCCTTCGCGCTCCGTCACGTTGGGCTCCGGTGCGGCTTCCACCAGGTGCGCGAAGATGCTCTCGGTATCCACGGAAGGGGCCGGGACATCGAAGTCCGCCTTCATGAGGCCCAGAGCCTTCTCCGCCGCTTCTGGGTCGGCGGCGAGCGCAGCCACCAGGCCGCCCTCGTTCACCACTGTGATACCGGACAACGTCTCGGCCGCCGCGGTGTCGACTCCTCTCAGTATCGCGCCGTGGGCCGGCGGCCGCAGGATCCGGGCGTAAAGCATCCCGGGAAGCCGGATGTCGCCCGCGTACTTCGCCGCGCCGGTGACTTTCTCGTAGCCATCCAACCGCTTCGGCGAGCTGCCCATCACCTTGAACTCTTCGACCGCCTTCAACACCGCTTGCTCGTCGACGGAGTGGGTAATCTCCTGGCCTCTAGCCAGCTCGCCGTAGGAAACGCTCCGGCTGCGGTCGGACTTCACATAGACCACGCCGTTCTCCACCATCAGACCGTCTCTTGGAACGCCAAGACGATCAGCAGCCAGATCGGTCAGAACGAGACGGGCACGGGCGGCGGCCGCGCGCACCGCCGGCCCGAACATCCGGGTGGACAAGGAGCCGAAGGTGCCCATATCCCAGGGGCACGTATCCGTGTCCCCCATCACGATGTGGATGGTCTCGAGCGAGACGCCGAGATCCTCGGCCGCCATCTGCGTAAGAGACGTCATGACCCCCTGCCCCATCTCGATCTTGCCCGAGAACAGTGTCACTTTGCCGTTCTCGGCGATGTGCAGGTAGGCATTGATATCCTCGGGATAACGGCGCTGGAATTCCTCGGGAGCGCGTGAATTGAAGAGCGTGAGAGGTCCGAGATTCACAATGACTACGATGCCGCCGCCCAGCATCTTCACAAAGTCACGCCGGTCCATTCGCGTCGCGTCATTCATGGCGGCCCCCCATCTGCTCGGAAGCCATCTCGATCGCCTCGATGATCCTGGTGTAAGCGGAGCAGCGGCAGAGGTTGTTCTCCATACCCTGCACGATCTCGTCGCGCGTCGCGGTCGGGTTCTCAAGCAGCAGCCCGTAGGCATTCATGAGCATGCCGGGCGTGCAATAGCCGCACTGGAAGCCGCCCAACTCGTGGAACGCTCGCTGTAGCGGGTGGAGCTCTCCGTCGCGGGCCAGTCCCTCGATCGTGGTCACCTTCTTGCCCTCCACACCGCCCAGTCTCGTCACACACGATCGGACGGCCACGCCATCGACGACCACGGTACAAGATCCGCATAAGCCCGCACCGCAGCCATACTTGGTGCCTGTCAACTCCAAATCCGTGCGCAGAACCCAAAGCAATAGCCGTTCGGCGTCGGTCTCCAGTGTCACCAGCTTGCCATTGAGTGTGAAGCTTATGGTGTCGTTCATGTCTTTCGGCTCAGCTTCCCGCCGCCAAACCCGCTCACCGCCGCCGTGGGCCGGCAGCTTTCGGCCTCCGTGAACCGCGTGAACTTTTGTGGCCAGACCATGCCGCTAGAACTTGAAGTCTACAAGACGCGACGGCCTGCCCGCAACCGCAGAGGGCACTGGCTATACCGGCCAGTGCCGTCGCATCATTCCATTCTCGGGTTCACGATATTGGCGAACTTGGAGCCGAATCGGTAGCTGAGCCCGACGCTCAGTTCGTAACGGTAGTCGGTTTCTCTCTGCCGACGTCTCAGCAAGATCTCTTCTTCGGACAGTCCCTCCTTGGGCAAGAAGAACTGGTCCTTGATGCGAGAAAAGTCGAGTTCGATATCGAAGTTCAGCCCGCGAAACAATCGATATTCGAATTCAACAAAGGAGTTGATTCGATGGGCCTTCAAGTCGTGCAGGTACTGGATTCCCTCCAGCGAACCGTGAATCTCGCCCCACGGCTGCTGTACGGCGGCCCCAACGATCAGGCTATGCCGCGGCAGCGTCTCCTCCGTCTGTCCTTCGATGGTCTCTAACTCGTAGTTAAAGTATCCCACCTCGAGCATATAGCGGAAAGTCACCTGCCGTCGAGTGGATTCACTGTAGGGGAAGATGTTGTACTCCAAAGCCGGGCCGACGAACAGCGCCAAATCCCTGTTGAGAAAAGTCGAGCGGTCTGCGTTCACCCCGCCGCCAGCCGACCAGTGATCGTCCAGGCTCCACACCGCGGACAGTCCGGCAAAGTACTCCTCTGATGTACTGCTCACTAGCTCGCCGTCGTCGAACTCGAACTCGTCACGCATGTACTCGCCCGCCAGACCGATGTTGATCTTAAGATCCTCGGCGACTCGATCGGCGTGCACAGATGCACCGAACGCGTTGCTGCTCTCCCGTTTCTCGCCTTCGAGTTCTACATCGAGCTCAAGCCGGAAGACCCAGAGGTTCCACGGGTCGAGTTCCTCACGCTGGACCACAGCGACCGCGGGCGCTTCGTACATGATCCTCAGCCGCGGCGCCAGTGGAGTCCCCTCTACAAACTGCACGAGTCCCAGCGCCATGAACCGGGTCAGCGCTTCGCGCACTTCTGCGTCGGTATCGTCGGGATCGGAGATATAGAGATTCGACTTGGTCAGATCTTCCAACCCCCGCCGCCCTATGTAGTCCAGCGTGTACCTCCAGCCTCCACCGCCGGTCTCCTCGGCCGTCACCAGCAGATGAATGTCCGCGTCCCGTCTGTCTCGAACCCAATTCACCCAAACGATCTCGCGTCGAAAGTGATCGAAGTCGCAGTTGTGGGCGTTGCAATCGAGAAATACGGACAGCGCCTGCGCCACTGTATCAGTCGCGGGCTCCTGTGCGGAAGCTCCCGCCGCTGGAGCGATCGCGAAAACTGCAAGCGTGGCAGCCAATCCGAATAGAAGCCGATTCATGAAGGCCCTCGATCCGTCGTCAGTTGAAGAACAGATAAGCTATGAATATGCCCGCAACGACCGCGGCAAGGTCGGCCAGCAGACCGCAGGTCACCGCGTGCCGCGTCTTTCGCACTGCCACCGAACCGAAATACAACGCTATGATGTAGAACGTCGTATCGGTCGCACCTTGAAACGTGCAGGCCAGCCGGCCGACAAACGAATCCGCCCCGTAGGTCTGCATCGCATCCACCATCATCCCTCGCGCGCCGCTGCCACTTAGAGGTTTCATTAAGGCCGTGGGCAAGGCTCCGATGAACTCGGTGTTGATGCCGAGCGCGCCGAGCATCCTTCCAACTCCCAGCACCAGCCAGTCCATCGCACCGGAAGCGCGAAACACGCCGATCGCAACGAGGATGGCCACGAGATAAGGGATGATCTTGATGACAACCGGAAAACCCTCTTTGGCCCCTTCGATGAAGGCCTCATAAACGTTGACCTTGCGAAGCATGGCCATCGAGATGAAGCCGGCGATGACGCCGAAGAGAAGAACGTTGGCGACTACGTTCGACACGGTTTCGATCTGCTGCTGAGGAAGCCGCGTGAAATAGAAGATGGTGGCAGCAACGACTCCTGTAAGGCCCACCAGATACGCCAGCACCACCCTGTCGAATAGGTTGATGCGCTGCACGACCGCGACAGCGATCAAACCGACCAAGGTCGAGAAAAAGGTGGTCAACAGGATGGGCAGAAATATATCAGAGGGGTTGGCGGCCCCCAGCTGGGCGCGGTAAACCATGATGCTGATGGGTATCAGCGTCAGGCCCGAGGTGTTTAGCACGAGAAACATGATCTGGGCGTTCGAGGCCGTATCTTCACTGGGGTTGAGTTCCTGCAGCTCTTGCATCGCCTTGAGGCCCAGCGGGGTCGCCGCGTTATCGAGGCCCAGCATGTTGGCCGCGAAGTTCATGATCATAGATCCGTGAACGGGATGGTCCCTCGGTATCTCTGGAAACAGCCTCTGGAAGAACGGCCGAACCACCCGCGCCAAGATGTTGATCGCGCCACCCCTCTCTCCGACTCTCATCAGGCCCAGCCATAGCGTGAGCACCCCCGTCAAGCCTAAAGAGATCTCGAAACCCAGTTTGGCCATCTCGAACGTGCTGTTGACCATGGTCGTGAAGATCTCGGTATCTTGCAGGAGTATCAGTCGCACGAGGCCCACAACGAGAGCGACCAGGAAGAACGCGATCCAGATGTAGTTCAGAACCATGAGGACCCTTCTAGCCGTCGGCGCCCTGGGGCGCCGGAGCGCTCGTATCGGTTGACTGTGCCCTCGGCCCCGCGCCAGTCAACAGCTCGACCAGCACGGGGACGTGGTCGCGGACCAGTTCATCGCTAGGTGCCAGAGGAAACTCATAGGTGACTACCGCGAGGCCTTGCTCGGCTCCCCATGACCCAAACGAGCCGGGGGTCGGATAGCCGACATCCTGCACGAGCGGCAGACCGGTTCGCTGTGCCAGCCATTGGGCGACCGGCCCCTGCCCCGCGTCGTCGATGCAAGCGAGAGGCGCGTGCAGCGCGATCACCGTCTCCGGCCTCAACTCGCCAATGAGTGCGATGAGGGCCTGGGTCTCCTGCTCGGAGGCCGGGTGAGGACCCGGGCTCAAGAGAACATCCCTGGGGTCGTCCATGGTCGCGCGATGAGCGACCGGCTCCGGTCGCCAATCGCGTGCTGGGAAATTGCGGTTGAGCTCTACACCGCGGGCGTTACATCTCGTTCCGCGGATCAGCCCGTCCGGATTGGCCGCCAGGACCACCGCGCATTGGAGCGACGGCCGGGATAGGTGGCGTAGGGCGCGAGAGAGCGCAAACGTCGTTTCAGGCTCCTCGCCGTGGATTCCAGCGAATATCAGGAGCTTGCAGGAGTCTCGGGGGCGCCAGACCTCAAGAGGAACACCCAGGTGAGAGCGGCCGTAGGTGTCCGGCATCCAGGGTATCGTTCCGCGCTGCTGCCGAGGGCGCAGGCTCATGCGAGACGCTTATTCGTGTTGATCACAAAACGTTCGTAGATTTCGTCGAGGTTCAGCAGCACGGCTTCCTTCAGCTCGAGTGACCCCCGCTCGATAGTCCCTCGAAGCACCTGATTGGTGAGCTGCCGCTCGTAGGCCGCGGCAGTCGGTGCGTGGCTCAGGTGCCAGCGCTCCGGCGCCACACCCTGCCGGTCCTGATCGTAGGGCCGAAAGAACCCGAACGCGTCATCGGCAGCGATTCTTTCGTCCAGCCACTCGTGCAGAGCGGCGAACATGCCGCCGGAATCGACCTCCTCCGGGATGAGCTCGACCTCGTAGCCCTCCGGCCGGGCAGCCGCATCATAGACATCGAGGTCCGTCCCCCAATGATGCCGGGAAGCGCCCGGTAGCGCCGACCAGCGCAATATCGCGAAGACCAGGTCCCTCTCGCTCAGCCTGGCGATGTCCAAGGGCACTGCATCGCTGTCCAGCACGGCCAGCTTTCCGGTAGCCTTGCGGTTCCAGATCGAGAGCTGCTTCTCGAAACTCCTGAATCCGCTGAGAATCTGAAGGTCGAAACCGCCCCTGCGAGCATCGTCCCGCAGCTGGAGGAATGGTCTCACAACCGCACGGTTGACCCGCACGCCAAGCAACTCGGCGTCAGCCGATGAGCACAAGTGCCCTTCTTCTTGACCTGTCAGGTGACCGATCGTCGAATCCGTCAGATCTCCGGGAGGCTGGTCTCCAAAGACACTCATGTTCTCGTCGCTATCGTATAGGCGCGGCAGCCGACACCGATGATAGGGCTCGAGACAGGAGACGTCTATGCCCTCGTCGCTGGGGAATTCGAGGAGACCTGCGAGCGCCCACCAAGCTGACGAGCGATGAGCGCTCACACAACATAGAGCGCTCCCTTCGTTCGCGGTGCCAGCCTCTTCGATCGCGGGAACCGTTCGCTCCAACCACGCATTGATTGTGTTGAGAGAATCGCTAGGACCGTAACCCAGCTGATCTCGCGTGTCAAACGGCGGAGCTGCCGGAACTGCAATCGACTTTCCAATCCAACGCAGGTATGCTCCTGGGGGTTCCGCCATCCGACGGGCCGCGATCGAAGCTTACGATCAGCAAGGATGTGTGACGCCCGCCAGTACTCCCAGCTCGTCCAGATAGCCCAACAGCGATTGCACCTTCGATTGCCCCCGACTACAATTGACCAAGCCCCACCGAACCGGGAGCTGATACCATGCACCAACGCGCCAGAACCACAGCTTGCATCTTCATGATCAGCCTGACAGCAGCCTGCGGCGAAAGATCGGCAACGACCGACGAGGCAGATATCGCGAACGGCAACGTTCTCCTAGCAGAGTGGACCGGCCCCTTCGGCGGCGTGCCGGCTTTCGACAGGATGGACCTCGCTGACCTGAAGCCATCTCTCGAGACTGGCATGGCTAGAGCCTTGGCCGAGATCGACGCGATCGCTGAGAACCCCGAGGCGCCGACCTTCGAGAACACGATTCTTGCTCTCGAGGACGCCGGCCGCGGGCTCGACCGGGTGATGACCTATTGGCGTATCTGGGGCTCCAACATGTCCGGGCCCGAATTCCGCGATATACAGATGGAGATGGCGCCCAAGCTGGCGGAGCATGGATCCAAGATCATTCAGAATCAGGCGCTCTTCGACCGCATCAAGGCGGTTTACGAGAGCGAGAGCACGCAGGCGCTGCGCCCCGACCAACAGCGTCTTGTCAAGCTGGTGTACGACAGCTTCGCGCGAAACGGAGCGACGCTCTCGGGAGAGGCCAAAGAACGTTACGCAGAGATCAACCAGCGCCTGGCGGAACTGCACACCAGGTTCGGCAACAACGTCCTGGCAGATGAAGAGGGATACGTCACGTACTTGACGGACGACCAGTTGAGTGGCCTACCGGAGTCCTTCGTGAGCGCGGCAGCAGCGGCCGCGACGGAGCGGGGCCACGACGGCGAATACGCCGTCACGAACACGCGCTCGTCCATGGAGCCATTCCTGACGTTCTCGGATGAGCGCGATCTGCGAGAGAAGGTCTGGAGGACGTACTACAACCGCGGCGACAACGGCGACGAGCAAGACAACAACGCGGTGATCGCTGAAATCCTGCAACTGCGGGACGAGCGCGTCGGGCTCCTGGGCTACGAGAATTACGCCGACTGGCGACTGGAAGACCGCATGGCGAAGACGCCGGCGCGAGTCATGGAGCTGCTGGAAGCCGTCTGGACGGCTGCCAGCGCCCGGGTCGCGGAAGAAGTCGCGGACATGCAAGCGATTGCGGACACCGAGGATGCCGGGATCACCATCGCGCCGTGGGATTACCGCTATTACGCCGAGAAAGTCCGGAAGGCGAAGTACGATCTCGACTCGGATGAAGTGAAGCAGTACCTGCAACTCGACAAGCTCATCGACGCGATGCACTTCGTAGCGGCAGAGCTGTTCAACTTCAAATTCAGTCCGCTACCCGAAGGAACTGTGCCGGTGTTCCATCCGGATGTGAAGGCCTGGGAGGTGACGGACAGAACATCCGGCGATCATGTGGGTGTCTGGTACCTCGATCCGTTTGCCCGTCCGGGCAAGCGGTCCGGCGCCTGGGCCACTTCGTATCGCGGTCATGAGACATTCAATGGCAATAAGACGCCGATCAGTTCTAACAACTCCAATTTCATCAAGGGGGCGCCCGACGAGCCGATTCTCATCTCATGGAGCGATGCAGAGACATTGTTCCACGAGTTCGGCCATGCGCTGCATGGTCTCTCATCCAATGTCGCCTACCCGACGCTGAACGGCGGGGTGCGAGACTATACCGAGTTGCAGTCACAGTTGCTGGAGCGCTGGCTCCTGACCGATCGAGTGATTGACAATTATCTCGTCCACGTAGATACCGGCGATCCGATGCCGGACGAGCTGGTTCAGAAGATAAGGAACGCTGCGACATTCAATCAGGGCTTCGAGACAACGGAATACTTGGCCTCGGCGCTCATGGACATGAAGTATCACACGATGGACCCCAGCGGCCTCGACCCCGATGCGTTCGAGCGCGAATCTCTCGCGGCCCTCGGCATGCCGAAGCAGATCGTCATGCGGCACCGGAGCCCGCAGTTCGGCCATGTCTTCTCTGGTGAGGGTTACTCGGCCGGCTACTATAGCTACATCTGGGCGGACGTCCTGACCGCAGACGCCGCGGAGGCCTTCGCCGAGGCTGCGGGCGGCTTTTACGACACGGAGCTGGCGAACCGGATGGTCGCCAACTTGTTCGCCGTCAGGAATGCGGTCGATCCGGCGGATGCCTATCGGGCGTTTCGGGGGCGCGATGCCGAGATCGATGCGTTGATGCGCGATCGCGGATTCCCGGTTCCGGGTGCGTCACGGTAGCCGGCACTGGGCGGATGGATCGGTGGCGCTACGGTAGCCCCAGCTTCCGCAGAAGCTCAAACCACCGAGGATCCGCCTGCAGCGGGGCAGACCAAGTGTCGGCTCCGATTCCGGCCAGCGTCCCCGGCTCAGTTGCGTAGGCCCGATCCAGGTACTCGAAGGCGCGGTCGAGATCTCCGAGCGCCGCGTACACGAACGCGATCTCTTTGAGTGGGACGCCCGCCTCCTCCGCTCGCTGCAGATAGAGTACCGCGCTGTCACCGATCGCTGCCCGCGCATAGGCGTGGGCCAAGCCAGCCGGGTAGTACGGGTCGGCCGGGTTCAGCTCCATGGCCTTCCTGTGGGTCTTGATCGCCACGTCGTGCTCGCCCCGTTCGGTGTAGGCGATTGCCGCGTAGTAATAGGCGTCCGCCTCGTTGGGTTCGATCTCCAGCAGCTTGCGCGATTCCCGAATCGCTTCATCGTACTGCTTCGCCCAGATGAGCCTGGAAAGTAAAGATCGCCGCGCTCCCGCCGACAGCGGATCCAATTCGACGGCGCGCTCCGCCTCCTCGAGCGACTCGTCGGCTCGACCGAGCTCGAACAATAGTGCACTGTACCCCCGATGCGCCGCAGAGGACCCGGGGTTGAGCTCTATCGCCCGTAGGAACTCTCGTTCCGCCTCCTCGAGCCGCCGCTCCACTCTCAGCAGCGAGCCAAGGAGCGCGCGCGCCTCCGCCAGATCCGGGTCGAGGGCGAGGGCTCGCTCCGCCGCCGCCTCTGCCTGAGGAAGCGCCTCCGTCTCATGCACGTAGCCCAGGCTCCACAGCTGGAAGTAAGTGTCCGCCACCCCGACATGGGCCGGCGCAAACGTCGAGTCTGCAGCGACCGCCTGCCGGAAAAGGTCAGCCGCCGACTCGACCCCCTCTCTCGTGCTACCGCGGCTGTTTAGAACGTAGCGTCCGCGCGTGTACAGCTGATATGCTTCCAGGCTCTCCGTCGGCCGCGCCCCGATCCGCTGCTCCTCTTCTGGCGTCAACGTCGCCTGCAATGCTCCGGCGATCTTTCTCGCCAGATCGCTCTGGATCGCAAACACATTCGCAACCGTGAGCTGCTCATCATAGGTCTCGGCCCAGAGGTGTCGATCGGTCCGGGCATCGATGAGCTGCACGTTCACCCTCACCCGATCGCCCGCGCGCTGCACGCCGCCCTCCACCACGGCCGCCACTCCCAGCTCTTCTGCGATCTGGGGGATACTCATATCGGTGTCTCGGAACCGCTGCACCGAGGTACGCGAAATCACCGTAAGGTTCTCTATCTTGGAGAGCTGAGTCAGAAGGTCGTCGTGGATGCCGCTCGTGAACGCCTGGCTCTCCTCATCGGTGTGTACGCTGGCGAAGGGCAGAACCGCCACCGACCGTCGATCGCCGGGGGCTCCGGCCTCGGCCCTCACGCCAGCCCTCAGCACGAGCCAGCCCGCGGCGACGACTCCCCAGAGGGCGAAGGCAAGCACTCCACCGCTGATCGCGTAGCGCCAGGTCAGGAGCCTGCCGCCCGTGGCCTGCGGCATGGCCGGGGCTCGCCCGGCTTCCCTGGGTGCGCTGTCGGTCGACGCTTCCCGCAGACCCACCCCCTGCTGAACGAACGCCGTGGCCAGCACGACAGGAAGGCCGATCACGAGTAGGGCCAGAGCAAAGGCCGGGAACCACTGGGGAAGGCCGAAATTGTTGGCCAAGACATCGACCACCTGAAGGGCCACCCACGATCCCAAGAGGTAGATGCCCAGCACTTGCCACAGTGAGCGGCGGTGTATCTCCCCGATCAGACCCTTGAGACCTTTCATTCCCCCTACCCTGGTTGTCCTGCTTCATGTGGCGGCGGGCACGAGATCGGTAAGGCCGAAACGCAACACGGACCGACACTCACCTCCGGGGCGAGGGACAATATACACACAGGCCGATCGGTGCGCGAAAATCCGGAGGGAGAAGTTCCTGGAAGCGGGCGTCGTCAGCCCTGATCCCGAGACCGCGGAGGCTGCACGCGATGACCCAGGCACTTGGGGGCGAGCCGATGTCACGCTCCGCGTCGAAGGCTACTCCAGCGAGTGAAGGGCCCACCACTCCCGAGCTCTTTCATGAGTCCACGGCAGCTCGAACGAGATCCCCCGGAGTGCGGCTCCCATTTCGCGGGCAGCCTGAAAGCGATCTTCGGGGTCTTTCTCCAGGCAGCGCATCACGACTTGATTCAGCTCCCAGGGTATGGCGAGCTCGGAGACTTCCGCCGGAGGTAATGGACGCTCCTTGATATGCTCGGCGATCACCTCGAGGCTCGAAGCGGCCTCGAAAGGGGGACGGCCTACAAGCATCCAGTAGGCAACCGCGCCCAGACAGTAAAGGTCAGCCCGTCCATCGACCCGGTCGGGTGTGCGGGCGGCTTCCGGGGCGACATACATCGGTGTCCCGAGCAGGACGCCTGTCCTGGTCACACTCGTCGCTTCATCGAGCTTGAATTGTTTAGCCAACCCGAAGTCGAGCACCTTGACGAAATCGTATAACCCGCCGCGGTGGCTCAAGAGAATGTTCGACGGCTTGATATCTCGATGCACGATGCCCTTGTCGTGAGCCTCCGCCAGAGAACCGCACACCTGGGTCAAGATGAATACCACCCGCTCGGGACGGACTGGCCCGAAATGGTCTACGAGTTGCTCAAGATTGAGGCCCTCCAGATACTCCATCGCGTAGTAGAAGGTATCCCGTCCAGTGCGCCCGAAGTCGTAGATCGTGATGGTGTTGGGGTGAGTCAAGGTTGCCGACAGGCGAACCTCGCGCTCGAAGCGAGCCAGGTAAGAATCTTCCTCGTCGGGAGCCGCCTTCATAACCTTCAGCGCAGTCGGCCGCCGAATAAGGGCATGCTGCGCAATGTATACCTGTCCCATCCCTCCTTCGCCGAGCTCTCTCTCGATGATGTAATTACCCAGCCGCCGCGCCTTGTGTAGCGAAAGGCGCATATGGTAGAGAGCTTTGGTTATTGTGACCGACACGATCGCCAATAGACCCAGCAGAAAAGTCCCCTCGACCAGCGTGGCGCGAAACGCCGTGAGCCCGTCGGCCGCGCGCCAGAACTCCTGAATCCCCGGGATCAACGCATAGCCCAGACTCGCGGCTACGGCAAAGCCCAGCGCTCCGACGGCGGCCAGAGCGGCTTGGGCGCTGACGCGGACAGGCACGAAGGAAGCGTGGAGGAAGAGAAGCATCGATACGGCGAAAACCGGTACCTTGTAGAGATCGAACACCACAGCGAAGAAGTGCGTCAGCAGGATGTTGAAAGTGAAAAGCGTGAGGTCGATGGAGACAAGTACCCGCAAGCTCCAGTTGCGAGCATACACCAGGAGAGCGGCGACGCCGAAGGAAGCGACGTGAAGATCGTAGACCACGGCGACATATGGTGTGAACGGGGTAATGACAGTCGCCGGGCGCCCGATCACGCTGACGTAGAATAAGTGAACGACCCCGGCGATCACGACGCCCAGAAAGCAGATCAGCCTCAGGCGCCGCTGCATCAGCTCGCGCTGCTCCTCCTCGAACGGCGTCGGCGGCTCTACCGCGATGTCGATGGAACGGTCTGGCGTGCGCTGGTTGTCCATGGTCAACCAGCAAGATGCGAAGGTGATGGGCTGGCGGCAACGAGCGAACCGGCGTGCGAGACGTGGTTATCGGCGCCGTGCTTGCCAAAATCAGACTGCGCGACCAAGTTCTGCGTGAGACTTCTCAGGGACGAGTTTTCAGCGATTCCCTCGATTCCAAACCGGGAGCCGCTCTGAACGCAGCAAGCGCCCGTGTCCGGGCCGGCGCGGTGGCCATCGCCGTCCTGGCCCTCGCCCAGCCCGCCCCGTGCCAGCAGGCGGCCACCGACTCGCTGATACGGGAATCCGCCCCTAACGCCTGGGGACAACCTCGCTTCGCCATCGCTGCCGGCAGCTACTTTCCAGTTCATAGCACCGGTGCCCGACTCATCTCCGTTCGCACCGGCCAAGGCACCGATGTGACCTTCGAATCAGACCTCGGGCTGCCCGAATTCACCTTCGAGTTCCGGATCGAGGCGGATCTCCGGTTGGGCAGGCGGCACCATATTGCAGCGTCCGCCTACAGCCTGAACCGCCAAGCCACCAAACGCCTGGGGAGGGAAATTCTCTGGGGCGAAGACACACTGTTCGTCGGTCTGACGATCGATTCCTTCTGGAATATCAAGACGCTGGACATTTCCTATCAGTTTTTGGTGCTCGATAGGCAGGCCTGGAACTTTGGACTCAACGCCGGCTTCTATGTAGCCGGATTCTCGTCCGGCCTTGAGGCGCGGGAGGTCGACCTCGGAGCCATCCAGAAGTACACGATGCCTCTCCCCCTCTTCGGAGTTAACCTGGCATTCAGACCGTCACGGAGAATCGAGCTCAGGGGCAAGGCCCAGTATTTCTACTTGAGCGTAGACGAATTCAGAGGCCGGATCGCCGAGTTGGGCGCCTTGGGAGCCTACCGCCTATCACCCCGGTTCTTCATCGGGCTCGGCTTCAACCTCTTCGAGATCATGGTCGAGGACATCGAGACCATTCAAATCGGCCGGAACTTCCAACCACAGGTGGGATGGAAGGCTGAGTACCGGTACGGCGGCCCGGGGATCCTGGTTGGCCTGACGTTCTGAACAGCCCGCAAGTCGCGGACAGTTCTGCCTTGCCCGGCCTTCTAGCCGCTTTACAGATATCCCGCCGTCCTCTAGTCTGTTGCCTCGGCCCGCAGGCCTCACTATCCGTCAACCAACATGGAGCGATTTATGCTTCAAAGCGCTCGCCTTTTGACCCTTCTCACGCTGTCGCTGATCGCACCCCGGGCGAGCGGGATCAGCACGCAAGACGCCCCGCCCGACGCCAACATCAACATTGCCCAGGAGCCCGCGGCCCGCGTACCACAGGACACGACCGCGCAGGACACGACCGCGCAGGACACGACCACGACCGGCGCACCGGTCGAGGTGCTCGGCCAAACACTGTTTTTCGTCCGGGAGCGGGTGCTCTCCTTCTCCCCCGAGGATAGAGCTCGCGCGATCGCCGCCCGTATCGAGGCCATCTACCGCGACCCCTTCGTGCGACTCGACTCTCTGGGGGTGGTCGAGGCCGAGGGAGCGACGGAAATCCTGGCCGGTGACCGAATGATCATGACGGTGACGGACCGGGACGCGCGCGCCGAGGGTCGCCCCCGCGCCGAGCTTGCCGCGGAGTACGCCTCGATAATTCGGGCTACGCTGTTGTCCCTGCGGCACCAGTACAGCCTGCGTGCCATTCTCCTGGCCACTTTGTACTCGGTTATGACGCTGGCGACGCTCGCCGCCCTCCTCTTCATCTTGGCGCGGATTTTCCCTGCGGTCTACGGCAAGCTCGACGCCTGGCGTGACCGGCGCATCCCCGCGTTGCGAATCCAGCGTTTCACGCTGGCCAGCTCTTCAAGTGTGACCAACGGGCTGATCTGGCTGGCAAAAGCCGTCCGCGTAGTGGCAAGCATCGTGCTGATCTATCTGGCGCTCACCCTCGTCCTCGGCTTCTTCCCATGGACCCGCGACTATGCCGCGACGATCATCCGCTACGTAGCCGTTCCTCTCAGACACGTCGCGAAGGGGCTCGCGGACTACCTGCCGAACTTGTTCTTCATCGCTGTCATCCTGGCGGTGACCTACTACTTGATCAAGTTCGTCAAACTGATCTTCCGGGAGATCGGCCGTGGAACGATCGTGGTGCCTGGCTTCTATCATGAGTGGGCGCGACCCACCTACAAGATCTCGCGCTTCCTGATCATAGTGTTCACCGCGATAGCGATCTTCCCCTATCTCCCGGGTGCGGGCTCCGAGGCATTCAAGGGAATTTCGCTGTTCCTGGGTGTCGTCTTCTCACTGGGCTCGACATCGGCGATCGCCAACATCGTCGCAGGCGTCGTGCTGACCTACACCCGCGCCTTCGAAGAGGGGGATCGTGTTAAGATAGCCGATACCGTGGGAGATGTAACAGACCGGACCTTGCTGGCCACTCACATCCGGACCACCAAGAACGTGGACATCACGGTACCGAACGCGATGGTTCTCGGCAGTCATATCATCAACTATAGCACCTCGGCCCGTACCGGCCTCATCCTCCACACCGCGGTGACGATCGGCTATGATGTGCCCTGGCGGAAAGTACACGAGCTGTTGCTCGCCGCCGCCGGCAGCACCGCGAATGTCACAGAAGATCCGCCACCGTTTGTCCTGCAGACCGCTCTTGACGACTCCTATGTCAGCTACGAGCTAAACGCCTACACGAATCGCCCGAAATTGATGACCGGAACCTACTCGGAGCTGCACCAGAACATCCAGGACAAGTTCAACGAGGCCGGGGTAGAGATCATGTCGCCTCGCTACTCAGCCATTCGCGATGGGAACCGGGCAACGAATCCCGCCGACTACCTCCCGAAGGGATACGAGCCGCCCGGGTTCCGATTCCGGCGCGTAGATGGTGAGCGACAGTGACCCCTCGCGCCACGTCTCCGTACCCGAGTGGCACCGATCGGGCGCCGACCCTACGGCTACACGTTCGAGAGCCGTCGGCGCCGTGTCGTCTTCACGTAGGCCGCGGTAGATGGCGATCGCCAGCGAAACTCTTCGCCGGCCTCGTCCCACGCGCGCCGCTTCTCCAGTGTGGCCGCCAGTGATGAATCGCTTTCGCTCAATTCCCCACGGTGTCTTGATCGTTCTCACAACAATCCAATTCGCCGCTTCGGGTTGTGCGAGCGAGGGCGCGCGCGGTGAATTGGAGTGGGTAGCGGAATGGGACACGGTGGGCGATACGGTGATCGTCCACACGATCTCTGGCAGCATGTGGGGCCAGCCGCGCGAGATGGAAGCCGTGCTCTCCATCGGCGTGCTGGACGGCGCCGAGGAGCTGATGTTCGGGTCGCTGCAGCAGATCGCCGTAGATGATGACGGCAGCATCTATGCCTTCGACGGACAGGTTCCAGCGCTTCGCCGCTTCGACGCCGCCGGCGCATACGTGGGCACTATTGGCAGGGATGGGGCGGGCCCCGGCGAGTATCAGAGCTTCGCCACCGGCCTGGCGATTCGCAGCGACGGGAAGATGGTGCTGCTCGATCCTCAGAATACCCGCATCAACGTCTACGAACCGGACGGAACGCACTTCGCCCACTGGCCAGTGCAAGGAGGCTTCTTCTCGCGCCAGGGGTTGGTGGTGGACGCGGAGGATCACACATACGTGCAGATCCTGACGGGCACGTTCGCATCGGACGAACCCTTGCCCACCGGTTACCTGCACCTGAGCGCGAACGGCGCGACAATCGACACAATCGTTCCCCCACGCTTTCCGGGCGAACCGAAGGCGGCCACCTTCAGGCCATTTGGTCCCTCGAAGGTCTTGGGCATGACGCCGTTCGGCCATCTGATCGTTGGCATGAACGACGATTACAGGTTCGACATACGGTCGCCGGACGGAACCGTGGTGCGGGTGGAACGGGACTACGAACCGGTGGCGTTGCTGTCGGACGAGAAAGCGGATTGGCAGGCGATCTACGACTGGTTCGATGAGAACCAGCCGTTCGGAGAGATCGGCTCGGTACCCGATTACAAGCCGCCGTACGCCCAGTTTCTATCCGCTCAGGACGGCCGCATCTGGGTGCGGCGGCGCGCCGAGGGATACAAGGAGGAAGAGGAGGAAGAACCGCAGTCCGAGGAGTCGAACCAACCGCCGCCAATGAACTGGGAGGAGCAAAGTATCTACGATGTGTTCGAGCTGGACGGCACCTATCTGGGCGAAGTGCGATTTCCGCTGCGCGCCAGCCCGCTGTTCGTCCGAGCCGACACCGCCTGGGGCGTCTACCGCGGCGAGTTCGACGAGCAGTATATCGCCAAGCTGGTGATGAACCGGGCCGAACGATCAGCACCTTAGCGATTCTGGCGTTCTCCGCCGGAGCTTGCTTGCAACTGCCTCAGTGATTCGGCGGCGTACAGCCGGACCTCCCAGTCCACGTCGTCACGCGCTGCACGCTCCAGTGCCTCGCGTGCCTGGTGTGTACCCGTCTCCAGCAGCGCGGCGACGGCCGACCTCCGGACCCACGCCTTGTCGTCGTTCAGCTGTTCCACGAGTAGAGGTACGGCCTGCGGCGATCCCAACGTCCCCAGCGCCTCGACCGCCGCGACACGCACCCACGCGTCGGGGCTGCCGAGCGCCTCTTCGGCGCGGACGACGATCACTTCCGCTCCCAGTTGCGCCAGCGCATTCATGGCGGCCATCCGCACGTAGTGTTCCGGGTCGTCCAGCAGACGGAGCATCGGCTCCACGCAGCCTCGACAGCCGGTGGCAGCAAGAGCGCCCACTGCCCTCCAGCGAACGTCGGCAGTTGAATCATCCAAAGCCGCCAACAAGGCCGGAACGGCCCTCTCCGAGGGTAGCCGCCGCAGGTAGCCGGCGGCGTTGATGCGCACCTCTGGCTGATCGCTTTGCAGGAGCCGGATGAAATAGTCGATGGCGGGCTCGCCGAACGACGCGAGCTCTCCCGCGATGAAGTACTTTCGGCGGGCGTTCGGCTCTTCCACCACCCGGACGACCAGCTCCTCCATCGCGGCTTCTCGTACCGAAGGCCTGACGATGCCCAGGGTTCGCTTCAGTCCGCCCGCGTAGAACAGGACGGAGGCGCCCATCAAGAGCGCGGCGTAGATGCCGAGGACGACGGCCACCTCACGTTTTCGCTCGGGCCCACTCTTCTTGAACAGCAAGCGCGTGGGACATTCAAAGATCCTCTCGACGAACTTCGGGATTGGAAGCAGGAAGGGTGCGCCCCGGCGATAGCTATCGTACGCCTCGCCGTGGCGCCTCCGCATCTGCAACTCCTCCAGCATGGCGACGCCGATGATGACCAGCGTGGAGAGCAGCCAGGGCAAGCTTGCATCGATACCCCACGAGCGCTTGGGATATCTCCCCTGCAAGAGCAGCAGGTAAACCCCATAGCTCCAAAGAATCCAGCCCAGGTACTGGGGGTGCCGGGACACCTTGTAGACCCAGAAGTCAGCCACCGGTTGCTTGCGAGCTCGTGCGGACAGCCAGGCGAACGTGCCAAGGAAGAACAGCAACAGTCCGCCGCCCAGGAAGAAGTAGACGATGGGCCAATAGCCGTTGATCCCGACCGACCGGAAGAGCCAAATGAGGAAGTCGTAAGGCACCCGGATGACCAGCCCCAGCTTCTGCAACTCGTACGATATGTCCAGGACGGGCAGCCAGAGGATGTTCAGCATACCCAGACCGGATAGGAAGAACATGACCCCGGCGAACTGCGCGAACACCGGCAGCATGAATCCGAAGGCGCCCAGCGCTGCCAGACCCGTTCTTTTGGTCGAGAAACCTACCACGATGGCAGCCACCATCAGAGCGAAGCAGACGTACCCGATCAGACGCAGATGGAAGTGTGAAATGAACAGCTCGGTCTTGAGCACGCTGATCTCGTCGACATGAGAATCGAGATTGGGTGTTGTGATCGCCTCCTGCAGAACCTCATCAATGAGATAGGGCAACTCCACCGTCGCGAAAGTCAGTCCGATCGTGAAGATGGCGGACAAGAGAACCAGGAACGCGGTGTGTGCAGCTCGACTCTTCATTGGTTGGCACTCTCCCGTGGTGACCAACGGTGGGGCGTAGAGGACCCGGTTCTACCCGAGTGGACGTTTCATTCACCGCGCGTTGCACAATGCAGGAGCGGGTCCAGCCGCGAACCGCCAGCAGGTTCCAGTGCCTAAGGCGTTGCAGGTCAGGTGATTACGGCTGCCGTATGCCGTAGATTCTGGAGGCTGACGGCTGCCCCGTGTACGGCTGGACACGCTCTTGAGAAGGTTGGAGTGTACGGGCGGACACGCCTTGCCCTCCGCCCGTTACCCCATCGAGGGCTCCGGCCAAATCACCGATCTATCTTTTGGGCCAGCCGTAAGTGCGCTAGGTTCCCCTTCCCCAACCCGCGACGTGGCTTGCCCGCATAGAGGATGCGAGAATGAAGATAGCCACACCACTAGTTCTATCCCTCACGTTCCTCACACCGTTGCCGGCGTGCGGACAGGAGAGCCCGACCCCGAGTGTAAACATCCATCTGGCAGCCCTTCAGGGGAACATCGAAGTCATTCGCCAGCACCTTGAGGCCGGATCGGATTTGAATGAACGAGATGCGTACGGGTCTACCCCCTTGATCGTGGCGGCGGCCTTTGGCAGGACCGAGGTAGTCAAAGTCTTGATCGAGGCCGGTGCTGATCCGAACAGCAAGAATAACGGTGGGGCGACTGCGCTTCACACCGCCGCTTTCCTCTGCCGCACAGATATCGTCAAGGCTCTACTGGACAACGGTGCGAACAAGTACCTGAGGGACAACTACGGGAATACTCCGGCGGAAGCTGTTGCCGATCCCTTTGATGCCGTTAAAGACATCTACGACGCCTTCTCAGAAAATCTTGGCCCGCTGGGCCTGGAACTGGATTACGAACAAATCCGAACGACCCGTCCACGGATTGCCGAGATGCTGCGCCCGCAGATCGGGGAGCTGGAAGCGGTCCAGTACACACCGGCGTCAGGGGATGACTGGAAGATATCGACGCCCGCAGAACAGGGTCTGGATCCGATGCTAGTGGGGGAACTCTATCTGGGTGCGACCGGGTTGTCGAATCTCTACGGGCTGCTGGTCATCAAGAACGGTCATCTGGTCGCCGAAGGATACTTGAACGAAGGCGCGCCCGAGCAGACGGCCCTACTGCAGTCGGTCACGAAGAGTTACACCTCGGCGTTGGTCGGGATCGCGCTGGATCGAGGCTGCCTGTCCAGTGTGGAGCAGAAGATGATCAGTTTCTTTCCAGAGCTCGTTGACCAAATCAACGACCCGAGAAAGAAGCAGATCACGGTCCGGGACATGTTGCAGATGCGCGCGGGATATCCCTGGGAGGAGAGCGATCCGGCCCTTTGGGAGGCGCTAGTGTCAGGCGACTATCTGCCCCCGATAGTTGAATTCCCACTCATCGGCGATCCCGGAACCGAGTTCCATTACAGCAACCTGACGTCCCACTGGCTGGGCGTCATCGTAGCGCGGGCGTGTGAGACGGATCTCAAGTCTTTCGCTACCGAATATCTCTTTTCGCCGATCGACGTGAAGGTGGGCGAGTGGATGACGGATAAGGACGGCTACTACATCGGCGGAGCAGACATCCGATTCACGGCGCGCGATGCGGCCCGGTTTGGCCTGTTGTATCTCAACCACGGCGAATACGAGGGAAACCAGGTCGTCTCAGCCGATTGGGTCAGGGAATCGCTGCAAAGTTACACGAAAAATATCAGTTCCGGTGGAATTGAATCCGGCGAAGTAGGCCGTTACTTCCGCGATGTCGGTTATGGCTATCAGTGGTGGTCCGCCAGTGCTGGCGCCCAGCATTTCAACTTCGCCTGGGGGCACGGCGGACAGCTGATCATCTTGCTGGATGAGCTGGACATGATTGTGGTCGTCATCGCGGACCCGTTCTACATCCAGCATGACGAGGAATCCTGGAGGCACGAGAAGGCGGTCATCAATCTGGTGGGCAAGTTCATCGAATCCTTGCCGAAGGGGTGACGGGGGACACTATCGATTCCGGGCGGAAGAAATACGATGAAAGCGATCGTCCAAGACAGGGACGGGTCACCCGATGAATTGTTCGGCTGGTGCGACGGTGGTCCTGCCGAGTACGTGTCGGTTTACGAAGACGCCCTGGCGCTGAAACCGTCCAACCTCACGCTCGAGTTGGTCCATGCCCACAGCAAAGAAGACTTATCTACCCAAACCCCTCGCCCCGCTCAGAGGGGTGACTCAGTCGCCGGACCCCCTTTGACCGCTCTGCCCAGACAAGCGCAGCAGGAGGATCACAGCAGTCACCAACAGCACAGCGTTGCCGATATCTGACAGGGTCTCTCCAGTGTCGGTGCCGATGAGGAACACGGCGGTTACGTAGCACATAAGCCCGACGACCAGAAGGGCATAGCAAAAGCGCACCATTTCATCAACCTCCCTATCGAGTTAGTCAACGGCTTCCCCGTCTTCAACGGCCGCTGCCATAACGTTCGACGGCCGTGCTTCACGACCGGCGCCGACGTCAGGCGATCGATGAGAACCGGTTACGGGCGCAGTCGCGCCACCTTGGACGGAACACCGGGCGAGGCACCGTAGGCACTCCAGACTTCGCCGCGCTGTTCATCGATGTCGATGTGGCGTATCAGCGCGCCCTGGGTGGCAAGCGGATAGACAGTGAACGTCTCGCGCGTTGGGTCGAAGCTCACAACGACATCGGCGTGCCCGGTTCCGATCCATACCCGTCCATTTGATCGA
Organism: Gemmatimonadota bacterium; assembly: GCA_020350785.1. GTDB lineage: Bacteria > Gemmatimonadota > Gemmatimonadetes > Palauibacterales > KS3-K002. Next base: position 846,568 of record CP070722.1, read on the forward strand.
TCTACGCGCACCACGTACGGCAGCGACTCGGCGATGGGAACATCCCACTCGGCGAAGGTCTCGCTGATCGGATCGAAACGCGCGAGTTTCCCGGCCGCATATTCCGGAATCCACACCATTCCGTCCGGCGCTACGTCTGGCCGGCGCGGCCCGGCGTGCCGGCTCGGCAGTCTCCATTGACGGATCTCCCCGGTCTTGGGATCGAGCCGGATCAGGCGTCCGCCGCGCAGCTGCGTGGCCCAAACTCTACCATCCGGCGCAATCCGCAGACCGTAGGGGATCGTGCTCTCGCCGGGCGGCACGTCGGCGTCTGACGCGCGCGGCACCACGTAGCGCGTTACCACGCCAGTCGCCGGATCGAGCGACCCGATGACCTCGGGATCGACGGTGAAGTGCCCGTTCCACCACACCCGGCCGTCCGCGCCGATGTCGAGGCTGTGCGGGTAGGCGCCGAATTGCCATGACTCCCACTCCCCCGTCGCCGGATCGTGGCGGGCTACGCTGCCGGGCGCACCGAGCAATACCAGCCAGCGACCCTGGGAATCAATATCCAGCGCGCGCGGGTTTGCGTTGGGCACTGGGATGCTTATGGTCGCGAAAGAGCCCTCGGCGGGATCGAGGCGGTACATGCGGTGCGTGTACATACCGGTGATGAGCACCCGTCCCTCGCGATCGACCATCAGGTCGTGCGGGAGATCTGTCGGTACGGGGATCTCGTACTCGACGAGCTCTGGCGCGTGAACCGGCAGCAGCTCGGGTGCGATGACCGGAGCCGTCGGCTCAACAGACAGGTGCCGCTCCAGCCAGGGGCCAAGGAGCTCGGGGTCCGGCCACGAAGAGATGATCGGAAAGCCGGTTCCCTGCCCGAACATCCGGATCATCTTTGCGACCGATGCGCTCCAGGCGCCCGCATCGCGAACCTCGCCGCCGGGGCCTCGCACCAAGTCCGCGGTCCACACATGACAGCCCGTGCAATCGATAATGAAGCGTCGCTTCATTTCGCCATCGGGGAGCAGCGCGAGGAACGCGGATCCTGGAACGGCAGCGCCCATGCTATTGCCGTCGCCGGCAGCATTCAAGGAATTGTCCGACTGGGGCGACCGCCCCGCCGCAAGGATTACGGCCAGCGCGATTCCTGTCAGTGCCATCGCTCTCCTGACTGCTTTCCCGCCTCGGTCAACCATAGGGGCTTCCTCTTTATCCGCCTCGTCCAGGCTGGTTCTGTTCTCGTTGAACTCAGAACTCGTGGCTGCCGACCGCTACACAGGCTTTGCGAGTTATTGGATCGACCCGGACATCCCGGTACCCTGACAGGTCGACATCATGCCGCCGCCGCAGGTCGATCTTCCCGAGAAGCTTTGGCGCCCACACTTGACAGCAGGCAGCAGATTGCGGTTCTGCCTTGCGAAGTCCACGGCGATTCGCACGTCAGCTCCCCCGGTAACCCGGGCGATGAGTGCGGGGTGCTTGTCGAACGACGGATTCAGGATGTGGCGAGCCTGCTCGTAGCCTTCGTCGCCCTAGCGACTCGCGAGACAAGCTGGCACGCCCCCGCCGTGACGGCAACCGTCTCTCACCTCATTGCCGCGGTTTCGGCCCATCAGTCCACGTCAGCCCTGAAGGATCCTGGCGGGCTCGCGGTGAACGCAGGAATAGGGGCGGCCGGACACATTGATTCGGCCGCCCGGAGCGATGATATTGTTGGGTTACCCTGCCGTCTTGGCCTGGAGGTCGCCTCGTGCGGACACTTAGCTCTTGCTTCGCAGTAATCCGGCCGGCTCGCCGCCTGCAGCCGGCCCGTCATCTTCCACCAAGAACCTTCAACCAGGTTTCGGGTTAGCGATCACCCATGGCCCGGACCCAACCGTCATCCCGTGACCGGACCAGCCGCGGCGACGCCGGGCTGCTGCGGCGTCAGGCGGCGCTGCTGCGGCTGAGCACGGCGATCGGCAGCGCCGAGACGGAAGGCGCGATCTGCCGGGCGGTGGTGGATGGGCTGTACGACGAGTCGTTGGGCTACGACTTCGTGGCGCTGCTGCTGGTGGACGAGGCGACGGGCGATCGGGTGGTAGTGGCCAGCGCCGGATCGGCCGACGCGTCGGAGGGGCTTCGGGTGCAGCCGGGCCGCGGGTTGAGCGAGCGTCCACTGCTGGACGGCCGGCTGCACTACACGGCCGAAGTGACCCAGGACACCCGCTACCTGCCGACGCGGAACCAGGGCTCGGAGGTGGACGTACCGATCCAGATCAACAACGAGCTCGTGGGCGTGCTGGTGGTGGAGAGCAACCAGCCGAGCGCCTTCGGACCCGATGATTTCGAGATCCTGCGGGCCGCGGCCAACCAGGCGGGAATCGCCATCGGGCGGGCCCGGTTGTTGGCGGCGGAGCGCCAGCGGGCCGACGAGCAGGCGGCGTTACTGGGGACATTAGCGGACCTGTCGGCTCAGATCGAGCTGTCGAAGCTGCTGCAGGCGGTGCTGGACCGGGCGGCGGCGTTGCTGCGGGTGAGCCACGGCGAACTGGCGATCTACGAGCCGGAGCGCGAGGAGCTGGTGATCGTCGCCAGTCACAACGTGGGCAAGCAGGACACGACGGGCACGCGTATGCCGCTGGGCGAGGGGGCCATGGGCCATGTAGGGTTGACCCGTGAGCCCTTGCTGATCTCCAACTATCTGGAGTGGTCCGGGCGCTCGCCGCAGTACGAGCAGGTAGAGTTCCAAGCGGTCATGGTGGCACCCTTGATGATGGGCCGTCAGCTGGTCGGCGCCATTGCGGTCATGGATAAGGATGCGAGTCGAGAGTTCGGCAGCGCGGACTTGCGGCGGCTGACGATGTTCGCGCCGCAGGCGGCGGTCGCGATCGAGAACGCGCGGCTCTTCGACGCCGAGCGGCGGCGGGCGGAAGAGCAGCAGGCGCTGCTCGACACGATGCAGGACCTCTCGGGCGAGCTGGAGCTCTCCAAGGTGCTGCA
>CP070722.1:849637-863742 GCA_020350785.1 Gemmatimonadota bacterium
GATCCCGGCGGCCCGGCTGGTCGGCCCGGAGGGCCGGGTCGTCGCACTGGATCTTCAGCCCGGGATGATTCGCAGATTGGAGGAGCGAATCAGCGCCCTCGGGCTTGACCGCATCGAAACGATCTTGGCGGGCGCCGGCGATGGAAAAATGCCGAAGAGCTCATTCGATCGCGCGTTACTGGTGACGGTGTTGGGAGAGATCGTGGATCGGAGCGCGGCGCTGCGCGAGATCTATGATGCCCTGAAGCCCGGTGGCACCCTCTCGATCACGGAGGTGCTGCCTGATCCGCACTATCAAACGCGCTCCCGGGTCCGCCGGTTGGCGGAGTCGGCGGGCTTCCGCTTCGATGAACTGCTGGGCCCCTGTTACGCCTTCACCATGAACTTGATCAAGCCAACGGCCGAGCACGGATAGCGAGGAGATGCATAGGCTCCTGCGGAGGCTGCCCCGGCCGGCTAAGGCCGTGCTGCGAGAGACGGGAATCGAGTTGTGCAGACTCCGCAATCGAATCGGCGGCAAGCCACCAGGAATCGTCTTCTTGCTGGCTCACATGCGCTCCGGCTCGACCCTCGTGTCGCACATCCTCAGCAGCCATCCCCTGGTTCTGGGCTGCGGCGAGCGGAACGCGACCTACGCGTCGCCCCGTGATCTGGACCGCCTCGAGGCCGACGCCCGCTACACGCGCCGCCAATTCCTGCACTCCTACCGCTACGTCATCGACCAGATCAATCACACCCGTTTCCTGCCGGCCGAGGAGCTTCTCAACCACCCGCGGGTGTCCAAGATCTTCTTGATCCGCGAGCCGCGGGACTCGATTGCCAGCATGGCGGACGTCCTCGGCCGCCATTACGGCACGACGGTCGACGAAGCGGTAGCCTACTACCTGGAGCGCCTGCAGGCTCTGGCGCGCTACTCAGAGCTCCTCGAGAATCGCGATACCGCTATCGCACTGACGTACGAGGGGCTGCTAGCCCACCCCGAGGCGAACCTGTTGCGCCTATCGGATTTCCTCGGCCTGGAACCCCGGCTGTCGCAGCGCTACCGGCGGTTCGCCTTTACCGGCAGCCGAGGTGATCCTTCGGAGACGATCCAGGAGGGGCGAATCGTGACCGACAGACCTCAGCGCCACATGGACCTGAGCACCGACGATCTCGCGCGAGTTCGGGCCGTCTATGACCTCTGTCGAGCCACGCTCATGCTGCAACCTGATTGACCGTCCTCGAGACACCCGGATCCTGAGCCAGGGGGCCACTATGCAGTCACACCCAAGGATGAGCTTCGCAACCTTATTCTTACTCACCCCTTGCGCCCTATTCGCGCAGACCAGCGAGCAGGCCGCCCTTCAGCTTCGCGAATCGCGCGTCGCACTCTCGCTCGCCCTGGATTATGAAGAAGGCTCGCTCAGGGGGCTCGCCACCTTCAATATCCTGAACGTCTCCGATTCGCCGGCTACCGAGGTGCCGTTCAACCTCAATCGCCTGATGACCGTCCAGAACGTCCGCGACGGCCAAGGAGCGCCGGTCGCCTTCACCCAGGACGTGGTGACGTTCAGCGACTCACCGCGCCAACAGGTCACGCACGTGCGAGTTTCACTCTCCGTTCCTCTCGAACCGGATTCCCTCACCCGTTTGACTCTGGATTACTCCGGTTACTTGACCGGCTACACCGAGACCGGCTCCCGCTACATCCAGGACCGGATCGACGAAGAGTTCACCATCCTGCGCGCGGACGCCTACGCGTTCCCAGTAGTGGGCCAAACGAGCTGGCGCGCCAACCGGGCCGCGCCTCACATCCCCTTCGACTTCGAGGTCTCGGTCACGTTGCCCGAGCGCTTCACAGTGGCGAGCGGAGGCTCGCTGGTCGAGCGCCAGGTCGACGACGGACTGGCCACCTACGTGTACCGGAGCACTGCGGCAGCGCCCTTCCTGAATATCCCGATCGCTGAGTACGGTCTGCTGAAGAGCGACGGTATCCGCGTCTACTATTTTCCAGAAGACTCGGCGGGCGCGGCGCTGCTCCTGGATCGGGCTCAACGCGCGCTGGCGCTCTTGACCGACTGGTTCGGCCCCCTGGGCCAGCGGCCCGAGCTTGCTGTGATGGAGATACCCGACGGTTGGGGCTCTCAGGCGAGCTTGGCCGGCGGCATCATTCAGACCGCAAGCGCTTTCCGCGACCTCAGCCAGATGCGACAGCTCTACCACGAGTTGACCCACCTGTGGAACGCTCCCGATACCGATCTCCCCTCGGCCCGCTGGAACGAGGGACTGGCGACATACCTGGAGCGCCGCATTGCTGCGGCCCTCGACGGTTGGACGGGCCTGGACGCCTACGCAGAGCGCGTCGCGGCTTATCTTGTCGAACGTCTGGGAGAGACGTCGGATGCCGCCGGCGTGTCCTTCCGCCGCTACGGCGATGCTGGATTGACCGACTACTCGTACAGCGTCGGTTTCCTGATGTTCTATCTGCTCGGCGAGTTGCTGGGAGACGCAGCGTTCGACCAGGCCATCGGCGGCTATTACCAGTCGCATCGCGAGACGGGCGGCACGTTCGAGGATCTGATCGCGCAGATAGACGAGTCGAGCGATAGCGACCTGACCCGCTTCTTCGAGGAGTGGGTTTACACCACGACGTGGCTAGATCAGCTGCGCTCCGGCGCCAGTGTGGCGGATCTTCTGGAGCGGGCGCGCCTCTGATTCAACCCGGCAGGTGAAGCGATGATTCCAGAGAATCTCCCGAATCGTAGCCGGATGCTCGCCATCTGCGGCCTCGGCCTTGCGCTTGCTCTCATCCCGGCACAAGGCCATCAAGCGGTCGACCTCGACGCGGCTCGGGTCTTCCAGGGCTGCCCTGCCGAGCTCTTGGGAGCCTGGCGGAGTTCCCTGGATGTCAGGGGCCTGTTCAGAATCGGGCTGACGATCGTCGAACGGACCCCGAAAGACTTCGCGGCCGTCATCATTTCTCAGCAGGGTGAGGAAGAGGTCCCCGTCTGGCACGACGGAGAGCGGCTTCGCTTTCAGTCGGTCGCCCTGCCCATCGCCTTCGATGGAATGCTCACGCCGGATGGCGCGTGGATCGAAGGTTTCGTACAGCACGGCTCGACGATTAGCCACACGCGTCTGGGTCGCGCCGACGGCTCGGAGGAACACACCTGGTCTTCCGACTGGAGTCCCCTCGGCGTGTCCCTCGACACCGCAACCCACGACCTCTACATCGAGCGCGACGACGACGGGGTCGCCGGCGGCTACTTCTTCTTCCGCGACCAGCGGCTTCCCGCCCTCTGGGGCTACGGGCTGGAGTGCCGAGACGGGCTCATTCGGCTGGGCGAGAAGAACCTCGGGCTGCGGCTCGAGGGACGCTTCGACCCCTCCGAAGCCCTCCTGTCGCTGACCGCGAGGGGCGCCGCAGGGGCGGTTGATCTCGTGTTCCGCCGCCTGCCGCAGGATCAGGTTCCCCAGCTACCGGATGCCCCGGACTCCCCGCCACGCCCTGACGGATCTCCCGCATACATGGGGCAGGCGCCCGAGTCGCTCGGCGATGGTTGGCCGACGGCCGAGCCCGCAGCGGTGGGCTTGGATGTGGCCCCGCTCGGCGAGATGGTTCGGGCGATCGTCGACCAGGAGATGACGTTAACACACAGCGTGCTGGTGGCGCGCCGCGGGCGGCTAGTCGTCGAGGAGTACTTCTACGGATTCGACCGCGACACCTGGCACGATATGCGTTCAGCCTCCAAAACCGTAACCTCGGCGCTGATCGGCCTGGCCATCGACGAACGGCGGATAGAAAGCGTGCAGGCGCCCGCGCTCGGCTTCTTTCCGCGCTACCGTAGCTACGCAAACTGGGACAGCCGCAAGGCCCAAATCACCGTCCGCGATCTTCTGCGCATGGCCTCCGGACTCGATGCGAACGACTCCGATCCCCGGTCGGCCGCCTCGGAGGGCGCCTATCAATCGCAGATCGCGCAGCCCGACTGGGTCAAGTTGGCGCTGGACGCACCGATGATCGCCGACCCTGGCTCGAACTCGCTCTACGGGGGCGCGAACCCGCTCATCCTGGGCGGCATTCTGGAAGCAGCGCTCGAGGAGCCGGTCGAATGGTTCGCCGACCGGACGCTGTTCGGACCGCTGGGCATAGGAGAGTACAAGTTCATCCTCGACCCGATCGGGATCGTCTATATGGGCGGCGGCCTGTATATGCGGCCCCGGGACATGGCGAAGTTTGGCCAGCTGTACCTCGACGGAGGAACCTGGCAGGGTAAGCGCGTCCTGTCGGAAGAATGGGTGCGCGAATCGACGGGGAAGTACGGCAGGCTGGCGCCGCTCGATCGTAACGGCCACCAGTACGGCTATCTCTGGTGGCACCACGTCTATCGGGTCGGCGATCGAACGATCGAAACGATCGAGGCGCGCGGTGCCGGCGGCCAGTACATCTTCGTCGTCCCCTCGCTCGAGCTGGTGGCTGTGATTACCTCGGGCAATTACAGGAACGGGAGGTTTCGTCAACCAGAGGAGATATTGGAGCGATTCGTTCTCCCGGCCGCCTTTCGTTCGGCGCGCAGTCCCTGAGCGATCACGTCAAGCGGAAGGAGCTCCCTGGAAGTAACCTGGCATGATCAATCGTCTCGCAGCCGGGTTTGAGCGTCTCGATCCGACAGATTATCATAAACAGCGGCGCCCGGGCTTTCTAGGAGTCCACGCCGAAGTCTCGCAACCCCGTGTAAACCGCCCCGGCGGGCACCTGGTAAACCCAAGGCCTGCCCGGGGGCCAAAAGGACGGCGTATGGCCCCAGAGATCATCGAACTCCTAGCACCCTTTCTCGCCCTCGTCGGTGTCGGAGGCGCCACCCTCCTCGGCATGAAGATGCGTTATACCCACATCCAGCGCACTCGCCTTGGTGGCGTCGCGCAGCAGGATGTGGAGCGTCTGTCCGACGCCGTCGATACCCTGAGCGCCCAGGTCGGGCTCTTGCGCGACCAGTTCCTCGAGCTCAACGAGCGCGTGGAGTTCACGGAGCGCCTGCTCGAGCGACCCAGATCGGAAGGCTGAGCTCCAAAACGGGCGGTCGCCGATCTAGGATGCCTTCCGTCGTTCCTGCAGTTGGCTGTATTGGTCGGCCGTGTAGAGCCCAACCAGCCGAGCCACGACGAGGACGAGGAAGAGCTGGCCGAGCACGGCTTCCAGAATAGCCAGTATGCGGGCGGCCTCCGTCGCTGGGGTGATGTCCCCGTAACCCAACGTCGAGATCGTGACAAAGCTGAAGTAGAGCAGAGCGCGGAAGACGTTATCCCCTGGAATGGCATCGCCGTCGACGCCCAAGGTGAGCGAGCCCGGCCGCAAAGTCTCCACGATATCGAAGCCCACAGCCCAGAGAATAGCCAGCAACAGGTAGACCGCGGCGGCTCCGTAGAGCATTTCCGCGTCGGCCCGCCTGGCGCGGACAACGTGGATCACCAGAATCGAGACGACGTAGAAGAAGAACACGATAAAGAGTGTGCTGGCGGCTACGCTCGTGACCGGGCCGGCGTGAATGCCCCGCAGGATTGTGAGCGCCAACGCCGGCAACCCCAGCGCAAACGCCACGACCCGGTGACGGCGATTGTCACTGACCGCGCCCAGGCCTGCCAACAGAATCACAACGAACATGATCGGGACAATGGAGGTCTGCATCCGCTCCGGCAGAGCCAGGGGCACGACCAGGAACAATATGAGCACGAAGAACAAAGTGCCGAGGCGTATCTTGGTGAAGCGCACGCTGCGTGCTCCCTTCGTTGAGAGGTTCTCCCGGGTAGAGCGGAACCGCGCAGGCTACAGTCTGCCGACGAGTATTGGATATCCTATGGCCGGCGGGTATCGAGTCAAGCCGCTGGCTCGGGACCCATCGGCCACTCCGGCCCGGCTCTGCCCTTGCACGCGGTGGCTCGCGGCTCACATTGAAGGCTGCACCGTCGCCGGCATGCCGGTGAGCGACTTCCGGTCGCCGGTCCACTGCCAGCGCTCCACGAAGCGCAAACCTGTCGAGGGCTATCGATGCTGGGTCAATCGCACCTGTTGCTCTTCCTGCTCTTCATGGCGGCGGCCGAATCCCGTGCTACGAGCCAGGCGACCGCCTCGGCCGTGCTTCAGCTGGTTCCCTACCCCGTCAGCCTCGTTACTCGGCCCGGCGCCTTCCGGCTCGATTCGGCCACCGTCATCGCCGTCTCCGACGTTGCGGACGACGAGCTGCTGCGCTTGGCCCGACACGCTGCCGAGATCGTTGAACAGGGCGCGGGCATCGAAGTCCGGGTTTCGACCAGCCGAAGAGAAGCGGCAGGTGCCGGCGTCCTCCTGCTAGCGCTGTCCTCGAACGAGCGGGGACGCAGCGCCGAGGGCTACCGAATGGAGGTCGGCGGGAACGGAGCGTCGATCGCTGCGTCCACCCATGCCGGCCTCTTCTATGGCCTGCAGACGTTTCGCCAGCTGTTGGCAGGGTCGCCGAGTGCGGAACCGGGAGTGCGGAGCATCCCCGGCGTGTCCATCGAGGATGAGCCACGCTTCGTCTACCGTGGCATGCACCTCGACGTCGGACGCCACTTCTTCCCGGTCGAGTTCGTCAAGAAGTACATCGATCTCCTGGCGATGTACAAGATGAACACGTTCCATTGGCACCTGACCGAGGACCAGGGTTGGCGCATCGAGATCAAGAAGTACCCGCGCCTCACGCAGGTCGGAGGCTTTCGCAAGGAGACGATCCTGGAGAAGAACTTCGATCCGTACATTGGCGACCGTATTCCCTACGGCGGCTACTACACTCAGGAGGAGATTCGCGGTGTCGTGGCCTATGCGGCCAGTCGCTACGTCACCATCATCCCCGAAATCGAGATGCCCGGCCACTCCAAGGCCGCCCTGGCCGCCTATCCGGAGCTGGCCTGCACCGAGGGCCCCTTCGAGGCCGCCACCGTCTGGGGCGTCCACGAGGACATCTACTGCCCCAGCGAGCGCACCTTCGCCTTCCTGCAGGACGTGCTCAGCGAGGTCATCGACCTCTTTCCCGGTCGCTACATCCACATCGGCGGCGACGAGGCGCCGAAGCGGCGTTGGGAGGAAAGCGAAACGGCCCAGGAGGTCATGCGCCGGGAGGGGCTGGCCGACGAGCACGAGTTGCAGAGCTACTTCATCAGGCGGATCGAGAGCTTCCTGCTGGCGAATGGGCGCCGCCTGATCGGCTGGGACGAAATTCTGGAGGGCGGACTGGCGCCCCAGGCGACCGTCATGTCCTGGCGCGGTACCGAGGGCGGCATCGAGGCGGCTCGGCAGGGGCACGACGTGATCATGACGCCCACCAGCCATGTCTACTTCGACTATTATCAGGGCGACCCCAACTTCGAGCCGCTGGCCATCGGCGGCCTCACGCCGCTCGAGAAAGTCTACTCCTTCGAGCCCGTGCCCGATGAGCTGACCGCAGAGCAGGCCCGGCACATCCTCGGAGCCCAGGGCAACGTCTGGACCGAGTACATGAAGACCTCCCAGTACGTCGAGTACATGGTCTTTCCGCGCCTCTTAGCGCTCGCTGAGGTCCTCTGGTCGCCGGCGACGGCTCGTGACTGGGATCGCTTCGCAGGGTCGCTCTCGACACAGTTCGCGATCCTGGACGGCAAGCGCGTGAACTACCGGGTTCCTCACGTCCGCGGCCTGGACCGCGACCGGCTGACCCTCGAGGACGAGATCCAGGTCCCGCTACAGTCGCTCGTCACCGGGGCCCAGATCCGCTACACCACGGACGGAAGCGATCCAACCGAGCGCGCGCCGCTCTATCAGGGCCCCTTCAGGCTGACGGTGGCCGACTCGGGTGTCGAAGTGCGGGCAAGAGCCTATCTGCCCAACGGCCGCGTGAGCAATCCCCGGGCGGCGCGCTTCGCACGCACGGAGCTGCTGCCGGCGCTGGCGCTAGATGCTGACGAGCTGGAGCCGGGATTGCGCTACAGCTACTACGAGGCCGACCTCGCGTCGGTGGGCGGACTGGCGGGCCTGACCCCGGTCAGGACCGGCACAGCCAAGGCGGTGACAGTCTCCGGCGACGAGCGAGACGAAAACTTCGGGCTCGAGTTCCAGGGTTACATTCGGGTTCCCGAGTCCGCCGTCTACACCTTCGTGCTCACCTCCGACGACGGAAGCCAGCTCCTGATCGGAGACGTAACCATCATCGACAACGATGGCTATCACGTGCCGCTCGAGAAGGCAGGGATGATCGCCCTGGCTGCCGGCTACCATGCGATAACCGTCCGCTACTTCCAGGGCGGCGGCGGAAAGGACTTACAGCTCAGCGCCCGTGTCGGCGCGGACGCCGAGCTGGATCTGGAAAGCGCGCTTTTCCGCTCCAAGTGAGCGCCTCTCCCCAGCTCTTCACCCCTGCCGCCGGTAGCTGAACGCGGATCGCACTCAGGCAGTGGAGAAGTCCGCCCGATCGATTACCTCTAGCTCTTCCGGCTCGAGGACGAGTTCCGCGGCCGCCGCGGAATCGAGGGCGTGGGCCACCGTCCGGGCACCCGGAATCGCTATGACGTTGGGAGCCCGCGCCAGCACCCAAGCCAGAACGACGGCGTGGGCTGAGACCTTGTGACGGTCGCCGATGGACCGCGCCTCCGGGTGGGCCGGCAGTTTCTTGTTAAGTCGGCCACCTCCCACCGGGCTGTAGGCCAGGAAACCTATCCCATTCTCTCTACAGTACTTAACAACGCCGGTCTCGAGCGCTTCTCGAAAGAAGGGGCTGAGGCGATTCTGGACGGTCGTCACCTCGACGATCGCCTGGGCCGCCTGAATCTGGGCGACGCTGACGTTGGACAGCCCCACCCAGCGAATCTTCCCTTCCTCCCGAAGGGCGGCCAGGGCGGCAACGCTGTCCTCGAAGGGCACGGCGGTATCGGGCGCGTGGAACTGGTAGAGGTCGATCCGCTCGACGCCGAGCGCACGCAGCGAGCGGTCGCAGGCCGCCGCGAGGTGCTCCGGGGACCCGCGGCGTTGCCAGCGACCGTCCGGCCGAATCATGCCGCCCTTGGTGGCGACGATGATCGAGTCGCGCGACGTCGGCCATGACGAGAGTGCCTTGGCGATTAGGCGCTCGTTGTGTCCGATGTCGTTGTCGTCGAGGCAATAGACGTCCGCCGTGTCGATGAGCGTCATACCGGCGCCTAGCGCAGCGTGGATCACATCGACTGCCTGTCGTTCGTCCGGCCTATCCTGGATCGAGAGGGGCATCCCACCGAAGCCGATGGCCGATACTTGCGGTGCGGCGGGCCCCAAGGGGCGCATTCTCATATCGTCGTATCGGATCCCGGTGTCTCGAGTATGCGGCGTACCTTCTGTAACAGCTTGTCCTGACTGAAAGGCTTCGCCAAGAACTCCATCTCGGGCGTGAGCATCCCCTCGCCCAGGACTGCGTTGTCGCTATAGCCTGACATATAGAGTACTCTGAGGAGAGGGCGGTAAGCAGCGATTCTAGAAGCCAGCTCGCGGCCGCTCATGTCCGGCATGACAAGATCGGTCACCAGGAAATCGATGGGGCCGTCGTGCTCGCGGGCCATTCTTTCGGCCTGGGCGGCGTTGCGCGCCTCGAGGACCGTATAGCCGCTGCTTTGCAGCGTCCGACGTACGACGGCGCGCACTCCATCGTCGTCCTCGACCAGCAGCGCGGTCTCGCCGCCTACGGCCACCTCCCCCTCCATATCGCGTAGCCCAGGTCGCTCCACCGGCTCTTTCCCTCCGAATTGCGGCAGATAGATCTTGAACGTGGTGCCCCGCCCCGGCTCGCTGTAGACCCAGATGTAGCCGTTACTCTGCTTGATGATGCCGTAGACAGTGGAGAGTCCGAGCCCGGTCCCCTTGCCGGACGCCTTAGTGGTAAAAAAGGGCTCGAAGATTCGAGACCTGGTCTCCTCGTCCATCCCTACCCCTGTGTCGCTTATCGCGAGCATCACATAAGAGCCGGGTGTTACGCGTGCATGCGTGCCCAAGTACTCCTCATCGAGATCGACATTGGCCGTCTCGATCAGGAGCCTCCCGCCCTCAGGCATGGCGTCACGGGCGTTGACCGCCAGGTTGAGCACTACCTGCTCGATCTGCCCAGGATCGGCAAGCACCTGAACCAGACCCTCGTCCAATTTGGTGACCAACTCGATTGGTTCGCCGATCAACCTCTGGATCAAGTTGCTGACGTTATCGACTACTTCGTTGAGGCCCAGGATCACCGGCTCCATGACCTGCCGCCGGCTGAACGCCAGAAGCTGACGCGTCAGTCGGGCCGCCCGGGCACCGGCATGCCGGATCTCGTCAAGGTCGCCGCGTCGGGGGTCATCCTCATTGAGGTTCGCCAGCAGCAGCTCGGCGTTGCCCATGATCGCCGTCAGCAGGTTGTTGAAATCGTGCGCTATGCCGCCGGCCAGCTGTCCAACCGCCTCCATCTTCTGGGATTGCCGGAGTTGCTCCTCCAACTCGATCTCGCGGGTGACGTCACGCCCGGCCAGAACGAAATTCACGATCTTGCCGGAGCTGTCCCGCACCGGGGAGATGGTCGCCTCTTGCCTGTAGAGGGTGCCGTCCTTCCGGCGGTTGATGAAGTTTCCGCTCCATACATCGCCGCGCAGCAGAGTCTGCCATAGTTGGCCGTAGAACGGATCGTCGTGTCTGCCGCTACGCACCAAACGCGGGGTCTCGCCGACGGCCTCTTCTTGACTGTAACCGGTGATGCGGCTGAACGACGGGTTGACGTACTGGATGACGCCGTTCGTATCCGTGATCAGAATGGCCTCGGCGCTCTGCTCCACTGCCGTGGCCAGCAACATGCTGGCCTCCATCGCCGTCGCCAGCAGTTGACTGGCATGCTCGGCACGCAAGCGTTCGATGCTGTAGCAGACGGCGCGCTTGAGAGCGTGGGCATCCACAGAGCTCTTGTCCAGGTAGTCCTGGGCTCCCCGGCGCGCTGCCTCCATGCCCAGCACGTCTTCGGCTATATGGCTCAGCACCACGATCGGAATGTCAGGAGCGCTGTGCTGCAGTCGCTCCAGCGTATCCAGACCCCGACTGTCTTTCAGGTCGAGCTCCAGGAGAACGGCGTCGATGCCGCCGTCCTGTAGACGCTCGATCGCGCCGGCCAGGCTGTCGGCCTGATCCGCCAAGAAAGTCACCCCCCGAGCCGCCTGCAACAGCTCGCCGATGCGGTGACGCTCCGCGGAATCGCTGTCGACCAGCAGCACCGTCTTCAGTCGATCGGCCATGATGTCTCGTGGTACCAGTCCGGCGGGACATGATCGCCCCACGCGACGAGGCGCAGAGCCAGCGGGCGGGTGGCCACCGCGGCGGGCTCGGCAACCAACAGCTGAGGACTTCGGGAATTGGGGGAGAGCGGTCAGTCGACGCCCCGCGCTCCAAGCCGGGGGGGACAACTGCCGGACGCAGTAATATGTGGAATCTTCTATAACTTAGAAAGGCCCGCTGGCAGCCGGAGAGCCGGGAGCGGTTTCCCGGCCCCTGCTCCTGGCGCCGCCCTGCGCTGAACGTCCCACGCTTCCAGAAACACACGGTCGCGCATGGATTCAATCGGCCACACGGGTGAAGACGATATCGGCGACCGCCGGCTCCAGCGGCACGCTGAGACGGTCCACGACTCCTTTCTTGTCGTAGAGGAACTGCACCTTCGTATCGCCCCAAGCAATGAGCGGATCCTCGGGAACCGTGAAGACGTCATAGTGGAAATGTATCAACGGCGCCTTCTCGTTGCGGTAGACCGCCCGCAGCGTGTCGGCCTCGAGCGATATCGTGACGACCCCGTATGCGGCATGCTCGTAGGTACCCACGTACTCGGACAAGTCGTGTGATGGGCTTGTACCGTCGCGTCTCTGACTCAGCGCTTCTTCCTCGGCCTTCTTCTCAGCCTCCTCTGCCCTCGCCAGCCGCTCCCGGATGCGCGCCGCCCAGTCCAGCGGCTCGAGGCCGAGAACGCGGTCGTAGACGCCGCGCTCCACGATGGCAGGGACCAGATTCTCGCCAGACTGATTCGTGAGGATGATCATGCCGAGCTGCTCGCGAGGCATGAAGGACAGCTGCGCAATGAATCCGTCGATCCCACCGCCATGCGACACGACCTTCTTGCCGCGATAGCTGGAAACGACAAGACCCATGCCGTAGGCGCTGTGACCCAACTCCTCGTATTGGATCGCACCCTGAATCGCCATCTGCGGTGTCTGCATCTGTTCCGCGTTCGATTGGGAAAGCAGCTGCTCGCCACCGTGCTTGCCCTTCTCGATATGGAGCTGCACGTAGCGGATCATCTCCTCCACGCTCGAGTTGATGGAGCCCGCCGGCCCGATCTCATCCAGATTTCGAAAGTCGACCTGCCGCACCTCGTCTCCCAGGCGGACGTAGGGATAGGCGAAGTCGTCGGACTTCTGGGAGTCGTGCACAGAGAAGTTGGAACGCAACATGCCGAGCGGCTGGAATACGCGCTCTCGGACCAGTTCCTCCCAGCCGGTCCCAGCGATCTGGCCGGCGAGATAGCCGGCGGTCATGAACATCAGGTTCTGATACTGAAAGACCTGACGGAAGTCCTTGCTGGGCTCGAGGTAGCGGAGCCGCTCGTACATCTCCCTCCTCGTCAGATCCGAGCCGTACCAGAGGAGGTCATGGCGCGGCAGACCGGAGCGGTGGGTCACCAGGTCGCGAGGCGTCATCCGCTCGCCGGCGACGTCGTCTTGGAGGCGAAAATCCGGCAGATACGTGCGCACGGGAACGTCCCAATCCAGCTTGCCTTCGTCCGCCAACATTCCCAAGACGGTCACGGTGAACGACTTGGTGATGGAACCGATGGCGAACAGCGTGCTGGAGGTGACGGGCAGCTGCCCGTCCAGATCCCGATAGCCGTAGCCCTTGGACAGGATCACTTCGCCGTCCTTCACCACGGCGATGGCCAGACCCGGCAATCCCGACTCGGTCACCACGCCGCTGATGAACGCATCGAGATCTTCAGCGGTTGCCGCACTACTCTGGACTTCTGTACGCTGAGGTGCCTGGGCTGCTCCGTTGGCGACGCCCACGCCCGCAGCGGCCAGCAAGACCAGAACAAGTACCGCCAGGATCTTACGCATAGCTACGTCCCGCTCCAGAGGCACTGGCCTCCGGCTCGATTTGCTCTGCCGGTCACGGGCCGCTTTGGCACACTCAGTAAGGTGTTACCCGGTAGACCTCGTCGTGGGGTCGCACACGCTCCTTCAGCCTGATCGCCACCTCCGTGCCGGCCGCAGCGGTCTCCACGTCAACGTGCTCGACCTGCATCGAGGTGATCTCTTGCTGAAAGTCGGTGGTATGGCCGTGAAAGTGGAGCGTGTCGCCGATCTTGATCTCGACGGTCAGCTTCACGACACCGACCTCGGGCTTCGCGAAATAGTGGGTGATAGTTCCTACTAGCTCCTCGGTCATTGCCATCCTCCCTCTGCGGTCGTCGCTGGCTGCCTCAGGTGACGAGTCAGGCCAACGTACGGCACCTCCTACAGCCGCGAAAGGCGGCCGCCGCCACCCTGCCCGGCCCCAGGGCGTACGCCCCAAGTCCACTACCGCGCCCACCCGGTTCTGCTATACTCCCCACCACAGCGACTTACAGGAAGAGTAGGAGGACGACAGGCATGGCCGAGAACGGCACGATCGCGATCTTGACGGGTGGCGGCGACGTCCCGGGCCTCAATCCGGCAATCCGCGCCGTCACGATTCGGGCCCGGCGCGAGGGCTACAAGGTACTGGGGATTCGGCGCGGCTGGGCGGGACTGGTGGACCTGGTGCCGGACAAGGAGGCGAACAACTCCGAGAGCGTCGTGACTCTGACCGAGGAGGTCGTCAATCGGGCCGGCCGCACGGGCGGGACCTTCCTTCACACCTCCAGGACGAGGCCCAGCCATCTGCCCCAGGCGGTCGTGCCGCCGCACCTCAGCGAGAAGTACAAGGAGGAGATCAACGACGTCACGCCTGAAGTTCTCAAGAACCTCGAGTTCCTCGGCGTCGACTACCTCATCCCGATCGGCGGCGACGACACCCTCAGTTACGGGCAGCGGCTCCACGAAGAGGGGGTCAAGGTCTTGGCCATCCCCAA
>CP070722.1:863842-923155 GCA_020350785.1 Gemmatimonadota bacterium
AATTCCTGTCGCAACCGAACGCACGCCGGGCACGTGTTCCGACAACACGGTAGGCCCACCGTCGAGATCGGTTCGGTACACCCTCTCGTCGAGCTGAACCGTCACACCGGCCGAATGATCTCCAATCATCCGTTAACTTATATGGCTATTCTGGAGGCAAAAAAGAGCCCGTCCCGGGCCTCCGGGACAGGCTCTCTCGATTGCCGCTCGCAGCGCCGTCATGACGCCTCGGCGCCCTCACGTTCCGCCGCTAGCGCCGCCCGGCGCGACAGGCGCATACGACCGCGTTCGTCGACCGAGATCAGCTTGACGCGAATAGTGTCTCCTCGCTTCACCACGTCCTCAGTCTTCTCGACGCGGCCATCCTCCAATTCCGATATGTGACACAACCCTTCTACGTTGGGCAGTATCTCTACGAAGGCTCCAAACGATGTCGTGTTCTTGACCACTCCCTCGTAGATGACGCCCACCTCCGGCTCCTTGACGATCGACTCGATGATCTCGCGCGCCCGCTCGCCCGCCTCCCAGCTCACGGAAGATATCGTGATCAGGCCACTGTCTTCGATGTTGACCTCGGCTCCGGTCTCTTCCTCAATGCCGCGGATCGTCTTACCCTTCGGGCCGATCACCTCCCCGATCTTCTCCGGATTGACCTGGAGCGTGATGATGCGAGGCGCCATCGGCGAGAGGCTGGTGCGCGGCTGCGAGAGGGTCTTGTCCATTATGTCGAGTATATAGAAACGGGCCTCACGTGCCTGGCGCATTGCCTCCCGCATAAGCTCTGTGGAAAGGCCCTCGATCTTGATGTCCATCTGCACGGAAGTGATTCCCTTCCGCGTTCCAGCCACTTTGAAGTCCATGTCCCCAAGGTGGTCCTCAATACCCATAATGTCGGTCAGGATGACTACCCTGTCACCCTCCTTAATCAACCCCATGGCGACCCCGGCGCACCCCGCGCGAACCGGAACGCCTGCCTGCATCAGGGCCAGTGACCCACCACAGACCGTAGCCATCGAGGACGAGCCGTTCGACTCGAGTATGTCACTGACGATCCGAATGGTGTATGGAAACTCCTCGTACGGCGGCAGCAACGGCTGCAACGCACGTTCGGCCAATGCCCCATGGCCTATCTCGCGCCGCGAGGGGCCTCTGAAAGGGCGAACCTCGCCGACCGAGAACGGGGGGAAATTGTAGTGCAGCATGAACGACTTCGAGGTCTCCTGAGAAACATCGATAGTGTCGATCCTCTGCTCATCTCTGCTCGTGCCCAGAGTCACGATGGCCAGAGCCTGCGTGCTACCCCGCGTGAACAACGCCGAACCGTGCGTGCGCGGCAGCAGCCCGACCTCGCAGCCAATCTGACGAATGTCACCCGCAGCGCGGCCGTCGACACGCTCGCCCTTGTCGAGTATTTGCCTTCGCAACGTCTCATACTCGATGTCATCGATCACCCGGTCGACCTGGTCCGCGTAGTCTTCGATCTCCTCCTGAAACGGCTCCGCGACTTCGGTCGTGATGTCCTCGCGCAACGCCGACAGCGCCGCGTTCCGCTCCTCCTTGTTCGGCAGGTTGAGAGCCTCGTCCACACGCATGGCCGCGAGTTGGTTCACACGACTGGCCAGCTCTTCGTGGATCGCCGCCGGTGCCCACTCCATCTTCGGCTTCGCCAACGGCCCGACAAGTTCTCTCTGTATGGCGACCAGCTCGCGGATTCCCGCGTGCGCGAATTCCAGAGCATCGATGAACTCGTCCTCGCTGATCTCGAGAGCCCCACCCTCGACCATGACGATCGAGTCCTGAGACCCCGAGACCACGATATCGACATCCGAGAACTCGAGCTGTTGGAACGTGGGGTTGAGTACCCACTCCCCGTCGAGCCGACCCACACGGACGGCAGCGATTGGATAGGGAAAGGGCACGCTCGATATGTTCAGAGCCGCCGAGGCCCCGATGAGACCCAGCACGTCTGCATCGTTCTCCTGATCGGCCGATAGGATGTAGATGACCACCTGCGTCTCGTTTTGGAACCCCTGAGGGAACAGCGGCCTGATCGACCGGTCGATCTGCCTGGCCGAGAGAATCTCTTTCTCGCTGGGCCGCCCCTCCCGCTTGAAGAAGCCGCCGGGGATTTTTCCGGCAGCGTAGCTCTTCTCACGATACTCTACCGTGAGTGGAAAGAATGGCAGCTTCGTCGGTCTCTTGTCAGCCACCACGGTGGCGAGGATGGCCGTCTCGCCGAACTGTACCAGCACGGACCCGTCCGCCTGGCGTGCCATCCGGCCAGACTCCAGTATCAGTGTCCGACCGGCGAATTTACGCTCGATCATTGTTGCCATAGTTGCCGTTACCTGAATTGTTGATACGATTGTCAATCAAAGACCCCCGGGCACCATCGCCGGGGGGCTTCGACTATCCGCGCAGGCCCAAATCCTGGGTGAGCTGCCGATATGCTTCGGGATCGGTGCGGTTGAGATAGCGAAGAAGACGCCGCCGCTTACCCACCCACTTGAGCAATCCCAAGCGGCCGTGGTGGTCCTTCGGATACACCCGCAAGTGCTCGGTCAGGTCGGCTATCCGTTGGGTGAGCAGCGCAATCTGTACGGAGGTCGAACCTCGATCTTTCTCGTGCTTCCGATACTTCGCGATGAGCGCTTCCCGCTCGTCCTTCGTTATCACCATGCTTACCTGCTACTCTCTTACCGGGCCACCCGGCACCGGCCTGTAGTCTGCTTTACTCTTCCTGTATAGACTTGCAATTCTAGTCGAAATCCCCGCCTCTGTAAAGGTCGCCCCCCCGGCGGCTGAAGTACTCCATCGCCGCCTCCCGATCCCTCTTCATCTGCTCCACCAGCTGCGCGGAAGAGCCGAATGGCAGCACATCTCGCAGTCGTGTGAGGAACTCGACGCGTACTTGCTCGCCGTAGAGATCACCGTCGAAATCCAGGAGGTGCAGTTCGATCGACGGTGGCGAGCCGCGGAAGGTCGGCCGCGGCCCCAAGTGCAGCAAGCCGATACCCTGGAGGCCCCTGAAGGTGGCCCGCACCGCATAGATACCCTGGCTGGGCAACAGCTTGTCGCCATGCGCAACGGCCACGTTGGCCGTGGCGAAGCCCAGCGTCCGACCCCGACCTTCACCGTGTACCACTACACCGGACAGCGAGTAAGGACGCCCCAGCCCCTGAGCAGCCCGTTCCACCGCCCCTTCAGTCAGAGCCTGTCGTATGCGACTCGATGAGATCGCCTGACCATCCATCAGCTCCGGCTCTTTGATCTCCACTTCAAAGCCACGACGAGCGCCGATCCTGCGCATGGTCTCGGCATCGCCCTGGCGGCCCCTGCCGAAACCGTGATCATAGCCCACGACCAGATACCGCAGGCCCAACCGGGCGAGCAGAACCTCGTGGACGAACTCATCAGGCAGATACAGCGAGAGAGACCGCGTGAAGCTCAAGAAAACAGCGTAGTCGATTCCGGAAAGCGTCAGAATCTCTTTCTTCTCGTTCGGTGTGGTCAGCAAACGCGGTGCCAACTCCGGACGAACCACTTTCAAGGGATGCGGATCGAAGGTGACGAGGACGCTGAGCAGTCCATCCCTCTGCGCGACCTCGCAAAGCCGCTGCAGTACCGCCCAATGACCGCGATGAACGCCATCAAAGGTCCCAACCGTGATGGCCGTGCCTCTCTCATGCGGAGGCAAACCACCGGATCCTGAAACCCGATCGGTCGACACGTCCATCGCAGGCCCGATCAACCCGTCGACGTCGCGAAAACTTTCTTGGGCCAGAGTCGTCCCTCGCTCACTCGGCCAATCGCTAGCAAGCGATCGGCAGCGTGGATCGCCACCGGGCCATCGATCTCCTGGCCCTCCCCCCAGTCCAGCGCGCCGCCCTGTATCAGCCGATCGCCGGCTTCACGGTCGACTTCCACTCGCGGCAGGTGTGCCACTGCATCGGTTGCCGGCATCAAATGTGCCGAGATCTCAGCGGCGCTGGTGTCAGCCCCTACGACCAGCGCGTCCTCGACCCGGAATTCGCCCACCTGCACGCGCCGCATCTGGGCGAGGTGCGCACCAACTCCCCGGGCCTCACCGAGATCCCGTGCCACTGCGCGGATGTACGTACCGCCCGAGCACTCGATCTCGAAATGCAGATCCGGTAGCGCCAGCCCCTGCAGGTCGAAACGCCTGATCTCGACCTGCCGCGCCTGCAGCACCGGTTGCAAGCCGGCCCTAGCCAAAGCGTAGGCCCGCCTTCCTTTCAGCTTCTTTGCGGAGTAATCCGGGGGACGCTGCTCGATCTTCCCGACCTGCACCCTCGCAGCCTCCTCGACCTCGGCCAGGGACAACCTCCGCCACTCCTCGCTGCTGTCGATGACGCGCCCCGTCCGGTCGCCGGTATCCGTCACCGCACCCAAGCGGACGACGCCCCTGTAGATCTTGGGCAGCCCGGCCACGTATTCTGCGAGACGCGTCACCCAGCCGAGGCAGAGGATCAGCAAGCCGCTGGCGAAGGGGTCGAGCGTGCCCGTGTGGCCCACACGGCGCACTCCGCAGATGCTTCGGACCATGTCCACGACGTCGTGCGATGTCGGACCTTCCGGCTTGTCGGCGAGCAACAGTCCAAGAAACTCACCCTTCATCACCGCCCCCTGGCTCCCCCTCCTCGCCTTTGACCTCGGCCAACAGCTGGTGGATTCGCGCCGCACGCTCCTGAGTACGGTCAAGCACGAATCGCAGTTCCGGCGCCCGGCGGATGCGTAGCTCCCGCCCTAACCGCGAGCGCAGGAAGCCGGCGGCGCTGGTGAGCCCCTTCAAAGTCTCAGCCTTCTCAGCCTCATCGCCCGGTGCCTGGACATAGACTGTGGCATACTTGAGATCCGAGCTCACCTCGACATCGCTGACCGTAACCAGGCCAACCCGCGTGTCTTTCACCTCCCGCTGGAGCAATTGAGAAATCTCCTCGCGGAGTAGCCGAGCCAATCGCTGAGTTCGGGAATACTCTTTGGCCATACAAGAAGCGTCTATACCTGCGTGTGCGAGGGCCGGCGGCTTTCACACCCAAGGCGTGTACGCGCCCACCGTTGGCGGGCGTCATCGCCGGTTCTAGAAGAAGTAGGTAACGCTGTCGATGATCCTGACACGGGCATCCGCTGCGACAAGCGCGTCCGCCCGGCTGAGCACCTGTTGAGCCCTTTGTTGGTCGGAAGACACCGTGGCAGCGCAAAGCTCCGCCCGCTGCCATCTGTCCTGGTACTTGGTCTCGGCCACCGCGACATTGTGCCGGTTACGCAGCCTGTCCTTCAGGCTACGCAAGACGGCTCGCTTCTCTTTCAACGATGCACAGCCGTCTAGGTGAAGCTCCCACGCGATAGCGCCGACTATCACGACAACTCAGAGATCTCTCAGTCGATCGGCGCCCCCACCGCGCCGTCGAGTTTGCGAGCGATCTTCTCCACGCGGAACGATTCCAGGATATCACCGACTTTGACATCGTTGAAGTTCTCGACCGCCATCCCGCACTCGTAGCCGGTCTTCACCTCCTTGACATCGTCCTTGAATCGCTTCAGGCTGGCAAGCCCCCCTTCGTAGATGACGATGTGCTCCCTCAGCACGCGTATCCGCGCGTTGCGTTCGATCACGCCGTTGCTGACGTAGCAGCCCGCGACTGTCCCTACCTTCGGCACCTTGAACAGCTGCCTAACCTCGGCCACCCCCAGAATGACTTCTCTTTCCTCGGGGGCCAGCATGCCCTCGAGCGCGGCGCGCACCTCCTCAGTCGCCTCGTAGATGACGCGATAGGATCGAATGTCAACGCCCTCACGTTCCGCAATCTCACGGGCTTTGCGGTCGGGGCGCACGTGGAAGCCTATGATTATCGACCCTGTCGTCTGAGCGAGTAGCACGTCGGTTTCGTTGACAGCGCCGACCCCCCGGTGTATCACACGGACCTCGACCTCCTCCGTCGACAGGCGCTCGAGTTCGTCGGACAGAGCCTGGACCGAGCCATCGGTATCCCCCTTGATGATCAGCCCCAGCTGGGTCTTCTCACCGGCTTGCACCGCTTGGAAGATGTCCTCCAGCCGCGCAACGTGGCTCTTCCGCCGAATTTCCTTTTCGCGCTCTATCTGCTGGCGCTTCCCGGTGATCTCACGGGCACGCTCGTAGTCGAGGACGATGAGGCCGTCGCCAGCCTGTGGCACGCCCTCAAATCCCAGCACGCGCACCGGCATCCCCGGACCGCCCGACTCTAACGTGTGTCCGCGCTCATCGAGGAGGGCCCGGACCCGACCGGCGTAGACTCCGCAGACGAATCCGTCACCGACTTTCAAGCTGCCTTCCGCTACGAGGATCGTGGCCACTGGCCCCATACCTCTGTCCAGCTCCGCTTCGATCACGGTGCCCCGCGCCGGCACTGACGGGTCGGCTCTGATCTCGAGCATCTCCGCCTGCAGGAGCACCTTCTCAAGCAAGTCGTCGATGCCCTGACCGGTCTTCGCCGAGATCTCCGAGCTCAGGACCTCTCCTCCGAAATCCTCGATCACCACTCCGTGCTCCAGCAGCTCCCGCTTGACTTTCGTCGGATTCGCCGCCGGCAGGTCGATCTTGTTCACCGCAACGATGATCGGTTTTCCGGCGTTCTTGGCGTGGCTGATCGCCTCCCTCGTCTGAGGCATCACACCGTCGTCCGCCGCGACGACCAGAATCACGATGTCGGTCACGTCGGCACCTCTGGCTCGCATGGCCGTGAAGGCGGCGTGGCCCGGAGTGTCGAGGAATGAGATGCTGCGGTCGTCACCCACGTTGACGAGGTATGCGCCGACGTGCTGAGTGATACCGCCAGCCTCACCGGCAATCACATTCGTCTTCCTGATGTAGTCAAGCAGTAAGGTCTTGCCGTGGTCTACGTGCCCCATGATGGTGACGACCGGCGGCCTCGGCGCTAACCGCTCCGGATCGGCCTCCACCACGTGCTCCAATTCGTCGGCACCGTACTCGTCCTCCCGAACCGCCTTGAACCCCAGCTCCTCGGTGATCAGATCGATCTGATCGAAATCGAGCCGCTGGTTGATGGTCACCATCATGCCGAGGTTCTTGAACGCCGAGGTGATGATCTCGTTGGCTGTCGCTCCCACGAGGTCCGAAAGTTCCCCGACCGTAAGGAATTCGGCGACGCGCACCGTCTTCCTCTCCTCTTCCAGCCGTTGCGCCTCCGCCTCATCACGCTCACGCTGATCGGTCGCCACATCCCGCCGACGGCGCCGTGTCGTGCCCGCGCTCTCCATCCGGGCGAGCGTCCGCTTGATGTTCTCCTGCACCGCTTCCTGGTCGACGCGGGTGCGTTTCTTCTTCTTGCGAGTCCGCCGTCGGCGGCGCCCGTCCAAGGTGTACCCCTCGGCCTGGATACGGACAACGCCTGCCGAGCGCGTCGCTTCGGACGGCTCCGGCGTCAAGGGCGCGATCGGCTTGGGCGGCGGCCGCCTCACCTCCAAGACTGGCCTCTCCACCACCTCAACCGCCGGCTCGGGTTCTTCTGGACGCGGCGGCTCGGGCGCCGCCTCCGCCGTGGCGGGCTCGCCGACCGCAACCGCTCCTTCGACCTCCGCGACGTCGGGCTCCGCATCCGCGGCGGTCGACTCGGCATCCGCCACCACCGCAACCTCGACTTCGTCGGTTGCCGTCAACGCTTCGGCCATCCTACCCGTCGGCGCCAGCTCGGCTTCCACCTTCCCCGCGATCTCAGCTGGGCTCAGCCCCGCTTCGGCGGCAAGCACCACTTCCGCTTCCCCGGCCTGAGCCTCGGCCGCGACCTCCATCGCCTCCAGCTCGGGCTCCGGCTTCTCGATCGCGCGGCGACGCCGCCGGCGACGCAGGGCTGGCTCTTTCTCCACTGCCTTGTCCGGCCTGCGCTTGTCTCGCTCCAGCCGCGTCCGCGCACGCGCGACCTGACTATCATCGAGTGCCGACATGTGGCTGCGAACCGGAATATCCATCTTCCGCAGCCACTGAATCAGCACTTCGCTCGTGACCTCGAACTCCCTAGCGAGCTCGTAGACCCGCATCTTCGCCAAAGGAACTCCTCCTAGCCCTCAACTTCCGCTGCCAACTCCAACACTCGTTTACCGAGCGACTCGTCTGTCAGCGCCAGGGCCACGATGCGTTCGCGTCCTAGCGCCTCTCCCAGGCGATCACCGTCCAGCACTCTCACGTGTGGCAACCTTTTCGCAGCTGCCAACCGACTCAAACGGCGGCGCACGTTCTCCGGTGCGTCCCCGGCAATCACCACGACGGTCGCCTCCGCGGACCGGATCGCACTGATCACCGCGTCGGGACCGATCCGCAGGCGCCGCGCCCGCGCGGCTAGACCCAGACCAGATAGAAAACGGAGCACCTCAGGAGACCCTTTTCTCGGGCTCAACTTGCTCCTCCGCCTCTATGCTCACCTGGCTCGCAGGCTTCATCGCCGTCGAACTCTCCGGAGCAGACGCTGTCGGTTCGGTAACCGTCTCAGCCTCGGCCGCCTCGCCAACCTCTTCTGCCTGTTCACCACCAGATTCTTCCAGCTCCTCGCTGTCACGGAAAGGCCCGCCCGTCGCCACCGGACGCGCATCGGACGGTCGCTCCGCCGACAGTTCAGCCGGCTCATCCACGACGGTCAAGTCCTCGATCAGCTTCACCAGAGCGTCCGCATCCTCCGGCCCCACGCCGGTGATCCGCAAGAAGTCATCGCGTTCCAGATCGATGATGTTCATGAACGTCTGGTATCCGGCCGCTTCCAGCGCCGCCAGAACAGCCGGCGCTATGTCCAGCTCGTCCAACGCGAAATCCGCCGCGCCTTCGTATTCGTCGGCCGGGCCACGGAACAGCGTGCTCTGCGCGCCTCTCTCCATCCACTCACGGCTGGAGTAGAGGTCGATCTGCCAGCCAATCAGTTGCGACGCCAGTCGCACGTTCTGCCCGTTGCGCCCAATGGCGAGTGAGAGTTGATCCTCGTCGACGATCGCTGTGATGACCTTGCGCTCGTGATCGGAAATCACCTTCGCCACCTTCGCCGGCGCCAGAGAGCGCTTGGCATAGATCTCGGGATCCGGGTGCCACGGGACGATATCGATCCGCTCCCCGCTCATCTCGGAGACGACCG
Source organism: Gemmatimonadota bacterium (assembly GCA_020350785.1). Taxonomy (GTDB): domain Bacteria; phylum Gemmatimonadota; class Gemmatimonadetes; order Palauibacterales; family KS3-K002. The sequence goes on from CP070722.1 coordinate 872,980, forward strand.
CCTGGACCCGCGAGCCTTTCAAGCCGACACAGGCGCCGACCGGATCGATCGAGTCGTCGTTCGAGACTACCGCGATCTTGGTCCGGCCGCCGGCCTCGCGGGCAATGTCTGCAATCTTCACGACGCCCTGGTAGATCTCCGGTACCTCGAGCTTGAACAGCGAAGCCACGAACTCGGGATCGGCGCGCGACAGGATCAGCCGCGGACCCTTCGGCGTCTCCTCCAGCTTCTTGAGAACCGCTCGAATCGGTTCGCCCTGCCGAAACCGCTCCCGCGGGTTCTGCTCACGCCACGGGATTATCGCCTCGGCCTCTCGCAGCATGTTCAACATGACCACGAGCTTGCCTCGCTCGATCGCCTGCACTTCACCCGACAGCAGCTCGCCGACCTTGTCGGCAAATTCCTCCCGGATACGATTGCGCTCTCCCTCGCGTACCCGCTGAACGATCCTCTGCTTCGCCGCCAGAACAGCGGTGCGCCCAAAGTCGGCGAAGTCCACCGGGATCTCCAGGAGATCGCCCACCTGGAAATCCGGATCGTCCCAGCGGGCCTCCTGAACGCTCACCTCCCGGGAAGGGTCGAGTACCTCTTCCACAACCTCCTTGAGGACAACGATGTCGATCGAACCCTTTTCCTCGTTGATCCCGATCTCGGCTTGCACGTTCGGGCCGTACCGCTTCGCCAGCGCGGCGTACAGACCGTCCTTGATCAACTCGTGCAGCTCTTCGCGCGATAACGACTTGTGCGCCGTCATCACCCGAAAGGCTTCCAGAACTTGTGCAGCGTTGCCCATCCTCGATACTCCATTGCTGACCGCTCGCCCCGTTACAGGAGGCCAGTCGGTCTCTATCTAGCCCGATTCAATTAACTTCGCCGTCCGCGCCGTCCCTTGCGACCCCGACTCTCCCATCTGAACACGAGGTTCGCTCTAACGATCGCAGAACGCGGAACCTCGATCTCGGTTCCATCCGCGATACGCAGGCGGAGATGTTCCTCCGCGCCGGTTCCTTCCACGCTCAACAGCACGCCCTCGATCCGCTTCATGCCGGGCGCCAAAGGCTCGACCCCGCGAACCGCGATCTCCCGACCAAGGTTGCGCTCGAAGTCGGTTCGCTTGTGCAGCGGGCGCTCGACCCCGGGGGACGATACCTCTAGGATATAGCTAGAGGACAGATCCTCACGCGCGTCCAGCGCCGCCTCCAACTCACGACTCACGCGCGCGCAGTCATCGACCGTCACACCCTGGCCCGGCTCCGATCCGAGCCGGTCGATCCGCAACCGTACGATGGGGCGGCGGCGGTGGCCGCCCCACTCTAGCTCGACCAGCTCGAATCCGAGCTGCTCGAGCAATGTCTGAGCCAGCGCACCCAGCTCTTCGCGCGCCGGGTCGATACTCTGAGCCATCCGTCCCGCGCCCCGCGCTGCCAGCCCGCAGCCGGCAGAAAGGCCCAACAATAAAAAAGTGGGGTTGGTACTGCGTCCCCACTGCTCAAGAGACCTTGCGGTCACTAACTTGGCGCCTCAACCCACAGCGGCCGTAAATATAGGCGGTGCCGGACCGAAAATCAACGGGAGCCCCAACCCAGAAAGGCACACATGCGGCGGCCGCGATCCCCGGCTCGATATGAGTAGAATGCCCGATCCTCGCACCGGGTGCAGTGACGCGAGACGGTGACTTGAGCCGGGCCCAAGCCCTCAGCTCTCAATTGGCTCGCGATGAGCCCCCTGAGATCGACATAGCGCCCCTCCTCAGGGGACTCCCCCAGGGCGCTCGTCACCTCGGGCCCCACCTCATAACACTCGCCGCAAATCGCCGGCCCCAGATGGGCGCACAAGGAATCGAGGCGCGCGCCCAACGGCAGCATCGCTCTCAAGGTGGCGCCAACCACGCCGGCGGCGGTACCGCGCCACCCGGCATGCGCCAGGCCCAGTACCCTTTGGATCGGGTCGACCAGGTAGACCGGCACGCAGTCGGCCACCGTCACCGTCAGGAGCACCCCGGCCATATCGGTCACCAGGCCGTCGGCTTCGCCCAGCACGATCACCCCATCGCCTTCGCCGGCCAGGTGGCGGGCCACGGCGGCACCGTGTACCTGACGGCACCTGGCCACCCGCCGGATCCCGGTCCCCCGCTGAAGAGCTTCCCAGCCGTTCGAAGGGCTGCCGTCGCCGGCGAACGGGTCCGCGGTAGGTGTCGGCCCGTCTAGGAACCCGAAGTCGAGCCCCGGTGCCCGACCGGTGATCCCCTGAAGTAGCGTCGGGAAACGCTCCATCCAGTCCGCTTGCCGGAATACCTGCAGTCCGGCCAGTCGCGTAAGACGCTCCACCGCCGGGTCAATCGGCACGTTCGATCGAGGCGCCGAGCGCCCGCAGGCGCTCGTCGATACGCTCGTAGCCTCTCTCGATCTGGCCGATGTTGAAGATTTTGCTGCGGCCCTCGGCGCCCAGTGCGGCGATCAGGATCGCCATGCCGGCGCGAATGTCCGGGCTCTCCACCACAGACCCGCGCAGGGTAGCCGGTCCGACGACTACCGCCCGATGCGGATCGCAGATCACGATCCGAGCGCCCATCGCCGTGAGTTTGTCTGCGAAGAACATACGAGACTCGAACATCTTCTCGTGGATCAGCACGGTCCCTCGGCATTGAGTGGCCAGGACCAGCGCGATGCTGATCAGGTCTGCCGGAAACTGCGGCCAGGGGCCGTCGTCGAGCTTGGGGATGTGCTGCCCGATGTCCATCCGGATTTCCAGCGACTGATCCGCGGGCACTCGCAGGGTCCGGCGCTCCAATTCACACTCGAGGCCCAGGCGCTCGAACATTAGGCGGATGCTCGTGAGGTGGTCCGGCTCGACGTCGCCGATGCTCAGCTCGCTGCGCGTCACGGCTGCCAGACCGATGAACGAGCCCACCTCGATATGGTCGGGGCTCACTTCGGCGCTCGCGCCAGACAGACGCTCTACGCCCTCGATCCTCAGCTCGTTGGTGCCGATCCCCGAGATGCGGGCACCCATCGCATTCAAGAGGTGGCAGAGGTTCTGTACGTGCGGCTCCGCCGCAGCGTTACGGAGGACGGTGAGTCCCGTGGCCCGAACGGCCGCCATGACGGCGTTCTCTGTGCCTGTGACACTGGGTTCATCGAGGAAGATCTCGGCGCCGCGCAGTTTGCCCCTCAACACGAACTCGCCCCCCAGCTCCACGCTCGCGCCCAAGCGCTGCAGCGCCTCGAAGTGCGTGTCCAGTCGACGCCGGCCGATCACGTCGCCCCCCGGCGGCGGCAAACGCACCTGCCCCGTCCTCGCCAGCATCGGGCCGGCCAGCAGAATCGAAGCACGGATCCGGGCGGCGAGAACGGTATCCAGCGCTACGGACTGTACGTCTGCCGCCTGCAGCAGCAGCCGCCCGGGCCCCTCCCATGCGCAGTACACACCCAGAGCCTCCAACAGCTCGAGCATGGTGTGCACGTCCCGGATGTCCGGAACGTTACTCAACCGAACGGGCTCAGCGGTGAGCAGACTGGCTGCCATCATAGGAAGCGCGGCGTTCTTGTTGCCGGCCGGCTTCACGTGGCCGCTCAGGGTCTTCCCACCTTCGACAATGAAGCTTGTCATCGCTGGCCAACTTAGGAGGCGCCGAACGCGGACGTCAATCACCCCCGGCGCCTAGGCGGCCGAGCCCGTTCCCAGGGATCGCGCCGGGTCGGCCGGGCCGCTTGACACCGACGCGCGGCGTGGCCTATCTGAAGGGGGCCATCAACTCGCGAGATCGCATGAAACTACATCACTACCTCCGCCCCGACCTGGTAATCCTCGACCTGGAATCGGACGGCGTCGAGGCGACTTTGCGCCGCATGGTGAAGGTCCTCGTCGATCGCGCGCTCATCCCCGACGAGCAGGCGGTGCTCGGCGCCCTGCTGGAGCGCGAGGCGGCCCAATCCACCGGCATCGGCGGAGGCGTCGCCATCCCCCACGCCGTTTGCCCGGACCTATCCACGACCGTCATCGAGTTGGCGTTGTCGCCCACGGGAATAGACTTTCTCTCCCTCGATGAAAATCTCGTACATACCCTCTTCCTGTTGCTGTCCCCGCCCGCCAGCAGCGGAATACACATCAAGCTCCTGGCCCGTATCGCCCGCTTGATGCGGCAACCCGATTTCCTCGGCCGATTGCTCGAGTCGGAGACGGCGGACGAGGTCATCGCCAAGATTCGCGAGTTTGACGAGGAGCACCCCTGAGAGCGCCAGTGCCTGCGAGCTTCCCCTGATGCAACTACTCATCGCGGTGATCAACCAGCCCGAAGCGCTCGATGACGTGTTGTCCGGTTTCCTCGAGCTGGGGATAACGGGAGCGACGATCCTCAACAGCGAGGGCATGGCACATGTTCTCACGCACGATATTCCGCTGTTCGCGGGAATACAGACCCTCATCTCGCGGTCGCGAACCCAGAACTATACGATCTTCAGCGTCATCGAGGAGAATGAGAAGGTCGAGGCGGCCTTCGCCTTGATTCAAGACGTCTGCGGAAGCCTCGAGGAGCCGGGCACCGGTATCGTCTTCACCATCCCCGTGAGCCGTGCCACCGGGATAGCACCGGAGCTCGGCGACGCATCTGAGCTGTGAGCCCCCTACTCGTCGTCCTGCTCCTTGCGCTGATCGGCCTGCTGGGCGCTCAACTGGGTTTCCCGCAGCGGCGCGTGCCCTTGGGCCCGCAGATCTTCATTGCCGTGGGCGGCCCGTTCTTGTTCATCGGTTTCATCCTCGGCCCCCACCTCTTGCAGGTGCTCTCGTTTAGAACGGTCACCCAGCTAACACCGATGCTTGCCTTGGGGCTGGGCTGGATCGGACTTCTCTTCGGACTCCAGCTCGATCGCGACCACCTCCGCCGCTTCCCTTCCCGCTACCTGATACTCGCCTGGCTGCAAGCCGGCATCGCCTTCTGCATCGTCTTCCTGCTCGGCTACCTCGTGACCGATGCCTGGCTCTCGCTGCGGCTGGACGCGATTCTTCTGGTCGCAGCCGCCACCGCCTGTGTCTCGACGCCCGCCGCCATCGCACTCATCTCGAACACCTATCAAACACGAGGCAGAGTCACCCGCCTGCTATTCTTCGTCGCCAGCCTGGACGCGGCCGTAGGAGTCGTGGCGCTGGGCCTGGTTCATGCCGGCTTCAACACGGGGCTGCTCGGTCGCGGCGGCCTGCTTTCGTCGGCGGAGCTGTTCCTCATCTCGATCTTGCTGGGCTGCTTCTTCGGAGTGTTGTTCCTGTCGCTCACCAGGGTACGCCCCAGGTCGCAAGAACTTCTTCTCTTGCTCATCGGGCTCGTGCTGTTCGCCGCCGGCACCTCCTTCTACTTGGCTCTCTCTCCGCTCTTCGTTTGCATGGTAGCCGGTGTGGTGATCGGCAACCTGTCGCCCATGCGGCGAAGGGTCTACACCGCACTCTCGAGCTGGGAGAAGCCGATCTACATCATCATGCTCGTGCTGGCCGGCGCGCTCCTGCAGTTCTCTTCCTGGTGGATCGTACCCCTCGTTCTCGCGTACATCGGCACCCGTATACTAGCCAAGTGGCTCGGCGGAGTCCTGGCCGCCAAGCTGCCGATCCCTGGCGCCGCTGTCCCGTCCAGCTTCGGTCTGGCCCTCACCCCGCAAGGCGGCCTGTCGCTGGCCATAGCGATTTCATTCGTCCTGATCTACAATCCAGTTGGAGAGATCGGGTCGGCCGAGAGCGTCCTTTTGGCTACGGTCGTGATCGCCGTCGGGGTCAGCGACCTGATCGGGCCGTTCCTGGTTCGGGACGTCCTCGGACGAGCCGGTGAACTCGGTCGTGGCGCGGTGTCGACCGCGGCCCACGAGACTCGATAAGGAGGGGCGAGGGTGGACCCGCTGAATCTGACGATCCAGGTCATTCAAGCCGTCGCCGTGCTGGTGTTGGGCTTCGGCCTGATCCTGCTGGCCCGGGCGATCCGCCGCGTTCGCCAGAGCCTCAACAAGCTGGACGACGCGTTGACCAGCATCGGCCGCGATGCGCGCCCCGTGCTCGATCGAGCCCGCGCCGTCGGCGAGAACCTGAACTTCATCGCGATGTCGGTCCGCAAGGAGGTCGATCGCGCCAGCGACACGATAGCCAACGCCAACGAACGGCTCGAGGAAGCGCTGGAGGCGGCGGAAGAGCGAGTCCAGGAGCTGGGTGCATTGATCGACGTTGTGCAAGGGGAAGTGGAGGACACCATCCTCTCGGCGACCTCCACCTTGCGTGGCATTCGCACCGGGGCGAAGCTCCTGCGCCGTCGCCGCAACGACGTTAGCGATTCGGATGTAGACGATCTTGAGGAGTAAGAGCCATGGTCGAGACTTCAAGAGAACGGCCGGGCGAAGAGGACAGCACTAGCGGCCTGCAAGCCACCCACTATTTGCTTGCCTTCGCAATCGGCGCCCTGGTGGGCATCGGAATCGCCGCCACCTGGATACCGGAGAAGACGCGGCGACGCCTTCCGGCGCTCCTGCGTGACCGCTACCGCAAGTTGCGGGACGTCGGCACGACGAGACTCGACGATTGGCGCGATTCGGGGCGCGCCCTGGTCGGCGAGTTCCGCGAAGAGTTGGGATCGAGCCTCGAGGCCGCTCGCGAAGAACTCGGAGACATGGCCGGCCAACAGCTGAAGCAGATGCGTACAGCCTTGCGCCGGGAGGCTCGCAAGCTTCGCCGCTGAGGCCGCGGCATGCGCTGGATCAAGATCGCTTTCTGGCTGGGGTTGGCAGTGTTGCTGAGCCCGGAGCCCGCCTGGGCCTGGGGCCCTGGAATGCACGTGCTGGTCGGCACCGAGATCCTCGCCGCTCTGAGCATGCTGCCGGCCGCCATCGCCGACATCCTGCGCCGTTACCCCCTGGACTTCCTCTACGGCTGCATTGCTGCGGACATCTCGTTCGCCAAGCAGTACGCGCCGGTCGGCCGCCACTGTCATCACTGGCACGTCGGCGAGGAGCTGTTGGAGGCGGCCAAGACCGACGCGACGCGAGCTTGCGCGCTCGGCTACCTGACCCACCTCGGCGGTGACACGATCGCCCACAACTTCTTTCTGCCGCGCCAGCTGCTCACATCGGCCAATACCCAGACGATCGGACACTCGTACTGGGAGCATCGCATGGATTTCCATCTGGGCCAGGCTTATATCCGGGCAGCTCACAGTCTGATCACCGACTTCGATCACAGCCACAACGACATTCTCATGGACCGGGTGCTCGATCGCACTGTGTTCGGGTTCTGGACCAATCGCCGCATTTTCCGAGGAATGATCCGCTTGGCCGACCACACGACCTGGCAAGCGATGTTCGATCGAGTGGTCGATTACTCGCGCTGGGACGTGAATGACGACGAAGTCGCCGCCTGGATCCGCCACACCTTCAACTTCGCGACCGATTACCTGGTCGAGCGTAAGCGGTCGGCCGCAGCGCTCCTCGATCCAACCGGCGAACGCGCCCTCGGCGAGGCCAAGCGCTTGAACCGGTTGCACGGCCCGCTGGGGAAGCTCCAACGCCAGCATGAGCTCGCCAAGCTCGCCGACGAGAAGTTCAAGTTGCCCGATGGAATTACCGGCTGGTGGGAGAAACGCCTGTCCTCCGAAGGCATGTGGGTCGACCTCGTCCACCTGAAAGCACACCTGATTCGCCCAAAGAAACGAGGCAAGCGGCGCGATCGCAGGAAGAAGCGGCTGCCGACCAGGGACTAGCGAACAATCAACCGCCCGACCGCTCGTCCCTCGCTCCGCTCAGTGCCGCGAGCAGCAGATCGCGCAAGCGCGCCGGATCCGCCCTACCCTTCGACTTTCGCATGACCTGACCGATGAAGAAGGCCAGCAACTTGTCTTCGCCTTCCCGGAAACGTTGGACCTCACCCGGGTTGTCCGCCAACGCCTCCGCCACCCAGCTCTCGAGCTCACCACCGCCCTCGATCTTGCGAAGCCCTTCGTCCTCGACGATGCGCGTCGCCCTCATGCCGGTCTCGACCATTCGGCGCAGCACGTCGGCGCCTAGGCTGTGAGGCAGCACACCCCGATCGACGATCTCCATCAGCTCCGCCAGTTCCGCCGGATCGACGCCCAGTTCGGCGGGCGAAGTCCCGCGTTCGTTCGCCACCGCCATGACCTCACGCATTATCCACTTGGCCGCGGACCTCGCATCTGCCGCGGCGGCAGCCACCTGCTCGTAGTAGTCGGCCAGCGCTCGGTCGGCGCTCAAGACTTCTGCCTCATAGTCCGACAGACCGTAGGACTCGACAAAGCGCTGCGACACCTGCCAGGGGAGCTCGGGCAGCCGGTCCCTCAGCCCGCCGATTAGATCTTCGGAGATCTCGAGCATCGGTAGATCGGGTTCCGGAAAATAGCGATAATCGTGTACCTCCTCCTTGCCACGCATCGATCGCGTCTCGTTGCGCATCGGATCCCACAACATGGTCTCGGGCTCCACCGCCGCGCCCGCTGTGATGAGCTCGGCATGCCGACTCGCTTCATATTCCAAAGCCTTCTCCAGCTGACTGAACGAGTTCATGTTCTTGACCTCAGTCTTCGTCGGCAGCTCGTCGCTGCCTCGAGAACGGACCGAGATGTTGGCATCCACGCGCAGGCTTCCCTCTTCCATGTTGCAGTCGCTGACCCCCAGATACTCGAGCGCCCGCTTCAGTCTCACGAGGAACGACCGCGCCTGAGCAGGAGACCGCAGATCGGGTTCAGTCACGATCTCCGCCAGCGGTACGCCGGCCCGATTGAGATCGACCGCCGTCTGCCCTTCGAAACGGTCGTGTAGAGATTTCCCGGAGTCCTCTTCCACGTGCAGCCTCCGAATTCTCACTCGCAGCGGCTCCCCGTCGGCCGCCTCCGGCAGCTCGAGCCAGCCGTCCCGTGCGAGGGGCCGATCGTACTGGCTGATCTGATATCCCTTGGGCAGGTCCGGGTAAAAGTAGTTCTTTCTGGCGAACACCGATCGCGGGAACACCGTGCAATTGAGAGCGGCGGCCGCGAGAGCGGCGAGCTCGATCGCCCGCTCGTTGATTATGGGGAGGGCGCCGGGCAGGCCGAGACAAACGGGGCAAACGAGCGTATTTGGCGGCGCGCCGTACTCCACGGCGCAGCCGCAGAACATCTTGCTGCGGGTCTTGAGCTGGACGTGAATCTCCAACCCGATGACCGTCTCCCAGTCCGAGTTCCGCTTGGCAGCCGTCACGTCAATGCTCCGCCCCCAGTGGATCTCGGGCCAGCGAGCGCTCCAAGCCTGCGGCCGCCTGCAGTAGCGTGGGCTCATCGAACTCGCGGCCGATGAACTGACCGCCCACGGGCAGTCCATCGCTTTCGCCGATCGGAATCGAGATTGCCGGCAACCGAGCCAGGTTCGCCGTGACCGTGAACACATCTGCCAGGTACATCTGGACCGGATCGCTCACCCGTTCGCCGAGGGCGAAAGCCACAGTCGGTGCCGTCGGTGTGAACAGAACATCGACACCCGCGGCAAATACTGACTGGAAGTCCTGGCTTATCAACCTCCGCACGCGCTGGCCGCGTCCGTAATACTCATCGTAGTAGCCAGCCGAGAGGCCGTACGTCCCCAACACGATGCGGCGCTTCACCTCCGCTCCGAATCCCGTGCCGCGCGTCTCCCGATAGACGTCCAGGGCGCTGACAGCCCCCTCCGCCCTCCGCCCGTACCGTACTCCGTCATAGCGCGCCAGATTGCTCGACGCCTCGGCGTTCGCCACCAGGTAATAGGCCGGGAGAGCGTAGCGCGTGTGCGGCAACGAGACTTGCCTCACCTCGGCTCCCAGCACCTCCAGGCGCTCGGCCGCAGCTCCGCACAACTCCCCGATACGGCGGTCCAGATCGTCCGTGTAGTACTCGCTCGGGAGACCAACCACCAACCCCTCCAGGCCGGCAGCGAGGGAGGCGGTGAAATCAGGGACGGGCGCCGTGGCCGAGGTCGAATCGAACCGGTCGGGCCCGGCGATCACGTTCAGCAGCGCAGCCGCATCGCCCACCGATCGAGTCAGCGGCCCGATCTGATCGAGACTGGAGGCGAACGCCACCAGACCGTAACGGCTGATGCGCCCGTAGGTGGGTTTGAGGCCGACCACCCCACAGAAAGCGGCCGGCTGGCGGACCGAGCCGCCCGTGTCCGAGCCCAGCGCCGCCGGCACCAGGTTCGCCGCCACGGCGGCCGCCGAGCCGCCTGAGCTACCACCGGGCACGCGCATCCGATCGCGCGGGTTCAGCGTCGGGCCGAAGCCGCTGTTCTCCGTCGATGAGCCCATGGCGAACTCATCCAGATTCGTCTTCCCCACGATCGCCGCCCCCGCCGCGCGTAACCTGCGCACCACGGTGGCTTCGAACGGAGAGATATAATCAGCGAGGATCCTTGACCCACAGGTCGTGGGCAGTGAGTTCGTGCAGATGTTGTCTTTGATGGCCACCGGTATGCCCGCCAGGGGTCCGAGCTCCCTTCCCGCATCCAGCGCATCGTCGAGCTGGGCGGCCCATGCCAGCAACTCATCGCCGGCCGTGGTTATGAAGGCGTTCAGCGGCGCCTCTCCACTCTCGGATTCGGCAATCGCGGCCAACGTCGCCCGCGCCAGTTCCTCGGCCCGCAACCGGCGTTCCCGCAGGGCGTCCGTCATCTCCGCGATCGTCAGGGCCGCCATGTCGTTCTTCTCTAGATCTGAGGTCGGTTCATTCTCCGCCGGGGCCGGCAGCTTGGACATCCATGGCGGGAAGGCGCGGAAGGACGAAGAACCCTTCGCGCCAGTCGGGTGCGACCTCGGAAAGCGGACGCTCCAAGCGGTCGCTGTCTACTCGATCGGCCCGCAAGGGTGCCGGCCCTTCTCCTGCGTCCGCCGGTGCCGCTCCCGCCACATCCAATTGGCGAATCGCCGCGAAGTAGTCGAGAATCGAGCGGCAGTCACGGCCGAGTTCGCCCGCCTCGTCGGCCCGCAGGTGGAGCCGTGCAAGCTCCGCCAAACGCTCCAGGTTCGCGCGCTCTATCCCAGGCATGCCCGCAACGCCTCGAGACCGGTCCGCCACCGCGGTGCTTCACTCGAGCTCGAGATTCGCATATCTCACCATGACCTTCTTGCGCCCGGCGGTCTCGAAGTCGACGACCGCCTTCAGATCCATTCCACGGCCGTCGAGGGCCGCGACGACACCCGATCCGAAGCGCGGATGTCTCACACGGCAACCTTCGCTCAGCTGTGGCAAAGAGGCGACCTCCTGCGAATCAGAGTAGTCGTAAGTCAGCTCCCCGGGGATCGCGATGCGGTCCGCGGATAGACGCTCTTGCCACCAACCCCCGCTCCGGCGGCGACTCAATTGCTCGAAGTACCGCTCCGTGTCGCGTGATTCGACCAGGTCGTCCGGCAAGGGCTCCAAGAACGACGATGGGCTCGAGATCAGCCACTCACCCCCGCGCCGCCGCCTCTTCGCATGCGTCAGGTAAAGCTTGTTCTGCGCCCGCGTAATGCCGACGTAGAAAAGACGCCTCTCCTCCTCCAGCTCCTCGAGGCTGTCATAGGAGCGCGAAAGCGGAAACAACCCTTCCTCGAGCCCCGAGATCAGAACGACAAGGAACTCCAGCCCCTTGGCGTTGTGCAACGTCATGAGCGTGACGGCATCGGCTTCGGGATCCAAATTGTCCACATCGGCGATCAGAGCGATCTTCTGCAAGAACAAGTCGAGCTCCGTGACCTCTCCAATATCGTCCAGCTCGTTCGCGCCCAGCGCGTCCCGCGCCTCGAACTCCGAGGCAGCGGAGATGAGCTCCTCGACGTTCTGAGCGCGATCGATCCCCTCGTATCCCTCTTCGCGAAGGTGCTCCAGAAGGCGAAGCTCACCAATGAGTTGACCCAGGAGGTCGTGGACGCGCACGTGCGCCGCCAGCGCGCGATAGCGGTCGATCAGCCTGGCAAAGCCTTCCAGCGCTGACGCGCCGGCCGGTCGAATTCCACCGATCCTCGTGGCGTTTCTTGATGCATCCAGCAGGCTCGCACCCGCTTCACGGGCTCGATCGAGCAGCACCGTCAGAGTCGTCTGGCCGATGCCGCGGCGCGGATAGTTCACGACCCTGAGATACGAGCTCGCATCTCTGGGGTTCGAGATCAGCTTCAGGTAGGCTACGACGTCCTTGATCTCGCGCCGCTCGTAGAATCGCACGCCTCCGATGATCCGATACGGCAGGTCGGCGGAACGAAAGGCTTCCTCCAGGGCGCGGCTCTGGGCGTTTGTTCGGTAGAGGACGACGAATTGCCTGTGCTGGCGTTCACGATCGGCGTCGAGCAGCCCGGCTATCTCGTCGGCGATCCATTCCGCCTCATCGTTCTCGTCCGCCGCGCGGGTCAGCGTGATCAGGGGGCCGACTTCGTTCTCGGTGTAGAGTGTCTTCCCTTTACGCCTGGTGTTCTCGGCTATCACTTTGTTGGCGGCCGCCAGGATCAGCTGGGTCGAGCGGTAGTTGCGCTGCAGGCGAATCGTCCGTGCCGCGGGAAAATCCCGCTCGAACTCCAGGATGTTCCTGATATCCGCGCCCCGCCAGCCGTAGATCGACTGATCGTCATCACCGACCACACAGAGGTTGCCGTGCTCTCGCGCCAGCAATTCCAGGAAACGGTACTGCGCGTGGTTCGTGTCCTGGTATTCGTCGACCAGTAGAAACTTGAAGCGTGACCGGTAGCGCTCGAGCACATCGCGATACTCGTCGAACAGCTCTACGGGCTTGACCAATAGGTCGTCAAAATCGAAAGCGTTTCCTTCGCGCAGACGCGCTTGATAAGCCGGATAGACGTCGGCGACCATACGGGTGAACGGGTCGAGGGCGCCCTCGGCGAAGGCCGTCGGGGTCACGAGCTGGTTCTTCGCGCCAGAGATCGCTCCCTGTACCGCCTGCGGCTTCCAGCGCTTCGGAGCCTTCCTATCCTCCATGACGCGCTTGATCTCGCGCAGGCTGTCATCCGCGTCCAAGATGGTGAACGAAGGCCCGAAGCCCAATCGAGTGGCGTGACGCCGCAGAATACGAGCCCCGATCGAATGGAACGTGCCGATCCAGAGCCCCCCCGGTTCGGCACCCAACAAGGCATGGACCCGGTTACGCATCTCCTCCGCCGCCTTGTTGGTGAAGGTCACCGCCATGATGCTGTTCGGATCGACGCCGTGCTCCTCGATGAGACGGGCGATGCGGCACGTGAGAACTCGCGTCTTCCCCGACCCCGCTCCCGCCAGCACCAGAAGCGGACCCGAGCAGTGCTCTACCGCCTCCCGCTGGTCCGGGTTCAGCGTATCGAGGTAGTTTTCCAGTTTGAGGTCGCTGGCGCCCACGGCTCAACCCGTCCGCTCCGGCCGTGCCGCAGGAAGGTCAACGACGAATTCCGCCCCCACCCGCCGCTTTCCCAGCTGGATCGACCCGCCATGCGTGTTCGCGATGATGCGGCGCGCCAGCGATAGGCCGACGCCCCAACCATCCTTCTTGCCGGACACGCCCGGCTCGAAGATGTGCTTGCGCAGGTCACTCGGCACACCGGGCCCGTCGTCCACGAACCGGACTCTCACTTTCCGAGCGCCCTCCTGCGGCTCCGCGTTCACGGCGATCGTGCCGCCGCGGCCAGCCAGAACATCGACCGCGTTCTTCACGATATTCTCGAATGCCCACTCCAACAGAACGGGGTTGCCAGCCACGGGTGGTAGGCCCGGCGTCACCTGCACGTACAACTCGATCGACCGATCCATTCGCGGCAAGCGGGCGGCGAAATAGCCCTCCAGCCGCTGCAGCACATCGCCCAAGTCCACCAATTGCATCTTAGGCCGCCGGCCGATCAGCTCGAAGCGCTGCGCGACCTTGTTGAGCCGCTCGACATCCACCTCGACCTCGTGCGCGATCATCTCGTCTGAGGCGACGCCGGCCCGCTCGCCGGACTGCATTCGGAGTATCTCCACCCAGCCCGACAGCGAGCTGATCGGTGTCCCCAGCTGGTGAGCAGACTCACGCGCCATCGTCGCCCACACGCGCTCACGCTCCGCGCGGGCCGTCGAACGAAAGATCCAGATCGCTGTGAGCACGATGACGATCAGCGTCGCAGCCTGAATCCAGGGGACCCAACGCAGACGTTCCACCACAGGCGGCATCCCGAAATGGATCTTGCCGCCATCCTCGGTCGTGATCGGGGGGTTCCGACTGTCCAAGAACTCGACGTACTCGAGCACACGTTGCACGTCACCTGCGTTACTGGGGTCCGGAACGAATGGCAAGTTCATGAAGTAAACCGGCCGGCCGTCCACAGCTGTCACCACAGCAGGCACACCCAGTCTTTCGAGCTCGAGCACCATATCGAAAAGCGCAGCCTCGCTGCTCTCCGAATCCGACTCGCTCAACCCCTCGAAGACGAGATCGTACATGCGCGAGAACGCGGCCGCATCAGCGTTCAGCGCCCTCACGAGCTGTTGCGTATAGTAGAGGTACCAGATCAGAACGGCGCCGAACAGCAGGGCGAGGCCGACGGCCCAAAGACGAGCTTTCACGCCGGCTCGATTCGTGTGCAGCCCATGTAGGGGTGCAGCGCCTCCGGAAGCTCCACGCTCCCATCTTCGCGCTGATAGTTCTCCAGCAACGCGATCATCGTGCGTGGCAGGGCTAGCCCCGACCCGTTCAGCGTATGCACGAACTCGGGCTTGCCGCCGCGCTCACGCCGAAAGCGTATGTCCGCGCGTCGCGCCTGATAGTCGGTGCAATTGGAACAGGACGACACCTCTAACCAACGCTCGACACCGGGCGACCAAACCTCGAGATCGTAGGTCATGGCGCTCGACTGCGCGATGTCGCCGGCCGCCAGCAGAATAACGCGGTAGGCGAGCCCCAACCGCTGCAGTATCCTCTCCGCCTGTCCGGTCAACTCCTCCAGCGCCGCCTCGGAATCCTCCGGGCGCTCCACGCGGACCAGCTCGACCTTGTCGAACTGGTGGACTCGCAGAATGCCGCGCGTGTCCCGGCCGGCGGCGCCCGCCTCACGTCGGAAACAGGGCGTGTAGGCGACGTAATGCCGCGGCAAGTCCTCCGCGCTCAACATTTCGCCGCCATGAAGGTTCGTTAGAGGAACTTCAGCCGTCGGTATCAGCCACAGCTCATCGCTATCGATGCGATACGCGTCATCTGCCAGCTTGGGAAGTTGGCCCGTGCCCAGCATCGTCTCGCTGCGGACCAGGTACGGCGGCTGAACCTCCACATAACCGTGCTCCCGGCGGTGCACGTCCAGCATGAAGTTGATCAGCGCGCGCTGCAGACCGGCGCCCTGCCCGATGTCCACTGGGAATCCGGAGCCCGAGAGCCTCGCCCCCCGCTCGAGATCGAGGATCCCCAATGCCGCCCCCAAATCCCAGTGAGCTTTCCTCCAGGGCGCCGCCTCGATCGGTGCCCCCCAGGCTCGGACCTCCCGATTGGCGGACTCATCTCCGGCAGGAACGGCAGCGAACGGAGTGTTTGGGATCTCGAGCAGCAGTTTCTCGATGCGATCCTCACTGCTGGCCAGCCGCCGATCGAGCTCGTCGATCTGATCCGACACCTCTCGCATCTCACGGATCAACGGCTCTGCGTCCCGACCCGCTTTCTTCAGGACCGCTATCTCCTTCGACGCCTCGTTCCGTTGCGCTTTGAGCTGTTCTACGCGCTGGATGATCTCCCGCCGTTCGCCGTCGAGATTCAGCACCTCGTCGACGCTGGCGGCAGTTCCGTCGTCGCCGCGCTTGGCCAGCTGCTCTTTGACCGCCTCCGCCTCGAAACGGACTCGCTTCAGATCGAGCATCTCGGCCTTCGAATGTCGTTAGTCCGGTTCAGGAGTGACGTTGGTGTCGTCACAGTTCGGGTTCCAAAGAACTCGGATCTGAACCCGTACGGGATCCCCTTCCACAGCATCGACGACGACCTTCGCGTAGACGTTGCACGGCAACGACAAGGCGGGGTCCGGCCGGCTGCGAATCGCGTACACCCCCCCAACGGTTACCGGTACGGGCTCCAAGGTCTCGTATTCATCCAGATCTTCCGGCACCCGCTCGACGGTCTCGAAGGCTAGTGGCAGCTCGCGGATCCCGCTCGAGGCCTCAAGCGTCTCGAAGAATCCGCGGGGAAGCCAGACGGGCTGACCTTCCAACTGGGCGAAAGCAACGTCCCACTCGGGGGTCTGGTCCAGGCGGACCTCCCGAGGCAAACCGGAGCCCCGGCCGGAAAGCAGGTTGAGCCCGCTCGGCCGGTCGATCGGCGCGGCCACGAGATCAAAGAGGGTGAGCTCCTCCGGCTCGCTGGGTCGCGTGAAGTCGACGTCCAGGTCGCTTCCGCAGCCGGCTAACGCGACCGCGGCCAGTAGCAGGAGGGCCGCACGACCGTGGAGACAATGGTTGAGATTCGCCATGGCTGACGGCGAACCTTATCCGTCGCTCGGGTGGCTGTCAAGCTGCGAAACCCCCGTCAATGCTTGACTTTGTGAGACCCGGCAGGTAGTTTCCCCCACTCCTGCGACTCACCAGCCCAGGATAACCCGAATGCCAACACTCAGAGATCTTCTTGCCCGCCTGTCGAACCGATCGGAGGTCGATTCTGTCTTCGCCGTCGGGCACGACGGGCTCCTTATCGACCATGCCGGCCCTAAGGACAGCGATGCTGAGGCCGTGGCGGCCATGGCGCCGAACCTCCTGCGCAACGCCGGCGAGCTCGGCGCCGCAGCCCGTCGCGACGGCCCCGTCGCCGCCATCGTCGAGTATCCGGATGGCGTGGTAATCGTGACCGACGTATCGCCGGAAATGATTCTCGTCACTTTCGTCAAGCCCGGCGTCCCGTTCGGCGCCCTTCTCTACGAGCTACGGCACAATCGCGAGCAGATCTCCAAGCTCATTTGAGCGGCCGGTCGGCCCGACGGTTGTGACGCGGCAGTGTTCCGACTCCGTCACGCTGAGACTCTCACCAAGAGAAAGGCCTTCGAGTGAGCGCTAACGTCGGATTCGAGCGCTGGGTCGTCCTATTGGCAGGCGGGATTGGCTCCCGCTTTTGGCCCGCGAGCACGCCAGCCAGGCCCAAGCAGTTCTTGCCGCTGGCCAGCGACAGACCGCTTATAGTCGAAACCTACGAACGCGCCTGCGCGCTGGCATCCGCATCCAACGTGCTGATCGTGGCCGGTGAACATCTGAGCCCTCACCTGCAACGCGATTTACCCGGCCTGCAACCCGACCAGCTCCTGCTAGAGCCCCAGGCGAAAGGCACGGCGCCCGCACTCGCCTGGGCGGCCAGCGAGATCCTCGCTCGCGCCCAGAACCCCGACCGCACCGTCATGATCTCGCTGCACTCGGACCACGTGATCCGACCCCTGAATAGATTCCTCGCCACGCTCGAACTGGCTATCCGGGGTGCCGGTGACCTGAATCGCCTGCTGACAGTCGGCATTCGACCCTCACGCCCGGAAACGGGATACGGCTACATCGAGGCCGGCGCGGAATTGCGACCCGGCATCTTCGAGGTCAGCCGCTTTGTCGAGAAGCCGGACCGCGCCACCGCGGAGGGTTATGTGGCTGCCGGCTTCGTCTGGAACTCCGGCATGTTCCTCTGGCGCCCTCAGGTCCTCCTCAGCGAGCTCGCCGCCCGCACGCCCGAGCTGGCCGACGAGCTGGCCAGCTTGCAGGCCGGCGACACGGCCCGCTTCTTCGGCGCCGTGCCGACGCTCACCATCGACCACGGGCTCATGGAGCGGAGTCCCAACATCGCGGTCGTTAGAGCGGATTTCGAGTGGGATGATGTCGGAGCCTGGGCGGCCCTGCTGCGAGTCCGTGACCTCGATGACCACGGCAATCTGTTGGTGGACGCCGCGCACGCTGTGGATTGCCGCGATTGCCTGCTGTGGGCTGAGGACGGACCCGTTGTCGCCTTCGGCCTCGAAGACATCGTCGTGGTTCGTGCCTCCGGAGTTACCTTCGTTTCAACCCGCGAACGCGCGGTCGATCTCAAGAACTTGCTGGCCCAGCTCCCCGACGACTTGAGAAGCGGAGGATCATAACCGTGGCACAGCCTGGCCTGATTCTATTCGACGACCGGCGGGCCCGCGCCTGGCAACCCTTCACGCTGACTCGCCCCGCCGGTGAGCTGCTCTTCGGCTCGCAGAAGCTGGTGGAGCGCGCCGAACGCTCGCTCGGACTGCGTTGCATCGGCTACCTCACTTCGGAACATCTGGCCGACTTCGAGGAGGTCGGCGCTCCCCCCGTCTTGTCCGTCGAAGCTCTACCCGCCGACCGCGACTCGCTATTCTGGTGTTCGCGAGCTGTGATCGAGGTGGACCAGGCGATACCCTTCCCAACGAGCGCCACTCTCTTCCAGATCGACGACCGGCCCGTCGGTATCTTCAGCCCTGCCGGGATGGCGCCGGACCCGTCTTTCCTGGAAGACCTGACGCCCGGGTCCGCGCCGCTGCCCAGCGTGCCGGTGCGCGGCCGCCTGATCGAGAACATCTGGGACCTGCTTCTGGATTCGCCCGAGCAATTGGGTCGCGACCTGGCGGCAAGTGGCGAACGGCCCAGCGCCGGACTCCCGGCGGGCGTCTACCGGGAAGGCGGCCACCCGCTTTCCCTCGGCAACGACGTCCGCATCGAGCCCGGAGTCCTCTTCGACACGCGCGAAGGTCCGATCCGTCTCGAGAGCCAGGTGGAGGTGCGCAGCGGCACGCGACTCAGCGGTCCCGCGCTCATCGGCCCGCACTCGCGTCTGCTGGGCGGCCCTATCGAGAAGATCACCGCCGGGCCTTACTCCTATCTCCAGGGTGAAGTGGCGGAGTGCGTCTTCCTCGGATACACGAACAAAGCTCACGGTGGCCACCTCGGGCACGCCTACGTCGGCCGCTGGGTGAACCTGGGAGCCTTCACGACCAACAGCGACCTGAAGAACAACTATGGCTCCGTTCGCCTCTGGACGCCCGACGGGGTCCAGGATACCGGTAGGCTCAAGTTGGGGTGCTTCCTGGGCGATCACGTCAAGACGGGCATCGGGCTCCTGCTGGGGACTGGCACGGTGGTGGGTGCTGGAGCTAACGTGTACGGCAATAAGATGCCGCCCCGGTACGTAGAGCCGTTCAGCTGGGGCGAAGGTGATCAGCTCGGGGAATACCGTCTGGCCGATTTCATCGAGACGGCGCAGGCCGCCATGGCCAGGCGCGGCGTCGACCTGGGCGAGCGCGGGCGGCGGTATCTCGAGTATTGTTGGCGTAAGGGGCGGGGTGGATGAGCTTTGTCGTTCATGTTCTGGGAAGTGGCAGCCGCGGCAATTCATTACTTCTAGAAACCTCACAAACCCGAATCCTCATCGACGCCGGCTTCAGCGGGCGTCAGATCGAGCGTCGGCTCGGCGACCTCGACATCCAACCCGATACCCTCTCCGCGCTTCTCATAACTCACGAGCACCGCGACCACACGCAAGGCATGGGAGTGATCGCGCGCCGCTGGAGCTTGCCCGTCTACATCGCGCGCGCCACGGCCGCCTCTTGCTCGGCGCTGTTGAATGGGCAGGAGGAGGTCCGCTTCTACCGGGCGGGTCAGCCGGTCGATTTCGGCGACCTGCGTGTGGAGCCTTTCCTGACCTGCCACGATGCGATCGATCCGCTGGCGATCACGGTCCGCCAGCGATCGAGCGGGCTCAAAGTCGGCATCGCCACCGACCTGGGGACGCCCACCGTCTCGGTGCGGCACGCCCTCAGGAGGTGTGACCTCCTGATTCTGGAGGCCAACCACGACGAGATCATGTTACGGAACGGCCCCTACCCCTGGTCGGTCAAGAGCCGCATTGCCGGACGCCACGGCCACTTATCGAATCGCGCCGCCGCCCAACTCGCCATCGAGCTGCTGCACCCCGGCCTTGCCGGCGTGGTGCTCGCACACCTCAGCCAGGAATGCAACGACCCAGAATTAGCTTTGGAGAGCGTCGGCGACGCGTTGAGAAGCAAGCGATTCGGCGGGTTTCTACAGGTGGCACTGCAGGATGAACCGCTCGCCGGCATCGACGTGCAGGCCCTCGCCGCGGCGGTCAGCTCGCCCCAGCTTGGCCTCTTTGGCTGACGCCCCGCGCTAGTTGCCGGTCAACCGCAGCACGTCGGCGGTCAGCGCCCAGACCATTATCCCCAAGATCAACAGGAGGCCGACCTGACTCAGTCGCGCCCGGGCCTCGATCGACAGCGCCCGACCGCGCACCCCCTCGATCGCCAAGAATACCAGGTGACCGCCGTCCAGGATCGGTATCGGCAGTAGGTTCAACACGGCCAGATGCACGCTCAGAATGGCCATGAACGTCAGAAACGGGATAATCCCGGCACGAGCCGCCTCGCCCGAGATCTGCCCGATCATGATAGGCCCGCCGATATCGCGAGCCGACGCCTGCCCGCTGAACAGCTGACCGAGGAAGACGATGACGATGCGCGACATTGCGACCGTCTGCTGTGTCCCGATGACCAATGAGCCCGCGAGCTCCGGGACGCGCCGCGCGTTCAGCGTGTCGCGCACTACTCCGATCTGCCCGGTGCTCAGACTATCACCGCTGATCGGGTGTACACCGCGGCCGACACGAGTCTCCAGCTCTAGCTCGTGGCCATCCCGGGCGACGGTGAGCACGACGCTTCCACCGGGGCGCGCGCTCACGTATTCGGCAAACTCACGCCACTGCTTCACCTTGTTCCCATCGACCGCCAGGATGAGGTCGCCCGCCTGCAACCCGGCCTCGGCCGCGGGCGCATCTGCCTTGACCTCACCGATGAGCGGCTCCCACGACTCGAAGTAGGCGAGCCCGGCATAAACGATGACCGCGAAGATGAAGTTCATCACGACGCCGGCCGAGATGACGACGGCCCGCGTCCCTATCGATTTCGAATCGAACCGCCGCTCGGGTGGAACCTCGATGTCGTCCTTTCCACCCTCGATGACCTCCAGCGCCTCATCCTCGCCCATGCCGGCCATCTTCACGTAACCGCCCAGAGGCAGCGCCGAGATCACGTACTCGGTCTCGCCGCGCTTGAACCCCAGCACCTTCGGACCGAACCCTACCGAGAAGCGCGGCACGGAGATGCCAGCGAGCTTCGCGGTAATGAAGTGCCCCAGCTCGTGCACCACGATAAGAACACCGAGAACTACGATGAAAGCTAGAATCGAGGTCATCTAGGCCGATCTCTGTGAGTTTGCTCTGATCTTGTCAACGGTCGCCCGCGCCGTCTGGCGAGCCCAGGCGTCTGCGCGCCGCACCACGTCGAGAGCCGTCGGCTCCTCCACTTCATGACCGCCCAACACCGCCCCGATCACCTCCGGGATCTCCGTGAAGGCGATCCCTTCGGCCAGGAAGGCGGCCACCGCCTCCTCGCTGGCGGCGTTGAACACGGCCGGCGCCGTTCCACCGCGCAATGCCGCCGCGCGGCCCAGCTCGAAGGCGGGAAAGCGCCCGGCTCGAATCGGCTCGAACGTCAGCGCGCCGACTTCCGCCAGATCCAGCGACGGCGTGTCGAACGGCAGCCGCTCCGGGTAGTTCAGCGCGTACTGCACCGGCACCGCCATGGTCGGGTAACCGAGCTGGGCGAGAACCGAGCCGTCTCGAAACTGGACCAGCGAGTGCACGATCGACTGCGGGTGGATCACCACGTCGACCCGGTCGTAGGGCAACCCGAAAAGGAAATGCGCCTCCACGACCTCCAGCGCCTTGTTGACGAGCGTGGCGGAATCCACCGTGATCTTCGCCCCCATGTTCCAGGTCGGGTGGCGCAGCGCTTCGCCGGGGGTTACCCCAGACAGCTCCAGCGGGTCCCGATCCCGAAACGGCCCACCCGAAGCCGTGAGCACGACGCGTCGCACGCTCTCGAGACTGGCTCCCTGCAGGCACTGAAAGACGGCGCTGTGCTCGCTATCCACCGGGATCAGCTCGCCGCCGCCATCCTCCAGCGCGCGCATGACCAGCGACCCGCCGACGACCAATGATTCCTTGTTGGCCAGTGCCACCCGCTTGCCCGCCGCCAACGCTACGAGCGTCGGCTCCAAGCCCGCCGCACCGACCAACGCGTTCACCACGATGTCGACATCGGGGCGAGCCACAACCTCCAAGACCGCCCCCCAACCCGATAGCAGCTGTGTGCCTGGCGTGCCGCCGGCCGCTGCCGAGTCGGCATCGACCAGTACGGCCACATCCGGGCTAAACCTGCCGACTTGCTCGAGCAGCGCCCCGGCGCTCCGATTCGCGGTAAGCGCTACGACGCGGAAACGGTCCGGGAAGGCATCAACAACCTCGAGCGTGGTCTTTCCGATCGAGCCAGTCGAACCCAGTACGGCTATGCCGCGCCTGTCCATCACGTTCCCAACCACCACAAGAAGGCGTAGGCGACGGGGAAGACGAAGAGGAGCGAATCGAGGCGGTCCAGCACACCGCCGTGACCCGGCAGCAGGCTCGAACTGTCTTTCGCGCCCCACTCGCGCTTGAAACGGGACTCGAACAGATCGCCGATCTGCCCGGCTACGGCAACGGCTGCGCCGAACGCCAGAAGCGCGATCGGGCTCAGCGTCCAATTCACCAACGGACGAGTCGCCTCCGCATAGCCCAGCGCTCCCGCCGTCGTGGCCACGAAACCCGCCACCGCGCCTTCCCGCGTCTTTCCGGGGCTGATTTTCGGGGCCAGCTTGTGCCGACCGATCGCGCGGCCGCCGAAGTAAGCCGCCGTATCGCCTATCCAGGTTATTGCGACCGGCAGCAGCAAGATGCCGCCCCCTCGAACGCTGAGTAGGCGACCATCGATGTCGCGGATCCAGACCGCGAACGCCAGCAAGCCACCCGTATACAGGGCCCCGAACGTGGCCACCATGATCTGTCTGCCG
Organism: Gemmatimonadota bacterium; assembly: GCA_020350785.1. Classification (GTDB taxonomy): domain Bacteria; phylum Gemmatimonadota; class Gemmatimonadetes; order Palauibacterales; family KS3-K002. The sequence goes on from CP070722.1 coordinate 895,856, forward strand.
GGCTGCGCTTCAGAGCTAAGCGTCAGCATCACGGTTGCCGCCGCGGCCAGCGTCAACAGGGTTGCCCAGACCGCGAAGGCCGGCGCCTCGAAGGTCGCGGCCAGCAGAACGTAGGCCACGGCCAGCAGAACCGTCAGCCTGGCCGAGCCGCCCAGGTCCCGGCTCCTCTGCATCTCGCAGAACTCCCAGGCGGCGACCCCAGCGAAGACCGCCAAGAAGGCCGCCAACCAGTATCCGCCCAGGTAGGCGACGCCCAGTGCTGTGGGGATGCCTAGCGCTGCCACGCCGACCCGTTTGGCCAGCTCGCCGCCCGAACCTGCCATCATCGAGCGGAGATCCTTCCAAACCGGCGTTCCCGCTTCGTGTACTCGAGCACCGCCTCGAACAGGTGCTCGCGCCGGAAGTCGGGCCAGAGAACCGGAGTGCTGTAGAGTTCCGTGTAGGCGAGCTGCCAGAGCATGAAGTTGGAGATTCGGTATTCGCCGGAGGTGCGGATCAGGAGATCGGGGTCCGGCCACGGCGCCGTGTACAGCTCCGCCTGGAACGCCGACTCGTCGATCTCACTGGGAAGAAGTTCGCCGGCGGCGACGCGCTCTGCCAAACGCTGGGCCGCCTGCATCAGTTCGCGGCGACTGCTGTAGCTGATGGCTAGAATCAGCTGCAGCTTATTCCCCTCGCGCGTCGCTGAGATGATGCTATCGATCGCCGCACGTTCGGCCCGACCCAAGCGCTCGATCTCCCCGACGACATCCACCCGTACGCCATTCTTCACCAAATCGCGCAGCTCGGCTTTCGCATAGTGCTTGAGCAGCTCCATGAGAAAGGCGATCTCAGGTGCGGGCCTCTGCCAGTTCTCCTGGGAGAACGCAAATAGGGTAAGGATGCCGACGCCGGCTTCGATCGCGCCCTCCACGACCTCTCTCACCGATTTCATCCCCGCCCTGTGGCCCTCGAAGCGAGGCAATCCCCGCTCCGTCGCCCAGCGCCCGTTGCCGTCCATGATGACGGCGACGTGCGTGGGGATCTCGGCTCTGTCGAGTCGTTTGATGAGATCGAGGCCTTCTGATGTCTCTGATGTCATGAGCGGATTGCACTGCCGGAGGAGTGGCGTTCCAATCTAGACTTCTCTTACTTCTGCTTCCTTCGCCTCGAGGAGCGCCTCCACCTTCTTCGTGAACTCGTCGGTCAGCTCCTGCATCTCCTGGAGAAGGCGATGACCCTCATCTTCCGAAATCTCGCCGGTTTTGGACTTCGTCTTGATCTCGTCGTTGGCAGCCCTGCGCGCGGCGCGCAGGGAGACGCGCGACTCCTCAGCTATCTTGTGGAGACGCTTCACCAGCTCCAGGCGCCGCTCCTCGTTGAGAGGGGGAATCGGGACATGGATTACCGTGCCGTCGTTGGAGGGGTTCAGCCCCAGGTCGGCGGCCTGTATCCCCTTCTCGATGACACCCATCAAGTTCTTGTCCCAAGGTTGGACGACCAAGAGGCGCGGCTCCGGCGCGCTGATCGTAGCCAACTGCTCCAGCGGCATGTGCGACTCGTAAGCCTCGACTCGTATGTGCTCGAGTAGCGCGGGGGACGCTTTTCCCGTCCGCACGGACGCAAACTCGCGGCGCAGCGCGTCAACGGCCTTTTCCATTCGTGCACGCGTTTCTTTGGCGATCTTCATCGGCCCACGTCTCCTGAGATCAGAGTGCCGACCCTGCGTCCGCGCGCCGCGGCGAGCACGGCGCCCGGACGTTGGATGTTGAGCACGATTACCGGCAAGCCGTTGTCCTTGCAGAGCGAAATCGCCGTGGCATCCATCACACCCAGCTCGCGGGTCATCACTTCCAGAAACGATATCTCCGTTATGAGCTCGGCGGCTGGGTCCGTGACCGGATCCGCCGAGTGCACGCCTTCCACCTTCGTGGCCTTGATGATCAGTTCCGCCTCTATTTCTATCGCCCGTAGGACTGCGGCCGTGTCGGTAGAAAAGTAGGGATTGCCCGTTCCGCCGGCAAAGAGGACGACACGCCCCTTCTCGATATGGCGAAGAGCCCGCCTGCGAATGTACGGCTCGGCCAGCTCGTCCATCCGAATCGCCGTCAGCACGCGGTTCTCGATACCCTTCTTCTCCAGAACATCCTGGATCGCCAGCGCGTTGATCACCGTCGCCAGCATCCCCATGTAGTCGGCGGAGACTCTATCCATCCCGCCCTCCGCCGCCGCCGCCCCGCGTACGATGTTGCCGCCGCCCACGACCAGACCCAGCGCCACGCCGGCTTCGTGGACTCCCTTGATCTCCTCCGTCAGTCGGTCGACCGCCGGCCAAGAAATCCCGAAACCGCCGCTCCCCGCCAGCGACTCGCCTGAGAGCTTCAGGAGGATCCTCTGGTACTGAAGTCGCCCGCCCGCTTCCACCTAACCGCCCACCTGGAAACGCACGAAACGTCCAACCGCGATCTTCTCCCCCAGTTTCGCTTGCGTCTGCGAGATCCTGTCGGCGACCGAGACCTCCGGGTCCTTCACGTAGCTCTGCTCCAGAAGCGTTCGCTCCTCGAAAAACTTCCTCAGCTTGCCCTCCACAATCTTCTCGGCTATCGCGTCGGGCTTGCCCGTCTCCTTCGCTTGAGCGAAGAAGATCCTTCGCTCGCTCTCGATGATCTCTTCCGGTACATCCTCGCGCGAGACCGCCACCGGATCGGAGGCCGCGATGTGCATCGCCAGGTCGCGGGCCAGGACCTGGAACTCCTCGGTGCGCGCGACGAAGTCGGTCTCACAGTTGAGTTCAACCAGTACTCCTACGTTGCGCGAGTGATGGATGTACGACTCTACTACTCCCTGTCGCGCCTCACGGCCCGATCGCTTCTCGGCCGACGCCGCCCCCTTCTTCCGAAGCCACTCAACGGCGGCTTCCATATCCCCGGCCGTCTCCTGGAGCGCACGCTTGCAGTCCATCATCCCCGCGCCCGTGCGCTCTCTCAATGCCTTGACATCAGTCGCCTTGATTTCTGCCATTATCTGTCTTGTCTCGGGTTCTTTCTCATCAAAAGGGGCCACCGAAGTGGCCCCACCAGCGATCAACCTTCGCCGGCCCTCGATCGCTCGCCGCCCTCTGCGGCCACCCTCCCTTCATCGGACTCCTCGGCGGCATCCTCCTCCGAATCATCGCCTGCGGGTGACCCACGGTGCGCGGCGATCACCTCCGGTCGCGGCCGCCGCCGCTTGCGCGACCGCCGGCCACCTCCGCCGCCCCCCTCAGTTACCGATACCGCAGAGTCGCTCGAGTAGGTGAACACCTCCTCTTCCTCCTCGGCCACCGCGGCTCGCAGCTCCTCGGGCACTTCCGCGATCGCCGCCTGGACCGTATCGGCGATCTCACCCGTGATCAGCGACACCGAGCGGATCGCATCGTCGTTGCCCGCGATCGGGATGGTGAGCAGATCCGGGTCAGCGTTCGTATCGGCGATCGCAACGACCGGGATACCCAGCTTGTTGGCCTCTGCAACGGCGATGGCCTCTTTCCTGGAATCGACTACAAAGATGCAGCCGGGCGGCCGCGTCATGTTTTTTATTCCGGAGAGGTAGCGGTCCAGTTTCTCGCGCTCGCGATCCAGCAGCAATCGTTCCTTCTTCGTGTAGAACTCGAAGGCGCCCTCCTCCACTCCGCGCTCCAGCTCTTTCAGACGCCTGATGTTCTTCTTGATCGTCTGGAAATTCGTGAGCATGCCGCCAAGCCAACGCTCGGTGACGTAGAAAGCCCCGCAGCGCTCGGCCTCGGCTCGCACCGTGTAGCTCAGCTGCGCCTTCGTACAAACGAAAAGCACCGAGTCGCCCCGGTGGATGACCTCGCGAATCAGCGCTTTGGCCCGCTCGATCTCACGCAGCGTCTTTTTGAGATCGATTATGTAAATGCCGCCACGCTCCGCGAAGATGAAGCGCCGCATCTTCGGGTTCCAGCGCCGGGTCTGATGACCGAAGTGAACTCCGGCCTGGAGCAAGTCCTCGAGTCCTACCGCCATGTCCCCTCTTTCCTGATAACCACTGCCGCCTAACGCTTGCTGAACTGGAAGCGCTTGCGCGCCTTCGGTTGACCGTACTTCTTCCGCTCCACCCGCCGCGGGTCGCGCGTCAGCAGCCCCTCACGCCGAAGCTGCAAACGGCGATCCTCATCCTCGACCAGAAGGGCTCGGGCGACCCCCAGCTGAATCGCGCCGGCCTGGCCCGTCAGGCCGCCCCCCCGCACGTTCACCGTGACATCATATTCGCCAAACGTGTCGGTGGCGCGGAACGGCTTCTCCACGATCGATTGGTACGTCCCGCGCGGAAAGTAGTCGGGCAGCGTACGACCGTTGATCTGCCAGGCTCCCTTGCCCCGCTTCAAGTACACTCGGGCGACCGACGTCTTGCGACGTCCCACCGCGTGGACTCGTCCGTCTTCCAACTTCTTTCCGATCATGTCGTCTCTGACTTCGCCAATGGTGGGGTGAGCTAGCTCTTTATCTTCAGCGTCTCGGTGGCAAGCCCCTGGTGAGGGTGCTCAGCTCCCGGGTAGACGCGGAGCTTCTTCAGCAACTGGCGGCCCAGGGTCGTCTTGGGAAGCATGCCTTGCACCGCGCGCCGGATCACGAACTCGGGGCGTCGCTCCAGCATCCGCTTGAACGGAATGTGCTTGGCACTGCCCATGTAGCCGCTGTGCCGGAAGTAGGTCTTCTGCTCCGCCTTCTTACCGGTCAGCCGAACCCGGGCCGCGTTCACGACGATCACGCCGTCGCCACAGTCGACGTGAGGCGTATACTCCGGTTTGTGCTTGCCCCGCAGGACCCGCGCCACCTCCACGGCCAGACGCCCTAGGACCGCGCCCTCGGCGTCGACCAGATACCAAGTTCGGGGCACCTCAGCCGGCCTCGCGGCCGGCGTCTTCATCGATTCAGTGAGCAGTTCCGTCATTGCCTCTAGTCGCACAAAAAGGCCGTCTCCGTCCCGTAAGACACGGCCGATGTACCGTCGTATCGCGTTATGGGACAGCGGAAAAGGATAGTCCGGGCCTGCAGATATGTCAAGGAAGATAAGGCCGTTTGCCAGCCGCCCCTCAACCCCCCAAAAAGCTCTCTAGCGAGCGCGCCCTCGACACGTGGCGCAGCCGCGCCAGTGCGCGCTCCTTGATCTGCCGCACCCTCTCCCGGGTCACGCCCAGCAGCTGCCCGATCTCCTCCAGAGTCATGGCCTCTTCACCATCCAGGCCGTAATAGAGGCGTAAGATCTTGGCCTCGCGGGGCTTTAGCGTCGAGAGCGCCGCTTCGACGTTGATCTTGAGGGCTTTCTCGAACGCCTCCTGCTCGGGCCCAGGGCGGATGTCGTCTGGCAGATAATCGAGCAGCTTGTTGTCCTCACCGGGGACCAAGGGGGCATCCAGCGAGAGGTGAGCCATGGCAATCGACATGGTCTTGTACAGCTCGTCCGCCTCGACCTCCAGCCCCTCGGCCAGCTCGCCCACCGTGGGCTCGCGCCCCAGCTCCTGGACCAGGGCGCTGGACCGCTTGCCGATCCGATGTAGCTCGCCGGCCCGGTTCAGAGGCACCCGGACGATCCGCGACTGCTCGGCCAGGGCCTGCAGTATCGCCTGGCGTATCCACCAGACGGCGTAGCTGATGAACTTCACGCCCCGGGTCTCATCGAACTTCTCGGCCGCCCGAATCAGACCCAGATTCCCCTCGTTGATCAGATCAGCCAGGGCGACCCCCTGGTTCTGATACTTCTTGGCTATGGAGACTACGAAGCGCAGGTTGGAGTTGACGAGCTTCTCTAGAGCGACTCGGTCGCCGCGGCGGATTCGCTGAGCCAGTTCGGCCTCCTCGCCGCGGTTGATGAGCGGGTAGACGCTGATCTCGCGGAGGTACTGGTCGAGTGAGCCCGGCGGCGTCGCCGCCGCCCGGTGAGCGGGGCCAAACACCTGAAAGACCGACTCGCGTTCCGGTGAGCGCTCGTCGGATTTCGGGTCTTCTGGGGTATGGTCGTGCCCTGATCGCCTCAAATCGCTAAAACCCCGATGTCGCTCAAGGACTCGGCGCCGACGCCGAAACTCAGCCTCTCACGCTCTATCGAACCAGGTTGCCCAAACGGTCCCAGCGCACGTCGGTCAACCACGGGAGAGGGCGAAGCTTGCTGCGATCGAATGAGTAGTAGATGAAGAGCGGTCGCCCTTTGATCAGGTCTCGACCGACAAAGCCCCAGTAGCGGGAGTCCTGAGAGTTGTCGCGATTGTCGCCCATCACGAAGTAGCGGCCCTCCGGGACAAGAACAGGCCCCCAGTCGTCGCGAGTCGGACGGTATGATCCGGGGTCCGTGGCGCCCGTTAGGTACTCTCTCTGCCACTCGAATTGCGGATCGTAGTAGTTGCCGTTGGGCTGGCTGTGCTGGATATACGCTTCGTCCAGCGTTGCTCCGTTCACGTATAGCCGACCCTGGCGCATCTCGACGGTGTCACCTGGCAAGCCTATGACTCGCTTCACGTAGTTCTTGGATGGATCCAGCGGGTATTGAAAGACCACTATGTCCTGTCGCTCCGGGTCATCGAACGCCGGAAGCCGGACACTCGTAAAGGGCACCTGGGCACCGTAGACCGCCTTGTTGACAAGCAGGAAATCACCCACCAGCAGGGTCCGTTCCATCGACCCGGTGGGGATCTTGAACGCCTCTACCGCGAAAGTGCGAATGATCAGGAACAGCAGGATAGCTACCGAGAGAGACTTGACCCACTCCCAGATCCAACGACCCGTCCCGGGCTCCGCTCGCTGGCTCTCGCTCTGAGCTTGCTGGCGCCCCTGGCGCTGCACACCGACTGCCTTACGCTTCTTTGCCATTACGACTTACCTCACGACGCGCGCCCGGCTGTAGTGCCCGGCCCGCCTTTGCCTCCGTCTGAATCTTACAGCTGCGCACGCCTAGAGATCCGGCAGCGCCAATTCACTAACCTAACAGAGAAGCGCCAATCACCAACTGCGGCGTCCGACCCCGTCAACTTAGCACGGCGGGCGTCCGCCTCCAAATCCGCCGACGCCGATCTCATCTTGTACCTCTCAGCACGACATGGTCCCCCCGCACACCCACATCCGTTACGAAGCGCGGCAAGTCGAAGGGAACAGCGTTGGCCGGCAGATCAGCGGCGCCCGCTCTCAGCTGCGCCAGCAGTTGGTCGCGCCACGCGTCCGGCAAGGGCATAGGCCCGACCTGCACATTATCGACGAACATCACACCTCGGCCGGGTGCCAGGCCATCGAGCCGGCCTCTTGCGGTGACCATGGCCGTATCTCCCAGGAGCGCCACCGCCGCTCCCAATCGACTTGCACCCGGCAGCTCTCTCATCGCCACCCGGCCTGCGAGGACGAGAGCCTCGTCCTCAATGCCCGCCGTGACATCCGAGATGTAGGAGGGGAAAAAGCCCTGGAGTCCGTAGCGAATCCAGCTGTCCAGCTCCTGAACGCTCAGTACTACCTCGTCGACCCTTCCCTGGCCCAGCGCCACGATCCTCTCCTCTACCTCGCGCGCCAGGGCAGCCCCGTCCGGCGCCGTCACCTCGGTCGCCGCCTCGTCCTTTCCCCTGAGCGCAGCGACGACATCGCCGATCTCCTCATGAAACAGCCAACCCGCCGCCAAGCCCGCCAGCAGCAGGGTACCACAGCCAATTGCCGATAGGCAGCTACGCATGCCCCAGTCGCTCCCCTCCAGCCTCGAGGTCTGCCCTGTGAATTACGTCGTACACGGCCCCACCCGGCAGCAAGCGGCTTCGCATCACCTCCACCGCAGCCACCAAGAAGACGTCTTCGTACTCGATCTGCCGGGCAAGCGAGTCGAGCCCGTCGAACTCTTTGGCCGAGACACCTCTCCGCGAGCGGCCCACTGTGAAATGCGGGTGAAAGGCCCTCGTCTCTTTGGGGAAGCCCAACGCCCAGAGCTCGTCCTCGAGACGCGACTGTAGCCCCTTCAGCGGCGCGCTCGACTCTATTCCCACCCACACCACGTTGGGACGCCGCAATGTCGGAAATGCGCCCACGCCCTGCACCCTCAACCGAAAAGCAGCGACCCCGGCAACAGCGCGGTCCACCGCGGCCACCAACTCCGCCCTGCCTCCCTCCGGCACCTCGCCCAAAAACTTCAGCGTCAGGTGGACATTCTCCGGCGGCACCCAGCGGACCGGGAAACCTGCTTCGCGGAGCGAACGACTCGCCTCGTTCAGCCGGACCCGCTCCTCCGTGCTGGGATTGATCGCTACGAAGACACGCATCACGATCCTAAGAGCCCCGACGACCCTTGCACGAAGGCTCGAGCCACGAACTTCGAGGCCGTTGCCCCTCGGTTACAGGGCCAGGGCCACATGCTTGAAGCCGGCGCGCCGGGCGAGGTCGTCGGCAATTTCGCTCAGCGAGCCCAACGCCGTCGAGGTGGGTGCCTCGTGTGGCATCACCAACGCCAGCTCCCCTCTCGCGCCGGCGGCCTCGAGGGTCGCGCCGACTCCGGCCTCCGCCAAGAGGCGTTCGCCCGTCATCTCTCGGGCCCTCTCGTCCGGCGGCCGCCCCCCGTCTCCAACTTCGCCGTTGAGCGATCCGCGCCGGTAACCGGCCAGGTCGACACAGACACGATCGAACCCCGCCGCCTGCAACGCTGCCAGGACTTCGGCCCTGAAGCCCGCCCCGCCGAACAGCGGAAGGTCAACGGCCGGTACCTCGATCCGCGCCAGATCACCGTGGTAGCGTACCCTCAGATCACGCCAGCGATGCAAGGCTTGCAGGCGCGCCTCCGCATCCTCCACCTGACGCAGCCGTTGCGGCGTCACTCGTATGCCGTGAGGGATGCGGCTGGCCAGACAAGGCGAGGCCGGGAGGTCCCAGCCTGGGAGGCCGGCAGCGCGCGACAGGGCGCGAATCTCCGCCTTCGTCAAGCCGGCCTCCTGCAGCGGCGAGCGGACGCCCAGCTCCCGAGCGGCTTGCCGACCCGGGCGATGATCGTGCACGTCGTCGGCGTTGGTCCCATCGAAGACCGCCGCATAGCCGCGCTCCTGCGCCAATGCAACCAGCCGGCGGAAGAGCTCTGTCTTGCAAAAATAGCAGCGGTCGGCCGGGTTGGCGGCGTAGTCCGGATCGTCCAGCTCCGATGTCTCGATCTCTTCATGGCGGAGCCCAATCGAGCGAGCCACGTCGACGGCGATTCGGTGCTGCGCTTCCGAGTAGCTGGGCGAGCGACCGGTCACAGCCAGCACGCGCTCGCCACCCAGCGCGTCAACCGCGGCCTTCGCCAGGAAGGCCGAGTCGACGCCGCCGCTGTAGGCGATGAGCGCTGAGCCGGCACTCCCCAGTCGGTCATCCAGCGCCTGTTTCTTCGTGGCGAGATCTATCGTGGCAAGCTCCATCATAGTGCCGCCGTCGAGTTGAGCGGATCAGCAAAATACTCGAATGGGGCGCAGGGGGTGTCAAGCTTCGCGGCCGAAGGCTCAAGCCCTTCGGTCAAGCCCACGATACTGAATCGCTTCCGCGACGTGCGATGCGCGCACCGCTTCGCTCGCCTCGAGGTCGGCGATCGTGCGCGCGATCTTCAGCACGCGATGGAACGAACGGGCCGACAGCCCGAACCTCGCCATCGCCGACCGCAAGAGCGACAATCCGGTATCATCGGCGCGGCAATACAGTCGAACGTCCCGCGCGCCCATCTGCCCATTGGCGTACAGCCCAGCACGGCCTTCGAAACGAGCCAACTGCAAACGCCGCGCGGCCTCCACGCGCGCTGCGACGGCTGCCGAGCTCTCGCCGTCCAGCGAATCCAGAAGCTCGGGAGACGTGACCGGAGGAACTTCGATCTGCAGGTCGATGCGATCGAGCAGCGGACCAGACACCTTGGATCGGTAGCGCTGGATCATGCGAGGAGTGCAGCGACATGTCTTCCCGCTGTCGCCCAGGAGTCCACAGTGACACGGATTCATCGCCGCCGCCAGAACCAGGCGCGCCGGGTAGGTCAGCGAGCGGCTGGCTCGGCCGATGGTCACGACGCCGTCCTCGAGCGGTTGCCTCAATGCTTCGAGCACATTGCGGCGAAACTCCGTCAGCTCGTCCAGGAACAGGACGCCGTTGTGCGCCAGAGAGACTTCGCCGGGCCGCGGCAGCGCGCCGCCACCTACCAGGCCGGCATCGCTGATGGTGTGGTGCGGCGCCCGAAAAGGTCGCTCGGTGACGAGCCCGCAGTTCGGCGGCAGCAGGCCCGCCACGGAATGTATCCGGGTCACCTCGGTGGCTTCCAACAGGCTCATTCCGGGCAGAATCGTGGGCAGCCTCCGCGCCAACATGGTCTTTCCTCCGCCCGGCGGGCCGATGAGAAGCACGTTGTGGGCACCGGCGGCGGCGATCTCCAGGGCGCGTTTCGCCAAACGCTGACCTCTGACATCGGCGAGATCTACACTGGAGCTTCGTCGGCGCTGCAACAGAGACCCTGTCTCAACCTCTCTGCCCGGCAGCTCCGACCGACCGTCCAGAAAAGCGGTGACCTCTGCCAGGCACGTGGCTCCGCGCACGTCGACGCCATCGAGAATGGCGGCCTCCGACAGATTGGCCGTGGGCACGACAAAGCCGGCCAGTCGTTCCGCGGCCACCGCCTGCGTCATAGACAGCGCGCCGCGAATCGGGCGCAGAGCGCCGTCGAGTCCCAGCTCGCCGGCCAAAGCGTAGCGCTCCAGTCGCCCGCCTCTGATCTGGCCCGTTGCAGCCAGCAGGCCACAGGCGATCGGAAGATCGAAGTGGCTGCCTTCCTTCTTGATATCGGCCGGCGCCAGATTGATGGTGATCTTGCGTGGCGGCACCTCGTAGCCTGAGTTGACGAGCGCCGCGAGCACACGCTCCCTGCCCTCTTTGACCGCGCTCTGCGCCAGCCCCACCGTGGCCATTGCCGGCAGGCCGGGCGCGGCATCGACCTCCACCGCCACTATGTAGGCATCGATCCCCAGGATCGCGGCGCTGCGGACACGGGCGAGCAATCTCAGCTCCCTTCGATGTCGTAGGTGTCGCCAAACCCTCGCTGTCGCCGATCAACATAGGATCAACAGACGGGCCTCCCCTCGGTCCCTGGGCCGAGACCGAGCAGCACTTGACTGGGCCCGATGACCAACTCAACGTGCTTGGTCGTCGAAATCACTCACGACTACCTGCAGGAGGCGTGTGGCGAAGCCGGTTCCGGTAGGGGGCGGACAGCCGCTCCTGCTCGCGGATCTGACGTGGCCGGAAGTCGCCGAGTATCTGGAGCGAGACCGGCGACTGATCATCCCCGTTGGCACCTGCGAGCAGCATGGCCGGCACTTACCGTTGGGTACCGACACCCTCGTGGCCGAGCGCCTGGCCCACGACCTCTCGGCGGAGTTCGGCGTACTGGTGGCCCCTACCCTGGCCTACGGCGTCAACGTCGAGACTGAGGAGGCCTACTCGGGAACCGCCTCCCTCAGGCGGAAAACGCTTCACCGAGCGCTCAACGACCTCCTGGCCTCCTGGGAAGGGCACGGCTTCGACGAGTTCATCCTGATTACCGCGCACTTCCACGATCCGCACCTCGATGCGGTCACGACCGTTGTCACCGAGCACGCCCGGGCCCGTGTGGTCGACATCCAGAGCGTCGACATCCGGGACTATCTCGATCAACAGAGCGGCCCCGAGCACGCCGGCGAGGCGGAGACATCGGTGATGCTCTATTTGCGCCCCGACCTCGTTCGTGCGGACAGGATCCAGGACTACCTGCTCGACCCGCAACAGATGGGGCGTTACCTTCGTGGGCGAATGCCAAAACCACCGGCCGGCTGCGAGGGCGCGATCGGACACCCCTCGTCCGGCACGGCCAAGAAAGGTGAGAAGATATACCGGCATGTTCTGGCCAGGATTCGGGAGAAGATCTTCAGCGAGCCTGATGAGTAGCCTGAGCGTTCTCTCCGTTGCCGCGCTGGTATCGCTGTCGCTCGCCGCCGTTGCCGGCACGCGGCTCTTAGCGGACCGCGGGACCGATATGATCGACAGCGGCAACTTCACGCTCTTTCAAGGCGGCGTGCGCATAGGGGAGGAACGGTTCGTGATCCACAGCGACCGTGCCGGCGACGCCGGGCCGATCTTCAGGGCGCGCGCGGACCTCAGTTTGAAGCTCGAGGGCCAGACAATGAGGGTCAACGTCGCCCTGGAGGCTCTGGGAACGGCATGTCGGCCGCGGCGCTACGAGGCGAAGGTCGACGGCCCGGATGCCATGAGCGTCGTGACTACCTTCGCGGGTAATCGGATGACCCATGAGTTCCGAACATCTGCCGGGTACGAGAGAGAAGAGGCGTTGGTGCGTGGAAAGGCAGTAATCCTGGATCGCAACATTGCGCACCACTACTTCTTTGCCGGCCGCCTGGCCGACTGCGAAACCTCGGGCGTAGTCAACGTCATCGTGCCGCGCGACAGATACCTAGAGCAAGCGCGGATCGTAGATAGAGGTGTCGATAGCCAAACCGTTGAGGGGCGCGCGCTCGAGCTCCACCACTTGGAGATAATCTCGAGCTCCGGGACGTCACGTCACGTCTGGCTGGATGGCGACCGCGTCATCAAGATCGAAGTGCCCGAAGAGGGTTTCATGGCCGTCAGATCTCGCACGGCGACTCAGCCAACCAACTGATCGAGGAGGGACCTCATGAACGGTGAGACCGGAACGGTTCAGGGCGCGGATGCCGCCGCGCCGAATCTCATACAGCGCGTTGTGATGGTGTTCATGTCACCCACCAGACTGGGCGAAATCCTACGCACCCGCTCGCCCTGGTTCTATACGCTGGCCATCGTTGGCATCGTCAGCGTCATCGGTTTCCTGGTTCTTCCGACTGATCTCTTCAGGGCAGCCGTCGAGGAGCAATTGTCGCGCCGGCCCGACCAGGCTCAGGACATCGATACGGCCCTGCGCTTCGCGCGGATCGCAGGAACCGCAGGCGCCCTGATCGGAACATTCGTGGCTGCCGCCGTCATCGCTGGCGTCGTCTACCTCGTCTTCAACGTCATGCTGGGCGGCGAGACGAACTACCGCCAACAACTCAGCGCCGTGTCTCACATGTACTGGATCAACATGCTGGGCTTCCTGTTACTGATTCCGCTCTGGATCGCCAAGCAAAACATGCAGGTGAGACTGGGATTGGGGCTGCTGCTACCTGACGCGCCTGCCTCCTTTTTCGGTCACCTGATGAACGGCATAGGCATCTTCGGGCTGTGGTCATCGGCGGCGCTTGGGGCGATGGAGTCCGGCCTATCAGGCGGCAAGATCTCGGTTGGCAAGGGGGTAACGACCGTCTTGGCCTTGTACTTCATCTGGGTCGTGCTCTCGGCCGCCTGGTCGACGATAGTCGGCTGACGCCGTACAGGGCGGCGCCGGCGAAAGTAACGACCGCGCCATTCCAGCTGTCTATTCTTAGCTGGCAGTCGCAAGATCCAGTCATCGGGGGACTTTGCGGTTTGCCCGGCGAAACCGTCGCCGGAGGCGGCGCGTACGGCCTAGCAGGGGAATAACCCCGTTACTAGCCGTGTATAGTTTATAGCTGCAAGAACCTCCAGCCCGGAGTTGGGTCATGAAGAGGACGACGGTCCCAGCGTTCTTTGTAATCTGTCTGCTCGGTGCCCCCCTGCACGCTCAGGAGCGGGCACCGCTCACCCTGGAAGAGGCGATTGACCTGGCCAGAAACAACAACCCCACGTTCCTCCAGACGCTCAATGATCTGGGGCCTGCGAACTGGGGAGTAAAGGAAGCGAACGCTAACCTTTTCTTGCCCAACGCGGACTTGGCATTCTTCACGGCCTGGCAGGACGCCGGTCAACAGCGGTTTGGCGCGGCCACATTCCCGCAGCCGGCGGTGCTGCTCTCCCAGTACCAGTTCGCCCTGTCTTACACGCTGAACGGCACGACCCTGTTCCAGCCGGGGCAACGCAAGGCGGAGCGCTACGCTGTGGAACGCCGCATTGACGACGCGGATCTCGTGCTCCGCAACCAGGTGACCAGCGCCTATCTCGAGGTGCTGCGCTTGGAGGAACGTGCCGTCCAGGCGGAACGGGAGCTGCGTCGGTCCGAGGAACATCTGCGCCTGGCGGAGGCTCGCGAGGAGGTGGGCGCTGGGACTCGGCTGGAGTCGATGCAGGCCGATGTGGCCCGCGGCCGGGCGGAGGTGGCGCTCGTTCAGGCTCGTAATGCCGCGCGCGTGGCGAAGCTGCGTCTGGTCCAGGCGTTGGGCGTGCAGGTGCCGGCCGAACAGATAGACCTGGTCAGCGAGTTCGAGATATTCGAGCCCCAGCTGGACGCAGAGGCGATGACAAACGACGCACTGAGCCGGCACCCCAGTCTGGTGGCCCTGAAAGCGGACCGGGACGCTGCGAATTCCAGCGTGAAAGTGGCCAAGGCATCGTATTTCCCCACCCTCTCGTTGCGGGCCAGCTGGAGTGGTTTCACCCGCGAGGAAACGAACTCCGATCTGAGCATCGCCCAAGCCGTGGGTCAGGCGGAGCAGCAGGCCAACTCGACGATCCTGGCCTGCAATCAGCTGAATGATCTTTACAACGCAACGACCACGCCGCCGCCACCTCCGTTCGACAATTGCAGCGCCTTCGAATTCACCCCGGCGGACTCGGTCGCGATAGCAAGTGACATTCTGCGCACGAACGATGTCTTTCCCTTTGACTTCGAGAACGAGCCAGTGCAGTTGAGCGCTTTCTTCTCGCTGCCGCTGTTCAACGGCTTTACCCGGCAGCTCCAGGTGGAGCAGGCGATCACACGACGCAATGACCTGAACCACGGAGTCCGCGCTCTCGAGTTGCAGGTCCGGGCCGACGTCACCGAAGCGGTGCATAACCTTGAAACCGCTCACCAGACGGTCATCCTGCAGCGCGAGAACACGGAGACCGCTCGAGAAGAGCTCAGATTGGCCCGTGAGCGCTACCAGCTGGGCGCCGGGACGTTCCTGGAGTTGCTCGATTCCGAGACGTTGGCCGCCCAAGCCGAGGTCGATCAGATCGAGGCCGTCTTCAGTTTTCATCAGTCGATTGCCATGCTCGAGGCCGCCGTAGGCCGCCCGCTCGATCAGTCGAGCATGCGCTAAACCAAGGGAAGCAGCGATAGAACCGGGAGTCGTTTTGTGAATAGAAAGAAGATCCTGATCGCGGCCGGCGGGGCGCTCGTCCTCCTCGTCTTTGTTGTGCTGGCCCTTCGACAAGGCCGCCGGGGAGGGACGGACGTACGAACCGAGGAAGTGCAACGCCGCAATCTCGTATCGGTCGTCACCGCCAGCGGTCGAATTCGGCCCCACCGCAGCGTCGACATCCAGGCCGACGTCTCCGGCCGGATCGTGGACCTGCGCGTGTTGGAGGGCGAAGTCGTCGACGCCGGTGACACTCTGCTTATCATCGACCCTAGGACGTATATGGCCGCCGTGCGGCGGACAGAGGCGGCTTTGGCCACGGCCCGCGCCGGCGCGGCCCAGGCCAAAGCCAACCGTGACCAGGCGGAGCGCCTGCTGACCCGGACCCGGGGCATCAGAGAGCAGAACCCTGAGCTTGTCTCCGACCAGCAGCTCGAGGACGCGCAGACGAACTTCGAGGTGCAGGAAGCGCTGTACCAAGCTTCCGAACATCAAGTAGAACAGGCTCGCGCCAACCTGCAGGAGGCGCGCGACCTGCTGGCCAAGACAGTGATCACGGCGCCGATGAGCGGCAGGGTGACGCGGCTCAATGTAGAGGAAGGCGAGACGGCGATCGTCGGGACGATGAACAACCCAGGCACTGTGTTGCTCACCGTCGCGGACCTCGGGGAGATGGAAGCCGTGGTCGAAGTGGATGAGACCGACATTCCCCAGATCGCTCTGGGAGACAGCGCCGGGGTCGAGATCGACGCCTTTCCGGACAGCGTGTTTACAGGCCGGGTAACCGAGATCGCCCACAGCTCGATTCAGGGAGGCACCCTCGGCCTCAGCGGCTCTACTGCCCAGCAGGCGGTGGACTTCGAGGTCGTGATCCGCCTGGACAGTCCGCCAAGCTCACTGCGCACCGACCTCTCCGCCACGGCCGACATCGTGGCGGAGGTCCGCGACAGTGTGCTCAGTATTCCGATCATCGCTCTCACCCTGAGAACGCCCGAGCCCGAAGAAGAGGAAGGGTTCGGAGGGACGGATACGGGGAGCGAGGAGATCGCGCTGGCGGAAGAAAACGAAGAGGAAGCGGAGCCTGAGGAGCTGGAGGGGGTATTCGTAATCGGCGAAGACAACACCGTGACATTTCGACCGGTCAAGGTCGGCATAGCCGGCAGGGAGCACTTCGAAGTCCTGGAGGGCCTGGCCGAGGGCGAAGTGATCGTGGCCGGCAGCTATCAGGCCATCCGCGGCCTCGAGGATGGCGATCTCGTCAAAACCAACAATCGGAACGGAAGCTGATTCATAAACAGGAACACACCATGATCAAGCCGCCTGACAACGCCGTAATCCTCACCCAAGAGCTCCGAAAAGACTACGAGCTTGGGGCAGAGACCGTGCACGCTCGTCAGGGCGTGGACATACAGATCGACCAGAACGACTTCGTGGCCATCATGGGGCCCTCCGGCTCCGGCAAGTCCACCCTGTTGAACCTGATCGGTTGCCTGGACACGCCGACGGCGGGCCAGTACTGGCTGAGTGGCCAGGAGGTCTCGCAGCTGGACGACAACGAGCTGGCGCGCATACGCAACCAGCGCATCGGCTTCATTTTCCAGACCTTCAACCTACTGCCCCGTACCACGGAGCTTCACAACGTCGAGCTGCCACTGATCTACGCCGGCGTCTCCGCCAAGGAGCGTCACGCGCGCGCGAAAGAAACGCTGGACGCCGTCGGTCTGGCCGATCGTATGCACCATCACCCGAACGAGCTTTCCGGCGGCGAGCGCCAGCGGGTCGCCATCGCTCGGGCTCTGGTCAACAAACCGTCGCTTGTCCTGGCGGACGAGCCGACCGGCAACCTCGACTCTCACACATCCCAGGAGATCATGGATATCCTGGTCAAGCTTCACGAGAATGGTGAGACGATCCTCCTAGTGACGCACGAGCGCGACATCGCCGCCTACTCGGATCGCTTGATCACGCTGCGGGACGGCAAGGTCGAGACAGACGAACGTCACGAGATTGGTGAACCGATAGCGTGAACGTATTTGACGCGATCGTACTGGCGCTGCGACAGGTCTGGGCTCAGAAGCTCAAGTCGTTCTTCACCCTTCTGGGAGTGATCGTCGGCGTCACCTTCCTGATCTCGGTCATCGCCGTGGTCGAGGGGATGAATCGCTATGTCCAGGAGGACTTCGCCGGTTCGATCTTCGGCATCAACACCATCACCATCGAGCGTATCTACAGCCGCAGGGGTGGCCGTGAGGATGATCGTACCCGGCGCCGCCAGGCTCGCAACCCCGACATACAGGTCGCCGACGCGGAACTGCTGCGCCAGAAAGTACCGGACATCTGGTACATGGCGCAAAGCAACGACCGTTTCATGCCTGAAGTCCGTAGCGGCCAGAACAAGCGCAACAACGTTCGCCTGATCGGCGTCACCGACGAATACTTCGCTCTTCAGGGTTGGGACATAGTCGAGGGCCGCGGCCTGACCCGTATCGATGACCTGCGGGCCATCCGTACCGCCGTTATTGGAGACGCCATCGCCAAGAAGCTCTACCCAGACGACTCGCCCATCGGCAGAGACATCCGTCTCGGGCCTTTCCGCTACCGGGTCGTCGGCGTGCTCGAGCGCCAAGGCGGCCTGATCGGCAACATTCGTGACGCTTCGGTCGTCATCCCCTGGGGCGCCTACCAGGCCGACTTCGCGCGCGAGCGCGATGTCGTCGAGAACATCCAGATCAAGTTCCGGACCAGCGAGGCCATGGCCGCCGGCCAGGCGGCGGCCGAGGAGATCCTCCGCGCCCGGCACCGCTTACGTCCGGGCCAAGAGAACGACTTCGACATCGAGACGGCCAGCGAGATCCTCAACGCCTGGAACACGATCAAGAACGTGCTCCTCGCCGCTGGGCCGGGCCTCGTCGCCGTCGCTCTCGTAGTCGGCGGGATCGTCATCATGAACATCATGCTGATGTCCGTGCTCGAAAGGACCCGCGAGATCGGGGTGCGCAAAGCGCTGGGTGCGCGCCGCCTCGACATTACACGCCAGTTCCTGGCAGAATCCGCCACCCTCTCCTGCGTCGGCGCCACCGTCGGAATGGTCGTCGGCATCCTGCTGGCCAGACTGGTCGACATGCTGACACCGCTGCCCGCCACGGTTCCGATCTGGTCGATCGTCCTAGGAGTGGCGCTGGGACTGCTGGTCGGCCTGGTGTTCGGCGTCTACCCGGCCGTACGCGCCGCGCGGCTGGAGCCTATCGTGGCCCTCAGATACGAGTAGCTGTGAGGCAGGCATGAGCGTACGAGGCTTACAAGAAGGCGTAACCATCGCCCTGCAAGCTCTGAGACAGAGCAAGGTGCGCACGGGGCTGACCATACTGGGCGTTGGAATAGGCGTGCTCGTCGTGGTCGCCATGGCAGCGGTCATCCAGGGCGTCAACCGCAGTTTCGATGTGCTCGTCGAGGCGTCCGGCGCTAACACGTTCTACGTCGTGCGCTCCTACGGCGTCGAGATGAACACCGGGCTCGAGGAGGAGGATCCGACCTGGCGACGCCGGCCGCCGATACCTGCCTCCTTCGCCCTAGCCCTGGAGGCGCTCTCCACGGTGGAGAATTCCTTTGCCTCGGCAGATCTCTCGTGGTTACCGGTCACGATGAGCGCTGTTGGCAACGAGACCGAGGCCAGCATCCTCGCTGTCCCCTCCGACTACATGCAGACCGATGCCGGCGACATCGTGGCCGGCCGTTTCTACACGAAGGTTGAGGAGGAGGCCGGTCGACCGGTGGCCGTGATAGACAGCGCCGCAGCTGAGGACCTATTCGCCCCGCTCGAGGCCGTGGGCAGGACCTTCCGAATCGGCAATCAGAGTTTCTTGGTGGTCGGCGTCTACAAACACCCACCCAACCTCTTCGCGACTTTGGGTGGCAACCGCGTCTTCGTCCCCTTCAGCACGGCGCAGAAGTACCTGCTCAAGGACGTCCGTTGGATCTCATTCGACGAGTTGGTGTGGTTGACCGTTGTCGCCAAACCGATGGTGGGCATCACCCGGGCGATCGATCAGGTCACCGGTCGCCTGCGCGCCATGCGCGGCCTGGCCCCCGGCGAAGAGAACAACTTCGATGTCGTCACCCAGGAGTCGATGAATGACCTCTGGAACCAGCTTACGGCGGCGCTCTTCGCCGTGATGTTCGCGCTCTCCAGCGTCGGCCTGATGGTGGGTGGTATCGGAGTGATCGCGGTGATGGTCGTGTCGGTGACCGAACGCACCCGCGAGATAGGCATTCGCAAGGCGCTGGGCGCCACGAAACGAGACATCCTCTGGCAGTTCCTGGTGGAAGCGACGACACTGACCACAGTGGGCGGTGCCATTGGCCTGGCGGTCGGCGCGCTCATCGCCTGGATTGTGAACCGGTTCACCCCGGTACCGGCGGTCATTCCGCTCTGGTCGATCTTCCTCGCGATCGCGGCCGCCGCGTTCACCGGCATAGTGTTCGGTCTCTTCCCTGCCATCCGCGCGGCGCGACTCGACCCCGTCGAGTCGTTGCGCTACGAGTAGCGGTAAGCGGGGCGGACTGCCAGCTCCCGACAGTCCGCCCCGCTGGCGCTCAGTATCCCTCCGGCTCTACACTACCTCCTGGAAGTCCCGGCGCCTAACCCTACCTGACGCGCGGAAGGCTCGATGATCGATCTGCTGGCTATCGCGCCCCACCCCGACGACGCGGAACTGCTCTGCGGCGGAACGTTGATCCGCGCGGCGGATGGAGGCCACAGGACGGGGATACTCGATCTCACGGCCGGCGAGCTGGGCTCGCGCGGGACCCCGGAGGGCCGGGAGGCCGAGGCGGCCAAGGCCGGGCAGATCCTCGGCCTGTCGGTGCGACGGAACCTCGGCCTGGCCGACGCGCGAATTCACAACGACGAGGAGAGTCGGGCTCGTTTGGTGGAGGCGATCCGCGAGCTGCGCCCTCGAACTGCGATCCTCCCGTACTTCGAGGGGCGGCACCCCGATCACGGGGCGGCATCGCAGTTGGCCTACGATGCCTGCTTCCTCGCCGGCTTGCGTAACTACCCGGCCTCCGGACAGCCTCACCGTCCGACAAAGGTGCTCTACGCCCTGGCCTACCGCGAGCACGCGCTCAAGCCGACCTTCGTCGTCGATACGAGCGACGTCTTCGAGCGCAAGCTCGAGGCGATCCGCTGCTACGCCTCACAGTTCGACGGGGTCAAGGCGCTGGGCGAGCTGTTCCCGGCCGACGTGTCCCTCTACGAGCTGGTCCGAATCCAAGACGCCCACTACGGATCTCTGATCCGGGTCGCCTACGGCGAACCGTTTTACACACGCGAGACCATGCGCGTCGTAGATGTCACCGACTTGCCCGTCAGCACGTTCTGAGACAGGCCCGCCAGCTGCGGCTGGCAGCCGTCGAGAGTGCGATCATAAGCGACCACGGCACGGGCTGATCGAGACACCGGCTTCCCACGCCGGTTCCAGCACGTAGTTTTCCACTGTTGAGAGACACCGCGACAGCGACAGCATCCAGCATCCGGCAAGCTTGAGACGCTGACACAGATGAGGCGAACGGTCTATCTCGATTACGCCGCGACGAGCCCGATCCGTCCCCAAGTGCGGGGGGCGATGGGCCCGTTCAACGATGCGGCCTTCGGTAACCCTTCAAGTATCCATGCGCACGGGCGCGACGCGCGGGTCGCGGTCGAGGCGGCCCGACGGCGCATTCTCGGTGCGCTGGGCGTCAGCGACGGACGGCTCATCTTCACGGGATCCGGCACGGAGTCCGATAACCTGGCATTGCTCGGTTTCGGACGCCGCCATCCCGACGCCCGCATTATATGCTCCGCCGTCGAGCACAAGGCCGTGATCGCGGCGGCCGCTGCCTTGCAAGCGCGCGGTCGCCAGGTGCACAGCATCCCCGTGAACGAGCATGGCGTGCTCGACTTGCAGGTTTTGGAAGCCCTGCTGTCGGCCGAAGAGCGTCCGACGCTGGTATCGGTGATGTGGGCGAACAACGAGACCGGCGTGGTTCAACCGATCGAGCGAGTGGCCGCCCTTTGCCAGGCTCGCGGCGCGATCCTTCACTCCGACGCCGTACAGGCCATGGGCAAGCTCGACTTCCGCCTCGGAGACACCGCCGTGCAGATGCTCTCGCTCTCGGCTCACAAGTTGGGCGGCCCGAAAGGGATCGGGGCGCTGGTGGTCTGCGGCCCCGTCGAGCTCGAACCGCTGGTCTACGGCGGCGGCCAGGAGTCCGGCCTGCGCTCGGGCACCGAGAACGTCGCCGGGATCGTAGGGTTCGCTGAAGCCGTAGCCGTGTCCTCGGCTGAACGCGAGAGGGAATCGGCTCGGCTGCACGCGTTGAGGGACCGTCTCGAAGCCGGCCTTCGTGAGGCGCTGCCCGAGATCGTCGTCAACGGCGCCGCCGCGCCGCAGCGGCTCCCGCATATCACGAGCATCTCCATCCCGGACGTCGACATCGAGAGCCTGCTCACCGCCTTGGACCTCGAAGGCGTCTGCGTGTCGTCGGGCTCGGCCTGCACGACGGGAAGCGTCGAGGCCTCCCACGTGGCTCGGGCGATGGGGCTCGACGGGGATTGGGCGCGCAACACGATTCGCCTGAGCCTGGGCTGGGGAACCGAGGCAGAGGATATCGAGTATGTCTCAGCGACGCTGCCGAAGCTGGTGCGCCGTATCCGCGACTTCACCGCCCGCGCCTAGGCGGCAGTTCGAGAAACCGCGAAGAGGATGTCAGCGAACAACGACCGAGACCGACCCCGCGTGCTCGTCGCGATGAGCGGCGGCGTCGACTCATCTTTGGCGGCGGCGCTGCTCAAGGAGCAAGGTTACGAGTTGATTGGCGCCACCATCAAGACGTTTTGCTACGCGGAGCACCCGGGTTCCTCGAAGACATGCTGCGGTCTGGAGGGGATCGCCGACGCTCGGTCCGTCGCCCAGCGGTTAGACATCCCACACTATGTATTCGACCTGGAAGACGAGTTCACCCGCGACGTCATAGACGACTTCGTGGCGGAGTACGCCGAAGGCCGCACACCCAATCCCTGTGTGCGCTGCAACTCACACACCAAGTTTCGCGACCTGCTGCGGCGCGCCCAAATGCTCGGTTGTGATCGAATCGCCACCGGTCACTACGCGAGGTGCGAGCGCGTCGATGGCAGGGTCAGGCTCATGCGAGCCGCGGATCGTTCCAAGGACCAGACGTATTTTCTCTGGGGGATCGACCGCACCGTCCTCGAGCGCCTCGAGCTGCCTCTCGGCGAGCTGACCAAGACGGAGGTCCGCCGCCGGGCCCGTCAGCTCGGCCTGCAGACGGCGGACAAGCCGGAGAGCTTCGATATCTGCTTTGTGCCCGACGGCGATTACAGGGGGTTCCTGGCCCAGCGGCTCTCGCCGGATCACGACGCCTTCCTGCCGGGTCCGATCACCACGCTGGCCGGCGAACGAGTGGGGACTCACCAGGGTTACTCCCGCTTCACCGTCGGGCAGCGCCGCGGGCTTCCCGGCGGTTTCTCAGAGCCGATGTATGTCGTGGATATCGAGCCGCAGACGCGAAGCGTCCTGATCGGACCGGCCGACGCGCTGGAGGCGACGCGCGTGACCATCGCCGACCAGAACTGGCTGGCAGATCCGCCGCCGATTGGCAGCGCCGTCAGCGTGCAGGTCCGCCACCGCGGTCACGAAGTGGCCGGCTTGATAGAGGACAGCGGCGCCGAGCGAACGGTCATTCGCCTGCACGGGAGCCACCGCGCGATCACACCTGGCCAATCAGCGGCTGTCTACGACGGCGAGGTTCTGCTGGGAGGCGGTCGAATCGCTCGGGAGCGCCGCCTGCTGCCTATCGCTAGTACTTGATGCCCTCGATCTCCGCGAATTCCTCGATCAGCTCGCGGCCGCGCTCGTTCAACTTCGGGGGTACGAGGATCTTGACTTCCACATATTGATCCCCGATCCGTCCGTCCTTCTCCACACCCATCTTCGGGATACGGAACTTCGTGCCGCTGCTGGTCCCGGGTGGTATGCGAAGCACGACCCGCTTGCCCTCCACAGTACGTACTCGAAGCTTCGACCCGAGTGTAGCCTGCGCGATGTTGATGGGCACGGTACAATAGACATCGAGTCCCCGGCGGCGGAAGAAACGGTCCTTCTGCACCTCGAACTTGATGATGAGGTCACCCGGCGCCCCCCCACCCGGACCACGCTCCCCCAGACCCGACATCCGGACGCGAGCACCCGACTCGACACCCGCCGGGACACGCAGGTTGACTCGGCGTTGCGTGGTAACCTGCCCCGCACCTCGGCAGCTGGGACAGGGATCCGTCGCGATCTCGCCGCGACCAAAACAGGCGGGACACGGGCGCTTGATCGAGAAGGCACCCTGACCGATGCTACGGTGGCCAGAGCCGTTGCATTCGGGGCAGCGAGTCGTGCTCGTCCCGGGTCGCGCGCCGCTGCCATCACAGGTCGCACACTCTTCTGTGACCGGCACATCTATGGTTACCTGGCCCCCGCGCACAGCCGTTCTGAAGGAGACCTCCACGCTGTGCTCGACGTCTTGACCCCGCTGCGAGGCCTGGCGCTTGCGGCCGCGCCCGAAATCGAAGATCGAGCTGAAGATGTCCCCGATGCCGCCGCCAAGATCGTCGAACGAGAAGCCGCGTTCTCGCTGCTCGACACCCGCTGATCTCGCGAAGTCGTCGAACGACGTGAAGCGCCGCATCCGGTCGTATTGCTTACGCTTCTCGGCGTCGGAGAGGACCGTGTACGCCTCGGAGATCTCCTTGAACCGCTCGGCGGCCTTCGGGTTATCTGGGTTAGCATCGGGATGATGCTGCTTGGCCAGTTTACGGTAGGCCTTCTTGATCGCATCCGCGGGCGCGTTCTCCGCCACGCCCAGGATCTGATAGTAGTCTTTCGTCGTCGCGCGCGGCATACGTCAGGATTCGTTCGATTCGCCCGCGGCATCTTCCGGCGCTCGGTTGTCCTCCAACCCGCCAGCGGCATCGGGGTCGTACTGCTTGACCGCCACCATCGATGGCCTCAAGAGTATGTCCTTGAACAAGTATCCCTTTGCCAATTCCTGCGATACTATATCGTCTTCCTCGGGACGCTCTGCGCGCTCCGTCACCATCGCGTCGTGCAATTCCGGATTGAACGGTTCACCGATCGCCTCGATCGGGCGCAAACCGACCCGTTCAAGCACTCGTAGCAGCTTCCGTTCAACCAGTTGTACACCTTCCAAGATCGCCGCCGCATCGTGGTCCGTCGAGCCCAATTCCGAGACGCGACCGAGATCGTCGAGTGGCTCGAGAAGCTGCCTGACTATATCCGCCTGCGCGCGGCCCTCTTGCTGAGCACGTTCCCGCAGAGTTCGCTTGCGATAGTTGTCAAACTCGGCAACCAGCCGTAGGTGCCGGTCCTCAAGCTCACGCAACTCCGCGGCCAGTTGCTCTATTACCTGTTCCGCTGGCTCGCCCTCCACCTCGGGCTCGACTGCGGGTGGCCCAGTCTGAGCATCGAGCTGACCCGCCTCCCGATCCAGGGCGTCGCCCTCCCCAACAAGCGCATCTGGCCCGTCCGACTCCTTTTCAGCCGGTTCGGCGCCCTCGGCTCGTGGGTGATCTTCGAGTTCTGTCTTCTTCCTCTTGCGTGCTTGCATCCCACCCCATCTCAATCTGATCCGATAGCGTATTTGAGAGTCATCGCTTTCAACACGGCCGTCAAGCCCTCCACTGCCCCCATGATCGCCCCATCCTCACGGTCAGTGCTCCCCACCTGGCCGCGGAGGCCGCGGGTCGCGCTACCGGCTGGCCCCGCCCCCAGGCGCGGGCATGTACCCCGCGATTCGCCGCTCGATCCATCCCAACAGGTCAGCCACCACGCTGGAGCGGGTCGATTCGTTGAGCACTTCGTGGTACAGGCCGGGCAAGGTTCGAACCTCAACGCGGGGACCACGGCCCAGCAACGAGGCGAACTGCTGCATGAGATCGGGCCGCACCAGCCGGTCGGCGCTCGGAATCAAGAAGAGAACGGGCAGCGTCAGCCTCCCCACATCGTGGAAAGCCCGGTCCACCTCGGCTTTGATTTCGCTGAAAAGGCGCGGCGTGATCCGATCGTGCACGAGTGGATCCCTGCGGTAGGCCGCGACGACCTGGAGATCATGGCTCAGGTATTCCGGATTGAGGCCAGAGCTCAACGGCAAGGCAGGCACGCTGTAGCCGAGCACGGTCGCCAGACGCTCCTTCCAGCGCGGAATTTCGGTCGCAATCCCCAGTAGAGGCGCGGAGAAGACCGCCCCGCAGCTCGTCACGCCCGGATACTCCTGCAGATAGCGCAACAGGATCAGGCCGCCCAGCGAATGGCCCAGAAAGACCAACGGCAGCTCATCACCAACTGCGCCCACCACTCGGCGGCGAAATTTCTCCAGGTCGTGAACATAGCGGGTGAAGCGCCGTACGTGGCCGCGACGGCCGTCGGAGCGGCCGTGGCCCCGGTGGTCGAGCGCAAAGCTGCTCAGGCCGGCACGCGCCAGGTCACGAGCAAGTTCCTCATAGCGGCCCGAGTGTTCGCCCAGACCGTGGCAGATGATCACCACGGCTCGCGGCTGTGGCACGTCCCAACAGCGATAGTGAAGCCTGATGCCCCCGGAACCCGAGAAATAGGCGTGCGCCCCTATCATAACGGCTCCTGCAAGATCATCCGTCTTAGGAGGTCCAAGCCCCCTTGCACGGCACGCGCACGCACTGCGTCCCGGGGGCCCGGATAGTGGCGTCGCCTGGCCGCCGCTCGCGCGCCCACTCGCACGGCCAGCCAGACGGTCCCGACAGGCTTCTCCTCCGTGCCGCCTCCCGGGCCGGCGATGCCCGTCACCGCGATCGAGCAGGCTACCCCAGAGACCGCACAGACTCGCTCCGCCATCTCCAGAGCCGTCGCCTCGGACACGGCGCCGTGCCGCCGCAACGTTTCCTCTGAGACCCCCAGCAGTCGGACTTTGGCGCTGTCGGAATAGACGGTCAGACCGCCCCAGAAATAATCAGAGGCTCCAGGCCAGTCGGTCAAGCGCTTGGCGATGAGGCCGCCACTGCAGCTCTCCGCCACGGCAAGCCTCAGCCCTCGCTGGCGGAGGAGGCCGGAGACGACCTCGACCAGGTCGACATCTCCAACCCCGTAGACGTGCGTTCCGAGAATCTCGCGCAGAAGCTTCACGCCTTCGTCCAGAACCGGCCCCGCATCCGCCTCAGCCGTGGCCCAGGCTGTCAGGCGGATGTCGTTGCCATCGACCTCGGGCAAGTAGGCGACTTCTAGGGGCAAGTCATCCAGCAGACCGCCCACCTTCTCGGCGATCGCCGATTCGGCGATCCCCGTCGTCCGCAGCAACCGGCGAAACGGGCGTCGCGCCCCGGGGCTCACATGCCCGGCGAGGTAAGGGATGACCTCTCCCTCGAGCATGCCCTCGACCTCACCAGGCGGGCCCGGCAACATGATGCAGAGGCCACGTCGATCGTCGGCAAGCGCCAGGCCCGCCGCGGTGCCGCGAGCGTTGGGTAACACGGTCGCACCCGCTGGCACTTCGGCTTGGCTGCGATTGGTGGCCGGAATCCTCCCGCGTCGAGCCCAGCGCCTCTCGAGCTCCTGCCAGAGGTCCTCGCGGAATTGCAGCTCACGGCCGAAGACTCGGGCAATGGCCACCCTGGTCGTGTCGTCTCTCGTCGGGCCGAGGCCGCCGGTGGTGATGACCGCTCCGGTGCGCCGGAGCGAGGCGTCCACAGCGGACGTGATCGCCTCGACCTCGTCGCCGACGGTCGTCTTCCGCACGACGCGGATGCCGATCTTCTCCAATTCCTTGGCGATGCGCGCAGCGTTCGTATCCAGCGTGGCGCCGCTGAGTAGTTCCTCGCCGATCGCCACGATCTCGATGGCGGTCAGCCCTGGACTCATTCGTCGCCGCGGTGAGCCACGAGTCTGCGATAGCGCCAGAGGTAGACCGCGAGGGAATAGGCCGTCAGAAGCACCGCTATGGCAAGCGTGATGGCGACGTAAGATCCGTGGAACACCTTCCAGAACGACCAGAAGGGGCTGTCCCAGCCGCGCTCGAGGGCGCGTGAGCGGATTCCCAGCCAGAGGATCTCGCCGCCAATG
>CP070722.1:923255-927821 GCA_020350785.1 Gemmatimonadota bacterium
GGCGAGCGCTTCGGCGGAGGGCTCGACGAGCTGGGCGGACGCGGTCGCAACACCACACGAGAGGACGGTCGAGATCAGCGCCGATCCGATGCTGCGACGGATCCGGCTGCTTCGTGGGGTGCTGCCACTCATTGGGTTCGTCCTCTGCGCCGGTGTTGGGAACGGTCGACGGTCGCCGCCTTGGATCTCGCGAATGAGCTCGTTGATACGTGCCATGGCCCGCCAGCGACCGGAGATGTCCGTCGGAGCATCAAGGCGCCCGCGCCTACTCCGAATCGGCCACAAGGCTCCGGACATAATGGCGTATGCCCTCCACCTCGCTCTCGCTGAGATCTGGGAAGCGGGGCATCCCGTTGCCCCTGAGGCTCCCGTTCAGCACGACGTTCAAGAAGGCGGTTCGCGACAGGAGGATCGGCGAGGCCCTGAGATCCGGTGCCGTTCCGCCCGACACGGCGGCCGGGCCGTGGCACAGCCAGCAGACCCGGACATAGGTCTCCTCGCCTGCACGAGCCAGGGCCGGGTCGGCCACGAACTCGTCGCTCACCAGCGGCTCGGGGAAGGCCGGCGGAGACGACGCCGGCAGCTCAACCTCACCGTTCAGCGCGAAAGCCACCAGCCGCCGCGGCTGCGCCTTGTACGCCCAGCCGTGCTGCGCGGTCGCCGATCCCAGCAGCGCCGGGGCCGATCCGGCCCAACCCACCAGTAGGGCGATGTACTGCCTTTCGCCGACCGCGTAGGTAATCGGCGGCGCCGAGATCCCGAGCCCCAGGTCGAAGCCCCATACGACTTGGCCATCATCCGCTCGATGCGCGAGCAGCCGGCCATCCGCCTGACCCTGGAACACCAGGTTCCCGGCCGTGGTCAGCGTCCCCGCGTTCCAGATTCCGGGCTTCGGAGCTTCCCAGACGAGGCGCTGCCCCACCGGGTCCCACGCTTTGAGGGTACTCGACCCGGCGTCGGCGGGGACGTCGGTGATCAACGGGTCGACCCCCGCGTCGAACCGCCACCTGGGGCTCTGCCAGGACCCGAGGTCGACCGTACGGTCACTGAACCCCCCGGCGAAGTCGATCGCCGGGATGTAGACGAGCCCCGTGCCGGGGTTGTAGGACATCGCGTGCCAGCTGTGCGCCCCCACGGCGCTCGGCCACACCACTTCCTCGCCGTCCTCGTAGCGGGCGCCTTCGGCCTCGATTGGCCGACCCGTCTCCATGTCGATCCCGGTCGCCCAGGTGACGCGCGCGAACGGCTCGGCCGAGATCAGGCGGCCGTCGCGGCGGTCGATGACGTAGAAGAAGCCGTTCTTGGGCGCGTGGAGGGCGGCTTTCACCGCGCGGCCGTCGATCGTCAGATCCGCCAAGACGATGTCCATGTTCGAGTTGTAGTCCCAAGTCTCGCCCGGTACCGTCTGGTAGTGCCAACGGTACTCGCCCGTGCGGGCGTCGAGGGCGACCACCGAGCACAGGAACAGGTTGTCACCGCCGCCGGGACTCCGGATCTTCTGGTTCCACGGCGAGCCGTTCCCCGTCCCGAAGATCACCTGGTCGAATTCGGGGTCGTAGGTGATACCGTGCCACACCGTGCCGCCCCCGCCGTACTTCCACCACTCGCCCGTCCAGGTCTCGGCGGCCATGGCCATGGCCTCGTTCTCGAACCCGTCGGCCGGGTTGCCCGGCACCGTATACCAGCGCCACACCCGCTCACCGGTCTCGGCGTCGTAGGCATCCAGGTAGCCGCGGATCGCCCCCAGCTCGGTGCCGCCGTTGCCGATGACCACCAGCCCGCGGAACGCTTTGGGCGCCCCCGTGACGAACAGGGGCAACTCCGGATCGAGGGTCATCACGCTCCAGACCTCGGTGCCGGTGCGCGCGTCGACGGCGATCAAGCGCCCGTCCACCGTCGCCACGTAGACCTTGCCCTTATAGAGGGCGATCCCTCGGCTCACGTCCCACATGATCCGCAGCCGGTCGCCGGCGTGCTCGATCACCTGCGGATCGTACTCCCACAGCAGCTCGCCGCTGCTCGCGTCCACCGCCCGCAGCACGTTGTAGCTGCCCTCGAAGTACATCACGCCGTCCGCCACCAGCGGCGTCCCGTACAACGAGCGGTCCTCGGGAAGGTCCATGTACCAGGCGACGCCCAGGTCGCCGACGTTACCGTCGTTGACCTGCGCCAGCGGGCTGTAACGCTGCTCGTCATAGGTGCGCCCGAAGCCGAGCCAGACGTCACCTTGCGAGACGTCGGCAAGCGCCGTGTCGTCGACGACCCGCTGGGGGGCCTCGCCGGCGCACGAGATCAGGCTCAGGCAGAGGGCCGCAAGAAAGGCTGAGGCAGTTCGCATAGGAGAAGCTCCCGGGTTCAAGAGTTCGCTCAGTATCTAAGGCGACGGCTCCAACAATTCAAGAACACTACGCGAGCAGGCCCTTTCGGCCCGCCGGCGTGGTGTACCCGGAGCTCGGCTCGAGTGGCGCGCCAGGGGCTTTCGTCACCGTGGACATCCAGATTGTTCCACTCCTATTGCTCTAGCAGTGCATAGAAGAGCCGATGGTCTTGGAGAGGAGACGACCGCGCCCCGAGATGTGATAGGGGAGCCCGGCAGTCGAGTCTCGAATGTGCGAACTCGAACATGCTGCTAGTTTACAGACGCGATGTCTCATAGGTTGGCGAGCCTCGGGTCGCGCACCTATCGTGCGTTCTCTGAGTTATCTTCCGGGGGTAGGGCACTGATTCACACTAGAGAATCAGTCAAACTGGAGAAGATCGGCATGCTCGCCCTTGCAGCCATCCTGGCGATCGGCATCCTACCCATCGCCTCTCAGAATCGGTTGCTGGCCGAGATCTCTATCGAGCTAGACCGGAACACGCCGACGCCATCATCGGAAACGATCTGCTGCGTCGCTTCAACCTCGTTTTCGACTAGGCACACTACAAGATCCACATCAGGCCGAACGCGAGTCGTCTCGAGGCTGGCCGGCCCTGAGAGGTTTGTCGGCCATCTCTCACTCGAGAAGAAAGGCGATGCCGCCCGGTTGGAGGCCGACCTCGACCGACGCCGCCAGTTCGAATCGCTCCAGGGAGATCACATCTACGGTTCCGCGCTGACCACCGATCGCCTCGTTGGTCACGAAGGCGTAGCGTCCATCGGGGCTGACCACGGCCCCATGGGTGATCGGCCGGGTCGTAGAAACGCGCGCCACAATCTCTCCCCGGCTCAGGTCCAGTATGGCGATCGCTTGTCCGTTCTTGAGCGTCACGACGAGCAGGCGGCCCTCCGGCGTGGTGGCCAGGTTGTACGGGCCGTCGCTAACCTCGATCCTTCTACTGAGCCTCCAATCCGCGGCGTCGATCTCGAGGATCGTACCGCCCCGGTTGCACGTGACGTAGACGAAGCGCGCCCACGCACCTCGTCCGGGCTCGGCCCAGGTGGGCGCGCAGACGGCGACGTGGTCGCTATCAGGCGGCGTGTGGCGGCGCGGCCAACCCAGATCATCGAGCGGCAGAGGGCCTTCTTGCCCCGGCGCCACCCTGAACCGGCCCACTACGCGGAAGCTACGCGTGTCGATCGCAACGACCTGCTCGCTGTGCATGCAGGCCGAGAAATGACGGTCGCCAGCCTGGTTGACTCGGCTGCCGTGCGGCATGATGCACGTGGTGAGACGTGCGATCTCGATCATGTCGGACGTGTACACGACCGAGACGCTCGACGGCACGCGGTCGCCATGAAGGTTGAAGTTGACCGCGAAGAGGAATCGGCCGTCAGGTGACAGGTCCATAGTCGCCGGGAACATGCCCAGCTGCGTCCAGCCGGCCAGCGTGTCCGCCTCCACATCCCACTTCCAAACCCTTCCGAACGGCATGCCGTGGGCGAGCGACACGTACCAGTAGCGGCCGTCGGGTGACACGGCCAGACCATGCGGTGCCTCCAGCTCGGTCGGCACGATCCCCACCGGTGTCTCACTCACGACGCGCGCGCCTTCACCCGGGGTGAACGCGACACGGCTCACGACGTCCGACGACTCGTTGGCGACGAATACCTGATAAGTCGGTCGCAGGTCGTCTTGGCCCCAAAGTCTGTGGGGCGCGCCCAGGCAGCCGGCACCAATCAGAAGCGCAACCGCCGCAACGCAGCGGCTCCACCCGACCGGGGCGTACCCAAAGGCACCCCCGGCCAGACGCGGCAGTCTAGCTTTCAATCGCTACGGCTCCACAAGCCGAGCCACCCAGAGCCCGCTGTTGATGTCGCTGATGAACACGTGCCCTCGGTGAGGGATCGCGCTCCAGGCCAGCCCGGCGTTCGCCCGGAAACCATCCAGAGCACCGGTGGGCAGGTGTGCGATGAGCCGTCCCTGCCGGCCCAGGTCGCCGCGCAGCTCGCCCGAGATGTCCAGGACACGCACGCCGCCGTCATACGCCGCCACATAAAGCAGGTCGCCCTCGGCCCAGATATTGTGAACGCCGAACTCGATGGGATCCCACCATGCCACCCGCCGCGGGTGCTCGCTGTCGCTCACGTCGATGACGTGGAGGAGGCCACGCGTCGGAAAGGGCGCGCGGGCCGTCAGGTCCGCC
>CP070722.1:927921-958266 GCA_020350785.1 Gemmatimonadota bacterium
AGGTGTGGCGAAAGCGGAATTTCACAAGTGTTCTTCGTGTCTTTGGCGAAGTGTTGTGACTGGCGGCTGTTGATGGCGGGGAGGAACTACCGTCCGGTCCTCCCCGCCAGCGGTGCGACTCTTATTCACTCGGGACTGAGTGGCTGCGTTTCATTCCGAGCCTGAGCCGCTCTCATTCGTCGTGACCCAATCCCGGTGCTACGGTGAGCGCCACTGCCAGGCCGGCATGATCGGACGGCCACAGCCCCGAGGGTGTTCGGTCAGTCTCTTTCTCGCCCAGGAGCGCGGCCTTCACGGCACCCTGGAAATCCCCGGTAGTGCGAGTGAACTCGTCACGGTAGAAGACGAAATCGATCCGGTGGAAGAGTTGCGAAGGTGCGTTCAGTAGGTCCGGTGCCTGGTTGGCTGTGTAGCCCGAGCCGCGCGGCAGTCCGATCAGCCAGGCATCCACGAAGCCTGCGGTGCGAATGTCATCGTAGGTCGCCGTGGTGCTGCCGTCGTCATCGGAGTTGAAGTCGCCGACCATGATCACCGGATGGGGCGACTGATCGACGATGCCCATGAGCTCGGCAAGCTGCAGAGCCTGAAGGAATGCGAGGTCTGGATTCACCTCACCATTCGGTCCGATGTCTGCGGGCTCCAGGTGAGTGTTCACGAAGTGGTAGTCGAGACCCTTGAAGGTGATGTCGACGGCTGCCCAGCCGCTAGGCTTATAGATGACCTCTCCGGCCAGCTCGATCGGCAGCGCGGCCGCAAAGTTGCCATTCGCTGGGTTGCTCCAGGCCACGTCGTTCCGCACCAGAATCACGTCGAAGTCGGTGAGGCGGATCTCGTCGATCCCGATGAAATTACCCTCGCCATCGAAGACGGCGATCGGTAGCTCGATGTCGAAGTTCGGGGACATCGACACCGCGGTGTAGGCCAATCCCTGCGCGTCCAGCGCATCGATGAGAATGTCGAGGAAGTCCAGTACGACTTCGGTGGCCGGCGTCGCGAAGTCCGCCGGCGACTGGTAGCGGTAGAGGGCAATCTCCTGCAGGCCCACTACATGGGCTTCGGCCGTCGCGATCTCAGCCGCGATGGCTTCGGCGCGTTCGGCGAAATTCGTCGCCTGCACCTCTCCCCACAGCTCCGCGACTTTAAGAGGAATTTGGCTGGGGTCCGTGACCTCCAGCAGATTCTCCACCCGAGTACCCCAGTAGACGTTGTAGGTGACGACGTTGAGGGCTGGTGAGCCGGTCCGGCCCTCGTCGAATTGCGGCTGGCTGGGGCCGAGGGGCTCATCGTGCTCGCAGCCCATCAGGATCACCCCCAGGGCAAAGATAGTAGGCAGTCGTTTCATCTTGACCTCCTCTTGGTGGTTCGCGTGCTGTCTCGGCGTTTGGCGTCCGGTCCATCTCCGTGAGCCGGAACGCGCGGCTGGCTAGTCGCTCGAGGGCAAGCTGGGCAGGGGCGGTCAAGAGGCAGTCAAGCAGGGCCGCCGCGCTACGGTCGCGGCGATTCTTTGTCATTGAGGGGAGTTTCTGGAGGCCGGCGGCCGGCGAGGCGGCTGCTCGTTGGCTGCCCACCGTCCCGGGAAGAGTGGGCCTCGCGGTGCTGGCCGCTAGCGCCTGGTGCCGAAGTCTGCCTGCCTCAGCGGCAGCCGACGAATCGCACGCTGCTCTGGCGGTCGCCGACGATCTCGCGCAGGCTCTCCAGCACGTAGTCGATGTCCGCTTCGGTAGTGCTGACACCTAGGGACATGCGGATAGCGCAGTGCGCGTCTTCGTCGGAAAGGCCCATCGCTTTCAGGACATGGGAGGGCTCGGGGTTGCCTGACTTGCAGGCGGCGCCCGAGGAGAAGAACACGCCGTAGCGGTCCATGAACAGCACCAAAGATTCGCCGCGCATGCCCGGCAGCGTCATGTTGAGCGTGTTGGGCAACCGTTGCTCGGGGTGGCCGTTGAGTCGCGCCTCGGGCACGGCTTCTTTCAGGCCTACCTCCAGCTTGTCGCGCAGCCCGCGCACTCGTTCCATCTCTTTTCCGTCGAGCCGGCGTACGGCAAGCTCGCACGCTTTACCGAAGCCAACGATGCCGGGTACGTTCTCGGTGCCGGCGCGCAGCTTGCGCTCCTGGCTTCCTCCGTGGACCAGCGGCGACAGATCAACACCCTGGCGCACGTACAACGCGCCCACGCCCTTGGGGCCGTGGATCTTATGACTGGAGACCGATAGCAGGTCGACGCCGAGCTCATCGACATCGATAGGCAGCTTGCCCAGCCCTTGAACGGCGTCGGTGTGGAACAGCGCGTCGTGTTGATGGGCGATCTCCGCTAGCTCCGTGATGGGGTTGATCGTGCCTACTTCGCTGTTGGCCAGCATGATGCTTACCAGAATCGTCTTTGACGTGACCGCCTCTG
The DNA here is from genome assembly GCA_020350785.1 of Gemmatimonadota bacterium. Lineage (GTDB taxonomy): Bacteria > Gemmatimonadota > Gemmatimonadetes > Palauibacterales > KS3-K002. The sequence goes on from CP070722.1 coordinate 930,321, forward strand.
CCAGCGCCTGTGGGTCCAATCGCCCGTGGCGGTCCACGTCTAGGTAGGTGACGTTGAACCCGAACTCGGTCAGCGCCTCACAGGTACGCAGGACGGCAGGGTGCTCGTACGTGCTGGTGATGATGTGATTGCCCAGACTGCGCCTGGCAAAGGCTATTCCCTTGATTGCGAAGTTGTCTGACTCGGAGCCGCCGCCGGTGAAGATGATGCGCCGGGCCGTGCAGTTGAGCGCTTGGGCGATCACCCGGCGCGCCGCCTCCACGGCCTCGCGCGCCTCGTTTCCCCGGCTGTGGATGCTGGACGGGTTACCGTACTCGTTCTTGAGGAACGGCAAGATGGCGTCCAGCACTTCGGGGTCGACGGGCGTCGTGGCGTTGTGATCCAGGTAGACCTGGCGGCGGGGTCTCGCTGGTTTGTCCACCCGTACCTCGGCCTCGCTCTCGTCGCTGGCGCTCTGGCCGGCGCCGTTGCCGCTCTCCGCCTTGACGACGTCGCAGAGCAGTGCCTTGTAGACCGGAAAGCCGCTGATCGGATCGTAGCGATTCAGATCGGTCAGGTCGTTGACGTTGCAGTCCTGCCACTCCTGGGGGCCCAGCGGACCGCCGCCGCCCATGTTGGCATCGATGGCGCCCGCGACGATCTCGTCGGTCACGTGCGCCTGATAGCGTACTTTGCCGCGTGGGCTCACGACCCACACCCAATCGCCGTTCTCGATCCCACGGGTTGCCGCATCCTTCGAGTTGATCGTAACCCGAGGCAGCGGCGCCTTGCGGCTGAGACCGGGAACGCCGTGGTGCTGCGAGCGGAAGTCGGCGAAGATCCGCGTGCCCGAGTTGAAGACCAGCGGGTACTTCTCCGCCAGCGCCGGTTGCGCCAGCGGGCCCTCGCCGGGCTCCGTATAGACCGGTAGCGCGTCGTAGCCGTGTTCCTCCAGAATGGTGGAGGTGAACTCGAATTTGCCGCTGGGAGTTCGGAAGCCCGGTTCCCCATCCTCGCGCAGCAGCCCCTTCTCCCATTTCTTGTACTGCAACATCACGGTCTCGATCTGCACTTCACCGCCACGGGCGCGCACGTCTTCCAGAGTGAAGCCTGACCCGTCAAGGACATAGCGGAGGAGATCTTCCTCGGAGCGCGGGTACTTTCCGCCGTAACCGAGACGCTCCGCCAGCTCCGTCAGGATCAGGTAGTCGTTGCGGGCCTCGCCGACGGGTTCGATCATCCTCTCGCGAAGTTTGAACAGTGGGCCGTAGGTCATGTACGAGTCGATCTCGTACATGGTGGTTGCCGGAAGCACTATGTCGGCGTACGCGGAATCCGCTGTGTGATGTCGATTGATGCTTACCAGGAAGTCGAGCCCGGCCAGCGTCTGGCGCCAGAGCTGTGGATTCGGCCAGGCGGTAATGATCGAGCCGCCCAGGATGATGAGCGAGCGGATCTTGTAGGGCTCGCCCTTCAACACGGAGTCCGGCAGCGCGATGGCGTGCGATTCGCCCCGGTAGAGGCTGTAGACCGGGAAGCGATCGCGGGCCAGCGCCTTCCTTACGTTGGGGTTGGGCACCAGCCCTGAACGGTTGATGGGGAACTGGTTCTCGCGCATACGGATGACCAGGCCGCCGGGCACATCGAGCTGGCCGGCCAAGGCCCAGAGCGCGAAGACCGCGCGAATCGCTTGCACACCGCTGTCGCTGTACTCCAGCCCGGTGTACATGATCGGACAGGCACCCCGGGCGCGTGCCAGGCGCCGCGCCAGGTCGACGATCGTGTCAGCCGGCACGCCGGTGATGTCTTGGGCGACCTCGGGTCGGAAATGCTGAACGTATTGTGCCAGCTCCTGGAAACCGAGTGTCCACTTCTTGGCGAAATCCTCGTCGAACAACTCCTCCTCGATGAGCTGGTTGATCAGGGCCAGCGCCAGGGCACCGTCCGTGCCAGGGCGAATCGGAATCCACTCGGCTCCCACCTCGCGTGCGGTATTATTGCGCTGGGGGTCGATGCAGATGACTGCGGCGCCGCGTAGCACGGCTTTCTTGATCTGTTCGTGAGCCAGGGGCGGCGAGTCGGTGGCGGGATTAGCGCCCCAGATCACGATGAGCTCGGCATTCTCGATGTCGTGATCCATCGTGTGATAGTACTCGCCGAACGTCGTGTGGGGCGCGATCATCGCGAAGGACACGTAGCAGAGCGCGCCCACGCCCAGAGTGTTGGGCGAGCCGAACGGAAAGAGAACGCTGGAAGCGGATGATATGGCGGCACCGGCCGGTTGGAAGACATCGCATAGCGCCAGCTCGAAGCTGCCGCGCCCGGTGTAGATCGCCGCCGCCTCGGCACCACTCTCGGTCCTGATACGCTGTAGTTTGGCGACGATGATCTCGAAGGCGTCGTCCCAACTGATGCGCTCGTACTCGTAAGTGCCCTTCGGCCCGACCCGGCGCAGCGGATGGCGCAGACGGTCGGGGTCGTGTACGATCTCCGCCGAATGGACGCCGTTCGTACAGATCATTCCCAGCGGATGGTCCTGGGGACGAACGCTTTTGATCTCGCCGTCCGACAACGTCACGGTCACCCAGCAGCCGGCCGGACAGATGCCACAGAGGCCGGCCTTCTCGACAAGAGAAGTGCGCTCAGCCGCCTGTTGGCGGCTCAAAGTCGTTCCATGCATGTATCAGAGACCAGGCGGTGGTAGTGGTGCGCGCGGCAGAATCGCGTCGTCCATTCGCTGGAGCAAGAGTAGCGCGAACCACTCTTTCTCGTCAGTGAACGTCTGTGCCACCTCGAACCCGTGAGTCGCCAACTCCTCGCTGAGCTGCGGTAGACGGAACTTGCGGCTGATCTCGATGAGAATCTGCTCGCCCGCTTCTACATCGATCTCTTCGCTGAGGGGGCGGACGTGGATCCGCTGTCCTGCGGTGAAGCGCAGCGAGATCTCTATGCGCTCCGACTCGGAGTTCCAGGTGGCCACGTGCTCGACCCAATCGAGGTCGATTTCGGAGCCCAATTCGCGATTCATGCGCGCCAAGTAGTTCTTGGTGAACCTGGCCGTGATGCCGGCGGCGTCGTTGTACGCCGCCTCCAAGACGCCGACGTCTTTCACCAAGTCGACTCCGAGCAGAAAGAAGTCCCCGGTCGGGAGGTGGCCGGCCACGTTGCGCCAGAAGGCCGTCATCTCGGCCTGATTGAAGTTGCCGATCGTACTGCCCAGGAATACGACGAGCTGCGGCGACAGCTGGCGCAGGATCGGCAGCGCGCTACCGTAGGTGCCCTTTATTCCGGTGAATTGCACATCCGCGAAGTTCTCGGAGATCGTCCTGCTTGCCGCGCGTAAGGCTGTGTCGCTGACGTCGACCGGCACGTATAGCAGTGCGCCATCGTCGTCTGCAAAGGCGTTGAGCAGATGCTCGGTCTTCACCGAATAGCCGGACCCCAACTCGACCAGCGTGCGGGGTCCGGTAAGCGCGCGGATGTCCTCGGCATGCTTCGCCAGAATCGCCGCCTCGGTACGCGTGGGATAGTATTCGGGCTGTTGGGTGATCGCCTCGAACAGCCGGCTGCCTTCGGCATCGTAGAGAAAACGGCAGTGCAGCCGCTTCGGCTGATCCCTGAGGCCGGCGACTACCGAGCGTGCGAAGGTCAGAACGGTGTCGCGGGCGCCAGGCGCGTCCACGAGCATGACGCCCGAGCCCAGCGCTTGGCGGAAGCGGCCGGGAAAATCTGAGTTCATGAGAAGCCCAAGATAGAGGAATGGCTCCGCTGATGCAAAGATCTTCTTAATCGTGGAACGGCAAAAGAGACGCGAGAGTTCCCGGCTGCCGCGCTCGGGTGATTCTTCAGCTTTGCAGCGAGTCGACGCTCAGTCCCGGCGACGCCGTGGTCACGAACGCGGAGGGCTGTTGACCGAACAGCCTCTCGTAACCGGCACGTACGTACTCCAGGAAATCCTCTGCGAGCGCGACGCTGACGATATTGACGGTGCAGCCGCCGAAGCCGGCGCCGGTCAGGCGTGCGCCGATGATACCGGGCGCTTGGCGTGCCAACTCGACGAGGGCATCCAATTCATCGCAGCTCACCTGGTAGTCGTCGCGCAACGATCGGTGGGATGCGAAACTCAACTCGCCGAAACGTTCGATCTCGCCGTGCTCTAGCGCCACCGCCGCCAGCATGACCCGCTCGATCTCGCCTACTACATGTCGGGCTCGACGATCGAGCGGCGGTGGCAGATGCCTGAGCATGGACGGCAGCACCCCAGGTAACACATCGCGCAACGCGCGCACGTCGGGATCTACGGCGGCGAGGCGGGTGACGGCCTCTTCGCATTCGCGTCGGCGCCGGTTGTACTCGCTCGACCTCAGTTCGCGCTTGACGCCGCTGTCCAGAACGACGATGCGCACGCTCTGCGGCAGCGGTATTTGGCGGATCTCAAGGGTCCGACAATCGAGCAAGAGCGCTCTGCCGGCCTCGGCGCAGGCCACGGCTATCTGGTCCATGATCCCGCAGTTCACGCCCACGTAGTGGTTTTCCGCCTGTTGACAGAGGCGGGCCAACTCGAGGTTGGGGATGTCGAACCCGGTGACCCTTTGAAAGGCGGCGGCGAACGCTAGCTCCAGGGCGGCAGATGACGAAAGACCGCCGCCGATCGGGATGTTGCCGGCCACGGCGGCGTCCAAGCCACGCGGCGCCAGACCCTGCTGGGCCAGCGCCCAGGCGACGCCGGCCGGATAAGCTGCCCAGCCGACGACCGATCCGGGCGCCAGGTCGGCGATCTGGAACTCGGCCGTCTCCTGGAAGTTGTCCGAGAACACCCGCACACGTCCGTCAGCGCGCGTCTTGAAGGCGACGGCTATCTCATTTTGGACCGCAACCGGCAGTACGATACCTTCGTTATAGTCGACGTGCTCGCCAATCAGGTTCACCCGCCCCGGTGCGCGGGCCGAGAATTCCGGTGTGTCGCCGAAGGCCCGACTGAAACCCTGACGGGCAACAACGCCGGGCGCCACCACGCTGGTCGGATCACTCGTTGACATCGCTTGCGACCTGGTCTAGTCTCGGTGCCTGAGCTCGCGCGGCCTTTTGATCTGAGATGGCTTCAAGCTACGCCGGGCGCGTACGGGTGAACAGAGTCGTTTGCGTTTATGCGGACATCCCAGATTCCCCTATGGCCGACCCGCTGAATCTGCTGGAGCGCGGCGATAAGCACTACTTGGGATCCGGCGACGGCATCATCTTCGCCCCGCGCTTTCCCCGCTGGCTTCGGCATCCCGGCTTCTGGGACGAGTGCGACGTTCACCACTACCAAATCGCCCCGCTCTTTACCGTCGTCTTTCTCGACAGCCAGTCAAGCAGGCCAGGTCGCGCCCTGCCCTGTCGTCAGCTGCGGCGCCGCTGGACGCCCGCCGAGCTGGTGTCGAGCTACGAGTTCGAGAAAGGGCTCACGGGTATCGAACATCGGTCACTGCTGCCGGGCGGCCACTTCCTATCGGAATGGACGCTGGCGAATAGCGGCGACGAGGCTTGGAATCTGTTGGCGGTCGCCTGGACGGTTCTGGACGCGGATGGCATCGATCTGTCCACTGTCCGGACGGCACCGGGCTCTTCGCGTCTGCGGACCGCCCTGCGGGATCGTCACGATGGTACGCTTCACGTCGACGTGACGCTGGAAGCGCCGGGACGCGGACTGGCGGGGGCTGCGTTCCTGTCGGAGGGTGCATGCCGCGATCCAATATGGGAGCTGACGCCGTTCCCGGAGAAGTGGCGGCACGGCACGTTGGTGGACGTCAGGGTAGGGGGCGTCAGTCCGACCGGGCTCCTCTATGTGGCGGTTGCCTCCCACCTGGAGGTCCCGCCGCTAGGGGAGTCGCCGGTAACACTGCGCGCCCGTCTCGAACCGGACCTGCTTGGCGGCCCTAGGAGCGGCCGCCTTCCGGGCCTCGGCGTGGAGGGTTCCGCAAGCGGCACCGGAGCGCGCCGTGCCCCGCGCCTCTCGGAGGAAGCGCCGCCGGGCGCCATGAGCCGTGCCCGTTGGAGCGCCTACTTCGCTACGCTGCCGGAGCTATCGTGCTCCGACCCGTTCTTCGAGCGCTACTGGTACTACCGCTGGTACGGCCTGCGCCTCTGCGGCCACGACGGCGGCGTCGGCAATCACGTCTATCCAGGCTGCTGCGAGGGGACCGGCTACTTTCACGTTCCTATTTCCTATAGCGCCCAGTGCCATGCCCGGGAGCTGCGCTGGCTGCCCGATCCCGACCGTGCACGGGGAGTCATTGGCAACTTTCTGGCCCATCAGAAGGAGGGTGGTGGGCTGCACGGCCGGATTTACGTGAACCACCTCGAGGGGACCGACTTCTATTTTGCCGACTGGGGTGCGGCCGTGCTGGCGGTGGACGAGGTTCATCCCGACCGCAGCTTTCTCGGCGCTGTTCACCAACCGCTGACCCGCTACGCCGAATGGTTGGACCGCATGCGCGATGCCGATCGCACCGGCCTCTACGACGTCGTCGACCATTTCGAGACCGGACAAGAGTACATGAGCCGGTACCTGGCGGTGAACCCACGGGCTGATAGCGAGACTTGGGGGGAGGGCATTCGGCTCAAGGGCATCGATGCCACGGTCTATGCGTATCGCCTGCAGCGGGCGTTGGCCGAGATCGGTGGTCGGCTTGGAGATGAGGGGGCGGCTAAGCGTTGGGCAGCAGCCGCCGATCGTACGGCCACGGCGATCCTCGATCTGATGTGGGATGCAAACACGGGAATGTTCTCCGATGTCGATCCGCGTTCGCTGAAGCGAACGGGAGTGAAGGCTGCCGTATGCTTCTATCCCTATTTCACCGATCTCGTGCGCAGCCAGCATATCGACGGGCTGCGGCGCCACCTGCTGAGTCCACAGGAGTTTTGGACGCCGTATCCCGTTCCCTCGACCAGCCTCGAAGATCCTTATTTCAGTCCTGATGCCGAGTGGAAGGGAAAGCGCCTCAATTGTCCCTGGAACGGCCGGGTCTGGCCGATGACGAATTCCCACGTCATCGAAGCCATCGGCCGGGCGGCCATCGACCACGATGCGACGCTTCGTCAGCCTGCAGCCTACCTCATCCGCAGATTCGTGCGCATGATGTTCCACGACGCTGACCTGGACCGCCCCAACTGCTACGAGCACTACAACCCGGAGACCGGCCGGCCGTCGATCTACCGAGGGTTCGACGACTATCAGCATTCTTGGGTCAATGACCTGATCGTAAGGTATGTGGCAGGGTTCCGGCCGCTGGGCGGCGATTCGTTTGTCGTCGACCCTTTTCCCTTCGAGCTGGAGTCGCTGCGGCTAGCGCGGCTTCACTTTCGCGGTCGGCTGGTAGACATCGAGATCGCTCGAGAACGGGTGACGGTGCACGTGAATGGCAGGCTCGTCTCGACGTCAACGGTTGGGGAGACCATGCTGGTGGAGGTGTAAGCCGGGGCTCACTTTCAAGCCAACCTCTTGAAGGAGCGCGCCATGAACACACTGAAGAGAGTAGCGGTGTTTCTCTGGTACGCGATCGCTGCGTTCGCAGTTCTTGCCTACATAAGGGGGCCGCTGGCTGACGCCATCAACCGGATCGCGCCACCGGATGGTCTGACCTGGGATGTGACTTTGGACATCCTGCAGAAGCTGGTCGGCTTGGCCTTGGTTGTGGGCGCGTTCTACTTTGTCCGCCAGGCCGCTCGCTCCTTTGCCGGGCTGGCCGCCGGGGCACCCGGGGAAGCACCGGCGGATCGGCGCGCCGGCAAGGGGTTGGCGTTTCCAGCTCCGATCACGGTACACGTTGCCGTTTGGCTGCTCTTCATGAGTGCAGTCTTACTCGTCGGCCTACTTGTCGCGCTCGACCGAGACTCCTTTCTGGGCGGCGGCGAAATCCGGTACGCGCTGATAACGATGTTCGCTGCGGGTGTCGGCAGCATGATCACGACGATACTAGGCTACTTGAAGCACGCCAGCGTCCAGCAGGATTTCAACCCCGCCTTCGCTCCCTGGTACGTCGCCCGTCCGATCATGGGTATTCTCCTGGGAGTCATCTTCTACTTCGTTCTCAAAGGCGGCCTTCTGGCTACTGTCCCCGATGTTTCGATGCGTGAGGTGAACGAGTTCGGTCTGGCGGGTCTGGGTGGGCTGGTCGGCCTATTCAGCAAGAACGCCATTGAGAAGTTGCGCGAGGTCTTCAATGTGCTGTTCAAGACGGGGTCGGACAACTAGGAGAAGTGACTTGCTGGAACGACTGTGCCGCTTGAGATGACGGACAGACCGCCCGATCTGATCAAGTTTCTTGGAACCGCGGGTGCGCGTTTCGTCGTTGCCCGACAGCTGCGTTCCTCGGCGGGTACCTTCGTCCGACTAAGCGGTAAGAACATCGTGCTGGATCCGGGCCCCGGCACGTTGGTGCGCCTGGCGAAGTCGAAACCTGCCATCGACGTTGCGGAGCTCGATGCGATCATCGTCAGTCACCTGCATATCGATCATAGCAACGATGTGAATGTGCTGATCGATGCCATGACGTCGGGCGGCCTCTCGAAGCGGGGTCTTCTTTATGCACCTCGCGAGTGCCTCGAGGGTGAAGATTACGTTGTCCTCAAGTACCTGCGTGGGTTCCTGGACAAGATCGCCGTGCTCGAACCTCGACGGACCTACTCCTTTGACGGGGTATCGTTCACGACTTCGGCCCCGCACGACCACGGCGTCGAGACCTATGGCTTGAGCTTCGACCGAGGGGGCCAAAAGATCTCGTTCCTGGTCGACACACGCTACTTCCAGGGACTGCTGGACAGCTATGCCGGCTCGGACTTGCTGATCGTCAACCTCGTGCGCCTGAATCCGCATGAGAGCGGCGCGGTGTTGCACCTTTGTGTTGATGACGTACGGCGAATTCTGGCCGCGGTCCGGCCGCGCAAGGCCGTACTCACCCATTTCGGAATGACAATGATCCGGGCCAAGCCGTGGGTAGTGGCTCAACAGCTGGGCGACGAACTGGGGATCGAGGTGGTGGCCGCCTCAGACGGAATGGCGTTGCATTTGGACTAGGAGTTGGGGACGGCTGAGCCGGGTACGAGTTCGACTGGCCTGTGCAGAATAATCTTGGCACTAGCGATGAGAGGGCTTGCCTGATCGATCGATCAACGTAGCCTGACATTCCGAGCAGAGGCTGGCCTTCTTGATGTCCACATCTTCGACGTAGGTGGATGCTTTCATCACGCAAAGATAGTCGGGGCAATGCACCAGGCCGAATGCGTGTCCCAGCTCGTGGACGACTTCTTTGACGGTCCGCTCGAACAACAGATCGATGTCCGCAGGGAGGCCGTAGAACTCGCTGTGCAGGCGGTGGGTAGAGACCAGCGCGGCTGCGCCGTCCAGCTGCGACTGACCGAAGACGAAGGTGAGGACCGGGATGAAGAGGTCGAGCGATGTAATGCCCACGATCTTCGAGTCCAGTTCCGGTAGATAGCGCAGCAGTCTGGCGATGATCAGCGTGGCGTGATACTGACGCCGTTCGGGCGCGTAGTACAAATCGAGGTCCAGCTCCAGGTCGATCGGTTGTGTGGGAAGAGAAAAAGCCTGAGACACCCGGGGCGCCAGGTCTTCAGCCCAAGAAGGCGAGTAGCCGTTCAGGAAGCCGAGGTAAATAGTCGAGGTCACGGTTACCGCCCGAGGCCATACTTCTTCATCTTGTTGTATAGGGTCGTTCGGTCGATCCCGAGGATCTTTGCCCCCTGACTGACGTTCCCATCCACCTCCATCAAGACGCGCTCGATATGATCCTTCTCTATGGCGGAAAGGCTTCTATCCGCCGGCTCCGAGATCTCGCGATCCGAAGGTAGCGGCAAGTCTTCCGGTACTATCGCCGGACCCGTACCGATCACCATCGCCCGCTCGATAGCATTCTGCAGTTCCCTGACGTTGCCCGGCCAGCGGTAATCGACCAGAATCGATTCGGCCTGCGCCGACAAAGCCTTCCGCGCTTTGCCCATCGCCCGGGCATAGCGCTCGATGAAATGCTCGGCCAGAAGCGGAACGTCCTCGCGCCGCTCGCGCAGCGGGGGGACGGGGACGCTAAAGACATTGACTCGGTAGTAGAGGTCCTCTCGAAAAATACCATCCTCTACCAGCTTCTCGAGGTTCCTGTTCGTGGCGCAGATCAGCCGGAAATCGGAGGTGACCTCCTGGTTTCCGCCCAGCCGGGTGAATCGCTTTGTCTCCAAGACCCGCAAGAGGTCAATCTGCATCTTTGGTGAGATATCACCGATCTCATCCAGGAATAAAGTGCCGCCGTCCGCCAGCTCGATCTTGCCCTTTCGCCTGTACTGGGCGCCGGTGAATGCACCCTTCTCGTGGCCGAACAGCTCGCTCTCGAGCAGGGATTCGGGGATCGAGCCGCAGTTCACGGCTACGATCGGGAAAAACCTCCGCTTGCTCTTGCCGTGAATGGCGCGGGCGATGAGCTCTTTCCCGGTCCCGCTCTCGCCGAGTATGACCACTGTCGAATCCGTTTCGGCGACGGTGTCTATCAAGTCGAGCACCCGCTTCATCTTCGGACTCTTTCCCACGATGGGTGCCAGGCCGCTCAGTTCGGACACCTTCTCCTTCAGTCGAATGTTCTCTTCACTCAGCTCCTTTTCTCGCAGGATGTTGCGGACCAGGTTCGAGAGGTCGTCGGGATCGACGGGTTTGGTGACGTAGTCGTAGGCGCCGAGCTTCAGGGCCTCGACCGCAGTCTCTACCGAGGCGAAGGCCGTCAGTATTATGATTGCGGCGCTCTTGTCCAGCTCACGGACTCGCTTCTGCAGTGTAATTCCATCCATTCCGGGCATCTTTAGGTCGACAACGATGATGTCGAATGGGCCGGCGTCCATCATCTTTAGCGCTGCATTGCCGTCGGCGGCGGTCTCCACTTGGAAGCCGTCCTCGCGAAACCACTCCTGCAGCGATTGCCGGACCGAAAGCTCGTCGTCGACGATCAGAATCTTTCTATCTCGCATCGTCACTTAACGGTTGTAGCAGGTTGCCGCGAATCTCGCGCAGCCTGCTGAGGGTCGCGAGGCATCTCCAGTGTGAAAGTCGTGCCCTCGCCCAGTTTCGATGCCACCGAGATCTTGCCCTGGTGGCGCTGTACGATCCCGTAGACCACCGCCAACCCCAAGCCGACTCCTCTCGTGTCTTCCTTGGTGCTGAAGAAAGGATCGAAGATATGCTCGCGTATCTCCTCCGAGATGCCGACCCCTGTGTCGCCCACGCTCAACCCGACCCTCGACAGGCGGCCGTCCGATGCTTCCCACGTCTTGATGGTCAAACGGCCTCCACCGGGCATTGCCTCCACTGCATTGATGATGAGGGCGATCAGGGCCTGAATGACCTGGTCACCGTCACAGATAACCAGGTCGTCCTCGAGCTCCAGTTGTGCATCGGTCGCGATCTCTCCGAGCTCGATATGGTGCCCCACGAGCTTCAACGCGCGCTCCACGAGCTGATGAAGGTGAATACGTTGAAACTCCGATGCGCTCTCGCGAGCATAAGTCAGCAGGTCCCTCACGATGTTGCCACAGCGCATCGACTCAGACCTTATCAGTTCGAGGTTTTCCAGTACCCCCTGTCGGGTCTTCTCGTCGACCTCGAGACGGTCGACGCGCTTTTCGGCCAATTTCGCACAGGTCAGGATGCCGGAGAGTGGATTGTTCAGCTCGTGGGCGACCGTTGCAGCCATTCGGCCCAGAGAAGCGGCTTTCTCCACCTGCATCATCTGACTGTGGATCCGCTCCAGCTCGGCTGTCTTCCGGTTGACGCGATCTTCTAGCGTTCGCGACCAGTCGCGGAGCTCGGTGTCGGCTTTCTTTAGACTGCTAGCCATGTCGTTGAACGACTGCGCCAGTTGCCCGAGCTCGTCATTCTGGTCAAGCTCGATCTGAACGTCCAGGTTGCCACGCGCCAAAGCTTCGGTTCCACGACGGAGCCTCTGTGTTGGGCGGTACACCGCGCGGTAGACTATCGCGGCAATCAAGAAGAGCGCGAGGAAGATAATAGCTACGGACAGCGTCACCGCCTGTCGACTTGCCGTCGCGAACGCCTGATCTACCTCCTCCATGGCCAACTGGACGTCGAGGACCCCTAGGATCGATTGGCTGGCGTCGTGGGCGTGGCACTCAGCGCTCCAGCAAGATGACTCGTTGTGAATCGGTGTGATGAGTCCCAGAACTCGATAATCGCTGTCTTGCTTGTGATAGATGCGTGATCGCTCTTCCGTCGGAACTGCCTGTAGCGGATCGGAAGACGCATGGCACACGTAGCATGCTTCTGCTCGTAGATCTACAGATGTTCCGATCTCGCTCTCATCATTAGAGTACTGAATCACGCCCTGCTTGTCGTAAATACGGATCGCCTCAATCCCCGGTTCGTCTCCGATCAGTTTGATGTATGCGTAAGTTCGCTCGCGCTCGTTCAACATCATGCTGTCGTGGAGACCTTGCCTGATGAGATCCCCATGGCGGGCGGCCTCGGCTCTGGCTTGCTGCTCGAGGATCCGGCTCTGGAGATGGTTGCCAATCGCCGCGTAGGCGGCGAACATGAGAACGATCGAGAGGAAAAGCACCAGAAACAGCCGGAAGCTGAGAGACGATGTGATCGAGGAGAGGCTCGGAATTCTTGTCATTGCGCCACCTACTGACGATCGAGCCGGTGAGATACCTTCGCCTATCTACTAAATCTGCAAGTGAAACATCTCTCCAACAAGTGTCTCGAACGCCTCTCGTCCCAGGACTTGCTCTACGTTGATGTTGGCCGCGCCACCATCGGTCAGCGTCAGGCCGACCTCCGAGTCTTGGCTGGTCGCCAGCGCCTCCCTCAGATAGCGTTTTAGCAGCTTTAGCGTTCGCAGATGCCAGAGCAGCGCATCCTCGCCTCGGTAGAGGCCGGGCGCCGTCTCGATATCCTCATAGGCCTCTAGTCTCAGCAGCCATTCTTCCCCGCCGTTCGGCCCGCCGTGGCGGCGCACCTCATCGACGTAGGTCTGGTTCACGGCGTCGACTTCACCCGACAGCGGTGCTTCCAGCGGAATCGCCAGCCGGCCGCGCGTGATCCAGCCGCAGGGCTCCCCGCGCTTCAGCAGCACTCCAACATGGGGCAGCGTGATGTCATCGATGGGGTAGAGGACCCTCAGCAAGTGGCCGTCCAGCCCGAGTCGCACTCGGTCGCCGTCGATTTGCTGAAGCCAGAAGTGAGAATGGCAGTAAGGTCGGTCGAGATGCAACTCACAGCCGGCAGTGAGACGCGAGAGATACGCGCCCACCAAGTCCTCGCCGGCACGCTCGAGGTCGGGTCCGGGCCTGGCGCCGGAAGGCTTTCCCAGGTCTTCCGAGTCCATGCCGCTCAGGCTTCTCCTGCCTCGCAGGGCGTGAAAGAGCTCGCAGTCCTCGCACGCGTATCCACGATCGCACAACCGGTACTGCAACACACCGGCCAGCGTCCAGATGCAGGGAAGTTCCTCTCTAATCATTACTGCGGACTCCTCAGTGCCAGACAGCGGACGCGCCTTTCAGTCCAATGCCCTAATCACTCAGGAGGAAACGGCGCGCCAGCTCGTCCCAGCGATCCGGCGAGAGAGTGCGGGCGAATCCATCCACGGGTATACCGCCGTCGGGCATGACTATGCCCAGCTCGCCGGCCCGCATGCGACGGAGATTCTCGAGAACCTCGTCGATCCAGGCGCGAGCCAACTTGCCCTTCAGCAAGTTCTTCAAGTTCGCCCGAGCGTTCGGCACTCTGACCTTAAGAAGCCAACCTCGGTCGTACGGCTCGTCAGAGGCGAGGTCGGGAGAGAGCTGAACCTCCCAGTTGACCTCGGTCACCTCGCCTTCCACGGGGGAGAGCATGGGAATGAACTTCGCATCGACTTCGAATTGCCAGCCTGGCTCGCCCTGACGTAGGTGCGCGCCGACCTCAGGCAGATCGACAGTCGCGGGTCGCCCTAACAGCCGCATCGCGAAGTCGTCCACCCCGACCCGGACCACGTCACCCTCTTCCAATTGGGCCCAGCTGTGGCCCTGATGGAAGTAGTACCCGTCCCGCAAATGGAGCCAACGCCGGCCCGACGAGTGGTCCGGCTGCGCGCGGGCCGCCGTCGGCTCTCTCGGGACTGACAAGAGCTTCCAAAAGCCGACCAGGACCACGAGGTAGGCGATGACGATCAGATATTCGACGCCCTTAGTGGCAAATATGTCAGTCGCTACACTTTCCATAGCCCTTGCTCCGTCTATGCGGCGGACCGCGCTTCACGCTCCAAGGTCAACCGCCTCGCTTCTCCTGCCAACGCCGTATCCAGAACGGGCATGCGATTTACGATCCAGCGGAACACCCATAGCTCGGCGCTGATCACCGCCAAAGTGACCACGACCTCCATCCAACTCGGGAAATAGCGCTCGGCAGCGTACCATTTGAAAGAGATGACCGACACGTTTAGGCGGTTCAGCACGATCCCCAAGAGTGTAAACAGTGCCGCTACGCGAGTTATCTTGAGGTCTCGATGACGAAAAGCGTAGAGGAAGAGAGCAGCCGGGACCGCCGTCAACCCGATGATCTCCAGTAAGAACCAGGCTCCCCAGCCTGAGCCCAGGTAGCCCCAGCGTCGCTCGTGCACGAACACCAGCAGCTGCATGAAGAGGTACACGAACATTACCCCTGAACAGATTCGTGCCAGGCCGAGGACTATCTGGTCGTGCGAGCGGTGCAACGCTGCCCCGACTCGATGCTGAAACACCTTGTGGGTGATCGTCCCCTCGAAGATCACCATCGACAAGCCGGCGAACACGCTGGAAACCAGGAACAAAACCGGGATGAACTGCGAGTACCAGAGGGGGTGGATCTTGGTCTTCGCCATCAGGTACAGCGCCCCCAGACCCGATTGGTGAAGGCACGAGAGCGTGATCCCGAAGATCACGGCACCCACGGTCATGGCCTTCAGGACTCGCCTTATCCTATCCAATCCAAGCCATTCCGCGATCGCCGGCGAGAACTCCACGAGCTCGGCGAGCATGTAGAGCAGGAAGTGCCAGGCGACCAGGAACAGCACCGAGCTGACACCGAACGAATTGCCGATGATGGGATTGATGACGTTCCAGGGTCGGCCCAGATCGAGGAGCAGGGCGCCGGCGTAGAACAGGTAGGCCAGGAACCCGTTGAGCACCGTCACTCTGGCGATGGGATGATACTTCTCCTGGCCCAGAATGTAGACCATGAAGACGATGACGTACGCCCCACCGGCAAATGCCACCCCTGTTATGACGTCGAAGCCGATCCACAACCCCCAGGGATAGTCCTGCGACAGATTGGTGATCGATCCCAAGCCCCAGATGAACCGGATCGTCAGCAAGACGATGCCGGTAAGCATGATCAGCGCAGTGATCACGTTGAAGGGCGTGAGGATCCTGCCCTTCGGCTTCAGCTCGCCGAGCAGGAATCGGGTGATTCGACGGATCTCGCTACCGGGCTTGAGGATCCGGATGCTGGTGGCCTCCATTATCGAACCTCGCTCTCTATGATTGAGTGTTCCTCCGCCTCCTCGTGCTCACCGCCCGTCGCCTTGTTGATCGCCAGCAAGAGCGGAGGCAGGAGTGTGAGGACCAGTGGCACGGCGTAGAGGAACTCCTTCGTGTATTCCGGATAGGGCGTGCTATCCAAGTTCGTCGGGAACCCAAGTTGCTCGAAGGGAACTGAGGCCAGGTAGAGGAAGCTAGTTCCACCCGCTTCATGCTCGCCGTAGATGTGATGCACGTACTTGTCGGGGTTCTGGTAAATTCGCAGCTTCGCCTCTTCCAGCAACTCCGAGCGTTTCCCGAACTTGAGAGCGCCCGCCGGACAGTTCTCGACGCAAGCCGGTTTCTTGCCCTCTTGAAGCCGCTCCCAGCACATGACGCATTTCTGGATCTTGGGATTGGGGCTGTCGTACTCGAACTTCGGGACGTCGAACGGGCACGAGATCATGCAGAAACGGCAACCCAGGCACTTGTCGCCATCCCAAGCGACCGCCCCGTCTGGAGTCTTGTGCATCGCCTTGGTGAGACAAGCCGAGATGCAGGCCGGCTGCAGGCAATGCATGCACTGGCGCTTCACTGCAACGGAGCCCTTCTCGGTGTCGTAGCGCGTGCAGACCGACCATTGGCTGGGCGACGTGTTGCGCGCAACTGTGATATCGACGTCCGGATCCGGCTCCGGCAGGCCGTTGGCCTTGGCGCAGGCGAACTCGCAGAGCCGACACCCCAGGCATCGCGTCGTGTCGACGAGCACGGCCATCTGCTCAGGCGCCGCCGGGCCGGATTCGGTCACCTGAGCCGCTAGATTCTTCCCGACCAGGGTGGATCCGGCGGCGACGCACATCGTCTTGAGATAGTCTCTTCTGTCCATGACGGTCTCTTGGTATGCGACGGGTTTTCGTCCCAGGCACCGCTTGACCTCAGATCACAGGGCGCCGGGTAGAGCTAGCCGCTCCCTGCCTTAGTCATCGAAGAAGGCGGCCTGGATCGTTCGCCATTCGTCGCTATCCAGCTGCCCCAGGATGCCCCTCGGAACCTCGCCGCCATCTGCGAGAGCGAGGCCCACCTGGCGCTCATCCGCTAACCGCAGGAGGTGCTCGCGGATCGCCGCATACTGCCGGCGCGTCCATTCCAGCGCGCGCTCGCCTGTCAGCCACTCCGCGGCTTTACCGCTGGATTCGTCCGGCTCCACTCGGCAGAGCCACTGACGTCCAGCGGCGCCAGGCGGCTCAGGCGTTCCCACTCTTCGAAATCGCTGCCTGATCCTCTGGACTGTGCCGGTCACAGGGGACCTGAGTGTGAAATGCCGATCCTTCATGCCAACTCGAATCAGCGGCTCCCCCTCGGTGACTCGGCCCTTTCTCAGCACGTCGAGGTGGTAGTGCTCTCCGATCAGACCGAGCAGCATCGGGTGAACGCCGATCTGGAATTGGCCCCGCGGGTCGACGCGAGCCCATGTAAAGGTGGGCTGCAGAGAGACATCATCGGGGAGGGGGCGCATCAGCGCCGAGAGAGGGCCGAGTCCCGATGTTGCCATCTCGATCGCGGCCCTTCTCTCCCCCGGCCTCGCGATCAGAAAGTGGTGCGCGACGATCAGTGTGACGATCGTGGCCACGAATACGATGGTTAACATTTTGCTTTCCTCCGCGAAGTTGCTGCGAATTACGGCGATTGATGTCCAGCCAACCGGTGGACCTCCCTCCGACCCTCTGGGCGGAGGTGCGGTGCTGCCGGCCCACTTCCGGCCGTCCTAAAGGCAACACCGGTGCCGCCGGCCAGCCTTCAAGTTTGCGCTTGGCCTAAGTCTATTAATTTCAGGTAGTTAAGGGTGTAGGCCGAGGCCGCTGCGGCGGTACCGCTGACACGGGGGTTGTAGAGAATCTCTACACCAAGGATGGCTCAGAGAGGGGGTAGATTACGCAACTCACTCCTGTATATGAAGTTCTGTGTGTGGAATAATTCTACAGCGGACTGTCGAGAAATCCAACAGAAGAGGGCGCCTCCCTGTCGAGGAATCAAACGGTCCAATGAACGATGTAGTAGCGGCAAGGAAGGCCACGTTGCCCGATTCGACGTGGCTGCCCGCTCCGCAGATCGGGCTCCGTCGTTCAGTCGAAGAGACGCAACTGGGTGGCGCGGGGCCGTCGCCGGAAGGCAGCGGTGGAGAGCTTCGGGTACCTGGCGCTGAGGCCCGCCTTACGACAGCCAATCCTGAAGATGTCGGCGATGTGTCTGGCGTACTCGCCTTCCCCGCTATGTCGCACCTCGAACCGGGAGTCGTACATCTTGCCGCCGCGCGTCTCGCGAATACGATTCAGCACCCTATCCTGCCGGTCGGGATAATACTGTTCCAGCCAAGTCTCGAAGAGGCGCGACACGACGTGGGGAAGACGAAGCAAGATATAAGCGGCATAGGAGGCGCCGGCGCTGGCCGCCGCGGCCAGTATCCTGGGCAGCTCGTGCTCGGTCAGCCCCGGGATGACCGGTGCGACGTTGACGCCCACCGGGATGCCTTTCTCGGTCAACCGGCGGATCGCTCCCAGGCGGCGCGACGGGCTCGAAGCTCGCGGCTCCGATCTTCGTGCCAGCTCCTCGTCCAGCGTCGTGATGGAGAAGGACACCGCCGCCGCTGAGCGAGCGGCGAGCTGGCCAAGCAAATCTGCGTCCCGCGTGATCAGGTAGTTCTTCGTAGTGATGGCCACCGGGTTCCGGTATTCCGCCAGCACCTCTAGACAGCTTCGCGTCAGGCAAATCCGTCGCTCGGCGGGTTGGTAGGGGTCCGTCACGCCGCTCAGCAGTATCGTCTGTGGCTGCCAGCGCGGCGAGTCCAGCGTCGCCCGCAACAGCGAGGGTGCGTCCTGCTTTACCAGGATCTTGGTCTCGAAATCGAGGCCGGCAGAGAAGCCCAGGTACTCGTGGTACGGCCGTGCGTAACAGTAGATGCAACCGTGCTCGCACCCCCGGTAGGGATTCACCGAGGTGTCGAAGCCCACATCCGGGCTGTCATTATGCGACACGATCGAGCGCGCACCGTCCGCCAACAGCTCCGTCCGGGGAGCTGGGTCCTCGCAGTCGCGCCAGCCGTCGCGGACGACGGCCAACGCCGCGAAGCGGTTGGTGGGGTTGTGAGAGGCGCCACGTCCGCGGACGGGTGCTGAGCCGTTCGTCGACCTCAAGTGCTAGCCTCATATCGAGGGATAGGAGACGGGTCTGAGCATCGAGGGTAAGATGGGTATTCGGGTTTTGTTCGGCAAGCCCTTTGCGTCCCGCTGGCGGGACGGTGCCGGAGACCGCAAGGTGACTTTCAGCAGGCGAGCCGGAGAAGGTTGCCTGAAGCGACACGCTGGTGGAGATTGGGGGATCTTCTTGGGCCGAATGGCATAGGAAGCCAAACAAGCGATTCTATTCTAGACCGATTCGAGGAATGCTGATATGAATACCAGTAAGAGGGGCATGCTCGTCGTGAGTGCGGTCGTGGCGGTCGGCGTATGCGCCGCTGTGGTCGCGCAGTACGCGCGCTCGGGCGCTGCGGATCGGGCTTCGCTCGGCCGTCAGTCAGGCGCCCAGCTCGAACAGTTGGCGGCCGGCGGGGCGGTTGACGCGGCTCTTTCGGGGGTATCGGACGTCACGCTGCAGGGCGGGCCGCTGGCCCAGGCGGCCGGGACCAGCCCGAGCATAACCGTGTACAAGAGCCCGATGTGTGGTTGCTGCAGCAAATGGGTGGAGCACCTGGAGGCTAACGGCTTCGCCGTTACGGTCATCGACACGGAGGAGATGTCAGCCATCAAGTCACGTTATGGAGTAGGGCCTGAGTTGGAGTCCTGCCATACGGGGCTGGTCGATGGCTACGTCATCGAAGGTCACGTGCCTGCGGACCTGATCCTCAAGCTACTCGAAGAGCGGCCGAGCATCGCCGGCATCGCCGTCCCTGGAATGCCTACGGGCTCTCCTGGGATGGAAGTTCCCAGCGGTCAAAAGGATCCCTACGATGTGCTCGCCTTCGACAAGGACGGGAACACGAAGGTCTACGCGAGGCGATGACGGCAGATGACGGGTGCCAGGAGTAAGAGGGGCCGGCCGAGTTGGCCGGCCCTCATCGCAACGCAGGCCGGCAACTACAGGTCGCTCCGGGGTCCTGGTGTCGGGTGCCCCCACAACGACATCGTACGGGGATGCCCGTCTATCTCCGCGACTGCGGTCTGGTGAGGAAGCCCCGGTGACCGATCGCTCGACCGTCTTGTTCGTCCTTCCGGACAGCGCTGCCTCCGCCGAGACGGAGGCGGCGTTTGCCTGGCTGGGCTCGCAGGCCGATTTCGAGGCGCGGGCGTTACCGCTTGCCGATCTGGCGGGCTCGCTTCCCGCTCAGCCGGTGACCGTTTGGTTCCACTGGCCGGAGCCGCCCCTGCTCTCCGAGGCCGATCGGTCGGCGCTCGATGCTCACATCGGAGCGGGCGGCGGCTTGCTTGCCACGCTGGCCGCGGTCACGCTCCCGGCGCAGCTCGGCTGGGAGACGGTGCCACCGAACATGACCGCCGAGGCGGCCTGGTCCGACGAGCCCGACGACATCGCATTCGCGCAGAGCTTCAGCGTACTGACGCGCGTCCGCGGCTTGCAGAGCTTCCGGGGTCATCCGCTGTTCGAGATGCTGCCGGGCGGCGGCGTCTACACCTGGGATCCAGAGGAAGGCGAAACCTTCGTCCGCTATGGGTACACGGGGGATTCTTGGCCGAAGCAGGCCCGTGTGATCGCGGTCCAGAAGTCATACGTCGCAATGAGCGCCGACCGGCGCCTGGCCTGGGAATACATGATCGGTGATGGTTGGTCCCTCTGCATCGGTGCCTACGTGTATTTCGCCGCCCAGGCCAAGACGCATCGCCCGCATCTCGAACAGCTCGTTCGGAATGCGCTGCGACGTACTGCCCCCAACGGCAGCAGGGCGCGGGCTCTGGGTGGTGAATGGCGACCCCCGGCCGTTGGCATTCGATTCCAGCGCGGAGTCCCTTTACCGCCTGCTCTGCCGGCGAACGCCGGGGCCGCGTTTGAGCCCGACGCCGACGTTCGGCTGGAACGGGCGGTGACCGATGAGGCCTATACGTTGGCGGGCGCGCGTGCCCTACTCGTCGGCAGGGAGCGCACCGGCCCGGAGGAACTTTGGTTCCATCCGGTCCGGGCGATGAGCCGCTGGGGGCTGGAGGTGGCGGATGCGGAGTCCGATCGCGAGGTGCTCGCCGACCATTTCGCTGTCGCGCCGGGCGTCGTCGTTCGCCGCCTGTCGATTGGAGGTGGCTCGATCGAGGAGCGGACGACCGTGGCGCCTGACGAGCCTGGCGTGCTGATCGAGCTCCAGCCTCTCGATAGCTCGCAGACGCTCGAGCTCACCTGGAAGTTGGAGAGCGACCTCCGCCTGATGTGGCCCTATCCGGCCTGGTCGACGGGCCGGTTCTCGTACGCGGTGCAGCCGGGTGCGGTGGGAGTTCAGGCCGAGACGGGTGAATGGTTCGGCGTGCGCATCGAGCCGGCGCCGGCGGTGCTCTCGGTGGCCGACGGCTCGGACTCGGAGCGTTCGCGACTGCGATTGCGCGCCGAGCTCGAACTGGATGGACCGGTGCGCATCCTGTTGCTGGGGTCTGGGCGCGGCGAGCGCGTACCGGATTTCGTGGATCCTACCGCTTGGGCGGAACGCAGGCGCGCCGACCGGCGCGCCCAACGCGAGCTGCAATTCACGCTGAGGAGCGGAGAGCCTGAGCTCGATGAAGGAGTCGAGTGGGCGAAGTGGCGGCTTTCAACCTACCGTGTGTATGTCCCCGAGTTGGGCACCGCACTGGTGGGCGGCTATGACAGCTCGCGGCGTGGAGTCTTTTTCGACGGCAGGCCCGGTTACGCCTGGTTCTTCGGCCGCGATGCCGTTTGGACGGCTCTAGGCTGCCTGGCCGTCGGTCAGCACAAGGTCATCCGTGAGGTGCTGGAATTTCTTGGGCGACACCAGGACATCACCGGCAAGATACTGCACGAGTGCACGACGAGCGGTGTGGTACACTACGACTCCGCTGACTCTACGCCGCTTTACTTGCTGCTGGCCGCACGCTATCTGCACGCCACCGGCGACGAAGAGACGCTGCGGCGCGAGTGGCCGCGCGTGTTGAAAGCATACGATTACTGCCTTTCCACCGACAGCGACGGCGATGGGCTCATCGAGAACAGCGGCGTGGGTCACGGCTGGGTGGAGTTTGGGCCTTTCGGCGGACACCATGTGTCGCTCTACCTCGCGGGTATTTGGGTCGCGGCGTTGCAGGAACTGGAAGAGGCCGCTCGCCGGTTGGATGAGCACGAGTTCGCCGATGAGGTCGGGTTTCGCGCCGGCGCCGCCCGTTCCAGCCTGGAGCTGTCACTCTACGACCCCGTGCGCGGCTGCTATGCGAACGGACGCTGGGCGGACGGCAGCCTCGATTTGTCCGAGACCGTGATGATCGCGGTACCGCTCCTCTTGGGCGCGGTGCGCCCGGGTCGCTGTCAGAACTGGCTGAATCGCGTGGCGACCGATGACTTTACGGCGCCCTGGGGCGTGAGGATGGTCTCCCGCTCGCAGCGCGATTACCGGCCCGACGGCTATCATACGGGCTCCGCCTGGCCGCTCTTCTCCGGCTGGGTCAGCCTGGCCGAGTACAAGGCCGGCCGAAAGGAATCCGCCGAGCGTCACTGGCGTCAGAACATTCGGTTGTACCGTGACTACGCCCTGGGCGCATGGCCCGAGGTGCTGCACGGGGAGCAGCCGCGCCGGATCGGCGTGACGCCGGACCAGGCCTGGTCGACCGCCATGGCAGTGCTGCCATTGATCATGCAAGACGGCGACAATTGGGGCGCGCCGCTGCCGGGCAATAGCCCTCCGAGGTGATCGTATGGAACTGACCACTCTGGCTAATCTGGCCGAGATCATCAGCGCGCTAATCGTGATCGGCGGTCTCTGGTTCGCCGTCGTTCAGCTACTGCAGTACCGGCAACAGCGTCGCGACATGGCAGCGATCGAGCTCGCCCGCTCGTTTCAGAGCCCCGCCTTCGCCAGTGCCTTCCGATCGGTCATGTCGCTGCCGGATGGCATCGGCGCCCAGCAGCTGCGCGAGCGCGACCCGAGTTTCGAGAACGCTGCCATCCAGCTCAGCCTGACCCTCGAGTCGGTCGGCATTATGGTGCATCGACGAATGGTCGGAATAGAAACCGTCTGGGAGCTGATGGGCGGCGTGCTGCTGAAGACATGGGACAAGCTTGGCGTCTGGATCGCGGATGTGCGGACCGAGCAGAACCACCAAAAATTCGATGAGTGGGTGCAATGGCTGGTGGAACAGTTGAGGCGCTACCAGAGCGAGAGCGGCACTCAACCCGCCTACATCCTCTACAGCGATTGGAGGCCCTGAGGCGTTTCGATTCCCGCTTTGGCGATCACGGCCGGGAGAGCCGGCGATTTCAGGCGCCGCCTGATCCTCGATGCTCAGGTCTTAGAGTCGGGGACGCGGGCCGACTTCTTGGGCAGCGCCCAATCGGCGTCCGGGTCTTCCATCTCCAACTGGTTGATGCCGCCGGGGAAACGCGCTTGGATGCGGTTGTACTCATGCTGGAAGGCCGGATCGGGGTGCTGCCAATCATGGATATAGACAACGCGCTCAACTCCGGCTTGCAGCAGCTCCTTCGTGCAGCCGAAGCAGGGTCGCATGGTGGAGTAGACCGTGCCGCCGTCCACCGAGATCCCGAAGCGTGCCGCCTGAAGTAGAGCGTTCTGCTCGGCATGCACACAAATGCAGAGGTCGTAGCCCTGGCCCGACTCGAACCGCTCGGGATTGGCGCAGCGCTCGCAACCGCCATCCACGCAGTTCTTCATTTTGGAGGGCGTTCCGTTATAGCCGGTCGAGAGAACGCGGTGGCCTTTGACGACGACGGCGCCGACCCGGCTGCCCAAGCAGTTGGCCCGGGCGCGCACAGCCATGGCCAGACCCATGAAGTAATGATCGAAGTCAGGTCGTTGTCTCTCTGGGCGCGACATTGGCAGCTCTGCTGATTGTGAGAATCGGATTGCCCGCTCAAAGCGAACGAATCTTACCACTCCGGGAGCCAACCGGAAACCGGATGGCTGGCTGTGCGGGCAACTACCGCAATGGCAGTCTCGTGTCTGCAAACCGTAGGCTACAGTCTCCATCTTCCGAAGAACATTGCATGCGCTTCATCTTCGTGGTTCTGGGGTAGCAGCGGAAAGCACGACCTTACCCAGGTTGCGTCGCTCGTGCAGGTAGGTATGCGCCTCGATCGCCCCCGTCCGGTCCAGCGAAAAGACCTCGTCGACGACCGGCCGCAACATGCCTGCGGCGATATCTCTGTAGATCTGCTCCAGCGCCAGCTGCAGCAGCGGCTCTTTCGCCCCGAGATGGAGCAGATGGACGCCGTAGATGCCGATGTTCGGCTCGACCAACGAGAGCGGATGGAAGCGCGGGGTGCGCAGCCAGGCTCGAACCGCCCGCAGCCAGCTACGCTTGCGCTTCGGCATGGCGTCGCTGAGCCCGTAGAAGACGATGCGTCCGAGCGGCGCCAGCAGTCGGCGGCACGAGTTGGTCGCCCGGCCCCCCACCGGGTCCAGGGCGATGTCGATGCCGCGCGCGCCGACCAGAGCGCGAACCTCGGGCTCCCAGGCGCCGCGGGAATCGAAACAGGCGGCGGCGCCCAGCGCGTCGACCACGAACTCGCGTTTGCGCGCCGCACCGGCGGTCCCGATCGCCCGCAGTCCCCGTTGCACGGCCAGCTGCACCGCCGCCGTCCCCACACCGCCGCCCGCGCCAAGGATCAGCGCTGTTTCACCTTCGCGCGCGTTCCCGGCCTCGAACAGACAGAACCAGGCGGTGAGGAAGACGACCGGGACCGCCGCCGCCTGCACCGGTGTGAGCGATTCGGGATAGGGGAAGAGTTGGGCGGCGGGCACGACGATGTCGTGAGCGTAGCCGCCGTAGCGCAGCAGGGCGACGGCGCGCTCGCCGGGCTGCCATCCTTCGACGGCAGGGCCGATCTCCGAGATGATGCCGGCCAACTCGAAACCCGGACTGTACGGTCGCGGGGGTACCGTCCCGTAGAGGCCCGCACGCATCAGCAGATCGGCGAAATTCACCCCCGCGGCTTCCACGCGCAGCACCACCTCGTGCGGGCCCGGCTCCTTCAACGGAGTCTCCCGCTCGACCAGGGCTTCCGGCGGTCCATGCCGCTCGATGAGAATGGCGCGCGTCGATCTCATTGAACTCATTCGTCAGCAACCTCCACCAGCGCCGCCAGCCGGTCCGCCAGATCCTGGAGCTGCGGTCTGTACCGTCTGACATCGGCCCAGACCAGCATGCTGGATGTGGCGAACCCTCCCCAGAAGGCCAGCAGGGCGCCGGGTAGAATGAACGTCCAGTCGTTGGCGCCCAGCAGCGCGCCGAGCGCCAGTCCCAGCAGCCCGCCCCCCGCGGCGCCGAACATGGGCGCCAGCATCTTGGCGCCGTACAGGCCGACCCGTTCCTCGATACGTATACGAGTCTTGCCCGCGGCGGGCGTGAGCGAGACCGTCAGGTTGCGGCCGCCGCCGCCGGAAGTGCTCGGGCTCCAGGTGATCGTCTTT
This sequence comes from Gemmatimonadota bacterium, assembly GCA_020350785.1. Classification (GTDB taxonomy): domain Bacteria; phylum Gemmatimonadota; class Gemmatimonadetes; order Palauibacterales; family KS3-K002. The sequence goes on from CP070722.1 coordinate 955,477, forward strand.
CCCAGCTTCGAGGTATGTCCGAAGCTGCCGATGGCATTCCGGATCAACTCCACCGCGACTTCGTACTTGCCCTCGGGAAGCTCGCCGTCGACCGCGCGGTCCAGGACGATCTGTTGCGCCTTGGAATCGTAGGTTGCTTTGGTGGCATGCGCCGCTGGCATTCGAGCCGGCGGTGGCTCCGCAGGCGGCCGCGCGGGCACGCCCGTGCGGTGGACCTCCTCGAGCGCCTCGCGAACCCGTTCCGGTCGGATACCGACCTCAGCGGCGATCTGCTCCACGGCGCCGATGGAGAGGCCGGGCTCCGTCGTGGGGCTCTGCAGTTCCAGCTCCGCCGCGCGGGCGATGATCTCGCGCACCTGTCTGTCGCTGAACCTGGCGCCCCGTTGAGCGGCCGCCGCCAGCGCTTCGCTGAACTCGAGCGGGGTCGCGTAACGGTCGGCCGACTTCATGGCCAGCGCCTTGATTAGCGTCTGCTCGATTCTGCCTGGCAGAACATCAAGTCTTTGACGATGTTCCGGCGGCGCCTCCAGGAAGCGGCCCAATCGCACCTCCTCGGGTGTCGGCCACAAGCCCGGCGGCTGACCGACCAACATCTCGTACGCGATGCAGCCCAATCCGTAAATGTCGGTTCGCTCGTCGAGCGCGAGATGTCCGGCCGCCTGTTCAGGACTCATGTAGCCCGGTGTGCCTAGCGGCACTCCGGTCCGTGTGAGCGCATCACGACCCGCAGCGCTCACCGCCCGCGCGATGCCGAAGTCAGCCACGATGGCGACCCCTTCCGAGAAGAGGATGTTCTCCGGCTTCACATCACGGTGGATGACGCCCAAGCGGTGGGCGTATTCCAGGGCGGCCGCGACCTGTCCCGTGATGTGCAGGGCGACTTCCAGCCGTAGCGGCGCCTCTGCCGTTATCAGCCGGCGCAGCGATCCGCCGCCGACGTAGGGCATGACGTAGAAAAGCAAGCCGTCTGCGGTGCCCGAGTCGAGCAGCGGCAGGATGTGCGGGTGATTGAGCGTGGCTGTGATCCGGATCTCGCGCAGGAAGCGCTCCGACCCGACCGCGGCCGCCAGCTCCGGGCGCAGGATCTTGACCGCGACAGGCCGCTCGTGCTTGAGATCGCGAGCTCGATAGACGGTGGCCATGCCGCCGCTCCCGACCTCGCAATCCAGGTCGTAGCGGTCGGCAAGAGCGGTCTTCAGGCGATCGGGGATTTCGGCCATTGTCCGATTACAGTTGGATCCCTCGCCCAAGAAAGAAGATAAAGACTGCTGCCAGCAGTGTGCCGACAGGGGTCCACACGAGGCCTGGTCCGACGCCATCCCAGATCGTCGGTGCGACTCTCCGCCGAGCCGATTCCGCCAGCCGTGCCGCCGGCAGGATGAGGAACGTCGTTCCCAGTGTGCTCCCCGCAGCGATTAGCAGGGCGCGCGGGAGCCCCAGCGGCGAGAGTAGCGCCGCCGCCACTGCCAGCACACCGCCGGTCAACCAGGATGTGAGCGTAAGCCTGCGGGCTAGCGGGATGCGCCTGCCTTCGGGGACGCCGGCGACGATCCGCGTCAGCCAGCGCGAGACCAGAGCGAACCAGGCGAAGGCAACGTTGATGCCGACGATGGCGATGAAGACTCGAAGGATCAGCTGATGCTGGAAGCGGCTCAGGATCGTCATCCAGTCGCCGAAGCCGAGCAGTGGCGAGGCGACCATGTAGACCGAGGGGATGAAACCGTTCACCGCCAGTAGCAGCCAGGGGAAGAATCTGGCGCTCGACCTCGGCCGGGCCCGCTGGATCCAAATGATCCCCAGCACGGCCAGCAACCAGTTCACCGCTGAGCCGGACATCCCGAGCGCCATGAAGCCCAGCTGGCCTACATTCTCCCAGTTTCCACGAACGTCGGTGCTGGAGATGAGCGTGGGTTGGCCGCCAACCGCCAGCCCGGTCAGCGCGTGAGCGAGCTCGTGCAGCGCGATGGCGCTGGCGTAGACCACACAGGCGATAGCGACCACCGTCGCCACGCTTGAAGAGGCGGCGGTATGTAAAGTGTCGTCGCTCGCTACGGGCTCTGTGATGGTATCCAAAGTTCGCGCGTCGGCATTCGCTCAACTATCCCCGCTGGCCGCGGGGCAGGTCATTGGATTCTACAGCCTGGGCAGTGATGAGGAAACGCGCGCGCACGTCGACCGGGATGCCCAGGCGAGTGGCGCGTGGACACGCTCTGTGAGTCGGCCGTTGACCCGAAGGTGACCTGCGCTGGCAAACGGATCCCGTTGCCCACTATGTTCACGGCCGGCGAAAACGCTACTCATCCTTCAGCCCGAAACGAGCAAAGCCATGCTTCGCAGCCTCGTACTGACTTGCTTCGGTCTCTTTCTGCTGTCGAGCCCCCCGGTCGCAGCGCAGGCAACTCAGCCTCCGCAAGCGCTGGTGCTGCGACCGGCCCGCGTCTTCGATGGTGTCAATACTGTGCTGCACAACGGCTGGGAGGTTGTGGTGCTAGGCGACCGGATCGCGGCCGCCGGCCCGGCGGGCCAAGTCGATCGTCCGAGCGGTGCTCAGGTCATCGACTTACCCGGCCTGACCCTGTTGCCCGGCCTGATCGAGGGGCATTCCCACCTTCTCCTCCACCCCTACAACGAGACGGGCTGGAACGACCAGGTGCTGCGCGAGCCTCTGGCGACGCGTGTGGCCCGGGCGGTGGTCGCTGCCGAGAAGACGTTGATGGCCGGGGTCACCACAGAGCGCGACCTCGGTACCGAGGGCGCCGGCTACGCCGACGTCGGAATCAAGCAAGCCAT
>CP070722.1:958366-961367 GCA_020350785.1 Gemmatimonadota bacterium
GAACGGCGAGTCACAAGAGCGGATCTACGATGTGGCCGTCTCCGATGACAGAACGATCGGCGCCGACGGGCGCGCCCGGCAGCCCGTCGGAAACACGGTGGACGTGGCGAACGCCACCTACACGAACACCATCGGGGATCCCCTGCTCACCGCCTACTGGGTGGACCCCGACTTCGATCCGGAGCAGCGTGCCTTCTACTACGTGCGGGTCATCGAGATTCCCACCCCGCGCTGGACGGCCTACGACGCTAAGCGCTTCGGCATCAGTATGCCCGACGATGTGCCGATGATCGTCCAGGACCGGGCCTACACGAGCCCGATCTGGTACACGCCGTAGGCGACTGTTATCGTTCTCTGTTCCGGAGGGGAGTGCGAAGGTGATCGACGCACTGCTTTGTACTCCCCTTCTTATGTCTGTCGATCGTGAAGGGAGGAAATCGTGATGGTTCGTCGTGTCGTGATGGCCGCAATCGTAGCCACGCTCATCGCCACCTCCTCGGCCAGCGCCCAGCAAGCGTTCGTGGCCGTGTCCGGTGGCGCCACAGTCGGCGACCTGTACGGAGGGGCCATCAATACCGATTCGCGCTGGGGCGGCACGGCCGGCGTCTCGCTGGGCTTCCGCAACTGGAACTACTTCGTCACGGAGCTCGAGGCCAACTGGGTGCAGAAGGGTGGCGGCGATACCCGACTCGACTACATCGAGATCCCGGCACTCTTCGGTGCCGTGGTGCAGTCCGCCACCGGTCTCGGTGTCCGAGCCTACACCGGGATCGGCATCGCCTTCCCGGTCTCCTGCTCGTCAGAGATCTCTGAACTAGTCTGCGATTCCAAGAAGAGTCCGGAATGGGCCTGGCCGTTCGGGCTACAGTTCGGTCGCTGGCTGAACCCGAATCGGTTCTTCGCCCTCGACGTGCGCTACTCGATCGGGCTCTCCGACGCCTTCGACCTGGCGCTGCCGACCAACCGGTCGTGGCAGTTCCGTGCCTTCGTCGGCTTCCCGGTCGGGAGCTGAACCTGGCCCAGGAAACGAGTTCGCCGCCGCCTCTGGTTGCGAGGCGGCGGCGAACTCTCATCTAGGCTCGCTCGCGATCAGTTGTTCGAAGCAAAGCCGATGTTGAACGTCACGTACTGCTGGCTCGGCGCGCTTCCAGCCGACGTCATGAAGTGCCAGCGCGCGCTCAGCAGCAGCCCGCTGCCGTACCAGCCTGCCGGCAAGAAGAACCCGACTTCGGGTGCGACGGCGAAGTGCCAGTTCGTCTCTTGCAGAGCGAAGAGTCCGACCTCGGCCCGCCGCTCGACGATCGCCGTGCCCGCGCTCGCCCCCAGGTAAGGCCGAATCGCACCGCGCTGACCCAGGTAGTAGTGCATATTGGCCATGATCGGGAACGAGTTCGTGAACGTGAAGAAATCGCCCGTAATGGCGCCGTTCTCCAGCTCCACCGTCTCGTTGGCCCGCTCATCGTTCAGCACATGCCAGCCGAAGGTGACCCCCGCGGTGACGTTCTCGTTGATGATCTTACGGCCCTCGACGGTGACGCCTCGGAAGCTGTAGCCCTCGTTGAAATCCTTCGTGTTCGACAGCGGCAGAGTCATGCTGTACGTGCCGCCCCAAAACCAATCCTGCGCACGGACCTCGCCGGCCAATACGAGCATCAGCGCGACCGCCGCAACGACAATGATCTTCTTCATTTGCTGAACTCCATCACTCTCAGGTTGCGGGTTGTGCTAGCTGCCGGCCAGGTAGGGCGACTGTTTGAACATCTGGTCGATGCCGTCGAGCAGGCGATTCAAGTTGCTCGAGCTGCTGCTCGAGAGCACGCCGTCCGCCAGACCACCCCACTGGGCCTCGAACTCGTCGTCTTGCCCGGGCGCGCCGATGCCTTCCACCCTCGCCATCACGACGAAGTACGTACCGGCGCGATAGGTGCTGCTGCCCACGACGGGCGGCCAGTACCAGCCCCAGCACCAGTACGGATCCCAGCAGTAGCCCGGATAGGAGATCCACCAGCTGGTGTTCTCGGTAGCCGAGACGAGGTTGCCGACGACCAGGTCCGGAAGCGTTCCGTCCTGCACCTCGGCCTCACTCAACTCCTCCCAGCCGAGGTCCAGCAAATTTTCCCGGACCCGGGTCAAGATTTGGCGGTCGTTGGCGCGGGAGATGTCGATCGCGTTAGGGTCATCCTCGTTCAACTGGATGATCGTATCCGGCATGAAGAACGACTGCACCGTGCCGAAATCGAAACCGGGCTCGCGCACCGTCACCACCAGATCGAGCTGGGTAACGGACGTCACTTCGCCCGGATAGCAGCCTGCGGACGCGAGCAGCGCCACAGCCAGCAGACCAAGCTTCCTCATTGATGCACTCCTTTCCTGCTTCAGGCGGCGCAGTCCTATCGGCCCGACGACTTAGAGACCATCGGCCGCCGCCCAAGCCAACGAATAGTCGTTGAAGGGTTGTTGAATCGCCGCAATCTACCCCGACGAAGGAGGGACGCAAGCCCCCGGACCCCTACTACTTGAACGGTCTGCGAGATCGGCGCACAAGCCGCAGATGTGCGCCGCCACGGGGCCACCAAACCGCGCTCGCCCCACTAGGCAGATGGAGACTCCCCTTTCGGATCACGTCGATCGATGATATCAATATCACCGCCCGTACAGCGCTGGCGCAGCACGCATCGCGACAAGCTCAAGCTGGACAGAACGACGAACCCATGCATCGGGAGGATACATGAGACGCAGCGGATTGGCATTGGCGCTCTCGCTCCTGCTGGCCGGGCCGCTCTCGGCTCAGGTCCGCAGTGAGGTCGAGTTGACGCGACAGCAGATTCAGACCGAGCGGCAGACCCTGGTCACGGCCGGCATGCAGTTGACCGAAGCGCAGGCACAGGCGTTCTGGCCGGTGTACCGCGAGTACCGCAACGAGCTGGCCCCCCTTGGCGACCGGATGGTCGAGCTGATACTCGGCTATGCGGAGCAGTACGGTTCGGTCACCGACGAGTAC
>CP070722.1:961467-968085 GCA_020350785.1 Gemmatimonadota bacterium
CCTGAAGTCGAAGTCGAACCGAACCGTGGGTTTTCTCGATCGAGTGCGTCTACTAGATGGAGACTCGCGAGGCTCTGACCCGCACTCAGGAGGATGCCGCGTTGTTGACCGAGGCCAAGCTGGTTCAGATCTACAGGGAGCATACCGGCCCGCTCTACGCCTTTGTGTCGCGTCGGGTGGGTGCTGATCGGACGCTGGCCGAGGACATAGTGCAGGATGCCTGGCTGCGAGCCGTGGACCACTGGCCGCGCCGTGGGACTCCCGATGATCCCCGGGCCTGGCTGGTTCGAGTCGCACGCAATCTGCTCGTGAGCCACTTCAGACGTCGCCGGCCGACGCCGGTGGATCCAGCCGAGCTGGACCTGGAAGCAGACAGCTACAGTCCCGACACACCGTCGACAGCTGCGCTGGTCAGCTGGGGTCTGGCGCGGATGCGGCGTGGTCAGGCCGTCCTGCTCGAGGCGTTCTACTTCGAGGGGAAGAGCACGCGCGAGATCGCTGAAGAGCTGGGGTTATCGGAGCGCGCGGTGGAGGGCCGCCTGCGCCGCGCGCGACAGAACCTGGGGAAGCGCTTGAGGCCACACGTCAAAGCCGAGGCGGCCGCGATCGCAGCAGAAGCTGCGACCTGACGGGTTGCCGCCTTGGACCTGTGCGAAGGAGGTAGGAAGAATGCATGACAAACACGAGCCTGATCCTCGCTTCCTGGAAAACCTGGAATGGCAGTTGGGCCGGGAGTTGCGTCTCAAGAAGCGAACTGGCAGCCGCCCGCGGCCCGGCGTCCGGATCCTGAAGACAGGCGGCCTTGTGGTGGGCTCCATCGTACTGGGCGCCGCAGCCATGGGTGCCTCACAACAGCTCAGCGACGCCTGGCGCAGGGAGCTGCTGGAGACGCGTTTGGAGGTCCAGGTCGAGTTGGCACGGCAGCGCGCCGCGCTGCAACTGGAGGCGCTGGGACTGACCCGCGAGGAGGTCGAACAGGGCGTTCGCAGCGATAGAGATCTGGTGTACTTCGAGCTACAGATAGCAGAGGCCGAGGCCGCGGCGAAGATCAACGAATTGGAGCTGGAGGAGGTCCGGCGCTCCGGTAGAGAGCCGCAGGGCGCGCTGTCTTCACCGCTGGTAGACGGCCGCGACTTCGTGAGCGAGAAGATCCAGGTCCACCGAGAAATCGCACTCCGGCATCTCGAAGTCGTGCGACACGAAGTGGAACTTGCCCGGCAGCGAGCGGAAGCCGGCATGATCTCCGAGAGTGAAGCGCGGGAACGCGACCTCGTCGCTCGGGAGGCCCAGCTGGCGCTCGAGTCGTTCGACCGTCAACTCGAGTTGCGACGCGCATATCTCGATTCGGAGATCACGGCGGTAGAGGTCGAGCTCAAGCTGCTGGAAGCGGAGGCACAAAGGCGACTCGGCTTGCTGAACCACCAGAGAGAGCACTTCCAGCGCGAGCTGGAGCGTTACGAGACTGCCGTCGGCGTCGGGTCCATGCACCCCGCTGTCGCCGCCCAGATGAGGACGCAAGTGGCCGAGATGGAGGGTCAACTTCGCCTGGCTCAGGCGGAGCTGGAGATCGTGCAACGAGAGTTGGAGGCGAGGGCGAAGCGCCGGTGAGCTGAGGCCCTGTGGGGTCGCCCCGGATCGAGCAAGGCCGCTTGCGGCGGGCCGGGTACTCGTGCAGCTGAACTAGCTGCCCAGCACCGCCCCCAGCACCGATACCCCAGCGCCCCGGGCCGCATCCATCGCCAGGATGACGTCTTCGTAGATCACCTCGCCGTCCGCCTTGATGAACAGGACTTTGTCGGACCGGCCCCTGAAGATCTGCCTCAGCGAAGCCTCCAGACTACCGGCGGCGATCGGCCGCTTGTTGATGGTGTAGGTGCCCTCCGCATCGATCTCCAGCACGATGGGCGGCGCCGCTGAAGTGGCCTCGGCGCGCTCCTTGCGCGGGACCTGGATATCGATGGTGCGCAGCATCATGGGCTGCGCGATCATGAAGATCGCCAGCAGCACCAGCAGGACGTCGATCATCGGCGTCATGTTGATGTCCGACATGTTCGACGGCTTCTTTCCGTTCCCCGCCTCGAAAGCCATCTCTCCGCTCCTCGATTCAACCGCCCAGATCTACTGGGCCGCGTCGGACTCATCCACGGGACGTTTGTCTGTGACCGCCCCGACCACTCTAGCGCCGGCCTCGCGTGCCAGGCTCATCGCGTCGAGGATCTCCTGGTACCTGAGGCTGCGATGCGCCTTGATGAACAGGACCTTGTCTCCTGTTCTACTGGCGAACTCGGCCTGTAGCAGCTCCAGCGCGTCCTCGCGGGCGATGGGCCGCCTGTTCAAGTAGTAATTGCCGTCGCGATCGATGCCCAGCTCGACGCGGTTCTCCTTCTCCGTGCGGTCCTTCAGATGCTCGCCTTGCGGCACCTCGACCTGGAAGCCCGCGACGATCGCCGGGGTGACCACCATGAAGATGATCAGCAGCACCAACATGACGTCCACCATCGGCGTCACGTTGATGTTCGCCGTCATGTTCGTGCTGGTGAAAGGCGCATGCTTCTTCCTCATGGCGCAGGCTCCTCGCTAATACGCGGGCGCGGGCCGGCCGGCCACGACCCTCTCCCCTTCGCTAGCCGTCTCGCGCCGCTCGAACGCCTGTGGCTCCAGCGGACCCGCGAGAAAGTCGACCAGCTCCTCCGCGGCGTAATTCAACTCCATCGAGATGAACTCGATCCGGTTGGTGAAGTAGTTGTAGAGCCAGACCGCCGGGATCGCGACCAGCAGGCCGATCGCCGTGGCGACCAGCGCCTCCGCGATTCCCGCCGAGATGGCCGCGATACCGCCACCGCCGGCCAGCGCCATGCCCGAGAAGGCGTTGACCACGCCCACCACCGTGCCCAAGAGTCCCACGAACGGGGCCGTCGCGCCGGTCGTCGCCAGCACGCCCAATCCCCGCCGGAGCTGAGCGACCTGCTCGAGCGCGCCGAGCTCGGCGGTGCGCTGGACGCTGGCGATCTCCGCGCCGCTGAAGTCGCCGCGAGCGTCGCGGAACTTCGCTGACGCGAACACCCGGCGCAGGCTGGCCGCCAGGTGACTGTCCTCGTAACGTTCGACCAGCTCGCGCGCCGCTGCGAACTCGCGGCTCTGCAATGCCCGTCCGAAGAGCGGCGAGAACTCGAGTGTCGCCTTCCGGGAGCGGCGCAGTTGCAGCCCCTTGCGAATGGCGACGGCCGCCACATAGACCGACATGAACAGGAGCACGACGATGACGCCACGTGCAAACCAGCCCATCGTTTCCCAAAGCTCCAGCAGCGACATATTCATCTGATTACCCTCTTCTGTCTCGAACCATCTATATGACTGAGCCGTCTATCTCAGCGTGTAACGGCCGGTACGCCCCGGCAGCTCGACGCCTGGAGCTCACTCTACCCTGAACTCGATCGGCATCACGACCCAGACGGGTACCGGCTGGTCGTCGTTCTGTCCGGGCTTGAAGCGCATCAGCCGCGTCACCTCGAGCGCCGCATCGTCGAGCGGACCGCGACCGCTCGACCTGTTGACCAGGCTCCTGACCACCTGGCCCTCCTCGTCGATCCGTATCCAGACCAGCACCACACCGCCGATGCCCGCCGCCTTCAGCATCCGGGGATAGGCGTCGTACATCGCCTCGGCCACCTCTTCCATATTGAGCAGAACGGGCGCGACGGTGTAATGGGACAGGTACGGTTGATCGTCGTCACCGTTGTCGAGCTTCGCCTCGGCATCCAGAGCGCCGCCGCCCCGGCCGCCCTCTATGCCCTCGCCGGTGAAATCCGACTCGTCGAAGACCAGGCCCGAGGACTCCGGTATCTCGTCCGGTATGTCCTCCGGCTCGGCTAACGTCTGGTAGCCGGCAGGCTCTTCCGGCTCGGGCTGAACGACGGGCTCGGGTGCGGGTGGCTCAGCTTCCTGGGGAGGCGGCTCCGGCTCGCGCACCGGAGGGGAAGGCGGTTCGGGCATCTCTTCGAAGAGCTCCAGCAGCGTGATCTGTTCCTCCGGCTCGGCGATCACCTCTCTGCCGAAGGCCAGCGTGGCCCACACGGCGCACGTGATTATCAGTGCGTGAAAGGCCACCGAAGCGAACGTCGCCACAGCGGTCGACTTACCCGCCCGCGACGACCGGCTCGCCAGCAGTTGGCCGAACAACCTGTCCTCGCTTCGTCGATCTTCTTGCATCGGTTCGCACTCACCAATAGTTCAGATTCTCTACTGAAGCGTCCGAGCGCGAGATGCGAGTCCCACGAACACTCTTCTCGTTTCCTTGCTCCGAAATTCGACCTCCCGCGTCAAGACTTTATCAAGAGTATGGTCGTTGCGGATCAGGTGAGGACCAGTTGTCTATCAGGAAGCTATCAGGCGGCTATCAGGTAGCGACTGTCACAGACGCCGGGTTGCTCACCCGCGTCGCGCGCCGCTACTTTAGTGTATGGCAAGTCCGATCGGGATCGATCACCTCCGCCACCGCAGTTGAATGCAGGACGCCGCGATGCCGACAGAGCCCAGCCAGACCCGCTACATCATCCAGCTCGACCTGACGGGGGAGAAACCCGACATAGAGGCCGTTCGCGAGCTCCTGCGAGACGCGGAAATAGAGCTGGACGAGAGCTACGGGCCCATACTGGTCAACCCCAGCCAGGGCCGTTATGTGGTCAGGGGAACGGCGTCGCCGGAGGCGCGCGAGCGGGCCGAGCGGATCCCCGGCGTCCGCTTCTTCGCCGACGTCCGGCAGGAGCCGACCAGCGCCTCGCAGGGCGAAGGACGGGGCCCTACATCAGGCCGGAAGAAGAAGCGCTAGCCCTTACCTGTCCTTAGCCCTCCCCTTCGCCGTTCGTATCACCGGTCTCTTGGCGCGCGGCCTCAGGCCGAGCGATTTGACGATCGCCTTCGCGCTGATCACGCCGTAGCCGACATCGTAGTCCCACCCCTGGCCCTCCAGGTCGCGGGCCGTCCGCTGCAGCAGGCCTTTGAGGGCCGCCGGCGTCAGCCGGGTCGCGTTGAACTTCTGGCGCAGGGCGGCCGCCACACCGGCCGCCACCGGGCTGGCGGCCGAGGTTCCGCCGTCCACCTGGTACACCTCCGAGCCCTTGAAGTGGCTGTACGCCGCCACGTCCGGCTTCCGGGGATAAAGGCCGCCGGGCCCCTGAGAGGAATAGCCGAGCCGGCGGTCGGTCACGGTGACGGCGGCGACGGTCACCACGTCGGGGTGCGAGTTCGCCCCGTGGATGCTGGCGCCGGAGCCCCTATCCCCAGCCCCGCAGCGCCCGTCGGGGCAGTCCGCGCCGCAGTTGCCGGCGGCGAAGAAGACGTCGGCGCCGGCCGCCACCAGCGTCCCGACGATCTGGTTGAAGGGATGGTCGGGATTGGCGCTGTAGTTCTCCGGCGATCCGATGGGCGCATCGTCCGCTCGGTTGTATAGGCCCCAGCTGTTGTTGACCACCCAGCGGCCCGGCTGCGCCGACATGCGGTCCATGATGTCGGCGAAGGCGGCGATCCCGTCCGAAAGGAACGCCGTCCAGGTTCCGGCCTGCGAGCGCAACAGGGCGTAGTCGTAGATCCGGGCGCCCGGCGCGGCGATGCGAACATCGTAGGCCACCATGGTGCCGTGGTTGCGCGCCGCCGAACCCGGCACGTAGCCGGGAACCGGCGCCCAGCCGTCGTATACCGGGATCATCGTACCGTCGATGCCGGTGTCCACCACCACGACGTTGACGCGCCGGCCCGTGAGCCCGACGCTCCTCAGGCTGCTGACTCCCAGCTCGCGCTCGACATCCTTCACGGTCCCGACCGGGCTCGCCCCGCAGTAGGGCTGGGCGAAGACGCTCACGGCCGGATCGGCAAACACACCCGCCACCTCGCCGCGCCGATCGTAGCGCAGCCGCGCGATCGCATCCTCGTCCTCGAAGTCTGACCGGACGCAATAGGCGCTCACGGCGCCCGCCGTCCCGTAGTTGAAGCCGCTGGCCGCCGGCCGCTCCGCTGGCACGGCGACGCGGCCCGGCACGTGGACGGGATGATACCCATAGTCGAACTCCATGCCCGTCACCTTGACGATGTCGTCCAATAACGAGCCGGCCGGGTCGAACGATTTCGCGCGCCAGCCCTTCTGCAAGGGCTCGTGCTCGCGGAGCACGACGATTCGCCTGAGTGCCATGCATTTGCCTCCGGTTGTACAGCTCTTACGGCCCGGTCTGGCCCACCGCTCCCGCCTCTCCGCCGGCCAGATACCCTGCGACCTGACTGATCACTTCATCACTATCGTAGTACGCGCTGTGCCGCAACTGGATCTGGCGCCTTATCTCGCCGCTGACCTCCTCGAGCGAAAAGCGAAGGCTGCGACGCTGATCCGGCGTGGGCCTTCGGCTTTGGTCGAGCTCAGGCTGTTGACTGAGCCGCGCGATCGCCGAGTCCACCGCCGGCCGAATGTCGATCACGCGCCGGGTTAGAAGCTGCGGACGGTAGTATGGACGTTCTGCTGCCGGCGCGACGTCATAGTCGAGGAATAGAGTCTTCCAGGCGGAGAATCCCAGCGAGACCACCTCCAACAGCATCTCGATTGCCTTCAAGAACACACCGAGGACGAAGGGA
>CP070722.1:968185-974306 GCA_020350785.1 Gemmatimonadota bacterium
ATCGAGCTGGGTAACGGACGTCACTTCGCCCGGATAGCAGCCTGCGGACGCGAGCAGCGCCACAGCCAGCAGACCAAGCTTCCTCATTGATGCACTCCTTTCCTGCCTCAGGCGGCGCAGTCCTATCGGCCCGACGACTTAGAGACCTTCGGCCGCCGCCCAAGCCAACGAATAGCCGTTGAAGGGTTGTTGAACCGCCGGAATCTACCCCGACGAAGGAGGGGCGCAAGCCCCCGGACCCCCCTACTTGAACGGTCTGCGAGATCGGTGCACAAGCGGCAGATGTGCGCCGCCACGGGGCCACCAAACCGCGCTCGCCCCACTAGGCAGATGAAGACTCCCCTTTCGAATTACGTCGATCGATGATATCAATATCGGCCGTACAGCGCTGGCGCAGCACGCATCGCGACAAGCTCAAGCCGGACAGAACGACGAACCCATGCATGGGGAGGATACATGAGACGCAGCGGATTGACATTGGCGCTCTCGCTCCTGCTGGCCGGGCCGCTCTCGGCTCAGGTCCGCAGTGAGGTCGAGTTGACGCGACAGCAGATTCAGACCGAGCGGCAGGCCCTGGTCACGGCCGGCATGCAGTTGACCGAAGAGCAGGCACAGGCGTTCTGGCCGGTGTACCGCGAGTACCGCAACGAGCTGGCCCCCCTTGGCGACCGGATGGTCGAGCTGATACTCGGCTATGCGGAGCAGTACGGTTCGGTCACCGACGAGTACGCCGGAAAGATGCTTGCCGAGTATCTCGACATTCAAAAGAAGCAGCTCGACATCCGCAACAAGTACGTGAGCCAGTTCGGAAAAGTGCTCCCGCCGATGCTGGTGGCACGCTTCTACCAGATCGAGAACAAGCTGGATGCCGTCGTCGCCTACGATCTGGCCATGTCGATACCAGTACTGCAGTAGATAGCACTCGAAGAACCCCAAGACCGGCCGGCAGGGCCCTGCGTACTCGGGCCCTGCCATCTCATTCGGCTGCTACGTCGTAAACCTACCGTCTGCCTCGCTCTCTGCTATCTTCGTCGCCATGAAATTTCGACAACTCGTGCGAGAACCACTGGTCCACTTCCTGGCGTTGGGCGCCCTGCTGTTTCTAATCGGCGCCATAGCCAGGGGCGACGTAGACAGAACGGACGAGATCCTCGTCGGGCCCGGCGATGTCGAGCAACTCGTCGAGGGCTTCCGCCGCACCTGGCAGCGTCCGCCCACCCAGGCCGAGCTCCAGGGGCTGGTGGAGGAGCGGATCAAGGAGGAGGTCTTCTTCCGCGAGGCGCTCGCCATGGGCCTCGACCAGGAGGACGCCATCATTCGCCGCCGCCTGCGCCAGAAGCTGGAGTTCCTCACCGAGGACCTCGCCATGCAGGCGGAGCCCACCGAGGCGGAGCTGCAGGAGTACCTGGATGGTCACTCCGACGCGTTCCGCAGCGACGACCGTCTCACCTTCAGCCAGATCTACCTGAGCACCGATCGCCGCGGCGCGGAGGGAGCACGGCAGGAGGCCGAGCGCCTGCTGGAGGAACTCGCTGGCGTCCAACGCGATGTAGACACCTCGGCTCTCGGCGACCCCCTGATGCTCGGGCATCGGTTCGAGGCGATCAGCGAGCGCGAGGTCGGCCGTCTGTTCGGCGACCGGCTCGCCGCGGCCTTGAAGGATGTGGAGCCCGGTGCTTGGACCGGACCGCTGGAATCCGGCTTCGGACTGCACCTGGTCTTCGTCGCCGATCGGGAAGAGGGCCGGGTGCCGCCGCTGGCGGAGATCGCCGCTGCCGTGCGGCGCGAGGTGCTGGCCGAGAGACGGGAACAGGTCAACGAGCAGATCTACCGGCGCATGCTCGAGCGCTACTCGGTAACGGTCGAGTGGCCGGAATGGACAGGCCCGGACAGCTCCGGGGTGGCCAGACGGTGAGACGCTTCGCTCTCCTCTTCGTCGTCGGCGCGCTGGGTTCGGTCGCGCCGCTCGACGCGCACGAGGTTCGCCCCGGCTACCTAGAGCTGACCGAGGTCTCACCCGGCCGCTACGACGTCCTCTGGAAGCACCCGGCGGGCGGCGAGGTGAGAATCAGCCTGACACCTGTCTTCCCGGCTGAGTGCCACGACGTCGGGGCCGGCGGCACTCAGCAGTCCACCGGAATCGCGCTCTTGCTGCGCACCGTCCTGGTTTGTGAAGGCGGTATCCGCGGCAAGACCCTCTCTGTCGATGGACTGCAGTCCACGATAACGGACGTGCTGGTGCGCGTGCATCACGCCGACGGCGTCACCGAAACGACGCTGCTCCGTCCCGCCTCGCCCTCGGTCACGCTGGGCGGGCCCACCGGCTGGAGCCGCATAGCCTCCTACCTGCGACTGGGCGTCCAGCACATCCTCTTAGGCGTGGACCATCTCTTGTTCGTTTTGGGCCTTCTGCTGATCGTCAGCGACCGCTGGATGCTGTTGAAGACGATCACGTCGTTCACGCTGGCCCACAGCATCACGCTCGGTATCGCCACGTTGGGCTATGCCAGCGCGCCGATCTTACCACTCAATGCAGCCATCGCCCTCTCGATCCTGTTCCTGGGACCTGAGATCGTCCGCGCCCAGCGCGATGAGTCCAGCCTCACCATCCGCCACCCTTGGGTCGTGGCCTTCGCCTTCGGTCTGCTACACGGATTCGGCTTCGCCAGTGGGCTCACCACCCTGGGCCTGCCGCGCGCGGAGATCCCCGTGGCGCTGCTCCTGTTCAACGTCGGCGTCGAGATCGGCCAGCTCTTCTTTGTCGCATTGATCCTGTTGCTGGCGCGCTCCTTCCGTGTCTTGGAGATCCGCTGGCCGCGCTGGGCCGAGCTGGCGCCCGCCTACACGGTCGGCGGCCTGGGAGCGTTCTGGGTGATCCAGCGCACGGCCATCCTGCTGGGAGCGCTATGAGGAGTCCGGCGGCGGCCGCGCGCACGGTCCTGCTGACCGCCGGCGCGTTACTGATGATCTCCAATCCGGCCTGGGCCCACGAAGGCAGCGGTCAGGCGGCCGGCCTGCTCAGCGGCCTGTACCATCCCATCTCCGGCCTGGACCACGTGCTGGCCATGGTCGCGGTGGGGCTTTGGGGCGCACAGCTGGGCGCCCCGGCCATCTGGGTGCTGCCGGTCACCTTCCCGATGGTGATGGCCCTGGGTGGAATGCTGGGACTCATGGGGCTGCCGATCCCGGGGATCGAGGTTGGAATCGCGCTCTCCGGTGTCCTGCTCGGTCTCATGGTGCTGCTCGAGGCCGAGCCGCCGCTGGCGTGGGCGGCGGTGCTCGTCGGGTTCTTCGCCATCTTCCACGGGCACGCTCATGGCACCGAGCTGGTCGCCGGGCAGAGCGCGGTCTTCTACAGCCTGGGATTCGTGATCTCCACCGGGTTGCTCCACGCCACCGGCATCACCATCGGGCTCGCGCACAAATGGCGGGCCGGCCAGGTCGCCCTGCGCGCGGCGGGCGCGCTCATCGCGCTGGCGGGCCTCTTCTTTCTCTGGCAGGCCCTGACATGAAAGCTTCCCTCGGCCACACGACGGCCCTCCGCAGCCTGTTCGTCGCGGCGCTCGCGCTGGCGCTGGCCCCCACCGACGCCGAAGCCCACCTGGTCACCACCGGGCTGGGGCCCGTATTCGATGGGATCGGCCACCTGTTCCTGACGCCCGAAGATCTACTCCCCGCACTGGCGCTGGCGCTGTTCGCCGGGCTGCGGGGAGCAGAGGCGGGAAGGTCGGCGCTCTTCGTGCTGCCGGCCGCCTGGTTGGCAGGTGGCCTGATCGGCCTGGCCAGCAGCGCGAGCCTCCCGATCTGGGTGACCGTCGCCTCCTTCCTCATCGTAGGCGGACTTGTGGCAGCGGATGCGCGGCTCTCACGCCGCTGGCTGATTGGGCTGGCCGTCGTCCTGGGGCTGCTGCACGGGAGCATGAACGGAGCCGCGATGGCCGAGGCACGTCTGGGCTTGTTGGGCCTACTCGGCATCACCGCCGCCGTCTTCGTCCTGGTCGCCCTCGCCGCCGGGCTGGTCGTTTCACTGCGCCGGCCCTGGACGCGGATCGCAGTCCGGGTAGCGGGAAGCTGGATCGTGGCGACGGGCCTCCTGCTGCTGGGCTGGTGGCTGGGTCCTGCGTCCTGAGCTGCGCGCGGCCGCCGCGCCTGGGTCAGAAGGTATAGCCGACGGTAAACTCCGTCCCGAAGTCATTGGATGACCGTTCACCCGAGAGGGGACGGCTGTCGAAGCTATCCCAGAACGTCAGCCCCACGGTGAAGTCGGAAATGAGCTCGTACTTGGCACGAGTCTCGAACTCGATTCGCACTCGGCCGAGATCGGTGATGCCCGGGAAGACAGTGAGGTCGGCGCTGATGTCCAGCTTGGGTGAGTTGTACCGGAACCAGTCCACTTCAGCGCCCAGTGCCGCCTCAAGGTTGTTCTTACTCTCTTCGACCCCGGTAGATCTCTCATTCGTAATTAGCAGACCTGCCAAGGCTTGCATGATCACGTGGTTCGTTTGAGCGAGGAAGCGAGCCCCACCCAAACCACCCAGGACACGCAGATCGAGATTGATCTCCGAATTCTGCTCAGCGGA
The DNA here is from genome assembly GCA_020350785.1 of Gemmatimonadota bacterium. GTDB lineage: Bacteria > Gemmatimonadota > Gemmatimonadetes > Palauibacterales > KS3-K002. The sequence goes on from CP070722.1 coordinate 972,766, forward strand.
AAGGAAACCCAGAACCGACCACCTGCTCGGTAGGAAGTACTGCAGACGATATCCCAGCGTGCTCCTGCTCGCGGTCCTTTCGCCCTGCCGAGTCTGGACGTAGGAGGAGAAACTGACTCTATTCCAGGCCTTGCGGCCGCGGTAAGTCGCCTGGACCGAGAGGCTCAGTGAACCATAACTGTTCGCCTTGAAGAAGCTAATGCCGGCATCGATGTAGCCATTGATTCGCTCGAAAAACTCGGATTCGATCGGAACGATTCTCACCACCTGCGCCAGGTCGAGCGTGTCGCTGAACACATCCAGAGCTACGACCATTCTGCCGCCGGTCGCGGCCGGCGGTATCGCACCGAAGTACTTCAAGCCCGACCGTAGCTCGACCTCGAAGTAGTGCACGCTGGTAACGCGATCGACCTGATCCCACTCGATCGAGAGCGTTCCCATGTCGTCCGTACTGTAGGACAACTTGCCGCGCTCCAGGACCTTGATCTCTCCGGTGATGTGATCGCCGTTCTGGAGGACGACGACGTCGGTCTTCTGCGCTTGCGCGGGCACGGCATGCAGCAACGCCGCGAGCACCATAGCGAAGAAGCCGCTCGAGGCGCCGCAACTCGTGGGAGAGCAAAGAAACGATCGACTCACTTATAGCTATCCGTCGACAGGACCTGCACTACTATGTCCGTGGACCCGCTCCTTTTACCTCTGTGGAGACATCACCGGCGAACTGCCTGAAGTTCTCGGTGAACATGCCGGCCAGTTTCCTGGCCTGCTCGTCGTACGCCGCCGGATCGGCCCAGGTCGAGCGCGGTTGCAGGACCTCGGCGGGGATACCCGCCACCGACTCAGGCACCTGGATACCAAAGATCGGGTCCTCGCGCGTCGCCACTCCCTCCAACGCCCCGCTCAACACGGCCCGCACCATCCCGCGCGTGTAGGGCAGCTCGATCCGCTCGCCGACGCCGAAGGGGCCGCCGCTCCAGCCGGTGTTGATCAGCCACGCCTTCACGTCGTGCCTGGCGATCTTTTGGCCCAACAGGTCCGCGTAGACGCCGGGATTGAGCGCCAGGAAGGGCGCGCCGAAGCAGGCGCTGAAGGTGGCTCGCGGCTCGGTCACGCCGCGCTCGGTGCCCGCCACCTTGGCGGTGTAGCCGGAGAGGAAATGGTACATCGCCTGGGCGCTGTCCAGCCGAGCCACCGGCGGCAGCACGCCGAAGGCGTCGCAGGTCAGCATGATTATCGTCTTCGGGTGGCCCGCCCTGCCCTCACGCGAGGCGTTGGGGATGTGAGTGATCGGATAAGAGGCCCGCGTGTTCTCGGTGAAAGCGTCGCTGTCCAGGTTCAGGTAGCGGGTCCGCGTGTTGATCTCCACGTTCTCGAGTATCGTACCGAACCTACGAGTCGTGGCGTAGATCTCCGGCTCCGTCTTTGGGTTCAAGTTGATCACCTTGGCATAGCAGCCGCCCTCGAAGTTGAAGACACCGTCATCACTCCATCCGTGCTCGTCGTCGCCGATCAGTGTCCGCTCAGGGTCCGCCGACAACTTC
>CP070722.1:974406-979039 GCA_020350785.1 Gemmatimonadota bacterium
ACGGACGGGGTGGGATTCGAACCCACGAGGCGCTTGCGACGCCCACACGCTCTCCAGGCGTGCGCCTTAAACCACTCGGCCACCCGTCCAAACAAGTCGGGCGCTGAGGGCCGGATCCAGCACTCCGACACCCAACGCCTCAACCGTTCCAATTGCCCCGCCTGGGTTCGAACCAGGAGTCTCTTGGTCCAGAGCCAAGCGTGTTGCCAATTACACCACGGGGCAATCCATCAGGCCCGCCAGCGGCCCAGTCGCCGACGCCTCGACGGCAGCGGCGCGACCACAAAAATAGGCGAAATCCTCTGCCTGACAACCTCGCCACGCCGGCAAAACGTCGCTCCGCCGCAGGGCAGCCGACGGCTCGGGCCGCTAGGGTCAGCCGAGCGCCACGGCGGTGAAGCCGGCGCAGACCAGCAACAGCAGGGTTGTGACGGCCACTACCGTAAGAACGCGGGCCAGGTTCGCCGCGATGAGCATCGGCCCCTCCGGATGAGCGGTCGTTGGCTTCCCACTGCAAGCTGCCTCGCCGCGTCCGGCCGCGCAACTGGCCCTAAATCGCTACACGGACTAACTTTGAGGAGGCGAGTGGGCGGAGGAGCGCCGGCCTTCACTGTGGGGGGCGATGGGGAGCGTGAGGCGAAGAAGAAGGGCGAAGGCCGTGAGCCGAGGTCGGCGGATACTGCGAGACCCCGACCAGTTCGACCTTTTCGAGCCGCCGCACGAGCGGTGCGAGGACGGGCGCGGTCCCTATCAGCAGTTCCTAATAGCACCGCCCACGGAACTGGGAGAGCCCGGCCCGTGGGCGGCAGAATCGGCGAGTCAAGCTAACAGAGCACTCTCTCGCGCTTTACCCTCCTCCTAGCGGCAAGGCCGCGCCTCGATCTGCTGAATCTGACCCGCCTCGAAGAAGTGTACGACACCGTTGACGTCCTGGATCTCCAAACCTCCGGTCTGCTCCAGCTCGATCCAAAGCGCCGCATACAGCTCGCCGGGGTCCTGAGCGTTCCAGTAGCGCGGGTCGATCTTGATTGCGTAGTCGACGCCATCGCGCGTACGCAGCCACAGCTCCACGCAGACCCCGGGCGCGAACGCGTAGTCGGCCGGATAGGCCTCTACAGCCGCGTCCCAGGTGACCAGCGTCGTCGGCTGGCCGGTCCACCACACGTAGTTGTAGTAGTTGTGGTGATGGTGCCAGTACGGATCACCGATCACGATGGCGAAGTGCCAGTAGCCGCTGTAGAACGCGAAACCACCGTAGTGATATCCGAACACCAGGTGCGGTCCGTAGTAGTGGCTGTGTCGGTAGTAGCCGCGCCGGTAACCCAGGTGATAGCCGTAGATGTACCCGTGCGTGTAACCGTAGTGGTAGCCGTCCCAGTAGCCGGGCCGATAGTAGCGGCGCGAGTCGGGATGCCTGTAGCGGTAATCCAGATGTCGGTACGACCTGCGCTCCGGACGCGTCCGGAACGAGCTGCCGTACTCATCACGATCCACCCCACGGTTCGGCCGCTCACGGAACTCATCACCAGGACCGGCGTTTCGGCTGCCGGCACTCTGCTTGACCGTCGCGGCGCTGCTCGTACCGCGCACCACCCGCTGGTTCAGAGTGTTGCTCTCGGGCGCCCGGTTCACGCGAACCGTGTTGCCCACGCCCTGAGGCACCGACTTGACCGATCTGGCAGTCGTGCGTCCAGTCTTGACCTGGCTGCCGGTCTTGACCTGCTCCTGGCCAGCTGCCTTCACCGTACGCGCACTGGTACGCGCGGTCGTGCCTTTGTTCACCCGCGCCGTCGACCCCACCCTCACCTGGGAGGCCGACCGCGTCTTCACCTGGGCGGTCGACTGCACCCTAGCCTGCGGAGCCGACCGCGTCTTCACCTGGGCGGTCGACTGCACCCTAACCTGCGGAGCCGACCGCACCTTCACCTGCGCAGCTGAACGGCCCGTCACCCGCGGCGCCGAGCGCACGCTGGTCTTGGGAGCCGACCGCGGAGCAACGCGTGCCGCCGCGGGACGGCTGCTGCTCCGCTTCACCGATTTCGCCTTCTGAGCCGCCGCCGGCGTCGCCATTCCAAGTACCAACAGGACGCTCAGCGTCGTTACCAGAGTGCGGGAGGCTTGTCTCAACATCGTGACCTCCTTTGCACTTGCGCTGTGGCTACTCCACCTTGCCCGTGGCGCGTAGCGGCAGTTGTGCGACTGCTCACAGCGCTCGATGGCCCCAATCCAGGTTCGCTGCGCTGCGGGGCCTGTTGAACATTACCCGTATTACTATATAGACGCAACGAACACCCAAGTTCCCAAACCCACACACCGCCACCCGCTCACCACATAGAGCAGGCATCGTGCCGCGATTCGGCCCCATCGAACGACCCGAAACGCAGGCAGAATCGGCACATTTCGGGCGCGGCCTCGCGGGTGAACGTGTGAATCGCACCCAATGAGCGTGTCGCAGCGACACTGGCGCCCGGCACCCCCTCCACCTGCACTTGAAGTCGAGCCGCCGCCCGATGTATGCTCACGCCGCCGGAGGTCACATGAGAATCGCATCCCTGCTCGCCAGCGGAACCGAGATCGCCTGAGCGCTGGGCCTGGGCTCCGACATCGTCGCCATCTCGCACGAGTGCGATTATCCGCCCGAGGTGCTCGATCGCCCGCGCCTCACCGCTCCGCGCTTCGACCCCACCGGCCTGGACAGCGGCGCGGTGGACGCGGCGGTGCGCGAGGCGATGGCGACGGCGGGCAGCGTGTACAGGATCGACGAGGAGTCGCTGCGGGCAGCACGGCCGGACCTGGTGCTGACCCAGGCGGTCTGTGAGGTGTGTGCGGTGCCGGCCTCCGACGCCCAGGTGGCGGTAGCCAATCTGGGCAGTGGCGCGACGGTCCTGTCGCTCGACGCGCATACGATAGAGGGCATATTCGAGACGATCCGTCAGGTCGGGGCGGCCGCGAACGTGGCCGACAAAGCCAACCGCTACGTGGCCGAGCTGGAAGGCCGCCTGGCCCGGGTCAGCGGGCGGGTCAAGGCTGAGCCTAGACTCACGGTGCTCGGTCTGGAATGGCTGGAACCACCGTTCATCCCCGGACACTGGGTGCCTCAGATGATCGAGAGCGCGGGCGCCATCAACTTGCTGGGCGCGGCGGGAGCGCGCTCGCGGGGTGCGAATTGGGATGAGCTGCTGGGACTCGATCCCGACGTTTTGCTGATAATGCCCTGCGGCTACGACCTGGAGGCCTCGCGCCGGGACGCGAACCGCTACGCCGACCGGCTTCTCAGCGTCGCGCCACGCGCGATCGAGGAAGGCCGCGCCTTCGTGGTGGACGCATCGTCGTACTTCAACCGCTCGGGCCCGCGCTTCGTCGACGGCGTGGAGATCCTCGCCGCCCTTCTGCACCCTCATGTTTTTCCTGACGCTCGGCTGGAAGGCCGGGGCGCGCGCTGGACCCCGCCAACGCGAAATCAATCGATGGCCTAGTCGATCGGCCCGACCGAACCTCGAGCCGACAAGCCGGTTCGGGGAGCGGCGGAGACGGCGTCGTCAGACGCCGCCGGCGCCCGGGAAGTAGAGCGAGGGGATGCGTTGCGCCCGGAAGACGTACAGCCCGTCGATACCGGTGAGCTCCCAAGCGCGATTGCCCGATGCATCGGTCTCCACGACGCGGCCCGCGCGGCCGAACGAGACCAACCCGTGTCCGTTGCTGCGATAGTACTGGGTGCTTCCACCCACCGGGGTCAGAATGTCAGGCGCATCCGCGAACGCGAAGATCAGCGTGGCCGTCAGTGCGTCCTCGTCCAACCGGAAGCGGACCAGCCGGCTGGGCGGGGTTTCGCTGTTGTCGAGGAACTGAATGATTCCCGGTCCCGCCACGCGCACACCGTGCTGCCGCTGGAACGATCCCTTTGGATCGCCCACAAAGGTGAACTGGTTCCGCAGCCCGCCAAAGCGCCACACGACCTGCCCGGTCTCGGTGTCTACCTTGGTGATCTCGTTCAGGCTACGGAACGAGAGTATCAGGTCCCCGTCCTCGGTCAGATCGATGCCGTTGCCATGGCTGAAGTTCACCTGGCGACCGGTCAGCTGGCTTACCGGGATGTCCGTGATGTCGAAGTGGTCCAGTACCTTCCACTCGAATAGCAGCGCCCCGGTTGCGGAGATGTGCTGGACCACCGTACCCGTGACGACCGCGTCGCTGAGCCCTCCGAACTCCGTCAGATCGAAGACTCGCTCCTCGTCACAGAGCGCCCAGTAGTCTCCACCTTCCAGAACGAGAAAGTCGTGGAAGCGGATGAGAAACTCGACACACTCCAGAGTCCCGATCTCACGCCCCAGCACGTCCAGCACGTGATACGCCCGCGAGACATCAGTGGCACCCAGCAGCGTGTAGGCGCCGTTGGCGTGGGCCTGAAAGGAGTTCAGCAAGCCATCGGGCGCGGTCTTGTACCAGACGACGCGGCCGCCGTTGTCCACTATGACGGGGCCACCCGGATACGACAGGACAACCAGGCCCGCCGTGGTGTCATTACCCAACGCGTCGGCTGCCGGAATCCAGTCCGGCAGCGACCCGGTAGTGAATGAGAGGGTATCAACAGCCACAGCCGGACGACCCGATTTGAGCAGCATCAGCTCGAACG
>CP070722.1:979139-999347 GCA_020350785.1 Gemmatimonadota bacterium
ACGGATGCCGCAGGCGCAGCCTGCGGTGGGACGGTTACCTGGTCGAGCAGCAACGGAGCCGCGGCGACGGTCAGCGCGACGGGGCTGGTGACCGGCGTGGATGCAGGGGGGGCAACCATCACGGCGACCGCCGGTAGTGCGAGCGGGACCGCGTCGATAACGGTGCAGGCCGCCGTGGCCGCGGTGGATGTGACCCCGGCAGCGCAAACCGTCGGCGTGGGCGCCACGGTGCAGCTGACAGCCACACCGGAGGATGACGCCGGCAATCCGCTGCCCGGTCGCACGGTTACCTGGTCGAGCAGCGACGATGGAGTGGCAACGGTCAGCGCGACCGGCCTGGTGACCGGGGTGGCTTTGGGCGCTGCAACTATCACGGCCACGTCCGAGGGCGTGAGCGGAACCGCGGCCATCACGGTCATCCCAGCGTCGGTCGGAGTCGACCCGGCGACCGATCTCATTCGTGCGGGCACGACGGTGCAACTGACTGCGACGCCGAGAGACGCTAGCGGCAACCCGCTTACGGGTCTAACGATCAGCTGGTCCACCAGCGATGACGCAGTGGCGACGGTTGATGCGAATGGTCTGGTGACCGGAGAAGGACTTGGCACGGCAACCATCACCGCTGAGGCTGGGGGACAGAGCGGCACGGCAGAAATCGGCGTTTGGGCTAACATAACCGGATTCTGGGAGGGTACCATCATCGCTTTCGGCGGCACCTGTGGTATCACGCTGAGCCTCACCGAGGACCCCACCGGAGCCTTTACCGGATCCGGTCAGTTGACTGGCCCGCAATGCATCACGATCGACCTGGCTTACGTAGGACAGAACGCCACGGATGGTGTGCCCGACAGCGTGACCTTCACGTTCACGGCTCCTTCGAATCCGGCATTGCCGGCGGTCGACTTCACCGGAAACTTCGATGGTATCGACATGCTGACGGGCGTTCTTAACGAGCCAGCCAACTTCGACAATGCGCCCATGACAGCGACCCGAATCAGCCTCACCCCTGTTGCCCCGCCCGCAATCTCGTCGGCGGCGAGCGAAGCTCCGCGCGCGAAGAGCTACGCGAGGCCTGAGAGGGCAGAGAAGCGTTAACAGACTCCCAACACGCCGGCTGCGAAGTGCACAGCGGGCAGCCGAGCGACAGACCGGGGCGACCCTTTCCGGGGTCGCCCCGGTTCGCTTTCTGCCAACTAGTTGGGGGTCGGCCGGGAACTACTCCCCGTATCTAGTGCTTGCCGGATCGTGCTGTCTTGTCGCCGCTCAGGTGGTCGGCTAGTCGAAGCGCCAGCGCGACGACGGTGAGCATGGGGTTGGCGAACCCCGCCGTCGGGAAGACCGAGCCGCCGGTTAGGTAGAGGTTCTCCAGCTCGTGGACCCGGCCGTCGGGGTCGACCACGCCGTGCTGCGGGTCGCTGTGCATGCGCGTCGTTCCGGCATGATGATGTGCGTTGGGGTCCGGGCGGACGTCGCTGGACCAGTGGACGCCACCCAGCCCGGCCGCCTCCAGCTCGCCGGCGACGATCTGGCGCAGCCGCTCCAGGCCGGCCTGCTCCTCGGCGCGCCAGCGCCAGTGCAGCTGGACGCGGGGGACCCCGAGGTCATCACGCCTACTGCCCAGGACCACGCGGTTCTCGGGGTTCGGCGCCTGCTCGACGAGGATGAGGACGGTGAATCCGGAGAACCAGAGCTGGGGGGCCCTCACTCTGGACCAGCCGTGGCCGCCGGCCGGGAGCCGGCGCGTCAGCCGCCACAGCCCGGGCAGCTCGCCGACAACGTCCCGGAGCCGTTGAGCGCCGGGTCTGGGTTGAGGAAGGAATGCCACGGAGGTGTTCAGGAGCCGCTGGTCTCGCAGGACTTCCTCACGCATCGCCAGGCGCCCGAACACGGGTGTTCCATCGTACGACCTGTGCATGTCGTACAGGGCCGCCTCACGGTAGAAGTCTGCGGACCGCGGCACCAGGGTCAGCGCCCTGTCGCGCGGATGCTCCATGAAGCAGCGGCCGACCCAGCCGCTCGAGTTCCCCAGTCCCTCCGACCCCGACCCCGAGACCAGGAGCAGCCGGGCGTTCTCGAGCGCGCCCGCGGCCAGGACGAAGCGGTCGGCGCGGACGCGCCAGCGCGGCCCCCCGGGGGATGCGACCTCGGCGGTCGCGACGCGCCTGCCGGCCCCGTCGGTCTCCAGGCGGACGACGGTGGCCCGGCGGCAGAGTCGTAGATTGCTGGCGCTACGGAGCGCGGTTAGCTTCTCATCCGGAAACACGCGGCGGACGCCGACCTGGAATATCCGAGTGGTGAGATGTGGGCCGGGCAGCGCGAGAGGTTGGAGTCCCGGTCCCGTCCAGGGTGCCGCTTCGTAGGCGAAGGGGCCTAGCCCGCAGAGATCCTGTGCCCGCCGGTAGAACGGCTCCAAATCCGGCAAGCCGAACGGCCAGCCGCTGTGCGGCAGCCATGGGCGATGCTCGAAATCCACCGCGTCGAGTGGAACGTACTTGGCGCCCATTTCGCCGAAGACCGGGGTGTTCCACAGGCGCGCGGTCCCGCCGAGTCGACGATGGCGGGTCTCGCGCAGGGCCGCGAAGGTATCCCCGACAACCTCGCCATCATTGAGCGCGAGGATCGACGGCTCGGGTTCGAGCCCCCCGCTTTCGAGGACGATGACATCGATGTCAGTGCCGACCAGCTCGTGGGCTAGCGCTACGCCGGCAGGTCCAGCGCCGACGATGCAGAGATCCGTCTCGAGTACCGATCCCTCCGACAACTCGTGCGCGTCTATGTCCATTTGTCCGCACCGTGCTGCAGTAGATCCTGGCCGGTTCGGCCTGCGTGTCACGACTCGCTCGCAGGCTCGCCCGTGAACCATGACGCCAAAGCCGTAACAGTAATAATACCTACCCGCGCGCTGCGCGAGCGGGCGGCGGTGATACGCCGGGCGATCGACAGCGTGCTGAGCCAGGCCGGCGTCCGCGCCGTGCCCCTCATCGTGGTCAACGGTACTGGACGCGATCCGGAGTTGGTGCAGGCGATGACCTCCGATCCACGGCTCCGCGTGCTCTGCCAGGAGGAGGCCGGCATCCCCGCGGCTCTGCGCGCCGGCCGTCAGGTATTGGACACGCCATGGTTTGCGGACCTGGACGATGACGATCTGTTCTTGCCCGGTGCGCTTGCCCTCAGGGTCGACGCGCTGGAGAAGCGGCCGGACTGCTGCGCGGTGATCACCAACGGCTACCGCCGCAGCGCGGCGGGCGATGTGCTTAACGCACCGGACGACCTGGACGTCGAAGCCGATCCCATGCGGGCACTGATTCGGCGGAATTGGCTGCTACCGGGGGGCTACCTTTGCCGAACCGAGGCGGTCGAGCCTGCTGCCTTCGAGGGCATGCCGCGCTATTTGGAGCGCACGTATTTCGCTCTCTGGCTGCTGACACATTGCCAGATCATCTGGTTGAAGCAGCCCACCGTGGTCTATCACCTGGAGACGCCCCAGGCCGAATGGAGGTCGCGCAAGGCCGGTCTGGCACAAGCCGATGCGCTGCGCCAGATCCTGACCCTCGAGCTGCCGGCCGATGTCAGGGCAGTCTTCCGGGCCCGGGTCGGGCGGGCCTGCCACGCGGCGTCGGACCGCGAGTATCGCGAGGGCGCGCTGCGCGAAGCATGGCGTTGGCATCTGAGGTCGCTTCGAGAATCCGGCGGTTGGCGCTTTCTGCCCTACAGCCGTCACCTGTTGCGCGCATCGCTACCTTTCTGACATGTCGCCTTCCTCTCCAACCGGCGTTCTCGTCCTGGGTATCGACGCGGCCAACCCGGAGCTGCTGGAACGCTGGGCCCGGGACGGCACGCTCCCCAACCTCGGCCGACTGCTGCAGGCCGGCGTCGTAGGCTCGATCCGCGGCCTCGAAGGTTTCTTCATCGGATCGACGTGGCCGTCGTTCTATACCGGACTCACGCCGGCACGGCATGCTTTTCACTACCTCGTCCAGCTCAGACCCGGGACGTACGATCTGTATCGCTGCGCGGATCACGGATTGGCGCGAGGCGAGCCGCTCTGGATGCTGGCGAGCCGGGCGGGGCGCAGGGTGGCGGTGCTCGACGTTCCGCTGACACGGCTGGAGCCCGAGTTGAACGGTATCCAGACGGTGGAGTGGGGGGCGCACGATGCGGCCTACGGCTTCCAGGCCCACCCCGCGGAGCTTGCCGGCGAGATCCTCTCCCGATACGGCCACCACCCTCTCGGTCCCACCTGTGACGGAACTCGCCGTTCGGCCGGCGACTATCGCGAGTTCGTGGAGACGTTGGAGCGTGGCGCACGACTGAAAGGCGACCTCACCAGGGACCTGCTGGCGCGTGGCGGTTGGGACTTCTTCATCCAGGTCTTCACCGAGTCGCACTGCTGTGGGCATCAATGCTGGCATCTGCACGATCCGGGACACCCCGCGCACGACCCGGGGTTCGCAGCCGAGGTGGGTGATCCTCTGCACCGCGTCTATCAGGCGATCGATGAAGCCGTCGGCTCGATCCTCGAAGAAGCCGGCGACGCCGTCGTCTTCATCGTGAACGCGCACGGCATGGACTACTGGTTCGGCGCGCAGTTCCTGTTGAAAGAGATTCTCTTCAGGCTGGGCGTGACGGCGCCGCCTCCGCCCAAACCGGGCGCGAGCGGCCTGCGTGCCCGGCTCCGCGAGGGGGCGGCCGCTGCCTGGCGGAAGCTGCCCGATCCGCTCCGGGCACCGCTGGGCCCGTTGCGGAAACGAGCGAGCGGACGCGGCAAATCTGCAGCCAGGATTCCCACCCTCCGCGTCGATGCCGCCAACAGCTTGTGCTTTCCGATCAACAACGGGCTCGCCGTCGGCGGCATCCGGCTGAACCTGGCCGGGCGCGAGCCGCAGGGAGTGCTGCAGCCGGGCTCACAGGTGACAGATTTCTGTGAGGCGCTGGCGGCCGACCTGCTGGCTATCGTGGACGAACGGACGGGCGGACCGCTGGTTCGCCGAGTGCTGCGAACGGCGGATCTCTACAGCGGCGAGTACCTGGACCACCTTCCGGACCTGCTCGTCGAGTGGAGCGACGCCGTGCCGACGGGCAGCATGGGGCTGGCGAACGGGGCCGGCGCCGCCGTGCGAGCGCACTCCTCCAAGATCGAGGTCGTCGAAGGCAGCAATCGCTACGGCCGGACGGGCGAGAACCGCCCGGGCGGCTTCTTCGTGGCGACGGGCCCGGGCATCGCGCCCGGACGGCTGGACCGGGCCGTCTCGGTCATGGACTTCGTGCCGACGTTCGCCCGCTTGCTGGGACTCGATTCGTGCGACTGGGACGGGCAGGCGATAGGGGAACTGCTTCCGAATCCGGACGGGGTCTGACCTGTGAGCAGTGATTGGGGTCGTGAAGGGGCGGTAGTCCGGGGGCGTATGTACGAAATACTTGACATCGTGTCTGTTTGTTTGTACATTCTGGCAGATAGTTTTTACTCATCGCGTGGCATGCCCAGCGAGCAAGGAGAGGTTTCATGTCACCTATGTATTGGGCACTGATAGGGTTACTGGGGTTGATACTCTTGGGGTTCGGCTTGCGGTCCTTCGTGCTGGGCGGCTTCCAGCGGGGCGGATCGGGCGACCCGGCCGAGGGGTCGCCGGTGGAAGTGCCGATGGCGCCGTTGCAGAAGCGCGCCTGGTGGGGTCTGGGGATCGGGGTGGTGATCTCGGCGGCCCTCGCGGCCGTGGTGATCGCGGCGGGACCTGAGAACTACTCGCAGGATAGAGGCACCAGGCTCCTCACGTACGGGATCTTCCTGGCGGGAGTGGTTGGCTACCTCATCGTCATCCGGCTGACGCGGGGAGGTGAGGCAGCATCTGGTATCCTTCTGGACGAGCGGGATCGGGCCATCTTGAGCCGAGCGTTGGTGGTCTCGTTGGTCACGGGCTTCTTGACGCTGACGGCGTGGGCCGTCGCTCTTACCGAAGTCTACTGGGAGGCGAGGGCGATCCCCATCGATGTTCCCAGCTTCATTTGGTGGTCGACCTTCATCGCGGCGCTCCTTGGCCGGGAAGTCGGAATATTGATGGGATACGCAGGATGGCACAGCCATGGCGAAGGCTGAGATCAAGAATCGGATCCGCAGGTTGCGCTTCGAGCACGGCGAGATGACGCAGCAGGAGCTGGCGAACCGGGCCGGTTGCACGCGCCAGACGATCGTGCTGCTCGAGCAGGGACGGTACGTACCATCGCTAGCCCTGGCATTCCGCATCGCCCGGACGTTCGGGGCGAAAGTGGAAGAAGTCTTCGAATGGAATGAGCGTGAGGTAGAAGGATGAGATCCGCGCGTCAGCGCCTGAGAGGTGGCGAGAGATGGGCAGGCGAGGAAGAGCCCGCCGCAATGAGACGGCGGGCTCGACGGCATTCTGACCGGGTCCTCGATCCTGCGCTGTGAGAATCAGGTTGCGGCGGCTGCTCCCTCCTCTTTGTATAGCCAGGCTCCGGCGACCGCGGCGATGGGCACCTCGAACAGTTCCCAAACCAGAGTCACGAGCACGAGACCGGTCGGGAACATGCCACTCAGGACGGTGGCCCCAAAACCCAAGAACCAGATGAGGAACCATACAGCGAGCCCGGCGGTCACGGCGGTCTTGGGGCCGGGGCCGAAGCGCGGGCGAATCGCTGCGTAGATCCAGACGATGCCGATGCCGAGGACGAAGCCCCAGATCACATACCAGAGGAGCGTCATTCCGCTGGGTTCCTCGAGACCCAGGGCCACCATCGCGTCGGACCATTGACCACCGAGGATCGGCTCGTTTAGCAGAAACTCGAGAGCGTTGATGACGACACCCGCCAGCAGCCCACCGGTGACCACCCGGCCGATGTTGATCTTACCCATCGGGCACCTCCTTCGAAGGGTTACGCATACAGCCTGCGATTGTGATCTGAAAGGGCAAGGCCAATATGTGGCGGCCCGTGAAGTTGGGCAACGTGTTGCCGTGGTAGACGTGCCCTGTGTCGACGACGTTCGCCGGTTGACGCTATGTTCGTAGCTGTAGTCGACTGCGATCCGGGCGCCACCGTTGTCCGCGTTCGCCGCACCGGCCTGGCTGCGTTGGCTAGAGCCGGAGAGTTCTCCCATCGTTCGAACCCGGAGCACCGCCATGAGGATAAACCGAATCGCCGTCTATCAGGTCGATCTGCCGTTGCACGAGGGTAGCTACAAGTGGTCGGGTGGCAAGTCGGTAGAGGTGTTCGACAGCACGATCGTGAGTATCCAAACCGAAGACGGACTGGTCGGCCACGGCGAGGTCTGCCCGCTGGGTCCATTCTATCTGCCAGCCTACGCGCAGGGGGTACGGGCGGGCATCGCGCAGCTGGCGCCCGACCTCATCGGCGAGGACCCGACCCAACTGGCACGGCTGAACCGGCGGATGGATGCGCTGCTGAAGGGGCATCCCTATGTGAAGTCCGCGATCGATCTTGCCTGCTGGGACCTGCTGGGACAGGCGAGCGGCCAGCCCGTCTGCCAACTGCTGGGCGGACGCTATGGTGAGGACTTCGTTCTATATCGCGCGATCTCACAAGCCAGCCCGGACGAGATGGCGGCCAGGGTGTCGAGCTACCGGGCGGAGGGCTACCGGCGCTTCCAGCTCAAGGTTGGTGGTGTACCGGAAGCCGACATCGAGCGGATTCGGGCGGTACGCGGAGTTCTGGAGCCGGGCGATGTGCTGGTGGCGGACGCGAACACCGGTTGGCTGAAGCACGATGCCATCCGCGTTGTCCGGGGCGTTCGCGATGTCGATGTCTACATCGAGCAGCCCTGCGTCACTTACGAGGAGTGTCTGTCGATCCGTCGGCGCACGGATCATCCGTTCGTGCTTGACGAATCCATCGATGGCATACCGATCTTGCTGCGCGGTCAGGCTGATCAGGCTATGGACGTCGTGAACATCAAGATCAGCAAGTTCGGTGGTCTGACGAAGGCGCGGCTGGCGCGTGACCTTTGTGTCGAGCTGGGCATCGCGGTCACCATCGAGGACAGTTGGGGCGGCGACATCATCACTGCGGCCATCGCGCACCTGGCGCATAGCACGCCGGCGGAATTTCTGTTCACGGCCACCGATTTCAACAGTTACGTGACTGTCAGCACGGCGGAAGGCGCGCCGCAGCGACGGCACGGCCGGATGAGCGCCTCCCAGGCGTCGGGGCTGGGCATCACAGCGCGGATGGAGGTACTGGGCGAGCCGGTCATCGACGTCGACTAGCCGGCATCGGTGAGCGATCGCCGGTGTCGGGGAGAGGTACCCTTGCCGTGGCTGGCCCGATACATATTGTTAGAGAATTCAAAGCAATCATGGGCTGGCGTGGTATTCTCCCTCGCCGTTCGATCTTGTCTGCAAGAGGAGGATCTTGACATGATAGCAGAAGCCCGTCTCCCGCTCACGGCCGCGATGCTGGGCATTCTCGCGAGTCTGACGGCCTGTTCCGGGATCAAGTACAACAGTGACTTCGATCCTCAGGTCGACTTCCAGGCCTACCGCAGCTACGTATGGGCACAGCCTGGTGAGAACGCGGGTACTGATCCGCGCGGCGTGAGCCAGCTGATCGAGAGACGAATCATGGCTGCGATCGATGACCAGCTAGCCGCCGAGGGCTACGAGAAGGCGACGTCCGGGACACCTGATTTCATCGTGAACTTCATCGTCACGACTCAGCAGAAAGTCGATTACACGACGTACTACAGCGGCTGGGGCTACTACGGCTGGTACGGCGGCGGCATGGGCGGCGCCTACACCCAGGCGACAGAGTGGACAGAGGGCACCTTGTTGGTGGACATCTTCGACGCGAAGTCCAAGGAGCTGTCCTGGCGTGGCTGGGCACAGGGAACTGTTGATCCCAGTGCGAGCCCGGAACGCCGCGATCAAAGAGTCCGCCAGGTCGTCACCAAGCTCTTCGAGCGCTTCCCGCCGAACTAGCGACTCAAGCTCGAAGTTTCCATTGAACCCGAGGTGTCGTGCGGGAGCGGTGCCAAACGCTCCCGCAGGGCGCCGTCGAGCCGGGCCGCCGGTGAGCAAGCATTCGTCCAGCACTGCGCCTAGAGCCTCTCTTACAGCACTCGTTGTTCAGGTCACGACCGTTGTTACGCTGCTCGCGCCGGCTGCCCTGGAAGCGCAGCCACCGCCGGCCGGACACCTGCCGCCGGGCGCACACTTGAGCTCCGGCGACTCTCTGCCGCAGGACACGGCTTCCCGGCGCCGGGATCCCTGCACGCCGGATGAGCTACAGCAGAGCTGGCTGGACTGGTTGCAGCGCAACGTGAGTAGAACCGTCTGCGGCTCGGCGCTCTGGTTCGACGGTCTGTTCGGCGATTCGTACGTGTACGATGAGCGGGACGTTACCTACGGCCGCATATTCGTAGGACTCTGGTGGGACGAGCGCGATCGACTGGATCCGAACTTCCGGTTCCGCGTGAAGTTGAGCTTTCCGAGACTGGAGAATCGCGCAAACGTCACCCTGGGACGAGAGAATTTCGACAGCTACGTCTCTGACCAAGCGGACAGCTTCGAGGGTGTTCCTCAGACCTTGGCCACCACCGACGAAGATGAGTTCTTTCTCGGTGTCGGCTTCACACCACTCCGCGGCCGCCGGAGCCGTCTGAGCATCAGCCCCGGCGTGAACCTCAAAGTGCCTCTCGAGCCCTACCTCAAGGTCAGCTACCGATTGAACCTCATCGAGACTGATCGCACCCTCGCGCGCATCCGCGAAACGGGCTTCTGGCGCGAGCGTGACGGATTCGGTACGACCACGCGCATCGACCTCGACCAGAGGCTTCGCCAGCGATTCCTGTTTCGCTACCACGCGATGGGTACATTTTCGGAGTCGACATATGGTCTCGATTGGCAGACCGGGATCACCTTGTACCAGCATCTCGGCGGGAGCCGCGCCCTGGCGTATCTAGCTGAGATATTCGGGGAGACGGGCAGAGATGTGCCGCTGGAGGATTACGGGCTGCGGGTGGTCTACAGACAGGGCGCCTTTCGACCTTGGCTGATCCTCGAGTTGAGCGCGGGGCTGTCCTGGCCGCGCCGGTCGCTGGCCGAAGCGCGTAAGATCAACCCCGGCCTGGGCTTCGGTTTCGAGATGCAGTATGGCCGCTATCACACGCAGCCCAGATTCTAGCCGAGATTGCCGCCAGGATTTGCCTTTCAGCCGCCTAGCGGTCATCTTCTGAACTCCTTGCCCTGAGCCGGGCGGGCGTTTGTGTGGTGTCGGGCGATGGGTACCGGGCTAGCAGAAAGGTGAACAGCCGATGTTGTCAAGCATTGAAAGATTGTCGCGCCAGCGGATCACGGTAACGGCCGCGATCTTGGCCTGTGGCCTGGCCGGCGTGGGTTTGGGCGCCTGCGCCGGCGGCGAGGGTGTAGAGGACGCCGGGGATGCGGATGAGGTGCTAGCCACCATCGATGGGTCGCCGGTCACGATGGCCGACATCGACGAGCAGATCGGAGAACGGCTCGAGCAACTGGAATACCAGTACCGGAGCCAACGGCACGATCTGATCGAGAGCACGCTGCAGAGCGTAGTCCGCGATCGGCTGCTGGAGGGTGAGGCGGCGGCGCGTGGCATCACGAAGGACGAATTGGTGGCCAACGAGATCGATGCGAGGGTGCAGGTCACGGAGAGCGAGATCACGAACTGGTACAACGCGAACCAGGCTCGGTTGGGAGGCCGGAGCCTGGAGCAGCTTTACCCGCGGATAAGGGAGTTTCTGGAGAGTTCGAAGCGCGATCAGATATTGGAGAGGTTCACGAACGACCTGGCTGGGGACAAGGAGATTTCCTTCTTCTTGGAGCCATTCCGTGTCGTATTGAACAATGAAGGTTCCCCGGCCCTGGGTCCGGCCGATGCTCCGGTTACGGTGGTGGAGTTCTCGGACTTCGAGTGCCCCTTCTGCCGTCGCTTCAAGCCGATCGTGCACGAGCTTCGGGAAAACTATGGCGACCAGGTGCGTATCGTATACCGGCAGTACCCACTGGACATCCATCCGCGCGCGTTCAAAGCTGCGGAGGCGGCCCTCTGCGCGCACGAGCAGGATAAGTTCTGGGACATGCACGATCTGCTCTTCGATGAGCAGGACAGCCTGGACGTCGAGTCTCTGAAAGAGAAGGCTGGCCGCCTGGGCCTCGCTCAAGCGGAGTTCGATAGCTGCCTGGACTCGGGGCGGCATGCCGAGCGAATCCGGCGCGATCTGCAGGAAGGTGCGGCGGTGGGCGTGGATGGTACACCGGCGATCTTCGTGAACGGTGTTCCGGTGCCTGGCGGCGCGGTACCCTACGCGACTCTAGCCGCTTATATCGATGCGGAGCTAGCCCGCGAGGGGTCCGAGTAGCCGAGGCAGCCTACGCGCTAGAACACGAAGCCGGGTCCGAAGCTGAGGACCCAGTGTCTTCCGGCGAGGTCACCGAAGCGGTATCCGAGGTCGAGCCTGCCGGCGTCACGCGCCGAGCTACGGCTGCCGCCCAGCCTCAGACCGAAGCCGATATTACCGCCGAAGCGGGGGTCCTGATCTTCGTACCAGGCGCCCCCGTAGTCGATGAACGCCGCGAAACCCAGTCGGAACAGATCGAGGATGCTGTCCCAGACGAACCAGCGGTGTTCGGCGGTTCCCCAGAGCGTACGAGTGCCGGTGAAGGAATGGGGCGCGAAGCTGCGCGGCGGCATGTCGAAGCCAAGATCGAACTCCTGGCCCGGCGGCGGGTTTTCTTGTAGGCCAGCGGAGGCATGCAGCACCGTCGCATGGCGCCGCCCCGGCTTGTACCCGAAGGTAAGGTTGAGGACGACTTGGCCGGAGTCGAGGCCGGCCGAGGTGAACAAGCCGTTGGCGGCGATCGAGCCTTTGATGAACCCATCGGGAAGTCGTTCGGCACCGCTGAGCACCAGACTGGAGCCGATACCATTCCGCCGCCAACCGAGGGCTTCCGGTGCCAGGGTGGCCGACAGGCCGGCGTAGTAGCTGACATCGATGTCTTCGTCGGCGAAGCCGTTGAAGAATCGCACTTCCTTGTAACGGACGCGACGGAATTCGGTCGCGAGCGTCAAGCTCGCAGTGACGGTGTCGGGGATCGCTGCTGCGGTGTCTTGCTGCAGGATGTACTCCTCGCGGCGGATCTCGGCGCGCGCACCCAGTCTGAGATAGCGGCTCGACTTGGCGACCGGTGCATAGGCGACGCCCAGGCGATTGATGAAAGCGCGCCGCTGATAGAAGGTCGTGTCCGGATCGCCGGCATCGGCGGTGCGAAATCGCAGGATGCGGCGGTCGGCGGCCAGCCCGCTGTACGAGATCGCCTCGCGGTCTTCGCTCCCCAGAAATGGTAAGCCGAATTCCCAGTCGCCGATGTTTCCATCGGACAGACCGAAGTAGGAGCCGCTGAGAATCAGGCGGGTTCCGGCGAACCTGCGCCAGCGAGTTGACATCTCCACACCGTCTCGGTCGACGTCTTTCCGATAGGCCACGTGGACGAACGTGCCGGTGCCCAGCAGGTTCGTCTCGGTCAGCCCTATCTTGCCGGTGATCGTACCTTCCGATTCCGCGGCGACCTTGAGCGGGATCTTGGTGCTCCAGCCGTCCCTCGTAGTGACCAGGGCGGCGAGTTTGCCAGCCACCCGAGCGGTATCGATGTCTACATGTCGAAACAGGCTGAGTTGTCGGAGGTTTTGCTCCGATTCCGCGACGCGGGCCGAATCGTACGGTTGGCCTTCCTGGAAAAGCAGTTCTCTCGAGATGACGAACTCGCGAGTTTGCACACGTAGGCCGTTCGCCGTACGAAAGAAGAAATTCTTGTCGACCTCTTCGGGGCTGAAGACGTTCTCTCTGACGATGATGATCGTATCGAGCACCGGGGCGCCCGCTGGGTCACTCTGTGCCGAGGCGGCAGCCGGCCGCAGCAGGCTGCAGCTCAGTATGAGGAGTAGAGAAGCGGAGAGTCGAAGCACAGTAAGCGATTCGTCGGTGAGAGAGCTGGCCGATGCTCAGATCGCGAGCGTTACGCCTCCGGAAACCGATCCTTGGTAGATGCCGTAACCGAACAACCCGAAGGAGCAGCCCCCGCCTCCACAGAATATGCTGCCGCCGGTGTCCAGGAAGGTGGACATGAAGTGCCCTTGCAGTCGAATACCCAGGCGCTGACTGGGAAATATCTTGACGCCGGCGCCAAGGGTAAACGAGAAGCGCCACTCGTCGTCGACTCGCACGCCGTCGATGACACTCTGCTCGGGATTGAAGTGCGTCGCGCCGAGAGTCGCGGATACGAATGGCTTTGCCCGGTGACCGCGGTCGATCTCGACCAGGCCGCCGCCATGTATGAATTCGACCGTCATGTCGGTAAGAACGCGCCTGCCTTCGAGGAAGTCATCGAAGAGCAGCTGGGTCTCCTGTCGGCTGTACATGAATTCCGCTTGAGCTCCGGGGCGCACGGCGATGTCCAGAATGCCGCCGTAGGCCACGTCATCGCTCAGCCTGAAGTCGCCGCTGCGGCCTGCCGCCCAGCCGCCGAACTGCCAGCCGACGAAAGGCGTTATCTCGGCTCTATCCTGGGCAACGGCCGGAGCCGCGATGAGGGTTGTCGACAAAGCCAAAGCGAGTATGGAGTTTCGCATCTTGAATTGTGCTCCCAGTTGTTGGCGTCGCGGCCGCGCCGCCCTCGAGGTCATATGAATATCCAGCGCAGTCGCTATTCGACAGCCGAGACGTTCTCCTCTACGAGCCAACGCCAGTAACGGACGCTTGCTTCGGGCTTACAATCCGGCGAGCCACCACAGGCGACGGTTCCATCGGTCACGGCGCTCAGCAAGACACCACCGTCGTCGAAGAAGTCCAATCGCATGTAACCGAGCTCCCGGTTCTGTTTGCCTGCCGCGAACAGTGCGTCGTCCTGTCCCACATCGGTCAGCTTGCTGCCGGCGCCGCTCACCAGGATGTAGCGGACTCCGTAGTCGCCTCCCTCGAAGACCTGAAGGTTGTGGTCGTGGCCGGCGGCATAGACGATGTTGTGATCCGGGGTCTCGCTCAGTGCCTGACCGATCTGCGTGCGCATGGCAGCGTTGCGGTTGTTGGACAGGTCCTGTTTGGAGATCCCGGAATTGCGTACGATCGGGTAGAGGAAGGGCAAAGGAACGTACAGCGGCGCCCAGAGATTGGTTCCGGGGAAGAACTGATCCTTGAGGCCGAAGTAGCCTCCATGCGGGCCGTAGGTCTTGAGCGGGTGATGGCCGAGCACCACGACGTGCCGTCGATCGCCTCTGGCGTTCTGGGAAAGAATGCTTCGTAACCCAACGAGCGCCTCATCTGTGGAGCGATGTTCACAACCCTCGATCGGAACGTCGTCGCGAAGCCAGAAATCGGTATCGATCATCACCAGCAGGGCGGACTTACCGACGGTTAGAGCGCGGGGGCCGGGGCAGCCCGCCTCGGGCAGCAGCGTCACCGCGACGCCGTCCAAGGCCGCTGTGGCCAGGCGATCGCCCTGGCGCCGGAGTTGATCGAGGCCGCGCTCATCGCCGTAGCCCCAGTCGTGATTTCCCGGCAGGAAGACGCCGGTCGCGTCGGTGCCTCTGAGCACGTCGATCTGGACCTCGAGGCGGGCCATGTCCTCATCGTGATCCGCGTGATAGGGTGGATGCAGGCCTCGATGGTACACGTTGTCACCGAGAAAGGCCACGATTACCTGAGCGTATTGGGTCCGTTTCCTGATATCGGCTTTCAATTGCGCCAGTACAGCGTCCTGCTGTGAAGCCTCACCGACATCGCCGATCAGGTAGACCACCGCCTCGGCTCGCGGATTGACTTGCGGGGGAGGTGAAACATCGGGAAACCGCCGCGGGCCGCAGGCGGCGATCGACAGGGCCAGCAGCGCGGAGCCGATACGGATACCGATCATCTTCATATGGGCGTCAGGAACCAGGTTTGTACCAGGCGCGATCTCGAGCGACGGACCGAGAATCGAACAGCGGCCCGGCTGCTCAGTCAATATCACTTCGCGGTACGGGGTAGCGCGGACGGCCTTAGCCTGCGCGGCTTGTCGCCAGGCGGCCGGCGGCACTCTGGTGTTCTACCACGCGGGCGGCTCAGAGGTCCCCGGGGGGAGTCCGGCTCAGAACGGCAGGCCGTAGTTGATGTAGAAGGTCGTGCCCTCGCTGCTGCGTGCTACGCTGGCCGAAACACTGTTCTGACGACCCAGGAATGCCAGCCACAAGCCGCCTCCGAAGCCCGTGTGCCAGTCGCCCGGCGACTCGCCGTCCACATAGACCCGGCCGATGTCAGCGAGACCGAAGACCCCCAGTTCCTGCAGCAGCGGCATCCGCGGCCGTGCCAGCAGCAAGCGCAGCTCAGCGTTTCCGAACAGTGAGGCGTCGCCGGCGAACCGTTCCGTCTCCCAGCCGCGCAGGGAGGCCACGCCTCCGAGAAAGGCCGCCTCGAAGTAGGGGAAGCCGCCCCATACCTTTCGGCCGCCGGCCCGCAGGGCGAGCGTGGGGTCCAGCGGCAGGCCGGCCGAGAGGTAGGTCGTGGCTACGGCGTCCAAGGCGCCGAAAGTGCTCTTGTTGTCGAGCAGCTCCGGGTAGTACGAACCCCTGAGAGAGAGCGTGGCACCTTTGGTGGCGGCGGACGTCACGTCGCGGCTATCCAGGATCAGGCCGACGAACCCTCCGAGCTGCCAGAAGTCGCCTGTGCCGATCAGGCCGGGAAGCTGGTTCACGAGTTTGGCGGAATCCTCCGAGGTGTTGGAAAAGCGAAGCGTCAGTCCCAGCGAGAGGTCGGTATTTCCGCCGAAGGATCTGGCGATCGCCGGCTCGAGGACGAACATGCCGCGATCGACATTGCGTGCCGCGCTCTCCCCGATTCCACCTGCTGGTTCGGCGGCGTTGTTGCCGAAGCCGTAGAAGTTGATGAGGTCGAGTTCGCTGTAGAAAGTCGCCAGAGTCAGATGGTTCAGCGAGTTCTCGAGTCGATAATCGAGATCGAAGCGCGCGGCCACCTTCCCGGTCGTGGCGATGCCGGCGGCAAGCGAGAGGCGCAGAGCGTACGGGTGTTGACGGAAGCCGTAACTGAAGCGGGTTTGGCCCACTCCGGCGTAGAAGCCGTAGTCGGAGCTTGCCCCCACGACGAGAATCGGGAAGCTGGACCCCCCCCAATCGCGGGGCGGGCGCTCGTTGTCGGGCGTCGCGGACCACTCTTTGTAGGGCCGCTCATCGATGCCGGTCCGGCCGCCGTGCCTGCCGCTCACCCTGTTTGAGCCGGATTGGTCATAGAAACGGACGCCTCCCGTGCTCGTCTCGTAGAACAGCTCGTCGTCGCCGTCGCCGCCCACGATCCGCACCGTCGTGCCCAACTTGTCGGTACCCCGGACCACGGCGCGATCATCCCCGCCGTGAAGCTTGATACGGATGTCCCGAGTCTCCGCGGGGTTGAAGCGGCGCCGGTAGTAGGGTTCGGCAGGGTCGTTCCGGTCTGACAACGTCACTTCGACCAGGCCGCCCGCGATCTCCTCGATGCGAAGCTCGTCGTCGACATCGGTCGCATGGATCTCGACCTCGCGGGCCAGCAGGCGGTAGAATCGGCGCGCCACCTCGGGCAGTGCGTCGCGCCGGCTCTGCAACGTGCGTGTCAGTCGCGGCCCGTCGATGGCGTTCATCTCCGGGGGAAGCCGGCCCACGGCTTCCTCGATGAGATCGTCACCGAGACGTTCGACCAGGCTCGAGGCTATCGAGTCCCAGACCTGAAGCTCGAGGTCGACCAGAAACCGGCGGTCGACTTCCTGAGCGGTGAAATGAAGCCCGATGATGTTCGGATACTTTTCCTTGAAGGCGACAAGCTCCGGCAGGAAGCGCCAGGCCTGGGCGGGAATTAGACCGTCGAGCCCGGAGAAGGCCTGGTCACGATCTTCCGGGATCGGCTTCCAACTCGAACTGCCGAACCGGGCCCAACGCCACTGGCCGCGGTGGCGATCCCAGTCTCCAACCAGGATGTCGACCAGTCGGGCGGTCAGGAAGGCTCGCGCGTCGACCCGGTTGGCCGGGCTCGCCAGCAGCGACTCGAGAAGCTCGTCGGTTCCGATGATACGCGAGGCCCCGGCGAATATCGCGCTGTCGGCAAACTGATAGCCGCAACCCTCGACCAGCAGTCCCAGCATGCCGGCGAATTCTTGGCGGTACTCTCCCAGCGCCTGATCGTCGGGCCTCACGAAGAGGTGCGGGGTCGGATGGAGGACGGTCGCCGCCTCCTCCAGCTTGTCGACCACCAGCGCTGCGGCCGGGTGCTGAGAGCTGATCTGATCCTGCAGGATGTCCTCGGCGATAGTCCCTCTCCAGGCGGCGGGGAGGACCGAGGTGGGATCTTTGTCTACCGACCGGAAGGCGTAGCTCTTGCCGTCGGCTCCGCGGAGGATCAGAAAATGAGTTTGGCGTCCGGACAGTTTGCGCACGGGCTCGAGGTTGCCGGCGAAAGAATCGAGATCCAGCACCTCGAGCTTGGCGGGGGTGGTCCAGGCGCCGCGATAACGCTTACCCCAGAAGAACTGTCGGAGGCCGCTGACCGCGTAGCGGGCGCCGGGTACGACGATCGCGCTGTCGGGTACGGGCTTTGGGTCCTGGGCCAGGGCGGCCGTGGGAAGAAGGACCAGCAAAGCGAGGACAGGTGCACACCGTCTCGCTGAGGCCATTCGGATAACCCTGATTTGCTGGATTCCGAACTCTCTTTTTTTGCTGACTCCAAGCTAGGCACGGATGTTTGAGGGGGCAAGAAAGACGGGCACACCCGGGCGGTCCTGCTCGTGGCGCCGGGTGTGCCCGCCTTGGCTGCGGGCCTGTCCCGCAGGCGACTCAGCTTTTGCGAATCGCTACGCTTCCGTTGGTGGTGAAGAGTCTGATCGTTGGCCCACCATCGCCCAGCGTCGCCGTGATCTTGCGGTCGATACGCCCTTGCAGGGTGATCGGGAAGTCGACCTGAATCGAGCCGTTGGTGGTGCCGGACTCGAGCCGGGCCGAGTAGCCTTCAGGGATCATGAGCTTTACGCCGCCGTTGGTAGTCTGAACATCCAAGCCCGCGCCGTCCCAGTGGTCGCCGCTGAGCTCTACGGTCAGTCCGCCGTTGCGCGTGGAGCCGCTGATGTCGCCGGCCAGGCCGGCGAGTTTGATCCCGCCGTTCGTGGTGTGGAACTCGATGTCGCCCGAGACGCCGTCGATCGAGATGCCACCGTTAAGGCTCTTCAGGTCGAGACTGGATCGTCGCGGCACCCGCAGCTCGTAGCTGACCGACCACCATTCGTCGTGCCCGGTGCGAGGTCCCTCGGCCCCGATCGTGCCGCCGGTCTCGAGGTTCACCTGGCCGACGAGGTCGCGGGCATCCGACTCGGAGTCGGCGTGCGCCTGAACGCGAGCGCGCAGCAGGATCTCGTTTCGGTCCCAGGCCTCGACGCTGATACCGCCGTTGGGTGCCGCGTCGACCCTGACGACGTCGCGGTCTGCGGCGATGGTCACCTCACGGACCTCACAGTAACGGTCCTCCTCGTCGTCATCGCACCATGCGTCGTCCGGCACGACCCGGACTTGCTGAGCGCGGACGGGTGTAGCGGCGACCGACAGGGCGAGAGCGCAGCCGAGCAGGGCCGCCGTCGGAAACATTGATCTCCAGAGCATGAATTGGTCCTCCCTTGGCAGAGTCACCGGTTTGGATACCCTGTGCAGCCCAAAGGTTGTAAGGTCCGTCCGCGGGAGATCGGTTCGAGGGGCGGACGGCGGGCGGGCCTACCGAGGCCAGTCCGATCGCCCTAAGTTTGGCGGCGGGACGTGTGATCTTAATTGCCGCGGGAGGCGGGCTGTGGATATCGAAGCCATCCTGGCCATCATCTTCGTACTTGGCGTGCCCAGCATGGCACTGGCCACGCACGTGGTCTTGCGGCCGTTGATCCGCGAGTACGCCAAGCTCAAGGGGCTCAAAGCGGACCGCGAGGAGCTGGAGGTGCGGATGGCGCAGATCGAGGATGTCGTGCACGACCTCGATCGTCAGGTCAGCCGCCTGCTGGAGGCGGAGCGCTTCAGGCGCGAGCTGGAGTCGGGTCGCCGCGAGCGTCCGTCGCTTCCCGATGTGTAGAAGCCTACGAGGTCGACAGCGGACCCGATCGAGTCGGACCCTGCCTCAAACCGAGTAACGTGCCGAGAGTCGCCAGCCTCTTTCCCGCTGCCACCGAGATCGTGTTCGCCGTGGGAGCCGGCGATCAACTGGTCGGGGTCTCGCACGAGTGCGATCATCCGCCAGAGGCTCGCGAGCGCAAGCGCGTCACCCACGGTCGCTTCGACCCCAAAGAGCTGAGCAGCTCGGAGATCTATCGCCAGAAAGTCGAAACGAGCCGCAGGTTCGGCAGCGTCTACCGTCTGGATGAGACCGCGATGTGGGGGCTGCGCGCGGATGTGATCATCACGCAGGGTCCCAGCGACTTCTCCCTCGTGTCGCTGCCCGGAATCCGCGCCATCGCCGACGGCCTCAACCCGCGGCCCGAGCTGATCACTCTGTATCCACGCCACATGGACGACGTTCTGGAGGATCACATTCGGGTGGGGCTGGCGGTGGGCCGGCTGAACGAGGCGCATGAGTTCGTGGATGGGATGAACAGGCGGATGAGCGCGGTGCAGCGGGCGCTGCGAACGGCCAGGCGCGTGCGGGTGGCGTTCATCCAATGGCTAGATCCCTGCTTCTCGGGCGGCTACTGGATACCACAACTGATCGAGGTCGCCGGCGGGGTCGATGCGCTCAACACGGCCGGTCTCGCGCCGGGTCCGGTAGCCTGGAGCGATCTGCGCCGCCGGGACCCCGAAGCCATCGTCGTCGCCTGCGAGGATCTCGGCATCGAGCGGATCAAGCGAGAGATGCGGGTCTTGAGCGAGCGGCCGGGTTGGAAGGAACTCTCGGCGGTTCGCTTCCAGCGGGTGTACTTGGGGGATGGCGCGGCCTTCACCCGCGCCGGGCCGCGCCTGATCGATGCCATCGAGATTCTGGCCTGGGCGCTGCACCCCAATCTGGTGGACAAGCCGGCGTCGCACGAGTTGTTGCGGACTTACGGCTATTGACGCCCGATCGCGGCGGGCTAGTTTTGCGGTCCAACCCGGATCGTAGGCCGGTAGCTCAACTGGCAGAGCAACGGACTCTTAATCCGTAGGTTGAGGGTTCGAGTCCCTCCCGGCCTA
>CP070722.1:999447-1008187 GCA_020350785.1 Gemmatimonadota bacterium
AGCGAGGGGCTGCGGGGAAAATCGCAGCCCCTCGAGTAGATCGAACCCGCCGCCCAGGCCACATCGGCCAACAGCAGGACCAGGACGCCGATCGGATCCACCGCACTCTCACCGAGTCCGGCGCCGGGCCCCGCGAGAAGCGCTACACCGCCGAACCCGAGGACCAGGCCGGCCAGCATTCTTCGGCTGAAGGGGCGTTCGCTCCCTTGGGCCGCCATCAGGAGGGAGATCCAGAGCGGAGTCGTCGACGAGATCAACGCCGCGACACCCGACGTGACCCGCTGCTGAGCCCAGGCGAGCCCCCCGTGCCCGACCAAGAAGAGGAGAATCCCGGCGACCGCTGCCGATCGCCAGTTCCTCAAAGTCGGGGGTTCGGCACCCCGCAGGCGCGCCAGAGCGTAAAGCACGCCTCCGGCCAACAGCGAGCGGGCGCCCATCATGAAAAGCGGCGGCAGCGTCTCGATGGCGAAGCGAATGGCCAGGTAGGTCGAGCCCCAGACCAGATAGATGGCCCCGAATGCCGCTATGTACTTAGTCGCTAGAGTGTTGGAATGCTTGCGATCCACCGGAGCCACCTCGGTCGCTTGGGGCCTTGACGCGCAGGACTAACTACCGTAACATATGTTGGTAGTTAATATGTGGGCAAAAAGCTAACCTGTCAAGTAGTGTTTACTGGTTATATTCGGACGATGGAAGAGCGCGACTCGGCCTCTACACGGGGAGCACCCCGCTTCGAGCTCTCGGGCGGACGGCTCAGTCTCGATTTCGCCAACACTGTGGACAACCGCCCCACGGAAGGGCGCAAGGAGTTGCTCAACAGCTACTCCGACCTCATCGCCTGGGCCGAGCAGGCGGGTGTGATCGAGGCGGAGGAGGCGCGGGTGCTGGGCGAGGAGGGGATGAGCAGGCCTGCCGATGCCGATGCGGCTCTGGCGGCGGCGCGCGACCTGCGCGAGGCGCTCTTTGCCATCTTTTCGTCGATCGCCAGCGGTCGGGGCCTCCCCGAGCGCTCCATCGCGGCGCTGAACGCGGCCTTGCCGGCTGCCATGAGCGCGCTCCGGCTCGCCGCCGTTGACGGTGGCTTTGAGTGGCGCTGGGCTCCGGATCGGCGCGGGCTGGACCGGATGCTTGCGCCGCTGATCCGCGATGCCGCCGAGCTGCTGACCTCGCCGGATCTGTCCCGGGTCAGGCTTTGCGAGTCGGAGACCTGCGGCTGGCTGTTCCTCGATCAGAGCCGGAACAGAACGCGCCGGTGGTGCGACATGAGCGTGTGCGGTAATCGTGCGAAGGCGCGGCGCCATTACCAGCGCAAGAAGCGTAAATCAAAGACGGGAGGAGGCCTGCCGTGATTCGAGCAGCACTATTCCTGATTCTCGCAGTGATCTGCCCGGCGGATGTCACCCTGGCTCAGCAGAATGCGGAGACCTACCAGGATGATCCGACCATGCCTGCGGGTCTGCTGGGGGAGAGGATCCGCTCGCTGATCGAGACCATCAACTCCGCCGATCCAGGCGAGGTACGACGCTTCATGGAGGATGAGTGCACCGAGAGCCTTCGCGAGTTCGCACCGATGGAGACGCACGTAGAGACTTTCCGCTTCTTGCGACGCTTCACCGGGGGCGTGGACTTCCACAGCATTCGAACGTATTCGCCACCGCGCGAGCGCGAGACCGTCGTGGTCGTCAGGGATCGCAACTATGAAGCCTGGCGCTCGTTCAGGCTGTTCATCGATGACCGCGACACCTATCGCTTGAGCGGCTTCCTGCTGGATCACCATCCGGGAACGCCGTCCGATGTAGGGGAGGCGGCGTTGAGCGAGAGCGAGGCTATCGCGGCAGCGCGCGCGGTCGTGGATCGCGTTTGCCGTAACGATGTGTTCTCAGGTGCCGTGCTGTTGGCCGCAGCGGACCAGATCTTATTGTCGCACGCCTGCGGCGAGGCTAGCAAGCGCTATCGCGTGCCTAACAAGGTCGATACGAAGTTCTATCTTGCTTCGATCAACAAGATGATCACCGGTACGGCAATCGCGCAGCTCGTAGAGAGGGGGGCGCTGTCCTACGAGGATACGCTCAGCAGGTATGTCGATGACTCGTGGTTGCCGCGCGAGATCAGCGACAGGATCACGATCCACCACTTGCTTACGCACACGTCGGGGCTTGGCGACATTGGAGATGAGCCCGGCCGCACATCCAGTTTGCGGTACCGGAATCTTGACGACTTCAAGCCGCTGATCTGGAGAGATACGCTCGCCTTCGAACCGGGGGAGGGATACCGATACAGCAACAACGGAATGTTTCTTCTCGGTATCGTGATCGAGAAGGTGACGGGGCGCAGCTACTACGACTACATCCGTGAGAACATCTTCGATCCGGCCGGGATGCAGGATAGCGGTTACTACGAGCTGGACCAGCCAGTCGACAACCTGGCCACTGGCTACGTCGACGACTCGAGCGGTGAATACGGCTGGCGCGAAAACACGTTCGAAATACGGGTCAAGGGGACTCCCGCTTCAGGTGGCTATTCGACCGTGGTGGATCTGCACCGCTTCGCGCGGGCGCTGCTGAAAGGGGCGCTGGTCCCGAACAGCGCGCTCCCCGTGATGTGGACGAGGTACGGGGAGGGTGACGGCTACGGGTTCCAGGTCCATCAGAGAGCGATCGGCAAAGCTGTCGGGCACACCGGTGGGAGCTTGGGTGCCAGCGGTCAACTCACGATCTACGCAGATGCCGGGTACCTCATCGCCGCCCTCTCCAACTACGGCTCCACCGCCCAGCTGCTGGTCACGCGGATCGAGCAACTGGTCGAGCGGATCCGCTAGGCGAAACGGGATCGGCCGGTCGGCACGGCAAGGCCGCGGGGCGGTGTCGAGGGGCGGCCGCCCCGCCGTGTGATCTTCGATTGTGTTCCGTGTCAGACTGCCGCAGAAGGGGCCAGTTTGGCTTGGAGTGGGCGTGGGCCACGCGCGATTCCGTGCCTATTCCAGGCCCTTAATTCGGCCTCGAAGTTGCCCAAAGAGAAGTGATCTCATCGGCTCGCCGGCGTGGCTGATGGCCGAGCGACCCGATGGCTCGCGGCGACGGCCGAGCCTTCTCGGGCGGTGCCCGGTCGATGCCAGGAGCAACATCGAGCCCGGAGCATTGGAAGCGTAACATGGGGCGACTGAACGCCAGAGCGAGAGCCGATCTCCAGAATCTGTTTGGCGATCGTGTGACCTTCCGGGGCGTCGAGCGCAAGCTGTACGGCCACGATGTCGCGGCCATACCGAAGCTCGTCAGGCCGCTTGTCGGCAAGGCGGTACCCGAGGCGGTGGTGCAACCGGAGAGCGAAGAGCAACTGGTGGAGTTTGTCCGCTGGGCCTCGCAGCGGAGGATCCCACTCACGCCGCGGGGTAAGGCGACCTCCGGATATGGCGGCGCCGTGCCGGTGAGAGGTGGGATCGTCGTCGATTTCTATCGCCTGAGGCGGCTGATCGACGTCGACCCGCAAGCGCTGACGGCCACGGTGGAAGGCGGCATGGTCTGGGAGAAGCTCGACAAGGAGCTTGCCAAGCACGGCCTGACCCTGCGGCTCTATCCCACCAGCTACCCGTCCTCGACGGTGGCCGGCTGGCTGGCGCAGGGCGGCGTGGGCATCGGGTCCTACGAGGCCGGCTGGTTCCGGGAAAACGTCGTGCGCGCGCGCCTCGTGCTTCCCAGCGGCGCGGTTCGGGAAATGAGCGGCGCTGACCTGCAATTCGTGGCGGACGCCGAGGGCATCACCGGGTTCATCACTCAGGTGACGGTCAAGGTGATGCCGCTTGAGGAGCTGGAAGTTGCCAGCGTCGCCTGCCCGGATCCCGGCAAGCTGCAGCGACTGATCGAGGAAATCGTTACGGCGAAGCTGCCCATCTGGTCCTTCGTCTTCATCAACCCGCGCATGGCCGAGCTGAAGAACCGGGCTCCGCTCATGGAGCACTACGGTCATCCCGCGGAGGAGCGTGTCATTCTACCGGCGGCCTACGTATCGACGATCGCCTTCCGCAAGAAAGAAAGAGATGCGGTGTTGCCGAAGCTCGAAGGGTTGCTGAGTCGCAATGAGGCCGAGCTTCTGAGCGAGCGCATCGCGCAGCACGAATGGGCGAATCGCTACAAGCTGATGGTGGTGAAGCGGCTGGGCCCATCGCTCGTCCCTGCCGAGGTCGTCGTCCCACTCTCCAATCTCGGCGCCGTGATGACGGAGATCGAGCGGAAGGTCGACCAGCCGGTGGTCAAGGAGGGCGTCGTCATTCGCGAGGGTGCGGAAGCCGAGCCCGAAGTCGTCGTGCTGGGCTTGATTCCCGCCGACCAGCGCCGCTTCAGCTATAACTTCGTCTTCGGGCTGGTGCTGACGGTGATGAAGATCGCCCAAAAGTACGGCGGCCGATCCTACAGCACCGGTCTCTACTTCTCCAAGAGGGCTAATGAGATCCTGGGGCCGCAACGCTTGCAGCGCCTCAAGAAGTTCAAGCAAGAGGTCGATCCCAGCGGCGTCATGAATCCGCGCAAGGTTATCGGCAACGGGATGCTGGGCGCGGCACTCGGCTTGGCCGGCCGTCTCGAGCCGCTGCTACGGCCCTTTGGCAACAACGTCATCACGCTGGTGGGCGAGCGACCGACCGAGCCGGTGCGAGGGATTCCCGCCGATGTGTCCTGGTTCGCCTATGCCTGCTCGCAGTGCGGCTACTGCATCGATGAGTGCGATCAGTTCTACGGCCGCGGCTGGGAGAGCCAGTCGCCGCGCGGCAAGTGGTACTGGCTTCGCGAGTTCATCGAGGGACGCGAGGAGTGGGACCAGTTCATGGTCGATACCTTCATCGCCTGCACGACCTGCGAGCTGTGCAACCTGCGCTGCTCGGCCGCTCTGCCCATCGAGGCCTCGTGGATGAAGTTGCGCGGAAAGCTGATCGATGAAGACCAGCGCATGACCTTCCCGCCCTTCGAGATGATGAGGGCCGCACTGGAAGCCGAAGGTGACATCTGGGCGGGCTACCGGGAGAATCGCACCGATTGGTTCCCCGACGATCTTTGGGAGAGGCACGGCCCCGATCGCCAGGCGAAGGCCGTCTACTTCGCGGGCTGCACGGCCAGCTACGTCGAGCACGACATCGGGATCGGCAGCGTGCGCCTGCTCGACTCCGCCGGCATCGATTTCAGCTACCTCGGCGGGAGCGAGAATTGCTGCGGCACCCCGATGCTGGTGGCCGGCAAATGGGACACCTTCGCCGAGACCATGAAGAAGAACATCGCGGCGGTGAAAACGGCCGGCGCCGATACGGTGATCAGCTCTTGCCCGGCCTGCGACATGATGTGGCGGCGCGTCTATCCGGCCTGGGCAAAGAAGCTGGGAATCGAGTTCGGAATCACCGCGAGACATTACTCCGAGGTCGTGTCCGACAGACTCAAGTCGGGTGATTTCGCGTTTCCCGTCAACGGGAACGGCGATCCGCTGAAGGTGACCTGGCATGACTCCTGTCACATCGGCCGCGTCTCCGGAGTGTACGAGCCGCCGCGCGACGTGATCAAAGCGATCCCGGGCGTCGAGCTGGTGGAGATGGGCCACAATCGAGAGAACGCGCATTGCTGCGGCTCGGTGTTGACCTTGATCAAGGAGCCCGACGTTGCGGCCGACGTGGGCAAGACGCGCCTCGATGAGGCGGTTGAGGCCGGCGCCGAGAAGGTGCTGGCGCTTTGCCCCTGCTGCGAGTTTCAACTAAGGGTGAGCGCCGAGAAGCAAAAAGTTCCGCTGGAGGTGGTGGATCTGGCTCACTTCGCGGCGGAGAAGCTGGGGTACGAACTGCCCGATCCGCATCCGGAAGTTCGCGCGCAGTGGGCGGTCTTCGAGGCGATGATCGAGCTCATGTCGCCGCGCGGCTTCGCCGATCTCATGGGCACGATGTGGCCCGAGCTGGTCGATGCCATGCCTTTCGGTATGGGGCGCATGATGCGCGCGATGGGGAGGGTCCCCGGAGCGCTTCATGTGATGCGGCCGTTGTTCCCGGTATTGTTCCCTCGGCTGTTGCCCGTGATGATGCCGAAGGTCCTGCCGACGATGCTGGCGCGCGTCAAGGATCGGGTGCCTATGCCCGACTACATGGCCGAGCAGATGCCCGTTCTCATGCCCAAGGTCATGGACAACCTGATGCCGCACATGATCGACGATGTCGTCCCGTTGGTCACGCAGCCGCTGATCGATTACCTACAGCGCAGGTCCGCGCCGGATACAAAGCTTGGGGATCTACAAGCAACCAGGTAAGTGGGAGTGCGGGCCTTTCGCTCTGAAGCACGCCCTCCTGATGCGCGGAATTCTCGCCTCGGAATGGGAGATCACGAGGCTGGCGGGAACGGGACCCGAGGGGACTGACGAGGCTCAGCTCGAGCGGGCCGCCGCCCACTACGGTTGCGATCTTCCGACGATCCGCAAGCTCGATTTCGATGCGGCACGCGCGGAGCTCATCAAGTACCTCCACCACGGGAATCCCTGCCTACTCTGCGTGGACGGATGGGACCATTGGGTGACCGCCGTCCACGAGGAAAAAGGGCAGTTCATCATTCTCGACAGCGAAAAGCCGGAAGTGATCGTCGCCCTCGATTGGCCGCGACTGGAGAAGTTGTGGGTGTATCACGAGGCGGACGACGAGACGGCGCGTACGCTGTTCGATCTGCACCCGCTCATTCCCAAGGGGCGAGCCCGGATGCGGGCTCGCTTCTCGCTGGAGCGCGCCGCCTGTCTGCGCCAGCCCGACAACCACGGGCTGGCGCAGCTCTGGGATGTCTACGCCGAAGATCTGATCGCGCTCTGTCGTGCCGCTGGGCCGCGCGGCGGCCGCTCGCTCGCCCTGGGCGAGTTCTTGCGGCGTCATGAGGAGATGCTTGTGGATCAGCTGGATACCTGGCACGGCCAGGTTGAGCGCTCTGCTGCGGAACAGGTGTTGGGGCGCATGCGCTTCGTCGCCGACACCTACGGGCTGGTCATCCGCCAGCGCGATGAGAAGCGCACGATCGCGGCCGTCAGCGTCATCTTGGCTCTCTGGTCCGCAGGCGAATTCGGGGTAGCGCCGCTCTACCGCAAGGTACCGGTGCGAAAGCTTCGCTAGGCCGTGCTCGGCCGCTTTTCCATTCCGGAGTAATACGGTCCTGCGGGACTAGCGCGACCGGGCCGGTGGCGGAAATCCGTTCAAGATCTCGGCGACAACCTCGCCGGCGAATTCGTCCAGCCGATCCGGACTTGGCACCTCCAACAGGGCCCCTTCCGCCCAGCCGCGCCAAGCCAGCTCGTCAGATCGCGCATCCGTCACGTCGACCACGAGGGTGCCGGGGCCCAGTCCGTCCAAGCTGACGGCTACCGGATAGGCGTAGCCGCCGAAGGAATAATACCCGCCATCGTAGCCGGGGCCCCAGCCGTAGCCAGGATACCCGCCGTAGGGAAGCCAGAGACCGATATAAGGGAATCCGAACCCGCCCGCGTAGGGGTAACCGAAGTACGGGTAACGGTAGCCGAAGTAGGGGTAGCGGTAGCCGAAGTACGGATAGCGGTATCCGAAGTAGGGATAGCCGTACCAGTATGGGTGGCCGAACCCGAATCCCACTGCGACGCTGACGCGCGGTTGGCTGCGGGCAACCTGGCGGCCGCGCGGCCCTGCCTCGCGGCTGGGAACCAGGGGGTAGACCGATACCCAGAAGTCGGGCTCACCCTCTTCGCTTCTCGCAAAGCCGCGGTCGGCCAATTCGGCATCCACGGCCCGCTGGAGGCGCCGTTCCAGAAACGGGTTGACGCGCTCCAGGGCGGCGCGCTGAGCCTCACTGGGGGCGATCCAGTCGTAAGTCTTGTAGTCTTCGAATGTCGCCTGCGGATCGTAATCGGACGAGTACTTGACGGTGGCGCAGGCGGCCAGGAGCAGGCCCAGGCTGGCCAGAACTAGGAAGCGGATCTGGCGCATGAATCACATCCTTCCTGCGGCTCCGCCGCTGCGTGTCATCACCGGCCGGCGCCTCTGGCGCCAAGGCGACTCGCAGCCAACGGTTTGGATACATCACATAATACAATAGGAAGTGCGCGGTCGTTCCCGATTGATATTGGGTGCCGCCGCTCAGCGTGATGTTCTTTCCGAAGAAGACGCTTCTCTGGCGAGCCCGGGCCGCGGCTGCAACCTTCGGCGGCTGTTCGCTGTCTCATAATATGACGTGCTTGCTTTAGCTCCCGACTCGTGCTTCCGACCGTCTTCGACAGCTCGAACCACTCGCGATTCTGCTGCACGGTATCGGGGTGGTGACCCGCGGGTGAGTCATGAGTTCAGCATTTCTCGATTCAGGTCTGAACGAGGATCGTCAGGCCGGAGCCGAATCGGCGGCTCCCCGTCTTTACGCGCCACCGGGCCCATGCAGTTGTCGGGTCACTCCAGAGAAAAGGGGTAGGAAGCGATGATGACGTACCGCTGCGCTTTGATAGTGATGCTCTGTGGAACGCTCTGCTCGCTGAGCGCCATCGCTCAGGAGGAAGCACCGACCGAGGATGCGTTCTTCGAGCTCATCCGCAGGCAGGGTGTTGCAGAGGCGGTGGCGGCATTCGAGAGCCTGCGGCAGAAGCAGCCTGATGCTGTCGTATTTTCCGAATCCTCTATGAACAGGCTGGGCTATCAGTACGTCAACGAGGGCAAGGTCGAGGATGCCATACAGCTATTCAAGCTCAACGTCATGGCCTACCCCGATGCCTTCAACACGTACGA
>CP070722.1:1008287-1040134 GCA_020350785.1 Gemmatimonadota bacterium
CGTCGGCCGCATCGGTGACTGGTACGAGCAGGGCAACTGGTACCGCGGCGGTGCCGAGCAGATGCTCTTCTTCAGCTGGCTCTACGGCGTACAGAACACGCAGCGCCCCCAGTTCTCCCCCGACATCGAGCGCGAGGACCTGATCCGGTTGTCGCGCTACTTCGACCTCGCCCCGGAGATGCCGCGGGTGGATTGGACGAAAGCCCTCTGGCACCTGCCCGTCCAAGACCTCATGCGGAACGTGCAGGGCCCGATAGGCATCTTCGCCGACTCGGCGCCCGTCGCCACCGGCGGCAGGATGATCCAGCGGACCCCCGACGATCCCGCCTGGTACCGGGGCGGCCTCTATCACGACGACGAACCGTTCGGCGTGCCCAGCCTCTGGTTCATGTCGTGGTACGACGTCTCCGTGGGCCCCAACCTCGCGCTGTTCAATCATGTCAGGCACAACGCTGAGGACTCGGAGATCGCCGAGAACCAGTTCGCCGTGATCGCGCCGGTCACGCACTGCGCCTACACCCGCGCCTCGGAGGAGACGATCGTGGGCGAACGCAACCTCGGTGACGCCCGGCTCGACTACGACGCGCTCATCTACGGTTGGTTCGACTACTGGCTGAAGGGCGCGGCGAACGGGATCGTCGATACCCTGCCCAAAGTCCGCTACTACACCATGGGCCTCAATCGCTGGCAGACGTCTTCGACCTGGCCGCCGGAAGGCGCCGAGATGGTGACCTACTATCTGGACAGCGGTGGCAAGGCCAACACCATCTCCGGCGACGGCAGGCTCACGACCCGGGCGCCCGAATCCGCCGACGGGTCCGACTCCTTCATCTACGACCCGTTGAACCCGGTGCCATCCCACGGCGGCAACGTCTGCTGCACCGGCGGCGCCGTCCAGGCCGGCTCGTTCGACCAGAGCGAGATCGAGCAGCGCCAGGACATACTCGTCTACACCTCGGACCCCCTCGACGAGGGCATCGAGGTCAGCGGGACGATCGAGATCACGCTTCACGTCTCCTCCGACGCGCGCGACACGGACTTCACGGTCAAGCTGCTCGACGTCTATCCCGACGGGACGGCCTACAACCTGGATGAGACGATCCAGCGGGCGCGTTACCGCGAGGGCTACGACAAACAGGTGTTTATGGAGCGGGACCGCGTCTACGAGCTGAAGGTCAGTCCCATGTCCACCAGCAACTACTTCGCCGCCGGCCACCGCATCCGGATCGAGGTTTCCAGCAGCAATTTCCCGCGCTTCACCCGCAATCTCAACACGGGCGGCAAGAACTACGACGAGAAGGAAGGTGTGATAGCCCACAATAGCGTGCACCACTCGCGCCGCTATCCGTCCCAGATCAGGCTGCCCGTGCTGAGGTAGCAGCCCTTCGCCAGGCCTGTGCCGCGGCAGGCGCCGTGGGCCTGAACGCCCGCCTGACCGGGCGCCGCGAGTTGAATCGCGCCGACGGCCGCGATATCTTGGCGGGGTTCGGACTCTGCTCCATCAGGCCCACAATGCGCAGTCTCGTGGAGGGCAGCGGCCTCTCGCCGCTCCGGCCGACGAGCACCCCTCCCATCGCCAAGCGGGCAAATGCCCCTTGAGCGGCGCCGGGCCTGGCTTAGCAAGCGGAAGCCGAATGGCCGATATTGCCACGGGCAATCACACGCGATCGCCCTTGGCGAGCCGCTCACCCGGGAGGTTCAGGGAGCGGCGGCGATTCGCGTTGGCGAAGTCTGATCTGACACTCTACCCCCAGAGGAGGATGCAGATGAACAAGACCGAGATGGCGGACAAGCTAGCGAAGAACTGCGACCTGTCGAAGGCGAAGGCGGCGGAGGTCGTGAGCGCCATTTTCGACACCGATCCGGGCAAAGGGATCATCGCGATCGAGCTGGACGCCGGGCACGAGGTGCGGCTGACGGGCTTCGGCACGTTCGGCACCAAGCACCGCGCGGCGCGTACCGGCCGCAACCCCGCCACCGGCCAGGACATCACTCTGCCGGCCAAGACCTACCCGACCTTCAAGGCCGGCAAGGGATTGAAGGACCGAGTAGCGAAGTAGAAAAGCCACGGACGGCGAAGGGCCGTCTCCGAGGTATGCGGTTCGCAGCGGCGGGTGGCGACGCCCACCCGCCGCACACGGTGTCAGACTCCACCGCCCAGCACACCGCAGCTATGGTTTACAGGCCCGCCTCAACGCCGGGCTTGCCATTCCCGCGAGTAGCCCCAGAAGCCCGAGGGATCACGGCAGCGTAACTGGCGCCGCGATCCGGATCCCACTTATCATCATCGTCGCAGGTCTCTTTGAAGAGGTCGCGCGCCCTCCCGCACCGCGCCCTGTTAGAGGGGTTCCAAGCACTTTGAAAGAAAGCCACGCACAAGCCCGCCTGGCGGCGAGTTCGCTGGGCCTGATTGCCGGACTCTGTCTGTCCGTGTTCCTCGCGGCATGCGAGGCTCCCGTCACCGTGAGTGGGTCGTTGGACCTGATCGTACAGAACCGGGCCCTCACGCCCACCGCACCCAGCGCCGGCCAGACCGTCACCTTTACGGCCGACGTTGCCAACAACGGCTCCGTTGCAGCCGGCCACACCTCCAGCACCCGGCTCTACATCGATGGCGCACCCGTCCCGCCCGACCCGACCACCGGCGACCTCGCACCCGGCGCCGCGGAGACCGAGACCTGGAACTGGACCGCCACCGAAGGCGACCACACCTACCAGATCTGCGCCGACGACGACGGCGCCGGCGGCGTGATCACCGAGTCCGACGAGACCAACAACTGCACCGCCCAGGTCCCCTTCACGGTCAGCCCGCCGCCCAGCGAGGCGCCCGACCTCGCCGTTCAGGACCATGGTCTGGCGCCCGCCGCACCCACCACGGGCCAGACCGTCAGCTTCACGGCCCAGGTGGTCAACAACGGCTCCGCCCCGGCCGGCGGCAGCTCCAGTACGCGGCTCTACATCGACGGTGCGCCCGTCCCGCCCGACCCGACCACCGGCGACCTGGCTCCCGGCGCCGCGGAGACCGAGACCTGGAGCTGGAGCGCCACCGAGGGCGACCACACCTACCAGATCTGCGCCGACGACGACGGCGCCGGCGGCGTCATCACCGAGTCCGACGAGACCAACAACTGCACCGCCCAGGTCCCCTTCAGCGTCACGGCTTCGACCGGGTCGGTCACGGTCGCTGCGACGGGCGCTCAGATTCCGACGCTGGACATACCAGCGAGTGGCGAATATGTGGGCGGGGCCTTCACGTTTGTCAGAGATAACGGCTCGGCCGCCATAAAGCAGATTACGTTCACCGAAACCGGGACGGTCGACGCCAACACGAGCCTCTCCGACCTCAGCGTCTACTACGAAGCCGCTGCCGACTGTAATTACGATGGCACGGAGCAGTTGTTCGGCAGCGCCGCGAGCTTCGATGTCTCAGAGAAGGCCGCGGTCTCAGGCTCGATGGTCGTGGGAACATCCCAAGTCTGTGTCTATGCAGTCCTGACCGTGGGCGCTGCCGCCTCCGATGGCGAAACTTTGGAGATCGAGATCAGCGATCCCTCGACTGAGGTGATGGTCGATGCTGGAAGTCTGACACCATCGACCCCCGTCGCGATAGCAGGCACCACTATCCTCAACAAGTCGCGGGCTACCGTAACCATCGCGTTCATCGGTGACCAGGGATGGGAGAGTCCGGGCGAATCCTCCGGTCCACGCGCCGTGCTTCAGCTCATCAAGGACGACGGTGCCGATGCCGTGATGCACCAGGGCGACTTCGACTACGGCAACGATCCCGCCGCCTGGGAGCAGCAGATCGACGACGTCCTCGGCGCCGACTTCCCCTACTTCGTCTCCATCGGCAATCACGACGTCGACGCCTGGAGTGGCAGCGGGGGCTACCAGGCCCGAATGGAGCAGCGCCTCCAGAGGCTCGGCTTGAGCTGGCAGGGTGAGCTCGGCGTGCAAGGAACCGTCGAGTTCCAGGGCATCTTCTTGGTGTTCGGCGCGCCGGGGATCTTCGACTCCGATAATACGGACTACGCCGCTTTCTTCGCCGATCGTTTGAGCACGGACAACTCGACCTGGTCGATCTGCAGCTGGCACAAGAACCAGCAGAAGATGCAGGTGGGCGGAAAAGGTGACGAGACAGGTTGGGGGGTGTATGAGCGTTGCCGCGAGGGTGGCGCGATCATCGCCACGGCGCACGAGCACAGCTACAGCCGAACGCACTTGCTGTCGAATATGGAGAACCAGGTCATCGCGTCGACCTCGGACACGTTGACGCTCACCAGCGGGGAGAGCTTCGTTTTCGTCTCGGGTCTCGGTGGCAGGAGCATCCGCGGGCAATCACGCAGCGGTGACTGGTGGGCTTCCATCTACACAGCGGATCAGGGCGCCAATTACGGCGCGCTATTCGGCGTCTTCTATGTCGACGGCCGTGACGACCTCGCCTATTTCTATTTCAAGGACATCGACGGCGTGATCGCCGACGAGTTCTGGGTGGTCAGCCGCGTCGATTGAACCGAGGGCGCGTCCTTCCCACGTGCCCGACTTCGAGCTCCTCAATCACCGGCGGCTATCTGCGCCTTCATGAAGTGTCGCGTGAGGCGCCAACTGAAACTTCCAGGTTGGCCGGCCGTAGGGTGATTCACCGCGGCCGCGGTGATCAGCGCGCGACCGAGAATCGAGGAAACCTGCGAGGTGAAACGTGAATTCGACGAAAGCCACAGCGCACAAAGCGGGAGTGATATACTTCCTATTCATGATCGTTGCGATCGTCGGGGAGTTTCTCTTTCCCGACTTGGTGGTTTCTGGGGATGCCGCTGCTACGGCCCAAAATATCACCGCCGCCGAGCTTACCTACCGCATCGGCATCCTGCTTGGCTTTGTCACTCACATCATCTTCATAATTCTAGTGGTAGTCCTTTACAGGCTGTTCAGGGACGTCGACCAGAGCCACGCCCTGCTC
Organism: Gemmatimonadota bacterium; assembly: GCA_020350785.1. Classification (GTDB taxonomy): domain Bacteria; phylum Gemmatimonadota; class Gemmatimonadetes; order Palauibacterales; family KS3-K002. Next base: position 1,013,248 of record CP070722.1, read on the forward strand.
ATGGTGCTATTTGTTTCCGTCGGCGTTGCCGTCGCACTGGGCAATCTCCTCACCAAGTTCGCGCCGCTTACCTTCCTGAGCGGTGCCGACTACCTGTCGGTGTTCACCAAACCGCAGTTGGACGCGCTGGCGTTGGAGTCGCTAGGATTTCGCAGCAGTGGAACCGCATTCCCCATGGTGTTCTGGGGTCTCTGGCTCTTTCCCTTCGGCATCCTAGTCATCAAATCCGGCTTTCTTCCTCGACTCTTGGGCGTTCTGCTGTTGGTTGCCGGCCTCGCGTATGTGACCAGTGCGGTTACCTCCATAGTCTTGCCTGAGTACAGGCTCGCCGTTTCCCGTTTCATGATGCCGCTCTATTTCGGAGAGGTGCCGATCATCTTCTGGCTTCTAATCAAGGGAGCAACGGTGTCGCCGGAACCGGCGCCATCTTCCCATGTCAGTTGACGGCCCGCCCGATGGTGACGCCTAAAGCGGCCGGATAGCCGACGGGCATTGCCGACGCCGGCCGGTATAGCCGACCAAGCTTGCAAGTGAGCGGGGCGAAGTGAAACGATTCAAGTTGTTGCATTTCGGATTCCAAAAGCCCGCCCCGGACATCATGGCGGCCTGGGGCGAGTGGTCTGAAGAGGCAGAGAGGATCGCCTAGGACAATACATTCGTTGCGAGCATCCCGGTCTTCGAGATCACGGCAGGCCAGATCCATTCAAACGGTATCTTGCGGCTCGACAACGATCCGCCGGGCTTCAGCGCAAAAAGAACCCCGCCTAGCGTCGTAACACCAAACGGGGGTTGCTGTTCTGTCTGATGGGCCTGGGTGGACTCGAACCACCGACCTCACGCTTATCAGGCGTGCGCTCTAACCACCTGAGCTACAGGCCCTCGACTCCCACGCCTCCTGCGGCGTTGCCCGTACCTGCTCTCTGTGCGTGGGATTTCCAATATACTCTGCGCACCGGGAGCGGCCAGCCCCCGCGGCCCGTCGCAACGCCTCACCAGCCCAGCCGTTGGACCAGCGCCCGCGTCTCATCACCGCTCAGGTGGCGCAGCGGCCTGCCGGGATGATCGGCCAGCGCCCAGACCGCCGCCGCCACCGCCGCCGCCGTGCTCCGTATCCACTCCAGATCCACCTTGTCCAGCGTGTCGGCGGCGTTGTGGTACCAGCGCGGCGTCTCCGGCGGCAGCGCCGTCTGCACGTAGATCGTCGGCACGCCCGCCAGCAGGAAGGGCTGGTGGTCGCTCCCGGAGCCGCCGCCGTGGTTCACTTCGCCGGCCAGTCCCAACTCGCGCAGCGCCGGCTCACCGGCCAGCCGGGCGAACAGCGTATCGGCCTCCGCGTGGCCCGTGGCGCCGTAGCCTTCCGGCGCGCCCACCATGTCCAGGTTCATCATCGCCACGATCCGGCGGAGCGTGGCGGCGTGGGTCTCGACGTAGGCTCGCGAGCCCTGCAGACCCAGCTCTTCCGCCGCGAACAGCACCACGCGGACCGTGCGGCGCGGCCGCCGCGGCGCATCCTCCAGTGCCCGCGCCGCGCTGAGCGCCGCCAGCACGCCGGTGCCGTTGTCCAGGGCTCCATCCCCGACGTCCCAGGCGTCCAGGTGCGCGCCCAACAGGAAGACCTCGTCGGCGACCGCGGGATCGCTCCCGCGCCACTCCGCCACGACGTTGGCCGCGGTGCCCGGCCGCGTCTCGGCCTCCACTTGCAGGCTGAGGCTCAGCGGCCCCGCCGCGGCCTGGCGCCGCAGCCAGGAGCCGTCCTCGCGCGACAGGGCCAGGATGGGCAGCGCGGCTGGCGGCTGGGCCGCGGGGGCCAGCCGCGCCTGCGGCAGCCGGCCCGGCTCCAGCGATATCCGGAGAAGGGCGGCCGCCCCGGCCTGGGCCGCCGCCGCCAACAGCTCCGGGCTCACCACCCCGTCGGTCAGCAGGGCGGCGCCCTTTACCCGCGACCCGGCGCTGGCGATCGACGCCGGACTGCCGCGCCCTATGTCGATGACCGGGAGCGAGTCCGCGGCGATCCCGGGCGAGTAGCCGTAGGCGACCGCCGTGAGGCGATGGTGACGGAGCGCGGCCGGTGTGGCCACTCGTACCTCCGTCGTACCCCGGCGCCAGGCCGGCAAGCGCACGACCTCGTACCACACGGTATCCGCGCCCAATCGCCGCAACCACTGCGCCGCCCAGGCCTCCGCCCGCGTGCCGGTCGGCGTGCCGGAGAGCCGCCCGCCGATGGTGTCCACCAGGCCCGCTGCCATCACTGGCAGCTCGAGCGCTTCCAGGGCCCCGGCCACGACATCGACCGGGACACCCTCAATGTCGGCCTGCTGCGCCCTTGCCTCGCGCTGGCTGAGCGGCAGCAGCACCACGGCGGCGACCACCAGAGCGCGCCGCTGCAAGACCGCGAGCGGGCCTAAATGGAAAGAGGGCCCGGCGGGCCCTCTTACTGACGATAGACCTCTATTCGTTCGCGTCATTCCCAATCTGCGGGCCGTTTCCGACGCGGTTCGTCAGCCTCGACATCGTCCTCGAAGTCCTCCTCCCACTCCTCGTCGTCCTCGTCGTCCTCGTGGTCCTCCTCGTCCTCGAACTCGTCCTCGAACTCGAGCTCGTCCTCGTCCTCGTCCTCGTAGTCGTCGCTGACGTCCTCGTATTCGTAATCCTCGTCACTTCGCATGTGCAAAAGGTCATCCGGATCGAAGCCCCGATCCTGCATCGCGCTCATCTTCTTCCTCCTGGGGATCTCTGGCGAAGCTATCGATTCTACACGCTATCAAGGGGTGACGGCCCTCGCTGACCGTGAAATCCGGTCCCTGAACCGCCTAATAATAGGGGTCGCCAGGCTTGTCAAGCGTTTCCTCACCGGCCGCCGCCCCGAGGTCCGCGCCGCCGTTGCCCGCGCCGCGCCGCGATCCTGATATTGTGAGCGAGCGACTTCGTCCGCCCGCCGCTGTGACCATCGAGCGCGAGGAGGGCGCGGGGACAGCGAAGGCTCCCAAACGACGGAGCGCTCTCAAAAAGCCTCGCGAATCGACCTATCACAAGATCGAGGGTCTGCATATGTTAGGCATGATGATCTACCGACGCCTGTTCCCCGCTGCTCTCCCGCTGCTGTGCCTGGCGCTTCTCGGCCTGCAAGGCTGCAAGGCACCGCAGGCTTTCGGCGACCGCAACAGCATCATCGTTCGCGCCGATCCGGCACTCTGGGCCGAGGTCGGCGACGAGGTCATGACCGCCCTCGAGCAGACATCTTTTACCACCCGGCCCGAGAGGATCTTCAACGTCACTTACGTCGCGGCGGACGATACCCTCTGGCTCGATCTCCGCCTCTGGCACCAGGTCGTGCTGCTGGGAGACCGCGAAGACGAGGTCATCGCCGATCTGATCGGCGCGTCCGACGATCCCGACGTCGCGCCGCCCGCCATCGTCGAGACCAGCGGAAAATGGGCGCGAAACCAGGTGATCGAGGTCCTGCTGCTCCCTGCCAACGGGCAGGCGGACGCGGTCCGGCGTCTGCTGCCCGACCTGTATGCACGCCTCGACGCCAAGTACGAGGAGTGGATCGCCGAGCGCATGTACACCACCGGTGTCAACGATTCGTTGCGCGACGCGCTCGCCGACTACGGTTTCACCCTCGACTTGCCCGAAGTCTACGACTACGTCTGGGAGGACTCGCTCTTCCGATTCAACAACCACCACCGCCAGGGCGACACCGACTTGCTGCGCTCGCTGCTGCTGACCTGGACGGGCGGCACCGCCGGCGCTACCCCAGAAGCCCTCCGCCTCTGGCGCGAGCGCCTGGACGAGAAGGAGTACGATCCGCCGCAGGACATCCTCGCCGAAGGCGCGCGCTATGATACCGTCGACGTGAACGGAGTCCCGGCCGTCGAGTTCCGCGGCGTCTGGCAGGACCGCTCGGAGTTTCCCGCCGCTGGCCCCTTCATCAGCCGAGCGATCGCCTGCCCCGCCCAGGGCCGCACCTACTACCTGGACGCCTGGGTCTACGCACCCGGCCAGGACAAGTACCCCTACGTCCGCCAGGTACAGATCCTGCTCGATACGTTCCGCTGCACATCGCCCAGCCCGGTATAACCGACATGACCTTCGTCCACCTCCACACGCACAGTGAATACTCCCTCCTGGACGGCGCCAACAAGCTGGACGCGCTCCTCGACCGCGCCGCCCAGCTCGGCATGCCCGCCCTCGCCATCACCGATCACGGCAACCTGCACGCCGCCCGCCACCTCTACGACAAGGCCCGCGCCCGCGGGATCAGGCCGATCATCGGCTGCGAGGCCTACGTCGCCTTCGGCGACCGGCGCCAGAAGGAAAAGCCGCGCGACGCCCCACAGGACTACGCCCACCTCGTCCTGCTGGCACGCGACATGGAGGGCTACCGCAATCTTGTCAGGTTGGTCTCGCTGGGACACATCGACGGTTTCTATCGCCGGCCGCGCATCGACCATGCGGCCCTCGAGGAGCAGGCAGGCGGCCTGATCTGTCTGTCGGCCTGCATGTCGAGCGAGCTGGCGCTCTACCTGCTGGCCGACCAGTACGAGAAAGCGCGCCGCGCCGCCCAATGGCACGCCCGGGTCTTCGGCGATGGCAACTACTGGCTCGAGGTCCAGAACCATGGGATCCCCGGCGAGGAGAAGGTGCGCGCCGGGATCTACGCGCTGGCGGAAGAGCTGGGTCTCCCCGTCGTCGCCACGAACGATGCGCACTACCTGCACCGCGAGGACGCCGACGCCCACGACATCCTGCTCTGCATCGGGACGGGCAAGGATCGCGACGACCCCAAGCGTCTGCGCTTCTACGGTCAGGAGAGCTACTTCAAGTCGACAGAGGAGATGCAGGCGCTGTTCGAGGAGCGGCCCGACGCCATCGACAACACCATGGCCATCGCCGAGCTCTGCGAGGTGGAGTTCGAGGACAAAGTCTACCTTCCGGAGTTCCCGCGCCCGGCCGGTTACGACAGCGAGGACGCTTTGCTGCGCGAGTTGGCGGAGCGCGGCGCGAAACAGCGCTTCGGCGATCCCCTACCGCCGGCCGTGGACGAGCGCCTGCGCTACGAGCTCGACGTCATCACCGGCGTCGGCTACAGCGGCTACTTCCTCATCGTCTGGGACTTCATCCGCGCCGCCCGGGAGGCCGGTATTCCGGTCGGTCCGGGCCGCGGCTCCGCCGCCGGCTCGATCGTCGCCTACGCGCTCCGCATCACCGACATCGACCCGCTACGCTTCGGCCTGCTGTTCGAGCGCTTTCTCAACCCCGACCGCATCTCGATGCCGGATATCGACGTCGACTTCTGCTACGAGCGTCGCGGCGAGGTCATCGAGTACGTCCGCTCGAAGTACGGCGCCGACTCGGTCGGCCAGATCGTCACCTTCGGCACCATGCAGGCCCGCGCCGTGGTGCGCGACGTCGGGCGAACGCTGGGGTTCACTCCGGCGGAGACCGACCGCGTGGCCAAGCTGATCCCGTCTTCGCCCGGCTACTCACTCAGTCTCAGGGAGGCGGTCGAGCGGGTCGAGGAGCTGAAGGCCCTGTACAAGGAGGAGCCGCGCTACAAAGAGCTGATCGACTACGCCGCCACCTTGGAAGGTCTCTCGCGGCACACCTCCGTTCACGCCGCCGGCGTGGTCATCGCTCCCGGCCCCCTGGCCGACTACGTGCCGGTGATGACCGCCACAATGCGCGGCGGCGGCGCCGAGTCGGAGAACGGCGACCTGGTCATCACCCAATACGACATGGTGAGCCTGGAAAAGGCCGGGATGCTGAAGTTCGACTTCCTGGGTCTCAAGACGCTCACCGTCATCAGCGACGCCGCCCAGCAGATCGAGCAGCGACACGGCGTGGAGATCCACTGGGACGAGATCGGCTTCGATGATTCTGGCGTCTATGAAATGCTGGCGAGCGGCGCGACCTCGGGCGTCTTCCAGTTCGAATCATCGCTGGCCACCGAAAAGTTGCGGGCCATGCGCTGCGACCGCTTCGACGACCTGATCGCCGTCAACGCGCTCATCCGCCCCGGCCCGCTCGACTCGGGGATGACCGACGTCTATATCCGCCGCAAGCGCGGCAGCGAGCCGGTGAAGTATCCCCACGACTCGCTGGCCGATGTGCTCGAGAACACCTACGGCGTCATCACCTATCAGGAGCAGGTGATGCAAGCCGCGAACGTGATGGCCGGCTTCAGCCTCGCCGAAGCGGACGTGCTGCGCAAAGCCGTCGGCAAGAAAGACCCCGTCCTGATCCGCCAGGAGCTGGACCGCTTCATCGAACGGGCTCAGCGGCACGGCGCCCGCCGCCGCGATGCCGAGCACGTCGCCTCGCTGTTGGAGACCTTCGGGCGTTACGGCTTCAATAAAGCGCACGCCGCGGCCTACGCGGTTCTGTCCTACCGGACCGCCTGGTTGAAGCGCCACTATCCGCCCGAGTTCATCGCCGCGCTCCTCTCCTCCGAGATCGGCAACACCGACAAGGTCGTCGGCTATATCAACGAATGCCGGGCGATGAGCCTCGAGGTCCTGGCACCCCACGTCAACGAGTCCGGTTACAAGTTCACCGTGGTCGGCGATACCAGCATCCGCTTCGGCCTGGGCGCCATCCGCGGCGTGGGCCGCGCCGCGATCGACTCGATCATCCATGCGCGCCAGCAGGATGGACCCTTCACCTCACTCTTCGACTTCTGCACACGCGTCGATTCGCGTCTCAACAACAAAAGGGTGATCGAAGCCCTGATCGGCGCCGGCGCCTTCGATGGTCTCGGCTCGCGCGCCTCCCTCGCGGAGGGGCTCGAGGCGACGCTGCGCGAGGCCCAGCTGCAGCAACGCGACCGCGAGCTGGGGCAGCACAACCTGTTCGGCGACGACAAGAGCTCCGCCGGAAGGACGGCGCCCGAACTGCCGCAAGTGCCGGAATGGGCGGAGGCGGAGAAGCTGGCCCGCGAGAAGGAACTGGTGGGTTTCTTCGTGTCCGGACACCCGCTGGACGAGCACCGCGATCTGGTCGACCTCTATGCCCAGCGGGCCAACACCAGCAACCTGGCGGAAAGGCGCGACAGAAAGGTCGAGGTCGCTTGCGTGGTCACCGAGATAGCGCGCCGCATCTCACGCAAGGACGGATCGGAGTGGGCGCGCCTGGTGTTCGAGGACTACCACGGCACCGCCGTCGCCCTCGCCTTCAGGGAGGCATGGAGCAAGAACCGCGACCAGCTCGAGCCCGGCCAGCCGGTCCTGCTGCGCGGCAGCGTCTCGGGTCGCGAGCGCGACGAGGGCGACCCGCCCCTCTTCATCGACGAGATCCTTCCCCTGGATTCAGTCTACCGCAGTGGCAACATCGCGGTTTGCCTCGAACTGACCGGCGCAGAAGTGGACACCGAGCGCCTCGACAAAGCGATCAAGATCGCCCGCGACCATCCGGGCTCGGCCGCCATCCAGGTCGTCGTCGGTAACGGCGGCGACGAACCGTCGCGGCTGCGCTCGCGCGCCCTCTCGGTGGCGCCCGCCCCCGACGTTCTGGCCGAACTGCGCGCCCTGCTTGGGGAGAACCGCGTCCGGCTAGTCGAGGTCTCCGGCTAGCCGGGGCTTGCCGACCCCCACCCATAGTGGGCTATTTTTAAGGCTTGGCTCTGCTATCTTTGTCGGTTCCGGCACTATAGGCTCCACAAACCCTAGCGAGCGCAACCATGGCATCTCATCAGGAATTCGAGCGCTCGATCGGCGAAGTCGTCGAACGGATCGGGCACTTAAAGGAATTGGCCAACGCACGCGGACTCGACGTCGATGACGAGCTCAAGCGGCTGGAGGCGCGCCTCGACGAGCTGCGCGCCGAGACCTTCAAGTCTCTCACTCCCATGGAGCGCGTGCTGATCGCTCGCCATCCGCAGCGCCCTCACTCGCTGGACGTCATCGAGCGCATCTTCGACGATTTCGTGGAGTTGCACGGCGACCGCGCTTTTCGGGACGACCCCGCGGTAGTATGCGGCTGGGGCCGCCTGGCTGGCCGGTCCATCATGGTGATCGCTCAACAGAAAGGCCGCAACACCAAGGAGAACCTGAAACGCAACTTCGCGATGATGCATCCGGAGGGGTATCGCAAAGCCCTACGTTTGATGCGACTGGCCGAGAAGTTCCGTCGGCCGATCATCACGATCATCGATACGCCCGCCGCCTACCCGGGCCTCGGCGCCGAGGAACGCGGCCAGGCCGAGGCCATCGCCCGCAACCTCCTGGAGATGTCGCTGATCGAAACTCCCATCATCGCCGCCGTGCTCGGTGAGGGCGGCAGCGGCGGCGCCCTCGGCCTCAGCGTCGCCGATCGCATCGTCATGTTCGAGTACGCCATCTACTCGGTGATCTCACCGGAGGGCTGTGCGTCCATCCTGTGGAGGGAGAACAGTGAGGAGGCGCGCCAGAAGGCGGCAAGCGCCCTCAGGCTGACGGCGCCCGACCTCTTCGAGCTGGGCGTGATCGATGAGATCCTCGCCGAGCCGCAGGGCGGCGCCCATGAGAACTGGGACCTGACCGCTTCGCTTCTGGCCGAGGCGTTGCAGCGCCACCTGGACGACCTGCTCGCCCGGCCCGTCGAGGAGCTGCTGGCGCGCCGCTACGAGAAATACCGCAAGATGGGAGCGTGGGCAGGTGATTGACCTACCCAGAAGCGAGGAGGCCCAGGGGCCGGATCGCGCCGCCGAGCCCACACCCGCCCACGGTATCATCAGCAAGGGGCCGGAGCCGCGACTCATCGAGGTGCTCTTCAAGGGCAAGCGGCGCGACTTCTACACGGCTCACGTGGCCCCGCCGCTTCGCCTGCGCGAGTACGTCGTCGTCGAGGCGGATCGCGGCCAGGACCTCGGCCTGGTCAGCGCAATCGGCGAGCTGGCCAGCCGCAAGTGCGCCTTCTGCGAAGGGTGCAAAGAGGGCGCTCTCCCTAACCAGCGCGTCCTGCGTCGCGCCGCGCCCGTCGACGTGGAACGGATCCTCAACCTGCGCGGCGAAGAGAGTACGATCCGGCGCGATGTCCGCGGGATGGTCGGTGAGCACAAGCTAAAGATGAAGATCAGCGATGCCGAATGGCAGTGGGATCGCAACAAGCTGATCATCTACTTCACCGCCGACAAGCGTGTGGACTTCCGCAGCCTGGTGCGCAGCTTGGCGAAAAAGTACCGCACGCGCATCGAGCTCAAGCAAATTGGTGTACGCGACGAGGCCAAGCGACTCGATGGAGTCGGGCGCTGCGGTCGCGAGCTGTGCTCTTCCAACTGGCTGCGCGAACTCAAGCCGGTCACCCTGCAGTTGGCGAAGGATCAGAACCTCTCTCTCAATCCCTCTCAGATCTCCGGAGCCTGCGGGCGCCTGATGTGCTCGCTCCGCTACGAGCACGATTTCTACGTAGCGGCGCGCAAGCGCTTCCCCAAAGAGGGTCGCAAGGTCGCGACCTCGCTGGGCGAAGAGACCGTCGTCTCGGTGAACATCTTCTCCAGCCGCATCACCTTGAGAGCGGCGGCCGGCGAGATGCGGACGGTGAGCTTGGATCAGCTGAAGCGCGAGACGGCCGAAGCGCGGAGAAGCGCAAGTAAGAACTGAGGGCCGGAGCCGTGTCCAAGTACTACATCACTACCGCTATCGATTACTCGAACGGCGACCCGCATCTCGGACACGCCTTCGAGAAAATCGGCGCCGATGCCATAGCCCGCTATCGACGCCTTTGCGGCGACGACGTCCACTTCGTCATAGGCATGGACGAACACTCACAGACCATCTTGCAGCCCGCCGCCGAGGCCGGGCTGACGCCCCAGGCCTGGGTCGACAAGATGGCCACCCTCTTCTCGAACGCCTACGCGCGCCTGCAAATCAGCCACGACGACTTCATCCGCACTACTGAGCGGCGTCACTCGAAGGCCGTCGTCGAGATCATCGAGCGGACTGTCAAAGCAGGATACATCTACGAAGGCACGTACGAAGGCTACTACTGCGAGCGCTGCGAGACCTTCAAGCAGGAGAAGGATTTGGTGGATGGGCGCTGCCCAGAGCATCCCGATCGCGAGATCGCCTGGACCAAGGAGGACAACTACTTCTTCCGGCTCTCCGCCTTCCGCGATGCCTTGCTACGCCACATCGATGAGCACCCCGAATTCGTGCAACCCGAGATCCGGCGCAACGAGATCCGCAACGTCCTCGAGGACGGACTGCAAGACATCTCCGCGTCGCGCCCCCAACGCGAGTGGGGAATTCCCTTCCCCGGCAACCCCGATCACGCGGTCTACGTCTGGATCGATGCGCTGACCAACTACTTGTCCGCCATCGGCTTCCCCGATCAGCAGCACGAAGAATGGTGGCCCGCGAACCTACACGTGATCGGCAAGGGGATCACCCGCCACCATTGCATCATCTGGCCGGCCTTGCTCATGGCCGCCGACGTCGAGCTGCCCGAGTCCGTCTGGGCCCACGGATACATTCATTGGGGCGGCCGCAAACTATCCAAATCCGCCGGAGCCCCCGTCACGCTGGAGAGCGCCATCGCTCGCTACGGACCCGACGCGCTCCGCTACTACCTCCTCCGTGAGGTGCCCTGGAACGGCGACGCCGACTTCACCTGGCAGCGCTTCGACGACATCTACAACGCCGAGCTGGCCAACGACCTGGGCAACCTGGCGAACCGCACCCTCGCCATGGTCGGCAAGTACCGCGATGCCAAGGTGCCCGCCGGCGCCGAGACAGAGCTCGACCGGCGCGCCGAAGCCACGCTCCAGGCCTACCGGCTGGCGATGGACGGACTCCTGCTGCACAAGGGTTTGGCCGCCGTCAGGGAGCTGACCGGCGCCGCCAACGTCTTCATTGAGGAGAGCGCCCCTTGGAAGCTGGCCAAGCAGCCCGGCCACGGCCCCGAGCTCGACGCCGTGCTTGCCAGCCTGGCCCGCTCCCTGGGCCGACTGGCGACGCTCCTCAGCCCATTCATGCCGGGCAAGACGCGAGATCTCTGGAGCGCCTTGGGCCGCACGGACCAGATCACCCCGCTGTCCCAGTACCAGGTGATCGACCTGGCCGGCCGTGACGTACAGCGGCAGGCGGTGCTCTTCCCCAAAATTGAGAGCTGAGAGCGCCCGGCCGCCCGCTACGCCGTGGCCCGACGCGATTCGTCGAGCCGCCAACCCGCTGGCTTGCCTGCTGGCCGCCGCACTCATTAACGGCGGCGCGCTGCAAGCGGCCCCCCAGAGCGGGCCACTCTTCCCGCCGCCCGGCCATCCCTCGACCGCCGCTTCCGCCGCACGGCTGAGCGCGCCCGGCGCGCCGCTGCGGGTCTGCGCCGGCGGAGACGTGTTGCTGGGAAACAACCTGGACACGCTTTGGGCGCAGCGCGCTTCGGCACGACTGGGGCGGGCCGTGCGCGCCTTTCCCGACCCGGACTCGCTGCTCGGCCCGCTCCGGCCCCTGGTCGACGACGCCGATGTGGTCCTCCTCAACATCGAGGGCGCGATCGGCAGCGGCCAGGCTCCGGTCAAGTGCCGCCCCGGCTCGAGCAGCTGCTACGCCTTCCGCCAGCCGGTCGACGCCGCCACCGCCCTCGCGCGCTTCGCCGCGCCCGCCGCCGTCGTGGGCAACGTAGCCAACAACCACGCCCTCGATGCCGGCGCCGCCGGCCTGCTCGCCACGATCGAACACCTCTCCCGGGCCGGCGTTCAAGTCACCGGCGCCGACACCCTGCCGACCCTGGTGGTCGCGCCTTCAGGACGCGACACCGTCGCGATCCTCGGCTTCAGCACCTTCCGCGCCGGGCCCGATGCCCGCGACCTGGAAGCCGTCCGCCGCCCCGTCGCCCGCGCCTTCGCACGATATCGACGCGTGATCGTGTCGGTTCACATGGGCGCCGAGGGGAGGGACGCGCTGCGCACCTCCGACCGAACCGAGTATTTCCTGGGAGAGGACCGGGGGAACCCCGTCGCCTTTGCCCGCACGGCGCTGGAATCGGGTGCCGGGCTCGTAATCGGCCACGGGCCCCACATACTGAGGGCCGCCGAGTGGCGCGGCGACGGCTTGACCTTCTACTCGCTGGGCAATCTGCTCACCTACGGGCCCTTCAACATGCGCGACCCGCTCGATCGCGGCGCCGTGGTTTGCGCCAGCCTCGACCCGGCCGGCCGCGTCAGTGACGCCGTGCTGCGAGCCACTCGCCAGTACCCGCCCGGCGTGGTCGGCATCGATCCCAGCGGGCGCGGCACCTGGCTGGTCGACTCGCTCGGCCGCCTCGACTTCCCGCGCACCGCCGCCCGGGTCAGCCGCTACGGCGCCGTCACCCGGCCGTTGGAAGACGGGTCTCGCTGAGGCGCGGGCGGCCCCGGCGGTGATCGCCTGCTACTTCTCTACCGGACGTTTCCCCTCCAGCGAACCTTTGTCGCCAAGCTTGCTCAGTATGTTTACGCCGGTGGCCGCCTCGATCTGCTCCGTCAGCTTGATGACCGCCGCGGGCAATTGATTCGCCGTCTTCGCCAGGCCGACGCCGCCCTCGCCCGAATCGATCACGGTCAAGCGGTCTATGTCGATGCCCTGCACAGTCTTCGTGATATCCCTGATGATCTCCGGTAGCATATTCAGGATGAAGATCCGCTCCGCCTCGCTGCCCGCTCCCAAATACAACTTGATCATCTGCTCCAGCACGAAGACCCGCGCCCTTCCGTCCTCGACTATCGTCGCCGCCGTGCCCTTCGCCAGCTCCTCGGCCGCCTCACGTTCGGCGCGAGCCGGCAACAGCACGTCCGCCTCCAGCCGCCGCTTCTCCAGCGCGATCCGCTCCTGCTGCAGGTCCTGCTCCGCCACCACCTTCGACTTCTCACCCGCCACCGGCGCGGCCTTCTCCTTCGCCAACGCCTCCGCCTCCAACTCGGCCGTTCGTACGCGCAGGCGGTTATTCTGCTCCACGATCGCCAGGTCGGCCTGGATCTTGGCGATCTCCGCCGCCTGACGCGCCGAGGCCTCCGTCTGCTGCGCCTCCGAACTGCGTTCCGCCTCCGCGACCCGCGCCTTCTTGAGGATCTCCGCCGTCCGCTGGCGCCCGATCGAGTCCAGGTAGTTCACCTCGTCGGTCACGTTCTGGATCTTCAGGGTGTCGAGCTCCAGACCCAGCTTCTTCATGTCCTCGTCGGCTTCTTCGATCAGCGTATGCGCGAACTTCAGCCGGTCCTCGTTCACCTCCTCCGGTGTCAGCGTCGCCAGCACACCGCGCAGGTTGCCCTCCAGCGTGTCCTTGGCGATCTGCATGATCTCCTCGAAGGGCTTCTCCAGCATGCGCTCCACAGCGTTGTGCGATATCGGGTCGCGCGCGCTGACCTTCACGTTGGCTATTCCGTGCACGATCAGCGGGATGCCGCCCTTCGAGTACGCGTTCCGCACCACCACCTCGATCGGCAACGTCCCCAGGTCGATGCGCGACACACGCTCGATGATCGGCACCCGCAAGGTTCGGCCCCCGTGCAGCAGCCGATAGCCCGCCACGCGCCCGTCCGCCGCGATCCGGCTGCGCCCGGTGATGACCACCATCTCGTTGGGCTGGCAGATGACGATGAGCGATCTCACGGTGTAGATCAGCGCCGTAAACACGCCAAGGCCGACCAGCCCGAGTATCAATGCAGTGTCCGCGTCCACGCGGCTACCCTCGACTTTCTGGTGATGGAAGTTCAGGGATGTCGAAGGGGATCACCTCGGCAACCCCATTCTCGATTCGCAAGATGATCACCTCGCCGCCGATCCCGATCGGCTGATCGACATCGGCAGATAACCGTGCCGTCAGATACAGCTCCTGATCGGCGATCAGGCACGCCACCCTGCCCGGCCGTCCCGGTGACAGCGGCAGAACCGCACGCGCGGCCCGACCCTCCAGCTCACGCTCGCCCAGTGCCTCCACCGCGCTCTCGCTGCGCCGCAGCCAGTTGAACAACGCATGCGTCGCCAGCAGCGCCCCGCCACCCATCCCCAGCGACAGAATCAGCGTCGGCTGCGGCGCGTTGTTCGTCAGCGTCAGCAGCGTCCCCGTGAAGCCGAAAGCGGTTAGGAAGAAGATGATGTTGCGCGGTCGCAGGAGGCCCAGGATCAGTTCGCCAGCGGCGACCTGGCCGACGTGGACATCGTGATCGGCTCCCCCGACGTGGGCAGCCACGTCCGCGCCCGCCAGGTGGGCATCCACGTCGCCGACATGGGCGTCCAGCCCCGACGCATCGACGTCGGCGCCAGCCAGATCCCCCCCAGCATCGTGGTGCGCGCCGCTCAGCAGTGAGAAGACAAGAAGGCCGCCGCCCACAATGGCAGCAAGTATATATATGCCAAGCATTTAGATTCTCCGCCGCCCGAGCGCCCACCTCCGCGCCCGGCCAGCATCGCCGCCTAGCTGGGGCCTTTGAGTATTCTGCTCCCCCAACCGGTGCCGCGCAAGCCGAGGCCGCCGGACGCGCTAAACTCATAACTGGTAGCAAGATGGTAAAAGATTGTCCGACTCAACTTCCTTGGCCGCCCCGCCCCCAAACCGCCTAAGTCGCCATACAACAAACACTTAGATAAAACGTTCAACGACGGGAACGAACTTTGCCCTCCTCCGGGGGCTCCGGTGGCTGCTTGACAGGCCCGCCCCTAGCTGTTAACGTCCCGCCGCCCCTTTCTACTGGGAAAAGAACTGAGTGCCCCGCCAGGTGCATAGGTCTATCCTATGGGCTCTGGGTTCTTTACCCTAAGTCGTTGAAGCAGAACAACATACCCGTTACCCTCTGCCGCGAGCCGAACGCGCATGGAACGAGACCGGCTGACGCTCCTGGTAATCGCTGATCCAGCGCGACCTGCGCACACCGTTCAGCTATCGCAGCGCAAGCTGCGCCTTGTTGTCGCTGGGATCAGCTCCTTCGTTCTCTTCATTCTCTTCGCATCCGCCGCCCTGGTGCTCAAGCTCGGCGACCTCGCGGAAACCGAGAGTCTCCGCCAGGAGAACTCCATCTTGGCCGCCGATCTCGGGCGGATGCAGGAAACCGTCGACCAACTGGCCCAGTCACTCGCCGCGATCTCCGAGCACGACCGTCGTTTCCGCTTGTTGGCGGGTCTGCGGGACATCGACCCCGAAGTCCGCCAGGTGGGAATAGGCGGTCCAGGTACGAACTCGCTGGAGGGCGAGCCGCTGCTCGACATCGATCCGGCTCTTGGGGCGGAAGTATTCAACACCACGGCCGACCTCAACCGCCTCCTCCGCCAGGCCAATCTGCTGAAGGTCAGTTTCGGTGAGGCATCGCGCCGTATGGAGGACAATCGGGAGGACTGGGCCCGTTATCCTTCGATCGATCCCGCCGACGGTTGGCTCAGCTCGACCTTCAGCCACAGCCGCTGGCATCCGCTGCTCAACGTGCGCCGCCCCCACGAAGGCATCGACATCTCCGCACCGCGCGGCACCCCGGTGGTGGCTACCGCCGATGGGACGGTCACTTTCGCCGGCTGGCGGCCTGGTTTCGGCTGGACGGTGGAGATGGACCACGGCAACGGAGTCAAGACCCGCTACGCTCACAACGACAAGAGCCTCAAAGTGAAAGTCGGCGATGAGGTACGCCGCGGCGATATCATCGCTCTGGTCGGAGCCAGCGGCCTGGCAAAGGGCCCTCACGTCCATTACGAGGTGCTCCTCAACGGGCAGGCTGTCGACCCCAACGACTATCGGCTCAACGAAGTGATCGTCGAGTAGAGCTCGGCCCGACCGATCCCGAAAAAGAAAGCGGGCGCTTGCCCGCTTTTTTCTTTGACCTTGACCCGCCGGCCTTCGCCGGCCCTTCTTTACCTAACCTTCACCCGCTCGCCCTCCACCTTGACCTGGTATGTCTTCAGGGTCACACGCACCGGGCCGCCCACCGGCTCGCCGGTCGCCACGTTGAACCTCCCTTCATGCCACGGGCAATTCAACGTGCAACCATCCTCATCGATGAATCCCTCGCTCAGAGAAGCGCGTCCATGCGTGCAACGGTCGCTTACCGCGTACACTCGCCCGCCGACATTGAATAACGCGATGGCATCGGCTCCGTTGTACACTCGCTTGGAGCTGCCCGGTGGCAGTTCACTCACCTTCGCCACCGCCACGAAACCCTCCGCGTCCTGCTCGGTAAACCGCGCCAGCTCCGACACCGACGCGCCACCCAACGAATCCAGGACATCCCACAGCGACATCTGGATGCAGGTGAAGATCGGCGTGTCTTTGAGCGTGTACGCCGAAGCATCGCTCTCCCGCAGGTCCATGACCAGATCGAGAAAATCTCCCGGCTCATCACCTTCGAAGGCGACCATGAACTCCTGATCGTCCAGACCGAAAGAGTAGGACGTGTTGATGCGGATATCGGGATACTTCCGCCCCAGGCGCACATGCTCGTTCATCATTCCCTGACGCTCGTCTTGGCCCAACTTGTACCAGGGGCGCGTCTTCACGAACGGATAAAGGAAGAGATATTTCGAGTCCTGGGGCCGCACGCTGATGCGCTCGTCGTGCTCGGGATCGTCGGGAAATTCGTAGATCGAGCGCTTGGTCATCGCCAGGTAGCTATACGGCGTACTCAAGTATCCTCCCAGACGCGTCGATAGTATCGTCGTCTCCAGCGCCTGCAGCGTCTCCCGGTCCTCGGTCGCCTGCCACAGCATGAAGTCGGTATCCCCGCGAGTACCCATAGTGCTGTAAGATCTCAGCAGCGACCGCGCCTGAAATCCCCGCAGCGCCTCGACAAGCTCGATCTTCTGCTCGACCTGCTTGTCCGGACCAAGCCGGCGCCAGACAGGATCTAGTCTGAAGAACAGATAGCGGACCAGCTGCCGCTTTTCGTCACTCACAGTCATCGATCTCCCTCGCCTAAGACCCCTCAGCGGCGTACCCACGGTCGCATCGCCTCTTCACACCAAGCCAGGCCGCTGAAACCCACATCCTTCGACCCTCGTAGGGAACCCTGTCCGAGCACCGTTGCCCACAGCTACAGGAAGAGAGCTAAAGGGCCAATTATGGAACCAATTATCAGCATAATCACTCTTTATGAGGGCCTCATCCTGCTGCGGGCCCTGGTATCGTGGTTCGTCTCGCCGCAGACCAGCAATCAGGCCATCGATCTTCTCAAGCGAGTGACCGATCCCGTGCTCGACCCGGTGCGTAACATCCTGCCCGCTTCGTCAGGTATCGACCTCTCACCGCTCATCGTCTTGATCGGCCTCGAGCTGCTGAAGCGGTTCCTCACCTAGTCGCGCTACGACTCGCCGGTCGCCGAGGTCTCGGCGGACGAAGATCGGAATTGCCGCAGCGGCCTCGCGCCCACGATCTTTGCCGTTATCACCTGCGGGAAACGTGCGATATAGTCGTTGTGAAGCCGGACAGCCTCGTTGTAACTACGAGCTGCCTCCGAGATTTGTTCCTCCGTCCCCATTAGCTGCGACCGTAAGAGCTGGAACGCCGGGTCAGCCTGCAGCGTCGCTTCACGCTCCGCCTCAGACATCAGCCGCGACAGCGCGCCCGACAAGAAGGCACTGGCCGAGTCCAATGCAGCCAGGTCGTCCCCCCGCACCGCCGCCGCCAACGCGATCCGCGAGTCCACGACCGCCGTGATCGCCTCTTCGCTCGCCTCACCCCTCTCAACGACGGTCTCGACAAGTGCCGGCACCAGCTCGGTGCGTCTCTGGAGTTGTACTTCGATGGCGGCTCGCGCCTCGGCCGCCCGCTCGCCAAGCTCCTGAATTCGGTCGTACCCACAGCCGCTCACCAGTCCGGCGGCCAGTAGTACAACCCACACCTTTGCCGGCGGCCGCCCCACCCCGGGGGCGCCCCCTGCCCCTGCGCCTGCGCCCCCGGCCCGACCCAGGCCGACCCCCTCTTTCGCGCCTCGCGCGCCCGTTGAATTGTCAGCGCTCACACTTGCTGCCTCGATATTGAACGGTGGCGGCGCCAGGGCCAGGCGCCTCCCGCCTGGATCACCGCTGCGGCGCCGCCGCTTGAAAACTCGCGGCGCCTCTCCTAGCTTCTGGGCGAATCGACGGCCACACACTTTAATCTGGGAGAACTCGATGAACAAGCATTGGGTGTTGGCGCTCGCTGCGGCGGTGCTTCTCAGCGCCTGTAGCCGATCGACCCAACTGGCAGTGCGCTCCGTCACGGGCACAGAGGACGAGCAGGACGTGCCGCGGGCCCAACAGGTCATCACCCTGCTCCCCTATGACCGCGACTCGATCTTCAGCGCTCTGACCGCACAAGCCTCCGAACCGGAGCCCCAGCCGCCAGCAGCTCTCCTGGCGCTGCGAGATTCGGTCTCTGCGGCACAGGAGCTGTGGCGCGACTCCGAGTCCGGCTGGAACGAGATGCGATCGGAGCTTCAGGTTCTCTCGGAGCGTATGCAGGCAATGAGCCGTACGAGCGACGAGTACTTCCAGCTCTATGAGAGATTCGACAATCTCGACTCGCAGGTGCGGCGCCTGGACCGAGAGAAGCAGGGCTACTTCGAAGCCTTCACCGCGCTTCAGAGCAGCTACAACGAGGTCGCCGACTCGTTCAACGCGGTCCTGACGGCCTGGGAGGACGGAGCCTTCTTCCGCTACGGCGAGGTCATCGATAGCCTCACCGAAGTGCTGGGCGAGGCGCGGGAGGACACGACCGATGCCTACGGCTGGGCGTATTTCAGCCTGCCGCGCGGGCAGTGGTGGTTGCATACCCGCGCCGAGCTGGTGTTCGAGGAACTCTACTGGAACCTGCCCTATATGTCGGCCGGCGGCACCGATACTGTCGTGCTGAACGACGCCAACGCCGAGGTCAGACCGCTCTTCAAGTAGTTATTGCCCGGGGCGGTGCCGGCAGACCCGATGCCGCCCCGGATGACCGGTCCCGCAGATGAACGCCAACCTGCCTGAACTCCGTTACGAAGTCCGGGATGGCCTAGCCGTCCTCACCTTCAGTCGCCCAAGTTCGAAGTTCAACCAGTTCACGAGCACGATCATGGCGGCGCTCGAAGAACTACTGGCGGGGATCGAGGAGGATGTCAGACGCGGCGCTGTACGGGCACTGCTACTGCGCAGCGGCAAACGTGGGAGTTTCATAGCGCGCGCCGACATCGACGAGCTGGCCGTCATCGACAGCGCCGCGGCCGCCACTGAGATCTCCCGCCGCGGTCAATCGATATCTCTGCGCCTCGAGCGGCTTCCCGTTCCGACTTTCGCGGCCATCGACGGAGCCTGCGTCGCAGCCGGCCTGGAACTCGCTCTCGCCTGCGATTTCCGGTTGGCCAGCGACCACCCCAGCACGCGCCTCGGGCTTACGGAAGTCCGCTTGGGCCTACCGCCCGCTCTGGGCGGTTCGGTTCGAATGACGCGCCTCATCGGACTGCGGCCCGCCCTCGACCTCATCCTCTCCGGCAAAGAGGTGTCATCCCGGCGCGCCCGCAAGCTGGGATTGGTCGACCAACTGATCCCCGCCGAAGGTTTCGCAGTGCGGGCCGAAGCGCGGGCGACCGAGCTCGTACGCCTCGGCAAGAGCCGCTTGCGTCGGCGGCGCGGCCGGCTGAAACGCCTGTTTCAGGACGGGCCGGCCACCCGCTGGCTCGTCATGCGCCTGACCCGCAGGGCGCTGGCGGCCGGCCACAAAAGTCACTATCCCGTCCTACCCGCCGCTCTCGAGCTGACGGTCGCTGGCCTTGGCGCTCCGGCAAGCCAGGCTTACGAGCGAGAGGCCGAAGCATTTGGCCGCCTCGCCGTCACCGCGGAATGCAGGAATCTCATCGCCGTCTCCAAAGACGCCGAGGCCGCCCGGGTTCGCCAGCCGCCCGGCCAGCCCGCCATCGTGAAGCGGGCCGCCGTCGTGGGAGCCGACAGCTTGGGCGCCGGCATCGCCGCACTCCTCGCTTACCAGACCATCCCTACCTACCTGTTGGACACGGACGGCGCGCGGGCCGCGGCAGGCCTCGAGCGCGCTCACGAGCTCCTGAGCATAGCTGCGCGGCGCGCTCACTGGTCCGAGGACGACTTGGAGTCGCGTGCCGCCAGCCTGCGCGGCGCCACCGACTACACCGAGCTTCGGCGCACCGATATCGTGCTCGAAGCCGTCGTGGAGCGCATCGACGTCAAGCAGCAGCTATTCGAGCAGATAGAGCGTCACGTGCGACCCGATACCGTGATCGCCACCAACACATCGGCCTTCTCCGTCTCTCGACTGCAGCAGCGCCTCTCGCACCCTGAACGCTTCTGTGGGCTGCACTTCTTCTATCCGGCCCACCGGATGCCGCTGGTCGAGGTCGTGAGGGGCGCCAACACTTCCAACGACACCCTCGCGACCGCCTTCGATCTCGCCGTCCGGCTCGGCAAGACGCCGATTCTCGTCAATGACTCGCCGGGCTTCGTGGTCAACCGACTCCTGGCGGCCTACCTCACCGAGGCCGGCCACCTTCTCCAATCTGGGCTCGCCGTAGATACGCTCGACCGGATCATGTCCCAATTCGGAATGCCCCCTGGCCCGCTACGCTTGCTCGACGAGATCGGCCTCGACATCGTCGCCGAGGTCAGCCGCACCGTGGTCGCCGGCTTTGGTGAGCGGTTCACGCCCGCGCCCATCATGGAGGCCGTCCTGAGCGAGGGCATCATCGGCCGCAAGGGCGGCCGCGGCTTCTACCGCTACCGGGGCTCCAAACCTCGAGGCGTGGACAGAACGATCCAACTCTTGATTAAGGAACAAGGCCAGCCGCCCGCCGAAGCCGAAGCGCAAGAGCGCATACTCCTCGCCATGATCAACGAGGCGGCCCGCACCCTCGACGATCGAGTCGTTGACGGGCCGGAGACCCTCGACATCGCATCGATCCTCGGCGCGGGCTTCCCGCCGTTCCGTGGCGGCCTGCTGCGCTACGCCGACGCGCTGGGCCGGAATCACATTCTGGATCGCCTAAGACACTACGCGGAGGCTGCGGGCTCGCGATTCCAGCCGGCACCCGGCCTGCTCCGAAGCTCGGCGTTCTATGTACGCCCGGATTGAACCCGGGGCACTCTCGAACTGGCGCACCGGAGTCCGATGAGACAGGTCGAGATACACTACCGGCGGCCACCCGATCGCCTCGACGTCTTCACTCAGACCCTGGTGGTCGACCAGAGCGACTGTAAGATCACCCTACACGAGAATCCTCCCATCACCGGCCCCCTTCACGTCGCTGGCCTCACGATCTTCGAGCCAGGAGCTCCCATCGTCTGGTACGTCTTCCCCAACGCCTGGCACGACGTGGGGAGATTTCACCTCCGGGACGGCAGCCTCAGCGGCTTCTACGTCAACCTCATCACTCCCGTCGAGATCGACGGCGACATCTGGCGGATGTACGACCTATGTCTCGATCTCTGGATCGACCCGGACGGACGATACCAAGTTCTGGATCAGGACGAGTTCGATGAGGCCGTGGATCGCCTCTGGATCGACAGAGCTACGGCTCGGCGAGCCCGTGAGGAGCTCGACCGGGTCATCGCTCAGGTCCGGGCCGGCGCCTGGCCGCCACCCGTAGTACGGCAGCACGACCTGTCTCGGGTCCGCGCCCTGCTCGTTGGCTGAGGCGCGCGGGCTTTTCACACCGATCCCGATGGACTATCGTTCCTCCCCCGGCCCACGCGGCGGCGAGGGGAGGGGATTAGAAGCGCCAATCGGGAGATTTCAGGCCCTCTCATGAGACCACCCACTATCCGAAGCCTTGCGTTCCTGGCACTCTGCCTAACTCAGTGGCCCGGTGCGCGGTCGCTCGTGGCCCAGGACGATTACCGCACCCGGGGCTCCGACGAAGCGCCGCTCGTCTTGACCATCTATTCCGATTTCGAGTGCCCCTATTGCCGGAACTTCGCTCTCGCCGCTCTGCCCGCCGTCCTGGCCGAGTTCACAGAAACAGGGCGGCTCCGCGTCACGTACGTCTTCTTCCCCCTGGCCCAGATCCATCAAAACGCCGTGGCAACGGCGAAGGCCGCCCACTGCGCCGGTCGAGCCGGCCGCTTCTGGGCTTACCACGACTATCTCTACGCCCGCCAGCCCGAGTGGAGCGGCCCCGCGCAGCCCGACTCCCTTTGGATCGCCTACGCCGGCAACCTCGGCCTCGATCCGGATGACTTCGCCGTCTGCCTGAACTCGGCCGCCGCCCTGGCAGCCGTCGAGGACGACCTACGCCAGGCCATCGGCGCGGGTGCCACCGGCACTCCCACCATCGTGCTCGGCGATCGCTCCCTCACCGGCTTGACATCCTACGAAGAGCTCCGGAGGCGTATCCTTGAAGCGATCGGGGCCACGGCTGGTAAATGACACCGCCCCGCCGCCTTTAGGACTTTGAGCCTCGACCTGGCAAACTCGTTGTTGACGCTCCTCGCGACCGCCGCCGCGATGGGGCTCAGCCTCTACTCCACCCTCGCCGTCCCCGGCCTCCTCGCCTACCTCAACCTCCTTGCCCTGCCGGACCCCCTTGCCGGCCTCGCCGCGCCGCACGTCTGGAGCGCCCTCCTGACCCTGGCCCTCGTGGAGGGTGGTGTCGCCCGCTTCCGCCTCGCGGATTTGATCTGGAACGTCTTGCACACCCTGGCCCGGCCGCTCGCCGCCCTCCTCTTCGTCTCGGCCGCCCTACCCCGCGCACCGGCCTCCGTTCAGTGGATGGCAGCCGCTTGCGGCGCCCTCTTCGCTCTCGCCGTCCACGTCTACGTCTTGGCCGTCCATACTGCCTCCCGCACCGCCGGACCCCGCCCCCAACGCAGAGGCTTCACCTTGATCCAGCTGGCGGGCGGTGCGGTGCTCTCGACCCTCGCCCAGCTGGCGCCACCTATCGCCGCCGCCAGCGCCGCCGCACTGATCCTGGCCCCCCTCCCCTGGCTGCCACGCCTCTGGGGTGCCGCCTCCTTGGCAACTCGCTCGCTCGCCAGCGCCCTGGCCCGCGCGGGCCGCACCGCCAGCTGGGAGCACGGGCCGGAAAGCCTGCCGCGCTGGGCTCGCAGGGCCCTGCAAGACGACCTGGGAACTCCTCTCGTCCCCCTGCGCTCGGCACCCGTCACCCTCGGGCGCATCGGCACCGACTGGCCTTACTACCGGGGCCGGCTGATCATGCCCCACGGTCGCCAACCCATCTTCATCCACCACCGCGGGTTCCGACCCCGACTCCTGCGCCTGCCGCAGGCCGAGGGCTCAGCCGACCAGCGCGCCCTGGTTGAGACCGTCTGGATCGAGGCGGCCACGCCCTATGCGATCTGTCTCGCCCCTGATTCTCCCCCCGCTTCAGCCGTTTTGGCAGCTCTGTCCGGGCGCAGTTAGGGCGACCTGCGGGAACCCCGCGCCGGGTTAGCGGTGTACACACAAGTGTTTCTGGCGAATGGCCCGGCCTTTTTGTAGTCTAGAACCCAACATTCGCGCTCTGTTCGGGCTTTACTGATCCCGAAGTCGCACATATATTGAACAATCTTGCTTACCAACGTCTCAGATGTCGTTTGCCGTCACCGCTGGGGGAGGGGACGGGCCGGTGGGCGGAGAGCAGCGCTCGGGCGGGTAAGTGTATGTTTGGCGGGGCCGTTACCATGGTCCTCGCTTTTTTTGTCATAACCTCCAAACCTTCGAGTCCAACGTGGAGTGAGCATGTACTTCAGCTCCAAGGCCCTTGACTCCTTCGATCAGTACCTTCACGACGTCGAGAAGTACCCACTCATTGAGGACGCAGCGACCGAGCGGGAGATCGCCCGTCGGGCTCGCACCGGTGACCGTAAGGCGGCGGAGCGCCTAGTCACGGCGAACCTGCGGTTTGTCATCTCTTACGTGAAGAAGTACCAGGGCCGCGGCCTCAACCTGGCGGAGCTCGTCTGCATAGGTAACGAGGGCTTGCTCAAGGCCGTCAAGAAGTTCGACCCGGATAAGGGTGTCAAATTCATCTCATACGCGGTCTGGTGGATTCGGCAGACGGTGTTGCAGGCGCTGGCCGAGCAGACGCGCTCGGTGAGGATCCCGCTGAACCAGAACTCCAACCTGGTGAAGCTGTCGCGCACGGAGACGGCTTTGACTCAGCAATTGGGGCGCACGCCTACCGACCGCGAGATCGCCGACCGTATGGGCGAGCCGGTACAGACGATCCGCGCTCTCCGGCGCGTGGCCTCCGCCGAGCTCAGCCTCGATGCGCCCTTGGACCGCACGGATCGGGACAGCGCATCTTTCGGCGAGCGGTTCTCCGGGATGGAGACCGAGGACATACAGGACGAGGTCGAGTATCAGGCGCGCCGTCAGTTCTTGCAGGACATGTTCAGGAAATATCTGACCGAGCGCGAGCGGAAGATCCTGGTTCTGTACTACGGTCTCGACGACGGCGAGGAGATGACCCTCGAGGAGATCGGCTCGCTGCTGGGTGTGACGCGCGAGCGGATCCGCCAGATCCGCAACCGCGCCTTCGAGAAGCTGCGCCAGTCCCCCGACGGTCAGGCGCTGGAGGGCTTCTGGGCTCCCAGCTGAGCGAGTGGAGTCGGCACTTCTAGGCAAGAAGGGCGAGGCACGAAGCCTCGCCCTTCTTGCGTTCCGCTTCAGCGCAGCTCTAAGGGTTGCTGGTGTCCTCGGCGATCCCGGTCGCGGCGCTCGTCCCCGTTCTTCCGGCTGCTGCCGCCGCTGTGCTTGAACCTCGGCGCAGGCCGGCTAGCGACAGCACGAAGATCACCACGATCACCAGTTGAGAGATGACACACCATTGGCAGACGGCGTGCAGTATGAATAGCTCGGCGTACGTCAAATAGAGAGTGAACGCCACCGCGAGGCCCGAAAGCCCGGCAAGTACCCCGTCGGGCTCGCGCCGATCCAACCAGCGCGGCTGGAGCCCGGCAATCGCAACGGCGAGGAGCACTACATACCCCGCCAGGCCTACCCCGGCCACCGGGATCCCCAGGAACTTCGAATACGCCGACGCATTCACCACGTCACAACCGCGCGTAACGGTGCAGGAGAGACTTCCGATGTAGCCCAGCTTGGCCAAGAGGAGATACCCCGAGTCGAGCATCCCCAAAAGCGCCAGCACCGCGATGCCTCTGCGTCGGTTCACTGCCCGCACCCGGTTACTCGGTCGCAGCCGCTTTCGCCAGTTCTTCCTCGACCACGGCGGCCAGCTGATCGTAGCCCAGCGCGCCGACGTGGCGGCGCCCGTTCACGATGAAGGTAGGCGTACTTTCGAGCCCCAGCTGCTGGGCGCGTAGGCGGCCGCTCAGCACGATCTGCTCGTACTGACCCGAGTCGACACACTCCTCGATCGCGCGACCGTCCAACCCCAGGGCTTCCGCGTATTCGCGGAACTTCGCACCTGGATCGCGCTCGCCACCCCACTCACGCTGTCGGCTCATGAGCACCTTGTGCATCGCCCAGAACGCGTCTTGGTCACCGGCACAGCGAGCCGCTTGCGCACCCAGTAACGCCACCGGCGAGCCCAACCAAAAGTCGTGGAAGACGAAGCGGGCCTTGCCCGTGTCCACATAGTTCTCGAGTATCTGGGGAATCGTCAGCGTGGCGACCATCCCGCAGTAACCGCACTGATAGTCCGCATACTCCTCGATGACGACCGCCGCCTCGGTATTCCCTCTGCTCACTCCGACTTCCTCAGAAACCAACTCGCCGGACGCCAGCGCCGGGATCGCCTCCTCTGCCAAGCCCGCAGAAGCCGGCTGGTTCTTGACCACCACATACCCAATCAGCGCCGCACCCGCGACAAAGATCACTGCCAGGACACCATAGAACCGTGTCTGAGAATTCGCCATTCGTTCACGCCTCCTGCTCTTGAATCAATACGAATCTCACTACTCGACCTGAATGACGCCGCCCAGTTGACCCGTGGCCAGGAGATACAGAAAGATCACCGCCACCGCGCCGAGCACGAAATAGAGGCCAACCTTCACAGGCCGCGGCAGAAACCGGCGGCGCTCACCCCCCAAGCGGGTCAGCTTCGGCAAGAACGTATCCTGCCACATGTTGACGACTTCCCGACTGAGGCCCGCCCAGCCGGCGGCATAAGCCCGATCCAGATCTCGCAGACTCTCTTGCCAACCGTCATAGGCGGCTTTCAACTCCGACCGATCGGCTTCCGCCGCCGGCCCCAGCTTCTCCGCCGCCTGAGACACCCCACGCAAACTCTGCTGCAACCCGCTGACGCCGCGCGTTAACCTCTGCCGCAGCCCCGTTGCCTCCTTCGCCGTCGGCATGAACTTCCCGCGCGCCTTGCGCCACGGTATACGGCGGTTGGCCGCCAGACGGCGCGTCTGCCGCTCAAAGGCTCTCACCGTGGTATCCGTGGCCACCGCAACGCTCTCCAGGACCTCTTCCCACAGACGCCTGCCGTTCAGCGCGGCCGCAGCCGCAAAGACATCGGTCGCCGCCGCCGCCTCTCGCTTGGCCTTCACAAGCGCGCTGTCGTAAATGCCCCGCAGCTCTCTCAGATGCTCCTCCAGAAAGCCCACCGGAAGGAAAGACGACATCTGCAGCCGGTCGATCGCCGCGCCCAGCGGCCGGTCCGCGCCGGCGCCCACCGCCCCCAACGACGCCTCGAACTCCGGGATCGTGAAGCGCCGCGCGATCTCGGCGGTGGCGGAGGTTGGAGCATCCGCCGCCGTCGCTGTGGGCCGCTCCCCTTCGCCTGGGCCCGCCTTCTTGCCCACGCCAAGCAGCGCCCCCGCATGCCGAGCCGCCAGCCCACGAATCGTCTGTATCTGCGCGTCGGTCAGGTAGAGGATCTCCAGCTGCATCGCCACGCTGCCGATCCTCAGCAACCGCCCGAACTTCGCCTGCGTCATGTCCACTTTGGACACCCGTTCCCAGGCCGTGTAGAAATGGCGGCCGCTGCGCTCGAACACATGCAGCGCCGAGTCCGTTACGACAACAAGCGCCATCCCCTTGAACCGCTCCATCTCCGCCAACC
>CP070722.1:1040234-1052270 GCA_020350785.1 Gemmatimonadota bacterium
ACACCCTCGCACCACAGCGTGCCACCCCGCTCTACCAGGGCGGCGTCGCCCGCTAGCGCTGTGGGCGGATCAACCGCCATCGGGTCGGGTCTTTCGGGCATGCGTCATAGCTCCACGAAGCAGGGGCGGAGGCGGCACGCGGGACACGAGGCCGATATTTTGGCTATGTCCGTCCCCAGCGCAAGCGGCGGTCCCCCCGGCGTCGCGGGAGGGGTCGGTGGCGCGGGGCTCTTGGGCTCATTGACAGGGGCGGGACGCCGCCGGATCTTGGCTGGCACAGCTCGGGAGGCGTCAACGAGAACACGGTCGGAGTGGAGAGCATGGCCTACACGTATCAGGAGCTTCACAAGATGACGGTGGCCCAGCTTCGTGAGGTCGCCAAGGGGATCGAGAACGATGCGGTCCGCGGCTACACCACCATGCACAAGCACGAGCTGCTGCCGGCGCTCTGCAAGGTACTCGGCCTGGAGACCTACGAGCACCATGACGTCGTCGGTATCGACAAGGCCAGGCTGAAGGCTCAGATCCAGACGCTGAAGGCTCAGCGCGACGCCGCCCTGGCGGCCGGTGACCGCGAGCAGCTCTTGGAGGCCCGCCACCGGATCAAGCGGCTGAAGCGGAAGCTCCGCCGTTCCATGGTGTAGCCAAACACACCGGAACACACGCCAGGACGCCAGTCCCAACCTCGGGCGCCCCGAACGACGACGGGGGGCCGTTGCTCCTGCGCCCCCGGCCGACTTGACTCGCCATTTGCGCGTCGTACGCGCGCAACGGTTGTTGCGCGCGATGGCTTCTTCCGGCCGCGCCAGGCCGGGCATCAGCAGTAGATAAGTGACATTTCCCGCCCTTTCGAAGGCCGCGCGGGGCGGCACGGGACTTGTATTGACCGGCAGGCAGCAGTGCCCCGGGGGTCGGCTCGTGTGATCCAAGCACTGTTGAGCGTCTGACTTGGCGGGAGTCGGCGCCAGCCTGGCACACAGCCACCCGGGGTCTGCTTGTGGCGGGGTGCTCGCTCCGGTCCCTATGCCGCTGCCGTGGCGGCTCGGAATCGCCGTCGAGTGCCCCGCCGCCATTTTGCCAGCCCGGCAGCGCCCGCCTAACCTCTCTCGCGACCTCTCTAGCAGTCGAGCCACGCCCCGGCTAATCTGCCAGCGCACGTGGTCAGACGACGAGTTCGGTCTCGGGAGGGGGGAATGCCAGGGGAGTTGACTCCGCGCCGCTCAGCCAGGTCGATCTTCATCTTCTGGGTGCCGTTGGCCGCCACATGGCTAATGATGGCGCTGGAAGGCCCCTTCCTGGCCGCCGTCATCGCCCGCCTCGCCGACCCGAAGTTCAACCTGGCGGCCTACGGCGTGGCCTTCGCCTTCGCCCTGCTGGTCGAAGCGCCGGTGATCATGATCATGAGCGCCTCCACGGCTCTGGTGGAAGACGCGGGCAGCTACCGCAAGCTCCGGAACTACACTTACGCCCTGAACGCCGGGATCACCGCTCTGATGCTCGTGGTCATCGTCCCGCCCATCTTCTACTTCCTCGCCGAGACGCTCATCGGCCTGCCCGAGAACGTGGCGCGCCTGACTCACGTCGCCCTGCTCTTCTTGATCCCCTGGCCCGCCGCGATCGGCTATCGCCGATTCTTTCAGGGCCTGCTGATCCGCGCCGGACTGACACGCCTGGTCGCCTACGGCACCGTCGTTCGCCTCTCGAGCATGGCGCTGACGGCGCTGGCGCTCTACGTCACGGTCAAGCCAGCGGGAGCCTACCTAGGAGCGATCGCACTGTCGGCCGGTGTCTGCGGCGAGGCGCTGGCGGCGCGGCTGATGGCGGTGGGTACGGTGCGGAGGTTGCTAGCCACGACAGCTGATATCGCGCGGACGGAAAAGCCGCTCGACTACCGGGGTATCACGGTCTTCTACGTTCCGCTGGCCCTCACCTCGATCCTCGGGTTGGCCGTGCAGCCGATGGTCACCTTCTTCATGGGCCGCGCGCCCCATCCGGTCGAGTCGCTGGCGGTGTTGCCGGTCGTGATCTCGCTCTCCTTCGTGTTCCGGGCGATGGGGCTGAGCTATCAGGAGGTCGCCATCGCTCTCATGGGCAAGCGATTCGAGCACGCGCGCGAGCTCGGTCGCTTTGCCCTCATCCTGGGGCTGGCATCATCTCTGGGTCTGGCGCTGATCGGCTTCACACCGCTGGCGCGCTTCTGGTTCGAGACGGTATCAGGGCTAACGCGCGAGTTGGCGGCCTTCGCTGTACCGCCCACCCGGATCCTGGCGATACTACCGGGGCTCTCGGTGCTGCTGTCGTATCAGCGGGCGATACTGGTACAGGGCAGGTTCACGGGCCCGATCACCACGTCCACAGCGATCGAGGTCGTGGGCATACTGGTGGTCTTGCTGGCGCTCACTCAGGGCTGGGCGATGGTAGGGGCGACGGCGGCCGCCATCGGCTTCATCGTCGGGCGGTTGGGTGGCAACATCTACCTGGTGCGACCCTGCCTGCATACGATCGGGCGATCGAAGGTATGACCCGGAAGTCGGCAGTGGCCTAGTAGAAGGTGATGGGGACGGCCACGCAGGTCCCCACCTTGCGGCCCGCCGATTCGGCGGGCTCGAATTCGAATTGCAGGACGGCCTGTGACGCCGCCTCATCCAGCCGCTGGTTACCCGACGACCTCCTCACGTGTGGCTCACAGCGGCGGTGTAACGAAGCCTTGCCGTCCACGTCCACCCAGACGTTGAGCACGACGTTCCCTTTGACGCCGGCGGTTTTGAGATCGTCAGGATAGTATTCTGAGGTGATTCTCTGCGCCCGGTCGCGGTTCCGGATCTTCGGCGTGACGACGGGTCCTGTCGAGAAGACCCGTGCGTCAGCGAGATCGGTGTTCGAGTAGACCGAGGATCCGGAGCGATTTGTGGCACGCACGCGATAGGTATACGTCGCCGCCTGGACCTGCGTGTCATCATAGACATCCATGTCGGCGGGGACCCTGGCGATCGTCTCGAAATCGTCACAGTCGGCGCCATCGCAGCGTTCGACATCGAAGCTTTCCTCGTTGGCGGATCCGTCGCGCCAGGTGATTCTGACCACGCCGTCCGAGATCGCCGTGGCATCGACCTCGGTGGGAGGCGCGTCGGGCGCCCTGCTGTAGTCGGGCTCGCCCGCGATCAGGCCCGCTCCAGCGGCCGCCGCTGCCGGGACACCACCGGAGACATCGCTGCCCGCCGGTCCTCCCGCCTCCGTCTTCAGGGCCGCCACCTCCTGCCGGCACGCGTTCAGCGAATCGACCCAAGTAAGGAAAGGTCGATCGAGAAGGGCATAAATGGTATCCAGCCGTTGCCTGACCTCCGTCCGTGACAAGGAGAAATCACGCGTCAAGACTCGCAGCTGACCCTCCAGCGTCAGATGGCCCGATTCAGCCTCAATGCGGTCCTCGGAAATGGGTTGGTCCTGGGGAAAGATCGCCTCCTTGGCCGGCACGGCCGCCAGGCCGAGAACCGCCGCGGCCCCGATGGCCGCGAACTGGCCGACGGTAACCTGCGCCGTCTTCTCCACCGCTCCACTGCCCAACTGCCGCGCCCAGGCCGCCGGCTGCCTGAGCAAGGTCATCAGCCAGCCGAACCCCAGGAACAGCCAGAGCTGACGGCGCTGGCTCTTGGTCTTGATCTCGATCCCGGCCTCCTCCAGGCGACCCATCACAGCCGAGTTTATCTCGCCGGGGCCGGCACCCTGCTTCTTCATCTTGCGCTTCATGTCGAGCACTTCGTTGACTATCGGCGCGAAGTCCGCGTGCTGGCGGGTCTTCAGGATCTCGGTCAGCGCCGTCTCGTCACCCAGGACCGGGACCAGCGGGCGGTCGGGATAGGTGGCGTAGAAGAACTCGTACTCCTTTCGCACCCAATCCGACTTCGCCGCGTGCTTCGTCCAGAAGATCATCAGCGCGTCGGCCTGCTCCAGGCCTTCCTGCAGCGCGGCCTCCCAGCTCGACCCCGGTTTGATCGTGCGATGGTCGTGGAACACCTGATGGCCCATCGCCTCCAGAAGCAAGCCCAATCCGTTCGTCCGGATCCGGTCGATGCTGCTGTAGGAGATGAAGATCCTGTTGACCTTCTGCTTGTTCTGATCGTAGACGCTCATACGATGCTCTGCCTCCCGGTCAACTTCACCGCGTGTCGGCGAATCCTATGGGTGAATGGCGAGCGGCTACTGCTTGCGCAACCGGGTGGAGTGGCGCTCTGGGAGGAACCGTCTTGGCGCTCGCACGCGGCATGGTTGCTCAAACTGCTGCCGACCTCCGGAGTAGGGGCCAGGTCTCCAAGCGGCCCGGATGCAACCCTGAAGCAGTAAATGTCTGAAGATAAGCCGGCTCCGCAGTTTCGCAAAGAGAGCCGGGGGCCTACTTCGTGCGGAAGGTATGGTCGGGTCGGTGGAACGGATCGAGAGCTTGTCCGTTCCAAGACTCCCAGCGCTCGCGCCCCATCGCGAGGATCTCCTCCATCCAATTCCGGTTCTCGGCTGTCAGGCAGAGCCGTGGAACCAATTCCCCGATCACCCGATCCATGTCGACCTCGAAGCCCACCACACCCAGCCGCTGTAGGGGCCAGGCCAGCGCGCGCCGCAAGCGGGAGCGGCCGTTCAACTTCGGCTTCACCGCCCGCTTCAGATAAGCCGCGAAGCGATGCTCGGCCACCTGACGCCAGGTCGAGCGCACGAACTGCTCGTCCTGCAAATAAGCATCGAGTTGGGCCAAGTACCTAGCCAGCCGCTTCTCCGTGGCACCCGACGCCGGGATGGGCCGTTCCTCGGGAGGCCGGCCGATCTCGACCGGCACTCGCTCGAATGAGCGCACGCCTTCCCTGCCGACCTCGACCAGCAGAAGGAACGAGCGCGCCGTGTTCGGCAAGTGCTTGCTCATGTAGCCGCTGCTGTGCGCGGGGAAGACGAAGTTGCCCAGCGAGTAGGCGATCAGGCACCCGTCAACCATCTCACAGCCCTGCGGGACGTGGGGATGGTGGCCCAGGATGATGTCGGCGCCGGCCCTGGCGAACTCGCGGAAGTTGCGCAGCCGCGGCACGCTGGGCGTCGGCATGAACTCGATGTCGGCGTGTACCGATACGACCAGCACATCGACGTCCCCGCGATACCGCTCGATGTCCTCCAGCACCGCCTCGCGGGTGTAGTAAGCGTAGGCCGGGCCCCGCGTGCCAAGTGTGTAGTTCGAGTCCTCGCCATAGCAGAGAAAGCCGAAGCGAATCCCCTGTCGCTCGACCGTCTTAAGCGCACGCGCCTCTTGCTGCGACGCTCCCACACCCGCTGTCGTCAACCCCACGGTCTCCAGCGAGCGGCGCGTATGCTGCATGCCGACCCAGCCGGCATCCAGCGCGTGGTTCTGGGCCAGGTTGATGAAATCGAACCCGGCTCGACCCAGTACGCTCGCCACGGCCGCGCCCGAGAAGGGCGTGATCAGCGCCTTGCTGTCGATCTCTTGACGCGGGAATTCCTCCGGTTTGACGACGCATTCCAGGTTGCCGAACAGCAAGTCGGCGCGGTCGAGCTGGCTTTGTATCCTGGCAAACGGCCAGTCGAGCCCCTGCTCTTGCATCGCGTCGGCCACACCCACGGCCAACGCTATGTCTCCTACGGCACCAAATTTCACAGTCTGATCCGCTGCCACGCTTCCGCCCCTCCCCAACCGAGTAAGCGATGCAACACCTGTCTCCGCTACCTCAGAGATGCAATTACCGTGCAAGATGCTGGGCTTTCGCGAGGGGGCCTCGGGCAGGCGGGTACTTGTAAGTCGCCGTACCGGCTGATGGGAGTGGGAGCGGGAGCGGAATACCCCCAACCGACCTACCTCTTGTCGCCGCTCCCCTGTATCACGCCGCGCTCAGCGCGGCTGGCCAGCTTTTCGATGTTGCGCCGGCCCACGGCGTCCAGGTCGAGGTCGAGTACGGTTGCGACCTCCGCCACGTACCAGAGCACGTCACCCAGTTCGTCGCGCAGCGCGTCTCTGTCCTCCTCACTGACGCGGCCGTCCTTGTCGCGGATGAGCTTGCCCACCTTCTCGGCGAATTCGCCGGCCTCGCCGGCCAGCTTGAGGGTGGGGTAGATGAGCCGCGCGATGTCCCCCTCGCCGTAGGTGGCGCCGAGGCTGGTGCGGTGGGCCGCTGTCTGGTATTCGCTGAGGTTCATGTCTCTCCCCGGACCTGAAGTTTCCTTGGGTCGATGCTGGTCGCCCCAATTTGCAGGGCGCGCCCGCCCCGGGCCAGCGCGAATCACATCATCAGCTCGTAAGCGGCCGGCAGTGGCTCATCTGAGTCTTCTCCACGAAAGTTGGTGCGGCCGCGAGACGCGACCGCACCCGGCGCTAGAGACCACCTCCTTGCGGCAATTTTGACCTGACGCGACCTCACTGCTTCGACGTCGTGTCGGCGGCGCTGACGACGATCGGCTCCAGATCGACCTCGTCGGGCCACTCCCGGTAGGCCACCCCTTCACGCCACCCTGCCACCTCGTCCTCAAAGCTCCTGGCGAGCTCCGCGAGGTCTACCGGGAGCAGCTCCGGACTCTCCAGCAGCGTCTCCACTCGCTGGAGGTTCAGCTCCGCCTTGGCGTACGTGTCGTCGAGGCCCAGGACCGCCTTGAAGGCGTCCTCCGCCGCCCGATAGTGGCCGGTCCGCTCCAGCGCGATGCCCAGGTTGTTGTGGAAGATCGCGTTGCCGTCGTCGATCTCCACGGCACGCGCCAGCGCCGGCAGCGCCTCCTCGAACCGCTCCTCCTCGATCAGGATCAGTCCCATGTTGTTCATCGACCAGGCATCACGATCGTCGATCAGGATCGCCTGACGATAGGCGTCGATCGCCTCCTCTGTTTGGCCCAACTGGTGATGAACGCGGCCCTGCAGCCGCAAGGCGACGCCCGAACCGGGATCGAGCGCCAGCGCCTCCTCCACCTTCTCCAGTGCCTCGTCGGCGCGCGCCTCGTCCAGCAGCACGCGCGCCAGATTCAGCCAGCTCTTCACGTGCCCGGGATTCAGCTCCAGCGCCGTCTCGAACGCGTCCTCGGCCGACACGCGGTCGCCCGACTTCCAGGCGGACAGCCCCAGCATGTAGTAGCCCCACGGGTTCGCAGGCTTGCGCTCGCTGTACAGCCTGAACAGCTCGGCTGCCTCATCGTAGCGCCGCTCGGCGAACGCCGCCTCCGCCTCTTCGTAGCTGACCTCGCGCGGCGGCGTCACCTCCGAGGGCTGCTTCACGCTCTCCTCCGCGCCTTCGAGCGCCGGCAACGCCGGCGGCAGCGACACCTCGTAGTCCGAGCCCGCCTGCATCGTCGCCTCCCCAACGACTTCCATCTGGGGCTCCTCGCCGCCGCAGGCGAAAAGCGGCAGCAGCGCCAGCAGCACCACCGCCACCAGGCTCCAGACCACCTCGGGTCTGAGTTTCGGTCCCTTCTGCATTCTGTGCCTCCTCCCCGTTGCGCGCTGCAATGCGCTGGTCGTGTTTGCCGTCGACCCAGGGAAAGGCACGCCGGGGGCCAGCACGAACGATGGCCGCGGCTCATTCTGTACTCGCTTGATATATAATGGGTTAGAGGATCGGCGTTTCGTAGGCGAGCCGCGTGCCGAGCCGGCCAGTGTCCGACCGGACACATGCTGAGCGAGGCCGATGTGTCCATTCGGACACCGCCAACCACTCAGCGAGAACTGTCGGCCCCGACCTCGTGTCGGCAGAGCGACGGCGCGATCGTCAGCGGCTCAGTCGCGCCTGAGGCTGTGGCGGCGCATGATCTTCAGGAGGCTGGCGTGGTCGGCGAGGCCGAGCTCCTTGGCGGTGTTGGTGATGTGCCACTCGTTGCGCTCCAGCGCGGCTATGATGATCCGGCGTTCCGCCTCGGCCTTGAGCTCCTGGAAGGTCCGCGGCGTCGAGTCGCTTCCCGGCGACCGCGCCGCTCCGCGCAATTCGGCCGGTACCTGATCCAGCGTCAGCGTCTCGCGCTCGGACGCGATGATCATGCGCTCGATGATGTTGCGCAGCTCGCGGACGTTGTTCTGTCTCCACTCGCAGGCCATCAGCGCCTCGAGGGCCGCGGCGTCGAGGGTCTTGGACCGGACTCCGAAGCGAGCGCAGGTGGCCGCCAGGAAGTGATCGACAAGCTCGGGGACGTCGGACAGCCGCTCGCGCAACGGAGGCACGCGCAGGACGTGGACGTTCAGCCGGTAATAGAGGTCCCGTCGGAAGCGACCCGCCTCGACCTCCGCCTCGAGGTCGCGATTGGTGGCGGCGACCACGCGCGCATCGACTTTGATCGCGCGTTCGCCGCCTAACCGTGTCACCTGATCCTCCTCGAGCACTCTCAGCAGCTTCGCCTGCGCCGGTGTGGGCAGCTCGGCGATTTCGTCCAGGAAGAGCGTTCCGCCGCTGGCGATCTCGAAGGCGCCCTTGTGGGTGCGGCTGGCGCCGGTGAAGGCGCCGCGTTCGTGCCCGAAAAGCTCGCTCTCTACCAGGTTCTCCGGCAGCGCCGCGCTGTTGATGGCGACGAAGGCTCTGGCGGCTCGGTCGCCGCTCAGGTGATGCAGTTCGCGCGCCACCAGTTCCTTGCCCGAACCGCTCTCGCCGACGACTAGAACGGGACTGGGGATGGGTGCGACGCGAGTCAGCGTTTCCCTCAGTTCTAGCATCGCGGCGCTCGAACCGATGAGCGGGCTGCCCGTGCCAAGGTCGCGCCTCAGCGCTTCCACCTCGCTGACGAGGCGCACCTTCTCGAGAGCGTTTTCCACCTCCAGCACGACCCGCTCCATCGACTCCGACTTGTCGATGAAGTTGTAGGCGCCCAACTTGATGGCCTGCACGCAGCGGTCGTAGTTGCCCGTCCCGGTGTAGACGATGACCGGGGTCGCGATCCCACGCTCTTTCATCGTGCGCAGAACCTCGAAACCGTCAACGCCGGGCATCTCCAGGTCTAGGATCACGCAGTCCACCGACTCGGCCGCCAGGGTGTCGAGTGCCTGAGCGCCTCCGCCGGCGATCAGCGTCTCGTAGCCGCCGACGCGCTTCAGATCGTAGGCGTATTGTTCCGCCATGGCGGGGACGTCATCGACCACGAGCACCAGAGTCACACGAACTCTCCTCTCCTACGGACTATTCGGACACCGCTTCCCCAGTTGCATCTGTGCCGGGCAGATCGACGATGAAACGGCTCCCCTGCTTCGGCAAGCTCTCGACCCGGACGGTGCCGTTAAGGTCGAGCACGAGGCGGCGAACGATGGACAGTCCCAGACCCGTGCCGTCTGCCTTGGTCGTATAGAAGTCGTCGAAGATCCTGGCCCGCTGCCCTTCGCTCATGCCGCAACCGGTGTCCGAGACGATGATCCTTATTATCGGGCCCGCCGCCGCGCCACGCACGAGCTCGGTCGATACCGTCACGGTCCCCGGCTCGCCTTCCAGGCTATCGACGGCGTTGTCGACCAGATTCTCGATGATGCGGCGCAGCGCGACGGGATCGGCGGAGACCCCCGCGTCGCGAGCGGCCAGTGCCAGATGGAGCTCCGCCGCGCCCTTATGCCGGGCGTCGGTTACGACCTGCTCGATGATCGCATCGAGGTCGCAAGTGCGACGTTCCATCCGAGGATACAGGCGCGCGTAGTTGGCAGCGAGGCTCTCGAGGTAGGCGATGCTGGACTCCAGAGTCGTTTGCCGCTCCAGGAAGACGCCGGTCAGGCCGCCGGGCCGCTCGCCGGCGACCTGCAGAAGGTGGCGGAAGATGTTGCGGATGGGCGTGAGCCCGTTCTTGATGTCGTGGTTCACCTGTCGGGCCAGCTCGCCGATGGTGGCGCGGCGCTCTGCCTCCTTCAGGCGGCCGGCGCTGGCGCGCAGACGTTCGGTCATCTCGCCGAGCAGCCGCGAGAGCGCGCCGACCTCATCCTTTCGCGGGCTGGCGAAATCGATATCGAGGCGGTCGAGATCGACGCGTGCGGTCTTACGGGCCAACTCGACCAGTGGACGGCTGACCCGGGAAGCCAGCCAGGTCGCCAACAGATAGGCGATGAGGAGCGTCGCGCCAACCGCGATCAGGAACCATTTGTCAATCTCGCCGCGCAGCGCCCGCAGCTCGGCCGTTGATTGCCTCACGACGAAGCGCGCCTCGACCAATCCCGCACCACCCGCATCCACGAAGGGGACGGACAGCTCCTCGACGACCGTGCCCGCCGTGCGTGAAGATTCGGAAGGGCTGTCATTCGGCTCGCCCTGTCCGCCAGCGCTCGCCGCCGTCGTATCGCCGGGCCCCGTGAGCACGCCGCCCGGATAGATCAGCGAAACCGAGAGCTGGCTATCACGCGTCAGGCGCGCCAGGAACCCGCGCCCGACCGACGTGCCGCCCACCAGCGTGAAGAGCTGATTCGCCAACTGAAACGAGTCCACCGTGACGAGGGCCAGGAAAGGGCCCGCGGGCGAGCGCGCCCGTGCCAGCGCGGCTCCGCCCGGTGCCGCCGCCAGCAAATCTGGCAACTCCGGTTCCAGACGATCGAACTCGTTCCGGAAGTGCCCGGAGCTGATGATCCGGCCGGCATCATCCTGGATCTGCAGCATCGTCAGCCCGGCCAACGGCATCACGTCGCCCGTGTAGTCCAGTAGATAGGTCCGCTCCGATGCCATGCCGCGCACGGCGGCCAGCCGCAGGCGATTGTCCTCGGTGGCCGCCTCGGCTAGCAGGGCAAGCTTCTGCCTCACCTCGGCGCTCTCACGCGCCAGGTCGTCCTCGATGATCTCGAGCAGAGCTTCGACACGGCGCTGGTACTGCTCCGTCAGCCGATCGCTCATCGATTTGCGCACCGCGAGCGAGAAGCCAATCAGCGGCAGGATGACGACCGCCAGGAAGGCGAGGCGAAGACGCGTGCGCAGGCTCATGGTCGGCGCGCTCCGGGCGGCGCAAGGTTCACCACCCGCACCGTTCCCTCCCAGTCCACCTGCAGGCGAGCGGTGCCGGCCCGAAGGATGATGCGGTCCCGCGTCTCGACCAGCGGCACGATCGCCGCCGCCGGGTCCAGCCGTCCCGGATCCAGCCAGGGAACGCGCTCGGCCAAACGCGCAAGCTCATGACAGCGGTCGAGTGGTTGGGTGGGGAGCGCAACCACGAAGAGGTACTCATCTCCCTGGCTCAGCGCCTTGGCATGATCGGCATCGTCCAGCTCCGCGGCCAGCAGTTGAGCGCTCGGAAGCTCGATTCCCGGGATCGCCGCGGCCAGCGCGGCTGCCTGCTCCGCACGAGCCGGACTTCTTACCAGGGCAACGATCCGCTCCGCCAGACCGCGTGCGGCCTCGTCGCCCCGCATATAGACGACCCGGCGGGCATCGCTCACGCGGTAGGCAGCGGTGGCGACGGCGGGTGGAAGCGAGCGCAGAGTCTCCAGCTCGTGCTCACACGACGTCAGCCCCTCCCACCACTGCGGTCCGACGGTCCCGCGCGCATCGCCTCTCACCGCGTCGCTGGCCAGCGCAGCGCGCCGCTGGGAAGGGAGGCCGGGCAGCCGCGCCGACTCTGCCGCGCGCAGCTCGCGAACCCGTGTCGGCGACAGCAGGACATAGACCCGATCCCAGCGCAGCGGCTCGACGATGAATTCGGGACGCAGAGTGGCGTACTCGAGCACCCGACTGTCGCGCGTCACCAGCACATCGACGCCGGCGTCGAGCAGATCGCGGCCGTCTGCGGCGGCGTCCGCCAGGCGAATCTCGATCCGGGGGCCCGAGCCTGACCCCGACGGCACGATGCCGATTACGGAGCGGCTCGAGTCGGCCTCGGAATGGCGTCCTTCTATCGCGTAGGGGCCGGTTCCCTCCCGCCAGGGCGATCCGGTCCGCGGCCGGGTCACGGCGTAGCGGAGGTCGGCGAGCCGAGCCGGCAACCCGGCATAGGAGCGACTGAGGTGAACGGTCAGAGTTCGCAGGCTCTCGGCACGCACGGAGTCGATCAATTGGCCGTCATCGTCTGCTTCGGTCAGGCGCCAATTCTGTACGAGTTCCTGAACGCCCACCACGCTGCCGTCCC
>CP070722.1:1052370-1062040 GCA_020350785.1 Gemmatimonadota bacterium
GACGGCGCCCGGATGCAGATGGAGGGGTGCATAGCCATGGGCCTGGGCTATGTGTTGGCCGAGGAGATCCGCTTCCAGGGCGGCAAGATCCTGGATTCGAACTTCAGTACGTACACGCTGACGCGCTTCTCCTGGATGCCACGGATCGATACAGTGTTCGTTTCCAATGATAGCCTTGAACCGAAGGGCGGCGGCGAGCCCGCCATCATCAACATGGGGGCTGTGGTCGCGAACGCGATCTTCGACGCGACCGGCGCCAGGATTCGCCGGCTGCCGATGACCCCCGACCGGGTGCTGGCGGAAATCAACAACATCTAACGCTGTCTCAAAGGCACACGGCAGCGTGCGCTCACCGGGGTCAGGGAGGAAGCCGTTGTCACGTAGCAACCGCTTCGGGCTGCCTCATGCGCTTCTCTTCCTCCTGCTGCTTCTGCCATCAGCGGCGGCAGCGCAGGACAGCGATGTCTCCGGGGGGGACTCGCTGTCGATCGTTCCCGGGCCCGACTACGCTGCGGGCTCTTTCCATCGTTTCTTCTGGGGCGACCACTATCGCGACGTCTGGACGACGGAGATCCGCGTTCCCGTCCTCGACCTTCAGACTTACGCCGGTGGCCTGACTCCGATCAGTGCCGGCGGGGGTTATCAGACCAAATCGTTGTGGCTGAGAGGAGCGGACGGGAAGATCTACGCCTTTCGGTCGATCTACAAGAACGCCGGGCCCTTGGTGCCCCCAGTCTTGCGCAACACCTACGTTGAGGACCTGTTCCAGGACCAGATGAGCACTCAGCTTCCGTACGCGCCTCTCGTTGTGGCGCCGCTTCTGGAAGCAGTCGGCATACTGCAAACGCGCCCCGACCTCTACGTCCTGCCGAACGAGCCTTCTTTGGGACAATTCCGGGCAGGTTTCGCGGGCGTCTTCGGAACTCTGGCCGAGCGCCCCGACGTCAACGAGAGGCAGCTTGCTTCTTTTCTGGGTGCGCGAGAGATCATCGACGGTTTCGATTTGGTGGAGCGAGTGCAGGCGGATCCGTCGAAACGGGTACACTCACGATCATTCTTGGCAGCGCGGCTCATCGATGTGCTCGTGGGGGATTGGGATCGGCACGCCGACCAGTGGCGTTGGGCCGATTTCGCCTCGGCTGCCAGCCCCGGCTGGCGACCGATCCCCAGCGATCGCGATCAGGCCTTCGCCCGCTTGGACGGTCTCATCTTGAGTATCGGTCGGGGCCGCTTCCCGATGCTGGCCAGCTTTAGCCGGTCCTACGATAACATATCGCGCTACCACTATCAGGCTCGCTTCATCGACCGGCTCTTCCTTACCGAGCTGGAGAGACCGGTATGGGACTCGACGGCGGCGGCGATCGCAGGGCGACTGAGTGATGACGTGATCGATGCGGCAGTGGCGAGAATGCCGAGCGAGGCTCGAGACGTGGACGGGCGGTTCATTTCCACCGGCCTGAAGGCGCGACGTGATGCATTGCCAGACGCTTCCACTGAAATGTACGAGCTCTTGGCTCGCGAGCCCTACGTGCACGCGTCGAACCTGGCCGACATCGCTGAGGTTAGCGGTGCCCGCGATGGAGTGCAGATCGTGCTGCGGACGGCGTCGCCCGGCTCCGAGCCATATTTCCACCGGACTTTTCTGAGGGAGGAGACGAAGGAGGTACGCCTTTATTTGCACGGGGGTAACGATCGCGCGGTGATACAGGGCGAGCAGAAGCTGCCGATCCGAGTGAGAATCATAGGCGGTGAAGGCGACGACGAGTTCCACTTCACCTCAACAGTCGCCGGCGTACGGCTCTACGACCAGCACGGCGCCAACCAGATAACTGGCGAAGGGAGTACCAGTATCAACAGCAGGCCGTACTCGGAACCGCCTCTGGTGCCCGAGTCCGGAACCCCGGCCCCCGCTCGCCATTGGGGAAGTTTCGGATACCCCTTCTTCGTGCTCGGTTACAATCCGGACGTCGGATTTCTGGCCGGCGGCTCGCACGTGTGGTTCGACTACGGATTTCGGAAGGATCCTTATGCGTCGCGGGTCAAAGCGTCGGCAGCGGCGGCCACCGCACTGAAGGCGGCCCTGCGCGTGAATGCCGATTTCCGTTTCGAGAACTCACCGCTGTTCGTCGGCCTCGACGCCTACGGCACCAGCATGGAGATCCTGCACTTCTACGGCGTCGGTAACAACACGAAATTGAGCGAAGGGGTTGCCGGAGACTTCCACGATGTCGAGAACACGCGCATCCAGGGCGAGGCGACGCTGCGAGCCGACTACGGCAGGAACCTGGACCTGGGGTTGGGCCTGATTGGCGGCTTTTCGAACACCAAGGATGACCCGAGCACTTTCTTTGGTCAGAACCCGGACATCTACGGGGCCGGCCGGTTCGGTTACCTGGGAGCCGTGGCGCGACTGGATCTGACTGCCCGGAGGCCGGGAATTCTAGTGGAGACTGGTGTGAAGCCACGTGGCAGGCTGAGCGTGCGGGGCCAGTATCATCCGGCCTTTCTGGATGTGGCGAGCGCCTACGGCTGGCTGGATGCTGTTGGTGCAACTTCGCTGCCTCTCGGGTTTCGCCGTTGGGAGGTTGGGTTCAGGGCGGGTGCGAGGAAGCTCTGGGGTGAGGCGCCGTGGTTCCATCTCGCGTTCATTGGAGGTAACAACAGTCTTCGCGGTTGGCCCAGCCAGCGGTTTGCCGGCGACGCATCGTTGTACGGCAGCTTGGAGTTGCGGCTCGACCTGTTCAATTATCGACTCGTCTTCCCCTCAACCTTTGGAATTCTCGGACTCGTCGATGCCGGCCGGATCTGGGTGGATGGGGAGTCACCCGGTGGATGGCACAGCGGCTACGGCGGTGGGGTCTGGCTTGCCCTGAGAGGCACCCGCAGCGTCGTTTCGTTCGCTTACGCAGAGAGCGACGAGGACAAAGGACTCTACATCAACTTGGGCTTTCCATTCTAGATGAACTGCGGCGACCTATATGTCTCTTGTTTGCTACTTGGGTTGGGCGCTGTGAAGCGGTCGAGTCGTCTAGCGCTGCTCTGTCTGGTTCTCGGTACGACGTTGTCCGCCCAGACGCTCCCTCCAACCGGGTCGCCGCTTGGGGCGCGATGGCAGGCGTCCGACTGGCTGGCCGCGGGAGCGGTGGCGGGTGCCATGACCGGCTCGTTCCTAGTAGAAGAGCAGGTACGCGAAGCATTCCAAGAAAACCGAAACGGTGTGGCGGATGTCCTCGAGCGCGTGGGCTGGTGGTACGGCACGCCGCTGTTCACCGTGCCCGCCACGCTGCTCACGCTTGGAGCCGGCGAGCTCTTTAATGATTCCGAGGTGACTGATACCGGGGTCTTGATGTCGCAACTGCTACTCAGCCTGTTGTTCGTGCAGCAACCGATACGAATCACTGTGGGGCGGGCGCGACCGTATACGAACGAGGGACATTGGTCCTTTCGGCCGTTTACCGTCGGAAAAGAATACGCGTCGTTCCCGTCGGGCCATTCCTGGGGTGCCTTCGGAATCTCCAACATCGTGGCCCGTCAGATCGATCAGACCTGGGCGTCGGTGACGTTGTACACGCTGGCCACGATCACTGCGCTGAGCCGACTGTACGCCGATGCGCACTGGTTGACGGACGTGGTGCTGGGATCGGTGGTCGGCTATGTCGTCTCCACCGCGCTTTGGAACCGACGTCACGACGATGACTCGAGCTTGGAGTTCGCGCTCGAGGCGCCAGTTCAACGCTGGCTGGTGATCAGTCTGGATTTATAGGCCCCGCGCTCAGCGGGCGGACCCGGTCACTCGTGCCGAGAACGCTCCGAGTGATTAGCTTTATTGGTCGGCGGATACTGGGCAAGCCGTCCGACGTCGTACCCGTCACGGTGGTCAAAGATGGACCTTCGCACCAAACTCGTCTTCGCCCTGGTCGCCGTTTCTCTAGCCAGCATGTTGGCGCTGGGCACGCTGGCTTACGAGGCTGCTAGCAGGTTCCTGGAGCAGAAATCCTTGCGCCAGTTGAACTCGTTGGCCGAGGCGAAGAAGGAGGAGCTGGAAAAGGTCATCCTGGGCTGGCAGGATCGCGTCCATTTGATTGCCAGTCGAACCCAGCTGCGAGCCGATGTGAACGCCTTCAATCAAAGCGAGGATCCAGAGCTGCAGCGGCAGATACTGAGGATTCTCGCGGACGCGCTTGGGTCTTCCAGTGCCGTCCAGCTACTCGCGGTCGACAACATCGACGGTCGCAACATCGCAACGGTCGGA
The DNA here is from genome assembly GCA_020350785.1 of Gemmatimonadota bacterium. GTDB lineage: Bacteria > Gemmatimonadota > Gemmatimonadetes > Palauibacterales > KS3-K002. The sequence continues at coordinate 1,056,623 of CP070722.1, forward strand.
CGTGGACCGGAGACTCAGCTCGAGCGTCTGGCGCCCGTCGACCTGCACCAGTCTGGGGACACGATCGTTTTTCGGGGAATCTCCTTTACCCACGCGGATGAGCCTCGCGCCGACTTCATCGCTCCCCTGGTCCTCGCGGACCAGCGGATCGGTACCCTCCATGTCAGGCTGTACGCCGTCGAGCTGGTCGATCTGGTTGAGAACTTCATCGGCTTGGGCGAGACGGGCGAGACCATGATCGTCTTGCCGGACTCGGCGGGTACAATGCGAATTCTGCATCGCGGTCGTGATCGCCTAGGTGATCAGCCCGGCCGGGTTCGGCTGGCGGAACCGGACGATGCGGCTTACCGCGCGTTGCGCGGCGAACAGGGTCCCTTCACCCGAGGTCGCGATTATCGAGGAGAGCCGGTCTGGTTTGCCACGCGGCGCTTGCCTGGGGTCGAATGGGGCGTGGTCGTAAAGTTCGACGCCGCCGAAGAGCGACGGCCCATCCTGGAGTTTCGGCAGCAGTTGACGCGGCTGGGTCTGTCGCTCTCGGCCTTCGCCATCCTGGTGGGGACGCTCCTGGGCCTGCGGTTCGCTAAGCCGCTTCACAATCTGGCCCGTGTGGCTGATCGGATCCGATTAGGGGAGCTGGATGCTCGGGCCACGGTGGTGAGAGAGGACGAGTTGGGGCTGCTGGCACGCACGTTCAACCAAATGGCTGAAGAGTTGGAACGCCAGGTTACTCTGTTGCATGAGTTTCAGAGGTACTTCGAGGTCTCACTCGATATGCTCTGCATAGCCGGGACGGATGCTTACTTCAAGCGCGTCAATCCGGCCTTCGAGCGTACGCTGGGCTGGACCGAGGAGGAGCTGTTGAGCCGGCCGTTTATCGACTTCGTTCATCCGGACGATGTCGAGGCGACGCGCCGTGAGATAGAGAGGTTGAGTCGAGGTATCCCCACAGTCTCGTTCGAGAATCGCTATCGCTGTGCCGACGGCAGCTACAAGAAGCTACTCTGGACGACTTATCCGGAGCCGGAGACGGGACTGCTCTACGCTATTGCTCGCGACATCACTCATACCAGTCAAGCATCGGACCGTGGGTAACCGAGGCGGGGCTTGGACCCGCCTCGGTGGAGTAGGTGGTTAGTTGGGAGCGTGCACGCTTTGGCCGGCCCCGTAGTCGCGGTCGCGGCCGATCGCCGGCCCCGAAGGAGCAGCGGCGCGTTCGTTGTTCACCCGGGCGACGAACTGGCGGATCGATCCCGGGAAAGATTCGGGTCGGCCGTTCTTACCGAATATGTCGGTGTACCAGATCTCCGGGCCTTCCGCGTTGTTGATGCGGATGCTGTTGACATCGACGAAACGGCGAGCGCCGTTGAACGCCGAGCGAGGATCGTCGAAGCTGATGTCTGTAATAGTGCCGTCCGCGGTCGACTCGGCACAGGCACCGCCCTGAGCCCGGTCTCCATTCGGCTCCTGCTCGAAGCAGACATCCAGGCTCCGACCCAGAGAGTTGGGCGATGCAGGGTCGTAGTAGCGGGCTGGTAGGAGGATCTGGAAATAGGGATTGAACGAGACCAGGTTCCGCCCGTTCGCCGTGCTAACCCGCTCCGATATCTCCCAACTCTCACGTAGGCCGCGCCCGAAGTCCGAGCGCTCTCCCTCGGGCACCAGCACGAACTGTTCGATGCAGGCTCGGTCCGGGATCGCGCGCTTGCCGCCGCCGTCCGGCGAGTTGTCTGGAGGCGGCCCGGCTGTGACGGTGCGGTCACGGTCGCACGAGCTCACGAACTCGCCCGGGTGCCCGATTGCGCTGATCATCTGGATATGCACATGCGTCTGATCGCTGCAATGCGCGTGCAGCGAGATCTCGTGCTTGTTGAAGGTGAATGCGCCCGGTGCCGAGGAGCCCTGGTGCAGCTCGTACATCACATCACACCTGACCTGCAGTAGCGAATTCGCCGCGTCGCTGGAGAAATGGAAGGCCACGTCGTCTTCCCACTCGATCTTGTAGCCGACGTGGTCGGCCGACAGCGCCCGACCGAAGGCGATGTCACCGACTTCGCCGTAGAGGGCGGAGCCGCGCGGATCGCGGCCGTGCTCGTGTCCAAAAGCGCAGCCGCTCTGTGGGTCGATGGGTGGATGCCAGGTCGGGTACAACAATCCGTCCGATCCCACGACGGAGTAGCTGTTGTGTGTCTCTCGAGTGCAGGTGTCGTTGGGTCCCGGCGCCCACCTGTCGTAGGAGGCGCCGAAGCCAGTTGCCTCGCCTCCGTTTCTAAGGCCGTGCGGATCGTCGTTGCAAGCCCCCATCGCTAAACAAGCCAACGCCAATACGGCGAGCCCACGATGTCGCAGTGCTCCGGTCATGCGCACCTCCGTCAGTGCCAAGTCGCGCTCAAGCCCAGCTGCAGCAGTCCGAGACTGATGCCTTCGGCCTGCCGATCGCCGTTGAACGTGAGATTCCCCAGCGGCAGTGTCACGATAAGATTGAAGTAGGGCTGGATCGCCATTCGCGACGTGACGAACACCTGATAGCCTGCTCCCACTTGGGGACCGAACCCGCTGGAGGTCAGCGCGTTCTCGCCGTCATCGTTGCGATAGGCGACATAACTCATGCCACCCTTCAAGTAGAACGGTCCACCTCCCCGCGGATACCAATAAGCCACCGCCCCAACCGTTCCCATGTACTCGTCTACTTCACCCGCGCCGGTAAGCCAGCCGTTGAGCTCGCCGGCCATGAGTAGGCTGGGGCTGACCGTCCCACCGATGTCACCGGTCACCGACATTCCTCCACCGCGTCCGGATCGGCAGATGTCACAGGCCACGTGAGCCCAACCGTAGCTGAAGCCGACCCCCCACCAGAGGCCCTGGCGGCTGCTGCCTTGAGCGAAGGCGGAACCGGAAGCCGAGGCGATCAGGCTGGTGCAGAGGAAAGCGAATGCGAGTGGTTTCACCGTTGAGCCTCCGGAATGGGTGTCGGGAGAGAACGATAATTGTTCGTGGCCATATTCATGCCAAATCTGCCCTGAGAGCATAATTCTTTGCGGCTCTTGCGCTTGTGATCGGAGGGCGCGCTGCGGACATCGGCAATCTTTTGCCAGTTCTAAGAATTGCTGCAGGCAGATGATACGGGCGATTCAGTACTCGGAGTTACAGAGACCAGCTCGCCCTGGGTGGTTCTGACGCCGCACCGGCAGGAAGGCCTCAATCTGCACGGTGCTGGAGGGATGCATATCTGATAGGTATCTTGAGGGGCCACCGGGTCCGCCGGCGGACGCTGGAGAACCAGAGCTTGACCTGTCGGCGGAGGGCGGCGACGCTTTCCGCTGGTGGGCTTCCTCAGTGTCCATTCAGAGGGATGATCGATATGACTGACGCCCGGATCAAAGAGATCGTCACCGCGCTGGAACCTCCAAAGGGCAAGGGTCTATGGCACGGCGGTGCGAGCCCATTGGGGTCGCTGCGGGGTGTGACGGCTGAACAGGCGGCGTGGAAGCCGGCCCCGAACCGCCACAGCATCTGGGAACTCGTGCTTCATATCGCGTACTGGAAGTACGCGGTGCGCAGGAGGCTCACAGGGGTGGAGAAAGGTGGCTTTCCGCGGGCTCCAGCCAACTGGCCGGCCGTCCCCAAGAAATCGGACTCCAAGGCGTGGAGCGAGGATCGGGCGCTGCTGCGCGACGAGCATGCTCAGCTCGTCGAGACTCTCAGGAGCTTAGACCCTGCCCGACTGGATCGAAAGCCCGTGGGTGGCGGAAAATGGACCTGCGCGGACCTGATGATGGGGGTTGTTCTGCACGATACCTATCACACGGGTCAGATCCAGCTGCTCAAGCGACTGTACGCAGCGCGCTAGTAGGCGATCAGGGGCATCGCCTTAGCGCCGGAGTGCAACGAAGTACGGGGTTGTCGTCATCTTGTTGTGCCAAAACAGAATGGCTTGTAACTTGGCGCAGACCGGGAGCAGAACCCTCGTGCCGAAGGAGCCCCTCTAAAGAAGGGCGTCCCACGTGAGACGCCGCACCGTTTCTTTCCCGCCCCCTCAGTCGAGAACAACGCCCGCCAGGCCTAGCTTCACGCCCGTTTGGCCCCAAGGAAAACCACCCCGGCCAGGGTTGTCGAGGCGCGCCCCGAAGAGTGCCGTCGCCCGAATTCTCTTGGCATGAGCCGGGAGGGCCCCATAATCGCCCGAGGAGGTGGCATGATGCGTAAGTCGCTCGCGTACCCAGCGATACTTCTGTGCCTGGTGTTTCTTGCCGTCGACTTGTCCTTCGCCCAGAGCTACACGGGCACCTATACGGTGGCCAATCAGCAGGGCGGCATCATCACACTGACTCTTCGGCAAGATGCGCAGAACGCGGTCCTCGGCACCATGTCCGGCAACGGTGTGCAGTTCCAGGTGGAAGGGATCGTCGAAGAGGGAGTTGCGGTCGGAGCCATCTACAATGAAGAGGGTGGTGTCTACTTCGAGGCTCAGCTTCAAGGGTCCCAGCTGCTACTGTCGCTCTTCAACGTCGGCCCGGACAACGAGCCGGATTACTCCAATCCCACGGAACTCGTCCTCAGCCGCCAGGCCGGAGCCGCCGCCCCGACCCCAAGCCAACCGCCATCTGCGGCGCCGGGCGCCGCGCCCTCTGAGGGTGGCAATCCGCTGGGCGGAGGTTCGACATTCGCTGGCAGCTTCGTCGGTGAGGGAATCTCGCTACAGCTCCAGGGTACTCAGGGCGGATACAACGGCACCCTCACCTTTCAGGGTCAGAGCTATCCGGTCCAGGCGAGCGCGACAGGCGGACGACTGCAAGGAAGCTTCGCAGCCGGGGGCGAATCGTATCCGTTCGAGGCTGCGTTACAGGGAGAGAGCCTGACGCTGGTAAGCGCAGGCAACACCTATCAGTTGCAGCGCCAGAGCGGCGGACAGGGAACGGCCAATCCGCTGAGCCGGCCGGGAGCAGCAGCGGGAGCGGCGAACGCGGCGCCCGGCGCTGCCGTCTCGCAGCCTATTCCGGCGGCACCGGCTGCTGCTGGGCCGTCGGCTGCCGCGCCGGGGGCGGGTGAGGTTTCCGATCCGGCTTGGGGTTTCGCTTTCACTCCGCCGGAGGGTTGGAAGCACCAGAAGGGCTACGCGGGGGCCATGTTGGGTCACGACCGGATCGCCGGCTTGATCATTGTGCTCCCGCATCAATCTGCCAGCCTTCAGGAGCTGGGCGCCGAAATGCAAAAAGGTATGTCGGAGGAAGGTATCTACCTGGCGCCCGCCGGCCAGATCACTCAGCGGGGCGCCGATGTGCTGACCGGAGAGTACTCGGGCAATGTCCAAGGAGAGCAGGCTAGGGCGCGCGGCTTCGGCACTCTGTCGCCGTATGGCGGTGGCGCCTACGTCGTCGCAGTGACGACTCCGGAGAAGTATGGCTCCGAGCTGCAGGGCGC
>CP070722.1:1062140-1088035 GCA_020350785.1 Gemmatimonadota bacterium
AGGAATCGGGCGCCGACAGATAGCGGGCCGCGCGGCCGAAGTTGGGGGCATAAAGATCGTCGGCCAAGTCCGGGTCACCCATCTCGTCGACGAGATCCCCAGCGAACTCCTCCGCAGTGTGAGCCATCGCCTCGCTCAGCCACAGCGCCTCCAGAACCAGCCCCCTGTTCTCGAAGATCTTGTAGCGGAAGTTGATCATGTGCTGTGTCTCGTGCACCATGACCCCGGGCAGTAGCTCAAGCACGCGCTCGCGCGTCCGCGGATCGCTGAAATCGCCACCGAGGTCGGGCACATACCCATAGAACACTTCGCCGCCGTTCGAGAAGCGGCACTCGGCACAGCCCGAAGTCGAAGGCGAGAAAAGGTCGAGCCCGAAGAAGAAGCCTATGACGACGCCGTCAGCACCGCGAGCGGTGAGGCTGTTCACGGTCGGGGACAGCAGGATGATGACCTTATCATTGTCATCGACGTCGCTGGGCTCCCCGAAGTGATCGACGTCGGCATCATACAGGCGGCGGTCGTACAGATCGCCCAGAAAATCGATATCCGCCTGAGTGAGCCCGGGGCTTGGGGATGCGTCGTCCAGATAGAGGAGCGTGTTGGCACCGATGAACTTCAACGTGGCGGTGATCCGATCGAAGACCTCTTCGGTGAGACTGTCGGTCGCCTCCACGTCGTTCAGCACCCAGAAGTCCTTCTTGTCACCGACCGTCGGGGCTGCAAAGAGGAAGGCGTCCGAGCGTGGACGCGCGGGCGGCAGCCCGCGCTCCGCCAGCCGTCGCTCGATCGCGCGTAGCCGACTGTGCAAGCTCGACGGCGCCGGGGCTGCTGCGCCATCCAGCGCGGTAATCGCCACATCGCTGCCGCCCAGTGTGACCCTGAAGTTGCCGCTGCGCTCGAACTCCGCGCTCATGGCAACGAGCAGATACCTGGCGTTCCCGCCGCCTGCCGGAAGAAGCGCGCAAGCAACGTCGGCCGTTCCCTCGATCACTAGGACCTGCCCGACCTGGAAGGGTTCAGCGGGAACGCTGACGCTGAGCGCCAGCGGCGCCGTCGTGAGGTCCCCCACCCGCACCCGCACATCAACGGCCTGCGTCGTGCCGCCGCAGACGCCCACCGGGGCGGGTACGACGGCTCGCAGCAAGCCAGTCGCACCGTCGGTGCGGCTGACGGTCTCCCCGGCCACGCCGTCGAAGAGTACCTGAGCGGCGAAGCCGGCCGGCAGATTGCTGACCTGCACATCGACAATATCGCCCGGGTCGGCGAAGAGCGGCGAAACCGATACAATGCTGGGAGCCGGCAGGATCGTGAGAGGGTTGAAGTTCGCATCGGGCAAGCCCGTCACCGCCGCGCGGACGCGGATCTCACCCGCGACGCCGCCGAGGACCACGCGTGTCGCTGCCATCCCATTCTCGTCGGTTCCCGAGGTGGAGCGCGTCACCTCTCCGCTGCCGCTGACTACGGACCAGCGGACCGTTACGCCCTCCTCTGGGCTCCCCGTGTCCCTGCGGCTCACCCGAGCCACCAAGGGTTCCTCCAGCACGGAGCCGGCCAAACCGGTCTGGCCGCCGCCGGAGACCACGCTCAGCTCGAAAACGGTCGGATCCAGGCCCGTTGGACCGTCATCGCCGTCGCTACAGGCGGCGGCGAAGACGATTACGAGCGCCAGAAGCAGCGACTGCGGGAGTTTCAAGGCCCTTGCCATACTTAACCTCGTTCTTGGGAGGCGCGCCGTGGACTCAGGTTGTTGCCAGGAGGCCGCTTCACTTCCGGGCAGGCAGCGTTGGCGGGCGCCGGCCTCCCCTGTAGACAGCAGCGAGGGGAAGTAGTCCGAAATCGACGGGGAAGTCAAGGTACAAAGGACCGCCCGGCCCCGCCAGCCCTCAGACGCGCCAGGCCAAGCTCCCCAAGGCCCCACTTGTCCTACGACAGGCGGCAAACGGCCGCCGGGCCTGGACCTCAGTCCTGCATGCGCTCGACCTCGACATCGGTCAAGTCGACGACCGGACTCCCCAGGAGCGAAGAGCGCCCGGTGCGGACCCGCCCAACCACCGTGACGTACTGGAGGGGCTCGAGGCTCTCGACCACCGCCAGCAGCTCCTCCGGCACGGCCAGGTAGACGAAGCCGGGATCACCCGCCGGCCCGCGCGCCAGCAGAAATGGCTCGCCCTCATCGAAGTCGGTTCGGGCCCGCTCCGCTCGCCGAAGAGAGATGAACTGTACGCGCCAGCGGATCAGAGCGCCCTTGTGGCGGCCGGGATCGGCCCGCAGCTGGGCCGGCGTCAGCGAGCCGGTGTCGGTAACATCGACGACCGAATCGAAAGCGGTAGGCCCGTACACCCAACCGTCCACCCGAACCCGAATCCAGTCACCCGTTCGCCCCAAGACCTGCGCCTGGGCGCCAGGTTGGAACTGGGCTACGGTATCGCCGTCCGGTGTCGCGAAGACGACCAGCGCCGTGCTCGCGGTCAGCACCGGCGGCGGCTTCACCGATTCGCCAGCGTCCTCCGCCGCGCCCTCGCTCACCGCGGCTTCGGCGGCACCAGGAGCGCTTTCCACCGCGGCCTCTCCGACCATGTCGAGCGAAGCCTTCCACAAGAACCCGCGTCTCCTCACCCGCACCCAGTTGCCGCTCGCCTCTATCCTCTGCAGCAGGCAGCCCTCAAGCACACGGGCGATGATGGTCCCCTGTGGCTGCTCACGCAGGTTCTCCGACCCGTCCACCCGCACCATCAAGTCGAAACCGTCACGATCGGTCTGAGCCACCGATGGCGCCCAGATCCAACCTTCCAGCTCGACCTCCACCCAGTCCCCTTGCTCGCCGAGCAGCGCGAGCTCAGACCCCCGCAACACGGTAGCCAGCTGTGTGCCGCGGGGCTCACGCCGGAAATTTTCTTCCGCCACTTTCACCCGAGCCGTCCCCTGCGCCTCCGCCGCCGCCGGACGCAGGAACGCCAGCAGCAGGATCGCAGCCAGACAGCCGTTCAATCGAGACACAAGGCCTCTCATCGCTCCCCTCCCCAATCCTCAACGCCGAGACTTCGTTATCCACGCCTAACGCCAGCGGCGGCCGTTGTCAATCGGGAGTCCTGTTGCGCGGCCGCCGGACTCTTGTAAACTGACGTATGCTGAGAACTCTACTCCTCATACCCCTGATCCTGGCCGGGGCCGCCATCGGCATTCGCGAGGCGGCCGCCCAGCAGATCTCCTCACCCTACGAATTCATCGAGAACAACAAAGATGTCGGCCCCCTGGTGGCCTATGTCTTCACCGACCGCGGCGCCGCCAAAGTCGGGCCGCAGAGCAATCCGCTCTACGGCGTGCAAGCGACCTTCAGCGTCAGCACCCCTCTGAAGATCAGCGCCTTCGTCGCCTACTTTCCCAGCGAGCGCGACGTCATCGATCCGACACCGGCTGAGGGAGACGAGGCCGTCATCGTCGGCACCAAGCCCATGGACCTGCTGTTGATTGCCGGGCGACTCCACCTCAGCCTCACCGGTGTGCGTACCTGGAATCGCCTGGCACCGTTCTTGACCGGCGGCGCCGGGATCGCACTCGGTATCTCTGGCTCACCTGCCTGCACCCTGACCTCCCCCGACCCGGACTGCCAAGTGCTCCCCTCCGAGCGCTTCGACTTCGGCAGCAGCCTGCTGATTCACTTCGGCACCGGAACGGTCTGGCTGCCCACCCGACGGATCGGCGTGCGCCTGGAAGTCCTGAACTCGATCTGGCGCCTCAAGACGCCTGACGGCTTCCGCGACTTCAACGTGGTGCTGGATCCCGTGCCGCCGGAGACGGATTGGACGAACAACATCCAACTCTCCGCCGCCCTCACCTACTGGTTCTAACAGCCGGACGATCATTGACCGGAGGACAGGGGGTAGCCAAATGACAGCCCTGCGAGCGCTCGTGCTCTCGGCGGTCCTGGAAGCCACCCTCCTGACGCTGGCCATCGCCCAAGTGCCGGACTCGACGACCGCCGACAGCATCCCTCTCTATCGGCTGGAGGGAATCACGGTCGCGGTCTCGCGCTCCCCCTCAGACCTCAATCGGCTGCCCTACGCGGTGGGATTGGTGGGTTCCACCCAGATACAGGGGCTTGAAGCGACCGTTTCGCTGGACGAGTCGCTGTTGGCCGTTCCGGGCGTGCTGGTCAACAATCGCTACAACTTTGCACTCGGAAATCGCATCTCGATCCGCGGCTTCGGTAGCCGCGCGCAGTTCGGCGTGCGCGGCATCCGCCTGATCCAGGACGGGATCCCGCTCTCGCTTCCTGACGGCCAGGCGCAGCTAAACAACATCGACCTCAGCGCCGCCGGCCGCATCGAAGTCATCCGAGGTCCCGCGTCAGCGCTCTACGGCAACGCCGCGGGCGGCGTGATCAGCATCGAGACCGGGCCCGCCCCCGACGTCCGCCTGCGTCCGCAGCTATCGGTGCTGGGCGGCAGCTTCGGAGAGGGGCGCCTGTATCAGAAGTACGACCTCCAGCTCAGCGGCCGTGACGGTCGCTTCGACTACCTCGGCCATCTCGGTTACTTCCAAACCGACGGCTACCGCCTCCACAGCGAGGCGCGAAGCACACTCTTCAACACCCGGTGGCGATATCGACCGGACTCCCAGTCACAGCTCACCCTGCTCCTCAACTATGCCGCCGCCCCCCAAGCCGAGAACCCCAGCTCGCTCGACAGCTCGCTGGCCCGGGCCAAGCCGGACACCGCCCGCGACATCGTCTTGCCGCCGGACCAGTGCCCCGCGTCGCCCGGTTTCGGTGGCTGCCAGGACCTGGGCGAAGAATCGCGGCAGGGTCAAGCTGGGCTCGCCTACCAGCGGCGCTTCGGGCTCGCGCACGAGCTCTCGCTCATGGGCTACGGCGTCTTTCGACACCTCGACAACCGCATCCCCTTCCGGCTGATCGAGCTGGACCGCTGGGCGGCCGGCTGGCGAACCATGTACCGCTTCGCGCCGCCCGGTAGCCGCCTGGAGGGGTTGACGCTCGGCCTGGATCTGGATCATCAGACCGACGATCGGATCGAGTTCTTCCGCGATGACACTGGGATCGGCGACGTCAGGCTGGACCAAGACGAATTGGTGACGGCATTGGGTGGCTTCGCTCTCGCCGAACTGCTCCTCGCGCCGCCGCTCGGGCTGAATCTCAGCCTGCGCTACGATCGGGTGCGCTTCCAGGCAAAGGATCGGTTGATTTCGCCCGACGACCCGGACGATTCCGGTACACGAGTCCTCGATCAGTGGAGCCCGATGGTCGGAATCCGCTACCCCCATGCGCGGTGGTTGAACCTGTACGGCAACGTTGGGCGTTCGTTCCAAACACCTACGACAACCGAACTGACTGACACGCTTGGCGGATTCAACCAAAATCTCGAGCCCGAGCGCTCGATCAACTACGAGCTCGGGTTGAAGGGAACCGTTGCCAGCCGCCTCTCCTACAGCCTCGCGCTGTTTCGCGTCGAAATCGAGGACCAATTGATCGGCTCAGAGGCGAGTGGCAGCGAGCGCGTCTACTTCAGCAACGCGGGCTCGAGCGTAAACCGCGGCGCCGAAGTGGGATTCTCGACACTCCTGGCCGAGGGGATCACTCTCATGGCTGCCTACACTTACTCGGATTTCCGATTCCGGGACTTCCAGATGGGCGGCGAGGATTTCAGCGGAAACGCATTACCCGGTGTACCTCCGCACCAACTTCACGCCCGGCTGCACTATGACGCGGCCGGACCGTCCGGCACCCTAAAAGTGACGGCGGTCGATGAGTTCTTCGTCGACAATGCCAACCTCGATCGCGACGATGGTTATGCCGTGATCGATCTACGGCTCGGCTACACGGTGGGTCTCCCGCGTATCGAGGCCCGGGCTTTCGTGGGTGTCAACAATCTGCTGAATACGCGCTATAACTCGTCGGTCGTCGTGAACGCGACCGCCGGCCGCTATTACGAGCCCGCACCAGGTCGCAATCTCTACCTCGGTCTCCGGCTGACCGGATCGTAGTCCCGCGCCAGGTCTGCCGCCGCGTTGATTCGCCTTTCTATCCAGTAGCGGTCTTCTATATTGGGCGATATCAAGTTCCAGGTACCAATCCGGGAGGCCCGCTATGGATAGCCCCGAATCGGCCACCGTCGCACGAACTCCGTTCCTGAAGCGCTTGACCGGCGCCGCCCTCTTCAGCGTGCCGGTCTACGAGGAAGTCGAGCACGATCACCGCGCCACGGGACAGGCGGCGGGGGTGGTCGGCCTGGTCGCTATCGCCGCCGCCGTCGGCAGCCTGCAGTTGGGCACGAGCGGCCTGATTGTCGGCATCCTCAGCGCCTATGTCGGCTGGGCTCTGTGGTCCGGCACCTGCTATCTGGTGGGCGTTCAACTCTTCGACGGCACCGCCGATTGGGGCGAGCTGCTGCGCACCATAGGCTTCGCCCAGGCCCCGGGCATGCTCCTCGTTCTGACCGCCGTGCCAGGCATCGGAACGCTGTTCTACCTCGCGGTGCTCGCCTGGATGATCGGTACCGTGCTGGTGGCGATCCGACAGGCGCTGGACTTCGGTACAGGCAGGGCTCTGGCCACGGCCCTGGCCGGTTTCGTGCCCTACATGCTGGCCCGGACCGCGCTGGATCTCGCCTTCGGGATCTCACCCAAGATCCTGCCCTGAGAAGAAGACCGGTCGCGATGCGCTACGTTCGCCACGGAGATACCTACGTCATCCGCTTCGAGGACGATGAGGTCGTTCCTGACCGGCTGCTCGAGCTCTTGGCCGCCGAATCCGTCACGGCTGGGAGCTTGACCGGAATCGGGGCGCTGCGCAGCGTCCGAATCGCTTACTTCGACACGGACAGACGCGAGTACCTCGATATGCAGGTGGACGAGCAACTCGAGGTCCTCGCCCTGGTCGGCAACGTGGCCGTATACCAGGACCAACCGCTGGTGCATGCCCACGTCACGCTGGGCCGTCGTGACGGTACGACCTTGGGCGGTCACCTGCGCTGGGGCATCGTTCGTCCCACTCTCGAGGTCTACCTGCGGGTGATTCCGGGACGGGTGGAGCGGGCGATCGATCCCGAGTACGGCCTTCCCTCCCTCGACCTGAAGGATCGCAGGTAGTCGCAATGCCCTCGGATCAAGAGATCGTGAGCACAGCCGGTGGTCCCAGGCCACCCGTCCTCGGGGTTCTGCTCGCCGGTGGACAGAACCGCCGTTACGATGGCCGGCCCAAGGCGCTGGAAGAGGTCGGCGGCCGCCCCATCGCGGCCCGCGCGATAGCCGCCTTGAAAGGGGCGACCGATCGCGTCGTACTGGTCGCCAACGACGCGCAGCTTTACGCGCCTCTCGGGCTGGAGACGCGCCCGGACCTGCGTCCGGGCGCAGGGGCGTTGGCCGGCATCCACACGGCGGTCACCTGGGCGCGCGAGCTCGGCTTCCGCGGCGCCCTGGTGGCTGCCTGCGACATGCCATTTCTGGTCACCGGGCTCCTGCGACTGATCTGTGAGGACGCAGGCGAGGATGAGGCCGTCGTCCCGGAAAGCGAGTCGCACCGCGGATTGGAACCGCTCTGCGCTTTCTACGGCAGCGCCTGCCTGCCGGCCATCGAAAGCGCGTTGGCTGGGGGCGACAACCGCGTCATCGCCTTCTATCCGCAGGTGACGGTGCGCAGGATCCCTCGCGTCGAGATCGCCGCGTTCGGTGACCCACGCCTGCTCTTCCTCAACGTCAATACCCCCGCCGACCGCGACCTGGCCGAGGCAGCGGCTAACCGAACCGAGGCTGGCAGATGACCGGAGGCCGCCCGACCGCGCGCCAGCCGCGGCCGCCCGATTGGCTCTCTGTCCACGAAGCCCGCGAGATCATCCTCTCACGCATGCGCACGTTGGGCGAAGAGCGAGTCCCTCTGACCGAGGCGCTAGGCCGTGTGTTGGCCGAGGTCGTAAGCTCGCGGGTGCAGCATCCGGCCTGGGACAACAGCGCCATGGATGGCTTCGCGGTGCGCTCTGCGGACGTGGCGTCCGCCAGCCGCGACGCGCCCGCCATCCTAAAGGTCATCGAGCATGTCCCGGCCGGCGGCTTCCCCACCCGCCCTCTCGCGCCCGGCGCGGCGACACGGGTGATGACCGGTGCGCCGATTCCGGAGGGCGCCGACGGTGTCACCCGCCTCGAGTATACCGAGGCCGGGCCGAGTACCGACACGATCCAGGTCATCGACGGCCGGGACGCCGGCCGCAACATCCGTCGTGCCGGCGAGGATCTGAAGGTCGGCGCGCGGCCGCTGGCGCCCGGTACCTTGATACGTCCCGCCGAGATCGGGGTGCTGGCGATGCTCGGGCAAGCCGACGTCTCCGTCTACCGCAGGCCGCGCGTGGGCATCCTCTCGACCGGCAACGAGCTGGCCGATTTCGACGAACTACCGCTCGTACACGCCGGCCGCCGCATCATGAACTCGAACTCTTACGCCCTCGCCGCACAGACTCAGGAAGCCGGCGCGCTACCCGTGCTTCTGGGTATCGCGCGCGACGACCCGGAAAGCCTCCGGAGACATCTGAGCGCCGCGCACGACTGCGACGTTCTGATTACCTCTGCCGGCCTGGCGGTGGGCGATCACGACTACGTCAAGGACGTGCTCGACCAGCTGGGCATGGAGTTCCTCTTCTACCGCGTCAAGATGCGACCCGGCAGCCCCTTCACCTTCGGCGTGCTGGGTCCGGTCCCGGTCTTTGCCCTACCGGGCAACCCCGTCTCGGCGATGGTGACCTTCGAGGTGCTCGCACGACCTGCGCTCAACAAGATGATGGGAATGGCGGAATACCAGCGTCCCCTGCGCCGCGTCGAGCTGGGAGAGCCCGTGTCGACCGGCGGCCGCCTGACTCACTTCTACCGCGCGAAGCTCGAGCGGCGGGCCGACGGCAGCTGGCTGGCAAAGCTCACGGGCCCGCAAGGCTCTGGCATCCTGACCTCGATGTCGCAGGCGGACGCGTTGCTGATCATCCCACCCGAAAGCCAGCTGCCGGCGGGCAGCCTCCTGGACGCCATCGTTCTGCGTGACAGATAGCCCGCGCCAGGTCGGCGGCCCCGCTTCCTCCGCTATATCCTGTAGAGAAGTCCCAAGCCCAAGGAAAAGTCGGTGGAGAGAGACTTGACGTCGTACTTCGCTTGTTCGGCAGGAACGATCAGGTAGGCGCGAAAGTCGATCCGAAGATTCAATCGCCGGCGCGAGAACACATCCACGCCTGCTCCCAGCAGCCCGAATCCCTCCGTGAAGCTCTCGATGTCCGTGAACTGGGTCTCGGGATCGTCACTCTTGGGGGCGATGTAGCGGGCTCCGCCGCCGAGCGCGAAGTACCCTGGAACCGAACGCTTGATCTTCAGCAGGAGCTCGGCTGCGAACCGCAATTCCGTGAAGCCCTCGGATGCGATCGTCTCGCTTGCTTCGCTCTTTTGCTTCTCACCGGGCGCTGCATAGCTCGCCCTCAAATCCAGGGCCAGCGTCTCGAGGAAGCGATACTCGAAGCTCGCCCCAATAGCCGGGCCGCCGCTGAGTGAGACGTCCACATCGCCCCCGAGCGTCTCGGCAGTCCCGAGCTTGCCGCGCGAGAAGACCTCGCCGAACACACCGATCGCGATGGGCGAGACGGTATCGGGCTCTTCGAACTGTGCGCGCGCCGCCGAGGCTATCGGCGCCAGCTGGAGCAACATCAGCAGCGCTGCGACCCGGCTCACCATCCCGGCCACGGCCTAGTCCCCCGCGCGAAGCTTGCGGATTTCTTCGGTCAGTCGCGGCACGACCTCGAACAGATCTCCCACGATCCCGTAATCGGCGGTCTTGAAGATCGGGGCGTCCGGGTCCTTGTTGACCGCGACTATGCACTTGGCTGTCCGCATGCCGGCCAAGTGCTGGATCGCACCGCTGATCCCGACGGCAAAGTAGAGCGGCGGCGCGACGACCTTACCGGTCTGGCCGACTTGCTCCGAGTGCGGGCGCCAGCCCGCATCCACCACGGCACGGCTCGCGCCCAGAGCTACGCCTGGACCGAGAGCGTCGGCAAGCTCCTCCAGCAACTTCCAGTTCTCGGGGCTCTGCAATCCGCGACCGCCCGAGACGATGATCTCAGCCTCGGCGACGTCGGGACGCTCTTTCTTCGCTTCCGCCGCTCCCCGCACCTTCGTCCTGAAGACGTCGGCACCTACGTTGACGGGGATCTCTTCGAGCTCCGGCTCCCGCGGATTCTCCTCTGCCGTGTACGCCCGCGATCGAACGCTGATCAGGGCGGGCTCGCTCTTGAAACCCAGACGCAGGAACACCTTGCCCGCGTAGGCCGGCCGGATCGCCTGCAAGCGACCCTCCTTCACATCGATCTGCGTCACATCGCTGGCCAAGCCCGCTCCCAGGCGCGCGGCGACCCGCGGAGCCAGGTCCTTCCCCTGTGCGCTGGCCGGCAGGAGCGCCGCTCGCACGCCTCTTTCCCGAATCAGGTCGGCAAGCAGGATCGTAAAGGCCTCGGGCGCATACTCGACAAAAGCATCGGACTTTCCGAGGAGAACTCGATCCGCTCCAAAGCGACCCAGCCGCTCGGCCTCCTTTGCCAGGCCATCGGGCCCCAGAAGTACCGCAATCACATCGTCACCGAGCGCGTCCGCCACACGGCGCGCCGCTGTGACCGTTTCCAGCGCCGCCTGCCGCAGCGTGCCCCCTCGGTGTTCCGCGAATGCCAGGATGCTCATGGTCACCTAGAGAACTTTGGCCTGTTCGCGGAGCTTGCGAACCAGCTCCGGCACCGCCTCCGGCCCTTCACCCACGATCTCACCCGCCGAGCGTTCTGGTGGGTTCGTCACTTCGATGAGCTCCAGCCGAGATTCCGCGTCGCCCACATCGACCTCCTCCAACGGCTTCTTCTTGGCCATCATGATTCCCTTGAGGCTGGCGTAGCGCGGCTCGTTCAGCCCTTTCTGCGCGGCTACGACGCCCGGCAGCGCAAACTCCACGACCTCGTGACCTCCCTCGACCTCGCGCTTGGCCGTCGCCCTACCGTCTGCTACCTGCAATTCCACCACCACCGTCGCGCAAGGCAGCTCGAGCAGTTCCGCGACCATGGCGGGGACCTGAAGGTTGTCGTCGTCGATGGCTTGTTTGCCAAACAAGATCAGATCGTACTCGCGACCTCGTATGCCTTCGGCCAGTTTCTCCGCCGTTCCCAGCCCATCGATCGATGTCTGACCCTTCAGCAGGACAGCCTCATCGGCGCCCATGGCGAGCGCGCTTCGCAGCGTCTCCTTCGAATCATCACCGCCCAAAGTCATCACGGTGACGCTCCCATCTCCAGCCGCCTCCTTGAGGCGCAGGGCCTCCTCGATGGCGAACTCGTCATAGGGATTGAGCACGAACTTGACGCCTTGCGTGTCAATGGACTTGCGGTCCGCCGCCGCATTCACGCGGCTCTCAGAATCCGGAACGCGTTTGACACAGACTATGATCTTCATCGCAGAACCGTTCTTGCGGCGGCCGCTCAGTTGCGGACCGCCTCGATACGTTCGATCTCCGCTGCGCTCAGCCCGCAGTAGCGGTGCAGGACCAGATCGATCAGCCGATCCGTGAGATCGGCCTCCTTGGCCCTGTCCGTGGCGCTGCCGCGTATGAGGCCAGAACGCAAGCCTCGCAGTCTCTCCGCCAGCCAGATGAGGAACGACGCCACCACATCCCGGTGCGGGCCACCCTCTCCCAATTCGGTCGGAGCATGCGAGGTTACCAGGGCGTCGACAAGCGCCAGCGTTCCCGGAAAGACCAGAGGCACTACGGCTCCATCGCCTGTAGACTCTTCCCCGGTCTCCTCCTCCCATGCCAGCTCGTTCTCGTAAAGTTGCTGGCTCTCCTCCAGCAGGTGTTTATGCGGCTCGTCCGGTGTGTGCTCCCTCGGCGGATGCGGCAGCAACTCACGGTCGATGACCTCAGCGATCCTGCCCAGCCGGATCTCGATGTCTCGATGACCTTCGGAATTGGTCTTCTTGCCCATCCTTGCAACCCGCGGGTGAGGGGCGCGACTGCTCGGCAACCTAAGCCAGATTCGCGCCCGCGAACAGTGGGGCCTGACGCAGGCACGAACTCGAACCTCTTACTTATCGCGGCTTGGCTATCGAGGCAAGCGGGTCGAAAAGCGTGGCGCCCGCTAGGCACGTCGGCTTACGACGGGGCGGTAGCGGCGCAACCGCTGCAGGTTCCTCCTATCGGCGCCATCGGGATCGTCGCCCTTCGGCGTTTCGATCAGCTTCGGTATGTCGACGAACCGCGAGTCGTGCATCAAGCGGCGAAAGGGAAGCGAGCCCAGCGTGCCCCGGCCAATGTGCTCGTGGCGATCGACCCGGCTGCCGCATGCGGTTTTCGAGTCGTTCAGATGGAATAGGCCGATTCGCGCGAGGCCGACGATGCGCTCCAGCTCGCTCATCACGCCGTCGTAGTCGTCGACTAGATCATGGCCGGCGGCGAAGAGATGCGCCGTATCGAGGCACACGCCCAATCGAGCCTGGTGCTGTGCGCCAACAAGCTCGAGCAAGTCCGCCAGCTCCTCGAACCTGTGGGCCAGCGAGGTGCCCTGGCCCGCCGTAGCCTCCAGCAGCACCGCCGTGCCGCCATCCACTTCATCCAGCGTCCGCGAGATCGCCCCGGCATTGCGGCGCAGGCCGGCCACGCGATTTCCGTCGGTGGCGTTCCCAGGATGAGTGACCAGAAAGTCGAGCTCCAAGGCCCGGCAACGCTCCAGCTCGCGTCTAAAGGATTGCTGCGAACGTGAACGCAACTTGGAGTCGGGGCTGGCAAGGTTGATCAGATAGGAATCGTGGGAGCCGGCGACCTTGATCCCGTGTACCCTGACGGCCTCCCGGAAGGCAGCGGCGATATCTGGCTCGATCTCGGGCTCCGCCCAGCGATTGACCTGCTTGGTGAAGATCTGAATCACGTTGGCGTCGATCCGGGCACCGCGCTCCGGGGCCAGGTGGATTCCCCCAGCCGTCGATACGTGAGCCCCGAGGAGCGTCGGCCGCGCGAACATCAGAAGAAGCGTTCCCTCAACCAGCGCCAGAGACGCCCGGCTCTGGTTGAGCCTCGACGCGTCTTGGTGGCGTCGAGCACGCCGGCGACTAACTCGCCCGCGGCCCTGGCGAAGGCGTCGGCGCGGGCCGCCCTGGCATCCGCCGGTGTCCGCAAGTCGGCAAACTCGGCGCCGGTATCGAGCCGTATCTCGCCGAGCCGTCGCCGGCGCCGGGCTGCCGAACGCATGGCGTTGAGCGTGATCGAGAACAGCCAGGTCCGGAATCGACTGTCACCTCTGTAGCCCTTCAGGCCGTTGAACGCCCGCACGAAGACGTCCTGGGCGACATCGAGCGCCTGGTCGGGATCCGCCAGCCAGCGAGCATCGAAGCGGTAGACCGCGTCGCGGTGTCGGCTAACCAGTTCGCCGAACTTCTCCCGGTCCCCTGCCCTTGCCCGATCGATCAGAGCCTTCTCGTCCATTCCGTGAGTGAGATGCAGCATGACATGGCTGCGTTAAACCGGGCCAGGTCCTCGACCTGAGGCGCTCTGCCCTTCGGACGTGAGGACCGCCTCTTGCACCGCGGGCCTGAGTCTCCAATATAGGGGTGGAGGGGTGAAACGGCGGATGCGCCGGCAAGGGAGGGGTAGGCGATGCGAGCATTCCGTTCAGCTACGGCGGCCGTGATAGCGGGCGCCGCTTTCTTTGGGACCCCGAGCAGCGGGCCCGGCCAGGTGGTCGCGGAGCCCGCTCTGCTCACCGCGGGTATTCCAGCCAGCGAGACCTTCGAGGTCTACATGGCGCTGCCCGAGAACTCGTTCGTCTTGGGCGGTATGATCCGCTTCCCGGTCGGTGTAGACGTCGATGTCGGCGGACGCGCCGGCCTCTGGCTCATCGACGACGGAAAGGACTCGCCCTTCGCCGGGTTCGACCTGCGTTACGCGTTGTTCTCCAGCCAGCTCACCCCCGGCGGCGGCCTACTCAATCTCAGCTTCGATGTCGGTGCCGGCGTCAGCGACGCCGCAGCGACGGTCTGGAGGTTCCCGCTCGGCTTCATCGCGGGTATTGGGTTCAGGCTGGCGGGTGGCGACTCCGAGGTCTTCGTCCATCCCCGTTTCGATCTGGGCATCAGCTCTGGGGACGACGACTTCGACAGCGCCCTGCTTCTCGATGTCGGCGCCGAGTTCAGCGTAGCGCCGCGCCTGGGCGCGCTTATCGATCTGCGCTTCGGAAACGGTCTGTTCGGCGAGGGGGACCAGGTCGTCGTCGCCTTGGGAGCCGCCTGGCGGCTCTAGCAGCCCGTAGATTCAGATGGTCTTCACCTCGACGCCGAGCCCGTGCGGGTAGACGACGGCGCGCAGACCCTCATCGTGCGTCTTTGCCAGGCGAAGTGCCTCTCCTACTCCCTCCAGGCCGAATCGGTGAGTGATCAGGTCATCGACCTGAAGCTCGCCGCTCGCCAGCAGGCTCAACGCCTCGCGCGTCTCCACCGGGCCGGACGAGTAGCTGTGACTTATCGTCACCTCCTTGAAGTAGAGGTCGTGCGGCCGGTAGGCGACGGTCGCCTCGGGCGGCGTGGGCGTGAACACGAGCACGTTCGCGCCCGGTGCGGCCAGCGACAGGCCGTGCTCGATCGCCGCCACCGATCCGGGGCCGACCATGATCTTCTCCGCGCCCCAACCCCCCGTCGCCTCGAGTAGACGCTCAGCGAAATCGGCCGCCGCGGGATCGAGCACGACATCAGCGCCCGCTCCCCGCGCGTAGTCGCGCCGCACCTCCACCGGATCGCTGACGACGATCGGATCCGCCCCGAAGTGCCGCGCCAGCCTGATGTTGATCAGGCCCATGGGCCCGGCGCCGATCACCCACATGCTGTTGCCTGGCTCGATATCCAGCTTCCGGAAGGCGCGCAGGCTGCAGGCCACGGGTTCGATGAACGCCGCCGCCTCGTCCGACAGCTCGGCCGGTAGCCTCAGCACATCGAGCCGCACGATCTCCGCCGGCACCCGCACGAACTCGGCGAAGCCACCGGGATCGAGCGACGATTCGCGAAACCGGCGGCAGGACGTGTACTGGCCGCGCTGGCAGAGCCGGCATTCCATGCAAGGGACGTGGTGATGGAAGAAGACTCTGTCCCCCACCGCCAACCCCTCCACTCCCGCGGTAACTTCCCGAACCTCCCCGATAGGCTCGTGGCCGAGCACGACCGGGACCTTGCGGCCCACATACCAATCCATCGCGTCGCTGGAGCAGACGCCGCAGACGGTGACCCGTACCAGGATGTCGCCCGGCTGAAGAGTCGGAAGCGGCGCCTCTTCCACCCTCACATCATCCAGCGCGTAGGCCCGTGCGACTCGCATCGTCCGCGTGTCTTTCTTGCTCATGGTACTATCGCCAGCTTCAACGCTTCCCTGCGCCGCAACCGATCCAGGGCGGCCGGAAGCTCGTTTAAAGACATGCGCCCGGTTATCAGCGGATCCAAGCTGAGCACACCACTGCAAATCAGGTCCCAGGCACGCCGCACGCTGTCCGGCGTGTAGTGGAACCCGCCCTTCAGTGCGATCTCCTCGTAGTGCAAACGCTCGGTGTCCAGGCTCACTCTGCTGCCGCGCTCGCAGCCACCGAACAGCAGGACCTCGCCGCCCTTACGCACCAGGCCGATCGCCTGCTCCCAGGCCTCAGGGCGGCCCACGCACTCCACGACCGTGTCGGCGCCCAGCCCATCGCTCAGCGCCGTCACGGCCGCCCGAACCTGCACCTCTCCCGCGGCCAGAGCCACATCGGCCCCCAGCTCGCGCGCCAGCTCCAAGCGCGCCGCGTGGCGGCCGAGCAAGACCACGCGATCCGCTCCCCGCAATCGCGCCACCTGCAGAAAGAGAAGCGCGATCGGCCCGTCGCCGATCAGCACGACGGTCCGATCGCCACCCAAACACACGAGATCAGAACCGTGAACGACGCACGCCAGCGGCTCCAGAAAAGCGGCCTGCAGGTCGGATACCGCGGTCGGAATCTTGTAGGCGTTCCGGTTGACGATATGGCGCGGCACCAAGACGTAGTCGCCGTAAGCGCCGATCGCCATCTGCTCGAACAGATGCAGACAGAGGTTCTCCCGCTGCCGTAGGCAGAAGGCGCAGTCTCCGCACGGCGCCGTCGGTGTGGCCACGATCCGGTCACCCGGTCGATAGCTCCGCACCCCGTCCCCGACACTCTCCACGACTCCCGCCCACTCGTGTCCCAACAGCCCGGGTACCTTCAGGCGCGGATGACCGCGCTCGAACGTCTTCAAGTCGGTGCCGCAGGTCAGAGCCACGGAGACCCGCGCCAGCAGCTCGCCGCTGGCCGGTACCGGCTTGTTCACCAACTCCAATTCCAGTTGTCCGGGCCGGAGCAGGTGATACACGCGCATGCGGTCGCCGCCACGAGAGAGGTCTTCGATCTGTGGCACCATAACGGCAGCAAGCTAAGAGACCCCGACAGCCCTCGAAAGGATGACCCAGGCTCCCAATCCCGAGTCTCGCTATTATCATTCTGCCATGGCCCATATTCCAGACGGCTTTCTCTCGTTACCCGTGGCCGCGGGCACGCTCGCGACCGCGGCGGCGCTGACCGGCATCGCCGCCCGTCAGACACGGGCCAGCCTCGACGACCGGGCGGCCCCCACCCTGGGTCTGGCGACGGCTGCGGTCTTCGCGGCCCAGGCGGTCAACTTCCCGGTGGCGGCGGGAACCAGCGGTCACCTGCTGGGCGGCACCCTGGTGGCGGTCGCCTTCGGACCCTGGGCGGGCTTCCTGGTGATGACGGCGGTGGTGATCGCCCAGGCACTCATCTTCGCGGACGGCGGGCTCACGGCACTGGGGGCCAACGTCGTCAACATCGCCGGCATGGGAGCGCTGGCGGCGTACGGCATTTATCGTGTGCTGATCTTTCTAATGGGTCGAGGCGCCCGGCGGCGCGGTCTGGCGGCGGGTGCGGCTGCCTATTTGGCCACCATCCTCACGGGCACCGCCGCAGGCCTGGAACTGGGTGCCAGCGGGGTGGCCCCAATCCGTCTCTCACTGGGCGCCATGTTCACGGTCCATGCCGCGATAGGGCTGGCGGAGGCTGGGATCACCGGATCCGTTGTTTGGGCCCTGGCGCGCAAGCGCCCCGGTCTGCTCTTCGAGCTGCGCCGCGGCCGCCTGCCGCAGCCGGCCCGCGCCACCGTCCTCGCGGCGCTGGGCCTGGTGGCCATCTTGGCCGGGGGCCTGACGATCATCGCCTCCGCCGCGCCGGACAGCCTCGAGCGCGTCGCCATGGATCTGGGCTTCGCCGACTTGGCGTCGGAAAGGACGGGCGCCCCGCTCCAGGGCTACCGTTCCTGGCTGCCGGACCCAGCGGGCACGGCGCTGGCGGTCGTGGCCGGCGTACTCCTTCTGTTCGCCGGCATCGCCGCCATAGTCAGAGGCCTCGCCCGCGTCCGCCAGCCCCAGGAGAGCTGATGGGTTTCGCTCACCTCGACCGCTTCGCCGGTCGGCCCTCTTGGCTGGCTCAGCGCACCACCCCAAGACAACGCCTCTGGATCGCGCTGGCCGCCGCCTTCGCCGCCGGTCTCATGCCGCCGGGGGCTTGGCGCGCCCTGGGCGTCCTGGCGATTCTGGTGGCGCTCGGGGTCCGCGCCGCACGCCTGCCTTTACGAGCCCTTCTGCGACGGCTGGCGCAGGCGCTTCCATTCTTCCTCCTCCCCGCCCTCGCGCTCCCCGTGAGCGTGCCCGGCCCCACCGCCCTGGAGGTCGGCCCGCTGGCGTTGACTGAGCCCGGGTTGTTACGGGCCGGCGAGATCGTGGTGCGCGCCACGTTGGCCGTCTCGGCCGTGACGATTCTCGTCTCCATCACGCGAGCCAGCGACCTGCTCGCCGCCCTGGAGAGCCTGCCGCTTCCCCGCCTGCTCACCGCCTCACTGGCATTGGGCTATCGCTACGTCTATCTACTCAACGACGAGCTGGAGCGAAGCGGCCGAGCGCTGCGCAGCCGCCTGGGCCAGGCTTCACGACTGCGCTTCTGGCGGGCTCGCGCGCTCAGCCTGGCTCACCTGTTCATTCGTGCGCACGAGCGCGCCGTGCGCATCCATTCCGCCATGCTGAGCCGGGGCTACCGTGACCGTCTTCCATCTTTGCAGCCCGAGGTTAGAGGCAGCGCCGTTTGGAGCGTCGCCATCGTCGGACTGTTGGGTGTGGTCTGGCTGGGCGGTGTGCTCGAGGTCATCGCATGAACGGGGCTGGCGAGGCACGCCCCTGGGGCATCGAGATCGCGTCACTCACCTATAGCTACCCGGGAACGGCCCAGCCCGCGTTGCGGGGGATTACGCTTACGGTGGAGCCCGGCGAACATGTCGCCATCGTCGGACCCAACGGCGCCGGCAAGAGCACGCTGCTCCTCCACCTGAACGGCATCCTGGAGCCGGACTCCGGGGAGATACGGATCGGTGATCGGCCGGTGGCCCCGCCTCACCTCCCGGAGATTCGCTCTCGGGTCGGCCTCGTCTTCCAGGATCCCGACGACCAGCTGTTCATGCCTACGCTGCTGGAGGATGTCGCCTTCGGGCCGCTGTGCCAGGGCGCCAGCCGTGAGGAGGCCCAAGTACGCGCCCGGCGCGCCCTCGAGAGCGTGGGTCTCGACTCCGTGGACGCCGGCCGAGCCGCCCACCACCTCAGCGGCGGCGAGAAGCGGCGCGCCGCCCTGGCCACGGTTCTGAGCATGGAGCCCGGCGTCCTCGCCCTCGACGAGCCCAGCGCCGCTCTGGACGGCCGCGGCCGCCGCACGATCGCTCAGATCCTCAGAGGCCGACCCCAGACCGTCCTCGTGGTCACCCACGACGTCGAGTTCGCCGCCGCCGTCTCCACCCGCATGGTCTTGGTCGATGAAGGCCGGCTCATCGCCGACCGGCCGACGCCCGAACTGCTGCAAGACTCCGACCTGCTCCGCGCCCACGGGCTGGAGCTCGCCCACTGGCTGCACGACGACCGCTAGTCGAATCCGGCAGTTGACCCCGAAATGCGAAACCGCCCCCGCCAGCAAGCTGGCGAGGGCGGCCGCCTACGAACCTAATGACTGCTTACTGCGTCATTACCGAGAGACCAAAGCTCCCGATGACGTTGATCGATGCCGGCAGGCCATCATCCTCGCTCTTCAGGACGTAAAGGCCGCGGGCGCCGACGCGCGCCATGACGTTGTCACCAATCAGCGGAATCCGGTAACCCAGGCCGCCGCCAAAACCGAACTGGGACAGAGTCTCGGACTCAAGCTCCCCACCCAGATCGATCTTAGTCGCAAATATGGCCCCGCCCACATGGAAGTACAGGTTGCTGGGCATGTTGTAGAGGATGTCCACCGTACCATTGAAATCGTAGCTGGTCCCGCCATCATCACCGATGCTGATGAGCTGGAAGCCGATTCCGGGCTCGATCGAGATGTTCTCGTTGACGAAGAAGCCGAAGCGCCAGAACGAGAACGGCAGCGAGAAACCGATGTCGGTACGGCTCTCACCGAGGACGACGTCGTCGACCTTGAACTCCTGAACGAGATCAACAACGATCGCGTTGTCCACGCCAATCTCGATCGGGTTCTGCGCGAACGACGGGCTCGCGAAGAAGAGGGCGAGCGCTGATCCCAACATGAGACGCTTAAACATGTTTCCTCCTGTCCCCCTGGTTTAAGGAGTTAAGGTTTCGAGGCCTCTCTTTATCTTGCCTCAGTCCAACAACCTCTACTTCACACTGCCGCGCACACGGGTGATATCAAAAACCTGACGTCACACTGCTCCCCCGGGCTCTGGCTGGTTTGGACGGCCTCATTATGAGCCCTCTCCCAGCAAACGTCAAGAAGCGGATCAGCCCACTTTGCCGGGACAAAATGCCCCACCATCTTCGACCGCCCTGGGACAGACGGCCACCTCTCTCCCTCTGTCCCGCCACCCGGCGCCGCCGCAGACCAAGCGTGGCGGGCAGCAGCGTCCGTGTCACTCGTTTTCCTCCAAGTCAGGCGCTACGTGAAGGTACAAGTCTCATGCCAACCGTGCGGCCGTTGAACGCAACACAACCGTCCACGTAGGATTCTTGTTTCCCGTCCCCGGTCATCCTATCCAGAGTAAGAAGTGTTATCAGTGGAAGCGAAAAAGGGCGCGGCTTCAGCCGCGCCCTTTCTCTCCGGCTCTCTCCGTGAACTCTACGGTCCCAAACCGATGACAAGCCCTGCAGAAAGAAGGATGTCCGACTGGAACTGCGAGTCGAACTGGAACTCGCCGCCGAATTCCTCGTTATCGATCGTGAGCCGTGTCTTGTAAAGATAGGCATCCGCATCGGCGCGGATGGCGAGGATGCCGGGCAGCTTGACGCGCGTGCCGAGGCCGACGACGCCGCCGACGTTCGTCTTCCCGTCGCTGACGTCGTCGTAGGCGTCACCACTTCGTCCGATCAGCGCGACTCCACCATTGACATGAAACGAGACCGGCGCCAGAGGAATGCCGAACTTGAGGACGAGGCGCGCGTCAGCGGCATAGACGTTGGCGGACGTGTCGCTGGCCACGCCGCCCTCGCTGACGGTCACGTCGCTGAAGGCGTAGCCGAAGTTGCCCTCCACGCCCAGGGCTCCGCCCAGCCACAACGTGATGCGCCCTCCCACAGCCAGCGCCTCTTTCTGCCCCGCGACCACATCTTCCGTGTCGACCTCCTGGTCGATGACGTCCATGATCGGAATGAAGACGCCGATGTAGGGCTCCAATTCGATACCGGGCAGCTGCCCCATCGCCGGCTTCACCGTCAACACCAGCAGTGTGGCAACAGCGAACAATCGTCTGATCATAGGCCGTATCTCCAGTTTGAAGTGACGCGCGCACGACCCCAGCGTGCGCACTACCCGGGCGCGAACAACGCGCCCAACCTTCGACGCAGTTCATCGCGAACGCTTCGGAACGACTCCAGGATCTCATCCTCGCTGCCCGAGGCCGCCGCGGGGTCGGGGAGCGGCCAGTGCAGGCGCAGCGCTTCACCCAGCCAGGCGGGGCATACCTCCTCGGCGCAGAGCGTGACGACGGCGTCCACGTCCGGTGCCCCCGTCCGCCGGACCTCCTCCATATCCTTGGAACGCTGGCCCGCCGCGTCGATACCGATCTCTTCCAATGCCCGGATCGCGAAGGGATTCACTCGCGATGGCTCGGAGCCGGCGGACGAGATCCAAATGCTACACGAGGCGAGGCTCCGGGCGATACCTTCCGCCATCTGGCTGCGCGCCGAGTTCGCCACGCAGAGGAAGAGCAGGTGCTGCGGCGCCAGCGCTCGCAGCAGGCGCGCCTCCAGCAGCCATTCGGGTGGCACGCCCGCGCCATCATCGTAGCGTCTGCAGGCATAAGCCGGAGCACCAGCATCAGGCCCCAGCAAGTCCTCCCCAGCGATGCGTATCGTCGGCGAGCCGGGAAACGCCAGCCGCCCCGCATCACCCGCGCCATGTACCAGGGTGCGCTCTATCTCCGTACCCGGTGCCAGGCGGTCGACCGTTCGCCGCAACAGTGCCTCCGCGCTCGCCGCGTGAGGGCAGTCAGCGGTCACCAGCAGCTGGACGCTTAGCGGCACCTCAGTATCTCCAGCCTTCAGTTCAGCCGGCCCGCGATCCGCGTCAGGCCCTGGCGCGCCTCGTCCACCAGAGGCTGCAGCGCCGGGTCCGCCTCGGACCACCAAGTGAGAAAATAGCGATACGCCTCGCGTGCCTCCGGGTAGCGGCCCGCAGCTTCGTAGGCCCTGGCTAGATAGAGGTGTGAGACGGGATCGCTGCGTCCCGCGATGAAGTAGGGGATGGCCTCGGCCGGCCGGTTCAGCTCCAACAGCATCTGGCCGTACCACAGTTCCTCCACGCCGACCCCCGGGGAATTCGGAAAGTCGATCAGATCCTCGTAGGCCGACTCGATGTCGCCGGTCAGCCAAAGGCCCAGCCCGTCAATGAGGCGCAGCACATCATCGATCCGCTCGGCCCCAACCGAGTCCTCGGCTGCTACCTGCGCACCGAATTCAACCAGGCGGTCGCGCAGCTCGCGATGGTCCTGATCCCGCCCCCGGTAGCGGGCATAGAGCGCCCCACAAGCCGTGAAGCCGACGAGATCTCCGGGATCGGTAGCCCGAGAGATCCGGCTCTCGATCTCCTCCCGTGAAAGCGCACTCTCCAGCAGGGGGGCGGGCATGCTTCGCAATGTGATCTCGAGTATCAGTAAGTCACACGGCCCCAGTGCGCCGGCAGCGCTCGGATCATCGAGGTAGCGCAGCGCCGCGCTCAGCCAGCCACGGTTCACGACGTTTCCATAGAATAAGTACGAGAACGCCTCATCCTGGCCGCCGGGCGGCCTCCGCGGCCGAATCGAATTCAGCAGGCGTTCCTGTGCGGGCCAGAAGCGCGGATGCGTGAGTCGATTCGAGATGGTCTCGAGGTCCCAGAGGTCCTGGATCTCCAATGTGGCGGCGGCCGACGCCTGGGCGGCCGAGTCGGCGAAGCCGAGGTCGAACAGCAAGTCGTAGATGCGGTTCCAGTGCGACTCCGGCGCCAGCTCCCGATAGCGCGCGATCCGCTCCGCCGCGAGGGCGCTATCGCCGTGGTAGCGGAAGGCGAGGTCCACGAGGTGCATGTAATGCGGGGCCCAGCTGGGATCCAGCTGCTCCGCCCGCAGAAACGCCTCCTCCGTCTCCGCCCAGCTCACGTACCTCTGCGCGCCCACATGGTAGTAGAGTTCGCCCAGCAGGTACCACGCCTCCGGATCATCCGGATATCTGGCGGCCAGATCACGCGCCCCGTCGATCTGGCTCTCGTCCCCGTTGACCATCGCCAGCGCCGCGCGCACGAAACCCCGCTCTCTTTGCGGCAGGTTGGCCAGCGAGTCGGCGCGCGCCAGCGGCTCGCCGGCCAGCTCGGTGCCGGCGGCCTCTGTCCAACCCCGGGTCAGCCCCAGCCGGTAGTAGGCCAGCGCGAAGCCCGAGTCGGCTGCGATGGCCCGTGCGTACGCTTCCCCAGCCTCGTCGTAGCGCCCCCCGCGGTAAAGCTGCTCGCCTCCCAGGTAGGCTTTCAGAGCCTCGAGCGAGCTCGTCGTGACGCTGGCCAGATCTGTGCGCGGTTCCGAGACGCCCTCGCGCAGCAGGTAGCGCAACAGCTCGATCGAGAGGCGGTCGACCACCGAGATCATGCTGTCGACCGCGCCGTCGACCTGGACCTGGCGCAACAGATCGCCCCCCGGTAAGCCCAGGACGTTGGCTGCCAAACGCAGCTGCATCCCCGTGGTCACCGCCGTGCCGACCACGGCATGACGAGCACCCGTCGCTCTTGCCACATCCAGCGCCGCCGCCAGATCCAGCTCGCCGCCTGCCGCCCGCTCGTGCCAGCGGGCCAGCACCGTGCGGCTGTCTATCGCCCGCAGCGTCGGCCCGTCCAGGTTGATCGAGAGGAGATCGACCATCCCCTCGCGCCACACCTCCATGTCAGGGCCACGCACGTTGAACGGGAGCACCGCGACCGCTGGCCGATCACTCGTCGCTGGGACCAACGGGACGGCTCGCTGATCGACCGCCTCCTCGTGTCCGCGACCCAGCGTCGCCACCAGCACGCCGGCGGCGATCAACAGCACCGCCAGCAGCAGGCCCTCCAGGCGACCGACCTGCTGCCGCCCCTGCTCGCCGTGGAACCAGGCCAGCACGAGAACAGCGAAGAACCCGACGCCCAAGAGCAGGATGGCGCTGCGGACGACGTAGGCCGGCCAGGCGAACGTGTCCGCCACGAAGCCCAATGCCTCGAGGAAGACCCAGCCACCCGCCAAGTACACCACGGCCCACTGGGCGATCTTTCGCTCTCGGATGCGTCGGATGAACTCCACCATGCTCCGGCCTGGCTCGACAAGACGCGATACGACTCGCTCCCGGGGAACTCGACAAAGATAGCGCACCGCGCGGGAATCGACTAATCGATCCGGCAGGCCTTTGACAGGACGACAGGTTCACGTATTATGTGTACACGTATTATGTGTAACCTGAACCCCAAGCACTGATATTGAACATCACGCTCGCCGTCGATGACGATCTCTTGAGGGACGCCCGCCAGGTTGCCCGTGCCATGGGCAAGAGCCTGAATCAGCTGGTGCG
The DNA here is from genome assembly GCA_020350785.1 of Gemmatimonadota bacterium. Lineage (GTDB taxonomy): Bacteria > Gemmatimonadota > Gemmatimonadetes > Palauibacterales > KS3-K002. The sequence continues at coordinate 1,086,295 of CP070722.1, forward strand.
CGACTACCTGGAGCGGCTAACCGGCCACGATCGGGCGGAGGACGAGGTGCAAGAGCTGCTTCGGCTCTCGGCCGAGGGAGGCGGCCGGTCGCGCGGTTGGCGTTTCGACCGGGACGAGCTTCATGAGCGTTCGTAGCTTCTTCGACACAAACGTGCTCGTCTATACCGACGACCACGACGCTCCCGAAAAGCAGGCGCGGGCGCTCGAGCTCGTGGAGCGTGCTCGCCTCGACGGGTGGGGCGTGCTATCAACGCAGGTGCTCCAGGAATACTTCGTGGCCGCGACCCGGAAGCTGGGAGTTCCGGCCGAGATCGCCCGCCGCAAGGTGGAGCTGTTTGCCCGACTCGACCTCGTTATCTGCGGACTGCACGACATCCTCGGCGCAATCGACATCCAACGACTCCATCGGATCGGCTTCTGGGATGCGCTGATCGTGCGGGCGGCAAGAGAGTCGCGCTGCGCCGTGCTTTACACTGAGGATCTACAACCCGGCCAGCACTTCGACGGTCTAGAGGTCGTGAATCCCTTCAGCGCCCCCGGCTAGCCGGGCTCACGTACCGTCTCCACTCTTCGCGAAATGCCTGTAGAGCAAGAGCGTTCCAACGAACGCGACGGCCAGCAGCGCCGCCGGCACCACATAGCTCCAGAAGGGACCGCCGATAGGTGAGCTGGCCGGCAGGGGCGCCAGCTCGCCTGACTGAATCAGCGCGCCGAGACCTGCCGCGCTTGCTAAGGTCATCTCGCGTCCTCCTCCCCAGCTCCCGACCGCAAATGTCTCTTCCAGCCCCAGTAGGCGAAGGCGAGGCCGGCGAACGATGCAACGTAGGCGATACTCATGCCGATCAATGTGACCAGTCCGCGGTCCATCCTCTAACCCTCCGTCCGGGCGTCGAGAGCGCCCTCACCCCAGCGCACGCTGCGCTCGAGCTCCTCCAGGTATCTGGCTTGCCGCGCCTCGTACTCCACGGAGACCGCCCGCAGTTTGGGATCGATGACCCAATAGAGAAGGAACGCCCCCGCGACGGCGCCCAGCGTGATCAGCGCGCCGTCGAGCAGGCCCAGCAGCAGCCGCGCCAGACCGATGATGATCAGGGCGTAAACAACAGGCGAGAGCACGATGGCGATCCAATCCTCGCGGCTCCAGCCGTCGGCCTCCTCCGGGGTCCAGGATCGGCGGATCAGCGGGCGCCGGCCGACCTGTACGGGCTTCCTCTCCGGCGCGATCAACCCCCGGCGCTCCGCCTCGCGTGCCACCGGGCCCCACCAGCCCAGCGGCCGCGTCTGAACGTAGTAGTGGACCAGGTGGTCCATCTTCTCGGGCGGCGTTAGCAGGGTGGCCGGGACGAAGACCGCGGCGCCCAGCGCCATCAGCAGCCAGAACTGCCCGTAGTCGGGTAGCGGCGGAAAGGCCCCGAAGGCCGGCAGGATCCAGACGACCAGCCACGACACGCCCAGGTTCGCCATCCAGGAGGCCAGGTAGCCCCAGGCGTTGAAGCGCCACCAGACGACTTGCAGGATGTTGGGCAGCCAGATGCCCGCCATCATCAACCAGAGGGCGAAGATCAACCAGGCCGTGATCTCCTCCATCATCAATCCGTAAAAGAAGGAACCGAGTAGCAACACCAAGGTTGCAGCGCGACCCATCCAGACCAGCGTGCGCTCCGACGCCTTCGGGTTGATGTAGCGCTGATAGAGGTCGCGGGTGAAGTAGAGGGCGCCGAGGTTCAGGTGGCTCGATAT
>CP070722.1:1088135-1104181 GCA_020350785.1 Gemmatimonadota bacterium
AGCTGATCACCGCAGAGAGCTGGCTCTCACAGCTACGCAAGAGAGTAGACGACCCAACCAGACGACGCAGCTGGATGACGAGAATCGCCCGGTGGCTCAGTTGACGTTACGACAGGCCGCGGAGACGGCATTGCGAATCGCAAGAACACGATCATGGAAAGTATCAGACAACTGATCGCCGCCGACCGGCTGGAGAAAGCTGTCGACGAGCTCATCGGCCACGTCGCCGGGAAGGACAACGATTTGAGTGATCAGTTGACGGCGCATCAAGCCCAACTCAGCAAAACGAAAAAGGACAGCCGGCGCGGCCTGATCACCACCGAGCAGGAGAATCAGGCTCGCACGCGGGTTCGCTACGCGATTCTGGAGTTGCTACCCGAGATAGAGGCCGCGCAGAGCGCAGCCAGCCGAACCGCGCCAGCTTCATCGGCCAGCAAGGAAGCAGGTTCGAGCGCGAGCTCCGATCCGGTCACCGTCTTCATCTCATACAATCACAGCGATAGAGAGGTCGCCGACAGACTGAAGGCCGCACTGGAAAGGGAGGGAATCCGTGTCAGGATCGATCGCGAGGCCATGAAAGCGGGTCAAGACATCAAGCGCTTCATCGAAAATTCGATCCGTGAAACCGATGTTACGATATCCATCGTCTCGAACCGCAGCCTGCTCTCAGCCTGGGTCGCGCTGGAGACGATCAACACCTTTCATCACGAGACGCTCGCCGATGAAAAGAAGTTCATCGCTTGCTACATCGACGATGATTTCTTCAAGCCAGAGTTCCTGCTTGCTGCGGCGGATCAAATCGACGCGCGCATCGCGGAGATCGACGAGAAGATACCACTCTATATCGAGAAAAAGCTCGACACCATCGACCTCAACAGCGAGAAATCGAGACTCTTCAAGTTGCGCAACAATCTAGGGGAATTCCTAGTGCGCCTGAGGGAGTCTCTCACGCTTGACATCAGAGCGGAGAGCTTCGACAGAAGTGCCGCCAAGATCGTCAGCACGATCCGCGAGGAACACCGTTAGCGGTCAGGCCGGCTCCCCCGCTCTATACCTCCGATGATGTAGCCCAGCAGGCTGGCGGCCGTTCCGGAGATCGCCGACGGCACTAGCGCGAACGCGTATGCGACGAACCCCCACACGCTCGCCAGCCGCTCGGGCCCGAGATAGACGGCGACATGCTCAGCGTAGATCAGCCCCGCCTCGACCGCCGACTCGGAAGTTGGAAGCACGAACCCCTCCATCCCTTCCCGCACCAGCCACACCGCCGTCCCGAAGACCATCGCCAGGATCGCCTGCCGCTCGCACCGCGGGTTCCCGTAAAGACCTGCCACCAGTGGCACGAACAACGAAACGACGCCAATCGACAGCGACAGCTCCAGCAGCTCCAGGATCGTACGGCCTGAGAAAGCGGTCGCGACGCTGGCCAGCGTGACCAGCGCGACCGACAGCCGGTCGACGAAGAGCGGTCGCGCCCGGAACGGCCGCAGCCGGGCCAGCAGGTTGTGCCCGAGGATCGTGGCGGGCGAGAGGACAGCGCTGGTGGCGGTGGAGACGATGATGGAGATCAGCGAGACGACGAAAACCACCGTCAGCCCCGGCCGCAGGTACTGGCTCGCCAACACCGTCAGGATCTCGCCGGCGCCGCTCTCCGGAAAGAGCAGCCGCGATGCCAGCCCCAGGCCGACGGGTATGAGACCGAAACCTATATATATGATGCCCGCCAGCACGCAGGCGCGGACCGCCGTCGTCGCATCCCGCGATGCGAAGACCCGCTGCATCAGGTCCTGGCCCGGAATGTTGCCGAACACACCGCTCGCCCAGGTGCCGGCCCAGACGATCGCCGCGGCAGCGCCCGCCTCGGGCCAGAACGTCAACAGATCGCCCGGCGTGTCGGTCAGCAGCCTGCCGATCCCGCTCCCCACCGCACCGCCGCCCAACTGCGCGAAGGTCACCGCCCCCAGAATGCCCAGCGTGACCAGCACGACCGCCATCTGCAGCGCGTCGGTCAGCGTCACCGACCACATGCCGCCCAACAGGGTGTAGGCGAGTATGATCGCGGCGGCGATGAGGATGCCGGCAACCGGCTCGATGGCGAAGAAGGTGCCCTGGATGCCGGCCAGCGCCAGGTACTGCGCGGCGATCCAGCCGAAGTAGCCGGGGACCAGGATGATGCTGGCGACGACTTCGGCCCGCCGACCGAAGGCGCGACCGTAGAAGTCGGCGATGGTCAGCAGCCGCATGTTCCAGAGCGGTCGGGCGAAGAACAGCCCGGCCACGATGAGGGCGGCGCCGGAGGCGAAGGGGTCGAGGATGGTCCCGCGCACGCCCTCGTCGCGGGCGGCCTCGGCGGCGCCCAGGATGGTGGCGGCGCCGAACCAGGTGGCCAAGAGCGTCGCCCAGGCCAGGCTCAGTGGCAGCCGGCGCCCGGCGACGATGTAGTCCTCCTCGCTCTTCACGCGGCGCCCGGCGTAGAGGCTCAGCGCGAAGATGGCGAGTAGGTAGAGGGCGATGATGGATCCGAGAAGCGACGTCACTCCCAGGCCTCTCCCTTCTGGCAGCGGTCGGCTGCACAGTCTAGCAAGACGGGCCTGGACCGACCAGTAGAGGTAGTAGAGGCACATGGCTGCCGGCGCGCGCCCGGCAGCCACTCAGGGAGGCCGCCTGGGAATCTAGGCCGCCTGGTACGTGAGCGCCGTTTCGCGGGCGCGCTCCTTCCCCTCCTCGACGATTCTCTCTATCTCTTCCGCGTTGCGCTTGTTGGCGTCCCGCAACTCTCGAATCTTCTGGCGCGACGTCGTCTGATATTCCACCACGGCATCTACGAGCTTCTGAAGAGCCTCGGCACGTATTGTCGGGCCGTGGGCAGCCTTCAACGCCTCCTCCTGCAGCTTGCCACCGACCTCCGCCAGCGTCTCCAGGCTCCTGTTTACGCCTTCGGCCATAGCGTCCAGCGTCTGGGTCGCCTCGTGGAGACCGAGTTGTGATGTGTAGGTCGCCGCAAGCGCCGTGAAGACGTGCTCGTTGGTCCCAAAGAATGCGACCGACCGATTGTGGACCTGCTCCTTGGCATCGTGGCTCTGTTGCAGCCTGGCCATGACAGTCTCGCCCACGCTGTAGCCCATCTTCAGATGCTCAGCGATGTCGCTGACCAGGCGGAGTCTTCTCTCTTCTCTGACAAGGGCCTGATACGCCTCATCGCGAGCCAACTGAAGCTCCGCCTTTCGAGCAGGGTCGCTCCCCTTGTAGGACTTCAACTCGTTCTCAGAGCTTTCAGATGCCTGACGGGCGTGGGCGAGATTCTTCTCCTGACCTGTAGCTACCTCGTAGGCGAGGCTCTCGGCTTCCTTGACGGCACCGCGAAATTCGGCATAGGCCGACAAGACACGGTTCTCACGCCCTAGGTGAGCGTTCGTGTCCCGTCCCACATCGTTGTAGGTGCTCTTGATCTTCTCGAAGCGCCTCGGGATACCGCCTCGTACCAGCTTCATCCAGGAATTGCGAATTCGCTCCTTCAAGTCTATCCTATTATCATCAAGCTGATCGATCAGAATCCGGGCGTCCGTGACGACCGAGTCGAAGAGGTCGGCGATCTTGTTGTACCTTTCCCCCACCTTGACGTCCCTTATCTCATCTCGGACAAGCTCGTTAAATGAGCCCATATACTGCATCACGCGAGCCATCGCGGTGACCTTCGGCGGATCGACCTCCACGATGTCGTCCAGAAGGTCCGCCATCTGCGAAACCTCATCCTCCGTTGGTATAATACCGAACTTGTTGAGGACGTCGACTGCAGCGTCCAGCCGGCTCTGCAAGGATGCGTGCGTAGCCATGATCCGCTCCTTCCAGCAGATAGATCGAGAGCCTGAGAGAAAACGCTTCTAGTTATCAGTAAGCATACTGTCGTTCACCCACTGGCTCGGCAGTATGGACATGGATGTCGGAACCGAGCATGAGAAACGCTCACATGGGAACATAGCATGGCCAGGAAACACGACACCCGGATCGACTTGGAGAAGACCATGCGCTTCATGGACGTTGCCGACGAAATCCGCCGGCAGCAGCGCCGGGTCCAGGAGCACGTTGAGCAGACCGACCGGGACCAGATCAAGGCGCACCTCATGCAGCGGTATGAGGAGTTGGGCTACAAGGCGGATCCCCAGCTCCTCGATGAAGCCATTGAAACCGTCCTTGCTCAGCAGTATCGCTTCAGAGCACCACAGGACGGCTTCGGCCTCACACTGGCGAAGATCTTCGTCAGGCGCGCAGAGCTTACTCGCAAGATAGGCATTCCCGTCGTGGCTGTCACCGTTTTGGTCGGACTCGTCAGTCTGGGCGCGATGGCCGTCAACGAGATCAGGTACCGCAGCCAGGAGCGGGAAGTCGAGGAAGCAATCGTCGCTCTTCACTCGAAGAGCGAGCAGCTCACGGCTGAATTCGAACAGCTCAGCGCGAATCCCGTACGCACGCAGCTCACACAGCCCGACGGCATGACCTTCGAGGAGAGGATCACCAGCGCGAAGACCAGCCTTGCCTTGGCCAAGGATTTCCTCGAGGAGTACGCTCCCAGCGGCGCTCTAGAATCGGTCACCCGGGAAGATCTGCCTGGGGTCGCCGAGCAAGCTCGGCGGGCCGACGCCAGCCTCGAGGACGCGCGTGACTGTCTCGCCGAGGCCGCCAACCTTATTCGGCTGCAGGCCGAGCTCGATCGAATCAGGCTGAGCCTTGGCAATCTGGTGGCAGACGTAAGAAGTGCAGATGCACCAAAAACTTTCGTGGAACGCGCGGAACTCATCTACGCCAGTGGCCTGAGAAGCGTGGATGGCAGACAACTCGATGAAGCCAAGAAACAGGAAAGGCAGCTTGTCGAGTTGGGCAAGAGTCTAGCCGAATTGCAGTTGCTGCCCGCCCAAGCGCTCAGCCTCTATCAACAGATTCAAAGTGTGGCAAAGGAGCCCAACGCGGTAACACAGGCGGCGCAACACTACGAAGAGGCCCAGCGGCAAATCTCCTCGGCTGATGTGCCTCGCGCACGCGAAGCCATAGCCGAGCTGGAAACATTGGATCGAACACTCGAACTCGAGTACACCATCATCATTACCGCAGGCAGGGAGCGGGATCGCGTGAGGCATTACTTGATCGTGCAAGCCCTCGATTCGGATGACCGTCCTGTGAAAATGAAGATCCGGAACGAGGAGACCGGGCGGGTTCACGAAGTCACCGAATGGGGAGAGCGTGTCCCAAAAGCCATCTACGAGCAAGTGGAGAGAGATTACCTAGACGACAGGGTCATTAACGACAACTTCTTCGGCAGGAAGCTCCGCGGTTACCTGACACCGGAAAGACGATTTGAACATCTGGGCCAAATTACGAGGTGGTAGCCGAGACGCGGGGAGCGAGAGGTACAGCGTGATAAGGGACCAGTTCAAGAAGCATGGAAGCGTAGTGGGTGCGCTGATTACCGAGCGATTGCGGCAAGTCGAGAATCAGCAACGGGAGCTGATCGACCGGCTAAATGTGCTCGAAGACCTGCTACGGGTTGCCACAACGAATCGTGAGACGGCCTATACCCGACTCGCGGAGCTCTACCTGCCGGAATTGGGAGACGAGGCTGTAGCCAGGGTGCGTGACCTGGTGCCGGAACTGCATTACCGGTTCCTGGAGATTCTCGACGAGAAACGAGGTCGTCGCACCAGTGTCGAGGTCCAGATCAATGATGTCCAGAGGCAAAGGACCGAGTTGCATCGTTCGCTCGAAACCTTAACCGGGCAAATAGACAAGAAGGCTGAGGAACGGGACGCGTTGGCCGCCGCCGTCCAGGCAGAACTGGATAAGAACGGCGACTATCAGAGAAAGCTGCAGGAAGCGAATCAAGCCAATGAGCGCAACTTGCAGGCCCAACGCCGCCTGGAGGCCGCGATAGAAGAGAGAGACGGCAAGACGCCTGCCTACGAGGCTGACGTAATCTTCGGCTACTTGCTCAGAAGACGGTACGGAAGCTCGGATTACCGTGGAACGGTCCTGACCCGGCGCCTCGACGATTGGGTAGCCGGCAAGGTCGACTACGAGCTACAGAAGGAGAATTATGACCTGCTCATGGAAGCGCCGGATGTGATGGAGACGGAGTTTGACAAGAGCGAGGAGATACTCCGGGCGGATGTCGCCGACGTCGAGGCAATCGAACAGGAAGCGGCGGAGCGCCATGGCCTCACGCAGGTACTGGCGGATGGTGAGTCGCTGTACCAGGAACGTGTTGTGCTTGTCGGGCGCATCGAAGATCTGGATTCAAGTTTTGAGGACCTTGTGACGGAGCAGAAGCAACTGGCAGACAGTCGCGGCCGCTATTACGAGAAAGTAATCGAGGAGTACGCCGAGTTTCTCGAGAACAAGAATATTGACAGTCTCAAGTCATTAGCCCACGCCACGGAGACACGGTCCGACGATGGCCTCACGGAGGAAATAGCTTCACTGGACGACGAGATACGGCAGACCCAACAGGATGCCCGGGAGACGCATCGACGCCGCGTATCGCTGGCGATCAAGCTGAAAGGCCTCAAGGACATCCAGACCCGTTTCTACCGTAAAGACTATGATGCGAGTGATTCGAGGTTTCCATCCGAATACGATGCAAAGGAACTGCTGGATTGCTACCTCAACAGCGACTGGACCGTTGAAGATGTGAACCGGGCGCTAGACGCTCAACAACGCTTCCTCAGGGACTATCCCGAACGTCGAGATTCGAGCGGCTGGGAAGACGCTCTGTGGGACATACTCTGCGGCGACAATAGGACTGGGAAAGGCTCTTCAAAGAAAGAAAGATCCGGCGGGTTCGGCGGATGGGGTGGTTGGATTGGTGGATCCAGCTCCGCTGGTGGGTTCGGCGGCGGCCGTTCACGCTCCACGGGCGGCTTCGGCGGCGGCCGTTCACGCTCCACGGGCGGCTTCGGCGGTGGCCTCTCACGTACCACGGGCGGTTTCGGTGGCGGTCGGTCGCGAACCACCGGCGGCTTCGGCTGACCTATGTGCGAATGCCATCCTACGACAACCTACTTGGAAGACCGTTCGGTGGGTGCTCGAAACCAGAAAGACACAATGAAGATCTGACTCGGATCACCCAAAGGTGAGTGAGATGCTTGGAAAAGACGTATATGCCCGAATTAAGGACCGGCTGGAATCGATCGAAACCCAGCAGCAGGGCCTCGTTGATCAGCTCAGTGCATTGGAAGAGCGCACCCAAACCGCCACCACGAGCCGCGAACAGGCCTACACGAGACTGGCCGAGATCTATCTGCCGGAATTGGGCGGAGACGCTGTGGCTCGATTGCGCGAGCTGGTGCCCGACTTGCACTGGAGGTTGCAGGAAATACTCGAAGAGAAACTGCGTTCTCGTGCCATCGTGGAAACACAGATCGCCGAGACCGAGCGGCGAAGATCGGAGCTGCAGCGTTCGCTCGAGGAACTGACCGCCGAGATCGAAGAGAAAGCCGAGATAAGGGACGCGCTCTCGGCGGCTGTCCGAGTCGACCTGGACCAGAACACAGACTACGAGAGAAACGTGCAGGAGGCCAAGCTTGCCAATCAGCGCAGACTGCAGGCTCGCCGGCGCCTGGACGCGGCGATAGAAGAGAGAGAGGAGAAGACTCCCGCCTACGAGGCCGATGTACTCTTCGGCTACCTCACCAAGAGAGGATACGGAAGTTTCGATTACCGAGCGACCGTGCTCACCAAGAGACTCGACGACTGGGTGGCCGAGAAGGTCGAATATATCGCCCAGAAGCAGAACTATGAACTCCTTATGGAAGCCCCCGAGGTCATGGAACTCGAGTTCAGCAGAAGCGACAAGGCACTTCAGACCGAGGTGGCCGAGGTCGAGGCCATCGAGAAGGTGACGGCGGACCGCCACGGTCTCACCCAGGTGCTGGCGGATGGTGAGTCTCTCTATCAGGAACGTGTTGCGCTGGTGACGAGAATCGAGGAGCTGGATGCATCGTTCGAAACACTCGTGGCGCAGCGGACGCAGCTAGAAGACACCCGAGGCCGCTACTACCGGATCGCGATCGACGAATACAGAACGTTCCTCAAGGACAAAGACATCGAAAATCTCAGGGGGCTGGCCCGCTCGACAGAAACTCGTTCCGACGACGGGCTCACAGATGAGATAGCCGCTCTAGACGAGGAGATCCGCCGAGCCGATCAAGAGGCCGAAGTGACTGAACAATGCCGTTTGTCACTGGCGCTGAAGCTAAAAGGCCTGAAAGACATTCAGACCCGCTTCTATCGCATGGCCTACGACGCGAGCAACTCACGATTCCCCGACGACTTCGATATCGACGGACTGTTGAAGAACTACCTCGAAGGCGATTGGACCCCGGACGACGTCAATCGAGCGATCTCAGCCGAGCAACATTTCGAAAGCACCAGATTTGAGTGTGAAGAGCGCCCCGGGTGGGATATTTTCGACCCTATCGACATCGACTACGGGGGCACCTCTGGCGGGGGGTTCGGTGGGTTCGGCGGCGGCGGATCAAGCACCACCGGCGGCTTCGGCGGTGGTGGCTCGAGAACCACGGGCGGCTTCGGCTGACCTCCCTTCTCTACCTTCAGTTCCCCTGGCGAGCCGGCAGACACGCCGACTCGCCAGGTTGCCGCTCTAGCGCCCTCTCTTCTCCTCTTCCTTCTGCCCGCGGATCCGCGGCTCCGGCTTCACCCGCGGCTCCAGCGCGCGCGGCGGCTTCACCGTGAACTCGGCGTCCGCCGAACCGCCGGCCGCTTCCACCCGGATCGTGTAGGCCCCCGGCGTCGCGTAGAGCTGCCGCCCCAGGCGCACCGCCTCGGACCACAGCATGTCCTTCTTCGCAGGCTCCTCCTCGCCCTCCAGACGCGCGCTCTCGGCGGCCAGAGCCAGCTCCTCATCCAGCAGCAGGTCCCAGCGCAGAGTGTTCACGCCGCGCACCGCATCCATGTCACCGTGACGTAACACGCGCTCGTCGGAGTCGAGCACGCTCCACTCGACCCGCCCATCGCTCACGACCCAGAACGGGATGTTCTGGTAGGGAGCGTCCTCCGGCCGGTAATACCAGAGCGAGCGCCGCGAGCGCCAGGAGCGCTGATAGTCGATGGGCTCCAGCGGGAAAATGTGGACGGCCGAGCCGCTCACCTCATCGCTCAGCTCCTGGATCGGCAATGCATCGAGAACCCACACGCTGCGCCCGTGGGTGCCCGCCACCAGCTCGCGCTCCCGCGGGTGCACGATCAGATCGTGCACCGGAACCTTGGGCAGCCCCGCGCCCGCCGCCTGCCACGTGCGGCCCGTGTCGAGCGAGACATAGGCGCCGCGGTCGGTCCCCACGTAGAGCACCGCCGGCTTGACGGGGTCCTCGCGGATCACGTTCACCGGCTCGTCGGGCAGACCGGCCGAGATGTCCTGCCAGGTACGCCCCAGGTCGGCGGTACGGTAGACGTAGGCGGCGATGTCGTCGTCGCGATAGCCGTTCAGGCTGACGTAGGCCACATTCTCGTCGAAGCGCGAAGCCTCAACGCGCGAGACCCAGCGATCCGAGGGCAGCCCGGCGCTGACTTCCGTCCAATCGGCGCCGCTCCCACGCGTCACGTAGACATGCCCGTCGTCGGTGCCCACCCAGAGCAGCCCGAAGCGCAACGGCGATTCGGCGAGCACCGTGATCGTGGCGAAAGGCACGTCACCGCGGTTCTCGCTCCTGCTCAAGTCGTCGCTCAGCGCCGTCCACGTCTCACCCTGGTCCATCGAGCGGTACAGCCTGTTCGCACCGTAATAGAGGACGTCGGCGTTGTGGGACGACAACAGGATCGGCGTCAGCCAGTTGTAGCGGAGCGGCTCGTCCAGGATGCCGTTGCGCGGCTTCACCCGCTGGAAGCCCGCCGGACCGCGCCGGAAATAGTTCCCGAACTGCGATCCGGCGTAGTAAGTACGGTTGTCGCGTGGGTCGATCTGCGCCCACATGCCGTCACCACCGCCCACACGCTCCCAGCTTGCCGTGATGTTGGGGCGCGTCCGACTCGAGCCCTTGAGCACGCCGTTGTCCTGCAGGCCGCCGTAGATGTTGTAGGGATCGGCCATATCGACGGAGACCGTATAGAACTGACCCACCGAGACGGTGGACAACGTCAACCACGTCGCGCCGCCATCGAAGGTCACGTCCAGACCGCCGTCGTTCCCCAGGATCAGATGCTGCGGATATTCGGGGTCGATCCACAGCGCCTGATGATCGCCGTGCACCTCGCGGCCGGCGACCTGGCGCCAGGTGACGCCGCCGTCCTCCGAGCCCAACAGCGGCACGCCCAGTACGTAGACACGGTCCACATCGTCGGGCGCCACCCGGATCTGGCCGAAGTAGTAGCCGTAGGTGTAGACCGCTTCGCGAATCGGCTCCGGGTTCATGCGCCGCCAGCTGGCGCCGGCATCGTCGGAGCGCCACACCTCGATCCCGCGGATGTCCGTCTGGAACAGCGACTCGTTGGCGTCCCGCAGCGCGTTCAGCAGATCGTCCATAGTAATAGAGTCGCCGCGCACCGCGTCGATCAGCTTCTGGGCATCGAGACGCGGGTCGAGATCGTTGCCGCGCAGAAAGCTCTCGATCTCGTCCGGGTCCTGCGCCAGGAACTCCTCTTTGTCCATGGCGCGCAGACGCTTGGGCGTCACGGCATCGTCACCCAGGTCCCACTCGTCCTCCGGCAGCACTTCCTGGTTGTCCACCGAGGCGTACAGCACCTGCGGGTCCGCCGGCGTCACCGCCAGGCCGATGCGGCCCACGTGCTCGCCGCGGGGGAAGCCGCCGCTCAGCCGCTCCCAGCTGTCCCCGCCGTCCGCAGACCTCCAGACGCCGGTTCCCTCGCCGCCCTCGACGAAGTCCCAGGGCCGGCGCACGCGCTCCCAGGCCGCCGCGTAGATGACGTCGGGGTTGCCCGGCTGGAAGGCGATGTCGGAGAACCCGGTCAGCTCGTTCTCGCCGGCGAGCACGAGGTCCCACGAGTCGCCGCCATCGTCGGAGCGATAGACGCCGCGCTGGCCACCCGGCGTGTAGAGCTTGCCGAGCGCGGCCACGAAGATGCGATTGGGGTTCCGCGGGTCGATGATGATGCGGCCGATGCGGTCGGAACCCTCCAGCCCCACCTGCGCCCACGTCTCACCGGCATCCTGGGAACGGAAGACCCCCGCACCGCCGTACGACGAGCGCGACGAGTTGTTCTCGCCGGTACCCACGAAGATCCGCTGCGGGTCCGTAGGATCGAGCGCCATGTCGCCTATGATGATCGCTGGCTGATCGTCGAACAGCGGCTCGAAGGAGACGCCGTTGTTCGTCGTCTTCCAGACACCGCCCGACGCGTAGGCCACATAGAACGTGTAGGGCTCGCCGGGCACGGCCTCGATGTCCACCAGGCGGCCGCCCTGGACTACGGGTCCGACGTCGCGCCAGGCCAGGCCCTTGAAGAGCGTCGCGCGGTTCAGCTCCTGATGCCGCTCCCAGGCGGCGCGCCGGGCCTCCACGCTCGCGGGACCGGCAGGCCGCGGCCGCCGCTGGGCGTGGGCGTTGCCGGCGAGGGCGAGCAGCACGGCGAGGGTACAGGCGTAGCGCAGCATGTTCATCACTCCGAGTATTGCGGGGTCTGGTGGGCTTTTCGTTTGGCAGCCGAGCGACACACTCGACCACAGGCTGGTGAAACTAGGGTCGCTGGGGGCCGCAGTCTATGGCGGCCATCGGGGCGCGCTCTGTGGGGATCGCGGCCTTGAACCACCGGTCATTGACATGAACGGACGATAGTGGTATAATTTCGCGCCGTTGAGAACACCAGTGACACGATAGGGGACCTGGCTCAAACGCTGGGCCCTTTTTTGGTATGGCTGGTCAGCGGCGCGCCCAGCGCGGGGGCGAGGGTCCGCGCGAAGACAAGTCGGTAGTTGCGGCACAGCCGGACTCCGACAGATCAACACAAAAGGAGTAACGGCAGATGCGTACTACCGGAACGGTCAAGTGGTTCAATGACAGCAAGGGCTTCGGCTTCATTACGCCGGAAGACGGTCAGAAGGACTGCTTCGTACACCACACCGCCATCCAGGCCGATGGCTTCAAGAGCCTGAGCGAGGGTGAGCGTGTGGAGTTCGACATCGTTCAGGGCGAGAAGGGCCCCGCGGCCCAGAACGTCGTCAAGCTCGGTCGCTAGGCGACCAGGCGGCTCGACGAGCCAGAGGGGGGCCACCTCGAGGAGATCGGGGTGGCCCCCAGTCTATCCAGCCAACTCCGCTTTCACCTCTTTGACCAGACCGACAAGATCGAGACCCGCACAGTCTATCTTCTCGGGATTCAAATGGTAGTGGCAGACGAAGCCCCTGTACTCCTTGGCTACGACGCGCGAATCCAATTCCTCGATCAGCTTCCCATCGGCTCGGGTCGGGACCTGCAGAGGGATGCCGGCGGCCAGGTGCACGGCCTTCCATAACGCCTTGAGCGCTTCCAGCTGAATCGGGTAGAAGCCCAGGAAGTCTTCCATCGCTCTCCCGTGAACCCGAGCGCCCGAAATCACCGGCCGCTTGCCGAAGCCTTGCCGCTCGTAGTAATCCTGAAACTTCATGTAGAAGGCATCGCTGACCTCGACGCCAACCGACTCGACGTTCAAGCCTTTAGCGTGCCACGCCCAATGCTGCATATCGACCATCTGGTAGATGGTTCCATCGTTGTCCAGGCAGAAATGGACCGACACTCCGCGCGTGTTGAGAACGTCGGCACACTGTCGAGCCGACGTCGTCGCGTCCCAGTGGTTCACGAAGCACTTGAGCGGACGGCGGGGTCGGCCCGCCTGCGAGCGAAACGTCTCCGGTTTGGGTATCAGGCCGCCTTCCTCGTTCCAGAGCACGACCCTTTCCCAATCGATCGGAAACGGCTCTCCGTTATAAATGATGTTTCGACCGGGGCGTGGCACGACCCTCACTTCGGTGGCGACCGGGGAGCGGGCCTCGCGCTCGGCCCGGATGCGCCGGTACGACGCCTCGCCGACCATCCCGTCCGCCGTCACGCCGGCCTTGCGCTGCCAACCGCGCACCAGCTCGACCAGCGCCTCATCGTTGCGCTCGGCACCGAACCAGCTCGGCTTCCAGCCGAGCCTCGTCGCGCTGGCCCGGTTGTAGAGGACCTCCTTCGAGATTCCGCCAGGGCTGTCCAGGCCGCGCGCGGCTCGCTCCTCGAGCAGCCGGCGGTAGCTGACGGCGCCGATCATGCCGTCGGCGCCCAGCCCACGGGAAAGCTGCCACGCCTTGATCGCCTTGATCAGCTCCCAGTCGAATCCGGTCTTGCCGAACCAGCTCGGATCCCAACCCAGCTCCTTGGCGCTGGCCTTGTTGTACGATATGACGTTGAGAGCCATGCTCGCGCGCTCCTCGCTGTAAAGACGTCTTGGCTTATGAATCCAGGCTTGAAGTTGCAGATAATATGGGCTCCCAGCAGACCCGAAGGCTAGGCCCGGCCACGAGAGGACGCTGGCCCCCGACCTGGCGGCTAGCTATATTGGTGCGGCTCAAATCGCACAGGGAGGCAAGCGCCGGCCGCACACCGTCGCGTCGCGCGTGTGCATTTACTCAAGCGGCATGGGCGTCAGCATCGATCCGCCGGGAGAATCGGATGAACGAGAAGAAAGTCAGCGAGGTTGACTCGGTCGCTCTCGACGAACTAAAGGATGATGTCGAAACCGACGTCTACGTCGATGAGGACCCGGTAAGAGCCGTACATGTACTCGCGAATCAGGGCATCGCGCCTCCGTCGCCTGAGCAACGCGTGCTCGACACCGTCCAGCTCGTCAAGGATCAGCTGCCGGCGGATGCGAGCAAAGAGGTCCAGGAGGAAACGGCTAAGATCCTCGCCTTGATGGAAGCGCTCCTCATCTCTCCCTACGCCGGAACTCGACTAGCCATGGCCGAGATGGCGCTTCACCGCCTGATCAAGGCACCCCAAGATACCACGCTGGCCAAGAAGGTGACGGCCAATCTGCGGAAACAGTTGGGTGGTCGCCTCGGCCTCTGGTTCAACCGGGTTCGCGTCGCCACACCGCCGCACGTCGACGTGCTGATCGGTATGGTGGCATCGATCGCGGTCTTCGGCGGTCTGTTCATCTTCGGCGCGGACCGGTTGCTGCGCGCGATCGGCGTCAGCCAGCAACTCATCGCCGACCAGGACCTTCAGAACCTGATCTGGCTGGGCGCCACCGGGGCGTTCGGTAGCGTGATCAGCATCCTCGTCCGGCTGAACGATTTCGCCAAGATGCAAGATACGAGCGCATGGCTGAATGTGATGAACGGATTCTTCAAACCGGTCATCGGCCTGGCCACCGCGGACCTCGCTTACGTACTGATCAAGTCACAGTTGATTCCTCTCTCCTTCCAGGACGACTACGCCAAGTTTGCCTTCATGGGCATCGCCTTCGTGGCGGGCTTCTCCGAGCGCCTGGTTAACGACCTGGCGTCGATCACGGAACGGGCCATCGGCGCTGCCGCCGAGCGCGGAATCGAGGCACAAAGGGTCGGTCCCGAGGCGAAGCAGGAGGAGGAACAGCGGCGTGAGATCGAGGCCGACCTCTCGGGCAGCACCGAGATCGGCCGCGCGGATATCTACGAATCCGTGGATCTCGATGACCTCGATGAGGCCGTGGAATCGGCCGGAGAGGCGGGCGAAGAGAAATAGCTCCCTTCGCCCGCGGAGGTTAGTTTGCTCGGGTCAGCTGAGTCACTTCTCCAAAGCCTCCAGGAACGACCCGAGAATGATCAAGCGCATTCGACGGCTGGAGCAGATCGCCCGCAAGTTGGAGCCCGGCCCCGAAGAGCGGGAGCAGATCCGCGTTGCAGCAGTGGACTACGCCGAGGACTTCCTCAACAAGCTGCCCCACGCCAAGACCTACGAGGCCGACAAATCGAAGGCCCGGGACCTCCGTCGCTCACCCATCTCCGATGAGCCTACCGAGGTCGAAGAGGTAATCCGCCTAGTCCGCGAGTGCGTCGACAAGCCGGGACTCAATCCCGCCGCGGCCGGACACCTCGCCTACATCCCGGGCGGCGGCATCTATTACTCATCGCTGGGCGACTACCTAGCGGCGATCAGCAACCGCTACGCAGGCGTCCGCTTCGCCGGGCCCGGCGCCGTCGAGATGGAGAACCTGCTGCTCGACTGGATGGCCGATCTGGTTGGCTACCCCGAAGGCTCCGGCGGCAACCTCGCCTCCGGCGGCAGCATCGCCAACCTCATCGCCATCGTCACCGCCCGCGACGCTCAAGCGCTTCACCCCCGCGAGTTCGAGCGCGCCGTCGCCTACCTGTCCGATCAGACGCATCACTGCATCCACAAGGCGCTGCGGATAGCGGGCCTGGGCGCCTGCGTCCAGCGCTACGTGCCGCTGGACGAGCGCTACCGGATGGTTCCCGACGAGCTGGAGCGCGCCATCGCCAGCGATCGGGAGAACGGCCTCATCCCCTGGCTGGTCATCGCTTCGGCGGGCACCACCGACGTCGGCGCCGTCGACCCGCTGGACGAGATCGGCACGATCGCCAAAGAGCACGGCCTCTGGTACCACGTCGACGCCGCCTACGGCGGCTTCTTCGCCCTCGTCGACGAGTGCCGGCCCAAACTCGAGGGGATGAAGACCTCCGACTCGCTGGTGCTCGATCCGCACAAGGGCCTGTTCCTGCCTTACGGGACCGGCGCCGTGCTGGTGAAGGACAAGGCGGCGCTGCACCGCTCGCACTACTACCAGGCCCACTACATGCAGGACGCGCTGGGGCAGGAAGGGCGCGTCATCGACTCCCCCGCCGAGTACTCGCCCGAGCTCACGAAGCACTTCCGCGGGCTGCGCTGCTGGCTCCCGCTCAAGCTGCACGGCCTCGCGCCCTTCCGGGCCTGCCTCGAGGAGAAGCTCGCCCTGACGCGCTACTTCCACGAGGAGGTGGCGAAGCTCGGCTTCGAGGTCGGCCCCGAGCCCGAGCTCTCGGTCGCGACCTATCGCTACGTCCCCGAGCGCGGCGACGCCGACGC
>CP070722.1:1104281-1107264 GCA_020350785.1 Gemmatimonadota bacterium
CCTGAAAGCTGGCTTCCTGACACCTCTTACGCCAGCCCGCGGGGGCGGGTTTCAGAACCGCTTGCGGCGCTGGGTGATACACGGTTGGGAGCGTGACGGATCGGGCGGCGGCGCGACCGGAAGAACCAGCGCGGCCTGGCGCCTCAGCGCGAAAGTCCTAACATTCGAGCGCGACCGACCGAGCGAGAACAGCCCTCGAACACATGCCTATGACGCCGTCCTTTGTTCTGGTGATGTTCGCGCTTCCGGCCACGATCATCTGCATCGCGGTCGTGCTGGCGCGACTGACCCGAGACCGGGAGACCTGATGCAGGAGGGCGTGACCACTCAGGTGGTAGCAGATCCCTTCGCCGTCGCCGCTTTCCTCGCTTACCTGGGTGTCATCGTTGCCATCGGCGTATTGTCGGCTCGCTTCTCGTCCGCCGGGGTGAGCGAGTTCTTCGTCGGTGGTCGCAAGATGAACCGTTTCGTGGTGGCGCTGTCGGCCGTCGTGTCGGGCCGCAGCGCCTGGCTGCTGCTGGGCGTGACCGGGATGGCCTACTCCATGGGCGCGGCCGCCGTGTGGGCGGTCACCGGCTACATCACGGTCGAGCTGTTCCTCTTTCTGTTCTACGCACGGCGGCTTCGCCACTTCAGCGAGGCATACGACTGCGTGACGGTACCCGATTTCTTCGCCGCCCGGTTCGGAGACCGGGATGGCCGCCTGCGAACGGTCCTGATCCTCATCATTCTGGTCTTCCTGGTCGGCTACGTCTCCGCGCAGTTCGTTGGCGGTGGAAAGGCGTTCGCGGCGAGCTTCGGGCTCAGCGTGGCGGGTGGTACCGTACTCACGGCTCTCATCGTACTGGCCTATACGACGCTGGGCGGATTCTTGGCCGTCAGCCTGAGCGACACGTTGCAGGCGTTCATCATGATCGTCGCGCTGGTGGTGGTCCCGGCGGTCGCGATTCTCGACGGAGGTGGCCTGGCGGCGGTGCTGAGCGAGCTGCGCACCCTCGACCCGACGCTGATCGATCCGCTGGCCGTCTCGCTGGGTGTCGGACTCGGGTTTCTGGGGATCGGCCTGGGATCGCCGGGGAACCCGCATATCATCGTCCGTTACATGTCGATTGCCGACGCCGATCAGCTCCGGACCTCGGCGGTGGTCGGCACCATCTGGAACGTCGTGATGGCCTGGGGCGCGCTCTTTATCGGACTTGCCGGGCGGGCGTACTTCCCGGACGTGAACCTCCTGCCTGGCGCCGATACCGAGCAGCTCTATCCGCTGCTGGCCGCGCAGCACTTGCACCCTGTGGCGTTCGGGATCGTGGTGGCTTCGATCTTCGCGGCGATCATCTCGACGGCCGACTCGCAATTGCTGGTCGCCGCGTCGAGCGTCGTTCGAGACTTCTATGAGAAGATCCTGAATCGTGATCGAGTGGTCCCTCAGAAGCGGCTGGTGCTCTATAGCCGGGTCGTCGTCGTGCTATTGGTCTTGGCCGCTCTGCTGGTGGGCTTGAAAGCGCAAGCCCTGGTGTTCTGGCTCGTGTTGGTGAATTGGGCGGGCCTGGGCGCATCATTTGGGCCTACCTCGATCTTAGCCCTCTATTGGCGCCGCGCGACGCGGGCCGGCGTGATCGCCGGGCTGATCAGCGGGACCTTGGTCACTTTATTTTGGGAGTTTGGCGTCGACACGCAGTTCTACGAGCTGATACCGGCGTTCGCCGCGGGGCTGCTGGCGACCGTGGTCGTGAGCTGGCTGACTCAACCTCCCGGGGAGGTGGGCCAGATGTTCGCTGCCATGAAGATCGGCCGGCCCGTGCTCGGGACGGGGGACATTGCCCCGACCAAAGCGCAGGACGATAATCCCTGACCATGCTACGGGTGATGTTCATCGGGACGTCGTCGGCCCGGCCGACGGTGTCGCGCAATACGAGCGCGCTGGCGGTACAGCGGGGCGCCGACCTCTATCTTTTCGACTGCGGTGAGGGCACTCAGCGTCAAATGATGCGCTATGGGGTGGGCTTCATGGTCAGAGAGATCTACCTCACCCACATGCACGCCGATCACTACTTGGGTGTCGTCGGGCTCTTGCGGACGATGAGCCTGCAGGATCGGCTGGAGGCCCTCGCTATCTATACGCCCCCCGGCGGTGAGGAGTTGCTGCGCCAGGCGGTGGGGCTGGAGTTGGCCGAACTGTCGTTCCCCGTGCGGATCGAGGCCTTGGTCCCGGACGCATCGAACCAGCATGACGGCTACTCGATCTCGGCATATGCGGTCAGCCACCCCGGTGGCGCGAACGGCTACGTGCTGAGGGAAAGCGCGCGGCCGGGTCGCTTCTATCCAGAGCGCGCCCTCGAGCTGGGCGTTCCCGAGGGGCCGCTCTTCGGTCGCTTGCAGCGTGGGGAGGCGGTGCTTGCTGAGGATGGACGCCAGGTCGAGCCCGGTGATGTCATGGGGCCACCGCGACCGGGACGCACCGTGGTCTACACGGGCGACACTCGTCCGTGCGATTCGACTGTCAAGGTCGCCGCCGGCTGCGACTTGCTGATTCATGAGGCTACATTCTCCGACGATGAGGTCGATCGAGCCCAACGCACCGGTCACTCGACGGCCAGGCAAGCGGGCGAGGTCGCCCAGGCGGCGGGCGTGCACCGGCTCGTCCTGACCCACTTGAGCGCCCGCTACTCAGAGCGCGCCTACGTCCTCGAGCGCGAAGCAAAGCGTGCCTGCGGCGGCGCCTGCGAGGTCCTCGTAGCCTACGACGGTTTGACGATCGAGGTGCCGTTCCGCGACGCCGAGGAAGCGGAGCCTTGATTGTCGCCATCGACGGGCCAGCCGGTTCGGGTAAGAGCACCACGGCGAAGGCGGTCGCGGTTCGGCTCGGATTCCTGCACCTGGACTCCGGCGCCCTCTATCGGGCCTTCGCCGTCGCCGCCCGCGAGCGCAGCTTGACGAGTCCGGACGGCGTCGTCGACGCGGCGGCGATCGCAGCTCTGGCGGA
>CP070722.1:1107364-1130538 GCA_020350785.1 Gemmatimonadota bacterium
AGATAACGCTTCCGAAGGCGGAGGCGGCCATGCCGCGCAGTGTCCAGGTTCAGGCCAGGTAGGCCTGTGCGGGAAGGCAAGCTAAGAGAAGGGAGGTGCCATTATGACCGTATCGGCGATTGAGAAACAAGACCAGAGCGAGATGACCCGTGCGGAACGGACCCGCAGTCGCAGGACGTTCCGCCCAAACGTGGACATCATTGAGCGCGAAGATGAGCTGACCGTCCTGGCCGATATGCCCGGGGCCTGCGACGACGACATTGACATTCGGTTCGAGAACGCCGGGCTGACCATCTTCGGACGGACAACCGACCGCCAGCCCGAGGAGACCGACTATCTGTCCCGCGAGTTTGCCGTTGGCGATTTCGTGCGCAGCTTCCAGGTCAGCGAGAATATCGACATCGGGCGCATCAGCGCTGAGTACACGGACGGCGTCCTGACCCTGCATCTTCCCAAGACGGAGAAGGCGAAGCCGCGGAGGATCTCGGTCAAGACCGCATAAGTAAGACCCTCGAACTGACTTCGAGGATCGGGTGACTTGTTGGGACAGCTTCGAGAGGAGGTGTTTCATCTATGAGCATTATTCCATGGCGAAACAAGAAGGGCGCTACCGAGCTTGCGGAGCGCGAATTCGAGCCCACCCTACAGCGCTTTCGGTTCGAGCTGGACCGCATGTTTGATCAGTTCTTCAGCGAACCGCCGGGCACCTGGCCCGAGGCGTTCCCGGGTTTGCGTGGCTGGCGGCCGTCACTGGATCTCAGCGAGACCGATAAACAGGTGATCGTAAGAGCCGAGATGCCGGGCGGAGAGCCCGAGGATATAGGCATTACGATCTCCGGAAACCTGCTGACGATCTCCGGCGAGAAGAGGGAAGACCGCGAGGAGCGCGGCCAGAGCGTCTATCGGGCCGAACGTCGCTTCGGTTCGTTTCGACGCAGCGTGGCGCTTCCCGATTCGGTGGACACGGATTCGATTTCGGCCGAGTACGATAGGGGCCTGCTGACCGTCCACCTGGCGAAGAGCGAGAAAGCCGTCGCCCGGCGGATTCCGGTATCGCTCAAGAAGAAGTAGCCGACGTCGGTGCCACAAAGCACGAGAAGCCGCCGGGCTCGATCGAGTTCGGCGGCTTGCAGCTTTGGGAGAGTCGGCCTGGCTTGATCGATGTGATCGGTGCGGGATATCTTCGCCAGGGGGATCGAACACTAGCCGCGTCGGCGCTCAGACCCGTGAGATATGATCGGAGAGACGCTCTTCACGATTGGGCCGTTCAAGGCCGGGACTTTCGGCTTCTTGGTGGCGCTGGGGTTCATAGTGCCGGCCTTCATTCTGGAGAAGGACTTCCCGCGCAAGGGGCTCGACGGCCAGCTGGCGTTCACCACAGTGCTGGCCGCCGCCGTCGGGGGGATGCTGGGTGGCCGCATCTACTACACGATCGAACATTGGGACCAGGTTCTGGAGCAGCCGGCGCGAATGCTCCTGACAGGCTCCGGCTTGGTCTGGTACGGCGGGCTGCTCGGCGGGGTCTTGGGCGCGGCCGGCTACTGCTACTTGAAGAGAATTCCTTTTCTGGTCGTGTGCGACCTTTTCGCGCCGATGCTGGCGCTGGGTCATGTTTTCGGCCGTCTGGGCTGCTTGCTCTCGGGCGATGGCGACTATGGCCCGCCAACCGACGTCCCTTGGGCGATGGCCTTCCCGCGTGGGGCGGTACCCACCACGGAGAGGGTGCACCCCACGCCCATCTACGATATGATCTTGCTGCTGGCCGTTCTTGCCTTCCTATGGAGCTTTCGCAAGCGAGAATATCGGCCGGGCTTCCTTTTTGGCTTCTACCTGATCCTTTCGGGGATCGCGAGATTCATAACCGAGTTTTACCGACTGACGCCGGAAGTGTGGCTGGGGCTCACGACCGCCCAACTATTCAGCATCGCTCTGGTAGTCACGGGCATTGCGCTGACATTGCTACTACGAAGCCCGCGGAAGCCGCTTGCAGTAGAGGCTGGCGCTGGTTCCGACGGCAAGGCGATCCGAGCTTAACGAGCCGAATCAAGCGGCAGTTACCTGATGCGCAGGAACATCGCATGGATTGACGGCTGGGTGCGCGTGTCTTTCGTAATGGCTTGGAGCGCGACCCTGATGTTTATTGCCGGCATCGCCGTATTCTTCTATCCACTTGCCGATTGCTGGATAGCTCGTCGACTCTGGGCACCGGTCATCTTCAAGGCATTTCGCAGTCGCGTCATCGTGGACGGCGAGCGGCTGGATCTGAGTAGCAACTACGTCTTCGTGATGAATCACCAAAGCTCCCTGGACATACCGGCCGCATTCCTGGCTGTGGCCCACCCGTTCCGCTTCATGGCCAAGAAAGAGTATATGTGGTTCCCCTTTCTCAACTTCTATCTATGGAGGACGCGCAGCATCGTGGTCGACCGGTCCAATCCGCGAAAGGCGCGTCGGAGCCTGGACACAGGAGCGCGCCGGCTTCGTGAGGGCTTGAACCTTCTCGTATTTCCCGAGGGTACCAGGACCACTGACGGTCGGATTCAAGCCTTCAAACGCGGGGCCTTCATGCTGGCGCAGGCCGCCGGGACGCCGGTGGTTCCCATCTCGATCAACGGAACTGCGCAGATAACCCCGAAGCGCAGCCTCAGTTATCGACCGGGAACGGTACGCATTCGCGTGGGGGAAGCCATCGACACGCGCGATTTCACCGAGGATTCGGCTGGCGTCGACCAGCTGCGCGATGCAGCTCGACGAAGGATCTCACAGCTCTACCAGGAGATCGGTGGTCCGGGCTCTGACGCCGGTGTCGTTGAAGGTTCCTAGTCGTACCACTTCGCTGCGGGTTCCGCGGCAGTGTCTCCTGGCTGCCCCAGACTATCAGCCGCGGCGCTATCGGGCGACTCGCCGGGAAGCATGCCTCCCTCGACGCCCGTGCTGTCGGCCGCCGTGGGAGCGCCCGTGCCCTCCGTCTTGGCCACGCGTGTGATCTGCGGGTCCTCCAGGAACGGCTGATACGCACCCAGCGCCAGGGTCAGACTGTCACCCCGCTCGACCAGAAGGCTGATCTCGGCGACGCGCTTCTGAAACGTCACCAGCGTAGCCCCCAGCGGCGTGTTGACGGTGAGCAGCAAGCGATCCCCCTCCCGCTGCTTCGCGGAGACGACACCGGCCACCAACTGTCGCTTGCCGGTAACCGCTTCGGGAAGCCTGTCGCCCAGAAGTGGCTGCGCCACCAACGCGGCCACGATCCCCAGAATGAAACCCACCGTGAAGCTTACGAGCGTCTGACGCTTGAACATTCGAGTTTCCTTGTCCGCTGACCAGTCCCAGTCTCACACCCCGAGCCACCTCTTGCGGCGGAAGTAGAAGATCATCGCGAGGGCGACGGCCGCCATCGAAAGAAGCGCGATCGGGTACCCTAAGTATAAGTTTAACTCCGGCATATTCCACGGTGAAAGCTCTGTGTTGAAATTCATTCCGTAGACGCCCGCGATGAAGGTGATCGGAATGAATATCGTCGCGATGATGGTCAGCACCTTCATGATCTCGTTCATCCTCTGGCTTACGGTCGACTGGTAGAACTCCGTGAGACCGGTCCCCAAATCGCGGTATGTTTCGACGATGTCGATGATTCGCACAGTATGGTCGTAGCAGTCGCGCAGGTACGTACGGGTCCCCCCTGAGAAGGCCGAGGGCGCGTCGCGCACCAACTCGTTGAGCACGTCCCTCATCGGCCAGACGGTCCGCCTGAGAGCCAGCAGATCGTGCCTGATGTAATGGATCCGAGTCAGCACATCCGCATTAGGCCGCCCGGCGATCTCATCCTCCAGGCCCTCCAACCGCTCGCCGAAGGTCTCCAGAATCGGGAAGTAGCTGTCGACTATGGCATCGAGAAGCGCGTAGGCCAGGTAATCGGCGCCGAGCAGGAGCTGTCTCCGAGCACGGATGCGCTTGCGAATCGGGTCGAAGCAGTCTCCCGAATGCTCCTGAAACGTGATCACCCAGTTCGCGCCCAAGAACAAGCTGATCTGCTCCCCGTGGAAGACTTCCTCGAGATGCGGCATTCGGGCCACGATGAACGCGTGATCCTGGAACTCCTCCACCTTGGGGCGCTGGTTGGCGTTTACAACATCTTCCAGCGCCAGTGGATGCAATCTGAAGATCTCACCAATCGCTGCGATCGTATTCGCGTTGCCCAGACCGTCGACGTTGATCCAGACGACCGACCATTTGTCGAGGTACTCGCGCACGCTCTGAGGGTCGTCCAGGGTTGTCTCTATCACGTCCTGTTCGCTGTAGGCCGTCACCTGAACGACCGACTGCTTCGCCGACGGATCTACGACCAACGTGCCCGGAGACGAGCCGGGGGCCGTCTTCGGGCTGATTCTGGGTCTGCGCTTGCTGCGTGTCACGTGTCTGATCTTCATCGCTATGCCTCCAAGAAGCTGTGTCTATTCTCGGGCCCAATGTCGCGTGGCGGTCGAGGCCAGGGTCAGTGACTTTCGGCCAGTCTGGTGGATGTGGGCTCGTACGAGGTGACAACCTGCAATCGCCGCCGCACGGCTAGTCTGGCCAGGGCGAGTTACGCTGAAGACAATTCATCAGTTCCGTGTAAACCTCGCGGATGGCGAGTGGCAGTGCCACGCCTCTGCCGGTGCGCTTCGACAGCCGATATCTGATGCGCTCGGATAGGCTGCCTCGCTGTATTCGGTCGGCGACGAGCGTGAGGTAAGGCAGCTCGTCAGCCGCGATCTCGGCTGGCACCTGTTCCAGCAGATCACCCAACACGCTGCGAGCGGTCGTGCTGCCAAGCTCTTTCATGGAGGGCGGACGCAAGTGAGCTGCGTGGACCCGCGCCTGGGTGCCATCGCGGATGACGCTATCGAGATCTTCCACCAGCATGCCATGCTCGGGGAGTCTCAGCGTACCTGCCCGCAGCCTCCGTGTCAGGTAGCGCAGGGCACCGCGGATGAAGACGGCAATGGCGATGTCTGCCTTCACGCATTCCTGCACGTCCAGAACTTTGATCTCGAGCGCGCGGCGGCTGAAACGCATGATGGCGCCCCTGGAGTTGACCCACTCGGGACGGAGCCTGTCCGCGCCAAGATGGCCATCCAACGACTCCCGTATGGGCCGGAAAACATTGCGCCGGTAGTCTGCGTAGGAGGTGATGTACTCCGGGATCACCCTCCCGGTTATCACCGGTATCGCTCGTTGGTTTGTCTTGTAGAACTCCAGGCGATTGTCCACCGACGGACCGATCTCGCCCTCGTAGACCGGCGAGCTTGCGGCCAGCGCCGGCAGATAAGGTAGGAGGCAGGCGGTGGCGTTGTGAAGCAGCACGGTCTCCGCCTCGGACCCGAAGGGGAGATTGACGTGACTGGCTTGGACATTCAACCAGCCGTGAGCCTGGATCGAAAAGATGCGCGCGTAAGTCTCGTAGATCGCACGGTTGGCCCGCTGCCAGAGTTTGGTGTCGGAGGGCCGCATGAAGGGGTGCATGCCGGTGGGTAGCAGTCGGGCGCCGAACCTCTCTCGCAGCACCTCGGCGAAGAAGCCTAAGCCCTCGACCAGCTGGGCCTCGGCGACCGCCAGGCTCCCTTGGGGCTCTCGGTTCTTGATCTCGAAAACATGAGCGGCCAGTTCATTCGAGAATCCGATGTCGCCGCGCTGGATTTCCGACGTCGGATGACCGTGCACGCCACGAAAGGCATCCTCTAAAAGGCAGCGTGGCTTGAGATCTTCATCCACTACGACGTACTCGAGCTCGATCCCTACCACATCGAACAGGCCGTATCCGCTGCCCGCTTGGCTGATCATGTGCTGACGACATCGCGAACGCTGTCCTGGATCCGACGCAGGAAAGCGGAGACTATCTCCTCGTAGAGTCGATCACCTTGCACGGCGTCCTCTTCGCCCACCCAGAGATCCGGATTGTCGTTGATCTCGATCAGCACGGGCCCCGCATCGGTCTCCTTAACGTCAACTCCGTAGAGGCCATCCCCGATGAGCGCGGCCGCCTCGAGCGCCAGCGAGCGGACCTGCACCGGGCTTTGGTCCAGCGCGACCGCCTCGACCTCGCCGTAGCGAGGACGGCCACTCCGTGAGGAGCTCGCGATCTGCCAATGGCCCTTTACCATGTGATACTTGCAGACATAGAGCACCGCGCCATCCAGCACACCGACGCGCCAGTCGAACTCCGTAGGCCGGTATTCCTGGAGCGTTAGCAGAGGGGATCGCTTGAACATCTCGCGGGTGAGGTTTTGCAGCTCCTCCCGACTCGAGACTTTCTTAACCGCTGCAGAGAAGGTTCCATCCGGCTGCTTGACGATTAGCGGATAGCCGAGCGACTCCATCTCGTCCAGCTCGGATCTACGGGAGATCGTCAGCGTGCGCGGCGTTGGGAGACCGGCCTTCTTGAACAACTCGTGCAGGTAGACCTTGTTCGAGCACCTCACGGTTGTCTGGGGGTCGTCGATGACCGGTATTCCGAGGCTCTTGGCGCGCTGTGCGAACAGAAAGGAGTAGTGGTCCATCCCGGTGACCGTGCGGAGGAAGAGGGCGTCGTATTCCGGCAGCGCCGCCAGATCGTCCCTGCCGATGTCCTCGAACAGCACGCCTCTGCGCTCGCCCAGCTTCCTGAGCTTCTCAAAGGTATCATCGTCCGAAGGGGCGAACGGATCTTCTTTATCGAGGAGCACGGCAATTCTGTTGGGTGTCGCGCGATCGCTGTGGCTTTCCAGCGAGGTGAACTTCTTTGACGCCAGCTCATCGACGAGGAGCTCGATCTCCGCCCGCTCCAATCCACCGATTGAAAGCGGGTACAGCTGTCCGACCTTCCAGCGCTCCTCGTCGCGATACATCCGTATCTTCAGAGCGGGGAAACGGTATACCTTGAAGACCGCGGAACAATGCTTGCGAAAACGCGGATCCGTGGTCCTGCCGAACACCGAAGTGACCTCCTCCAGGTCACCCTGCGCCGGTTGATATCTGATCGCTCCTGCCTCACTGCTGCTCAGCAGCGGCTCGACCGGAGCCCGACCGGGCGAGTCCTTGCCCGGCACCGGGAGTATCATCTTGGGGAGCACGCGGCGGCCGCCAACTACACGAAATTCGATGGTCTCGACCCCCGAGCCCTTGAGCGCCATGAAGTACGTGAAAGGGTTGGTGATCTCTTCGATCATTTTGAGGCTGGGCAGGGCCCGCTGGTGTCGCGCGTCGGCCAAGAGGGAAACGTAATAGCCCTTGGACAAGTACTGGTAGGAGCGACACAGATTGATGAGCGTAACGCCTTCCGACAGAGTTTCCTCCGTCTTGCCTTCCAGATACTCATCTGGAGTGACCGCTGAGATCTTCAGAGTCGAGTGGTCCTGACGCTCGGCCACGACGAGGTACGGCGTGCGCTCGCTCATCTAGTGCTGGGAATGGGTTCGAGGACGCGGTCGCAGCGTCAGGAGGACCGCATCGTAGGTCAGGTCGCCCAAGAGGATAGACGCGAGCAGCCTGTCCGCTTTGACCGTGTAGGTGCCCGTACGGCTGAATGGGATATGGGTGGATGGGTCGCAGATCACGAAACGCTGCGTCCGCGGGTAGTATCCGGAGATCACGACGAAATGTCCTGCCGGGTCGCCGCGGACATCATCATACTCGTTGGCGTACTCTCGCGGCGTTCGGTAGAGATAGGTGGCGTTCAATCCGGTGATGACCGGCTGCCCCCGGGCCAGCAGGCGGATTATGAGTCGCGGCGTGAGGTCGGCGAAACCCAGTTGCCCGCCCAGACGAATGTAATCGAGGTAGGCCGAGATGGTGCGCTCCAGCTTTTCGGATGTTACCGTCTGTAAGCGCTGGCGCAGCTTTTCTGAGAGCGCCGCACGGTCGAGCTTCTGCCAGGTCGGGTCGAAGACGCGCAGATTGTAGGAATAGCTTCGAGCGGCGAACCCGTCATCCAATGCGCGGATCCCAAGGTAGACGGAGAGGGTTCCGCCGTCCGGGTTGCTCTCGGTGGCATTGATGATCGAGGACAGCGGTTTGCCCTGACCGTAGTAGCTGTAGACCTGGGCCAGGCACGTCGGCCCACAGGTTACATCGTCCGGTTGCTCGAACCTTGGCACCTTCAGGAGTATACGCTCTGCCTTGGCGCTCGATCTTACCTTCATAGAGGTGGAATCTATCAGGACGTCTGATATTACGCAGGATGCACTGAGCGGACCGATGCCGTGCTGTTGAACGTCGTCCTCATGCTGGCGGGCTTCGCCACCCTAATCGGCGGCGCCGAGTTCCTGGTCCGCGGGGCCTCCAGGCTCGCGGCCAGGCTCGGTCTCTCCGCGATGTTCATCGGCCTGACCGTAGTCGCCTGCGGCACTTCGCTTCCCGAGTTCGTGGTCAGCCTGCTGGCGGCCCTCGAGAACGCTCCGGACATCGCCGCCGGCAACGTCATCGGCAGCAATATCTTCAACCTGGGCGTGGTTCTGGGATTGGCAGCGCTCCTGGCGCCAATCCCACTGGGCGAAACGAACCTTTGGCGCGACATGGGCATCTCCGTCGCAGCGACCGTAATGCTGGGCCTGCTCGTCATCGGCAATCGACTCGGCCGCCTCGAGTCTGCTGTGCTTTTTGCCGGCTTGCTGTCCTATCTCGCGCTCACCTACTCGGTGGCGCAACGTAGTAAGACGCCTGGGGAGACAACTCTCGACATAGTAGCGAGGATAGTCCTCGGGCGAGATCAACTGGGTGGTGTCGCGAAGAACGCGGCCCTGGTCGTCGTTGGCTTGGGCTTGCTGGTTCTCGGAGCCCGCTGGTCGGTGCACGGTGCAGTGAACATAGCGGACCGGGCCGGTGTGAGTCCGGCGGTGATCGGGCTGACGATCGTGGCGGCGGGCACGTCCCTGCCGGAGCTGGCGACCACAGTTGTCGCGGCCCTGAGGCGAGAGTCGGCCATCGCCATCGGCAACATACTGGGGAGCAACACGTTCAACATTCTCGGAATCCTGGGCATCTCCGGTATGATCCGGCCGCTCACCGTTTCTCGGGACCTGGTGCACTACGACATTCCGGTGGCACTGGGCTTCAGCCTGCTCTGCTGGCCGCTTCTGCGGTCGGGCCGCCGCCTTTCGCGTCCAGAGGGGTTGGCCTTGCTGGCCGCCTACGTCGCTTACGCGCTTTGGCTGCTCCTGGCACGGACCCCGGCGGCGTGAGATGGAGGCGGGGGGCACTGCTTGGGGACGCGGATTTCAAGCGGCCCTAGAGTACGGCGAATCAGGAAGGGTGGGCCTCGGCGCTGACGATCGCGCCGCAAAGTGAGAGGCGAACCGGCCCTGCTTGTCGTCGATCTTCATCGCCCTCATGCTCGCGCCCGCGGCGTGACTTTCGCTGAGACGACGGAAGGGTCCGGCGGCCGGCGAGCTACCAGCCAGATGCCCACGAAGAGGCAGAGCGCGGCCGCTGCGACCACAGTGGTCAGCCGCTCGCCGAAGACCATCCAGCTTGCCACGCCTGCGACCAGCGGCTGCAGGTAGATATAGACCGCGGTCGTCGTTGCCCTGACCCGCTCCAGAGCGAACATGTTGAGCAGATAGGCGATCACCGTGGGAAACGCGATGATATACAAGAGTGACCACCAGGCTCCTGCGTGGCCCGGGTCGGGGACCAGCTTCTCTCCGGCGACGAAGAAGGGCAGGTAAGGTAACGCGCAGATGTAGACCCAGGCGATCGCCACCAGCGGTGGGTAGCGGCGAACCAGCTCCTTCGAGATCACCAGGTAGGCGGCGTAGGACAGGCCGTTCAACGCCATCAGGAGGTTGCCGAAGCCGTGCCCCTGCAAAGGGCCCTGGCCCTGTCCCGACAACAGCAGCCAGGCCCCTGCCAGTGCGACGAGCAGCCCGACACCGCGAACCGGACTGAAGTGCTCCTGCCTCACGGCGGCGGCGATAGCGAAGGTGAAGACCGGAATCAGAGTCATCACCAGGCCGGCGTTCATTGGCGTCGAATGTGCCAGGCCGACGAGGAAGAGCCCTTGGTTGAGGGCGACTCCCAACAGGCCGCAGACGAGCAAGCGGAAGAGATCGTCGCGACGCGGGAGCGCCGCACGGCCGTGAGCGAAGAACGCCAGGCTGCCCAGAGCCAGGGCGCCGGCGGCGAGCCTCCAGCTGCCGACCCCCAGCGGAGAGAGGCCGCCAGGTAGAAAAGCCAGCGTGCCAAAGATGGGGAAGAGGCCGAAGCAGACCTGCACGACCAGCAAGGCCGCGTGACCGGCTACGATACGTCCGCGCAACTCCGCCTCGCGGCCGCTGCTATGGTTCGACCGCTGCTGGCCCGGCTACCGCGAGCTCGGTCCCAGCACGACAGCGTTCAGGAACAGACGGTTCAAGCCTCTGTGGAAGGCCCGGTAGTTCACGTCCTCGGCGAAAGCGATTACCCGGCCGCCGCCGACACGCTCCTCGTAGGCGAAGACCGCGTTCGCGAGTCGTTCAAGGCTTTCCGGCCAGGCGTGGCCGGCCAGCCTGAGCGTTTCGCCGTCGCCATAACTGGCGACCACGGTCCGGCGCCGGGACGGAGGCCCTTCGGGTGCCAGGTAGATGCGGTCCGAGTCGACCAGTCCGGGGACGTTGGCCGTGGCGTAGCCCGCCGATAGCCAGCTGTTTTCGTTCAGAGCGAGGTTGAAGATTGCGCCGGGCACGTCGAAGCGCTGCGCCTCGTTCTCCTCGCCTTCGGCATCGGTGTCATACCAGGAACGCAAGCCGATCAACTCCTGATCTCGCGCGAATTCGGTGGCGGTCCCGATGGTGATGAGCGTTCCGCCGTCCTCCACCCACCTCTTTACACGCTCGACACCGGCGTCACCCAACTTGCCCTTCAGACTTTCGGCTGACGCAGACGGCACGATCAGCACGTTGAAGCGATCCAGGCGAGTCCCGGCGACCGATCCGACCCGCAGCACGGTAACCGGTATCTCGTACTGCCGGTCCAGGGTATACCAGGCCCAGCCGAACGAGTAGGCGAAGATCGGATCCTCGGCCAGGATAGCTATCTCAGGCAGACGCGCTGTGAGGACCGCGTCCACCGACCCGAGCACCGGGAAGCCAGCCGCGGACAGACCCGTATCCGTTCCGCGA
Organism: Gemmatimonadota bacterium; assembly: GCA_020350785.1. Classification (GTDB taxonomy): domain Bacteria; phylum Gemmatimonadota; class Gemmatimonadetes; order Palauibacterales; family KS3-K002. Next base: position 1,118,476 of record CP070722.1, read on the forward strand.
ACCGTGAGCCGGAAGCGCTCGGCGACCTCCCGAACGGCGTCGTGAATGCTCTCTTCGTTCTGTCCGATGCGAACGATCACCGTGCCGCCTGCCACGTCTTGTCCGTCGATTCTCGTGGGCTTGGTGATCAGCGCCGCTCTGTGGCCCATTGCCTTCAAGTGATAGAGCGCGCTCAGGGCGTAGGTGCTGCTACCGTCGATGAGATAGGCGTACCTCGGTCGCTGTTCCGGCGTCTGCGCCAGTGGGACGAGCTGGCCACTCGCCGGCTCGCTCGGGAGATCGCGCCCATCACCGGTGCTGTAACCGCCGACGTTGAAAAGCAAGGGAAGCGACCAAGCTGTGATGTCGTAGAATCGCGGACTCTCCGCGCGCTCGATGCGTTCCCGCGCCACCTGCAGGAACTCGGCTGGCGTCGGAACCTCCGGCTCCAACAACATCCGAACGAGCCGATTCCGCGGCTGCGCGGCCTCTATGACGTAGGTGCCCGCGGGAAAGTCGCGCGCGCCGATGGCGCCGCCCGTTCGGTTGCGCACGTTGTTCAGTCGCACCGGTTCTCTGAGTACCTCGACCTCGATCCCGTTCCGCATCAGCAGGTTCACCAGCTCGACGACATGGAGCGGGTCGCCTTCGGCCGGAATCAGATAGCGGCGGATACCGGTACGCCCGTCGGCGATGTCGGCGCGCTGCGACTCGTAGTACTCGCGCAGCAAAGTCTCGCGTTCGCGAACGGCGGTGCGGGCGGCGGTCCAGGCTGCGAGGTACTGCTGCTCGAGCGCGTCGCTCAGCGTGCGAACCGATTCATCGAAGCGGTGCAGCGCCAAGCCACGGCTCGAGCCCTGTTCGTACAACATGCCCACCGCGCCCTGGAAATCTCCGAACGCCGTGGTATAGCCAGGATAGAAGTAATCGAACAATTCGCGAGTCGTGTATTCGAAGCCGGCAGAATCGAAGGCTGCGGCGTAGGCTCGGCTGAAGATCTCGAACCAGCGACGCGAATGTTGCGGAAAATAGGGCGCGTAAGGGTCCGTTCCGGGATCGAAGAAGAACTCGTTGTCCGACCCCATCTCGTGCGCGTCCACTACTACCTGCGGACGCCACGCGAGTATCGTTGGGACCCGCGCCTGCGTCTCGCGCTGCGTTTGTGCGAACCAGTCACGGTTGGTGTCGAAGTAGTAATGGCCGGTTCGGAACTTCAACGCCTGCCACGAAGTGAAGTCGTTCGCCCAATCGTCACGGGCCGGGTTAACCACACGACCAATGCTTTCGTGATTCGTGTGGGCGAACGCGTCCCGCCCATCCGGATTCAACATCGGGTCGATCAGGATCACGGCATTCTCCAGCACCTCCAGCGTGGCTGCATCACTGCGCGTCGTGAGGTGCTCCAGCAGCTTGAGAAGCCCTTCAGCACCCGACAGCTCGAAGCCGTGAATCGAGCCGCCGTACCAGATGATCACGGGCTGCCCGGCGCGGATCGCCTCCGCCTCCTCCGGGCTCGTGCCGCGCGGGTCGGCCAGCCGATGAGCGGCCTGCCGGATCTGCTCCAGACGCGCCTGGTTCTCGGGGCTACTGACGATCGCGACGAGTAACGACCGACCCTCCCAAGTTTCGCCTTGCTCGAGGATCCGGACCCGGTCGGAGAGCTCGCCGAGGCGCCGTAGATAGCTCACCGCCTCGTGGTGCAGCGTGATACGCTCGCCGAACTGGTGTCCCACGACTTCGGCAAAGCCGGGGATCTGGGCTGTGGCTGGCATCGTATTTGCCCCCGCCAGTGTGAGCAGGAAGCAGGGGATCGTGACTGCAAGGCGCTTCGACATCTGGCAGTGGCTCCTCTGTCAGTAAGCAGGCTTACGATCGGACAGCCGGACACGGCGGAATGCCGCCCAATTCGCGTCTCCGAGGTGCGACCGGCCAGGCGATTCTATCGCCGTCCCCCCTGGATGGCCAGCCTGTGGAGGGCTAGCGACCGGTAAGTAGGCCTGTGGTGTATCCGCATCTATGACCGTCCCTGCCGGGGGAGGGTCTAGGAATCTGCTGTTTGGAGTCGGGAAGTCCGAGATGCTGCGATTCTGTCTTCAATGGTCCAAGAACGGCCCTCTTGAAAAGGACGGACCGGGTTTGCCGGGTTCCTTTCGGCATGCGATCGGGGAGCGTTTCTCGTTCTCCTACGACGACAGTCGGAGCCTCAAGAGGGTCCTGACGGAGCGCGAGGGCGGTCGGGTTCGGATCGCTGTTCCCAAGTTGTTCGTGGATGATCCCGGCGCTCGGGCAGGACTGACTGCCGCCCTGAGCGGTGGCGGAGATGTATTTCAGCGGAGGAGCGCCTACTACCTGGCTGTCGACATCGATGAGGCGGGGAGCTGTCTCACGCTCATCAACGATCCATTCGGGCAGCTGATCGTTTTCGAATACGAAGATCACCATAGAATCATCTTCGCGACCGATCCCGAGTTCATCTTGCAACAGCTGGGGAGTGTGGAGTTCAACGATGAAGGCTTGCTGGATTTCGTGAACTTCGGATGTACCGTCGGTGGCAAGACCCTCTTCAAGGGGATCGGCCAACTGGCTGGCGCTTCCGAGATCGCCATCGGTCCTGAAGGGTCGCGGCGCTCGACTTACTGGACGAGCCGGGTGAGAGATGAGACTTCAGCAGATCCCGTCCCGGAGGTTGCGGAGGGTGTCGAGGCCATCGAGAGCGCCGTTCTGAAGTCGGTAACTGGTGTGGAGAAAGTGGGCATCGCGCTCAGTGCGGGCCTCGACTCGCGCCTCATCACGGCTGCTCTGGCCGGCCAGACTCCCGGACTGAGGACGTTCCACGCCGATGGATACGGCGAGAGGCGCGAGACGGAGCGAATCGCCAAGATCGCCAGAGTCCCCTACAAGCCGCTGGACCTGAGCAAACAGGATTGGTCGAAGATCGTCCGCCGATATTCGGCACTGACGTTCGGCCACCTTCACTGGAATCAGTTCTGGGGTATGAGGTTGGCGGATTGCATTTCCAGTGAGGCTCAACCGCCCGAGGCTCTGCTTAACGGCTACATGCTCGACGGGCTATTCAACTGCTGGCATACCCCTTTGAGCCGGGACAACCGGGGCGTCAACGAGGGCGAAGTTCTTGATATCATGAGACGGTTCTATCCGGTGCCGTCGGACGATCTGCTGCTCCAGATCTACGATCGAGAGGTCGTCGGGCGCATCAAGAGCAGCTTCGAGGCCAACATCTTGCGCTACTTCGAGGCCAACAGTTCGCTGGGGATCTTCGAGCTTCAAGAGAACTTCTACCTACAGAACCGCGGAAAGAACTACACCAGCGCCATGTTCAGGTACGCGGAGAACTTCGTGGACGAGTCCGTCGTTCCCGCGCTCGAACCCGAGATCTACAGTATAGCCATGAGACTGCCGCTGGAGCAGCGCTGGTCTGGGGACTTCTACCGTCGTGTTTTCATCGACGCCTACCAAGAGTACGCCAGGGTACGCTATCCGAAGCTGGGCGGCAACCTGATCTCTGACAACTCACAAGGCGTGCGTCTGAAGAGTCGACTCGTCAAGACCTTGAGGTACCACAGCCGGGCGCTGTCGAAGGGCAGGTTACAGATCTTTACGGGAAAATCGATCAACTACTATCGATTCATGCGAGACAAGAAGTACCGCCGGCTCTATCTGCAGTTGCTTGAGGATTCACAACTCCAGCGCCGGGGGTACTTGGCCAGAAGCGCGTCGGCCAACATCGTTCGCCTGCTCGACAGCGGTAACAAGAACATGATGTGGCATCTGCAGACACTGCTGACGGTCGATATGTTTCTTCACAACTACTTTGGGGCCACTAGCCCTTCTGATTCTCCCGGTCCCTGAGTTCCTAACACCTCTCATCGAAGCAATCGATCACGCGGTCACCGGCGCTGGCGTTGGTGCGCCTGTCTCGGCGATTCCACTCTCGCTTGCTCCGATCCGTGTCACGGCACATCTTGGCGCGTCAACTACAGGTCAGGAACGACTCTACCGAAAGGGTCCAACCCATGACGAAGTCCGCATGGATGGTGCTGTTCACGACTCTCTGCGCAGTCCCGGTCGCCGCGCCGGCGCTGGCCCAAGAGGAGGCCGCCAAGAGCGAGATACCGGCGGCGGCGCCCGCCGATGTCCAGTCAATCGATGCCATCATGGCCGCCGTGTACGATGCGATATCGGGGCCCGCCGGACCACGTGACTGGGATCGTTTCCGCTCGCTCTTCGTCCCTGAGGGCCGGCTGATCGCCGTTGGCCGCAACCGGGAGGGGCAGGTCGGCAAGCAGGTGATGGAGGTGGAGGACTACATCACGCGGGCCGATCCGTACTTCAGCGAGAACGGATTCTTCGAGCGAGAGATCGCGCGGACGACCGAGCACTTCGGGCACATCGCGCACGCTTTCAGCACCTATGAGTCGCGCGGCAGCGCCGACGACCCCGAGCCCTTCGCCCGCGGCATCAACAGCTTCCAGCTACTGAACGACGGTGAGCGCTGGTGGGTCGTCACCATCTATTGGGAGGCTGAGGCCCCCGATCTCTTGATACCAGACAAATATCTGCCCTGAACGCTTCGTCGGCGTGCAGGCTGAGTTGGCCTGGCTGATTGAATTCGGCCGGCCGCTTCTCTTTGGAAGGGCGCATCAGGCTGATTGCGCGGCGAGATATCGGATCCACTACAGGAGGAATTCACGTGCGAGACATCAGACTCACGAGCCTGCTCGCAATTGGTGCGCTGTCTTGTCTGTCTGCCTGCGGAGCCGAGCGGGAGGCTGGCGCCGGTGAGTCGGAGGCCACCCTCGACACCATGCAGGTCGAGGTCCAGGTCGGTCTACCGGCGGACGCTGACGGAGCGCAGGCGCGGCTAGACACGTCCCCGCGACACGGCGAGTGGGTTAAGTACGAAGCTGGGGAAGGCGATTCCGTGAGCGCTTGGGTGGTCTACCCGGAGCGCTCGGATAGGGCCCCGGTCGTCATCGTGATTCACGAGATCTACGGCTTGACCGACTGGATCCGCGCCGTGGCGGACCAGCTGGCGGCGGAAGGCTTCGTCGCGATCGCCCCCGACCTCCTGAGCGGCAAGGGCCCTGATGGTGGCGGCACGGAATCGGTCGATCGCGACGGCGCCGTGCAACTGGTGCGCGGGCTCGATCGCGACGAGGTCAACCGGCGGTTGGACGGAGCCGTGCAGTATGCGACCTCTTTGCCCGCCGCCCGACCGGAGTTCGCTTCCATGGGCTTCTGTTGGGGTGGCTCCACCAGCTTCTTGTACGCGACGGCGCAACCCGACCTCGACGCAGCCGTTGTCTACTATGGCACCTCGCCGGCCGCGGAACCGCTGGCGCACGTCGAGGCGCCGGTTCTGGGGTTGTACGGCGGCGACGACGCCCGCGTCAACGCGACCATCGCGCCGGCGGAAGAGGAGATGAAGCGGTTGGAGAAGCGTTACGAGTATGCGGTCTATGAGGGCGCCGGTCACGGATTCCTGCGCCAGCAGCAGGGGCGTGAAGGTGCGAACATGCGGGCTACCGAGCAAGCTTGGCCGCGCACTGTCGCTTTCTTGAAGGCGGAGCTCGGCGACGGATAGTCGCCGAGCTCGCGAGCACGATCAGTAAGCCGCGCTGATTCCGAGGACGACTCGAGCGTCCTCTTGCTCGATGTCCCAGCCCAACTCACCCAGCAGGCGGACGTTGCGGCGAACCATATAGCCGGCGCCACCGCTCAGGGTGTGGTAGCGATCACCGGGGGGACCGCCGAGGCGGGCGTCCAGGAGCGGCAGGCCGCAGCCGCCGCAGGATGTGTAGATGTAGTTCCAGAGGCCAAGCGCGTACCAGCGCTCGCCCGGAAAGCGATAGATCGCTTCTATGAATCCGCCGTTCGTATTCGCCGTGTTCTCGTCCGTCGTGAACGTCGGGTTGTCATCGGAGCGGTGGATGTACTGCAAGTTGACTTCCAATTCGCTCAGGCTAACGGTTGCGTCGGCCCCGATCATGAAGAGGTCGTTCTTCAGCTCGGGGCCTGCCCCAATTTGGCCTTCTTGCCGTCCAAAGTAGGCCATCGCGCCCAGCCGCAGGTAAGGTGTGACGCTTCCGGTCACGTGCCCGAAGAAGTTCTTCAGCGCGTCATTGTCCAGCCGCCGATCCGGCTCGGCCTCTCCTTTGCCGTTTCCATTGACCACCGTCAACGAGATGGTGATGGGATCCGGGCTGATAACGCCGGTTACCCCCCTGTCGTAGGTGAGGTCGGCGGGTTGTGCGCCGACACGGGCCCGGTAGATGGCGTAGTCATCGTATTCCAGTCGCAGCTCGCGCTTGAACATCGGATCGGAGACCTGAAACTGCCCGGCAATCAGGTCCACAGGACCTCCTCCGATGTCGTTCACGTATAGATAGGCGTCCTCGATGCCGCCTACTTCACCGCGTTCGAACAGGAAGAAATACAAGTAATAGGACAGCTTGCTCGATATCGTGCCGCCCGAGAGGATCTTCAGGTTATAGGGCGCCTGAATGTCGGTGCCCTTCCCATCGGTCGAGCCCACAACGTAGCCGTCCAGGCGGATCGCGAGCGGCAGATCCGCGGCAAGCTCGAGCAGGCTGTCGCCGGTGTCGATCGTGTCGCGCGGCGCCTCGTCCGATGTGAGACGGAAGCCGTTGCCGGCGAAGGTACCCCCGAAGTCTGTTTGAGTCGGGGCCGGATTATGGCAGAGTCGACAGCTGACTTTGTACTTGCGAGCGAAGGCCGGTATGGGCGTCACCTCGGCCTGCGTGACAGTGGGCAGGGAGAGGAACGCGGCCAGCGCGATCGTAGTCAGCCGCTGCGAGTATCTGGCGGCTGGCGGTTGTGACCGCGGTGCAGACGAGCGACATACGGAATGGGACATGATAGCGCCTCCTCTGTCGGCTCGCTCCGACGAGCGTGGTGTGAGTTCTACTGTGCCGCATGGTGGCAAGCGACATGCCGGAAGCGGGCGGCTGCGCCCATCCACTCCGCGGCGCTCCACGCACGAGGTTGTGTGACCGGCTGTCCCATCAGGGGACAGACTGCGCGGCGATAACGGAGAGCGAGGATCGGACCGTTCAGGCAACCGGGCAGACGGCATCCGCCTCGACCTCGATCAGCATAGCCGGGTCGATGAGGGCCTTGACCTCTACCATCGTGGTTGTGGGCGGATGTTCGGCGAAGAACTCGCCGTGGGCGCGACCGTATTCCTCCCAGCGGCTGATGTCGGTGACGAACATTCGGGTACGCACCACGCACGAGAGGTCGGCGCCCAGATCCGCGAGGGCGCGTCCGATGATCTCGAAGCAACGGCGCGCCTGCTTGTAGGCGTCGCCGGGGGCGAAGATCCCACCGTTCGGGGAGACGGATGCCGTGCCTGTCACATAGATGTGTGCCCCGGCTCTGAGGGCTCGGCAGTAGCCGACGCGCGATTCCCATGGTGCGCCGGAGTAGGTTCGACGGTATTCCATCTCGGCCGCCCTCCTCGTGTTGTTATCAGCCGGGTATCCAAATCTGTTTGGCGCTCACGACCTCCGCACCGATGCCGAGCGAGAGCTGTCGAGGCGACTTGGTATAGAAAGCCAGCCCCTTATAACTGGTGAGGTACTTGAAGCTGGTCTTGCCGAAAATCTTGCTAGTCGCCATTACCACAATGGGCTCATCGGCGCGATAGACGATGTGAACGAACTCATCCGGCTCCATGCGAACGATAGCGCCCGAAGCCTTGACGGCTTGTGCGATGGCTGCGGCGGCTGCGGCCGCTGCTGAGTGCATGGCTGACCTCCTCCCGGGGAAAGGGGCTGATTTGATTGAAGGGCACCAGCGTGAAGATTGCCTCGGTTCCAGCGCTTCGCAATCGTGGGTGAGGCAGAATGCGCCTCCCCGAGATTGGACTCAAGGGGACGCCGACGGGCGTATGTCTCGTTTCGATTCAATCGCCAAGCGCTCGCTGCTTCTGACGATGGCGGCGACATCCTGTCTTGCGGGTGCCGGCTGCCAGTCAGAAAGCCGGATCACGCTGGCCCTCGGCGTCCCTACGACGGTCCAGGACTCGGGCCTTCTCGATTGGCTGCTTCCGGCTTTCGGCGTGGATCACCCGGGAATCCAAGTGCGTTTCGTGGCGGCTGGCAGCGGCGAGTTGCTGGCTTTGGGGGCGCGGGGCGATCTCGATGTCTTGCTCAGCCACTCGCCGGCGGCAGAGCTGAAGTTCGTTTCCCAAGGGTTCGCGGTAGAGCGGCGCCCCCTGATGCAGAACGACTTCTTGATTGTCGGGCCGCCGGCGGATCCCGCTGCCGTACGTGGCCGGACGGATGCGGTGGATGCGCTGGCTGCCATTGCCAGCGCCGGAGCTGCTTTCTTTTCACGCGGCGATGAATCTGGAACGCATCGTAAGGAGCTGGAGCTCCGGGAGACGGGCGGGATCCCGGCCGGCGGTCGGGGCTACCGGGAAAGCGGCGAAGGGATGGGCGCCGTGCTTCGCGCAGCTTCGGAGACGGGGGCCTACACGCTGGTTGACCGTGCGACCTATCTGAACTTGAGAGACCTGGTGGACCTCGTCATCCTGGTCGAGGGCGACCCACGTCTGCTCAACGTGTACAGCGTGCTTGTGACCAAGAACGCTCGGCAGCCTGAAGCCGCCCGCACCTTCGCCGACTGGCTGACCTCCCAGAATGGCCGCAGCGCGATCGCCGCGTACGGCACTGATCTTTTCGGAAGGTCCCTCTTTCAGCCCATCGTCAGCTACCCTGAAAGTCCGGACGAGCCTGCGTCCCTCGCGACACTTACCAGGTGATCTTACCCTCTTGGCTGGTGTCGATGTCATCCGCCTCGCCGGCCCCGAACAGGAAAGCCTCCACGTTGCGCCGCAGAAACTCGCGGGCCTCGGCGGTACGCACGTCCAGGGCGTAGTGGTTGATCAACTGCATCTGTCGCTTCAACCACTCATCCCAGCATGTCTGACAGATGTTCCGCCGTATGCGCTCTCCCAGTTCATCGCGGAAAGGCGCGGCATCCAGGGCGGCTCGCTGGTTTCCACAGCGCTCGCAACTCAGTTCTGTCAACGTTCGTCTCCCCTCCTTGTAGATCGCTTCAATTGGCCGGCTCGATACGGCGTCACTTGGCCGTATGCCAACTGTGACCGTCCCTGGCCCACGCCTGGTCTTGACAACATAGTACAATCCGTGGCCGCGAGAGGCTTCCTCTTGCGGGGCTGATATGGTATATGCCTTCTCGGTTAACCGTCGGCGGTCTAGCGTGTTCCCGAGAGCGGATCACCCGAAGATCCGTGCGCGCTTCCTGAAACCGCGCTGGACGCAGACAAGCACCTTGCTACTACAATGTCGGCAACGCGAGATCTAGACGGCACGATCGTAGTACTCAACGAACCGCAGGATCCTGTGAACATCGGCGGCGTTGTTCGCGCCATGAAGAACATGGGGCTGCGTCGCCTGCATCTCGTGCGTCCTGCCGAGTTCGATCCTTATCGCGTCGAAGGCGTAGCCCACACCGGACTCGACGTGATCAACACCGCCCGACAATTTGATACGCTCGCGGCGGCGGTCTCCGAATGTCAACTGGTGGTCGGGACCACGGCGCGCGGGCGACGCGTTCGTCGCAGCTATCTGCGGCCACGCGAGGCTGCCGCTGAGATCGTCGCCGCCGCGGCCACCGAGCAGTCCGTAGCGCTCGTCTTTGGCCGCGAGGACCGCGGCCTAAGCAACGAGGACCTCGATCTGTGCAGCCGCATCGTCGTCATTCCGACTGATCCGCAGGCCACCAGCCTCAACCTGGCCCAGGCCGTCCTCATTCTCGCCTATGAAATCCGGCTCGCGGCTGCCGGCGAGCTGCCCTTCAAGAGACCGCGGCGCGACGCGCCGCCTGCGACGCGGGAAGAGCTGGAATCGCTGTTCGGCGAGGTGGAGGCCTCGTTGCGTGCGATCGATTTCTTCAAGGCGCACAAGGTTACGCCGATTATGCGCACGATCCGCCAAGTCGCGGCGCGGGCCGACCTCGACAATCGGGAGAGCGCGCTCCTCAAGGCCATGGCCTACGAGGTCAGGAACTTCATGGCGCGTCGCGGACTGACGGAGGCACCCCCCAGGACACCAAAAATTGCGGACCCGGGCAAAATGTGACTGGAGCGGCGCGGTCAGCGATAGAGCGGTGTGGGCCGTAAGTGGTTGTCACGAATGGTGGAAGGCTCTTGGGCCGGTCGCGGCATGTATGTTGCCCTCCAAATATTGCGCCACAGGGCAAGTTGACCAGGGTGATGTCCCGCGCATGGCACACCCGCTGCCCGATCGAGCCCGGACCTCCGCGGTCCGGGCTCTTTCTTTTTGGCCGCTGAATAGTTCGTTCGCTGCCGTGTATCTTACTGCGTGAGGCTGGCTAGATCGGAGGAGATTTCGTGACGACGGCGCTGGCAGAGGCGAGCGAGCGGGATCTGGTGGTCAGAGCCCAGCGGGGCGATCGCCGTGCTTTCGGCGTGCTGGTCACGCGCTACATGCGTCGGGCCTACTACGTGGCTTTGGGGCTGGTAGGCTCCCATGATGACGCCCTCGACCTCTCTCAGGAAGCCTTTGCTCGAGCTTTCAGGGCGCGTGCCTCTCTGGACCCCGACCGTCCCTTCTACGCTTGGCTCTACCAGATCGTGCGGCGGCTCTGCTTCAACCACTTGCGGGATCGGAAGGTTCGGGCCCGCCGGCTCCAGGAGGCAGGGCCCTGGCTGGTATCCCAGGCCGCCGTCGGCGCCAAAGCCTCCGATCCCGGCTTGAGCGCCGAACGCTCGGAGTTGCGGGGGCGCCTGCAGAGCGCGATCGAGGCGTTGCCCGAGCGCGAGCGAGAAGTGCTCGTCCTCAAGGAGTTCGAGGGTCTCCGCTACCGCGAGATCGCGGAGCTCTTGGGAATCCCGATCGGAACGGTGATGTCGCGCCTCTACGCTGCCCGCCGCGACCTCGCCCGAAGTCTGGAGGATCTGCTGTGAGCGCCAGGAACGACGCGAGAGCGGAGGAGCGTGCCCGTCGTCTGATAACGGGGGCGCTGGATGGAGAGCTGTCGCCAGCGGAGCGCGGCGAGCTTGAGAGCATGCTGGATCGCCATCCGGCCCTCAGAGAGGAGTTGCAACGGCTCCGCCGAGTAAAGGAGGTGACCGAGTCTATGGCACTGCGACCTGCCTCGGAAGAGGTTTGGAGGGACTACTGGGCCTCGGTCTACAGTCGCATCGAGCGCGGTATCGGTTGGGTACTCTTGTCGCTCGGTGCGATAGTCCTGGTGTCCTACGGTGTATGGATGGCCGTCAGTGATGTGATCGCCGACACTGAGATGCCCTGGTACATTAAGGCTGGATTGTTGGCGGTGACGGTAGGAGGGGTGATATTGCTGGTCTCAGTCTTACGTGAGAAGGTGTTTGTCTGGCGAAGACAGCGCTACAAGGACGTTGACCTATGATAGTGACGCCTGCTGGAGAGATCGCTGGCCATCGGATCGTGAAGACCCTGGGCCTGGTGCGAGGAAACACCATACGCGCTCGCCATATTGGACGCGATATACTTGCCGTACTGAAGAACATCATTGGCGGCGAGATCGAAGAGTACACGAAGATGATGGCGGAGTCACGGGAGCAATCGCTCGATCGCATGATTGCCCATGCTACTGAACTCGGTGCGAACGCCATCACGGATGTCCGCTTCTCCACGTCTTACATCATGGGGAGCGCCGCCGAGATTCTAGTCTTCGGAAACGCCGTAATCGTGGAGCCCGTCTGAGCAGGTCTCCCCGGTGGGCCAGGTGTCCGGACTCTGACTGGCGGCACCTGTCGGAAAAGGTGGGTAGACCATGAGAAGCGAGATCGTTACCGCGACCGCGCTGCTGTTCGCGCTCGGTTCGGCGGTGCAGGGGCAAGTGCCGGCTCAGCTTGAGCGCACGCTGGTACTCACTTTAGGAGGTGCGAGCGCCGGCTCGGAGACCTACCAGGTCGAGCGCACGGCGGCGGGCTATCGCTTGTCGGGCGACGTCGACCTGAGCGCCATGGCCTTCCATGTGGTTCAGCAGGTCTGGATCGAGGCCGAC
>CP070722.1:1130638-1201569 GCA_020350785.1 Gemmatimonadota bacterium
CATCTGCCTGGACGAATCGATCACGGGCTTGGCAAAAGCGGAGGACATGCTGACCCTGGGTGCCGGCAGGATCATCAATATCAAGCCGGCGCGGGTGGGCGGCTTCACGCAAGCGATGGCGATCCACGACCTGTGCGCGGCGCGAGGCGTCCCGGTGTGGTGCGGCGGCATGCTGGAGAGCGGAATCGGCCGCGCCTACAACGTAGCGCTCGCCTCGCTACCGGGCTTCACCATCCCCGGTGACCTCAGTCCCAGCGCGCGATACTGGGAGCGTGACATCGTAGCGCCCCAGTGGGAGATGGAGGACGGGATGGTGCAAGTGCCGTACGACCGGGCGGGGCTGGGCATCGAGGTCGATGTCGAGCGCGTGGACGAGCTGACGGTCCGCAAACAGATCCTGAGTTTCGAGTGACTGCAGCGCCATGGCGGACTTGAACTCGCTGTTCGGCAAAGGGCTTCGCGGGCGGCTATTGGCGCTGCGCCGCGATCTCCACCGTCACCCCGAGCTGGCCTTCGAGGAGGAGCGCACCGCCGCCCGGCTCTACGACGAGCTGGCGAAGCTCGATCCGGCCGAGCTGGAGCGTATCGCCGGGACCGGCGTCATCGCCCGCATCGCCGGCACCGACGACGCCGCGCCCGTCGTGGCCCTGCGCGGCGACATCGATGCGCTGCCCATCCAAGAGGAGACCGGACTCGACTACGCATCGGAGGCGCCGGGAGTGATGCACGCCTGCGGCCATGATGTCCACGCGACCTGGACGGTGGGCGCCGCCCATCTGCTGGCGTCGCGGCCGGCCCGCGGCGACGTGCTCATCCTGCTGCAACCGGCCGAGGAGACCGGTCGCGGCGCGGCGGCTATCCTACAAACAGGTGCTCTGGACGGCGCAGCCGCCATCTTTGGAGCCCACGTGGACAGGCGCTTCCCCGTCGGCCAGGTCGTGGCACAGGCGGGCCCGCTGGCCGCGGCGACGGATGAGTTCACCATCGAGTTGCTGGGCAGCGGTGGCCACGGCGCCAGACCGCATGAGGCGGCGGATCCCGTCGTCGGCGCCAGCGCACTGATCATGGCAATGCAGACGATCGTCGCGCGTCGACTGCGACCGGGCACACCCGCGGTGGTCACCATCGGAATGCTGCGCGCCGGAACGGCGCCCAACGTGATCCCCGACACAGCCGAGCTCCGCGGGACCCTGCGCTCTATCGAGCCGGAGACGCGCGAGCTCCTGCAACGTGAGGTCGAACGGATCGTCCAGCGCGTCGCCGTCGCCCACGACCTCCAGCCGCGCATCACGTTCGAGCGCGGCACGCCGCCCCTCGTCAACCCGCCGGGGCCTGTAGAGTGGGCCCAACGGGCGGCGCGCTCGCTGCTGGGAGAGGAGGCGCTCGTCACGCTGCCCACCATCAACATGGGGGGAGAAGACTTCGCCTTTTACCTGGAAAGACTAGCCGGCTGCTTTCTGCGCGTCGGCGCCCGCGAGGAGGGCGGCGAAGTGATGCCGGCGCATTCGCCGCGCTTCGTCGCCGCCGACGAGAGCATCTTCGTGGGCGCCGCGGTCCTAGCGGAGACCGCGCGACTCGCGGCGGAAAATTTGATGGAGCGATCCGATCCCCGCCGATGACCGGATGGCAATTGCGGGCAGATCGATTCAGGCCCCCGGCACTCCGGCGCCCGCCGCCTGCAACGCCTCTTCCGTCTTCTGCACGACGCTCTTACTGCCCAGGTACAGAGGCGTTCGCTGATGCAGCTCGACTGGCTCCACGTTCAAGATGCTGCCGGCGCCATCCGACGAGGCTCCTCCGGCTGCCTCAATGACCATCGCCAGCGGGCAGGCCTCATAGAGCAGGCGCAGCTTGCCCTTAGGGCTCTTGGCGTCCGCCGGATACATGAAGATACCACCGTAGAGCAGCGTGCGATGGAAATCGGCGACCAGCGACCCGATGTAGCGCAGGCTGAACCCCTCGTCCTTAAGCTGGTCGACGGCAAGCTGTTGGCCAGGCGACCAGCGCTTGTAGTACGCTTCGTTGACGCTGTAGATCTTCTTTCCCGGATCGGGGATCTTCATCTCGGGGTGCGAGAGGAGAAACTCTCCGATCGACGGCTCGAGGGTGAACCCATAGACACCCGCGCCGGTCGTATAGACCAGCATGGTGGAGGAACCGTACACGATGTATCCCGCGGCGAGTTGCTTGTATCCCGGCTGCAGCAGATCCGCCAAGCCGCCACGCTCGCCCTTTGAGATTTTTTTGTGGATGGAGAAGATCGTGCCCAGCGAAACGTTCGCCTCGATGTTCGACGATCCATCGAGTGGATCATGCAACAGCACGTAGTTCCCAGCCGGGAACTTGTCGGGAATCGGAATCGGGTCATCCACTTCTTCGGACGCCATCACACAGAGGTTCCCCGTATGATCCATCGCCTGGAAGATCACGTCGTCAGCAAACTCGTCCAGCTTCCGCACATCCTCGCCGTGAATGTTGAACTTCCCAGCGCTGCCCAGGATGTCCACCAAGCCGGCGCGGTTCACCTCCCGGCTGATGATCTTGGCGGCCAGCGCGATGTCGTAGAGGATATTGGAGAAAGCGCCGGTCGCCTCGGGATGGCGACGTTCCTGTTCGACGATGTGGCGGCTGAGAGTGACAACTGCGCCTTCCTGCATCGGGGCCTCCTGGCTTTCAACGATTGGTCTTCGCGCTGTTCGTAAGCGGGGGAGCAGGGCTGACCGCGCCTGCCGTGTCAAGCTAGCCGCGCGCCTCTGGATACGCCAATGGCGGGCGCGCTCACCCGCCAGGCGTCGGTGTTTCCTCTGGGCGAGTGGCGTGAGCGTCAGAGTTCGGCGCCCCTCTGACGCACCGCCCTGCCGTTTTAGGGACCCGCAGCCGCCGTCCTCACCTCCACGTCCGGCAGAGGGGTCTTGGCCGTCTGCGGCGGAAGCACCGGATACTCCAGGCTGGGCTGCTTGCCGGTCAGCGCTCGCAGGAACGCGGCGAGAGCCTGAGTCTCCTGGTCGCCCAGCTCCTGACCCAGCTGCGAAGAGCCCATGATGGCCACCGCCTGGTCCAAGCTCCAGACCTTGCCCGAGTGGAAATACGGTGGTGTCAGCGCCACATTGCGCAGCGACGGCGACTTGAAGACGTACTCGTCACTCGCCGTCCGGGTAACGGCGAAGCGGCCCTTGTCATCAGGGGGCAGTATCTCGGCGCCCGGTTTCTCCACCACACCGAAGGGAAAGTAGCCGCTCCCCCCCATGTTGATTCCGCCGTGACAAGCGCTGCAGCCCTTCTCCAGGAACAGCCTCAGACCCTGCTTCTCATCGGCGCGCAGGGCGTCGCGGTCGCCCTCCAAATAGCGATCGAACGGCGCGCCCGGCGTCAGCAGCGTGGCCTCGAACGCTTCTATGGCCTTGGCCATGTTCCCGAAGGTCACCGGATCGTCCGCGCCGGGGAACGCCGCGGCGAAGCGCTCCACGTACTCGGGGATGCTCATCAGAGTCGCTACGGCACGCTCGGGGTTGCTGTTCATTTCCACCGCCGCCTGGACTGGCCCCATGGCCTGCTCCTCCAAGTCCTTGGCGCGGCCATCCCAAAATTGAGCGATGTTGAGTACCGCGTTCAGAACCGTCGGCGCGTTTCGAGGCCCTTTCTGCCAGCCGTGCCCGATTGAAGTCTCCAGCAGATCCACGCCACCGAGACCGACGTTGTGACAAGTGTTACAGCTGATCAGCCAGCTGGAAGACAGACGCGGCTCGAAGTAGAGAAGCTTGCCAAGCTCGATCATCTCCGGCGTCAGCGGAGTGTCCTCGAGCTTCGGCGGCACAGTTGGGATCGGCTTGAACAGGCCCTGCGCCCGTTGCATGAGCTCGTCCTGATCGACACTGGAAGCTCCGATTACCAGCATCAGCGGTAAAGCGAGAAGAAGCTTTTTCATCGTTCGTCTCCTCGGTTACCCCAAAGGAACCGTTCTTTAGTCTCCCACTTCCGCCGTCCGCGATGGTGCGCCGCGATCACCGGACGGCGGCTTCTGCGAGGCGGCCTGCTCAACGCCTCCGCTTTTCTTGATCTCCTCGTACCAGCCGGGATGGTGCCGCTTGACCGATTCCTCCGACATCTTGCCCGTGAGCCAAGTCCAGCTCATCGGATACTCTTCCGGGTGGAAGATGACGAAGAAGAAGTGCCAGACGATCACCGCCAAAGTTGCCAGCCAAGCCTCGTAGTAATGGATCGTCTGCGCCGCCGATACGCTCCAAGACGGCAGTATCCTGACCGCCCATTGCGGCCACCAAAGGATGATGCCCGTGAGGATCATCACGATGGTTCCCCAAACCAGCGCCCAGTACTCCGCCTTCTGGGTATAGTCGTAGCGACCGAACTTCGCCTTGTTCCTGCTCTGGAAGGTGTAGTAGCGGATGTTATCGTAAAGCTCCTTGATATCCCTCCAAGCCGGCATGATCGATCTAAACTCGTCTCGCCCGCGATTAGTCAGGAAGATGTACCACATGTGGTAGAGCGACGTGACTACCATCACCACCGCAAAGATGCGGTGCAGGTCGCCCCGTACCGTCTCGGTCATGCCGACGCTGGACAATCCTTCGACCCACCAGGCCTCCGGGAAGCGCAGAGCGAACCCGGTGATCACCAGCATGATGAACGAGATCGTCAGGAGCAGGTGTTGGACGATCTGGGTTCGGTCGAACCGCATCACAAACCGCGAGGACTCTTCCAGTTCTCGCCGCTCCACCATGAAGTGATTCATAATCATCAGGTTATGAACTACCATCAGCCCGATGATCAGAGCGATCAGCACGATATAGATGTCGCGGATGATCCGATTGATGGGGTTGGCCGCCATCGATGTCGTCTCGTGTGTGTAGCTGGAGGCGAACTTGGCGGTCGCATCATCGTGGCATTGCCCGCAGGTCTGCGGCAGATTGGCCGGGTGGATCGTGGAGGTCGAGTCTTCCTCCGGCAGCACCGCATGCGCCGTATGACAGTTAACGCATGTCGCCGTCTCCTCGCAGCCCCGTCGCGTCGTCCAGCCGTGGTAGCTGTCCACGTAGGACCCGACGACGCCGCCCTGCAAGTTGTACTTGGCGATGATCACTGGGTCGTCGTGGCACGGACCGCACGTCTGCGTGGCCTGCCGCGCGGCGCAGGTGGCCGCTTCCGGATCGTGCGGCGACAGAATTAGGTGCTCGCCGTGACAGTCGGTGCAGGTCGGGCTGTCGCGGACTCCTGTATTCAGGGCCCGCCCGTGAATGGAACCCTCATACTCGAGCTGAATGTCAGGGTGGCACTGCCCACACGTCGCCGCCACGTTGAAAGGATTAATCTTCGACCGCGGATCCACCGAACCCTTCAAGTCGTGCACGCCGTGGCAGTCCGCACAGGAAGCCGCTGTGGCGATTCCCCGCTCCGCCCCGCGCCCGTGCACGGACTGCGCATAGGCGGCAAACGACTGGGGTAGCTTCACAATCCGGTCGGTGAGCAATCCCGCCGTACCGTGACATTCGGCACAGGTCCCGGGCAGCCGCACCTTGTGCGTGCGCGCGCGCGGATTGCTGCTGGGTAGGATGTCGTGGCTTCCGTGGCAGTTGGCACAAGTAGGCGCACGCGGGTTACCCCGCGCCAGCGCGTAACCGTGCACGCTCTCCTGGTACGTCCGATCGACCGATCCGTGGCAATTGCCACAGTCCGGCGGCTCGAGCTCCGCCGCATGCGGAAACTCCGAACCCTGCAGGTCCTGGTGGCACATCACGCACGAAATGCCCAACGCCCCGTGCACCGAGCCGGCCAACTCCTCCGGGTCGACGACCAGCTGATCTGCGTTCGGCAACCCCTGAAACATGGAGGCCGAAGAGTGGCACATGAGACAGGTCGAGTCATCCTGGGCCAAGCTGGCCCCAGAGCTACCTAGAACGAGAAAGCTCGCGATGCCAGCGCCTGCCAGAACCCTCCGTAGCGCTCGGCTGGCCCAGCGATCGTCAGGATCGGCTTTCATAGCACTTAACCCTTGGCTCGTGTCGCCATTCACGACGCCTAGCGAGCGGCCGGTCTTTCCCAGCCCTGTATCTCCAATGCACGTGGCCAGTTAGGGCAAGGTCCATGCCGGAGGGCAATCTGCGTCTTATTGTCTCAGGGCACGCCAGACGAACGGTATGCTGAAGACCAAAGCCACGCTGGCGATAGCGAGCAAGCCTCCGAGGGCGAGCTCGGAGTAGAAGCGGGCGGTCCCGGCGCCGAACTCGCAGGCCCGGTTCAGCCGGGCTATCGACCGGTTGGCGAGGAGGTAGGCGGCGGCCAACATCACCAGCGCTACCAGAACGACGAGGAAGACGTTCATCGGATCAGGTGCCGCGATTCCGCGGAACTGCTCGCCGCGCCGCGACCTTGCGGGTCGCCCAGTAGACGATCGCGCCCAAGCCCAACAACGCCAGCGCCAGCAGCGCGATGTGGGTGGGCGCCTGACTCCTCCAAGCCGACGGCAGTAGCACGGCACGGGGCAGCTCGTCCGGGGCCGAGACCAGGAGCCCGCTCGCGTCCCACTCGAAACGCGGATAGGCGTCATCCAATTCGCTCCCCCGCGACGCGCCGATGATCAGTAGGCGGATCATCGTGGTGCCGGAAAGTATGCGCGTGTTCGGCACGAACACCGGTATGCGCGAGTAGTCGCCTTCCACGCGGTAGCGTATGCGCACGTGGACGACCCCCGGCAATCCGGCCGGCGCGGAGAGTTCGGACATGCCGGGCCGTTCTTGGACCTCCAGCTCGAAACCGGGGCCGAAGGCGGCCTCCACCTCGGCGTCTTGGCCCGGCAGCTGCACCGCCTCGAAGATCAGTGGCGCGCCCGTCCGCTCGATCCGATAGGACGCCAGAATCTGAGCGCTCGAGCCCCCGAGGTTGATCCTTACGTGCGCGGATTGCAAGTCACCAGCCGCATGGCTCGTGTCCTGCGCCGCTGGCCTATCGCCGCCGAGAAGCGCGAGAAGAACAACGAGGATCTTCAATCAGCTCGCTCCGCTTGAAGCCTACGTGCGAACGCCCGTGAGCTGCCTACTAATACTGATGCCTGACCGGTGATCCGCGCCAGGGTGGCCAATATTGCGCTGGCCGAGCCCTTTCTTGCGCCCTATTATGAGCCCGTGATCACACCCACGGGTAGTCCCTGAAGTGCTGTCGACGGCCGCATATCTCAAACTGGGAATCAGCCAAGTTCAGGAGCGGGCGCGCCGGGCCGTCGCCGGCCTGGTCGACTGTCGTGCCTGTCCGCGTGACTGCCGTGTCGACCGCTTGGCCGACAAGTGGGCCGCCTGCAAGACGGGCCGCTACGCCGTAGTGAGCAGCTGCTTCCCCCACTTGGGCGAAGAGGATCCGCTGCGCGGCTGGAACGGCTCCGGCACGATCTTCTTTTCCCACTGCAACCTGCGTTGCGTCTTCTGCCAGAACTACGACATCAGCCAGGGCGTCCCACCGGGGCCGGCCGCCGCGGGCTCGCGCCCCGCCGAGATCGCAGCGATGATGCTGGGGCTTCAAGAGCTGGGCTGCCACAACATCAACCTCGTCACGCCGGAGCACGTCGTCCCTCAAGTGCTCGAGGCGCTGGCCATCGCTGTTGACGGCGGCCTGACGCTTCCGATCGTCTACAACACCAGCGCCTACGACGCGTTGGAAAGCCTGGAGCTACTGGACGGCATCGTCGACATCTACATGCCCGACTTCAAGTTCTGGTCGCCGGAATCGAGCCGGCGGTACATGAAGGCGGCAGATTATCCCGAGGCCGCCAGGGCCGCGATCAGGGAGATGCACCGGCAGGTCGGCCCTCTCCAGATCAGTGCGGACGGACTGGCGACCCGCGGCGTGCTTCTCCGCCACCTGGTCATGCCCGGTGGGCTGGAGGAGACGCGGGCGATCCTCTCGTGGATCGCGACGGAGCTGGGTACCGACACGTATATCAACTTGATGGACCAGTATCGCCCGGCGGGCCGGGTCTGCAGCGAGCACTACCCGGAGATCAACCGGCGAACCGCGGCCTCCGAATATCGAGAGGCCCACGAGATCGCCGCTGCGCTCGGCCTGACGCGCCTGGACGAGCGGGGTCCTCCCGCGCGGCTCTTTCGCCGGCTGAACATCACCTGATCAGTCCGCCACCACCTCTTCGCCGACATCGGTCGGGTCGGTTCCGCCCGGCGGCTCGACGCGAGCGACGCCCTCGGCGGCCAGGCCCAGCATCTTGAGGCTCACGGCGGCCAGGTGTTCGCCCATCAACTCCTCCTCGTTCAGCAGTATCTCCGCCCCGCTATCGAGCAACCGGCGCGTGTGCTGCGCGTAGCGGCCCCGGGCGACGATCAGCAAGTCGGGTCGAATCAGTTTGGCGGTCGAGATGATAGTTGCGGAATCGGCCGGATCCGGCACGGTGACCACGAGTGCGCGCGCAGCGAGCAGGGCTGCGTGACGAAGAACCTCCTCCTGGGAAGCATCGCCGAACTCCACGTCGATACCCTCGGCGCGCGCCCGCTGAGCCGTTCGCGGATTCAAGTCCAACACCAGAAAAGGAGTGCCGACATCGCGAAGCGCTCGAGCGACGCGCCGGCCCGTTGGCCCGTAGCCGACGATGATCACGTGATCCGTCACCGAGATCGGCGCGGCTTCCTCCCCCGATTCAGCCGGCGGCACTCGTCGGTCCGGTCTCAGCTCGGCCAGCCGCCGGGCGATCGTGATGAGGTAGGGCGCGAGTATCAGCGTGAGCACGGCGGACGAGACGAACAAGCGAAAGGCGTCGGCATCGATCAGCTGGTGGCGCCATCCCTCTTCGGCGATGACGAAAGACAGCTCACCGATGTGCGCCAATGTCCAACCGGCGATGATCGCGACCTGGGCCGGATAGCGCAGCAAGCGCACGACGCCGGCCGCGACGATAGCCTTGCCCAAGACAATCGCCGCGATCAGCGCGCCTACCAAGTCCAGATTCCCCACGACCCAGGCGGGATCGGCCAGCATACCGATGGAGACGAAGAAAAGAGCGAGGAAACCGGCGCGCAGCGAGCCGATCTCGGCCCGTATCTGGCTCGCGAACTTACTGTCCGCCAGCAGCACCCCGGCGACGAATGAGCCCAAAATCTCGGAGAGACCCAACGCGTGCGCCGCCCAGGTCGCACCCAGGCAAAATACCAGCGCCAGGATTACGAAGAGCTCGCGGTTCCGCACCACTGCCGCCGAGCTGAGGAGAAGCGGGAGCAGCACACGAGCGAGTACGAACAGGCCGAGAATGAGCAGCGCGCCGCGGGCGAAGGTCACGCCCAAGTCTCTGAGAACCGCGCCTCCCAGTCCGGCACCGGCCAGAGCCGGAACGATCAGCATGAAGGGGATGACCACGATGTCCTGCACCAGCAGGATCCCGACGGACACGCGGCCCGGAACGCTGTCGATCTCCGCCCGGTCGGCAAGCACCCGGAAGACGACCGCCGTGCTGCTGAAGGCCAGGATCATCCCGAACAGGATGGCCTGTTCAGGCGGCACTCCGGCCAGGCCAGCGACGGCGACGGTGGCCAGGGCAGTGAGGACGATCTGCAGCGACCCCGCCGCGATTCCCGTCGAACCCAGAGCTTGCAGCCGGCGCCACGGCAGTTCCAGCCCGATCGTGAACAGAAGAAGCGCGACTCCGAGGTCGGCCATCGATCGGACCTCGGCCGCCGCCTTCAGCATCGCCAGCCCATTCGGGCCGATCAGCACGCCGGCCAACAGGTAGCCGACGATGGGACTCTGGCCCAGCCGCGCCAACAGCAGGCCCAGCGTGAGCGCCGCGCCCAGCGCCAGAACGATATCGAGCAAGAGCGAAAAGAGATCCATCGGCCTCAGCCCCGAGGTTCGTCTACCAGACGTGCTTGAGCACTGCGATCAGGCCCGCGGCCGTGGCGGCGGCGAGCACCGCGGCCCGGGTGTAGCCCCGATCCAGAAAGCGAGCCGTATGTGCCGAGACCCAGAACCCCAGCAGAATGCCGGGCAGCAACAGCACCGCCAAGCGGAGCTCCTCGCCGCCAAAGCGCCCGATGACGGTCAGCGCCAGCAGCGAGACGCTGGCACCAACCAGGAAGAAGCCGGACAGCGTACCGCGCAGCCGGTCGCCGGGCAGGCGCTGAAGCAGCAGCGCGATCGGCGGGCCGCCGATCGCCGCCGTGGTCCCCATGAACCCGGAGAGCAGCCCGGCGGCCGACAAGCTCCAAGCGGTCGGCTGCAAGCGCAGCCTGAACGAGCTCATCAGCACCGCCAGCAGAACAAGTATCCCGAACAGCAGCGACAACCGGTCGCGCGGCATCACGAGCAGAGCCACCGCCCCCACGGCCGTACCCGGAAGTCGACCCGCCAGCGCCCAGCCGACGCCGAAGAAGTCGATGGAATCGCGTTCGCGATGCGAGAGAAGTAGCGTGAGCACGATGGCCACGCAGAGGATGGGGCCCGGTACCAGCCGTGGCTCGACCAGAATCAGCACGGGCACCGCCACGAGCGAGAGGCCGAACCCTATCGACCCTTGAACGACGGCTCCCAGGAAGACGCCGGCGGAGGCCACCGCAACTTCCAACGAGCTGAGACCGCCGATCCAGCCCACGAGTAATCAGGCTCGGGCGGGTGTGATGACGGCTTTCGTGACTCTCAGCTCCTCCACATCCGCCAGAGCCTGGTTCGCCTCTTCCAAGGTGTAGCGCCTACCGATGACGCCGGCGAAGTTCAGACTCCCCTTGTTCCGGTCCAGCAAGCGCAAAGCCCGATAGAGATGCCCGAAGTCCAGACCCCAGCGGCCCAGGACTCGCGCATGCTTGCGGTTGATGTCGATGTGCGGGTTGATCGTCGTATTGCCCACATCGGTGTAGTGTCCCGCGATAACATAGGTCCCGCCGTCGCGCAGCAATCGAAGACCTTCGGGCACGGCGGCCGGAGCTCCTGCGCACTCGATAGCGACATCCACCCCGCGTCCGCCGGTAAGCTCGCGGATGTGAACCTCGCGTTCGCTTTCCGACTCGCTGCTCAGCGAGATCGTGACATCCGCACCGAGGGCCTCGGCCAGCTTCAGCCGCGGGCTGGGGTCGCCGATCGCCACGACCAGGCCGGCCCCGCGTAAAGCGGCGAAGGCGACCGCTGCGAGACCGACCGGACCCGTGCCCTGAACCAGCACGACATCACCCATGGCCAACTCGCTGCGCTCCACCGCGGCGAAGCCGGTGAATAGGCCGCACCCGCCACCGATGACATCCCCAGCCCCGAGCGACGCGGGCAGCTTGATGGTCTGCACGCCGGGCTTGAGATAGATGCGTTCGGCCCAGCCGCCCAACGGGCCGTCGTGCGCCGAGTAGGTGATGCCGTACACGCGGCGCCGCGGGCAGCGGTTGGGTTGCTGCGCCACCAGGCAGTAGTAGCAGCTGTGGCAAGTCTCGTGGACGTCGTAGAAAGTCACGAGATCACCCGACTCGAGCGGGGCGCCCAGGGTGTCCGCTTCAACCGCGTGCGCCTCCAAGACGCGACCGACGCTGATGTGGCCGGGAACGATCGGATAGGGGACGCCAGCCAGTCGACCGTGATGAAGATGAACGTCGGTGCCGCACACCTCGCTGGACACGGTCTCTAGCAGAATGCCGCCCGGTTCGATGACGGGATCCTCCAGCTCCCAAAGCTCGATCGGCGCGCCGGGCGCCGTCATCACTGCGGCCTTGATCGGCATACGTCCGCCTCGGCTTCAGTGTCCGACGGCCAGGCCGTCTTTGCGCGGATCGGAGGCGGCGGCCCAGCCACGCTCCAATCGCATCACCGCCTGGCCGCCCCCGAAGGCCACCACCCCGTCGGGCAGAACGATGTGGCCCCGCGCCGCGAGCTCCGCGCGGACCGCAACGCCGATCGGCCCCTCGAGCGCGACCTGGCGTCCGTCCAGATGACGGAAGCGTGCCGCGTCGATAGCCGCCTGCAGGTCCATGCCGAAGACGATGAGGTTGAGCAGGACCTGCACGTGTCCCTGGGGCTGGATCGAGCCGCCCATCACCCCGAAGGCGAGCCACGGCTCATCGCCGCCGTCGGGCGTCGGCCGCGTCACGAACGCCGGAATGATCGTGTGAAAGGGGCGCTTACCCGGCGCCACCGTGTTGGCCAGCCCTGGCTCGAGCGTGAAGCCGGCACCGCGGTTCTGTAGGGCGAAGCCGGTCCCCGGCACCACGATGCCCGAACCGAACTCCCAGTAGATGCTGTTGATGAAGGACACCATGTTGCCGAATCCATCGGCGGCGCTCAGATAGATGGTCTCGCTGGTCGTCAGCGCTTCACCTGGGTCGACTCGCTCGGCAGCGCGTGCCGGATCGATGAGGCTGCGGCGCCGCGAGATGAACGCATCATCCAGCAGCGCCTCGGGCGCCACGCTCATGTGCCCCGGATCTCCGACCCAGCCCGCCAGATCCGCGAAGGCCAGCTTCTTCGCTTCGATGAGGTGGTGGAGGTAGTCGGCCGAATTGTGGCCCATCGCCGCCAGGTCGAACGGCTCGAGGATGCGAAGCATCTCCAACGCCGCTATGCCCTGGCCGTTGGGCGGCAGCTCCCATACCCGGTAGCCCTTGAAATCGACCGAGATCGGAACGACCCATGTCGCCCGATGACTCGCCAGGTCTTCCAACGTCAGGAAGCCGTCCAGCTCGACTACGCGCTCCACGATTCTGCGCCCTAGCTCGCCACCGTAGAGGACCTCCGGCCCCCCTTCCGCGATCAGCTTCAGAGTCGCGGCGAAGTCGGGGTTTCTAAACCATTCCCCAACTGCGGGTGCGCGATCCCCATCGATCAGGTACGTTGCCCGGGCCCCTTCATCGCGAACCAGCTTCTCCACTTCGGCGGCCCATTGACGCGCGATGATCGGCGTCACGGGGAAGCCATCTTCCGCCAGCTGAATGGCCGGTTGCAGAGCCTCGGCCAGGCTGATCGTGCCGTAGCGCTCCAATAGGGCCGACCAGCCCGAGAGCGCGCCGGGGACGGTCACCGGCTCAGCGCCGTGAATGGGCACAGCATCGTGGCCGCGGCGGAGCAGTTCATCACGCGTCATCAAGGCACCCGATCGACCGCTCGCGTTGAGGCCGCTCAACCTACCTTCCTTCGCCGACCAGACGATCGCGAACATGTCGCCGCCGATCCCGGTCATGTGCGGCTCAACCAGGTTCAGCACGGCGGCCGCAGTCACGGCTGCGTCGATGGCATTGCCCCCCCGCTGCAGGACCGCGAGCCCGGCGGCACTGGCCAGCGGCTGGCTGGTAGCTATGACGCCGTGGGGCGCATAGACGGTGGATCGGCCCGCCAGACTGGCGGGCCGTTTGTCCTGGCTGGGCGAGTCGGTGGCCATGGCGATCAGTAGCAAGGGTACGACGGCTACGAGTTGCAGGCGCATGACCCTACCTCAGGTCGAACACAATCGAGCATCATCGCCCCTCGGCGACGGTCGTCTCTCCGGATGTCTCGGGCCGGCTTGGCCAGCCTACCCGCAGATCATTCCAGTGAAGCAGCGTGTTGAACACGAGGGCATGGCTGCCGCGGGTCTCCCAGCGCCAGAAAGGCCGATTGGCGAAAAGGACGACGTGCCCCCGCCCGACCGGCGCATCGATGACCGCCGGCGTGTCCGCTATCTCGCCCGCCCCCCGCAGCATACCGCTCATCAACGTACCTTCCTTCGCGAACTTGACGACCACGCGCGGAACCTCCTTCTCCCAAATCTCATCTTTCAGCCATTCCGGGATGAAGGGAGTGTCGAGGTCGTCGCTCACCTCGAACACCGGCGTCTGGTTGAAGTAGACAGCCAAAGATTCCGGGTAGCCATAGACGATGGGGCTCGCGGCGTCTGCGATCATCGCCTTGAGAACCGTGCCCCTGGCCACCAACCCGCCGGTGCGCTTGATTTGGACGCGACGTGTGATCGCCATGTCGATGGGCAGCGCCGCGGTGCTCCCCTCAGTGATGAAAACGCCACCCGCGGCGACGAACTCCTTTAGGTTCTTCAAGCCGTCATAGCCCATGCCGAGGCGGACATCATCCGTCTCGTCGATGACGCCGATGCTGGGATACTGCGCATCGCGCCGCCAGGGGATCGGCACGCCGGCCTCCGTGGTCCCCCCAATCAGCGTCTGCGGATCGGCTCGCGTACGTGGCATGATCACCACATCGAAGCTCGATAAATCCGCCGTCGCCAGATCCTGCTCAGAGAGATGGGTGTAGGGAATGCCGATGTGATCGAAGGCGAAACGCCACCAGCCGGCATCCTGCGGAGTCGACACCCAGGTGTGCACCAGCGCCACCCGCGGCACCTCCACCGTGTGCATCGCCACGTCGGGTGACCGGCCGGTGCCGTGGATCTCGAGACCCAACTCGCGCGCCGCCTCCTCCAAACGATCGCTCAGGTCGGCCGGGTTCCCCGCCGCAGGGATGATGAAGCTGCCCGCGGCGAACGCGCGCCGGTCCGCCTCGAACTGCGCCTCCGCCGCCTGCACGTTGATGTCCTGGCCCAAGCGGAAACGCAGCTGCGCAAAATTGTCGTCCGTCGTGTTGTTGACCAGATAGAAATCGCGATTACGACCATTGAGCGCGCCGGCTACCACGGTTGGCTCTTCCAACAGACGCATGCGGGCCGAAAGGATACCCGGGTCGTCGACCCGATGGGCCTCCACCTGGTGCAAGTACGGAAGAGTCCAGCCGGTGTCATCGTAGGGTGGCTGAGCGTCTTCCGGAAACTTCTGCACATCCAGCAGCACCCTCACCAATGTCCGATACGGTTGATCCAGCCGCACGACGTACGAACCCCTGGGCGCGGACCTCTCCGCACCACCATCGTCTGCGCCTTCCGACTTCCCACCTTCCGCCGACCACTTCAGGTCCTCCTCCGCGATGTGCACCTCAACCCCCTGCTCCATCAGCAGATTCACCAGCTCGGCAGTCGCCAGCGGCCGTCTTTGGTCGGGCGGAATCACCCAGGCGTAGGGCGCTTGGCTCGCGCCCTTCTCGACGGCGCGCACGCCTCTCAGGTAGAAGTTGTCGAGAAATTCCCCGCCGCGGTCCGCCACGTACTTCAGAGCGACGAGTACGCCGCTTTGCATGTAGTTCGTGTTGTTACGGAGGGACCACATCGCCTTCTCCAGCGGCGGGTTCGGCCGGTACCATTCCCGCGACGTCGCCGACGGTCTCAGCTCGCGCTCCATCGTATCGGCTCCGCGGTTGCCAAGCGTCTCGTAAAATCGGCCGATGCTGTTGCGCGTGTTGGCGATCCACATCAGGTAGTTGGCCGCCCAGCCGGTGTAGAATGCGTGTGTCCACACTCCCGGCATCCCCCGCTTGGTCAGCTGAGTGACCTCTTCATGAGAGATATTGTGCCATTCGTCGATGGTCAGCGCATCGATTTCCTCGTTGTAAGGGCCGCTGCCCGTCGATACGTACAGGTAGTAACCCGACTCGTGGAGATCGTGCATAACCGTGGGCTTCCAGTACAGGTAGCGGGTGAGCGAGTTGCGAGTCAGAGCCAGGGCGAGCCCGAAACCGTCCCGGTTGTTGTCGTGCGCCACGTACTTGCCCCAGTACGGCAGGCCGGGACCGACATCGCCGTGCGCCTTCGTGTATCTGTAGACATCCACCATCCGGTCACGGCCATCCGGCTCCAGGACCGGCACGATAACGGTGATCACGTTATCGCGGATCGCCCGCACGAGTGGTGTCTCTTCAACGGCCAGGCGGTAGGCCAGTTCCATCACCATCTCCGGCGCACCCGTCTCCGGCGAATGCAGGCCAGCGGTCAGGTAGTAGACAGGCTTCGCAGCGGCGATGATCTCGCGGGCCTCGGCGGCTTCCAGCGCCCGTGGATCCGCTAGCCGGCCCAGATAACCGCGGTAACGCTCCAGATCGGCGAGCGTCGACTCGTCCGCGATGATCACTTCGATCATCTCTCGACCCTCTTCCGTGAGCCCGATGCCGCGTACCTCCACGCGCGGCGAGGCGTCCGCCAGCGCCCGCATGTATCCGTAGATCTCCTCCGTGTCGTGCAGGATGTCGGGCGCGCCGATGATCTCGCCGAAATGGTCGAGCGGCGACGGCACGGCTTCCGACCTCGGCAAGTGATCCACTAGATCACTCGAGAAGCGAGGATCCGTGGTGTATCGCTGGATTCGCTCGGCGTATTCCGTATCCGGCTCCTGCGCCCAGAGGCGCGGTGCCGCAAGCATGCCCGCAAGAGCAAACGGCGCAACAAGCCTCCAGAGCATTTGGCGTCCCATGGTCTCTCTCCGTTCGGATGTGCAGCTGCCAATCTACGCCGCTTGCCGCCCGGTCAGCCAGTGTGTTCCGCACCTCCTTGATACCGATCCTGATCGCCTGCTAGCTTGTCTGCCCATCCATCAGGTTCTGCGCCGCTCGCGGTGTTCGGCCAGGAGGCTAGATGAAGACCTACAAGATCGGATCGATACCGGGCGACGGCATTGGACCGGAGGTCGCCCGCGAGGGCCTAAAAGTCTTGGAGACGGTGGCCCGGCTCGAGGATTTCGACTACGAGCTCGTCGATTACCCCTACAGCGGCGATCATTACCTCAAAACGAAAGAGCTCGTACCCGAGCGCGTCATCGACGAGTGGCGAACCCTCGATGCCGTCCTGCTGGGCGCCATCGGCCACCCCGATGTCGAGCCCGGCTTGGTGGAGCGCTCGGTCATCCTGGGCCTCCGCTTCCGCCTCGACATGTACGTCAACCTTCGGCCCATCAAGCTCTACTCCGAGCACCTCTGCCCGTTGAAGAACAAGACCCCGGCCGACATCGACTTCGTGGTCGTGCGCGAGAACACAGAAGGCATGTACTCGCAGATCGGCGGACATCTCAAGAAGGGCACACCGGACGAGGTAGCGCTGGTCAACGGCGTCTATACCTGGAAGGGCTGCGAGCGCGCCTCACGCTACGCCTTCGAGCTGGCGCGCAAGCGTGGCACGGCACGCGGCGAGGGCGGGCGCAAGCCGCAGGTGACGCTTGTGGACAAGGACAACGCCATCCGGCCGCATGACATTTGGGACCGGTCTTTCGCCTACGTCGCCTCGGACTTTCCCGACGTACAAACCGATCATGCCTACGTGGATGCCTGCTGCATGTGGATGATCAAGAACCCCGAGTGGTTCGATGTGATCGTCACCACTAACCTCTTCGGAGACATCATCACTGATCTGGGTGCGATGATTCAAGGCGGCATGGGGATCGCCGCGTCCGGCAACATCCATCCCGGTCGGACATCGATGTTCGAGCCGATCCACGGCTCGGCACCCAAGCACGCCGGCAAGAACGTCGCCTGTCCCCTGGGCATGATCTCGGCCGTGAGTATGATGCTCGACTTTCTGGGCGAGGAGCAGGCGGCAGCGCGCATCGAGGACGCCGTCGCCCACCTGTTGAAATCCCGTGCCATACCGTCCGCGGACACGCGCAGCGGCATCTCCACACCCGATATGGGCGACATGGTGGTCAACCGGATCCAAGAGGTGGCGCAGACGTAGGACCGGTCTCGGCTCCCCACGCCCAGCGGGCCTGCCGGCGCACCGGGCTCGCCGCTGCTTGACCGTGAACGCGGACCATCGCAATATGGGACGAGACGAGATGGTAGCTCCGTTTGCGGAGGGAGACGGGGTGACAGGCGAGTTCTCACTCCGCACGTAGAGGAGGACGTATGAGGGGCAAAGGTCTAAGAGCACGCCATGCTCGTATCCTCGGGATCGGTCTCGGGGCCTCTCTGCTGGTACACGCGTTGTTGCTCGGTTTCGGGCATGTCAGCTTCGGAACGCGCACCTCGATCGATGGGCCTCTCAATGCCGTCAGCCTGCCGGATCCGGACCGCCTGGAGGCGGAGCCGGTGACCAGCCCGGCAGAGGACCCGTCCCTGGAAGGTATCGGCGTCCAGATCGCCAGCCTGGATCTGGCCGACTACTCCATCGTGCTGGAGGAAACCGCTGGCGCGCCCGGCGAGCCGTTGGTCCCGCGGCCCCGGATCAGGCCCGAGCGCGAGGAGCACGGCTTCACGCCCATACGCCACATGCCATCCCCGGCGCTCTCGAGGCTGAGCGGCGGACATGATGGAAGCGGCGCCACCGGCGTCACCTTCGTCTTCGTCGGCGGTGGCGTTGGGCACGGACCGTCCTGCCACCCCAGTGACTTGATCGGCCGGATCCCGAATCGCCGCCAGCTACCGCTGAACACACGGAGGCTGCTGACGCCGCTTCGGCAGCCGCGGCGCTAGAGATCGTTCCGCGGCAGGAACCCGCCAAGTGCAAGACGGCCGCCCTGTCTGGGCGGCCGTCTTGCTGATCCCTCCGCCAAGCCGGAACCCAAGCCGGCGTTCCGGTGTTAGCCAAATAGCAGATCAAAGACCGGCATCGGCAAGGCGGGTGTGCACCGCGAGGCGGACGCCGCCGGACCCCGCATCTTTACGATAATGAGGAAGACGACATGCTGATAAGGCGTGCCCCCGAGATCAAAGAATCGGAAGTCACCGACGAGCGACTCTACGTGGACCGCCGCCGCTTCATCCGCACCGCGGCGGGTGCTGGCGCCGGCCTGGGACTGGCATCCGCGTTCGCACCCTTGCTCGCTTGCGAAGGTGACGCGGGCGACCGCGCCGGGTCGGCGTCCGACCAGGAAGAAGAGCTGACTCCCTTCGAGGACGTCACGACCTACAACAATTTCTACGAGTTCGGCACGGACAAGAGCGATCCCGCCCGGAACGCTCACACTTTGCGAACGCGTCCCTGGACGGTGACGGTGGAGGGCGAATGCAGCAAGCCCGGCACTTACGACATCGAGGACATCCTGGGGCGCCATCCGGCGGAGGAGCGTATCTACCGACTCCGCTGCGTCGAAGCGTGGTCGATGGTGATTCCCTGGATGGGCTTCCCTCTTTCCGACTTCATCGAGGACTTGCAGCCGACATCGAATGCCAGGTTCGTGGAGTTCCGTACCCTCTACGACCCCGAGCAGATGCCGGGCCAGCGGCGCGCCGTTCTCGACTGGCCTTACGTCGAAGGGCTGAGGATGGACGAGGCGATGCACCCGCTCACCATCTTTGCCGTCGGCCTGTATGGAAAGGTGCTGCCGAATCAGAACGGCGCGCCGATCCGCCTCGTCGTACCCTGGAAGTACGGCTTCAAGAGCATCAAGTCGATCGTCGGCATCCGCTTCGTGCGTGAGCAGCCGATGACGACCTGGATGACCTCGGCACCGAGGGAGTACGGTTTCTACTCCAACGTAAACCCCGAGGTCGACCACCCGCGCTGGAGCCAGGCCCGGGAACGTCGGATCGGCGAATTTCGCCGGCGCCCGACGCTCATGTTCAACGGCTACGCCGACCAGGTCGCCCATCTGTACGCGGGCATGGACCTGCGCAAATTCTTCTAACCACTGATCGGGCCCGTGCCAGCGAACCGTAGATTGATCGAGCGAGCCACTCGGACCGGGATATTCCTGCTCGCCCTGGCCCCCTTCGGCCTCCTCGCTTTCGACACCTTGACCGACCGGCTGGGCACCAACCCCATCGAGACCGTCACTCATCGGACGGGTTGGTGGGCGCTGACCTTCTTGCTGCTTACTCTGGCGGTGACGCCCGTGCGGCAGCTCACGGGCATCGGTTGGTTGGTCAAGCTGCGCCGCATGCTGGGTCTTTATGCATTCTTCTACGCCAGCTTACACTTCGGGGTGTATATCGGGCTCGACCAGTTCTTCGCCTTCGACTACATCGTCGAGGACATCATGGACCGGCCCTACATCACGGTCGGTTTCACGGCACTGGTGATCCTGACCCCTCTCGCTCTGACCTCCACCAAGAGAATGGTGAGGCGGCTGGGCGGCAGACGCTGGAATCGCCTCCACAAGATGGTTTACGTGGCAGCCGTTCTCGGCGTGCTCCATTTTCTCTGGCTCGTCAAAGCGGACATCCTTGAGCCGGCGATCTTCGCCCTGACGCTCGGCCTGCTCTTGAGCTACCGATTGGTGACTAGCGGTCTGCGACAGCTTCGCCTGCGACGCGCCGCCCGAAGCGCTGCGCGACCGGCCAGCTTGCGTGCGCAGTCGCCCGCCGCTGAGGGCAGTGCCGGCGCTTGACGCGCCGGGCCGCCTCGGGGAGCGACTCGTGCCGAGCGACCCGCTCCCCGGGACAGTCTCTATTTCTTCCGTGAAAGGTCGCTGTAGAGGATACGGGTGAAGGTCTCTGGATTGAGGAAGCCCTGACCCCACTTCTCATCCCAGGCGGCGGTCGGCTTCGCCGCCTGCACCTCCTCCAAGCTCTTCCCCATGGCGATCTGCTCGGCCATGGCCTCGCGCACGCCGACCAGCATCTCGCGGAACTCTGCCAGGCCCGCCTTGTTCGAGAGCGTGCCGTGACCCGGGATGACCCTGGTCTCATCGTCGATCAGAGGAAGCACTCGGTCGGCGGCCGCGATCATCCCGTCGATCGAGCCGCCGGCCGACACATCGATGAAGGGATAGAGACCGTTGAAGAAGGTGTCGCCCATATGAACCGTGTTGGCCCGACGGAAGTGCACGATCGCGTCGCCGTCCGTATGCGCGTTGGCGACGTGAAAGACGAAGATCTCGTCGCCGTTGATATGGAAAGTGACGGCCTCCGAAAAGGTCACGATTGGCAGGGCACCCGGCGGCGACGCCGGGACCGTGCGACCGAAAGCCTCCATGAACTGCTCGACGCTCATCCGCTCGCGCACGTTGTCGTGCGCGACGATCAGAGCCCCGGCCTCGCCCAAGTTCTCGTTGCCCCCGGTGTGATCGGAGTGCCAGTGCGTGTTGAGGACGAACTCGATGGGCAGATCGCTGATTTCACGAATCGCGGCAACGATCTTGTCGGTCAATGGCGCGTATTGGTCGTCGATAAGGAAAACGGCATCTTCACCCACCGAGACACCGAGGTTGCCGCCAGCTCCCATGAGCATGTACACGCCCGGTGCCACCTGCTGCGTGCTGATCTGAACGTTATCGAAATCCTGGGCGTTTGCGCTCAGCGTGCTGATCGGCAGCGCCAGAATGGCCCATACCGCTACATTATTGCGTACTCTCATGGGATCTCCATGGTTGAGGTAAAGGGACGACCAATTCTATCCTCGGACCGCCCGATGGCAAGCGTGGCCCAGAAGGTTCGGCCTACCGGGCCAAAGCCCTTGCGCCCTCACGTATTATTCGCGATCAACCTATTCTCCTGAACGGAGCCACCCGCCATGAAGTTGCACAGACACTCAAAGGCATCAACATGAATAAGCCGAAGATTCGTAAGAGCGATCAGCAGTGGAAAGAGTCCCTGACGCCCGAGCAGTACCGGATTACACGCCAGAAAGGCACGGAGCGCGCTTTCAGCGGGGAGTACGTCGACAACAAAGACGCCGGAATCTATCGCTGCATCTGCTGCGGCAATGAGCTGTTCCGTTCCGATGCCAAGTACGACTCGGGGACCGGCTGGCCCAGCTTCTGGGAGCCGGCCTCGCAGGACAGCGTGAGCACCGAGCCCGACAACAGCCTATTCATGCGCCGCACCGAGGTGCTCTGCGCCGCCTGCGAGGCTCACCTGGGGCACGTCTTCGAGGACGGTCCGCAGCCGAGCGGGCAACGTTATTGCATCAACTCGGCGGCGTGGAAGTTCGAGCAGCACGACTAGGCTCGACGCTGCCTCTGCCCGGCGCGGCGCAATGGACGGGGGGAATCGTTCACTGTTAGTATTAAGTATCAGGGCACAGTCGAGTCAGCGCCCAGCCGGGAAAGGCCGCCGAGCGGTCGAGGCGAAGACACAAGCAAGGAAACCTACGTCAAAGAGAGTTCGAACAGATGTTGCGGCTTAAGGATCTGATGCAGCCCAACGTGGTTGCCGTCTCACCCGATCTCACCCTGCGAGAGCTGTTGGAGGTGCTGACCGAGCAAGAGGTAAGCGGAGCTCCCGTCGTTGCCGGCGGCACGGTGATCGGCGTCGTCTCGACCACCGACATCTTCGACCTTCAAGAGGATGCGCACGACCTGAGCGACCACGGAGCCACAGCGGACCTCGAGTCCTCCGGGCGCCGGAACCCCTCCAGCCCAGAGTTCTTTGTCGACACCTGGGACGGAACTGGGGGCGGTGCGCTGGAGTTGATGCGGACGGCTCGGGGTCGCTCCTGGAACCTGTTGGATGAATACAATGTCTCCGATGTGATGACCCGCGAGATCATTAGCCAGCCGTCAAGCACTTCGATCACGACGGCAGCGCGCTACATGATTGACGCTGGCATCCGCCGCATACTCGTCATCGACGATGGAATCCTCCAAGGCATCGTGACTACCACTGATATCATGCGCGCCGTCGCCGAGGGACGACTCAAGGGCTGAGTACGACAGGCGGCGCCTGATCGATTGCCAATGATAACTGAAGGGAGAGTCGCGTGACCATCAGGACCCCTGACTCCCTGAAGCCCGAGCAACTCCGCAAATCCTGCGACCCGACTACCCTCGAGTTCCAAACGACGTCGGAACTGAAGCCGCTACGCGAAGCGATTGGACAGGACCTGGCCATGCGCGCCGTCCGCTTTGGACTCGAGGTGGATCACCCCGGCTACAACATATTCGCCCTCGGGCTGCCGGGCTCCGGTCGCGCCACGATGATCCGACAGCTACTAGAGGACCGAGCCAGCACCGAGCCCACCCCGCCCGACTGGTGTTATGTTTCCAATTTCGTTGCCAAGCGTGAACCCCTCGCCCTCGAAGTCCCGCCAGGCCGTGGCCCAGAGCTCAAATCCGACATCGACAGGCTGCTGATGGATCTGAGTGTCACTCTCCCCAAGGCCCTTCAGTCCGATGAGTTCCGGCGGCAACGCGATGAGATCGCCGAGCGCGCCGTGGCCAGCCAGCGAGGCCTAATCGAAGAGTTCCAGCAAGGCATCGAAGATGAGCGCAACGTCGTACTAGTTCAGACGCCCACCGGCTTCGTCCTGGCGCCCGCGATCGGCAACGAACCAATCGATGAGGAACGCTTCCAGGCTCTCCCCGAGGTGCAGCGCGACGAGATCATGGGTCGGCGCCGCGAGATGGAAAAGGTCTTCGCCGATGTTCAGCGTCGCGTTCGCGATGTCGAGCGCGAGGCGCAGCGGCGCGTCGCCGAACTGCAACGCTCCGTGGCGTTAGGTGTCGTTCAGCACTGCGTTCGGGACATCGAGGCCCGCTGGAAGAGCGTACCTGCAGTGCTGTCTCATCTCGATCGGCTGGCTGAAGAGATCGTCAAGAACGCAGAGCAATTCTCAGGCTCGGATGACGAGTCGGAGCCCAGGTCGG
This sequence comes from Gemmatimonadota bacterium, assembly GCA_020350785.1. Classification (GTDB taxonomy): domain Bacteria; phylum Gemmatimonadota; class Gemmatimonadetes; order Palauibacterales; family KS3-K002. The sequence continues at coordinate 1,153,945 of CP070722.1, forward strand.
AGATGCCCGTACCCGAAGTTGAAGACCCACTCGCCCGCTATCGCGTCAACGTCATCGTCTGCAACGCGCCCGATAGCGGCGCTCCAGTGGTTCAGGAGGAGAACCCGACCTACCACAACCTGATCGGCCGAATCGAGCATAGGGTACAGTTCGGTACCATGGTGGCCGATTTCAGCCAGATAACTGCCGGCGCAATCCATCGGGCCAGCGGCGGGTACCTGCTTTTGGATGCCAACGATGTCTTGCGGCAGCCACTCGCCTGGATCGCCCTCAAGAACGCTTTGCGAACGCGCGCGATCCGACTGGAAGAGATGATGGAGTACGCAAGCCCGATCGCCACGACCACGCTAAAGCCAATGCCGATCCCACTCCGGGTTCGCGTCATCCTACTCGGCGACCCCTACACGTACCATCTCCTCCATGCCTATGACGACGACTTCCGCGAGCTCTTCAAGATAAAAGCCGACTTCAGTCCCTATATGGAGCGCGACCACGAGGCGGAACGAGGCTATGGAGCCTTCATCGCCGCTCGCTGCGAGGAAGAATCGCTCCTGGCATTCGATGCCGCAGCCGTCGCCCGCGTCACCGAGTTCGGCTCGCGGCTCGCCGGACACCAGGAACGGCTCTCCACACAGTTCGGCGCCATCGGCGACCTCGTCCGCGAAGCCGCGTTCTTCGCCAAGTCCGGCGGCCGTGATACAGTCACCCTCAGCGACGTGCGACGCGCCATCCAGGAACGCGAGGAGCGCGTGAACCGTCCGGAGCGGGAACTGCTCAGCCTGATCGAGGAGGACACGCTGACCGTCGAGCCGCGAGACTCTGAGGTCGGCCAATTATACGGGCTGGCCGTACTCGCCGCCGCCGAGCACAGCTTCGCGCGACCGATCAAAGTCGAGGCGAGCGCTTTCATGGGCACCAGCGGTGTCGTCGATATCGAACGCGAGGTCCGCCTAGGCGGCCCACTGCACAACAAGGGCGTGCTCGTGCTCTCGGGCTACCTCGGCGAACGTTTCGCTCAGGACCACCCCCTCATCCTCTCGGCCAGCCTCTCCTTCGACCAACTCTACGAGGAGGTCGAGGGGGACAGCGCCTCAGCGGCTGAGCTCTATGCTCTGGTTTCCGCGATCGCAGGTGTCCCTCTGCGCCAGGGCGTGGCCATCACCGGCGCCCTGAACCAGAGGGGCGATATCCAGCCCATCGGCGGTGTGACCACCAAGATCGAGGGCTTCTTCCGGGCCTGCAAACGGCGCGGCCTGACCGGCGAGCAGGGCGTGATCATCCCTGCCCGCAACATGCACAACCTCGTCCTGAACGATGAGGTCGTAGAGGCGGTCAGAGAGGGTCAGTTCAGCGTCTGGCCGATCCGGCAGGTCGAGGAGGGCTGGGAGATCCTCGCCGGAATACCCGCCGGTGAACGCGATGAGAACAACCGCTTCCCCGAGGGCTCGGTCTACGGTCGCGCCGCCGCCCGTCTTGCAGAATGGGCCCGCGGCTGGCGCGATTTCGGCCGCCCCGTGCGCCAGGGCCGTTCCGCCGAGGCCGGCAGCGAAGCCGCCGCAGACGAGAAAGAGCAGGTTCCGGGGAGGGAGCGGCTGCCGGGCAAGAAGCCAGAGCCGGAAGAAGAAGAGGAGTAGCGGTGTCTCCGAGAAAGCGGGCAGGCGGCAAGCCCGAGGCGGCGCGCGATCGCCTCGAAGAGCTGCGAACTCAGATCGAGCACCACGACCACCTGTATTACGTGCTGGACAGGCCTCAGATCTCCGATGCCGAGTACGACCGTCTTTACCGGGAACTCAAGCAGCTGGAGGAGCGGTTCCCTGACCTCGTGACCCCCGGCTCGCCCACCCAGCGAATCGCCGGAGCGCCGCGGCCCGGGTTCATCGAGGTCGAGCACACGGCACCAATGCTCAGCCTCGATTCCAGCGACGCTGAGGAAGCGGTCAGACGTTTCGACACGCGGATTCGCGCGGCCTGCGGTGACGGGCAGGTCGACTATGTCGTCGAGCCCAAGCTCGACGGTCTGTCGGTGGAGCTGGTCTACGAAGACGGCCAACTGGTTGGCTCGGCAACCCGTGGTGACGGCCGGGTCGGAGAGGACATAACCGCCAACGTACGAACCATCGGTTCGGCTCCCTTGCGACTCCGAACGGAAAAGCGACCCGTTCCGTCGCGCCTCTCTCTACGCGGCGAGACCGTCATGCTGCTGGCTGACTTCGAGCGCCTCAACGCTCGACTCACTCAGGAGAACAAGCCGGTCTTCGCCAATCCGCGGAACGCCGCCGCAGGCTCCCTGCGCCAACTCGACCCGAGCATGACGGCCCAACGGCCGCTGGTGTTGTTCGCCTACGAGCTGATGACGGCGGACGGCGTCGAGCTTGCCAAACAGACCGACGTCTTGGAGGCACTGGCCGACTGGGGCTTCAAGGTCAGCGCCGAGACGCGAGCCGGCGTCGATATCGAGGAGGCGATCGAGGTTCACCACGATCTGGAGCGGCGACGCGACGAACTCGACTTCGAGATCGACGGTGTCGTCATCAAGCTGAACGATCTGGCGACGCGCGAACGGCTGGGCAGCACCGCGCACCACCCACGTTGGGCATTCGCCTACAAGTTCGAGCCGCGGCGCGAGGTGTCGGAGATCGTCGATATCGTGGTCCAGGTCGGACGCACCGGTAAGCTCACACCCGTGGCGATGCTGCTACCGGTCGATGTCGGCGGAGTTACCGTCTCTCGCGCATCATTGCACAATCGCGAGGAGATCGAGCGCCTGGATGTCCGCAAGGGAGACAAAGTCCGGATCCAACGCGCCGGCGACGTCATCCCCCAGGTGCTTGAACGCATCCCGGAGCCCGGCAAGAAACGGGGCCTTGCATTCGAGATGCCGGCAAGCTGTCCCTCCTGCCACGCCGACATTGTGAGTGTCGGACCGCTCGACTTCTGTACCAACGGACTCGCCTGCCCCGCCCAACTGAAAGGTCGCATTCAACATTTCGCATCCCGCGACGCCCTCGACATCCGCGGGCTCGGCGAGCGGACGGTCGAACAGCTGTTGGACTCGGGCCTGGTGAACAGCGTCGCCGACCTCCTCAGGCTGAGGGCGGAAGACGTGATGCGCCTCGAAGGCTTCGCCGAGCTGTCGGCCGCCAACCTCCTGGAGGCGATCGAGGGCTCGAAGGAAGTTTCTCTCGACCGCTTCCTCTATGCTCTCGGCATCCCCGAGGTCGGGACTCAGACAGCGCGCGATCTGGCCGGGCACTTCGGCAGCCTCGACGCCCTCACAGCCGCGAGACGCGATGAGCTGGAGGCGGTCGACGGGATCGGGCCTAAGGTCGCCGAGGCGATTCATGATTTCCTGTCCAGCCCCGCGACTAAGAGTACCGTAAACGATCTCATCGGGTCCGGCCTGACGTTGATCGAGTCGACGCCGGCCCGCGACCAGACCCTCGCAGGCTTGACCTTCGTCTTCACCGGGAGCTTGCAGTCGCTAACGCGGAGCGAAGCCCAGGAGCTCGTTCGCTCGCTGGGCGGACGCATATCCTCGAGCGTCAGCTCGAAGACCGATTATCTGGTCGCGGGGGGTGATCCGGGAAGCAAGTACGACCGCGCCGTGGAGCTTGGCGTCAAGACGCTCAGCGAGGAGGAGTTCCTCTCCATGGTCCCGAAAGGCGTCGTGTGAGATGGAGAACATTGACTACGCTCACGTCTTTCAGGAGATCGCCGACCTGCTCGAGATACAGGGTGCGAACCCGTTCCGCGTGCGTGCCTACCGGAACGGGGCCCGGACGATCGAGACTCTATCCAAGTCCCTGGAATCCGTGCTGGACGACGAGGACGCGCGCCTCGAGGACCTCCCTGGGATAGGCAAGGACTTGGCCGCAAAGATCCGCGAGCTGTTCCAGACCGGTCAACTGCAGTTCCTCGTAGAGTTACGCCAGGAGGTGCCGGCCTCGCTCATCCAGATCATGCACATCCCGGGGCTAGGACCCAAGCGCGCCCGCCAACTCTGGGATGGATTGGAGATCACCACGATCGAGGAGCTGGAGTCCGCCGCCCGCGACGGTTCGCTGGAATCACTACCCGGCTTCGGAAAGACACTCGAGGCCAAGATCCTGAAAGGGATCGAGGAACTGAAGGCTCGTGCCGGCCGCTTCAAGCTGTCGGACGCCGACATATACGTCCAACCTCTACTCGCTTATCTGAGAGAAGCGGACGGGCTCGACCACCTGGAAGTCGCGGGCAGCTACCGACGCCGTGCCGAGACCGTCGGCGACATCGACATCCTGGCCACCGCCGGCGAAGACTCGTCCCTGATGGAACACTTCGTCGCCTACCGCGACGTCGACCAAGTGCTTGCAAAAGGCCCGACCAAGAGCTCGATTCGGCTAAGAGCCGGCCTTCAAGTGGATCTGCGCCTGGTGCCTCGTGAGAGCTACGGTGCCGCCCTCGTCTACTTCACCGGCTCCAAGGCGCACAACATCGTCATCCGTGGCATCGGCCGCGAACGAGGGCTCAAGATCAATGAGTACGGCGTCTTCAGGGGAGACCAGCTGGTCAGCGGGACGACCGAGGGTGAGGTCTTCGCCTCTATCGACCTGCCCTGGATACCCCCGGAACTTCGCGAAGCGCGTGGCGAGGTCGAGGCGGCGCGGGACGGTCGCCTGCCCGAACTCATCGAGCGCCGCATGATCCGGGGCGACCTCCAGATGCACTCCACCTACAGTGATGGCAAGAACAGTGTAGAAGAGATGGTGGATGCCTGTCGCGAGCGTGGCTACCAGTACATGGCCATTACCGATCACAGTCCGGCACTGGCGATGGCCGGCGTGAAACCGGACGATTTCCGCAGGCAGTATCGCGCGATAGACAAGTTGCAGGCGAAACACGATGATATCCGCATTTTGAAGTCAGCCGAGGTCGACATACTCGACGAGGGCAAGCTCGCTCTCGACGATGACCTCCTCGAAGAGATGGACGTTGTCGTCATCTCGGTCCACTCTAAGTTCAATCTCACGCGTGACCAGATGACTCGCAGAATCACCCAGGCGATGAAACATCCAAGCGTCAATATCCTCGCCCACCCCACCGGCCGCTTGATCAATCGCCGCGAGCCCTACCCCGTCGATGTCGAGGAGCTGGTGAAGGTCGCGAGTGAATACGGAGTTCTGTTGGAGTTGAACGCTCAGCCCGATCGCCTGGACCTCCGCGACTATCACCTACAGATGGCGCGCGAGGCGGGCGTCAAGATCGTCATTAGCACCGATGCCCACCGGACCGCAGAGCTGGATTACATGACTTACGGCATCGAGCAGGCTCGCCGAGGCTGGCTAGAGATAGAGCATGTCGCCAACACTCAAACGCTTGACAAGTTCTTGAAGCTGCTCAGGAAGTGAACGAACCGTGCACCTACCAAGCGGAGGTAAGAGTCATGTCAGTCGCGCCTGAAGTCGAGAAACTCCTGAGGGAAGAGGGCGTGAAGTACGAGGTGATCACACACCCTACCGCCTACACGGCGGCGGAGGAGGCCGCGGTCTCACATATCTCGGGCTATGAGTGGGCCAAGACCGTGATCTTCTTCACCAAGAAGGGCGAGCCCGTCATGGCGGTGCTCTCCGCCTCTCACCACGTGAACGCACGACTGCTCGAAGACCTCGTCGGCTCCGGCAAGCTTCGCCTGGCTGAGGAGTCGGACTTCGCTGGCCTTTATCCCAATTGCGAGCCCGGAGCCATGCCGCCGTTGGGCAATCTCTACGGGCAGCGCGTCTACGTGGACCAGAGGTTGACGGAGGACGAAACGATCGTCTTCAACGCCGGTAACCACACTGAAGCGCTGCGCATGTCTTACGCCGACTTCGCGCGGATGACCAAGCCGGTGGTGGGCAACTTCGCCGAGTAGCCGCTCCTGCCGGGGCTTCAGAGACTGGCGCGCTTGACTGCCTGATCGACATGCTCGGCGATGAAGCGGCGCAGAAGCGTCTCGAAGTCTACGGCGTAGCGCAACTCGGAGGCGCGCAGACCGAGCGTGTCCTGGACGTGCTGCCAAAAGTTGGAGGGCGCACTGTACCCGAGCCGGTGAACAACGTCGTACGGGTTGTAACCGGGATCTTCCAACAGCTTCGACGCGTACATCAGTCGGAGCCAGAGCAAGCAGGTCTTCGGTGTCGGCAATCCACTCGATCTGAACGTGCGATAGAATGAGCGGTGCGAAGACTCCATGAACTTGCTCCACTCCAGCGCCGATCTGATCTTGTCGACATTCCGAAGGGCAAGCCGAAACGCTCTAACGATCCCACGGTTCTTCACATCGAGCCCGCCGAATATCCGCTTCAGGATCTGCTCGGACACCGAAAAGCGCGCCGCGTCCTCGACGGAGCGCGCCAACTGCAGCGGCGTATCCCCGTGATCCAGAAAAACCGCGCTGTGGACGCCGACGCTGCCCAGCCGAAGTAAGGCATCGGCCAGATCCGGTGAGAATGGCATGTAGAGGACGACCGAAAGCGACGGATAGTAGGCGCGCAAGCGCTCGACCGCGGCCACTTCGACATCCGCCTCACGCACGGGATCCACAATGACGAGCTCGATCGGCGCCCGGCGAATCAGCTGGTCGAGATCCGACCAACTGGGTGCGAACACCAGCTCGTAATCATCGCTGATCGCCGCCAGCAGGCGCGAGCGTGCCTGCGGCAGCCACAGATACGCGGCAGCGTGCATTTTTCAGTCGTTAGCGGGCAGAAACCTGCACAACAGAAGAGGCGCCGCCCCGGTCTTCAACGCTGGCGGCGCCCCGGTTAATCAGAGATGCACGCACCCCTTATTGGGTGTCGTCCCGCTTGGGTGGCTCCACCTGAGCGACGTCCCTGTCGCTCCCGGCGACCTTCGACTCGTTATCGGAGCCCGTTACGGATTTCTTGAACTCCCGAATGCCCTTACCCAGCGATTGGCCGATCTCAGGCAGCCGGCGCGCGCCAAACAGCAGTAGGAAAAGGAAGGCGATCAGCAAGCCCTCGGTCCAACCGAAATTGCCGATTCCCATAGTGTTTTGACTCCAGTCCCCGTCACAGGTACATCTGTAACTTACCGCTTCCCGCCCCCCCGGAAAAGGGGCGCCCTCCCCCAGGCATCCTAGGCCAATCCTAGGGGCCGCGGCGCTTCGCCGCCTTCCGCCAGAAGCCGACCGTGCTCGTCCAGCAGACCCGCCTCCTGAAGCGCCTCTTGCCCCAGGTGCCCCAGCAATTCCGCCTCACGATCCAGCGTCTCGCGCGTCACCACCCGCGCCGCCGTCTCCCCATCCCAGACGTCCTCGATCACGCGCCACCCGACGTCACGCGCGATCCGTTCGAGCACGTAGGCGCTGACCAGGTTGTCGTCCAGGTACCCGTAGGGACCACACTCCTCTTCCGGCACGGCGTCGTCGGGGGACACAAAGTACGCGAGCGCCGCATTGACCCAGGTGCGGTGACGGTGCTGGAGTCGCGGATCGTGCGACAGCGCCATCAGCGTCGCCACGAAGATCGGGGCCCACTTCACCATGCCAGAGAACCAGCCGCGATAATCCCCTACGTTCTCTCTGACTACTTGAGCGTAGTCACGCACAGCGAATCCTCCCTGGCTCAATCCGCTAAACCCCACCCCGATCCTCCAACCACGCCACCCCGCGAAACATAAAGCGCCCGGACAAACCTGACCAGCAGCATCGAGAACCGCAGGTTTGCACGTCGTGATCTCCCCAGGGCCGCGTGGCAAGGTCAGAGTGAGGGTGGCGAATTCTTCAACCCGGCGTGGATGCGATCGCTTTGTTCACCCTCGACCGGGTGTGAAGGCCCAGGCATACCCATCGGGACCTCGCGATCGTTCGATCGCGCCGCGCCCGGCCCGATCGATCTCGTAGAGCGCCCCCCATCAGGTCACAGTCGGGCGTCAGGTCGATCGTTACGGTCCCCCATTCCACACCCTCGAGTTTCCCGTGAAGCAGATGGCATGGTTCTCTGGATCAGCAGCCGCCAGACCCGCGCTGCCTGGCCTACGAGCCGTGCTCCTCAATCAGAAAACAAAGCTCGTCGTCGCTTAGATCCCCGAGCTGTGCGGCCGCCACCTCACCCCGCAACAACTGGCCCGGCTGGTCCAGGGATTCGAAGACCAGCTCCAACCGCTCTGGACTGGACCGACCGACCGCCATCACCTTCCAGAGCGAACCGTTCTTGCAACGAACGCTACGTGCGTCCATCGGGATCAGGTCCGGATCAGTCTCTCGACTCCAACCCGGCAACCGGCGGCGTGGCCGCTTCGCCGGTATACAGGAGAAGCTCTAGCTCCTCCATACGGTTGATTTCGGGCGTCAAAACCGGCTGCAGCTGCCGCATCCTGTCGTACAGGGCGGCCTGAAACTCGCGCGTGCGTATGGCGAACTCCGGCTTGCGCAGCACCTCGCTCCGCTTGCGGGCCATCTCTAACTGGATGTTCTGGAAATTGCGAGCCAGCTCGGCCTCCTGCTCCGGATCCAACCTCTCGACCGAACGCCTCGACTCCTCCATGATGTCCTCGATCTCGGCCTGGCGTTCGGCGAGTTTCTGGTGGAACTCTGAGTTCTCATAGATCCACAAATCCGCGTCGGTCCTGAGCGCGCTCCACTCCGCCGCGATCTCGGGATCCTCCATCGCCTCCGCATGCACTCTGGCTAACGCGCGAGCCAGCTGTTCGTATTCAGCCGTGAGCGCCTCTCGGCTCGTGTCGGAAGACTCCTCTTGCGCGGCTGGCGCCACGCTCTCGTCCGTCGCGGTCGACCTTGGAGTCTCCGGCCTTTGACGGTCCGCCCAGCCGATGTTCTCGGACCGCCCACAGGACAGGGCCGAAAAAGCCAGCACCGTGATCACCAGTTTACATCGCACCCCCCGAACAGATATCGACACGTACGCTTCCTTCCTCTTGCAGATTCACCAGCGCTGGGGTATTGAGACTCGCGAAAGCTCTAACCTAGCCACCTCCAAACACCCGGCGCAAACAGTCGTGGGGCACGGCCCGTCGGGTACCGGAGAACAGAGATGAACCACCTGGGCGACATGCCGGTCGAGGAGTTCAGGCGCGCCGCGATCCGCGCGGTCGATTGGATCACCGAATACTTCGCTCATCCGGAGACGTACCCCGTGCTCTCGAGGGTCGAGCCGAAGGCGGTGAAGGAGGCGCTGCCTGCCAGTCCGCCCTCCTCGGCCGAACCGATCGATGAGATCCTGGACGATTTCGAGCGAATCGTGGTACCCGGGATCACGCACTGGAACCATCCCGGGTTCTTCGCCTATTTCAGCATCACGGGCTCCGGCCCCGGAGTCCTCGGCGAGCTGTTTTCCGCCGCCCTCAACGTCAACGGAATGCTCTGGCAGACATCGCCTGCTGCAACGGAGCTGGAAGAGGTGACACTCGATTGGCTGCGCCAGCTTCTCGGCCTGCCCGTTGGCTTCGAGGGGGTAATCATGGACACCGCCTCGGTCTCGAGCCTCTGCGCGATAACCGCGGCGCGGCACGCCCTGGACCTCGACATCCGAGCTCGGGGAATGGCGGGCCGACCCGACCTTCCGCTCCTCTGTCTCTACACCTCGGATCAGGCCCACTCCTCCATCGAAAAAGCCGCCCTCGTCCTCGGGATCGGACAACGCGGCGTTCGAAAGATCGCCACGGACCCTGCCTTTCGTATGGACGTCACCCGGCTGGAGGCGGCGATATCGGCCGACCGCGCGGCGGGTTACCGCCCCTTCTGCGTCGTGGCCACCGTCGGTACGACATCGACGACCAGCATCGATCCGGTACCCGCAATAGCCGCGGTCTGTCAGCGTGAAGCGCTTTGGCTGCACGTCGACGCCGCTTACGCCGGCAGCGCCGCACTCGTCCCGGAGTACCGCCAGGTACTCGACGGCTGTGCCATGGCGGACTCGCTCGTGGTCAACCCGCACAAGTGGCTGTTCACTCCGATCGATTGCAGCGTGCTCTACACCAGGAGGCCCGACGATCTCACCGGCGCTTTCAGCCTCGTACCCGAATACCTGCGGAGCGGCATGGATGGAGAGATCCGCAACTACATGGATTGGGGCGTGTCTCTGGGCCGGCGCTTTCGAGCGCTCAAGCTCTGGATGGTGATGCGCGCCTTCGGCCAGGAGGGGTTGTCAAAACGAATCGCCGGACACATTCAGCTCGCGAGACAGTTCGCCGCTTGGGTCGATGAACACCCCGAATTCGAGCGCCTCGCTCCAACGCCGCTGAGCACCGTCTGCTTCCGGGCCGTGCCCGCCGCTCTGCGGTCTGACACCGCCGCCTCCGCGGCTGGCGGCGACAAAGCGATCGACGACTTCAACCGCGAGTTGCTGCGGCGCGTGAACGCCAGCGGCGAGGTCTTCCTCTCACACACCACTTTGCGCGGCCGCCACACGCTGCGGCTGGCGATCGGCAACCTGCGGACGACAGAGCGGCATGTGGCCAGGGCCTGGGAGATCCTCACCACCGAGAGCGCCCGGCTGACGTCCGAGCTTTGAGGGAAGTCCAGGCGCTCACCCACTTCGCTCTGCCCGCCGGTAGCAACCAGCGACATCGCCTGCCGCCGACCGCTGCAGCCACGCGATGTAACCTCGCGGCAAGTCGTGCCGGCGAGCGCCTCGCACGAGAAGCTCCAGGTAGGCGGGATCGGGAGGTCCCTCGGCCACGAGCCAGCTCGGCTGGCCCAGATAGATCTCAGCTACCTGGCGTGCCTGACGGCCGACGGGCTCGACCCAAACCGTCGCGCGCCGGTAGTGCTCGGGTGTTTCCTCGAAATCGTCCAGAACCGACAGCGCCTCGCGCGGTAAGCGATAGACCACCCCGTAGGTCGAACAGCCCACCTCCTCTACCACGTTCGCTACCACCAAATTGCCCGATTCCCCCTCTCCACCCTTGTTGAAGGCCAGACGCCAGCCGTCCAGTCGCGCTGGCCAGCCGGGCTGCAATTCGAGAGACAGGAGGCCGGATAGGAAATCCGGGTCCATGTTGCAACCATAGGCGAAATAGAGCAGGCCGGGTCTGAGCGTGCGCACTTGCTTCACTCACCCGCTTCCTGTTGACCGCGTGACTCGGAACACCTGGTCATCACCCGGCCGGGCGTGGCCGCGTCCGTCCTGATTACTGGTACCGAAGTAGAGGGCGCCATCAGGTCCAACCGCCAGCGCTCTTACGCGACCGTACACAGACGGCCACAACCGCTCCAGAGCCTCGGGTGTTGACCTGTCTGCGGCAAGCAACACGCGATGGAGGTGCTCGCCGCTCAACGTGGCGAAAAAGAAATCGCCGTCCCACGGCTCGATCGGCCCGCGGTAGAAAACCGCTGCGGCCGGTGCAATGGCCTCGCCGTACTCCAGCCACGGATCGGTGAAACCGGGCAGGCCAACCGCCCCAAGCACCCTCGGCCATCCGTAGTTAGCCCCCGGCTCGATCACATTGAGCTCGTCGCGTCCGAAACGGGCCCACTCACCGCTGGGGCCGTGCATGGTCGCGACCATGCGGCCCGTCTCCGGGTCCCAGTCGAAGCCCTGGACGTTTCGCAAGCCCAGCGCAAAGACGGCTGAACCCCAGAAAGGATTGTCGTCGGGGATCGATCCGTCGGGATTTATCCTGAGAATCTTGCCCGCCGTAGAGTTCGGGTCCTGCGCCCGTGCCGGGCGCCCTACGTCCCCGGTTCCGATGTAGAGCTTGCCGTCCGGCCCGAACGCGATGGCGCCGCCGGCGTGGCGTCGCCCGGCCGCGATGCCCTCGAGGATGACGAATTCCTCTCCGCCGCGCCCGCCCTCTTCACGAATGCGGCTGACACGGTTGCCTACGCCCCCCTGATCATCGAGGTGGGAATACACTACATAGACGAAGGGACTGTCAGGAAAAGCAGGGTGGAGCGCCAGGCCGAGAAGACCCGCCTCCCCATCGGCGAAGACTTCGACCCGCGCCCAGGGCGCCGCGCGCAGCCCGCCGTCCTCATCGATCACCCGGATACGGCCCGGTCGCTCGCTCAGAAACACACGCCCATCCGGCGCCACCGCCAAGCCCCAGACGACCTCGAGATCCCGCGCGATGGACTCCACCCGCACCTCCGGGGTCTGCAGCCGTGCGCTCTGCAGCGGCATCTCCGGCGACGGTCCCACCCGCGGCGGCCCGCTATCACACGCGATGCCAGCCAGGCCAGCCAGGATTATGAAGCCTTCCGAACAACGGGTCGCGGAAGCTATCTTGCGAGTTATGGAGTTCCTGGACATTCACTTAGGGGACATGGGACGCCCGGTGCTGCCGGAGATCCGAACCGAGCTTCGCTGGCAGGACACCGAGCTGTGGATAGCCCGCCGCCCCTACCCCATCGACATCCCCTGTCCCGTCTGCGGCGCTCACACCCGCTGTGACTTCTTCGGGCGGCAGCGCTGCCCGCAGGGCCATGCCTTCGGGCAGCGTGCCTTCTGGAGCGGGCGCGCCAACACGTGCTGTCTCCTGCTCGAGGACCTGCGCGACGGCAGTATGTTCGTCTTCCCCCGGACTCCTCTCCGCTGGCGCGACGACGCGCGACTCGTGGTCGCACCTAGGACGGCTGAGCAGCTGGGATCAGAAGCACTTCCCTGATCGATTCTAGCGCCTCCTGCAAGATCTCCCGAGTGATCACGAGCGGCGGCGCGAAGCGCACGACCTGCTGATGAGTTTCCTTTGCCAGGATGCCGCGCTCTTTCAGGCTCTCACAAAACGGCCGCGCGGTTCCTGAAGCTTCCTTGATCACCACGCCGATCATCAGGCCCTTGCCGCGTACCTCCGCCACGTGGGGAGAATCGATCGCCCGTAGCTCTTCCATGAACCACGCGCCCAGCTCGGCGGCTCGCTCGGGCAAGCGCTCATCCACAATGACCTGGAGGGCGGCGCGCCCGACCGCGGCGCCCAGCGGGTTACCGCCGAAGGTCGAGCCATGATCACCCGGCGTGAAGACATCCATGATCTCCCGATCCGCCAAGACGGCCGAGACCGGATATACCCCTCCACCCAGGGCCTTGCCGAGCATGATGATGTCCGGCCTCACTCCATCCCATTCCGCGCACAGCATCTGGCCCGTTCGACCCAACCCCGTCTGTATCTCGTCGACCATCAGCATGACGTTGGCCGCGCCGCAGAGCTCGGCAGCCGCCTTCAGGTAGCCGGCCGGCGGAACGATAACACCCCCCTCGCCCTGAATCGGCTCGACCAGGAAACCCACGGTATTCTCGTTGATCGCGCCCCGGAGAGCGGCGATATCGCCGTAGGGGATCATCTTGAAGCCGGGCGTGAACGGCCCGAACCCATGCCGATACTGGTGCTCGCTCGAAAAACCGACGATCGTCGTCGTCCTGCCGTGGAAATTCTCCTCACAGACTACGATCTCCGCCGCTCCTGCCGGCACATTCTTCACGGTGTACCCCCACTTGCGCACCGCCTTGATGGCCGTCTCCACAGCCTCCGCGCCGGTGTTCATCGGGAGCGCCCTAGCGTAGCCCAACAACTCGCATAGTTGGTGGAGGAATGGACCCATCTGGTCGTTGTGGAACGCGCGCGAGGTCAGGGTCAGGCGATCGGCCTGCTCCTTCAGCGCCGCCAAGATTCTGGGGTGCCGGTGCCCTTGATTGACGGCCGAGTACGCGCTCAGCATGTCGAGATACCGGTTGCCGTCCACGTCCCAGACCCAGCAACCTTCGCCGCGCTCGATTACCACGGGCAGCGGGTGGTAATTGTGCGCGCTCCAGCGATCTACCTCCTTGATGAACCCGTCGGTGCGACCCATCGCTTCCCTCGTTTCCGTGCCGTTTCGACCTAAGATCCCCGCCTCATCTCAGGCGCCAGCCACCAACGACAGCAGCCAGGCGCAGAGGAGTCCCCCATAGATGCCCAAGATGTAGCCCGAAACCCCCATCAACAGGCCCACTGGCGCCAGCGCCCGGTGATAGACCGAAGCCACGACCGGGGCTGATACCACACCGCCTATGTTGGCCATACTGCCGGTGGCCACGAAGAACAGCGGCGCCCGGATCAGCAGCGCCGTGCCGAACAACAGGGCCGCGTGGACCGCGATCCAGAGCGCCCCTACCCCCAGATAGAGCGGCGCTTCCAGGACTTTCAAAAGGTCGGCCTGGGCACCGATGGCCGTCAGAAGCAAATAAAGCGCCAGATAGCCCAAGCGTGAAGCCCCGACTTCCTCCAGACGGGACAGGGGCGTGAACGACAGCGCCAGTCCCACCGTGGTCACCAGCAGCACGGCCCAGGTAGTGTGGCTGATGATCGTCGGGTCGCCGAGCGGCGGCAAGCGATCTCCAACCGCCACACAGAGAAGGGCGCCACCGAATCCTACCGCCAGCACTTGTGCCAGGTCGCGGACCTCCGCCGGGCGACGGGCCTCGTCGTTCACCGCCAGTCGGCGATTGACCGCTTCCAGGGCACGAACATCGGCACGGGCGAAGCGGTCGAAGCGAGCCTGCCAAGCGCTCAGAAACAGAAGTACCCCCATCCAACCGTACCCGACCGCTGTGTCGACGACGATGATGGGTCCCATAACGCTGTCGGGTGTCCCCACACTCTCCTTGATCGCCACCATATTGGGCGCTCCGCCGATCCAACTTCCTGACAGAGCCGCCATCCCCATCCACGTGTCGGCAGGCAGCCAGCGGCCCAAGACCAACAAAGTCAGCGGTCCGCCCACGACGATTCCCAGCGTGCCCGCCAGCATCATGACCAATGCCAGTCCGCCCAAGCGCGTGATGGCCGGAAGATCCACCGTCACCATCAGGAGGATCAGGCAAAACGGCAGCAGGTAGCGGATCATCCAGTCGTAGACCGGCGATGCCATCGGCGTGATGCCCAGGCTCGTGCTCAGCGTGGGTAGAAAATATGCGTAGATGACCGGCGGTGTGATGCGAAAGAGCGGACGTAACCGGGGCCGGTTGCTCAGCCAGAAGATTGCGCCCAGGAGAGCCGCGAGATACGCGAAGAGGGCGGTAGGCTCGCGGATCACCCGGCTGCCCCTCCGCGCGCCGCCTCCAGATCGCGAAGATACAGCTGCAAAGCCAGACGCGTCAGGTCGCCTGGCTTGCCATTGGACACCGCTTTGCCGTCCATCCGCACTACCGGCATTACCTCGGTCGTCGTACCGACGAGGAATACTTCGTCGGCCGTTCTGAACGCGTCCAGCGCCACCTTCTCCTCCCTCACGTCGACTCCCTCACCTCGCAAAGCCTCGATCGTGAAACGGCGGGTTATCGACGGCAGGATGTTCTCGATCGGGTGTGTGTAGACGGTGCCGCCGATCACGCAGAAAGCGCTGGAGTGCGCACCCTCGGTTACCTTGCCCTCCCGCACCATGATAGCCTCGAAGCCGCCCTCGGATCGTGCCTTCTGATAGGCCATCACGTTGGGTAGCAGACCGATCGTCTTGACCTCGCAGTAGCCCCAGCGTAGGTCCGGCGCGGTGAGCACCGACACCCCGTCGCGCTGATATTCCTCGGTCGCACCCCTGAACGGGCGCGCCAGCATCACCAGCGTCGGTCGCGCTCCCTCGGGAAACGAGTGCTTGCGCGGCGCCACCCCCCGGGTGAGCTGGACGTAGATGGTGCCCTCCTCTGTACCGTTGGCGCGGGCTACCCCGTGCAGCGCGTCGCGAAACGCCTGACGCGCGAGCGGCAGCTCCATCTGCAGCGCTCGCGCGCCACGCTCGAGGCGATCGAGATGCGCTTCGACCCGAAACAAGTTTCCCCCAACCACCCGCACGACCTCGTAGATGCCATCGGCGAAATTGAACCCTCGGTCCTCTACCGAGATCTTCGCGTACTCGTGCGCAACGAGCTCTCCGTTCAGATAGACCATCTCCGGTTTCGACATCTTCCCCCTCGATCGAGCGAATGATCAGCCTCTCCTCGAGCCCTGGCGCCGAACCTAAAACCTGGCCGGTGGAGCGGAAAGAGGTTTCAGGGCGTGTGCGACGCGCAGCGACTTTTTGCGGCGAGCTAAATCAGCGCGCCGACCAGCGCAAAGCCGGCTACCGCCAATCCCCCCGCAAGAAGCGCGTAGGGTATCTGCGTCCGAACGTGATCGATCACATCGGTTGCCGACGCCAGCGATGCTACGATCGTCGTGTCGCTGATCGGGCTGGCGTGGTCACCGAATACGCCGCCCGAGAGCGACGCTGCCAGAAAGGGCGCCGCCGGCAGGTCCAGAGCCAGGGCGGCCGGCACGGCGATCGGAATCATGATCGCGAAGGTTCCCCAACTCGTTCCGGTGGCGAAGGCGATCAAGGCGGCGCTGACGAAGGTAGCCGGCACCAACAAGACGGGTTGCGCGATTCCGCGAACCAGCTCGGCGACGTACGGCCCTGTGCCCAATCTCACGCAGACGTCACCCAGCGTGATGGCCAGTAGCAGTATCAAGACCAAGCCCAGCAGCGCCTCCACGCCCTTGAGCCCAAGACGAACCAGTTCGTCCAGCGTGGCGAAGCGTTGTACCAGCATCAAGACCCAGGCCGTCAGGTTGCCGGCGATCACTGCCCAGAGGGCGCTGGTCGATCCGGATCCCTGCCCCAACACTCCGCCCCCTGTGATGAAGAGCCCGACCGGCATCGTCACAACCATGACGATGATCGGGATCAGCATGTTCAAGGCGCGCGGCGGCACCTCGCGTTGCAGCCGAACCTTGAACAGCTGCTCGTCGACGGTCAGCTCACCTTCGGGACTCAGCACCTTACCCTCGGCAGCCCGCGCCTCGGCCCCTCTCATCGGGCCCAGGTTGAGCCCGGTCCAGGCGGTGAACCCGGCCAGGGTTACAGCGGCAATGGCGTAGAGGTTGATGGGGATCGAGCGCACGAAGACGTTCAGTGGGTCGGCTACTCCCAACCCGCCCAGAATCCCCAGGACCAGGGCGCCCCAGGCATTGAATGGGATCAAGATGCAGATGGGAGCCGACGTTGAGTCAGCGATGTAAGCCAGCTTCTCGCGGGCGGCTCGATAGCGGTCGAACAGCGGCCGGCAGACGGCACCCGTCACCAGCAACGTGATGTTCGACTCGATGAAAATGGCAACGCCGATGAGCCAGGCGAGTACGCCGGCACCTCGTTGGCTCCTTACCAGTCGCCGCCCCTCCAGCCAGCGAACGAAGCCCTCCACCCCACCCGAGGCCTCGACATAGACGACCAGCGCCCCGATGAGGAGGCTGAAGAAGAGAATCCGCGTGTTGCTGGGTTCGCCCACGACGCCGACCGTGCCCTCAATCGCGCCTCCCAGACCCGCCAGCGGGTTGCCCCCGCTGATGATCGTCCAGCCCAACCAGACTCCCGTGGCCAGCGCCACGTAGACCTGCCGAGTCCAGATGGCCAGTCCAATGGCCACGAGCGGAGGCAGCAGCGACAACAGAGTCGGTTCCAGGGCGGTGGCGTTCATATCGCTCCCTTTGGATCATCCGCCGGGTCTCACCCCCCGGGGATGGCGGAAACCCCTTCAATCCACCATGTTACGCGTGTCATGACAAGAAGGCTCACTATTTACGGCCGTGTGCTTCCCGGCACAAGGCGGCCCGCCCATTGATCCGATCTCACCAAGGAGGCACAGGTGACCCGACAACGCTCGAGACTCACGTTTGGCGTAGTTTGCGTGCTGGCCGCCTGCGTCGGCAGCGATGAGCAGCCTCGCGAAGAAGCGGCAGGAGCGGCTTCACTTCCGCCCGATCTTGAGAGTGCAGCACCCCGCGTTGCCCTGCAAACCAGCCTGGGCCGGATCGTCCTCGAGCTGGACCGTGACAAGGCCCCGCAGACCGTCGAGAATTTCCTTTACCACGTCGAGAACCACTTCTACGACGGCCTCACTTTCCACCGGGTGATGCCGGGCTTCATGATCCAGGCGGGCGGCTTCACCCCGGAGATGATGCAGCGTCAGTCACCGCGTCCGCCGATTCGTAACGAGGCGAACAACGGCCTGAAGAACTTTCGCGGCGCCCTAGCCATGGCCCGCTTGCCCAGTCCGCACACAGCCACCTCGCAGTTCTTCATCAACCTGGTGGACAACGCCCAGCTCGACTTCACGGCCGAGACCCCGCAAGGTTGGGGCTACGCCGTCTTCGGCCGCGTCATCGAGGGAATGGAGGTGGTCGACGCCATCGCTGCGGTGCCGACCGGCAGCCGCGCCGGCCACAATGACGTCCCGCTCGACCCGATCACCATCGAGCGAGCCGAGATACTCTCGAAGTAGCGAAGACCCGATAAGGGACGCGCGGCCCGTGTCTCCTATGGACCTGGCCGAATTGCTCAGCCAGGTCGACGAGCATCGACTGGAGGACCACGTCCGCCGCCTGGAGGGGCCGCGGCATCCACAAAGGGATCCTGCGGCGCTCGCGGCGGCAGAGGAGCTGATCGCGGACGAGCTGAGCCGGGCGTCTCTGACGGTGGAAAGGCAGCCATTCTCGTTCCGGGGCGTCGGCTACCATAACGTCGTCGGCACCCTGAACGGCGCGCAGCCGGACCTTCCCGGCCTACTGGTCGGCGCCCACTTCGACACCGTCGCGCACTCCCCAGGGGCGGACGACAACGCCAGTGGGGTAGCCGTGTTGCTTGAGGCCGCCCGACTGGCGGCCCGGATGAAGGTGCTCCGCCAGGTTCAGTTCGTCGGCTTCAACCTGGAAGAGCCACAGGATATGCTGGGAACTTACCGGGTGGGCAGCACCCACTTCGCCCGGGAAGCCCGTCGCGCCGGCCACCGCTACCTGGGGGCGTTGGTTCTGGAGATGGTGGGCTACACCGACGAGCGCTCCGGCGGCCAGCAGGTGCCGCCGCTCGTTTTCAAGCGAGTTCCCGACACCGGAACGTTCTTGGCCGCGGTCGGTGATGGCCGCTCACGGCGACTGCTGAGGTCCTTCGAAGACGCCGCCCGGCAGCACGTGCCCGCGCTGGAGATCGTTACCTATCAAACCCACCTGAGAGGCTGGACCTTGCCGCTTACGCGCTTGAGCGACAACGCTTCCTTCTGGGACCGACGCTACCCTGCCCTGATGATCTCCGACACGGCGTTCCTGCGGAACCCGCATTACCACCAGCTTTCCGATCTCGCGGAGACACTGGATTTCAGTTTCATGAAACAGGTCACCCAAGCCGTGGTGGCCGCGATCAACGCTCTGGGCCGAGGGTGAGTGCCGGCGGCAGATACGGACGGCCGCCGCTCGGACTGGTTGGAGAACTGGGGGCCTGGGACGGCCTAGTTGCCGACCTCCTCAGCCGCGCCCTCCCGCGCACGGCTTGGCTCGCCTACGGTGTGATCGGCGAAATTCTCGACCCGCCCGACAACGCGCTCGAAGATCATCCGCTCGTTGGTCTGCGCGTCTTTGAATCCGGCGCAATAACCCATGAGGGCGCCCACCAGCAGAATGAAGATGCGACCAAAGAAGCTATCCACGCGTCCGTGTCCTCTCCTATAGATCCTGTCGGGGCGGGGTGTCGGGTGCCGGCCGATGAAAGGGACGGGGCAAGACAGCCGCGTAAGGCCCGGGAGAAAAAGGAAGTGATTTCACCTTACGCGGTGCCATCGGGCGCGTCTGCCCCGTCATGTGTTTAACCATCGCAGCAACCGGAAGGTTCCATCCGGTACGGGGCGCGCCGCGAGGCTCAGGGAATCAAGCCTACAGCCACGTCGATACCTAGGGCCACACCCCCGACATCGGCTGAGCCGATCAGGTAACCCAGCTGAAAACCCGCATTCACGAACGGGGCCGGGTTGTAACCCACTCGCACCCAGGGGTAGCCGACGAAGATCGTCTCACGCCGGCGGCGCAATTCCTCGATGTCTCCGGCCGCCCCCAGACTCTCTTCGATCGTCAGCACGCCGCCGCCCAGCAGACCGCCGACGATAAGCTCCAAGTTCTGCTGGACTGCCAGGTACTCAGCCGTGAAGCCCCCTGCTGACAGCCCCCCTTGCACCTTGTTGCCGGATTCGTTGAGGCCCTCGTCCGTGAAGCCGCCCCCGAAAGCGCCGCCGCCCAGCCGCACCTTCCCGGTCTGAAGGAAGCCGCGGCCGCCGATGGCGATGACGTTACCCACATCGCGATCGAAGCTGCGTTCGGTCGTCAAGCCCGGATCGAGATAGATGAGCCATACACCTCCACCGCCACCGTAGTCTCCGCCGAAGCGCTGGGCGTAGGCCGGCCCTCCCGTGAACAGAAATCCAATCGCCGCGAGCGCCAGGGCTTTGATCATCAGCCGCCTCCCCCCGCGCTGGCGCGGGCCGACTCCAGCATCGCCTTGATGCGTGGCGACACCTCCTCGGCCGGCACGACTTCCATGTAGCGGTCCCAGGCCTCGACCGCCGTCGGATAGTCGCCGAACATGTAGGAGACCATCCCTTTGAACTGCAGAGCCTCGGCAAAATTCGGATCGATCGCCAACGCGCTATCAAACGATGCGATCACTCCCTGCGGATGTTCAGTGCTGAAGAGCAGCATACCCAGGTGCGTTAGGGCCTCCGGATTCCTGGGATCGAGGACCAGCGCCCGGCGTGTGACCTCGGCCAACGACGGGTACTGCTGCATGCGCAGGTAGAGGTGACCCAGCGCCACCAGCGCCTCCACGTTATCCGGCTCGTCCCGCACGATTCGCTCTAGCTCCGCCAGCTGTTCCCGATCGACTTCCGCCACCGGCATACCCGCCGGTCGCGCTTCATCCTGGCCCGGCAACGACCCCGTAATCGTATCGTTCTCGGATCGCGGCCGCAGCGCCGTTGACATGACCAGCCAGGCCAGTGCGATGAAGGCGATCGTGCCGGCGACCCAGGCCACTGTTGTGGTCATGCCAGAGGTCCGGCGGCCTGGAGTGGGCTCGCGCGTCGGGGAGCGAGCTTCACTCTCGGAAGCGACCAGCTCCTCGCTCAAGCGGGCCGCCGCGCCCGCGTAGCGCCTGCGAAGCTGTTCGTAGTCGGCTTCGGAAAGGTTACCGGCCTCGTAGTCGGCCTCGATCTCCTCTAGTGAGCGCAAGGCCGCTTCCTGACGCTCCTCCAGATCAACACGCCTCGCGCTGGCTTCGGCCTCGCCGTCCGGCCCCGTCTCCGCTTCGCTCGCCGCGCCCTTGAACGTCGCGAACAACACGGCGACGATGCCGCCGCCCACAGCGAGTACGAGCAATAGTTCTGTGAGCCCCACCGCCTATATCTCCCCTTCCTGCCCTTCCTCAGCGGCGCGCGCTTGCCCTTGCTGGACCCAACGCCGCGCCGTCATCAGTACGAAGACCAGCCCACCCGCGAGCAGGAGGACCGGTAGGAGCCAAACTGTCCAATTGAACCCTTCGGCCTTGGGCTGCAAGAGTATCCACTCGCCGTAGCGTTCCACGAAATAAGCGGTCACCTCGTCGGGCGTCTTGCCGGAGAGCAGCTGGTCGCGTATGAGGCCGCGCATCTCCTGCGCCATCCCCGACGGCGAGTCCAAGACCGAGAGGGCCCGGCAGGTGGGGCAGCGCAGGTTGGCGGCGATCTCGCGAACCTGCTCCTCCAGGGCGGGATCGACCTGCTCCGTCGTGACGGCCGGACTCTCCTCCTGAGCTCCCCAACCTTCCTGGACCGCCAGCGCGACAGCCGCAATCAGCGCGACGACCAGGAGTACGTGTTGGACCGCGATCTTCTTGACGGATATCACGGCTGGCCCTCGCTCGTCGGCCGATCGGATTCCTCGACCGGCTGGTCACCCACATGACCCGGACTCTCACCCACCGATATCGCCTCCGCTGATCTCTCCGTCGCGGTCAAGTCCCCTGTCGCTGGAGCAGCCAGGAGCGAGTCAACTTTCTGATGGAGTAGCGCACGACTCACCGGTCCGATCTGCTTGAAAGCGATGCGGCCAGTCTTGTCGATGAAGTAGGTTTCCGGCACGCCGTAGACGCCGTAATCGATCGCGATACGCGAGTTCGGGTCGATCAGGCTGGGCCAATCTCCGCCCCGCATCCGCATCCAGCGGCGCGCGTTCTCGGGGGTGTCCTGGTAGACGATGCCCAGCATCTGGAAGTCGCTGTCGGCATAGAGGCGTTCCGCCTCAACGAAGTAGCCATGCTCCTCGATGCAAGCCACACACCACGACGCCCAGAAGTTCATCACCACCACGCTACCCCTGAGATCGGCGAGGCGAACCGTGTCCCCATCCAGCGTTTCCGAGGAAAACGCGAAGGCCTCGCGCCCCGGTAACGGTGACTCGATCTTGTTCGGATCGCGGGTGAGCCCGTAGGCCAGCAGCGCGATGATCGGTATAGCGCTCGCTGGTATCAGCAATTTCTTGAAGCTCATCAGTCGCTCCCTCCGACGGCAGCCCGAATCGGTTGCGCATCGCGCTCGACGGCGATCTCGGGGCGCCTGCCTGTGACACCCCCGGTTCCGACGGTCGATATGGCGAAGAGGGCGCCCAAAGCCACGATCCCACCGCCGATCCAGATCCAGACGACCATGGGGTTGACGATGATATTCACCGTCGCGGTCGATCCATCGCGAGCGTAAGCCATCAAGCTGAGATACAAGTCCTCGTGCGGCCGCGTGCGCACATGCGGCGTGCCTATGGGCTGGTCCGACATCGGGTAGTAGTTGAGTCGCGGCGTCAGCACGGCGAGTTGCTCGCTCCCTTTGCCGATGCCGAACGCGGCCTCGACGAAATCGCGGTGCGCCTCGCGACCCGCATAGAGCGAATCGAGCCGAACCACATAGCCGGCGAACTCGGCCGACTGACCGATGGCCAGCGTAACCTCGCGCTCCTTGCGATAGGTCGCCGATAGCGCGATACCGACCGCCATAACCACGATGCCCAAGTGGACCACGTAGCCGCCATAGCGCCGGCGATTCTTCAACGTCAGACTCGCCAGGGCTCGGCCCATGCCCTCCCCCTGAGCTTGCATCCGCGCCCGCGCCGGCCGCCAGAACTCACCCCACAACAAGCCAACGGCGAGAACCGCCAGGACGAGCGTCAACCAGGTCCAGAAATCTCGTGCACCCAGCAGCCAGAATCCCACTCCAGCCAGCAGCGCGACAGCCGAGGGCCAGACGAACTTGCGGCTGAGCAATTCCGGCGACCCACGCCGCCAGGGCAGCGCCGGCCCCACGCCGGCCAAGAACACCAGGGCCAGTGAGATGGGCACGCTCATGCGGTTGAAGTACGGAGCACCCACGCTCACTTTGACACCGCGCACCGCCTCGGCGATCAGCGGGTACATCGTACCCAGCAAGACTGTAAAGGTGAAAGCCACCAGCAGGAGGTTGTTCAGCAGGAACGCAGTCTCACGCGAGGCCACGGAATCCAAAGTCGGCTCGCTCTTCAACTCGTCCGTCCGCCACGCCAGCAGCACCAGCGAGGCGAGCAGCACGAAGGTGATGAAGCCGAGGAAGAAGGGGCCAATCAAGCCCTCTGTGAACGCGTGCACGCTGGCCAGGATCCCGGAACGCGTGAGGAAAGTCCCAAACAGGGTGAGCAGGAACGTGGCGACCACCAGCAATATGTTCCAGGTCTTTAGCGTTTGGCGTCGCTCCTGGACCATGATGGAATGGAGGAACGCCGTGGCCGTGAGCCATGGCAGGAAGCTGGCATTCTCGACCGGATCCCAGGCCCAATAGCCGCCCCAGCCCAGCACCTCGTAGGACCACCAGGCTCCCGCCACGATCCCGCAGGTGAGGAAGATCCAGGGCGCCATTGTCCAGCGCCGGACCGCCCGAATCCAATCACCGCCCAACTTTCCGGTGATCAGCGCCGCGATCCCGAACGCGAACGGCACGGCAAGGCCAACGTAGCCGAGGTACAGTAGCGGCGGGTGCAGACCCATGAATGGGTGATTCTGAAGAAGCGGGTTGGGGCCCGGGCCATCCGCCGGCACCGGAAACACCTGAGTAAACGGGTTGGCCGGGCCCGCCAACAACAGCCAGAAAAACGCGTTCACCACCAGCAACGTCCCGGCCACCGCCGGCATCAGCTCGCGATAACGCGAGCGGTGGATATAGACGACCGCCGCCGTGTAACCCGCTATGATCAGCCCCCAAAACAATATCGACCCATCCAGCGACGACCACAGGGAGATCACGGTATAGAACATCGGCGTCGATCGACTGCCGACCTGCGCAACGTACCCAACGCTGAAATCATGCGTGACCAGCGCGTAGACCATCGTCAGATTCGCCAGACACGCGAGCCCGAAGACGACGTACGACGCCCGGCGACCAAGAGCCGCAAGCCCGGACCTGCCCGTCCGCACCGCCGCGAACGCGATGACGGCGCCCACCAGTGACACCACCAGCGCGCCGACGATGGCGGAATACCCGACTGTGTTCGTCATTCCGCGCCCCCCGAGCTTTGATCCCGGAATAGCTCCCGGTAATACTCTTGCTTGTCCTCGCCGTGCTGCGGCGCCCGATACTCCTCGGAGTGCCTCACCATTAGGTTGGTCGCCCGGAACACGCCCTCGCGCGTCAACGTCCCCTCGACCACTGCCCCGATCGGTTCCTTTCGGTCCGCCGCTTCCAGGAACATCTGCGGCGGAATGCCCGCGTTGTAGACCTCGATCGTTCCCCCCTCGTCCGCCAGCTGGAAGTTCAGCTCACGTCGATCCGCATCCCACCGCACACTGCCCGGCACCACCATCCCACCCAGACGGACCGAAGTCCCGTAGGCCGCGTCACCCTCGGCCAATAGCTCGGTCGGCGTCCAGAAATACACCAGACTTCGCCCCAGGCCGCCGAAGGCGAAGTATCCGAAGATCAGCACGACCACCAGCACGCCAACTGCTAAGGTGAGTCTCTTCTTCACATTAGACCCCTATCTCTTTTGCCTGAGGTCGAGGCATTCGCGCCCGGCTCCGACCCCAGGCCGATTCGTGAGCAAGCCCACTTACGACCGGGTTATGCGAATCGGGTAAACATACTACTCCCGAGCGGGCAGGCTAGGTTCCCGCCGGAACCCACGACCGCCGAACCGAGCACGGGAGCGAGCCCGTTGCACGCCCGCAACAGGTGGTGGGACGCCAAAATCCACCGATCGGCAATCTTTACCGTAGCTGTGCAAAAATTACGCACCCCCGAACCCCGGCCGCCGGTCGCCCGGTCAACTTAACTCATTGTCATCAAAACTGTTGAATATTCCGATCGAGTTTGGGAACAGCCCTTGCCCTACCCTGCCAACTGAAGAGCGGAGTCTCGAGCGTCTTAGCCGGACAGGGAAAACGGCGGGGGAGGGCGACT
The DNA here is from genome assembly GCA_020350785.1 of Gemmatimonadota bacterium. Lineage (GTDB taxonomy): Bacteria > Gemmatimonadota > Gemmatimonadetes > Palauibacterales > KS3-K002. Next base: position 1,179,159 of record CP070722.1, read on the forward strand.
CAGAGGCTCCGTTCTCTTTTCGTATCCGCAGGAGCCTCTTCGCCCTGCATTCCCCTCCCTATGAGGGCCAGTAAGGTGAGAGCCGGTGGCGGCGAGCCCTCGGAGCCACGATTATGGCCAGGATGGGTTCCGAAGGCGTACCGCGCGTGCTTCTCACAGGTCGGCCCGGCTGCGGGAAGACCACGGCCATCAAGCGCGCCGTCGCACTCATCAAGCCCCATAGCAGCTGCGGCTTCTACACCGAAGAGGTGCGCAAAGGCGGCCAGCGCATCGGCTTCGACGTCGTGACCTGCGATGGGCGGCGCGCCGCGCTGGCTCGTGTGGGCGCGCCGGGCCCCCGTGTGAGTCGTTACGGGGTCGATGTAGCTGCGTTCGAGGCCCTGGCGGTAGCGCCCCTCGAGCTGATGGCGTGCGGCTCCAGCCGACTCGTGGTGATCGACGAGATCGGCAAGATGGAGCTTCTCAGCGAGCGTTTTGTGCTGTGCCTGGATCGGATCTTCGCTCCGGGGTCGGAGCAGCCCGTACTGGGTAGCATTATGCGAGGTCGGCACCCTGTGGCTGACCGCCTGCGGCACCGCTCTGACGTCCGAATTCTGCCGGTAACCCCCGACGATCGAGATTCCCTGCCACCGCGCCTGGCGGCGCTCTTCGGAACCTGACCGCCGCTGGCGCCAGGTCGCTAGTCAGAACAACTCGATCCAGGCCCGGGGCGAGATCAGGCGCGGGCGCGAGAGGTTGGAGAAGCGCTCGGCGCGCTCCGTGACGCAGCGGCTCAGTCTCAAGTGCGATGGACCTCCAGACAGCTGCAGATCGTCGCCCAAGATAACGCCACCCCACAAGTCGCTAGGGCCGCTCATCACGATGTCGTCCTTCACGATGGCGATTCCGTAGAAGTCGAAGGACCCCCTAATGAAGAGGTCGTCATCGACCAGGAGAATACCCTGGGCGCTTCCCGATCCCCGGAGATCCACATCGCTCATGAAGTGAAGGATGGGAAAGTAGTTGAAGCACGGATGGCCCGGGCTATCCGGGGCTCCCCAGTTCCGGTTGTTGCTCCGGTCGCAGCGGCCGTTCGCGTCAACGGTCGGCTCCGAATCGCTCAGTATGACCTCGCCCGCGAAGGTGTGATCGGCCAGGGCTACGAGGTCGTTGTAGCTTAGATCTCCGAAGTTAAAGATTCCATTAAATGTCATAGACGGGAACGCCACTATTTTCGCGGGGGAACCCGTGATCATGTTCGGCTGGTCGAAGCCAAAGATACTGTCTACAGCCTGAACGATCACGCCGGGCGCGTCGTCCGTCGGGAACCCGGCGCAAGCCGAGGCTGGCCAGCCGCTCGGGCTGACGTTCATGCCCTCCACAGTCCTTGAACCGCCTCCACCAAACCTCACGCTTTCGAACGCCACGACCGCGGCGTTGCAGCAGATATTGGGGTAGCGGACGCGCGCGATGACGGCCTGCCGACGCTCGCCGAGGCCGGCGCCCGGCGGCCGACCGGCAGTCTCGATATAGAAGTAACGCTTGACCGAATCGGCGGTGATGCCGACGCGTTTGATCTTGGCCGTATAGCTGCCGCCTCCCTCGAACGTCATTGGGCCGATCAGCATGCTGTCGCCGGCTTCGAGGGCGCCGTAGGTGAGGGGGTTCCAATCATCCAGCACCTCCCGAATGCCTGCCTCTGCGGCGTAGAAGCTGGACGTCATCGACCTCATGCCGCGGCCGATCTGGAACTCCTGCGAAGCCGAGAAATAGCCGCCGGCGACGACCGCGGCGAGCAACACGAGCGCGAACACGGCTAGCGCCAGCGCGAAGCCGCCCTGATCCCGCAGCCGCGCTGACACGTATCCCGTTGCGCCGTTCTCACTAGTCATTGTTGCGAAGATAAACGCTGGTGCTCAGTAGACGATAGTCGGGGTCGCTCAGAGTGCGATTAGTAGGCGCCCGAACGTCGATACTCACGCGCACGACCTGGGTCGGGTTCACCGTAGCCGCCCCGTCCCCGCGAAAATACGTCAGCCGCAAACCGCTGCTCCCGGGCGGGGCCAGCGGCCCCGCTACTGGTACGTAATCGAGGGAGGACCCCCGCTTCCGACGTCCCAACCACCACCGTCCGTCCATTTCGAACAGCTTGAAGACATAGGCCCTAAATAGCCGCGCCGGAGCACCGACCCAGATTCCGCTCAGGTCACCGCTCACCGTCAACACCCTCTCCGAGCTTCCGCGCTCCGCGCAGCCGCCTCCGCCCGTCGAGATCCCGCTGACAGCAAGGGCACGCCACGAATCATCCCCGTCCTGCTGGGTTCGTTCCACGAACACCAACAGGCTGTCAGCCAGCTCCAGCCGCAGGTGTCCCGATACCTGGGTCAGTGCGAGCGAGCCCGTGCTGGCGCTCACACGACATATCACACCGAAGCCGACCGTGGATCGGAATGCCACGCTGTCACGGCTGACAGAGTACAGATCGCCGCTGGCCGCACTGACCTCGCGTAGCTCCGAGCTGAGGATGGTGGTCGAGGCGCGCATCGCGTGGCGAGCGTCCAGAATGCGCGCCTGGCGAGCATAAAACTTCTTCTGGGCGGACAGCGCCTGGAGAGTTCCGGCGACCACAATCCCAGTGAGGGTCAAAGCGATGAGAACTTCGACGAGCGTGAATCCTCGAGACAACGCTCGATGCGCTGACGTCATCTGTGGCTATATACGACGATCGTATCCGCTACGGGACGGCCGCGTCGGTGAAGGTATAGTGCCTCCAGCGTGACCCGCTTCGGGTCCGCCCCCTCGACCACCCAGCGGATGACGTAATCCCCCTCCGTCCGCGTGCCCGCCTGAACGAGATTGTACGGCAGGGCTTTCAGCCGCTCCGCCTGGTCCATTACCAGCATCGAGAGCTCGGTGTCGCGCTGGCCTCTCCAAAGTTCCGTGGAAGCAAGCCCGACCGCCGTCGCGAAACCGACCACCCCGATCGCGATGATGACCACGGAGATCAATAGCTCCGTGAGCGTAAACCCTTGCTCCGCCCTGACTTTTCGCATCCGCCTCTCTACCGTCGCACCACCGTGCCGCCCAGAGACAGCTGTACGGTATCGGCACGATCCAGCCGCGTGAACACGATGAGCGCGTCGTGCGGTTCGCACGAACCACCTGCAAAGGCCAAGCCGCGCGCGTCGAAACACAGGACCTGGCGCGGCGAGAACATGGTCACCCCCCCGTACTCGGAGCGCAAGTCGACCACCCTGCCCACGGTGTCGGCCACCATCGCCCCCGGCACGCCCGTATCGATCTCAACCCAGAACCGCCCCTCCTCCCCCCGGATATTCAACCGCGCAGAGCGCCCGTACTGCACCGCCACCGCTCGCGTCCGCGCGTAGGTGTTGACGAACGCATCACGCGCGCTCCCCACCCGAAAGCGACCCATCAGCGCAGAGGCAAACGGCAGGCTCAACCCGAGCATTACCCCGATGACGATCATGACCATGGCAAGCTCAAGCATGGATAAACCGCGGCGGCACGCGAATCGGCAGGGGATGCGCTGGGTCGCCGGGGTCAGCCCGAGCCGAGCAGTACGCTGGGCACCTAGAAAAATGCTACCAAACCTCCTCTCAGAGCAAGCTCCGTGCCCCGAGCGCCCGTCCTCAGGAGCCCCTGGGCGGCGCCGACCCGCCGCTCCCGTCAGGCGGCCGGGCCACCGTGCCGCCGGCTTTGACACGGCTCGACTCGATCTTACAAGAGAGGCGCCGGTGGGATTCGAACCCACGAATAGGGGCTTTGCAGGCCCCCGCCTTGGTCCACTTGGCTACGGCGCCGTAGCTGAGGCTCCTGCTTCAAGGTAGGAGGTCGGTCCGTTGTGTCAATTTCCGGGCGCCTGTTCTGTTTGAGCCCCGTGCCACATATTACCGACCTCCCGCTTCAACGCGCGTACACGAACATGCTGCAAACGTGAAACTTGCGACCTCATCACCCTCAGCACCCCGACGAATCGCCGTCTGGCTAAGCTGCCGGTCTTTTCTACTCTTGCTTGGCCTGTTGCTCACTCCCAACCCGTTGGGCGCGCAGTGGCTGGACGCCCGGCAGCCGCGCCGCGGAGCGCTGGAGCTCGGCGTCAGTGGCCTGAGCGTCGCCGCAGAGGAGCGTCTCTTGCCCGACGGATCGAGACAGACCCTCGCCGACGCTCTCGCGGTGAGCCTCGATCCGCGACTGGTACCCGCCCTCGACGCGATCGACCCCCTGCTCGGCGCAATCTACGCTGGCCTCGGTCTGTCGCAGCCGGAAGGCAGTACCCTTGGCATCGTGCGCTACGATGTGTTGCTCGAACGCACCCTCGCCCGCCTGGGACTCGAGCTGGGGATCACCGACTGGCTGGCCCTTTTCACCACGGTTCCCATCGTTAAGGGGCAAGGTTTCGCCAGCACTCTCGTGGACTCGACCAGCGCCACCATGGGCCCAGGTGAAGGCGGATTCGGCTCCGATCCGACCGGCTTCTTTGCCGGATTGGGCGCTGGGATCGCGGACCTGGAATCGATGATCGCGGCCGACACTCTCCCTCCCGAACAGCAGCAGTTGGCCAGCGAGCTGTTGGCGGAAGCCCGCAACCTCGAGGCCGGCCTCGGAGACCTGAGCCAACTTCGGTACTTACCCACGGATTCGAGTGCGGCCGGACGCGAGCTCGCCGGGGTTTACCGGCAACTGCAAGAGGGGTTCGAGGCGTACGAGCTGGCCCTTCCCGACCTGGCCCTCGCCCAGCCGCTGAGCGCCGAGGAGGCCGAAGCCCTCACATCTGGCGATGCGTTCGGGATCGAGACGCCGCGCGACCGCTCGACCGGGGTCAAGTTCGGCGACATCGAGGTCGGCGTCAGTCTCCAACCGCTCAATTCGTTCCGACGCCAAGGCGAGGAATCGGGGCCGACGCTCGCTATTCGAACACGCCTCGACGCGCTCTGGCGCTTCGGGACCGGCGACTATCCCGCTCCCGGGCGCTTAACCGACGCGGGGACCGGAGACGGCCAGAACGACCTCGAGCTCCGCGCGACCTTCGACGTCGCCGTCGGCCGCCGTCTCTGGCTGTCGCTCCTTGCCGGCTACAACCTCCAGATGAAGAGCACGCAGCGGCGGCTGATCACGACGCCGGCCGCGCCAATCCAGCTCGGTGCTTACGAGACGTCCATCAGCTGGGACCCCGGAGATGTTCTGACCTTGGCCGTCGCGCCACGGCTCAACTTCAGCCGTCACATCACCGTGTCGCTGCTGTACGCGTTGCAGAATCACGGGCGCGATAGCTTTACGGCAGTCGGCGGCGTCCCACCCGACGCCGCCTTTCAGCCGGCCGACCTCGAGGAGGGGACCGAGCACACGGCGAGCTGGCTCGGGTTCTCGCTGCGCTACTCGGCCAGCGATTGGGCGCGCGACAGGTCCGAGCGCATGCCCGTAGAGGTCGAACTGAGCCATCGCAAGGTCATCGACGCCAGCGACGGCCTCGTCCCGCGACAGGTCGTGTGGCAGGTTTCGCTGCGGATGTATCGTTCGATCTTCCGCTAGGTCTGCCGGGAATGGTCGGGTGCGCTATCCCGCCCTGGAGGCTCCGGCTGAGGGCGCCAGAAGAGCACGGGCGTGCTCGAGCGATGCCTTACGCTCCGGATCGCCACCCAGCATTCGGGCGAGGTCACGCACCCGATCCTCCCCCTCCAGCTCGCTGACGATCGTCGTCGACTTCCGTTTCTTCGACTCCTTGGTCACCAAGAGGTGATGGTCGGCCAACGCCGCGATCTGCGCCAGGTGCGTGATGACGAAGACCTGATGGTAGGCGGCCACCAGCTTGAGTCTTTCCGCCACCTTCTGGCCCACGATTCCCCCGATCCCGGCGTCGATCTCATCGAAGATCAGCGTCGCGGTCCGATCCAGCCGCGCCAGAATCGTCTTCAGCGCGAGCATGACACGACTGAGTTCGCCACCCGAAGCGACCTTCGACAACGGAAGCGGGTCGAATCCCTTGTTCAGCGTCACCCGAAACTCTATGTCCTCGGCGCCCGTCGCCTTGATGCTCGCGCGCTCCAGCAAGGCCACTTCGAAGCGCCCATCGGGCATCCCCAGCTCCGGAAGGATCCCGGTCACCTCGCCTGACAGCCCTTTCGCCGCCTTTGAACGGGCCCGGCTCAGCTGCCTGGCAAGCTCTTCCAGCTCGGCCACCAGCTCACTCTCGCGCCGCGACAGCTCCTCGAGGCGCTGTTCGGCCAGGTCCAGCTCGCTCAACTCCGTCGCGGCCCGCTCGAAGGACTCCATGACCGCCGCCAGGGTCGGCCCGTATTTTGACTTCAGTCGATAGAGGGCGTCGATACGCTGGCGCGTGCGCTCGAGCGTGCCCGGATTGAGATCGATCGACTCCCGATAGGCGCTCAGTCTCGAACCCAACTCCTGCAACGAGAAGTAGACCCCGTCGAACAGCTCTCCGAACTGGCTCTCCACCACGGGGTCTACACGGCCCAGCGCGTCCAGCTCGCGGCGCAATCGACCCAACCGTTCGTACAGCGAGCCGTCCGCCCCGTAGATCTCATCGTACAGCCGGTGCGACCGCTCCAACAGCTCCTCCGCGTGCGCCAGCCGACGCTCCTCATCCGCCAGGCGTAGGTCTTCCTCGGGGTCGCTCAACCTCGCGCCCTCGATCTCCGATACCTGGTGACCGAGGAATTCGGCGCGCTCTTCCGTCCGCGCCCGCCGCGCTTCGACCGCTTCTCGCTCCTCTCGCAGCTCGTTCAGCCGCGCCCAACAGTCACGCAGCTGACGGGCCAGCTCCCCGGCCCCACTGTACTCATCGAGAATCTCGCGTTGGGGACCCGCGTGCAGCAGAGCCTGGTGCTCGTGCTGGCCGTGAATGTCGACCAGCGCGCGGCCCAGCTCACCGGTCAACGCCGCCGTCGCCGGTGAGGCGTTTACCCAGGCGCGGCTCCTTCCGCTGGCGTTCACCTCGCGCTTCAGCACCAGCCAGCCGTCCTCGACATCGACGCCCGCTTCTTCGCAGCGCCGGCGCAGCTCGTCGCGCCCACTTACGTCGAACACGGCCTCGATCAATGCCCGCTCCTCACCGGCGCGGATGACGTCGGAAGTCGCGCGTTCGCCCAGCACCAGGGACAGCGCGCCCACGATGATCGACTTGCCGGCTCCCGTCTCGCCGGTCAGCACAACCAGGCCCGGCTCGAATCGCAAATCGAGATCCTCGATAACGGCGTAATTCTTGACGCGCAGCTCGCTCAGCACGGCTCTAATCGGCCAAGGGTCGACGGCGATCTCTTACGAGTCAGGGGGCACCCGCTCCGACACATCCCCCCACTTGAGCTTGCGGCGAAGCAAGGAGAAGAACGACTGTCCCGGAAGCCTCACCAGCGAGACCGGCCGTTCGGCTCTGCAGACGACCACGCGGTCCCCCTGAGTGAGACGCGACCCAACCTGTCCATCGATGGTGAGAATGAGATCCTCTGGTGAGGAGACGACCTCAATGGTTATCTGAGCGCTCGCTCGCAGAACCAGCGGTCGAACTGCCATCGTGTGCGGCGAGATCGGTGTGATGACCATGGCATCGACCCGCGGATCCAGAATCGGCCCCCCGGATGACAGCGAGTAGGCCGTCGATCCCGTCGGCGTCGCCACGATCACTCCGTCACCTCGGTACAAACCGACCTCCTCGTCGTCCACCCAAACTCGCAGGGCGACAACCCGTACCAGGCCGCCGCGGTGAAGCACGCCGTCGTTGAGCGCGTAGAAGGGCTCCGATTTATCCTCGTGCTCGAGGCAGACCTCCAGCGCCATTCGGGAGTCCAGCACGAAGTCACCGGCGGCGATCCGTGTCACGGCATCCGCCATCTCCTCCAGGGTGACTGCCGTGAGAAAACCGAGCCGCCCGAGGTTGACGCCCAGAACCGGCGTTCCGGCGGGACCCGCCCAGCGCGCCCCACCCAGCAGCGCCCCATCACCCCCCAGGGTGATCAGCAGGTCGATATCCGCCGCTCCCTCCGGCAGGACCGCCGAAGCCGCTCGAAGCTTCGGCCGAATCTCGGGATCCATGAACAGCTCCAGGCCCAGCGTGGGCGCAATCTCACCCAGCCGGTCCGCCGCCGCCGTGACATTAGGGTACCGCGGGTTGCCCAGGACTCCGATCCGTTTGACTCGCTTCACCTGTTCATGCTCCTCGACGATGCTCGCCGCGGCTCAACCCGTCGTCAACAAGCCGGTGCATCAACCACCATCTAACTGTCGCGCTCCACCACGTGGACCGCCAGCCCCTCCAGGGCAGGACTGTCTATTCCGGCCGCCCGCAGAGCAGCGATCGATTTACCGCTCAGCTGGCTGGCCGCAGCTCGGGAGCGCTCCGTACCGAACAGCCCCGGATACGTGGCCTTCCCAAGCTCGCGATCGCTTCGTGGGTCGCGCCCCTGAAAGTCCGGCGTAGCCACTTCATCCAGCAGGTCGTCGGCGATCTGAAACGCCAGCCCGATTCGCTCGCCGTACGCGGTGAGCGCCGCCAGTTTCCCTTGATCCAGACGGCCGACCCGTCCGCCCAGTCGAGCGGCACAGCGAATCAGCGCTCCGGTCTTACGAAGGTGTATGTCTCCCAGCTGATCACCGCTCACCTCCTGTCCCTCGGCGATCAAGTCGAGCACCTGACCGCCCACCATCCCCATGGGTCCGGCCGCCTCCGACAGCTCGGCCACGAAGCTGGCCGCATCGTTGGCGCTGAAGCCCAAGGCACGCGCCTCAGCCGCCATCACCCAACTGGCCAACGGCACCATCGCCGCCGCTGCGATCGTGGCGCGCTCCACACCGAACGCACGATGACAGGTGGCGCGGCCCCGCCGCCAGTCATCGTCATCCATGCACGGCAGGTCGTCGTGGACGAGCGAGTAAGAGTGGACGATCTCGAGAGCGGTCGCCAGTCGCATCACTCGATTGTTGGGTTCGTGACCCGAAACTTCGTAGCCGGCCAGGAAGAGGATGGGACGGAAGCGCTTTCCGCCAGCCTCGCAGGCGTAGCGGATCGGAGCGGCCAGCCAGTCCCCAACGCCGTCCAGGTAGTCGTCCAGCACCTCGGCGAGCGCACGATTCACTCGCTCGCGACTGCGCCCCAAGTACAAATCGAGCTCGCTCACCGATCTACCTTCCGACCCCGTCCGACCCTATTCACCGGCTTGGAGATCGAGGTCCACGTGTCGCTGGCGGCCCTGCCGGTCTAACAGCACCTGCTTCAGGCGGCCCTCCGACTCGGTCAATTCGCGCTCGGCGCTTCGAATCAACTCCATACCTTCGTCGAAGAGGCCGAGCGCCTGCTCGAGCTCGAGCTCCTCACCCTCCAAACTCTCGACGATCTTCTCCAACCTGTCGAGCGCCTCACCCAGGCTAAGCTTCTTTTTCATTACCCTCTTCCAAAGTCATGCGCGGGACGGCGCGCCCGGCCCCACCATCTCACTGCTGACCCTCATCCTCGATCGCCTCGGCGCGCGCCTGCACTCGGCCATCCGCGAGCCGCAACGTAAAACCCATTCCGCGCCTGAAGACGTTGATGCTGCGGAGGATGTGACCCCGTTCATCCAAAGCCACCGCGTAGCCGCGGCGCAGGACCCCCATGGGTCCCAAGGCCTGAAGGCGCTGGCGCAGCCCGCCGACCGCGCGGCGCCGGCTCTCAATCGTCCGCCTCACCCCAGCGATCAGGCGCTCCTCCAAGCGCTCGACGCGCTGCAGCTTTCGCGAGATCCTACCGTAAAACGCCGCCGAGAGGCGTTCTCCCACGTTGTGTAGTTCCGCCAGCAAGCGACCGACTTCCGGCGCCGCGATCTCGGCTGCGGTCGAGGGCGTCGGCGCTCTAAGGTCCGCTACCAGATCAGACAGCGTCACGTCGATCTCGTGACCCACGGCCGAGATCACCGCCACAGGGCAGCTCGCGATCGCGCGGGCCACCGCCTCATCGTTGAAAGCCTGAAGATCCTCCGCCGACCCGCCGCCGCGTCCGACGATCAGCAGGTCGACACGGCGGCCGCGGGCCGCTTCGGAGAGAGCCGCCACGATCGACTCGGAGGCGCCTTCCCCTTGCACTCGAGTCGGGTAGACGATGATGTCGATCCAGGGTGCACGTCGCTTGATGATCGAGACAATGTCCCTCAGGGCAGCGCCCTCCAGCGACGTGACAACACCTATCACTGAGGGAAAAGGCGGCAGGCCGCGCTTACGCGACGCATCGAGCAAACCTTCGGCCTCCAGCTTTCGTCGGGCCCGTTCGAAGGCGGCGCGCCACAGCCCCTCACCTCGAGCGTTGAGCTCGTGGACGACGAACTGGAAGCGGCCGGCCCGCTCATACACCGTGGGATAGCCGAACACATGAACGGCCAGACCCTCCGGCGGCTCCGCCGGAAGCGTTCGCGCCGCCTCGCGCCACATGACGCAGCCGAGTTGAGATTTCTTATCCTTCAGCGTGAAGAAACAGTGACCGGCGGGGTAGCGCTTGAAGCCCGAGACTTCACCCGCCACCCAGAGCGCGGGCAGCGAGCCCTCCAGAAGATCGCGGGCCAGTGCGTTGACCTGGCTGACGGTCCAGACCTGTGGAACGCGAGAGCGGCCGAGAGCGCGGGCGTTGGCCGCCTCATAAAACAGGTCGTCGTTCACGCGATCCCTGCTATGCCTCGGGTTGCGACGATGCAGTTCTTCAACAGCATCGCGATCGTCAGCGGCCCCACACCTCCCGGCACCGGCGTAATCGCGCTCGCCACCTGCGATACCTCCTCGTACGCGACATCCCCGACCAGGCGATAGCCCTTCTCGGTGCCGGGATCGTCGACACGGTTCACTCCCACGTCGATGACTACAGCTCCCGGCTTCACCGCGCCGGCTTTGACGAACTCCGGAACCCCGATCGCCGCCACCAGGATATCCCCTTCGCGCAGCACCGCCGGCAGGTCAGGGGTCCGACTGTGAGCAAGCGTCACGGTTGCGTTTCCACCCTTCATCTTCTGAGAAAGCAAGACGGACAATGGCTTGCCGACGATATTCGAGCGTCCGACGATAGTCACGCGTTTCCCGCTGGGGTCGTAGCCACTCCGCATCAACAACTCGATCACACCGGCGGGCGTCGCCGGCCGGAACGCCAGCGGATCACCGATCATCATGCGTCCCACGTTCATCGGGTGAAAGCCGTCCACGTCTTTCGCCGGGTCGATCCGCCAGGTTATCGATCGCTCTTCGATTTGCGGCGGCAGGGGAAGCTGGACAAGCATCCCGTGTATCGCCCCATCGGCGTTCAATTCGTCCACCACGGCCTCGAGCTCGCCCTGGCCGGTCTCGACGGGAAGACGTATCACCCGGGAATAGATGCCGGCTTCCTCGCAGGCCTTCGCTTTCATTCGCACGTAAACCGCGCTCGCTGGATTATCACCCACCAGCACCACCGCCAGTCCCGGCGTCACACCGTTCGCTCTGAGGTCCTCTACCTCCTGCTTGACCTCCTGCCGGATCTCCGCCGCCACCCGTTTACCATCGATAACATCTGCCACCTTATTGCTCCCTTTCATAACTAAGGTCGACCCTCTCAATGCTCGTCGCGTGACCCGAGGCCTCATCGATATCGATCAGGGCACCTTGAAAGCGCAATTCACCCTCCGCCAACTCCAGGCGAATCCGCCGCCCCAGCAACGAGCGCTGCACCGCCCCCTTGACCTGGAAACCGATGACCCCCGCATGTGAGCCGGTCATCCCCAAGTCCGTCACGTAAGCCGTGCCGCCGGGAAGGACCCGTGCATCGGCCGTCGGTACATGGGTGTGGGTGCCGACCACGGCACTGACCAGGCCGTCCATGAAGTGGGCAAATGCCAGCTTCTCGGCCGTCGCCTCCGCGTGAAAATCTATCACAATGATGTTGGTCTCGGCACGAAGATCATCGACCAGGGTCCGGCCGACGCGGAAGGGATCGTCGATGTCCGGCATGAAGGCCCGGCCTTGCAGATTGACAACGGCGATGCTCCGGTCTTCGACCTGCAAGACGTATGTGCCGCTGCCTGGATTACCCGACGGGTAATTCGCCGGCCTGAGAAGACGCGGCTCCTCTTCGAGCAGCTCAACTCCGTCGCGCCTGTCCCAGATGTGGTTGCCCGAAGTGATGACATCCACACCGCAGCCGAGAAGCTCCGTCACGAGGGAAGGAGTGACGCCGAATCCAGCGGCCAAGTTCTCCCCGTTGGCTATCACGACATCGACCGCACGCTCCGCGCGCAGTCCAGGGAGAAGCGCCCGGGCCACCTGACGGCCCGGCCGCCCAACGAGATCGGCGACGAAGAGGATTCGCATGCCGCTGTCTATCCTGCCGGCTCAGCGGCTCGACGCGAACCGCTGGAAAGGGGACCGCTAGCGGGCAAAGTCTACAGCGCGTGTCTCGCGGACGACGACAACCTTGATCTGCCCCGGGTACTGCAGCTCCTGCTCGATGCGCCTAGCGGTCTTCTCGCTGAGAACGGCCATCTCGTCGTCCGAGATCGCCTCCGGCGTCACCATGATCCGGACCTCGCGGCCGGCTTGAATCGCGAAGCACTTGGCGACGCCTTCGAAAGATGTCGCGATCTCTTCGAGCTTCTCCAGGCGCTTGACGTAGGCCTCGAACGACTCTCGGCGCGCACCGGGCCGTGCGCCCGACACGGCATCGGCCGCCGTCACTACGAACGTTTCGGGATACTGGGCCGGCTCTTCGCCGTGGTGGGCACGAATGGCGTTGAGCACCTGGTCCGCTTCGCCACAACGCTTACAGAGCTCGTAGCCCAGTTCCACGTGCGTCCCCTCGTGCTCGTGGGTCATGCCCTTACCGATGTCGTGTAGTAGCCCCATTCGCTTCGCCAGCTTGGCGCTGAGTCCGAGCTCGGCGGCCATGTGGCCGGCCAGGTGAGCGACTTCCTTCGAGTGCTGAAGCTGGTTCTGGCCGTAAGAGGTCCGGTATTTCATCCGGCCCAGCGTCTCCATGATGTTGTGGTGCAGTCCGTGAATGCCCAGCTCGTAGCACGCCTCCTCCGCTGCCTCCCGCATGCTCTGCTCCACCTCTTTCTTCGCCTTGTCTATCACTTCTTCGATCCGGCCCGGGTGGATACGGCCGTCGGCAACCAGCTTCTCCATGGCGATGCGAGCGATCTCGCGGCGCACCGGGTCGAAAGCCGAGACGATCACCGCCTCCGGCGTGTCGTCTACTATCACATCCACCCCGCTGAGATTCTCGAATGCGCGAATGTTGCGCCCCTCGCGCCCGATGATCCGACCCTTCATCTCATCATTGGGAAGCGGCACGACCGACACCGTCGCCTCCGCCGCATGGTCCGCCGCGATCTTCTCGATCGCCATCGCCACGATGTTGCGCGCCTCCCGCTCTGCGCCCCGGGCTGCCTCCTCCTTGATCTGACGGACCCGCTTGGCCGCCTCCGCCCGCGCCTCCTCTTCTACCTGGCGCATGAGCTCGCGCTTCGCCTTCTCCGCCGACAGCCCCGCAATCCGCTCCAGCTTCCGCTGCTCTTCCTCGATCAAGCTGTCGTAACGGGCACGATCCTCATCGATCGCCTTCTCTCTCTCCTCGAGCTCGTCGCTCAACCGCTTCAGCTGCTCCTGCTTCTCGTCCAACAGCGCGTACTTCCGGTCGAGCATGCTCTCCCGGTCATCCAGGCGCCGCTCGCTCCGCTCGACCTCAGCCCTTCGCGTCCCAACCTCCTCTTCCCAGCTCTCCTTGGCCCGCAGTATCTCCTCTTTGGCCTGCAGCTCCGCGGCGCGCCGGATGTTGTCAGAGTCGGCCCGAGCACTCTCCGTCAGCCGCCGGACCTCGGCCTCGGCCCGTTCGCGCTGTTCCTTTATCCGGCCGAGCTCGAATCGCCGCACGAGGAGGAAAGTGACGGACCACCCCAGGAAGAGGCCGACCGCCAGGGCTGGTATGGCAACGATCCAGTTCACGAATCTCTCTCCGTAAAGGTCCAGGCGCCTCAGACACGCCCGAACAGAAAAAGCGGCAAGGCCCTAGGCCCTGCCGCTGGAAATCCAACCACGCCCCTGAGGGTCGCGAAACAGTTTTGCGCGCCGGAAGCTCCCAGTACCGGCGAGATTACCGCCTTATCGCTCTATCCGTGCTCACTCCAGGAATGCCTGGCCCCAACGGTGATAGAAGCATCGGAACGCGTTCGGATCACTATGCAAAACTGCTACTAAGCGGTTATTGACGATCTCCAGACTCAGCCACAGGGCAGCTTGAATAATAGACACGCCGCGAACCCTTCCGCAAGCTAGTCGGCGCTACCTTGCTCCACTGCCGCAAGCACTTCGCCAGTCAGACGCTCCGCCCTCTTCTCGGCCAGCCCTTTGACTACATCTACCCCGTCGCGCATGCGAAACAGCTGGTCCGTCACCGCCAGCGCCGCTAGAATGGCGACCTTCGTCTGATCCATCATCCCGCTCTCATCACGGATCTCCCGGGCCGTGCGGTCCACGTACTCGGCTACCCTCCGCGTGTATTCCGCCCCCGTCTCCGACTTCAACGAGTAGGTCTCGCCCAGGATCTCGACCTCGACCAGCTCTTGGCCACCGCTTCCCTTGCCCGTCATCGCGAATCCTCCAGGAATTCCACCTCTCGCGCCAGCTTCTCGGCCTGCCGCAGACCCTCCTCCAGCTGGGCGCGCAGTCTCTCGTTCTCGGCCCGCAGCCGCTCCAGCTCCGCCGCCATCTCCCCCGGATCGAGATCCGCGGACCCCCGCTTGATCTGGTCCAGCAGATCCTGAAGCCTGCGACGTTCGGCCTCCGATCCTTGTGCCCGCTCGCGCCAGACCTCGAGCTGGCGCAGGGCCCGGCGAACGGCCGCCTCGAGAGCCTCGAACTTCGGAAACTCGATGCCAGGCTTACGCCCCTCGGACTCTGACATCTAGCCTTTCCTCCAGCGCCGAGATGATACGCCTTACGGCTGCGTCGACTTCTTCATCGGTTAGGGTACGATCCGGGGCTCGGAATCTCAACCTCCAAGCCACGCTGCGCGTGCCCGCCGGTATGTTTTCGCCCTCGTAGACGTCGAAGACGGAGAGGTCCTCCAGGTAGCCCGGCGCCATCTCCTGCATCAGGGCGCCGACCTCCGCCGCGACCATGTCGCGCCGAACGACAAGGGCCAGATCGCGTTCCACCGCGGGATACACCGGCAGCGTCTTGTAGGTGACCGGCTCGCGCCGCACCGCCGTGATCTCCAGCTCCAAACCCCAAACGTTGCCCGCCCAGCGTGGCGCCTCGATCTCTCCCGCCGAGACTCGCCCCCCCATGCCCAACGCCTGCCCGTCAACAGTCAGCACCGCGAGCGCATCCTCCAGCGGGCCAGGCGAGGACGGCGGGTCGACGGGGCGCACCCCGGCGCCCCCGGCAGCCACATCGGCGAGGGACTCCAGCATCCACTTGAGGTCCCAAACATCCCAATCTTCACTCCGTCCCGACCAATGTTCGGGTGCCCGGCGGCCCGTCCAGATCGCGCCGACGTGAATCCGTTCCTCGGGCACCGGACCGCCCGTAGCTCGGAACACGGTGCCCAGCTCGAAGAGGCGAGTGTCGCGCTGTCCGCAGGCGAAATTGGCCTCCAACCGCCCGATAAGCCCCGAGATCAGATCGCGCCGGAGGTGGTCCTCGCGCTCGGATAGCGGGTTGAGCAGCCGGATCTCGCCACCACTCGACGAAGTGAAGGGCACGCTGCGCGTTTCCATGAACCCGATTCCGACCAACAGCTCACGCAGGCGGTCGAAAACCTCCACGTATCTGTCCTCCGAGAGCGCTCCCGGCCGCAGGCTTCTCATATCCTCGGGGAACTCGCCATAGCCGTGACGCCGCGCGACCTCTTCGATAAGGTCGACTTCCCGTTCGACATCGGGTCGCCAGGTCGGCACCTCGACCGCCAGAGCCCCGGCCTTGCCCTTCTGCACCCCGAAGCCGATGGGCTCCAGGCAGCCCCTGATGATTCCCTCCTCGAGGTCGACCCCCAGCAGGTGACTGATGCGCTCGGGACGGAGACTCACGATACGGCGGACCGGTGGCTGCGGGTTCACATCGACGGCATCGCCCTCGACCTCACCGCCCGCCACCGTGAGGATGAGGTCGAGGACGCGCTGCAGGGCGGCGGCCAGGCCGGCCGGATCGATGCCGCGTTGAAAACGGTAGGAGGCGTCAGTGTCGAGGGCCAACCCCTTGGCGGCGCGCCGGATCCGTTTGGGATCGAAGTAGGCGCACTCCAAGAACACGTCTCGGGTCGTATCGGTCACTTCGCTCGCCTCGCCGCCCATGAGGCCGGCCATCGCGCACGGACGTGACGCGTCGGCGATCACCAGCATCTCTGGATCCAGCACCCGCTCCTTACCGTCGAGCGTTCGCAACGTCTCGCCGACACGCGCGCGCCGGATGACGACCGCGGGCCCATCCAGCTTCTCCAGATCGAAGGCGTGGAGCGGCTGGTTGAGCTCATGGAGAACGTAGTTCGTCGCGTCGACTACGTTGTTGATCGGTTGCTGGCCGATCGCCCGCAGCCGCGACGCCAGCCACTCCGGCGACGGACCGATCGTCACGCCGCGGATCACGGCGCCCATGTAACGGGGACAACCTTCGGGATCCTCGATGCGCACGGTCACGCCCGCCGTCTTTCCCTCAAGCTCTGCGGTACGCAGATCGGCGGTGGCGCGGCGCTGGCCCGGCAGGTCCGCCAGGCGCAGATCGCGCTCTCCCCGGGGTGCAAGCTCGCGCGCCACCCCCCAGTGGCCCAGCAGGTCGGGTCGGTTGGCCGTCACGTCGACGTCGAGCCTGTGATCATCGAGCTGTAGAGCATCTACGACCGGTTGCCCGGGCTCGAACTGACCGTGAAGTAGCATGATGCCCGCGGCGTCGCGGCCGATTCCAAGCTCCCGCTCAGAGCAAAGCATGCCTTCGCTGTACTCGCCGCGCAGCTTTGCTTTCTTGATTAGCTGTCCGCCCGGCAAAGTCTGGCCGGCTCCGACGAAGGGGTAGAAGCCGCCCTCCTGGACGACGGGCGCCCCGGTGACTACCTGAACCGTATCGCCGCGACCGATGTCGACCTGACAGACGACCAGCCGGTCGGCCTGCGGGTGAGGCGTCACGCTCTTGACCTGGCCCACCACCAGTTCGGTGAGCCCGGCACCCAGCCAGACCACGTCGTCTACCGGGACCGTCGTGTAGGTCAGGCGCTCGGCCAGCTCGGTCGCAGTCCCGCTGATCGTCGGAGCCAGCTCTCTAAGCCAGCGATAGGAAATGTTCATGGTCCAGAGAAAAGCATGGAGCGCAGATGACGCTCAGGCGCGGGCGAACTGTCCCAGGAAGCGGACGTCACCCTCGTACAACAGCCGGATGTCGGGAATCCGGTAGCGGAGCATCGCGATTCGACCGACGCCCATACCGAAGGCGTAACCGGTGTAACGCTCCGAGTCATAGCCCACGTTGTCGAAGACGGCCGGATCCACCATGCCGGCGCCCATGATCTCGACCCAGCCGGTTCCCTTGCAGGCCGAGCAACCCTCGCCGTGGCAGATCGCACAGGAGACATCCAGTTCAGCCGATGGCTCGGTGAACGGAAAGAAAGACGGTCGAAAGCGCGTCGCCGTATCCTCGCCGAAGAAGCGGCGCACGAAGTAGCCGATCGTCGCCTTGAATTCGACGAAGTTGATGCCTTCGTCGACGGCCAACCCCTCTATCTGGTCGAAGGCCGGTGCATGCGATGCGTCGAACGGGTCACGCCGGTACACGACACCCGGCACGACGATCCGCACCGGTGGCTTCGTCTTCTCCATGACCCGCGCCTGCACCGGCGACGTATGGGTCCGCAGCACCACATCGGCGTCCAGGTAGAACGTGTCCTGTTCGTCGGCCGCCGGATGATCCAGCGGAGTGTTGAGCGCCGTGAAGTTGTACCACGTCGTCTCGGCTTCGGGACCCCGGGCACGCACGAAGCCCAGCTCCTTGAAGATCCCGCAGATCTCGTCAGTGACCAGCGTGCAGGGATGCCGCGCTCCGCGCCAGCGCGGGCGGCCCGGCAGGGTCAGGTCGACCTCCGGCCCTTCCTCCTTCTGATCCGCCGTCAGCTCCGCAGTCCGCTGCTCAAGTAGCTCCTGCAGGCGCTGCTTCACCCGATTGGCCTCAGAACCCGCCGTGCGGCGATGCTCCGGCGGAAGGTCTCGCACACTTCGCAACAGCTGCGTGAGCCGAGCCTTGCGACCCAGGATCTCGACCCGGACCTCCTCCAGCCGGTCGATGGCCGCGGCGGCGCGTATCGCGCCGCTGCCGGCCTCCTCGAGCCGCTGCAGATCGGCTAGGAAATCCCGCATCGCGACCTCGGCGCTACTCGGCAAGCGCGTCCCTCGCAACGGCCACCAAATTCCCGAAAGCTCCCGGGTCGCGCACCGCCAGATCGGCAAGCGCCTTGCGGTTCAGCTCCACGCCCGCCGAGCGCAACCCGTTCATGAACTGCGAGTAGGACAGGTCATGCAGGCGCGCCGCAGCGTTGATGCGTGTGATCCAGAGCCGACGAAATTCCCGCTTACGCCGGCGCCGGTCGCGGTAGCTGTAGCTCCAACCTCTCTCTACGGCGTTCTTCGCCGACCGATAGAGCTTGGACCGTGCGCCACGATATCCCTTCGCTTCCTCACGGATCTTCTTCTTCTTTTTGTGACGTGCTACCTGATTCGTAACCCGCGGCATCTATGGACTCCTTTCTTCCGACCACCGTGCCCTGTGCGCCAGGCTGCGCGCTCGCGGCTCAGAGACCGAGCATCCTCTTCATTCGCCTCACGTCGCTCGCCGCGACCAGCGTCGACTTCCGCAAGCGTCGCTTACGCTTCCGTGCCTTCTTGGCCAGGATGTGACTCTTGTAGGCCTTGTTGCGCCTCAGCTTTCCGCTCGCCGTCTTGCGAAAGCGCTTCGCCGCGGCCCGATTGGTCTTCATCTTTGGCATTGTCGTTCACTTCTCCCCTCTGCTCATCCGCAACCGATCAGCGGCGCGGCGCGAGTACCATCGTCATGTTCCGCCCTTCGAGCCTAGCCTTCTCCTCCACCTGGCCCACATCCGCTAGCGACGCCGCGAACTCCTCCAGCACCTCGGCTCCGAGCTCCGAGTGGGTCATCTCTCGGCCCCGAAACCGCATCGTCAGCTTCACCTTGTTGCCCTCACCAAGGAAGCGGCGGGCGTGCCCTGCTTTGAAGTTGAAATCGTGCTCCTCTATCTTGGGGCGGAGCTTGATCTCCTTCACTTTGACCTGGTGCTGCTTCTTGCGGGACTCGCGCGCCTTGCGCGCCTGCTCGTACTTGTACTTCCCGTAGTCCATGACCCGCACGACCGGCGGCCGCGCCGTCGGCGCCACCTCCACCAGATCGAGGCCCCGCTCGGCGGCCGCGGCGCGAGCCTCATCGATTGAGACGATCCCCACTTGCTCGCCATCGACATCGACCAACCTCACCGGACTGATGCGGATCTGGTCGTTTACGCGGGGCTCGTTTTTGTCGATAATCGGTCTCCCTTCGCTAAATGGTCCAGCTGCCTCGGCAACAAAAAAGGATGGACCCAAGTAGAAGCGACCCCCGGGCGCGCCGCCACCGCAGCGCCCCCTGTCGCTCCCCACTCGGACCCGGCAGCACCGCACCCCAGGGTGCGGGCCGAAAGGTGGGCGGCGTCCATCACACCGCCACTTTCCATTATTTGCCCGGAATACTTGCCAATGACCCGTCAGTTGTCAACCGCCGGGCCCCCTGGCTCGCAGGCCGCGAAGCCGCACCCCCGCCCCGCCAGACTGCCGCCGCCCCCACCCCCCCTGGCCCGCTCAGTTGAGCGCCCGGGTCCGATCCTCCTCCGCTACCTGCTCCACGAACTCGGGCACCGGCATCACGACCTGCTTCTTCTCCGCACCCCGCTTGCGCACCGCCACCGTGCCAGCCTCGGCTTCCCGCTGCCCGATGACGGCCAGATACGGGATCTTTTGCAGCTCGCCGTCCCGTATCCGGTAGGACAGCGTCTCCGCCCGCTCATCGACCTCGGCCCGCAGGCCGGCGGCCCTCAGCCGATCCCTCAGCTCGCGTGCGGTGGCGGTCAACTCGTCGGAGATCGGCAGCAGCCGAACCTGGACCGGGGCGAGCCAGGTTGGGAAAGTGCCGGCGAAATGCTCGATCAGGCCGCCGACGAAGCGCTCCAGCGTCCCGTAGATGGCCCGGTGGATCATGACCGGCCGATGGCGCTGGTTGTCAGCGCCCACATAGCTCAGGTCGAAGCGCTCCGGCAGGACGAAATCCAGCTGGATCGTCGAGCCCTGCCACTCTCGACCGATGGCGTCCAGGAACTTGACGTCGATCTTGGGCCCGTAAAACGCTCCGCCCCCAGGATCGACCGCGTACGTCAGCTTTCGGCGCTCGATAGCGCTACGCAGCGCCGCCTCGGCCTCGTCCCAAACCTCGTCGGCGCCGATCCGCTTTGGCGGACGCGTAGCGAAATCCAGCCGGTACTGAAGACCGAACGTGCTGTACACGTAATCGACGAGGTCCAGCATGCCGTAGATCTCATCCTCCACCTGGTCCGGCCGGCAGAAGATGTGCGCATCGTCCATCGTCAGCCCGCGCACGCGCAGCATGCCGTGCAGCGTACCGGACTTCTCGTTGCGATAGTCGCTGGCGATCTCCGCATAGCGGATGGGAAGGTCGCGGTAGCTGCGCTGCCGTGAGGCGTAGATCTCCATGTGCGAAGGACAGTTCATCGGCTTTACCCGATAGTTCTCCTTTTCGCCCTCCATCTCCATGGACGGGAACATGACCTCCGCGTAAGCCTGCAGATGCCCCGACCTGCGGAACAGCGTCTCCCTCGAGATGTGCGGAGTGTAGACGAAGTCGTAGCCGCGGCGCAGCAGCTCATCCTCCAGGAAGCGACGCAGAAGGAACTGGATCATCGCCCCTTTGGGATGCCAGTGGATGAGGCCGGGACCCACATCGTCCTGAATGCTGAACAGGTCCAATTCCTTGCCCAACATGCGATGATCGCGCCGGCGCGCCTCTTCCAGGCGCTGCAGGTGCTCCTCCAGGTGCTTCTTCTCGAAGAAGCTCGTGCCGTAGATCCGCTGGAGCATCGGCCGGCGTTCATCGCCGCGCCAATAGGCGCCGGCGGCGTGAAGCAGCTTGAAGTTCTTGACCAGCGCGGTGGACGGCAGGTGCGGCCCGCGACAGAGATCCAGAAACTTACCGTCGCGGTAGACCGATATCGTGTCGCCCTCGGGTATCTCTCCCAGCCTCTCCAGCTTGTAAGGATCGTCGGCGAAGAGGTCGCGCGCCTCGGCCCGGTCGACCTCACGCCGCTCGAAGACCTCGCCGGCGGCGACCACCTCGGCCATGACTTCCTCGATCCGAGCTAGATCTTCCGGGGTGAAGGGCTGCTCGACATCGAAGTCGTAGTAGAACCCCTCGGCGATCGGCGGCCCGAAACCGATACCGGCATTCGGCCAGATCATGCGTACCGCCGTAGCCAAGACGTGCGCCGTAGAATGACGCAGCACATACAACGCGTCGACATCGGAATCGTCTTCGCCGAGATAGCGGAACCGGCCCGACCGAACTATCGGTCGCCCCAGATCGATGATCTCCTCATCGAGCTTCGCCGCAATAGCGTTCTCCGCCAGACCGCCATCGTGTTTCGTCGCCAGGTCGCGTGCCGAGATACCGGGCTCGACCTCGACCTCTCTGCCGTCGGGCAGGACCAGTCTAAGTTTTTCCGCGCTCACTCTTTCACCACGGGTTCTGGAGACCTCGACAAAAACCAAGGCGCCCAAGGATACCCCCCGGGGCGCCCGGCACGCGGCTGGTGTCCAAACCTGACGCGCAGGTTGAGAAGTGTCAAGCGCTGCATGGGCTCGATAAACTCACGCCGATACGGCCTTCGCCAGCAGCCTCCGGCCCAAGACCGCCCTCACTCTCCGACCCAAGGCCGCTCCCACTCGCGCTCTTGTGGCTGCCGGTGCCGCGCCCGATTCTTCTCACGTCACTTTGCCGGAGACGCGCGCTCCGGCCTCCACCAACGTCGCTGCTAAGCTCTAACAGCGGAGATGACAGATGAAGGTGGCCAGCGCACAATTCCGACACGAGGGCGACAGGGCGGCCAGCATCGAGAAGGCGATCGCCTGGATGAAGCGGGCAGCCGACCAGGGAGCCTCGCTCATAGTCTTTCCCGAACTGGCCTTCGACTTCTTCTTCCCCCAGGTCCGTGCCGATGCGAGCTACTTCGACTGGGCCGAGCCCATTCCCGGCCCCACCACCGAACGGTTCCAGGCAGCCGCCGCCGCCCACGGGCTGGTGACCATCATCAACGTATTCGAGCGGGCCGCCCCCGGACGCTACTATGATTCCTCGCCGGTCATCGACGCCGACGGAA
>CP070722.1:1201669-1207007 GCA_020350785.1 Gemmatimonadota bacterium
GCTTCATCGCATCGCTGGCCTCGTCGCTGAAGATCTTGACGTACGTCGACTCGTAGGGTCTGCCGTCATGGGTCCAGTTGAACGGCGTGTATCTGACCCACGAGCCGCTCGTCGTATCCGGGGGTATCGGCGCGACGGTCTCGTCACTGCAACCGATTGCGATGAAGACAAGCAGCAGAAATGCCAGCCGCAGAGACTGCGGCCGCGCACTCTTCACGGCGAGGAAGACAGTCGGCGACATGATGACGTACCTCGATGACTACCATTCCACACTACGAGGTACGTCGCGCCGGGTTTCCGGAGTTGCCTCGAACGTCCCCGGGGTTCAGACCAACAGCTTACATGCCAGCTCTCGCCGACGCGCACCTCAGGGCGCCAGGTCCAACACACGCTGCCACGCCGTGGCGATGTCACGCTCGGCGATGAGGCTCTGGAGCTCAGCCTGATCGACCAACTAGCTGCTTAAACGCAGCATGCCGACAATGTCACGAAGATGACGGTCGGATCCGCTCTGCTGGAAGTACTCGAGCTTGCGCACGATCACGTACTCGAGTGGCGCGAACCATACAGCATCACCGCCGATGGATGCCCTGCGTCGGCGCGCCATGGCCCATTCATGCAGCGGGTCGTCCCCGACCACGTAGATATCCGCTCTTAGCGCGGTGTCGCGATGGATGATGTTGAAGTGACCGTAGCGAGGCCGCCGCCGCTCCTCCTCGATGACCTCCAAGGGTGGCACATAGTACTCGGGTGACGCGAAGGCCAATATCAACGTCTCGGCGTCTCCGGGCCCAAGACGCACCACCAGATCAACATCGTTGGTCATCCTCGGCTCGCCGTAGGCGATGGCGGCGACCGCACCTGTGACCATGTAGTCGAGCCCGGTCTGGTGGAGCGGGTGAAGCAGGACGCGGTGCAGGTCAGGTGACGACACGGCTGAACACTTCTCGAACTCGTTGCTGCACTTCGGCCGGCGTGAGCTCTGGGTGACGCTGGGTGATCACCGATGTTTGCAGCTCCCACGCGAAGGAGCGGAGCAACTCGGCGACGTGCAACCGCTCTTCGACGCTGAGTGCACGAAGGGCATCGAGTTGGACGCGGGCGGCTTCCGGGTGCATGGGACTCAATCTGAACGGGACCCGTCCAACGAGCAAGCGCGTGCAGGTCCTTTTCCGTCTCCGTCGTTGATCGTTCTTCGGCATCGACACGACCAGACCACCAAGGACTTGCAGGTATCGACCGCCCTAGCAACAATGTGCCTTGCCTGGTGCTGGGAACTCACCTAGCTGTCGTCCTCTGCGCACCACCGCTTGACAGGACGCGGGTCTGCGTATACATAGCTAGTTAGGTATAACAAACAGATCCAGCCATGGCGAAACACCGAAACGACAAGCTACAGGGCACCCTCGATCTCCTCGTGCTGCAGACTCTAGCCGTCCGAGGACCCCTGCACGGTTACGCCATCACCGCCGCCGTCGAGCGCTCGTCCGCCGAGTTACTACGGGTCGAGGAGGGCTCGCTCTACCCCGCGCTGCACCGCATGGAGCAGCAGAGGTGGCTGAAGGGCAAGTGGGGAATCACCGACAAGAACCGCGAGGCTCGCTTCTACGAGATCACCCGCGCGGGACGTGCACAGTTGGCCCGGGAACGGCAGACCTGGGCTCGGCTGACCGAGGGCGTGCAACGCGTGCTGAGCTACGCCTGACCAAAGACGCGTTCCTGGAGGTCGAACATGTCCTGGTATCACCGCCTCCTGAACCTTATGCGCTCCGACCGGGTCGCACGTGACATAGACCGGGAGATCGACTTTCACCTGGCCGAACGAGTCGACGAGTTGGTCGCCGGTGGCATGAGCGAATCCGACGCCTGGCGGGAAGCGCGCCGCCGCTTCGGACACCGTCAGACCTTCAAGGAACGGGTCTACGACATCGATGTCCTAGCCTGGCTCGAGTCGTTCCTGGCCGACCTGCGCTACGCGGCGCGCGCGTTGCGGGCGAACCCGGGGTTCACCCTGGTCGCCGTGCTGTCGCTGGGGCTGGGGATCGGTGCCAACACCGCCATCTTCAGGCTGATCAACGCGGTCATGCTTCGCTCGCTCCCGGTCCAACACCCCGAGGAAATCGTGCGGCTGACCATGAGTGAAGGTGGCGGCACTTTCACCAATCCACAGTGGGAGCAGATCCGTGACGGGCAGGACGCGCTCGCCGGTGCCTTCGCCTTCTTCGATGCGGAATTCAATCTCACGAGCGGCGGACCGGTGCGGCGGACACCCGGCGCCTGGGTGAGCGGGGACTACTTCAACGTGCTGGGAGTGCCCGCCATCGCGGGCCGGGTGCTGCAGCCCACCGACGATCTGCGCGGCTGTTCCGGCACGGCGGTCTTGAGTCACAGCTTCTGGCAGCGCGAGTACGGTGGAGCCGCCGACGCGGTCGGCCGGACCATCTCGCTCGACGGCCATCCGCTCGAGATCGTCGGCGTAACCGCCCCTGGATTCGCTGGCATCCACGTCGGTCGCGCCGCCGGAATTTTCGTACCGCTCTGCGCGATCGACATACTGAGGGGAAGCCGAAGCTTTCTGGATTCTCGGAGCACCTGGTTCCTCGACATCTTCGGGCGCCTGCAGCCTGCTGGCAGCTTGGCCGAGGCCCAAGCGGGCCTGGCGGTGGTGGCGCCAAGGATTTTCGAGGCGACCGTCCCCCGACATTGGAGCGGCGATGAGCAGGCCCGGTACCGGGAGAGAACGTTGACCGCGGCGCCAGCGCCGAAGGGGATTTCCCACGTCCGCGGCCAGTACCATGACGCATTGTTCATACTTCTCATGGTGGTCGGGGTGGTGCTCCTCATCGCCTGCGCCAACGTCGCACAGCTGCTATTGGCGCGGGCCACGGCCAGGCAAGACGAGATCGCGGTGCGGCTCGCGATGGGGTCCGGGCGACCGCGGTTGGCACGTCAACTGCTCACTGAAAGCGTCTTGCTGGCTTTGCTGGGCGCGGCGGTCGGGGGCCTCTTCGCTCGCTGGTCCAGCGGGATCATCGTCCGCTTCCTGTCGCAGGGTGGCCGCGCGGTCTCTCTCGATCTGTCGCTCGATCTCCGGGTCCTCGTTTTCGCCATCGCGGTCGCGACCGGGACAGGCATTCTGTTCGGGCTCGCGCCCGCGTGGCGCGCCACACGCGTGGATCCTCAGACGGCGATGCGTGGAGCGGGCCGCGGACAGGTAGGCGATTCGCGCCAGCGCGTCGCCAAGGGAATCGTCATCGGCCAGGTGGCGCTGTCGCTGGTCCTCGTCGTGGCGGCGGGCCTCCTGGTGGGGAGCTTCCGGCGTCTCGCGACTCTCCATCCGGGATTCCGTTCTGAGGGCGTGCTCGTGGTCACGGCCGTTTGGTCCAACCTAGACCTTGCCGACGACCGACATGATGGTTTCCCGCGCGAGCTGCTCAACCGGGTGCGGGCGATTCCCGGGGTGCGCGAGGCGAGCGCCTCGCTGATCACGCCGATCAACGGAACCTCGTGGAACGAAGACGTGATAGTGAACGGAATACCTTCCGAGGCTCCCGTCTGGTTCAACGGGGTGAGCGACGGCTACTTGAAAACTCTGGACACGGCTCTGCTGGCCGGCCGCGATTTCACTCCGCAGGACGGGTCGGATGCGGCGAAGGTCGTACTCGTCAATCAGACATTGGCACGCCGGTTCTTTGGCGAGGCCAGCCCGCTGGGCAAGAGCATCAGTACGAGCGAGCACGGCGGCATCGGTCCACCGATGGAGATCGTCGGAGTGGTGGAAGACGCCAAGTATCGGCGGCTCGACGAGTCGATCGAACCTGCAGCCTACGTTCCGCTCGAGCAGACGGAGTTATGGCGCCCATCGATCGAGTTGACCCTGCGCAGCGAAGCCGCACCAGCTGCGTTGATTCCGGCAGTGACCGAGGCGATGCGCGAGATCCACCCGTCGATCGCGCTCGAATTCAACACGCTGGACGACCAGCTGGCGTCCTCGCTGGCACGGCCGCGCCTGCTGGCGGCGCTCTCCGGCTTCTTCGGTGGGCTGGCGTTGCTGCTCGCGGTGATCGGCTTGTATGGCACGATATCCTACAGCGTGGCGCGTCGGCGCAGCGAGATCGGCATCCGTATAGCGCTCGGGTCCGCGCGGACGGGTATACTGCGCATGGTAGCGGGCGAGGCCGGAGCCATGGTCGTGATCGGTGTGGGGTTGGGCACGCTCCTCGCCCTCGCCGCCACGCGCCTGGTGGCCTCCTTCCTCTACGGCGTGACGGCCTCCGACCCGTTGACGCTGGGACTATCGGCGCTACTGCTCGCGACGGTGGCAATCGCCGCCGGATTGGCGCCCGCTTGGCGTGCGGCTGGCGTCGACCCGATGATCGCATTGCGGGAGGAATAGACCGGCGTGCGACCGTTGACACTCGTTCCGCCTTCGCTTCTCTTCACGCTCATGGCAAGCTTTCCAGTCTCTGCCCAAGATCTGGACGACACCTTCGCCGAGCGATTCGGCCGCCTGGCGCTGGACTGCGTACACCGCGAATACCCCAACAAGATCGCGCACGTGCTCTCGAGCGACGCCGACGCTCTCCCACCGCGCGAGCTGACGCCCGCGTTCTACGGCTGTTACGACTGGCATTCGGCCGTTCACGGCCACTGGCTCCTGGTGCGCCTGGCGCGCTCGTTTACAGAGAGCCCGGTAACCCAAAAAGCCCGCGCGGCTCTCGCCTGGAGCCTCACGCCCGATAAGATCGCCGGTGAGGTGCGCTATCTCGAAGGTGAGGGGCGAGTTTCCTTCGAGCGGCCCTACGGCCTCGCCTGGCTCCTGCAGCTGGCGGCCGAGCTGCGCGAATGGGACGACGCACAGGCTCGCGCGTGGATCGAAGCCCTCGAGCCGTTGGAGCGCGCGGCGGCCGAACGATTGCGCGAATGGGTCCCAAAGCTCACCCATCCCATACGGATCGGCGAGCACGCACAGACGGCTCTCGCCTTCGGTCTGATCCTCGATTGGGCGCGAGTCGCCGGCGATCGCGAAACCGAAGACGTCGTGAGGCAGGCAAGCCTCCGCTTCTACCTTGGCGACCGGGATTGCCCGCTGTCCTACGAGCCCTCGGGCCAGGATTTCCTCTCGCCGTGTCTGGCCGAGGCGGATTTGATGCGTCGCTTGCTGCCGCCGACAGAGTTCGCGGCCTGGCTCAGCACCTTCCTGCCGACGATTCCCTCCGGCGATACGGGCCCGCTTTGGATCGAGCCGGCCGTGGTGAGCGACCCTGCTGACCCCAAGCTGGGCCACCTGGCCGGCCTCAACCTGAGCCGGGCCTGGATGCTGGAGGGCATCGCCTCC
>CP070722.1:1207107-1211260 GCA_020350785.1 Gemmatimonadota bacterium
GACAACGCCTCGCGCTCGGTGATTGGGCGACTCGAGGTTCTCGGCGCGCGCATCTATACACCGCAGGTCCAGACGCTGGCCGACCTACACCGGGCGACGGAAGCGCTGGGTATCCTTCTACACCTCGAAGACATCGCCGATTCACTCAACGCCGCGATCGCAGACGATCTCGAGTCGGTGCGCGTCGCGGTGGCGGGCCGTGAGCGGCCCAGCGTCTTTTACGTAGTGTTGTACGAACCGCCCACGACGGCTGGATCCGGAACCTACATCGACGAGCTGATCCGGATCGCCGGCGGCCGCAACGTCTTCGCGGATGCCCCGGGTCTCTGGCCGCAGGTCAGCATGGAAGAGGTCGTGCGCCGGCAGCCGGACATCGTTCTGATATCGCAAACCGAAGATGATCTCATCGACATAGAGAGCCTCGGGAAAGCGGTCGGCTGGCGTGAGTTGCGGGCGGTCAGAGATGGGCGCGCGATACAGGTCGATGCCGACCTCTACAATCGACCCGGTCCACGCGTAGGCGAGGCGGCGCGCCGGTTGGCCGACCTTCTTCATCCTCACACTCTAGAGGAGCGCTAGCGGAATGACTCCCCGGCGGGTCGCCCGCCTGGCCCTCCTGCTGATCATCGCCGCGTTCGTGTTCGGCGTCAGCATGACCATCGGCGCCGCTCACCTCCCGCTGCGTGAAGTGATCGCCGCGCTGGGCGGTGCCGGCGACGAGACGACGCGGGCGATCGTTCTTCACCTGAGGCTGCCCAGGGCCGTGCTCGCCTTGCTGGTGGGCGGCGCTTTGGGGCTGGCCGGTGCGGTTTTCCAGGCTCTGTTGCGGAATCCGCTGGCGGAGCCGTGGGTCCTTGGGGTCTCGGGAGGCGCGGCGGTGGGCGCCGTAACCGCCGTCGTCCTCGGCTGGAGCCTACTGGCGCCCTGGTCTGTTCCGCTTGCCGCTTTCGCGGGTGCACTACTCGCGATTCTGCTCGTCCTGCGCATCGCTACGTACGCGGCCAGCGGCCTGGATACCCGTGTGTTGATCCTTGCCGGGTTGGTTGTGGCCGCCTTCTTCAATGCCGTGATCCAGCTGTTACTGACGTTCGCCTCTGGCGAGACGTTCCGCTCGGCCCTTTTCTGGATGATGGGCAGTCTGGCTGCGGCTGATTGGACGTCGGTGGTCCTCCTGACCGCCTATATGTTGCCCGCGATGGCTGCGCTCCTCTTGATGGCACGGCCCCTCAACCTGCTCGCGGTCGGCGAAGAGACGGCGCTGTATTTGGGAACGCGAGTCGAGAGAGTGAAGCTGGCTTCGTACTTGATTGCGTCTCTGCTGGTGGCGGCGACCGTCGCGGTGAGCGGGATCATCGGATTCGTCGGGCTGATCGTCCCACACGCGATACGGCTGATGTGGGGCAGCGATCACCAGCTGCTGTTCCCCGCATCGGTGCTGTTGGGCGGCGGTTTCCTGCTCGCGGCCGACACGGCGGCCCGTACCGTCGCCGCGCCGGCCGAGCTCCCACTGGGGGTCATCACAGCGCTGGTTGGCGTGCCGTTGTTCGTCCTTCTGCTGACCCGGAGGGCTGTGTGAGAGCTCCGCCAATCCTTGAGACGAGCGAGCTTCGCTTTCAGTACCCAGGCGCCATTCGCCCGGCGTTGGACGGGATCGACATCAGGGTCGAGCCGGGCTCGCTCTACGCCGTCATTGGACCGAACGGCTCAGGCAAATCCACGCTGCTGAGACTATTGCTGGGCGCGCTCTATCCCAATCACGGCGCTGTACGGTACCTGGGGCAGCCGGTACACGAATGGACCCGGCGCGAGTTGGCAAAACAAGTCGGCGTCGTGCCCCAAGGCGAGGATACGGTTTTCCCGATCAGTGTAAGCGAGTTGGTTGGCATGGGCCGCTACCCCCACCTTGGCATGCTGAGGCGGCCGGGTCTGCAAGATCGTCAGGCTGTTGAGGAGGCAATGCGTCGATGCGATGTGATCGAGTTCGCCGCGCGACCGATCTCGCGACTGTCGGGTGGCGAGCGCCAGCGCGTCCTGATCGCCCGAGCGCTGGCCCAACGACCGGCGACGCTCTTGCTCGACGAGCCCACAGTCTCGCTCGATATCCGCCACGAGATGGAGATCTTCGAACTCCTTGCCGAGTTGACCGGCGTCGACGGAGTGACAGTCATCTTGGTCACCCACCACCTCAACCTGGCAGCGCGCTATGCCGAGCGGTTGCTGCTGTTGGATCGTGGAGTTGCCGTGGCGGAGGGTGCCCCCAACGAGGTCCTGACTCGTGCGACAATCGAGCGCGTTTACGAGTGGCCCGTAGTCGTGAGCGCGCACCCAGGACCCGGGCGCGACGCGGGGGCTCCCCAACTCACACCGCTCGCTGGCGAGCCAGCCAACGAGTGAGCCTGGCGTTGAGCGGCCGGCGGAAAACTAACCTCCCTGAGGTACCCCGGGCGGTGGGTAGTCGGCGTTGTAGATCGAATGCGAGACTAGCCAAGATCCATCTGACTGCTTCCGCAGGATGATCAGCGCCTTCCCCACATCCGTGATCGGCTCCTCCAAGCCCGGCACTTCCACCGTGAACGAGTAGGCCAGCCGGGCGTAGGCCATGTCCCCGCGGCCGTCCACCTCCAAAACCGTCTGGCTGCCCTCCGAGAACGTCAGCCCGCCCCAGTTGGCGGCGGCCCACTCTTCGATCGCTGCGCGACCCACGTGCAAAGGCTCGTTTGGCACCATTCGCACGGCATCCTCGGTAAAAGCCGCCGCGAACGCCTCCCAATCGCCAGCCAACAGCACGTCGACGACTTCCTTTTCGGACGTGGCCTTGATCGCCGCCACGTCTTCTTCGGACAGACCCGCTGTTTCCGGAGGCGGCGCGGAACATGCCCAAAGCACGCCGCCAAGTACCACTGCCGCCAGCTTCGCCACACGGATTCTCACATGACCCCCTTCCTTCGGAGTGTTAGACAGGGCATCGTTAGGTAGCTGCCCAGAGTCCACCTTTCAGAGTGCAGGCCTATCGATCGCCCCGGGCGTGAACGGCGAAGGAGGCCGGTGCTCGTAGAACGAAAAGGCGCCCGGGAAGTCCACCGCCTTCACATTCGCCTTCCCGCTCCAACTGTCGATATCGATCCGGAAGACCGCCGTACGATCCAGCTCGTCCTGGCTGGCCGGCCGGTAATGGCGATCCGGTTCCAGATGCGGCGCGTACTTGTCCAGCAACAACTGCAGCGCCCTTGCCTTCTCGTCAACATCCTCGACGACGATCGCACGCCCGAATACCGTCACGCCCGCGTATTCGAGGCTGAACTCCAGCGCGATTTCGTTGGGCAAGATCCTTCCCATCTCGCTGACGTTGAAGCAGACCGGGCCACCCTGTTCGACGTTGGAGTGGGTTCGGCCTACGCGCGCCCCGTGGAGATAGATGGCGTGGGCGCTCTCGTCGTAGACGTAGAGGTTCGTGTTGATGAACGGCTGCCCCTCCGAGACAGTTGCCAGGGCTCCCCACGCTCCGGAGTGGAGGAAAGCGCGAATCCATGTATCATTTTGCGCTCTGTCCCGCCGTCTGATCTCGTTTAGAGCCCGACTGGAATCTTCTGCTGACAAGGTTCGTCCTCCGCTGTGCCTATACACTTAAGAGACGCTCCACGCTCACGATGGACAAGATGCCGGTCGGCTGGCGTTACTATCTACGCAGCCGCCCTGCAGGGTTGACCGCAGATTAGCCCCTCCGCACCGGGGGCACCGCCGCGACCTCAACGGCGTCACCTTGAACCCCAAGGAGCCGGGCGGGGAGCTCGATATCCTTCTAGATGTAGGGGCTGCACCGGAGAAAACCTTCAACAGTATCCGTTCTGGGATGAGCTAAGGTCGGAACCGCTTTTCAACGCGCTCGTCGACAAGGTAGTGATCGCCGCTCAGTCGCTGGAGGACTAGCACCTTCGACCACCTGCCAGTGTCATCAGCTCGCGCCGCAATTCGAACGGATCTTCTCCCTCCAGCCCGCGGGTCCGGCGGCTGAGCGCCCGAAAGAGTCGCTTCAGCAGCCGGTAGGCTGACCGCGCCTCGGGTTGCGGCCTATGGCGGCGCGCTTCCTCCACCACAACGAAGCGCTCGACAAACTCTGCCAGCGGCCGTCCGTTACCCGCCTCACGATACCAGA
>CP070722.1:1211360-1222070 GCA_020350785.1 Gemmatimonadota bacterium
GCGAGCAGGGCCTTGGCCTTGAGGCCCCAGATGGCACGGTCGTCGTAGTTGGAGAAGGGCGCCTGGGCCGAGAGCCGCGCCAGGCCGACCGCCGCGAGCAGGGCGACCAGCCCGATCCACGAGGGACGCAGCGAGCGCGCGCGCAGCGCGGCGGCCAGCCAGCCGGCCGCGCCCCGGCCGACCCGGCCTCGGTCCGCTGTGGCGTTGGAGCCTGGCACCCTGGCCGTCAGTACGCGGCCCTGGGGCGTTCTCTATGTCGACAGCGAGTTGATCGGCAACACGCCGCGCACCAACGTGCAGGTCGCCGCCGGCACTCACGTTGTCCGGATCATGCGGGACGGATTCGAGCCCTTCGAGCGCCAGATAGAGGTGGCACCCGGTCAAGATTTGCGTCTCACCGACATCGTGCTGAGGCGCGTGCAGCCGTGACGCTCGTCCGTCGCCTCACCTTGGCCCTCGCGGTCCTCTCGATCGCGATCCCGGCTACTGCCCGTGCGCAGTCAGCCACCTACCTGCTCGAGCAAGGCATCCGGGCCTACAACGAGCTGGAGCTCAACGACGCAGTTGACCTGCTGGAGCGAGCCCTTCGCTTCAGCGAGAATGGCGGCCTGACCCGCACCGACCGCGCCCGGGCGCTCACCTATATCGGCGCCATACAGGTCTTTCGCGGCGACGCCGATTCGGCAGCCACGGTCTTCCGCAATCTGGTCGTGACCGACCCGCGCTACACGCCCGACGAGCTGATTTTCCCCCCGGAGGTCACTTCCATCTTCCAGGCAGTCCGCCGTGAGACCAAGGTCGTGGCGCTGGAGGCCGACAGCGAGTCCCAATTCCAAATCGGTGACGGCTGGTTCTCGGTTTGGCTATTCGCCAGCTCCGATCACTTCATTACTGCAGAGATCCGGCGCGAGGACGAGACACCGACGCGCGTGCTGTACACCGGTCCCATCGCCGAGAGCCTGCAGCTTCGCTGGGACGGCCGTGACGCCAACGGCGAACCCGCGGCAACGGGAGACTACGTGTTGAGCGTGGTCTCGCGCGACTCGCTGCGCAGAACCCTGCGCACCGTCAGAATGCCCCTGGATATCGAGCTCGAGAGTCCCGACACTCTCGACTTCCCCACGCTTCCCCCCGACTCGCTGTTCCGTCCCGTGCACAGCTCCAGCCGACCGGGGTTCGAGGCCCTGGCAGGCGGCCTCCTGGCCGGCGCCGCTGCGTTCCTCTTACCATCGGTCGTCGCCCCGGACGACATCGACGTCTCGGCGGGCGGCTACGTGGTCGCCGGAGCCCTGGCCGTCGCCGGCATCACCGGCTTCCTGGTTAGCGGACCCGGAGAGGTCCTGGACGACAACGTCGAGTACAACGAGTCACTCAGACGCCAGATCCAGCAGCGCTCCGAGGAGATCTCTCGCCAGAACGCCGAGCTGCGCAACCAGGTGGGCCTGCGGATCCGCACGCGAGGACCGACCGTTCTGGAGCCCGGTCCGTGAGCAAGCGCCGCGTTGACCCCTCGATTCTCCCGCTCGTCGCGCTGGCGACGCTGCTACTGTCGTCGCCACTCGCGGCTCAGGGACCCATCCACGCTTCATTCGCGGGATTCGGGGTCGCGGGCACCAACCTCGATCGGCTGGTGGCGGGAGCCACACAGAGTTTCTCGGGGACCACGGTGACCGGTGAGGGGCGGCTCTCATTCTGGCGGCTCTCCCTCGACGCACGCTATGCGGAGGGTGACCTCACCGATGATCTGGATAACACGCTTCGGTTCGTCGAGGCGGAAGCGCTAATCGGCATCCGCCCGATCCCTTGGATCAACCTGCAATTCGGCCCCGTGGTGCGTAAGACCGAGGAGTCCTCGGGCTCGGGGACCGTTTCCTTCTGGGAGGCACGCGCGCTGGCCGAGGCTGCCCTCATCCCGACCATCGTCTCCGGTCACTTCGGGATGTGGTTCGCTCCCGCCGCCGACTCAGAAGACATCGATACCTTCGACAACCGGCTCGGCGCCGAGGCCGGCCTCGTCTTACGAGCCGGTCGCCTGCCGATCCTCGCCCATTTCGGCTACAGGATCAGCCACGCCAAATTCGAGCAAGATTTTAGGGAAGAAACCGTCCAACACTTATACTTCGTGCTGGGCATAGAGCTGGGACGCTAGATTCCCGCCGGAGAGCCCGTCGATCACACACTCAGTCTGACCGCACTCAACTGCCATTCCGCCGCACGGGATCGGCGGCTGGCACAACCAGCTTCTGGCCGGGGTGGAGAAGTGGCTTGGCCTCGGCCCCCAGGCCGAAGCGAGCCAATTGAGAGAGTTTTCTGAGTCTGGCCTCCACACTCTTGGGGAGTACAGCACCACACCGCGGACACAGCCGGGAGCCCAATCGCTCGGCCCCGTTCCCGTTCCGGCCTTTCAGCCGTCTGGTCGCCCGGGATCCCATCGCTCCCGATTGCCCACAAACCGAGCAAACGACCGGCATCGTGTCCCTGGCCTTCCCACGGTTATTTGGGGTATCCATCGCCAAGTGCAACTCCTCCATACCGTCATCCGGCTCAGCGCTCACGACGTCGGCCGCGAAGGCTGAGCGTTTCCCAGGCTTGTACGGCGACTCGCTGGGACGACGAAACACCTTAACTGGCGTACCGTGAACGCAGAGCGCCGTTCCTGGTGCCGCGGGTGCCGGACACCCTGACCCCACTTCAATTATGGGGCCGATAGCCCCGGCTCTCAGGCCTGGTCGCCGTAACTCTTTTTCAGACAATGGATTACGGTGTCCAACGGCGCGAAGCGCCCCATCGCTGGCGGCCTCGGTTCGCGTGGTGCGCTCGCGACAGCGGTGCCGCGCATTGATGGACAGCAACTCGAATCGTGGTATTGGTATAGAGGCGGGAGGACAGTGGCCCTGGCAGGACTCGAACCTGCGACCTTCGGTTTAGGAAACCGCTGCTCTATCCAACTGAGCTACAGGGCCCTAATCGTTAGGCTATTCCGCGCCACTTGGCGCTGTCAATGGGCGGAGTCTCCCAGGCTATGCGAAGACTGGACAGAAAAGGGTTCGAGCGGCTCGTCCGCCAGGCGCTGGAAGAGCTCCCCGAGGAATTCGCCGAGCGTATCGAGAACGTCGCGGTTGTCGTGGAGGTGGAGCCTTCATCGGCAGATCTCGAGGGCCTCGGTTTGGATTTCGACGAGAGCTCTGACGACTTGTTCGGGCTATACGTCGGCACCCCGTTGACTGAGCGTGACAGCTACTACGCCGGCCTGCCCGACAGGATAGTGATCTACATGGGCCCCATCCTGCGTGCTTGCCAGACACCTCGTGACGTGGTCAGCGAGATTCGCAAGACCGTCATCCACGAGATCGGTCACCATTTCGGCCTGAGCGATGAAGAGATGCCCTACTGATCGACCCGCCGGTAAAGCCCTTTGGCCCAACCTCCGAGTCGGTCTATCCTGCCGATCGACTGGCAACCGCTGGCACGCTGAGCCGGAGCGGTCGCGGACCTCCTGCGCGCCTCTGGTGTAGCACGCTTTCGACTAGCTAGCCGTCGGCGCTCCCCCAGACGGCCTCAGCGCTGCCGTCCAAGTCATTCCCAACCAGATTCCCGCCATCGAACCACCAGAAGGGGGAGATAGTGCCTTGAAGAACCAGCCCAGCACGGGTCAAGAGGCGTTCGAGCGCCTTTCGTCGTACGTCCTCGATCAGCTTCAGGCGGGCGCCGACAGGGAATCTGTGAAGGCGAAGTTGGTGGCGGGTGGTCTGCGGAGAGATACGGCTGGCGAAGTCATCGAGCGGGTGTGTGAGCGAGCCGCCCGCGCTTTGGATGCCGAGCGCTTTACAGGCTCAACTATCTTGCCAGCGCTGCTCGGCGGCATCGCCGCCGCCGCACTGGGCGGGTTTACCTGGGGCCTGATCGTTCGTTTCACGGGCTACGCGATCGGCTGGGTCGCCTGGGGCATCGGCCTGCTGGCCGGCTTCGCGGTCCTGATCATGGCCAAGGGCCGCAAGGGGGTGCCGCTCCAACTCGTCGCGGTGACCTCGGCGGTACTGGGGATAGCCGTCGGAAAGTATCTGACCTTTTTCTACTCGCTCAGAGACTACGTCGCCGAAGAGTACGGAGTGGAGGCGGTGACAGAGCTCTCGCTGTTCTCCGCGGGCGTCGCTCAGTTCTTCGTGGACAGCATCGGCGTCTTCGTTACCGGCTTCGACGCACTCTGGATCCTCCTCGCGGTCGGCACGGCCTGGGGTATTCCCAAGGCGAGAGCCATGAACCTGGCGGCCGCCTCCGTTCCCTGATCCCGGGAGGGCTCACGCGCTCCCGGAGTGGAGATCCGCGCCCAACGGCCGGAAAGCTCTTCCGGACGCCACCGCTGGCGCGAACCTGCGGGATACGGCAAACTAGGCCAGGTGTTTCCAAGACCCCTGGTCCGTTGTTCCCGACCTAACAGGAGGGAAAGCCGTGTTTCGTAGCAGCCTCGCACTCGCGCTCCTCGTCATCTACAGTCAGAACCTATCCGCGCAGTCAGACTCCCTAGCGGCGCTCGAACATGCGCGGAAGCTGCTGCAAGAAGCTCCTGTAATCGATGGGCACAACGATCTGCCCTGGCGAATCCGTCACGACGACGGCGCGCCCCGCGACGTCGAGGCTTACGATCTCAGGGAGCGGACCTCCGGCCAAACCGACCTGCCGCGTCTCCTGGATGGCGGTGTCG
The DNA here is from genome assembly GCA_020350785.1 of Gemmatimonadota bacterium. GTDB lineage: Bacteria > Gemmatimonadota > Gemmatimonadetes > Palauibacterales > KS3-K002. The sequence continues at coordinate 1,216,063 of CP070722.1, forward strand.
GCGGCCAATTCTGGTCGGTCTATGTTCCGGGTGAACACCACGACAGTGGCTACGCACGGCTCCAGCTCGAGCAGATCGACATCGGTCGCCGTATCATCGCCAAGTATCCCGAGCACCTGCAGCTGGCGCTCACCGCCGACGATGTCGAGCGCTCAATGAAGCAGGGTAAAATCGCCTCTCTGCTCGGCGTCGAGGGAGGTCACGCCATAGAGAACTCACTCGGCGCTCTGCGGGCCTACTATGACTTGGGCGTCCGCTACATGACGCTCACCCACAACGTGACGCTGGACTGGGCAGACGCCGCAATGGATAGCAGCCTCCATGGTGGCCTCACGGCCTTCGGCGAAGAAGTCGTCCGTGAGATGAATCGGCTTGGCATGCTTGTCGACCTCTCTCACGTCTCCGACGCCACCATGAGCGATGCGCTCGACGTCAGTGAGGCGCCCGTAATATTTTCGCACTCTTCGGCTCGCGCCCTCTGCGACCACCTGCGCAACGTTCCCGACTCGATCCTGGTGCGTCTGCCGGAGAACGGCGGCGTGATCATGGTGACTTTCGTGCCCGATTTCATCTCACAAGAGTTTCAAGATACGATGGCCGCCTGGAGCCAGCAGCTCCAAGAGCTGCGAGAGCAGGCCCCTGATCGCGAGACCTACATGGCCAGACGGGCAGCGTTCATGCAGACTCGCACCTTGCCAGACGTCACGGTCGGCGATGTTGCCGATCACATCGAGCACATTCGTCATCTCATCGGCGTCGACTATATCGGCATCGGAGGTGACTACGACGGGAGTACCTACTTCCCTCGAGGGATGGAAGACGTTTCCGGTTACCCGTTTCTGTTTGCCGAGTTGGTGCGCCGCGGGTGGAGCGACGCGGAGCTGAAGAAGATCACCAAGGGCAACATCCTCCGGGTCATGCGTCAGGCAGAAGAGACTGCCAAGCGCTTACAGCGCCAACGGCCGCCCTCGACGCGCGTGTTCAGCGAAACCTCCCCGTAGGGTCGACCGCGCCGAACCGCCGCGCAGCTTGGCGCGTCGCGGCTCCAGGTTGAAGGCGCCACAGCTCTCAGCTGAGCAGGTGGCAGAGGTACGCCGTGGCAACGCCCAAGTAGTTACCCAATGCGTAGCCGATAAGCGCCAACATGATGGAGACCGGAACCAGCTCCTCACGGTGGTAGCCGGCTGCTACTGGAGCCGATGCCGCACCGCCTACGGCCGCGACGCTGGCGGTCGCGGCCATGCTGACGTCCAGACGAAACAGGCGCGCGCCCGTGATGATGAACGCGAAGTGCACGAGAATGCAGAGGCCACCCGCTATCAGGAACCATTGAGCGCCTCCCAGATTACGCAGGTCCGCCTGGGCGCCCATCATCGTCATGTAGATGTATACCAATGTCATCGAGAGAGGCTCGGTGCCCGGCACGTTCTTTAGCGGCGTGGCCGAGAGACCCACCCCAAGAGTCGTGACCAAGAGAATCGCCCACGTCCGCTCGGTCAGTACCGGCGGAACGGCGGGAAGGAGTGTGGCCAGCCAGTTGGCCAGTAGCAGAGCACTGAACCCGAAGCCCAGCAGCGTCAGCACATCACGGAAGTGGACTTCGTGCGTCTTGCGCTCCACCTGCGCGGTTGCCTCCGCGATATGATCGATGTCTTTCTTTGAGACGCGCGTGAAGCGGTTGAACGCGGCCGCCCAGCGCTTCGATGTCAGAATGATCGGGAAGTAGAGCACGTACACGAAGTTGTCTACGAGGACGACCATCCCGACCATCTCACCTGACGTCCCCAGACTGTCCGCCACGGCGGCCAGATTGCCGGTCCCGCCGATCCAACTGCCAGCCAGCGCACCGAAACCGCGCCAGGTCTCCTCGGGTAGCCCACTACGGAAAAGGTAGAAAGCGGCCACCGCACCGACCACGATCCCCACGGACCCCAGCACCAGAACCATAGCGCCACGCCAAGCCACCCGTAGCACCTGGCGGATATTGATGTCCAGAAGCATCAAGACGATGAACAGCGGCACGGCGAAGGAGCGAAACGTGTCGTAAATCGGGGTCGTGCGAGGGATGACGTTCAGGTTGCTCAGGAATATCGGCGTCAGGAAGATCCAGATGATGGCCGGCAAGATGTCGAAGACCTTCCACTTGGTCTTATTCTCCAGCCAGATGAACAAGACCGGAACCATCACGATGATGGCCATCACACCGATCAGTCCCTGAAAGAGTGGCTCCCTTTCCATCTGCCCTCCGTTTCGATTCTAGCCCACGGCCTAGAACGTAAGCCCCAATGATAGTCCGTCGGCGGCGTCCTGTCATACCTGATGCGAACGGCGGTGACAGATCAGAACGCCTGCCGGTGAAGCCTCGCGAGGACGGCTCAGTCGGCTATTACAAGCAGGGTGATGATCTCGTAGGGGCCCAGCTCAAGGCTGTCACCAAGGCGTTCCTTCGCCTCGCCCCATGCTGAGGCTCGATAGACGGCGACCGATTTCCCGGACGCCCAGTCGAAGTTGACCTTATCGGCAAGCGGGCCGGGATTGTAAAGACGCAAGATGAGCCCGCCGTCCTCCGATTCGCGCCGTAGCAGCGTCGCGACGGTCCGCCTTGCGGAAAGTACGAAGGGCGGTTCGAGCGCCGGCGTACTGGTGCTCACGGGAATCGCCAGCAAAGGTTGACCAATACCGAGGGAAAAGCGCTCGATTTCGGACTCCTCGAAGGCGAGATGAGGGTGCAAGCTGTAGCTGAACTCGTGTGCGCCCTCCTGGCCGGCCCGATAGTTGGTCTCCCAGTAGTTATTCATGGCATACGAGTACAACCTGGCGCTCGGTTGGACGTCCTCTCTCCAACCGACCACAATGGCGTCGGTGGCGATCTCGCCGAGCTGGATCATCGGCACGTCAATGCTAACAAGCGCGACGCCCGCGTCGCGCCCCTGGATATCTACCCAACGCTGCAGGCTGAGGTAGTTCTTCGAAGACCCGGGTAATTGCTCCGTTTCCGGCTGATAGGAGCCCCAAGGAACGTCCACACGCACTCGCGGTTCCTGGAGGTTGAAGGGAAATTCGTAGAGCACGGCCTCCGACGAATATACCAGCGCCTTGTCCATCGAGTTCTTGATCTCGACGCGATCAGACCCTCTGTAGAGCCGGACATCGCTACGGATGCCCGACCGGGTTCCCGGAGCCGCAGCAGCCTCCACCCGAATCGCCCAGACCAGCGGACCCCGCTCGATCACCGACACGTCGACGGGACCATTCGTTGCGGTATCTGCCGGGCTCCGACTTGCGACGTAGATATAGCGGTTCAACCCCGCGGATCCGGGGTCGACGAGTTCCTGGCCATGGAATTTCAACGAGCGAATCGTTCCAACGAGCGTGTCGATCTGGAGACTCATCGAGCCATTCGAGATCTCGCTGCCCGAAGACCTTGTCGCTCGGCCTGCCGGGCCGCCTTCCAGGAACACGAATCGCTTCGCGCCGAACGCAGGGACGTCCTCCGCCAGGAAGGCCAGTTCCCCCGTCCTCAGCCGCTGTGAAAGGACCGTTTGACCCGAGGCATCGATGACTCGGCCTGCCTGCGCCGTGGCTGCCGCCGGGACGACAACGACATCTGTCCGTGGCCAGCTGCTGGCATTAAGCACCTCGAACAGGTGGGTGCCGCCGTTGTCCTCGACCCGATCTGCGAGGACGAAGGCGCGCAGGCGGCGTGCCCGTGCCTCGGCCGAATCCGCAAAGGCCTTCTTCGACAGCCACTGACGCCGTGTGAACTCCGACTCGGGCTCGCTTATGCTGTTCCAGGAGCCCCAAGTATGCTCGTAGAAGAGGAGGACGCTTCGCCAGGCTTGATAGAGATCGTTGTCGGGAAGGGTCACAGCCAACATAGCCGCGAGAGCCTCCGTCTGCACAAGCGATTCGGCTGTTCGCCGGACGACAGCCGTCTCGCGCGCCGACGACGACGCCCCATCTTCCCAGTAACCGGTAAGATCACCCCGATGCACGGGCAGGCGATCGCCGTAACGCGATTCGAACGCCTCGAAGAAGTCGGTGTTGGTCGAGATGATCAGCCGCGGCGCGACGTAGCGCTGGTTCCAGGCGCGAACCGCCTCGGCCAAACCAGGATCCGGCGGCCCATTGTCCGATCCGATGTTGTAGCGGAGATGGTTGAGCTCATACGGATAGCCCTGTTCCGTCAGCCGGTCGAGGTAGCGGAAGATGGTTTCCTCATCCAATCTCTTGGTCAGTCTCGAGTAACCGAGTCCCGTATGGAAAGACGCATAGCCCGCTCCCGACACCCAGGTGAGCACCCGCTCGCGACCGGAAGGCGACTCCCAATAGAAGGGGCGATCGCCCCACTCCTCGAGGAAATGCCCGATTCGATGCCCAAAGTTCGGGCCGATCGACAGGTACTTGATTCCGTTCTGCGCCAGCACCGGCACCAACCCCCAGGTGAAGCCCGGGATATCGCTCAGCATCGCCGATTCGATGCGCACCCCGGCACGCGCGCTCAAGCGTCGTGCGCTCTGGAGGCCGCGCATCAGCCCCTCGGACGACGTGAGACCGGTGAGCAGGTTTGCGAACAGGCCATCGAGCTCGATCCAACCTCGTCGAATGCCCTCGACCAGCCGCTCCTGCTTTACCTGATCGTGCCGCTCCAGGTACGATTCGACCGCCCAGAGGCCCTCGGGGTTCCAGACAAAGCGAGCCCCATCGGGATATCCTTCGCTGGCTGCGCCGTAGCGCAAGGCATTCTCCAGGTGTTCCCACTGCAGCCTCTCCACCTCGCTCTGATGGTGGGTGTAGCCGATGTCCAGGTGGGTGTGGTGGATCAAGTGGAGCGTCATGGGCCGCACCGGTAGGACCGAGAACACCGTATCGGCGCGATAGTCGTCGACCTCAAGGCTGAGGGCCGTCTTCGACTCTTTCTCGACCTCGGGAACCGGGATCTCGAAGCGATTGAGGCCCAGCGACAGCGTTGCCTCGAGCTGGGCTTGCGAGCTCGCCATCCGGAATCGGCCGGAATCACCCAAATAGAGCAGGTCGACGCGGACCATCTGCTCACGACCTTCGCGTCCCTGGAGCAGGACCGGTGCGTTGCGCAGCGTGACCTCGGTTTTGATCGGCTCCTTGAAAATCATGAACCACGTCTGACGGCCGGCGCTCTCGCCGACAACCTCGAGGCTGAGAGAGCCGCTCGCGCCCCACAACTCTCGAGGCGCTTTGAGGAAGATGAAGCCCATGGCGTCGCCGTACTTGTCAATCAGGGCGACGCGAAACTGTGCCCTGACTCCTCTTTCACCCGTCCAATCGATCGTCGCGCGGTCATCTCGGGTCGGATTCTCGAATTGGAGCAGCGGCTGACCGCCGACCAACAGATCGAATCGTCGCGGTTCGTCCGTCACATCGATGGCCGCCATCATCACGAAAACCGCTGTATCGCCTTCGAAATCGTCCGGCACCACACCAGTTTCCCAAGCGATGGAGCGCCGGCGATCGAGCGATCGAACCAGTAGCGACCGGTCAACGCGGGGAACCGGCGAGTGATACTGCAGTTCCTCACCTTTCAGCGACTGACTGTACCCGGGGATGTATTGCGAAGGGAGATCGAGGCGTAGTGTCTGCCCTCCAGCAGGTCCGGCCAACCGGGTCATCGAGTACGCGATGACGAGAGCCTGCATGAGCAAAACGCGATTCGCTCTCATGGCTATCTCCCGTGACTGGAACGCGAGAGCAGGCTCCCGCTGGCCTTATTGTCAGGCCGCCAGGCCATCCCGACGGCTCGATCGCCTGGCAGACAAAAGGGCACCGGAGATCGCCTCTCTCGGTGCCCTTCCGCTCGGCAAAGCGGGCGACGGGACTCGAACCCGCGACCCTCAGCTTGGAAGGCTGATGCTCTACCACCTGAGCTACACCCGCGGGGTAATCACCTCCGATCGAGCGCACCGTTGGCTTTGAGGCCGGCGCACCCAGGATGGTGGGGGTAGGATTCGAACCTACGTAGGCAGTCGCCGGCA
>CP070722.1:1222170-1241331 GCA_020350785.1 Gemmatimonadota bacterium
CGATGACCAGTTCAAAGACCCTGACCGCCAACGACCCCGCGACGTGGCTTTGTCAGGCCCATCCTGCGGGGTCGGTCGAAGTGGCGCCTGTGCCCGACGACCGGGCAGCCGAGATCCTGACGACCGATGCGCTGCGCTTCCTGGGCAGGCTCTCTCGGCAACTTGAGGGTCGCCGTCAGGTCATCCTGAAGCAGCGGCTGAGGCGCCAGTTGGAATGGGACGAGGGCAGGCAGCCAGATTTCTTGCCCGACACCCGACGCATACGGGAAACCGACTGGCGGGTCGCCTCGATTCCGCCGGATCTGCTTGATCGCACGGTCGAGATCACTGGTCCGGTCGATCGCAAGATGATCATCAACGCATTGAACTCGGGTGCGAACGTGTTCATGGCGGATTTCGAGGATGCCAATTCGCCGACCTGGGCAAACTGCATCGACGGACAGATCAATCTCCGAGATGCGGTTCGACGCGAGATCGCTTACACGAGTCCGGGCGGAAAGGTGTACGAGCTTCAACGCTCGGTCGCGACATTGATGGTACGACCACGCGGCTGGCATCTGAACGAGAAGCACGTCACGGTGGACGGCAAGCCGATCTCGGCATCGTTGTTCGATTTTGGACTCTTCTTCTTCCACAACGCGGCTCAGCAAATCGCGCGCGGTACGGGCCCCTATTTCTATCTACCGAAACTGGAAAGTTACCTGGAAGCGCGGCTCTGGAATGACGCCTTCAATCTGGCGCAGGACGAGCTGGGAATCCCGCGTGGAACGATTCGCGCAACCGTGTTGATCGAGACATTGCCAGCGGCCTTTCAGATGGAGGAGATCCTCTACGAGTTGCGGGAACATTCAGCGGGGCTTAACTGCGGGCGCTGGGACTACATCTTCAGCTTCATAAAGTGTTTCAAGCACCGGTCCGATGTTGTGCTCCCGGATCGCGGCCTGGTGACGATGGACAAGCATTTCCTCAACTCCTACGTCGAGCTCTTGATCAAGACCTGCCACCGCCGTGGTGCGCACGCGATGGGCGGGATGGCAGCGCAAATCCCGATCAGGCACGACCAGGCGGCCAACAAGCGGGCGCTCGAGAAAGTCCGCCAGGACAAGCTGCGCGAGGTCAGGGCGGGTCATGACGGGACGTGGGTGGCGCACCCGGGGTTGGTGGCGGTTGCCAGGGCAGCATTCGCCGCCCAGATGGGCGGTGCGAACCAACTGAGCCGTTTGCGAAACGATGTGGCGGTCACGGCGCAGGATCTGACGACCGTGCCGCTGGGCGCGATCAGCGAGCGCGGCCTGCGGCACAACATCGACGTTGGGATTCAGTATCTGGAATCTTGGCTGCGTGGAGTCGGCTGCGTCCCGATCTATAGCCTGATGGAAGACGCGGCGACTGCGGAAATATCACGTAGCCAGGTCTGGCAGTGGTTGCGGCACGAGACCCGTCTGAGCGATGGACGGAAAGTGAGCCCGCAACTGGTAGAGGGTATCGTGTCGGAGGAGCTTGGAAGGATGAGAAGAGAACTGGGCTCCCAGCGATTCGACTCCGGAAAGTTCGGCCTCGCCTCCCGCCTGTTTTCCGATATCTCGTTGAGCACCGAGTTCACCGAGTTCATGACCTCGGTGGCGTACGAGCATATCGACTGAACCTCGGGCCTCAGGGGGAGGAGCCATGGATCGACAGATGGTAATCAAGGATATGGAGTCGGCGTGGGCTAACTCGGCACGCTGGCGCGGCATCCGGCGGCCATACAGCGCCGAAGACGTCTACAGGTTGAGGGGTACTGTTGAGATCGAGCATACTCTGGCGCGACGTGGAGCCCAGCGACTTTGGAGCCTGCTGCAAGAGGACGGTTACATCGCAGCCCTGAGCGTGGTTACCGGTAGCCAGGCTGTACAGCAAGTGAAGGCCGGCTTGCCGTCCATCTACCTGAGCGGTTGGCAGGTGGCCGGGGACATGAACACGGCACTACAAACGTATCCTGATCAGAGCATGTACCCGGCGGACAGCGGTCCTAGCTTGGTCAAGCGCATAAACAACGCTCTCCTACGCGCTGACCAGATCGATCATCTACGAGGCAAAAACGGAACCGACTGGCTGGCGCCTATCGTGGCCGACGCCGAGGCCGGCTTCGGCGGCCTGCTAAACGTGCACGAGTTGATGAAGGCTTACATCGAGGCGGGCGCCGCCGGTGTCCACCTCGAGGACCAGCTTGCCTCGCTAAAGAAGTGCGGACACCTCGGCGGCAAGGTGCTGGTGCCGACTCGCGAGTTCGTGACCAAGTTAGTGTCCGCGCGCCTCGCCGCCGACATCTGCGGCGTCGAGACGATCCTCGTGGCTCGCACGGATGCCGAGAGCGCCACGATCCTGGCCAACGACATTGACGAGTACGACCGCGAGTTCATGACCGGCGAACGAACGCCGGAAGGATTCCAACGTGTGCGCGGTGGCGTCGAAGCGGCTATTCACCGCGGCCTCGCCTACTGCCCGCATGCAGACCTCATCTGGTTCGAGACCAAGACACCCGATCTGGCAGAAGCACAGAAGTTTTCCGAGGCCATCAACGACCGTTTTCCAGGTAAGCTGCTCGCTTACAACTGCTCGCCTTCGTTCAATTGGAAGCGCTATCTGACGGACGATCAGTGCGAGAGCTTTCAACGCGAGCTGGGGGCCATGGGCTACAAGTACCAGTTCGTCACCCTCTCGGGATTCCACTCGGTGAACCACGCGATGTTCGTCTTGGCGAAGGAGTATAGGAAGAGGGGGATGGCCGCCTACGCCGAGCTTCAGGAGGCAGAGTTCGCTTCGGAGGAGCACGGCTATGAAGCGGTTCGACACCAGGAATTCGTGGGTGCAGGGTACTTCGACGAAGTGACGCGGATTGCCACGCACGGCTTCACCTCTACACTCGCCTTGGAGGGTTCCACGGAGCAGGAACAGTTTCAGCTGGCTCCCGACGCCCACTGAGAGGAGGGGAAACGCGGGCACGCCCTGCGCCACTAGGCTCGAATCACTTTCTAAGTAGGTTGAGCAAGGTAATGTAACACATTTATTGGCAATATGTTATGGGTCTCGTCTTGCAAGACCGGCGAGGCGCCAACGGACGGGCTGGAAAAGAGGAGATTGGAAAGCGATGGACGGGGTAGTACGGCTGCAGGACTGGCGGAGCGGGTCCGCGGGAAGCGGGGCGGAGTCCCCTGGGTTGGGGTTGCACCCGAGAGTACCGCGTCGCCGCCACATTTTTCGGTCTTCCGAGTGGACCCGGATCGATGGCAACCAGGTGCGCGGCAAGGTCACGGTGGTCTCTGCGGTCGGTGAGTCGAGCGGAGAGGCGCAGGGGCCCGACGTTCCGGGAGTGCGGGCCGAGATCGCGGCCCAGGCTACATTGCAGGCTCTGGCGCGCGCGGAAGGCGGGGAGGTATCGCTGGCGCTGAAGAGCGCGAGAGTGCTGCGGTTTATGGATAACCCGATCGTCGTTGTCGGTATCTACGGTGTGAACGGCGGTGAGATGTTTCCGCTGCTGGGGGCGTGCCTAGTGCTCTCCTCGGTCGAGCATGCCTCGATCCTCGCCACTCTGCAAGCGGTAGATCGGTGGCTGGCCTGGCGCGCCCGCCGCTCTGTCCTCAAGGACCCCGGTCGCTGATCGGAACTTCGCCCCGATTGCGGAAGCTCAGCGTCCGCCCGCCCACAGACGTGTCCACCCGCAGCTTGGTCTCCAGGGAGTAGGTCACCGCCCCACGCTCCAAGAGCGCCCGCGCTCCCGCCCCGACGCCTTCCCAAGTGAACTTGGCCGGTACGCGGACGCTGGTGTGTGAGGCTGCGGGCAACCGCACTGACTGCTCGAGCAGGGCACTGCCGAAGTGGGTCTCTTCGAGGTCTAATGCTACTTCGACGCGGGTGGTCCGGATCTCATAGTCGTTTGGGTTGTAGACATCCAGCCAAAGCACCAGCGAAACATCGGATAGCCCGAAGCTGGCAATCTCCAGCGCCTCCAGCTCCAGTGCTGGCTTCTCGAAACGCAGTTGCTGGAAAGTCGCGCAGGAGCAGGCCAGCAAGGCGCAAGCCAGTAATGCTGCCCAACCTCGTTCTTGTCTACCTTGTTGTCGAATAGACCCGATCATCAGCTTCCCCTCCTGGCCCTCGGTAGTTGCAGTGAATGAGAGATAATCTTGACGAGACGGACCTCTCGACGCTAGCTGTCAATGAATACGCAGGTCGCGCAAGTTTCAATTCAAACGTTAGCACTCTTGAATTCGGTGTCTTAAGGATACAGGGGAGAGCCGATGATCAGGATTCGTTCGCTCTGCGTGCTGAGCTCGGTACTGCTTTTAAGCGCTGCAGCCGCGACGCCCGCCGGCGCGCAAAGTGGGAGAGTCGCTCTGGATTCCACGCTTCTCAGAGGCCTGGAGTACCGCATGGTTGGGCCCTACCGCGGCGGACGCTCGACCGCTGTAGCCGGTATCGCTGATCGCCCCCACGTCTTCTTCATGGGTACGACGGGCGGCGGCGTCTGGAAGACCGACGACGCCGGGCACAACTGGCACAATCTGTCCGATGGCTTCTTCGGCGGCTCGATCGGAGCTGTCAGCGTGGCGGCGTCCGACCCGAACGTCATCTACGTTGGCCAGGGAAGCGTGGACATTCGTGGCAACACCGCGATGGGCAGGGGCATCTACCGGTCTGTGGATGGCGGCAAGAGCTGGACGTTTCTCGGGTTGGGCGATGCCGGACAGATCGGGCGAATCGAGATCCACCCTCACGACCCGGATCTCGTCTATGTGGCGGCTCTGGGACACCCCTTCGGCAAGAACCCGGAGCGTGGGGTTTACCGCTCGCCAGATGGGGGGCGGACTTGGGAGCACGTGCTCTCGCTCAACGACAGCACGGGTGCGTCGGACCTGGCGATGAATCCGCGGAATCCGCGAGAGCTCTATGCCGGGATGTGGCGGGCCGAGCGCAAGCCGTGGACGCTGATTAGCGGTGGTCCGGAGGGCGGCGTCTACAAAACCAACGACGGCGGCGATACCTGGAAGAAGCTTGCGGGCGGCCTGCCGGACGGCCTGGTGGGGAAGGTGGGCGTGACGGTATCCGCCGCAAACCCGGACAGGGTGTGGGCGATAATCCAGGCGGAGCCCGACGGTGGCGTGTACCGCTCCGACGACGCCGGCCTGACATGGAAACGGGTGAACGCGGAGAACAAGCTGCGACAGCGGGCCTTCTACTATACGCATGTCGTGGCTGACCCGCAGGACGAGAACACGGTCTACGCGCTGAACGTGCTGTTCTATCGTTCTATCGATGGCGGAGCGACGTTCGACTCGATTCCCGTGCCGCACGGGGACATCCACGATCTCTGGATCAATCCCAAAGACCCCACGCTCATGGTGGTGGCCAACGACGGTGGGGCGCAGGTCACCCTGAATGGCGGTGAGTCCTGGTCCACTTACATGAATCAGCCGACGGCCGAGCTCTATGACGTCATCGTCGACAACAGCTTCCCTTACCGTCTTTACGCGGGGCAGCAGGACAATACGACGATTAGCGTGCCAGCCTGGTCGTCGAGCAACTCCCTGCACCCGAAGGAGAACTGGCTTAACGCCGGAGGCTGCGAGACGGGGCCCGTCGGTCTGCATCCTGATTACCCGGAGCGGATCTATGCGGGCTGCTATGGCGGCATCATCGATCGACTGGATGTCAGCACCGGGGAGCGACGCTGGGTCACGCTCTATCCTGAGGAACGGTCGGGTCAGGCAGCTCGTGAGCTCAAGTATCGTTTTCAGTGGGTAGCGCCGATTGCTGTGTCACCGCACGACCCGGACGTAGTCTATCATGCATCGCAGTACGTGCACCGCTCGGCCAACGGCGGAATGTCATGGGAGACGATCAGCCCCGACCTTACCACCAACACGCCCGAGCATCAGGACTACGCCGGCGGACCTATCGACCATGACATCACGGGCGTGGAGATATTCAACACGGTCTTCTCAATCGTCGTATCGCCGCATTCGCCGGATGTGATTTGGGCAGGCAGCGACGACGGTCGTGTGCACATCACGACCGACGCGGGTGTGACGTGGACGGACATCACGCCGCGGGGAATGCCGGCTCGCGGCACGGTCGATGAAATCGAAGTGTCTCCACACCAGGCAGGGCGCGCTTTCCTTGCCGTGCATCGCTATCGCGAGGGCGACCTCGCGCCCTACATCTTCGCGACCGACGATTTCGGGGGTTCGTGGCGCCTTCTCACGGATGGACGCAACGGCATCCCCGCGGATTACCCTGTGCGTACGGTTCGCGAAGACCCCGACCATCGCGACCTGCTCTACGCAGGAACAGAATTAGGAATCTTCGTGTCGTTCGATGGAGGTCGTAATTGGGGTTCGCTCCAGTCGAATCTTCCAATCACGCCTATCACCGGACTTCGCGTCGCACACAAGGATCTCATTGTCGCCACACAGGGCCGCTCGTTCTGGATTCTCGACGACATCACGCCGCTGCATCAACTCGGCAATGAGGTGTTGAGCTTGCCAGCGTATCTCTTCACGCCGCGGCCGGCCTACCGCGTGAACGCCCGAGGCGTCGAAGCGGAAGGCGAGCCCGTCCCTCAGCCGGCGCCAGGCAACGCGCTCATTCACTTCTACCTGGCGTCGGAACCAACAGACGAGGTGCGGCTGGAGGTTCTCGACACCGAGGGGGCATTGGTGCGCGCATTCTCCAGCGATTCCGCAGTTGCGGCCCGCGAAGGTGGCAAACCGCTCGAGCCGCACGTCGGGTTGAATCGCGTGGTTTGGGACCTGACCTATCCCGGGCCGGACACCCTGGGGGGAGTCGTGATCGCCGGGTTCGCCGGCGGCGTAAAAGCGCCGCCGGGCACCTATCAGATCCGGCTGACTCTCGGAGAGATGCAAGAGACCCGACTTTTCAGCGTACTGAGTGACCCGCGAATTGCCGATGTCTCACAGTTCGAGTTTGACGAGCAGTTTCGCCTGTCTGTCGCCGTCCGTGATACCATCAGCCGACTTTATGATGCAATACGAAACATCAGGGCGGCGCGCGATCAGCTCGTGAACATCAGCTCACGTGGCGAGAGCGCGGGCTACCCGCCCGAGGTCGTGGCGGCCGCCGACTCTATTGTTCGGCGTCTGACGGAAGTCGAGGGCGAGCTGAGGCAGACGCGCAGCGAATCGGAGCAGGACCCGCTGCGGTTTCCGCCCAAGTTGGACACGCAATTGCTCACGCTCTACGGATTCGTGACCGGTGTGGACAATTACAGCTACGGCGGCCCCGAGGGGAAGCCGACCGAGGGAGCGTACGAGCGATTCGAGGATCTCAGCGCTCGCTGGCGCGAGGTCTCGGCTCAGTTGAGGCTGATACTGGAGACGGATGTGGCGGCGCTCAACGCACGCATCCAGGGAGCCGGAGTGCCGGCGATCATCGTACCATCGCGGTCCGAGTAAGCTGGGCTTGAGATGCCAGTGACGATTGGTCTCGGGGCACAGGCCGAAGCCTGTGCCCCGAACACGCTACCAGGCAATCCCGTAGTCCTCCCCGTGATCGCTCGAGCCTCCCCAGAATGACCCGTGCTCCCAGTCGAACCAGATGGCGTTCATTGGGCCCGAGGTGCGCTCGCTGAACGTGAGTTCGTACCCCATATCTCTCAATTCCGCCCGTACCCAGGGTGGCACCGACTCGTTGAGGAGCAGGCGACCCGGGGCCGACTCATGGTCCCGGAACGAATTGCGCATCTGGAAGCTGTTGAAGTTCGCCGCCTCAGCAGCCTGTTGGACGTTCATGCCGAACTCGACCACGTTGAGGAAGAATTGGAGTGAGTTCTGGTCCTGCGTGTCGCCTCCCTGGATCGCAAAGGACAGGAAAGGCTTCCCATCTTTGAGCGCGATGCTGGGTGTCAACGTGGCTCGCGGTCGTTTGCCCGGCTCGATAACGTTGAACGGGTTCTCGGAGGGGTCGAGCACGAAGCTCTGGGCTCGCTGGCTGAGGCCCACGCCGGTGTGCCCGGCGATCACTGCCGGTATCCAGCCGCCGCTGGGCGTCACCGAGACGACCCAGCCTTCTTCATCGGCGGCCTGTATCGAGGTGGTACCCAAGAAGAACGACTCCTCGATAGCGGCCGCTGCCTGGTCGTCAGTGCCGGCGCGCGACGACGGCCACTTCGTGTGCCAATTGTCGAGGTACTCTCTGTATGGATTGGTCGTGCCTTGATAGGGGTAGGGGTCACCCGGGCCGATGTCGTCGTCGTTTCGCGCCCAGTCGATCAACTCGGCCCGTTCGCGCGCGTAGTCTTTTGACAACAACCCTGCGATCGGCTCGTCCGGCGGAAAGTACGGGTCGCCGTAGTAGAAGTCGCGGTCGGCGAAGGCGAGGCTCATCGCCTGGTATAGCAAATGGATATAGCGGACGCTGTTGTATCCCATCTCCTTCAGGTCGAAGCTCTCCAGGATGTTGAGCGTCTGGAGCAGGACCGGCCCCTGGACCCAGGTCGTCAATTTGTAGACCTCGATGCCTTTGTAGTTGGTGCTGACCGGTTCCTCCAGGTAGACCTGCCAGTTGGCCAGATCATCCATCGTAAGCAGCGCCCCCTGTTCGCGGGCGCCGCGCACGAATTCCTCAGCGATGTCTCCCTTGTAGAAGCGGTCGTAGGCGGCATAGATGGCCTCCTTACGGCTCTTGCCTGCGGTGAGCGCCTCCTGCTCGGCCTCGACCAACTTGCGCAACGTCGCTGCCAGGTCGGGCTGCCGGAAGATCTCGCCGGGGTAGGGCGCTTCCCGGTCCTCCCCCGGATGCGTCAGGTAGACAGCGGCGGAATAGGGCCATTCCTTGATGCGCCGGCTGTTGCGCTCGATGGATCCCGCCGTCTGCGCCTCGATCGGGTAGCCGTCGGCCATTTGGATGGAAGGCTCCAGGACGTCCTTCAAGCTAAGGGATCCGTACTCGGCCAGGATCACCATCAGTCCGCCGGGCGTTCCCGGGGTTACCGCGGCCAACGGCCCCAGGTCGGGAGGATACTGGTAACCTTTCTCTTTCAAGAGCTCGGGGGTGGCACCGGTGGGAGCGACCCCCAGGGCGTTCACTCCAAGGACCTTGCCGGTTTTGGGGTTATAGATGAGGGCCTGCGTCTCGCCGCCCCAACTCAGAACATCCCACATGGTGGCGGTGGCCCCCAGCATGGCGCAGGCCGCATCGACGGCGTTGCCGCCCTTTTGGAACATCATCGCGCCGGCCGTCGCCCCCAGCGGCTTTCCTGTGATCGCCACCCAGTGACGGCCGTGCAGCACGGGCTTGGCTGTGCGCTGCGCTTCGAGAACGCCAGGCGTCAGAGCGAAGCCGGTCAGAAAGGCGAGAGCGATGCTTCGAGTCAATCCAGCAGTCGACATGGCTTCCTCCTACCTTTCCGTGTCGTGGTGGCAGGCTCCGCACTCCTGCGCCGTTGTCACCGACCTTGGCTATGGTTCACGAGAACTTGGAGGCCAAACCCTTCCTCCCGCAAGGCGACGCGTGGCTGGCGGCAGCGTGTTGTCGGCGGTTCGGGTTTCTCTCTTATCGTGACCACATCCTCGGACTAGGCGCTGGTGGAGCATAGACGAATGGGCGCGGCAAGCCAGCTTCCTGTGCAGGAGCGCGTTTCGTCTTTCCGGGGCCGCCGGCTTACTCGCGGTGCGGCCGCGCCGGAAATCAGAGCATTGGCTGAAATAGAAAGCAGAAGTTCTCCGCGAGCTTTCGCGTCAGCGAGCGCGCTTCGTGCCGCGCGGCGCTGACCTCGTCGCTCTCGGCGATCTCGCTCTCTATCTGCTGGGATACGCGACCGACGAAATCGTGATCGGCGACCTCGACGTTCGTCTCGAAATTCAGATACATGCTACGATGGTCGAGGTTCGCTGACCCGATCATGGCGTAGACGCGGTCGACGACCAGGGCCTTCGCGTGTATGAAGGGCGGCCCGCGTTCGAAGATTCGAACGCCCGATTTCAGTAGCGGGGTGTAAAGGGCGCGCGCGGCGAACCCAGTATACCAGTGGTTGCTGTGCCTGGGCAGAACAAGGCGGACGTCGACGCCTCGAAGTGCCGCGTAGCGCAGGGCCTGAACGATGGGCTCATCTGGAACAAAGTACGGTGTGACGATGGAAATCGATGTTTCGGCGGCCACGATCGCGCCGAAGAACGCGTCGGCCAATCCGTGACCTTTCAGCTCGGGCCCGCCAGGCACGATTTGAACCAGAGCATCGCCGGCGGGCGGCAGCTGAGGGAAATAGGAATCTCCTAGAAGGCTCTCGGGCGCTTCCCGGGAGGCGAAGTGCCAGTCTTCCACGAATTGAACCTGCAGATCGGAGATCGCGGGGCCTTCGATCCGGGTGTGGTAGTCGCGGATAGAGTCGCGGGCAGTGGCGATCTGGGTGTAATTCTTGTCCGAGATATTGATACCGCCGGCGAAGCCGACCCTCCCATCGATGATGGCGATCTTGCGGTGGTTACGCAGGTTTATCTGAAACCGTCCCTTGAGAGGGTTGGCCTGGGTGATCGAGCAGACTTTCACCCCCGCCCGGCGAGCCCCTTCGAAGAACCGGGTCAAGTGGGCCAGGGTGGAGCCGAAACGATCGTAGAGCAGGCGACACTCGATGCCCTCTCGGGCCCGCTGCGACAGCAGATCGAGTAATTGCCCGCCGATCCGATCACGCGCGTATATGAACGTTTGCAGGTGCACCGAGCTCTCCGCGGACTCTATGGCTTCGAAGAGGGAGGGGTAGAACTCGTCGCCGTCGACGAGTAGTTGAACCCGGTTGCCGAGCAGGACCCGATTGGGCCGGACCGCGGGATCGGTGAAGCGAAAGATATGCTGGGCGGGATGCCCTGTGGGCTGGCCGTCACCCGGGCGAGTGTAGTCGATTGCCAGGCGATCGAAACCGGCGCGCCTGGCGGTGCGCTGGGCGACCAGCCGCTTCGCTGCCTGGCGGGCGGCCGCCCCACGCCGCACCCGATCCATCCCAATCGTCAAGTAGAAGAGGGCGCCCAGGTAGGGCCAGGCCCAGACGACTGCCAGCCAAAGCACGGCCGAGACCGGTCGATGCTTTGTGAGTAGCACATCGAGGCTGAGGAGAAGCCCGAGCACTACGTGGCCGATACCCAGTATGGTGATTTCCATAGGCTCCTTAACGTACTCGAGAACAACAGGGGGCGCGATCCGCGAGCTCGGGCTCGGCGGAACACAAGCCTCAAGCCTCGAGGGGTGCTAGAGATCGTCCGCAGGCTGCGCGGCCAGTTGCTGATCGGAGTCAGGTAGGGATGGGTCGGCCCGTATGGACATGATCAGGTGGCAAGCTCGATCTTCGGCTGAATGGTGGACGACCAATCCTGTACGCCCGAACAGCTCCAGCATGCGGACGTTTTCGGCGAGAACGAAAGCCTCGAATTCCTTGATGCCTTGCGCGCGGGCCACGCGCATCAGGTGATGAAGAAGTAGCTTCCCGATCCCACGACCCTGTTCACCATCTTCCACTGTAAATGCCACTTCGGCGCGGTCGGTCAGGCCGTTGGGCGGGCAGGCCCAACGGCCCACGCCTACGATGCGTTCCCCGTCGTCGTCGGCCAGAAGCGCAACGAGGGCGGCCTGTCGATGGAAGTCCAGTTCGGTGAGATAGATAAGCTCTCGACGACTCAAGCGCTTTTTCGCGCCGTGGAAACGATAGTATATGGTCTGTGGAGTGAGCCGCTCGAACATCTCTATGAGGAGCGCCTTGTCCTCCGGCCGGATAGCGCGGATGAGCAAGGACTCTCCGTCGCGCAGGATCTCCACTGCGGTGTAGTGTCGCGCTTCCATCGACCGCCAATCAGTCCTCGAGCTGGTAGAGCGCGGCCACTGTATTGTGCGCTAGAACGCGATCCTTGGTCACAACCCACAAGGCGGGTGCCTTCAGTCGCGAGAGAGTGGCCGAGTCATGTCCGACGCATGGACCCAGAAACAACACGAGTTGAGCGCCGGAGGCGTTCAGCAGTTCAGCCTGCGCCAGGGTGTTACAGATCATCTCCGGTTCATGGGGCTTCACCTTCTGCCACTCCGCAATGCCAATGTGTTCCTTGGGGATTGCCCCGATCTTGCAGCAGACCGAAGACACCTGGAAGTCGTTGGCCTCCAACACACTGACGAGTGTGCGGGCCTCACGATACATTCCGACACAGAAGCTCACTCCGATGTGACTCGCGCCGAGGCGATGGGCAAATTCCATGATCTCTTCGAGGCGACACCGACGATCGTGCTCCGCAGGTGTCAATTCCTCCGCAACCTCGGCCAGGGTCTCGATGTCAGACCCGCGGAAGCGTGGGCGCTCTTGGCTTGACCAGCGGTTGAACAGCGCGCTGTGCGAATACCCGTCGGCGGTGTAGAGGGCGGCAACCGGATTGTGACGGAAGTGCTCGTCGCGAGTAACCAACGAGGTGACCGGCGCCTCGGAGGCCTGGACAAAAGTCGCTTCGTGCCCCGCACACATGCCGGTGATCACGTTGAGCCGAGTTCCAATCTCTGCGAAGTAGGCCGCCTGGCCCAGTGGATTGCACTCTCGTTCCTCAGGGGGAAGACTCGCTTCTAACATGGAGCCTTCCAGGTGGATCGCAGCAAGCACCGCCTCCCTCGCCATGTCCGGACAGTGGGCGATCCCGATCCTCCGATACTGCATGCGTTCGGCAAATTCGACGATCTCGCGAAGGCGATGCCAATGGCAATAGCCCTGCGCTTCCACGAGGGCCGAATGGAAGGCGAGGCGCTTGCTCGATTCGCCGGAATAGAGCTCGTCGAAATCCGGGAGATAGTTGCGCATGGGGCAGGTCTCTGGGAGCATATCTCTCCTGCCGTCTCGACAGTCGAAAGACCTGCAATGAGCACAGCGTGCTAACACTTCAGCCCCCTCAAAGGTGTTTCTCGATCGCCCGGAACTCTGGGTCTTCGCCTCGGGCTGTCACGCTGCTGCCGTAGCCGGCGTCCCGGCTTGGCAATTGGCAGTAAGGATTACACGATATGAACGGGATCGGATTGACCCCCTGAGACTGACCCAAACGCCGCCAAGGCGCGGGACCGACGACGTGGTGCATCGCGGCTTGCGCAAGCGGGGGAATCGCGCCGGCTCTGCTGACGAGGTAGCGTGAAAACTACGAGTGCAACGCAAACTATATAATAACACCCCGAAGGTGCTGGCGTCCACAACAAGTGATCCTACTATCAGCTTGGGGGAGCGACGAGCAAAACTGGCGGGTCACCCAGCTTCCAGGAGCTCAGCCCTGGACTATCGGGCGTTCTCCCGAGGGTGACCCTGTGCCGAAAGGGGGAGCCAATGAAGGCAACAGGTGAGGTGCAGGTAATACCGATAGGCTCAGGCGTATCGGTTCGCAGCGAGGTCAAACGCGCCCATGCGATCTTGGAGGACTCCGGACTGGCCGCCGAGCTGCATGCCAACGGCACCAATGTGGAAGGCAACCTGGAGCAGATATTCGAGGCTGTCCGAAAGGTCCATGAGACTTTGCATGCAGAGGGGACCATCAGGATTGTGACTTTCCTGAAGGTCGCGACGCGCACTGACAAGGAGCCAAGCCTGGCGGGTAAGCTGTTCTAGCGGCAGACCCGGCCCCGGCCAAGCGATCAGAGTATGTTGAAGGGATAGTCGGGATGGTCCAGCTCGTCCCGGCTTCTCCGATCCTCCAGCAGCTTAGCCTGCGCCGCCGCCAGCCTGGCAATGGGTACCCGGAAAGCCGAACAGCTTACATAATCGAGCCGCACGGTGTGGCAGAACTCGATGCTGCGCGGGTGCCCGCCATGCTCGCCGCAGATGCCGACTTTGAGGTCGGGCTTCACCTTTCTGCCCAACTCGATCGCGGTCTTCATCAGCCGACCCACACCGTGGACATCGAGAGCCTCGAAAGGGTTCTGCGGCAGGATGTCGTGTTCGACGTAGAAGGGCAGGAACTTCTGCTCTGCGTCCTCGCGCGAAAACGAGAAGGTGGCCTGCGTCAGGTCGTTGGTACCGAAGGAAAAGAACTCGGTGACCTCGGCGATGGCGCCGGCTCGCACACAGGCGCGAACAGCTTCGATCATCGTACCGAACTTGAAATCGACCTCCACGCCGTACTCGTGCTCCACGGCCTGGCACACGTCATCGACGAACTCCCGCACACGGACGAGCTCTTTGGGCTCGCTAACCTGAGGGATCATGATCTCGCACACCGCGTCGACGCCTTCTTTGGCCGATTCTGCCACCGCCTCCAAAATCGCGCCGATCTGCATCTTGTACAGTTCCGGCACTGTAATCCCGAGACGTACCCCGCGGTGTCCGAGCATCGGGTTGACCTCAGTCGTCTCCCTCACTTTGTGGAGTAGCGCCTGTCTCTGATCGATCAGCTCGTCGATAACCAACTTGCCGTCTTGCCCGTGGATCTTGGCTCTCAACTGCTCGACGGGGGGAAGGCTCTCGCGCAGCGAGGGCTCGAGGGCCGCAACCACCGGCTCTGGGTTGTTGGCGGCGCCCAGGCGCTCGCGCGCCAAGCGCAGGCTGCTGATCTCGAGCAGCAGCGACTCGAGTGAGGGCAAGAACTCGTGGAGCGGTGGATCGAGCAGCCGGATCGTGACAGGCAGGCCATCCATGGCCTTGAAAATCCCCTTGAAATCGGCCTTCTGCATGGGTCGGAGCTTCTCGATGGCTGCTTCCCGGTCCTCGGGCGATCCTGCCAGGATCATGTCGCGCACGATCGGCAAGCGGTCGGCGGCGCTGAACATCCGCTCGGTGCGGCAGAGGCCGATGCCTTCGGCCCCCATTTCGCGAGCGCGGGCGGCAGCCTGGGGGGTGTCGGCGTTGGCGCGCACGCCCAGGGCGCGGACGTCGTCGGCCCAGGCGAGTATGGCTCGCATCTCGGGCCCGAACTCGGGATCGACCGTAGGAACCTCTCCCGCGAATACGGCCCCGCTGCCGCCGTCGATGGTGATCTCGTCACCCTCGACGATGCGGCGCCCGTTCACGGTCGCAACTCGCTCCCGGTCATTGATCAAGATTTCCTCGGCACCGACCACACAAGGCTTTCCCATCCCACGCGCCACTACCGCGGCGTGCGATGTCTTCCCGCCTCGACTGGTCAGTATCCCTTTGGCCTGGAAAAAGCCGTGGATGTCCTCGGGCTTGGTCTCCTCGCGAACCAGAATGACCGAGGCGCCCTCGCGCCCCAGTCGCTCCGCATCGTCGGCGTCAAATACGACCCGGCCGTGGGCGGCGCCCGGCGAAGCCGGCAATCCAGTGGCGATGGGTTCCGCGGCAGCGGCGGGGTCGATCCGGCGGTGAAGCAGCTGCTCGAGGTGGTCGGGGCTGATGCGGAGCAGCGCCTCCTCCTTGCTGATAATCCCTTCCTCGACCAAGTCCAGCGACGTCCTCACCGACGCCGTTGCGTTCATCTTGCCGTTCCGCGTCTGCAGCATGTACAGCGTGCCACGCTCGATGGTGAACTCGAAATCCTGCACCTCGTGATACTCTTGCTCCAGGATCTGCCGGATTCTCAGTAGCTGCCCCCACATCTCCGGCATCTCACTCTCGAGCTCGGCGATCGGCTTGGGCGTGCGTATCCCCGCGACGACGTCCTCGCCCTGGGCGTTGACCAGGTACTCTCCGAAGAGTTCGTTGGCGCCGGTCCCAGGATCCCGGGTGAAGGCCACGCCCGTGGCGCAGTCTTCCCCCATATTCCCGAAGACCATTGTGCAAACGTTCACCGCCGTACCGTTGGCCATCTCCGGGGTGATCTTGAACTCGCGCCGGTAGTCGACGGCGCGTTTCCCCATCCAGGAGCGGAACACCGCCTCCAGCGCGAGCTCCAGCTGGGTCCAGGGGTCTTGAGGGAAGTCTCTTCCCAGATCGTTTCGTATGATCTTCTTATAGTCTTCGCACAGTTGCTCGAGAGCCGCGACGCCCAGCTCGTGGTCGAAGGCGATGCCGTTGTCTCTCTTCGCCTTCTCCAATGTCTCTGCGAAGCGCCGTTCCTCGGCGCCCATCGCGATCTCGCCGAACGCCTGGATCAACCGGCGGTAGGCGTCGAGCGCGAACCGCGGATTTCGGCTCGCCTCGCCGAAGGCCTTCGCCACCTCATCGTTCATCCCCAAGTTGAGAATCGTGTCCATCATCCCAGGCATCGACATAGCCGCGCCCGAGCGCACCGAGACGAGCAGTGGATTGCTGCGGTCGCCATATGTCTTGCCGGTCTTCTTCTCCAAGGTGTGGACGTGCGAGCGGACCTCATCCATAAGGCCGCTGGGGAGGCGCTGGCCGTCAGCGTAGTAGCGGCGGCAGGCCTCGGTCGTGACCACGAAGCCGGGCGGGACCGGAAGCCCGATCTGTGTCATCCGTGCCAGACCCGAACCCTTACCCCCTAGGACCTGCTTGTTCGTGCTGTCCGCATCGGCGAAGGCGAAAACGTAGGTGGGTTTCATGCGAGCGAACTCCCCTCAGATTCAGGCAAGTGTCGTAATTATATTTATTTACAATAGCTTAGCCAGTCGACCCTGCGGAGAGAGTCGTGGCGGGACCGAGATCGCGGGGGACGCCTCGCCCCGGACGCGGTCCGGAGGGCGCAGCAGTACTATTATATGTCTTGCAATACGTATACCATAGAGCGCCGCCGGCGCCGGTCGGGATTCGCTCGACCTTGACGGGGGGCTCCCCGAGCCGGTAGCGTGACTGCCGGCGTGAAACCTGTAAGTCTGCTTTCATGATTGCCGAGAGGACCGGACGATGAGAACGTTGCTGTCCGTAGAACGGGGGACGATCGTCCACATAGCTAAGTGGCTTGCCGCGTCTCTGGCCGGTGCAGCTGCTGTGATCTTGGCGATCTCGGTGCTCAGTGACTCACGACCCGCCACTCCCATGGGCGGCCCGATCTCCGGTTGGCCCGCTTACGGCGGCGACCCTCACGGTACACGCTTCTCACCGCTCACCCAGGTGAACCGGGAGAACGTGAAGTATCTGGAGGTGGCGTGGACGCATCGAACCGGGGACGTCTCCGACGGCAGCACGTACCCCTCCAAGAGCTCCTTCGAGGCGACACCCATCCTGTTCGACGGTACTCTGTACATCAGTACTCCGTTTAGCCGTGTCATCGCCCTCGATCCTGAGACGGGGAGCGAGCGCTGGAGCTACGACCCAAGGATCGACCTGACCGAGAGGTACTCCGAGAGTCTGGTCTCGCGCGGTGTGGAGGCCTGGCAGGATCCCGAGGGTGCTGAGGGTGAGCTCTGCCAGAAGCGAATCTTCTTTGCCACACTGGACGCTCGCCTGTTGGCTCTCGATGCGACCGAGGGCCGTCTCTGCCAGGACTTCGGGGTCGCTGGAGAGGTGGACCTGAAGGTCGGTGTCGGCGAGATCGAGGCGGGCCAGTACGAGGTCACATCGCCGCCGATCGCCGTGGGCGGTGTCGTGGTGGTGGGATCGGCGCAGGGAGACAATCGGCGCATCGAAGTGGAGAAGGGCGATGTGCGAGCCTTCGATGCCAGGACGGGCGAACTGCGCTGGAGCTTCGCGCCCGTGCCGCGCGAACCGGATTCACCGGGTTGGAAGGAGTGGAATGAGGAGAGCGCACGCCACACTGGGGCGGCGAACGCTTGGGCACCATTGGCTGCGGACCCGGATCGCGACCTGGTTTTTGTGCCCACCGGCAGCGCCGCGCCCGATTTCTACGGCGGCGAGCGGCCAGGGAGCAATGTTTTCGCCAACTCCGTCGTGGCGTTGCGCGCCTCGACCGGCGCAGTGATCTGGCATTACCAGGTCGTGCACCACGACCTCTGGGACTACGATATCGCCTCGCAGCCGACGTTGATCAGCGTGCGGCGCGACGGTCTAGAGATTCCGGCGCTGGCTCAGGCGACCAAGATGGGGCACATCTTCATCTTGCATCGTGAGACAGGAGTGCCGCTCTTCCCGGTTGAGGAGCGGCAGGTACCGGCAAGCGATGTCCCCGGGGAGGCGGCTTGGCCGACCCAGCCCTTTCCAGTCAGCCCGGCGCCGCTGCTGCCAAGCACGCTGACGCCCGACTCGGCCTGGGGGCTCACGCCTTGGGATCGCAGGAGATGCCGGGAACGACTGGAGAGCCTGCGCTACGATGGAATATTCACGCCGCCCAGCCTGGCTGGTACGCTCGAGTACCCTAGCATGATCGGTGGCGCGAACTGGGGTGGCGTTGCCGCCGACCATCAGCGACGTCTCCTGGTCGTCAACCTCAACCGTTTCGCTAGTTGGGTGAGGCTCATACCCCGAGCCGAGTTCGATAGCGTGCGTCGCGCGCCCGACGCGGAGGGCTCATTCACGGCTCAGCAGGGAACACCTTACGGGATGAACAGGGAGGGCGGCCTCGTGGGACCTCTAGGCGTGCCCTGCACGCCGCCCCCCTGGGGGCTTCTGGTCGCTCTGGATTTCGACACGGGCGAGCTGCGCTGGCAGGTCCCGCTGGGAACGATCAGGGACGTCGCGCCGCTGCCGCTGCCCGTTGCCTGGGGTACACCAAATCTCGGCGGGCCAATCGTCACCGCGGGTGGCCTGGTGTTTATCGGCGCAGCTATGGACGACTACCTCCGCGCCTTCGATGTCGACACGGGTGAAGAACTCTGGAAGGGTCGTTTGCCGGCTGGGGGCCAGGCGACTCCGATGACATATCGTTTGAGGCCGGAAGGGAAGCAGTTTGTCGTCATCGCCGCCGGAGGCCACGGTGGGCTGGAGACCAAGCTCGGTGACTACCTCGTGGCGTTTGCCTTGCCGGAGTGAGTCGTACCGCGCTCAGT
This sequence comes from Gemmatimonadota bacterium, assembly GCA_020350785.1. Classification (GTDB taxonomy): domain Bacteria; phylum Gemmatimonadota; class Gemmatimonadetes; order Palauibacterales; family KS3-K002. Next base: position 1,240,969 of record CP070722.1, read on the forward strand.
CGGAGAGGCGCGTCTTGTAAACCTCCCGCGCTTCCGGCTCGGCTTTGTCGCAATCCTCGCAGTCCGCTCCGCTTTCTTCGCAGGGCACACCATCCGCCTGTGCTTCTCCACAGGGCGGTCCGCCGGTGTCCAGGGCTTCTTCCTTTTTCGGCTGCCTCTTGCGCCGGGTGCCTGACATGTGCCCTCGCTGCGTGGATGAATCGGATCCGAGCGACTCGGCCTCCGTGTATCTCCTCACCGTGGAAAAGTAGACCGGGTAGAGCCAGAGCGAAAGGGCGACGACTGGCTTCGCAGGGCGGGCAGCCGCTTCGAGACTTGGTAATGTGCAGCTTGCGATCGGCGGGGCGCACGGGACGGAACGCA
>CP070722.1:1241431-1245040 GCA_020350785.1 Gemmatimonadota bacterium
GTAGGGAGCGGATGCCGCATAATCCACGAAACAGTAGCCACCGTGCTCGTGCACGATCCTGGCCAGCTCATGGATCGGCGGTTGTATCCCCGACACGTTGGAGCAGGCCGTAAACGCACCGATCTTCAAGCGGCGATCGGCGTATTCGTCCAGCAAGGCGCGCAGGCTGTCCGTGTCCACGAGACCCTGCCCGTCGGGCTCGATGCAGACCACATCCGCTAGCGTCTCCAAACAGGAAGTGTGGTTGGAGTGGTGCTCCATGTGGGTGACGAAGACCACCGGACGATACTCCGCCGGAAGGCTCACGAACGGCGCCAACTGCTCTGGCAGCTTCAGACCCAGAATGCGCTGGAACTTGTTCACGGCGGCGGTCATGCCGAAGCCCGGCGTCAGAATCACATCGTCGGGCCCCGCGTTCACATGCGCCTTGAGGATCTCGTGGGCCCGCTGATACGCCCGGGTCATCCGCGTCCCGGTGACGCTGGTCTCCGTATGTGTATTGCCGACGAAGGGCCCGAAGGTCTCGGTGATTCGGCGCTCGATGGGATCGTAGAGCCGACCGCTGGCGGTCCAGTCGGCATAGACGATCCGCTGCTCGCCCTGCGGCGAGCGGAAGGTCTGGTCGATGCCGACGATCTTGCGCCGGAATGGATCGAAATAGTCCTGCAAACGCACGATCGAACTGCCCTCGAACGAAAGCCTCGAGCTCAACCGCAACAGACGGCTGGTGTCACCGAACTCACGCGGTAGCACGGCCAAAACGCTTCAGACCACAAAATATAATCACACGCCGGCAGCTACGGCCACGTCGCTCCGATGGGCCCGGGGGTGGCGCCAGATGGGTAGCGTTGATCTATTCGTCCTAACAGCCTGAGAGCCGGCGCCAAAGACCAGCGGGCCGAGATAACAGGAAACAGGTCTCCACCCCCAGCCTCCGCCCCCGTGTTGCGTCCAGGCCCGTGTTTGGGGATATTACTTTCCTCGGGCGCGCCAGGCCGGCCGCTCCCGAACCCGCTAGGCGAGCCTCCCGCTGAACTCCGGGCCCGCGAAAGACGCTGCAGAGAATCGAGAATGGAAAAGACGTACGGCCAGACCTGGCTCCTACGGATCAGCCTGCGCCTGCTCAGGCTCGTGGAGGATGTGCCTCCCGAGCTGGCCGCCTGCGAGTTCGACTGTCGCGAACCGAACTGCCGCCACGGTGAGTGGCAGAGCTGCCAGCGACGCAAGCAGCGCGACCCCTGAACCGCCGTCCGCCCTCAGTCCAAAGCTCTTTTGGTCTGCGCCAAGCCCGCTGAGATAAACCCCCACTGCAAGACCATCTGATCGCGGACCGGCATCGGCCGCAGCCCGGCTCGACGCGCCGCCCGCGCCACCTCACCACCCTCCGCGTCAGCCACCATCGCTCGCCATTCCTCGATCCGCCGTTTCCACTCCTCGGCCACCGGATCGGGCGGCCCCAACGTGGCGCCCACGCCCGGCGTGATGAACAGCGGCATCTCCGAGACCAGCGTCAACGGATCGCCGCCCCGCGAGCGGATCGTCTCCATCGAACTGGGTCTGAATAGCGCCGCCGTCGCCTCATCCCCAAGACTCTCGAAGTACTGCCGCATATAGCGTGAATCGGGCCGCGTGCAGAAGCCTTTGGCGATGCGAAAGAACCCCTTCTCCCCGCGTCGCTCCACATCGTGCAGCTCGTAGCCCAGCTTTGCGACCAGCGATACGCAGCGCTGCATGAGCATCCCGCATCGGTCCGTCCAGGCGGCCTCGATGAGGAACCACGGGCCCGCGGCGAACGCCATGCCGTGCAGAGAGACGTGCAGCGTGAAGGGCGTTTCAGAGCTGCGCCACCAATCGTAGACCGCCCGGTTCTCGGGTCGCGCGCCGTCGTCATCGCCGGCTGGCGGGAAGCCGAACTCGATGTCGTCGCCCGGCAGCTCGCGGACGGCGTGTGACAGGTACTCGACCAGGTCGTAGGCCTCCGCGCCCGGCGCCTGCCAGGCGCGATTCCGCGCCGCGCCGTCCGGGTTGATGTGGGGCACGATCCACCAATCGTAGCCCTCGATCAGCGGATCGTCGTCCGGCAGCTCCGCCAGGTAGGCACAGAGGTGGCGCAGCAGCCGCGGCCCGACGGGCTCGTCGGCGTGACAGCCACCCAGCAGACTGACGCGCTGGTGGCCGCGCCCGAGATGGAAGGCATGTATTGGACGCCCTTCCCGCGAACGGCCGATCACCGCGCCCGCCCCGGCCTCGACCGGTGCCGCCGCCAGCATTGCCGCGGCCCGATTGGAGACGTCTTCGCTGTGATTCACTTGCTTCTTTCGCCGGAGAGCAGATAGGGGCCGGGACCCTCCGGTGTCGCCGCCCCCGGAGGGAGCAGCCCGCTTGGCACCCGCTCCGGCACCGCCGTCAGATCGACTCCCAGGGGGCCCGATTGCACCGGGGCCGTCGTCGTCTTCATGAACGCCACGATGGCATCGATCTCAGCCGGAGTCAGGCCCAGAGGCCGGATCGACGGGTGGCGCGAGGCGCCGGCCGCCGCCAGCTCGGCGTCCGAGATGTCGTCCGGGCCGAGGCCGCCGCGGTTGTAGAATTCCAACACCTCGTGGAGCGTGCCAGCACTCCCGCTGTGGAAGAACGGCGCCGTCAGCTCCACGTTACGGATCGTCAGCACGCGGAAGGCGTACTTCTGGTCCGCGAACTCGAGGGTGTCCGCGTGGAAGCGACCGAAATCTCCACCCTCGCCGTTCTTGCCGGCGAAGCCCGGAATGATGCTCTCGTAGTCATCCCCGACGCCCAGCACCTCGAAGGTGAAATCCGAAAGCATAGGACCGCTGTGACAGTCGCCGCACAGCCCCTTGCCGAAGAAGAGCTTGAAGCCCTCCCTCTCCTGCTCGCTGAACAGGTTGAAGTCACCGCCGACGAATCGGTCGTAGCGTGAATTCGGTGTGATCAGTTCACGCTCGAACGCCGCGAGCGCCCGGCCAACGTGATCGAGGCTTATGCCGTCCGCCTCGCCGAGCTCGCCGCCGAAGGCTTGCTTGAAGCGCTCGACATATTCCGGGATGGCGCGGATTCGATTGACGACGCTGTCCTGTATCTCCTCAGGCGATGGATCGGGACCGTAGGCATCTCCCGCCATCTCGTCACGCGAGGTTATCGGCTTGCCGGCCTGCTCTTCCAGGCCCCCGGTGACGCGGCCGTCGAGGAACTGGAAGCTCTCGGTCGTCGGCTGGGGGGTGTCCCTTCCGTTGAAGGCGGTGTTCAGGATCGTTGGAGTGTTGCGGGGTTCCGTGCCCACGTCCAACCCCGTGACGATGGACCTTCCGGGCACCACGCGCTCGGGACCCAGGTCCGTATCTCTGAACTGGGCGCCGGCCACGCCGGCCCCGAGCCGCCGCCCGTCAGCGAAGGCCAAGCTGGGAAAGTGGCATGTCCCGCAGGCCACATCGTTGGCGCGGAAGCGATAGGGATCCAATCCCGCCGCCCGCTTGATCCACGGCGCCGACTCTCCACCCAGGATCGGGTCGAAGAACAGCAGCCGGCCCAGGGCGATCCTTTCGGGGCTGAAGCGGTTGTCTTCCGGGTACGGGATCGGCGGCAGAGGTGTCA
>CP070722.1:1245140-1270536 GCA_020350785.1 Gemmatimonadota bacterium
CGCCGGCGACCGTCGAGAGCGTCGATCTCGAGCGGTACGCGGGGCTCTGGTACGAGGTCGGCAGGATGCCGAACAAGTTTCAAGATCAATGCGCCTGGGGTGCGACGGCCGAGTACGCCCTTCGCGATGACGGAAGGATCGACGTGATCAACCGCTGCTACGAGAGCGATGGTGAGGTCGATGACGTCAAAGGGCTTGCCCGTATCGAGGATCCGATCTCGAATGCGCGCCTTAAGGTCAGCTTCTTCAGTATCTTGGGCTGGCGGCCCATCTGGGGCGACTACTGGATCATCGGTTTGGGCGCCGACTACGAGTACGCCATCGTCGGGACACCCGATCGCAAGTACGGCTGGATCCTGAGCCGCGAGCCGGAGGTGGGCGCTGAGTTGCTGGAGGAGATCTTCAGCATTCTGCGTCTCAGGGGGTATGAGCCAGGTGATTTCCAGATGACCTTGCAGAGCCCTCCGGGGGGCTAGGTGGGTCGTCGCGGTCCCTCTGACTACAGCTGCAGCCAGTAGTTGACCTTCAGCAGGAAGATGTTGTCGGCATGGGCACTGAAGAGCGCGTCGAAGTCGCGACTGAAGTTGAAGTCGCCGACCGCCGCCTGGTCGGCGCGCTCCTGAGTCCAGACGAGGAAGAGTGTCGAGCCGGGCCGAAACTCCCAGCGTAGCACCGCGTTGCCCCGCAAGGAGCGGAAATTGAAGTCGGGGTCGTCGAAGCTGAAGGGCTGGGCCGGCCCGTCGGTGTCGGGATCGACAGTGTAAGTGCCCTCGTTCTTGCTGATCTTCCCCATATCTTTCCCGTAGATCTTCTTTTCGATACTTCGTGGTGCCGCAAACTCCTTGAAGTTGGTGTAGCGTCCGCTGGATATCAGCGGCTGGGCGAAGACCTCCAGGGTCAGAGTCGGGGTGAAGGTGATGTTGAGTCGCGCTTCCATCGAGAGCGTATTCTGGTCGAGGTCGGCGAACACATAACGATTGCCGTAGAAGGCAGACGCCGTCGGGTCCTCCACCGAGGTGACGTATTGGGCGGTCGACTCGCTGTGGTAGAAAGATGGGCTCAGGCTGATGGCGATGTTGTCCATCGGCCGGTAGATGAGGCCCAGATTGAGCTCGAAATCGCACGCCCCCTCGAAGTTGCAGCCGTAGGCGGGACTGAGGCCGAAGACCAGATTGCGCCGACTGTCGGTGGCGGCCTCTAGCAGCCAGTAGTTGAAGCCGGGCCGCTTGACGACGGGGCCGCCACGGGTGAGCCGATCGTCGAAGACGGTGAAGCGGTGGATCCAGAAGGTTGCGATCTCCCAGTAGTTGTGGAACTCGATGTCGCCGAAGATCTGCACCTGTCGATCGGTGAGGTCGCCGTCGAAGTTATACTGTTGCTGTCCGCCGGTGATATACAACATCGAGCGATAGAAGGAGCCGGGTGTCGTGTACTGGCGAAGGATATTGCCGTTCATCCAGAGATAGTCGGCATTGGTGAGGAATGCCACGTCGTTCGCCTCGAAGCCCGGGCTGCGGATGTTGGTCGAAAGCTCCCAGAGCCAATCGCCCGATTCCTTGGAGAGGCGGCCATAGCCCGCGAAGCCGCGCATCGACGTCAGAGAGGGGTCAAAAGCGTCGGTGAAGATCCCGTTGTTTCCATGCTGCCGGTCGGGCCGCTGGAGGTAGCGCGCGCTGGACTTCTGGGCGCGGAGAATCGCGCTGGAGTCAGCGGCGATCTGAGACACGGCGAAGCTGGTGCGGAGGCGATAGGTACGGTCGGCCCACCACAGTGATGATTCGAGGCCGAGATTCTCGGCGTGACGGTTCAGGCGTTCACTCAGGGCCGGATCATGGAGATCGCGGATCACCGAGGTGAACATCCCAGCCAGCACAAGGTCACCACCGCGCAGATCTCTGGCGAGGCGGCCAACGAAGTAATTCGTCAGCGGCTCGACTTCGATCTGCCGGAACGTCGAGTCGGAGTCCAGCACCGTGGCATGTTCCCGGCGCGCCATGGCGTCGAGCGCCCCGACCGACCACCCGCCAGCGGTTCGCCCGGTAACTTTGGCCGCGCCTAATATCGCGGTGTTCTCCGGGACGTCGGCGAAATCGCCGGCATCTTCCGCGATACCGCCTCCCTGCGGTACGCGACCGATGCGTCTTGAGTAGAAGAGGTTGAGGCTGGAGACGTTGCTACAGAAGAAGCAGCTCAGGCCACCGAAGCTCAACAGACCGCGTCCTTCGACGAAGAATGGCCGCTTCTCCTCGAAGAACGTCTCGAAGGCCGAAAGGTTGACCACGGCGGGGTCAACCTCCACCTGGCCGAAGTCTGGGTTGATTGTCGCGGTCAGCGTGAGGTTCGAGGTCAGCAGGTATCTGAGGTCGAGGCCGAATCTCGAGTCCAGTTCGTGAGGGTCCTGGAAGGGGTCATCCGGATCCGACGGCTCGATGTTGCTCGAGCGACCGACGATATAGGGCAGTAGCTCGAGGTGCCTGCGGGCTGGCGGGATCGTGAGGTCGGTGAGATGACCGTAGCGCGACGGGCCTCCGGTCTCGTTAAGTCTCCAGAAAGCCCACTGCGAGTGCTCGTTGAGTCGGTTGACGACGCGGACGATCTGGAGCCCCCAAGTCTGTGGGGAATCGCGCGGGTAACGCAGCTGCGAGAAGGAGATCCGGAACTCGGCCGTCCAGCCCAACGAGTCGATTTCCGTCTCGACCTCCCAGATGGGGTCCCAGGAGGGATCGGGGTTCGAGCCGCCCGGGCCGTAGGCGTCGAACTTCACCTTGGAGGGGTTGACCGAGAAGATGGTCTGCCCCAGGTGATCGTGAAACGTGTCGAACGTGATCGTCAGCTCGTCGCTGTCCGTGTCGCCGTCGCGCCGCGCCATGCGGGTACGCACGCCGCTTGCGCCCAGCTCATCGTACATTCGGGCGCCGATGTACAAGGCATCATCGTCGAACAGGAAACGCACTTGAGTTACCTGCGTGGCCGTGCTCCCCTCATCGGGTCGCAACTGGATCAAGTCCGAAGCCGGCTCGGCGGCCTGCCAGTCGGGCTCGTCCAGCCGCCCGTCGATGCGGATGGGTCCTTCGCGTTGGGCTGCCCTGATCTCGGGCGGCGGGTAATCGTTGGCAGATGTTTCTTGGGCATGTGCCGGGCCCGGCAGCAGGGCCGGCAGGAGTGAGAGGACGCAAGCTCGGGTTAGGATCTCCATCGAGCTTCTCGTCATTGAACCGTCGGTCAGCTGCGCCCGTGCCCGGCTGTCACTACGAGGCTCGGGCGGCAAAAGTGTCGAGAGTAGGGAGACAAGGGCGGCCGGAAAGTGGAAGAGGACGCGGCGTGGGCGCCCTCTTCCAGGTAGGGATAGGCGGCGCTGGGGCCTCAGCGTCGCTCCCAGCGCGGCAACTTGCGGCCCGCCGTCCACGGCGCGCCGGTAGCCTCCAGCCTGTCCTCCAGCGCCACCAGGTCCACCTCGATGACCTCTCGCAGGTCGTCGTAGATCGCGCCGAACTCTTCGGCGGCGATCTCGTAATTCCGGCGATGCGTGGCTGTCGGCGCCGAGGTACTGGACCAGTGGCCGCGGACGATCTGCTGCACCCGGTCCATGATACCCGGCATCTCAGGCTCGCTGCGGCGCGGTTTCGTCGGGTCGCCCGTGAGACGTTCGCGCAGATCGATCAACCTGAGCTCCAGCGCGCGCGCCTCTTCCCGCAGGCTGGGATCAGCGTTCGGCCAGGCTTCGATCACGTCCTCGATCTCTTCGATCCGCTCGGCGGCTTGGTTGGCCGCCTGGTTCGCGCCCATCACGGCGCGTTGCAGCTCGCCCGTCTGGCGCTGGAAGGCCAGTATCATCTCGCGATCGGCCGGGGGCAGGCTGGGCATGCCCAGCGGCTCTACTTGGAACGTCGTCGCCGGTACGAGCTGCGTGGTCACGCCGTCGACGCGCTTCTCGAGGCTCACGCTGTACGTCCCTGGCACGGCCATCGGCCCGTTGCCCTCCCGGTCGATGCTGCTGGCCGTGTAGCCCGGATAGCGCAGATCCCAGTCGGCGCGATGGAGCCCCGACGAGGTCGAGCCGCTCAAGCGCCGCACTACATTTCCGTCCTCATCGCGGATGACGATCATCACGACCGGCTCCTCCTCCCGGTCCTCGGCTTTCAGCTCCTCCCAGGTGGGGTAGAAGACATCGGCGCCTTCCTTCGCCGCCTTCTCTTCCCGCTCACGGCGTTGATCGCGGCGCGTCTTGAGCGATTCCTTCAGGTAGTAGGTGAACGTCGCGCCAAAGGGCGGATTGGGCGCCGTGAAGAAAGCGGCGCCTTGGGAGGCCTTCTCGCCGCCGCCCAGCGGGCGGGCCTCAACGTAAGACCAGGCTGTCTTGATGGGAAAGGTAAGAGCCTCACGCTCCAGAAGTTCCTGGCTCAGCTCGCGCAGCGGGGTGTAATCGTCCAGAATGAAGAAGCCGCGGCCGAACGATGCAGCCACCAGATCGTTCTCGCGCCGCTGGATTTCCAAATCGCGAACCGCGATTGTTGGTATTCCACCTTTCAGTTGGATCCACTTGCCGCCGCCATCCAGCGTCACAAAGATGCCGAACTCCGTGCCGACGAACAGGAGGTCGGGGTCCACGTGATCCTGGACGATGGTGTAGACGGAGCCGCGCTCCGGCAGGTCGCTGCTGATCGAGGTCCAGGAGCGCCCTCGGTCCGTGCTCTTCAGTACGTAGGGTTTGAAGTCGCCGCGCTTGTGGTTGTTGAGTGCAGCGAACACCGTGCCGGCGTCGTGGAGCGACGCTTCCAAGTCATTGACGTAGGTCATCTCCGGGACACCGGGCAGGCGGTCGATCATGCGCCAGTGGTCACCGCCATCCTCGCTCACCTGGATGAGGCCGTCGTCGGTGCCGGCGTAGAGTAGTCCTTCCACCAGAGGCGATTCCGCCAGCGCCACGATGGTGCCGTAGAAAGACGTCGAGCGGTTCTTCGAGACGGCGTCGACGCTCCAGACCTGGCCCATTACCGGCAGTTGGTTGCGGTCCAAGTTGCGCGTGAGATCCGGGCTCACGGCCCGCCACGAGTCACCGCGGTCATCGCTGCGGAATAGTATCTGCGCCCCGAAGTAGAGGCGGGTATTGGAGTGCGGACTAATGAGCAACGCCGAGTCCCAGTTCCAGCGCAGCGGCGGCCCCTCCTGCTCCTCCTGCGGCTTGATGTCGATGCGCTCGCCGGTGCGGCGGTCGTAACGCACCAGATTGCCGTACTGGAGCTGCGAGTAAACGATGTTCGGATCCTCGGGATCGACAGCCGGATCGAAACCATCGCCGCCCAGCGTGACGAACCAATCACTATTGCGGATACCGTGAACGTTGTCGGTCCGCGAGGGTCCGCCTTGCGTGTTGTTGTCCTGCGTGCCGCCATACACGTTGTAGAAGGGCGCGTCGTTGTCGACAGCCACTTTGTAGAACTGAGTGATCGGCAGATTCGCTTTGAAGTCATGGTTGCCGCCGCGGTCCCAGGTCTCATAGAGCCCGCCGTCATTCCCTATCAGTAGATGATCGGCATCGTCAGGATCGATCCAGAAGGCGTGGTGGTCGACGTGCATCCACTCGTCGCCCAAGCGCTCGAAGTTCTTACCGCCGTCTTCCGACACCATCAGGCGCGTGTCCATGGAGTAGACTCTGTCGAGCTTGTGAGGGTCGGCGAAGATCTCCTGGTAGTACTGTGGACTGCCGCTCACGTAATCGCTCTGCTTGGACCAGTGAGCGCCTCCATCCTCGGATCGGAAGAAGCCGTCCTTGTCCTCAGCGGCCTCGACGATGGCATAGAGTACATCGGGATCGATGGGTGAGACGGCGAGCCCGATGCGGCCCTTATCGCCGCTGGGTAGTCCGGAATTGATCTTGTGCCAGGTGGCGCCCGCGTCGGTCGACTTGTAGAGGCCAGAGCCCGGGCCCCCGTTGATCAGTGTCCAGACGTGACGGCGCCGCTGATAGGCGACGGCATAGAGAACGTCGGGGTTGCGGGGGTCGAGGTGAACCTCGGAGACGCCGGTGTTTTCGTCGATCTCCAGCACCCGCTCCCAGCTTCTGCCGCCGTCGGCCGTCTTGTAAAGCCCGCGGTCGCCGCCTGGCGCCCAGAGCGGTCCCTGGGCAGCGACATAGACGATGTCGGAGTCACGCGGGTCGACGACGATCATGCCGACGTGCTCGGAGTTCTCGAGGCCGACTTTCTCGAAGCTGCGACCGCCATCGGTCGACTTGTAGACGCCGTCGCCGTAGCCCACGCTGCGCTGGCTGTTGTTCTCTCCGGTGCCGACCCAGATGACAAGCGCGTTGTTTGGATCCACAGTTACGCAGCCGATCGAGTAGGAGCCGTACTTGTCGAAGATCGGTTTCCATGTCGTTCCGGCGTTCTCCGTCTTCCAGACGTTGCCCGACGCAGCCGCTACGTACCAGGTGGCCTTGTCCTTTGGATCGACGGCGATGTCAATCACACGGCCCGACATCAGGGCCGGCCCAATCCCACGGAGTTCCAGTGCCGAGAGGAGAGCGGAATCGAGTTCCGGTCGCTTCTCTGCCCCGTCCTCTTCCTGAGCTACCACCGGGGCGGCAACGAGGAGTGACAGGGTGAGACTACAGAGAATAGCCGAGCGCGTGGTCATCGATACCTCCATGTGTGGCGATTGGCGAATTTGGCCGGGGCCAGCGCCAAGGTAAGGCGCCGGGTCGCACCAGGAAACGGCGTCAGCGATCGCGCCACGTCGCCCCGGCCCTGAACTGATGCCCGGCCGGCCGCTCGAGGCGGGCAGAGGGCCACCCTCGTCGACTGCGGAGACTTCTTACTATATTGGAGCTTGACCCGCCGCCGGACCTCATGTGAGGAGATCTGCCATGCGAGCTTCCCTCGTTGCGGCCGTCATCACTGGCGGCTTCTTGTCCAGCACCAGCCTCTTAGCCCAGCAGGTCATCGTCAATCGGCAGCCTGTGAGCGCCGAAACGATTCAGGCTCTACAGGAGCAACTTGGAATCCCTGCGAGCGCCGCTGCAATCGCGCCGGGCCGTTATTGGTACGACCGGGTCTCCGGGCTTTGGGGGTTGGAGGGTGGCCCGACGGTCGGGCAGATCTTTCCGGAACTCGATCTGGGCGGCGCGCTCCCCAGCGACATCTCCGGCGGTGGCACCGGGGTGTTCATCAACGGCCGCGAAATACACGTCCAGGAGGCTCTGTACCTGCAGCAGGTATTCGGCTACGTGCTCCCGGGACGCTACTGGCTCGACTGGATGGGCAACGGCGGATACGAGGGTGGCCCTGCCATCTTCAATCTGCGGGCGGCGGCCGCCGCGTCGGGGTCCGGCGGACTCTACGGAGGTAGCACGACGCGGACGCCGTTCGGCGGGCTGGGCAGCGACGGGAATTGCAGCTACTACATGCATCCCAACGGATCGAGCGTCATGAACTGCGGCTAAGTTGGCCGAAACGCCTGTACGCGTCGAGCGAACCGGCCTCAGGCCTCGCGCTGCCTCGATTACGCCGCGCGAGCAGCGAGCACGAGCGCCACGAGTTGCAGCACATCCAGCGACGTGGTCATCCAGGGCTCGTCGGTATTCACCCGGTGCACGAAGACCAGCTTGTCTTCCGGCCTGACGTAGAGCAGGTGAACGCCGATGCCGGAATGGGCGAAGGCAGGGCCCAGTCCGACCGGGAAATCCTCCGGGAAGACGAACCACAGCATCCCGTAGCCCAGGCCGATCTCGGGGTCGTCCAGTGAATAGATGGTTGTGCTCGCTTCGATCCAATCCGCTGGCACGATCTGCTGGCCGTCCCAGACGCCGTCGCGCTGATAGAGCAGTCCGAAGCGGGCCAGATCGCGGGCCGTCATGCGGAACTTATAGGCTGGGTGCATGGACCGTTCGAGCTCGTACTGGTATTCGCAATCGCTGATCCGGAAATCCTGCATGCCCAAGGGCTCGGCGATCTCGCGCTCGAACTCCTCGAATATTCTCAATCCGGTCTCCTGCTCGAAGATCGTGCCGAGGGCGTTGAAGTCCCAGTTGTTGTAGTAGTAGAAGGTTCCCGGTGGGTGGCTGCCACGCTCGGGGCGCTCCGCTACGGCCGCGGGAAGCTCCGCAGCGGCCTCGTGATAGACGCCGGAGCGGGATCTTAAGAGATCCGCCACCCTGGCCTGCTTTTCCTCGGCCGTGAGGCTGGGAGGTATGTCGTCGATGCCCAGGTCTGCAAGCGTCGCTGCGGTGTCGATGGCACCTCCGGCCACGTGGATGCCGTAGAGCGCGCCGAGAATCGGTTTCCTGATCGAGTGAATCGAGTACTTCCGATCAATGTTTCCCCAGGCGACGAACACCTTGCCGTCGTAGAGGGCCATGAACGCGGCCGAGCCGATTGAATCGTACCAGTCGCGAGCCTCTTGAAGAGCAGCCGACGAGAACCCGGCCTCCTCGGGGGTGATGTACTCGAGGTCATCCGGCGACCCGTCGAAAGACACGGGGTCGTCCGAGCAGCCGATGGGCACGGCAGCTCCGAGAAGGATGGCGCCGAGCGCGATGAGCCGTGAGCGGGTCGAGTGGTCGGACATCGAGAATCTCCCATCTTGTGCGGGGCGAACCGCTCGTGCATATGTACGTGAAAGTTCCCTGTCCTGTTTCGCAAGGTCAGCCTCCAACGCGGCCTGGCCATTTCGCGGAGCCTCGGCGCTCGGTACGTTCCGAGTCTACATTGTACCCGCGCTTTGGCGCGGAGACCCAATCGACCAGTCAGACCTGAGAGGTAGATCGAAATGGCAGCTCGCCCTACGGTCCGCGCAGTCGAGATCGCGCTGGTAGCTGTGCTGGCGTCTTCCTGCAATGGCGATCGTCCGGAGCCGGAGGCTCAGGTCGACAGGGGCGCTGTAATCCAGGGGTGCGAAGAGATCGCCAAGACTTTCGAGCGGGTCCGATGTCTCGTTGAGTTCGCGGCTCAACAAGGCGACAGGGGGATCTGCAACGAGTCTCAGGACGAGTTCGTCAGCTACCAGTGCTATGGTCTGTATGCTCAGCGTATGGACGATCTCGATGCCTGTGAACTGATCCCAATGGACGATCCGGAGCTAGCGACTCTCCGCACTGGTTGTATCACCGCGATCGCGCTGAAACGGGATGACGTGGAGCTGTGTGAGAGTTTCGAGAACCAGTCGAATCGCGACGCTTGTCATATGAGATTCGCAAGGGAGACGGGCAAGCGAGAGTATTGCACGAAAATCATCAACGAGACCCTCGAGCAAATCTGTATGACCGAACCACAAAAGGCGCAGTGAAAACCCTCGCCGCGCTGGGGCGGCCGGTCGAACGCTCCAGGCGGGCCCAAGCCGGACACGCGGGCTCGGCACGCTGCCCTGGGGCGCTCGCCGCGTACTACTATTCCCGCATCGTCGAGAGATCTTCTAGAACATCGGAGGCCGCGCCGACCGCATCTACCGAGGCGGCCGCCTCTCGATAACGGCGGCAGTTCGCAGCGGTTTCTCTGCTCTCCAGCAGGTCATGAAGGGTGTCGGCGACGCGGCGCGTCCGGAATCGGCGCGGTGACAGGTAAACGCCGACACCCAATCGGGCCAGCCGCATGGCGTTGTCCGGTTGATCGAAGCCCATGGCCATGACCAACTGCGGAATTCCTGCGGCCAGGCCCTGCGCGGACGTCCCGATGCCACCGTGATGGACGATGGCGGCGCAGCGACGGAGAACGGCCGAGAAGGGGACGTAGGATACGTGTCTGGCGTGCTCGGGCAGCCGCTCGGGTAGCTGCTCCCGGAAAGGTGTGACCAACAGTGCGCGACGGCCTAGCCGCGCAGCCGCCGAAACTGCCACCTCGAAGAATCTCGCCGCTTGTCTGTTCGCCGAGCCGGGCGTGAACAGGATCGGTGGGTCGGGCTGAGCTAGGAAGGCGTCCAGCTCGGGTTCGATCGGGCGTTCTGCTGAGTCATCGAAGAGTGGGAAGCCGACGAGGCGGAGTTGGTTGGGCCAATCCGGCTGAGTCGGAAAGTACCAATCCGGGAACAGACCGATGACCCGCTGCGGCGAGTTGAGCCAGGATCGGAAGACTCGTCGGACGGGCGGTAGGCCGAGCTCGGTGCGCCAGGCATTCAGAGTTGGCGTGATGTGGGGATCGATCACCAAAGCGTCCACCAACTTCCAAAACGAGCGCTTGAGAGGGCGCGGGGCGGTGGAGATGTCGACCCCCAGTGCGAAGGCAGGTTGCTGGTGGTCCGAGCGCAGGGCGCTGGGGGCGAGATGAATGGTTGCCGCGGGAACTTCGTGCACCTCTTCGAAGACCCGTGTGGCGAAGGCCAGGGTGTGGCCGACGAGCACTGTCCTGCCAGGCTGGTAATGTTTCGAGATCAGCTCGTAGGTGCGGCGAAGCAAGCTGGCCACCGTGCGCAAGATCAGACGCAAGCCTCTCCGCGGATGCCAGAGATCGGGATGCCGTGTCTGCGATTCGAAGTCGGCCACCGAAAAGGTGGACACGAAGTCCAACCCGCTACGTTCAGCCAACTGGCGGAAGGGGCCTGGCACCAGGATCGTCACATCGTGGCCGCGCGCTCTCAGCTCGCGCCCGATGGCAACGAAGGGATGAACATCACCGGCGGAGCCGATCGGGGTCAGCAGAAAATGCGCAGCTTGCCTACTGCTGATCACCGTGATCGCCAGTAAACACCGGAGCGGCCAGGCGCTCGAAGAGATCCTCAGTCTTTGAGAGCGACCCGGGGCCGTTCGCCTCGAATATCCAGAAGCGCTCTCTGTCTCCCCGATTGATCAGAAGCTGCATCGTACCCTGAGTTCTGTGCTCGGCGATCAGCCAGTTGACCACGATCTGATAATTGAGACGTCCGTCCTCGCTCAGAGCCTCCGTACGGTCGAAGATGAAGGGTGACACGTCGGAACGCACCCGCGTGATTGGGTAGCCGGGCAACTCGCTATGGTCACTGAGACTGAAGAAGTCGGGATCCGTTGAATCGGCGATGAAGCAGCCGAGCACAACCGGGCGAAGCGAGTCTGGCAGCGCGCTGGCCGCTTCCAAGGCGAGCAAACTGGCGGCCACATGATGGGCGTGGAAATTCTTCACCGGTAGGTGCACAAAGACGAAGTCGTAGTTGCCACGTGTCATGATCTGGCGCAGCCGCTCGCGCACGGCCGCGGCGTCCCATACATGGTTGAGGACGGTATCTACGTTCTCTGTGTAGGCATGGTCGAACTCGTCCATGAAGAAATAGTTGCGTAGACCGATGATCGCGCCACCAGCCATCAGCTCACGCTTGCGAATCGCCGGGAGGTACTGGCGCGCCGTCTCCTCGTCCGTCAAATCGAGGCCGTAAATGGATTCGGCGAGCTGCGCGTAGCGGAAGCCTCCGCTACCGTCGGTGATCAGCGCCAGATCGACGTTGCCCTTCAGCGTGTGCGTGATCTTGTAGACGGCGGCGCCGAACATGGCCTCATCGTCGGGGTGCGCCGTCACCAGTAGCACATCCAGGCTCTCTTCCTGGGCCCGCAGCGGCGCCGCGGCTGCAACTAGGCAGAGCGCAACGCCAAGGACCACCGGATGGGTCCGCCTTCTCAGCGGTAGTCGTTCTGGTCTCATGTCTGGCACCTGGCTCAAGATGTCCTGTTGCTGGTCCGTCGGTAGCGACCGGGCGACCTAAGACGAGAGGATAGTCGCTTGATGCGGTGCCGAAAAGGGTGGCGTTCGGCGGACGGCTGCGGTGGCCGGGCGGCGTCGCGAGTGGTAGAATCCCAGGGTATCACGAACGGGTCAAGCTCGGGCGCCTTCGTTCAGGCACTGTTTGGATGACCGCGAGGGGATAGGCAACCGGAACCTTTGCTCGGTTCCATAGGTCGCGATCAGGAGACGAACCATGCGATTCAGTAAGATCGGTCAGTCAGTCGGGCTGGGACGTCAGGCCATCGGCCTTGTGATGGTGCTGCTCGTCATGGCGGCCACAGGCCCAACCTACGCGCTCGCCCAGGTGGGCGACGTTGACCTCGACACCGTAAAGGCCGGCCAGTTCGATTTCGGTAAGATGTGGACGTTCGAGTATCCGCCTGGCGACTACTTCACCCAAACGTACGGCTTTCAGGCCGACGACGCTTGGTTCGAGCGTGCGCGCCTCTCGGTTCTGCGCATACCGGGCTGTTCCGCCTCCTTCGTCTCGCCGAATGGGTTGGTCGTGACGAACCATCATTGCGTCCGTGGCCGGGTGACACAGGTGACGAGGGCGGGCGAGAGCCTGCTGGACGACGGGTTCTACGCGCCGTCCTTGGATGAGGAGCGCCGCATTCCCAACTATTACGCCGACCAGCTCATCGCCATTCAGGACGTGAGCGACGAGATGTTTGCGGCGATCGACCGGGCGGCGGTCGATGAACGGGAGCGAGTTCAAGAAGAGACGGAAGAGTCCATAGAGCGTCGCCTGCGCGACCGCTACGCGAGCGAAGGCGACTCGATCTGGGTCCAGACGATCTCCCTCTATCACGGAGGACGATACTCGGCCTACGTCTTTCGCCGCTTCACCGACGTGAGGCTGGTCGTGGCGGCGGAGCTGCAGATGGGCTTCTTCGGCGGAGACTACGACAACTTCACCTACCCGCGCTACGATCTCGATTTCGCCTTCCTTAGGGTCTACGATCGAGATGGACAGCCCTTCCGGCCCCAGCACTCCTTCGGCTTCAGCGAGGAGGGCGTCGAGGCCGGAGACGTGGTCTTCGTGATCGGCAACCCCGGATCGACCAACCGGCTGAGAACCGTGGCACAACTGGAATTTCAGCGCGACTACGAGGTGCCCGCGCTGGTCGATGGCCTCAGCAGCTGGTTGATGGTTCTCGGTATCTTCAGGGACGCAGAGCCTGAGGCGGCGGAGGCGATGAACATCCGCAACCTGATGTTCGGCCTCTCTAACTCGCTCAAAGCCTCCACCGGAAGGTTGACCGCTCTCAACGATCCGGTGATCATGCGCAAGAAACTTGATGCCGAGAGGCAGCTGCGGGAAGTGATAGCCGCCGACGCGAAGCTGAGCAAAGGTTACGGAGAGCTTTTCGACCAACTGGCCGAGATTCAGGCGGCGAAGCAGCAGCATGGCGGCTCCTACGGCGCCTTTCTGGCTTTGGGGAACCCGCGTCTCGGATCCGTGACGTTGCGGCGTGCCTTGGCGGCGCATGCCTACCTGGAAGGTCAATCGGCCAGCTTGCCGGCGGATAGCGTAGAGGCGCTGAAGAGCGCGCTATTGGAGATTCGCGATCAGCCGGAGCGACTGGAGCGTGGTTATCTGACGGCGCGTTTCACGGCCTTCCAGCGGTACCTGGGTGTCGACGACGAGATCACCCGGACAGCGCTGCACGGCCAGACGCCGGCGGATGCCGCGCAAGCTCTCATCGAGAGCTCGCTCTTGGGATCGGCGGAACGCGCGGCAGCAGCGGTGGAGAGTAGCCAGCTCAACCTGGAAGACCCAGCGTTGCAGCTTGCGTCGGTTCTTGTCCCCGTGTATCGGGAATTCCAAAGGGCGGCCGCCGGCTTCGCGCGTGAGGAGAGCCGACTCGAGAGCGACCTTGGGCGTGTACGCTTCGAGATTTACGGGAGCGAAATACCACCGGACGGAACCTTCTCGCCGCGCATCACCGACGGCGTGGTGAAGGGCTACGAGTACAACGGAACTTTCGCTCCGCCCTACACGACGTTCTACGGCGTGTACGATCTGTATAGCTCGCACGGGGCGGGAACGGAGTGGGATTTGCCGGAGCGCTGGCGGACACCGCCGGAGGGACTCGACCTCGCGACGCCTTTGAACTTCATATCCACGGCGGACACCTACGGGGGCAATTCCGGGTCGCCGGCGGTGACGCCGCGGCTGGACCTGGTCGGTCTCAACTTCGATCGCAACATCGAAGGGTTGTCCCGCGATTTCGTCTATCTGCCCGAGCGCGGCCGCAACGTGATGGTGGACATGCGGGCTGTGGGAGCGGCGCTGGACCACGCCTACGACGCCGATCGTATCTTGATGGAGCTCAAGACCGGACAGCTCTTCGAGACGGAGGCCGCAGCGGACGCGGCGGCGCGCTGAATCTCGACCTCGATAGGGGTCAGTGCAGGTTGAAGGGGGCTCCCGGCGCCGTCCGGCTCGCGGCGGCCCTGGGAGCCCTCGCGCGCAGCAGCGGCGGTGGCCCCGGCTGGCCGCGGGCAGGGTGGGAGTGTAAGATCTCCCCTGTCCCCCCGGGACCTTGGGCCCCACCGTCACATCGAGATCTAGTCATCATCCGAACAGGCAGGGTACGCGAATGGTTAGAGGCAACGACTTCCTGAAGAAGCTGGGGATCGAGGATATCAACCATGGCGGCTTTGGCGGAGAGTGGGTGGGCTCTGGGCCGGAGCTGGAAGTGATAACACCGATCGACGGATCACGGATCGCGACGGTCAGACAGGTAAACGAGGAGGAATTCGACCGAATAGTCGAGCGGGCGCACGCGGCCTTTCTGAAATGGCGAACCGTGCCGGCGCCCAGGCGCGGCGAGGTTGTGCGCCGACTCGGACATAGACTGCGGGAGCTGAAGGACGAGCTGGCCCAGTTGGTCACGCTGGAGATGGCAAAGATCATCGCGGAGGCGGAAGGTGAGGTTCAGGAGATGGTCGACATCTGCGACTTCGCCACCGGACTCTCGCGCCAGCTCTACGGACTGAGCATGCAGTCGGAGCGGCCGGACCATCGCATGTTCGAGCAGTGGCACCCCCTCGGCGTGGTCGGGGTGATCAGTGCCTTCAACTTCCCGGTGGCGGTTTGGAGCTGGAACACGGCGATCGCCGCGATCTGCGGCGACAGCGTCCTCTGGAAACCCTCCAGCCAGACGCCGCTGACCGCCATCGCCTGCACCAAGATCGCCGAGCAAGTAGCGTGCGAGAACGATGTGGATCCGGCGATTTTCTCCCTGGTCATCGGCAAGGGCTCCACGGTGGGTGACAGACTGCTGCACGACCGGCGCATCCCACTGGTCTCGGCCACGGGCAGCTGTCAGATGGGCTACCGCGTAGCCCAGGTGGTGGGCAAGCGGCTGGGGCGCACGATCCTGGAGCTGGGCGGCAACAACGCGGTGATTGTCACACCCAGCGCCAACCTGGACATGGCGCTGCGGACGATTCTCTTCGGCGCCGTCGGGACGGCCGGACAGCGCTGCACGAGCACGCGGCGCATCATCGTACACGAGTCACTGCGCGAAGCGCTGGTGAAGCGTCTGGTCAAAGCGTATGAGGGTATTAGAATCGGCGATCCGAGTGACCGCAGCATCCTCATGGGGCCGCTGGTGACCCGCGACGCGGTGGCCGATCTCCAGAACGCCATTCGGAGAGTTCAGGAAGAAGGTGGCGAGATCCTCTATGGCGGTGAGCCGCTGGAGGGAGCCAAATATCCGGGCGGCCACTACGTGAAACCGTGCATCGCTGCGGCGAAGAACGAGTACGAGATCGTTCAGGAAGAGACCTTCGCGCCCATCCTCTATATTATAGGCTACGGCAACAAGTCAGCGACGCCGCAACAGGCGGTCGCCGAGCTCGAGGAGGCCATCGCCCTGCACAACGGTGTGCCCCAAGGACTATCGTCGTCCATCTTCACCGAGAACCTGCGCGAGGCCGAGCTCTTCCTCTCCCACCGCGGCAGCGATTGCGGGATCGCGAACGTCAATATCGGGACGAGTGGAGCCGAGATCGGCGGCGCCTTCGGCGGCGAGAAGGAGACGGGCGGTGGTCGTGAGTCGGGCTCCGATTCCTGGAAGGCTTACATGCGCCGACAGACCAACACGGTCAATTGGAGCACCGAGCTGCCTCTGGCGCAGGGCATCAAGTTTGGAGAGTGATCATCGAAGGCGGCCCGGCCTCGCGCGAGGCCGGGCAAGTACTTGCAGCGATGGGTTGGCGTGTGACTGATGATCGGTCGGACACCCGGCATGGTGAAGAGCGCTAGCCTTAGCGGTGCTTTCTTGGTGTGGCGATGGAGAGATCGAACCTAACACAACCTCTGGTCCGCGGGACTTGTTTCGCGCTCTTCGCCTACGATGTAGCGCCTTACATAGACTTGGCAGTTTGTGAGGAGCGCATCCTCACCGCCAAGCATCGACAGACCGTCCGCAAGCGGCGCGGGCTGGAGTACTTCGAGTACCGCCCGACCCCGCTGCGCGTCACCGAACAGACGTCCACAGTCTCGGTTGCAGGCCACGAGAGCCGGGGCAGCGTAGATCTCGTCTTCTACGACTTCGGCGCCGTAACCGTGAGCTTCGCCATACCGTTCCGCTGTAGCTTCTCCGAGCTGATCGCCTTCGGCGATGAGCTCTATGACGACGAGAATCTCAGCGCCGCCGCGCGGCAGTCGCTCGAGAGAGTGCTGGGGCTGCTGGATGGATCGGGCTTCAAGGTCGCCGATGTCGTGGAAGACTACATCGTCTTTCAGATCGAGGACCTGGAGCCTCATCTATCTCCGGCGGAGCTCTTGACAAAGCACGGCAATGAAATAGCCCAGTTGCTGCGAGCCGAGACCGAGCCCCTATCCGAGCAGGAGACCGCAGACGCTCTGCTCGGGCGGATCGCGTTCGGCAGCTCCGACTTGACGCTGATTGACTGGAATGCTGCGGTCCTCATCGGTGAAGACATCGAAGACATACTCACAGTGATCGAGTTCGCCAACGTTCAGCTCCTCGAGATGCGCTACCTCGACCGCCAGCTGGACGAGGCGCTGGAGGAATCATATGCATTGGTGTCGCGGGTTCCGCGGAACCGGCGGTCGGCACTGCGATTCCATCACCACGACGTCGAGCGGGTCGCGCGCCTGCAGGTGGACGGTGCGATCCTTTTCGAGCGAGTGACCAATGCCCTGAAGGTTTTCGGCGAGGAGTACATGGGGCGGGTCTACACGCTGACAGCCAGGCGTCTCCGCCTGTCGGACTGGGACACGTCGGCGATGCGCAAGTTGGCAACGCTGGACACGATCTACAGTAAATTGACGGATCGAGCGGCGACGCAGCGGCTGGAGTTTCTGGAGTGGATCATCGTCTTCCTGATAGCGCTCTCGATCGTGCTCTCCTTCATCTAACCGTCATCCTTCCGATGGACACGAGCGCTTCAAGGTCGCTCGACGGATTCGGCTAGCTGAGACAGGCTGACGACAGCGTATCCTTGTCGCCGCAACTCTGGCAGTATTCGCTCCAGAGAAGCCAGGGTACGTTGTCCCCGCGCACCGCCATCGTGTAGAACCACGATCGCACCGGGCCGTGCCTTGCGGATGGTGTGGAAGGCCGCGAATGAAGAGGAGGGCAGGGTGGCATCATAGGGATATATCGATCCCAGGACGACTCGGTAGCCCAGACTCTCGGCCACCGAAATCATTGAGCGGTCGAACCAGCCGCCACCCGGTCGCAACCAGCGCAGCTCACCGAACCGCGACAGGACTTCGTGGGCTTTCGAGACTTCCGCCGCGAACTCCTCTACCGTCAAGCCGATACTCCGCTCGTCCCTGGTCAGGTGATTTCCCAACTCGTGACCTGCCGTCACGATCTGAGCGACCAGATCCTCGTTTCCGCGGACGCGTTCGCTGATCACAAAGAAGGTAGCGTGCGCATCGTGCTCTTTCAGCAGCCGCAACAGCGCCGGTGTGGTCTCGCGATCGGGCCCATCGTCGATGGTCAGCGCCACCAGCGGTTCTTCCGTTCGCACGAACCAGAGGATTTCGGGCGAGCGCCGGGACAGGCTGGAGATCAGCCAATGGGGCTGTTGAAGGAGGAGAAGCGTGACACCGGATATGAAGAAGGCTGCCGCGAGAAGGGTGACGAAGATCGGTCTTCCGGGCAACCATCGAGGCATGGCCGGCAGTCTAGGCGGATCCGCCGAGAAATCAATCCCCGGAGCCCTGACGCGCTCTCACTCGAGGCCAGCGCGGAGGGAACCGGGGATCACGATCCGTCTCGCTCTTACGCACCGCTGGGTGGGTGCTATCTCCTGTATCCTCAGCGTAACCCGCTAAGGCAGGAGAACGCTGTCGATGACGTGGATCACACCGTTGCGCGCATCGATGTCGATCAGGTCCAGAATCAAGTTGGCCGAGTTACTCGGCGTGACCAGGGTCGTGCCCTCCACAAAGAGGAGATCCCCGTTCACCATACGGATCTGCTTGGCGCCGACCACACTCTGGGAAAGGCGGTCGCCCCGGGTCACGTGGTAGAGCAGGATGTCAGTCAGCACGTCGACAGGAAGGTCGCCGACGTTGTCGGGATCCAATCCAAGCGCCGCAAAGGCATCATCGGTGGGCGCGAAGACGGTGAAATGCTGCTTTCCGTTGAGGACATCTACGAGGTCGGCAGCCACGACGGCGGCGACCAGCGTCTCGAAGTTGTCGTTGCCGACCGCGATCTCGACTATGCTGGGCTGCGCATTGTTCTTTGGCGTGCGTGAGAGCTGCGTCGCGGGCGTCGTCGGCTCGACCGGCTGGTCGCAGGCCATTAGCGCGGTCGTGGCGAATACCAGGGCCGCCAGGGTGGCGGATCTGCCTGTCAGCATGGTGGACCTCCTCGTCCGTCTAACCAGTGTCTAAGTGGGCGCTCCTGAGCATTGGTGCGAGAAGCGAACGCTACTCACGGAATATAGAGCAGCTGACCGTGTTGTGTCAATGATTTGTACAAGTGCTGATATGGACACGACTTTGACAACGGCGAGCTGGGTTTTCCGCCCTTGGGGGCGCAGAGGGGGTTTGGGTCCGCCGCTCAGTCGGCCTTCAGTTTCTTTCGCAGATTGACCAGCATGTCGCGGGTCATGGCCTCGAGGTCGTAGTCGGGCTGCCAGCCCCATTCCTCGCGTGCGGCGCTGTCGTCCAGCGAATCGGGCCAGGAATCGGCGATGGCCTGGCGCACGGGATCGACCTCGTAGTCGATGGAGAAGTCCGGGATGTGCGCGCGTATCTCGGCGGCAAGCTGTTCGGGCGTGAAGTTGACGGAGGTTACGTTGAAGGCGTTTCGGTGTTTCAGGCGACTAGCGTCGGCGTTCATCAGGTCTATGGCCGCCTTGATGGCGTCGGGCATGTACATCATGTCCAGGCGCGTGGTCGGGCCGAGAAAGCAAGTGTAGCGCCGGTTGCGTATCGCCTGGTAGAAGATCTCGACGGCGTAGTCGGTGGTGCCGCCGCCGGGCGGTGCAACGTAGGAGATGAGTCCAGGGTAGCGCAGGCCGCGCGTGTCTACGCCGAATCGCTGGTGGTAGTAGTCGCAGAGCAATTCGCCAGCGACCTTGGTCACGCCGTAGATGGTGGTCGGGCGTTGCAGGGTGTCCTGCGGCGTCTTGTTGCGCGGGGTCGAGGGGCCGAAGGCACCGATGGAGCTGGGAAAGAATACCGCGCAATGGTTCTTGCGGGAGACCTCGAGGACTCGGTAGAGGCCACCCATGTTCACATCCCAGGCGACCTGTGGCTTCTCCTCGGCGGTGGCCGAGAGCAATGAGGCGAGGTGGTAGATGGTGCCGACATCGTACTTGCGCACCACCTCATCCACCAGGCGTTTCGCCGTGCAATCGACGTACTCGAACGGGCCCGGGGGTTCCGCTCCTTTTGCCGGCATGCGGATGTCCGAGGCTACTATGTTCTCGGTTCCGTGGCGTTCGCCCAGCGCGGTGACAAGCTCGCTGCCTATCTGTCCGAGCGCGCCGGTTACGAGGATTCTTCTCAATCTACCTCCTCTTGGGGGCCTGAAATCAAGTGAGTAGTCTGCGCTCTCTGGCTGCTGCTTCCAGATCGTCCTTGAATGCCGGGTCGGCGATCTCGATCAGGGCTCTTGCCCTCTCGCGCAGGTTCTTTCCGAACAGATTTGCGACGCCATGCTCGGTGACAACGTAGTGCACATCGGCGCGGCTGGTAACCACTCCGGCGCCTTCCTTGAGATAGGGTACGATGCGTGACAGCTCACCGCTCCTTGCCGTGGATGGGAGGGCGATGATCGGGCGACCTCCCTTGGAGCGCGCTGCGCCGCGGATGAAGTCGACTTGCCCGCCGAAGCCCGAGTAGATGTACGGTCCGATGGAGTCGGAGCAAATTTGGCCGGTCAGGTCGACTTCGATGGCCGAGTTGATCGCGACCATGTTGTCGTTCTGACTGACTATGAATGGATCGTTCACGTAGTCGACCGGGTGCGCTTCGATTAGCGGATTGTTGTCGAGAAAATCGTATAGCTCCTCGCTCCCCAGCGCGAAAGTCAGTACGACTTTACCCTGGTGCAAGTTCTTACGGGTTCCCGAGACGACACCCCTCTGGATGGCGTGCATGCCGCCGTCGGAGATCATCTCGGTGTGGATGCCCAGTTCAAGGTTACCTTCCATCGCTTCCCACACCGAGTCGGGGATTCCGCCGATCCCCATCTGCAGGGTAGAGCCGGGCTGGATCAGGGGGAGAACGTGCCGTGCTATCGCTCTCTCGACGTCGGTGGCGGGCTTCGGGTCCAGGGTCGGCAGAGGCTCGGATGCCTCTACGATGGCGTTGACCCGGTTGACGTGCATGAAGGAGTCCCCCAGGACCCGGGGCATCTTCTCGTTCACCTGTGCGATTACAGTGTGTGCCATTTGGCAAGCCGCGAGCGATGCGAGCGTTTCCACACCCAAGCTCATGAACCCGTGCTCATCGGGCGGCGAGCACTGGACCATGGCGAGATCGAGAGAAACGATGCGTTCGCGGAAGAGACGGGGTATCTGATGCAAGAAGATCGGTACGTAGTCTCCGCGCCCTTCGTTTACCGCCTTGCGGTCAGCGGGTCCAACGAAGAGTGAGTTGTGTCTGAAATGGCACTGCATCTCCGGCTCCGATAGAGGATCGGTGCCGACGAGGAGCACGTGGTTCAGCTGTACGTCGTCGAGTTCGTCTTTGCGCTGGGCCAGGGCGCGTACCAGCGTCTGGGGTATTGCGGCGTTGCCAGCGTAGTACACCCGCTGCCCGCTCTCGACTCTTCCGACCGCCTCCTCCGGGCTTTGCAGCTTGGATCTGTAGTCGTCGAGCCAATTCATTGCCCGTTACTCCCATCGAGTAGGTCTTCAAGCTGAACGGCGGGTATGCCGAGGGTGACCCCGAGCTTCTCTTTGACCATGTGTCCCCGGAAGAGGTAGAGACCCGCCGCGAGGCCGGGATCCTCTCGGAGGGCCGTGCTCAGGCCTTTGCGCAGAATGTCTCTTAGGGTTGGGAGGGCGGCGGCGGCGAGCGCCCGGGAAGCGGTCCTCGCGATATTGGCGGTCATGTTGGGCACGCAGTAGTGAGTCACATTATGAACGATGAATGTCGGGTCATCGATCGTGGTCGGCCGGCTGGTTTCTACACAACCGCCTTGGTCGATGGATAGGTCCAAGATGATGCTGCCGGGCTTCATGGCGCTCACCATGTTCTCGGTCACCAGAATGGGTGTGTGGGCGCCCGGGATGAGCACGGCACCGATCACAACGTCGGCTATCGAGGTGAAGCGCTCGAGCTGCGCCATGCCGGCAACAGCTGTGACCACCTGACCGGAGAACTCCGTGCTCAGGGCGCGCAGCTTGGTGAGATCCTCGTCCACCACGATGACGTGTGCGCCGACGGCCAAGGCGTGGCGGGCGGCGCTGCGGCCGACGGATCCCGCTCCCAGTATTACGACGGTGGGTGGAGCTACGCCGGGCACAGTGCCCAACAGTATGCCGCGACCACCCGCCTCATTCTGCAGGTAGTGGGCGGCCACGTGCACGGCCATCTGCCCGGCCATTTCGCTCATCGGAGCGAGAATGGGATGGTCTCCCTGCCGATCGCGTATGATTTCGTAGCCGATGATCGTGGTCTCGAGCTCGATCAAACGTTGTACGTGCTCCCGCGGTGCGACGGCGAGATGGTGGAAGGCGCAGATGATCAGGCCCGGTTTCAGGAGGTCGATCTCATCCTTCGAGAGTACACCGACGCGACAGACGATGTCAGCGCGCTTGTAGGCTTCCTCTCTGTTGTAGATTATCTGAGCGCCGGCTGCTTCGTACTCGCCGTCGGAGAACCTGGCTGTCAACCCAGCGTCCTTCTCCACCATGACGGTATGACCGTCGTAGGTGAGGCGGTTCACCGCGTACGGCGAGAGCCCGACGCGATGTTCCAGGCGGTGGGTTTCCCTAGGTACGCCGATGAACATAACTACTGCCTCCATCTTGGAGTGAGCCCGCCACTGGATTGGGCTGTTCGCATTTCGTCAGGAGAAGCTGTCGGGAGAAGCGTTGCACGGGGTGACGCGGATGACGGATCGCACCCCGGGCCGCGGAAGCGTCTGGCGACAGGAGTCTCCTGCCGCCGGGGCACGCTGAAGCCGTTGTCGGGTGGGGCCGCTTCAGGACCCGGTCGTGCTCATCTCCTTCTCGTAGGCCTTGCCACCCCAGGCAAAGGCCTCCTCGTTCAGAGCAAGCATCGCGCATTGATCTTTAAGCGCCTGGCGCATTGTCGCCAGGAAACTTTCCTTGGGAAACAGGTTGGTGGCCGCTTGCATGGCGCCGAGTGCAACGACGTTCTTGACCATCGTCTTGCCGAGATCGGTGGCGATACGCGCGCAAGGAATCCCGATGACTCTCAGGTTGGGATCTAGCTTCGGGGGATCGATGATCACCGAACTGTCGTAAATGACGACTCCACCCGGTCGCACCTCCGGACCGAACTTCTCCAGACTGGGCGGATTGAACGCGACCAGGATATGTGGATGTGGCGACGCGGGTGAGAGTACTTCTTCGGTGGCGACGTGCACATCCGCGTAGGAAGTCCCACCGCGCGATTCAGGGCCGTAGCTTGGAATGTGGGTGGAGTCCCAACCCTCGTTGATCGCCGTGCGCGTCGTGAGCATAGCGACGGTCTGCGCGCCGTCGCCGCCGGCGCCGGCGAACTTGATCGAGACATCATGCTCATCGATGTGGGCCGGAAATCGTTGGCCGAAACGGGGTGGCGGCTCGCCGGCAGCGCCGATGACCTCGGCGACCCTGTCGCCCTCGAAGCTCGGCGCGTCGAGTTCGAACCAGGGTTCGACCTCGACATCCTTCTTCACACCCAGCGGGAAAACGGGCACCATATGGTCTTTCACCCACACCTCGGTCTCCGGTGGTGTGAGCTTCAGGTGTGTCGGGCACTCGGAGAGGATCTCCACGAAGCCGAGACCCCGATTCTCGACTTGCAGTCGTAGCGCCTTCTTGATCGCTTTCTGTGTCCTTACCCGCTGCTTGTTGTCGAAGAGTGCGCAGCGCTCGACGTAAACAGGGCCGTCGAGCTGGCCAATCGTCTCGGCCATTTTGATGGGCTCACCCATGAACCTGTTGCGCCCGGTTGGCGAAGTCGTGGTGCGCTGATCCATGAGTGTGGTGGGAGCCATCTGCCCACCCGTCATGCCGTAAATCGCATTGTTCACGAAGATGAACGTCATCGGCAATCCCATCTGGGTCGCCTGCATGATCTCGGCCAATCCGATGGCGGCCAGGTCGCCGTCGCCCTGGTAGCTGATCACTACGGCCTCCGGGTTCGCCAGCTTGTGGCCCAGAGCGACGGCCGGTGCACGTCCGTGCGCGGCCTGGCTGTTCCCGACATCGAGGTAGTAGTACATGAAGACTGCGCAGCCGACCGGTGAGATAGCGACTGTACGATCCTGGATTCCCAGCTCATCGATCGCCTCGGCCACGTACTTGTGGATGAGGCCGTGCCCACAGCCCGGGCAGTAATGCGTCGAATGACCTTTCAATCCCTCACCGTGGGAGTGTCGTTCGAACCGCTCGTAGAAAACACTGCTCATATCTTCACTCCGACAGTGCGGTAATCTTATCGACGATTTCGTGCTGTTGCGGAAGCATGCCGCCGTAGCGCTGCACTCTATCGATCGGAGGCACGTCTGGCACGTCCGCGTAGCTCAGCGCCAGCCTGATCTCATCCTCCAACTGACCGCTTCCCGCCTCCACGACGATCAAGCGACGAACTCGATCCAGCAGCGGCTTTAGCGCCTTGATGGGAAACGGCCACAGTGTCACAGGTCGG
Organism: Gemmatimonadota bacterium; assembly: GCA_020350785.1. Lineage (GTDB taxonomy): Bacteria > Gemmatimonadota > Gemmatimonadetes > Palauibacterales > KS3-K002. The sequence goes on from CP070722.1 coordinate 1,269,159, forward strand.
AAAAGACCGACCTTGATACCTTCGTCTCGGAGTTGCTGAACCGCGCCCTTCGCCATCCGCGCTGGCGTGTTGCAGGCGACGATCACCCACTCCGCATCGTCGCAGTGGAAGAGGTCGGCGCGCTGTTCCGTCTCGCTGATCAGCCGGTACTTCTCGTTCAGACGGATGTTGTGAACCTCCAGGTCGGGTTCGCTCAGGAGAATCGAAGTATGCAAGTTCCGGCGGTGCATCTCATCGCCGAATACGGCCCACTCGGGTAGACCCGGCCGCACCATGTAACTCGGAAGTTCCACACGGCCCGTCATCTGACCGAGGTATCCATCGCTTGCGAGGATGACTGGTATGCGATACTGGAAAGCGAGATCGAAGGCCAGCATCGTCAGGTCGAGCATCTCCTGGGGTGTCGACGGCGCCAGCACTGGGGCGTGCGTGTTGCCGTGACCGAGGCCGCGGCACACCAGCTTGATGTCGGCCTGCTCGGGACCGATGTTCCCAAGTCCGGGGCCTCCTCGCATGACGTTGAAGAAGACGCCGGGGATCTGCGCCCCGATCATGTAGGAGATGCCCTCGAGCATCAGGCTGAAGCCAGGTGAAGAAGTGAAGGTCATGCAGCGCATTCCGGCACCGCCACAACCGTACATCATGTTGACCGTCGCCACCTCGCTGACCGCCTGAACGAAGACACCATCCAGTTGGGGCAGAAGCCGCGCCAGGAGCTCTGCTCCCTCGGTAGATGGCGTGATCGGATATCCGAAGAAGTGGCGGCAACCTGCCAACACGGCGCCGATTCCCGAGGCGTGATTGCCTTTGAGAATCATCGGCTCCAGAGACGGCAGCGGGACGCGCTGGTCCGGGATCCCGATCGGCTCGGGAGCCGTCGTCTGTCTTGCCCCGAAGAGCTTTTCCGGGTCCAGCAGCTCGAAATCGACCTCGCCCGCGGTGGGTGTCGCCATCAGCCCGTACGGCTCCGGACAGGCGCTGAGGCAGAGGCCGCAACCGTTGCAAACCTCCAAGTTGATTACTACGGGCGTGAATCCCGTGGCGGGATTGATCTCCGTCCCCATGGCGATGCAACCCTTCGGACACGCAGAGATGCACCGCCCGCAAGCCTTGCAGAACTCGGGAAAAAGGAAGGGTTTGGGTCTGTCCTTCTTGATCGTCGTACCGGCCATTGTGCTCACTTTCAGCTTCTGTCGAGTCCTCCCGGGCAGCCCACCACTCCTTGAATCTAAGGTTTCCTAGGGCCAGATGCCGCGGGCCAGGGTGACGTTGGCGACCCGGCTGACGGCGAGGATATAGGCGGCGGTCCGCAGATCCACCGGCTCCAGCGGCGCGCCGCCCAGTCCCCGCTTCTTGCGCTCGTTCTCCAGCGCGTCCA
>CP070722.1:1270636-1274802 GCA_020350785.1 Gemmatimonadota bacterium
CACATCGACGTAAGTCTTGTGCTTCACCTCGCTGATGTAGAGTGGAGGCGACCCGTCTCGTATCCTCGAGAAATCGGCTTCCCTGGGGTCGAACGCCACTCCCAGCCCCATGGCCGCCAGCACATCGTTCAGGGTGCGCTCGTATTCGAGTTTGAACTTCGGCATATACAGCTCGAACCGCCCAACCCGTAGACCCCCAAGGATCGCGCCCCACTTTTCCGGCGTCAGCGAGTCCACCAGCGAACCGATAGAACCCGCGGCCTCCGGCATGACGATGGTCATACTGAAGGCGGAGTCGCCGTACAGGAGCTCGAGCGCCTCGACACCTCCCCCCTGGTAGTGGGCGACGGGTTCGTCTGAGTCATAGGTCATCATCGCCACCAGCTTCTCGTTTCCGTCGGCCAGGGTGAACGGCCGGGGAGCGGTGAGCTCGGGCTGGAAGGGTGTGGCCCACTGACCCTTGAAGTAGATGGCGTTGATCACGAAGAGCATCATGAAGGGGTCGATCGGGGGCTCCACGATCTGGTCGATCAGCCCATTCGTCCGCTCCTCGACCCAAGCGTTGATCGTCGGTGCAGCCTCGGGGCTGTCGAAATCGAGGGCGGCCACCTCGGCGTCGAAGTAGCGCCGGTTCACTTCCAGGAAGTCCGGTTCGATGTCGAGACCCTCGCGGTACCACATCGAGTTAGCGGGCAGGAACTCGACCGCCGGGTCCAGTTTCAGTAGCCGATCCCCTAGCGATTTGTACGCCTCGCTGGTTTGCCCAGCCGTCGATCCGCCCAGCCCCAGCGTCGCTCGCATCGCCTCCTCCGTCGTGCCGGCGGCGCCGTTGTACGTCATGGCCAGGGCCGAAGCCACGCTCAGCGGCGAGATGAAGATGTTGGCGCCGCCCTCCTCGAGGCCGTGAACCTGCCGTAACAGCCGCAAGCCGAACGCAAGTTCCGCCCGAACCAGCTGGTCCTCGGTCAGATCCGCGCCGCCCTGCTGGGCCGATCTGGCATTGCAGCCACCAGCCAGCAGCATCAAGAGCGCCAAACCTGTCGATCGCTTCATAGTACGCATGAGCGCCTCCCTCCTCTAACCCGTAAGCCCGAGATCGCCCCTATTATTTGACGCATACCCGCACGGCAACGGATGGCCGCGGAGGCGCGAATCGCATCATTCGCTCGCCGTCGGGTCCGCGACCCGCCCCATGAAGAGAATCGCGCCCGACGATCTTTCACGGATGACGAAGACGAACGGACGATCCACCGCGAGCACCGTTGGGCGCAGACCTCGCTTCAGCTCGACGGCGGTGGCGGCCGCCGCCTCGGTGCCCTCCTCCCTCACGTCAACGAACGCTTTGTGCTTGACCCTGCTGATGAATACGCCTTCGTCGCAGATCTTGCTGAACTCTGCCGCAGCCGAGAAAGCGATCCCCATCCCCATTCGTTTCAGTACATCGCTCATCTCGAGCTCGTACGCGAGCCTGAACTTCGGCAGCAGCACGTTCGTTGCAGTCGGGGAGAGGCCCTTCACAATCTCTTGCCATCTCTCGGGATCGAGCGACGCCACCAGCGCCTCGAGGTCGGCGCCGGCCGCGGGCATCACGATAGTCATACTGTATGCCTGCGCCCCGTAGGGCAGGTCGATCGCCTCGTAATCTTCGTCAGAGAAACGGCCGATCTGCTGTGGACCCGGGTATGTCATCATCGAAACCCGCTTCACGCCGCCGTCCGCCAGGCGGAACGGCCGCTCGGTTGTCAATTCCTCAGCGAACTGAATCGTCCACTCGCCGTTGAAGTAGACAGCGTTAATGAGATACATGATGACCGCAGGGTCGATCGCGGCGTCGACGATGTCCGCGATCCGACCCCCGGTCCGGTCGCGGACCCAGACATTGATGGCGGGTGGCGTGCTGGGGCTCGTGAAATCGACGGCCGCCGCCTCCGCCCCGAAGAATTCGCGGTTCAGGTCGAGAAATGCCTGCTTCACCTCCAGGTCCCGGCTGTACCAGATGGAGTTCGCCGGCAGGAACTCGACCGCGGCGTCGAGGCCTTCGAGCCGTTCGAACAGGCGGTGATATCCTTCGTTAGTCTCCGCCGGGTCCAACGCACCCAGCTCGAGGGTTCCGCGCATCGCGACCTCAGTCGCTCCCGCGGCTCCATTGGAGACCATGGTCAGTGCCGCAGCCACGCTCAGCGGCGAGATGAAGATGTTCTCCCCAGCGCGTGCTTGGGCGTGGATCTCTCTGAAAAGCTTGAAACCGAAGGCGTTGCCAGCGGAGGCGAGTTGGCCATAGCCGCCGCCGGCCGCATGCTGTTGGGCCCAGCCGGCGCCGGAGCCGCCGGCCAGGAGAATCAACAGCGACAGACAAGTCGATCGCGTAAAGCTCAGCATGTGTCCCCCAAGTTCTCCACCGCTCCACGGGCACTCGTCTCAACTGAATCGTTTCTGCCCCTGCTGCGGAGACGCAGAACACTCGAATCGTTGCACAAGCTCAGTGCCGGCCGCTGTATGAGGGAGCCCCGAGCGCCGCTCGACGCCCGGGGCTTTCTCTGCAAGAACAGCGACCCTCGACCGGCACAATGCCAAGCCAGCGGCTGCCGGTCCCGCCCCTCCCTCCCTACCCCCTTTCGCCGTACATCACTTTGCCGCCGACGATCGTGTATGCAACCTTGGCCGTCGGGATTTGGTCCTCTGGAATCGTCAAGATGTTTCGCGTCAGCACCGTGATGTCGGCAAGCTTGCCCGGCGTCAGCGAGCCTTTGATGTCTTCCTCGAAGGCGGCGTAGGCGGCCTTGATCGTGTAAGTCTGGAGCGCCTCCATTCGGCTCAGACGCTGCTCGGGGTAGAACACGCTGCCGTCCTTCAGCTTCCGGGATACGGTCGCATAGTAGCTGGCGATCGGGTCCACGTCCTCGACGGGCGCATCGGTGCCATTCGAGATCACCGCGCCCGAATCCCACAACGACCGCCAGACATAGGCGCCCTCGCGCGAGCGCTCTTCCCCTAGCCGCGGAATCACCCAGGGTCCGTCGGAGGTGGCGTGGATTCCCTGCATCGCAGCGATGACACCAAGCTGAGCGAAGCGTGGGATGTCGTCGGGATGGAGGTGCTGGGAATGCTCGATGCGCCAGCGAAGATCCTTCGCGTCAGAGTTCGCCTGGAGCGCGGCCTCGTAAACGTCCAGAACCTCGCGGTTGGCGCGATCACCGATCGCGTGCACACAGAGCTGATAGCCGTGCTCTATCGCCAGCCGCGCCGTCTCGTGGAGATCCTCGATGGGGCTGGTGTTCAATCCCGTGCTGGTGGATAGATCCGAGTACGGCTCGAGTAGCCAGGCGCCGTGTGGGCCCAACGCTCCGTCGACCGAGACCTTGATGGCTCGAACGGTGAGCCGGCTATCACCGTAGCCGATCATCCGATACTGGGAGAGAAGCTCAGCTAGGCGATCGTTGGGCTGACGGATCATGACCCACAGCCGAAGCCCCAGATCACCGTCGTCGACCATCTGCTTATAGAGGTCGACCGTCTCGAAGCTGACTCCCGCATCGTGAAAGGTCGTGACACCCTTGGAGAGCGCCTCCTCCGCCGCCAACTCCGCCTGCCGCCGCGCATCGGGCTCCGCCGCATACTCGGCCGCAGCACTCAGAAGGCCTTGCGCCCGCTCGCGGAACGCGCCGATCGGATTGCCCTCGGCGTCGCGCACGATCTCACCGCCCGGTGGATCGGGGGTGTCCCTTGTGATTCCGGCCAATTCCATCGCCTTGGCGTTGGCGAACGACGCATGACCGCTGGCGTGGCGGAGGATGACCGGGTTGTCAGGCGACACCGCGCTCAGGGTCTCGTGCGTGGGCAGCCCCTCGACGTTGCCGGGCGGCTCCCTGTCCCATTTCTCCTGATGCCAGCCGCGGCCGCGGATGAGCGCGCCCGCCGGTACCTCGTCGACGGCGGCGGCGACCATCTCGACGATCTCATCCCAGTTGGCCACGCCCATCAGGTCGAGCTGCATCTTGGCGTCCCCAACGCCCAGAAAGTGACCGTGGCTTTCGATGAAACCCGGAATCGCGAGGCGTCCCTCGAGATCGATGACCTCGGTCTGAGGACCGATGTATTGGGCGATCGCGCTGTCGCTTCCGACGGCGAGGATCGTATCGCCCGCCACGGCAATCGCCTCGCCGTCC
>CP070722.1:1274902-1300561 GCA_020350785.1 Gemmatimonadota bacterium
GCAGTGGATGGAAGTGCTCGATGCCAACCTGACATCGGTGTTCCTGACGGTCCGGGAAGCCGCCCGCAGAGTGACGAACGGTGGGAAGATCGTCATCGTGAGCTCGACGGCGGGTCAGCGCGGTGAGGCGGGCCACAGTCACTACGCTGCGAGCAAAGGGGCGATCATCTCGTTCGTGAAGTCGCTGGCGGTAGAGCTGGCTCCGCGTGATGTGCAAGTCAACGCGGTAGCACCGGGCTGGGTCGACACTGAGATGGCCGCGCCCGCACTCCGGGGTGGCGAGCGAGCCAGGGTGCTCTCCCAGATTCCACTGGGGCGCCTGGCGGCGTCGGATGATGTCGCCGGACCCATCCTGTTCCTGTGCTCGAAGCTGGCGCGTCACATCACCGGCGAAGTCCTGAACGTCAACGGTGGCAGCGTCCTCTGCGGCTAGAGTGGGAGACCGGGAAACGAGGCTCGAGATTCCGGAGGCTGTCCGCGAAATCGCCCAACGCCTTGAGGACCACGGTCACGAGACGTGGGCGGTCGGCGGGGCGGTGCGCGATGCGTTGTCCGGCGAGAATCGCTCTGATTGGGATCTCGCGACACAGGCGCGTCCCGAGACGGTGCGCAAGCTCTTCCGGCCGTCTTATCCTATCGGGATCCGGTTTGGAACGGTGGGCGTCAGAGGGCGCGATGGGCGCGTCTACGAAGTAACCACCTTCAGACGCGACATCGAGACCGATGGTCGGCACGCGGTCGTCGAATACGCGGATCGACTGGATGAAGACTTGTCCCGCCGCGACTTCACCATCAACGCCATTGCCTACCATCCCCTGCGCGGGGTGGTGCACGATCCCTTCTCGGGCATGCAAGACTTGGAGCGGAGGGTGCTGCGTTGTGTGGGCGAGCCGGAAATGCGCTTCGCCGAGGACTACCTGCGTGTGCTGAGAGGCCTGCGATTCGCGGGTCGTTATGGACTCGAGATAGAGCCGCAGACCTGGGAGGCGTTGAGAGCGGCTGTAGGCAGGTTGACACGGCTCTCCGGCGAACGCGTCCGTGAGGAAATCATCAAGGTCCTGATGGCGGAGCGCCCCTCGTCCAGCCTATCCCTGTATCGGGATTCCGGCGCCCTGGCGGTCATCATGCCCGAGCTGGCCGACGGCGGCTGGGCCGAATCGTTGCGGACCATCGACGCCATCGATCAGCGGCGGCTGCTGTTACGACTTTCGGTATTGCTCTCGGCGGCCGGCCCCGCGACCGAAGAGATGATGCGACGCCTGAGATTCTCGAATGCCGAGATACGAGATGTCGTGGCGTTGGGCGGGGCGGTCGAGACACCGCTGCCGGAAGCCGGTGACGTCGTTGGCGGCCGGCGCTGGTTGAGGAAGGTACAGCCACAATGGGCGCTCGATGCCTTGCGGCTGCATTTCGCCGCGGCACGAGCCCGGCCCTGGCCGGGCGCGAGACGCGCGCGGCTTGCCGGGCAGGCGCGCTTGCTGCTTGGTATCCTGAGGCGTGGCGATCCAGTCACACTGGCCGACCTGGCGATCGATGGGGAGGACTTGAAGGCATTGGGATTGCGACCTGGCCCGGACTTCGGCCGCATCTTGGAAGGTTGTCTCGACGTCGTGATCGAGGCGCCGGAATCGAACCAGCGTGAGCTGCTGCTCGAGCACGTGCGAGGGCGGATATCCGAGTGAAGGGGCGGTGGGGTATGAGATGAGCGAGGAACTCGATCTGTTCCCGTCTTCGGCTGGCGTACCGGCGCCGCGCGGGATCGCCGACGAGCGTTCGCCGGCGGCGCCGTTGGCGACGCGGATGCGGCCGCGCTCGCTCGACGAGTTCTTGGGCCAGGAGCATCTGGTGGGCCCGGGGCGCGTTCTTCGCGAGATGATCGAGCGGGACGAACTTCAGTCGCTGATCTTCTGGGGGCCGCCCGGAAGCGGCAAGACGACGTTGGCCCGGATCATCGCCGAGCGAACCGATGCTGCCTTCGTTCCGTTCAGCGCGGTGACCGAGGGTGTGGCGCGCGTCAGGCAGGTCATCGCCGAAGCCGAAGAGCGGCTGCGGGCGACCGGAAGGCGAACGATCCTCTTCTGCGACGAGATCCACCGCTTCAATCGCGCGCAGCAAGATGCCTTCCTCCCACATGTGGAGGCCGGCACCATCATCCTCATCGGAGCCACGACCGAAAATCCGAGCTTCGAAGTGAACAGCGCGCTGCTGAGCCGCTCGCGGGTTCTCGTGCTCGAAGCCTTGAGCGAGCCGGACCTGCGGACGATTTGTGAAAGGGCCCTCTCGGATCGGGAGCGCGGTCTGGGAGGGACCGGAACAAGCGCGGAGGCGGAGGCGTTGGATCTGCTGGCGTTTGCGGCGGACGGCGATGCGAGAGGCGCGCTCGCGGCTCTCGAGATCGCGGCGTCGATGGCCGGCCCGGACCGCCGCATCACTCGAGCGCTGGCTGCGGAGGCGCTGCCGCGCCGCTACGCCCGTTATGACAAGACAGGGGAAGGGCACTACAACCTGGTCTCTGCCTTGCACAAAGCCGTCCGCGGGTCGGATCCGGACGCGGCTCTTTACTGGCTGGCCCGCATGATTGACGGCGGCGAAGACCCTCTCTATATCGCGCGCCGCTTGATCCGCATGGCTACCGAGGATATCGGGCTTGGAGATCCCCGCGCCTTGTCGGTTACCGTCGCAGCCAAGGATGCCTATCACTTCCTGGGTTCGCCTGAGGGGGATCTGGCGCTCGCGGAGGCCGTAGTCTACTTGGCGACTGCGCCGAAGTCGAACCGTGTGTACGCGGCCTTCGGGAAAGCGATGCGACTGGCGCGCGATACGCCGGCCGCGCCGGTTCCCTTCCATATCCGCAATGCCCCGACGGAATTGATGAAGGAACTGGGGTACGGTGCCGGCTACAGGTATGACCACGACGAGCCCGACGCTTATGCGGCGCAAGACTTTCTTCCCGAGGCCGTGCGGGGCCAGAGCATTTACGAACCGACGCGGCGCGGGTTCGAATCGGAGATCGCAAAGCGACTGGAGTACTGGATGGCGAAGCGGCGTGCTGCGAAGCAAGAAGATGGCTGATGGGATTTTCCTGCGGCGGCACCCGCTCAGGCGACGATCTTGACGTACACTGCCCCCGGGGTGAGCGTTAACCTACAGACCGCAGAACGGAGCGACCGTCGAACATCGCCAACAACGTATTGATCGAAGTCCAAGCGCCGCAGGAGCGTGCGCTGCTTGTCAGCGCGCCCGGTCCGGATACGAGCCGGGGCGTGGCGCGTGAGCATTTGGACGAATTGGCTTCCCTGGCCGACACGGCCGGAGCTTTGGTAGTCGGAACGGTGACACAGCACCTTCAGGCGCCACATCCGGCCTACTACATAGGTTCCGGTAAAGCGGAGGAAGTGCGTGAGGCGGTCGCGCGGCTGCAGGCGACGCTGGTCGTGTTCGACGAGGACTTGACGCCGGTCCAGGGTCAGAAGCTCGAGCAAGTTCTCGGCGTTCGAGTGATGGACCGGACCGAGCTGATCATCGACATATTTGCGCTCCGGGCGCGGACGGCCGAGTCGAAGATGCAGGTCGAGCTCGCGCAGTTGCAGTATCTGATGCCGCGCTTGAAGCGGATGTGGAGCCACCTTTCGCGAATTCGCGGTGGCATCGGATTGCGCGGGCCGGGAGAGACCCAGTTGGAGACCGACCGTCGAATCATTCGGCGCAAGATCCGCGACCTCAAGGGCCGGCTAGAACGCGTCACGCGACAACGCGCCACGCAGCGCAAGGGTCGCGTTGGCGAGTTTCGGGTCGCGTTGCTGGGCTACACGAACGCTGGCAAGTCGTCCATCCTGGCCGGTCTCTCGGGGTCCGAGTTGTTCGTGGAGGATAGGTTGTTCGCGACGTTGGATCCGGCCACCCGCGTTGTTGAACTGGGGGAAGGTTTCCGCGCATTGGTCACCGACACGGTGGGCTTCATCAGGAAACTGCCACACGACCTCGTCGCGTCCTTCCGTTCGACGCTGGAGGAAGTGAACGAGTCGGATCTTCTCTGCCATGTCGTCGACGTGTCTCACCCGGCTTGGGAGGAGCAGTGCGAGGTGGTCGAAGGGGTGATCGCCGAGCTCGAACTGAGACCGAAAGCGCGGTTGATCGTCTTCAATAAGGTCGATCGCTTGACTCACGCGGAACAAGCGGCGCTGGAGGAACGTTCAGGCGCGCTCCTGGACTCGCATGTCTTCTCCTCGACGGTGGAAGAGTCGGGTCTGGAGAAGCTGCGTCAGACCCTGCGCGATGCCGTTCGCGTGCAGTGGCCGACGGTCGCGCTCACAATCCCCGCCAGTGCCGGGAGCCTACTGGCGGAAGTCTACCGCGAGGGGGAAGTTCTCACACGCACCGACCGCGGCTCGTTTGTCCAGTTGACCGCCAGACTACCCGCTGAAACTCTGGGCCGCATCCGCTCCCGCGATGGGGTGGCCGTGCTCGAGGCATCGTCGGTGGCCTGAGCCATGGCAGCTCCCTTCTGGATCATTGGGCCAGGCCGCATGGGTTTGTCGCTTGGCTCGGTCGTGGCACAGGCGGGGTTGGCCAGCGAACTGTTGTTCGTCGGCCGACGTGAGCGGAGACCGGAACATCAGGCTATCGGGGACGCTCGATACAGCGTAGGGTTGCCGGGAAGGCCGGCCGCCCAGACCCGCGTCCTGCTGGCGGTGCCCGACGGCGCCATAGCAGAAACGGCGCGGTTGTTGGCCGAGCTTGGAACACCGGGCGAGGGCTGTGTGGCGCTGCATCACAGCGGTGCCCAGACGGCGCAGATCCTCGCGCCGCTGGCCGAGCGAGGCTATGCGACGGGCTCGCTTCACCCTCTGCAGAGCGTCGCCGACGCCCGCCACGGGGTCGAGCGGCTGAGGGGAGCGTATTTCACCTTCGAGGGCGACGAGCGGGCTCGAGCGGTGGCCATCGAACTCGTGAAGGCCGCCGGCGGTCGCATGTTGGAGCTCCGGTCCGGCGACAAGGCACGCTACCACGCGGCTTGCGTGTTCGCATCCAACTACGTTGTGGCCTGCGCGGGCACCGCCACGCAACTGCTTGCCGAGGCTTCGGGCGTCGGCGAGGAGGAGGCGCTGCAGGCGCTGATGCCACTGTGGCGCGGGGCGGTCGCGAACTTGGAGGAGGCGGGGCTGCCGAAGGCGCTGACGGGTCCGGTGGCGCGCGGTGACCTGGCGACCGTCCGTCGGCACCTGGCGGCACTGGACGGAGACACGCGAGATCTGTACAGGCATTTGGCACTGAGAGCGCTGGAGTTGAGCCGCCGGCTGGGCCTGGGCAGAGAGGTTGCCGACGCCATCGAGGCCGAGATCCGTGCCAGCGAGATTGGAGGGAGGGAGCGACGATGAGGTTGTACGTCAATCTCGATCACGTCGCGACGATACGGGAAGCTCGAAAGACCGACGAGCCAGACCCGGTTCGCGCCGCCGTCCTTGCCGAGCTTGGCGGTGCACAGGCGATCACGGTCCACCTGCGCGAAGATCGCCGCCATATCAAGGATCGAGATGTGCTGCTTCTACTGCAGACGGTGCGGACTGGCGTGAATCTCGAGCTGGCGGTCGAGCAGGAGGTCTTGGACTTTGCGTTGGAGCACCGGCCGATGCAGGCGACGCTGGTGCCCGAGCGTCGCGCTGAGATCACGACCGAAGGAGGTCTGGATCTGAGTGGCGAGGGCAGACGTCGAGTGGTGGCCGAGGCTGTTTCGCGCCTGCGGGCCGCGGGCATCCGGACGTCGCTCTTTATAGACCCGGACGCGGCGGCGATCCGGGCCTCACAGGAGATGGGCGCTGACGCGATCGAGCTCCACACGGGCGAGTATTCGAACGCGGCGGGAGATCGGCGCGCCGAGCAGGTTCGACGCCTGCGGGAATCGGCGGCACTGGGCGCTGAGCTGGGGCTAGCCGTTCACGCCGGTCATGGCCTAACATACGAGAACGTGATACCAGTGGCTTCCATCCCCGAGATCGAGGAACTGAACATAGGGCACTCGGTGGTCAGTCGCGCGGTGTTCATCGGTATGGAGCGAGCGGTCCGGGAGATGCTCGGGTTGGTCCAGCGGGCGGCTGGGCGTTCGGGTCGGTAGGATGAATCGGACACTCCTGGACTTTTTTGGCGATGAGGCGCGAGAGTACCTGGAGCGAATCAGACGTTCGCTGGCCGGTGAGGGCGCTCCCGACGCCGATGGCATCCGGCGCTACGCACGTGCGCTGCGGGGCAGTGCGAGGATGGCGGACCAAGACGCCATCGCCCGAGCCGCGGCCGCTGTGCAGGCATTGGCATCGGACCTCGAGTCAGGACGTCGCCATTGGGGTGCAGAGCTGGGCGAGTCGCTGAGCTGGGCGCTGGGCGTGATCGGCGAGATGGTCGAGTCGGTAGCGGCCCCGGCGGACCATGCACGTCGAGCCGAGCAGATCGCGCAACGATTGGGAGAGACCGTCGCACCACCACCGCCACCCAAAGACGATGACCGGTTCCGGCTTTACCTGGGCACCGAGCTACGAGGTCTCGCATCCGACATCGGGGAATCGTTAGTCGTCCTCGAACGTGACCCGCGCAACCGCGAGCCGCTGAAGCGGTTGTTGCGGCGCATCCGTCCTCTGCGGGGCATCGAGGGGGTCGACGAGCTTCCCGCGGTGGGGGCGGCCGTCGCGGCGGTCGAGGAAGTGATACTGCGCATCGCGGATACGAGTGCGACGGTCGGACCGGGGCACCTGGTGCTCTTCCGGCGCGCTCGACAGGCTCTGGACGATGTCGCCACCGGGCTGATCAGGGGGCAGCCGCCGGGCCCGGGCGTCGCCGGCATAGAGATCGAGAACCTCAAGGAAAGGGTTCTGGAAACGGCGGCCCAGCACGATATCACCTGGATCAGCGAGCTGTTTCACGATGACCCCGGTCCCCACATCGAAGTATGCCCGATGGCCGAGCGCGGCGCTGGCTCCTGGGACGCCTTCTTCAGGCTGGAGGCGACGGGAAGCCTGGATACCATCGATCGCTTGCGCGCCGATCTGGCCCGCGACCCGAACGGGGCCTCGAGGGTCGGCCAGCGATTGGCATATACTTTCCGGCAGCTGCGTGAGCGGGCGGTAACGTTCGGGCACGCCGAGCTTGGCCGGGTGGCGCGGCGCGCCGGTGCCGCCGTCCGCGCCAGTTTGGAGGCGCCAGCCTGGCGCTTGCAGAATCTGGCCGTCGATCTCGCCGTCACCGTAGCGGCGTTGCGCTCCTACCTTGAGACGGTTGAGCGGGAAAGCCGCGGCAAGGCCCTCCTGCGGGCGGAAGAATCTTTGCACGCGGCCACGTTGCCTGCAAAAGAGACTGCGGTTCCGATCGAGTCACTGCTCTACGCCCCGGATGAAGCACTGGCGCGGGCACGGCGGCTGTCCAGCGAAGCGAGCGGAATACTGATCCAGCCGCGTCCCGACATCGGGCGCGCGCAGGACCTTCTCGAGGAGGCGCTCGGCCTCATAGAGCACGCCCTGGCACAGGCAGGCTCGGACAAATGAGCCGTCGTTGGCAGACGGTGCTCGGTCTCGCCGTCAGCCTACTTCTCCTGTACTGGGCCCTCCACGACGTCTCGGCGTCAGAGGTTTGGCGGCAAGTCACGCGGGCGAATCTGTGGTTGCTGGCTGTGGCTATCGCCTTGCAGACGGCGGCCTTCCTGATTCGCACCATCCGCTGGAAAGTGTTCCTCACCCCGGCGCTGCCCGATCCGGCATTCCGCTCTCGATTTGCCAGCATATGTATCGGCTTCATGGCCAACAACTTGCTGCCTGCGCGGGTCGGGGAGTTCGCCAGGGCCTATGCCCTGAGCCGCAGCGAGCCGATTCGGGTGAGCGCCTCGTTCGGTTCCCTGGTCGTCGAGCGGCTCTTTGACGCTGTGACTCTGACGCTATTCTTAGCGGCACCGCTCTTTCTTCCCGGATTCCTCATTGCGCCCGGCCTGGGCGATCAGATCATCGACAAGGTGCTGGCGATCATGGTCATCTTCGGCGGGGCCGTGTTCGTCCTGTTCATGCTGATCCTGAGACCCCGCATGGCTGGTCGTATCTTCCGGACCACCGTGGGACGGCTGCTGCCCTCGAAGGCCGCGGACAAGATCGTTCAGGTCATGGAGTCGTTCATCGAAGGGTTGGAGGCGATGCGAAGTCCACGGCTCGTGCTGAGTGGGTTCGCCTGGTCGCTGGTGCATTGGCTTTGGGGGGCGCTGGCGCTCTATGTCGGAATGCTCGCCTTCGGGATCACGTCGCCCGGTTACCTCGGCGCGATCTTCTTGCAGGCGGTCAACGCATTCCTCGTATCGGTCCCCTCCTCGCCCGGATACTTCGGCCCCTTCGAGGCGGGCGTGATCTTGGCCTTGGCCCCATTTGGCGTGTCGGATGACCTGGCCGTCAGCTTCGCCTTGGCTTTCCACATCGGGTCCTTCGCCCCGGTCACGTTCATCGGGCTATACTACGTCGGCCGCATGGGTCTCTCCTGGGGCGAAGTGGCCCGCAGCGAAGAGATCGTGGAGGAGAGCGATTGAAGACGACCAGCGGTGGCACTCGGCGGAAGAAAGCAGTGGCCCGTGTCTGACGAGTGGCTGGAAGCGCCGGCGCGAGCAAAAGTCAATCTCGCCCTGCGGATCTTTCCCCGGGGTTCCGATGGCTATCATCCCCTGGAGACTCTTTTCTGTCGAATCGATCTGGCGGACCGGCTGCAGTTGCGCCTGCGGCCCGAAGGCGGTGTCTTGCTGAACTTGCTTGGTCCCGAATGGGCACCGCAGGGTGAACAAAACCTGGCGGCGCGTGCGGCCTCACTCTTCCTGCAGCGAGCGAGCGCTCGGGTCGGCGTCGAGATCCGGTTGGAGAAGCGCATTCCGGCCGGGGCCGGCCTTGGGGGCGCCTCGAGCGATGCGGCCACCGTCCTTCGCCTGCTGGCCCAGAGGGTCGCCTTGCCGGGCGGCGCCCCGGAAGTGCTGCGACTCGCGTCCGAGTTGGGGGCGGACGTACCGTTCCTGGCCGCGGACGTGCCCTTCGCCTTCGCCTGGGCGCGAGGTCATCGCTTGCTCAGCTTGCCGCCTTTGCCGGCTCGTCCCTTCCTTCTCGTATTGCCGGGGATCGAAGTGTCCACCGCAGAGGCCTACGCGTCGTGGGACAGGGAAATCGGTGAGCGCCGAGGAGGCGCGGCCGAGCCGGTCGTGCGGCGATGGTCGGAGCTCCAGCGTTGGGAAGACCTGAAGGCGCTCGCCGTCAACGATTTCGAACCCGTGGTGTTCGCTCGCCACCCGGCCTTGCGCGAGGTCCGCGATATACTCCAGGCCACATTCCCCGTGATATCACTGCTGACAGGAAGCGGTGCTGCGCTCTTCGGAGTCTATGAAAGCCAGCGGGAGCGAGACGCGGCGGCTGCCCGCCTGGAGATCGAGTTGCGTGGCGTAAGCGGAGAGCTGGGCGGCGTGAAGATCGTCAGCGCCTGCGGGCCTGTGTGAGCCCGCTGGTGTCGAGATCGCTCCACGAATCGTAGCGGACAATCTGGCGATCGGGCGCGGTGAGCATGGCGACCTCTGTTGTCAGCGACTCAACATCTTGACGCCTCCAGTAGGCGAGGACGCTGGGCGCGCAGGAGACGACGCTGATGAGTGCGTCCTTGCGCCGGAGGAAGTCAGCGATATCCGTGCGCGAGAGATAGCAGTTACGCGACGACTCGGCGGCATCGGGACTGATGAGCAGGCGGCTGTTGGCGGGATGGTTATGCCAGGTTCCGACGACCTTACCGGTGCGTTTGCAGCCCGCGGCCTGAACCCGCCCGTGTTCAGATGCGAGTATGTGGGGCATGCGAAAGTCGGTGATATGAAGATCCGCCCCGCGCAGCTCACCCTCCAGACAGAGGACGAGCTCGGTATCGAACTGAGAGAACAACAGGGCCAGGTTGTCAGAGACGGCTGGAGCGACCACCAGGTCCCTGAAACCCTCGTCGACACTCCAGCTTTTGGAAGCGCCGGAGTCTCCGAAAGCCAGGGAGCTGGCAGCTACAAGCGCCCAGCAGATCTTCTTCACCCGAACCTCCGTGAAGGGCCATGCCGTTGACGCTCCTGGCGGCGGACGTCAGATCGCGGCTCGAAAGAGGGGCGAAACGCGGCGGCCAGAGAAGGGAGGAGCTGTGGGACAGATCGGAGTGCGGAAACGGGGACGTTTTCATACCCGTTTCCGGGCGTCAGGTTCGACCTCGGCCGGTCGAACGTCGACGCGGGTTCCCGGCGCGGGGCTTGATCGGAGTGCCCGGGCCGATGAGATTGGGGTCTGACCGATGCTGTTCTGGTCACGGTGGCCCGTCGTCTAATGGCAGGACGCTGGACTTTGGATCCAGAAATGGTGGTTCGAGTCCACCCGGGCCAATCCCTCCCCGGCACCCGAAGCCCGGCTGAGAGTGACCAGCAGACGCTCGCGCGCCAGCCAATCCAGCCAACTGATGTGATGGTCGGGCCCCGGCACGGGCTGGGATCTCTGCTGTAGCTCGACTCGCCGCTGTACATCCTGCATACCCTTACCTCCTGGTCGCTCCGGTCCGGATTCGTGCCGGATCCTCTGATCCGTGGGGAAAGCAGAGATTATGCCGAAGAGGCGCGAGTCGTGTAAGGCTTTTTTTTGCAGACTCTTACGGCGCAGGACCTTGTGAGTCTCGAGCGCGCCGGGTCGTGCGTCGGTTACCATTTGGTAACATCGCCGTAACCCCCGATGACCGGTTGTGCGTCTTGGACGCCCTTGGTAGCATTCGGATCATTCGCCAGGCGAAAGAGCTTCCAATCCGTTGAGAGGAGCGACCATGCGCTGGCTCGCCACTGTTCTCACGGTGTCGATCGCGACTACCGTGTTGCCGTTCGTTAGTGACGCTTGGGGACAGGAGACCGGAGACTGGCTGCAGGTGGTAACCGACATGGATGCCGGGGAATTGGTGTTCATCGTCGGCCCAGTCGATCTGCCGGCCGGGATAATGCATCACGCGATCCGTCAGCCGCCCCTCTTGGTAGGAGAGGTGCCGGTCGAGGGCTACCTGTATGGATTTGATGTCGAGATGGTGGATCCACTGGGTCAGCCGATCACGAACCGAGTGCTGCATCACGTAAATCTTATTGATGCTGACAACCGTGAGCTGTTCGGTTCCGTGCCGCGGCGGCTCTTTGCGGCCGGTGGCGAGACCAGGGCGGCGTCGATGCCCCGCCTGCTGGGTGTACCGATCGAGCGCGGGCAGCAGTTATTGGTCTCGGCGATGTTTCACAATCCCACGGCGCAGTCTTTCCATGGCGCGAGGCTGCGTGTCAGGCTGAAGTATCGCACCCGAGGCTGGATATTCCCGATCAGTGTCTATCCGGTCTACTTGGATGTGATGGGCCACGTGGGAGAGAAGGACTTCGATCTGCCGCCGGGCCGCAGCGAGCGGTCATGGGAGGGCAAGCCGGCAATCGGTGGGCGACTCTTGGCGGTTGGAGGACATCTGCACGACCACGCGACGCGCTTGAGCTTCGAGGACGTGACCGAGGGGGAGGTCCTGTGGGAGACCGGTCCCGAGCTAGATGAGGCAGGTCGGGTCGTCGCTGTTCCGGTGGGCAAGCTTTGGTGGAAAGGCGGAATCCGACTCGATCCGGGCCACACCTACCGACTGACAGTAGCCTACGATAACCCCACCGGTGAGACGCTGGTCGACGGGGGGATGGGTGTGTTGGGAGGGATCTTTTTGCCGCAACGGGGTTCAAGCTGGCCAGCTCTAGATCGGACGAATCCGGAGTACCTGGCCAACATGGAGGAGATGCGCGTCACGGCGGAACGGCGGGCCCAGGGCATGGGGGGTGATCACGGCCACGCGCGGTGAGACGGGCAAGCGCACCATTGAGCCAAAGGCGGCGGGCCGATCTGATGCAAGGAGGGCTGTCAGGAAGGCAGCGCGATGAGGACGACGAAGGCCGTATAGGCGGTGACCATTATGGCGCCTTCCAAGCGCGTCAGCCGCAAAGTGGTCCAGACGAACGGCAGCACGAGGATACTGACCGCCAGCATCACGGGGGCCTCGACGCGGATCACCGTTTCGGCCACGGACAGGGGCCGAGTCAGAGCTGAAGCGCCGAGCACCGCCAGGATGTTGAAGATGTTGGAGCCCACCACGTTCCCCACGAGGATATCACCTTCGTCCTGAATGGAAGCGGCAATCGCCGTCGCCAACTCTGGGAGTGACGTCCCGACTGCCACGATGGTGAGGCCGACGGCCAGTTCGGAGATACCGAGCAGCTCGGCGGCGTCGGCGGCGCTGCTGACCACGAGGTGGGCGCCGGCGAGCAGGGTGCCGAGCCCGAGGGTGGTGAGTAGCACGTGGCCGACCAGGGTGCCGCCCGCGGGTACGAATCTCTCGTACTCGACCTCGATGGCGGGAGCTTCGCGGCGGCCACCCTCCAGCAGGTAGAGGGTGTAGGCGAAGAAGCCAGCCACCAGCGCCACCCCGTCCCATCGGCTCAACTCATTCCTGTGGAGCGCGAAGACGTAGAAGGCGAGCGAGACGAAGATCATCACCGGTACTTCGCGAACCAGCAGGCGCATGTGCACACGCAGAGGACGAATCAGCGCGGCGATGCCGAGGATCAGAGCGATATTCGCGATGTTGGAGCCGACTACGTTCCCGATCGCGATGTCGCCACTGGCCCGCGCCGCCGCCACGACTCCCACGAGCAGCTCGGGCATGGACGTGCCCATCGCCACGACGGTCAGCCCGATGACCAGGGCGCTGACGCCGAGCTTGCGGGCCAGGCGCGAAGCGCCCCGAATCATCAAGTCCGCTCCCACATAGAGCGCGACCAGGCCGAGGACGAATAGGATCAGCGGGCCAATCATGAGTCTCGAAATGTGGAGTGCCGCGGCTGTCGGGACAAGGCGGCGCTGAGAAAGGCCCCGGAACCCCTCCCGGCTGGGCTAAAGCCGGCGGCAGACGCGCCAGGCTGGTTGACGCTTATCTTAGCGGCGGATAACTTCCGGCCTCGTAACAGCCAAGGGTGCAAGCCGTGACAGATACTTCGGTTATCGACCCCATGAGCCGCGAGATGATGCTGCTCTCCGGGACCGCGAATCGGCCACTCGCCGAGAACATCGCCCGCAAGCTGGGCGTCGGGCTCTGCGGCGTGACCATCAAGCGATTCGCGGATGGGGAGATCTTCGTCAGGATTGATGAGAACGTGCGGGGCCGTGACGCATTCATCATTCAGCCTACGGCTCCGCCCGCCGAAAACATAGTTGAGCTGCTCCTGCTGATCGATGCCGCAAAGCGGGCGTCCGCGGCGCGGGTCACGGCTGTCGTGCCCTACTACGGGTATGGGCGCCAGGACCGGAAGGACCAGCCCCGCGTGGCGATTGGCGCGAAGCTGATGGCCAACCTGATCGCCACCGCGGGCGCCGATCGGCTGGTATCGGTGGACTTCCACCAGCACCAGCTGCAGGCGTTCTTCGACATACCGGTGGATCACCTGTACGCTTTGCCCGTGTTCGTCGATCATTTTCGTCGCCGCAACCTCAGCCCCCTCGTGGTGGTCGCCAGCGACGTCGGCGCCGCCAAGATGGCGCGTGGGTATGCGCGCCGCCTGGGAGGCGAGATCGCAATGATCGACAAGCGCCGGCCAGCTCACAACGTTGCCGAGGTCGTCAACGTCGTCGGGGAGGTGGAGGGAAAGAACTGTCTGATCCCCGACGATATGATTGACACCGGCGGTACCATGGCCGAAGCGGTGAAGGCGATCAAAGAGCATGGCGCGAAGGAGATCTATGTGTGCGCGACACACGCTCTCCTTAGCGGTCCAGCAGTGGAGCGCCTGTCCAATTTGCCGGTGAGCGAAGTGATGCTGACCGACACCGTGGTGGTACCGGAGGAGAAACACTGGCCGGCCCTCCAGATCTTGTCGGTGGCGGGTCTACTGGCCCGTGCGATTCGTTATATTCACGATAATGAGAGTGTCAGCAGCCTGTTCGAGTGAGGTTGACCGAGTAACTTCGCGGGAGCGGCTGACGAAAGAGGTGTCGAGAAGAAGAAATGGCAAAGGTCAAATTGGAAGCCAAGTTGCGAAGCGAGACTGGCAAGAGCGCGGCCCGCGAGCTGCGGCGTCAGGGTTACGTGCCCGCGGTGCTTTACGGGCATGGCGAGGAGACGCGCGCTTGTAAGATCGAGATCAAGCAGCTGGAGAAGCTATTGCAGTCGGGCTCGCACGAGAGCACGCTGATCGACCTCAAACTGGACAAAGGCAAGACGTCGCAGGTCCTCATTCGGGAGGTGCAGGTGCATCCGTACCGCCCCGAGGTGCTCCATATCGACTTTCTGGCCGTACACAAGGGCGAAAAGGTACGACTCGAGGTGCCAATTCGCCTGGTCGGAGTGGCGCCTGGCGTGAAGGAAGGCGGAATCATCGAGCACCTGCGGCATGACGTTGAGATCCGCTGCATACCCTCCGCGATTCCGGAGGCGCTGGAGGTCGAGATCTCGGGCTTGGGTATCGGCGACAGCGTCAGCGTGGCCGATCTTCGGCCGTCCGAGGGTGTCGAGATACTCAGCGACGCCGACTCGACCATCGCCGCTATCGTGCCGCCGACGGTCCACAAGGTCGAGGAGTTGGAGGCGGTTGCGCTCGCCGCGGAAGAGGAGGTCGAGCCTGAACTGGTGGGCCGCGGTAAGCCTGCGGAAGTGGAAGAGGGCGGCGAAGAGGAGAGCTAGCCCTGAAGGTCGTTGTCGGGCTGGGCAACCCTGGGGCTCGGTACGATGCCACGCGCCACAACGTCGGCTGGTGGCTGGTCGATCTACTCAAGAATCGCTGGTCCGCACCTTCGTTCATAGAAGAGGATCTCTGGCTCCGATCGACGGGTGATCTGGCGGGCGTGGGCGCGATCTGGCTGGTCAAGCCGACGCTCTACATGAACCGGAGCGGGATCGCCGTCCGGGCGCTGGTCGAGTACGCGTCCCTCGATGTGCAGAGCGACTTGCTGGTCGTCGTAGACGACGTGGCGTTGGAGCCGGGCCGGCCGCGTTTCCGTGCGCGAGGGTCGGCGGGAAACCACAACGGTCTGCAATCGATCGAGGATGCGTTGGGTACACGGGAGTACGCGCGCCTGCGCATCGGTGTGGGGTCGGCGCCTCCGGGCGCCGATCTGGCGGATTGGGTCCTCTCGGAGTTCGATGATCCGGAAGACGAAGACGCTGTGCTGGAAGTTCTGCCGCGCCTGGTAGAAGGTGTTGAAGTATGGGCGCGCGAGGGAATCGATGAGGCCATGAATCGATACAACGTTCCGCCTAGCGCTCAGGACTGAGACGTTGCGGGACAAGGAGGGTCAGTGGCGGATTTTGGCGTGACGTTTGCGGCTCCGACAGGGGTGCTGGGTTTGTTGGTGGCGTTGGCCATCTACGTCTACTTGCGGCGGCAGCCGGTTGGCAGCGAGCTAATGAGCGAACTGGCCAGCCAGATCCAGGTGGGTGCGCGGGCGTTTCTGAGACGCGAGTACTCTGTGCTCATCCCGTTTGTCGCCGTGGTCGCGGGCTTGCTGTATCTGGCGCTCGACTCCATCCCGACATCGGCGGCTTATGTCGGCGGGGCGATGTGCTCGCTTCTGGCGGGGTTCTTCGGGATGAACGCCGCAACGATCGCCAACGTGCGGACCTCGGAAGCGGCCCGGGCCTCGGGCCAGGGCAAGGCGCTGCGAGTGGCGTTCAACGGTGGTGCCGTCATGGGTCTGTCGGTGGCCAGCCTGGGGCTGCTGGGCATCGGTGTGGTGGTTCTGATCTACGCCGGCTCGTTGAACGGAGACTCGGCCTTCAAGACGTTCAGCGAGATCATCGCCGGCTTCGCTATGGGCGCGAGCTCGATCGCGCTGTTCGCCCGAGTGGGCGGCGGCATCTATACCAAGGCGGCGGATGTTGGCGCCGATCTGGTGGGCAAAGTCGAGGCGGGTATCCCCGAGGACGATCCCCGAAACCCTGCGACGATCGCGGATAACGTCGGTGACAATGTGGGCGATGTGGCGGGTATGGGTGCTGACATCTTCGAGTCGTACGTGGGCTCGGTGATCGCAACCATCGCGATCGGCGCGACCTCGACCCAGATCATGGCCGGTCAGCGGCTCGATGCGGTGATGCTGCCGATTCTCTATGTGATGTTCGGCCTGTTGGCCAGCTTTGTAGGTATTTTCTCGATGAAGCTGATGGAGCGGCTCAATCCCGCGTCGGCGCTGCGCTACAGCACCTTTATTGCCGCTGGCGCGTTTTGGGCGGTCGCTTGGTGGCTGACCGGCCAGATGGATGTGTTCGCCGGCAGCGGCGATTTCGGGACGTACGGCCCGTTCTGGGCCATGATCGGCGGATCGCTTGTCGGAATCCTGATCGGCCTGTCCACGGAGTACTACACCGCGGCGCGCCCGATCCGGAGGATCGCTGAAGCTTCGCAAACGGGAGCCGCGACCAATATCATCGCCGGACAGGCCGTGGGCATGATCTCCACGGCCATTCCGGTCTTGCTCATCTGCACCGCCATTTGGCTGGCTTTCAGGCTTGCCGGCCTGTACGGGATCGGAATTTCGGCGGTAGGCATGCTGGCGACGGTCGGCGTGACCATGTCGGTCGATGCGTATGGACCGGTGGCGGACAACGCCGGGGGGATCAGTGAAATGAGCGGCTTGGGCCCGGCGGTGCGCAGCATCACCGACAGCCTGGACGCGATCGGCAACACTACGGCCGCGATCGGAAAGGGCTTCGCCATCGGCTCGGCGGCACTCACGGCCCTGGCCCTGTTCAGCGCCTATTCGTCCGCGGTAGGTCTGCAGGAGACCGGTATCAACCTGGTCGATCCCATGGTTGTCATCGGAATCTTCATCGGTGGGACGCTGCCCTTCGTCATCGCGGCTCTGACGATGACCGCGGTGGGACGCGCGGCCTCCGGAATGGTGAACGAGGTCAGGCGGCAGTTCAAAGAGATCGCCGGTTTGATGGAGGGCAAGGCGAAACCCGACAGCGCCCGTTGTGTCGATATCTCGACTCGGGCGGCGCTGAGAGAGATGATACTGCCGGGTACGCTCGCGGTGATAGCGCCCGTCGTCGTGGGCCTGCTGCTGGGTGTGGAGGCCCTGGGCGGGTTACTGGCTGGCGCGACGCTGACCGGCGTGCTCCTGGCCCTCTACATGGCCAACGCCGGCGGTGCTTGGGACAACGCCAAGAAGCACATCGAGGCCGGCGCCCTCGGGGGCAAAGGCTCCGAGCCGCACAAGGCGGCCGTGGTCGGTGATACGGTGGGCGATCCCTTCAAGGATACATCGGGCCCGTCGATGAACATCCTCATCAAGTTGATGAGCGTCGTGAGCTTGGTGTTGGCGCCCTTCTTCGCGCGGCTGGCCTGAGGTAACCTGCTCAGCGTACATTCCAGGAGGTCCGGCCCCGTCTGGAGCGGGGGCCGGAGCTCCAACGCAACAAGTCAACCGAGCTCCGAAGAGGATGAGCCGCGCGTTGAAAGCCGGCATTATCGGGTTGCCTAACGCGGGCAAGTCGACCCTCTTCAACGCCCTGACCGCGGCGGGTGTCCCGGCCGAGGCCTACCCTTTCACCACCGTCGACCCGAACATCGGGGTCGTCGAGGTCCCCGATCCCAGGTTAGATCACCTCTTTGAATTGGTGCAGCCGGCGCGCAAGGTGCCGGCCGTGGTCGAATTCGTGGACATCGCGGGTCTGGTCGAGGGCGCGCACCGCGGCGAAGGCCTCGGTAACCGATTCTTGTCCCACATCCGTGACGTGGAGGCGGTGGTTCACGCGGTACGCTGCTTCGAAGACCCCAACGTCGCGCATCCGGCGGCGCGGATCGACCCGGTACGCGATGTCCAGACCGTCGAGACCGAGCTCTTGTTGGCAGATCTGGAGACGGTCCAGCGGCGTGGTGACCGCGTTGACCGGGTGGCGCGCAGCGGCGATCGCGCGGCGCAGGGCGAGGTCGAACTCCTGACCCGGCTGGAGGAATGGCTGGACGCCGGGAAGCCTGCCCGAGACCTCGAGTGCGGCGACTTCGAGAGAGAGGTGCTGAGATCGCTGTTCCTGCTGACCGGGAAGCCGGTCCTCTACGTGGCCAACGTCTCCGAGGAGTTTGCGGCCGGAGGGGACGAGGGCGCGGCCGCCCTCGCCGCTGCCGTGGGGCTCGATCGGGTGGTTGCCGTGAGTTGCCGGCTGGAAGCCGAGATCCTCGGCTTGGAGCCCGCGGAGCGACGCGAGTACCTGGCGGCGGTCGGGCTTGAAGAGCCGGCGGTGAATCGCCTGGTGAGGGCGACCTATGGACTGCTCGGCCTCATCACCTTCTTCACCTTCAACGAGAAGGAAGTACGTGCCTGGACAGTAAGGCAGGGATCCCTGGCGCCGGAAGCAGCGGGCATCGTTCACTCCGATTTCCAGAAGGGGTTCATACGTGCCGAGACGGTCAGGTACTTGGATTTCGCACGCGTGGGTTCGCTGAAAGCGGCCCGGGAAGAAGGTCTGGTTCGGGCCGAGGGAAAGGATCACATGGTGGAGGACGGAGACATCCTGTTGTTCCGGGCCCATGCCTGAGTCCCTGCGGTACACGCCTTGAAGAAGCGGCCGCGATCGGGTATGTTTTAGGCCGTTTCAAGGCGACTGACCCTACAGATTGCCTGCTCCGCACCCGATCACCGGGCGGGGCCGAGCGAGTTCGAGCCTTCGAGCTCAGACCAAAGGTGGGTGACAAATGCGAGACTACGAGATCGTCTACATCTTCGACTCCGCGCTGGACCGCACGGTAATCGATCAAAGACTGGAGCGATTCAACCAGCTGGCCACGGGTGATGGCAGCGGCGAGATCCTGGCCGTTGAGCACTGGGGCAAGCGGCAGCTGGCCTACCCGATTCAGAAGCACGACAACGGGTACTATGTGGTCGTGCAATTCCGTACCGAAGCCAAGCACCTGCCCGAGTTCGAGCGCGCCATCAAACTCGATGAGCAGGTGTTGCGGCACCTCGTTGTTGTCTCGGAAGGCGAGTTGCCGACACCGGCCTCGTCGATCGCGGAGCCGGCACGCTTTCGGAGACGGGATGTAGAGGATGAAGACGAGGACGAAGATAACGAGGACGACGAAGGTTGAGCGGCGATGGTCCGTCTCGGCGGACGAAGATGCGATACACGAACCGGCGATGGTAGAAAATGAGAAGACGACGGAAGCCCTGTCACCTGTGTGAATCGAAGATCCAGTTGGTCGACTACAAGGATGAGCAACTGCTCACGCGGTTCATCTCGGAACGTGGAAAGATCGTTCCGAGCCGAATCACGGGAACCTGTTCACGGCACCAGCGTCTCTTGACGCGGGCCATCAAGCGAGGCCGGTTCCTGGCGCTCCTTCCCTACGTGGAAGACTACCGCCGCTAGTCCGCTCGTGGCAGAAGGGAAGGGCGCGATTGCCCGGGTCCTCGGACTCGGGTTGGTGACGATCCTTTTTGCGGTCACGCAGCCCCTGTTGCTGGCAGGTCTGCCGCTCGCCGTTCTCGTGGTGGTGAAAGGGCCCCGTCATTTTCGAGCGGCAGCCACAGTAGCGGTCATCATGGGCACAGCCTTCTTGGGCGAGCGTGCAGGGCTTTGGTGGTTCGAGCGCGGCTGGCCAGTGCTGCTGGGGGGTACCTACGTCTGGGTCGACGCCTGGCGTGGGCACTGGGGCTTCTTGGCGAAGGGTATTGCCGCCTTGGGGTTGGCAGTGCTCATAGTCGGCGTGATCTTCTTGGGGAATCCGGGCGCCTGGCTCGACGTCAACACTCTGATGGCGGCAAGGGCCAACGGGGCCGCCGATGTCGCGATGACCCTGCTGGGCGATCGAACGAATGAAACGGTGGCGGCGGCCATAGAACGAGTCGTTCGCCTGCAGGTCGCGCTGTTCCCGGCCCTGCTGGCCGTGAGCTCGCTGGCTGCTCTTGGGGTGGCCGTCGCCGGCCGCGGCTGGCTGGCCGGCGAGTGGGATCCTGGCTTCGGCCGGCTGCGGAGCTTCCGATTCAACGATCATCTCGTCTGGATCTGGCTGGTCGGGCTGGCTCTCATCGCAGCCCCGGTGGGCCATGTCGCAGATCGGATCGGCGGTAACGCGATGTTCTTCATGGGTGCGCTTTACGTGCTCCGGGGCTTCGCGGTGCTGCTCAGCTTCGTTGGCGCGATTCCTCTGAGTGTGGGGATTCTGGGTGGGGTGCTGGTGGTCTTACTTTACCCAGCCCTTGCGCTGCTCCTGGCGGTTGCGCTGATTGTGGGGATAGGGGACACATGGCTGAACGTCAGGAGTCGCATTCGGGTTGCCAAGGGCGACCGTTGAGTTGATGGTATGTCGCATGTGAACTGGGAAAAAGTCATAGCCTGGAGCGGTTGAGTGGCAAGACATCAGGAAGTGATCCTACGGAGACGAGTCGACAACCTCGGTGACGTTGGGGATGTCGTCAGCGTGAAGAGCGGTTACGCGCGGAACTACTTGCTGCCGCACGGGCTCGCTTACCCGGCCACCGAACAGAGCCGTCGACTTCTGGATCAGGAGCGCGTGGCGGCGTTGGCCGCGGAAGAGCGGGATCGGGACACGGCGCGGCTGCTGGCAGAACGTTTGGAAGGGGCGTCAATAACCTTCTCTATGTTGGCGGCGGAGGAGGGGAAACTTTACGGGTCGGTCGGTCCCCGGGATATCGCTACGCGTCTCAGCGAAGAAGGGTATGACGTGCATGCGCGTCACGTCATCATCACCGAGCCCATCAAAGCGCTCGGCGTGTACTCCGTACCGGTGAGATTGTATCCGGAAGTGGAGGCGTTCGTCAGAGTGTGGGTGATCAAAGAAGAAGAGGACTAGAGGCCTGAGCATCGCTTACTGCGACGGCCGGCGCCTGAAGCGCCTCTTTCTCGCGGGCGCGGAACATGTGTTCGCGCACCGTGCCGAGCTTGACCGTATCAACGTCTTCCCCGTTCCCGACGGCGACACGGGCACCAATCTCGCCCTCACTCTGAGGGCGATGGCCGAAGCCATTAGCGGACTGGATCACCCTTCGGTCTCAGGCGTCGCCCTGCGGCTGGCAGAAGCGGGTGTCTTGGGAGCTCGCGGCAACTCGGGTATGATGTTGTCGCACTACTTCATCGGCTTCGCCGATGGCCTCGACGGTCAGGCGCGGGCCGGACCGCGAGACCTGACGATCGCGATGCGCCGCGCCTCCGACTCCCTATATCAAGCTGTGGACAAGCCCGTCGAGGGTACCATACTCACAGTTGTCCGCGAGTCGACTGAGGAGATCGAGCGCTTCGCCGGCCATATCCGCGATCTGGAGACTTTCGCCGGCGAGCTGCTGCGCGCTGCCAAAGCCTCCTTGGCGCGCACGCCGCAACTCCTCCCCGCGCTGGCAGAGGCGGGCGTCGTCGATGCCGGGGCCAAAGGCTTCGTGCGCTTTCTCGAAGGAATGGTGGGGCTGGTACGCGGAAAGACGACCGCGTCTAGGATCGTACCCGACATCGCATCCGAAAAGGAAGACCTGCGTGACGCCGCTGCCGAGGCCGCGTTCCCCGAAAACGGCGATCGAGACTTCCGCTACTGCGCCGAGTTCGTCGTTCGGGGGGACGATCTGCCCGAGCGCCCAACTTTGACGGCGGCAGTCCGTGGTCTGGGAGCTTCGCTGATAGTCAATCGGGCCGCGAGCCTCGCCAAGATCCACATCCACACCAACGACCCGGCCAAAGTCGAAAGTGCTTTGGCCGGACTGGCAGTGGCCGTTGATTGCGTGAAGGCCGAGGACATGAGGGCCCAGCACCGACGGCTGCGCCGAGACGCGGAGCGAAGAGTGGCTGTCGTAACTGACTCGACCTGTGATCTCCCGGGCGAACTTCTGGTGGAACATGACATCACGGTCGTGCCGCTCACCGTTATGTTCGGAGAAGAAGCTTTCCTCGACCAGCTGGAGATCACGCACGCGGAGTTCGCCGAGAGGCTAACGGATCCGTCAGGCCCTCAGCCGAAGACATCGCAACCGTCGCCGGCCCAGTTCGACGCCGCCTTCACGCGTGGCGCCGAGAACGCCGGGCACGTGCTCGGCGTATTCCTGTCGGGAGCGCTCTCGGGAACCCTCGGCCAGGCGCGAACCGCGGCGCGACGCTTCGAGGCGGCCACCGTTGCGATTCATGATTCGCGCACGGCGTCGCTGGGGTTGGGCTTGAGGGTGCTGCGCGCGGCCGAGCTGGCCCGGGAGGGCTGGAACACAGAGGAGATCGTGTCCGAGCTGGAGCGACTGAGAGCGCGGTCCGGCCTGTTCCTTACCGTGGACAACCTTACGTATTTGCAGAAGTCGGGCCGGGTAGCCAAGGCACGTGCTTACCTCGCCAACCTTCTTGACCTCAAACCGATTCTCAGCGTCGATGACAGCGGAACCGTGATCCCCGTCGACAAAGTCCGGCATCGCGACGCGCTTGTGCCTCGTGTGCTGGAACTGCTGAATGAAGAGATCCCGGCGAAGCGCAATCGGCTCCGAATGGGTGTCGCTCACGTCTTGTGCGAAGATGTGGCTCGCGAACTCGCGGCCGCGCTGCGCCGCGAGTTCGAGCCCGAAGAAGTATTGATTCGTCCGGCCACCGGGGTGCTCTCCGTGCATACGGGTCCGGGCGCATGGGCCGTCTTCTACCAGGCCGAGTGAGGTGGCCGGCGACGGGTGGTGAAGTGCGAGACGGTGATCGATAGCAGCAAGACTAATGGCTGGCTGGGAGCCGTAGATCCAGGATGTCCGAGCCCGGGCCAGCGGTGAGCGGGGGAAGAAGGCCGCGGGCAGCCGGCTTGCCGTCGGCGGTCAGGCGCGCCGTGGAGCTCTGCCAGGACCGCAAGGCCCGTGAGCTCATGGTCCTCGATCTTCGCAACCTGTCGGATGCCACGGATTTCTTCATCATCGCCTCCGGTGACTCCGAAGTACACGTCCGTGCCATCTCCGAGCACTTGGTCGAGGAGTTGGCCAAAGAAGGCACACGCGTCGCTGGGATAGAAGGTGCGAGCGCGGGTCGCTGGGTGCTGCTCGACTACATCGATGTTGTCGTTCACATATTCCATCCCATGGTCCGCCAGTACTATCAATTGGAGCGTCTCTGGGGAGACGCGCCTGTCGCTTTCTACGACGAACCAGAGTGATGTCGCGGGGGCGCGCCGGTCTCCACTCCTCGCTTGCGTCCCTTTCGGCTCTCGCCCGGCGCCTACGGACAGGCTGCCGACGACCTTGCAACGGTGCCGTCGATTCGGCTATCTTCTACCATGCCTACAGCACTCCAGTCTCTCCTGAAGACGATCATCAAACTGCGGAATTGATCTGAAGTTGTCCCCATCGAGAAGCGCCGCATTCGTCCTGATCCTGGCGTGCCTCGTGCCGGCGTTCTCGGTTTGTGGCGAGAGGGGAGCGGCTACGAGTGGAAGGATAGCCTGGCTGGGCAATGCCGAGAGGTGGGGTCTGCTTGGGTTTGCCCGCGAGAGCGGGCCGCTGGCCTATCGTGGTGCGGTGAGCTTGGAGTCACCGACTTGGTCGCCGCCCGAGGTTGCGCCGGTGGCGCGAGCTTGGCCGGGCGAAGGTGCGATCTGGGTCCAGTTCGCGGACGGCGTGGTCGGGCGCTACAGCTACGCGAGTGGCCGCTTGGCGCGTTTCGCCAGGCACGCGGAAGCCGTGCTCGCAGTGCCCGTTGAGGGTGGGGCAGAGCTGATCATCGCCCCCGCCGCTCGATCCCTCGACCTGGTGGCTGGCCCGGAACGCTGGCGCTTCGAGCTTGAGGGTGATCTCCGCTGGCTGGAGCGGGCCGCTGACGGTCGGGTGCTGGCGGTTGTAGACAGAGCGGGGCAAAGCGAGTTTCTGGTACTGGCGCCGCCGGCGGATACTGTAGTGGGTCGCATTTCGGTGCCAGCGGTGCTCGAGGTGGCGATGGTACCGTGGGGCGACCGAGTCTATTACCTGTCCCAAGATGCCAGCGATCGTGTGGTCCGCGGTCTGTCGTTACCCGGCCTCGAGGAAATCGATCAGTTCGAGCTCCCGGAGCCGGGTCGAGCGCTGGCGGTGACGCCCTCGGGTCACCGGCTCTACGTGGGAGCGAACCGCACTCTTCAGGTGTTCGATCGAATTCGCGGTCAAAGGGTCCGTGAGGTGCAGCTTCCGACGACCGTCTCGTCCCTGCGATTCGGTCCTGACGGCGCCTATCTGCTGGCGCGATCGACGGACGGGGAGGGTGTCATCGTGCTGCAGGTCGGCGTCGACCGGGTTCTTGGCACGATAGAGGCCGAGTGGGATGAGCAGCTCCCCGTGGTCGTTGGCGGAGGCCGCTTGGCCGCGGCAGTCGGCCGGGAACTTTTGCTGTTTGACCTACCGAGCCTGGAAGAGTTGTCGCGAGTGGACGTGGATGTGCCCAGATTGTGGGTGGCCGTCGAATGGCAGCCACCGCGTCCGCGAACCGAGCTCGCGAGGCTCCCCGCGGACCGGGCGCCCGCGACGCCCGGGGCCCAACCCGGCGGCGATGCCGCGCGGCCGGTCGACGCCGATGTCTCGAGCGCGACAAGTCCGCCGCCGGGCTACTACGCGGTAGTGCTGGCGGCGCGCGAGCGCGGCGGGATCGCCGAGCTGGTCGATTGGCTTCGGGATAGGGGATATTCGGCGGCTACGGATGAGCACAGGGACCTTTCCGGCGTAATTTGGTACCGGGCGATGGTCGGGCCGTACGCGCAACGGGCCGCGGTCGAGGAAGCGGTGCAATCGCTGAGCTCGCGCTACGGTTACAAGCCGTGGATACTCTCAGTGGAAAAAGGCGCTGGCTGAGCGGGCCGCGCGCCAGAGGGTGGCGAACGTTGCCTGCCAATGGACGAAGTAACTCGACTGAGGGTCGGATGGAGCTGGGTGATTGATGGATCGGGAGGTGGGGAAAGTGGAGAGGTTGCCGCCCGGCACCTACTTCGAATGGCCTCACGCCGCGACGCTCGTTCTGGCCGCTGAGACGCGCCGGCAGCGGCGCTGGGCTGTGAGCACGGCCATCGAGCTCGTGCGGAAGCTGGCGCGCGAGAGAGAGAAGGTCGTGCTGGCGGACCTACAGAGGCGCAGCGCCGATTCAGTCGCAGCGGTGCTCGGTGTTGAGTCGGGCCCCGGGATCGTAGATGTACTCACCCGCGGCACCGCGTTCTCATCGGTGGCGCGGCGACTCAGCTCGGAAGGTTTCTACTTCCTGACTCTGGGCAAGGAGCCACCGCCCCATCAGGTCCTCTTCCAGCACCCCCGCTGGCCGCGCATTGCCGAGCGGTTCGCGCAAACCGAGGCCCACCTGCTCCTCTGCGTATCGGCTCACGAGTTCACTGACGCAGGACCGATTCCCGGGTTTGAGGCCTGTCTCGTGTTGAATGCGGCGGGCCTCGAGCTGGAGCTGCCCGGTGAGACCCGGCGAATCGCGGAATTCCTGGCGCCTCCTGATATCCGCGAGGAGGAAGACGAAGAGGCCGGAATACCTTGGTACGCCAGCAGGGAGTCGACGGAGGCGCCGCTTTCGGAGGCGCCCTCGGTTGAGGAGATGCCGATCACGAAGACGGAGGCGGGCACGGCTCCGCCCCACGTAGAACCCCGCCAGGGAGGGCCGCCGCGGACCGCAAGAGCC
>CP070722.1:1300661-1304379 GCA_020350785.1 Gemmatimonadota bacterium
ATGTCGTGGCCGCGACCCTTTGACGCTAGCCTATCTACTCGGCGCTCGAGTAAAGGGATAGCAGGCTCTTTGCGATTTCGGCTCGTGTTTCGTCGCGTAAGTTGGACTCGTGGTCTTCGATTTGATCGAGGATCTGAACCGACATGCCAACAGCATTGATTCGCTCTAGGACGTTCACGAAGTCTTTCGCTTGCGCGAGCGTGGATCGGTACAGAACCAAGAAGGTTGCGCCAATGAACTCAATCAGGACCCCAGATAACGTGGCGACCACGGAGGGGCCGAGGTTCTCTGGCGCTTCGTAGACGCGCACAATGCCATAACCGATAACGACGAAGCCGACAAGCATCACTAAGACCGTCCAACCGAAGATCCACCTAATATGCTTGAGATTGCGGTTCAGGTAGCTTTCCAGCTTTACTCTTGCGAGGTCCCATGCCGCCAGCGGTTCGCCCGGCGACTCGCGCAGGCGCTGCTCGGCGCGCTCAATTGTCTCGTTTCTCTCAGATTCCAATAGTGCCGCCTGTACGCCGGCAACAAAAAGTAGACAGATAACTGCCAAGAGGAGCAGAACGAATGCTCTTCTGTTCCACGGTTCGAAAGGGAGAAGCGCTGCATGGATCATGGCAATCAGGAGGAAGGCACCAGCGATTCCGGCGAGCGAAGCGATAATGGCAATTCTGCTCCTGGGCCCGCCGCGCCTCCAGGCCAGCCTGAACAATCCTGCGAGCGAAGGAATGTCCTCGATCATTGGTCAGCCGTCCGTCTTGTTGAATAGGGCAAATTGTTTCGTCCAATATGCGCCCTCGCCTGCGGGCTGGGCAACGTGAACGTTGCTGCCAAGCCGCTGGCGCAGCAGCCTTGAGACGAGGGCCTAGCAAGAGCCTTCCCGGCGCCGGTCCTGCAATTGTCGTCTTGTGCGCTAAGACTGGAACATGCCGAAAGCCTACCCCGCAGTGCGGATCGCTGAATCCCGATGGCGCACAGCAGCCTGGGCCGCCCTTTCGCTCAGGCACTGGCCCCCAGGCCACGGTCACGAGGGTGATACTGGAAGCGCCCAAGCTCTGAGGTAATGGCGTGGCAGGGCCGGGGAGAGTTTACCTTAAAGTAACCAACTGAGGGTGGTTTGAATTCCTGCGGGCCTATTGTTTTGTGGGATATGGAAATGAAAAGTGCGCCCGGGATGATTCGAACACCCAACCTTCTGATCCGTAGTCAGACGCTCTATCCAATTGAGCTACGGGCGCAGAACACTGCAATACTACTAAATCTTGCCCTCCGACGGAACCTGCTACTTGCCGCCTGACTTCTTGCGCATCACCTGCCAGGTCCCCTGGTAGGGTGGCTCATCGGAAGGGCGAGCCGTGAAGGTGCCGACGATCACGTCGTCTTTCAGTTCGCCCTCGAACGTCGTGTAAATCGCGCAGCCACAGTCTGGATCCCTGTACGGCTGCATCGTTCCACTGACTCGACTTCGCTCGACCCTTACAAAGCGGATCTGCAGGATCTCCGGCCGCGGGGCTTCGCGGGCGACCCAGGCGGGATCATCTGCCGGGCCCAGTGGACGCAGCCAGCCGCGCGGGATCATCGTCACATCGCCGTAAGCGGTGTCCCGGCCCGCCTCGAGCTTGAACACGATCGTGCCGTGCCGATCCACCGCCGGGCTGTCGTACTCGCCGGACCACTCACCGGCCAACTGCGCCAGATCGCCCGCCTCGGCCACGACCGGGACCGGGCCGGCCGATGAGGCGCAAGCCCAGCCCAGAGCGCCGAGCATGATCGCTGCTAGAAGCTGATCGACCCGCATCTTTCCTCCTCAGGGCCAATCCGGATCGCGGCCCGGACGGAGACGGCCGCACCACCAAAGCCCGAACTGCGTCCGGTGGCCACGGCCGTTGACTGGCAGAATGCCCACGACAGGACTCGAACCTGTACGCCCCGAAGGGCACCAGCCCCTCAAGCTGGCCTGTCTACCAATTTCAGCACGTGGGCACTGCAACATGCTCGGAGGGGGATTCGAACCCCCACGGGATCGCTCCCACAGGATCCTGAATCCTGCGCGTCTGCCAATTCCGCCATCCGAGCCCCGTTCCGAAAAAATCAGGAACTCACCGCCAGCCTTCCGCCGGCGGCCTGACTTTCCGGCACGGTGACTTGGAGCACGCGGTAGAGTACGCCGCCGGCCTTGAATTTTCAAGACCGGCGCGGCGGAAAGGCGCGGCGGGCCAGACCGGTCGGCTCGCGCTGTGCGGAAGTTTCGGCGAATGGCCGGTATGGCCTTAGGCCCCCACTAGTAGAGAGAAAGGGAGAACATGACGCCGACCTCCGGAGCGAAATCCGTCGCCTTCGACGTGAGACCGAAGCCGCTGTTCAGCTTGATGAAGACCCTGGGGCTCACGTGCAATTGGACCTCGCCGATCAGCTCGACCTCGTCCTCCTCGCCCTCGACCAGGGCTACGATTCGGACGAGCCTGGATACCCGCTTCAGATACTCGAGAGCGTATTCCCCCCATTCGACTTTGCGTTCGGTCCGGTCGTAGGCCGCGGCGGTTCGGAGGGTGAATGTCCCCCAGCTCAGCCCCTTGATTACGCCTACACCGAGCTTGAACTCCCAGTCTTGGGTGCCGATCAGCACCTTGTCTTTCTGCAGGGGGAAGACGGTCTCGAAGAAGCTGAACAGCTCCGGGCGCTTGAATGTCTCGTCGAACCAGCGCCAGCGCAGCTGCGCCTCGACGTCACCCAGGCCCGACTCGCTCAGCTCGTCCGGCATGTCGGACGGATCGTCCGCCGCCTTGGTCAGGGTGGCGTCGATCACCGCGCCTTCCAGCTCGACGGCCAGCCAGTCGGTGATGCCCAGGCCGAAGAAGAGCAGGAACTCGTGGGCCCGGTATTTCCCGCGGAAATCCTCAGCGACTCCATAGCCCAGCTCGGCGGGCTCGTACTCCATATCGCTGTCGTGGTAGTACTCGTAGAAGGGATAGATAATCAGCTCCCCTCTTCTGATATAGGTGCCGAACATCGAGCTTGGGACGCCGGTCCCGCGATCCTTGAGATAGACCGGCAGCTCCTCCTGCGCGGCACTTTCGGTCGGCAGCAGAAGGGCGGCCGCCAGTAGAGCAGCAGCGAGACTACGATTCACTCTGACCATCGGGCATGCCTCCACGTTGGGACGCGATGCTGATTTCACAACGCCTATCCATCCGTCTCGGACGCTGCGATCGATCTGCGTCGACAGCGCCGGCGGCTCGCTCCGCCGCTGATCCATAGGCCGCCGGCCTTCCTAGCAGCCCGTACAACCCACGAGCTCGACCGGCCCATCGATGATGATGCCGACGTAGGCCGCGAAGACCTTGTAGTCCTTCTCCGCGTCCAGCGGATTGAGCTCGCGCACGCGGATCGCTTCGCTGAACGTGCCGGCGGGCACCTCGACCGTCTGCCCGATACCCACGATCCGAGCCTCGTCCTCCGCGATGCCGGGGGCCACTTCGTTCTGGTACCGCACGCCCGGCCGGGGATCGGCGGGCATGATGATCCCCGGCGCGTTGCCCGGCTCATCGGCTCGCCACGACCCGGCAGGCGGATCGACCTCTTCACCAAAATAGCAGACAGTCCCGTCGCTGGCTTCGGCGAAGTAGTTGCGCGAGACCTCGATCAACTCACCATCCACCCACTCCCGCTCCTCGACGACGCGCGTGGTGACCCCGGCGACCAACTCGGTCTC
>CP070722.1:1304479-1314518 GCA_020350785.1 Gemmatimonadota bacterium
AGCCATGGGCTCCAGTCCAAGATCTTACGCGCGCTCGAAGAGCGCGAGATCGAGCGAGTTGGAGGCGACAGCTCGATTCCGGTCGATGTGCGGGTCATTGCAGCGACGAACCGCAATCTCACGGTTGAGATGAAAGCCGGCCGCTTTCGCGAGGATTTGTACTATCGTTTGGCGGTGGTCGTGATCTGCATGCCGCCGCTCCGCGAGCGCGGAGACGACGTCCAAGTGTTGGCTGACCACTTTCTCAGGCTGTTCGCCTGCGAAATGAAGCGCCCCGCACTGCGTGTTGGAGACGAGACCCGCGCTGCTATCAACGGGTACAACTGGCCGGGAAATGTCCGCGAGCTTCGCAACGTGATGCACCGCGCCGTTCTACTGACGCGTGATGATGTCATTCGTCCCGAGCAACTCCCCCACGAGATCCTGGATGATCAGATTGCACCACTACCCAACAGTCCTTGCGATATGCAGACCCTCGCTGAAGTGGAGAAGCGCCACATTCAACAGGTTATCGCTGAAGCCGCGGGCTCTCTCAGCGAGGCGGCCAGGATCCTCGGTATCCATCGCAACACCCTTCGACGGAAGCTCACAGAATACGGCCTGAGATAGTGGCGGGCCTGCCCACTCGCCTGAATTGACGCCGCGCCATCCCGGTGCGCATCATGCCCAGATGGATCTGACTCTGGTTGTGCTCGCGGCCGGGCTTTCAACTCGCTACGGCCGCTTGAAGCAGCTGGAGCCGCTTGGCCCCGGCGGCGCGGCGCTGCTCGATTACGGGTTGTACGATGCCAGGCGCGCCGGGTACGACCGCTTCGTGCTGGTGGTGCGCCCGGAGCTGGAACCCAGGTTTCGAGAGCACCTGGAGCGCATTTTCAGCGGCACGCTGCGGGTTGGCTGGGCACACCAGCAGCCCGACGATCTGCCGGCCGGCTGCGCTCTGGCCGGCAAGCGCTCGAAACCCTGGGGTACCGGACACGCCGTCCTCGCCGCTCGCGAACATGTCGACGGCCCCTTCGTCGTGATGAACGCCGATGATTTCTATGGCGCCGAGGCCTACGCGGCGCTGGGCGACTTCCTTCGTCACCCGGGCCGCAGCCAGCTGGATTTCGCTGCGGCCGGTTACCGGCTCCGTGACACGCTGTCGCCTCACGGGGGTGTGTCGCGGGCGTTGTGTGAGCTGGACGATGATGGGTATCTGCGGCGCGTCGTCGAGGTCAAGAACGTCGGTGAGGAGGGCGGCACGCTCGGCGGTCGGACGTTGTCAGGCCGGCGCCTGGAGCTGACCGGAGAGGAGACGATCTCGATGAACCTCTGGGGCGCGGAACCGGCCGCCTTCCCGCTGCTGCAGGAGAGATTCGCACACTTCTTAGATGAGCGGGGAGCCGATCCGGACGCCGAGTTCCTGCTCAGCGAGGCGGTCAACGAGCTGATCGCGGCACGCGCCTGTCGGGTCAAGGTCATTCCGGCCAGCGGTCCGTGGCTGGGCGTGACCTATCAGGACGACAGACCTCATGTGGAAGCGAGGCTTCAGGGTTTGGTGGCGGCCGGTCAGTACCCGGCCGTTCTGTCGAGCGTGGACCAGGGTCAGGCCGGCTGATAGACCGCGCGCAGGCTGCCGTTTCCTCGGTCCAGCAGAAGGAGGGCGGCTCGGCCGGCCGGCAGAGCGACTTCCAGGCGCGTGCCGGTCGCGCGATCGCTGAAGGCGGCGGTGAACGCGTGGCCCAGTTCGGAGACCAGGGCGTAGAGCGTCGCGTCGCGGAAGTGAGCAGGATAGATGAGGACGCCGGGACCGGCCGTTTCGTCGGTGAGGGGCGACAGGAGAGAAGCTGAGGCCAGCGCGCGGCGATAGAGAGCGACGGTTGGCTCCACCTGCTCCGCCAGCTCCACGGGAAGCGGTGACCAGATCAATCTGCCTTCTCCCAGGGGCAGCTCGATCACCGTGGCCGCCTCCTGGCCCGAAACGACCGATCTTTCGATCCGCTGCAGCTTCTCGCCGCGGAAGCTGAGGTGCCAGCTTGCGTCGCCGATCTTCAGGGTCTCCTCCTGAGCTACCGGTTGCGCGTTGGCCTGCAATCCCAGGCTCTGCATACGCGAGGCCGGAAGCCAGTGGTCGTCGTCATCGAACGGTCCGCTGATCAGCAGCGTTGCCCCGTTGCGGGTGCACTCTAGTAACGATCGCCATGCCCTCTCGCTGAGCACGCGAGGCGAAGGCACGACGATCAGTTGTGGCTGCTCGTCGATTCTGTCGAGAGCATACTCGCTCACCGCGCGCATTGGGACTTGGCAGTGGTAGTGCATGGCCCGCACGCAGCGCTGGGTGGCCGCAGTCGCCTGGTTCCGCACCGAGAACATGTTGGAGTGAGGGATGACCATCAGTGCCGGCTCGGGCTGGCGCGGTCCGAGACCCTTCAGCGACTCGTGGGTGAAACGGGCCAGGTGGCTGACGACCGCCAGCTCGGGCTTGGCCGAGCCGTCGGCGCGGAGCAGGCCGATGGCGGCCTCGTTGTCGAGCGGCATGTAAGGGTTCGTGTTCCAGATCCACTCGATGAAGCCGGCCGTGTCCGTCGCCAGGGCGATGACCAGCTTGCGCTCGAGGAGGTCACGCGCCGTCGCCTCCGTCCGCCAGGCGGACCCGTCGATGCGCTCGTAGAACATCACGCCCGTCTCGGAGATGAGGTTCGGCCGGCCGGGCGTCTTGGTGACGATGCTGTCCCAGAGGAGGTCGTCGTTGAGCCACCAGGTGTGATTCGAGGTGAAATCCACCGCCGCGCCGTGAAACATGGGTGCTGGCCTCTCGTAGGTGCCGCCCTCGTCCTGACCGACCGTCACAAGCTGCCCGGCGCTGCCCTCCCTGCGGATGAAGTCAGCCAGATCCCGAGCCCAGCGGCTGAACATCTCGTTGGCGAAGAGACGATAATCCGCCGCCTTGAGCGGGCGCAGCCCCTCGAAGATGTTACGGTCGCCGAACTCCTCGAGCCGCGGGAGATCGAGTGCTTCCTCGGGCAGCGCGCGCCACAGCTCCGCCAGCCTCTGCTCCAGATCTTCGGTCGAGGCGCTCGGGTAACGTTCCTGTAGCCAGGCGCGCCATTCGCGGGCCTCGTGGTCATCGTAATTGGGGCGGGTGACCCAGAGCCGATCGGGCGAGCAAAACGACGGCTCGTTGATGAGATCCCAGATAACGTCGTTCATCTCGCGGTAGCGGCTCACGATCGAGGCGACAAAGGTCTTCTGAGCCTGGACCGCTTCGGCATCGAGGTAAGGATTCGCGCCGCCCCACGACTCGGGGATGAAAGCGAAGAACGTAAATATGACAGGGATATCGTGGCGGCGAGCCGTCAGCAGGAACGCGTCGAGCGCGCGTAAGGCCGACTCCTCGAAGTTGCCGACCTGCGGCATGTAGCGCTTCCAGCCCGTCCAGATCCCCGTGCGGATCATGTTGATCCCCGCGCGCCTCATCGCGGCGAAGTCGCGGTCCCAGACGTGGGGGTTCGGCTCGAGCAGAAAGCGCCGGTGCACGTCCGACGCCATGTAGGAAGTGCCGGTGACGATGTAGGGCTTGCCCTCGCGCAAGAGCGAGTGGGCGTCCGTCGTGAACGGCTTGCCGCCTCTCAGCAGATCGCGGTCGAAGACCCAGAACGCCGTCGTGGCCGTGACTGTCCTCTCCGGTGAATCGACGGAGTCCAGGGTAGCTTCGGCTCGGTAGAGCCCGGGCGGCAGTACGGCCCCAGGCTCGGGCTCCAGTGCTATCGAGCCGGAGGCTGCTGAGCCGGCCCCATGGAGCGCGATATCCGCGGTGGCGAAGGGGCGGTTCGCATCGTCGAAGATACCGAGCTGGCAGATCGTGGGTGCGGCCGCGCCGAGGCCCGGCCTGCTCAGGGTGACGGTGAGGACCGGGATCTCGCCGCGCCGGTAGCAGGCGAAGGACGGCCGCACGTCGAGCTGGCTGGCGCCGAGCGCCGCGTGTTCGATCAAAGCGGGCAGGATGGCCGTTGCGATCGCTCCCTGGAAATTCGCCAGCACCCAGCGGCCGCCGGCATGGGGTCCGTGCAGGCGGTCGACGCGGACGATGGGAACGGCTATGGGATGCTCGCGCCCGGTGGAGTGGGAGACGAGAGGGGTGACTGTGGCCTCGCGGACGCCGTCGGAGCCATCCTCGCCCGGGAATTCCGGCTCGCGGGTCAGGCGATAATAGAGCTCGTACACGACCGGGGCGACCAGGTCCCCGGCTTCCGCGAAGAACGGCGCGACTTCCGGGTAGATATCGATCTGTCCGGCGACGCCGGTGTCCACTGGAAACGCCTGCGTGATCCCCAGCGTCTTGTGAAAGGCGGTCTGGCGAGCCTCGCTTCGCCAGCCGTCGGCGGCACGCACCACGGGTACCGCGAACGGAACGCCTCCCAGATTCAGCCAGTTACCGCCCGCCCTCAGATACGCTATCAGGTTCGGCCAGCCCTGCTTCGGGAAGGCCGATCCGTACGGGTTGATGAAGACATCGAAGGCGGAAGCGTTCAGGCGCTCCAGTTCTTGAACGGTGAGCGCGGTCGTCTCGAAGGCGCTCAGCGCCGAGGCGAGCGGCTGGCCGGTGAGAGTGATCCCGTCGATCGAGGGGAAGCCGGGCTCCTCCAACAGGGCGACACGCGCTCGCTGGGTGGTCGACCGCGCCGGGTCGGCGAGCAGTGCGCCCAACGGTCGAGGAAGGTTGCCGGCAACGGCTGCCGCGCTCAGAGAGCGGAGGAAGCCTCGTCTGCTGATCCGCGCCGCCCTGGCCACTCAGAGTGGAGCGCTCAGCAGCTCGGGCTGCTCGCGATGAAGTGAGAGTATGAGCTCGCCGAACAGGGTGTTTGCCCAGGCGAACCAGGATCGCGTGTACCTGGCCGGGTCGTCCTTGTGAAAGGACTCATGCATGAACCCGGTCCCCGCGTGGGTCGCCTTGAGCATGCGCAGGCAGTGCAGGATCTCGTCACGGTCTTGGCTGGTGAGAGCACGAACGATGATGCCCAGCGGCCAGATCATGTCGAGGCCGACGTGCGGGCCGCCGATCCCCTCCGCCGCCGTGCCGCGGAAGAAGTAAGGATTGTCGGGGCTGAGCACCAGGCGGCGCGTCGCCGAGTACACCGGATCGGATACCGATACGGCGCCTAGATAGGGCAGAGCCAGAAGGCTCGGGACGTTGGCGTCATCCATTAGCAGGGCGTTGCCGAAGCCGTCCACTTCGTAAGCGTAGACCTCGCCGTGCTCGGAGTGCCGGATTATCGCGTGCTCTCGAATCGCCGCCTCGACCTCGCGCGCCAACTCGTCGCATTCAGCGGCGAAGGAAACAGCGCCGATCTCCTGGCTGAAGATCTCCTTCAGGTGGTCGAGCGCAGTGACCGCGAACAGGTTCGACGGGATCAGGAAGGGATACACGCAGGCGTCGTCGGATGGGCGGAAGATGGAATGAACCAACCCCACCGGGCGTGTCGGGTTACCGTAGCCGCCCAGGGGCACGGTGTCGTAGGCCACCGCCGTGACTCGCTGGAACTTGTAGGGGCCGGGCCCCTCCTTGCGCTGCTGCTCGCGGAAGGTCCTGACGATCAGCCTGGCAGCCTCCCGCCACTCGTCGTCGAGCACGGAACCGTCGCCGGTCGTCTTCCAATAGCCGTGCGCCAGTCGCACCGGATAGCAGAGCGAGTCGATCTCCCACTTACGTTCGTGGAGTTCCGGCTTCATGTCGGTGAGGTCGGCCTCCCAATGGCTTCCCGAGGGGCCGTCGTTGAAGGCGTTGGCGTAGGGGTCGATGCGTATGCAGCGCGTCTGACGGTTGACCACGCCGGCGAGAAGCGCCTGCAACTCGGCGTCGCTGCCGGCAAGCGGCAAGTAAGGCCAGACTTGAGCCGTGGAATCGCGCAGCCACATCGCCGGGATATCACCCGTGATCACGAACGTATCCGGCCTACCCTCGTGCCGGGTGAAACGGACGGTCGTGTCCAGTGTGTTCGGGTAGCAGTTCTCGAACAGCCAGGCCAGTTCGGGGTCGGCAATATGGCGCTTCACGGTGTCGATGGCCGCTTCGACCGCTTCGCTCACGAACCTGCGTTGATCGCCCGGCGGGCGCTGAGAGGTGTAATCCTGGGCGGACCAGTTGCCCGCAGCCAGACGATGTGGGCCGGCGGCGAGGCCAGCGACCGCCAGTCCCGTTGTCCGAAGCATCTCGCGGCGTGAGAACATCGCTGGGCTCTCTGGTGTCGGCGAAGGTGCTAGCGTGTCATGGATGGCGGAGCGGCCACCTCGCTTGCCGCCCAGCTCTGGTTCGGAGAATCGCCCATCCTGAAGACGAGGGTGCCGCCGGCCATTATCTCCTCGTGGGCGATGTAACAGCGGTCGAGCGACCGGCCGTTCAGGGAAGCCGACTGAATGTACTTGGCCGTGGACGAGACGCCGGGCGCCTCCACGCTGAAGGCGCGACCGCCGCCCAGGTCGATGGTCGCACGCTCGAAGTGCGGTGTTCCGATCACGTAGATGCCGTCGGCCGGGTTCACCGGGTAAAAGCCGAGAGCGCTGAAGATGTACCAGGCGGACATCTGACCGCAGTCCTCGTTTCCGGGTAGTCCCTCGGGCGTCGAATCGTACAGGCCGTCCGTGATCTGCCGGATCCGTTCCTGGGCCTTCCAGGGAGCGCCGGCGTAGGCGTAAAGGTAGGCGATGTGATGGCTCGGCTCATTGCCGTGCGCGTATTGCCCGATCATGCCGCTGATATCGGGGGGCGCTTCGCCTTCCATCTCGGACGGGACCTCGAACAGCTCATCGAGCTTGGCGATGAAGGCCTCGCTGCCGCCCATGAGTTGCTGCAGCCCGCGCACGTCGTGCGGTACGAACCAGCTGTACTGCCAGGCGTTACCCTCGGTGTACTCGTCCTGCCGGTGCGACGCGGCGGTAGGTGTGAAGGGGACTTTCCAGGATCCATCCGCCAGTCGGGCCCGCATGAATCCGGTGGTGGGATCGAACAGGCTGCGGTAGTAGCGGGCTCGTCGGTAGAAGTAGTCTGTATCTTCTGGTTCGTCGACCGACAGGGCCATCCGCGCAATGCACCAATCATCGAAGGCGTACTCGAGCGTCTTAGATACCGACTCGGGCTCCCAGTCGGCGGGGATGTAGTCGTACGGCCGCACCGGTCGAAGAAGCACTTTGGTCTCGTAAGTGGGGCCGCGGATGACGTTGAGCGTCACTTGCGCTGGCGTCTCGGAGCTCACCAGCGGGGCTGGTGCGAGGACGCTGTTGTGGCCGAATTCGAGGCGAGTTCTGAGGGGTTCGCCGTTGCCGACCCGGATGTCGGCGTCTGCCGGGCTGTCCATGTGCTCGACATCGATTCGGATCAACTGCCTGGTCTCGTCTTCGATCGACACGAGGCCGTAGACGTTCTCCGCGCGCAGAGCCGGCTCGATGGCGTGCTCGAAGGTCATGTACCACTCGGGGGTCCCGGCCGCTTCGCCGCGTACGCCCAGCCGCAGCCGCTCTCCGTCAGTCACGGTCCCGGGCGGCAGCGTGAGGAACATGAACCCGAAGAGGTCGTTGTGCCGGTCGGTGTGGGTCGCCCGGAAGGAGAGACTGGAGCCGTTCGGGCCTCGAACCCTGAAGCTCCTGCTCTGCTCGGACGGCCCCCGGAACTCCAGCCAGCGAGTGTCGTTGACCAGCAGCTCGAAGGCGCGGGCGTCGTCGTTGGCGTCGATGCCGGCCAGCCAGGTGAAAGACACCGTCTCGTTGCTGGCCCCCTCGGGCGCCGACCCGGTTTCCCATTCGACAATGCTGTTGCCGTCGTCGGTGCGAACGAGGAGCCCGGAGCGGCAGTCGGGAAATGGTGAGTGGTAGGGGAAGCTGGCACCCGAGATCGAGCGCGCGAAACCGTTGGCCAGCCTGCCGTGTGTGTTGAGATGGCGTCGATCGATAGTCGCGAGACGCGGAAGCTCGGATGCGGACATCGCTTCGCGTGCCCGGTCCAGTGAAGTGGGTTCGGGCAGGTGGTAGTATCGCAAACCGTGGGCATCCTGGGTGGCGGATGCCTTCATCGCCTCCAGCGCTTCCCGTGGATCGATGCGCGTCAAACCTTTCGACCACGCATCGAGGATCACGGGCACCGAGTGATAGCCGATCATCGTGTTGGTCTCGTTGCCGGCCAGGGACCAAACCGGCAGCAAGCCGCTCTGCCGGTAGAAGGCCATCATCGATTGGACCAGGCTGTCGACCCTGTCCGGCTGGATCAACGTGAGGAGCGGGTGCTCGGCGCGGAACGTGTCCCAGAGCGAGAAGACGGAATGATTGGCGAAGGTGGCACGGTGCGCGTTCCCGTCCGGCCCACGATAGGAGCCGTCCGCGTCGCAGAAGAGCTGCGGCGCGAGAAGCGAGTGGTAGAGCGCCGTGAAGAAAGTCACTCGCTCTCGATCATTCGCTGCCTCGATGCGGATTCGGGAGAGAGTGCGATTCCACGACTGGCGCGCTGCCTCACGGAAGTTGTCGAAATTCCAGCCGGGCGCCTCCTCAGTCAGGTTGGCCTTGGCGCCTTCGATGCTGGTCGGAGAAACGGCGACTTTGACCGCCAGGTTCTGGCCGGCCCGGCCGGGAAACAGAAAGCAGCCTTTGACACGCGTGCCTTTGAGCTCGGGTCGCATGTCGGCGTCGGCCCACTCGCTCTCCAGCCAATGCGAGTCGAACGGCTGCGAGAACGAGGCCGCGAAGTAGACGCGCTGGTCCGGCGCCCAGCCCGTCGACATCCGGTACCCCGATATCAGCGTGGGGCTCTCCACTGTCAGCGCCGTATCGGTCGGCGTGTCCCAGTTCAAAGAATGGCCCAGATCGATGGCGACGGCCGGCGACAGTTCGCGCTGCGCGGGAGGAAAGGCGTAGCGATGGATGCCTACCCGCGCAGTAGCGGTCAGCTCGACCCCTATGCCGGTGTCCAGCAGGTCGACCGCGTAATAGCCGGGAGCGGCGCGCTCGCGATCGTGGGAGAACCTGCTGCTGATGTCCGAGAGCGGCGGCCGCCGAGCCAGGATCGGCATGAACAGCAGGTCGTACATGTCGCCGATACCGGCGCCGCTCAGGTGGGTGTGGCTGAAGCCGACGATTCGATCGCTGGACCAGTGGTAACCCGAGGACCAATCCCAGCCGCTCACCCCGTTGTCGGGGCTGAGCTGAACCATGCCAAACGGGACCTGGGCGCCGGGATAGGTGTGGCCATGAGCCCCGGTCCCGATGAAGGGATCGACGTACTGCGTCAGGTCCTCTTCGGGATCCTGTTGCACCGAGTGGGCCCGCGGCCAGGCACCCGGGATCGCCGCAAGACCGGCAAGAGCCGTCCCGCTGGTCTTGAGCATTTCGCGCCGAGATATCATGCCGGTCTCAGATGTCTGCTGTCTTCGCGGTCTTCGCGAGTGAAGATTAGTTCTCACAATACGCCCAACACACCTCGGCTAGCAACAACTTTCCGGTTCTGTGGCGGCAGGGTCTGGTGGATTCGGCGGTGGCGCCCGCGGCCGCTTCGCTGTATAAGAGTCCGCGTGTTCGCAGCGAACTCGAGTGGCCCGACCCGTACCTGAACTCCGGAACCTGAACATGCAACTCGTCAGCCTCGACTGGTGGGTGGTCGCTTTCTACGGTGTGGTGGCCCTGGCCGTCGGCCTCGTCTTCGCGGGGCGCGCCGGACGCGGCACGCACGAGTACTTCCTCTCCGGCCGGCGGGCGCCCTGGTGGCTGCTGGGCACCTCGATGGTGGCTACCACCTTCTCGACCGACACGCCGAACCTGGTCACCGACATGGTGCGAAACGGCGGCGTCAGCCAGAACTGGCTGTGGTGGGCGTTTCTGATCACCGGCATGTGCACGGTGTTCTTCTACGCGAAGCTGTGGCGTCGCTCCGGCGTCTTCACCGATATCGGGTTCTACGAGCTCCGCTATTCCGGCGGGATCGCGGCCTTTCACAGAGGATTTCGATCACTCTATCTCGGGGTCTTCTTCAACGTG
This sequence comes from Gemmatimonadota bacterium, assembly GCA_020350785.1. GTDB lineage: Bacteria > Gemmatimonadota > Gemmatimonadetes > Palauibacterales > KS3-K002. The sequence continues at coordinate 1,314,473 of CP070722.1, forward strand.
ATGATCATGGCCGCGGTGACCCAGGCGGCGATCAAGATTGCCGGCG
>CP070722.1:1314618-1319002 GCA_020350785.1 Gemmatimonadota bacterium
ATGGAGCTTTCCGGCTTGGACATAGAGGGTACCCTTCAACTGGAGGTTGCCTTCAAGCGTGCCCGTGAGGTCCCCAGAAGGACTGTGCCACGTCGCTGTGAAGGTGAAGGACCCCTGGCCCTGACTACCACCCTCGGCGTCCTGTACGCCAGTGAGTATGACGACTGCTGCGTCGGGTGCCGGGTTCTCGAGGTCGCCGCGTATCGGCCCGAGGAAGATGCAGTGATTAAAGTGCGTCATACCATCGCCGGTGAAGCTGATGCACTCGCCTGGGTTGATCGGGATGCCCGGCCCGAGGCCCCCAAGATCCACCTCGAACTCGACGGGGGTCCCCGGTGCCCCTACCACCAGCTGCGGGCCGACATCGGCGTCGGTCGGGGATACGGGCTCGTCACCACCGCAAGCGGCAAGCGTAAGAAAGGCAATCGTAACTCGTAGAATCTTCATTTAGCACCTTCCTTCAAGGGTTCAACGCCACGCGCGACACCTTGCCCCTGCGCTCAGTCGGTGGAGCCACGAATGGTCCCGGTCACCAAGATCAGACTGGTTCCAGGTGGAGGGCCCGGCTCTTGGAAGTCTCCCCACAACTGGAGTCCGCTGAAGTCTCCGCCGGTACCGTGCGCATGGAGTCTGCCGGACTGGAGACCGAAGGTTCCGGTAGCTTGGACATTGCCTTCAAACGTGCCCGTGAGGTCTCCCGACGGGCTATGCCACGTAGCTGTGAAGGTGAAAGATGCTGCGATCTGACCGTTACCCTGAGCGTCCTGTACGCCAGTGAGGATGACCACTGCTGCGCCGGGTGCGGGGTTTTCCAGCTCGCCCCCAACCGGGCCAAGGAATATGCAGTGATTAAAGTGCGTCTTACCATCCCCGGTCACGTGGATGCACTCGCCTGGATTGGTCGGGATGCCCGGTCCCAGCCCACCAAGAAACACATCGAACTCAACGGGCGTCCCCGGTGCCCCCACCACCAGCTGGGGTCCTGCATCGACATCGGTCGGGGATACGGGCTCGTCACCACTGCAACCGGAAAGCATTAGGCCCGACCCCACCAACAACGAGATTAGAGCATTGGGTTTCATGAGGTACGCCTCCTATTCGAGCATTTTGCTCTGGTAAGGGGGGGCGCCGATCGCGCCCCCCTCCCTTGGTGCCGAGCAGCAATAACAACGACCGGCACACACCGTTATCGGTGGAGCCCGTGCCCTTGGGGCAAAAAGCCACTCGCAAACGGTTCTCGTTGTCCGCAGCCCGACACGCATGCTAGATTCTTAGGGGGTGTTAGTGATCTCACCGTGACCCCGGGCGTGACTCGAGCGTTACCTGGCCATACTTCGTCGCGACAGCCCATGATCGAGCTGCAGACACTGGGACAGCTGAACCTCAGGGGACCGGACGGACGCGAGCTGAGCCCGATCCTCGCCCAGCCCAAGCGTCTCGCCCTCCTGGTCTACATTGCTGCCGCGCAACCTCAGCGCTCTCACCGGCGCGACTTAGTGGTCGCCCTATTCTGGCCCGACCTCGACCACGAGCATGCCCGCGCGGCCTTACGCCAGGCGACCGCCTTCCTGCGGCGCCACCTCGGCGAGCGGGTCGTGCTGAGCCGCAGCGAAGAGGAGCTGGCGATCAGCGAGGACACCTTCCACTGCGACGTCTGCCACTTCGACCGGGCCTGCGACGCCGGAGAGTGGGCGGAAGCGCTCGAGCTGTACGCCGGCGACTTCCTGGAAGGGTTCTTCGTATCCGACGCCTCGCCCGAGCTGGACCAGTGGATAGAGGGCGAGCGCGACCGCCTGCGCCGTCGCGCCATCGAGGCCGCCTGGTGCCTGGCCGAATCCTGCCGAGCCGAGGGCGACGAAGCGGCCGCCGGCCGCTGGGCTCAGCGAGCGCTGGCGCTGGCGCCGGACGACGAGGGGGAGTTCCGCCGCCTGGTCCAGCTCCTCCACAGCCTCGGTAACCGGTCCGAGGCGCTCCAGGCCTACGAGCAATTCGCCCAACGGTTGGCCCGGCGCTTCGGGATCGAGCCATCGGCGCCGACACAAGAGTTGATAGAAGCGCTGCGGTCCGGTGAGGCGCCGGCCGCGGCGGCGGAAGCGGGGTTGGCCGCCGGGGAGCGCCCCGCGCGGGAAGCCACGCCCGCACCTGCGAAGCGCTCCCAGCCGCCGCCGTCGCCCGGCCTGGCGACATCCCGGGGGCGATTCGGCAGGACCGTGGTCGTGCTGACGCTCGGAGTGGCGGCCATCGCGGCCGCCGCCTCTATCCTCCTCGCGCGACGCGGACCGGCGCTCAGCGAAGATCGCGTCGTCGTGGCGATCTTCGAGAACCGTACGGGGGATGCCTCGCTGGATCCGCTGGGCCTGATGGCGGCCGACTGGGTCACCGACGGCCTGGCTCGCACCGGACTCCTGGATGTCGTGCCGTCGCCGGACGCCCTGATCTCGTCTCAGGCGCTACCCACTGGAGGGGGGGCAGGCGCGGAAGACAATCGAGTCCACGCCCTGGCCGAGGCGACCGGGGCGGGCACGGTGGTCTGGGGCGCCGTCTATCGGGAGGGCGACTCGATTCGACTCCAGGCCCAGATCATCGACGTGGCCCGGCACCGGCTGCTGGCCGCCCTGGAGCCGGTCACCGGCTCGGTCGAGGCTCCGTCTGGGGCGATCGAAGTCCTGCGGCAGCGGGTGATGGGAGCACTGGGCAGCCTGTTCGATCCGCGGCTTTCCGAGGTGGCGATGGAATCGGCGCAGCCGCCAACCTTCGAGGCCTACATTGAGTTTGAAGAGGGCCTAAGGCTATATATGAACTGGCAGATGAGAGACGCGATCCCGCACCTCTATCGAGCCACCGCCCTCGATACGACCTACCTGCAGCCGATTCTGTGGGCCGCGATGGCGCACTACATACTCAACGACTTTTCTCACGTCGACTCCCTGGCCCGTATTGCGAACCGCCAGCGCGAGCGAATGCTTCCCAGCGAGCGCGCATTACTGGAAGTGGTACAAGCGGCGGCGAAGGGCGACATCAGCGGCGGTGTTGCCGCCGTACGCCGGCGAGTGGAACTCTCGTCGGCGCCCTTCTGGCACCTGCTGCATGCGATGACTTCTGTGGACGCCAATCGCCCTCAGGAGAGCCTGGATGCTCTGGCAAAGTTCGACCTCGACTGGGCAAACATTAGAGGGTGGTGGCTCTATTGGCACTGGCCGTCACAGGCCCATCACATGCTGGGGGACTATCGTCGCGAGCTGAAGGCGGCGCGCCGCGCACGGCGGCAGTATCCGGATCTTCAACCTGCACTCGCCTTCGAAGTGCAGGCGCTGGCAGCGCTGGGACGCGTGGCCGAGCTGAACGAGCGCCTCGATGAAGGCCTCATGCTGACACCTCAGTGGCTGTTCACCTACTCGTACACCCTGCGTACCGCGGCCGCGGAGCTGAGAGCGCATGGCCACCCCGAAGCGGCGGCCGACGTGCTCCAACGGGCCGTCGATTGGCGCAGGGCTCAACCGCTGGGTGAAGACATGGATCCGTTCACCCGGTACGAGTTCGCCCAGACCTTATATCTGGCCGGCCGCTGGGACGAAGCTCGCAGCCTGTTCGAGGATATGACTGTTGACCTGCCCTACAGCGTGCGCTACAAAGGCGCCATCCCGTGCAGAATCAATTACCTGGGCTACCTGGGAGCCCTGGCGGCCCGGCGCGGCGACCGTGAGGAAGCGCTACGCATCAGCAGTGAACTGGACAGTCTGGAGGTGCACCCTGTCACGTCGCTGCCACGACCGGTCTGGCGGGCTAGCATCGCGGCGCTGCTGGGTGAAAAAGAGCGCGCTGTGGCACTGCTACTGGAAGCCTTTTCGAACGGACTTTACTACGGCACGTGGCTCCACGCAGACCCGGACTTCCAGTCGCTCCACGATTACCCGCCCTTCCAAGATCTCCTTCGGCCAAAGGGCTAGCCGCCGCGCGAGGCCACAGTCGCCCTAGAAAGTCTGCCGCACCCGGAGGGTCACCAGCCTGCCTAGGGACGGAGCCCCGGGACTTTCCTGGTGCCGCTCGTCCAGGATGTTGAGCCCGCTCAGCGTCACCTCGGTTCCACGTGAGAAGGGCAGCGCGTAGGTTACGTAAGCATCGAACAGCGTGTAGGACTCGACGGGCCCGATAAAGACGCCGGAGTTCATCTCGAATCCTCCCACATACCGCCCCCTCAACTCCGCCGACAGGCCAAGCCGAGCGCTCCGATAGGCGGCGGCCAGCAACGCCTTGTTCCTCGGCGCGTTGAGAGCTATGTCGGCGAAGCTGGACACCTGCTCCCAGAAGTTCTTGCTGACATACGAGTAGGTGCCCGAGAAGCTGAGTTCGTCGGTCGCCAGGAAGGTGGCTCCCACTTCGCCGC
>CP070722.1:1319102-1335139 GCA_020350785.1 Gemmatimonadota bacterium
ATCGCCAGCAGCGACATGATGATCCCCACGAAGTTCACCAGATCGATGGCGGGAAACAGAAGCATCAGCGGACCGCGCAGCTCGGCCCCCATGATGCGCGGCGGCTGGTGGCTGTTCACGCGTTGGCTGGCCGACCAGTACGGCGACTTCATCGTGCGCGGCCTGACCCAGGCGCCGGAGAACGGGGTCGACAACATCGAAGCTCGGACCGGGGAATCGTTCTTCCGGCTGTTTGCGGATTTTACCGTCGCCATCTGGGCGGACGACATGAACATCGCGGGCCTGGCGGAGCGCTATCAAGTCCCCAAGTGGCAGTTGCGCAGCATCATCAGAGTACAGGACGGACCCGGAGATCCGGTCTATGCGCTCCAGCCGCTGGAGAGGACCTTCGCTCAGATGCGGGGAAGCTCGACCATCTCCCGGTTCCTAGCCGGTTCCAGCGCCTTCTACGTGGAGCTAGACGCGGGCGGCGACCAGACCGACCTGCAGCTCCAGCTGGCCTCGTCGACCGACGCCGGCCTGGCGATCCTGCGCTTCGAGTAGTTAGAGGGCGTCGAGCACCTCGCGGATCTTCCAGAACTGGCGCTCGATCTCGGGCTTGAGGTCCTGCCGGCGGATCCCGAAGGCCGGGTGCAGCATGGGGAGGAAGGTCAGCTCGCGTCCGCCGATCGCCTTGCGGCGCGGCACGGCTGCGGCCTCGGTGATCTTCTCTTTGGGGAAGAAGCGCTCCAGGGCGAACCTACCCAGCAGCACAACCAGGTCGGGCTTGATCAGGGCGAGCTGCCGCTCCAAGTAGGGCGCGCAGCTGTCCATCTCCGAAGTCTTCGGGTTTCGGTTGTCGGGCGGCCGGCACTTCACGATGTTGGTGATGAATACCTGGGAGCGTTGCAGCCCGATCTTCTCCAGCAACTCCGTCAGGTAGGCCCCGGCGTCACCCACGAACGGCTCGCCCTTCTTGTCCTCCCAGCGGCCCGGCGCCTCGCCGATGAACACGACACGCGCGTCCGGCGGCCCGACCCCGGGTACCGCCTGTGTGCGGTACTCGGCCAGCTCATCGCACTTGCTGCAGTCACGGACCAGGCCGTGTAGCTCGTCGATCGTCTTGCAGGTGACGATCGGGTCCGGTGGCGCGAAAAGGTCGCCCTGTGAGAGATCGGTCAGATCTGACATCGGCCAGCCCTCTCGATCAGCGGAATGTTCGTTCGGCCCTCAGTGTGCGACAGCCTCGGTTGCCACGCCGATCGTTCGGACGTCGAGGGGCAAGCCCTTGCGCTCGTCCAGAACCAGTCGGATCGCCCCCGTGTCGCATTGCCCTTGGCATACACCGCAGCCCATGCACTTCTCCCAATCCACCACCGACACGCGATCCAAGGTTATCGCCTTGAAGGGGCACGTGGCTTGGCACGTTCCGCAGGCGATGCATTCCGCATCATCCACCTGAGCTACGTAGCCCGATGACGCAACCATTGGCACGCCGTGCTTCATCATCGCTTCCAGGCCGCCGCAGCAGCAGGAGCAGCAGTTACATATCGCGTAGAAGCGATTGTCACAGGCGTCCTTGAAATAGGCGGTGTGGACGTGACCGCGCTCGTGCTCGGCCTGAAGGAGGTCGAGCGCCTCGCCTTGTGTGATTCGCCGCGAGGTGTGTGGATTGTGCTCCAGCGTAAAAGATCCGTCGCCTACGACCATGCAGACGTCGGTGGGCTGACAGGGGTTCGCACGCGCGTGGCGGCAGGGGCAATCCAGCAGAACGACGTTGGGTGGCCCCCTGAGCACGATGTCGCGCGCCGTAGGGTAGGGGATGATCCGCTCGAGATCTGTTCGCTTGATCTCGTGATTGAGCGTAATGATCTCGCGGGCGAGTTCGGTGGGCAAGACTTTCCCGTGATAGCGATTCGCCCACCAGCGCTTGAGCTTGGGCGTCATGCGTGGAAGCAACGTGTTGATAAAGAAGCTGATGTATTGGTTGGGCCAGCGACTGTAAACGTAGCCGTGCAAGGCGTTCAGCTTGCCGCGCCGCCGCCCCCCGGTTCGGCCGCTCCTGATCGCCGCCAGGGTGGACGGGAGGATCAGCCGGCCCCGCTCGCCCAGCAACCAGAGGGCCGCCAGGCCGACAAGAAGGATCGCGAAGCCGAGCAGAAGCCAGAGCATGGGCGGTTCCTCCGTCGGAGTGGTTACGCTTGGCGCGGGCTCATGCTGACTCAACATAGGCCGGAGCCGCCGCCACCGAAACCCAGCGTATTGGCTCATCGTAAGGTGAGATGAATCTCGCGAGTTCGCCTCGAGCTCCGGCGCGGCGTAAATTAAATGATCGGTGGTGAACTCTCGAGTTGGTGGGAGACCTTTCAAAGTGATTCCTAAGATATTGTCCCGTTGCTTGGCGCCTCTGCTCGCCGCGCTCGTCTTTTCCTGTTCCCCTGAGACTGGTGGCCAGATGCCTGATTATCTGAATTTCGCTGTGTTCACCCAGGGCCCGGCACAGGTGCTCGATGCTCTGACGGCCGAGCTGGTATCTCGCGATGCGCTCGCCGCCGACTTGGCGGAAGAACTGGAAGCCAGTCTGGTCGAGGCCTTCGCGGCCGGCGGGGAGACGCGCTTCAACAGCGAGTCCGTTTCGCTCGTCGCCGACCAATTGGCAGGGTTGGTGCCGGAGGAGTTTCGCCGCTTCATCGGAGAGGAGGGCGGCCGCTACGTGTTGGAGTTCGGCCTGGAGTCGGCGCCCGACGGCGGTCTGCGCCTCACGGTGACACCGACGATCATCGCTACCGTGCGAGGCGGCGAAGGGCCGTTGGGGGGACGGCCGTTGCCCTCCAACGGGTCTTTGGAGAGCTCGATCCTGCAAGCGCTGTCCCGTCGCCTTGGACGCTGACACATGAGGAAGATGATCGCTTCGCGCCGTAGTCTGCTGCCCGTTCTCTCGGCCGCGCTAATGATCGGTTGCGGTGGTGAGCGGCATTTCGCCCTCGAGGCGGATGTGTTGGTCAACGATCCTTCCGGCGACCGTGGCAACAACACGACCCAGAGCGAGGCCGCGGTCGCCCGGCATCGGGACGTTGTGGTCGTCGGCTACAACGATTCCGGCGAGTTCACGCGCCGCAACAGCATGACCGGCTTTGCCTATTCGATCGATGGCGGAGCGAGCTTCGTCGATGCCGGTGTGCTGGCGCCGGTGAAGGGCGGTCGCAACCTGGGCGATGCGGCGCTGGCCGTCGATCGCGACGGGAACTTCTACTTCGCCACGCTGGCGCTGGACGCCCGGGCGCTTTCCTACGTAGGAGTGGCCAGGTCCAAGAAGACGAAGGGTGAGGTGACGTTCGGCGAGCCGGTCCTCATCCCGGGCATGGATCGCGACGCCTTCCAGGACAAGGAGTTGATCGCGGTCGATGTCACGGGCGGCCGCCGCGATGGCCACGTCTACGTGGTCTGGACCGAGTTCCCGGCCCGCGGACCCTCGCGCATCCTGTTCTCGCGTTCCAGCGACGGTGGGAAGACCTACTCGAAAGCGGTCCGCCTGTCGCAGACGGGTACCGGCGTGCAAGGCGCAATGCCGATCGTCAGTAAGCGGGGCGAGCTGTACGTCGCCTGGGAGGACCGCTCCGGCCTCAACCGGGGCCATGTGCGGTTGCGCCGCTCGGACGACGGGGGCGCGACGTGGGGACCGGAGCTCACGGCCGCCACGTTCACACGCATCGCCGAGCGCAGGGCCACGGCCGCCTGCTTCCGCCCCGCGCTCAACGGTCACATCCGGGTGAACGAATTTCCCAGCCTGGATGTCGATCGCAGCGACGGGCCGGGAGAGGACAACATCTACATCGCCTATGCGGCCGACCCCGGCCGCCGGTCCCGCGGCGATGCCGCCGACATCTTCGTCGTGCGCTCGCAAGACGGTGGCAAGAGCTGGAGCGATCCGGTGAACGTGGTGAAGGGCCGCGCCGTGACCGCTGACGCGGACGAGACCGCCAACGACAACTGGATGCCCGTGCTCGATGTGGGTCCGGAAGGTCAGGTGAACGTCTTCTTCTACGACCGGCGCAATGATGGCGCGAACCGCAAGATCGACGTCTACCGCGCGCTCTCCGTCGACCAGGGCCGCAGCTGGGTGAACGAGCGCGTCACCGCCGAGTCCTTCGACATCCCGCCGCTCAAGCCCAACTTCGATCCCCTCGTCAAGGAATGCTACATGGGGGACTATAACGCCGGGACGGCCGACGATGCGGGCTTCTACCTCACCTGGGGCGACAACCGGCGGATCATCAAGGCGCCCCGCTTCCCAAGGGGCCGGCCCGACCCCGACGTCCGCTTCAGCGCCGTAAGCCTGCGGCCCTAGTCGTCTATCTCGACGGTTCCCGGACGTGCTGGTGACAGCCGAAGCCCGACTTCTCGTGTCGTTTACAAGGTAGCTTCCAGAAGCTACCTTTCTTATATGCGATCCGTCGGCCTGAAGATCCTCAAGAACAAGCTCAGCGAGTACGTGCGCCTGGCCGCCGCCGGCGAGACGATTCTGGTGACCGACCGCGACCGCGTGGTCGCCGAGCTTGGCCCCCCACGCGAGGGGCGCAGCGCTCGCCTGGCCGACGCCCAGCTTGCCGACGCCGTAAGGCAGGGTTGGCTTTCTCCGCCTCTGATGGTCCCCGAGATGCCGCCGCCCTCCGCCCCCGTCGCCCCGCTGAGGGAGATTCTCGCCGAGCTGGATGAGGATCGCGGGGACCGATGATCTACATCGACACCTCGGTTGCCTTGGCTCAACTCCTGGCCGAAGACCAAAGCCCTCCGGCGACCCTCTGGACCGAGCCCCTTGTTTCCAGTCGCCTTCTGGAGTACGAGGTCTGGAACCGCATCCATGCCCGCGGCCTCTCGAAATCACACGGTGAGCCGGTGCGCCTGCTGTTGAACGGTGTGGCCTTGCTGGAGATGGTGGCTCCCGTACTCGCGAGGGCCCTGGAGCCGTTTCCCACCCCCGTTCGCACGCTCGACGCGCTCCACCTGGCCTCGATCGAGTTCCTCCGGGGCCAGGGAGTCGCCCTGCAGCTAGCCAGCTACGATCAGCGGCAGTTGACGGCCGCACGTCGTTTGGGAGTTCCGATCCTCGAACTCTAGCGCTGCACCAGCGAGGCATCGCTTACGTGCGCGGTGCTTGCTGGGGGTGGGAACCGGGGTGGCGGGCGGTCGAGAAAGTGGTACTTGCCGCGCGCTGACTTTCGGTTTATCTTCGGGTACGGAGCCGCGAAACTCCGGAACTCTGAGGAACGAACCGCTCTATGCCCCGGTCCAGCGCCGCCCCCGCCCCCGCTCCCGCCCCCGCCCCCGGCCCCGCCGCCCTCTCTCCGGGCCTCCCCCCTGGGCTGCCCCCGGAGCTGGGGTCGCTGGCCCGGGCCAGGGATCTGCTGGCCGGGGCCGGGGCGTTGGCCTGGCCTCTGGGCTGGCCGGAGCTGGATGAGGCGCTGCCTGGAGGTGTGCCTCGGGGCCAGATCTGTGAGTGGGCGGGCCCGCGTTCGGCGGGCAAGACGGCGACGCTCAGGCGACTGGTCCTTGCGGTCCAGGAGGCAGGTGCCGGGGCGGCGTATGTGGATGGAACCGGGACGCTGGCGCCGGCGCCGTGGGCCTTCGGGAGGTTGGGATCGAATGGCGCGATGCCCTTCTGGGTGGTGCGACCGCCGGCGCCGGCCGGGGTGCTGCTGGCGGCGGAGGATCTGCTGAGGAGCGGCGCCTTCGGTCTGGTGATCGCTGAGGGCGCCGACTGGTCCCGGACGCCGGTCATCCGGCTGCAGCGCTTGGCCCGGGGGACGAGCGCGGCGCTGATCGCGGTGGTGGAGCGGCCGGGGCGGGTACCGCTGGCGGGCCTGCGGCTCGAATTCTCACCCGATCCCCGCTCCGAGTCTTGTTACGTGCGGGCCCGGGGCCGCCTGGTCCGTCAGGTCCCTTACGTCAACGAGTTGCCGTTCCGGCTGCCGATCGATGCCGGCCTTCCCGATCGCCGTGGCGCGGCGGTGCGGATGGAGCCACGAGGCAAGGTCTGGGCGGCGCGCTATCGTCTGTGAGCCCTTCTCCCTGTCGCTTGACACCGGAGCAGGCGTCAGCTTCCTCTCCTCGTAGAAACGAAGATCCAACGCTTTCGATCTGTGACGATGCGGGCCCTGGGCTTTGCCTTGATACCGTGGACCTGGCGGGCTAATCTCGTAGCCTCGGATCGCTGGTCGTTAAGCAGCTTCGCCCTTACGCAATCCCACTTGGCCCAACGTGCCCGGACAAAGTGAGCTCGTGCTCGGCCGCACGGCCGATGGCGCTCTGTTGATTCGCCTCGCGGGAGCCTGGCGGTTGAGCGGTGGCCTGCCCGATACGGCGCCGGTGGAGCGCGAGCTGGCCGCGACGCCGGCACCTCGGGAGGTCAATTTCGAGACTTCCGAGCTCGAGGAATGGGACAGCGCCCTGGTAACCTTCCTACTGCGGGTCACCGAGCGGAGCCGCGGTCGCGGCATCGATGTGGATCGGTCGGGACTGCCCGCCGGCGCCCAGCGACTGCTGACGCTTGCCGAAGCGGTGGCCGAGAAGGAGGATGCGCGGGCCGCGCAGGCGGATGCTTCGCTACTGGAGCGTATCGGATCGCGAACGATCTCGGCGGGCACCTCGCTTACCGAGATGCTCGCCTTTCTGGGTGATGCGACGCTGACCTTCGGCAGGCTCTTGGGCGGGGGTGTGCGCTTCCGGCGAAGTGACCTGCTGCTTCTCATCCAGCAGGTCGGGGCCGAGGCGCTGGGGATCGTCAGCCTGATCTGTTTTCTGGTGGGGCTGATCCTCGCCTTTGTGGGTGCGGCCCAGCTCCAGCAGTTCGGCGCGACTATATACGTGGCGAATCTGGTGGGTGTCGCCATGGTGCGGGACGTGGGTGCGCTGATGGCCGCCATCGTCATGGCCGGGCGCAGTGGTGCTGCCTTCGCGGCGGAACTGGGTAGCATGAAAGTCACCCAGGAGATCGATGCGCTCACCACGATGGGGATCTCGCCGCTGGAATTCCTGGTGGTTCCTCGGATCGTGGCGCTGGCGTCGATGATGCCGTTGCTCTGCCTTTACGCCGACTTCCTCGGCATACTGGGTGGCGCCTTCATCGGGATCACGATGCTCGACTTGTCGGTCGTCACCTACGCTCAGCAGACGATCGAGGCAGTGACGCTGGGCCATCTGCTGGGCGGCATGTTCAAGGCGTTCGTCTACGGTATCCTGATCGCTCTGGCCGGCTGCTTGCGCGGCCTGCAGGCTACGACCAGCTCATCGGGTGTGGGGATCGCCACCACCTCCGCCGTGGTCACCAGCATTGTGTTCGTGATCAGCGCCTGCGGACTGTTCGCTGTCGTGTTCTACGCTCTTGGCCTCTAAGCGGACTCTGATTGAACGGTGATTACCCATGCCTGGTGACGCGCATATTATCGTTCGTGATCTGACGATGGCCTACGGCGATTTCGTGCTCATGCGCGACCTGGACTTTAGGGTCGAGCGCGGCGACATCTTCGTCATCATGGGCGGCAGTGGGTGCGGTAAGAGCACGCTGTTGCGCCACCTGATAGGACTGAACGAGCCCGCCAAGGGAGAGATCTTTTACGGTAGGGAGAACTTCACCAGCGCCGATCGCGCCCGCCGGGTGGAGCTGTTGCGGAGCGTCGGAGTCCTCTATCAGAGCGGGGCGCTCTGGAGCTCGATGACGCTGGCCGAGAACGTGGCGTTGCCGCTCCAGGAGTTCACCGATCTGAGGCCCGCCCAAATCCGCGAGGTGGCGTCACTGAAGCTGTCGCTCGTCGGGCTCAGGGGTTTCGAGGACTACTATCCGTATCAGATCAGCGGCGGCATGCAGAAGCGGGCTGGACTGGCCCGAGCCATCGCGCTCGATCCCGAGGTGCTTTTCTTCGATGAGCCGTCTGCGGGACTGGATCCGATCAGCTCGAAGCGGCTCGACGACCTCATCTTGGAGCTGCGTGAAAGCATGGGCGCCACAGTTGTCGTCGTCACCCATGAGCTGGCGAGCATCTTCGCCATAGGGACGAACAGCATCTTCTTGGACCCCGAGACCCGCACGATGATCGCGAGTGGGCCGCCGCTGGAGTTGCGGGACCGTTCGCAAGACCCCAAGGTGCGCGAGTTCCTGCGGCGGGGTCGTATCGGCGGCATGGAGGAGGTGGCATGAGCCGTAGGCCGAGTCCCACACTGGTCGGGGCCTTCGTGGTGAGCGCTCTCACTCTGGCGGTGGCCGGAATCATGTTGTTCAGCTCGGGAGCGCTGTTCCGCGACGCGCGACCGTTCGTTCTCTATTTCGATGGCTCGGTGTCGGGCCTGCGCCAAGGATCACCGGTCAAGTTCAGAGGTGTGGAGGTCGGCCAGGTAACGGGAATCTACCTCGAGCTGGGCGAGGGTCAGCCTTCGTCGAGCGCCGCTATTCCCGTGACCATCGATCTCTTCCAGGACCGCATCCGGGCAAAGGGCATCGAGATCGACTTGGATGACCCGGCCTGGTATCAGGGGGTGATCGATGCCGGGATGCGGGGGCAGCTACAGACGCAGAGCCTCGTCACCGGCCAACTCTACGTGGGCCTCGACGTCCATCCCGGCAGCCCTGCCATCTTCAGAGGCGGCCCCGATACACCTTATCCGGAAATCCCGACGCTGCCGACAGCGTTCGAGGAAATACAAGAGAAGCTGATCCGGTTCGTCTCCCGGCTCGACGAGGTCGAGATCGATTCGATTAGCATGTCGGCCCGACGGCTGATGGACAGCCTGAACAATGTCGCCAGCTCGCCGAGCCTGGTCGCGGCCATCGAGTCGCTCGACAGAACGCTGCAGGCCGTCGATTTGGCGGTGGGGGATCTCCGCGATCTGATGGCTTCCGTCGAAGCGGACGTCCTCCCGTTGGCCAACAGCGTAGACTCCACGCGCATTGCGGCTACGGCGACGCTGCAGCAGGCCGAGGCCGCGTTGCTCAACCTGCGCACGTTGCTCGAGCCCGGATCGCCTTTGGTCGTGCAGCTCGAGCAGATGTTGGCCGATCTCTCGGCCGCATCCGAGTCGCTGCAGGCGGTGGCCGACTATCTGGAACGCAACCCCGGCGCCCTGGTGCGCGGAAGAAAGATCACCGAGGAAGAGAAATGACCCGCTCTTCGATTCTCCTGATGCTCATCGGGTTCGGTTTCTCCGCCGCGCTGGGTGGCTGCTCCGTGCTGTCGCCTCAGGCCGATCCCACGCGCTTCTTCCTGCTTACCTCTCTGGCAGAGGAGTCCGCTGAGGAGACCGGCGATCCGCTGCCCGGCATCACCTTGGGCCTGGGACCGGTAAGCGTGGCGCCGTACTTGAAGCGCAACGCGTTGGTCACACGGTTGGGGCCCAACCAGGTCGATTTCTCGGAGGTCGACCGCTGGGCCGAGCCTATCGACGCACACATCGCACTGATCCTGGCGCGCGATCTCGAGGTGCTGCTGGGAACGGAGGAAGTCATCCTCTATCCCTGGTACAGTACCAGGAGGCCGGACTACGCGCTCGAGCTGCGCGTGCTCCGCTTCGAACGCGATGCAGGGGGGACCGCCGAGCTCGTCGCCAGCTGGGCGGTGAGAGATGTTGAGCAGGACGAGACCTTGCTGGAGCGCGGTATGTCGTTCAGGGAATCCGCCGCCGCCAATACGACGGAGGCATCCGTGGCGGCGCTCAGCCGCACGGTGGCGAGCTTGGCTGGGGAGCTTGCCGCTGACCTCCGCGGTCTGATCCGGCGCTAGGCGCGCTACTCGGAGACGACGTTCACGGCGTCTGCGGCAACGCTCCCGCCACATCGGTGGCGGAGTCGGCGATGATGTAGAGCCCGATGGCGATAAGCAGCAAAGGCAGCAAGTAGCGCCCCCAGCGCTGCAGCGGCAGCGCCAGGGTGCTGTGAGTGGCAAGCCAGCGAGCCAGAGCGCACGAGGCGAATACGCAAGCCGCCACGGTCGCCAGGATCGGAATCTCCAGTCGTTCTCTGGTATCGGCAAACACCGTGACGTACACCGCGAACGTATCGCCGCTCTGCGCCAGATTCAGTAGAGCCACGGTCAGTGCTCCGCCGCGACCTAGACGTCGGCCGACATCTTCTGTACTCGCGCGAGATCGCAGCAGCTCGTAGGCCCGCAGCAACCCCACAGCGATGGGCACTAGGCCCAGATACCCCAGGTAACGAGCGGGCGCGAGCTCTACCGCCGTGGACGCGCTGTAAGCGACACCCGCCACCAACAGTGCTGCCAGCGTGTAGCCCAGCAAGATATCTCTCGAACCGAACCCTTCGTCGGCGAACAACGCCAGCAAGAGGCCAAGATTGTCGAGGTTGGTGGTGGCGAACGTTGCCCCAGTGATTGCAACGATCGTCAGCAGATCAGCCATGTCCTCCTACTACACGTATGGGCGCCGCAGTGACGTAGACTCCCGGCTCGATCCTGTCTGCCATCGCCGTCACGCTATTCTACGGTTGCCATCGCTTGTGCCCGCGCCGTCCCCAAGGCCTGTCACTCGAACGGGAAGATCCTTCTCCAGTCGCTCTTCATCGATATCACGGTCCAATTGCGCTCGCGTGCCTCAGCCAGCGCTGTGTCGAGGCGACCGATAGACGATTCGCGGTCGTAGGCCCATTCGCGCTCGGCGTCGTCGTGGTGGACCAGAGCCATCAGCCGGGGTCCGTCGCCGCCCGCCGTGTACTGCAGCATCTGCAGGTCGCCGTCGGAGTTGCCGAACGCCGCGATCGGGCGGCGTCCGATGAAACGGTTGACCCCTACCGGCTTGCCGGCCTTGTCGTCGACGAACTCGATCTCGGGCAGCTTCACCAGCACGGGAACGCCGTCACGCAACTCGAATTTCGTGAGACCGCTCGAGCCCACGACCTGCTCGGGTGGTATGCCGTAGACCTGTTCGGTGAATGCGCGCATGAAGTCGATGCCGCCGCCGGAGACGATAAAGGTCTTGAACTCGTTGGCCCGCAGGTAGTCGAGCAGCTCCAGCATCGGCTGATAGGCCATGTTTGTGAACGACTGATCGAAGCGCGGGTGTCGAGTGGTAGCCAGCCAATCGGAGACATGGCGACTGAACTCATCGGTGGTGATGCCCGCATGCGTTGCCATCACGATCTCGACTATGTCGTGTTCCGACATGGCGCCCAGAGCTTCGCGGTCGTCTTCCAGAATCGCCTTGAAGGGCTGCTGCGCTTGCCATTCGTGATGCTCGTCGGCCATGGCCCGCACCCGGTCGA
Organism: Gemmatimonadota bacterium; assembly: GCA_020350785.1. Lineage (GTDB taxonomy): Bacteria > Gemmatimonadota > Gemmatimonadetes > Palauibacterales > KS3-K002. The sequence continues at coordinate 1,330,345 of CP070722.1, forward strand.
GTGCGAAAAGCAGCTGGAAGTAGAGGGGCTGCTCCGCCCACAGCGTGCCGTCGTTGTCGAAGACGGCGATGCGCTCCGCCGGCTCGACGTAGCCCGGCCCGTTCGGGTCGGTGACCGCAGCGACGAATGCGGTGATGGAAGCCTTCGCCGGCCCTTCGTTCCAGGACGGAAGCGGGTCAGCGGCTGTGTCGGTCTCCTCGCCTTGCTGAGCGCAGGCTGCCGACAAGGCCAGCATACCGTACGCGAGCGCTCGGAGCGCGACCTTTCGTTCGAGTTTCTCCCGTATCTTCATTCTCTGTGCTCCTTTGTGTTTCATTCCGCTGCCAGCCGGATCACGCCACTGCCACCTGCTTGATGATCTGGCCGATGACCTGATCCACCGTCACGCTACCGGCGTTCGCCTCGTAGCTCAACATGATCCTGTGGCGCAGAACGTCGTTGCCGACGGCGCGGATGCCGTCCGGTGTGACATGATCGCGACCGTCGTTCGACGATATGTTCCTGCCCGATGATGGAGCTCTGCATCCTCGATTGCAGGTCTTTGATCCGGTCGCGTGCGTTCATATCCGTCTCGGCGGCTCCGTCCGGTTGTCGAGTGATGTGTAAGGTGCCCGATTGTACGTCGGATTGGTGGGCGGCTGCAAGTCGGGTTCATGAGGAGATCTGACAAACAGTGGATAGCGCTAATTAAGGGATCAACCGTAGCCCGTCGGTCTCGAAGTCGCGATCGAGAGCGAACACTTGAACGACTTTATACCCCTCGCCACAACGAACGAGACAGCATCCACGAGGTTCAGGTGACTCTGGGGACAGAGCATGAAGAGGCCCACTAAGGGCCTCTTGATCGCAGCGACCTCATGTCCTAACTAACAGTCCCTATGCTTGCCGGGCTCCTCCTGTTTGTCTCCGGCGCTGCCGCGCTCGTCTACCAGACGCTATGGGTCAAGCAACTGGCTCTGATCGTCGGAGTGGATGTGTACGCCATCACCACCGCGGTTGCCGCCTTCTTCGCGGGACTGGCGTTGGGCGGGGCACTGCTGGGACGGCTGGCCGACCGGACACCGCAGCCGTTGGCGCTGTACGCGGCCCTCGAGGTTGGGATCGCCGGGTTGGGGGTTGGGGCGACCTTCACGCTCGCGCGCTCAGCCGAGGCTTTCCTGGCCCTGCAAGGCGCCTTGGGCCCGTTGGCCTGGGCCCTGCCTTTCGTGCTCGTCGGGCTGCCGGCTTTTCTGATGGGCGGCACGTTGCCGGCGCTGGTGCGTTCGCTCGCGCCCGACGACGAGAGCGTGGGGCGAGCGTCGGGATTGCTGTACGCTGCCAACACGGCAGGCGCCATAGCCGGGACCCTGGCGACAGCGTTCCTCCTCGTGTCCTGGCTGGGCGTTCAGGGTGCGGGGCTGATGGCGGGCACCGTCAACCTCGCGCTTGCCGTCGTGGCCGTCGGCGTGGGTCGCAGGCGGCGGGTGCGCCCGGCCGACCGGGAGGCCGAAGAACCACTGACACGGGAAGCGCGGCTGGCAGTGGCGCTCTATGCGCTTGCCGGCGGCGTGGCGCTTGGGTACGAGGTCGTCTGGACACAGGCGATCATCCAATTTCTGAGCACGCGCACCTATGCCTTCGCCACCGTGCTGGCTACCTATCTCACCGGGTTGGTGCTTGGAAGCTTCCTCTATGCGCTCTTCGCCGACCGTGTCCGCCAGCGCTGGATAGTATTCGGGTTGCTGGTGGCCTGTGCGGGGGCGTGCGCGCTCATCACGTTCGCGGGACTGGGCGCATGGCTGCCGCGGCTGCAGGCGAGTCTGGGCTCGGCGGTCTTGGACATCACCGGGAGCAGACTGGCGATGATAAGCGCGCGCTTCGCGTTGGCTTCTTTGGTGGTGGTGCTACCGACAACGATCCTGCTCGGGGCGGCCTTTCCGGCTGCCGTGCGGCTCGTAGCCGATCCGCAACGAGTCGGCCGGGACGTCGGGGCCGTGGCGGCCTTCAACACGGCCGGCGGCATCGCGGGCACCTATCTCACGGGTTTCGTCGCCATCCCGACGCTGGGTCTGGTACGCACGCTGGGGGTGCTCAGCCTGTTCGGTGCCTTCATTGGTGGAGCTGCCGTGCTTCGAGGCGGCGGTCGGCGAATCCACTCGCTGGCGCTCGCATCCACTCTGGTGCTGGTGGTAGGGTTCATCGCCCTGCGTGTGCCTCAGGATAAGCTGGCCCAACTATTGAGTCAGGCGCGGGAAGGGACGCTGGTCTATTACGAGGAGAGCCCCGGCGGCACGGTGGCTGTGCTCGAGCAGAGCGCTTCGGCCGGAACGTTCCGACGCCTCTATATCCAGGGTGTCTCGAACTCGGGCGACGCGCTGACGTCGCTGCGCTACATGCGACTGCAAGCGCTCCTGCCGCTGCTCATCCATCGGGGCGAGCCGAACTCGGCCCTCGTTATCGGACTCGGCACCGGCATCACAACTGGAGCGCTGCTCGCCTACCCGCTCGACCGACGTGTGTGTGTCGAGCTGCTGCCGGCTGTCGTCCGCGCGGCGCCGCTGTTCGATGGAAACTATGGCGTCGCCGATGATTCTCGAGTCGATATTCGCGTCCGCGACGGCCGGCACGAGTTGTTGGCCAGTGAACAGCGCTATGACCTGATCACGCTCGAGCCACCTCCGCCTTCCGCCGCCAACGTAGTCAACCTCTACTCGAGAGAGTTCTACGAACTGGCGCGCGACCGGTTGATGCCCAACGGGCTGCTCGCCCAGTGGTGGCCGCTGACGACGCAGAACGACGACGATTCGCGCTCTCTGGTGCGCAGCCTGCTGGACGTCTTTCCGCACGTCACGCTGTGGACCACCGAGCTCCACGAGACGATGGTGATCGGCTCGATGGAGCCCATTGAGCTAGACGTGGTGCGGATAACGTCACGCTTCGAACAGCCGGAGGTGGCGGCGGCGCTTAGGCAGGTAGGCATCGCGTCGCCAGCGGCACTGCTTGCGACCTACGTCACCGACCGGGCCGGTCTCGAGCGCTACGCGGGTGATGCGCGGCCGGTTACTGACGATCGACCGCGAATCGAGTACGCTGGATGGGTGCGACCGAGGGAGATCACCCGAGTTCTACCTCAGGTCCGCGCCGTAGCGAGCGGACCACCGGTGCTGGGCGGCGACGCCAGACTGAGTGAGTCGATCGCGGCGGAGCGGCGGACGCTATGGGGCTTCTACCAGGCGGGCCTTCATGCCTACGCTGGCGAGCGCGCAGAATGGGCCGCGCTGATCCGGCAGGTTCTTCAGGAAGACGGCGACAACCCCTACTACCGCTGGTTCCTCGGACGGGTCCAGTGAATGAAACGGCGGGAGCCTTTCGGGGCTCCCGCCGCAACGTGCATAGTCGTGGGCTCAGTTAGATGGCGGCTTCAACCTCTCCATCACCTGATCGATAGTGAAGCTCGCCGGCGTCTGGCGCGGCGGGAACTCTTGGAATGTCTGGAGAAACCGCCCCACGAACGCCTGTGCTGGGACCAGCGCGAAGGCGCGGTCGAGACGCCATCTCGCGTACCCTATCGCCTCGTGGTCAGCCCGCTCGAAGGGATCGGTGCGCAGGTTGAACAGCTTGGGCAGGCGCAAGAACGTGAAGGGTTCCTCCCATACTTCGAAGCCGTGGGCGCGCTGCTCGGCGAACACGACCTTCCACTGGTTGTAGCGGAGCCCAAGCAGGTCGCCGGTATCGCTGAAGTAGAAGAACTCGCGTCGCGGCCCGGTGTCGGCTTCTCCCTTGAAGTAAGGAAGGAAGTTATAGCCGTCCAGATGAACCTTGAATGTCTTGTCGCCGACCTTGTAACCCTGCATTAGCTTCTGTTTGACGTCGGCCTCACCCACCCCCGCAAGCAGAGTCGGGAAGAAGTCCATCTGCGAGATGATCTCGTTGGAGGTGGAACCCGGCTCGATTACCCCGGGCCACTTCACGAGCAGCGGGACCCGGAAGCCACCCTCCCAGTTGTCGTTCTTCTCGCCGCGGAAAGGTGTAGTGCCCCCGTCCGGCCAGCTGAAGACCTCGGCGCCGTTGTCCGTGGAGTAGATGACGATGGTGTTATCGGCGATGCCGAGCTCGTCCAGCATATCGAGCAGCTCACCTACGTGGCCGTCGTGTTCCACCATGCCATCAGGATAGACGCCCAAGCCCGTCACACCTTGGGATTCCGGCTTGAGGTGGGTCCAGATGTGCATCCGGGTGGTGGCGTACCAAACGAAGAAGGGTCTCTCCGCGTCGTGGGCGCGCTGGATGAAGTCCTTGGCGGAGGCCAGGAACTCCTCGTCCACCGTCTCCATGCGCTTACGGGTTAGCGGACCCGTGTCTTCGATCTGTCCGTCGGCAAAGGACTTGATGACGCCCCGCGGTCCGAACCTCTCCTTGAAGCTCGGGTCCTTCGGATAGTCTTCGTTCTCCGGCTCCTCCTCTGCGTTCAGGTGGTAGAGGTTGCCGAAGAACTCATCGAAGCCGTGCGCGCTGGGCAGATGCTCGTCGCGGTCTCCCAGGTGGTTCTTGCCGAACTGTCCGGTCATATAGCCGTGGGTTTTGAGCAGTTCGGCGATAGTCGGATCTTCCTGCTGCAGGCCGAGATCCGACCCCGGCAGGCCCACTTTGGTGAGGCCGGTCCGAAAGGAAGACTGCCCGGTGATGAATGCCGCGCGCCCGGCGGTGCAGCTCTGCTCACCGTAGGCGTCGGTGAACAGCATCCCCCCTTCGGCAATGCGGTCGATGTTCGGCGTCCGGTAACCCATCATGCCTTGGTTGTAGGCGCTGACGTTCC
>CP070722.1:1335239-1337943 GCA_020350785.1 Gemmatimonadota bacterium
AACGGCATCCAGGTCTGGGACATCTCCGATCCCAGCCGGCCGTCCCTCGTCGCCGGCTACGTCTGCCCAGCGTCACAGAGTGACGTCTCTGTTTACGAAAACCTCCTGTTCGTCTTGGGTGAGGGTCTGGGCGGCCGGCTCGACTGCGGCACCGAAGGCGTGCAGCAGGCGGTGAGCCCGGACCGCCTGCGCGGTATCCGCATCTTCGACATCAGCGATATCCAGAACCCGAAGTACATCGCCAACGTGCAGACCTGCCGCGGGTCGCACACGCACTCGGTGCTGGTGGATCCGAACGATAAGGAGAACGTCTACATCGACGTCTCCGGCTCCGCCCCCGTGCGACCTGAAGAAGAGCTGCCCGGCTGCTCCGGCGGTCCGCTGGACGAGGACCCCAACTCGGCGCTCTTCCGCATCGAGGTGATCCGGGTGCCGCTCGCCCACCCCGAGCAGGCGTCGATCGTCAGCTCCCCCAGGATCTTCAACGATCTCGTCGCCCCACCGACACACGGGCTGGCGCCCGACGACATCGCCGAGATCGAGCGCGCCCGCGCGCGCGGCGCCTTCATCGCCGATGTCGAGGGCGAGCCGTTCTTGGTGCCCGACCGCTGGAGCGCCGCGATGCTCGACAGCATCGTCCAGGCGCGCGGCGGTAGCGGCGCGCCGACGGCCGCCGACAGCGCCGCCCTGCGCGAATACATCCCGACGATGGTCGAACAGTGGTTGGGCGGGCGCGGAGACGGCCCGCGTCCCGGACCCACGCAGTGCCACGACATCACGCTTTTCCCGGCAATCGGCCTCGCGGGCGGCGCCTGCGGCGGCTACGGGCTATTGCTCGACATCAGCGACCCTGTCAACCCGACGCGCATCGACGCAGTAAGCGACTCGAACTTCGCCTACTGGCACTCGGCGACGCTCAACAACGACGGCAGCAAGATCCTCTTCAGCGACGAGTGGGGCGGAGGTAGCCAGCCGAAGTGCCGCGCCACCGACCCACCGGAGTGGGGCGCGGACGCCATCTTCACGATCGAGAACCGGCGGATGCACTTCCACAGCTACTACAAGCTACCGGTCGCCCAGACGTCCCTCGAGAATTGCGTCGCGCACAACGGCTCGCTGATCCCGATCCCCGGGCGCGACGTGATGGTGCAGGGGTGGTATCAGGGCGGCATCTCGGTCTTTGACTGGACCGATCCGAAGGAACCGATCGAGATCGCCTTCCACGACCGCGGCCCCGTGGATTCGGCCAAGATGCAGGACGGCGGGAGCTGGTCCGTCTATTGGTACAACGGCCTGATCGTCAGCTCCGAGATCGCGCGCGGCCTGGACATCTTCGAGCTGCTGCCCAGCCCGTTCATCTCGCAGAACGAGATCGACGCGGCGAACACGGTGAAGCTCGGCTACCTGAACACGCAGGGCCAGCCGCAGTTCGTCTGGCCGCCCAGCTTCGCGCTCGCGGGGGCCTACGTCGACCAGCTCGAGCGCTCGGGCGGCCTGTCCGCCGGCCGGATCTCGCAGGTGCGGCAGGCCCTCGACGGCGCGGAGCAGGCATCGGGCACCGCGCGGCGCGAGGCGTTGACCAAGCTGGCGACGGAGCTGCAGACCGAGGCGGTGGCGGAGGCGGCGATGGAGCTGGAGGGCGAGGCGCGTGGGTCCAGTGATGCCGCGAAAATGCGGCTGCTGGCGGACGCCGTGCGCGACCTGGCGGCGACCGCCCGCTGAGCAAGCAGCCGTCGGAGTTCTACCGGCGGCCGCCGCCCTCGCTGTGGCGCTCCGTAGACGGGATGTGCGCCGACCTGACGGCCGGCGCACCGTTTTTCGGATCTGAAGCCTAGAGTCGCTAGTCTATTTTGACCTGCCCGGCGGAAACATCGTACAACGTGAGGGCAGGCGTGGCTTTGCAGTCGCCCCAACGGGCCGCCGATGATGTATAACTGATCTGATCGACAGGATCGTTGGCTGATTTGCCATTGTCCGCGACCCTTGTGACTACCGCGGCACCGTTGAAAGTCTTTCCAGTAACCACACCACTTACCCATGCTTCGTTTCCAACAATCTCGAGACAGTCGACAGCAACGTGAACGCCAACACCACCATAGAATTGGTCGTGCCATTGCCCCTCTACGCTACCATCGGCTTTCTCGAGCGCTATGAGCGAGAAGTTTGCATCGCAGCCGGGACCATCGGGTCCACAGGCATCCGGGCCACCCACAGTAACCCGGTAAACCACCTTATTTGGCAAGGCATCGGTCTGCGCGACCACCGACAAGTCATCGGCCGCTGGTGCCGTCAGGTTGTCTCCTGTACACGCGATGACGAGCAACCCAACAGTAACGAGTGCAATTAGTGTCCTTGTCATGATAGCCCCCCTTTGGGTTAGCCGTGTCAGCACGTCCGCCTCAGAGCCGCCCCAGCGCAGTGCCACGCTGAGTTATTATCACGCAGCGGTATCGTGCTTTCTTCCTTGATACGTCATGCCACCATCGTGGGGGCCCGAAACTCTTTCACAGGTGCAACTTCCGGCATCTCAAGGCGTTGGAAGGGACAGCTCGGAAAATCGTTGTCTCAGCTCACGCTGACCGTGTCAGCACGTGTTGACCGGATCTTCGCTACTATTGCGAGACCCCACGAATCCCCATTTGCTGTGCCAGTTGAACGCCGAGTGATTCTCGCGAGCAAACCGTACACCCTCGTCTACTCGTAG
>CP070722.1:1338043-1345295 GCA_020350785.1 Gemmatimonadota bacterium
CCTTCGCCTCGCGATCGTTCTCTTCTTCGGGCTCCTCCTCCTCGGCCGCCACAGTCTGTCGCTCGGCGTCCTCGCGCTGGCGCTCCACCTCTTCATCGGGATGAGGCAGTCCTTCGACGTTCAAAGAGATCGTCATCAGGGCGCCGTAGGGCCGGTTCTCACCGCGAAACTCACCGTTGCCGGGGAACCGTGAGGCACCGGTCTGCTTGACGCGGTACTGCTGTGCGTCGGGGACTGCGAAGAGATGAATGGGCTCGGCCAACGTCCCCGTCGTTAGGGAGCGCAGGGGCCGGATGTCGTCCAAGACGAACGCCGCGCGCCCGTGCGTGCCGATCACCAGATCGTGCTCCCGCGGATGCACGATCAGCGCCATCACCGACGCCGTCGGCAGCCCGTGCCTCCAATTCATCCAGCTCTCACCGCCATCCACGCTCACATAGAGGCCAAACTCCGTACCCAAGAACAGCAGATCCTCCTTCACCGGATCCTGCTCCAGCACCAGCGCGTAACCCCAGATCTCTCCACCCGCCAGGCTCCGGAAGCTGCGGCCGAAGTCCGTCGTCTTGTAGACGTAGGTCGTGAAGTTACCGCGCCGGTGATCGTCCAGCACCACGAAGGCCGTCGCCGCATCGAACTTCGACGGCTCGATGTGCGGCACCCACGTGTTCGCCGGCACGCCACGAAGGTTCCCTTCGACGCTCGACCACGTGGCCCCGCCGTCGCGCGTCACATGCACACGCCCGTCATCGGTAGCCACCCAGATCACGCCCTGCTCCACCGGGCTCGGCGCGATCGTCATGATCGTCGTGAAGTTCTCGGCCCCGGTGACGTCGTAGGTGAGGCCGCCGCTCTCGCCCTGCTTCTGCCATTCCGGATTGTCGGTCGTCAGATCGGGGCTGATGATTTCCCAAGATTCGCCGCTGTCGATCGACTTGTGCACGAACTGGCTGCCGTAGTAGACCGTGTTGCCGTCGAAGGGGTCGATAGCGATCGCCGCGTTCCAGTTGAAGCGCAGATCCACACCCTCTGGGTGCGCCGGTCGGATGTCTCTACGTTCACCCGTGCGCAGGTCCCAACGTTCCAGGAAGCCCTGCTGGCTCATCGCGTAGCCGACGAGCGCGTCGCCGGGATCCGCCAGAGTGGCGAAGCCATCACCGAAGCCGACCTCCTCCCAGTGATGGTTGCGGATGCCACCGTTCTCCCATACCGAGCTGGGCCCGCGCCAGGAGCCGTTGTCCTGCATCCCGCCATAGACGTGGTAGGGCGTCTCCATGTCCACGTTGATGTGGTAGAATTGGGCCAACGGCAGGTTGCTGACGAAGCGCCAGTTCTCACCGCGATCGTGAGTGACGTAGACGCCGCCGTCGTTCCCCTCGTAGATGTGGCTCGGATCGTTGGGATCGATCCACATGGCATGATGGTCGGGGTGCGCCTTACCCCAAGTGACCAAAGGCTCGAAGCTCTTCCCGCCGTCCTCCGAGACGCTGACTAAAGACCAGAGGCTGTAGACGCGGTTCGGGTCGTGGGGGTCGACCCGCAGATCGAAGTAGTAGAAAGGCCGATTCCCGATATTCGAGTCGGTGCTGACCTTACCCCAGCTGAACCCTCCGTCCTCCGACTTGTAGAGCGCGTTCTCCTCTGCCTCGATCAGCGCATAGACGACGTTCGGGTCCGACGGCGCGATCGCCAGCCCGATCCGCCCCAGCTCGCCCGCTGGCAGCCCGTCCTCCGCCGTCAGCTTCTTCCAGTTGCGGCCCCCGTCCACCGTTAGGTACAGCGCCGACCCCGCTCCGCCCGAGCGGAAAAACCAGGGCCAGCGCCGATAGTCCCACATCGCCACGATCAACTTGTTCGGGTTGGTCGGATCCAACTCCATGTCCGCCACACCCGTGTTCTCATCTACGTAGAGGATCTTCGACCAGCTCGCCCCGCCGTTCTCCGTCTTGTAGACCCCGCGCTCCGGATTCGCCTTCCACATCGAGCCCATCGCGCCCACGTAGGCCACCTCCGGGTTCGTCGGGTGCAGCGCGATACGATGGATCCGTTCGGTCGCCTCCAGACCCAGGTGCTCCCAGGTCCGGCCCGCGTCCATCGACTTGAACACGCCCCACCCCGTCCCCGACACGCTGTTCCGCGGGTTCCCTTCCCCCGTCCCCACCCAGACTATGTCCGGGCTCGCTTGGAACACCTCGATCGACCCGATGGCGTGGATTGGCTGGTCGTCGAAGATCGGCTCCCAGGTGAGACCGCCGTTCAGCGACTTCCAGATCCCGCCCGTCGCGGCTCCGATGTAGACGATGTTCGGGTTCGACTCGACCGCCTCGATATCGGCCACCCGGCCGCTCATCCCGGCCGGTCCGATCGAGCGCGCCCTCATGCCGGCCAGCAGGTCGGCGTCGATCTGCGCCTGCAGCGGCGCGGCGAACGTGGCCGCCAGTAGGATGACCACACCTGTAGTGACGACACGGCGGAGCATTGCCAGCCTCCAGAGCTTGAAATGATGAATTCTCCGATGGGACGGCGGGCAACTTAGCGGCTGTGCCAACCTTAAGCCACTGGCCGTATACGGCGGCCCACTTCCATCTGGTGGATTAGAGCTGGGCGAGCGCGACGCCGGTGTCGCCGTCGCGCGCTCGCCCAGCCAAGAGGGAGGTACTCTTGAAGTGCTGACCTCAGTTCGGATTCACCTGCGCCACCGTCCACGGCCAGGCGCCGGTATCGATCACCGCCAGCCGGAACGACTCCTCACCGCATCCGGATTCAGAGCCCCGATCGCGACCGCGTAGGCACGCAGACCAGCGAGCGTCGAAACATCGAAAGTGACGATCGGGTTGTCGTCACCGGTGGCCGCGACACCCAACGTCAGGTCAGTCGCCGGCACCGACTCGCCTGCATCCGGCTTCCCGGCAGGGTAAATCAGGTTCTCGAAGACGACGGCCTCGATTGTCCCGCCGCCGTTCACCGTGCCGATGTCCACCGCCGGCGCATCCGGTGACGCATGGATCGCCTGAATCCGGGAGTTCGAGAGGTCATTCAGCTCGAACGCATCGCGGAAAGCGACGAGGTTGAAGGGCTGCTCGCCCGCCGCATCCGGCGACAAGAAACCCGTCGCGATCGCAAGGTACCGCTCGCCGCCATTCAGGTTGGGCGTGTCGAAACTGGCCGCCGGACTACCCGCCGGGCGATCTGAGCCCGGAGACGTCGGGAAGAAGTCGAGTGTGTAGACTCCCGGCGGAACCTGGATACCACCAGAGAGATCGGCGAACGAAAGGTTGTCCACCAGCTCGCTGTCGCCGGCGAAGATGTCCACCGCGGGGGCGTCAGGACCGCCGTGCAATGCATAAACCGTCGGGTTCTGACGGATCAGGCTGACGTTGCTCGTCGCCTGGCCGATGGCCCCGCCCGGATAGCCAGCAATCGCGAACAGCGCGAAACCAGCCGCTTCGCGCGGCAGCAACTCCAACGAGCCCGCCGCGATTACGAATAGCTCGCCGCCGTCCGGCAGCTGCGGCGTGGTGAAGGCGGTCACACGCTCCAGCGGCGTGCCGGCCCAGATACCGATTTGAAGGGCGCTGCCGGAGGGCAGTTCGACACCCGCGACGCCCGTGTCCTCGAAGCGCGCCAGCGCGGCGACCTCGGGAGAACCGTCGTTTCCGACGTCGACAGCCACGGTCGGGGCGTCAGGAGAGGCGTGCACGATTCGGACACGCGTCTTGCCCGACGCAGCCGCGTCGAACTCCTCGAATAAAGGTATGACGCGAAACTCGTCGGCCGCGTCACTCGAGCCGAGAAAGCCGGTCGCCAGCGCCGTGACAATCTGACCCTCGCTCAGCGTCAGGTCACCCGTCTCGTAAACGGGCGCGCTCGACGCCGCGGAGCCTGCCGCCCGAAGCTGGATGTTGTAGGTGCCCTCGGGGATGTCCAGGTAACTCGTCGCCTCGCCGTAGGCCAGATCTTGTACCAGCGGCGTGGTACCGTCGTTCGCGTAGATGTCCACGGCCGGCGCGCCCGGCGAAGCATGGACCGCCCGGAGCGCCACCGCGTTCGCGATCGGCGGATTGGGGCCCGTGGTCTCGTCGTCGTCGTCGCAGGCCGAGATCACCAGAACGAGCGCCATCAGCGCAGCCGTCAGCAATGCGGGTTTGCGGTTCATCATTCCTACTCTCCTCGGTTGGCTTGGAAAATCTGGCGGGACCTGCCTTCCGGCCCCCCGTCCAACGATCGGGCCCAGTATACAGGCGGACCTGAAATTTGTCAAGTCTGTGTCCTGATATATAAATGGACAATATTAGGACAAATGCCGAATTTGATCTCCCCTGGCCGGTCGAAGGGCCTTGGGACCGGAATTCCGCTTATCTTGTTGCTGTCAGCGGCGAGCTGAGCGCCTCGCGCGTCAAGCTCGCTGAGCCCACCAAGCTCGATGGGCCGTATGTGCGACAGGACTCGGGCGAGGACGGCGATCCATAGCTCAACACCCCGCAGCGGGAGCGACACCGTGATCGAGAAAGTCAACCTGGCACAGAAGTTTGAGCTATTTAGCGACCACTGGCGTCCGAAGATCGTCGGCGAGGTCAACGATTTTTTCGTGAAGCTGGCGAAGATCGAGGGCGAGTTCGTCTGGCACCATCACGAGGACGAGGACGAGCTGTTTCTGGTGGTAAAAGGGAGGCTGCAAATCAGGCTGCGCGACGCTGACGTTTGGCTGGACGAAGGCGAGTTCGTCATCATCCCGCGCGGCGTGGAGCACCTGCCCGTCGCGTCGGACGAGGTTCATCTGTTGCTCTTCGAGCGCGCCACGACGCGGAACACCGGAAACGTGACTGGTGACCGGACCGTGGAAAAGCTCGACAGAATCTAGCCGGCTCGATCAGTCGGCCTACGGCCGTCCCGCCCCAGCCAGCTCACGACTGGCTCGCTCCGTGTGCGCAGCGCCTGGAACGGGCCCCTTACCCTTCAGCGCGACAGCGAGCGTTCCGGCGATGACCAGCAGAGATCCCGTGGCGCTCCACACGTCGAGGTACTCTTCGAAGAACAGGATCCCCCAGATCACGACGAAGAGGATCTGCGCGTAGCCCACCGCCATCGCTCGAGCCGCGGGCTCGAGGCTGAGGCCGCGGGTCAGGAAGATCTGGGCGATCTGGGTGGCGACGCCGACGCCCAGCAGGACCAGCCAGACCCAGGCAGGCGGCCAGACGAATCCACTGGCGAAGGGAAGACTGGCCGGCACGGTGATGAGCGGGAAGTAGAAGACGATGACCAGCGCGTGCTCGGTCTTGCTGGCCTCACGGACGGCGACATAGGCGCCGGCGCTGAGCATCGCCCCCAGCAGCGCCACACCCACCCCGACCAGGTCGATCTCGGCAGCCCCGCTACCGAAGAGGAAGGCGGGACGCGTGATCAGGACGACGCCCACGAAGCTCATGGCGATCGGGCCGGCCACCCAGGCGCTCAGCCGCTCGCGTAACAGCAGCGCCGCCAGCAAGCCCGTCCAGATCGGGTTGGTGTAGTGGAGCACCGTCGCCTCGGCGAGGGGTAGCCGGGTGAGGGCGAAATAGAAACAGCTCATGGCGGCAAAACCCACCAGGCCCCTCAGGATGAGGATCCAGCGCCGCTGGCCCCACGGCCAGATCAGGGCGCGTCGTACCAGCCAGTAGCTGAGGAGCAGGGTCACGATGCCGCGGGCCAGAACGATTTCCTGGCTGGGCACGGCGCGGCCGGCCAGCTTGACCAGCAGGCTCATCAGGCTGAAGAAGAAGGCGCTGGCCAGCATGTAGCGCACACCAGTGGGAATTAGGCGAGCGGACGGATTCGCTGAGGTCGCGTTCATGGCCCGGAATGTAGCCGGCCTCCGGCCGGCAGGAAGGCAGCCTTGTCAGGGAGCCGGCTCTCGGGTCCGGTGGCCCAATTACCCACGTTGCCTTAGGTTATCAACCGAAACGCCTAGCCGGAGCCGAGGGGATGGCCGTTGGAAACGGAGTGGTGGAATTCGCACGTTCTGTCGTGGGTCAAGCTCGCGGCCGGCCCGGCCGGGTCTCCAATATCATCTGGCACTTCGTCAGCTGGATCGTCACGAATATCACCGTCAGTCTCGCCTGGCCTTTCTTCTACGCGCTCAATCGGACGATCATTGTCGGCAAAGAGAACGTGGGTGAGGAGCCCAACACCCTGCTGCTGTCCAACCACCAATCGATGATCGACAGCTTTCCCGTCGGCATCGCGGCGTTCTACCCGAAGTCGCTGATCAAGCCCTTTCTGATCCCCTGGAATCCCGCCGCATCCGAGAACTTCTTCAAGCATCCCATACTGGCCTGGCTGTCTCTCCATTACCGCTGCATCCCGGTCAGGCCCGGGCGGCGCGACCTCAGGGCGCTGCACCGTATGATCGAGGTGCTACCGAGCGGCACGATGACACTCTTCCCGGAGGGGACACGCAGTCGCGACGGTGATGTCGGCGAGGGTCGCCCCGGCGCCGGCTTGCTGACCCTGGCCACGCACCCGCGGGTCATTCCCGTGGCCATTGAAGGGATGCAGGACGTGCTTCCCATCGGCACCAAGATCCCGAAGATCGGCAAGAGAGTCTGGATCAGCTTCGGCAAACCGGTCGATTACTCCGATCTGCTCGACAAACCGCGGACCCGCGAGACCGCGCAGGCCCTGGTCAACAAGGTCATGTTACGAGTCAGGGAACAACACACCGAGCTGCGCCGTCTGCGCAACGAGTACTTGCTTAAGAAGTCCTGAGGCCTACGGCCCGATTCACTCACTTGAACTCCCAAGCGATCAGAAACCTTAAAAGCCAGCCACGTCGGACTGCGCTTTGCCTTCCGGAGTAAAGACAGTTTCAGCTTGCGACACCCGACCGGAGGGCGTACCCTGGCGATCGATTCGGCATGACTGCTACTGACCATTAGAAACACCAGATGATGAGAGATCGGCAAAGGACACCGCGCCACACCAACCGCCTCGCCCGGGAAACCAGCCCCTATCTGTTGCAGCACGCCAACAACCCCGTCGACTGGTACCCGTGGGGCGACGAGGCGTTCGCCAGAGCGCGCGCCGAGGACAAGCCCGTCTTCCTCAGCATCGGCTACTCCTCCTGCCACTGGTGTCACGTCATGGAGCGGGAGTCGTTCGAGGACGAGCGCATCGCCGCTCTCATGAACGAGCGCTTCGTCAACGTCAAGGTCGATCGGGAGGAGCGGCCGGACCTGGACCAGGTCTACATGCGGGCGGTTCAGGCCATGACCGGACA
>CP070722.1:1345395-1385807 GCA_020350785.1 Gemmatimonadota bacterium
GACCAGCAACACTGCTAGACGTGTTGTCCATCAGCACAATGAGATGCCCACCGTCCACGAAGCGCCGGACACCGGTTATGAAGCCGTTGATCCCGCCCCCATGCTCGATCACCTTGACTGAATCCCCTGCACCGCCGACAGGAACTTTGCGAATGAAGAATCCATAGCCGTAGTCGCCGATATGCGGAGTGAACATCAGCTCCCTGTAATGCTGATCTGAGAACAAGGCATCGGAGTAGAGGGCCCGGTCCCACTTCTGGAGATCCTCCACGGTCGAGTAGAGTGAGCCGGCAGCGTACGGAAGGGCCGTGTCCAGATAGGCAGCGTTCTCGTAACCCGTGAAGGTCGTCTCGTATCCCGCGGCCCGCCGCTCGATGATCTCCTCGTAATGGTCGTAGCCGGTATCGTCGAGTCCGAGTGGCCGCAGAAGCCGCTCGCGCAAGACCCGGTCGTACGGCTTCCCGGTCACCGCTTCGATGATTGCTCCGAGCAGGAAATAGCCCGAGTTGCTGTAGCTCCATTTGGCACCCGGCTCGAACTCCAGCTCCAGCCCCGAGAAGACGGCCAGAAATTCCAGGGGTTCGTAGGGATCCCGGCTCATCTCCGGGAAGAAATCGGGCAGGCTCGTATAGTTCGGTATCCCCGAACTGTGCGTCAGCAGATGGTGGATCGTGATCTGCTCGCCGGCTGGTCTGGGATAGTCGGGGAGGTAATCGACTATCTTACCGTCCAGGCTCAAGACTCCCTCTTCGACCAGCTGCAAAACGATCACGGCGGTGAACTGCTTGGTGACGGAACCGATCCGAAATTTCGTGTTCGTTTGATTGGGTATCCCCCACTCGAGGTTGGCGTAGCCGAACCCCTTCTTGTAGATGACGTCGCCGTCCTCCGCTACTAGAACGGCTCCGTTGAAGAGTCGAAGATCATGATACTGCTGGGCCAGAGAATCGATCTGGCTCGCTCTGTCCTGTGCCAGCGTCACGGCGCAGGCAATTGGGATCGCGAGCCCTGCGAGCACCAACCTGCGAACGCAGGATTTCAGGACTTTATTCGACGTTCTTGCATCCATCGGCTTACCGAGGCCTCCGCTCAATTCGGCTCTTTGACGACGTTGGCCGGTTCCAATCGTGCCAGCCGCCCCAGATTGGCGACGATACGGCGACCGAGAAGCAGCATCATGCCGGCAACCCCCAATAACCCCAGCAGGTCAAGGGTGCCCAAGGGTATGTTTCTCAGTTCGATAACCGGCTCGAAGCCCAGCGCCAGGGCGCTTCCTGCTAGGATCAGTATCACGCGCACCTCGGTCGGACCGACCCAGTCGTAGCCGAACTGGAAGACGCCCATGACGTAGGTCTCCAGGTAGACGTTGATCGACATCAGGTAGAAGCCGATAAGGATGGCAAGCGCCACTGATATCAACAGATACGGTGAGAACCCTAGACCGACGCAGACGAAGGCTGCCGCGAACATGTCGGTGATGTGATCCAGGTAGTAGCCGTAACGAGGGCGTTCGATATGGCGAAATCGCGCCAGCGTACCATCCAGGCTGTCTCCGAACCAGTTAACTATCCAGAGCAGGTTCGCGACCCAGAGATAGGTGACGGTCTGACCGGAAAGCGCGTAGCAGACCCCTATCGCCAGGGCTGACGTTATCCCAACTATGGTGAGGTGATCGGGCAGGACCCACTTCGGCAAAGCCGCAGCCAAGCGCGGTAACGCATAGGCCTCGAAGGGTCGCAGCAGGTGCCTCGGTTCGCGACGATGCTCGGCATCAGACATGCTCAGCCTCCCGTCGTTTTCGGCCGCGCCGGTTGAGGAGTGGCCTCAAGTATGATCCTGTTGGACTGCGGTCGATTCTGACAACCTGTTCCGGAGTGCCCACGGCAACCACTTCGCCGCCAGCATCACCGCCCTCCGGCCCGAGATCGATAATCCAATCGGCCGTCTTGATCACGTCGAGTTGGTGCTCGATGACGACAACCGTATTCCCGCGGTCGACAAGGCGGTGCAGGACATCCAGAAGCAACCGAATGTCCTCGAAGTGCAATCCCGTCGTCGGCTCGTCCAAGATATAGAGCGTCTTACCCGTCTGAACTTTCGAGAGCTCGGTCGCCAGCTTGACTCGTTGCGCTTCACCCCCGGATAGTGTTGTCGAGCTTTGACCCAGCGTGATGTAGCCCAGACCCACATCGTTGAGCGTACCCAGCTTGCGTCGGACCGTGGGGATCGGGTCGAAGAACTCCAGTGCTTCCGTGACCGTCATCTCGAGCACATCCGCTATACTGCTGCCTTTGTAGAAGACCTCCAGCGTCTCCCTGTTGTAGCGTCTGCCTCGACATACTTGACAGGGCACGTAAACGTCGGGCAGGAAATGCATCTCGATCTTTACCAGGCCGTCACCGCGACAGGCCTCGCAACGACCGCCTTTGACGTTGAAGCTGAAGCGTCCGGGATTGTAGCCCCGAATGCGAGATTCCGGCAGCTGCGCGAAGAGCTCGCGGATCGGCGTGAACACGCCGGTGTAAGTCGCCGGATTCGAGCGCGGTGTTCGGCCGATCGGCGACTGATCCACATCGATGACTTTGTCGATATGCTCCAGACCTTCGAAATCATCGTGCGCCCCCGGTATGAGCCGTGAGCGATAGAGACGACGCGCCAAGACTCGGTACAGGATTTCCTCGACCAGGGTGGACTTGCCCGAGCCTGACACGCCGGTGACGCAGATGAACTTTCCGAGCGGGAACTCGACATCGATCATCTTGAGATTGTACTGCCTGGCGCCACGAACCCAGAGACTTGGACCAGCCTCCATCCGGCGGTTGACCGGGAGTTCTATGCGCCGCTGCTTTCGCAGATAGGCTCCGGTCAGCGAATCGTGCGAGGCAAGCACATCCTCAAGCTTACCTTCGACCACGACCTCACCGCCGCTGCGGCCCGCACCTGGCCCGAGGTCGATAATGTGATCGGCCCGTCGAATCGTCGCTTCGTCATGCTCGACCACCACTACGGTGTTGCCCAGATCGCGCAGCGCCTCCAACGTCTCCAGCAGCCTCTCGTTGTCGCGCTGATGCAAACCGATCGAGGGCTCATCCAGGATGTACAGCACCCCCACGAGCTTCGAGCCGATCTGTGTGGCCAACCGGATTCTCTGCGCTTCACCGCCCGAAAGACTCTCAGCGCTGCGTCCCAACGTCAGGTATCCGACACCGACATCGGACAAGAAACTCAGGCGCTCTAGGATCTGTTTGACGATGGGGCCGGCGACCGGATCATCAAAACGTCCACTCCCGTCCGCCTCCGGCGCCAGCCCCGCGAAGAACCGACGAGCCTGCTCCGCCGTCATTTGCACGACCTCGCCGATCGACTTCCCAACAAACCCTACGGCCAGCGCCTCACGTCTCAGGCGGCTGCCACCGCACTCGTGGCAAACCGCTTCAGACATGAATTCCGATATCCGCTCCTGAAGCTTCGCGCTGCTCGTCTCGTAGAAACGTCTCTCCAGCCGCGCCACCGCACCCTCCCAATCGAGAGCCGCGGAGCCGTAGAGAACCTCCTCACGCATGAGCTTCGGCAGCTCGTCCCAGGCCGTATTCGGGTGCACGCCATGCTTGCGGGCCAGCGGTTCGATGACGCGCTTACGAAGGAAACCGATCGGCGATCCCCAGGGCACGAGCACACCCTCGAGAAGTGAAAGGCGTCCGTCCGCGAGCATCAGGTCGGGATTCGCCACCTTGCGAGTTCCGAGGCCGCCGCACTCGGGGCAGGCGCCGTACGGCGAATTGAAGGAAAACTGTCTCGGTTCGAGCTCCGGCAAACTCATTCCGCAGTCGGGACACGCATAGCGCTCGCTGAAAAGGCTCCCCTGCCGCTCCTCGCCGTCCTCTGCGCGATCGACCTGGACAATGCCCTCGGCGGCTCGAAAAGCGATCTCGATGGAATCGGTGAGTCGGGCTCTGTCCGAGCTTCGAACCGTCAGTCGATCCACGACGATCGCGATGTCGTGATTGGCTCGCCGGTTCAGCTTCGGCGGCTCATCCAGGTCGTAAGTCGAGCCATCGACACGCACCCGCACGAAACCGTCTTTGCGGGCCCGCTCGAACAGCTCTCGGAACTCGCCTTTGCGACCGCGCACCAGCGGAGCCAGCACCTCGATTCGCGCCCCCTTGGGCCAAGCCAGGACCGCATCGGCTACCTGCTCGGGTGTCTGCCGCCGGACCGGCCTGGAACATGACGGGCAGTGCGGAGTTCCGCACCGAGCCCAGAGCAGCCGCAGGTAGTCGTAGATCTCGGTGATTGTCCCGACCGTCGACCGTGGGTTACGGCCTGCCGTCTTTTGCTCGATGGAGATGGCCGGAGACAAGCCTTCGATTGCGTCGACGTCCGGCTTCTCCATCAGGCCCAGGAACTGGCGGGCGTAGGCGGAGAGCGACTCGACGTAGCGGCGCTGGCCTTCGGCGTAGATTGTGTCGAACGCGAGGCTGGACTTGCCGGACCCCGAGAGACCCGTGATCACGGTCAAACGGTTGCGTGGAATGCGAACGTTGACGTTCTTGAGATTGTGCTCGCGGGCTCCGCGAACGATCAGATACTCATCGCGCATGGCGGCTAACGACCGTCTACGAAGCCGGCACTAAAACCTTTAAGGCTAACGGCCAAACACCAACCTCGAACGGTGTCTCACCCAAGAGCTCCCCGTCTGCTTGTGTTCTGAGTGGCGGCTCGGCGCTCACCACGATTCGCTTACCGCTGAAGTATCTCAGCCTTGGGCTCTTCTCGTACCGCCGGGTCAGTATGTCTCCCAGAACGGAGAAGTACCCCAACGTGCTTTCCGCCAGGAAAAGACAGCCGTCCAGTTTGCCATCATCCATCCGAGCGTGTGGAACCACCGGGACCGGTCTGGGCAAGCCGGGTGCCGTGAGACCTCGCATGTTCATGATCTCGACACCCAGACCGCGTCCGCTGATCACCTGACCGTCATCCAACTCGATCCGGATCAAGGCCGGCTTGGGCGAAAGGGCCGCTACCGTGGCCGCGTGGATGTAGGCCAGGTATCCCACCCTGCGCTTGATCCGCGGCTCCGGTCGCACAATCTCCGCATCTAGCCCAGCACCCACTATGGAGGTGAACGGCCGGCCATTGACAATTCCAAGGTCGATTCTGCGCACGTCCCCGTCGAGAGCGGTCTTGATCGACCCCCCGAGTCGCCGTGGCACTCCGAGGTTCGCTGCCAATTGATTGCCCGTGCCTACCGGGATCAGCGCCAGAGTCGCGTCGCTTCCCGCCAGCGCCGTCACAGCCTCCCTGACCGTCCCGTCCCCACCGGCCACGAGAAAACGCCGGAACCCGCGAGCCAGCGCCTCGGCCACCAGTTCCGGCCCATGACCCGGCGCGTTCGTGTAGGCATGCTCGTATTCCACGCCCCGCGCCGTCAGCGCAGCTTCGATGCGCCGCCGAAGCCGCTCGGGCCGCCTCATACCGGCCGACGGATTCTGCAGTACGAATAGGTCGGCCAGCGTGGATGCCCCCTCCGTTGCCGCTGAGGCTGCGACTTCTGACTCAACCGGTTCGGGCGAGTGCCTCAAGTTTGGCGACCCTCTCTTCAGTGGGCGGATGGGTACGAAACAGCCCGGCCAGGCCACCGCGTCGCAATGGGTTCACGATGCAGACATGGGCTGCGGAAGGGCTGACCTGCATAGGTATCCGGCGAGCACTATTCTCGAGACTGAGCAAAGCACCCGCAAGACCCTGGGGAGAGCCCGCGATCGCAGCACCCACCCGGTCAGCGCGGAATTCCATCTGCCGGCTGATGGCCATCTGCACCAGGAAGGCCGCCAGCGGACCCAGGATCAGCATGGCCAGCCCGGCGAAGGCATTCCGGTCGCGGTCGCCGAAGAAGAAGGCGATGCGTGCCAGAATGATCACAGCACCTGCCATAGTGGCGGCGACGGTATTGGTCAGCATATCGCGGTTCTTGATGTGAGCCAGCTCATGCGCCGTAACGCCTTCCAGCTCCTCGCGACTCAGCGTCTGCAAGATGCCCCTCGTGAAGCAGACGACAGCGTGACCTTGATCGCGGCCCGTCGCGAAGGCATTGGGTTGTTGGCTGGGCGCTACGGCGATCCTCGGCATCGGCAATCCCGCCCGCCGTCGCAATCGATCGACCATCTCATAGAGCGCCGGCTCGGACTGGGGCTCGATGATTTGCGCGCGATAGGCGCTCAACACTGCCCGGTCGCTGAACCAGAACATCCCGAAATTGAGCAGGCCGGTAATCACGAGGGCCGGCACCAGCGCCCCTGGCCCTCCCAGTTGGTGGGCGATGGCCAGAATCAAGGCCGTCAGCCCCGCCATGAGGCCAAATATCTTCATGTAGTTCGACACGATCATTCCACCTCGCTAGGGGACGGGCAGCGGGCCCGCCCAGCCCGGAACATTTCTGAGACTGTGTGACAAAATTACGCACGAGCGGCGGCCGAGGTCCAGCTCAGTAGGCCCAGCCGTACAAGAGGAACAGCCCGATCGACTGCTCCAGATCGCTGTCCGGACCTCCGTAATAGAGGGAGCCTTCCCGCCCGAAGCGTGGCTCGGTGATGCCTCGCAACGTCAGTCTATCATCCAGCCGCCATTCCAGCTTTACGGTGGGCCGCACGACACCGACGAGGTGCTGGGCAACGCTGACGAATACGGTGGGCGCGAGATACCAGCCGACTTCCACTTGTGTCGCGGTTACCGCCGGGCCCAGCCCGCTCCGGTACTCGCCCTCGGCCACCGGCGCCAGAGGGGCGCGCGTGATATCGACATAGGCCACGCCTGACTCGCGCAGCAGCAGCGAACCGAGTGCGTAGCCGAAAAAGGCCTCCGGTACTCCAGCGGTGACATCTTGCAACAAGTTGCTCTCGGCGCTCGTTCGCGTCAGCTCGTACGACGGGCGTCCGAAAAGCAGATAAGAGAGAAGATCCGATTCTGGAATCGGTGGCTGGTGATTGCTCTCCAGTTTCAAGTTCTTGTCCTCGAGCGTGCCACTGACTAGCAGTCGAATCTCGATGGGCTCCTTCTGAGTTCGTACAGTATAGAGCGCTACTATCCGTAAGTTTGGGTTCGTAGCCGGGGTGCCGACGAACTCGATCTCACCCTCCAGCACGGCGAAGCGCTTATTGAAGAACCAGTACTCGCCGCGGATCGCTCGCAGCGTTCCGTTCATTTTCAGTTCATCGCGAGCCCGGCGCATTTCGAGAGACAGATCCCCGGCAATCTCCACGTTGGTGTCCTCGGACCTCAGCCACGTGGCGCGCTGTATCCTGACATTGAGTTCGATCGTCAGGTTGTCCAGGAAGCGATTGCCGGTTCGGCGACGCAGCCTCTCCTCGGGGGCGAACATCGTGTCGAGCAAGATGAGATCCTCCTCGAATGGATCCACGATCTCGCGTTGCCGCCCGATCTCCTCGATGAAGAAAACGCCGCTGACCACCGACAAGTCGCCGGAAATGTCCGGAGCACCGTAGCGACCCTTGAGGCGCGCGGTACCCGAAACATCGAGTTGCGCATCCAGTTGGTCGTACCCAGCCAGCTCCACGGCTCCGAGTCTGAGATCGAATTCGGGATTGGATAGCGAATCGAGCACGATCACGCCGCTAAGATGTCCCCGCCCACCCTGCGGGCTCCCGAAGACGACCTCCCTTATCTCCACAGCCTGCCCTTTGAACAAGAGATCGCCAGCCAATTGGGTGTAGGTAATGCCCGACCGTATGACGCGGAAACTCCCATCTACCAGCGTCGCCGGTCCCTGTACGATCACGTTGCCAGGCGTGCCACGAATCTCCACTCTCGCCCGCGCGAACCCCCTGGGTTCGGCGACCTGGTCCGTGAACACCGACACCAACGACAGGGGAATACTGTCGCCCTCGAGTAACAGCGCGATCGGTCGCTCCGGCAAGGCTAGCGTGAAGCCCGGTAACGTGAAATCGAGAGGTAACGTTCCCTGAAGGTGCACGAGCCGGTGTCCGCTCGTCTCCTCGGGACACACTTCTCCCAGCTCGGACTCGCCCCCCTGCCACATCGAAGCATCAACCGCAAGCTCGCCGCGCCTGTAGTTCAGCGAACCGCACAAATTGGAGAACGAGACGCCAAAGAGATCCCCGTTGGTCACGCTGAAGCTGCTCTCGAGGATTGGCTCGCTCACCCGGCCAGACAGCTGAGCGTCGAGTTTCACTCGACCGGCCATCACCACGCTGTCCGGCCACAAAGTCGCGATCTCCGCCAGATCCACACCATCCAACTGAGCACTGAAGGCAGCGGGTCCCGCCGCGCCCATCGAGCCATCTAGCGCCGCACGCCGCGAACCACTGGCGAGCTGCAGTCTGGAGAAGGCTACGCCCCCAGATTCTTCGAGTCGAACCAGCGCCGGCTCCGCCAAGACCCAAGAGGCGCCGCCGAGTGTGAGTGAGAGGTCATCGACGCTGATGGTCCGCACATCCTCACCTATGTCTATCCGAAGGCGTCCCGCTGCCGCCGCGCCGCTCTTCGCGAGCGAGAATTCCAGGCGCGTCGTTCCGTCTGCCAGCCCACCGGACAGTTCCAGCTCATCGAAGTGAAGGCCGCCGAGACCGACACCCAGCGCCGCCAATCCGGCCGACACCCGAGGTCTGCCAAGCTCGCTCCCAAGCTCGAGATCTCGGACCCGCAGACTGTCGGCCGTCATCTTTCCGTAGGACAGACGCTCACCGGCTATCGCGCCGCGCAGATGCAAACCGCCCCGCTCACTTACCAGCCAGCCGTCGAATCGAGCCGACCCTTCGATGCCGGGCCGGCCGCCTTCACCGCTGGCGATGCCCGTCGCCTCGGGGTCGAATCTGAAATCCGACAAGAGCTCGGTGGTGGAAAATAGCCACGGATTGAGTCCGCCAAGGCTATCAGCCTGCAGTTCCAGCCGCAGGCTGTCTGACCCTTCTCTACTAAGGCTGAGCGCTCCGCTGGCGCGCAAGTTCCCGAACTCCGCGTTGATGACCGAGCTGTCCACAAGCACGCGGCCCTCCGCGATCCGGAGACTCACCGAACCGAAATCAAAGCGCACACCGCCCACGAAAGATGCGAATACCTCGGCTTCACCGCGCATCTCCAGCGTCCCTAACGACGTACCAGATCCATCCAGCTCGATCGCGAAATCCAGATCGGACTGCGGCATCCACTCCCGTAACCTGGGCAGTTTTATTCTGTGACCGTACAGATTGCCGCGATAACGAGGCAGCTGGCCCAGCTGTACGTTCCCGACCAGGCGCAACGAGTCTCCACGCCCTGCCAGGTGCGCATCGACGTTTAGGTCGTCGAGCGACCCGACCACCTCGAAGTCGCCCCTGAACTCGCCGCGGAAGGGTATCGCGGGGTAGTATGATGCCAGCGTGGCGAGCGAGATGGTGTCGCTGCGAGCGCGGACATCCAGGCGCAAAGGTACGCCACTGTCGGCCGTGATCGTCCCCGAGCCGTTAACCTTGAGCGGCAGCAGATCGCGCTCGCGCTGTTCCAGCTCAAACGCGACCGCCATTCCCTCGCTCAGCAAGCCGTCGAGACGCGCGCTACCGGCAAGCCGACCACGCAGCGCTACCGGTAGGAAGGCGCGAATCACGTCGAAATCTAAGCTGTCGGCCTCCAACTCCAGGTCACGCGCTCCCAGCATTCCCCGAATCAGATGCGCGGTGCCCCGGGCTCGGAGTTGCGATACGGAGCCCGAGGTATCGGGTTGGATCCGCACTTCGGCGTCCACCTGAAGCTCGGAGAGCGGACCATCCATGGCAACACGGCCTTCCAGTTCACCGGGCAACGGCGCCTGCCAACCCGTCACCTCACTGATCACCTCCGTGCGAAGGCGCTGAACGTTCAGATCGACAGCATCGAAGCTCAGCCCGTTGGGGCGGTCGCTCAATATCATGGCGAAGCGTCCAGAAAGCACGGCATCAGGCGAGGAAAAGCGGGAATTCTGCACCTCCAGCGAGAATCCATCCGCCACGCTGCGGTAGCGGAGATCGAGCCGGGCGTCTCCGGAGGGCAAGCGCGGGATCAGCCAGCGCAGATCGGCCGCAGTCGCGGGATCTCCATTAAAAGCTAGGTCATAGGCGAGTTCGCCGGAGAAAGCGACCCACCCTTCGCCGAACAGGCGCGAATCGGGAAGAAGTCCCTGCCAGAGGTCGAAGGACAGAGTGTCCCCGTGCACTTCGATATCAGCTCGAAGTTGTTCGATCTCGAAAGGCTCACCGATCACTTTGACGACGCCGGTGAGCTGCGTGATCTGGAACAAACGGCCCAGTTCGCGTGGCGCCAATATCCGCGCGATGTTCAACCGCGCGTTCAGCCGCTCGACCCGCCAGACCCTTTCCCAGGCGTCGCCGACCGATTCGACGAACCAGCGAGTCGAATCCGGGTCCGTGCCGTCCGGATCCCAGGGCGTCCGCAACTCGACCTCGCCTGACCTGATCGCCACATCGCGGAGAACGATCGAGCGGCTACGCCGGCCGGAGTCGATATCACTGCGCTCTGTCGACCCGGCCGCGGTACTATCACCGTCCCTACCGCTGAACACCTCCGAGACGTTCCAACTACCCTCTCGGTCGATGCTGAAAGTCATTACCGGTCTCACCAGGGTCACCCTGGGAAGTGTTACATTGCCGACGAGGAAATCGGACCAGCGATAACTCACCGATACGGTATCAGCTCGAGCGAACAACTGGCCGTCCGGGTCATAAACGCGAACGCCCGCCACTCGAATACTCCGGAGAAGGTCACCCTCCAGCACCTCGTCAATCTCAATCTGGCCGGCGATCGCCGAATTCAGTTTCTCCAGAGCGTATGACCGCACCCACTCACGGCCCCAGTCGGTCTTCGTAAGTGCCATCCCCGCGGCGGTGGCGGCCAGCAAAATCGCCCCCGCTATTGCCAGCGGTATCCCGAATAGCCGCTCCTTCCACGTCATCTCAGAAAGCCTGCCCGATGGAGAAATGGAGCTGCAGGCGGTTCACAAAGCCCTGCAGGCCTGACTGCTCGAAGGGGTCGTATTCGAATTCCAATGGTCTATCGTTCTCGTCTCCAAGTTGAACCACGACCGACTCCGACCCCCCCTCCGCTTTGACATTTGCCAGGCTCACAACAGGCAGATTCACCCGACCGCCCGTGTTATAGCCGATATCGAGCCGCAGCGGCCCCACCGGGCTATTGTAACGGATGCCCAGTCCCGGGGACCAGCTGAACTCGTCACCTCCTCGCAGCTCACCGCTGGCCGTCCACACTCGACCGACATCGACGAACGCAACGCCGCTCCATCGCTGCGGCGACAGCGGCCAACGGATCTCCAGGTTCGCCACCACGGCGTTCTCTCCGCCTACGGGGCGCGGGAAGACGTCACCCGATGTCAGGTCGCCACCGCCAGGATCGCAAATCCAGGTGTTTTTGTCAGTAATCCGCTGCGGAAAACAGTCCGGCAGCCAGCTGAGAAGATCCGCTTGAGACCCCGACAGCAGCAGGACCTTGGGCCCCAACAGGTTCTGTCCGAAACCGCGAACTGTGAACGCTCCACCAGCGTATTGACGCTTCAACGGATGCGTCACAGGCTCTTCCAAATCCTGGATATCCTCTCCCTCGATTCCTGAGCCGATGGGTCGAACAAAAGCGGCCCGCACTCTGAGCGCCAGCACCTTTCTGATGCCCAAATTCTGGTACCAGCTCGCCTCGCCCTGGCCGCGGTAATAGGCCCATTCCGAGCCCGTGAACCGCGAAGCGTGCTCGCCTTCCAAGCTAAGCCGGTAGCCCGTTGTCGGGTTGAGGACCGCGTCGGTTCGGCTCCTGGCGAACGTCAGCGCGATCCAGGAGAGCCAGCGTGGCTTCGACAGCGTCGCGATATCGTCGGGCTGACAGACACCAAAGTTGGCGCAGAAAAGGAAATCCGCGCTCCCCTCCTCCAGGGTGTCTCTTCCAGCGCGGAAAGTGCCGACAAGCGCCGTGCCTGGCCCGATCTCACGGCTGAGACGGACATCGCCGCCGATGCTCCTACGTGCATAGATGCCGGGCAGGCTCTGCCGCTCACTGAAGAGGCCGAGGTTCAGCCAATTCTGCGTCCCCAGAAACCACGGTTGGCTGAAATCGGCACGCACACGCCAGTTCACTTTGTTGAAAGGGCCGCGCACCACCTCATCCTCAGCGTTGCGCACGCCCGCCTGGCTGCAAGGGAACCGTTGAGCCAATACCTGGGTCCCCAGGTTCGATAAAGCCCCACTGACTTCGAGCTTGCGCGTGCCCCCGAAGAAGTTGCGATGCGCCCAGCCCGCCTGCAGCTCGAGACACTCCGTGGTCGAGAGGCCGAATCCGAACTGCACACCGCGAACGTCCGCCTCGTTGACCTGGACCCGAATGTCGATAATCGAATCGCTCGCTCCGGGGGAACTGGTGATGTCGACGTAGTTGAAGAGCGCAAGTGAGTAAAGACTACGCTGACTCCTGACGATCTCTTCTTCGCTGTAGGTATCGCCGCTCCGGAACGACAGCAGCCGCCTCACGTCACGCTCGGCAAGGTTCCTCGCGCCTGCCACCTCGATGTTCCCGATCCGTGACTGCGGTCCTGGCTCGGCGCGCAGCACGATGTACGCACCCAACGTGTCGGCGCTCGGGATCTCCGCGTCGACCAGCACAGCCGCGTCAGCATACCCTCGGTTACGCAGTTCGCGCTCTATCTGTTCACGGGTGGCGCTCAAATCGATCTCGCTGAAGGCTCCACCCACTTCCAGCGGTAGATCGGAAGCCACCTTCTCCCAATCCTCGAGGCCGTCCAATCCGGTCAGCTCCAGGGTGCGCACCACAACCGGCGCACCCTCCTCTATCCGGAGAGTCACCGACACCGCGCGCCCGCTTCGCGCCAACAGTGTGTCGACCGATGCCTGTCGATACCCACGCCGGAAGTAGAACACCTGGATTCTGGCGACATCCGTCCTCAACTCGCGGTATTCCAGCCGTTCTATCCGGCGAAAGGCATCTAGACCGACCCAGCAGAAAGGGGATAGGAGAATGGAGCGGCAGCCGGTAGCGCGTGTGGCGATTGCTCGTTTGATCTGATCATCGCTGAACGCGCGGTTGCCCTCGATCCGCAGCTGACGAACGATGGGAAGAGTGTCCCGGGCCGTCGATACTTGGCTGACTCCTGTGACCGGGATTGCCAAGTGTGCGGCCACGAGGATCACGGCTGTCGACCAGGCTCTCGGCATCGCGCGAATCCGGCCACCACGAGCTTTGGGGCTCCTGGCTCGGCCACGTCCTGCGCTGATCATCGGCCGAGTTGTCCGACGCAAGCGGTCAGCAGGCCGACTTCAGACAACGGGGCTGAGCTCCGGCTCACCTTCCGATCGAGTGGACGCATCAAAGTACTGCCTGCGACCGCGTGGGAATGTATGCTCACTTATCGGCATGAACCGCGACAATTCGGCAATCCATGCGTGATGCGCGATTCGAATACTGAGCTCGTCTATCGTGATGAGGTTGAAGGTATTCTTCAGGCGCTCGCGCCCGCGTCCGCGGCGCGACGTGGTCGTTCCGCACTGCGCAATCACGATTCCGCGCCGTCGCAGGTCGCCCGGAAAGAAGTCGAGTGAGTTGCCGATATAAGCACGATGCATGTGCCCGGCCAGGATGAGGTCGACACTCAGGCGCGTGAAACGCTTGAGTGCACGCCGCGCAAACGGCATCACGTTCCCACCGTCAAAGTCCGGTGGAGGAGCGAGATGATGGTGGGTCACCAGGATCCGCGCCTGCGCGTCGTCCGAGCCGTCGAAAGCCCGCTCGGCAAAGTCCAGCTGCGAACGCCGGATCCTGCCGTTCGTCAAGGTGAGACGTCGACTCGAGTTCAGCGCCACGATAACCATCTGGGAAACCTGCGTTACCGTGTTGAGCTGATCCGAGATATAGCGCCTGTAGTTCCGATAGGGCAGCAAGAAGCGCTCCCCAAAACGGTAGAACGGCACATCGTGATTCCCAGGCGTCACGACTACGGGTGCCTTGAAGCGCTCCAGATACGCCGCCGCTTGACTGTACTCCTGGACTTTGGCCCGCTGCGTCAGGTCGCCCGAAACCACCACGACATCGGGTTTGATCTCTTGGCTCTGCTCGACAACCGCCTCCGCCACATCCGGAAGAAACGGCTTGCCAAAATGCAGATCCGAGATATGCAGAAGCGTCGGCACCCTAGTGAACCCCCGCTTCCCCGCTAAGCACTCGAGGCCGGTTCCCGCCTCGCGGCCCGCTGGCGGCTGAAACTCCACACCCCGATGGCACCTACGATGACCAGCGCCACACTGATCGTTTGCGCCAAGGTGAAGGTCCCAAAGAAGCGGTCATCCTTGGCCCGGAACAGCTCGACGAAGGCACGCTCGCAGCCGGCCAAGATTAGATACAGCCAGAACAACCAGCCCGCTTTGCGCGAGTGCTTACGCAGGCGCCAGAGAAACACAAGAATCAGCAGTGAAAGCGCTATCTCATAGAGTTGCGTGGGGTGCACACGCAGCACCTCCCAGTCGGGAATCGCCTCCGGAATCTCCAGACCGAACGACCCCCGCAGACTGCCCGCCGTTGACGGCGGCGCCCCCCGCGGAAACGCCATGCCGATCCAACTATCCGTCGGACGACCGTAGTCGTCGCCGACCAGGAAACAGCCGACCCGGCCAACCGCGTAGGCCGCAGGCAGCGCCAGCGCCGCCGCGTCGGCGACCTGACCCACGGGCAGCCGCTCGCGGCGCGCCATGATGATCACACCAAGGCAGCCGCCGAGAAACCCGCCGTACCAGACCAGGCCGGCACGGGAGAACAACGTCGGCAAGGGATCACGCACCAGGAGTGGCCAGTTGAGAAAGGCGTAATAGAGCTTGGCGCCCACGATACCGCCCACCAACGCGCCCAGAATCAACGACCAGGCCGCATCCTTGCTGTGTCCCTTGCGTTGCAGCTCGACGCTCGTCACCCAGCCCGCCGCGAGGAATGCCAGTCCAAGCATCAAGCCGAAGCTGGTGAACTCGATTCCCTTTAACCTGAACAGTATCGGATACATGCTTCCTTCTCTCTATGCTTCCGCCCGACGCGCCTACTCAGACGATCCCAGGCATCGGCAAATCGGCTTCTGCGTTGAGGTCGAGCCCGGATCGCTCGCCGAGACCAAGTCGGTAGCGCGCCGCCCGCGCCACCATCGCCGCATTGTCCGTGGCCAGGCGCGGGGACGGCACGATGAGCTCACCCTCCCGACCCAGGCGGCCGCGGATCGCTGCCGCCAAAGCACCGTTGCGTGCCACCCCCCCTCCCAGGACCACTCGCTGGCATCGCGAAGCACGCACGGCTCGCAGAGTCTTCTCGGTCAGCTGCTCGACCGCAGCGGACTGGAAGGCAGCGCAGAGGTGCGCAACCTCCTTCTCCAAGCGGCCCTCCGCTTCGAGCTCCCGCACACGCATTAGCACAGCCGTCTTCAGTCCGCTGAACGACATGTCGTAATAGTCGTCGTCTTCTTCGCGCTGGGCCGCCCGCACCATCGGGGTCGAGAACGGATGTCGAGATCCGTCGCCCTCACGAGCCAAACGCTCGATCAGGGGACCGCCCGGGTAACCCAGCCCCAGTAGACGCGCCACTTTGTCGAAGGCTTCCCCGGCTGCATCATCCCGCGTCTGACCCAAGAGATGATAGCGTCCCCAGCTCTCCACATACAGCAACAGTGTATGCCCGCCGGAGACCAACAGGGCGACGAACGGCGGCTCCGCCCGCCCGTCCTCCAATGCGCCGGCGAAAAGGTGAGCCTCCATGTGATGGATTCCAATGAACGGCTTTCCCAGCGCGTAGGCCGCAGCTTTCACCCAGTTCAATCCAACCAGGAGCGATCCGATCAACCCGGGACCTGCGGTTACGGCAAACGCATCGACATCGCCGATGCTCGTGCCGGCCTCAGCCAGCGCCCGTACCACGACATGGTCGATGACCTTGACCTGCGCTCTCGAGGCGACCTCCGGCACGATACCACCGAATTCGCCGTGCATGTCCTGTGTGGCAATCACGTGACCCAAGAGACCGCCATCGCGCCCCAGAATCGCCGCCGACGTATCATCGCAAGACGTTTCGACCGCCAATATCATCAAATCGCTCAACGCAAGCCTCGCAATGACCCCTTCCTCCACTCAGGAACCCGAGGCAGTCGCACTCACCAGTCGAACCGAGTCCGGCTCGACGCTGATCTCCAAGTAAGGCCCGGGTGCTCGAAACAGAACCGGCAACCGCGTCAACGTGTCTCTGACGCCCGCCACCTCGACCCAGATCTCCAGGTCAGACTCCTGCACAACCTCCACGGCACCCTGGGGGCCAGCAACGGTTACCGCGGCCCCAGCGGGCTCCAGGCCCAACCCGGCAGCCAGATCGCCTTCGACTCGCAGCGGGACGCCCGCGAAAACCCTCTCCAACCGGGGCTCGACTCGCTGCATGACCCGAACGCTGGTCGTCGAAAGCTTGACCAGGCCTTGTGGGTCGGGAGGCTCCAGGGGCACCGGCGCGTCAACTGACGACCGGACTCGCTCTCGCACCCAGCGGCGCGTAAACACCGAGTCGATGGCCGCCACCACCGTCGCCGGACCGTCCACCGCCACGACGCTCGGTTCGATTCGCAATGGGCTCGCCACCGCGAAGCCGTCGTCCAGTCGAACCTCGATCTTGGGCGCCACTGGCACGAGCTTCCCTTCGCGTGGCTCGAATTCCAGTCGGAGTCGCTTCGGCTCGAGATCGACGGCCCGGACATCCAGCAACTCGCGACCTCCTCTCCCACGCACATCCTCCGGATCGAGCTCGATCTCCACGACCGCGTCTTCGACGCTGTCGATCGAGAGGAACAGCTCGGGCCTCGAGAAGGAGAGCGCAGCCAGATCAATCGCGCGCCCGGTCAACACCACGGATATCGCGTCCGAGAGCTTTGCCTCAGAGGGGGTAAGCTGGATCAGGCGGCCGAGTGCCGGCTCCCTCCCCGTCAAGACGTACCGTGGATCATGATCGATATAGAGGTCTGCCCCGATCGTTTGCTGTGCCTGGGTTCGCGCCGAGACGGCCACCCAAAGAAACAGTGACACGAGAGTGCCCGTCAGCATGTACGGCCAGTTTCTGCGCAGAATCCGCCGCCAATCTTTCATGCTCACATTCCAAGAAGCTCTTCGATCAGAGCCTGGTTCGCCGGCGAATCCCAGTCGGTGGCTCCGATCAACCGCTTGACGATCCGCCCCTCCTTATCCAACACGAACGTCTCCGGCACACCTATGGTATTGAGTAGTCCAGAGATGCGAGATTCCGGGTCGAGCAGGATCGGAAACTCCAATCCATGCTCGTGGACGAATTCCTCAACGTTCTCACGATAGCCGGGACCGGCATCTATCGACACTGCCAGCACGTTGAACCCGTGCTCCCTATAACGCTCGTAGCTCGCCTGGATCGGCGGCATCTCCACCCGGCAAGGCCCACACCACGTCGCCCAGATGTTGACCAGCACCACCCTGCCCCTCTGGCTGGCCAGCGAGATCTCCTGCCCCGACAGATCCGGCGCGCTGTAGTCCGGAGCCCGATCTCCCACCTCGGCGCCGCGCTCGTCCCCTCCGATGCAAGCGGCCAGGGCCAACAAGAGCATACCCGAGACCGGCCGGAAACGACTTCGCAGCGAGGCTGGCCGTGCTGAGAAGTCCAACCGCGAACGGGCCTCCCCGTACAGTCGACGCTCGTTCCTCACTCTGCCCCCCACAGCGTCATCCAACCCGCCTTTCGATCGCTGGCCGGGTCGGCGAGATCGCGGACCCCGGCGTCCTAACCGGACCTCAGGACCTGATCGCCACCGTCAGCAGGACCCGCGTCCCCCGCGCTACCCTGCTCCCAGCGGCTGGCGACTGGTTCAGCACCGTCCCCGGCGCCGCGGCGGTCGCGGAATCCTCGTCGATATCTCCCACCTCGAGGCCCAGTCGTTCCAACGTGGCGCGCGCCTCGACCAACGTCCGCTCCAGCAGATCCGGCACCTGCACCACCCTGGAACCCGAGCTGACCAATATGCGCACGCTATCCCCCAGAGCCAGGTTGGCGCCCGGCGCGGGGCGCGTGCCTACGACCTGACCGACATCAACGTCCGCGTCCACCCAGGTAACCTCGATCTCGAAGCCCGCCTGAGCCAGGGCGATTTCGGCTTGCTCGTGGTGCATTCCGACGACAGCCGGCAGGGGATGCTGGCCCGCTCCCAAGCTCACGATCACCCTGATCGCCGTTCCCGGCTCCGCCATCTGACTCGCTAGCGGTTCCTGGGCCACGATCGTGCCAGCCGGCTGTTTGTGCTCCAGGCCGCCTAACTCGTCGAGCATCAGGCCCGCACGTTCAGCCAGCGCGCGCCCGTCCTCGCGCGTCTTCCCCACCAGATCCGGGACACGTTTGAGATCCGGCCCCGTATGCTGCGACGGGAAGACGAACAGCACTACCAGGACGTAGCCGATGAGGATACCGGCAACCGAGATCGCTGCGGCGACTCCTGCGACGTTGAGAGGCGAAGACAGCCAGCTCTCCGCGCCGGGCCGCTCCGCCAGGGCGGGCGTGCCCACGCTATGCTCGCCGCTCGAGTCTTGCCGCATATGCCCCATCCACTCCGTCGCGCTGAGGAAGAATGTTCAGCTCCCATGCCGGCCCAGAGGTTCCCAGGCTCATCTGCACGTCCGGTGACGGCGCGCGCTCGAAATCGGCTCGCCGATCCAGAAACCACTCGACCTGTTCCCGGTTCTCCTCCGGCTCCAGAGAACAGGTTGCATAGTACAACCGGCCGCCAGGGACGACCAAGTCGGCTGCCGCATCGAGCAGTCGCCGCTGCAAGCCGATCAACGTCGAGAGATCGGCCGGTCTCAGCCGCCAGCGCCCATCCGGATGCCGCGCCAGCGTTCCGGTCCCCGTGCAGGGGACATCGAGCAGCACGACTTCCACGGGCGCCAGCGGTGGCGCTGTCGCGTCGGCCAACACCAGGTGCAAGTGCCGGAACTTCAACCGCTCCCGGTTCTCAGACAAGCGCGCGAGGCGCGCCCTCGAGACATCGCAAGCCCACACCCGATGACCGCGTCCCGCCAGCACGACCGCTTTTCCGCCAGGTGCTGCACAAAGATCGATCACTCTGCTCCCGCGGTCTAGGGTCACAAACTCCGCCACGGCGGCAGCACCCGGGTCCTGCACCGTCGCTGGCACCAGTTCCAACGCCTTGCGCAGATCGCCGGCTTCCAGCCGAAGAGACGTCCGGCCCGGGCCGGCAACCGCCTCGATTCCGGCGACCCTCAGACGGTCGACCGCCTGCTCTCTGCTTCCGATCACCGACAGATACGTCGCCGGCCTCGAGTTGTTGTACGCTACCAGCCTCTCGACTTCGTCTTGCGGCCACCTTGCCAGCCACCGCTCGATGAGCCACGGCGGGTGCGAGCCCCAACTGGAGAGATAGCGCGCCGGATCCGCCTCTCTCCGTGGAAAGCGGGATGCGATGTCTCGCTCGCTGCTCAGACGCCGGAGCACGGCGTTCGTCAACGCGCCCGCACCTTTCCCCCCAACTTGCTTCGCGGACTCCACAGCCTCCGAAACGGCAGCATAGGCCGGGACCCGGTCGAGCTCTACCAGCTGATAGACCCCCAGGCGAAGGACATCCAACACGTCAGGCTTGAGCTGTTGTATTCCGCCGGTAACCTGGTCGGCGATCAAATAGTCGAGGCGGCCGCGCAGTCGCAGGACGCCGAAGGCAAGCTCTTGGGCCAGTCTGCGGTCGACCTCGCTCAGCGACTCCGCGCGGCGATCAAAAGCCTGATCGACGAACGCGCCCCGCCGGACCTCACGCAACACATCGAGCGCGACGGCCCGCGCCGGGGCGATTCTCGCGTGTTCAGTCAGAAGCGCTACTCGAGTCTGTCGTGCTTCTAGTCCAACATTCCCGCGCTGGGGCTGGACGGAACAGCCTGCTCACGTCTCGGCATGCGGCCCGCCAGGTACGCGTGCCGACCGGCTTCCGTGGCGTACCTCATCGCGACCGCCATGCGCACCGGATCCTTCGCCTCAGCGATCGCCGTGTTCATCAAGATCCCGTCGACCCCTTGCTCCATCGTCACACAGGCGTCTGAGGCTGTACCCACCCCCGCATCCACGATCACAGGCACTTGGATCCGGCTCTTGATCAGACGGATGCTATACGGATTGAGAAGTCCCAATCCGCTGCCGATGGGAGACGCCAGGGGCATCACCGCCGAGACCCCGGCGTCCTCCAGCTTCAGCGCGGTGATGAGATCCTCGTTCGTATAGGCGAGCACCTTGAAACCCTCTCCAACCAGCGTTCGGGCGGCCGCGAGCAAGCCCTCCACATCCGGTAGTAGCGTCTCCTGGTCGCCGATGACTTCGAGCTTTATCCAGTCGCTAAAGCCCGCGGCGCGCCCGAGGCGCGCGTAGCGAACCGCATCTTCGGCCGAGTAACAGCCGGCGGTATTCGGCAAGAGCGACAACTTCTCCTGATCGAGGTGATAGAGTATACCCTCTTCCTTGGTTCGATCGAGATCGACGCGGCGCACCGCGACCGTGACGATCTCCGCTCCGGAGGCGGTGATCGCCTCGACCATCGTCTCGTTGTCCTTGTACTTACCCGTTCCGAGTATCAGGCGCGAACGGAACTGACGGCCCGCTATCTTTAAAGGTTCGTCCAGCCTCGGCCTTCCAGTGGACACGGCCATCAGAATCTACCTCCTGCTCTCTCGATCCTCGCAGGTGCACTCCGCGCCGGCCCGCTCCTCAACCGCCACCGACGAAATGCACCAACTCGATGATGTCCCCCGGCCTCACGGCGACCTCTCCATAGTCCCCGCGACGCACGATCTCCTTGTTTCGCTCGACCACCACCAACCGCTCGTGGAGGTCGAGATGCGCCAGCAAGCCCCGCAAGGTCAAACCCGCCGGCACCTGACGCTCATCTCCGTTGAGCCTTATCGTGATCGTCTCTTGATCCGCTTCCCTGCTCATGATGCTCAGCGCCGCCTCAGCTCATTGACCGGAAGCGCCGCCTCCAAAGCATCCAAGTATCGGCGCACCTCCGCAGCTTGATCAGACGATCCCCAGACCCCGCTGAGAACAGCGATGCCCCAGGCGCCGGCCTCGATCAAGCTGAGAACTCTATTCGCACTTATACCCCCGATCGCCACAATCGGTCGTCCGCCGGCGGCCGCCTCCCTCACCGCTGACGCACCCAGCGGACGCCGTCCCGGGTGTGAGGCGCTCGCGTACACGCTACCCAACAGGGCGACATCGGCCCCCTCACCCAGCCGCGCTACCGCCTCGCCAACGCTGTGCACCGAATATCCAATCCTGCAATCCTCACCCAGAAGGCGGCGAGCGACCCCGGGTGATAGGCTGCGAGTTCCGAGCTGCACGCCCTGGGCCCGGCTGACGACCGCCAGGTCGACACGATCGTTGATCCACAGTTGCGAGCCGGTCTCGGCGCAGACCGCCTTCAGTTGCTGCGCCAACCGCAGCAGCTCGCGGCCCGCGATCTCGTGAGCGCGAAGTTGCAGCGCCAGGCGGTTACCACCGGCCGCAAGGGCGGCGGCCGCGCGGTCAGCGAACCCCGGATCCCCTACGACGGCCGCGTTGGTTACCAGAAAGAGGCGCGGGAGGGGGAGCTTCAGCAGAACTTCACGCCTTTCTCGATTCCGCGACCGCGTATCCACTCTACGGCCTTCATTCGGCGCCTGCCGGCCGGCTTGACTTCGCCGATGCGCAGCGTACCGGAACCCGTCGCCACCTCGAGGCCGGCCCGCGAATCGGCGCGAACCACGACGCCGGGTTCAGCGGCGACCGACTCTGGCATGACCTGCGGCTGGAAGACTTGAACACGCAGGCCGCCGACTTCCCCCCACGCCCCCGGTGATGGGTCGGTGCCCCGGATCCAGCGGTCGAGCTCGAGCGCCGGCCGCGTCCACTCGATCTTCGCATCCCCCGGACCGAGCTTAGGCGCGTAGGTCGCCGCCTCGTCGTCTTGCGGTTCCTCCCTGGCCTTATCCAGTTCGATCAACCGCAGTGCCTCTATCAGCGTCTTCGCCCCAAGCTGCGCCAGCTGCGTTTCGAGCTGCCCGGCCGTCATCTCCGACCCGATCTTGCACGGCGCGCGCAGAATCACCGGTCCGGCATCCATAGCCTCGACCATTCTCATGACACTCACGCCCGTCTCGGTGTAGCCGCGAATGATCGCCCAGTTCACGGGCGCGGCACCCCGCAGTTCCGGGAGAAGCGAGGCGTGTACGTTTATCGAACCGAGGCGCGGCAGGTTCAGGACCTCCAGACGCAGAATATGGCCGTAGGCGGCGACGACAGAGATTTCGGGGGTTAGCCGACGCAGAGCCTCGAGAAACTCATCGCCACGAGGCTTGTCAGGCTGGAGGACCGGGATTCCCGCTTCCTCCGCCGTCGCCCGCACCGGCGGCGGCCGCGTCTTTCGACCCCGACCCGCGGGTCTATCTGGCTGGGTGACGACTCCAACGACCCGGCGATCGCTGTCCAGCAGGGCCCGTAGCGTCGTGTCCGCGAACTGGGGTGTCCCCCAGAACACGATCCTCACCGCTGCTTCGCCTCCTTCTGCAGCTTCTTCCACTTGCCGAGTAGGAGTTTGCGCTTGAACGGGGAAAGCCGATCGATGAACAGGACTCCGTCGACGTGATCGATCTCATGCTGAATGCAGCGCGCCAACAGGTCGGTCGCCTCGATGCGGATGGGCCGCCCATCCACATCGAGACCCTCGATCAAGATGCGCGCAGAGCGCTCGACCTCACCGGTGATACCTGGTATGCTGAGGCACCCTTCCTCGCCGGACTCGAATCCGTCCTGCTCGATGATCTTGGGGTTGACCACCACGCGCGGCTCAAGCTCAGGGTCGCGGACATCCATCACGAACATGCGCTTCGCAATGCCTACCTGAGGAGCTGCGAGCCCGATACCGTCGGACGCGTACATCGTCTCGAACATGTCTTCGGCAAGGGTCTTGAGCTCATCGTCGAATGCAACCACCTCGTCCGCCGCCTGCCGGAGCACCGGGTCGCCCAGCAGTCTGATATCCAGTATGCCTATGACTCCTCCTCGCTGCCGGCAGCCAGCTTTCGCGCCACCTTGTCTCTCTCAACCACCAGGCGCGTGTCCTCAGCCGTCTTGATAGTCAAGCGGTCATCCTTGACGTGCACGATGCGACCGACGATGCCGCCGATCGTGCTCACCTCATCGCCGCGCCGCAGGCTCTTGACCATCTCTTGGTGACGCTTTTGCTGCTGGCGCTGCGGCCTTATCAACAAGAAATAGAAAATGCCGATGAACGCAAACAGCATGATCAGCGTGCCGGTAGCTCCACCACCCTGCTCCGCGGGTACAAATATTAGTGCCAGCAAGTTACTTACCTCAGCGCTAAGCGGTTCCGTAGTTCGCCAACCAGCTCTCCACCCAGCCGTGCAAGCGGCCCGCCTCGATCGCGGCGCGCGCCTGCCGCATCAGGTCCGTGAGAAAATAGAGGTTATGAATCGACAATACGCGCAAACCCAATAGCTCGCCAGAAACGAAGAGATGGCGAACGTAGGCTCGGCTGTATTTGCGGCACGCCCAACAGCCGCAGCCCGGCTCGATAGGCGAATCATCATCCCGCCAGGCCGCCACCTTCACGTTCAGTGGGCCCAACGAAGTGAATGCCGTTCCGTTCCTGCCGTTGCGCGTCGGCGCAACACAGTCGAACAGGTCGTAGCCCAGGCGTATCGCCTCGAGTAGACCGGTCGGATACCCGACCCCCATCAAGTAGCGGACACCCTCCTGCGGCAGGCTCGATCCCAGCTCGGCAAGCACCTCGTACATCTGCTCCTTCGGCTCACCCACCGACAGTCCACCCACACCATAGCCCGCCCAGCTGCGCAACGAGCGGGCCCCCTCGACCGACTCACGCCGCAGATCCAAGTAAGTGCCGCCCTGGATGACCGGAAGCAGCACCTGGCCGCTGCCGTCTGGCGTGAGTCGCTCGAAGTGCTCGACGCACCGCGCAAGCCAGCGCTGGGTTCGCTGCATCGCTCGCCCCGCCGCATCTCGATCCACCCTGCCGGGCGGGCACTCGTCGAACGCCATTATGACATCCGCCCCCAACGCTCGCTCGATCTCCATGACCAGCTCCGGGGTGATGAAATGGCGCGAGCCGTCGATATGGCTTTGAAACCAGACCCCCTCGTCTGTCACTTCGTTGATCCTGGCTAGCGAGAAGACCTGATAGCCGCCGGAATCGGTCAGGATCGGGCGGCTCCAGTCCATGAAGCGGTTGAGGCCACCCAACTGCCGGATCTGCTCGTGACCGGGCCGCAAGTAGAGATGATAGGCGTTCGCCAGCAGCATCTCCGCACCAAGCTCAACCAGCTCTTCAGGCGACACCCCCTTGACCGTCCCTTGCGTCCCCACCGGCAGGAAGGCAGGCGTACGCACGCGCCCATGCGCCAGGTGCAAAGTTCCGGCTCGGGCGGCACCGTCTTGAGCCTGGAGCGCGAAGCGGCCTGGCGCGTCTTGGCTCCGCTGCTCCCCCGCTGCCAGGTCAGCTACTCCGCTCACATCACCACCATCGCGTCACCATACGAGTAGAACCGATAGCGGCGCTCCAGCGCGTGTCTGTACGCCGCCATCGTCCGCTCGTAGCCGGCAAACGCGGCCACCAGCATCAAAAGCGTCGACCTGGGCAGATGAAAGTTCGTGATCAGGCGATCGACGATGCGGAAGCGATAGCCCGGCCGAATGAAAAGGTCGGTCATTCCGGCGCCTGGCTCAACCACTCCGTTTCCACCCGCCACGGTCTCCAATGTCCGCACGGTCGTCGTGCCCGCCGCCCACACGGCACCACCGGCAGCCCGGCAGCGGTTGATCGTGGCGGCGGCGACCGCGCTAACTCGGTACGATTCAGCGTCGAGTCGGTGCCGGGCGGGATCGCTCTCCTCGACCGGCCGAAAGGTGCCCGGCCCCACGTGCAGCGTGATCCGCGCGATCTCAACGCCCCGCGACTCCAAGGCCTCGAGCACGCGTCGGGTGAAATGCAGGCCGGCCGTCGGCGCGGCGACGCTACCGCTCTCGGCGGCGTACACCGTTTGGTAGCGCACCTGATCGTCCTCGTCGTCGCTTCGCCGTATGTAGGGCGGAAGCGGCACTCGCCCATAGCGAAAGACCGCTTCCAGTGGCGGCAAGGGAGTCTGAAGGGCGACTAGCCGCGCCCCTCCCTCACACGACTCCTCAATCAGCACTTCGAGGGAGTCGGCGACGCGGACCACGCGACCTGGTTTGAGCTTACCACCCGGCCGTACCAGTGCGCGCCAGCGCCGCTTCTCGCCGTCCACGGGCTGGAGAAGCAGGACCTCCGCCTCGGCGCCGCTCGGCTTGCGGCCGAGGAGCCGCGCCGGGAAGACTCGCGTGTCGTTCAGCACCAGCACATCACCCGGGTCGATCAGCGACACCAGATCACGGAAGTACCGATCATCGAGAGAGGAAGCCGCGCGCCTGACCAGCAAGAGTCGGCTCGCGTCCCGCTCGGCGAGTGGCCGCTGGGCGATCAGGCCCTCGTCCAGCGGATAATCGAAATCCTCGGTGCGTAAGTCGACGGCCGGCCGGCCGAGGTCCGCCGTCGGGGAGACGGTCGTGGGGAACTCAGACATCCGTGAATAGCCGGCCTTGTTGTTCGCCGGAATCCGCCGGCGGCTCGTATCCGAACCGCTGGTAGGCTTTGGGAGTGGCCACGCGCCCCCGAGCGGTTCTTTGCAGCAAGCCATTTTGGATCAGGTAGGGCTCGTAGACCTCCTCGAGCGTGTCCGGCTCCTCGCCCAGAGCCACGGCCAGACTGGACAGGCCAACGGGGCCCCCGCTGAAATCCTCGATGATCAGCCTGAGCATTCGCGCATCCATTTGCTCGAGACCGTACTCATCGACGTTCAGCATTTCCAGCGCTGCCTCCGCCACCGGCCGCGTGATTACCCCATCGGCCTTCACTTCCGCGTAATCGCGGACCCGGCGCAGCAGGCGGTTCGCGATCCGCGGCGTGCCTCGCGACCGGCGTGCCATCTCTTCGGCGCCGGCCTCATCGACGGCGACGCCGATGATCCGGGCGGACCTCAGAACGATCTGCTTCAGCTCGGCGGTGGGATAGTATCCCAGGCGCTCGACGACCCCGAATCGCGCTCGCATCGGCGGGGTCAGCAAGCCGAACCTCGTGGTTGCGCCGATCAGCGTGAAGCGCTCCAACTTCATCGTGATCGTCTGGGCCTTCGGACCTTCGCCAAGGCGAATCTCGATTCGAAAGTCCTCCATCCCCGGGTAGAGGAACTCCTCGATCAGCGGCCGAAGACGATGGATCTCGTCGATGAACAGGACATCGCCCTCTTTCAAGTTCGTCAGCGTCGACACCAGATCACCGGGCCTCTCCAAAGCCGGGCCCGAGGTCGTCTTGATGTCGACCCCCAGCTCGTTGGCGATGAGCAACGCCAGCGTCGTCTTGCCCAGCCCGGGTGGGCCGTAGAAGAGCGTATGGTCGAGAGGTTCCTTTCGCTTGAGCGCCGCCTCGACATAGATCGACAGACTCTCCTTGACCTTCTCCTGGCCCACGAACTCGGACATACGCTGCGGACGCAGTGCCGCTTCGCTCATCCGCTCGCCGTCCAACGCCTTTGGCGTCGTGATCTCGGTCGTCATCGAATCCCCGCCAGCGCCTCTCTCACCAGGCTCTCGACATCCCGGTCGGCAGCATCCCGGTCCCTGAGCGCACTCCGGACCGCAGCCTCAGCCTCCGCCCTGCTGTAACCCAGGGCCTGCAGCGCTCCCACAGCCGATTCCAAAAGGCCCGTCTCCGGCGCGGCTACCACCGCCGCCGCCACCATGTCTTCCAGCTTGTCCCCCAGTTCCAGGGCGAGGCGCTCGGCTTTCTTCTTGCCAACGCCGCTGACGGTCTGGAGTCGCCCGAGGTCGCGACCCCGAATCGCCTCGACCAGCTGTGGCGCGCTCATCGCGCCCAGCAATGTGAGCGCCAGGCGCGGGCCGACGCCCGACGCGGACTTCAGCCTGAGGAAAAGTTGGCGCTCCAGCTCACTCGGGAAGCCGTACAGGTCCATCCCGTCCTCCCGGCCGACCAACGCGGTGCGAAGCTCGACCTCGGACCCCAAGGCCGGCAACGTGCTCAACGCCGACGTCGGCACGAGCACCTCGTAGGTGGTGCCGCCGGGCGTCCTAATCTCGACACGGTCCGGATCCTTGTGGAGCAAGACTCCGTTCAACCGGCTAATCAATCCCTTTCCTCCCCGCGCCACGGCCCTTGGAGGCAGCGGCGGTCAACCCGCTTTGGAAGAGGTGACACAAAGCCAGCGCCACCCCGTCGGCGGCATCTTCCGGCGCGGGGGGCTCGGCCAACGCCAGGTGCTTCTGCACCATCAGCGCCACCTGCCGCTTTCCCGCCCTTCCACTCCCCACCACGACGTTTTTTACCTCCGCCGGCGGGTATTCAGTCACCGACATGCCACGTCGCGCCGCGGCCAGCATCACGGCACCTCGCGCCTGCCCCAGCTTCAGCGTCGTCTGGGCGTTGCGCCCATAGAAAACGCCCTCGACGCAGAGCACGTCGGGGCGCGTTCGCTCAATGACACCGTCCAGGCCCTCGAGTATCTCCAAGAGCCGCCTCGGAAGCGACCTGGAAGCCGGCCGAATGACACCACACTCGATGAGCACCGGCCGCCCACGATCGCCTCCGTCCACGACACCGTAGCCGGTGATGCGAGTTCCGGGGTCCACGCCTAGAACGATCATCTTGGCTTACGTGGCCCCCTCGTACCAGCCACTCGGGACCTGGCGCCGAACCGGGCGGTGCATGACACGCCGGACCGCTCTTCCGCCGCCCGCTAGTGCTCCGCGCCGGCCAGCTCCGCTAGCAACGCTTCGTCGATGTCGAGGTTCGAGTAGACGTTCTGGACATCGTCGAGATCTTCGAGCGACTCGAGGAGGGCGACCAGCTTCTCGGCCTCGCGCCCTTCCACCCTCATCGTGCTCTTCGGGATCATGACCAGCCGCGCATCCTCGATCTCGATCCCTCGGCTGCGTAGACCCTCCTGTACCTGATGGAAGCTCGCCGGATCCGTCTTGATCGCGAACGCATCGCCCTCCCGCTCCAAATCCTCGGCGCCCGCCTCCAAGGCCGCCTCGAGAGCCGCCTCCTCGGCAAAACGCGTCGCGTCGACCAACAGTTGGCCCTTTCGCTCGAAGTTCCAGGCAACCGAGCCGTCACGGCCCAGGTTCCCGCCGTGACGCTCGAGCAGTCGCCGCACCTCGGCCACCGTGCGGTTCGTGTTGTCGGTAACCGCCTGAACCAGTATAGCAACGCCGCCCGGCCCGTAGCCCTCGTAGGTCACCTCTTCGAGGGACAGACCGGGCAACTCTCCGGTCCCTCGAAGAATGGCCTTCTCGATGTTGTCCTTGGGCATGTTGGCCGCTTTGGCGTTCTCGATCGCTGTTCGCAGCCAAGGGTTGCCATCAGGATCGCCGCCACCCTCGCGCGCGGCGACCGTGACCTCGCGGATCAGTTTGCCGAACAGCTTGCCGCGCTTGCTGTCCTCGGCCGCCTTCTTGCGCTTGATCTGCGACCACTTGCTGTGGCCGGCCATTGGGAGACGCCTCCTAACCTCATGGATTCAAAGATGTTACAGAAAACGCTTAACTATTTAATATAGACCATCAGCCGCGATCGATCAAACCGCGGAGCTCTACTTCTTCTCCTCCTGCTCCCGGGCCGCCGCCTCGGCCTTGACCTTCTCGACGATGTTCGGGGGAGCCTGCTCGTAGGCTAAGAACCTCATGCTGTAGCTTCCTCGCCCTTGCGTGATCGAGCGCAGGGTCGATGAGTAGCGGTGGAGCTCGTTCAACGGAACCTGGGCCCGCACGGTCTGCTTCTTGCCTTTGGGCTCCATCCCCAGGATCTTGCCGCGCCGCTGATTCAAGTCTCCCATCACGTCGCCCATGTACTCGTCGGGCACCGTCACCTCGACCTCGTAAATAGGCTCCAGCAGAATAGGTCCCGCGTCGGGCGCCACGTTCTTGAAGGCGATCGAGCCCGCGACCTTGAAGGCGATATCGGACGAGTCAACGGAGTGGTGCGAACCGTCGTACACCTCCGCCCTGAAATCGACCAGCGGATAACCAGCGATCACACCCCGCTGCGCCGCCTCCTGCACCCCCTTGTCGACCGATGGCACGAACTTGCCCGGAATGACACCTCCAACGATCCCGTTCACGAACTCATAGCCGCTGCCCGGCGGTAGCGGGCTCAAGCGGACCCAGCAGTCACCATATTGGCCGCGCCCGCCCGTCTGCTTCTTGTAGCGTCCCTGACCCTCAGCTGTCTTGCTCAACGTCTCTCGGTACGGTATCCGCGGGGCCTCGGTCTCCACCTCCACACCGTAGCGACGCTTGAGACGCTCAACCGCCAGCTCCAGATGCATCTCTCCCAAGCCACGGGCGATCGTCTGTCCCAGCTCCGGGTCATACTCCGCCTTAAATGTGGGATCCTCTTCGTGAATCTTGTGGAAACCCGTGGCGATCTTCTCCTCGTCCCCACGGGTTGCCGACTTCACCGCCACGGAGATATCTGCACTCGGAAACGTGATTCCGGGGAGGACCAGCGAGTCGTTCTCCGCGGTCAACGTGTCGCC
Organism: Gemmatimonadota bacterium; assembly: GCA_020350785.1. Classification (GTDB taxonomy): domain Bacteria; phylum Gemmatimonadota; class Gemmatimonadetes; order Palauibacterales; family KS3-K002. The sequence goes on from CP070722.1 coordinate 1,375,149, forward strand.
CGTGTGCGTGTCTCGCAGCTTCGCCACAACACCGATATCACCGGCGTGTAGCTCTGTGACCTCCGTGCGGTCCTTGCCGTGTGGAATACCAGGATGGCCCAGCTTCTCCGAACTGCCCCGGGTCGTGTTCTTCGCCGCCAAGCCAGCGGTCACGCTCCCCGAGAATATCCGGAAGTACGAGAGCTCGCCCACATGAGGTTCGGATGTCGTCTTGAAGACCAGCGCCGCCAGCCGGCCACCGTCGGAGCCGTCCAACTCGACCTCCTTATCGCCATCCGCAGCTCTCTCCGGGACGACCTCCGCCGGGCTCGGCATGATCTCGACGATGCGCTCCAATAGACCGAGCGCGCCGTAACCTCTTTCCGGCGAGGCGCACACGACCGGGAAGATCAGGCCCTCCCGCATCGCCTTTTTCAGAGCCTGCGCTGCGCGCGCAGGCTCGATCGCCTCCTTCTCGAAGTACTCCTCCATCAACGCATCGTCCGTCGCGGCAATCGCCTCGACCAGCTCTTGATAGGCGGGCTCGTATGCGCTTTGCAGTTCGTCCGGAATCTCACCGACTTTGTACTCACCCTTATGCGACTTGGGGTCGAAGGTTCGAGCCTGACCGGAGAGCAGGTCGATCACTCCCTTGTACCCGTCCCCTGAACCGATTGGAATCTCCAACGGGACCGCGTCCTTCGAGAATTCCTCGCGAACCTCCCCCAATACTCGCTCGAAATCCGCGTTCTCCTTGTCCATCATGGATATCACGAAGATCCGCGGTATCCCGCGCTCCTCGCAGTAATCCCAGACGTTCTCGGTCCCCACCAGAACGCCCGCCGTGGCATCCACCATGACGACGGCCCCATCGGCCACCCTTACACCCGCTTTCGCTTCGCCGGCGAAGTCCAGGTAGCCCGGAGTATCGATCAGGTTGACTTTCGTGTCCTTCCAAACTGCATGGGCAACCGCGGTATTGATGGAGATGACGTGATCCTTCTCCTCCGCCGTGAAGTCGGTGATCGTCGTGCCTTCCGCGATGGAGCCCTTTCTGGTCGTCGAGCCGGCCGCATAGCAGATCGCGTCCACCAGGGTCGTCTTCCCCGTTCCGCCGTGACCGAGGAACACCACGTTTCGAATCGCTTCGGTACCGTAGATCTTGGCTGACAACTGCCGCCTCCCTGACTGTGCTGAGGTTGTAAACGGACCGCTATCGTATTTTGCGGCCTACACCCAGTCAAGGACGGCCCGGCAAAGGGGCTCGACCCTGAGACCCGATCCGGCCCCCCGAGACCTGCCGGTCGCGAACGTCACTGAGAGAGCGGGTAGGCTAGTGGCGGACTTCCTGTTGGCTGGTCTGCCGCCGCCGGGAGACCTCATCCAGGAAGCGTCGCTCCTCCGGCGTGAGTGAATCCAGGCCTTCAGCCCCGATCTTGTCCAGCAGCCGGTCGACGATCTCCAGCAATCGCGCTTCTTCATCGGCCGCCCCGGCTCGGCGCCGGGCGCGCGCGGCGCCGTCTTTGCCGCCGGGGATTACCCTCAGTCTCCGGGCTCGCCAGCGTTTCCTGAGGTCTTTCCCGCGCGCGGCCAGCTCCCACCCCTTCTTCAGGTAGACGAAGCCGACCACCAGGCCGCCCAGGTGGGCCAGGTGGGCGATCCCGTCCGTCGGCCCCGCGAAGGCCGAGAAGAAAGAGATGGCGCCGAGGATGAGCACCAGGTACTTTGCCTTGATCGGGAAGATCGCGTAGATCCAGATGAGGTTGTCGGGCCAGTTCAGCGCGTAGGCCAGCATGACGCCGTAGATCGCACCAGAGGCGCCGATTATCGTACCCCCTCCGAAGACGAGCGTGAACAGCGCTCCGCCGACGCCGCAGATCGCGTAGTACGTGATGAACTCTTTCCCACCCCAGCGCCGCTCCAGCGGCGGCCCGAAGAAGAAGAGCATCAACATGTTGAGGAAGAGATGAAGAAAGCCGCCGTGGACGAACATGTAGCTGATGATCGTCCAGGGCTCGCGCCAGGCTTGGGAGACGTTGAATCCGAGGTACTCGACGGCGAACTCCATGGGGATAGCGCCTGCGAAGATGAGCACGAACACCACGGCATTCGCCGCGATGAGCCGCTTCACCCATGGGGTCAGCTCGAGGCCGAACGGCCTGATACCGGTTGGATTCATCGAGTCATTCGCGTCAGCGGAAAGACCTCCAGCGACACAGACTCCCTAACCCGGAACATGAGACTTGGTTCCAGGCTCATCGGCGGCCGGCGACCGCCAGGCGCACGATGCGGTCACACAGGTCCTCGAAGCTAATGCCCGCCGCCGCCGCGGCCTTGGGAAGCAGGCTGGTCGCCGTCATTCCGGGCAGCGAGTTGGCCTCGAGGCACCAGGGCCTCTCGTCCTCGTCCAACCGGAAATCTACTCGGCTATAAGAGGACAAGCGAAGCGTGCGGTGAGCTCTCAAGGCGAGCTCCCCGACCTCCTCGGCACAGGCCGCGCTCAGGGGCGCCGGCACCTTGTACTCCGACATCCCCTTCGTGTACTTACATTCGTAGTCGTAGATCTCGTGTGTTGGGCAAATCTCGACCGCCGGTAAGACGTCGTCGCCCAACACGCCCAACGCCAGCTCCCTCCCGGGGATGAAGCGCTCTACGATCGGCGGGCCTTGGAACGCCGCGGCACGGTCCAGCGCCGAATCCAACTCTTGAGCCGATCTCACGACGCTGACCCCCACCGTCGAGCCCTCGCGCGATGGCTTGACGACCACGGGGAAACCACCCAACCGGCTATCGACGGCTCCGGCATCGACGCGGCCGGCCAGCCAGGGCGGCGTTCGGATGCCGGCGCCGACAAACAGCTCCTTCGACGCCAACTTGTCCATCGCCAGCGCGCTTCCCAGGTAACCGCTGCCTGTGTAAGGAACGCCCACAAGATCGAGAAGCGCCTGCACGTGCCCATCCTCCCCGGAACCGCCGTGCAGAGCGACGAACACGACCTCGACCCCCCGCTCTTCCGGCAGACCATCCAGCGTCCGCGCCAGGTGCCCGACTTCCAAACGGACCAGGTCGTTCCGGCCTGGCGGCTCGCGCCCTATGCCTCCGGCAGCGCTCTCATCGATCTCAGAACCGGAGATCAACCGGCCACCGGCCGTGTCGATCGCCACCACGGAGTGGCCACTGGCGGCCAGCGCCCGCGTTATCTCCCTTCCCGTGGCCAGGGATACCTCACGCTCCGCGCTCGTTCCTCCCATCAGGACCGCGATGTTCACTTTTTGGCGACGCCTTCCTGGTAGCCGATGCCCGTCAAGTAGTGAACGACGTCGAAGCGTGTCACTATACCGATCGGCTCAGCGCCTCGCCGGATGATCACCGCCGGTCGCCCCGCGACCAGCTCCTTGGTCACAGTCTCGAAATCGGCGCCTATGTCCACAGCCGGCAATGGCAGCTCCATCAAGCTCGCTACCGGCACTTCGATCAGCTCCGGCCGTTCGACCAGCCGCGCCAGCAGATTCGATTCCGTTACCGAACCGATGCACTCGCCGGCGTCCATCACCGGCAGTTGAGTCACGCTGTTCGCCTCGATGAGCTCGAGCGCCTGGCGAACCGCCGCCGATGGATGGACGGCTATCAGTTCGGGAAAGTCGGCGGGCTTGGCGCTCAGCAACGCTTCGACACTGGGACCTCGTTCAATCAGCATCCGGTTCTCCCGCATCCACTCGTCGCTGTACAGTTTGGATAGGTATCGTTCGCCAGTGTCGCACAGCAGACATACGATGCACGCCGCGGGGTCGTCCAGCTCATGCGCCAACTCGACCGCGGCATGGACGATCAAACCGCTGGTGCTGCCCACAAACAGACCTTCCTCGCGAGTCAGGCGCCGCGCCATCGAGTAAGAGTCGCGATCATCGACGACTCGAAACTCGTCGACCAGATCGAAATCTAGGGTCGTCGGAATCTTGTCGTTTCCGGCGCCCTCGACCTTGTAGGGCGCGTAGGGGCCGATATCGCCGGTTCGGTGATAGTGAGCATAGATCGAGCCCTGCGGGTCTGCAGTCACCACCTTGATCTTCGGGTTCTGCTCCTTCAGGTAGCGAGCCACCCCCGTCACGGTGCCACCCGTGCCCGCCGCCCCGACGAAGTGCGTTACCCGGCCGCCCGACTGCGCCCAAATCTCCGGTCCGGTCGTACGGTAGTGCGCCTCGGGATTGGCAGGATTGTAGAACTGGTCGGCCATGACCGCGTTGGGCGTCTCCTCGACGACGCGGCGGGCCACGTTCAAGTAGTTGTCGGGATGATCGGGTGGCACAGCCGACGGGGTCGTGATGACCTCCGCCCCGAACGCCCGCATCAGCCTAATCTTCTCCTGACTGAACTTGTCCGGCATGGTGAAGATGCAGCGGTAGCCCTTCACGCAGGCCGCGAGCGCCAGCCCTACACCGGTGTTGCCGGCCGTGCCTTCTACGATGACGCCGCCCGCTTTGAGGGTTCCGGAGGCCTCGGCGGCCTCGATCATGGCTATCCCTATTCGGTCTTTGACCGAACCGCCCGGATTCATGAACTCCGCCTTGCCGTACACGGGCGTGACCGAGCCGCCCACCACCCGATTCAGGCGTATGAGCGGCGTCCAGCCGATCACAGCGAGCACACTCTCGTATGGGACGGCGTGGGGCGGTCGTGTCTGCGCGGGCATTGTCAGCGCTCCTCGATTGATTGACGCGCACCTTCTCGCTCGAACCTGACCGGCAGCTCCGCCCAGACGGCGGTAGCCTCTTCCGCCTTTCGGGCCGGGTGATACTCGAGGCGCTTCGCCCCCTCCAGCGCGATACTGTCCAGCTCGGCGTGGCCGCTCGATCGCCGAAGCTCGACCGAGTCGACGGTGCCCAGCTCGGTGATGTGTATGCGAAGCACGACTTCACCAACGACTCCGTCGCGCCAGAGATGGGCCGGATAGCGGATCGGCAGCTCCTTGCTGCGCAAGGCGGGCAGGCGCTGGTGACTGTCGAACCGCCCCAGTAGCACCCCCAAGCCAATCCGCTCGCCTGCCACCGCGTAGACGACCGCGAGTGTCGCCACTATTAGCCCGGGTATCAGGAGCTTCTTCACGAACGCCCCGCCTCACGCTTCAGCTCGGCCAGCAGATTGAGAGCCTCGATCGGCGTCATCGCGTCCGGCACGGCCGATCGCAGACGCTCCAGGACCGGGTGCTCCGGCAACTCGAACAGTGAAAGCTGCGACCTGTTTGCCGAGTCCGGCAGATGACCTCTGCGCCCGACACCGGCATCCACACCGACGGCGAAACCCTCCAGATCATGCAGGATCTCAGCGGCTCGCTCTACTACCTCTCGTGGCAATCCCGCCAGCCGCGCCACCTGCACACCGTACGAACGGTCCGCACCTCCTGCTTCGAGGTGGCGTAGAAAGACAATCTCATCGCCCACCTCTTTGACGGCTACGTTGTAGGCGACCACCGCCGGCAGAAGATCAGCGATCTGGGTCAGCTCATGGTAGTGAGTTGCGAAGATCGTCTTCGCTCCGATTCGTTCGTGGATATACTCGGTCACCGACCAGGCGATCGACACTCCGTCGTAGGTCGAAGTGCCGCGCCCGATCTCGTCGAGCCGGACGAGACTGCGTTCTGTCGCACCGTTCAGGATCGCGGCGGTTTCGATCATCTCGACCATGAACGTGCTGTGGCCCTGCGCCAAGTTGTCCGACGCGCCCACGCGGGTGAAGATTCGGTCGGCGACACCGATCTCCGCGCTATCCGCCGGAACGAACGACCCCATCTGGGCCAGCAGGCATATCAGCCCCACCTGTCTCAGTATCGTCGACTTACCCGCCATGTTGGGGCCCGTGAGAACGATCACCCGCTGCGATTCGTCCAGCCGGACGTCATTGGGGACGAATTGCTCCCGAGGCATCACGCACTCCACGACCGGATGCCGTCCGCCGCGTATCTCTATTCGATCGTTGCGGTCGACCTGTGGCCGCGTGTACCCGTTCCGCTCGGCCACGGCTGCCAGCGCAGCGTACACATCGATCAACGCCACCCGCCGCGAAAGTTCCTGTAATCGCTTGACCTCCCCAGCCACGTCCTCGCGCACCTGTCGGAACAGCTCCTGCTCCAACTCGCCGATACGCTCCTCAGCGTTGAGGACCTTAGCCTCCCATTCCTTCAGCTCCGGCGTCAGAAAACGCTCGGCGTTGGTGAGCGTCTGCCTGCGCTGATAGTCCTCTGGTACCTTGGCAAGGTTCGGCTTGCTTACTTCGATATAGTAGCCGAAGACCCGATTGTACCCGACCTTCAAGGACCCGATCCCGGTCCGCTCTCTCTCGCGGCCCTGCAGCTCGGCGATCCAGCCCACCGCTCCTTCCCGCGTCGCGCGCAGCTCGTCAAGCTCGTCCGAAAAGCCCGACCTGATGACCCCACCATCACCCAAGTTCATCGGCGCTTCCGGGTCGATCGCTCGTTCGACGGTATCCGCCACGTCCGCGGCGGCATCGAAGCCCTCGAGCAAGCCTCGCAGTTCCTCGCTCTCGGGTTCAGCCAGCGCTTCCTCGACAAGCGGCGCTTGCCGCAGCGAGCCCGCGAGGCCGAGGAGGTCGCGCGGCGTGGCCCGCAACGCGCCCAACCGACCAACCAAACGCTCCAGATCCCTGACAGCGCGCAGCACCTCCCGCAACCGCCGGCGACGCGGTCGGTCCTCGAACAGCTCCTCCGTCGCATCGAGCCGCCGGGCGATCGCCGCCGGGTCGGCCAACGGCTGCAGAAGCCAGCCCCGCAGCTGGCGTGCCCCCATCGGCGTCAAAGTCAGGTCGATGATGTCCAGCAAGCACTTGCCGTCACCGCCGGGTTGCAGGGGCCGCACCACTTCCAGGTTGCGTCGCGTCATCTCGTCCAGGTGCAGCAATCCGGCGGCTCGCTGAATCCGTAGCGGCCTGAGCTGGCCACCGCCATCCGGCTGTATCTCGAGCAGGTAGGCGAGCAGGCCTCCGGCCGCGCGGGCGGCCGGGTCGTCGCCCTCTTCCGCCAGCCCCAGGCTCGCCAGACTCTGAAGGGAGAAGTGTCTGCAGATCTGCTCGGCGGCGATGCCGGCGTCGAAGCACCAATCGTCCCGGTATGTCAGCGGGCGCCCTTGCAGCGCCTCGTGTGCGACGCCATCCCACGAGCGCGGCAGGAGTACCTCGCGAGCGTCCAGGCGATCGAGCTCGGAGGCCAACTCGGCCGCAGGCACCACCGAACAGAGGAACTCGCCGGTCGAGATATCGGCCCAGGCGAGCCCGAAATCCGCCCCAGCCGCGCCGCCCACCACCGCGGCGAGAAAATTGTTGCGGCTCGACACGAGAAGCTCATCGGCCAGCACCGCCCCGGGTGTGACCGTCTCCACGACCTCGCGCCGCACCAAACCTTGAGCCTGTGACGCATCCTCCACCTGCTGGCAGATCGCCACCCGGCGACCCAGCTGGATCAACCGCTGGACGTATTCGCGGGCGGCCTTGACCGGCACTCCCGCCAGCGGGACCTCTGCCGCCTCACCGTTGTTGCGTGAAGTCAGCGTCAAATTCAGCAGACGGGCCGCCTCCTCGGCGTCCTCGTAGAACATCTCGTAGAAGTCACCGACCTGGAAGAAGAGGATGGCATCGGGATGTCGGCCCTTCAGATCCAGGTACTGTCGCATGAGCGGGGTGTCGCCGCCCTTACGCATCTAGCGCGCACCTCCGGACGGGCCAGTTTGCGAGACCAAGAACGGTGAATAGCCCGCCTCGCTCAAACGGGCGATCAAGCCCTGCGCCTCCGACTCTATGAGGCCACGGCCAACTCGGACACGATGCAGCGGATCTCCCCCGCTCGCGACCAGCACCCAAGCGTCGTAACCCTCCTCCAGGAGTTGCCTGGCCAACCGCTGAGCGGCCGCCTCATCCTGGAAGGCCGCTACCTGAACCGTATACGTACGGCTCACCTCCAAGCAGCTCGCTTTCTCATCTTGAAGGGCGCGCTCGAGCGCCGTGTCGCCCGGGGCGGCCTCACGGATCCCCTGATCGGCGGCCTCGCACGCCCGGCGGGAATCTCCCTGGGCCCGCGCGGCGCGCGCCACCCAGAGGAGCGCTGTCGGCCCGTTCTCGCTGGTCGGGTAATCCCTTCGCAGTCGCGCCAGATAGTCGATGGCCCGGTCGTGCTCCCCCAGGGCGTACTTGTATTGCGCCAGGCGCAGAAGCGCGTCGTCGGCGTACGCCGTGCTGGAGCCCTCGATGACCACACGTAGATAGTGCAGCTCGGCCTCCCCGCCGTCGTCGGCCAGACGGCCGGCCAGGAACCAGGCGCGCGCTCTTTCCTCCAGCGCCGCCGACGCCCCGAAATCGCTCTGCCAACGCGCCAGCGCCTGCCGCGCCTCCCGCACCTCGCCGCGATCGGCCAATCGCTCCACCTGTTCCAAGAGCGAGCTATTCTGCGCCAGCAGCTCCGGCGCCGCCAAGAGCACCGCAATCAGCAGCTTGCAGCCTCGCAGGCTGCGGTACGCCGTCCTTGCCACCGGTCCTCCCCCGTCCGAGTATCCGCCCCGCGCCCGGCTCGGCACGCCCCAATGTCCCAATCCGTAGCAGTGCCTCCTCCAACGCCGCCCGCTCCGACAGACCACCCGATTTGATCAGCCTGTCGGCCCGGAGTAGCTCAGCCAAGGCCGCCGCCAGGTCAGCCCGGTCCCAATTTCTGGCTTGCTGCCTGTATGCACGCAACTTCCAACTGAGATTGCCGTAGCTGCCATCACGCTTCAGCACCGCCACCAGCGCACCTTCACCTTCGCCGGCCAGGCCTACCCGGATCAGCGCCTCGGAGAGCGCACCGATCAAACCGACCGCGCTCTCTCCGGAATCCAGCAGATCGGGCAGTTCGACGAGGGCCGGGCTGATACGACGCTCCGCCACCCGATCGATCCACTCCCAGCGGTTGACCTGCGGGAGCGCCCCCGCCGCGGCGCGGACCTCGCCCAAGCCGATCCTCTTGTCGGCGCCGGCGCCACTGGCGAGCTTGTCCAACTCCTGCGCCAAAACGCCCAAGCGTGCGCCGATCACGCTGGCCAGCAGCTGGGCCGCCGACATGTCCATCTCTATTCCGTGAGCCGCCTTCGCCTGCTTGGCCAGCCAGCCCGCCAGCTCTGACGAGCCGGGCGCTCGTAGCGACAGCGAGACGCACTGCTCTCGCAGAATCTGATAGAATCTGGCCTTGGATCCGCGGGGGACCTGCGCCGCCACGATGACGACGCGGTTGGATACGGGTTGGCGGACCGCATCCTCAACCACAGAACGCGCTTTCGGCGCCAGACTCTGCGCCTCCCGCACGACAGTCACGCGGTAGCTCGACAGCAACGGCGGGGTCGCCAACAGCGCCGCCAGCTTCGCGGGATCGGCATCATCTCCGCTCATCTGGTCTAAGTCGAAGTCCGCAGAGCCGTCGCCGAGGTGAGCCTCGATCAGCAGCTTTATGGCTTGGTCACGAAGGAAGGGTTCGTCGCTATTGAGAAAGTAGCTGCCGCCCAACTTCCCCTTCGCCAGCCGCGCAACCAGCTGGTCGTAAGTCAGCTCCCGCATACACAACTATTGAGCGGGCGGTCCAGGGGTGTCAACACGAGCAGGCCGGCGCCCGCCTACTACTGAGCGGCCTCCGCCACTCTCTCCGGGAGTTGCTGGGAACGGACCGGCCCGCGGAATAGTGAGAACGGCTCTTCCGGCCGAGTCAGAAAGGGCTCGGTGCCCAGCGCCGGGATCTCAAGAAGGCTCGTAGCCGGCGCCAGCCGAGGCGGCGGACCCCACAGCGATGGCAGCTCTGTCCTCCAGGCGGGAGCCTCCACCACGACGGGTGGCAGCTCGACCGTGGCCCTGCCCGCGTCGAGGATGAACACAACGGCCAGCGCCAGGAACGCGCCTCCGGCCACCGCCGCCACTCCGCTCAGCCGGGTGCCGGCGGACCGGTAGGTCAACTGCTGAGAGAGCGAGTCCAGGCAGTCGCCGACATCCGCCGGCGGATCCAATTGTCGTACCAGGTACAGTCCGCGCCGCATCACGCGGTCATATTCCGCGCAATCGCGGCAGGCGAGGAGGTGCTGGCAGTAGCTGGAAAGGGAGTGCTCCTCGAAGCGACAGTCGAGGAAATCAGAGTAGTCCGAGAGAAACTCCGCGCAATCCATGTCACGCACTCCAGGGCTGGTTCCCACGCCGAGGCCGTGGAATCGCCTGTTGTACGCACTAAGAACGGCGGTGTTCCATGTGCAATCCAGGGCCCGAAAGGCTCGTTCCGGACGCGAAACGGGGCGCCACCCAGCTTGGGTCGGCGCCCCGTCTCCACGGCCCTTCAGCCGTCGCCCCTATCTCAGCATCGGAGCGATGATATGCGCGAAGTTGTTGCGCGCCCGGTTCAGCCGCGACTTGACCGTCCCCAGATTCACCCCCGTAATCTCCGAGATCTCCTCGTACGTCTTACCTTCCATCTCGCGCAGCACGAATACGGTCCGGTGATGCTCGGGTAGCTGCTCCACCGCCCGTTCCACCATCTCCCTCAGATGACGCTTGCGAAACAGATCGTCCGGCCGGTAGGCCGGGTCCTCCCACTGCAGCGGCCGATGGTCCGCCTCCCAGTTCTTCTTGATCGTCTGGAACAGGACCAGAGGGTTCCTCGACCGGTTGCGC
>CP070722.1:1385907-1395321 GCA_020350785.1 Gemmatimonadota bacterium
GCCCCGGCGCTTGACCGCGTGCACACTCTCGGCGACGCGCTCGAGGCTGCGGCGCGAAACGTCCGGTAGGAAGTTCACTCCGGGCCGCGACTCTCCGGCCGCCCAGGCCGCCGGGATCCCGCTGCTCGCCGCGCCGAACCCGAACACGAGTACTCTTTGATCGATCCCCGCCTCCAGGACCGCCGGCCTCATCGCCTCCTCGAGGTCGCGTCCAGCGCCGGCCGTTTGGATCCCCGCGGCTTGCAGCGTATCGAGCGTCTCGAGGAGCCCGGCGCTGCCCCAGTCGAGCACGTGGTTGTTGGCGAGGGCGCAGCAGTCGATCCCGGCCGCCGTGAGGCAGGGGACGTTGGCCGGGTGCATGCGGTAATGGATCTGCTTCCGCGGCCAGCGATCGTCGCTGGTCGTCACGCTCGTCTCGAGGTTCACGATCCGCGCCGCCGGCGCGACGCGCTCAAGCTCCTCGAGGGCATCACCCCAGATGTAAGTGAAGTCGACGGGCCGTGGGATCGGTCCGCTCTTCCTCTCGGCCAGCTCGACGTATTCCGTGGCCGTCCGAACGTACGGCTCGAAGAGGCTCGGGTCGCCGAAGTGGGGGAGCACTTGGTCGATCCCCCGGCCGGTCATCACGTCGCCGGCGAGGAAGAGGGTGACGGGGTCGGCAGGCGGCCTGACCCCGGCCGCTGCCAGTCGCAGCCCGAGCGGAAGCCCGATCGCTCGGATCAGAAAGTCACGTCGATCCATGCCGGGACCCACCGCCGGTGTTAAGCGGTGCTCGTGATCATCATCTAATGCTAGAAATCTATCCGCCGGATCGGGCTGCGCTGAATCCCGGCTACCTGTCCGATGCAAGCGCGGCCAGGCGCTGCTGGGCTTGAGCCACAAGGGGGCGAAGCTCCGGATCGCACTCTGACCAGAGCTCCACAAAACGCGAGTAGTGCCGCCGAGCCTCGTCGAGCTCGCCGCGTCGCTCGTATATCTCGGCGCGGCGCAGGTGCGAAGGCGCCAGGAAGACGAAATCGTACATCGAGATTTGCTCGAACGAACCGTACCAGCGGAGCGCGTCCTCCAGACGTCCCGCATCTTCCAGCAGCATCGCCCGCAGGTATCGCTGCAGCGCTCCTGAATAGAAGGGCGACACGAAGCTGTTTTGATAGAACGACTGCATCTGTAGCCGTTGAAGTAGGTCCAGCGCCGCCGCGTTCTCGCCACGCAACGATGCGGCATAGGCCAGCACCCCCAGCGCCAGGTCTTCCGATAGTGACGGCGACCGCTCGGGGCTCTTCAGCCGCCGCAACTCGTCTGCCCACCTCTGCGCCTCTTCATAGTCGCCCAGACGAGCGCTCAGCACGCCGAGCAGAAAGGCCTGCACCTGTGCGTGTATCTCATCGTGCGGCCTGATGTATCCGCTGGGGTGGGTGATCCGCGGCACCGTGTCTGGATCCGGCCCCTCGATCCGCTAACGGATTGTCCGTAGCTCTTCGCTACTTGCCGGGAAGAACGGCAAAGTCGAAAAGAACGCACCGAACTCGATGGCCCCATAGGCGTTGAAGCGTTCCGCCGCGGTCAATTCGGCCGAAGCGTCTTCGAAGCGACCGTGTGCCGCGGCCAGGTAGCCGCGATAGACATGGCCTAACGATCGCATCGCGGGCGCGCGGCCCGCATCGATCAATAGGTCCGTCAGTGCCACACCGACCTGGATGTCGAGCGTCATGACGGGCACGTAGGCGACGGTCACCAACAGAGCTGGATCGGATACCTGCCTCAGCTCCGCGAGGGCGCGGACCTGCCCGATCGAGTCGCCGATGACGAACGCGCGCAACGTCCGCATCTCGACGGCCCGATCGGCATCGGGGTTCACCGCCAGGAATCGATCGACGAGCGAGTCGAGCTTTTGCATGTCGCCTTCGACCACCGCGATCCGTGCCAAATGGACGATGGAGCTGACGTGGTCCGGCTCGTAGTGGAGGACGCGCTCGAACGCCTCGCGTGACCGAGCGATCGAGCGTCCCTCCGGAGGCGAATAGTGGAAGAGCACCTCGCCGAGCTGGAACCACGCCTCTACATCGTCCGGGTAGATTGCCACGATGGCACGATAGTCCTGCTCCGCCCGGGCGTGGTCGCCAAGGCGCGCCGCCACGCTGCCCTCGAGGAGACGGCGGTCGCGCTCAGACAGCCTGGCGCTGTGCCGGAACGCCTGCTCCGCCGCTTGCACCATCATGTTCTCACGCGTCAGCCACTCGTAGGCCACGCTCAGGCGGTACCAGGCCAGGGCAAAAGACGAGTCGACCGCGACGGCACGCTCGAACGCGTCCGCCGCTTGCAGGTACTGACCCGCTCGCAAGGCGCGCTCGCCATGCAGGTAGTCCTTGAGCGCCGCCAGCGAGTCCGTGGTCACGGCCGCGATCCGGGCCACCGGGCTGCCGCGTCCGCCGCCCGTCTTGAGTAGTAGCTGGGCAGCTAGACGGTCTACGATCTCGAATACTTCGTCGGCGCTTCCTTCGTCGGTGGCCACGGCGATCGCCTCGGCGTCACCTTCTGTATCATATAGAGAGACATCGAGCTGGAGCCGGCCGCCAACCTCCACGACACTACCCAGGACGAAGTACTGCGCCTGCAGGCTTCGGGCGATCGCTCGGCCGCGCTGCGGTCCCGGTGGGCCCTCACCCTCACGGCTCACCAGCGCCAGGACAGCGCGTGGGTCGACGCTGCGCAGCTCACCAGCGACGTCCAGCTTCTTGCTCAGCACGTCCACCATTCCCTCGCCCAAGTAGTCGTGCTGGCCGCTGCCGCGGACGGTGAAGGGAAGCACGACGACCCGGGCCGCCGATGAGGGGTCGCTTGCATCGACAGGCGAATAACCGCCGGCGTCCCGCGTCAGGATCCACCAACCGCTCCCGGCCATCAGCACGACGAACACCAGGGCGACGACGCCTGCCAGCCAGCGCCTATCCCGCGGCTGCGCCGCGATCTTCTCCAGCTCGGCCTCAGCCGCCGGCTCTTCGCGCTTCAGACCATGGCCCGTCAGCTCGTAAGCCCAGGCGAGCGCGACGGCGATCGGGAAACCGAGGAGCGCGATCACCACCAGAAGGGTCAGCGCGCCTTCGGGCAGCCCCAAGCTGGGCAGGATGATGTCGGCGCCCTGTAATACCGCGAACGCGACGGCGCCGTAGATCGCCGCCACTTTGAACACGCCGCGGCGCTTCAATTCGGCGAAGAAAGTCCGGTGCCGTGGTGTCGGTCCGGTCATGCGCTGCGCCCAGAAGAAAGCGAACGACCCGCGTTGGAGCGGGCCGCGCGGGACGACAGAGTCTGGCCCTGGCTAGTCATCAGAGGGAAGATGGCAGGTCGGGTGGGAACGATCAAGGTGAGGGGCCGCGAGCGTAGTCCCCGCTGGACATTAGAGATAGTAGGACAGAATCATGTCCATCAGCTCACTCGTCCATGTATCGAAGCCGTCGTTCGCGAACACCCCGCCATTGGATAAGAAGAGATACGTGAATCGCTTCCCCGGTATGCGCAGAACGTAGTTCAGGAAGCCGGTAGAGAATCCCCCGTGGCGCAGAGACCTCGAGCCGCGGTGCGTCCCGATCATCCAGCCGTATCCGAAGTTGTTATCGCCGCCGGTGTAGCCGGTAAAGGCGAGCTGCAGGGTCGATTGTCGCACGATGGCGTCCGTGTACAGTGCCAGGTCCCACTTCGCGTAGTCGTTCAGGGTCGTGTAGATGCCGGTGGCGCCGTAGGTGTAGAGCGTGTACTCGTATAAATGGTTGTGCTCATCGTACGGCTGGGCCGCGTTCGGCGGATACACGACCGACTCGTCGCTGACGAAGGTCGAAGTCATGCCCAGAGGTTCGAAGATGTTCTCACTCAGAAAGTCGGAATAGCTCGATCCGGCGAGCCGCTCCACGATCATCGCCAGGATGAGGTAGCCGGTATTCGAGTAGGACGCATTCGTCCCAGGTGGGAAATCGAGAATCGGGTCGGCGAGCACCAGGTTCAAAGCGTCCTCGTTCGTCAGGCCATCGATGCTCGAAGGCTCATCTCCCACGATATCCGTGTAGTTGGGTATCCCCGATTGATGTGTCAGGAGATGATGTATCGTGATCGCCGACCACGCCGCCGGCAGCTCCGGAAGGATCGATAGGATCGGTGTCTCCAGGGTGAGGAGCTCATCTTCATAGAGAATGAGCACGGCCACAGCCGTGAACTGCTTCGTCAGGCTGGCGGCACAGCTCGGTGTGTTGGGAGAGAAGGGGACGCCGGACGCGATGTTCGCCATACCCCAGCCGCGGGCGAAGGCGATGGCGCTGTCGTGGACGACGACGAAAGCGAAGCCTGATCCCTGGGGATCCATATGCTGCGTAACGAACGCCTCCGTGCGCGCCCAAAACTCCGCCTCGGTTTCGGATGGACCTTGAGAATCACAGCCCGTGAAGTAGACGGGCAGCAACAATGACAGAACGGCCGCGGAAAAAATCAGCCGAGCCGCCCGGGGATGAGACGGTCGCTTCCGAAACTTCATTACGGTCACCTCGCGCATGGAGCAAACTGAATACGAGCGGATGGCGCTCGGCCGCTCACTCGCCGCCGAACAAGACGGCGCGATTGCCTGCCTCTATCGCCAGGGCGAAGGCGAGCCGGGCGGCTTCGGTCACCTTGCCGTAGTTGATCGTTTCGGGATCGTCGGACGAGCGATGGTAGTCCGGGCCCATAAACCCGCGGGTGATCAGGATGGCCGGGATGCCTTTCTGCATGAAGGCCAGCTGGTCGCTCCTCTGAACGTGAGCGTGAGGGTCCGTACCCTCGTTGAGCCGCCAATCCAGGTTGGCTCCAACCTGTGAGTTAACGTCTCTGATCAGCTCCAACAGTTCGGGCCGGCGGTTCTCGGAGCCCATGGCCAGCAGCGACTCGGGCCAGTCAGGCGAGTTCCTGCCCACCATGTCGAGGTTGATGTTGAGAACGATGTTCTCGATCGGTACCGGCGGATTATCGGCAAAGTGCATCGCGCCCAGCAAACCCTTCTCCTCCGCGGTAAGCAAGACGAAGATGATCGAGCGCTTCGCCGGTGTCATAGCTGCGGCCTCCGCCGCTTCCAGCACCGCCGCACTGCCGCTGGCGTTGTCGTCGGCGCCGTTATAGACCTCGCCGTCCCGTACCCCGACGTGGTCTAGATGGGCGGTCACGACTATGTACTCGTTCTTCAATATCGAGTCGGTTCCGGGCAAGAGAGCGACGACGTTGGGCGCAGAGAACGCAGGCTCCACTTCCCGCTTCAGGTCCAGCGCGACGCGAATGCCGTCCAGAGGGCCCGGCGTGGGGGATCCGGTTCCGGACAAGGGATCGTAATCGGTCCCCTCGAGCAGCTCCGTCGCCTCTTGCGGCCTGATCAAGATGATCCAGGGGGGTGAGCCTCGACCGCCTTCCTGCGGCGGGTCGGCTGACATCGGTTGCAGAGAAGGCCGATCCATCATTCTGGCTAGATCGTCCCAGAGCGAGGCCGATCCGGTATCGTCTACCAGGATGAGCGCCGATACACCATGGCTCAAAGCAGGCAGCACTCGCTCGCGTCCGCTTCGCTGCAGGTTGCCGTAGGTCTTGTGCTGCTCTTCCGGCAGCACCGGCTCGCCGTTTCGGGTGGGAGCGCCGCCGACGATCACAGCTATCTTCCCCGTCACATCCATGCCTTCGTAATCGTTCCAGCCAAGGTCGGGCTCCTCGATGCCGTACCCCAGAAAGACTGGTCTATCCTCGGTCTTCAGGTCGCCCCCCGCCATGAGCTGTAGGGCCAGGAAGTCCTGGGTAAAACGATAGGCCTTTGACTTTTCGGCCACCGTGACCGCCATGGTACTGGCGCCGCTCACCTTGGCGTTCTCGAAAGCGATCTGCTGGAAGAACGAGGGCGCGCCGGCTGAGTCGGTGAACATTGGCTCGAGGCCGGCGGCCTCGAACTGCACGGCTCCGTAGTGCGCAGCCAGTAGGTAGCCCTCGTCTTCGGCAGCCCTTCCCTTCAGGAAATCGGAGGCGAGGTAGTGGATGTGGTCTCTGAGCTCGGCTTCCGTGATGCTTTGCAGCGGATCGACCCATTCCTGGGCCTGGAGATCCATGCAGGGGAAGACGAACGGGGCGCAGGCGGCAATAAAAGAACAGATCTTTGAAGCGGGACGGAACATGGTTTCTTCTCCTGCTTCAGTTCAGGGTCGGACCAGCTCTCCACATCTTAGTTCACAGTACGGGCCGAGCGCGAGTTTGGTTGCGGCGGCGGACGGCCCGCTAATCGGTAGCCATTGCTCGAATCAAGCTCGCGATAACAGACGTAATGAGTAACGAGGAAGGTGCGCCCCGGCCTGACAAGCTACAGGCGAGAGGATCGAGATATGGATATGGAAAGGCGAAGGCCACTCATACGCGTTGGCACCCCCATCCGGTTAATAGCTGTTATCATTCTCCTTGTCTTCGGTTGTGCCTGTGACGACCTGTTTCAGAGCGATCAGGAGTACACGTATCGAGTTCCCCAGCAGACGGGCGACGGTTGGACCACCGCGTCGTTGGGGGACATGGGGATGGATACCGTTCCCTTCATCGAGCTGATGAACGATCTGCAGCGCCAGGACGATCACCCTGTGCACGGTATCGTCGTCGCAAAGGACGGGAGGCTCGTCTTTGAAGAGTATTTCCCTGGGGAGCATCTCGATCTCAGCAACCTGAGGGACGGGTACGACCTCGCCTACGAGGATTTCGACCGGAATACGCTGCACTGCCTGGCCTCGGACTCGAAGAGCGTGACCTCTATTCTGCTCGGGATCGCCGTTGACGAGGGGCTGATCGGCGGAGCGGACGAAACCATGTTTTCGTTCTTTCCGGACTACTCAGGCCTCAGCGACGCGGTCAAGAAGCAGATCACGCTCACCCACATGCTGGCGATGGCGTCGGGACTACCCTGGAACGAAGGCTACCCTTACGCCGATCCGCGCAACGACCTGGTCGCGATGATCAATAGCGAAGACCCGATCGGGTACGTCCTGAGCAAGTCGACCGTCGCGGCGCCGGGCACGCGGTTCATCTACAACAGCGGAACCACGAACCTGCTCGGCGAGGTCATCAGAAGGACAAGCGGTGTGACTCTGTCTGCCTTCGCCGAGCAACACCTCTTTGCTCCACTGGGAATCAGCTCCTACGAGTGGTATGGATTCCCGAACGCTCCCGAGATGGTCGTGGCTTCCTCCACGCTCTACCTTCGCCCCAGAGATATGGCGAAGATCGGCCAATTGTACCTGGACGGCGGCGTATGGAACGGCACTCGAGTCGTCTCGGAGAACTGGGTAACCGCCTCCACCAGTGAAGTCATCGACGTCTCCACTTCGGAGAGCCCCGCACAGGGTTACCTGAACGGCTACGGCTTGCAGTGGTGGCTGGGAACGTTCGATACGGGAGACACGGACTTCTACACGGCCGCGGGCTGGGGAGGGCAGTTCATAATCGTGATCCCCGGCCACGAGATGGTGGTGGTCATTACAGCCGGTGATTTCGAAGACCCGGACTACGATGCGCTGCTCGGTATCGCGGACGATTATGTTCTGCGAGCGCTGGGGAACTGATCCGAGTGGCTCGACTTTCTGCGACCTTGCTGCTCGCGCCAGCGCCGGCGAAACGCATGGCTGCTAGCGTCATGGCGGGTTGTGTTCGGTTCCGAAGCTGGCAAGCTGGACGGCGATCAATGGGTGAAAGGCGAACACGGGCTCGTGACTCGCGGATGGTAAGCGGATCTTATGTCTGTATGACTCTGCTGCTGATCGTGCTCTCCGGTTGCGCAGCCAACGATCGGCGTGTGCCGGTTGATGCTCTGGTGGTGGCAAATGGAACGGTCATCGACGGGACCGGCGGACCGGCGATAGCCGACGGCGTTGTTGTCGTTCGGGATGATCGCATCCTTGCCGTCGGCGGGGGCGCGGAATTCGATATTCCCGGAGACGTGAAGGTCCTCGATGCGCGTGGCGGCACCATCTTGCCCGGCATCATCGACGCGCATACGCACAGCACGGGCGATCCCGCCGTCCGTCGGGCGTTCTTGGTCGATGGAGTCACGACGGTCTGCAATGTCGGGACGTCGCTGGATCGGCTCTCGAGGTTCGAGCAGGCTTCGGTGGCCGAGGGTCCGGCGGCGCGTGGTTTCTTTGCCGGACCGATCATCACGGTACCGGGCGGCTACCCGGGCCCGGCGTACGGGTCGCAGTTCAGCTACGAAGTCGGAACGCCGGAGGAGGCGCGGGACGCGGTAAACGATCTGCTGGGTCGCGGAGCCAGCATGATCAAGATCGCCCTGGCCCCGGGCGACCCTCGCGATCCCTGGCCCGTTCTCGACCTCGACGGGGTGCGCGCCGTCGTCGAGGAAGCCCACGGTCGCGGAGCGCCGGTCCGGGCCCACGCAATCGAACCGTACCTCGTGGAGGAGATCGTTCTGCCAGCCGGTCTCGATGTCATAGACCACTCGCCGTTTCCGATTCTGTCCGCTGAGGAAGAGAGCAGCGTTCTGGAAAGTGACGACCCGCCCTCACAACTCTTCGATGTCGTTGCGCCGGAATTCGAAGTGTTGATGGCTCGTGTGGTAGAGCAGGGCATCGTGATGGTTCCGACTCTGGACGCTCATATCGGCACTCTGTACAAGAAGATCGACCGGTCACGCATCGAGCAGATCGTCATCGATGTACACGTCGAGGCGGTCCGTCGCTTCCATTTGCTGGGCGGAAGCCTGGCGCTGGGGAACGACTACGGCGCGAACCCCGACGTTGAGTCCGGCATGCCGTTGACGGAGATGAGACTGCTTCAGGCGGCCGGTCTCACGCCACATGAAGTCATCATGGCCAGCACTCGAAACGCGGCGATGGTATGCGGGCAGGGTGACCGATTGGGCACTCTCGAGCCGGGGAAGCTCGCCGACATCATCGTCGTCGATGGCAACCCATTGACCGATCTTCAAGCCTTCGAGACGGTGACTGCCATCGTCCAGGGCGGCGCGCTCGCATATTCAGAGGAACACTGATCGGTCTCGGGGGCCAGGCTACTGGCCTCCTACTCGAATAGGTGTGGCCTCCGACCTCTGCTCCCCCGTCCCCAGTTGCCAGCGGCTGCCGTCGCCCCAGCAGTAGGCGAAACCGTCAGCCGCCATGCCGCACGTGTGCTTGCTTCCGGCGCTGATGGAGCTGATGCTGAGCCGACCCGATACCAAGGTGGGCGCGAGTCGGTCGATGGCCTCGCCGTTGCCCAGCTGGTTCGAGGTGCCCCAGCCCCAGCAGTAGGCTTCCCCGCCGACCGCTACACCGCACGTATAATGATCCCCGGCGCTGATCGATTCGAACTGATGCCCGCCCGCCACCGGCGCCGGCGAGGCCTGTACGGCGGGCTCCGTCGTCCCCGTAC
>CP070722.1:1395421-1401324 GCA_020350785.1 Gemmatimonadota bacterium
CTGTTAGCGAGCCCGGAGGTAATCGCCGACCCGGAGCGATTGAGGTCGCTGGGTCAGGAATACGCCGGGCTCGAGCGCGTCTGCATTACAGGCCGAGAGTACCTCAAGGTCAGCGATGAACTGAAGCAGGCGCGCGACCTCAGCAGGTCGGGTGAGGATGAGGAGCTGCGCGAGCTCGCGCAGGCCGAAGTCGCGGAGCTGGAGGACCGCATCGGCGGGCTTGAGAGTGAGGTTCGCGATCTCTTGGCCCCGCGTGACCCGTTGGACGATCGTGCGGCGGTGATCGAGATCCGGGCCGGGACCGGCGGTGATGAGGCTGGCCTATTCGCCGCTGACCTCTTCCGGATGTACTCGCGATACGCCGAAAGCCAGGGGTGGAAGGTCGAAGTCTTGTCGACGAGCCAGGGGGTGCTGGGCGGCCTGAAGGAGATCGCCTTCGTGGTGCGAGGCAAGAACGCTTATGGCACGTTACGCTACGAGTCGGGTGTCCATCGGGTTCAGCGAGTGCCGGAGACGGAGAGCCAGGGCCGCATCCATACCTCGGCCGCGACCGTCGCGGTCTTGCCGGAGGCCGAAGAGGTGGACATCGAGATCAACAGCGAGGATTTGAAGATCGATGTCTACCGGTCCTCCGGCCCGGGCGGTCAGAGCGTGAACACTACCGATTCGGCGGTGCGCATCACCCACATACCCACCGGGCTCGTCGTAACCTGTCAGGACGAGAAGTCACAGCACAAGAACAAGGCGCGGGCGCTGAAGGTGCTGCGCAGTCGTCTGCTCGACCAGAAGATCGCCGAGCAGGAGGCGGAGCGGGCGGCAGAGCGGCGGTTGCAGGTCGGTACAGGGGACCGCTCGGCCAAGATCCGCACTTACAACTTCCCTCAGAGTCGTGTGACCGATCATCGCATCGGCCTCACGCTTCACCGCTTGTCCGAGATCCTCGATGGCGATCTCCGCGACCTCGTGCGCGAGCTCCGGCTCGCTCGGCGCGAGGAGCGGCTGAGTGCCTGAGCCACTCGCTCGGCGCGAATCTCCGGGTGTCGGGCGCGCTGATCACATCGAGATGACGAACCTCACGGTGCAGGCGGCGCTGGAAGTGGGCCGCCGCACCCTCGCGGCGCGATCCGGTGACGAGGCAGGGCACGAGGCGCTTTTCCTACTGGCCGGAGTGCTGGGGCTGCCCCCCGGCCTGGCAGCGCTGGAGCGCGGGCGACGGCTCGATGACCGGGAGGCGGCCGAGTACGAGGCACGCCTGGCCAGGCGCGCCCGCGGAGAGCCACTGCAGTACGTAGAAGGCCGCGCGGCCTTCCGCGAGCTGTTCCTGAAGGTGGATCGCTCGGTACTTATCCCCCGGCCCGAGACCGAGCTGTTGGTGGATGAGGTGCTGGCGTGGAGCCACGGGAAGGAGTGTCTAACGGCCCTCGACCTGGGAACCGGCTCCGGCGCCATCGCCATCAGCTTGTTGGCCGAGGGGCCCTTCGAGCATGCCGTTGGCGTTGACATCTCGCCGGAAGCTCTGAAAGTTGCCCGGTACAACGCTGACGAGGCGGGGGTGCAAGAGCGTCTGGAGCTGCGCCAGGGGTCGCTGTTCTCGGTCCTGAGCCCGGCCGAACGCTTTGACGTGGTCGTTTCGAATCCGCCCTATATCGCAAGTGGCGCGGCAGACGCGCTGCCGGCGGAAGTCCGTGACTGGGAGCCCCCGCTGGCGCTCTACGCCGGGGAGACCGGCCTGGAAGTGATCCACGCGATCGTGGTCGCTGCGCCGTCGCATCTGGAGTCGGGCGGTCTACTGGCCCTGGAGGTCAGTCCCGACGTCGCGGCGGCGACGCTGGAGCTGATGGGCGCACAGGGATCGTATGAAGGTACACGCTTGTTACGTGACCTGGCCGGGCGCGAGCGGATCGCGCTGGCCGAGCGCGAGCCAAGACCTTAGCGAGTTCAGCGGTGATCGATGGAAGCGGTAAGGAAGACGGTCGAGAGTTTCTTGGTCGGGGCGCTGAATCCGATCATCCAGTGGATGGTGCGCCGGCGCGTTCACCCGAACGCCCTCAGTACCATTGGGTTCGTGGTTACGATGAGCTCGGCTCTTGCCTTCGGCTACAACCACATCCGAACCGCGGGTGTCCTGATCCTGCTGGGCGGGGTTTTCGACATCTTCGACGGTCGCGTGGCGCGGGCGACCGGGCTGTCGTCGACATTCGGAGCCTTCTACGATTCGACGCTCGATCGGATCTCCGAGATCGCCGTCTACGTCGGCCTGCTATCGCTCTATAACACCTATCATCCGCAGCTCGGCGATGTGGGAACGGTTTACGCCGTGGTGCTTGCGATGGCGGGCTCGCTGATGATCAGCTACACACGCGCTCGAGCGGAAGGGTTGGGGCTGGACTGCAAGGTGGGGTTCATGCAAAGGGGCGAGCGTGTCATAATGATCGGCTTGGCCTCATTGTTCTTTGGCGGTGAGTCGTCGGGTCTGGCACTGCGCGTCGTAATCATCGCAGTGGCCATCATGGCCAACCTGACGGCCTTTCAGCGTATCGTCTGGGTCTATCAGCGGACCCGCGAGTCAAGGCAGGGAACCGGGGAGACCCGGCCGTCCTCTGGCCGCGATGCCAGCGGCTGAGTAGCAAAGTTCGCAACCCGTGAGGAAGACACGTGAACGGTAACAAGAAGGATTTTCCGGAGATTGCCCCCCCGTCGGGCAAACTCGGTGTGCTGCTCCCCGGGCTGGGTGCTGTGGCCACCACATTCATTGCCGGTGTCGAAGCGACGCGCCGCGGTCATGGTAGGCCGATCGGCTCGCTGACGCAGATGGGCACGATCCGTTTGGGCAAGAGGACCGAGGTTCGCAGGCCCCTAATCAAGGAGTTCGTTCCGCTGGCCGAGCTGTCGGATCTGGAATTCGGTGCTTGGGACCCGATCCCGGACGACGGATTGAAATCGGCCCGGGTCGCAGGTGTGCTGGGCGAATCGGACGTCCGCCAGGTCGGCGAGTTCCTTTCCAGCATCAGCCCGATGACGGCGGTGTTCTCGCAGGATTACGTGAAGAAGCTGCATGGTGAGAACGTCAAGAAGGGCAAGAACAAGCGTGATCTGGCCGAGCAGCTGCGCGAAGACATCAGGCGCTTCAAGCAGGAAAAGGGTTGTGACAGGCTAGTCATGGTCTGGTGTGCGTCCACAGAGGTGTTCTTGAGCCCCGGGCCCGTCCATCAGTCGATCGAGGCGTTCGAGAAGGGGCTGGCGAACGACGACCCGGGCATCGCCCCGTCGATGATCTACGCTTATGCGTCGATCATGGAGGGTGTGCCGTTCGCGAACGGCGCGCCGAATCTGACGGTGGACGTCCCGGCGCTGCGCGAGCTTGCCAAAGAGAAGCGGGTACCGATCGGGGGCAAAGACTTCAAGACCGGGCAGACCCTGATGAAGACTATTCTGGCGCCGGGTCTCAAGGCACGGATGCTGGGTCTGCAGGGCTGGTTCTCGACCAACATTCTGGGCAATCGCGACGGCGAGGTTCTCGATGACCCGGAGAGTTTCAAGACGAAAGAGGAGTCGAAGCTGGGGGTTCTGCAATACATACTGCAGCCGGACTTATATCCGGAGCTCTATGGGAACATCTATCACAAGGTAAGGATCAACTACTACCCGCCGCGCGGTGACAACAAGGAAGGTTGGGACAACATCGATATCATCGGGTGGTTGGGCTACCCGATGCAAATCAAGATCGATTTTCTCTGCCGGGATTCGATCCTTGCGGCACCGATCGTGCTCGATCTGGCGCTGTTCCTCGATTTGGCGCAGCGGGCCGGAATGAGCGGTATCCAGGAATGGCTGTCGTTCTATTTCAAGAGTCCAATGGCGGCGCCCGGCCTCTACCCCGAGCACGACATCTTCATCCAGCTGACGAAGCTGAAGAATACCCTGAGGTGGCTGATGGGAGAGGTCCCGATCACGCACTTGGGTACCGAGTACTACGACGATTATATGCGGGAGGCGTAAGTCGCGATCCTGGGATCGAAAGCCCGGCGCCTTGTTCATCGTCTTCGAGGGCGTCGAGGGCTCGGGTAAGAGCACGCAGATTCGACTGGTGGCGGAGTCGCTGCGTGCCTGCGGCATAGAGCCCGTCGTCACTCGTGAGCCGGGCGGCACAGCCGCCGGCGAGGCGATTCGGGCGGTCGCGCTCGACCCCGATCTGCACGTCGACGCAGTGGCCGAGCTGCTTCTCATGTTGGCGGCGCGGTCGGTGTTCGTTCGCGAAGTCGTACGACCGGCGCTGGCGGCGGGCCGAGTGGTGCTGAGCGATCGTTACGAGCTCTCGACGTTTGCCTATCAGGGTGGCGGCCGCAGCCTTCCAATGGACAAGGTCAAGGAACTGAATGCCGTCGCGACCGGCGGTCTGAGGCCGGATCTCTGCATCCTTCTGGATGTGGACGTCGAGCACGGCCGGGCGCGGGGGCGCTGGAGCGCGACGGACCGAATCGAGGGGGAAGAGCGCAGCTTCCACGAGCGGGTGGCACGCTCCTATCGCGACCTGGCCCGCTCCGAGCCCGATGTTGCGTTGATCGAGGGTCGGGGAGAGATTCAAGACGTATTCGCTGCGGTTTGGGAGGCCCTTGCCACGAGCTTTCCTGAAACTTTCCCGCCGCGTGGGTGTTAGACTGGTAGATTCTGGCCCGTTCAAGATCGGCTAAGTATGGAGGAGCCATGCAGTTCAAGAGGTCCTACTGGATGCCGGCGGTTGTCGGCCTCATCGCGGTTGTCACAGGTGGCTGGCTGCTGCAGCAGGGCCAGGAAGGCAACGTCTACCTGCAGGCACGGATACTTCAGGACGTCATCCGGGTGGTCGCCGACCGCTACGTCGACGAGGTGGATCCCGCCGCGCTATACGATCTGGCGGTGGATGGATTCCTCGAGAAGCTGGGCGACCCGCACACGTCTCTGCTTCGGCCCGACGACTACGCCGATCTGCGGCTCTCGACCACGGGTAACTACGGTGGTCTGGGTATCCGCATCGACGAGAAGGACGGGTGGATCACCGTGGTTCAGACGCTGCCGAACACGCCGGCCGATCGAGCGGGCCTGCGGCCGGGTGACCGTCTGATCGCGGCCGACGGTGAGTCGATGCAGGACTGGAAACCGGACCAGGCGGTGCGCAAGCTGCGAGGGGAGAAGGGCACGCCCGTCGTGCTCAGCGTCGCCCGCCTCGGCCTGACGGAGCCCTTCCCGGTTCGGATCGTTCGCGACGACATCCACGTTCAGTACGTGTCCGGATTCATGCTCGAGCCCGGGATCGGCTATATACAGCATCAACAGTTCAGCGCCAAGTCCGCGGAGGAGATCCGCCAGCTGGTCGCGCAGCTGAACGAGGAGGGGATGAGGGGGCTGATCCTGGATCTACGACGCAACCCGGGTGGTCTACTGGAGGAAGGTGTCGCCGTTTCCGATCTGTTCCTGGGCAGCGGCTCGGAGGTCGTGGAGACGCGCTCACGCATCGCCGATCAAAACGAGGAGTATTTTGCGGAGCGCCGCCCCATAGACGACGATCTGCCTTTGATCGTTCTCGTTGATAGCTGGTCGGCCAGCGCGTCCGAGATCGTTGCCGGCGCTCTGCAGGATCACGACCGGGCGCTGGTCCTGGGAACGCAGACCTTCGGCAAGGGATCTGTTCAGACGCTGTATCCGCTGGCAGGCGGCAACTACCTGAAGATTACGACGGCCAAGTGGTACACACCGAGCGGACGTTCAATTCATCGCGAGTTCGACGAGGAGCATCTGCTGGCACTGACGTCACGCACCGAAGGCCAGATGGGCTCGACGAGCGGCACGGCCGCTGCGGCCCGGGACTCTGCCCAAGTCTTCTTCACCGATTCGGGCCGCGAGGTCTACGGCGGCGGCGGCATCAC
>CP070722.1:1401424-1411123 GCA_020350785.1 Gemmatimonadota bacterium
ATGTGCGAGTACGCCCACGCCATGGGCAACAGCGTCGGCAACTTCAAGGACTACTGGGAGATCATCGACCGCTATCCCAACCTGCAGGGCGGATTCATCTGGGATTGGGTCGACCAGGGCCTCCTGACCACCAACGCGAAGGGCGACACCATCTTCGGCTACGGCGGCGACTTCGGGCCGCCGGGCACGCCCAGCGACGGCAACTTCCTGCTGAACGGCATCGTCTTTCCCGACCGGCGGCTCCATCCGTCGGCCATCGAGGTGAAGAAGGTCTATGGCTACGTCGACGTCGAGGCCGTCGATCTCGAGAGCGGCGTCGTCGCGGTGACCAACGACTACGACTTCATCGGGCTCGACAACATGACACTCCACTGGTCGGTGACTGCTGATGGGGTCACGCTCGAATCAGGCACGATCCCCGAGCTCGACATCGCCGCGGGCGAAACCGAGCAGCTCACGATACCCCTCTCGCCGATCGAGCCGGAGCCCGGCGTCGAGTACTTCCTCGATTTCAGCTTTCGCACCAAGTCCGCGGCCGGCCTGCTGCCCGCCGATCACGAGGTGGCCTGGGAGCAGCTGCCGCTTCCCTTCTCCGCGCCGCTGGCGACGCTGCCGCTGAGCGACTTACCGCCGCTGCAGTTGGAGGAGACCGATTCTACCGTAAGCGTCGCCGGGGCCGACTTCTCCATCGCCTTCGACAAGCGAGCGGGCGTGCTCACGTCCTATTCATATAAAGGTACGGAACTGATCTTGAATGGCCCGGTTCCCAACTTCTGGCGGCCGCCCACCGACAACGACTTCGGCGGCGGCTGGCAGCGAAAGCTGGCGGTCTGGCGCGAGGCCGGCGCCGAGCGCACGGTTCGCAGCGTCAGACTGGAGCGGCCCAGCCCACGAGCCGTGCGGATCGAGACGACCGCCGACCTGAAGGCCGGAGCCTCGAAGTACACGACGACCTACACGATTCTGGGGGACGGCGAGGTGATCATCGAGAACCACTTCCTGCCCGGCGAGCCCGGCCTGCCGCGCCTGCCGCGCTTCGGGATGCAGATGACCCTGCCCAGGCAGTTCTCCAACATCCAGTGGCTGGGCCGCGGCCCCCACGAGTCGTACTGGGACCGGCAGGCCAGCGCGGCGGTCGGCCTGTACGAGGGCACCGTGTCGGAACAGTTCCACCCCTACATCCGGCCGCAGGAGACGGGCAACAAGACCGACGTGCGCTGGATGGCGCTGACGAACGACCAGGGCGTGGGGCTTCTGGTGGTCGGCCTGCCGCTCCTGAGCATGAGCGCCCTGCACTTCACCATCGACGATCTCGACCCGGGAGAGGAGAAGCAGCAAATACACGCCGGCGAATTGGTGGAGCGCGATCTGGTGAACCTGAACATCGACTACAAGCAGATGGGCGTGGGCGGCATCAACAGCTGGGGTGTGACCGCCCTGCCGGAGTACTCGCTGCCCTACCAGGAGTATCGCTACGGCTTCAGGCTGCGCGGCGTCGCGCCGGGGGACGGGTCGCCCGCCGCTCTGAGCAAGAGATCGTACGAGCGGCCGTAGTTGAAGTGATCGATCGACGCATGGGATACCCGAGGCCCGCCGGCCTGATCTCCGTGCCAGCGACATTGATCCTGGTCGGCATCATACTGGCAGCCCGCGCGGCCTCGCACCCGCAGACCCCGAACAAGACGACCAGGATTCGCATCCTCTCGTACAACATCCGCCACGGCGAGGGGATGGACACCGTCATCGATCTGGACCGCACGGCGAAGGTCATCAGGGCGCTGCGGCCGGATATCGTGGCGCTTCAGGAGGTGGACAGCGCCGTCGAGCGAACCGGGCGCGTCCACCAGGCCGAGGTCCTGGGCCGGCTTACCGGTATGCAGCATGTCTTTGGCGGCTTCTTCGACTACCAGGGCGGCCGTTACGGAATGGCCCTGCTCTCACGCTTCCCGATCGCATCGTTCGAGAACCATCGACTGCCGGACGGCCTGGAGCCGCGCACGGCGCTGGCGGCCAGGATAGTGCCGGCCGGGTCGACCGATACGCTGATCGTCGTAGGGATTCACCTCTACGCCACCGCCGAGGAACGCCAGGCCCAGGCCAGCCGCATCGTCGATATCTTCCGCGGCAACCACCTGCCGGTCTTACTCGCCGGCGACTTCAACTCGACGCCGGAATCGGATGTTATGGCCTTGTTCCGGACCTGGGAAAATCCGGACAAGGGGGACGACCACCTGACCTTCCCCTCGCGGGAGCCGGAGCGCGAGATAGACTATGTACTGTACCGCCCGGCCGATCGTTTCCAGATTGTCGAGATAGACGTGATCGACGAGCCGCTGGCCTCGGATCATCGGCCGGTTCTAGTGGAGCTGGGGCTGTCGGGGCGCGGCTAGCAACCTGGAGTCACCATGACGATAAAGAGACGCGACCTCATCAAGGCCGGCGCCGGCGCCGCGGTGAGCGCCTCGCTGTTCCCCAACCTGGTGCTCGCGGACGAGCGGGCCGAGGCGCGTGCCGACCGCAAGTTGCGCCTGGGCTTCATCGGAGTCGGCGGCCGTGGCACCTGGCTCTTGGGTCTGGCGCTGCGCCGGGACGACTGCGAGATCAAGGCGGTCTGCGACGTGAAGCCGGACCGCGTCGAGCGGGCGCGGAACATGGTGAAGGAAGCACATGGCGAAACGCCGCGGGGCTTCGCCGACGGTGAGGAGGATTTCCTGAAGCTGGTGGAGCGCGACGACATGGACGCCGTCATCATCGCCACGCCCTGGCTGTGGCACGCGCCCATGGCGGTGGCGGCGATGAAGAGCGGCAAGGCGGTGGGTGTCGAGGTGCCCGCCGCCGTGACGGAGCAGGAATGTTGGGACCTGGTGAACACGTCGGAGGCGACGGCCATGCCCTGCATGCTGATGGAGAACGTTTGCTACCGGCGCGATGTCATGGCGGTGCTCAACATGGTGCGGCAGGGGCTGTTCGGGGAGCTGGTGCACTGTCACTGCGGGTATCAGCACGATCTTCGCGAGGTGAAGTTCCGGCCCGGCGTGCAGTTCGGGCCGGGCGCCGAAGGCGAGGCGGAGTGGCGCACCGAGCATTCGATTAGACGGAACGGCGACATCTATCCGACCCACGGTGTCGGTCCCGTCGCCAAGTTTCTCGACATCAACTACGGCAATCGCTTCGTATCGCTCACCTCGACGGCGACCAAGACCCGGGGGCTGCACAACTACATCGTCGAGCACGGCGGCGAAGATCACCCCAACGCGAAAGTCGAGTTCGCGCTCGGCGACATCGTGACGACGGTGATCAGAACGTCCAACGGCGAGACCGTGATCGTCAGCCACGACACCAACCTGCCGCGGCCCTACTCGCTCAACTTCCGCTTGCAGGGAACCAAGGGCCTCTGGATGGTCGACAACCGCTCTGTCTATATAGAAGGTGTGAGCCCGGAGTCGCACCGCTGGGAGCCGTTCGACAAGTACCAGGAAGAGTACGATCATCCGCTCTGGAAACGTTACGCGGGCGAGTCCGAGGGCGCTGGCCACGGCGGCATGGACTTCTTCGTGATGCACGCCTTCATCGAGTCGGTGAAGCGAAGGGTGCCGCCGCCCATCGACGTCTACGACGCGGCGACCTGGAGCGTGATCAGCGCGCTGTCGGAGCGCTCGATCTCCATGGGCAGCGCGCCGATGGAGTTTCCCGACTTCACAAGGGGCCGCTGGGTGACCCGTCGGTCGTCGTTCGCGATGGGCGACGAGTTCTGAGATGTAGTGAACAGCAGCGAGGAATCAGAGCCATGAAGCGCGCAGTCTTCTTTCTGGTGGTATCCGGCGTGTTGCTGACGGCCTGCGGCGAACCGGCGGCGAAGAAGGTCCTGGTCATCGGCATCGACGGGGTCCGTCCCGACGTTCTGGCCCAGGTGAGCACGCCGCACATCGACGCACTGATCGCCGCCGGCGCCTTCAGCGGCGCGGTCGTGTCCGAGGCGCGCACGGTCAGCGGGCCATCCTGGTCGAGCATCCTGACGGGCGTTTGGCCGGAGAAGCACGGAGTCAACAGCAACGACCTCAGCAGCAACAATTACGACCGCTATCCCGACTTCCTCACCCGGCTGGAGCTGGAACGTCCCGAGCTCAACACCTTCGCCGTGGTCGACTGGCCCCCGCTGGGCACCGAAGCGTCCGGCGGCCCGCTGCTCGGCGACACGATCGACGTGAAGCTCACCTTCGATGGCGAGGCCGCCGGGTATGCGACGGCGGATGCCCAGTCGGTGGCGGCCGCCGTCCGGTATATCGGCAATCAGGACCCCGATGCCGCCTTCGTCTACATCGGCTATCCCGATGTCGCCGCGCACGAGCACGGCGCAGCCTCGTCGGAGTACTATGCCGCGATCGGGATGGCGGACGCGCACGTGGGCGCGCTGGTCGAGGCCGTGCGCGGCCGCGCCACCTACGCCGCTGAGGATTGGCTGATCCTGGTGACCACCGACCACGGCCACCTCGATGAGGGCGGCCATGGCGGCGTCACGCCCGAGGAGCGGACGGTCTTCTATCTGGCCGTCGGACCAGCGGCCCTATCGGGCTCGCCAGGCGAATCCGCCAACCTGGTGGACATCGCGGTGACCGCGATGGCGCACCTCGGGGTCGAAGCCGACCCCGACTGGCAGCTGGACGGGCGTGTGTCCGGCCTGGCCGGGCGACGCTGATCGCAGACATGGAAGCCTCTCCTCACCTCGAGATACTGCGGCCCGCGTTTCGCGAGAATTACGGCGACATCGAGCCGACGCACCTGGTGCAGGCGCCGGGGCGGGTCAACCTGATGGGCGATCACATCGACTACAACGGTCTCTCCGTGCTGCCCGTAGCCCTCCGGCGTCATGTCGCGATCATTCTTCGGCCGCGCGCGGACGCCACGGTCCGCATCGCCAGTACCGACCCGCGCTATTCCCCGCGCAGCTTCGACCTGGCCTCCGCGATCGAGCCGTATCCAGACGGCGATTGGGGCAACTACGTGAAGGCCGCCGGCCAGGCCCTGGCCCGACTTCACGGCGACCTGAAGGGCTTCGACGCCGTGGTGCACTCCGACATACCGGTCGCCGCCGGCCTCAGCTCTTCCTCGGCCCTGGTCGTTGCCAGCGACCTCGCCGTCCTGCACACGAACGATGTCTGGTTCGGCAAGATGGAGCTGGCCGAGCTGCTCGCCGAGGCCGAGCACTACGTCGGCACCCGCGGCGGCGGCATGGACCAGGCGATCTGCCTGGCGGCGCGTCGGCACTCGGCCAGCCGCATCTATTTCGGACCGCTCCGCCTGACGGCGCACCCCATCCCTCCGGAATGGCATTTCATCGTCGCCTTCAGCCTGGTCCCGGCAGAGAAGTCGGGCAGTCTCCGTGAGATCTACAACGCGCGGACGCGCGAATGCCGGGATGCCTTCCGGGCGGTGGTGCAGGCCCTCGACGCCGCCGACCACATCGACTCCTACAGCGCGCTGCTCTCGGATTACGCTACCGGCCAGCTGTTGGACGTCGCCGGCGGCGCGCTTCAAGGCGACCCGCTGAAGCGCTTTCGTCACGTGCTCACTGAAGCCGAGCGAGTGGCCCAGGCGGAGAAGACGCTGGTGGCCTACGACAGCCGGGAATTCGGCCGGCTCATGACCGAATCACATACCAGCCTGCGCGACGATTTCGAGGTCAGCATTCCCGAGCTGGATGAGCTGGTCGATCTGTCGATCAAGGCCGGCGCCCTGGGCGCCCGGCTGACCGGCGCCGGGCTGGGCGGCTGCGTGGTCGTGCTCTCCACGGACAGGCGCTCGGACCGGGTCATGCGCTCACTCGCGAAGAATTACTATGCCAAGCGCGAATTCGACGGCTCTCTGGAGGACTGCCTGTTCGTCGTGGAGGCTTCGGCGGGCGCCTCAGTAGTCGGAGTCTGAGCGCTGGCCATGATGTCCCTGCCGCTGCCGCGGCGTCGCGATTGACGCGCCTGCCACCGCGTGCCGGTTTGCGCAGTCCCAGTCGAACAATCATGTTCACCCGCGGGTATCAACCAGAGCCCAACCACTAGAGCAGCGCCGCGCAACGCGCCCGCGCATGAACCGGCAGAACCATAACCAATGGCCCACGACACGGATGCCCTGAGGACCGCGCTCAGCGATCGTTACGAGATAGAGGGCGAAATCGGCCGCGGTGGAATGGCGACCGTCTATCGCGCCAGCGACGCGAAACATCAGAGAAAGGTCGCCGTGAAAGTCCTGCGACCGGAATTGAGCGCCACGCTGGCGGCGGAGCGTTTTCTGCGGGAGATAGAGATCGCCGCCGCCCTGACCCACCCTAACATCCTGCCCGTCTACGATTCCGGCAAAGCGGGCGGATTCCTTTTCTACGTGATGCCCTACATCGACGGCGAGTCATTGCGGGATAGACTGGGGCGCCAGCCACAGCTGCCCGTGGCCGAGGCCGTCAGAATAACTTGCGAGGTGGCCGATGCGCTAAACTCCGCCCACCGTCACGGCGTCATACACCGGGATGTGAAGCCAGCCAACATCCTGCTGGAAGAGGGTCACGCCATCGTGGCCGACTTCGGTATCGCTCGGGCGGTCAGCGCCGCCGGCGGCCAACAGTTGACCGAGACGGGACTCGCGCTGGGGACGCCGGAGTACATGAGCCCCGAGCAGGCCTTCGGCGAAGCCGAGGTCGACGCCCGTACCGACCTCTACTCCCTGGGATGCGTGCTCTACGAGATGCTGGCCGGGCAGGCCCCTTTCCTCGGACCCAACGCGCGCGCCGTGATCGCCCGGCACTTGGTCGACGAGGTGCCGCCCTTACGGACCATCCGACCGGACGTACCGGCGCGCGTCGTCAAAGCCATTCGCAAAGCGCTGGCCAAGACGGCGGTCGACCGACACGCGACCGTGGCGGAGTTCGCGGAGGCCCTGCAAAAGGATGAGGCGCCGGAAGAGGGCGGTGCGGTCAAGTCGATAGCGGTGCTGCCTTTCGCCAACCTGAGCACGAATGCCGAGGACGTCTATCTCAGTGACGGCATTACGGAAGAGATCATCAACACCCTGGCGAAGATCGAGCGGCTAAAGATCGTCTCACGCACGTCGGTTTTCGCGCTGAAAGGCAAGGATGAAGACGTACGCTCGATCGGCGAGCGCCTCAACGTCACAAGCGTGCTGGAGGGAAGCATACGAAGGGCTGGCAACAGGCTCCGCATCACGGCCCAGCTGGTGAACACAGAAGACGGCTATCACCTGTGGTCGGAGCGCTTCGACCGCAGCATCGAGGACGTTTTCGCCATCCAGGACGAGATCGCCGAGAACATCGCAAGGGCGCTCGAGGTCGTGCTGAGCGAAGACACGAAGCGGGCCATCGCCAAGGCGCCTCCCGCCGATATCGAGGCCTACGAGTATTACCTGCGAGGCCGGCAGTTCTTCCATCGCTCCAGCAAGAAGAGCCTGCAGTTCGCCCGCGAGATGTTTACGAAGGCTATCGGCGTCGACCCCGCTTACGCCCTGGCCTACGCCGGCGTCGCCGATTCCTGCTCGCTGCTGCACATGTTGTATCCAAAGGTCGAGACCGATCTCGAGCGGGCCGACTCCGCCAGCCGCAAGGCGCTCGAGCTCGATCCCAACCTGCCGGAGGCGCACGCGGCGCGAGGGTTCGCGCTCTGGCAGATGAAACAGGACGCCGAGGCCAGACGGGAGTTCGAGACGGCGATGCGGCTCGACCCCAAGCAGTTCGAGTCCCGCTACTTCGCCGCCAGGCAGAGCTTCGCGAAGGGCGATCTGGAGGACGCGGCCCGGCTCTTTGATGCGGCATTCCACGCGCGCGAGGACTATCAGGCCGCCTTCTTCGCCGCCCAGTCGCACGCCGCGCTGGGCAACGAATCCGATGCGCTCACGGCCTATCGCCGGGCGCTCCAGGTGGTCGAGAAGCACCTCGAGCTCAACCCGGACGACTCGCGCGCCGCAACGATGCGCGCCGTCTCGTTGTGCCGGCTCGGTCAGAAGGAGGCGGGTCTCGAGTGGGCGGAGCGGGCGGTGGCCATCGACCCCGACGACGCGGGAGTTTGCTACAACGTCGCCTGTCTCTACGCGCTCGAGGGGCACAGCGAGCGGGCTATCGATTGCCTGGAGGATGCGATCCGAGCGGGATTCGGATCCGCCGACTGGATCGCCCACGACCCCGATCTCGATTCCCTGCGCGAACACCCCCGTTTCCGAGCGTTGCTCGGCAAGATGTAGAGGCGGCGGCAGAGCGCCGCAGGCTCCAGCGACGTGGCCGACCTGCGCGCCGTGACCCGTGTCGCGGCCGCTCGAGTCGCGGGCCGGACCGAGCCCTCACTCGAAGCCGACCTTCGGCAGATATCTGAAGATCCCACGCGCGGCGACTGCGACGACCAGGAGGCAGGCCGCGGCGAGCGCGAATCTGGCGTAGAGGAGGTAGCCGATTCCGAACAGCGCCGCGTAGACCACGACGCACCCAAGGAACCAGGACGCCAGCGCCGCCGAGAAGCTTCCTTCCGTAGCTGTCGTCTGTACGGCGCCGCGCCAGCCGCCGTTGAACGGTCGGATCCTGTCGTAGAATGCCTGCAGAGTCCCGCGGTCGGTGGGCGGAGTGATCGCGGTCACCGCCAGCCAGCCGGCCGTCGTTATCAGCACCCCCAGCAGCAACGCGAGCGACGGATGTAGCGGGGCGAAGCCCAACATCTCGTGAATGAAGGTGAAGTAGATGGCGACGAGGAACGAGATGATCATGGCGGCCAACTCGCTCCAGGCGCTGATTCGCCACCAGAACCAGCGCAACAGGAAGATCAGCCCCGTGCCCGCCCCGACCTGCAGCAGTATCTGGAATGCCTGGAGTGCGTTCTCCAACCATAGCGAGACGACGCCGGCGATGAAGATCAGGATGACGGTCGAGAATCTTCCGACGGCCACGTAGTGTCGCTCGTCCCGGTCACCGGCGATGAAGCGGCGATAGAAGTCGTCGACGATATAGGACGCCCCCCAATTCAAGTGCGTGCTGATCGTCGACATGTAGGCGGCGGCCAGCGAGGCGACCACCAGCCCGAGGAGGCCGTGCGGCAGAAAGACCAGCATCGCGGGATAGGCCAGGTCGTGCCGCACGATGGAGGGGTCGAGGTGCGGAAATCGCGCCGTGATCGCCGCCAGATCCGGATAGACGACCAGCGATGCCAGGGCCACGATCAGCCAGGGCCAGGGACGAAGAGCATAGTGCGCGATGTTGAACCAGAGGGTGGCCCGCATCGATTCCTTCTCGGTGCGTGCCGCCAGCATGCGTTGCGCCACGTAGCCGCCGCCCCCCGGCTCGGCCCCCGGGTACCAGGTGCTCCACCACTGAATCGCGATCGGGATGATGAAGACGGTTGCAGCGGTACGCCAATCGGAGAAGTCGGGTAGCAGCGAGAGCTTGCCCTCGAGGTTCGGGTGCGAGAGCAGACCCGCCAGGCCCCCGACCTCGGGTAGTGCCACGGCGTAGTAGGCCGCCGCGATGGAACCGATCATGGCGATGGCGAAGAGGAGCAGGTCGGTGACCACGACGCCCCACAATCCAGATGTCGCCGAGTAGATCACCGTCACGGTCCCGACGACGATGACAGTCGTGTACTTGTCCACGCCCAAGAGCACGCCGGCAATCTTGATCGCCGCCAGGGTCACCGCGGCCATGATCATCACGTTGAAGAAGAC
>CP070722.1:1411223-1414123 GCA_020350785.1 Gemmatimonadota bacterium
GCCGCGGCGCTCTTGTTGTCGCCCGTGCGCTCCAGCATGGCGCGCACCGCCGCCAGCTCTATCTCGTCGAGCGAGGCGGGAAAGGGGAGAACAGCGCTGCCGGTCTGGACGAGGGGTGCCGGGACCGTCTCGAGGAAAAGGTCCTGCGCCCGCAGCTCCTCGCCGTCGCTCAAGAGCAGCGCCCGCTCGATGGCGTTGCGCAGCTCTCGGACGTTGCCCGGCCAAGCGTGGCTGAGCAATCGATCTCTGACGACCGGGTCCAGGCCGGGACGTGGCAGTTCGTAGGTTTCGGCCAGGGTCTCGATGAAGTGGTGCGCGAGGAGGAGAATGTCGTCTCCGCGCTCGCGCAGCGGCGGCAGGTCGATCGGAATAACCGAAAGCCGGTAGTAGAGGTCCTCGCGAAATTCACCCGCACGCACCTCGGCCGCCAGGTCGCGGTTCGTGGCGGCTACGATTCGGATGTCCACCTCCAGCACGCGGGTGCCGCCGACGCGCCGGACCCTCCGGTCCTCCAACACCTTGAGTAACTTGCCCTGCAGCTCGAACGGCAGCTCGCCGATCTCGTCGAGGACCAACGTCCCACCGTCGGCAAGCTCGAACAGTCCAGGTTTGGCGCGACGCGCATCGGTAAACGCTCCGCGCTCGTGGCCGAACAGCTCGGACTCCAAGAGCATCGGCGGAATCGCAGAGCAGTTCAGCTCGACAAACGGACCCTGACGGCGCGGGCCGTTATAGTGAATCGCTTGCGCCAGTAGCTCCTTCCCTGTGCCCGTCTCACCCGTCAGCAGCACCGTGGCCGCGCCACGCGGGATGATCCGGGAAGCACGCGCCAGAGCATCGCGCACCGCCCGGCTTTCTCCAACGATGCGCGAAAAGTCGAATTCCTGGCGCTCCAGATCCGCCTGCTCCGCCCGCGCCGCCTGCCCAAGCAACGACTCCGCACGCCCCTTGGCGTAGTCGCGCAGGCGCTCGGCTTCGGCCGGCAGCACGAAGTAGTCATCCGCCCCGGCGTGCAGAACCTCGATCGCCAGACGGTGGCCAGCTTCCAAGCCGACCACCACCGGAGGCCGGCGAACCACAGCCACCACGTCCCGCACCCACTCCGCGACCCGGCTCTCCGCCCCGGCACTGGAGACGATCACAAGAGCGCTGGACGGCGCCTCGCCGAGATCCAGCCCGAGTTCCAGCTTCAAACCCAGCGACGCCGCAAGCTCATCGAGATAATCTCGGAAAGAGTCCGACTCGCTGTACACCAGAAGCTTGTTATTCATGATCACCTGCCACGGGTGTTCCTGGTCTGGATCGAAACGATACACAAGAGGGCCGGCGCAATCAACTGTCGCGTTTCGATACACAGCCGGGCCCTGGACCAACCGGCCAGAACCCTGCCATCCGACCGGCAGCCTGCCCCGAGATCGCGGAGTTAGCCTCGAGCTCCCGCTTCTCTGTAGCGCGATGGTACACATTCGCTGGCCTGTCGTCCTGCGCTACGCCTGCCCGCGAGCGCAGTCCAGGATTGATACAGTCGTTAAGAGCAGATCTCACAACAGCTTAGCCGGCCTGGACCCGTCGCGGCACTGCCATTGCTTATCCCGGCAAACCGGTTGACGGCTGGTTAGAAGGCAACGATGGAAGACAGAGGAGGAGAGATGGTGACAGAGAGAGCGAGGTCGATGCGGCAGGTGACTCGTGGCCTGGCGATGGCGCTGGTGATGATGGCGGCCGTTGCCTGCGCTAATGACGGAAGCGTGACCGGGCCCGGCGGCCCGGCGGGTACGGGCTCGGTGACCCTGTCGGTGGCGCTGACCGGAACGGCGCCAAGCCCCGCGGCATCCTTACATGCGCACGGGTTGGAGCTGACGGACGGGGCGAGCACGCTGGTGATCGAGAGCGCCGACCTAGTCGTTCGTGAGATCGAGTTCGAGCGAATCGAAACCCCTGGTTGCGACTCGGACTCCCGTGATGACGACTGCGAGGAGTACGAGGTCGGCCCGTTCCTGGTTGCGCTGCCCCTGGACGGTAGCGTGACTCGGGAGATCACCGCCCAGGTGGACACGGGTACCTACGACGAGATCGAGTTCGACATACACAAGCCTGAGGATGACACCGCGGCGGATCGCGATTTCATCAGTCAGAACCCCAACTTCGCCGATATCAGTATTAGGGTAACCGGCACTTACAACGGCCAGGACTTCCTCTACACGACGGATCTGAATGAGGATCAGGAAATCCATCTCAGCGATCCGCTCGTGGTCCAGCCCGATCCGGGCCCGGTGAACGTGACTCTGACGATCGACCTCTCGAGCTGGTTTCGTACGCCGAGTGGATTGTTGATCGATCCGCGCACCGCTAACAAGGGCGAGCCGAACGAGAACTTGGTGGAGGATAACATCGAGGTGTCCATTGAAGGTTTCCGGGACGACGATTCGGACGGCGTCCGCCACAGTGATGACGATGACGAGAGCGACGACAGCTGATAACGCCACCGGATAGATGCAACGAAAGGCGGCCCTCGAGCCGCCTTTCTTATTGTAGGCTAACTCAGTACTCGTACGGCTGTGAGATCAGCTCACTCCTCGACTCGCCACTCATACAGGTTCTGGTAAATGCCGTATGTGTCGATCCGCGTATCTCGCACGCGTTCGCTAACCGCCACGGCGTCGTCATAAAACCAGAGGAACGTGTAGGGCTGATCTCTGACAACGGCTTTGGCCACTTCACGCCACAAGGGCGCGGCCTGCTCCGCTGTCTCCGCCGCCTGTGCGAGCGGGATGAGGCTATCGAGCGCTAGAGACGTGTAGCTGGTGATGTTGAAAAAATGATCAGGGGGCCAGAAGTGACCGATCAGCCAGTCCGGCTCCAACCCGACCTGCCAGCCCAGCAGGACCGCCTCGAAGTCC
>CP070722.1:1414223-1436425 GCA_020350785.1 Gemmatimonadota bacterium
AGCTACTCCCCGTCCGACATTCAGAGGCCCGGGAAGTTTACGCCTTCCCAACCGGCCCGAAGGCCCGCCGAGAGGCTTCCTCCTCCCCGGGCATTTGCGGCGACGCGTGAGAGCGGGCGACCGGGGTCGAACCGGCGACCTCAACCTTGGCAAGGTTGCGCTCTACCAACTGAGCTACGCCCG
The DNA here is from genome assembly GCA_020350785.1 of Gemmatimonadota bacterium. Taxonomy (GTDB): domain Bacteria; phylum Gemmatimonadota; class Gemmatimonadetes; order Palauibacterales; family KS3-K002. Next base: position 1,414,407 of record CP070722.1, read on the forward strand.
CAGAACTTCGAAACTCGTTCCTATCCGCTCCCGCTCCGACCCGACAAGCGAGGCGGGGTCTCCGGCGGAGCGAAACTCGAGAGCGGGGGCTCGATGCCCGCCTCACCGGAACCGACCCGCACCGCGAACGGTGGAGCGAGCCGGAGGCCACCGCCGAGCAGAGCCACCGGTCGGACTCGAACCGACAACCCCGTCATTACGAATGACGTGCTCTACCATTGAGCTACGGTGGCGCCGGGAAACGGCAATCTATTTGGGGTGATTCCGAGGGTCAACCTCGGCCATTCAAGGGGAGGTCGGGAAGATCGCGGAAGCCCCGGCCGTGCGCCTTGAGGAAGGCATCGACCACGCGGGGGTCGAACTGGCTGCCGGCACAGCGCTGCAGCTCCGCCACCGCCTGCAGCTCCGACCGCGCCCGGCGGTAGGGCCGATCGGTGAGCATGGCGTCGAAGGCGTCGGCCACCGCCAGGATGCGCCCCTCGATGCAGATGTCATCGCCCCGCAGGCCGCTCGGGTAGCCCCGGCCGTCCCAGCGCTCCTGGTGGTGGAGGATCGCCATGGCCGCCGGCACCAGGAACGAGATCCGCTCCACGATCTTCACACCCAGCTCCGGGTGCCTCTTCATCTCGGCGTACTCGTCGTCGGTCAGCGGGCCCGGCTTGTTGAGGATCGCGTCGGGGATGGCCAGCTTGCCAACGTCGTGGAACAGCGAGCCCAGCCAGAGCACGCGCATGCGCTCGGTGTCCAAGTCCAGCTCGACGCCGGTCGCCAGCGCGTAGCGGCTGACCCGGTCCAGGTGACCGCCCGTGTAGCGGTCCCGGGCCTCGATCGCGCCGGCCAGCGCCGAGAGGCCGTCCATGAACAGCCGCTCGATCTGCTGGGCCTGCTCGCCGACCAGCTCCTCCAACTCCTCTCGGTAGCGCCGGTTCTCCCGCAGCAGCGCCCGGTGCGCGAGCGCCCGGCCCACCGAGTGGCTCAGCTGCGCCAGCTCGAACGGTTTCACCAGGTAGTCGTCCACTTGCGAGCGGATCGCCTCCACCGCAAAGTCGACGTTCGGGTTGCCCGTGACCACGATCACTTGCATCTCCGGGTCGTGCTGCTTCACATGCTTCAGCAGCTCGATGCCCGACATCTCCGGCATCGAGATATCGGTGATCACGACGTCGAAGTCGCCCGTGTCGAGTAGCTCCAGCGCCTGATAGGCCGACGATGTCTTCTCGCAGGCCAGGCCGTCGCGCCCCAACTGCCTGGAGATCAGGTTGACGACCGTGGTCTCGTCGTCAACGACCAAAATGGATGCGGTCTTTTGCGTGATCTCGGCAACCGCCATCGTGGGTGGGTCCCTGGTGAACGCGGGGGATGGGGCGCGTCTCCCGCGCTTTGCGGTGCAACTGCCGTGCCTTGGCGAAATGTCCCCTGAATTACAGGAACCCCATGGTATGGGTGGCTCCAGACCCCTAAGTTCAGCCAGTTCAGGACCATGACCAGACTTTTTGTCCTACTCGGCGCGGCCTCCGGCCTGATCGGGGTGGCCGCCGGCGCCTTCGGCGCCCACGCCTTGCGCGACCGGCTCTCGGCGCAGATGCTGGCGGTCTACGAGACCGGCGTGCGCTACCAGCTGATCCATGCACTGGCCCTGCTGGCCGCGGCCTGGGCGGCCGAGCGCTGGCCCGGCTCCGCGGCCCCCGCCGCCGGCTGGCTATTTCTCACCGGCACCCTGCTCTTCTCCGGCAGCCTCTACGCCCTCAGCCTGTCGAGCCTGCGCTGGCCCGGCGCGATCACGCCACTGGGCGGTCTGGGCTTTCTGGCGGGCTGGGCCTGCCTGTTCTGGGCGGCGCTCCGGGGCTGAGGTGATGCTGGACCGGGCCGCCACAGCCCTGAGGCGCGCGCGCGACGGTTTCCGCCGCGCCGAGCAGCTCTACATGATCCTGCTGGCCGTGGCGCTGGGTGTGCTGGGCGGCTTCGCGGCCATCGGGTTCCGCCTGCTGATCCAGCTCGTCCAGAGCGTCGCCTGGCGGCGCGGCACCTACACGCTGGACTACTTGGCCGGCCTGCCCTTCTGGTGGAAGATCGTGGCGCCGGCGGCCGGCGGCCTGCTGGTCGGTCTCATCACCTACCGCTTCGCCCGGGAGGCCAAGGGGCACGGCGTGCCTGAGGTCATGGAGGCGGTGGCGCTGCGCGGCGGCCGCATCCGGCCGCGGGTGGTGATCGCCAAGATGTTCGCCTCGGGGGTCTCGATCGGCTCGGGCGGCTCGGTGGGCCGTGAGGGACCGATCGTGCAGATCGGGTCGGCCCTGGGCTCGACCCTGGGCCAGTGGCTGAAGGTGGACCAGCGGCGCCTGCGCACGCTGGTGGGCTGCGGGGCCGCCGCCGGGATCGCGGCCACGTTCAACGCGCCGGTGGCGGGCGCTCTGTTCGCGGTCGAGGTCATCCTCGGCGACTTCGGCGTCGCTCAGTTTTCACCGATCGTCATCTCCTCGGTCTCCGCGACGGTGGTCAGCCACTACTTTCTGGGCGACTTTCCCGCCTTCGAGGTCCCCGAGTACAGTCTGGTGCACGCCTCAGAGCTCTTCGCCTACGCCGGGCTCGGCGTCTTGGCCGGACTGGCCGCGCTCTCCTTCATCCGCAGCCTCTACAGCGCCGAGGACGCCTTCGATCGCTTGAAGCTGTCGCCGCCGCTAAAGGCGGCGATCGGCGGCGCGCTGATCGGCGCGATCGGGATCTTCGCGCCGCATATCTTCGGCGTCGGCTACGAGGCGATCACCGAGGCGGTGCGCGGCAACATGGTCTGGTACTTCCTCGCCTTGCTGGTCGTGCTCAAGATCCTCGCCGTCTCCATCACCATCGGCTCCGGCGGCTCCGGCGGCATCTTCGCGCCCTCGCTGTTCATCGGCGCCATGCTGGGCGGCGCCGTCGGCACCGTGGTCCACAACTTCTGGCCCACCAGCACGGCGGGCGCCGGCGCCTACGCCCTGGTGGGCATGGGCGCGCTGGTGGCGTCGGCCACCCACGCCCCCATCACCGCCATCCTGATCATCTTCGAGATGACCGGCGACTACGCCATCATCCTGCCCTTGATGATCAGCTGTATCATCGCGACGCTGCTCTCCACGCGCCTGCAACGCGCCTCCATCTACACGCTCAAGCTGCTGCGCCGCGGGGTCGACATCCACCGCGGCCGCGCCGTCAACGTCCTCCAGAACGTGCCCGTCAGCGATGTGATGCGGCCCAGGTTCGTGACGCTGCCGCCCGGCGATGGATTGGGTGCCGTGATCACCAAGTTCATCGACCACCCGGGCAGCACGCTGTTCGTGATCGATGAGGCGGGCCAGCTGGAGGGCGTCATCACCGCCGACGAAATCAGGCCGATCATGAGCGACCCGGCCGCGCTGGCGGAGCTGATCATCGCCGAGGATGTGATGGTCGAGGGCAAGTTCCCGACCGTGGCGCCCGACGGCTCGCTGGCCGACGTGATGCGCCTGCTGGGGGTCTACCGCGGCGAGGTGCCGGTACTCGAGGACGGGCGGCTGGTAGGCGTCATCTGGCCGCAGGACGTGATCGAGCGCTACAACAACGAGATCTTCAAGCGCGACATGGCGGGCACCATGGTGGCGGCCGCGGCCACCGAAGCCGCGGTCGAGCCGCTGCCCACCGGCGGCGATACGGTCCTGGCGGAGATACCCGTGCCGAGCGCCTTCGTCGGCCAGACGATCGGCGAGCTGAACATCCGACGGCGCTTCGGCGCCAGCGTCCTGTTGGTCAAACAGATCTCAATGGACGGCGTGGAGCGCGTGAACACCGCGCCGACGCCGGACTACGAGTTCCGGGATGGCGACACCATGCTGGTGCTGGCGGCAGTCGACGAGCTACCACACCTGCGAACGGGCGTGCCCGCCGACGGGCGCTGAGAGCGGCGCGAGCACCGCTGTGGCGACGAGACCGGCTTTCACCGCATCGCTCAGCGGCGACTGACCCAGCGAGGAGCTCAGCGCTTCACACCTGGCCTTCCCGCCTAACTTCCCCGCCCTCCGACTTCAACTCCTGCAGCCGCTTCCCGGCGTGACCGACGTAACGTGATCCAGGATATGACTCGATCAAGCGTCGCAGCTCGCTCGCCGCGCGTCGCGTCTCCCCGTCGGTTTCGTAGATGTCTGCCAGGCGAACACAGAGGTAGGCGCCGATCTCGTCGGTGATGCGCTCGGCGCCACGGGCACGTCGATACCAGCTGGCGGCCAGCTCGCGGTCGCCCATCTCCTCCCAGGCGATGGCGGCCGCCGCCAGGTAGGGGCCGGGATTCCCGGGGTCCAGGGCGACCTCGCCCTCCAGCACCTTCAGCGCGTCGTCGTGCTGGCCCCGGCGCGCCAGCGCCCGGGCGCGGGAGTAGGCGGGCTGGCTCTCCACCGGCTGCCGGCTGCCGCCGTACAGGCTGCCCAGAAAACCTGCCGCGCCTCCGATCACACCCGCGTAGAGCACGCCGTAGAAGAAGAACGCCCCGCCCAGTACCACCAGAACGCCGGCCACCCATCCGGCTATCCGGGCAGCGAAGGCCCCGATGACGAGGAGCGCCGGCAGCAGCCAGGCCGAGGCGTGGATCATGCGCGCACGCTCGGTGGCGTCCACGTCCTTGAGAGGACGAAGGGGATTGGTGTTGGAGGTCATCGCCTTTGCCAGCCCCGATTCACCCGGAACCTCCAGCGCTCCGGGGTGAACGAGATATAGGAAAGGTCCGCCAGCGAAAAGGCCCTGACCGACCGAAGTCCGTCAGGGTGGTCTATACGGGAGCTGATCCGCGGCACCCGACTCTCCGGCTCCGCGCGATCAACCCGCCCGGCAGGGGTTATCCCGAACAGATAAGACTTCCTACTATTATAATGAGTCGACCCGGCCTCTCCTGGCAACTTTCCGTCTTCCGCTGACTTCAGCCGCCGGGAGGCCGAGACCTTCCCGCGGCCGAGCTCACGCGCTCAGGCGGCAGCCTCACCCAGGACCTGCACCCTCAGCTCCCTACACTCGCCGGCCAGCGCCGGCTCGAACTTCGGGATCTGGTTCGCGATATACGTAATATGCTCTTCGCCGGCCGCGTGGAACGCGCGCAAACGCTTGACGAACCGCGAGCCGGTCGCCGAGACCACGCTGTCGAAGACCTGATTCATCTCCGAGATCTCGATCTGGATGGTCAGGCTTAGTGCGTCGATAAGACGGTCGAGCCCTTCCAGCGAGGCCTCGGCGTCGCTCATCTGACCCTCCAGCCGCGGCACCGCCTCGCGCCAGGGCGCGAAGTACTCTTCCGTCCAGCCCTGGCGGCCCGCCGCCGCCCGGCACAGTCCCAGCAGCTCGGCGTGATCGTTCTCCTGGCCGGCCAGTGTCTCGAAGAACCGCCGGACCGCGACTTGATCGCTCCAGCGCTCCGCCAGCGCCTCGTAGATCCGCTTCGCCCGCAGCTCCAGCTCGATGCAGCGGCCCAGCAGCTCGGGGACCTCGATCGTCGGCGGCCGAAGGGCGCCAGCCTCGGTCAGCAGCGAGAGGAACGTCTTGTTGCGCCGGGCGGTCAGAGCCTTGAAGAGGACCGGCCAGCCGAAGCAGTCTGCGGTGACGAACGGATGGGCGAGGATGTCGCGCTTGCGGATGACTCCAACCATCGTGCTGCTCCTCTCACGTTGCGAGCGTCGCGTACCGGCGCCCGCTGTGGATGAGCTGGATGGTGGGGCTAGCCCGCAATATGCCGCCTGCCTTTCGTGACGGGCAACCCGGAACTACAGAGTGCCAGCTACTGCGCGCCGGCGCCGCTGAGCGCGGCCAGCCGCTCCTCGGCGCGCTCCAGCAGCGGGCGAAACTCGGGATCGCAGTCGCGCATCAGCTCCACGAACCGTTCATAGTGTGCAACCGCCTTATCGGTCTCTCCAAGTCGCTCATATACCGCGGCGCGCTGTAGCTGCGAGGGCAGAGCCCCGCGCAGTTGTTCGAGCAACGAGGTCATGCCGTCACCGCCGGCTGGGTACGGCTACGCCAGGGCGCGTAGCTGTGCTGTTCGAAATGCGACATGATCCCGTCCGCGACGAGGATTGAGTACTGGGGCTAACGGTTCATCTTGATCGCCCCGCAAGAGATGAGCCGGCGGGGTCGATAGTGGAAGGGAGTCGAATTCACCTGCCGCCGCGTTCCTCAGTGGCACCGCCGAGTGGATGGGCCAGGGCGGTTGCCTCTCTCATGCGGCAGCGGTACAATCGGTAAGTGCGGTTGGCCGCGGTACGGAAACCTCGAGTCCCCTGAGGTGCCACCGTGGCTACAGTTGGTCAACGGTCTGCAAGACCCGCCCGAGCGAGCCGCCCACCGGCGTGCCCGGGCGTCCTACAATCACTCGCCAGTTTTCCAATTCACAAATCGGGAGGTGAATCATGTCCGCGCGGACGCTGATGGCCGCTGCGCTGGCGATCGTGCTGATCGGCTGGGCTGTTCTGGCCGACACGGTGCCGACCGAGGTGCAGCAACCGGGCACCCAGCCCAACGAAGTCGGGTCCCTCGAGACGCCCGACAAGTGCGATAATTGTCACGGTGGCTACGACCCGAGCGTAGAGCCGGCATACAACTGGCGTGGCAGCATGATGGCCAGCGCCGGACGCGACCCGCTGTTCTGGGCGACGTTGGCCGTCGCCGAGCAGGACTTCGATGGCGCCGGCGACCTCTGCATCCGCTGCCACTCGCCGGCCGGCTGGATCGATGGCCGTTCCACTCCGACCGACGGCTCGGCGTTGATGGACAAAGACGCCGACGGCGTGCAGTGCGACCTGTGCCATACGATGACCAACCCCGACAAGTCGGAACACCTCGGCGTACAGAACCCGCCCTTCAACGCCTACGACGACGTGACGGGCGAGGGGTACTACGGCAGCGGCATGTACGTGCTCTGGCCGCAGTCGAGCAAGCTGGGCCCGTATCCCGACGCGGTCGCCCGACACCAGTTCCTGCAGTCGCTTTTCCACCGCGCCGACGAGTTCTGCGGCACCTGCCACGATGTCTCGAACCCGGTGATCGGTGACCTGGCGTACAACAACGGGACGCAGCCGACCGCGGATCCCGTGATCTTCAGCGGCATTCCGGGCTCGGATGTCAGCACGAAGGCGGCGTTCAACAACCTCCCATTCCAGTACGGCATCGTCGAGCGCACGTACAGCGAGTTCAAGTCGAGCCTGATCGACGACACGCGCGTGAAGGACTACTTCACGCTGCCGTCCGATCTCCAGGGCGGCGCGCTGCTGGCCGGTTACGAGAGCGCCCTGAGCGCGGGCACCGATGGCGACTACGAAGACAATACGCCCCGCTTCTACACCTGCCAGACCTGCCATCTGCGGCCCGTGGTGGGCCCGGGCGCCGACAAACCAGACGCGCCCCAGCGCAAAGACCTCCCGCTGCACGACATGACCGGCGGTAACTACTGGGTGCCGGACGCCATCCAGTACCTGGACCAGCTGGGGTTGCTTCGCCTGGGCGGCGGCCTCACGGCGACGCAAACCGCCGCGCTGAACGCCGGCAAGACGCGGGCGCTCAAACAACTGAACGAAGCGGCGACGCTGAGCGTCATCGACAACACCGTGAAGATCGTCAATCATACGGGCCACAAGCTGATTTCCGGCTATCCGGAGGGTCGCCGCATGTGGCTCAACATCAAATGGATGGACGAAGCAAACAACCTCGTCAGCGAAGATGGTGCCTACGGCTGGATAGACGTCGTACTCGACGGCGTTCCGACCCAGGTGATGTCGCTGATCGACCCTTACGATCCTAACACCAAGATCTACGAGGGTCACTACGCGCTGACCCAGGAGTGGGCACAACAGCTACGCTTCGACTTTGGGTACGCCCCCGACCTCCCACTCACCTTCGACAGATACACTGGCCTGGTCGAATACACCCTGCAGGACCTGGCCGACGGCATACCGGGTTCGTACCTGAAGACATTCCACTTCGTTCTGAACAACAAGGTGGCGAAGGACAACCGCATCCCGCCTTACGGCATGAGCTACGACGAGGCGCGCCGCCGGAACGCGCTGCCCGTGCCCGCCGACCAGTACGGCAACCCGGGCGCCGGTGGCATCTATGATTACTGGGACGAGTTCGCCCTGAGCCCGCCGGCCGGTGCGGTCTACGCCACCATCGACCTCCTGTATCAGCCCACCAGCTGGGAGTACATCCAGTTCCTCTATCTGGCGAACCAAGGCCTGAACCCATTCCTGGCTGACGAAGGCGTGTACCTGCTCGATGCCTGGCTGAACACCGGAATGGCCGAGCCTTACGTGATGGCATCAACGATCTGGGGGACCGCGCCCGTGCCGGCGACCCCTAAGATGATAGTCAACAGCCTGGCGACGTGGTGCACCGGCAAGGGCGGACAGTTCACGCAGCCGTGCGACACTTTCCGCGCCCGCGACACCATCGGCTGGATCGCGGTGGTGCTCGACGAGTTCGAATCGCCGGTGTCCGGCGCCCAGGTGTTCACCGAGATCCGCGACGCGTCGGAGGCCCTGGTCACCGAGAAGCAGGGCTTCACCGATGCGAACGGCGAGGCGCCCTTCACCTGGAGAATCCCGCGCGGGCAGGCACCGGGCGTCTACACCGTGAACGTGGCGAACGTGCTTCACGCGAGCTTCGAGTACGACGCGGCGGGCAGCGTGACCCAGACACCGTTCACGATTCAGTAGCGTCCCGCCCAGCCGACCCGCGCTGAAAGAGCCCCGCTTGCGCGGGGCTCTTTCTTGCCGCGAAGAGCCGCAGAGGCCCTCAGATAGTCACGAGCTTAACCAATAACAGCCCTCGGTCTCGCGCAATCTCCATCAGCCCATGCACCGTCGCTTCAGGGAGCTCCACCTGCGCGTAGTAGCCCGAATGCAAGACGTTCCCGCTGTCTCTACCATGGCCTTCTACGAACATGATGACCGGTCCGCGACAGGCAACGCAACGTCCGAAGGCGAGCAGTAGAGCGGGCTGCAGAACTTCTTCCACGGGAACCGCAGACTCCACCGGAGACCAATCACTCTCCACCAACGCCTTGACGACATGGCTCTCCGGCCCCATCGCCAGTTCGTCACCACTGATCGGTATGCCGATCACACGCTCCTTGACCGGCACCCACTCCCGGCACCGTTCACAGAAAGGACTCACGATCCCCACGGCCCAATTCAGACCTGTATTCGCGGCACCGACCATCACCAAAGCCTCCAGTGCCGAGATGGCGAAAGCAGGTAGTTCCAGGGGGTTATCTTCTGCTACAGCGAACCGCCCGTCACTCCACCAAACCTGCACCTCTCCCCAGAGACGTGCCGGATCTAGTAGAAGCGGGAGCAACGCCTGATCTGGTCCCTGGCGACCTAGCCCGAACAGAAAAACTCCCCAGGATATGTACAGCATCAGGATTCCGAATAGTGTCGCCAGAACGTAGCCCACCGCGGCATCACTACGCGACGTACCGCGAAACAATCGATAGACTACCACCGCTTCCGCGACGCTGAACAATAAGAGGGCCAATACGCTGACGAAGGTACCAGGGCTGCGCACCACTGTATAGCCATAGGCGTACCCCAGCAGCAGAGATGCAAGCAGCCCCACCGATAGGTTGGCGGCCGCGCGCCTCAGGTCCAAGCGCCGAGAGTAAGAGTAGTACTTCCCTCGCTCCGGAGTTCCGAGACTCGTTGTCAGCGGACTGTCCATTGCCTCGTCACCGGCCACCGTAAGCATCTACCAAGCGCGCGATCCAAGATGCGGGCTGACCCGCGGGGCGGTCAACGAGATCCCGGCACCTGTAGTGGTTGGAGCCCTTAGACGAGCCTCACGATCACGTTCGACGAAGAGCAATTCCAGAGTTCGGCCGAGCAAGCCAAGCTCTATCGCTTGATTCGCGCTTGACCCACACGCGCGATCGTGGTGCCGCAGGCTAGGCCGTTGGTATCTTGAAGACCTTGATGCGAAGCGAAAGGAGATTCGCAGCATGAACGCTCCGAGAATCGTTCTTCCTATCGCCCTCCTGCTCATCGCAGCGTCCAGCGGTGCACAGGCCCAAGATAAGCGGACCCTGGCGGCCGGCGATCGCGTTCGCCTCACGGCCCCATCCGTCTCGACCCGGCAGTTCGAGGGCGAAGTCGTCGCGTTGAGACCCGACACTCTGGTCGTAGACGCGCGGATCTGGGAGCGCGCGCGCATGCAGTGGCGGCAGCAGGAAGCGATGATCCCGCTGCAGTCACTGACCGCTCTCGAGATCAGCCGCGGCAAGAAGTCCAACGTCGGCAAAGGCGCGCTCACCGGTGGTTTGATCGGCGCCGGCATCGGCCTTGTGATCGGTATCGGGGCGGCAAGCGAAGACGGTGGGTTCATAGAATTTGGACCGGAGGTCGTTCCGGCCGCCGCGGTCACGGTTGGCGCCTGCGGCGCGGGCATCGGCGCTCTGATTGGCCTGCTATCGCCCGGCGAGCGCTGGGAGGAAGTGCCGCTCGACCAACTACGCGTCGGCCCATCGCCGGTCGCGGCTGACGGGGTCGCGGTCTCGCTGTCCCTGCAAACCCTCTGGTGACCGCCCCAGAGAGAAGTGGAGAGGCGGCGGCGATTGCGGTATTCGGCGATCGCCGGAAAACCCTGGCATACTCTCGATCTGCCGTCAGAGAGGCGTCCTATTGCTATCAGTCGAGTTCTTTCGGGAGGTCGACTCCCGCTTCTTGGGCACGTTTGGCCAACTTGGCCGGGTCGCCGCCATCCAGGATGGTCAGCTTCTCGACGTTCAGGTTGTCCGCAATCACCCGCGTCACTTAAGTAGGATCGGTCATCCCACTAGCTTCACTGGCTCGCCCGGCGTATGGACTGACCCACGAGACAAAGAACTCGCCATGCCGTCCGTTTCACCCTTTCGTTAGCTGGTGCGACCTCAGCTATGGATTCACGGGGTGAATGTTTGCTGGCCAACGGTAACACCTTCTTGAGCACCGGGACCGGTGTAGCGTGCGACTACGACCTTGTACGCCGTTCCAACCACCAGTGGCGTAGGCGGATCCAGTTCCTCAGCATCGGCGGGAACTGTCCCGTAACGCACCGGTGGAGCTATGCGGTTGGCGCCTTCACTGATGATGGACCAGAGATCCGTTCCGCTGGCGGCAGGCTCAACGATGAGGAAGAAGAGTTTACAGGCCGGGGACCATGAGAACTGAGGTGTTGTACCAACGCTCACGGTTACGTTGACCTCGCCACTGCAGTGCGACTCCCGCGGAAAAGGATGCCTCTTGCATACTGCCGGTGGCAGAATTGGCTTTCGTCCGGGTCGCCTCTTACTGGACTAAAGCATGGTGGTGCTCGACGCTCCGAAGCTGAATTTTACTCCAATTTTACTCCAAACGCGCGAGCCGACGGGCAGCGAGTAGGCGGAAGGTACTGCAACGCAAGGAGTTATGAAGTGGAGCCGAGGGGATTTGAACCCCTGACCTCCTGAGTGCGATTCAGGCGCTCTCCCAACTGAGCTACGGCCCCAACACGACCTGCTGCGGGATGGGGGCGACAGGACTTGAACCTGTGACCTCCACGATGTCAACGTGGCGCTCTAGCCAACTGAGCTACGCCCCCAGACAGCAAAGAGCTGAGTTTCCCCAGCCCTCGCGAAGCGCTTCGAATCTATCCCGGCGCCCCTGAGGGGTCAACCGGAAACCTCCTGCGCGCCGGTCAGATCTTCCTCGCGCTTGAGGATGCTCTCGCCCGTGTAGGCGCTGATCGTGTAGACGACCGGTGAGCCGCCGCGGCGCACGAAGTAGCCGATCCCCTCCTCCCGCTCCAGGAAGACCAGCTCGGCCAGCTCGGCGCCGCCGGGCCCCAGCACCCGCACGCGCCCCGTCGGCGTCGCCCAACTGAGGGTGTCGGCGATCGAATCGGCGGCGAAGCCGATGGCTCGCAGGTTCGCCAGCTGGCTCAGCAGCGGCTCCATCGCGCCTGGCTCGGCCACGGCGCTCCCCGGCTCCAGCGACCAGCCAGCCGAGTCGCGGACCAGCACCACGGTGTCCTCGGCGTAGGCCAGCTCGATGCGCTGCATGTCGCCGCGGTTGGCGTTGAGGATCTCCTTGTTCCGCCAGTCGTCCACCTTGCGGTTCGCCAGGTTGACCAGCGAGCCCTGCAACGTGTAGACCTCGTCGTCGCCCTCGCGCCGCACGTAGGAGCGATCGAAGACGTCGGCACGACCGCCGATGATCAAAGACAAGCGCGTTTCGCCGCCGGCGTAGACGGTCAGGCGGCGGCCCTTCGCGCCGGTGACGCCCAGGCGCTCGTGGTTCTCCGGGTTGCGGCTCACCAGCGCGCCCAGCTGAGCGCTCTCCAGCGCCTGCCCCAGCGACTCTCCCGCGTCGGGCAGCGCCTCGTGTTCGTTCACCGTCCAGCCATCGCCCGCGACCAGACGCACCGTGTCGGCGGCGCCGGCGACCACCACGCTATCCAGCTCCGGCTCGGTTCCAGCCGTCAACCCGAAGGGCGCCGACTCCGGGCCGCCGCCGCGCGACGAGACCAGGCGCGCCACGCCCCAGGCGATGACGAGCAGTGCCAGCGCGGCTGCCAGTGTCTTCAGTAGTCGATCGCTCATGATCCGTACACCTGCCGTGTCTGGCGCCGCCGGCGCAGCATGCGGAAGGCGCCGAAGATGACGAAGGCCAGCGGCACGCCGATGAGGTTGATGTACTTGACACCCGCTTTCTGAACGTCGGACGAGAAGACCAGCGGCCGCGGGGTCGGCGACTTCGAGCGGATGCCCAGGAGCGCCTCGGTCTGCGTCAGCCAGTCGATGGCGTTCAGCGCGAAGACCAGGTTCTCCGGCGCGTTACGCAGGAAGCGGTCGTCCAGGAAATCGGCATCGCCCACCACGACCACCCGGCCCGCGGGCGGACCCGCGAAAACCTCCGTATCGACGATCCGAACGGCCGTGTCGGCCGCGGCGACCGTGTCGGCCAGCTCGATGGCGGCCGAATCGCCCTCCTGCGCCACGCTGGTCGGCGGGGCCGGGACCGGCACGGTGGCGCCGGCCACGGCGTTCTGGATCGCGTAGGCCAGCACCTGAGGCCGCAGGCTCTCGCGCTCGTAGAAAAGCTGCGCGTCGGGCCGGATCTCGAAGTTGCCTATCTGCTGCCAGGCGAACTCGCTGGTGGTCAAGAGCGGCGTGAACTCGCGGTCGCCCAGGGTGGCCAGCGTGTCCAGCGAGCTGGCCCAGGGCAGGAAGACGCTGTTGAGCCCGCCGGTCACGGGGTGTTCCTCCGCCGGGAGCGCCCGCAGCCAGAACGGGTAGGCCATGGTGTCGGCGAATATCTGCCCGGGCACCGTGATCATCTCGTTGGAGCGGAGGTCGTAGACCAGGTCGTCGTTCACGCGAATGCCGAACGCCTCGCTGAAGTCGCGGGCGCTGTCGGCCACGGCCGAAGCGAAGAGGAACTGCAGGTTCACGTCGACGCCGTCGCCCAGGTAAAGGGCCCGGCCGTCGCGCGCCAGGTAGTTGCGCAGTAGCGCCCGGGACCGCGCGTCCAGCGCCCGGCGCGGCCCGGCGACAATCACCGCATCGAGGTCCGAGTCTAGCTCGGCGTCCTCGGCCGTGAGGTCCACCGTCGAGACCTCGTAGGTGCGGCCCAGCTCGCGATTGAACGCGGCGTACTCCGACTGAGTCCGCTCGCCGTGGCCGGTGACGAACGCCACCTTGGGCGTCTGCGTGCGCGTCAGCCGCCAGACCTGCGAGGCGAGCTGATACTCCAGGCTGCGCGTGTCGGCGACGAAGGGGATCGCCTCCGCCTCGTCGGCGTAGCGCACCGCCAGGCCCAGCCAGCCCTGCTTGAGCTGCAGCTCCTCGCGGCTGACCACGTTGAACTGCACCGGCGCGATGCCCAGCTGCTGCGCCTCGCGTTCCGCCTCGTCGCTGCGGTCGGGATGCTTGCTGATGACTTGGATGTTGCCGCGGCCGTAGCGCCGGAAGTCGCGCAGCACATCGCTGACGTCCCGCTCCAGCGTCCGCACCTGCGCCGGCAGGTCGCGGGAGACGAACATCGTGATGGTGACCACGTCATCCAGGTCGCGCAGGATCGCCCGCGTTCCGCCGGACACGGTGTAGAGGCGCTCGGCGGTGAGGTCCAGCCGCCCCGGTATGTAGCGGCCGAACAGGTTGGCGACGACGGCGATGGCGACGATCGTGAGGGTGCCCAGCCGCAGATTGCGGTAGAGGCGCGAGCCGTGGCTCAAGCGATCGCGCAGCAGCAGCCAGTAGCCGAGGGCGAGGAAAGCCGCCGCCAGCGAGGCGAAGTAGACGACGTCGCGCAGATCGATGACGCCGCGTGCCACGTTCGCGAAGCGCGGCAGGATCGCCAGCTCGCCCAGCGGCCGCGCCAGCAGCGCCGGTATCCCGATCTGCACGACCTCGGTGCCCGCCAGCATCAAGGCGAAGATCACCGCCGTCCCGACGATGAACGCCGTGATCTGGTTGCGGGTCAGCGCCGAGGCGAAGATGCCGACCGCCGCCATGCCGGCGGCCAGCAATAGGCTGCCGACGTACTGGGCGACGATCACCCCGAAGTCGGGCGCGCCTCCCACCAACAGGGTGAAGGGGACCAGCAGCGTGCCGGCCAGCGCGATGGCGATGAACAGGACGTTCCCCACGTACTTCCCGAGCATGAACTGGTACTCGGAGATGGGATGGCTTAACGCCACCTCCAGCGTGCCGTGGCGGCGCTCCTCAGCCAGCGCGCCCATCGTCACCGCCGGCACGAATAACAGCAGTATCCAGGGCAACAGGTCGAACATGGGTCGCAAGGAGGCCTCACCGACCAGGAAGGCGCCGCGGAAGTAGAAGAAGAGGTTGATGCCCAGGAACACGACCAGCAGGATGTAGGCGGTCGGGTGATCGAAGTAGCCGCGCAGTTCCTTGCGCGCGATCGTCCAGAGGTTACGCATCGCGTGCCCCCCCTAGCGAGTCAGCTGACTGAACAGGTCCAGCAGGCTGCCCGTCTCTTCGTGCAGCTCCCAGAGGACCCAGTCGTTCTCTTTGGCCAAACGGAAGATGTCGGGACGCGGATCGGAGCCCGAAGCCACAGTCAGCGTGAGCCGCGTGCGGCCCTCGCGCTCGCTGCGGTCGGCGACGCCCTCGACGGCCGCCAGCCCCGCCAGCGCCGGCTCGACGCCGGCGCCTTCCGCCTCGACGACGACCGTCCGCATCCCTTTGGCGCGGGACAGCAGCTCTTCGGTGGAACCATCGGCCACGATCCGGCCCTGATGGATGACGACGATGCGGCGGCAGGTCTCCTCCACCTCGGGCAGCACGTGGGTGCTGAGCAACACCGTGTGCTCCTTGCCCACCTCGCGGATCAGCCGGCGGATCTCCTGGCGCTGGTTGGGGTCGAGCCCCTCGGTGGGCTCGTCCAGGATCAGGTAGTCCGGCCGGTGCAGGATCGCGGCCGCCAGGCCCAGCCGCTGCCGGTAGCCCTTCGACAGCTCGCCGACCGGCCGGTAGAAGACCTCGGCGATCCCGGTCGCCTGCACCGCATCGTCCAGGGCGCTGCCCGGGCCGTCCATCCCGACGCCGCGCAGCCGGCCCACGAACTCCAGGTACTCGGAGACCAGCATGTCGGGGTAGAGCGGATTGTTCTCCGGCAGGTAGCCGATCCGACGGCGTGCGGCCACGGGATCCTCTCGCACATCCGCGCCATCGATGCGCACCGCTCCCGAGTCCGGCTCCAGATAGTTGGTGATCAGTCGCATGGTCGTCGACTTCCCCGCGCCGTTGGGGCCCAGGAAGCCCACGACCTCGCCGCGATCGACGGTGAACGAGGCATCGCTCACCGCGACCGTCGGCCCAAACGACTTGGTCACGTTTTCCAGCGTAATCAAGTCGACCTCCGCTGCTTGACGGCTACGTACATATAAAAGGACAATTTCCGCCGAATGGCGTTTCGGAAGACTTGTTCTTGGCCTTCGTGAGACGGGGCTGACGGGACTCGAACCCGCGACCTCCGGTGTGACAGACCGGCACTCTAACCAACTGAGCTACAGCCCCATTGCGACCCGGCCGATCCCCTAGCCGCGTCGGATCCACCGGTTTCCCGCACACCTTGGAAACTGACCTCGAGTGTAGCGGCGCGGCGAAAATCTAACGGCTAGGGGGGTGCGGTCAAGGTTCAAGGTGGGAGGTTTTTGTAAGTGCCTTTACATCCGCCCCCGCACGGCCCAGATTGATTCCGCCTGTAACTCATACATAGCCCGTCGAGCGGCGCACCCCCGCCAGGCGAAGCTCAAACGGGAGGGTAGAACTTTGGTGACCGGCCCGAAGGTCCTGATCATCACTACCGATCAGGATATTCTGGAGCGGGTGGGCACGGAACTGCGGACCGCCGGTCTGCAGCTGATCGTGGCCCGCGATGCGCCCAGCGCGCTCCTGCTGGGCCAGAAGCAGCGCCCCAGCGCCATCATCGTGGACCTCGACCTGCCGGGCTCCGGCGGCTTCAAGCTGCTGCAGCGGCTGAAGTCGCTGGCCCCGCTGGCGGGTATTCCCATCGTCGTCCTCACCGGCAGGATCCTGGACCCCGACGAGGAGGACCGCCTGGAGATCTACGCCCGGGCGCGCCTGGAGAAGCCGGTGAGCATCGAGGTGCTGAACCAGACGCTGCGCACCATGCTGGGCGATTTCGGTCCGCCGGCCCGCGACCTGGGTCCGCCCCGGGCCTAGGCACGGCTCACGCTGCGGGCGGGTCGCCGGGCGGCACCCCTACTCACCACCCGCCGACCCGTCATATCGGAGCACGCCCTCCGTCTCCAACTGACACGGTCGCCACCCGCCTGGCCCTCGCAAACCCGCATTCCGCCTCGCTTTTCCGGTCCCGGAGACCGGCATCGCTCTTGCCCTGTCCCCTGGCGGGGCGGCCCCTCGGGCCAACCCGGCAGGAATCAGTTCCAGCCGATGGACGTCGGTGCAGGTGAAAGGAGGAGGGCGATGCGCCGCTTCGACGTCACGTACCTTAGATATGCTCCGTTGACCGCGTTGCTCCTATTGGCCGTGACGGCGGTTGAGGGCGAGGCTCAGCACCACCGGCGCGCTGGCCGCGGTCCACGCTCGGTCGCCGGTTTCCAGTTCATGTGGGCCGAGCCCCAGGGCGAGTTCGCCTATTTCGTCGATAACAGCTTCGGGATCGGCGCCCACGGCGTGTTCAACCTGGGCCGTCAGAGCGCCTTCGGCATCCGGCTGGATGGCTCGCTGGTTCTCTACGGTCACGAGCATTACAGCCAGCCCTTGAGCCCGACGATCCCGCGGGTCTGGGTGGATGTTACGACCGACAACATCATCGCCTCGGGCTTCATCGGGCCGCAGATCACCGCCGGACATGGAGCGCTGCGCCCCTATGTGCACGGCGGTTTCGGCTTCTCCTATTTCTCGACCTACTCGTCGGTGCACGGCGACCCCTTCTATGACCCGATCGCCAGCAGCACGCACTTCGACGACTGGACGCCCGCGCTGACCGGTGGCGGCGGACTCTATCTGGCGCTGTCGAGGACGGTGCTGATCGATCTGTCCGCGCAGTACGTGCACAACGGGCGCGTCAGGTACATACCCGAGGGCGGGGTCTACGAGGATCGCTTCGGCTGGGTCTGGTACGATCTGGTCGAGAGCGAGGCCGACATGTGGATCTGGAAGCTGGGGCTTTCGTTCGCCATCGGCTAGCCAGCCAGCGGATTCGGTGTGCCGGTCCACGTAACCGAGCCTGGGGCCACAGGGGGGCTTGATGACAGGGGCGGTTACGTGGCCGGCGCTTCTCTCTTCGCCGCCGGCGCGGCGGCCCGCTCGACCAGAGTGTCGTCCTCCAACGTGCGGGCCACCCCGGTAAGCGCCGGCGTCGGTCCCGACCAGTTCAGCTCATCCACGCTCTCACTGACCGGCGCGCCGCGATCCAGCGTGGCCAGCCGCCGGAACAAGAGGGCAAGCTCTCTACCCTCCGCCAGCGTCGCCGCCAACCGCTTGGCCGCGCGCAACTCGACATCCCAATCCAGCGCCCGCGGGGGCACGTTCTCGATCTTCCCGTAGCGCGCCAGCACCGTCGCCGCCGACTTCGCTCCCCAGCCGAGCAGACCGGGGAATCCGTCGGCGGCGTCGCCGACCAGCGCCAGATAGTCGGGGATCGACTCCGGGCCGACGCCGAAGCGCTCTCTGACGCCGGCCTCGTCTATAATAAGGTTCTTGCGCCGATCGAACTGCACGACCCTTTCCCCCTCCACGCATTGAGCGAGGTCCTTATCGGGCGTGCAGATCAGAACTTGCTCGACCCGCTCATCCGCGGCGGCCAGTGCGGCGCCGGCTGCCAATCCATCATCGGCCTCGTGCTCCACCATCGCCCAGACGGGGATCCCCAGCGCGGCGATCGCCTCCTCCAGCGGCTCGAACTGCGAGCGCAGCTCCGGCTCGATGCCGGAGCCGTCCTTGTAGCCGGGCCAGAGCTCGTTGCGGAACGACTCGATCACGTGGTCGGTGGCCACCGCCAGGTGGGTGACGCCCCCATCGAGCAGGGCGAGCAGGGAGCGCAGCACGCCGCGCGTCGCCGCCACCTCCTGACCGGCGGCGTTCACCTGGCCGGGCAGGGCGTAGTAGTGGCGGAACAGCTCGTAGGTGCCGTCGACGAGATAGACCTTCACGGAGAGAGGGCTAACCGAAGGTCGAGGTGGCTGTCCCTTCCTTCAGCGTGTTTAGCACCTTGGCGAGCACGGCTTTGCGGCCGTGAAGCATGTCGCGGAAGTCCTTCGAGTCGGTGTCGGCGATCTCCATGCGAAGATCGGAGTGGGCGCTCTCGAGGACTTCAATGAGCACCTGTAGCTCTGCGTCGTTGAGGTCGAGCTGTATCATTTCGGTCTCTCACCTGAGAATCCTTGATGGCCGGTGTCGCACCTAACAGGAAAATACCAGTCCTGCGCAACTCCGTCCAGAAAAGACTGGAAATGGCCTTCGGCCGAAGAGATGCTAACGTAACAGTTCCTCGCGTACCGCGGCCGTTGCTGGAGCTGCACTACGATCTCGACAAGGCCAACAACGCCCCGATCGGCGGTTGCCCCATCCAGGCGTCGGGCTACTAGTCAAGCACCAAGGCGCGTGCGCTGGGAGAGCGCGCGCCGGCAAGCCAGACCGGGGGCGGCGGAGAACACTCCGCCGCCCCCTTCTCTACATCCTCGTACCTGCGCACCGATCGAACGGCCCCCTGGGACACGGGCCACCGATGGGAAGGGCGGGAACAGAACCGCCCGCTGGGCGACCTCGACCGTCCCGAGAACGCACGTCCCGCTCTCCGGCGTGCAAGTCCGGTTGACCGGCAACGGCACTCCTCCCACAATGGATATAGCGACTCTTAGATCCGACCTGGTCACCGTCGAACGGAGATCGGATCAGTCGAACCCGAGAGGTCTTACGTGTCGCCACGCTTGCCGACCCTGGCCCTCGCTGTTCTCCTCCTCGCCAATTCGGCGGACGCTCAGGAGCGCCGCCGCGTGGAGATCGGCGGCCTCGGCCGCTACACGTTCTTCGACGACAGCTGGCTGTACGAGAACGCATTCGGTGGCGGCGGCCGCCTCGGCGTGCACCTGATTCCGTGGCTGTTGGTCGAGGCCGACGCGACTCTGACCTCCACCGTCGGCTGGGCCGACGATCAGGTACGCCACATCCCGATCCACGTCTACCTGGTCTACAACCGCCCGGTTGGGCGGCCGTTCGACCTCCGCGTCGGGGCCGGCTACGTCCACAACGAGTACGACCAGCGCCTGTCCGGCGCCGACAACGGACTCGCCGGCCTGCTTGCCGTCCAGGTCTGGCTGTTCGACCTCATAGCGCTGCGGGTCGACGGCACCGCCGACTTCATGCCGGCGCCCGCCAACCGAACTGAGACGAACTGGCACTTCGGACTCCAGGCCGGCCTGAGCTTCGGCATCGGTCACGTTGCCGGCCCACCGTCTCAGAAGCCGCCCGTGGTGACCGGATCGCCAGCGCCATCCTCGCCACACGGATCGTGATCTTCGAGATCGGCGGCTACACCGACGACACCGGCCCCGACGATCTCAACGTGCGACTGTCCTTCGCCCGGGCCAACGCGGTGAAGTGGTACCTCGTGGGCCGGGGCGTGAGCCCCGACCGTCTCGCCGCCTGGGGCTACGGCCCGGCGGATCCCGCGGCCGGCAACGCGACGGCGGAGGGCCGGGCGCGGAACCGGCGTGTGGAGCTTCGCCGGTTGCACTGAACCGCTCGCAGCTCGCCGCTTCTCATTCCCCTCCGCTTTCATACTGGATGCCTACGTCGACAAATCTCGTCAGAACTGCACGCCGAACGCCAGGTGCACATCGTAGGAACGGTCGTCGAAGTCCACATCGCGCGTGAAGTAGTCCAGCGTCACCTGGAAGCGCACCCGCTCGATCGCGATCAGCGAGGCGACCGCCTGCAAGACCACCTGGCTGCAGTCGCGACCGTCCCCGCGTGCCCGCTCCTCGTTGCACGACTCCGTCAGGAAGCGATCGCCCGCCGAGAACTGGTAGCCCACGCGTCCCGCGAGGGTGATCATGTAGGCCGAGCGAGTGAACGGTCGCAGCTCCAAGTCGGGCCCGCCGAAAAGCCCCGCCGCGAACTTGTTGGGATCCTGCGTGAGCAAGGAGACGATCCCCTCGACCCGAAATGCGCCGTTGAGGCGCAGCCAGTCGGGGACGCCCGGCGGCCAGTAGCTGAACCCCAGCTCCTGCGCGGTCCCCATGACGAGGTAGCCCCAATTCGGCGGCGGATCGTAATGGATCGCGTCCACCGTTCCCAGTGCCGCCAGGCTCACCAGGCTGGCCTGCCAGCGCTCCGGCTGCTGCTTGGCCAGGCTGTGCAGCACCTCGCGCAGCCGGCGAGCGAGGACGCGGTGCGCCTTGTGCGCTTGCTCCGGCGGCACTCCGAGGTCGCGGAAGTGGAAACCATAGGCCCCCAGCAGCCGCAGGTTGTAGCCCAGCTCCGACTCCTCCGTCCGCCGCAATGCCGCTTCGGGATCCAGCGGAACCAGCGGGTCGTTGACGATCTCGGGTGGCAGCGAGTCGTGCGCCGCACGGCGACAGTGGGTGTGCTCTATATAGTACCGCCGCTGCTCGTCGCTTAGCGCCCGGCAGCTGTTGTAGACCCGGTTCACCGCGATCTGAGTCAGCACACGCAGGTCGCGCAATTCCGCGGTCGCGCAATCGGCATCGGCACCCGAGTCCGCCGGCTCGATCCAACTGCGCAGGCAGCGCAAGGGCCGCCACTCCTCCGTCGACCAAAGCGCCTCCAACTGCCGCCGCCCGCGCTGCGAGGGCAACTGCCCCTCCCACGACTCCAAGTCGTGCAGGGCGTCGGACATCCCCAGATAGAAATCGAAGCGCCTGAACTCGCCCTCGAACAGCCCGAGGAAATTGGCCAGGAAGCCGCTGGACGGCGGGTAGCGGCTAGTGGCGATCAGCACGCTGTCGAGGGCGGCGGGCCGCTCCTCCAGAAGGGCGAACAGCTCTGTCTTGCGGGCGTGCTGCACGAAGCCGCCGGCCATCTGAGCGCCGTAGATAAAGACGTTGCCCGGCCACTGGGGCAGTGTGTCGCCCACGCCATCGGCGGGGAGCGGGTAGGCGCGCAGATCGGGGTCCAGGTAGATGAAAAGCGTTCGTTCGCCCGGTCTGGCGGTGATCTCGGTCAGGGCGCTGGCCAGCCGCAGCGGCACGTTGTCGAACACTCCTCCGTCGATGAACAGGTCGGCGTGCTCAGCCGCAGAACACTCGGACGCGGGAGGCCCTTGGGCGGCGGCGTACAAACAGTAGCCCAGCCACACCGGAGGGAACGCATAGGGGAAGGCGCCGGAAGCCAGGATGACCTCGAGCAACCGCTCCAGGTCGTTCTGCCAGTCGGAATCGGGGTCCGGCGACAGTGGCAGCAGCTGCTGGGGCACCCGGGAGGCGGGCTCGACGACGTTCTCGATCAGCGGCCGACGTCCAGGTCCGCGCCCGCGGATGCGGAGGGTGAA
>CP070722.1:1436525-1443934 GCA_020350785.1 Gemmatimonadota bacterium
CAGGCTGAAGCCGGTAGGCCGTTCTTCGTATACCTGCCCTATACCGCGACGCACTTCCCGACGCTTTCGCATCCGGACTTTGTGGGGCGCTCCGGCAACGGTCTGTGGGCCGACTTGCTCATGCAGATCGACAGTTACACCGGCGAGTTGCTGGATGCGATTGACGAGCTGGGCGTTGCCGAGAACACCATCTTCGTCTTTACGGCGGACAACGGACCAGAAGCTTCAGACTTCGAGAGCGCGAACATGACGGTCGAGACGGCGGTCCACGGGTCGGCCGGGCCATGGCGGGGCACGCTTTTCACGGGGTTCGAAGGTGCGCTACGTGTCCCGTTTGTGGTCCGCTGGCCGGGCCGTATCGCCGCCGGCCGGTCCAGCGATGAGATCGTCCACGCCATGGATCTGTTTCCGACCTTCGCAAGCATCGCCGGAGGCACCGTACCAGACGATCGCCCCATCGACGGTCAGGACATGACCGCGTTCCTACTCGGAGAAGAGGAGAAGTCGGGTCGCGAGGGCTTTGTCGTCTACATGGGTTCTGAGGTCTTCGGGGTGAAGTGGCACAACTGGAAGCTGCACTTCAAGGAGCACGACGCGTGGTCGGATGTGCTGCGTACTTACACGATGCCTCGGGTTTACAATCTCCTGACCGATCCCCAGGAGCCTGACAACGTGCTCTTCCCGAACACGTGGGTGCCCAAGGCGGCGCTCGGCCAGCTGGAAGATCACGTCGCATCGCTGAGGGCGTACCCACCGATCCCCAGCGGCGCCCCGGATCCGTATGAACCGCGCAACTGACTGACGCCCGGCGAAGCTTCACGCCGAGGGCCAACCTGAGACCGGACGCTCGTATCTTGCCGGCCGGCCTCCGGTAGGCATTTCCCCATCCTTGACAGAAAGATAAGAATTCCAGTTATTCTACGCTTAATTACCCTTGACTTGGCCGTTCCAAGCGTCGAAGGTCCGATCAGATCGGACCTCGGCCGCCCAAGCGGGCTCTCCAGGCCTCTTGATCTGAAGCTATGCTAGTAACGGTCCCACTGCGGTTGGAGGCATCTATGGGCACATCCTCGCCCCTGTCGCGCGTTCCCAGGGTCGCACTGCTGATCCTAGCATCGCTGGTCGCCGGGGATGCGTCCGCCCAGGAGGTCCAGGACCTGGGGGACTTCGTGCTACAGTTGACTGAGGCGCGCGGTCCCTACGAAGCAGAGGTGCGGGAGGCCCTGGATAGCGGCGACCTCGAGGCCATAGTCGAAACGATCAACAACGAGATCAACCTCCGGGAAGAGGTCCTGATCACTTTCATCAGCGCCCCGGCGGAGCAACCGCCGGCGTCTTACGACCTGAATCACAACCAGATCCTCATCACTTACCGGCTGGCGGTCGAGTTGAGCGACCTGTTCGGGGGCGATTACGACAAGTGGTTCCCGAGCCTCGCGCAGATCGTTTTGCACGAGATGGGACACGCTCTGATAGACGTGAACCAGATCGACCCACCACCCGCAGGGTGGTCGGAATACGTCGCCGACCAGCTCGCGTTCTTCATCATATCGGAGTTCTACGAAGCCGAAGAGCAACTCCGATGGGCCGCCGAGCACTTCTTCTCGAGGCCCGACAGCCGGCTGAACGAAGAGACCGATCACTTCCCAAACGCGGAGCGCGCGGAACTGCTCCTGTGCTGGATAAACGGAAAGATCGAGGCGCTCGAAGGAGAGACGGGACCTTGTGCTGAGGCATATTGGGAGCTCGTGAGCGATTGGGAATGGCGACTGGGGCCGTCGTGGAAGGAGCCTTTCGGAAACGAGCCGGGATCCGATTGAGCACAGCCCGAACCTGCCCCTAGCCGAGCCGCATTCACTCTTGGAGGAGATTTCACCATGCGTACTGTGGTCGCTGGAATGGATGTTGGCGGATTGCGAGCCCGTATGAGGGGAGTACGCGCTGTCGTCGCCCTGGCTCTGTCGATGCTGGCACTCGCCGGTGTCGCCCGGGGGGCGCTCGCGCAGGGTTCGGAGGTCTTCCCGGACGAGCTGTTGGACTCGCTGTTGCAGCAGGGTTTGTCGCTCGACGAGGCGACAAATCGTGTAGCCGCGGAGTTCGACCCGGCGGTCGCCGCTGACCTCGCCGTCTATCTCTGCACTCCCCCGGCCCACGAGGCCTGCCAGGGATCGCGGGTCTACGAGGCGTGGGAACATTTCATTGCAGGCATTGACCAAGAACTGATGGCCTCTGAGGTGGCAGAAGAGTTGGAAGCTTCTTTCGATCCTCACCTTGCTTGGGGCATGGCCGTCTACTGGTGTTCCCCGGAGCCTTTCGACGGGTGCGAAGGGGACCCCGTCACCGAAGCCTGGTCGGCGTTCGACGAGCACATGGCCCGGGACCCCAATCCGGCGGACGCGATCGCCCAAATCTCGACCTCCGCTGCGGGCCCTCTCGTCGCCAGCCTGATCGCCGCGGCCGAATGCGGGGAATCGACCTGCTACGCGGCCGAGCTGGACTTGGTGGACGAAGGCGACTTTTGGGACCCCGAACCTATCGTCGAGCAGCAGGCGAGGCAGCGGCCGGCCACGGACGTGCAGTACGGTTTCAAGCCGGACAAGCCACCCGGCAAGACCCGCGAGAAGCTTTGCAGCAGCCCGGCCGGCCGTCACGTTCCCGCCTGCCGAGATCGCTAGCGCGCCTTCACTGTTTTGGCTACAGAAGAAGCGACGTCGGAGGTCTGAGAGATGAGATCGGACTGCCGTGATGGCTGATAGGTCCGACAATCGTGCAGGGCCCGCTCCGTTCCCGTTCGCGATCAGCGAGGGAGCCGAGGAGTCGCGGTACCTGACGTGGATCCGCAACCACTCCAACTACATGGCCGTTCGGGGGCTGCTCGACTATTCGAGGGCGGTCGGAGTCCTGCTGCGCGGCGTCGTGCTGAACTTCCTGATCTTCGTCCCCTACCTGCTGGGGATCTCTCTCGCCGTAGCCGCCGCCCACTTTTTCGGGGTCCCCTCTCTCTGGAGGATCGATCCTCCCTTCCTCCTGACCAAGCTGCTGTTGGGCCTCTTCGCGGCCTGGATACTGGTCTTTCTGCTGCTGACGCCTTTCTTCAGGATTGCGCGGTACCAGACGAGTCGAGCGACCGGGAGCGACAGCTCCGTGAAGCTCCGTGACCGCTACGAGCGGTCGTTCGGGGCGTTTCTGCTCGCGATTCTCGCGGCCGCGGCGCTCGAGTCCCTGCCTGTTCTGCTGACAGCGGTGCACGAGCGCCTCTACGTCAGGGGGGTGGGTTGGCCCACGCTCGCGTCGACGTTCGGGGCCGCCGCCGTCGTCTTCAGCATGGCCCCGAAGATCCTGTCGGTTCTAGGGAAGGGCGTGACGCGCAGCCTGGCGATGGCCGCCGTCGGCGCGATCGGCGTCGTCGTGCCGCTCAGCGTCGTGCTGTTTGCCGCGCACTTCCTCGTGTACGGACCGCGGGTGGACTGGACGATCTGGGCCTTGTTCGTGAGCATCGCCCTGCCCGTGGGAATCTTCGGCGCGCTCGTGCTTGGCTTCTTTTTACGCGCGTGGAGTTTGAAGGACTACGGTGTCCTCCTGGTGCTGCTCATCGCATCGTTGGTGCTCTCCCATCAGCTGAGCCGAGCGGACCGCGCGGTCCTGCTCCGGTTCGTCGACAACCAAGCGCATAGCGATGCAATGGCCGTCGCGATGCTGAGCCAGCCCGAGGATCTCGATATCTTCGGGCAAGCGGCCCTGGCGCAAGCCTACGGCGGCGGCGACCCGGGTCCTCAGCTCCAATCGCTGCGTCACTTCGCCGAATTGAGCTGGCAATTCGACGACCTTTACGCGTTTCGCGAGGAGGAGGCGGCAGAGGCAAGAGAGGGTCAGGCGCCGCAGCAACCGGCCGGGGCCTGGGACTCGTTGCTGGTGCAGTTCGTTGTGGCAGGTGAGCAGGCCGGCCTCCGCGAGGAGTTCGATAGCGTGGTCAGCAAGCTACCGGGGCCGGAGCGTTGTGAGGTGGCGCCAGGCACTTGCGAGGCGCTCCGCCCGGAGCTCCAGCTCCTGGCCGCCAGCGCAGCCACCGTGGGCGAGCTGGCCGTAGCCCATGCGGACGGGAAGCTGCCGAGGCGACTCATCGAGCTTGACAGGTCCCGGATAGACACACTGCGGCGAGCCGCCGAAGTCGGCCGTTACCCCCTCCTCGTGCAGGCTCTGGGGAGAGATAGGTATCTCGAAGATGCCAGGGAGGCCCTGAGTCGGTGGGGTGGGTGGTTCAAGAGAGCTCGTGATGGGCTCATCACCGCGGCCTATTCGTCCGACATCTCGCGGGGAATCTACGAAACCGAGGCGGCGCAGAAGGGCCGTGAGAACGCGTTCTGGGCGAGGTTCATCGCCATCGCGATCCTGGCCGTCCTGGTGTGGGCCTTCTGCTCGCTTACCATAGATGTGAACCTGACGTCTATCCACGGCCTGTACCGCGACCGCTTGGCCTCGGCGTTTCTCGTCGGCGAGGACACGAAAGGTGATGTCGACATCGAGAGGGATCTCGACCTGATGGACATCTGCAACTACGAGGCGGGCTCCACCGCGCCGTACCACCTCGTCAACGCGGCCCTCAACCTCCAGGGCAGCCGCGTCATCGAAATCCGGGATCGCAACAGCGACTTCTTCATCTTCAGCAAGAAGTTCATCGGGGGGAAGCTCACCGGCTACTGTCGAAGCGAGCACATGGAGCGCGTCTTTCCGCAGATGAGCCTGGCGACGGCGATGGCCATCTCGGCGGCGGCTGCATCGCCCAACATGGGCAGAGCCACTACCCCCGCGGTGGTGGCCGCGATGACGCTTCTCAACATCCGGCTGGGGTTCTGGGTTCCAAACCCGGGACGGCTCGAGAGATGGCTGAGCCGGATCCAGGGAAGTCAGGAGGACGGGAAGAAAGGGCCGGGCGGCTTCTCGTTCGAGCAAGTATTCGAGGAGGAGCTGATGGAGATCGCCGCCCGCCGGCGGCAGCTCCGGAACGGGCCCGGGCCTCGGCTGGCGACCGGCGCGCAGGGCGGGGTGAGAGCGGAACCGACGGTCGCGCACGGCCTGGTCGGGATTGGCTACTCGGGAGGAGGGATTCGCTCGGCCACGGTCAATCTGGGAATGACCCAGGCGCTGCACCGGTACGGGATCTTCGACCATGTGGACTACATGTCGACGGTCTCGGGCGGGGGCTATCTGGGTTCGAGCATCAGCACTCTGATGCGCAACGGGACCCGGCTCCCGGAAGCCGAGACGCCTCGGCGGGCGAGGGTCAGGAAAGATGGCACCAAGGGCTCATTCGGCCAGCTCTTCCGCTGGCGCGTGCGGCCGACGGCCCTGGTGAGGGAGATTCTCGGAAAGGTCGACGAAAAAAGCCGTCTGGTGAACGTCTCCGACGGCGGGCATATCGAGAACCTCGCGGGCATCGAGCTTCTCCGCCGGCGCTGCCGCTACATCATCATCGGCGACGGCGAGGCCGATCAAGAGCACCACTTCAAAGGCTTGGCTACCCTCATCCAGACCGCCCGCATCGATCTCGGAATCCATATCGAGATCGACGTCGAGCCGCTCCGCCTGGACGCGAATGACCTCTGCCGAGCGCATTGGGCCGTGGGGCGCATCCGCTACCCGGGGGAGAGCGAACGCGGTTACCTCCTCTATATCAAGTCATCCGTCACCGGCGATGAGGATGAGGTGATCAACAACTACCGCAGCCAAAAACCATCTTTCCCCCACGAGTCAACCGCCGACCAGTCCTTCAGCGAGGGCCAGTTCGAGGCCTATCGAAGTCTGGGTCAGCACATCGGCGAACAGCTGTGCCAGGGGGCGGAGAAGGCGAGTGGATTGCGGGCCCCGGTGATGGATCTTCACGCCTGGTTCGAGGCGGTCTCGCAGATAGAGCCCCGGCCCGGCGACCCCGCGTCTACCGCAGTTGTGTAGTCCTCATCGGTCGGCCACATTGCTTCGATTTTCGCTTGGCCCCAACAGTCGTGGAAGGACTCGTGCGACGTGCAAACGCGCCACAGAACACTCCGGCGGAGCGCCAGTCGGCTCGCGCCCGGAAGGCATTCTGGTACAGCGGTCTTAGCATAACGCCTCCCGTCCTCGACACGCCTCCGACTCGCAGACTAAACGTCTCCCTGGCCCACGGAGAACTCAGATGAAGAGACGCACCTTCTTCCGCTCTACGCTCGCGGCCGCAGCGGCCCTGTCTCTCCCTAGCCGGCGATCTCTGGCAGCCCTCTATCAGGAAGCGCCTCAGGACCCACCCGATGTGGACGCCATCACCGGTGCCGGAAGGGAAATCACGCTGAGTGGCAAGAGCATAGCCGAGTTGAAGGCGCAGTTGCGTGGCCGCCTGCTGCTGGCCGGCGACGACGGCTACGAAACCGCACGGCGCGTCCTCAATTCGGGCATCGACAAACGCCCCGCACTCATCGCTCAGGTGACGGGCGCCGCAGACGTCCGGACGGCTGTGGATTTTGCCAGGGACAACGACAATCTGTTGCTGGCGGTGAAGTGTGGCGGGCACAGCTTCTCGGGGAAATCGACGTGCGACAATGGAATGATGATCGACCTGTCACCGTTTCGTAGTGTTCGAGTCGACCCCAAGGCTCGCAAAGCTTGGGTCACCGGCGGCAGCCTGCTGGGCCAGCTCGATCACGAGTCGATGTCCTACGATCTGGTCGCGCCCATGGGAACCGTCTCGCATACCGGAGTCGGCGGCCTGGTCACCGGCGGTGGCTTTGGTCGACTCGCCCGCCGCTTCGGCATGTCCATAGACAATCTCGTTGGGGCGGACATCGTTTCCGCAGACGGCGCCTTCCGCCACGCGAACAAAGACGAGAACCCGGATCTGTATTGGGGCGTGCGCGGTGGCGGCGGGAACTTCGGTGTCGTGACCTCGTTCGAGTTCCAGCTCCATCCCATGCAGCGCCAGGTCGTCGGCGGCGCCATCGTGTTTCCCATCGCCAGGGCGCGAGAGGTGATGAGCCTGTACGCCGACTACCTCCCGCAGGCGCCGGCCGAGCTCGACCTCATCTACTTCATGTCGGAATCGCCGGGAGGGCGGGGTGGCGTCGTCGGGTTCGGCGTTTGCTACTCGGGACCCGCGAACCAAGCCGAGGCGGCGCTCGCACCCATCCGCAAGCTGGGCACTCCGACCTTCGACGGCATCCAGGCGATCGACTACGTCG
Organism: Gemmatimonadota bacterium; assembly: GCA_020350785.1. Taxonomy (GTDB): domain Bacteria; phylum Gemmatimonadota; class Gemmatimonadetes; order Palauibacterales; family KS3-K002. The sequence continues at coordinate 1,443,731 of CP070722.1, forward strand.
CCCTGCAACGGTCCGGCGACTACGACGATGTAAGAACCCACGCGACCTACATGAAGTCCGGCTTCGTACTCGACTTACCGCCTGGCCTGGTCTCAGCGGTCGTCGACGGCTGGCAGGGGCATCCTCAACGCGAGACCACGGTGTTCATCCAGCCCAGCGGTGGTGTAATCTCGGGCGTGGCGAACGACGCTACGGCGTTCGCCC
>CP070722.1:1444034-1457933 GCA_020350785.1 Gemmatimonadota bacterium
GGAGGTGAGCGAGCTCAGGACGGGGCCTTTGAGGCCGGGCGAGAGTGTCGAGGTGGCGGGGATCTTGGGTCACGGTGGGCGGCTGACCTCCCTCGGTCTGTCGCGCTATGAAGTCGCCTCGCTGGACAAGCGGGTCGCTAGCTTCCAGCTCAGTAGCAGGGCCGGGACGGCGGGTGGAGGCGATTTGATCACGGCAGCGCTCCACCGGGATCCGCGGACGGGCCGCCAGCTCGAGAGGCCGGCGTTGAAGAGGGGTGTGCTGCAGGATGTGGTCGTGGCGATCGCGGGGCTGGGCGGCGGGGACCGTGAAGAGATCGTCTGTCGTTGCGGAACGCGGCCGCTGACGAACCTCGTTTGGCTGGGAGCTTCGCTTGTATTTCTGGCGGTGCTGGGGCGATGGAGCTGGGGTCTGTGACGGCGCTCTGGGCATTGGGGCTGGGTCTCCTGGCGGTCCTTTACTCGGTTTGGCCCGTTCTCCGAGGCGCGAGACGAGGGCCATTCGCGGCGGCGCGCGCGGAGTCGAAGGAGGACGATGTTGCCCGGGTCGCGTTCCTGGCACGAGCCTGGTCTTGCGCTGCCGGTGAGATCGAAGCGACCGCCGAAGCGAACCAGGAGCCCGGATGGGAGAGCTGAGAATGGGAGCTCGAGTAGACGTCGAGTCGGCGGGCCCGATCCCTCTGCTGGATCTGGCGCGGCAGCATCTTCACCTGGGTGAGGAGTTGACCGCGGCGGTGAGGCGCGTTGCCGAGTCGCAGAGCTTCGTCCTGGGAGCGGCCGTGGAGGAGTTCGAAGCGGCGATCGCGCACTACCTGGGCGTCGGGCATGCGATCGGTGTGGCCAGCGGGACGGACGCTCTGTACCTCTGCATGCGGCTGTTGGACCTGCGGGATGGGGACGAGGTGATCACGTCGCCGTTCACCTTCTTCGCTACGGCCGGCGCCATAGCCAACGCGGGTGGCCGTGTCGTCTTCGCCGATATCGATCCGCTGACTTTCAATCTGGATCCCCGGTGCGTGGCTGACGTGATCAGCGAGCGGACCCGCGCCATTCTGCCCGTGCATCTTTTCGGCCAGATGGTCGAGCTACAGCCACTCCTGGACTTGGCTGACCAGCGGGGTCTGTGGATCATTGAGGACGCCGCCCAATCGATGGGGGCGAAGGCCCTCGTCGGCGGGTCCTGGCGCGCTGGCGGAACGGTAGGCACCCTGGGTTGCTTCTCCTTCTACCCAACCAAGAACCTGGGCGGCTGGGGCGACGGCGGCTTGATCACCACCAACGATCCAGATCTGGCAGAGCGACTCCGCCGGCTGCGCGTTCATGGCGAGGATCCGGGACTCGGCCGTTACGTTCATGGGGAGGTGGGCGTGAACTCGAGGCTCGATGCGATCCAGGCGGCGGTCCTGAGCGTCAAGCTGCGCCACCTGCCGGGCTGGACGGAGCTGCGACGGGCGCGGGCCGCCGAGTACGATCGCCGGCTGGACGTCTTGGCCGAGGTGACAACGCCCGTCGCGCAACCCGATCGCTTCCACGTCTACAACCTGTACACTATCCGGGCTCAGCGCCGCACGGCGTTGCGCGACCACCTGACAAAGAGAAACATCGGCTCCGGCGTGTACTATCCGCTGCCCCTCCACCGGCAGCCGTGCTTCCGAGGGCTCGGGTACGAGGCGGGCCAGTTTCCGCAGGCGGAGCGGGCGGCTGAGGAGGTGCTCAGCCTACCGCTGTTTCCGGAGCTGACGGCGGCCGAGCAGGGCCGCGTGGTGGAGACGATCCAGGGATTCTACGGGGGCTGAGCCGGGGCGACTTGACCCCGAACAAGTCCCGAAATAGTTTGAACGGGAGATCCGAATCCACACCCCCGACACAAGCGGACATGCCAGCGAACACTATCGTCGATCTCCGCAGCGACACCGTGACGCGCCCGTCCCCCGGGATGCGCCGCGCCATCGCCGAGGCGGAGGTCGGTGATGACGTTCTGGGTGACGACCCGACAGTGAAGGTCTTGCAGGAGCGACTGGCCGGGCTGCTGGGCAAGGAGGCGGCGCTGTTCTTCCCCAGCGGCACGCAGGCCAACCAGGTCGGTATCCTCTTGAACTCGGAGCCGGGCAGCGAAGCGATCTGCGAATTGAACGCGCACGTGTTCCACTACGAGTTCGCGGGGGCGGCCGCCTGGTCGGGGGTGCAACTCCGCCAGGTGCCGACGGAGGACGGCGTGCTGACGGCGGAGCTGGCGCGGCCCTACATCCGGCCGGAGAGTCCGCATCTGGCACGCACGTCGCTGATTTGTGCCGAGAACACGCACAACATGGCGGGCGGCAAGGTCATGCCGCTGGAGGTGCTTCGCGGCCTGCGGGAGCTGGCCGATGAGCACGGACTGCCCTTGCACCTAGACGGTGCCCGGCTGTGGAACGCGTCGGCGGCCACCGGCATACCGCCGGCGGAGTTCGCCGCGCAGGCCGAGACCGTGATGGTGTCTCTATCGAAGGGCTTGGGTGCGCCGATCGGCTCGGCGCTGGCCGGGACCGCTGGGGCGATCGATCGAGCCTGGACGCTGCGCAAGCGCCTGGGGGGTGGCATGCGTCAGGTGGGCATCCTGGCGGCGGCCGGGATCTACGCGCTGGACCATAACCTGCCGCGGCTGTGTGAGGACCATGCGCGGGCGCGGCGGCTGGCTGAGTTCATCGATGGGCTGGCCGGTTTCAGGGTGGTGCCGCCGGACACCAACATCGTCATGATTGTGGTGGAGCGGGACGATCTGGCTCCCACAGACGTGGTGGGTTTCCTGGAGGAGCGAGGCGTGTTGATCCTGGCGACGGGGCCCCGCCGTCTCCGAGCGGTGACTCACCTGGACGTGGACGACGCGGGAATCGAGAGCGCCTGCGCTGCATTCGAGGCGCTGATCGAAGCGAATGATGGTTGATAATCGTTTGAGCTTGAAGGGCTAGAGTCGCGAGGTGGGCGAAATCCAGGGGCGTTGAGCTCCCCAGGGGCGGCGCTCTTTCGGCTAGGAGGAGACATGGCTGCGGAGCTGAGTGAGGAGAGAAAGAAGGCGCTGAACGTCGCGATCTCGCTGGTCGAGCGTCAGCACGGCAAGGGCGCGATCATGCGCATGGGAGCCGAAGGCGCTCGGGTGAAGGTCGAGGCCATCCCGACGGGATCCATCGCCCTGGATGCGGTGACGGGGATCGGCGGCATCCCCAGAGGTCGTGTCACCGAGATCTACGGTCCGGAATCCTCGGGCAAGACGACGCTCACCTTACACATCATCGCCAACGCCCAGAAGGGCGGGGGTGTGGCGGCCTTCATCGACGCCGAGCACGCGCTGGACATCCACTATGCCGAGAAGCTGGGCGTCGACATCGAGAACCTGCTCGTCTCACAGCCGGACACGGGGGAGCAGGCCCTGGAGATCGCCGAGGTGCTGGTGCGGAGCGGCGCCGTCGACGTGGTGGTGATCGATTCGGTGGCCGCGCTGGTCCCGCGGGCCGAGATCGAGGGCGAGATGGGTGCGTCGCACGTTGGCCTGCAGGCGCGCCTCATGTCGCAAGCCCTGCGGAAGGTCACCGGCGCGATCAACCGGTCCAAGACCGCGGTCGTGTTCACGAATCAGATTCGCGAGAAGATCGGGGTGATGTTCGGCAACCCCGAGACGCAGCCCGGCGGTCGGGCGCTCAAGTTCTACGCCTCTCTGCGCCTGGACATACGGCGGGTGGCCTCGATCAAGGACGGCAGCGATCAGGTGGGTAATCGCACGCGAGTTAAGGTCGTCAAGAACAAGTGTGCGCCGCCGTTCCGACAGTGCGAGTTCGACATCATGTTCAGCCAGGGCATCTCACGCAACGGCGAGCTGGTCGACCTGGCCAGCGAACATGGAATCATAAAGAAGTCGGGAGCCTGGTTTTCTTACGGCGAGCAGCGGATCGGCCAGGGCCGAGAGAATGCGAAATCCTTCCTAGACGAGAACGCGGATGTAGCGGTCGACGTCGAATCGAAAGTGCGTGAGGCGCTGGGGATCGACGGGAGACGCGAGTCGGCGGATGCGGCGGAGGCGGAGGAGAAAGAGGATTAGCAGCAGCGCGGAAGCCGGCTGCGCGAGCGGAGAGCCGTTGGAAGAAGTGGTGGGCTCGGAGGAAGCCGAGCGCCGCGCCGTGGACGCGGCGCTCAACTTTTTGTCTTACCGGCAGCGTACGAGCTGGGAGGTGCGACGCAAGCTCGGCGCCCGCGGGTTCGGGCAGGGTACGATCGATGCGGCGATGGCGCGGCTCAGCGCCGTGGGCCTGGTGGACGATGAGGCTTTTGTCGGTGCCTACGTACGCGACAGAATCGTGCACCGGCCGATGGGCGTGCGCCGCATGATCCAGGAGCTCTACGCCAAGGGCGTTGCCCGGGAGGTCGCATCGCGCGTCATCGATGCGGTTCTGCGTGAGGAGGAGACCAGCGAACGCGAGCTGGTCATGCGAGTCGTCGCCAAGAAGCGGCGGACGCTGGTCCGGCGATCCGAGGACGCGGCGTTGTCGCGGCGCCGACTTCGCGACCAACTCCTGCGGCGCGGCTTCGATACCCGAGTAGTCAGGGAGGCGATCGACGAGCTCTTGCCCAGGGCCGAAGAGTAAGGGACGGTTTGGAGCTAAGGCGGCGTGAGCTTCAGTCGGCGCGTGTCGGCCACCGGTTTGCGTGAGGGCAAAGCCGACCTGATGCGGGCCAGGGCCTTTTCGGCCGTCGCTCGCCAGGACGTCAGTTTCCCGCCGTAAATGCTCAGCAGTTGCACCGGCCGGTGATCGTCCGTTCGGTCGCCGAGCAGAATGACCTCGCGCGAGCGGTGGAAGGCGTGTCCGCCGTCCGAGGGCAAGACGCGGAGTCCGGCGAAGGCCTCGCGCGCCGCGCGCTGATCCCGGTAGCGGGGGAAATGGCGGTGCAGCACGCGGAGCAGATAGTTCTCTTCGGCTCTGAGTGGCCTCACCTCGTCAGGCACTCCGCGAAAGCGGGTCTCCGTCGTCCCCACCAGAGTGCGGCTCTTCCAAGGCATCACGAACACCGCGCGCCCGTCCCGGGGCACCTCGATGTAGTAGAGACCGCGCTCAACGACGCCGTCGACGATGATGTGTGAACCCTGGATGAGGTCGATCTCCAGCCGGGGTGGGCGGGGCTCGACGCGCTCCAGCACCAGGTTCACCCAGGGGCCGGCAGCATTGACCAGCACGCGCGCCTCGCAACTGACTTCTCGACCATCGTGCAGGTAGTCCACTGTACAGCCGTTTCCGGTCAGGCGTCCGCGGACGAACTCCGCGGGTTGCGCCAGCTCGGCGCCAAGGCTCACCGCGGACTTCATGACGGCGGCGGTCAGAAGCGCGTCGTCCGTCTGCGCGTCCGAGTATCGGAAGACGGCCTCCAGGCCATCGGTGGTCAACCCATCCAGTTCGTCCCAACGGCGCTTCGGCAGAAGCTCGAAGCGCACCTCTTTGCTCAGATTGCCGAGCAGCGCGTAGAGGCTGAGGCCGGCGCGAACCAGCCAGGGCCGCCGTCGCGTGTTCTTGTAGATCGGGATGTAAAAGGGGCGTAAGCGAACCAGGTCGGGCGCGGTGTGCAGCAACAGGGCGCGCTCGCGGAGGCTCTCGCGGACCAGGGAGAACTCGTAGGTTTCGAGGTAACGAAGACCGCCGTGGATCAACTTGCTCGACTTGCTGGACGTACCCGCTGCCAGGGCTGTCTTCTCCAGGAGCAGTACGGAATGCCCGGCCGCGGTCACGGCCTGGGCCACACCGACGCCGTTGATGCCTCCCCCGACCACCACCACGTCGTAGTGCGTCATCGGGTCATCGCCCGGGCGCCAGTCTCAGGTCGTTGAGCATTTCACCGATCGCCGACGTTTCGATGAACCGGGCGCCGCGAGCGGTGAGGGCGAGGGCGAGGTCGGGATCGATGATGTCATAGAGCGCCCAGTGCCAGGGCCCCTGCCAGAGGTCGTCCTCGTCCGGGATCATCCGGTAGTTGCAGAAGATGTACTGAGGCTGCAATGTCTCCGCAGCGGCAAGGGTAGCGGGCGTCCAATCGGGGAGTACGAAGCCGACGGCGTGCGCTCCACGGCCCCGCGACTCGACGAGGGCATCGAGGTCGAAGGAGATGACGACGCACTGCGAGCTGGCGGGCTCCAGCGACGCGTGCACTCGCTCGAGGACGAGGTTGCGGCCGAAGCGGTTGAGACTCTCGCGCTTGATCTCGACGAAGGCCGTCACATCGGGGTGGCGGCGGACCAGATCGATCGCCTCGTCGAGCGTGGGAACGAGCACCTCGCCGAACTTGGGTCCGAAACGAGCTGTCTCGTTGACCCAGATGTCCCTCACCAGTTCCAGCTTCGTGTCGAGAACGCTCCGATCGACGCGGCCTGTGCGCCAGAAGTCGGAGTCGTGAAGCAGTACGGGCACACCGTCGGCGGTGAGCTGGACATCGAACTCGACGTAGGCAGCGCGCAACTCGATGGCCGCTTTGATGCTCTCCAGGGTGTTCTCCGGATAGCGGAGCGCATAGCCTCGGTGCGCGATCAGAGCGGGCGGCTTGATCTGGACGTTCCTGGGTACGTGGATTCCCCGCATGCTCTCAACCTGCTTCCGGGTTGCGCTCTACGACAGGGGCGGTCCTGAGACTCCCTACGAGTTCCCGCGCGGCAAAGTGACAGTTCGACGCGGTCGTGCTATGGCTGGGACCTAGTCCCCATCGCCGGTCGGCTCCTCTGGGAACAGAGATACTTGCACGTAGTTGTCGCGCCGCAGATAGAGCACCGCTGCCTCGCGGATCTTCTCGGCGGTGAGGCCGGCCACCAGTTCGTCGTAGGTGACGATCTCTCGTGGATCGAGGCCGGCGCGCTCGTAGGCCAGCAACTGTCCTAGCCAGAAGCCGTTCTCGCGGAGCTGGGTCTCGCGCTCGCGTCTCTGGATCTCCCGGACCTTGTCGATATCCTGTTGGGTCGGGCCATCGCGCTTCAAGATCTCGATCTCGTCGAACACGGCCTGGCTCAGTTCGGGCAACCGTTCGGGTGCCGTACCGAAGCTGATCGTGAAGGTATATTCCTCTCGAGGCTCGCGACCCCCGCGGCCACCCACGCCGACGCCGTACGTGCCGCCCATGTCCTCCCGCAACACCTCTCGCAGGCGGATGCGAAGGACGCTGGCGAGTGCGCGAATGATGTAGCGATTGTCGCGTGTCCACTCGAACGGTCCGGTGAAGGTGATTTGCGTCTGGCTTTTGGGCTCGATCCCTTTGTAGACCTCTTTCACGATGACGCCCTTGGGCGGCAAGATGCCTTCGTCGCGCCAGCTCTCGGCGCGATTCAACGACGGTAGGCCCCCCAAGTAAGTTCGAATGAGGGGCTGTAAAGAGTCGGGCTCGAAGCTTCCGACGAACACGAAGGTGAAGTCACTGGCGTCAGCAAATCGGTCCCGGTAGAAGGCATAGGAGGCGTCCAGGTCCATCTCGTCGTACAACTCTTTGCTCGGTGGCCGGGCGCGGAAATGGCCCTGGGCCATGGTCACCGAGAGCGTATCGCGCCAGGCAGCCATCGGGTCTGCGTCACGGTTGGCCAGGAAGGCCTGAATCCGCGTCTTGAACGAGGCGAAGGCGGTGGTGTCCCGGCGCGGCGCGGTGAAGTAGAGATAGACGAGCTGGAAGAGCGTTTCGATGTCGGCGGGAGCGACGCTTCCCGAGATCCCTTCTTCCAGCGAGCCGATGAATGGTGAAACGCGGACCGCCTTGCCTGCCAGCGCTTTCTGGAGGCCGATGAGGTCGAAGGAACCTGCGCCGCCCTGGGTTATCACCGAAGTCGCCGTCGTGGCCGCGACGTAGTTCTCGTCCGAAGCCAAGGAAGAGCCGCCGGGGCTCCAGGCGCGCACGAGCACCTCGTCGTCCTTGAAGTCCGTGGGTTTGAGGAGCACTCGTACGCCGTTGGCCAGCTCCCACCGCCAAACGCCGATCTCTTCGATATCCTCGACCGCGGTGATCTCGGCGGGCTGCGGAGGCTCGGGAACCAGGGGTGCGTCGCTTGCCGCGTCGGTGTACGCCGTGATCTCGGCCGCCGCCACCGCGTCGAACACGGCGAGCAAGTCATCCTCGGTTGGAACGGCAAGTCCCTCCTTTTCGGGGATGCTCACCAGTACGACTCGGTTGCGCTCGGTTATCCACTCGCGGGCCAGACGATTCACCTCTTCGAGGATGACGCCGGGCACGAGGAGCTTGTGGAGCTCGTACTCGTAGGCGACCCCTGGAATCGGCTCTTCGTAGAGGAAGTTCCTGGCGTACTCGGCTGCGTAGGTCGCCGATTCGGTCTTCGCGCGTTCGGCGTAGGCGCGCTCGATGGCTCGCAGCAGCTCGCGTTTCTCGCGCTCCAACTCAGATTCGGTGAATCCGAAGCGGGCGACGCGCTCCGCTTCGGTGAGGAGGGCCTCGAGGCCGCGCTCGATCCCATTGTCGGCAACGCCGGCGCCAAGGAAGTAGACCTCCTTGGGTCCGATGAACCGTCCCTGGCCCGACGACGCGCCGAGGAACGGGGGATCGGCCTGCTGACTGAGTTCAAACAGTCTTTGACCCAGCATCTGGTTGAAGAGCGATTCGACGATTGCTTGACGGTAGGCGGCCAGCGTCCCGCCGTCTCTGAGGGGCTGCTTCCAGTAGACGGCGACATTGTTGAAGCCGTACTCGGGATCGCTGGCGATGGCGAAGAGAGGCTCTTCATGATCGGGAACGGGAAAGATGGGCCGCTCGCGTGCGCCGGCCGGCGACGTCAGGCCACCGAAGTGCTCCTTGATCAGCTCTTCGATGACGGCGGTCTCGAAGTCGCCGACGGCGACGACTGCCATCAGATCCGGGCGATACCAGTCGCGGTAGAAACGTTTCAGGGCCTCATAGTCAAAGTTCTCGAGCACCTCCTTGTCGCCGATCACGAGGCGGTCGGCGTAGCGCGAGCCCTGAAAGAGGATTGGGAATTGCCTGTCGAAGATGCGGGCACCGGCGCCGCGCCCCAGCCGCCATTCCTCGACGACGACGCCGCGCTCCTTATCGATCTCTTCAGGATCGAAGGAAAGTGCGTGGGCCCAGTCCTCGAGGATCTGGAAAGCGGTCGTAACGAGATCTGCGCTGTCAGTCGGAACCTTCAACATGTAGACAGTTTCGTCGAAGCTGGTGTAGGCGTTGAGGTCGGGTCCGAAGCGCATCCCGATCCCCTCCAGGTAGTCGACCAGCTCTTGTTTGGCGAAATTCTCGGTGCCGTTGAACGCCATATGCTCGACGAAGTGCGCCAAGCCTCGCTGATCCTCGTCTTCGAGCACGGATCCGGCCTTTACTACCAGGCGCAGTTCGGCCCGCTCCATCGGTTCGGGGTTGTAGGGGACATAGTAGCGCAGCCCGTTCGAGAGGGTGCCGACACGTACGGCGCTATCGACGGGCAGCTGTTGGGCGGGGTCGGCGACCTGCGCGGCGATCGGAGGGCTGGTGAGCAAGACGAGTGCGAGGGCCGAGCCGGCCCAACGGGTCGAGATCTTCATCGGTGGGCTCCTTTCGGAGGACTTTGGAATGGCCCTGGGGGCTTCGCGGTCGAAACTGGAGTTTACATTATGTGCTAAGACCTGGACAATCCAGGCCTTAGGGACCGCCGAACTTGAGAAGGCTATGCCGTTCGGTCATATTGATGTGTTCGGTGGCGAGCGGATTTAGCTCAATCTGGGGATTTTTCGGGTCACATCCATGAAAGCAGCTGAGATCAGGCGTCGTTTCATAGACTACTTCGTGCGGAACGGCCATACCCACGTGACCTCGTCTTCGCTGGTGCCGGCGAACGACCCAACGCTTCTCTTCACGAACGCTGGGATGGTGCAGTTCAAAGGCACGTTCTTGGGTCAAGAGCCGCGGCCTTACAAGCGCGCGACCACAGCCCAGAAGTGCGTGCGAGCCGGGGGCAAGCACAACGATCTGGAGCAGGTTGGGGAAACCGCGCGGCACCACACGTTTTTCGAGATGCTGGGCAACTTCTCCTTCGGCGACTACTTCAAGCGCGAGGCGATTCGCTACGGTTGGGAATTCTGCACGTCCGAGCTGGGTCTCGATCCCGATCGGCTCTGGGCGACCGTCCACCATACAGATGATGAGGCGTTCGAGCTCTGGCAGGAGGAAGCGGGTTTACCGAGGGCGCGCATCCTGCGGTTTGGCGACAAGGACAACTTCTGGCAGATGGCCGAGACGGGCCCTTGCGGACCGTGTGCCGAGATCCTTTACGACCAGCGTCCCAAGAGCGCAAAGCAGGAACTGACGGCCGATGAGTTCGAGGCGCTATCCGAGTCGGGTGATTTTCTGGAGCTATGGAATCTGGTCTTCATGCAGTTCAATCGTGATGAGGAAGGGGTCCTCGATCCGCTGCCGAAGCCATCGATCGACACGGGCGCTGGGTTGGAACGGATAGCCGCGGCGCTACAAGGGGCGAACTCCAATTTCCACACCGACCTTTTCATGCCGCTCATCCGCCGTGCCGAGGAGGTTGTACAGCTCTCCTATGCCGCGGAGGAGCCTGGCGGCGTCTCGTTCCGGGTGTTGGCCGACCACGCTCGAGCCGTAGCCTTCTTGATCGCGGACGGGGTATTTCCGACGAATGAGGGGCGCGGATACGTACTGCGGCGCATTCTGCGACGAGCCGGCCGGCATGCTTGGCTGCTAGGCCGCCGGGAGCCGACGCTCTACCAGGTCTGCGATGAAGTCGTCGCGCAGATGGGCGAGGACTATCCGGAGCTCCTGCATCGTCGGGAGCACATCTTGCGGACGGCGCGGGGTGAAGAGGAGCGCTTCATGGCGACGATCGACGGCGGCATGGAACGCTTCGAGGCGATCGCGCCGAAGGATGGCCACGGTGTGGTACCCGGGGAGGAGGCGTTCAAGCTGTACGACACGTATGGCTTCCCGCTCGACCTCACCGAGTTGATGGCACGCGAGCGGGGCTACGAGGTGGACGTGGCCGGGTTCGAGCGGGCGCTGGAGCTACAGCGGCGCAGGTCGAGGGAAAAGCGCGAGGAGCAGCGGCGGCGCGGTGATCTGGAGGGTCTTTCATCGGACATCCCGACCGCTGGATGGTCGCGCTACTCGGACGACAGCCAGGAGTGGGTGGGGTACGAGCAGCTCAGCGTCGATACCGACGTGCTGGCGGCGGTCGGCCAGGACGGGCGCATCGTGCTGGAGCTGCGCTGGAATCCCTTTTACGCGGAATCCGGCGGCCAGGTCTCCGATCGCGGACACGTGGAGGGAGACGGCTGGCGGATGGAAGTGGAGGGTGTCGCCCGGCTGGACGATCGGACTTTGATAGCCGGCCCTATCGAGGGCGAGTTCAAGCCGGGTCTGGTGCGGGCGGTTGTGGACGACTCACGCAGGGACACTCAGCGCAACCACACCGCGACGCATCTTCTGCACGCGGCTTTGCGCAGCGTGCTGGGCGAGCATGTGTCTCAGGCAGGCTCGCTGGTCGCACCGGAGCGTCTGCGCTTCGACTTCACTCACAGCGGCCCGCTCAGCGATGCGGAGCTGGAAGAGGTGGAACGGCTGGTCAACGAACAGATTTGGACGGACAAGCCGGTTGCCAAGCAGTACTTGGCGTACAAGGACGCTATATCCCGTGGTGCGATGGCACTGTTTGGTGAGAAGTACGGTGACATCGTGCGCGTCGTAGAGGTCCCCGGATTCAGCTTGGAGCTATGCGGTGGCTGCCATGTGCGTACGACGGGAGAGATCGGCCTCTTCCAGATCGCTTCGGAAACCGGTTCAGCGGCCGGGGTGCGTCGGATAGAGGCGGTCAGCGGGCCGTATGCCTACGAGCAATTTAAGGATCACGAGCGATTGCTTGACGAGTTGGGCCGCAAGCTAAGGGTTCCCCCGGAAGGCTTGCTTCAGCGAATCGAGGTACTTCTGGAGGAGCAGCGCGCCCTACGCGAGCAGATGCACAAGCACGTAGAGCGGGCGGCCGCCGACGACGTGGGCCGGCTGGTGGATGGAGCGGTGGAGATTAACGGTGCCAAAGTGGCGACGGGCACGATCGAGACGGCGGACTCCGAGACACTGCGCACGTTCGGTGATCGACTGCGTGAGCGGCTGGGCACGGGCGTGGCGGTCGTAGCCGCCAAGTTGGGCGAGAGACACTCGCTATTGGCGGTCGTAACCGATGATTTGATCGGGCGCGGTGTACGGGCCGATGAAGTGGTGAGAGAGGTCGCCAAGCTGGCGGGTGGTAAAGGCGGCGGTCGTCCGCACATGGCGCAAGCCAGCACCGGCGATCCGGGCCGTGTCGTGGAGGCTTTGAAGAAGGTCCCGGAGATCGTACGACCACTGCTGGAGCGAGCCGGCAAGTGAGAGGCGGCGACTGGCTGGAGGAGAGGCTGGCCAAGTCGCCCGAGCCGCTGCGCGAGCGACTCGAGGCCGTGGTCGGGCGTCTGGACCCCAATCAGGAGCTTTACCAGGCGCTCTTGGGAGCGGCGACGGAGCTACTCGATGGCGTTCGCGGACGTCTGGAACTGCGTGATTCGGCGTTCGACCTGTTGGTGGCCGATGGGCTGTTGACGCTGGCCTGTGAAGCGGTGGCCTTCTCGGATCCGGATCATTTGGTGGAAGGCTGTCGCGCCATGGGTCCCGACGGCGAGTTGGGCCGAATCGCGGGTCGCTGGGCGCGGAGGGTTGAAGAGCATTCATAGTTTCGGGCAAAGGCGCACGCAGGCGACGGCCCCGAAGTTCGCGGACCTGCACACTCACGTTCTTCCGGGTGTGGACGACGGGGCTCCCGACCTGGAGGCGGCGCTTCGGACTCTTCAGGAGCTTTTCGACGATGGGGTGAGCGCTGTCGCTGCCACCCCGCACCTCAATGCTTCGAATCTGAATGGGACGCGCCGGGCTCGGGCGGATCAGGCGTGGCCGGCTCTCGAAGCCCGGGTGCGCGAGGCGATACCGAAGCTGGAGCTCTATCGCGGATACGAGATCCAGTTGGACACGCCGGAGCTCGATCTGGATGACCCCGGCCTGCGTCTGGCGGGCAGTCGCTTCGCCCTGGTCGAGTTCTACGCCTTCAGCATTCCCGAGCGCTCAGCGGATGCGCTGGCGCGAATAGTCTCCGGCGGCTATGTGCCGATCCTGGTGCATCCGGAACGATATTGGGGGTACGACCGCAGCTTCGCTGTGATGCCGGAGTGGCGTGCAGCCGGCGCGCTGATTCAGGTGAACGGGGGCAGCTTGCTAGGGGAATACGGTGTTCACGTCAGGGCGATCGCTCACCACTTTCTGCGGGCGGGCAAAGTCGATCTCATCGCGTCCGACAACCACGCGCGTCCGAATCGTAATCCATCGCTGAGAGCCGTGTGGGACTACCTTTCGGGGCAAGGGTTCGAGGAGCAGGCTCGGCTTCTGCTGGCGACGAACCCACGACGTATCCTTCGAGATGAGATGCCGTTGAGCGTCGGGCGATTCGAATCGCGGGGCTGGTTGAAGCGTCTGGGGCGGGCGCTGCAGCGCGGGCGCTGATCTTCGTGCCCGGACGGCCAGGGGTGGGCCGGTACCTTGGCGGAGAATAAGAGAGCATGATCGACCTCAAGGGTAAGCGGGCCATCGTGACGGGCGGGTCACGGGGCATCGGTCGGAGCACTGCCGTGCTGCTGGCGCAGGCGGGTGCCGATGTGGGCATTGTTTATCGGGCGCGGCAAGCGGATGCCGAGGCGGTGCTCGCGGAGATCGAGCGTACCGGCCGAAACGCGTGGGCCGTCGCCGCGGACCTGAGCTCGGCCGAGGGGGTGAATAGGCTTTTCGAGGTGAGCGACGCGAGGTTCGGTGGCTTCGACATATTTATCGCCAACGCCGGAATTTGGCCTCCGGAGTACGTCCCGCTGGTCGAGATGA
>CP070722.1:1458033-1468025 GCA_020350785.1 Gemmatimonadota bacterium
AAGCCCCTATAGATGTAGGCCGCCAGACCTTGAACGGCGCCGACGCCGGTGCGCCAGCCGGCGAGGACTGCATAGGCGTGCCGGCCTATGTCGTCGGAGCCGAATGTTGTGGCGCCCACGAAGGTCCCGATCTCGGAGTCGCTGCTGAATGCCAGAAGCGGCAGCCACGACTTCGGCCAAAGCGCGGGAAACGGCGAGTAGGGTCGCGCCGCACCTCCGACTCCTGGTGACGGTCGATCGAGCTCGGGTTCCACCTTTTTTGACCGCTGTATACTGCCCGCAGGCTCCCAATCGGCAGGCGCGAAGGCGATCCGCTCGATTCGAAAGCCTGCGCCGCGCTGGGCAACGAAAGCCAGCCAGCGGCCGTCCGGCGCGACATCCGGGTCGAGGCCGCCGCCGAGGGTGCGTGTCACCCGCCAGATGGTCGGTTCGCCGCGGCTACCTGCCGTGCTCGCTGCAGGGTCGCCGGACAGATCTGCCGCGTAGATGTCGAAGGTGCCCTCCCGATCCGAAGACCAGAGCACGTAGCGACCGTCGGCTGACCAGCAGGGCGCGACGTCCACGGCGGCATCCTCTGTTACCGCTTCCAGCACGTTGCCTTCGGCGTCCAGAATGACGATGTCCAACACCTGACCCCGCAACCACCGCTCTACCGCAATGCGCTGACCTTCGGGCGACCAGCGCGGCCGTTCCCAGTTCACGCCCTCCGCATACTCGGTCAGCGGTCGAAGCGACCCGGAAGCAAGGTCGATTGTGGCGAGCCGGTTCGTGCCCTCTCCGACCTGCACGACCAGCAGCTTCTTGCCATCGGGAGCCAGGTCCGGCTGACCGACTCTCGACCCGACGGTCAGTCTTCGCCCGCTACCGCTTGCCAAGTCGAGCTCGTAAAGGTCGCCGTAGATGCGGTAGCGATTGGCCAGCTCCAGCTGGTCGCTGTAGATGGTCGCGCCGTCGCGCGACCAGGCGTTACCGCCCGAGCTGTTTCGGCGCGCCCTTCGCACGACGTCGCCGCTCGACGCCTCGATCACCACGGTCTCCGCGTCATCTCGTGGCCCGATGCTGGTATAGGCGATGTATCGACCGTCCGGCGAGAAGCGCGGTGAAGGGATGATCCAGAGGAGATCCGATAGCGGCGTACCCTCCGTCAGGCCGCGGGCCTCGCTTTCCGCGGCCCGGAGTCGGGCCGTCTCCTCGAACCGCGCGCGCCAGCGCTCCCAGCCGCCTGACAACGTGGTCCCGAAATGCGGTTCGGCCGCCCAGTCGAGTGTGTACGGCAGCCTGGCCGCGCCGTGCGCCGCGAAGTCTGCGACCGCACCGTCCCCGTGCTGTTCCGCCAGCGCCCGAAAGTACCGGCCACCGTACGCGTAGGGCGTCTGGTTCGCGGGCCACACCGGCGCCAGTCCATCGGCCGCATCGACGCTCAAGAAGTCGTCGCCCAAGGCCGCACCGCTCAACAACGTCTCGGAATAGCCGCCGTATGCCCGGCCCGCGCCCGTCAGCCGCGACTCGTAGTAGGTCGGCAGTCCCTCAACCACCCAGCGCGGCTGGTAGAAAGCCGGAAAGAACAGCGGCACCCGACCGAAGACCGTGCGCAAGCCACTCCAGATTCCCGCGGCGCGATCGAGGTGGAAGATGTGGGCGACTTCGTGCACCAGAGTGACATCGAGCCAATCGCGGTAGTAGTTCAATTGTCGATTGGATATGTGGGGAGTGGCGATCAGCGTCACCCGATTGAACGGTATCGGCGTAGCCGAGGCGTTCGGTCGGTCGCTGTTGTCGGAGATCACCAGCGAGATGCGTCCGCGCGGCGGCTCGATGAAATGCTCGACGAGCCCGGCGTAGGCCCACTCGGCGCTACCCGCCGCACGACGCGCGAAGGGCTCCCAGCCCTCCGGAAATATCACCCGGAAATTGTCGGTCTCGAAGGTGAGATAGCGCTCGTTCGGTGGAACTTGCGCAGCGCCCGCCCCGCCGAACAGCAAGGTGAGTACAAGCGTCGCCGCAGCAGTTGCAAGCGCGGCGCGAGTTGAAGTCACCCGGCCCTCGCTAGCAGGAAAGCGCGCAGCCCCTCCAGAACCCCCCGCGCGTACGCCTCCAAGAACTGCGGATTTCGCAGAGCGGCTTCCTGCGCCGGAATCATCATGAAGGCACCCTCGGTCAGCACCGCCGGCATCCAGCTGGGCCTTACCAGCGCCAGACTGGCGCGCCCCAAACCCAGATCACGGAGGCCCAGGTGCTGCAAGAGGCCCTGTTGCACGGCGCGCGCCAGATCGAGCGACTGGGGTTGGAAGTAGTAGACGCTGGTCCCGTGCCTCTCGTAAGGATTCACACCATCGGGGAGCGCGTTGTTATGTATCGACACCAGAATCTCGCCGCCCTGCAGCTCCGCTAGATACGGACGATCGTAGAGGCGCACGATGCTGCGGTCGCCACGCGTCAAGATGACCGTCGCGCCCTCCTCCTCCAGCAGGCGACGCAGTCGGTAGGCTACCGCCAGGTTCGCATCCCCTTCGTATAGCCGGGTGGGGCCGGTGGCCCCTGCCGGCGGGTGGCCCGGGTCCACCACTATCCTCCGCCCCGAGAAGGGGCGCTCGGGGTCGATCACCGGCGGCTTACGGACGTCGAGTGCCAGCAGTCCCGGCCCGTAGTGCACGCTGTAGCCCCAGGGCTGGCTGGCCAGCTCCAGATGCAGCAGATAGCGATCGGAGCTCGCCTGCTCCCAGCGGGCGCTCCTGAGGAACGGCTCGGCAGGGCCATACTGCAACCAGTCGGTATCGGAGTAAGCACCATACAGCACGAGCGTGAGCCGCGCCCCGTCCACCTCGACCTGGTAGGGCAGCGGGTGGCTGACCGACACGCGGACTTGCAGGCGGTCCGGCGCACCGGAGAGCCTGACGGTCCCGACACGCGCCCGCTGGGGGAGGACCACGTGCGGCAGGGCCGCGACTTCGCCCAAGTCCACCCACGCGTCCGTTCGGCCGTCGAGCGCGATCCGCACCGAGTCGTTTCGGCGCCCGGTGACACGAGCCCGTGCACCCTCCGTCCACAGCCATGTGGTGGTTGCAAGGGGCGCGGCCCGCCCCGTCACCCGGCCGTCGCCACCGAGTGTGGGTGAGTCTGCTTCCCGCAGTTCCACGACCAGCCCCGGCTCATCAAGAATCCAGAGGTCGAGCTCGAGAGGTGCCCAGACCGTGTCCCCCGGAAGTGCTACCTCCACCACCGCGCAACCCACCGGCAGCTTCAACCGCGCAGCAACCGTCGATGTCTTCGCTTGCTCCGGCCTCTCACTCGCTGCCGCGCCCTCGGCCGCGCCTGTCTCCAGCGCTTTGGCCGCGCTATCCACCCTCGCTCCAGGCGCTGTCGTCGAACAGTAGGTTGCGGCGATCGATGTGTCGGCTGGCACCGCTGCCAGATTTGGCTGTGTCCAAGCAAGCCCCAGGGGGGTGCGTGCATACAGCGTCCCCCGGTACTCCCCCACGGAACGCGCCCCAGCTCCCCGCCCCGCCGAAATGTCTCCGAAATTCCAGTTTGCCGCCGAAGCGCTCACCCCACTTTCGATCTCGTGGAGAAGCAATGCCGCGCCGTTGGGCAGCAGCAGGCGCACTTTCGCTCCTGGTGTGGCTCGCACTACGACGGGAACCGGTTCCCCGCTCCGCACCCACCACGCCCCCGTCGGCGCCACGCTTTCGGTGGCAATCGCCGCCGAATCCGCGGGCATCGCTCTTCCCCTACTCGGGAGTCGAACGGTGTGGGTCTTGCTCAGCCGCCTATCGCCCAGCGTCGCCACCAGGTCGTAGCCCGCCAGCGTATCGTCGGGCGCGGACGGGACCGGTAGCCAGGCCAGGAAAGCACCGTTCGGCTCCACATCGACGACGCTCCCGTTGATCAGCAGCCGCGCCGCGCCGTTGCCGATCGACCCGAAGATGAAGTTGGAGTCCGTCGCCGTGATCGTTGACCCCTCGGGCGGATACACAACGTCGATCCGCAGGGCTCCCGATCTCTCCGGTATGAGTGGAGTGCCGGCTACATCAGGTCGCCGCCCGGCGCAGCCAGCAGATTGCAGAGCGAGTAGTGTGATCGCTAACGCGATCTGTGCCGGACTCGAGCCGGTCTCTTGATTAGCCATGACTTTCCGTTTGGCGTTTGGCGCAAAGGTGCGGCAAATCTACGGCGCGCGGAGGCCGATGGTCAAAATGGCGAGGACCAGCCGGGTGGGCTCTCCCCGCAGATTTCGGCACGGACCTTTGCGGCGCCGCAGCCGGTACGAAACTGGGTGACCCCCGCCAGCCAACCCAAGGGGGCAAGCCGTTGGCCGACAAGTACAGAAGCTTCGCCGAGTTGACCAGAGAACAGCGCGAGGGCCGCGATTATCGCGTCATCGTCGTGCGCCGTGATTCGCGCGTTCTGGTTATGGCGCCTCACGGCGGGAAGATCGAGCCGTACACGACGGAGCTGGCCGAGGCGATCGCTGGTGAGGACTTTGCCTTCTTCTCCTTCCTGGGCATCAAGGAGGGGAACAACCACGAAGAGCTACACGTGGCGAGTGGACGCTATGACGAGCGCCGGGCCCTCGAGCTGACTGCGGCCGCCGATTTCGTGCTGACGATCCACGGCCAGCGCGATGGCAGCCGCGAATTCGTGATGCCGGGCGGACGTGACTTCGACGCCCGCCGGGCCATCGGCCAGGCGCTCCGCAGCGCGGGGTTTGCAGTTCTTCCGCCCACACGCCACTTGAGAGGGGAGCACCCGAACAACATCTGCAATCGCGGCCGCAGGGGACGCGGCGTCCAACTCGAGCTCAGCAGCGGACTGCGCGCCCGGCTCCGCGAACATGCGGGACGTCGGGCGGCCTTCAGCAATGCTGTGAGAAGCGTTCTCCTGAATATCGAGAGATCCGACCGCGGTCAGCTGCGGAAGGACAGCTGATCGCCGCTCGGCCGCCGCCTCGCCGCGGCTACGCGACGCAGGCCCGCACCGGCACCGATCGCGACCGCCAGCGCGGCGAGCGCCTTGCTCAGCATACCCAGCGCCAGCCAGCCCAGCCCGAACATGAGGGCGAAGAGCATGACGATTCCGAACAACGCGGACAGCGAGTCGGCGCCCAGGTCCTGCAGGGGCTCCAGGCCGGTGGCAGTCCGCTGGCGCCGCCAGCCAGGACCGCCCGGTCGAGTTCGCCGGTAGAAGTTCTCCAGGGTCGCCTTCGACTCCGCCGGCGTCAGCAGCATGGCGGGTAGCCAGATGGCCAGCGATCCGAAGGCGGTGATCGCCAGGCGCACCCCGAAATCGATCGCACCGAGCGCGGGCAGGTACGAGACGAGGGCGATGAGCATGCCGGCGAGCATCGCTGCCAGCTCTGCCCAGGCGTTCACGCGCCACCAGAACCAGCGCAGGATGAGGACGGCACCGGGTCCGGTCCCGATGGCGATCATGAAGCGGAAGACGGTTCCGATGTCCTGAGCGAAGAACGCGGCGGTCGCGGCCAGGCCCACAACGACTAGCGAAGCCAAGCGACCGATCCAGATGCGCTCGTCATCGGAGGCCAGCGGCCTTAGCCAGCGCACGTAGAGATCGTTGACTACGTAGCTCGCGCCCCAGTTGATCTGCGTCGAGACCGTTGACATGAAGGCGGCCAGAAATGACGCCACCACGAGCCCCAGCAAACCCGCCGGCAGGTAATCTGTCATCAACTGGATGTAGCCGATCTCCGGATCCGCCAGGCCAGGGTAGAGAACCAGGGCGACGAGCGCGACGATGATCCAGGGCCAGGTGCGAATCACATAGTGCAGGATGTTGAAAAGCCAGGCCGCTCTGGCGGCGTCGCCCTCCGTCTTGCACGCGATGAACCGCTGAATGAACTGGCCTCCGCCGTCCGTGTTCCGAAAGGCCCACCACTGGATTCCGACATAGGCGAGAAATGTGGTCATCGACAGCTGGGCGGCGGAGGACCAGGGCATGAAATCGAGACGCTCGCCCAGTCCCGATTCCAGGAGTGCGGACTTCAGTCCGGCGATCCCACCCACATCGGGAAGCGCGAAGCCCGCGACAAGCAAAGCGCCCACTAAGGCCAGGCAGAACTGGATGAAGTCAGTGGCAACCACCCCCCAGAGGCCGGCCAGGCCCGCATAGACGAGGACCAGCGCTGATATGCCGAAGACGATCCAGAGACGCGGCTCACCGGGAAGGTCTAGCGGCAGAGCATCCCAGAGCGCCAGTGCCTCGATGACCTTCCGCATCGCCAGCATCGCATAGCCCATGCCGATGCAGTTTATGGGAACGGCGAAGATGAAGGCCCGCACCCCGCGGAGCAAAGCGGCCGGCCGGCCACCGTAGCGCAGCTCCGTCAGTTCAACGTCCGTCACCACATTGCTGCGCCGCCAGAGCCGTGCGAACAGGTAGATCATCAGCACGTGCGTGATGGCGAAGGCCCACCACTCCCAGTTTCCCGCCACACCGCGCCGCGCGACGACGCCCGTGACGTAGAGCGGCGTATCGACGCTGAAGGTGGTGGCCGCCATCGATGTGCCGGCCAGCCACCAGGGCAAGGCACGCCCTCCCACGAAGAAATCGGCGAAGCTCCGGGCTCCCCTTCGCGAGAACAAGACTCCCAGGGTGAGAGTGCCGACGAGGTAGACTGTTATGACCAGCCAGTCCAGAGCGCTCATGCGGGCGCGCCCCGGAAGAGCAGCGCTGCTACGGCCTCCTGCATCAATGGATCACCGCACCAAGCACACACCAACGATCCGGCCGACGGCAGTTCAGCCGCCAATCGCGGGTGGCCAAACAGGACCACGGTCGGATCCGTCACCTGCTCCACGACTCGGATCAGCCGGCGCCGCGTCTCTGAACTCAGCACCGCGCGCCCCTTCCAGCCCCGCACCTCGGAGAACACTGCCACGAGGTCGACGTCCGCCCCGGCCTCCGACCCTGGGAAGCGGGCGCCGCGCTCCGTCAGTGCCGCGGCCAGTCGCCGACGGTCCGGTCGGGCCGCTTCGGGGAAGACAAGTGGGGGGCCCCAGCTGATGTCGTCATCGATGATGTGCAAGCGGACGGTCTGGCCTGGCGACAGCCGCCGCGGAGACCCACGCATCTCGCGGATCGAAGCGACCGCCAGGCTGAGCGCTTGCGCGCTGCTGGCAACGGCCCTCACCTCGCCGGCCGGCACCGCCGAGCCGTAGGCCGCCTGTTCCACGCGTACCAGCGCCTGTGCGATCCTTTCCGCCGTAAGGTCGCCGCTGCGCAGCGCCCCCTCCAACGCGGCCACCGTCGCATCCACCGAGCCCGGATACAGCAAGGCGTCGCAGCCAGCCCGCACCGCCTGCACCGCCGCCTCACGCTCGCTGCGCCCGGCCTGCGCGACCGCTTCCATGATCAGGGCATCGCTGGCGATCAGCCCGTCATAACCCAGAGCGTCGCGCAGATATGCGATGATTCGGGGCGAGAGGCTGGCCGGCGTGCCGGAGCTGTCGAGAGCCGGATAGCTGACGTGTGCCATCATGATCGAGCCGACGCCTACCGAGATGGCCGCCTCGAACGGGATCAAGTCCGCCGCCAGGGTCTCGCGGGGAGCCGGGACGACGGGAAGTCCGGCGTGCGAGTCGCTCGTGGTGCGCCCGTGCCCGGGGAAGTGCTTTGCGCAGGCCAAGACTCCTTCGCTCTGAGCGGCCACGATCCACGCCCGCACCCGGTCCGCAACCGCCGCGGCGTCGGCTCCGAAGCTTCGGGTGCCCACGATGGGGTTGGCGGGCTCGACATCCAGATCCGCCACCGGCGCCAGAACCCAGCCGATGCCAGCCGCCGCCGCCTCCTGTGCGGTCAGCCGAGCCGCCCCGAGAAGAGCCGCATCGTCGAGTCGCGCCAGGGCGGCGGCCGGCGGTAGTGGTGTCGCCTCCGCAAGCTGCTGGCCCGCACCGCGTTCCAGATCCGCCGCGAACAGCAGCGCCCGACCGGCATGATCGCGGGCGCGCCCCACCAGCTCCCGCATCCCAGTCACGCTTCCGCCGAACACGACGAAGCCGCCCACACCCAAGTCGATGGAGCGCCGGGCCTCGCGCCACACCTCCTCCAAGCCTCGCTCCGCCCAGCGCAGTCCCGGGAATACCAAGCGCGCCGGCTTCATGGTGGTGTCAGCTTGCCCAGCACACGCGGGCCGGCAGCACCCGTCGCCGCAGGCAGGTTTCCAGGTCGGCCGTGCAAGAATAGGTGGGCCAGGATGGCGAAAGCCGCCGCTTCCTTGGCGTCGGGATCCCAACCCAACGCCGACAGATCGGTAACCGGAACGGGATGCAGCTCGTCGGCCAGCATCCGCATGAGCGTCTGGTTGCGCGCGCCACCTCCCGAGACGACGCACTCAGCCGCCCGGACGCCGGCCCCGAGCCGGTAGCCCGCGGCGATCGTGCGCGCCGTGAGTGCCGTGGCCGTGGCGATCGTGTCCGTGCCCGTCAGGCCCAGGTCTCGGGCCCTCTCGACCAGCTGCCGAGCGTACGCGTCTCCGTATCGCTCGCGACCCGTCGACTTGGGCGGAGGTTCGCTGAAGTAGGGGTCGCGCAGCAGCTCGATGAGGAGCTCCTCATTCGGCGTTCCGCCCGCCGCCCGCCTGCCGTCGAGGTCGAAACGCTCGGCTCCCTCTGAGACGATCTCCACAACCGCATCGATGACCGCGACCCCAGGCCCGGTGTCAAAAGCGATGACCTCCGAATCGACATCCTCCGGGGGCAGCAGCGTTAAGTTCGCGATCCCGCCGATGTTCTGCAGCGCCCGCCAATCGTTCGGTAGGGAGAAAAGCAGCCGTTCCACCGCCGGCACCAAAGGCGCTCCCTGACCGCCCGCAGCGACATCCCGTGACCGAAAATCGGAGATCACACGAACGCCCAGGTTCTCGGCGATCACGGCCGGCTCACCCAGTTGCAGCGTCGAGCCCACTCGATCGCGCCTCGGCGGCTCGTGCCAGATGGTCTGTCCGTGCGACCCGATGGCGGTGATATCGCCAGGGCCCAGACCCGTCTCATCCAGCAATCGTCGGGCGGCCTGCGCGAACCAGCGACCCAGCTCGAAGTTCAACCGGCACAGTTCCCCTGGACCGCCCGTCAGCGCCGCCCTGATCGCCTGGCGCTGCTCGCGGTCGTAGGGCAATGACAAGAAGGCCTCGAGCCTCGCTCCCAGGCGGTCACCTTCCTCCACCTGGACCAGCGCCACGTCGACCCCATCCAGGGACGTACCCGACATCAGACCCAGGTAGCGAAGTGGCCCCACGACCCTAACCCGACAGGAGGCGTCGTATGGCCAGGAGGTGACGGTGGTCGTGCCAAACCAGATGACGCAGTATCTGGTATACCGACACCAATCCGTACCGCTCGTGACGGCCCGTACGTTCAAGCCTCGCAGCCGCCACGCCCTCGATCAGGAACGCCAGCGCCGCCCGGCTATCGGACAGCCTTCTCAACAAAGTGGACTTCGCCACATTCCGGGCCCCGCTCTCGCCGATCGCGCGATTCTCGACCTCATCGTTGCGATCCGCGAGGAACGGCTGGTCTTCAGACAGAATCGCCGAGATACGCACCCTGGCCAGCTCGTCGCAGACCACCAGGTGCTCTATGTGCTCCTTCACACACCAGGTGGTCGGACCGGCACGGCGCTTCAGAGCCTGATCGGTCGCCGGCTCCACCAGTCTTCCCACCTGCCGCGCCAGGCCGCGCAGAGCCGCGCGCAACGCTTCCAACCTTTCCTCGTCCGGGGGCGCCGCCGGGTAGAGCGAGTAGGGGTTCTCCGCCTCCAGCTCGGCATCCGCCCGAGCCAGGGCCCGTCGAACGAAGCCGTCCGCCTCCGACAGGTACAAGCGCGCCAGCTCGCGGCTCGCGCCCGTAGCGCCCATCACCAGAGCCACCTTCACCGACCCGCCGGACGCCTCGACCAGCCGCGCCGCCTCTTCTCGCTTCAGGCCCGTCACGGCCATGGTGATCCGCCGACTGCGATCGACCAGTTTCTCGCTGATCGCC
>CP070722.1:1468125-1481335 GCA_020350785.1 Gemmatimonadota bacterium
CATACTTCTGGCGAAGCCCCTCCATCTCCGCCTCGAACTCGGCCTCCAGTTCCTGCAGCTTCTGCCTCTGAGCCTCCAGCGTCTCCAGAGCCTGCTCGACATCTTGCTTCTCTTTCATCGAGCGACTGACACCTCGCGCCGCCGTGGTCGCCCGGCTCAGCGAGGACCGGCTGATCGCCTTGCGCCCCAGCACGGCGCCCAACAGGGTGGTGCCGAAGGAGATCGCCGTCTGCATCTTCTGCTGCTTCGCTTGTTCGCTCTCTTTCTCGACTCTCTGTTCGGCGCGCCGCACCCTCTCCTCGAGTCCGGCAATCCGCATAGCGTACTTTTTCCGGAGCCCCTCCAACGCTTCATCCCGCCCCTCACGCGCTTTCTGGCGCAGGCGAACCCGGAAGTCGCGCTCCAGCTCGCCGGGCCCCGATAGCTCCTTCAACGTCGGGCTCCTGAATAGCTCGAGGCGGCGGCTGCGGTACAGCCAATCGCCGAAATCCCTCCTCCAGGCTATGTAGCTCTTCGCTTTGCTCGCCGCGGCCGGAACCTCTCCGAAGCGGGCTCCCCGCGCCGGCTCAGCCTCTAGGTCCGCCGGATCGAGATCGGCGCTGAGAACGTCCTGCCAATCCACTGCCACCGCCTCCGCGCGCAAGGGGACGATCGTGACCGCCTCTTCGGTCACGCTGATGCCCTTCTTGACATCGTCGAAATGAATTGTGCCCGCCCCCAAGAGCATCGCTTGATAGACCAGCTCGACGTCCGTCCGGGCGCTGCCCCTCAGTGGTATGAAATGCTGCGGCACATCGGGCCCGAGAAGCGGTCGGTCCGTTGCGCGTGCCGCGGCTGCCCGAACTGTCGCCGCCGGAACTACGGGCCGCCGCGCCTCCGCCACCGCGCCGGGCCCTGCGCTCTTGCGCGGCTCCATCAGCCTCTTGATCTGATCCCGGGTCAGCGGTCCCCGCAGGTACGACATCGCCCAGCGGGTCTCGAACACGACCGGCTCGTCCTCGTGCACGTTGTTGAGCAGGAACACGCGCTTACCCAAGCCCGCCAGCGTCTCTTCCATCGCCTGGCGGTCGAAGCGCGCACCGCTCCCCGCGGCCACACCTTCCAGACCCTCCAGTACCCGGTCCTTGTCGCGCTCCGTCTGAAGACGCCCCAAGAACCAGGTCCCCGTGTTGGAGAGCCCCTTGTAGTCGAGGTCAACCGGGTTTTGCGTGGCTAGCACCACACCGACCCCGAAGGCACGGCCCTGCTTCAGCAGAGTCAGCAACGGCAGCTTGGACGGCGGGTTCGCTACCGGCGGCAAGTACCCGAAGATCTCGTCCATGTAGACGATCGCTCGCAGGCTCGTCGTACCGGACTGGCCCCGCATCCATCCCAGCACCTGGTTCAGCAGCAGGGAGACGAAGAACATGCGCTCGGCATCGCTGAGGTGGGCGATGGAGAATATGGAGATCCGCGGCTTGCCCTCCTTCGTGTAGAGCAGCCGGTCTATCTCCAGCGGTTCCCCCTCCATCCAGGTACTGAAGCCGGGCGCCGCCAAGATGTTGTTGAGCGCCATCGCCAGCTCGAAGCGCTCTTTCGCCGGATAGAACGACTCCAGGTCCATCACCCCGACCCTCGAGACCGGCGGCGACTGGATCGCCTGGATCAACGCCGCCAGGTCCATGTCACGGCCCTC
This sequence comes from Gemmatimonadota bacterium, assembly GCA_020350785.1. Lineage (GTDB taxonomy): Bacteria > Gemmatimonadota > Gemmatimonadetes > Palauibacterales > KS3-K002. The sequence goes on from CP070722.1 coordinate 1,469,801, forward strand.
GCGCCAGGCGCGCTCGAGGATGGTGGAGACCAGAATGTGCTCGCGGCTCCTAATGGGGTCCGCCTCGATGCCCAGCAGCCCCAGCAGGCTCGTCGCCGTCGTGCTCACCCGGTCGGCCAGCAGTTCCCGATCCTCCAACAACGCCGGCGCCGGCGCCGCAAACGAGGCTAGAATCGAAACCGGTATGCCCGACGTGCTGCCAGGCGTGTAGACGCTGAAGTCGGAGGACTCGCGCAGCCGGCGGATGCGCGCGCCGTCCTGGCCCCAGGAGGCCAGGCCGTTCTTCCACAACTCCGCCTGCTGAGCCCCATACTCCTCCCGCGACATACCCTTCTTGCGAGCGTCGTCCTCATTGACCCAGGGCGCGAAGTCCTCTCCTCGCAGATCCGGGAAGGTGAGCAACAGGTTGGGCAGATCGCCCTTGGGGTCGATGGCGATGGCCGGTATCCCGTCGATGGCCGCCTCTTCCAGCAGGCCGATGCAGAGTCCCGTCTTCCCGCTGCCGGTCATTCCCACGCAGACCGCGTGCGTCACCAGGTCCTTCGAGTCGTAGAGGACCAGACCCTCGCGCCCCGCACCCTCGCCTAGATCGTAAGGGCGACCGAGATAGAAAGCTCCGAGCTTCTCGTACTTGCTCACGCGACCTGCCTCCTCACTTCACCTTCAGCTGCGGCTGATTGGCCGCCGGCACCCCGCCATCAAAGTGATTCTCTGACTTTGAGTCGAAAAGTTAGTATGTTGCCTCCAGGGGCCGGGATCAACTCCCACCCACCCCTGGGCAGCCGGATAGCGGCGCCGCGCTCGCTTGACCGGACCCTCCCGCGCCATCAGTTTCTCTGCGACCATTCAACTTACCGAGACGTTGACACCGGCCCGTTCAGCAAGGATGCGCCATCACCAGCCATCACTAGCCAAAAGGAGGGACTCGTGCTCAGGGAATTCAAAGAGTTTGCCATCAAAGGCAACATGCTCGACATGGCGGTCGGCATCATCATTGGAGCCGCCTTCGCAACCATCGTCAACTCGCTTGTGAACGATGTGCTCATGCCCCCCATCGGCCTCCTCGTGGGCGGCGTGGACTTCTCAGACTTCTTCCTGGTTCTCAAGGACGGCGCGGTACCCGGCCCCTACGCCACACTCGCCGCAGCCCAAGAGGGTGGCGCCGTTACCCTCAACTGGGGTGTGTTCATCAATGCGATCATCAGTTTCCTGATCGTCGCCTTCTCCGTTTTCCTGGTCGTCCGCGCCTTCAACAAGTTGAAGCGCAAGGAGGAGGAGGCTCCCGCCGCGCCGCCCAAGCCGGCGCCGCAGGAAGTGCTCCTCGCCGAGATACGCGACATTCTCAAGGCTCGAAGCTAGGTGCAACGATAGCTGGGCCGCTCAGGCCAAGCGCGCCAAGCGGAAGAGCCCCACCCGAATCCTGCGGGTGGGGCTCTTTCGCCGCCATTGCATTCGGAGCGCTTGAGGGCCGGCCCGGGATACTATCGAGCCTGCCGCGCGACTCGAGCGACCGGTGACGCGGTGTGGGCGAGCCGCCAACCTACCAACTCGATCCCAGCAGCAGGTCCAGGCCGACGAAGATGACGAGTTGCTTGCTACTTTCGAATGTGTAGCGCGTCTCGAAAAAGGGCGCCACGCGACCGACCTTGTAGCGCACGCCGCCCAGCACGTTCAGCCCGTACTCAGTCTGCGAATCGCTCTCAGACTCGACTGCCGCCGAGCCCTCCGCGCTGAAGTTCGCGACGTTGAGGCCCACGCCAAAGTACCCGACCGTCTGTCCGGCCGCCTGCAGATAGATGGCGTTGGTGTTGATCTCCCAGTACTCACGATCCAATGGGCCCAGCGCCTCGGGGAAGTACCAATCGAACGACCCGATGATCGCCACGGGAAGGAGCTGGGGCGTCAGATCGTAGGTGAACCGCCCACCGACCGCCCAATCGAACCGGTCACCCCAGCCACCCTGCACCCCGATGCTCGCTTGGCCATACAGCGAAGTCGCGCACCATAGTGCACTCGCCAGACCGATCAATAACGTGATTCGCCTCATAGACCCCTCCGTTAGCCGCGTGGGTCTCACCCATTGCGCCCCGCCCAACCGTGGTCGTTGAGAAGGCACCAACATGCTTCGCCGGAGCCGGGTGCGTCAAGCGATCAGCGCTCGGCCCGCCTCCGACCTCCAGGCCCCAACAGCCCGCCGCGTTGCCAATCTGTTGAGGCCGCTTGGGCAGTATCACCCAACAACCAAGAGTTCGCTCGCCCTGGGGAGACTTCCGTGGTCGATTCCACACAATTGCGGGACGCGTTGGCCCGTTGGAGCAAGGCCGGGCCCACTCCGTTACTATCGCTCCTTGGGTTTCAGCCCCTCGGGCAACCGGTTCCGCAGGTCGCGCTGGCCGACTTCGGCCTCCAGGCCACGCTGCCTCTGACGCTGGAGATCGCCGCGCGTCACAGGAGCTTCTATGTCTTCCGCATAACGCTGCGCAACAGCCTCGATTCTGAGACGATCCGGCGCACGAGCGCGGCCCTCTACCGCCACAATCCCACCCGTCGGGCCCTGCTCATCTTTCAAGCGGCCGATACCAGGGTCGTGTTCGCCAGCTGGGGGCTGGGACCCGGGCCATTCCGGCTGCTCAAACTCTGGGTCGATCTCCAGGCACCGCGCCACTATGAACTGGACATCCTTGCCGGCCTCGCAACCAGCTCCCAGCTCACCCCGAGCGAGCTCGCACTCTCACAACTGCGCGCGCTCGATCGCGAGACCGTAACCCAGAAGTTCTTCACCGAGTTCCGCCGCCAGCGCTCCCAACTCGCCGCCGCCTTCCGTGGCCTACCCGAAGGCGCCCGGCAAGACCGGCTCGATCTGGCCCTCATCCTGCTCGGCCGTCTCCTCTTCCTCTACTTCCTGCAACGCAAAGGCTGGCTCGCCGGTGACGACTCCTACCTGCGCAACCTGTACGAAGATTCTCTCAGTCAGAGCACACGATTCTTCAGGCTTCGCCTCCAGCATCTCTTCTTCGGCGCTCTCAATCGACCAGCCGATCGCCGCTCGAGGCAGGCGCGCGAACTGGGAAGGCTCCCCTATCTCAACGGCGGACTCTTCCAACGCGCCCTCCTCGAGCGCAAGTACCCAAGACTCGATGTGCACAACGACGACATCGGACCCGTCTTCTCCGACTTGCTCGACAAGTATCAATTCACGCTCCGCGAGGGCCAACCGACGGACCAAGATGTGGCCGTGGATCCCGAGATGCTTGGAAAAGTCTTCGAAGGCCTGATGGCAACTCCTGAACGTGGATCGACGGGCGCCTTCTTCACGCCGCGCAACCTCGTTCAACAGATCGTCGACAGTGCGCTTCGTGCCTATCTCGCCGAAGCCACAGGATCAAAATCTCGCCTCATAGAAGACCTCATCGACGGTAGCCCCATCGATATCGATGCCCGCTCGAGGGCCAAACTCACCGCCCGGGTCCGATCTGTCCGGGTCCTCGATCCGGCTGTGGGATCTGGTGCCTTCCTGCTGGCGACGCTCTATCGCCTCGAAACCCTCCGCGACCTGCTCGAAGGATCGCTCCCTGATTCTACGCTACGCTTCCAGCGCCGCCTGGATATCATCAGGCGCAACCTGCACGGAGTCGATGTTAACGGCGCCGCCGTGAGACTCTGCGAGCTCCGACTCTGGCTTGCGCTCGTGGTCGACCTCGAAGTCGATTCCATCGAGCAGGTCCCAACCCTGCCCAACCTCGATGCCAACATCCGACAGGGTGATGTCCTTCTCGACCCGCTCGACTTCCTCCTGCAACTCGGTGACCTGGACTACGGCGCCCTGGCGTCACGCTGGAACAAGGCTGCCAAGCGCCTGACTCTCTGCCGCGATCGCTATTTCGACGGTGCCGGCATCCACAAGAAAACACTGGAACGCCGCCTGCGACGTGCGGAGGTCGACCTCGCTCTGAACTTCTTGGGGGAGCTAGCCCGGCAAATCGACCACCGCCTCTCAGATCTCCAGGCGATGTCACGCAGCCGTGATCTCTTTGGAGCGCGCACCGGCCTGACCAAAGAGCAGAGACGCCGGGCGATTCTTCTAAGAGAACGGCGACGCGAAGCCTCCAACCTCATTCGCCGCATAAAAGATCACGGCGACCTGCCCTTCTTCTCATTTCCAGTTCACTTCCCGGATTCCCGACAAACGAACTCCGCCTTCCAGCTCGTTCTTGGCAACCCTCCCTGGGTCCGCACTCACCTCTGGTCCGGTCATCCGCGACAACGGCTGAGAGAACGCTACACCTGTCTCCGCGAGGCCGGCTGGCGACTGGGCAGCAGACTGGCTGGAGCCGGACGTGGGTTCAGCGCTCAACTCGACTTGAGCACGCTCTTTCTGGAACGGTCGCTAGAGCTGCTCGCCCCCAAGGGCGCGTTGGGCTTTCTCTTACCCGCAAAACTCGCCCGCGGACTCTCCGCCAGCGCCATGCGTGAGAAGCTATTGGTCGGCACGCGAATCCAGCAGGTCGACGACTACTCCGCGACCGCGACTCGGCTTTTCGAGGCAACGACTTATCCAATGGCGCTAACCCTGACACGCCAACGACCACACGACAGGCACCGCGTCTCGGTGAGACTGCACGATCCCCATCACCAATCCACCAGCTTCAGGTTGACCCAAGCCCAACTCCCACTCGTGCGTGACGCCGGGGCTCCCTGGGTGCTCGCACCTCCGCCGGTCCGAAAGGTCTTTGACCGCATGCACCTCGTCGGACCACCGTTGGGCTCTAGATGCCGGCCCACCCGAGGCGTCTTCACCGGCTGCAACTCGGTGTTTGTAGGAAAACTCTCGACAGGCGGCCCGGCAACCGGCGCTGCCAACCTCGTTCTCCCTGCCGGCCCGGCAGCCATCGAGGTGGAGTGTCTAAGACCCACGCTCCGGGGAGAAGACCTCTCCCCCTGGCGCTTCAAGATCGACCAGGCGCTCATCTGGACTCACGATGACGGCGGCTATGTGCGCCCCGCTCTGCCAACTGCCACACTCGCTCATCTTGCCAGCCACCGCCAAACATTGCTCGCGCGCGTCGACCTCAGGCCCGGACAACCCTTCTGGGCCATCTTTCGCGCGCGTGAGGAGAAGTGGGGTCTTCGGGTCGCCTGGCGCGACATCGCTCCTGCACCCAGTGCCGTGGTCGTTCCGCCCAGGGCAGAGTTCCTCTGCGGATCGGTCCCGATTATCAGCCTCAACACCGTCTATCAGTTGCCAGCCGCGTCGGAAGAGGAAGCGCACCTCTTGGCAGCGGTCCTCAACTCGACCGTCGCCCGCGCCTACCTGAAAGCGATCGCTGAGCGGGCAGCCGGCGGCTACTTCCGCTTTCTCGGTTGGACGGTCGCTCTCCTTCCCTTTCCTGAGAAGCCCGACGCGGCTGCTTACTCTCGGTGCGTGCGCTTGAGCCGCAGGGCGCACGTCCAAGGTTCTCTGGACCCTGCCCAGAACAAGCGACTAGATGAGGCGGTCGCCGACCTGTACCGGCTCGACCAAGTCGATTTGAGTTTGCTCACGGCTCTTGACGCGTTGCTCTCGAAGAATGAGATCTCCCGATGAGCGGCCGCCGCAACCCCATACCCACCCTCTGCGCCGGGACAGAATCAGCTCGCGTCGTTCTTGATCTCTGGACGGCGGCCGCCCGCGTCGACGTCGCCCTCGCCGAACCCGCCGCCCTCCTCCGTCTGGTCGATCTCCGTCAGCAGAGCTTGGACCAGGTTCGATTGGTCAGCCCTCAGCCGCCGCCGGCGGGCTGCGCCTGGCTCTGGACGACGCTGGACCGCGAACCGACCCCACAGTTCATGCTCTTCTACGGAAACACGGTCACTTTTCCGGAATCCGCGCTCATTTTGACGGGCGGCCTCGAGAACGGATGCTGGATCACTTGTCACCGCAGACCCCTGGTTCTTCAGCGCCTGCGCGAACGCTTTGACCAGTTGCTATCGCTCGGCACACCGGCCGCAGCGCTCAGTGCCATCCGCGAGCAACCCCACGATCGCATTCGGCTGGCCAACTCGACCAGCGGTTCCCTCGGCTTCCCAGGGCGCATCGCCTCACCCTCGCAGCTCTACCGTCAGATCCTGGCGGCTCATTTCGACGCACCCGACCGGACGGCGAGTGGGCACCGCCCGCTCGCCGCGCCTATGCTCGCGGCTCATCAGGAACGAGCTTCCGAGCGCGCAGCGGACATACTGGATCGCTATAGCGGCGTGATCATCGCCGACGCTCTCGGCTTGGGAAAGACTTACATCGGCCTCCGCCTGCTCGAGGCGACCCTCCAGAATGGAGGGCGCGGCCTCGTCATCGCTCCCGCCGCCCTGCGCGGTCAATGGTCCCGCGAGCTCGCCTACCTGTTGGGCGAGCCGGGCGCGAACCATGGGACCACAAGAGACGATCCGGCGGGAAACGCGAACCTGGAACTCCATCTCTTGCAGCAGAACCGCCCGCCGGTGAGCCTTCTTTCCACCGAATCTCTGGGTCGACGTACCTTCGACCTAGCCCCCTACGAAGCCGCCGACCTGGTGATCATCGACGAAGCTCACAACTTCAGGAACCCCACGACTCGTCGCTATCGCAGGCTCGGCCACCTGCTGCGCCTCGCTAAGGCAGTGCTGCTGACGGCCACACCGTTTAACAACACCTTCCAAGACCTCCAGCACCTCATCGACCTGTTCGCAGCTCCCGGCGCCTTCCGGCACCTCGGCATCACGGATTACCGCGAGATCTTCCGCCGCGGCGACGGCGACGACGGCAACCTGCAGCGGATAGTGGCAGCCTGCGTGGTGCGACGCACGCGCCGCTTTCTCCGAGCCCACTACGGCGATATACAGCTCATCCAAGCGTCAGGAGAGATCAGCAAGCTGCGTTTCCCGAAACGACATCCCGCCGTCGATATCCAATACGATCTCGAAGGGACTTACGGCGGTCTACTAGAGGGGCTTCATGACTGGCTCGAGGCACTGCAATTCCCCAGCCTCCACACCAGCACCCCATCGAGTGACCTCGGAGGTCTGGACGAAGGGGTGGCCACTCTGCTCAAGATGATCCTTCTAAAACGGCTGGAATCCAGCGTACAGGCTCTCCGGCGCACGGTCATCCAGCAATCGGCCTGGTGTGACACCGCACTGCGCGCACTTAGAGCCGGCCGTATCCTCACGCGCCCCGATTACCGCGCCAGCTTCCGCAATCCCGGCGATGATCTGGGAACCCAACTGGCATTCTTCGAGCTGATCCTTCCTCCACCCTCCGCAGCGCCCGAGCGGCTCCATGAACTTGCCACCATCATCGACCGTGACCTGGAAGTGCTCACAGACCTCAAGGCCGCGCTAGCCGCGATCACGCCACAACAGGATCGCAAGCTTCTCAAGCTGTTCGAGCTGATCGATGGCCCACTCGCGGGTCGCAAGACGCTCATATTCACCGAATTTCGTGACACCGCCCGCTACCTACATCGTCAACTGCTCGACCGTCCATATGTCGCCCGGATCGACAGCGCCGCCGCTTACCTCGGTAATCTGCGGGCAAGCCGCGACGAGGTCATCGCCCGCTTCGCTCCCCTCAGTAACGGCCTATCTCGACCGCCAGACCGCGAACGTGTCGATATCCTGGTTGCCACCGATGTGTTGAGTGAAGGGTTGAACCTGCAAGACGCGGCCGCCGTCGTCAGCTATGATCTTCCCTGGAATCCTGTCCGACTCATGCAGCGCGTGGGACGAGTCGATCGCCTGGGCGCGATCGAACCGAGCATCTCCATTCTCCATTTCGTGCCCACGTCGGTTCTCGAGCATCTGCTGGGCCTCGTCGCCCGCTTGCATCGCAAGATCTCCACGATTAGCTCGACTCTCGGTGTCGACGGGCCCATTCTGGGCACGCCCGAAGGCTCCCCCCAGGCACTCCGACAGATCCGTCTGCTCACGAGCCGGCCCGATGGCTACGACCGGCTCGAGCAGGAGGGGGACGGCTTCGTCGATCCTGAGGAGCAGGCGTATCTCGACAGTATCGCGAGCTTCGCCGAGAACGCTCCAGAACCGGCGGCCCAGCCCGCTGTCTGTGCTGTCGTGGACGAGACTTCCCCCTCGACTTACTCAGTCGCCTACTGGCGCTTGATCTCAGGCCGCCAGCGGCGCGGCCTCTGGTTGGTCTACCGTTCCTCCACCCGGCGCGTCAGTGAGGACGCGCTCACCGCAATCGACGCGCTGCGTCGTTCGGCCGCACGAGAAGTCCGCCCCGTGCCTCTTGACCTGGCCGCCGAGGCGCGCCGGGCCTTTCAAAGCTACGCCAACGCCGTCCTCGCCCGGCTGGAGACCGCTTGCATCGCCGGGGACGCACTCAACCCGTCTCTGCCGCAATGTCGAATCGCGGCCTGGCTGGCGCGCTACCTCGAAGGCCAGGCCCCCCGCATGACGCGTGAGCAACGCGCCCACATCGACCGGCTGCTCGACCGTCTTTCGCAGCGCTTCACGCTGGCCTCTGAACGGGATTTGACCCGGCTGGCAGCCAACCTGCCCCCAAGGCCCGACGCAGGCGCGCTCGCCCAAGTCGAACGTCTGCTGGAGAGTTTCAACCGCGACACGAACGGGCCGGCGAAGACCGACGAGGTCGGCACGCTCCTCGTGTGCGGGCGCGATACGGGATGACCCCCCGCCAGCCAGAGTCCCGGCCGAAGACCGGGGGTCCAACGCGGTGGCTCCCTGCGCCTCCCTCGCGCCGCCCCCCGCAACCCGGCTTCACGCTTCCCAACCGCCGCACACCACGATAGCTTGCGTGGGCCGGTTCCCCTTCCACACGACCCAGCCCACGACGACCGACAGGACGATGCGTATCAGATTCGTCATCAAGGGATCGCTGCTGGGCGCCGCCTTGGGCGCGGTGATCGGCATCGCCTATGCCCATTCTCGCGGCCGCTTCGACGGCCTGCCCGTCGATGGGCCGCCCATCGCCCTCGTTGGCGCCCGTCTCTACGACCCCGCCGGTGATTCCGTCGTCGACCCGGCAACGGTCATCATCCGCGGCCGCACCATAACGGCCGTGGGGCGGGGCGTAGCGTTGCCCGACAGCGCTCGCACCTTCTACCTGAGCGGTCTCACTTTGCTGCCGGGACTCATCGACAGTCACGTCCACCTCAGCGGGATTCGCTCTCGCATCGCTGACGGCTCCCGCGAGCTCGGCTGGCTTCGCTATTTCTGGCGCTTCTCGCGTCGCTTCCCCGAGCGTCGCCGCGCCTTCATCAACGCCGGAATCACCAGCGTCAAGAGCCTCGGCGACCCCTACCCTTGGGTATTCAAGCTCGCCGCGCGCATCGACCGCCACGAGCTGGGCGGCCCCCGGATATTCGCCGGCGGCCCCTATCTCACCGCCGTCGGCGGACACCCGCTGCCGAGCCTGCGGCGCGCCGGTCAGGGCGATACCTCATTCATCGCCCAGATCGCACGCCAGTTGGTGGAACCGGATGAGGCACGCAGCGCGGTCGATGGCATCGCCAGGCGCGCCGACTTCATCTCTGTGGTGCTGGAGAAAGGTGGTGATCCTCAAGTACCGGAGCTGCCAGTTCAGGTACTGAACGCAATCGCCGCCGCCGGTGCCCGGAATCGGCTTCCCACCCTCGTCCATGTCGATGCCCTCCAGGATGTGCTCATCGCCCTCGCGGCCGGCGCGCGCGGAATCGAGCATCTCCCCCTCGACCAGCTGATCGACCCTGTCACCCTGGCCGAGCTGCGGGAACAGCGCGTGTTCGTCGATCCGACGCTTCAGGCCGTGGAGCAGCTGGCGAGCGGCCACAACGGCGACGTCGCCGCGGCCCGCACCGCCCGGCGCAACCTGCGCCGCTTGCTTGCCGCCGGCGTTCCGGTCGTCGCCGGCAGCGACGCGCCCAGCCCCGGCACGACCTTCGGCTACACGCTTCACGAGGAGCTACGCAACCTCGTCGAGGCGGGCTACTCTCCACGTGAAGCGATCGCCTCGGCCACGACGGTGGCCGCCGAGTACCTGGGCGTAGCCGAGCACGTGGGCACCATCGCGCCGGGCAACTGGGCGGACATCATCGCGGTCGGTGGCGACCCTCTGGTCGATATCTCGGCGACCGCCCGGGTCTATCTGGTAGTCGCCGACGGGCAGATCCTGTTGGATCGGCTGGACGAGATCCCCGCAGCGACCAGCGTCGTCGCTTTGAGAGATACAGCGCGAGGGCGCCGGGCCGGGCCCGTTTCGGACTACGAGCGATGACCCGTCCTCCTTATTTCGGCATCCTCTTCGATCTCGACGGCACCCTCGTCGACTCGCTGGAGCTCATCCTCAGCTCCTACCGCCATACCATGGCCGAGCACGTCGGCCGCGTACCGCCGGACGACGCCTGGCTGCGGACAATGGGTATGCCCCTCCGCGTCCAGCTAAGGAGTTTCGCCGATTCGCCGGCTCAACTCGAGGCGATGTTCCGCACCTATGTCGCACATAACGCCGCCCATCATGATCGCCTCGTTCGAGAGTTCCCCGGAATGACGGCGGCGGTCACCGCCCTGCGAAACGCGGGCTTCCGCCTCGGAGTCGTCACCAGCAAGATCCGCGATCACGCCCGGCGCGAGCTTCGCTCCTGCGGCCTTGACGGCCTCTTCACCAGCCTGGTCAGCGCCGATGACGTGACCGAACCGAAACCACATCCCCAACCCGTCATCAAAGGCCTCGAATCTCTCGACCTCGACCCCGCTGACGCACTCTTCGTCGGCGACAGCCTCTACGATCTGCAGGCCGGACGGGCTGCAGGGGTTCGTACCGCGGCCGCGCTCTGGGGACCTTTCGACCGCGACCGGCTGGCCGAGGGCACGCCGGACTATTGGCTCGAAGATATCAGCGAACTCCTAGTCATCCTCCAAGCCACACCATCGGACATCCATGAACAGAACTCTTAACTCGCGACGCGCGCCCGATCCCAAGACCTCCGAGCCACGCGACCGCGCGCGGCGCTGGCTACTCCTCGCCCAGGGGGGCTACTACCTGCTCACAGGCCTCTGGCCATTGGTGCACCTCTCCAGCTTCGCCCAGATCGTGGCGCTCCGCATCAACCCCTTCCAGGCTCAGTCATACGGCGCCGTGCTCATCGTCATCGGCGCCTGCCTCATCGAAGCAGCACGTCGCGGACCGCCCGACGCCTTCGCCACGCTGCTGGGAGCCGCCGTCGCCGCGGCCATCGCCGTCGTCGACCTCGTCTGGCTACCTCGCCTCGGCGTGACCAGCGGACTCTGGTTCGACTTATTGGTCGAGGTGGCCTTCGCCGTGGCTTTGATTCTATTCTATCCCCGTGTTCAAGCCCGACAGAAGAGATCCTCCAGCCGTAGGCAGCGACTATGAAGATCAATCCTTTCCGCATGGAGCGCTGGCAATCCACCTGGGAAAACCGCGTACGCTTCAATCTATCGGAGAGCGGCGTGCACCCGATGACGCCCCATGAGTTGCTCCAGTTGGCGGGCGTCGAAGCCAAGGAGATCCTCGAGCAACGGCTCGTCTACAACCAGTCGAAC
>CP070722.1:1481435-1495606 GCA_020350785.1 Gemmatimonadota bacterium
GAAGACGAGTGGTACGCCTCCGAAGATGAGGGCGGCGATCAAGGGCAGATCGTGGGCCGCGAGGCCCAGCAGGCTTCCCGGCGGCCTCACGCCGAAGCGTAGCACGAGATGCGACGCGATCATCGCCAGCGTGAAGTAGGCGATGATGCGCTCTTTGCTGCTGGCGCCGGCCGCCGCCGTGGATGTCTGTTGCGCTGCTGACAACGGTCTATCCTCTCGCGCCATGGGCGGCGCCGGGCCGCCCGGCCTCGGACTACGCCAGTATGTGTGGGTCACCGCAGGGCGCTGTCAAGGCGGCCCCAGAACGTGGGGTCGTACTTGCGCCCCTGTGGAGCGGGCGGCAGCACTACAGTTAGGCATGGTGCGGAAGAAAGGTCGCGGCCAGCGAGCCCGAGTTCCGGCTGATCAGTGACTTTCTTGCCGACGACCGATAACCTCGGGGCCCGTTCGACATCGTGGCTTGCGGCCTTTGGCCTGGCCCAGGTATCCTCACAAGCCACCGAGTTCTGGAGGAGAACTGATGCTGGCCAACAACATCGGCGAGGTCGTCGAGCGGTTGGATGAGATCATCGGATGGTCGCGTGAGAACCGCAGTCGCCTGGGCTACTTCGCTGCGCTCTACCGCAAGGTGACCATCGAAGTGCGGCAGGGGATCGCAGACGGGTTCTTCGAGGATGGGCGGCGCATGGAGCGGCTGGATGTCGCATTCGCCAATCGGTATTTGGAGGCCTTTTATCAACTCAGACGCGGTGACGCGCCAACTTCATCGTGGCGGGTCGCCTTTTCTGCGGCAGGCGACTGGTGGCCGATCGTTCTTCAGCACCTGCTTCTGGGGATGAATGCCCACATCAATCTCGATCTGGGAATCGCGGCGGCGGCGGTATCTCCTGGCGATGAGATCCGCAGCCTCGAAAGCGACTTCAAGAGGATCAACGCCATCCTGGCCCGACTGGTAGATGATGTGCAGGGCGAGCTGGCTGAGATCTGGCCGGCCTTGAGGTTGCTCGATCGGGTCGCGGGGAGAGCCGATGACGCGATTGTCAATTTCAGCATGGAAAAGGCGCGCCAGTATGCCTGGAAGACAGCGGTTCGCCTCGCCCCGCTGGGACCGGCGGCTCAAGTGGACCTGATTCGAGAGCTGGATCGAGAGGTCGCCGCGATCGGCCGCGTCGTACGCGCTCCGGGTGTGATTCTCGGCTTCGTGACGAAGATCATTCGACTGAGAGAGAGGGGCAGCGTAGAGAGTATCATCGATATCCTGCGGTGACCGCAGGTCCGGCCGCGAGACGGTGGCGATCGTTCTTACCGTTTAGCCAGCGCGCCTGCTTGCGGCCCCCGGGCTCGCCTGGATATCCTCACGGGGCCATGGCGAGCCCGGTCCTCACGAAGCGAACGCTCAGAGAACTCGCAGCGATAGTCGGCCGCGATAACATCCTCACGCAGCCCGGCGAGCTGCTCCCTTACGAGTCCGACGCGCTGACCGCCTATCGCGCGACGCCGGCCGCCGTCGTCTTCGTTAGCAGCACCGATGAGATACGGCGGGTCGTCTCGCTGCTGCATGAAGCCCGTATCCCATTCGTGCCCCGCGGCGCCGGCACCGGCCTCTCCGGCGGCGCCCTCGCCGACGGCGCCGTGGTCATTCAGCTGTCACGGCTGAACCACATCATCTGGGTCGATGCCGAGAACCGCCGCGCCCGCGTGCAGCCCGGCGTCATCAGCACGCAGCTCAATGAGGCGATTGCTTCGCAAGGCTTGATGTACGCGCCCGACCCGTCCAGTCAGACCGTGTCGACGCTGGGTGGTAACGTCGCCGAGAACTCGGGTGGACCCCACTGCCTGAAGTATGGCGTCACCACCAACCACGTCGTCGGCCTGACCGTGGTCATGCCGAATGGCGCTGTGGTCGATCTGCCGGGAGCGGGCGATCCCGGGTACGACCTGGTGGGCGTGTTCGTGGGCTCGGAGGGCACGCTGGGCATCTGCGGCGAGATCGAAGTGCGCCTCGTGCCGATCCCGGCCGCCGTCGAGACGTTGTTGGCCCACTTCAACTCGATCGAGGCAGCCGGCCAAGCCGTCTCGGCGATCATCGCCGCCGGTATCGTTCCCGCCGCTCTGGAGATGATCGACCAGAACACCCTGAAGGCTGTCGAGGCCTCGGTCTATGCCGCTGGCTTCCCAACCGACGTTGCCGCCTCTCTGATCGTCGAGCTGGATGGCCCCCGCGCCGGGCTGGGTGAGCAGGCGGCGGAGGTCGAGGCGCTCTTGAAGCAGCACGAAGCTCGCGAAGTGGGTCGAGCCGAGACCGACGCCGACCGTCTGAAGTTCTGGAAGGCGCGCAAGTCGGCGTTCGGCGCTATGGGCCGCATCGGCTCCGATCTGCTCGTGCAGGACGCTACGGTTCCCCGCAGCCGACTGCCGGAGATTCTGGCCCGGGTCGGAGCGGTCGCCCGCAAGTACGATCTGACTGTGACCAACGTATTCCACGCTGGTGACGGCAACCTGCACCCCAACATCCCCTTCGACCGCCGCGATCCCGGCGTTCTGGAGCGCGTGCACGCCGCCAGCCGCGAGATCATGGAGGCCTGCGTCGCCGTCGGCGGCACCATCACCGGCGAACACGGCGTCGGCATCGACAAGCGAAAGTACATGCCGCTGGTCTTTTCGGAGGATGACCTGGAGACCATGCGCTGGGTAAAACAGGCGTTCGACCCCCTGGGCCTTTGCAACCCCGGCAAAGTGCTGCCCGATTCGCTCGCGGCTGACCGCTTGGTGGCTGCCGGGCTCTCGCCGAGCAGGGGTCCCGGCGCAGGGGTGAGCGATGACCGGGGCTCCGTCAGGACGGCGGCGGCGAAGACAAACGGCGTTGCGGCCGAGATCGCATCGCAAATCGGCGCCGCGATCATCGTGGATGATCCGGAGACCTTCGTGATCGACGACCAACCGGCCGACGTGGTGGCCGCGCCCTCGACGATCGCAGAACTGGCCGAGCTGATGAAGTTGGCCTCGCGCTCCGGCTGGGCGGTGGTGCCGGCGGGTCGGGGCAAGCGACTGGCGCTGGGCGACCCGCTGGCCCGCGCCGATCTGGTCGTGAGTACTCGCCGACTCAACGGCAGCGTTGACCATCAACCTCAGGACTTGCTCGCCACGGCCCTGGCTGGAACGACACTGGGCCAGCTGAACGCCGCCCTGGCGCGGGCGGGCCAGTGGTGGCCGATCGATCCGCTGGGTGGCGGCACGATCGGAGCGACGATCGCGAGCGCCGCCACGGGGCCGCTGGCCGCCGCCTACGGCGCCCCCCGCGACCTGGTCCTCGGTCTGACCGTCGTCCTGGCCGACGGTCGCGTCGTCAAGGCCGGAGGCCGCGTGGTCAAGAACGTCGCCGGCTACGACATGGTCCGGCTGTTCACCGGAAGCTGGGGCACGCTGGGCCTGATCGCCGAGGCCCACCTGCGCTTGCATCCTCTGCCAGCCGCCGATCGCAGCCGCATCTTCAAAGCCGGCCGTATCGGCGATCTCCTCGTCCTCGCACGGAGCTTGGTGGTCCGCGATGTCCTGCCACCCGCCGCGCTCGAGATCCTCGCTCCCAAGCTGGCGGTTGCCGCGAGGCTCGCCGACGACGGCTGGCGGCTGGCGGCGCGCTGGCTTGGCAGCGAGGCGGCGGTCGAGGACGCGATCGGCCGGGCCGAATGGTCGGCGCTCCGGCAGGGAATCCGGTTCGATGAGAATGATGATGTCTGGCGGCGCCTGACGAGCATCGAGACTGATCTGGCCCCGGCTCTCACGCTGCGGGCCGCTGTGCCTGTGCGGGCTCTCGCGGAGCTCGTTCAGGAGGCTGTGGCGTTCGCACCCGCCGATCCTCCGGTCCTCCTGGCGTCGCCGGCGCTGGGGCGTCTCTGGATCTTCATCTCGGCCGACCAGTTCGGTCGTCAGGACGAGCGCCGCTGGTTGCTGCGCATCGAGAAACTGAGGCGGTCGGCACGCGAGAGCGGTGGCCACGTGGCGGTGGAACGGGCGCCGGTTTCGTTGCGGGCGGTGCTGGATCCCTGGGGTGAGGCCGGGCCGGCCCTCGAGCTGGAACGGGCGCTGAAAGAACGGTTCGACCCCGGCGGCGTGCTCAAGCCCGGATTCTTTGTTGGAGGGTTGTAGGATCGCTGCACCGTCTACCCAGGCCGGGCGCTGTGAGTTAATCTATGGCCGAGGGGATGACGATGCGGGGAGCGGCCAGGACGATCATCATACTGGGGATCCTAGGGGGCGCTGCTGCGGCCGGCGCCGGTTGTGTCTTCTACCAGCCAATCGAGCCCTCCCTCGTCTGGCATCCCTTCCAGGCGACCGCCTATTGCGATCACGGCTTCACGGCATCGGGCGTCTACGTGCGTGAGGGCGTCGTCGCCGGCGATCCCAGGATCCTTCCCCTCGGCAGCGTCATCGACATCAAGATCGACGGTGAGGTGTTGGAGAAACACGAGGTGATGGACACCGGCGGCAAGATCAAGGGATACACCATCGACATCTGGATGCCGACCTGCGAGGAGGCGACTCGCTTCGGGCGCCGCGAGGTCAGGGTTCGCGTGCGCAAGAGAGGATCGCTGAGATCGTAGGGACAACTGAGATCTGGGAGAGGCTCCACCTTGAAGATCTATACGCGTAAGGGAGATAAAGGAGACACGTCCCTCTTCGGTGGCGACCGTGTACACAAGGACGATATTCGCGTCGATGCCTACGGCACGGTGGACGAGCTGAATAGCGTCTTGGGCTTGGCGATCGCGGCCCTGCCCGCAGAGATGGACGGTTGGCGCCGCTCCCTCCTCGAGATCCAGTCCGATTGCTTCACGCTGGGCTCGATCCTGGCCACACCAGCGACCGGTGCCGCGAAGCCGGTCCACATACCCGAGTTGCCGGCGGCCCGGGTCACTCAGCTGGAACGCTACATCGATCGGCTGGATGAGGAGCTTCCCGAGCTGAAGTCGTTCATCCTGCCGGGCGGCAGTGAGGCGGCCGCTCGGTTCCACCTGGCACGCAGCGTCTGCCGCCGTGCCGAGCGCAACGTCGTGGCTCTGGCCCGGGCGGAGCGGCTGGAGCCGGTGATACTCATGTATTTGAACCGGCTTTCCGATCTTCTCTTCACACTCGCCCGCGCCGCCAACGCGCGTCAGGGCGCCGCCGATGTGGAATGGCACCCGGACGGCGCGTCATGACGGTCGAACGGCACCCGTTCGAGCTGCTCAACGGTGACGGCGATCCCATTCGCGGCGACGTATGGTCCGGCGCGGGCGCCCGGAACGACACGGCGATCGTCATCTGCCACGGCTTCAAGGGCTTCAAGGATTGGGGGTTCTTTCCCTTCCTCGCCCAGCGGCTTGCCGAGGAGACGGGTCGGCCTGCTGTCGCCTTCAATACCTCTGGCAACGGGATCGGGGCCGACCTGCAAAGCTTCACCGAGCTGGACAAGTTCGAGCGCAACACCTTCAGCAAGGAGCTCGACGACCTCCGGCTCGTGCTCGACGCGGCGGAGGCGGGCGATCTGCCCGGCCTCGGCCGGCGTCACGCGTTCGGCCTACTGGGCCACAGCCGCGGCGGAATGAACGCGCTCGTCACGGCGTCGGAGGACGACCGCGTGCGCTGCCTGGTGACCTGGGCCGCCATCGCCTACGTGCATCGCTGGCCGGAGGAGAGGAAAGCGGAATGGCGTCGCCTGGGTCGCATCGAGATCCTGAACGCCAGGACCAAGCAGATGATGCCGCTCGGCCTGGGACTCCTCGAGGATGCCGAGCAAAACACCGCGCGCCTCGATCCCCTCAAGGCCGCGGCGGCGCTCGCCGTCCCGTACCTGGTCATCCACGGGGCCGCCGATGAGTCGGTTCCGGTTCGCGAGGCCGAGCTGCTCGCCGACGCGGCAGCGCGGGAAACTGCACGCCTGGAGGTGATCGAGGGCGCCGGGCACACCTTCGGGGCCGTACACCCCTTTGCAGGCTCTACGGAACACTTGGACCGGGTCGTCGGTCTCAGCGCCGCCTGGTTCGCTGACCATCTGAAGCCAGCTGGCGATTGAGGCGGGAGGTCCAATGCGCGCTCCATGCATCTTCGGCTTGTTCATGGCGTTCTCAGCCGCCGCCTGCGGCCCCACGGACGAAGGCGAGTCGCTGGATCGCGCCGGACTACGGGCGTCGGTCGACAGCCTGCTGACCGCTTCGGAGCAGGCTTGGAACGCCGGCGACCTGGATGGCTTCCTCTTCTGGTATGAGCGTGGGCCGGAGACCAGCTTCATGGGCTCGACCGGTCTGCTCCATGGGTGGGAAGAGATTCGAGGTCGCTATGCGCCGCTGTTCGAGTGGGGGGCGGCCCGCGACTCGCTGCGCTTCGAGGAACTTGAGACGAGGCCTCTGGCGCCCTGGCTGGGGCTGGCCACGGCTCGCTACGTGCTATTCCAGGGAGACTCGGTGACGTCGAGCGGGGTGTTCACTCTGGTGGTAGAGAGGACCGTGGAAGGCTGGCGCATCATCCACGATCACAGCAGCGCCGATCCTAGTTGAGCTGCGACTCCAGCGTGTCCTTACCCAGTCGAGCCATCGAGACGGCATCCCTCAAGGACGGTTCTGGGTCGTCGCCGAAACGCTGCAGTATCTCCTCATAGGCTGCCAAAGCCAGCTGCCGGTGGTCGAGCTGGATCAGGGCCGATGCCTTGTTGAGCAGCGCCCGCGAGGCGCGCCGGCGCAGTCGCGCGTTCGCCGAGTTGCCCCAGCGCTCCACCACGTCGTCCAAGACCGCGATGGCCTCGTTGAGCCGATTGAGCTCGGCCAGCGCGATACCCTTGTTGATCAACGCCTTTCCAACCGCCTCGTTGAGGCTCGGCTCAGGATCCGCCTCGAACCGGCCCACCAACTCATCGTACGCCGCGATGGCCTCCTCCAGCCGGTTCAGGCTCGCCAGGCTTGCACCCTTGTTGAACAGCGCCCGCACGGCGTTCTCACGCAGCCCCAGGTCCCGGGCGCCGCCGATGCGTTGGACAAGGCGGTCGTAGACGATAATCGCCTCCTCGGTGCGGCCAAGCTGCGCCAGCACGACGCCCTGGTTGAAGAGCGCGGCGTTGACACGCAACTCGACGGCAGGCCGGTAGACGCCCGACTGTTGTGCGAGGGTGTCGCCGATGAGTACCGCAAGCTCGTAGGCCTGCAGCTCCTCACCCGAACCGTCGGAGAGATTGGCCGCCGCAGAGATCAGCGCGTCCATCAGGTGGCTCATCTGCTCGCGGTCCAGCTTGTGCCATGGCAGTCCTGCGGCACGCGAGATCGCTCCACGGAAATCACCGTCCTCCAGCGACTCGTGCACCAGCTCCAGCGACCTCTCCAGCTGCTCCATGTTGGTCAGTCAGGCCTCCCGGCTCGGTTTGATCCCGGCACCTCATCGCATTGACGATCGAGCAATATAACGCGTCACCGCTCAGCCCGCTCCTGGCCACGTCACAAACGCCCTCCTCGACGGGCGTCGTTGTCAGGCCGCGGCGGGCCGCCTAATGTAGGAGCTGGATCTGGAATCCCTTTCATCGCGAGACGGAGGTACTGCACATGACGGCGTTGCTGCTCGCAATGTTGGTCGCGCTCCAGCCGAATCCCGCTGGAGCGCCCGAGGACACCGTATACTTCACCCCCCAGGTAGGGTATCGGACCTTCGCGGTTCGGGAGCCCGTGCTGCGCATCAAGCCCGGGACCGTGCTGATTTCCAAGACCAATTTCGGGGATTACTACACCGAGGAAGGCGGCGCATTCCCGGGCGAGGTCGGCCCCATCTATATCGAGGGCGCGACAGCCGAGGACGTTCTGGTCGTCGAGGTCATCCAGGTACGGCCTAATTTCGAACTCGCCGCGGCGCGTCTCTATTCCGACTTCGGCGGATTGGCCTCCAACAGTGAGACGCGCCTGTTGAACGAGCCGATCCCCGAGAGGCGTTACGTTTGGCGGCTCGATCGCGAGCGAATGACCGCGACCACCGAGCTGCCCGATAGCCGCATGAGCCAGGTGACCATCGACCTGCATCCGATGCTGGGGCGCCTGGCAGTAGCCCCACGCGGCGAGGAAGCGTTCTCGGCGCTCTGGCCCGGCGACTTCGGCGGCAACATGGACGCGCCTGAAGTCCGTGAGGGCGCCACCGTCTACCTGCCGATCTTCCACGACGGCGCCTACTTCTACTTCGGTGACGGCCACGCGCGCCAGGGACACGGCGAAGTTGCGGGAACGGGCCTGGAAACGTCGATGGATGTCGTGCTGAGGATCGATGTCATCAAGGGCATGACCATCGCTTGGCCGCGCATCGAGAACGACGACTACATCATGGTGGCGGGAAGCGCGCGACCGCTGATCGACGCGTTCCGCATCGCGCATGTCGAGCTGATCGAGTGGCTCGAACAGGAATACGGCTTCGGGCGCTGGGACGCCTACCAGCTGGTCGGCCAGGTGGTGGAGAGCAGCATCGCCAACGTCGTAGATCCCAACTACACGGTCGTAGCCAAGTTCCCCAAGCGCTTCGTGCCTTGAGGGGGGTGCGGGAACCCTTGAGCCCTGTATCGGTAAGCTAAGCGAGGCCCGACAGCGGAGTAGGACACTAGATATCATGACTGAGACAAGAATGCCCAGCCGTTGGGATGCGGTTCGCCGGGCGCAATTGACCCGCATCCTGTTCGTATACCTGGGCGCATCGTACGCGATTCTCGAGATCGTCGACATCTTCATCGGACAGCTGGGACTGCCTGAGTGGTTCTTCCCCGGCGTTGTCGTTCTGTTACTCGTCGGCCTCCCTATCGTAATCGCGACGGCGCTCGTTCAGGGTCGGAGTCGCCAGCAGCAGGGCCCCGCGGAGCCGGGTGTTTCGGAAGCTGCAGCAACCCACGCGGCACAGGAGAGACCTGCCGATCAGCAGCGGATTGATCGAGTTCCGACCACCCACTGGCTCACTTGGCGGCGTGCGATCCTCGGCTTCGTCGGCGCCTTCGCGCTCTGGGGCGTAGTCGTCGCCGGCTACATGGCGATGCGCGCTCTCGGCATCGGCCCCGTAGGCTCGCTGGTCGCCGCCGGCGTGCTCGACGCGCGCGAGCGCTTGATCATCGCAGACTTCCAGAACAACACCGGCGACCCGCTCCTGGGGCGAGCCGCCACCGAGGCCTTCCGCATCGACTTCAGTCAGTCCGAGATCATCACGGTGGTGGATCCCGCCTCCGTTGCCCAAACGCTTTCCCGTATGGAGCGGGACCCCCAGGAGACCCTCGATCTGCGGCTGGCTCGCGAGGTCGCGATCCGCGATGGCGTGAAGGCCGTCGTCGGCGGCGATATCACGCCGGTGGGAAGCAGCTTCTACATGACGGCTCGCCTGGTCTCCGCCGCGGACGGCGAGGAGCTGGCGGCCTACGACGAGACGGCCGGGGACTCGACCGCGATCATCGATGCCATCGATAAGCTCTCCAACAAGCTGAGGGCGCGAATCGGGGAGTCGCTCAAGACCATTCGAGCGAGCGAGCCACTCGATCAGGTCACCACTCCATCATTGGAAGCGCTGCGCAAATACTCGCACGCGCTCGACGTGATCGAGGAGGGCGATAACGAGCGTGGCTTGGTCTTGCTCGAGGAAGCCGTGAGCGCCGACACGGCGTTCGCCATGGCCTGGCGGAAGCTCGGCATTGTCCTGAGCAATATGGGGCGCCGTCGAGCCCGTCAGATCGAGGCGCTCACCAAGGCGTACGACCATCGCGATCATCTGACCGAGCGCGAGCGATACCTGGCGATCGGAACGTATCACTTGTCGGTAACCGGTGATCGCCAGGCCGGCATAGCTGCCTACGAGTCGCTGCTCGACCAGTACCCAAACGACACCTGGGCCCTGAACAACCTGGGAGTCTTCTACCGGGCGGCTCGCGACTTCCGCCGGGCCGAGGAGTTGTTCCGGCGCGCGGTGGAGTTGGATTCTGCTGGGGGCGCGATCTATTTCGGCAATACCGTCGAGACCCAGGTGGCTCTGGGGGAGATGGCGGCCGCTGAAGAAACCCTCGAGGGGTACGGCCGGCTGTTTCCGGACCACCCGAACTTCCAGGCGGTAGCGGCCGCGATGGCCGGCTCGCGCTTCGACTACGCCAACGCCGAGAAGCTGCTTCAGGCGCTCAGAGATGGGCAGAGGGCCGGCTCGGCCTGGTACGTCAGCTCCAGCTTCCAGCTTGCCCAGCTTGCCCAGGTCCGCGGGCGGCTCGCCGAGGCGGAGGAACTTTTCGGCGGCATAATGACAACCGCGGAAGAGCAGGGCGAGCCGGCGCTCTACCTCAACGGCGCGATTCTCCAGGTCCTTGATTATGTCATTCTGCGGGGTGACGTGGAGCGAGGCCGGCAGAAGCTCGAGGCGGCGCTGCAGCGGCATCCGCTGTCCTCGCTCGAGCCGCAGGAGCGGCCTTATGCGCCGTTGGCGATCGCGTACGCTCTGATCGGCGAAACCGATCGTGCCGAGGAGCTGCTCGTCGAGCTCCAGGAGGCGGTCGATCCTCAAACGCGCGGGCTCGACGGTGGCGGCGATGAGATGGCACGGGGCGCAGTAGCCCTCGCCGAGGGGCGCCACCAGGAGGCGATCGAGCACCTGCGGGCGGCGAATGGGGACGCCTGCACCATCTGCGCGCTGCCCTTGCTGGGTCAGGCGTATGATGCTGCCGGGCAGATCGACTCGGTCATCGCGGTTTACGAGCGATACCTGAACACGCCCTGGCTGTACCGCGTAGGCGCCAGCGACTGGTACGCGCTGGCCGGCGTGTACGAGCGGTTGGGCGGCATCTACGAGCTGAGGGGCAATCCGCAGCAGGCGATCCATTATTATCGCCGCTTCGTCGAGCTCTGGCAGGACGCCGATCCGCAACTTCAGCCGCGTGTGGAGCGAGCGCGTGGCGCTATCGAGAGGCTTGCGGCTGAGATCTAAGGGGTAGTCCGCCGGGTCAGCTGCATTGCAGCGGCCTAGCCGCCGCGCGTGTGCATCTCGCGGTGCGGGTCCTTGCGCAGGTCCTCGATCTGGTAGAGGGGGCCGCGCTGGCTGAGGCCGCGCCGCTCCTCCGCTCCCCGATCGACCCGGCCGGCCCACGCATCGGCGATCAGTGACACGATCTCTTCCGGCGGCGCCGCCTCTCTCAGCGGAGTTCGCAGATCGATTCCACTGGAAGCGTAGAGGCAGAGAAACCACAGGCCATCCGCCGTGACCCGGCTCCGGTCACAAGTCCGGCAAAAGGGCTCGGTGGTCGAAGCGATGACACCGAAGACGGTGCCGTCGCCTAGCACGTAACGGTCCGCGGGAGCCGAGCCGTTAGCGCTGAGTCGCTCTATCGCCCCGTACCTGGCCTCTAGTTTCTCCAGCATCTCGCCTCGCGACACCACCCTGTCCATCGACCATTGCGTGGCGCCGCCCACGTCCATGTACTCGATGAATCGAACCTCGCTTCGTGTCCGCTTGCCGAACTCGAGAAGGTCGATCAGCTCGTCGTCGTTGTAGCCGCGCATGATCACGGTGTTGATCTTCAGTCCCTCGAAGCCGGCGCGCCGTGCCGCCTCGATCCCCTCGATCACCTGGTCTAGCTGGTCGCGCCGCGTCAGCTGACGGAAGCGGTCACGGCGTAACGTGTCGAGGCTGACCGTCACTCGCCCCAACCCGGCGGCCTTGAGCGACTCGGCGCGCCGGCCCAGCTGTACCGCGTTGGTCGTCAGGCTGAGGTCACTGATACGAGGGTTGGCGGCCAGACGCTCGACGATTTGGACCAGCTCGCGCCGCATCAGCGGCTCGCCCCCCGTGAGTCTGACCTTGTCGACGCCGCACTCGGTGAACAGGCCCACCAGCCGGCAGATCTCATCGACCGTGAGGATGTCCTCGCGCGGAAGCCAGATGTACTCGTCTGCGGGCATGCAGTAGTTGCACCGCAGGTTACACATGTCGATCAGCGACAGGCGCAGGCTGCGCAGCGGCCGCCCCAGTCGGTCCGCTACCTGCGCTCCGCTCTCCGCCAAGGCCGTATCGGCCAGGTTTTCGACTCCGCCCAAGCTAAGTGCCCTCAGTCCCTCGCGTCTTCTGACCTTTCGGGGATCCCCCAGTCTGACGATGCGGTCCCGCCGATGCAAGTCGGCGGCAACGAACCGGCACATCCCATGGGAACGTTCTACGCATGAAGCCGCGAATTGTGCCTTCCAAATCTGAGGTCCGCAATGATGAGAGTTAGATCGCACTTGGCAGCTCTGCGGCGCGCCGAAGGACGGCATCCCCGCCATCGCCTTCGATCGCCGAGTGGACGATCGTGTGCTTGACTTCGGCACGACCGGCAAGCTTCGCCACAGCGACCTGGTCATGTACGATCGTCAGACCGAGACGTGGTGGCAGCAAGCCACGGGGGAGGGAACGTGAAGATTGCGAGGGGTTCCGCGACAAGCAGACAGCCTGGCCTTTGCTACTCTCACCGCTCGATGCCATACTTGCGGCTCGCTCGAACACTAGCCAGAGGGGTCCGCATGCCCATCAGCAGAGTCTGCGTCTACTGTGCGTCGAGCACTCGAGCCGACCCGGTCTACCTCGATGCCGCTGAACGGCTCGGCCGCATACTGGGCCGCAGTTCGATCACCATCGTCTACGGTGCCGGCGGTGTCGGATCGATGGGACGGCTGGCCGACGGCGCGCTCGCTGAAGGCGGCACATTGATCGGCGTCATACCACGCTTCATGAAGGAACTGGACTGGTACCATCGCCGGATTGAGAAGCTCGTGCTGGTCGACGACCTGCACGATCGAAAGCGAGCCCTGATTGAGAGCGTGGACGCCGTCATCGCATTGCCCGGTGGCTCGGGCACGCTGGATGAGCTTCTGGAGGCCATCTCGCTCAAGCGGCTGGGCGTGTTCACCGGTCCCATCGTGATCGTCAACACGAAGGGTTTCTTCGATCCCTGCATCGAGTTGCTGGACCGCTGCATAGCCGAACGGTTCATGGATCCGCGCCACCGCTCGATGTGGCAGGTCGTTCGCGAACCGGAAGCGGTGCTCGACGCCATGGAGAGCGCGCCGCCCTGGCCTCGGGATGCGCTCCGCTTCGCCGCAATCTAGCTCGGCGGCGCCGGGATTGGCCCTTTTATCGGCACCGCGGGGCGCCTATTATCACTGTCGACCCGGAAGATGTCAGTCATGGAAGAGGCGGAGGTCCGAATGCGCTTAGCCGCTGCCACGCTAATCCTGGCCTTGCCGCTCTCGTTCGCTTTGCGGGCAAGCGACGGCGATGACTCCGACGCCGACGCTGTCTTGCTGGTGACCAACAAGAGCGGGAATACTCTGTCCATCCTCGAACCGGGGACCGGTGAGGAGCTCGCTCGCCTGCCGACGGGCCCCAACCCGCACGAGGTGGCGGCGACCCCTGACGGCCGGCTTGCCTTCATCGCCGACTACGGCGGCAGCAGCCTGACGGTGGTCGATGTGCCGGATACCAAGGTCGTCGGCTCGGTCGACCTCGGCGAACACTCGCGTCCGCACGGGATAACCGTATCGCGTGACGGCGGCTCGGTCTGGGTGACGACGGAAGGCTCGCGGCACCTGGTCGAGGTGGATGTGAAGTCGTTGACGGTAAGACGCGCCATCGAGACCGGGCAGCAAGTGACACACATGGTCGCCCTGGCTGAGGGGGCGGGGAAAGCCTACACGGCGAATATCGGCTCCGGGAACGTTACGGCGATCGATATTCGCAGTGGCGTGGTCCTGGGCCACATTACGACAGGGGCGGGCGCCGAAGGCATCGCGACCACGCCGGATGAGAGGCATGTCCTCGTCACCAATCGTGAGGCCGGCAGCATCTCCGTGATCGATGTGGCGACCGGCCAGGTCATCCAGCAGATGGAGGTCGGCGGCTTCCCGATTCGGGTCGAGGTGACGCCGGACGGCGAGCGTGCCCTGGTCAGCCTGGCAACTGCCCAGACCCTGCTGGAAATTCACCTGGACGGCTGGACGATCGGGCGCAAGCTGCCGCTCGGTCGCTTCCCCGTGGGCATCGAGATCCGGCCCGACGGGAAAGTGGCCTACGTCGCCAACACCCGTGACAACATCATAACGGTCGTCGATCTCGACACGTTCAGCGTCCTGACGACCCTCACGGCGGGCGAAGAGCCCGACGGCATGGCCTGGGCCGGAAGCTGA
>CP070722.1:1495706-1499912 GCA_020350785.1 Gemmatimonadota bacterium
AGGAAGATGCTCTGGACGATCCCGAGCTGGGCCCGGGTATAGCCCAGAGACGCCATGTAGATCCCGAACCCGAAGTAGATACCGTAGTAGGCGAAACGCTCCAGGACCTCGATGCCGTTAGCAACCCAGAACACGTTTGGGAAGGGGCTTCTCGGCAAGTTGGATGTTCTCTGCTCCATGGATTCCTCCCGGGTGGAGTGGACGGATTCGGGCTACATTATCCGCTTCGGACCCCGGCGGCGCCAGACCATCCGGAGCGCGTGCCGCCGTTTGCGGCGCGAGTTCATCAAGGCCAGGCCAGGTGTGCGAAACACCGAGGTTCTAGTTCTTGATCAGGCCGTAAAGCCGCACGTACTCGACGTCAAGTTCGTCGCGCCAGATGCCAAGGACGAAGTCGCGGCCGATCTGGAGGACGCGGCCGCCCGTCGGTGTCTCGACGCTGCCGAGCAGACGGCCCTCCGAGTCGAAGACGCTCCAGGTCCCCTCATCGTCCCGCTCCTGCGAGTAGTCGGCGACCCAGAGGTTGCCTTCTGAATCGACGAGTAGCCGGCCATAGGCAGGCTTGGTCTCGGGTAGTGTCATCTGTGAGTACAGATTGCGCCAGATCGGGGACATCCGCTCTTGGCGCTGCTCGAGGTTCCGGTGGAACTCCTCGACCTCTTCCGCCGTGACCGGCGGGTTGGGGATGGGCCGGCGGATGAGTCGCTGAAGCGTGCCGTCAACGGCGCGGACCTCGATCTCGAAGTTGTCGCTCGACCCGTAGTACAGGAGTTCGCCGGCGGCGATCATGTAAGCGTGGAGACCGTAGGGTGCGCTGGTGCCGTAGGTGAAGTCCTGGCTGGACCCGAAGTAGCTCTCGTCGCCCGGGAACCAGCCCAGTGAATCGATCAGCTCCCCATCGAGCGTGTAACGCAGGTAGAGCGAGGTGTCGCGGTTGAATCCGGCGTTGAACTCGCGGTCGGGCGGAGACCGGCGTACCAGCAGGAGCCGGGGCGGCAGCACGCCTTCCGGGAATGGGAACGCCCCGTCTGGCGTTTCACGGACACGGAAGGTGCGACCGAACTCGCCGGCCGTCGAGTAGGCGGTGATCCGCATCTGGTTGAAGTCGAACAGGTAGAGCGAGTCGCCCAGGACCCAGATGTCGCCCATCGATCGGAACTCGCCGGGTCCGCCGCCCTCGCCGCCGCGCGTGAACAGATAGGTGCCATCTGCGCCGTAGAACCTGAGCTCGTTGGTGCCCGAGTTGGCGATAACGATCCGTTCGTCGGCTAGCCTGCGGACGGACCTGACGCGGAAGAGCTGGTACTCGTCGGCACCCTCGACGGTGCCGATGGTGACGACCGGGGCCTCGGACAGGCGCCAGCCTTCCTCGGGGCTCCAAAGCGGGGCGTGGCTTTCGACAATGATGACGCCGGCGCTGTCGGACATAGTGAGGGTCGATCGAGCTGCGGTGCCGCTGCACGCCGCGCCGCCGAGCGCGAGCAGTGCGAACCCGCAGCGAGCGAGAAAGGTAGAGTCCATCTGATCCCTGGCCCCGGTTAGGTGGCCCCGTGAATCCTGTGCTCGATGTGGAAACACACCAATGTAGGGCACATCCAGCTCGTCCTCCACCACGGCCGGGCGTCAAAGGCCTTTCCGGCCAGATCTGCGGCTGTCGTCAGCCTCGAGGATTGAGCGGCGCCAGGTTGCCGCCGCGGAAAGCGGGCGATGCCGCGATGCGGGACCGCCGATGGCGTCGCACGGCGCGATGCAGTTCGGCACCAGTCCAGCGTGTGCGAACCATCGCCGCCCGGCTCGCCGTACAACAGTTGGAACAGCTCGCGGGTTGCTTCCGCCAGCGCGGGATCGTCAGCCGCGTCGACGAACGAGGCAACCGTACTCGCCCTGCCGGGCCGGCGAGTCCGGTCGAGCCAGGCCAGCAGAGCCTGCAACGCGGCTTGGGGATAGAGCCGCCGGGCCGGCCTCCCGCTTTGCTGTGCAACGAACGGTGGCTGAGACGTCTGCCATATAGCACGGGTCCTCGGCCCCACCGCCGTCGCCACGGGAGAGTGACAAACGATGAAGAGTCGAACCGCTCGCACCGCCTTCCTGGTTCTCCTGGCCGCCGTCTTTACGATCGGACTGACCTTCGTGACGGTGGAGCTGCCCTATCTGATCGATGACGTCCTGCAAGGCGCTATCACGACCCCCAATCTCGATTCGCACGCCAACGAGGTGAGCCGGCTCAAGACCGAGCTGTTCATCTCTCACTTCCACCTGCGGTTGATCGGCTACATCTGCTTCACCCTAATGGTGGCGGCCATCGTCGTCGGCTTCTCTACCCGGAATACGGGGCTGGCAGCGCTGGGCGCTTTTGGCTTCATGCTGCCGGTGTTCGCCCAGTTCGCCAGCGTCATGTTCTTCCTCTCGGGACTCGGCGTGCTGAACATCCTCTGGCTGCCCGTCCTCGACGTATCGTACGACCTGCAGAGGCTGGGACTCATCATTCGCGCGCCCTACGACGTGCTGCGCTGGGCGTTCGGGGTCGTGGGCGTGCACGGTCACTGGCCCGTCGTCTACTTCTTCCTGGGCAGCGGCCTGCTGCTCTTCTTCCTCGGTACACTCGCTTGGCTGTCGGCCCGGGCGCGCGAGCAGCAGGTAGCCGACTTCTGGGTCTACCGGCTGTCGCGGCACCCTCAGTACCTGGGCTGGATCCTCTGGAGCTACGGCATCTACCTGCTGCTGCTTTTGCAGCTATATCCGAAGCGATCCTGGGGGATTGACGCCAGCCTGCCCTGGCTGCTCTCGACGCTGGTGATCATCGGCGTGGCGATGCTGGAGGAGCTGCTAATGCGGAAGCGCCACGGCGAAGCGTACGAGACTTATCGCCGCAGCGCGCCGTTCTTGTTCCCCGTTCCAAGGTTCTTCGAGAAGACATTCGCCTTCCCGCTGCGCGCCCTGTTCAAGAAGAACGAGCCCGATCGGGTGCGCGAGGTCGTGGCGGTCATCGGTCTGTACGGCGTTCTCTTGATCGGTGCCTCGGCGCTCTACGACGCGGGACTCAAGCGATCGCTGGGCGCCGTCATCCCCTCCGTTCGTCAGGCCCAGCTGGAACGGTTGGCCGCGCGCCTGATAGATGAGCCGCACCCGCGCCGCAAGTACTCCATCGCCGGAGAGCTGGCCTCCTACGGCGCCGCCGCCATCGACTACTTCATCCCGATGCTGCAGAGTGAGCAGGCCGCCGTGCGCGCGAACGCCGCCAGCCAACTGGCCCGGCTCCCGACGGAGCGCGCGGTCCCAGCGTTGGTGGCCGCGCTGGAGGACTCCGTGGACAACGTCCGCGGCTACGCGCTGGGGGCGCTGGCCGCCAGCGGATCGGCCGACTGCATCGAGCCGGTGCATCGTCGGCTGGACGATCCGGAACGCTGGGTGCGGATGACGGCCCTGCGTACGCTGGCGCAGCTGGGCGCGGAAGAAGAAGTCCTGGGACATGCGGACAAGCTACTGCGGAGCCCGGACGCCTGGGAGCGCGAGGCCGCCGTGGGATCTCTGGGCATCCTGGGAGCACCCGACGCCGTGCCCCTCCTGCTCGAGCGGCTGCACGATGAGAAGGACTGGGTGCGGCGTTCGGCCGTCGCCGCGCTGCTCCAGATCGGTTCTCCCGACGCCCTCGGAGCACTCCAGCTGGCCTCACGCGAAGACGAGGACTGGGAGGTCCGCCTCTACGCGGCGGAGGCGTCGAAGCAACTCGCCCGCCCCTAGCTTCCGCTGACAGTCTGAGACCGGCTTTCCGTCCTCGAACTTCCTTTCTTTCAACACATCCTTCACTCGGTGCGTCCGTCCAGCTTCCTGAGCCGCCTCGGCCACGGCCAGGAGCTTCCAGCCGAGAGCCGTGGTGTGCTCGCCAATCCACGATTTGACCTCGACGGGCGGGGCGCGGTCTTTCGCCTGCACCGGAAAGCGGATGGGTTGACCGGCAGGATTCGTGTTGAAGCCGCCGCCAGGCGGCTTCATACCGAACACCGCGCGTAATGCGCGCGGTGTGCGTCTCCACCCGCGACCCATATGACGTAGTCAGCCATCGGAGGGTGCCGGGCCACGGAAGGGTAACTACAGCAAGAAATCGGGACGGCAGGATTCGAACCCGCGACCTCCTGAAACCCATTCACTTTGAAGATGTAGTCAGATAGAGTGAAATGTAGTATTCACGCGGTGTTTCGGGCGTCC
>CP070722.1:1500012-1505802 GCA_020350785.1 Gemmatimonadota bacterium
CCTGGCAGGTCCGCGACGGGCGGAACTGGGGCGCGCGCTAGCAGACACACTGGCGGCGACCTGATCGGCTGGGTTACGCTTCCTCCCGGACAAAGGCCTGGCAATCTTCTCCGCCACGGACGGCGCTTTGCATCGAATCGCCGCCGGGGGTGGACCCGTGATCTGGAGGTTCGCAGTGGATTGCGATGTGTCGACATCGGTAACGGTCGGCGGCGCTGATGTGTACGTCGGCTGCAGCGATGGACGGCTGTTCCGCGTGCGCGCCCAAGATGGTGACCCTCGGCCCACGCTGTCGCGATGCTGAAGCTAGGGCGGGCGCGAGCCTCGACGCTGGGCCTGGCGTTCGCGCTGGCTCTGGCAGCCCATCCGCTGCCGGCCCAGGTGGCGGAGAGCCGCGATCAAAGCGATCTGCAGCGGATACTCCAGTCACGGCTGTCGGAGATCCAGTCGGAGGCTAGCGTTCCAGGTGTCGCCGTCGGAGTGGCCCTAGCGGACGGAAGCTCGTTCGGCCTGGCGGCGGGCCTGGCGGACACGAGCCAGGGCGTCGCCATGACGCCGGTGGCTCGGCTGATGCAGGGCAGCGTCGGGAAGACCTATGTCGCTGCGGTTGCGCTGCAGCTGGTCGCGGAGGGTTCGCTGGATCTCGACGCCAGGGTAGCGAAGTATCTGGGTGAGGAGCTTTGGTACAGGCGCCTGCCCAACCACGGCGAGATCACGGTTCGCCAGCTAATGAACCACACCAGCGGCCTGGTCCGCTACGAGTTCGATGACCGCTTCATCTCCGATTTGCTTGCCGAGCCCGATCGAATCTGGCGGCCGGAAGAGCTGCTCGCCTATTTGTTCGACAACGAGGCGCCGTTCGCCGCCGGTGAAAGTTGGGAGTACTCGGATACCAACTACATCGTCCTCGGGCTGATCATCGAGCGGTTGACCGGCAACGCTTACTACGATGAGCTGCGCAAGCGGATTCTGGAGCCGCTCGGCCTGCGCAACACCGTACCCACCGACAGCCGCCGCGTGCCCGGCCTCGTTCAGGGCTATGCGGGCGTGGAGAACCCGTTCCAACTCCCGGAAGCGGTGATCGTGGACGGCCAGTTCGCGATCAATCCCCAGTTCGAGTGGACCGGCGGAGGCATCGCTTCCACCGCCGAAGATCTCGCCCGCTGGGGCTGGCTGCTGTACGAGGGCCGCGCCTTCGATCCAGCTCTGCTACCCACCATGCTCGAGGCCGTGGACGCGAAGCTGGGCCCCAACGTCAAATACGGACTCGGCGTGATCGTTCGGCCGACACCACTGGGCATCAGCTGGGGGCACAGCGGCTTCTTCCCGGGCTACCTGGCGGAGATGGCGTATTTCCCCGAGCACCGCCTCTGCCTGGCGGTGCAGGTGAACTCCAGCGACTTCGGCACGATCCAGACGGGCCCTTCGGCGATTCTGCGGGAGCTGGCGCGGATTGTGATTGGCGATACTCGACAGAGCAGGTGAGCCATGGAACGCAGAGACTTCTTGCAAGCAGGCCTGGCCTTCGGCGCAGCGGCCGGCATCGGCGCTGGCGTCAGCCTGGTTCCAGAGATGGCGCGAGCAGCCGTCCGGCGCTCCGGGGGTCCGCTAAGGTTGAACTCGAACGAGAACCCGCTGGGCCTGCCCCAGGCGGCGCGCCGGGCGATCCTGGACGGGCTGGCCGAGGCGAACCGCTACCCGCGTGAGTCCAGAATCGAGCTGGTCGGGGCGCTGGCGGCGCTCCACCGGGTCGAACCTGAGAACATCGTCCTCGGTAACGGCTCCACCGAGGTGCTGCAGATGTCGGTTCAGGCCCTCGCCCAGGAGAACGCTCGACTCGTCCTAGCCGATCCGACCTTCGAGGACGTGCCGTGGTACGGCCAGCCGTTCCCTTACCGACTGGAGAAGGTGCCGCTGGACGGCAGGCACGCGCACGATATCGGCCGCATGAAGGAGCGTGCCGAGGGCGGGGGACGGGCGATCGTCTACATCTGCAACCCCAACAACCCGACGGGCACGGTGACACCCAGCTCGGAGGTGGATGAGTGGATCGAGTCGGCCGACGAGAACACCTATTTCCTGGTCGATGAGGCGTACTACGAGTACTGCGTGGACCCCGGCTACTGGTCGTGCACGAAGTGGGTCACGAAACCGAACGTGATCGTGGCGCGAACGTTCTCGAAGATCTATGGGATGGCCGGCATGCGCCTGGGCTACGCGGTTGCCCATAAGGAAGCCGCCGCCAGACTCAGCGAGTACATCGCGAAGACCAATGCCAACCACTTGGTACTCGTCGCCGCACGGGTCTGCCTCGACGACGCGGAGCTGGTTCCCGCCAGCCTTGAGGCCAACAGTCGGGCGATGCGGATCCTGTACGACGTCCTGGAGGAGCTGGACCTGGAGTACCTTCCCAGCCAGGCCAACTTCGTCATGCACCGCATCAACAGCGACCTGGCGACGTATGGCCGGCGCATGCTGGAGAGCGGGGTCAGGGTCGGCCGCCCTTTCCCGCCCATGCTGGGTTACAATCGGCTTTCGATTGGCCTACCCGAGGAGATGGAGCGCTTCGCCGAGATCCTTCGGGAGTTTCGCAAGAAAGGGTGGACCTGAGTCGCAGGCGAAGCGCATTCGGCTGCGGCTCGGCACCGAAGGTTCGGGGTGACGGCTCGACCGGCCTCCACCTTCCTGCCTTGACGCTCTGTTAGTTGTTACCTGCAAGCTGCGGCCAGAGCTCCTGCAATGTGGTCCGCGTGTCCCGGCACACGTAGACCGTCAAGTCTCGCTGCTCGGCCACGGCATACGGGTGAGTGATGTAACCGGCCGCTTCCAAGGAGCCACAGAAGTCGTCCAGGTCATTGCCGTCGAATCCGTGGAAGATCACGATCTCTCCCGGTAGATCACCGGGTCCGAAGAACCAGTAAGTGCCGGTGACCGCGATCGCCTTGGGCAACCCGTAGCGTGGGCCATAGAAGTCGATGGCACCGGCTTCGCCGTAGTTGCTGGCGAAGA
The DNA here is from genome assembly GCA_020350785.1 of Gemmatimonadota bacterium. Classification (GTDB taxonomy): domain Bacteria; phylum Gemmatimonadota; class Gemmatimonadetes; order Palauibacterales; family KS3-K002. The sequence continues at coordinate 1,503,022 of CP070722.1, forward strand.
TCACGGCGCGCTCGCGCTCGTCGGCCGGAAGCGAGTTGTAGACCCGGGCCACCTCTTCCACCTGTTCACGCCAGTTCAGCATGTCGGCATAGTCCTGGGGCAGGCGTTCCTGTCGTCCAATGTTCGTCTCGGTAGTGCCCTCCAAGCTGAGCCAGGCCAGGTAACGCTCCATGGTCGGCGGCGCGAGGACGGGCAGGCCCAGCGGCAAGGTGATCGCGCCCCAACTCGCCACCAGCACTACGGTCACCCAGCGGGCCAGAGCGCCCCAACGCGGCATCCGGAAACGCTCCAGAACAACGGCGCCGGCGCCGTACAGCACAGGGTAGATCGGTCCGATGTAGTAGCTCTTTCCCTTCAGAACGAGCAGCGTCAGGAACGCGAACAACCCTGTCCAACCCACGACTCGGTAGCGCCGCCACGACGGCGCGAAAGTCAAAGCTGCGATGCCGATCACGGCGAGGATGAAACCCATGCCCATCAGTATCTGTTCGCCGATGAACTCGAGCCCTGAAACGCGAGCCAGCTGAGCGCTCCGCAGGTCGCCCATCTGATCGAAGAGCGGCCACCCCAGCCTGATCTGTCCGATGAACGAGGGGCTGCCGAGCACGATCGCGATGCCGGCGGCGAGCCAGGGCCAACGCGTGGCGAAGGTCTTGCGAGCGGGCGTGGCCAGCAGCGCCAGGAAGACGGCGAAGCCGAAGATCAGCATGCTGAACTTGGTGAGCAGGCCCAGGCCGCACGAGAGCCCGAAGACGATCCACCAGCGCGGTTCTTCGGTCCGGGCCAGCTTCACCAACGCGAACAGCCCGAGCGGCCACCAGAACTGATCCATCACCACCGGCTGGAAGAGGTTGCCGCTCCGCAGGAACAGCAGGTTGGCCAGGACAGCGAGGGCGGCCATACCCTGCGCGAAGCGGCCACCGCCCAGCTCGCGCGCCGTCAGCGCCCCCAGCAGGAGCAGTCCTGTGCTGAAGAGGGCGATGGGGACCCGCAGGGCGAAGAGCGAGTCACCCAGGAGAGCGCGTGTCGCCTCCGAGAGCATGGCGATGGCCGGTGGGAAGTCCATCCCAAACAGCCGCAGATGCTCGCCCATCGCCATGTAGAGGAAGGCGTCGCGGTGGATCTCGTAAGGTCCGAGCGCGTTGGTCGCCAGGTGGAGGAGCAGTTTGAGCGCAACCAGCGCGCTGACGACGCCGATGGCGAGAGGCGGTCGGTCCGGGGCGGCCTGCTGAATAGCGTCTGGTGCGTTCATCAAGGGCTGCTCACTTGAGGGTCAGTGACATTGCTTCAGGCAGGGGTCGGGTAGCACGATTGCGGTGTTTCGCCTAGCCCGTCGTGAACAGGACGGAGATCACCGTCTCATCCTCCAGACTGGCAGTGACGCCCACTGCTGCTCCTCTGGCATCGCTCGACTCTTCGAACAAAACGCTCTGGCCATTCAGAGTTACGCTCAGAACGCGAGCCTCCGACGGAAGAGGCAGGGCAACGCGGACGGCTATGGGATCGCCGCGGCCGTGGCGCAGCAGCCGAGCAGTGACTGCGGTGACCGGTCGGCCGTCGTGCACCTCATCGCTGCGGTGCAGCTTCATGTCTATTCGGTCTGCGCCAACGGGGTAGCGCAGAACCGTCATCGACTCCCAGTCCGCGGGCAGGTGGGGCGCGAAGCCCAGCTCGGTGCCACCCGTTTCAGCGCCCAATCCCAGCAGTCCGCGGAGGAGTGGCGTCGGAACCATGCTCGTGGCGAAGAACTGGTGGGGGACCGTGGTGTCGAGGGTACGGTAGAACGCGCCCGACATCAGCTCGGGGTTCCGACCCAGCGCAAACTCGAACGTGTTGCGCGCGTTGGAATTCAGCGCCTTGAGTCCGGCCTCCGGCCGGCCATAGTTGAACAAGGCCCAGCTAGCGAAGCCGGTCACGAAAGGCCACACCGTTCCCATGTTGTACTGCAGAGGATCGTAGAGCGGGTGCTGGCTGTCCAGCATGCGGGCGCCCCAGTCGCTGAGCAGCCGCGGCGAAGCCAGCGCGTCCAAGTATTTCGCGGCGCGGTTGGGGTCCAACAGCTTGAAGGACATGGCCACCGCGGGCCAGATGGTGACGGCGGGGTTGGTCCTTCCACCTTCCAGCACCCCGAACGCGTAGATCCCTTTGTCCTCCATATAGTACTCGCGCTCCAGGTTGGCCTTGGCGGTCTCGAAAGCGCGGGATGCCTCAGCCGCCAGCTCGTCCTCTCCCAGCGCGGCGGCCAGGTCGACGGTGGCCTCCAGGCTCTTGGTCCAGATGGCCGCCAGGTAGATGTCCTGGTGCAGTCCGGCGCCGATGGCGCCGACCTCAACGGCGCCCAGTCCGGCCGCTGTGTTGTCCACGATGAGATCGCCATCGCTGTCGTTGGCCAGGCCCCAGCGGTAGGCGTCGACAACGGCGTCCCAGCTCTTCCGCACGAACCCGGTGTCGGCGCTCTGCCGCCAGTACTCCCAGAGCGCCACCACCCAGTAAGGAGTGGTGTCGGCGTGGTAGTAGGCGTAGGGGAAGTCTTCGAACCAGTCTTCGCGTGTGCGCAGCGCCGACTGGGTGACCTCGTGCGGCATCTTGCCGTCGGCGCGTCTATAGCGGCGCTGGAACTCCAGGCCGGCGCGGGCCAGCTCGAAGTGACCGGTCGGCAAGATACCCAGGATGTTGATGGAGGCGTCACCGCCGAAGAACCAGCCGAAGCCCGGCCGGCGGCCGCGGCCCGATGCGCCGTAGCCGGCCACCAGCCCGCAGCCCAGGTCCGGGTTACACACG
>CP070722.1:1505902-1531981 GCA_020350785.1 Gemmatimonadota bacterium
ACCTGCAGATCCTGACTCGCTCCGTCTCCGGAGTGACGTTGACCACGCAGGGCCTGGACGCCCTGAAGCTCCAGGCGAAGCTGATGCACAAGCACGCCACGACCTGGGACCGCAACTTCGACTTCATGAACGATGTCGACAACCTGGTGAAGACCGGTCAGCCGATCGCTGACGCCGGCATGCACCACCAGGTCTGCATCGCCCTGATGGGACTGCCCTTCGAGTCGAGCAAAGTACACACACCCGAGTTCTATGTCGGTATCGGTCGGAGGCTCCTCGAGAGCGGCATCCACATCGACAGCATCTGCTTGAAAGACGCCAGCGGCACCACCGACCCCAACACGATCTTCGAGACGGCGAAGGCCCTGAAGAAGATCATGCCGCCGGAGATGCCCCTCTGGATGCACACTCACGATACCGCCAGCACCGCGGTGGCCTGCTACATGGCGGCTATCGCCGGCGGTGCGGACGGCGTCGACCTCTCGGTGCGGCCGCTGGCCAGCGGTACCGTCCAGCCCGACGCCCGCTCCCTGGCCCACGCCTTGAAAGGGACCGGCTACTCGCTGGATATCGACGTGTCTCGTCTGCCCGCGATCGAGAGAATGTTGACCGATCTGCTAAAGGACTACGAATTCAATCCAACCACAACAACCGCTGACGCCCGCGTGTTGGGCTTCCCGATGCCCGGCGGAGCGATCGGTCCGAACGTGCACATGATGGTCAAGGCCGGAATTCTCGACCGTTACGGTGAGGTGCTGGCCGAGTTCCCAATCGTCGTGGAGGCGGGTGGCGCCTGGACCAGCGTCACTCCCGGAAGTCAGCAATACTGGTTGCAGGCCTTCAACAACGTCGTCTACGGGCGCTGGAAGAAGATCGATCCCGGGTACGGTCGATCGGTTCTCGGATACTTTGGCAGGACTCCACTGTCCCCCGACCCCGAGGTCGTGAAAACAGCATCTCAACAGCTCGATCTGCCCGTATTCGACGGCGATCCGCTGGAGGCCGCTCCCAAGAACGTCGAGCCGGCCAAGAAGGCGCTGGAAGAGCGAGGGTTGCCGACCAGCGATGAGAACGTGTTCCTGGTCCTAGCCGCGATGGTGCCTGGCAAGAAGCTGGAACTGAACGAGGGCATCCGTCTGCTGACCGGCAATGCCAAGATCGACATCCCCCTCAGGCTGACGGAGCAGGTCCCGGCCGCCACAGCTTCAGCCGCGCCGCCCGCGTTTGGATCCCCTGCGCCGGCGTTCGCCGGCCCGCTCACGACTCGCTGCACCGTCGAAGAGAAGGGCACCAGGCGAACGTTCGTCGTGACGCTGGAGCCAGCGGAGGGCAGACCGGGCGGGCCGGCGACGGCTGCGCAGCCGCCAATCGGAACCGCGGTACATTCCACCTTTGCCGGATCCGTTGAGGTGGTCGACATCCTGGTTCGCGAGGGAGACACGGTGAAGGTGGGCACCGTGGTCGCCGCGGTCGAGGCCATGAAGGCGAAGCACGATATCAAGTCAGCCGTCGCAGGTAAGGTAATGAGCATCCACGTCAAGGTCGGCGATGAGATCGATTCGTCGCAACCGATCATGACGATTGCCTGAGGACCTGCCTGATGGACACAGTCATCGAATTGCTTCGCCAGTCGGGCGTCGTCAACATCAGCTTTGGAAACATCGCGATGTTCATCGTCGCTGGTGCGCTCATCTATCTCGCCATCGAGAAGAAATACGAACCCCTGCTCCTGATACCCATCGGTTTCGGCGCCCTTCTGGCCAACCTGCCGCTGGCCAAAATGGGATCCTACGGTGATGGCATCATTGCGCTCATCTACGACGCCGGCATCAGGACCGAGCTACTTCCACCGCTGATCTTCCTCGGAGTCGGCGCTTTGACCGACTTCCGACCCCTTCTCGGCCGCCCACTGACCTTCATGTTGGGTGCGGCCGCCCAACTCGGCATCTTCGTGGCCGCGCTCAGCGCTGGTTACCTGCTGGACTTCACGCCACAGGAAGCGGCATCGATCGGAATCATAGGGGGAGCCGACGGACCCACATCCATCTTCCTCACCAGTCAGCTCGCGCCCCACCTGCTGGGGCCCATAGCGGTTGCCGCCTACAGCTACATGTCGCTGGTCCCCATCATCCAGCCCCCGATCCTCCGCATACTGACAACACGAGAGGAACGGGCGATCGACATGCCGCAAGCGATACCGGTGTCGAGGACGGCGGTAATCCTCTTCCCAATCGTGGCCGGCACCATCGCGTCGCTCGCCGTACCGTCCAGCGCCCCCCTCATCGGGATGCTGATGTTCGGAAACTTGCTGCGCGAGTGCGGAGTGACAGAGCGGCTGCGAAAGACGGCGGGCGGCTCGCTGATCGACATAGTCACTATATTCCTCGGAGTCGCCGTCGGTGCCACGATGGATGCCGCCAATTTTCTGAACTACCGCACCATCCTGATCCTCATACTCGGCGCGGTCGCCTTTGCCTTCAGCACCGCCGGCGGAATCTTATTCGCCAAGCTGATGAACCTGTTCCTGCGACGGAAGATCAACCCCTGCATCGGGGCGGCCGGGGTATCCGCCGTACCCATGTCGGCTCGCGTGGTTCAGCAGTTCGTCTCGGAGGCAACCGACGGACGGGTCAACCCTCTGATGCCTGCGATGGGTCCCAATGTCGCCGGCGTGATCGGCTCGGCCGTCGCCGCCGGCGTCTTTCTCACTCTACTGCAGGGCTAGGACCCCCGCCTCCGGCCGGCCCGGGGGAACGCTTCTTGCCCCTCTTCGGCTGATGAACCCGGCCTTTCGGGTCTCGGCCCCAGCCGATGACCTCAGCATGCCCCGCAGTGTCGCAGACTGGCCCATTCCGAGTTATGCTAAATCTCGAGCCGCCAGCCCTTGGGAACTGCAGCGGCCAGATATAGGAGGTCGAGATGTGGTCAGTGAAGACAGATCCGCGCACGGGTGAGGAGTACATCGCGGTCCATGAGCGTGGCCGCCCCATCTTGCTCAACCCTTTCACGAACAAAGGCACCGCCTTTTCCCGGGAAGAGAAAGAGCAGCTCGGTCTGGAGGGGCTCGAGCCCCCGGTCACATTCTCCATCGAGCAGCAGCTTGATCGAGTCTACGAGAACTACGTGGCCAAGACGAGCAACCTGGAACGCTTCATATATCTGGCCAGCTTGCAGGATCGCAACGAGACGCTCTTCTTCCGCCTCGTACATGAGCACATCGAAGAGATGATGCCTATCGTGTACACTCCCGTCGTCGGCGAGGCCTGTCAGAAGTTCTCGCACATCTACCGGCGCGCGCGAGGACTCTACATCAGCTACGAACACCGGGACAGAATCGAGCAGGTCCTGGCGAATCACCCCCGCCCGCCAGCCGTGATCGTTGCAACAGACGGCGAACGGATACTCGGCCTGGGTGACCAGGGCGCCGGCGGTATGGGCATCCCGATCGGGAAGCTCTGCCTCTACACGCTCTGCGCCGGCATCCCACCGTATCTGACTCTACCCGTCATGCTCGACGTCGGCACCGACAACCAAGAACGTCTGGAGGACCCTCTCTACCTCGGCCTGCGCCAGAAACGAATCCGTGGTGAGCCCTACCAGGATTTCATCGACAAGTTTGTGGCCGCAGTCCAGAAGGTCTACCCGGAAGCTTTGCTCCAGTGGGAGGATTTCCTGAAGGGTAACGCCATATGTCAACTCAATCGCTTCCGCGACCGCCTCTGCACCTTCAATGACGATATTCAAGGCACAGCCGGCGTGGTCGTTGCCGGCATCTACTGCGGCCTGAGGATCACCGGCAAACCGATCGAGGATCAACGGATACTCTTCGCCGGTGCCGGAGCTTCAGCCCAGGGGATCTCCGATCTGCTGGTGTCCGCCATGATCGAGGCAGGCTTGGGCCCGGAGGAGGCCCGCAAGCGAATCTGGACCGTCGACAGCAAAGGGCTGGTTACCAAGAACCGCGTGGGCCTCGAAGACTTCAAGGCCACCTATGCCAGAGACGTCGAGGAGGTCGCCGGTTACGACTGCTCGGACGCATCCCGTATCTCGCTGGAGGAGACAGTCATTAACGCCAAGCCGACCATCCTGATCGGAACTTCCGGGACCCCTGGCATGTTCACCGCGCCCGTGATCAGTGCCATGGCCAGGTTCAACGAGCGGCCCCTGATCTTCCCCCTCTCAAACCCGACCAGCAAGAGCGAGTGCACGGCGGAGGAAGCCATTCGCTGGTCCGATGGAAGGGCGATAGTGGCAACAGGCAGCCCGTTCGACCCGGTAACGTATCAGGGCAAGACGTACCGGATCGGCCAGGGCAACAACGCCTTCATCTTCCCGGGCGTCGGTTTGGGCGCATGGGTCGGCGGGATCCGCCGTATCACAGACGGGATGTTCCTGGCCGCGGCCAAGGCCCTGGCTGACAAGGTCACGGCCGACGACCTGGCCGAGGTCGCTGTGTATCCACGGTTGACCCGCATTCGCGAGTGCTCCCATTCCGTGGCCTGCGCCGTGATCCGGCGCGCCGTGCAGGAAGGGCACGCAGACGATCGCTCACTCGAGGCTCTCGAGGAGCGGATCAAGAAGGCGATGTGGTTTCCGGAGTATCGGTCGGTTCGATACGAGCCGCGGGTGTGGTAGCCGCTACTGCGGAGAATCGGGCGGCAAGCCCGAAGTGCCTGGCATCCGGATCGGCCACGTAACGTCCTGCTAATGAACTAATTAGAGCCAGCAGGCCGCCGCGGCGCTGCCTTGGCTTCAGGTCCGACGTCGCAGCGTCTCTTACTCGATGGGAGGTCGAATAGCCATGGCGATGATGATCAGCGATGAATGCATCGACTGCGGCGCCTGCCTGACGGTATGCCCGAACGATGCGGTGAACGAGGGTCTGGCCACGGATGTGCCGGTTTACTGGATCGATGTGGAGCGCTGCACCGAGTGCGTGGGGGCCTTCGACGAGCCCCAGTGCCTTGAAGTCTGCCCGGTCGACTGCATCGCTCAGAACCCGGACTTTCCCGAGTCACGCGACGAGCTTCTGGTCAAGTACCAGCGGCTCCACGCTTGAGCGCTCGCAGGGTCCGCCACGATGACTGTCATCCGCGACCCCGTCTGGAACAACATCTGGATCGAGCCAGCGGCCCTAAAGCTGATCGACACCGCTGCATTTCAGAGGTTGCGACGAGTGAAGCAGCTGGGTCTGGCTAACCTCGTCTATCCCGGCGCCGTCCACACTCGGTTTGATCACGCCCTCGGTGTCTACCACCTGACCGGCCGCGCCCTCCGTCGATTGGAAGAATCCGGACAGCTTGATCACGTATCGGAGCGCGAGACGCTCCTGCTGCGGTTGGCGGGCCTCCTTCATGACATCGGCCACTATCCTTTCAGTCACGCCGTCGAGGAGATGGAGACGGGCCTGGTACCAGCAGATCACGAGGAGCTGGCGGGTGAGTTCCTGGCCGATCTCGAGGTCGCCGCCGCGCTCGAGCCCCTGGGGCCGGATGCGAATGCGGCCATCCACGACCTCATCCTCGGTCGCTCAGACAGCCCGCTTCAAGGACTCGTATCGGGCTCTCTCGATCTCGACAAGATCGAGTATCTGACGCGTGACGCCCAGTTCTGCGGCGTCCCCTACGGCGAGGTCGATGTCGACCGCCTGTTGGATTCATTTCGCCTGCTGCACGATGCCGGAACGGCTCGGCTCGAGGTCGGCGTTTCGGTCCGGGGGGTCGCCGCTCTGGAGTCTCTGCTTTTCGCCAAGTACCAGATGTTCCGCAATGTCTATTGGCATCACGCCGTGCGCGCCGCCTCAGTCGCTTTCCAGCGATTGGTGCGCGAAGCGCTCACCGGCGGCTGGGCATCGCGGGCGCACATCGTAGGCAGCGGGGACGAGGAGCTGCTGGCCCGGCTCGAGCGACTTGCCGAAAAGGACTCGTCACCCAGCGCGCGCCGCGCGCGAGAGCGGCTCATCCCCGCCATCCGGCACCGCCGCCTACCGAAACGCGCGGCCGAATGGTCGGGTGACGCGCTGACGGCTGCTTTCGACCGGCTGGGTCGGGAGGTCGCGCCCTGGTTTCATCAACGCCCCGATCTGAGGGCAGCGCTGGAAGACCACCTCGCCGGCCAGTTGGGGCTCGACCCCGCCGGGCTCTTCCTCGATTATCCTGCCAAGTCCCGCATGCTCGAACTCGACATCTTGATGCTGAATCGTGATGGCGACGTCCAGCGCCTCACCTCCACCGGGCGCGCCGGTCTCATCGATCTGCCGCGAATGGGTCGAGACCTGTACCACACGGCGCGAGTTCTCCGCGTCTTCACTTGGCCCCGCATCGAGTTGGAGCGACCGGAGTGGATACTTCAGCTTATCACGGCGCCCGAGGCGGAAATCCGCGACCTGCTAGGTGAATCTTGAAGCTGAGGATCTCGAGGTGGGAAGCGAGTGCCGGCCCGCAAGCCGCCCGCGACGGCCGCCGCCTAATCCAGGACCTTCACCACCACCGCGGTGATGTTGTCCAGGCCGCCCGCTTCATTGGCGGCATCGACCAGAGCATCCGCGACATCCTGTAGCCCCTCCGTGGGGCGCGACAAAATCTCCTGGATGGCCGTGTCGGTCAGCATGCCGCTTAGGCCATCGGAGCAGAGTAGATACGTGTCGCCCGGGCGCACCACATCCTCGTACGTATCAGCCTCGACGTTCAGCTCCGTTCCGAGCGCCCGCGTCAAGATGTGCGAAAGCGGATGATCCCGCGCCTGCTCAGGCGTAAGCGCACCACGGTCTACTTGCTGCTGCACCACCGTGTGATCGCGGGTGACCTGGCTGAACTCGCCGTCTCGCAACAGGTAGCCTCGGCTGTCCCCCACCTGCTGGAAGAGGTAGCCGGATTCAGGAAGCAGGACGAGCAGCGTCAGAGTCGTCCCCATGCCGCGCTTTTCCGGCTCGCTGTCGGCGCGCGACAAGACGGCCCGGTTCGCCTCCTCTATGAGTTCCAGCGAGCGCCTGGTCAGCTCCTTGCCCCCAACCCCGTCCTGCAGAGCACGGCTGACCCCAGGGCCCACGGTATCGGCGACCATCTGGCTGGCCACTTCACCGGCTACGTGTCCCCCCATACCGTCGGCAACGATGAATACTCCCCGCTCGCCATCAGCAAAGAAGGTGTCTTCGTTGCCCTGGCGAACCTTGCCGACGTCGCTTCTACCTGCGTATTCCCACTTCATTGGTCCTCCACCCAACGAACGAGCAGGGGGCACTCAAACTAGCCATGGAAGCGCCGGGTTGTCCATAAGCCATGGGCAGGAGAAGGGTTCCTCCCTGCAGACGCCACCGTCCGCCGCCGTCCCTATGCCGCAGTACAACCGATAGGGCCCTATCGCCGTCGGCCGGCGCCCGGCCGCGCTCCAACCGACCCTCGACTGCGCTGGTAGTTCTCGGTGCGTTGCGAGCCCCGCTGCCGGTTCTGAGACTCGCGGTTCAGGTTGCCACTCTGGTTTGGCGTGTAGGAGCGCGACGGCTGCTGCCGAGTACTCGGTTGACGCGTCTGCGGCTGCCGGGCGGGCTGCTGCCGGGTTTCCGGTTGCCGGGCCTGCGGCGGGCGGGCGGCCGGTTGCCCGGGTGCCGCCTGCCGATCTGTAGCGCGGCTCCGATCAGCCGGTTGCGCGCGGCCCTCCAAGGCCGATCGATCAACCGGCTTCCAGCCGTCGCGGTCACGCTGCTGCCAGTTACCGTCTTCGTTGCGACGGTAGATGTTGCCATCCCGGTCGGCGTAAACGTTGTTCTCACGACCACTCGCCATCTCAGCTTGCCGTCCGCTCGGAGCCCTGGACACATCTGGGCGCTGCCCCCCCTCCACTCGAGCGCCTCCCGCCTTCTGCCGATTGGCCAGCTCCGCCCGAGCCGTCGCGCGATCGGCGTTGCGAGGGGCGTTTAGCTGGGCACGATAGATATTGTCCCGGCGCTGCCCGGCCTGCTGACCCGCTCGATAACCGGCGCGGTAGCCGCTGCCATAGCCGCGGTGGTAGCCATGGTGGTAGCCATAGCGATAGCCCGCCGGGCCCCACCAGCCGCCCGGGCGGTATCCGTAGGAGGGCCCGAAGCGGAAGCCGAAGTGGAACGCTCCATAGCTGACGCCGATACCGAAGCTCCACCCGTACCAAGGATTATAGGAGACCCGGAACCCCCAGGTAACCGGGCGCGGATAGTAGTAGTACGGACTCACCCACGGTCTGTACCAGTAACCCGTGCCGTACACAACCGTCGGGCCGTAGACATAGCTCCAGGTGTAGCCGGGAGTATATCCAACGTATACGACTTCCGGCGTGTAGTCGTACACATAGACATACTTGACGTTGTAGTTGGGATTGTCGGCCGGGATCTCTTGGACGTCTGTCGGGACCTCGACCGACACCCGATATGGGCCCATCGGGTCGTCCGATTCGTACCACACCGCCTCGTAGCAAACATAGTATCTGCCACCGACCTCCAGCACCTGGTACTCCGTGTTCAGCGCGTACTTCATCGCTGTGCCATCGATCGGCTCAAACTTGGGCTCGCCGTCGAATGTCACCTCGATCGTCTCTGCCCGTTTGACCGCCGAGGTCTGCGGAATAGAGTTGTCGAGCACTGCATCCATGGCCTGGTCAGTACCTGCAACATAGGTCAGCACGCTACCCCTGGCCGACTCGGGCGGTATCTCGGCGAAACTTCCGGGCAATGAGTCCGACGGCAGGAAGGTCCACGACCCCTCGAGGCCCCCACTCGTATACCAGCGCCCGGCCAGCACGATGAAATGCCTCTCAGTACCCGTCTGCTTGAAGACATCGCTCTCCGTGTTGGCGATGTAGAGAAGATCGGTCCCCTCGATAGATTCGTACCGAGGGGGACCGTCGAGGACGATCAGCTCGGTCGGCTCGCTAACCACGAGCAGGCGCAGCTCTTCGATGTCTACTTCGGCCACCTCTTCGTCGGCGCCACCCTCACCCTCGCCCTCTAATTCCATCCGGACCGTGTCGGGCGGTACGAGCGCGGCAACTTCGTCCGGCATGTCCTCCGCGAGCGCCCAGGGACCCATAACGTCGGCAGCGCTGAACCAAACCTCCCGGCCCGCATACAGGTAGTAAGTCCCTTCGGCCGGATCGAAGATTATCGTGAATGGAGTGTTGACAACTCTATCCAGGTCGCTCTCTTCCACATCCTGCAAGACCGGCTCACCATCAAGAATGACCAGAGTCGTCGGCTCCGTCGCCAGGACGATGTTGGGTGGCTCCACCATGAGATTCTCGGAGGCGACGCGCTCTCTTTCCGCCAGCTCGAGGCCGGTCAAGATGCGGTCGAGCGAAACGACCATGTCCCAAGTGCCAATCTCGCGCTCCAAAACCGACGCCAGCCTTGCCCCCTGCTCTTCTGACGCGTTCGGGAACCTCACCCGCGGAACCGCAACGTTGACTACTGTCACCGAACGGTTCTCGCGGTCGGTCTCGACGAACGCATCGAACCAGACAGCGCCGAAAGCCGGCTCGCTTTCGCCCTCCGCAAACACCGAAACCGCCGAGCGCCCCGTGAGTCGATCGCCGTCGAACGTTTCCAGCTGCGGTTGGTAGATGATGATCCGCACGCCATCGTGTTCAAACTCCCGCGGCCACCCCAGATCTTCGGCTTCCTGCAGCACGACCTCTTGGCCCGCATCGTTCTCTACCACGCCGGCACGGACGCCAGCCCCCAGGCTAGTCTCGTCCGTCAGCCCAACTGCCACGATGAGTATCGCGATCGCTCTAGTCAGAATCATGTATCGATGCTCCAAAGTGCGGGGCGGGTGGGCACGGCCGGCACCCAGAGCTGAGGGCCCGGCCAATACCGGTCCGCGCACTACCCCACGGCCTAAGATCCGTTCTCACCGCCTATGCGCACGAGCACTCAATTGACACCACACCTGCCGAAGCGTCAACCTGCCACCTGCTTGCGGGCTCAATCCGACGGTGATAGTCTCCGGCACTTCAGTTCGCGAAGTCCGGCCTTCCGCACAGGCGGTCCCCTGCGTTCAACTGAGGTAGACGCCTGCAAGGCCTGTGGCTTCTATTCGACTTTATGGGAGATCGAAAATTGGCTAAGACAGGCCTAGTACTGATCCCGGCGCTGGTCATGGCCCTGGGCTGCTCCGGCGGTTCTGACACTGAAACGGAGGCAGACGTGAATGCGATGGGAGAGTCGGCCGAGCTCAGCGGAGACACGATCACCACCTCCAGTGGCCTCAAGTACTTGATCATCGCGACCGGGACTGGCCCCGCCGCTGAACCGGGTCGCAACGTTCGCGTCCACTATACCGGTTGGCTAACCGACGGCAGCAAGTTCGATAGCTCGGTGGATCGCGGCGAGCCGTTCGAATTCCCGCTCGGCAGAGGAGCGGTCATACGCGGCTGGGACGAGGGCGTGGCGCTCATGCGCGTCGGTGAAAAACGGCGCTTGATCATACCGCCGGAGTTGGCCTACGGGGCGCGGGGTATCCCCGGGGCGATTCCGCCCAACGCGACCCTCGTCTTCGACGTGGAGCTTCTGGGCGTCGCGCAATAGCCGCAGAGGATCGACGCCCCGACCCGAGGGCGCGTTGAAGGACAGATGAGTTGTGCCGGCGAGCTGGCGGTCCGCTGTCAGGGGCTCAAGAAGCGCTACGGCAATGTCGTGGCCGTGGACGGCCTCGACCTCGAGGTCCGGGCCGGTGAGTGTTTCGGCCTGCTGGGTCCCAACGGAGCCGGCAAGACCACGACGGTCGAGATTCTCGAAGGCCTGCTGCAGCCCGATGCCGGTGACGTCCAGATCCTGGACATGCGCTGGGGCGAAGATGACCGGGCGCTGCGCCAGCGGCTGGGGGTCCAATTGCAGGAGACCCAGCTGGCCGAGAAGCTAACCGTCGAAGAGACGCTCAGGCTCTTTCGCAGCTTCTTCAAGCGCGGACGCAGCCTCGACGACGTGCTCAAACTCGTCCAGCTCGAAGACAAACGAAACGCCTGGGTATCTCGTCTCTCAGGCGGCCAACAGCAACGGTTGGCGGTCGCCTGCGCTCTGGTCAGCCACCCCGAGCTACTCTTCCTCGACGAACCGACAACGGGCCTCGACCCCCAGTCACGCCGACAGCTCTGGGACCTCATCGTCGAATTCAAGTCGACCGGAGGCACCGTACTCCTCACGACCCACTACATGGAGGAGGCGCACCGGCTCTGCGACCGGGTCGCCATCATCGACCACGGCCAGGTCATCGCGCTCGGCACGCCCAACCAGTTGATAGCGACACTGGGCGCCGAGCACGTCGTCGAATTCGCCCTGGAAGACGGTGACGCGGTCGCCGACCAGTGGCTCGGCCAGCTACCGGGGGTCGAGGAAGTGCGCCGCGAGCACGACGTTGTATTCCTTACGGTGAGCGAAGTGCATCGCTCGGTTCCGGCCTTGCTCAACAAGCTCAGGGAGCAGAATCTGACCCTGTCACGTCTCACGACGCACCACGCGACTCTGGAAGATGTCTTCGTCGCTCTCACCGGCCGGCATCTGAGAGATGGCTAGACGCCAGCATCCCCTCTGGGAGCTGACCCGCGCCCGACTCCTGGAGTTCATCCGCGAGCCAGAGGCCATCTTCTGGGTCTTCGTGTTCCCAGTTCTGCTCGCGCTCGGCCTCGGGATCGCTTTCCGCAACCGGCCGGCAGAATCGCTACGCATCGCCGTTCAGGAGGGGCCGGGCGCTGTCCCGCTGGCCGAGAACCTCGACAATTCGCCGGAGCTGCGGGCTCGCGTGCTCCCAGCCGCAGTCGCTCAAAACGACCTGCGGACCGGCAAACTCGCATTGGTCGTAATACCGGGTGATTCGGTCACCTTCGTCTACGATCCAACGCGCAGCGAAGGCCGGCTGGCCCGGCGTGTCGTCGATGACGCCGTCCAGCGGGCCGCAGGCCGCAGCGACCCGCGCGCGACGGGGGAGCGCCACCTGACCGAGCCGGGCTCCCGCTACATCGATTTCCTGATACCCGGCCTCCTCGGCCTCAACTTGATGGGCAGCGGCATGTGGGGGATCGGCTTCAACATCGTGCAGGCTCGCCGTCGGCGGTTGCTCAAACGCTTGCTGGCGACGCCTATGTTGCGGAGCCACTATCTGCTCGCCTACGCTCTCTCGCGCTTCATCTTCATGCTCGCCGAGCTGGCGGCCCTCGTCGGTTTCGGCTGGCTGGTTTTCGACGTTCGAGTGCACGGCTCGGTCATCGACCTGCTCATGGTCTCCGCAATCGGAGCGCTCGCCTTCTCCGGCCTCGGACTCCTCGCCGCCAGCCGCGCCCGGACCGTCGAGGGCGTCTCGGGGATCATGAACCTGATCATGATGCCCATGTGGATCTTCTCCGGCGTGTTCTTCTCGTACGCCAACTTCCCGGACGCCATGCAGCCCTTCATCCACGCGCTCCCCCTGACTCCACTGCTGGACGCGCTCCGCTCGGTGATGACGGACGGGGCTCCCCTAGTGGAATCGCTCCACCGCCTGGCCATCGTAGGGGCCTGGGGCGGCCTGAGCTTCGCCGCGGCCCTCAAGATCTTTCGTTGGAGTTAGACGTCGCGAGCCCCGCGCTCAGCCCTCTCTTGACAGGTACTAATGTCGCCCCTAGCTTGAACGGCTGCCTTAACCCGTATTCACTGAAACTTTTCACCTAACGAGGGGTCTTAAGTTCCCGCCGGGGCAGGCTATCCCCAGGCTAGGGGGCCAGCGCTGGAGCGCTGGAGTTTCGCCAGCGGCCAACGGCGCCTCAGGACGGCAGCGCCTCGATAGGGGTTGGACGACAAGGTTAGGTAAGTTATATAGCGATGATAATGGAACGGGATTCTGCGAAGGCGAAGCGTCTGGCTAGCCAGGCTCTCAAGAGCCGCCTGGCGGGGGACGATTCTGCCCTCGATCAGTACCTCCAGGATGTCAGCCAACACGAGCTGATCACCCCGGAAGAGGAGATCCGCCTGGCACGACGTGCCCAGAAGGGTAACACAGAGGCCATACAGGCCTTGTGTAAAGCCAACCTGCGGTTCGTTATCTCCGTGGCCAAGAAGTACCAGGGGCGCGGGCTCCCGCTTGGCGACCTGATTCAGCAAGGCAACCTCGGGCTCGTCACCGCCGCCATCAAGTTCGACCCGGACCAGGGCGTGAAGTTCATCAGCTACGCTGTCTGGTGGATCCGCCAGGCCATCCTCTCGGCGCTGGCACACCACGGCCGTTCCGTGCGCGTTCCGCTGAACCGTGCCGCCGAGCTCTCCAAGATCCTGAAGGCCCGGCAAAGCTTGAAGGTCACCTACGATCGCGAGCCGACCAGCGAGGAGATCGCTCGACATCTCGACATGAATCCGCAGACGGTCGAGATGCTCGAGGCGCTCAACGCCGGCGAAGTACGGCTTGATGCACCGATCGGCGACAGCGAGGACAGCAGCCTGGTCGAGCGCTTCGTCGCCGAGGATGCATCCACGGCCGTCACTGAGGTGGAGGAGCGGCTGCTGCGGGAGCAGATCGATGAAGCCCTCAGCACTCTGCGGGAGCGCGATGCACTCGTACTGAGGCTCTACTACGGACTGGGCGACGGGCGCGAGCATACTCTGGAGGAGATAGGCCAACAACTGGGGATCACGCGCGAGCGAGTACGCCAGCTTCGTGACCGCGCACTCAAAGAGCTGCGTGAAGGCGACAAGGGATCGGCCCTGGCGAGTTTCGCGGCTGCCTGACACCGCTTCACCATCTTCGTAACCGAGAGGGCGTCCCTGTTGGCGCCCTCTTTTGTTTTGCCAGCCGCCGCCGGCATATTAGCGGACCAGCAAGGAGCCGCTAGATTGCCGGTCGTCGCAAGATGTGTCCCCGCAAGCGATGAATTGAAGAATCGAGAGGCAGCGAAATCCGACATGCTTCGTACCCCCGTATCGCGAGCCGCGCTCGTCGCCCTTCTTCTGCTGTCGCAAACCCCCTGGCTGTCAGGGCAAAGCACATCGCCGGCATTGCCGACTTCGACTCCGCCAGCCGATTTCCTGGGCCATTCCGTGGGTGCCGACTTTCGGCTCGCGGGCTGGGATACGATCACGGCCTACTTCAACCATCTGGGCGACAGCTCGCCATTCGTCCGCGTCGACACCCTCGGCCGTTCAACCTTGGGACGGCCCTTCGTTCTGGCAGTGGTCAGCGCCCCCGAGAACCTGAGCAGGCTCTCCCAGATCCAAATCGCTCAAGCCAAGCTCGCCGATCCGCGGCGGCTGGAACCTGGGGAACTCGACGAGCTTCTCGCCGCTCAGCCGGCCGTCGTGCTCATCGCTCACAACATTCACGGCACCGAGATCGCCTCCAGCCAAGGTGTGATGGAACTGGCATACAGCCTCGCAGTTGAGCCCGAGCTTCAGGCCCTGCTGCAAGATGTCGTGGTGCTGCTGATCCCTTCCGTGAATCCGGATGGCCAGCAGATCGTGGTGGACTGGTATCGAGAGACCGTGGGCACTCCCTTCGAAGGAAGCGGTATGCCATGGCTCTACCATCATTATGTGGGCCACGACAACAACCGTGACTTCTTCATGCTGACGCAGGTCGAGACCGGCCTGGTCAACGACCTGCTCTACGGTCGCTGGTTCCCGGAGGTCGTCTACGACGTTCATCAGATGGGCAACCGTGGCGCACGGCTCTTCGTTCCGCCCTTCGACGACCCGGCGAACCCAAACCTCGACCCGCTGGCGATCCGTCAGATTTCGCTCTTCGGCCTGCAGATCTCCACCGACCTGGAGGCGGCCGGCAAAGCGGGCGTCGTCAACTCACAGCGGTTCGATCTCTGGTGGCACGGCGGTCTGAGAACGGTGCCGGCCCGCCACAACATGATCGGGCTCCTGTCGGAGTCTGCCAGCGCGCGCCTCGCTTCGCCGATCTTCCAGGACATCGACGACCTGCGTCAGCCCGAGCGTGGCAGCAACTATCCCAACCCCTGGCCCGGAGGTTGGTGGCGGATTCGCGACATCATCGACTACCAGCTCATCGCCGCCCGCTCAGTCATCGGCCTCGCCGCGCGCCACCGCCGCCAACTCATCACCAACTTCGTCGAGCTCGGCCGCCGGGCCATCACCGCCGGAGAGCAGGAGCCTCCCTTCGCCTATATCGTTCCCGCGAAGCAAAGGGACCCCGGCAGCGCGGCGACAATGCTCGAGACACTGCGCCGGGGCGGCGTCGAGATCCATCGAGCGAGCTCAGCCTTTCAGGCGGACGGGATCGACTACAGCCGCGGCGACTGGGTGGTGCTCATGGCACAACCCTATCGAGCTCATGCCAAAGATCTGCTGGAGCATCAGTCCTACCCCGACAGACGCCTGTTCGCTGGTGGACCGCCCGACACACCTTACGATGTAGCAGGATGGACGCTTCCGCTGCAGATGGGCGTCAAGGCCATTGCGGTGCAAATGCCCTTCCAGGCGGAGCTGCCACCAGTTCTTTCCCAGGTTCGGCCGCCCCCGGGCCGAGTGAATGGACCAGGGCCGGCGTTTCTGCTCGATAACGTCACCAACGCCGCCAATCTGGCCATCAACCGCACCCTTCAAGCGAACGGTCGAGTGACTTTGCTGACGGAACCCTTGCAGATCGCCGGACGTAGCTGGCCCGCCGGCGCCGCGCTCTTGCAGGGCGAAGGGATCCGGGACCTGCTGGACGACCTGGCAGCGGAGCACGGCCTGGTTGCGGAGTCGTTCACGGGGTCCTTCGCCGGATTTCAGATCGACTCACTCCGCCTCGGTCTCTACCAGCCCTGGACAGCTTCAATGGACGAAGGTTGGACCCGCTGGGTCCTCGATACCTGGGGCATCCACTACCAGACCTTGCACGATGCCGAGATTCGCGCTGGAGACCTCACAGCCCGCTACGACGTGATCATCATCCCCGATGCCTCGCCGAGCTCGATCGTGGAAGGTCGCAAGCCCGGAACCGTGCCTGCGGAGTACGCAGGCGGCCTCGCGGATCAAGGCATCGCCGCAATTCGTTCCTTCGTGAACGCGGGTGGCACGCTCATCTGCCTCGATTCCTCGTCGGGTTTCGCCATCCAACACCTCGACCTGCCCGTGAAGGACGTGCGGCCGCCCTCCGAAGAGCAACCCAGCGGCGATGCGTTCTACGCCCCGGGTTCGATCCTCGCGATCAACATCGATGCGCGTCACCCCGTCGGTTTTGGGATGCCGGAGGAATCTGCGATCTACTATGCCAACGGCCCCGTCTTCGAGGTCGACGAGAAGAACAATGACGTCGCGGTGGTTGCACGCTATCCCGAGTCCGGTCAATTGCTGAGCGGCTACGCCTTGAACGCGGATTTTCTGGCGGGGCGCGCCGCACTGGTCGAGGCCGAGCACGGCGATGGCAGGGTGATCCTGTTCGGCTTCCGGCCTCAGCACCGCGGGCAGACGCACGAAAGCTTCAAACTGCTGTTTAACGCTATCTATAGGGGCGCCGCCCACGGGCCCGTGACGGCGCAACTTCCGTGACTGACGGTCCTATCACAGTTCGAGTGGACGCACCCGCCGTCGCTTTGGAGACCGGCTTTCTGACACGTGGTCTCCCCGGCGCCGTCCGGCTCGAGGCCGCCCAACGCATGGCGGAGGCGGTGCGCAGCCGTGGGGTGGAGCCCGCGTTCATCGGGGTATTTCGCGGCCAGGCGATCGTTGGCCTCGCCCTCTATGAACTGGAGCTGCTGGCTCAGCATGAGGAGAAACTGAGCACGCGCGACCTGCCCGCCGCGCTGGCCCGACACGGGTACGGCGGCACCACGGTAGCGGCGACGATGTTCCTGGCACATCTAGCCGGCCTCACGGTGGCGGCTACAGGAGGCATCGGCGGCGTCCATAGACCCCTCGACAGTGGCGATGTCTCCGCCGATCTGTACGAGCTGGCCCGGACGCCCAGCATCCTGGTCTGCTCCGGAGTCAAGGCGATCGCCGATCTGCGAGCCACTCTCGAGCGGTTGGAGACCCTGGGCGTCACTGTCGTCGGCTACGGCACCGATCAGCTGCCGGCTTTCTGGTCCCCCGACAGCGGACTCGCGCTCGACACGGTGGCGGAGAGTGCGGAGGGCGTGGCCGAGATCTGGCGGCGCGCCCGGGCCCTGAACACGCTCGGCGCGACACTGGTTTGCGTTCCGCCGCCCCGGGAGGTCGCCCTGACCACCGAGGAGAGTGAACAGGCTCTGGCGCAGGCCCTCGAGGAGTCGCGAGTGGCGCGGGTGACCGGGCCCGACGTCACCCCCTACCTGTTGAGCCGGATCGCCGAGCTGACCGAGGGGCGCTCCCTACGCGCCAATCTCGGCCTGCTGGAGAACAACGCCGGCGTGGCGGCCGCCATCCGCCGAGTTCTCGATCGGCCTCAGAGCTGAGCGACCGCCGCCAGGGCGCGCAGGCCCTTTCGGCTAGCGGGCCGAGAGCAGCGCCCGCCCCCCATCGATGGAGTAGATGCCACCCGTAATCCACCCGGCTTCAGCCGAGCAGAGAAACGCGCAGAGCGCGGCGACATCTTCCGGTTGCCCCACCCGGCCCAGCGGGTGAGTCGACTTCGAGCGCTCGAGAAAGGCATCGTAATCGGGCACCGTCCCAGTGACGGTATGCAATTCCGTGACCACCACGCCGGGATTCACCGCGTTCACCCGCACCTTGTGCGGCGCCAGCTCGAGAGCGACGCACTGGGTGAACATGTCTACCGCCGCTTTCGACGTGCAGTAGCCCAGGAGGTTGCCGTAGGGTCGCAGGCTGGTAACCGAAGAGACGTTGACGATCGCCCCGCCTTGCTTGATCAGGTGAGGCGCAACGTGTCGCGTGACGCAATAAACGCTGTCGACGTTGCTCGACATCACGCGCTCCCATTCCTCCGGCGGCGTGTCGAGGATCCCACCGTTGCCGATGACTCCCGCCGTGTTGATCAGATAGTCGATCCGGCCGAACCGCTCGACACAACTCGCCACAGCCGCACTCACACCGGCATCGACACGCACGTCGGCGACAGCATAATCCTCGAACGACGCTCGCAGGCGATCCTCCCGTCGAGCGACAGCGAAGACCGACGCACCCTCTTCTCTAAACCGAAACGCGCAGGCGCGGCCGATCCCGCTGGACGCACCCGTCACGAAAGCGACCTTCCTCTCGAAACGCATTCTACCTCCACTCTAAGAATTGGCGACCGCCAGCTTACAACGCCGCGCCGCCGGCCACAAGCGACCAGAATGCGATAGCGCCGCGGCCTCCCCGGTGGAGGCCGCGGCGCGTCCGCAGCTACCAGTCTGAAAATGACGGTGCGCTAAGGATTCAAGTAGTAGTTCACCTTGACGCTGAATATGTTGTCTCCCTCGATCTCGCGGAGCGATCGCAGATCGTTCACCGGGTCGAAGCGGCCATCGTAGGAAAAGGCGGCCCTGTTCATCGACCACACGAGGAACAAGGTGGATCCCGACATGTACTCCCAGCGCATCACGACCGTCGAGCGGAACTCTCTGACGTTGAAGTTCGGATCGTCGAAGGAGAAGTCTACCTCACCGTTCCGGTCCAAATCTACGTAGTAAGTCCCAGGTCCGTCTGAGTCATCCGATGGCGCATAGCTCAGCCGATCCGGTCCCAATTCGGCGAATCGACCGGAGTAGGCCTTCGCCCTGGGAGCAACGACCTCTCTGAATCCCGTGTAATCACCCGCCGCCACGAAAGGTTGAGCGTATAGCTGCAGGCTTAGGTTGGGAGTGAACGTCCAATCGAGCCTCGTCGTAAACCGGAACACCTTCTGGTCCAAGACTCCGGTCAGGTAGTGCGAAGCACCGAGGGCTTCCTCCGCAGTGACGTACTGCCAGTCGTCGTGGCTCCAGTTGTATTCTGGGCCCAGCGCCAGTCGCAGGTTGGCGGCTGGCCGCCACGACGCCTCGGCGTAGACGCTGTGGGAGCTGGAAAGCTCCTCATCGCGCCACTGGGAGGTGCCGATCTCGACCCTAATTGGCTTGCGGTCGTCGCTGAAGAACCCCCCCCACCAGGTCCACGAAGCCGGCACCTCCATCGCCGGTCCACCACGCAAGACGCGCGTGCTGAGCGCCGCGAATTCCCGGTTCACTCCACCGAAACCGCCCCAGTAGTTGAGCAGCGTGAAGCTGCCGTTGATGTTCGTGCCGGTGGCGGTCCGCTCGCCGCCGAAGCTGCTGAAGTTCCAGGCGTTCCAGTTGAGGTTATAACGCCGGAAGATTTTGCCCGGGTCGTACTGCCGGTAGCCCACCCAGACGACGTTACGCCAAATGTCGGCCTGCCGTTGAAAACCCAGATCGTTGACTTCAAAACCCGGCGATGCCCACTCCGACAGCACGATTCCACGCCAGCGCCCACCGCCGATCTTGGCAAAGCTCAACGAACCGTTCGTGCCGGAGAGCGATGTCCGCGCCGGATCGTAGCTGAGGTGATCGGCGTCCGGCCGCTGGAAGTAGCGCGCCGAGCTCTCCTGCGCCATGGCGATGGCGTCGCTGGATCCGCGGATGTATGAGCCCAGTAGCTTCCCGCTAATCTCCCAGTTGTCGCTGCCAAAACGATGACGCGCATCGACGCCGCCGGCGTAGGCCGCGCTCCGCAAATCGCCCAGCGATTCCGGCAGCCGGCGGTTCACCGTCGTCACGATGCCTCCGATGGCGCTGCGCCCCTCGGCGAAGTCTTTCTGCACGCGCACAACGCCATAGTTGGTCAGCGGCTCGACCACATCCTCATGATGGAGACCGCCGCCGTCTATCACCGCGGCTTTCTCCTCAGCCGTCACGGCGTCGAGAACACCTATCGACCAGCCGTCAGCCGTCTTTCCAGAGAGCTTGCCCGCGCCGATGATCGTCGTGTTGTGCGGGTAATCGACGTAGCCACCGCGCTCATCGGCCGAGCCCTGCGGCCGGCGGCCGATGCGCCGCGAATAGAAGAGCTGCTCGAACCCACCGTTGATTTCGCTGACCGCGAACTTGAAGATGTTCGAGCCCTCGACGAAAAAGGGCCGCTTCTCCTGAAAGAAAGTCTCGAAGGCCGTGAGGTTGACCACCGACGGATCGGCTTCCACCTGCCCGAAATCAGGGTTCAGGGTCAGGTTCAGGGTCAGACTGTTGGTCAGCCCGTACCTCAGATCGCCGCCAAAGCTCCCTTCGAAGGCACTGCCCGTTCGGAACGGGTTGCCCTCCTCGATCGGCGTGTACGCCTGGATCCCGGCGACATATGGAAGCATCTCCAGGCGCCGCGGCGGCTTGATTCCGCTGATGCCGGTCAGCTCACCGAATTCGCTCACCCAGCCGGACGCCTCCTTCGAGATCGGCTTCCATTGCACCGTCTCGTTCTTCCGCTGGATGATCCTCTCGATGTTGAAGCCCCAGACCTGCTGAGTCGCTTCCGAGAATCGCAGCTGCGAAAACGGGATACGGAACTCGGCCACCCAGCCCTCGTCGTCCACGCTCGTGGCCACGTCCCAGACCGCGTTCCATGAATCGTCCTCGTTCGTGTCGTCGAAGAGGTAAACGTCACGCTCTACCCCGGCGGGATTCACCGCGAACCTGAACGCCGTACGGCGGTCGTGATAGGAGTCGATACTGACGATCAGCCAATCGGAGGGCGAGAACTGGTCGCGGCGCGTCAGCTCACCGACGATCGACTGAGGCTCCCTGTCGTAGGCACGGATCCCGATGTAGATGGCGCCATCGTCATACAGTACTCGCGCCTCGGTCCGCTCACTCGCCTCAGCCCCCTCCTCCGGATCGCGTTGCGTAAATTCGCTGATCGGCGCCGCCCGCGCCCACGCCGCTTCATCGAGCCTCCCATCCAGCTCTGGGGTGCCTGGAGTCGCCCGGCTGGCATGCGCTCGATAGGCTTCGGCACCTTTCTTTCCTTTGGACTCGCCCTCCCCATGCGCCAAAACTGGCACCACTCCCAGATGAATTAGCAGCACCGCGGCTGTCGTTGTCCGTGGGATCTGAGCCATCGTATGACCTCACTGATTCCCGGATCTCGCCGGCTGGGGCTCTCGACACTCTTTCATTACGAGTTAGACGGTCTCGAAGCTTCAAGGGTTGGCATGCCGGGCTGCCTGGGACGCCAGAGCAGGTGGTAGTGTCCCCGGCGTGCCCAGGCCCTATCTTCCAATGCCACCAGCAGTGGACGGATCGAACGGGGCGGCTCTTACAACGGCGGCGAGAGAGAAGCGCGCGATGATGAAGCCCTCAAGATCGCCCTTGGAGTCTGTGCGGCACACTTTTCGGGCAGTGGTCTGCACCGTCGTGCCCGACGCCCGAGAGCTGGAGCCGCAGGCCTGGGCCGAACTCGAGGCGGTGGTGGCGCGGACGCTCCGCGACCGGCCACGCCCGCTACAGCGCAGACTGCGGCTCTTTCTGCGCACGATCGAGTCGCTGCCGCGATTGCGTTACGGGCGTCCCTTTTCCGCTCTGGGCGCGCAAGAGCGCGAGCGCTTTCTTGCCGGCTTGCAGGAGCACCGCAGCCGCCTCATACGGGTCGGATTCTGGGGTCTACGAACGCTCGCCTATCTCGGCTACTACGGAAGGCCCGCCGCCGCCCGATCGATCGGCTATAGGCCCGATCCCCGCGGCTGGGAGGCCATCCGATGACCGAGCACGACTACGACATCGCGATTATCGGGTCCGGCGCCGGCGGCGGCACCATGGCCCAAGAGCTTGCCCCGCTGTGCAAGGAAGGAGTCCGAATCGTCGTCCTCGAGAAAGGTCCCCGTCTCCGTGACGACGAGTTCTCGGGCCGGGAAATCGAGATGGCACAGGCCCTCTACGAGGAGGGCGGCGGATTCCTCACGGCTGACGGCTCAATGACCCTGGCGATGGGCTGCGGTTACGGGGGCTCGACCATCGTCTACACGGGAACCTCGCTGATCGCCCCACGCCGAGTGATCGAGCGCTGGAACGTCCCCGGCCTCGACTATCGCGAGATCGAGCGCCGCTCACGCAAGTTCATGGAAGAAAACAACGTACACTACCTGGACGACGAGCTGATCAACGAGAACAACCGGCTCTTCGTTCAGGGGTGTGCCCGACTCGGCTACCGCGCTCAGCAATTCCCGGTGAACGTCAATGGCTGCCAGGGCTCCAGCCTCTGCAACCTGGGTTGTCCCAATCGGGCCAAACAGGGGACGGACAGGGTGCAGCTGCCGAGGGCCGAGAGTGCTGGAGTCGAAGTCGTCACCCGCTGCGAGGTCCTGCGCGTCGAAGGCCGGCGGCTGGTCGCGAGGGTCAGTGGAAAGACGGCGGACGCCAAGGGCGAGCCCTCAGCCTGGGAACCGGGGGACTACCGAATCAGGGCAAAGGTCGTAGTCTGCTGCGCCGGGGCCGTGAACACACCAGCCCTGCTCCTACGTTCGCGCGTGCCGGCACGCTTACCGCGTCTGGGGCATGGATTCACCTGCCATCCCGCGCTGATCCTGGTAGCCGAGCACGAGCGCCCCATAACCAACTTCGTGGGCCATCCCAAGAGCTACTATCTCGACCAGTTCGTCGAGTCCGACGGCTTCGTCCTCGAGACTTGCATGTACTTCCCGTTCACCACGTCCAAGAGCCTGTCGGGCTTCGGCGAGCCGCACGCCGCCTTGATGCGAGCCTTCCCGCGCTTGCAGATGATCCTCGTGTTGGCCTGCGACCGCATCGATCCCCGCAACCGTGTGACCATCGATCGTCGCGGCCGACCCGTGGTACGCTACCGCTTCACTCCGGAGGTCAAGCGAGCGCTTGCCGCCGGCACTCGGGCGTCGGCGCGCATCTTCTTCGCAGCCGGCGCCCGACGGGTCCACATTCCCGCGGCCGCGAACCCGACGATCGAGGCCAACGCGTCCGACCGACTCGATACCGATCTGGACCCGGATCTCTTCCGGCCCGGATCGGTCACCGTCTCCGCAGCTCACCTGCAAGGCGGGTGCGGCATGGGGCTCACCGCGCAAGACTCCGTCACCGACTCCTATGGACGCGTGCACGGCGTGCCCTGGCTGTTCGTGGCCGACGCCAGCCTTTTTCCCGACGCGCTCGAAATCAACCCTTATCTCACCATCATGGCCCTGGCCGATCGCGTGGCTCAGCGAATTCGCCAGGAGGCGCGCGAGCTGCTGAGCTGAGGGCCCTTCAGGAGAGGGACTTGGGATGACGAAGAAGCTGAGCGGCGCTGCGATTGCCGTTAGAGCCCTCGAAGATGAAGGCGTACCCTTCACGTTCGGCATACCCGGAACGCACAATATCGAGCTCTACGACGCACTCGGCCGCTCAGCCCGCGTCCGGCCTGTCCTCGTGACCGACGAACAGAGCGCATCTTTCATGGCCGATGCCGTCTCGCGATCGTCCGGCCGTCTCGGCTGCGCGAACCTCGTGCCGGGCGCCGGACTCACTCACGCTCTTTCCGGAATCGCCGAGGCTTACCTCGATAACGTGCCTCTGCTGGTGC
This sequence comes from Gemmatimonadota bacterium, assembly GCA_020350785.1. Lineage (GTDB taxonomy): Bacteria > Gemmatimonadota > Gemmatimonadetes > Palauibacterales > KS3-K002. Next base: position 1,529,331 of record CP070722.1, read on the forward strand.
TCGGCTGTGGCGTCAGGACGGACAGCGGCAAGGCCTATCAGCTCCACGATGTCGATCAGATGGCTATGGTCCGCCCCGTCACCAAGGCTCAGCTCAGGCCGGAGACCGGTTCGGATATCTACGCCACCATCCGCGAGGCATGCCGCATCACCCGCGAACCGCCGGCCGGCCCGGTCTTCGTCGAGATTCCCGTCAACTACTACCTGTTCCAGCACGACCCTGGCCTTGACGCCTGGCCCAGGAGCCAGCCGGCCCCCGATGATGCTCCACCGCAGGACCTGGCCCGGGCTCTCGACCTGCTGTCGGGGGCTGAGCGCCCGCTGCTCTATCTCGGCCTGGGGGCCGCCGGGGCAGGTGCTCACTTGGTCAAACTGGCGGAGACGCTAGAGGCGCCCGTGGCCACCACCATTCAGGGCAAAGGTGTGTTCCCAGAGCACCACCCCCTCTGGCTCTGGTGCGGGTTCGGCGCCGCCGCCCCTCGGTTCGCCCGCCGCATCGCAGAGCACTGTGACCTGCTGCTGGCCATCGGCTGCCGCTTCTCCGAGGTGGGAACGGGTTCGTACGGCCTCCAACCGCCCGGGCCGCTCATCCACGTGGACATCGATGAAGCCGTGCTGGGCCGCAACTACGCCGCCGATGTGCCCGTCCGAGCCGACGCCGCCAGTTTCGTCGCAGCCTTGCTCCGGCGCCTTCCCGCTCGCAACCGCGACGACGCATTGCGAGAGACCCTTCGCAAGGGTCATGGCGACGTTCTGGCCCAGCAAACAAAGCCCGGCGGCGGGGAGCTGGTATCGCCAACAAACCTGCTGCGCGCTCTCCAGAACACCTATGGGCCAGACACGATCTATGCCACCGACAGCGGCAACGGCACTTTCCTGGCGATGGAGATCCTGCGACTCGATAATCCCCGCTGCTTCCTGGCTCCCGTCGACTACTCCTGCATGGGCTACTCGGTGCCGGCGGCCATCGGAGCCGCCCTGGCTTGTCCTGACAGGCGCGCCGTCGCCCTGGCCGGTGACGGCGCCTTCTTGATGACCGGGCTCGAGCTGCTCACCGCCGCCCAACTCGGGATTCCTGTCACCGTCCTCGTGTTGCGCGACGGCGAGCTGGCCCAGATCGCCCAGTTTCAGCAGACCGCGCTGGCGCGTAAGACGGCAAGTCAGCTTCCCGATTACGATCTCGCAGCTTTCGGTCAAGCGGTCGGAGTCGAGTATCTGGAACTCAAGGACCCGAAGCACACGGCCGCCATTCTTCGCGAGGCCCACGCCATCCACGACGCCGGTCGGCCCGTCTTGCTCGAGGTGGCAGTCGATTACTCGCAAGCCACGCATTTCACGCGCGGCGTCGTGCGCACGAATCTGGGGCGCCTCCCTTGGCGCGATCGAGCCCGCTTCCTGGCTCGAGCCCTGGGACGGAGATTGCCAAGGGGGGACGGCTAGCCGACCGCCGCGAAATGTGTAATTTACTCTCTCAACCCGCAAAAGCCTTTTGCACAAACCTTTAGCCGCACCGAAGCACGGGGGGGTGTCTCAATGGATACTCGCAACCGGCACACTGGCCGTTCAGGGACGTCGCCCAAACGTTGGCTGACTTGCCTGAGCGCCGTAGCCCTGGCCCTGATGGGCGTTCAGCACCCGGCGCAGGCCCAGGAGGGCGTCGTCACTGGCCGGGTCATCGACGCCGAGCTGGCCGAACCGGTCGCCGGCGCTGTGGTCGAGCTGATCACCGGCACGGGACGTGTAGTCCAGGCCACAACCACCGAGGACGACGGCACTTTCCGCCTCGCCAATCTGCCGGGCGGGAACTATAGCCTGCTCGTCTCCAGCCTCGGCTACGAGACCCACAGGACCGAGCGCGTGACGGTCGGCGGAGAGCCGTTCGCCGTCGGCACGATCGAGTTGGTGTCCCGGGCGCTGCGCCTCAACCCAATCGTGGTGACGGCCTCGCGCGAGCAAGAGAAGGCGCTGGAGTCGCCCGCCTCGGTGCATACGGTATCGACCGAGGAGATCCAGGAGCGGCCCGCCGCCACCGCGGTCGAGCACGTGCGCGGGATCCCGGGCGTCGATGTCGCCACCACCGGGCTGCAACAGAACAACGTGGTCGCTCGCGGCTTCAACAACGTATTCTCGGGCGCCCTCTTCGTGCTCACCGACAATCGCTGGGCATCGGTCCCCTCGCTCAGATTCAACGCCTACAACCTGATCCCAACAACGAGCGACGATATCGATCGCATCGAGTTCGTGCTCGGTCCCGGCTCCGCGCTTTACGGGCCCAACGTCGACAAAGGCGTGATGCACATCATCACCCGCTCGCCGCTGACTCACCAGGGCTCGACGGTCAGCCTGCTGGGCGGCGCCCGCGCCGGAAACGACCTGGGCAACGCGGAGGCGGTATGGCAGGGCACGCTGCGCCACGCCGGGCTGTTCAGCGACAACGTGGGATACAAGATCTCTGCGATGTACTTCCAGGGAACGGACTGGAAGTACGTCGATCCCGTGGAGCAGGCCAACCGGCAGGCGGCGATCAATGGCGGAGCCGATCCGGACACGCTCCTCATCGGCCGCCGAGAGCCCAATGCGACCCGCTTCACGGTCGACGGCCGCGTCGACTGGCGGATAAACGACAAGAGCACGCTGGTCTTCAACGGCGGG
>CP070722.1:1532081-1541282 GCA_020350785.1 Gemmatimonadota bacterium
GCACCAGGAGATCGCCGATGTCCTCGAGGTCCCGGTGGGGACCGTTCGCTCGGACGTGTACCACGCGCGACGAGCGCTGCGCGAAGTCCTGGCCGCGCGCGGATTCCTGGAGGAGGAAAGATGACTTCATCCTCGTTTGACCATCGGCCCGATGAGCGGTTGGGCAAGTTTCTGAGGGCTGTCCTGTCGGGCGGCGACGATGCGGCATTTGTCCAAAAGGTGTTGGCCCGTGTCGCGGGAGAGGGGATCACGGCGCCGACCGCGGTTCAGCCCTGGGAGGTTCTCGGCCGCTGGGCGCGGCCCGGGCTTGCGGCGGCCGCCGTCGGCCTGGTGGCTGCCGTGATCGTCTGGCTGAGCGGTACGCAGGCGCAGCCGGAAAGCGCGGTAGCTCTGGGCGATCCTCTCACGTCACTGGTCGAGGCGGAGGTGCCAGCCCTGCTGGTTTCCACCAGTGAGCCGCCCGAGCTCGACCAGGTGTTGGCGTCGGGCCTTGGCACTGAGTGAGACACAGATTGGCTGGGCACGGCTGCCGCGAGCGTGTTCGTTCATGGCTGATCAGAAGGAACCAAGGATGAGGGTGGTGTCAGAATGTTGAGTCGCTCGAAGCTCTGGGCGGTTGCGCTCTTGCTGGCGGTGTTCGCTGCCGGTGCGACAGTGGGAGCGGCTGTGGTCAGCGTATGGAATCCCGGCAAGGTTGCGTCGGTGTCGCGATCGAGCGGCCTCGGCGAGCACGACCGGGGTCGGCGACACAGCTATGCCGATCGTCTGCAGTCGGAGCTCAGCCTTACGACGGGGCAACGCGCCGCGGTTGATGCGATCCTGGAGCGACGCGAGGCCGAGATGCGAGAGCTGTGGGCTCAGATGAGGCCGCAGTACGACGCGCTGCGCGAGACCATCCGGGCTGAGATCATGGAGGTGCTCGACGAGACGCAGCGGCAGAAGTTTCAGGCGCTCATCGAGCGCAGCAGGAGCAGGGGAGAGAGAGAACGTGGAGAGACGAATCGCAACTAGCGGCTTCGGCCTGGCCGTGCTTGCCGTTTTGGTGACGGCCAGTGCAGCCGCTGCTCAAGTGCAATCCGTGACGCTGGACGAGGCTATAGATCTGGCGCTCCAGTCGCAGCCGGCGATGGTGCAGGCACGCGGCCAGGTGACGTCAGCGATCGCGACGAAGCGCCAGACGTTTGGCAGCTGGTTGCCCACCATCAGCGCGAGCTCGGGTTACAGCACCAACTCCGTAACTCGATTCGACGAGAGCACGCAGCGGACGGTCGTGGGGTCATCGACGTCGTACTCGGCGGGTCTCAACGCCAACCTGACGCTGTTCGATGGGTTGGGCCGATTGTATGACGGGCGAGCTGCCGGCGCCGACGCGACGGCCGCCGAGGCCGGATTGGTCAACCAGCGGTTTCAGACCGCACTGCAGACCAAGCAGACCTTTTTCGCCGCGCTGGCGACCGATGAGTTGGTGCGCGTGTCCCAGACGCGGATCGATCGGGCCACGGAACAGCTGAAGGTTTCTCGGGAAAAGTTGGCGGCCGGAACCGCCACACGGTCGGATACCTTGCGCTCGAGCGTCGAGGTTGCCAACGCGCGCCTGCAGATGCTCAACGCCCAGACCCAGCTCGCCACCGCTGAAGCGAACCTGGCCCGCCTGATCGGTGTGGACGGCAGCATCAAGCCGGTCCGTGAAGAACGGTTCGTTGCGATCGCCGTGGTCGACACGACCACGCTGCGCGAGGAAGCGCTGGCTCGGTCGCCCGCCGTGTACCAGGCCGATGCCCAGGCCAAGGCGGCCGAAGCCAGTTTCGCTGCTACCTTCTCGGACTATCTTCCGCGGCTTACGGCATCCTACTCGCGATCCTGGGCGGGCAGCGAGTTCTTCGACTGGAACCCCAGTTGGACGCTGCGCCTCAGCGCATCGTGGCCACTGTTCAACGGATTCTCGCGTGAGCTCAGTCGCACGCGCGGCCGGGTGACCCGAGATAATGCCCGCGCCCAAGCCGAGGATACCCGCCGGCGCGTGAACTCCGATCTGACCCAGCATCTGGCTTCGCTGGCAGCAGCGCAGACGAGTCTGGAGATCGCGCTGGCCAACCGGGTGGCCTCGGAGGAGGACTTGCGCGTCCAACAGGAGCGCTACCGTCTGGGGGCGGCCACCATCCTGGACGTACTGACATCGCAGATCAACCTGGATCAGGCGGAGGTCGATATCGTTCAGGCCCGTTTCGACTACCTGGTCGCCAAGGCGCAGATAGAGGCTCTCATCGGAAGGGAGCTGTGACGGGCATCGAGCCCATAACTGAGAGATTCGCATGAAGCGCATAGGCATCATACTCGTAATCGTCGCCGCGATTGCCGTCGTCGGTTTTCAGATTCTGAAGAACGGCGAGGAGACCGAGGCTCCGGTGTACCAAATGGTGGCGGTGACACCCAGGGATATCGTGGTATCGGCCAGCGCCGCCGGTGTGATCGAGCCGATCACCACGGTGGAGGTAAAGTCGAAGGCCTCGGGAGAGATCTTCGAGATCAACGTGGAGACTGGAGATGTCGTGGCCGCTGGCGACCTGCTGGTCCGCGTGGACCCGCGGGTGCCGCAGGCCACACTGCGACAGGCGGAGGCCGACCTCGAGCTGGCAGAGGCCCAGCTCGAGAACTCGCAGGCGAAGCTGCGGCGGTCCGAAGAACTGCACAAGACACAGTCGATCACCGACCAGGAGTACGAAGATTCGAGGCTAGCGGTAGCGAGCGCCCGGGCGCAGCTGGTGCGCGCGCAGCGATCGCTGGAGGACGCGCGCATCGCCGCTGAGGACACCGAAGTGAAGGCCCCTATCTCCGGCGTGATAATTCAGAAGAACATCGAGGTCGGTAGCGTGATCTCGTCTGCGACCCGGGAGGTTGGGGGCGGCACCGTTCTATTGCAGATGGCGAACTTGGACACGGTACAGGTTCGGGCTTTGGTCGACGAGACCGACATAGGCAAGATCAGGCCGGGGTTGGAGGTCACCATCACGGTGGACGCGTATCCGAACCGTCCGTTTCAGGGCAGGGTGCTCAAGGTCGAGCCGCAGGCGACGGTGACGCAGAACGTGACCATGTTCCCGGTGCTGGTGCGCATTCCCAACGCCGGCTCACTGCTCAAGCCCGGCATGAACTCCGAGGTCGAGGTTCATGTGGGATCACGGGAGGGCGTGATCGCGGTCCCCAACGCAGCTTTGAGGACCGACCGGGATGTCGGTTCCGCGGCGCAAGTGCTGGGTCTGGATCCGGCTGGGGTGAATGAGCAGATCGCCGCGGCGCGCGGCGCGACCGACCGGAGCATGGCGGCCGTCGGTGAGTCGGACGGTGCGACGGACGGACAGGGCTCGAGCGGAGAGACGATCACCTGGCGCGGGCGCGAGATGAGACTTCCGGAGGGCGTCAGCGCGGATGCCGTTAGGGCCCTGCAGGCCAAGTTCGAGGGCGCCAGCGACATGCGCGAGGTCTTCAGCTCGCTCACCCCCGCCGAGCGCAACCTGATGCAGCAGTTGAGGGAGGCAATGGGCGGCGGCGGCGGTGGTCCAGGGCATGGGGGCAGCGCGACCGACGCGGCGCTCAGCGGTGGCAACTACGTCGTCTTCGCGCTGCGCGGCGGTGTGCCCGAGCCGGTCCCGGTCCGTACGGGCTTGACCGACCTGGATTACTCCGAGGTGGTCTCGGGCCTGAGTGTTGGAGATACCGTATTGGTGCTGCCCAGTGCCAGCCTGCTGGCGAGCCAGCAGGAGTTTCAGGAGCGTGTGGCGGAACGGGCTGGTGGATTACCCGGCGTACAGCGCCGGTAGTCGCCTCGTATCAGGAAACAGGGAGCGCGATATGCTCTTCGGCGAAGTCATCAAGGTGGCACTCAGCGCGATTCGGGCCAACAAGCTGCGTTCCTTGTTGACCATGCTCGGCATCGTGATCGGGGTCGCAGCGGTCATAACCATGGTGGCCCTGGGAACGGGTGCCCAGAGAGCGGTGCAGGATCAGATCGAGGCGCTGGGCACCAATCTGCTGTCCGTTTATGCTGGACAGTCCTTTCATCGCGGCGTGGCCAGCGCTGATCGGGTGAGCCTGACGACGGAGGACGCGTTGGCGCTCAGCCGCGATGCGCACTACTTGACCGCCGTGATCCCCGAGATGAGGCGCGGCCAGCAGGTGGAGTACGGGAACAAGAACATCAACGTGAACGTCATCGGCACCGTCCCCGAGTACTTGCAGGCGAACAAATACAGGCTGGCTGCGGGTGAAATGTTCACGGCCGGTGACGGAATCTCGCGTAAGCGGGTCGCGGTCCTGGGTTATGCCGTACCCGACATGTTCGAGGTGAACCGGGCGGCCATCGTAGGCCAGATGGTCATGATCCGCGGCATCCCGTTCGATGTCATAGGGGTGTTGGAGGAGAAGGGATCCACCAGCAGCTGGTTCAATCCCGATGAGCAGATTCTGGTTCCCTTGCAGACGGCCGAATATCGAATCTTCGGCAACGACCGTCTCAACTCGATCACGGTGCAGGTGGTTCATCCGGACTCGATGACGGTCGCGATGATCGACATCGAGAGAGTGCTGCGCAGAGAGCACGGAATCGCGCCTGGTCGAGACAACGACTTCCAGATTCGTGATCGAGCGGTCTTCTTGGAAACCTTCGAGGAAACGACCCAGACCTTCACCTTCTTGCTGGGCGGAATCGCCTTCGTCAGCCTGCTGGTGGGTGGTATCGGGATCATGAACATCATGCTGGTCTCGGTGTCCGAGCGTACCCGCGAGATCGGCGTGCGCAAGGCGCTGGGCGCGACGCGGTCGAACATCCTGTTGCAGTTCCTGATCGAGGCGCTGGTGCTCTGCCTGATGGGCGGCTTGGTCGGCATCGTCGTGGGTTCGGGCGGAGCCGTCGCCCTGTCGAAGCTCGCCAACTGGAACACCTTCGTCTCGCCGGAGGCGGTGGTCATCGCTGTCGTGTTCAGCGCGGCGGTCGGAATCTTCTTCGGCATCTGGCCGGCGCGACGGGCATCGCTCCTGGATCCTATCGAGGCGTTGCGCTACGAGTGAGAAAGCGAGGCGATGTATGAAGCTCGTTCTCGGGTTATTGGGCGGCGCGGTCATCGCTCTGATTGTAGCGGCTCCGGCATGGGGCCAGGAGCCCGCACAGGACCAGGCGGTCAACGTGTCAGGGGTCTGGGAGTTTACGTCGGAGACGCCGCGCGGAACGATGACCCGCAAGGTGACGTTCGAGCAGGACGGCAGCAAGCTCAGCGGCACGATGGAGACGCAGATGGGCGCCGCGCCGATCAAGAACGGGTTGGTCGAAGGCAACAAGATCTCGTTCACGGTGGAGTTCTCGCGCGGCGAGCGGAGCTTCGAGATGACCTATCAGGGAACGGTCGAGGGCGACACCGCCAAGGGCACGATGCAGACGCCCCGCGGCGCGGTCGAGTGGACGGCAAAGCGAGCCGGATAGGCCGCGAGAGTGGCGCTAAGACTGGAAGGATCTCTTAGCGGCGCGGTAGATGGGCTGAACGCCCTCCAGCTTCGGCCAGCCGAGAACTCCGATGGAGTCCTTGACGTAGGCCTCGCTTCGCATCCCGTTGAGCACGCAGGTCACGCCGGGCGTGCTGGCGACGACCCACAGCGCAATCCGTGAGAGGCTCTCCGCCCCCTGCGCCCGGGGCAGCAGCGGGTCGAGGGCCTCTCGGAGCTCCGTGTTGTGATCACGGGACCGCTCCGCCGCCAGTCGGCGCAGCGCTCGCATGAGGTCCTCCAAGTCGCCCAGGTAGGCGTCGCGCCATTCGATCCAGCGTTCGGCAAACTCGCCGTCCAGTCGGCGGTTGAGCGCCACGACGATTGTGCTGACGGTGTAACTGATCTGGGCCTCGATCTGAGACCAGTGAGCCAGGTTGGTGACGGATTGTCGCACCTGCCTGAGCCGCTCCGCCATTCGAAAGTACTCGCTGGGGTCCAGGGCTTCCGGCGCCGTTTGCAGCTTGGGCGCGATCTCGGCGCGGAACATCATCTCGAGATCGGCCACGCGCCCCAGCTGTTCCTCCCATTCGATCTCGAGATCCTCGACCTCAACATCGGCCAGTCGCACGAGCGTGCCCGCTATGAAGGCGTTGAGCGGGCGGTTGGCCAGGACGGCGATGCCGGCTTGCCTTGCGGTGTCCAGGACTGTCGCGCTGTCGTCCGGTCCATTGTTGAGCTCGAATACGGCATCCGACTCGTAGAGGTTGAGCGGTAGCTGGAGGACGTGGAAGTGGTGGCCGGCGCCACCGGCCTCTCGAGCGGCTGCGAGGGCGCGGGTGAGAGAGACAGCGTCTGGGGCGTTCGGGGATTCGATGGCGGTGTTGGAGGAGATGCCGTAACCACCGATATCTCCGGCGGAGACTCGCTGCTCCAAGAAACGGAAGGCTTCCGTCAGCCGACCGTAGAACTCCTCTCGCGCCTGCCCCAGCGGCTGCCCGCGGCGGTGGGCGTCGGAGAGGAAGTACTCCGGGTTGTGGAGCAAGCAGCAATCGAGGGTTTCCAGCTCCAGCCGGTCCAGGGATCGACGGAGCTGGTCTTCCAAGAACTCCGGGTGAATGCAGTGCCACAGCCCTTCCTCGTGTTTCACCATATCGGGGAAGGGCCGGCCCTGCCCCTCACGCTCGCGTGCCCGCTCGAGATTGCTGCTCTGCACATAGCCGATTTTGGAGACGACGATCACTTCGTCGCGCGCCAGCGCGCCGGAGTCGATGAGTTGACGCAGAGTGCCACCCACCAAACGCTCACTGGCTCCGTCCATGTAGTTGGTGGAGGTGTCGACGATGTTGATACCGCTGCGCAGCGCTAGCTCCAGCGCGGCTCCATGCTCGTGCAAACGGTCGTGCGTCCGGTAGCCGCCGAAGCCCAGTCGACTGGTCGTCAGTCCGGTCGATCCCAGGGTGGCGTACCCGGCGGCGGCGAATCTGGCAGCGTAGCGCTTTGTGCCCTCGTTCGTCGCCCGCCCAGGAATGTGGATGGCGATGGTGGTTTGGCCGGCGGCGGTGAGCTGCTGCGTCGACAACTGGGTCGCGACGTCCGCCGGGTCGGTGATCGGCGTCCGGCAGGCGAAGTCCCGACATATGTATAGAGCCGCTTTGCCGTTGACCGTGGTCTTGTCACGCAAGAGTGGCAGCTGCGCAGTGCCATCCTCGGACTGAGGATCGAGCGCGGCCTCGATTCGATTGGGCAAGTGGTGCTTGGCTACTTCCCGCCGCAGCGTTTCCAGGTCCTCGCTGCCCGCCGTCCCAACAAAAGCGAGCTCCGTCGGTCCCTCGAGGAGGAAGTCGACCGTGCAGAGGCTCTTGGCGAACCCACGCGGGAACCGCGTGATCATCGGTCCGTAAGCCATGATTGCCCTGACGGCAGCGTGCCGCAGATCGGGCCGGTCGAGGTGGTAGGAGATGCGGGCAAGGGAGAGGGCGATGACGGCGTTGCCGGAAGGGGTGGCGCCGTCGGTACCATCCTGGAAGCGCATGATCAGCGGCTCATGGTCCCGTGCCGTGTTGTAGAATGCTCCGGTAGTCTCGTCGATGAAGTCGGCCAGCGCGCGCTCCAGCAAGCGCTCCGCAGCGCGCAGCCAGCGGACTGAGCCGCCGGCCTCGAAGAGGTCGATCAGGCCTTCGCTCAGGTAGGCGTAGTCCTCGAGATAGGCATCGAGATGCGCCCTGCCGTCCCGATAGGTGCGCAGCAGGCGGCCGTCTGGGCGCGAGAGCGTGTCACGCACGAACTGGGCGGCGCGCTCCGCCGCGTCCAGGTAACGGCGATCGCGGAACGCACGGTAACCCTCGGCCAGAGCGCCGATCATCAAGCCATTCCAGGACGTGATTATCTTGTCGTCCAGCCCGGGCTTCACGCGCTTCAAGCGGGCCGCGTAGATCTTCTGGCGGGCCACTTCGAGCGTCTGCCGTAGCTCCTCGTGCATGATCCCCATCTGCTTGGCGACGGCGGATAGCGGGTGTGGCGTATTGGGTATGCTCTTGCCTTCCCAGTTGCCATTGAGCGTGATGTCGTAGTAGGCGTTGAAGCGCCGGGCCTCCTCCTTCTCGAGTACCGCGCCGACCTCTTCGGGTGTCCAGACGAAGAACTTCCCTTCCACGCCCTCCGAATCGGCGTCGGTGGAGGAGTAAATGCCGCCTTCGGACCCGATCATCTCGCGGACGATGTAGTCGAGCGTCTCGCGGGCGATTCGCTTGAAAGACTCTTCGCCGGTCGCCTGGTAGCCCTCGATGTAGGCCTTCGCCAGCAGGGCATTGTCGTACAGCATCTTCTCGAAGTGAGGGACCAGCCAGCGTCGATCGGTGGAGTAGCGAGCGAAGCCACCGCCGACGTGGTCGTACATGCCGCCGCGTGCCATGGCCTCCAGGGTCTTTCGCGCCATGGCCAGCGCCTGTGGATCGCCCAACCGGCGATTAAGCCGCAGCAGCAGGCCGATCCCGACGGCCGGCGGGAACTTCGGGGCCGGCCCGAAGCCGCCGTAGATCTCGTCGAAATCCTGCTTGTAGGCTTTGAGGGCGAGCCTGAGCTCGGCTTCGCCGACGGCGAGCGGTGGACCGAGGCTCATCCGTTGCCGAAGGGTCTTGGCGAACTCGGAAGCGCGTGCCCGGATTGCGGCGCGGTCTTCGCGCCAGGCGCGCGCGACCTCGCGGAGCACGGTGGGGAAGCCCGGCCGGCCCGGCATGTCGCTGGGCGGGAAGTAGGTGCCGGCGAAGACGGGCTCGAGCTCGGGTGTCAGAAAGACGCTCATCGGCCAGCCGCCGTGTCCCTGATTCATGGTGACGGTGGCGGTCATGTAGATCTCGTCGAGGTCGGGCCGCTCCTCGCGGTCGACCTTGATGTTGACGAAGTCCGAGTTCATCAGGGCGGCTATTGTCTCGTCCTCGAACGACTCGCGCTCCATTACGTGGCACCAGTGGCAGGCCGAGTAGCCGATGCTGAGCAGGATCGGCCGGCCCGATCGTTTGGCCTCGGCGAACGCCTCCTGGCCCCACGGGTACCAGTTGACCGGGTTGTGCGCGTGCTGCAGGAGGTAGGGGCTCGTCTCGGAGACCAGGCGGTTCCCAGAGCCGTGCGCCCCTTCATCGCCGGCCCGGGACCGATCATCAGCTGAAGCCGACTCCTGCGAGCATCCCATGGCTCCCATGATGGCAAGTCCTGCTGCTGCAACCCTCA
>CP070722.1:1541382-1552738 GCA_020350785.1 Gemmatimonadota bacterium
CCACAGCGCCCCAGCTCTCCCGAACGAACGCGGTGTCGGCGCTCTGTAACCAGTATTCCCACAGTGCGACCACCCAGTAGGGTGTGGTGTCAGCGTGGTAGTAAGCGTAGGGGAAATCCTGGAACCAGTTCTCCCGCGTGCGCAGCGCCGACTGGGTGACCTCATGGGGCATCTTGCCGTCGGCGCGCCGGTAGTGGCGCTGGAAATCCAGGCCGGCGCGGGCCAGCTCGAAGTGGCCGGTGGGAAGAATGCCCAGGATGTTGATGGAGGCGTCGCCGCCGAAGAACCAGCCGAAGCCGGGTCGGCGGCCGCGGCCCGAGGGCCCGTAGCCGGCCACCAGCCCGCAGCCCAGGTCTGGGTTACAGACGAGCGACTCGTCCAGGTTCACCTTCGACCACTCGTAGGCCAGGTTGAGCACCGTGTCCGGCGTGATGACCTGGGTGAGGTCTTCGCGCAGGAAGCGGGCGTGCTCGATCCGTTCGTCGTAGTAGGTCTTCGCGTTCGTCAGCAGCCGCTCGTAGAGCGCGTTGAGCGAATCCCGCGGCATGATGCCGCCCGCGATGACGATGGGAATGAACTCTTCGCCGTTGCGCGTCGTGTCCACGGCGATGCGAAAGACCGAAGGCGCGTCCGGCGTGGCGTGCGCGGGATGGCTCGATCCCTCGGTGGCAAACGGCGAGCCGACGTAGGCGTTGTACTCGCGGCGGCTCTCGGAGAGGATGAAGCGTCGGTTGTTCGCGTCGTAGAAGGCGTACTGGCCGCCGATCCCCGCGGGCCACATGAGGTCGAGATCGGCCTGGAAGGAGGCGACGATCTCCAGCGGCTTCACCGCCTGCACGTCTAACAGCACGATCATTCCGGGCTCGTGCAGCGGAACGAGGAAGTGCTGACGGACGGTGAAGGTGGCGTGGGAGTAGACGACGGTCATCATCTCCGGCCGCACCATTACTCGCGCCGCCAGTCGTTCGGCGGGTATGGGTTCGCTGTAATCCGGGATCTTGAAGGCGAGCCGGAAGTCGTGGAAGAGCTTGACGGGCCAGACCCAGGCCTCGAAGTCGCCGGTCTCGAAGCCGAAGAAGCCGGCCTCGCGGCCGACGCCCCCGAGGTACACGCCGGGTCGGACAGTCCCCTCGAGCTGGATCGGGCTGGTGGCGATCTCGAACCTGGGAATTCTTTGGGCCGGTAGGTTCGCCGGGCTGGTCAGCAAGGTCACCAATGCCGTGGCTCGGGCTAAGCGGCTCACGATCGTCATCGCGCATGCTCCCTTGAGATTCGAGTGCTCCCGGGTCGAGACCGTGGAGTGAGTCCAGAGAATGATACGAGAGGCTCTCGCCGACGAAAACCTGTCTGCCGCGAGAGCCTCATTGATCGGAACGGCTCGGCTCGGCGTCTCTTGCGACGGCCAGGGCCTGACGGGTATCTAAACCTACGACGCATTATGTGGGCGAGCGCTCACAAGTATCGGTCAGGCGGCGCGACGGTCAGGGGTATCTTCTGCGCCTTATCGAGAGCGACGGCCCCCCCTCGATGTCGGGGGATTGGCGGTCCCGAGTAGCACCCGCGGTGTTTCAAGCCGGGGAGGATTTGGATACGTCACGTTAACGCTCCTGGGAATCCTCTCTTTGGATTGCCCAGGGGCCGCGACTAACACCGCAATGGACTGAAGATGAACGCTTTCGCGGGAGTCCCACTGGATGAGATCGAGTTCCGGGCCTCCCGGTCGCCAGGCCCCGGCGGCCAGAACGTCAATCGGCGCGCGACGCGAGTCGAGGCGCGCTGGAACGTGCTTGCCAGCGCGGCCGTGAGCGAGGAGGAGCGCGACCGCGTCCTCGAGCGTCTGGCCAGCCGCATCAGCAAGGACGGGGTCCTCCGGGTGGTGGCGTATCGCGAGCGGACTCAGGAGCGCAACCGGCGGCTGGCGCTGGAACGCCTGCGGGAGCTGGTGCGGGAGGCGCTCCAGGTCCCGGAACTTCGCGTGAAGACGCGCCCATCCAGGGCCGCCAAGGAGGCGCGTCTCACTTCGAAGCGACGCCGCAAGACCAAGAAAGAGCTCAGAAAAAGGCCCACCCTGGACGAGTGAAGTCAGCCCGTCAAGCGGAGCGCATGCTCTGGCCTCTCTCTCGTTGCTCGCCGGCTGCCGCCGACCGTATCTTATCACTGCGCGGGCAGTGATCCTTAGCGATCGCTCATTCCTACTCAGCGGCAGCGGGCCGCCCAAGCACAGGTTTGTAGCGTGGCGACGGGAGACCCCCACGAGATACTCCACGCCGAGCTTGCCGACAGGTACACCCTGGAGGAGGAGCTGGGCCGCGGCGGCATGGCCACCGTGTATCGCGCCCACGACCGCAAGCACGACCGGCGCGTCGCCATCAAGGTGATCCATCCCGAGCTGGCCGAAGGCATAGGGCCCAAGCGCTTCGAGCGCGAGATCAGGACCACCGCCACGCTGCAGCACCCGCACATCGTCCCGCTGCTCGACTCGGGCACCGCGGGCGATCTCTTATACTACGTCGCGCCCTTCATCGAGGGTAAGTCGCTGCGCGACTTCATTCGCGCCGGCGACATTCCAATCGAGACCGCGATCAAGATCGCCTGTGACGTCGCCGAGGCGCTCGACTACGCGCATCGAAACGGCATCGTACATCGCGACATCAAGCCCGAGAACATCATGATCTCGGACGGGCAGGCCGTCGTCACCGACTTCGGCATCGCCCGCGCCATGAACGACTCGCTCACCACGGCGCTCACCGAGAGCGGGACTGTCGTCGGGACGCTGGTCTACATCAGCCCGGAACAGCTCAGCGGACAACGCGATATCGACGGACGCGCGGATGTCTACAGCCTGGGCTGTGTCCTCTACGAGATGTTGACCGGCCGGCCGCCGTTCCTGGGCGATTCCGCCACGCTGATGAAGGCGCACATGCTGGAAGCGCCGGCCCCGCTGGGCGCGGTCGTGGCCAACGTTTCCGCTGGGATCGAACGGGTAGTGATGAGCGCGCTGGAGAAGCGGCCCGACAGCAGGCCAGTCAGCGCCGCCGAGTTCGCCGCCGCACTGACTCGGGCGGCGACCCCGGCTGGCAGCTTTTACGCGCAGCTACTCGGCCAGCACACCTGGTTGGTCGTGGCCGGTGGGACACTAGCCATACTCATTGGAGGCATCGCACTCTTGCAGCGGTGCTCGGCTTGACCGCCGATGTCAGATCTGATCGAACGCTTGCGTGAGGCCCTCGCGCCGCACTACGAGGTCGAGCGCGAGCTGGGTAGTGGCGGCATGGGCACGGTGTTCCTGGCTCGCGACACCGTGCTCGATCGCAAGGTCGCCGTAAAGGTCGTCCGTTCCGAACAGACGAGCCTTACGGCCACCGATCGCCTTCTCCAGGAAGCCCGCATCCTCGCCAGTCTCAGCCATCCCAACATTGTTCCCATCCACTCCGCCGGCGAGTTCGACGGCTGCTTCTATTTCATAATGGACTACATCGAAGGCGAGACGTTGGACCAGCGGCTGAAGCGGGGACCGCTGAGTTCCGAGGAAGCGATTCGGCTCGCCGACGACCTGCTCGCCGCGCTCCATGAGGCGCACAAGCGCGGCGTCGTCCACCGTGACGTCAAGCCGAAGAACGTCTTCCTGGTGGAAGGCCGGGCGTTGCTTGTCGATTTCGGCGTCGCCAAGCGCATGGAGCCCTCGGCTCCACCGGTCACCGCCCCTGGGCGCCCCGTCGGCACGCCGGGCTACATGGCGCCCGAGCAGTACCTGGGCGAAGAGGTCACGGGCGCGACCGACATCTACGCGGTCGGCATGACCGTCTACGAGGCGCTCACTTGTCGGCAGTGGGCGATTCTCCAAACCGCCGAAGAGATCAGCTGGTCGGGCGTGCCGATCATGTTGATCCCAGCTCTGGGCCGCGCCCTCGAGTGGTCGCCCGGCGAGCGCTGGCCCGACGCCGCCGCTTTCCGCAGGGCGCTCAAGCGGGCCGAGCCCTGGACACGGCGGCGCAAGCTGGCGACAACGGTGGTAGGCGGAGTCGCCGCCGCGCTCCTCTTGGGCACGGCCGCCTGGATCGTGTTCAGAGACACGGCGGGGCCGCTCACCGCCTACGCGGTCGAGGACCCGCGCCAGTCGTACTTGATCCTGCCATTCGTCGTCACGACCGACGACCCCGCGCTGGACTGGCTCGCCCGCGGTGGCGCTCACATGCTGACCAGCGACCTGGAGAGCTGGCGCGAGATCCGGGTGGTCGATCGCCGCCGGCTCGATGCGCTGGCCGCCGCCCGCAGCATCTCTCTCGACGAGCCGGTCGACCTGGACGATGCGCTCCAACTCGCCCGTGACGCGCGAGTCGGCACTCTGGTGCTGGGCGAAGCGCTGGTGCATGCCGGCGAGGCCGAGATCGTTGTGCGTCTGTATGACGTGGCGGAGCGTGAGGAGCTGCGCGATCCCGAGCGAGCGGCCGGCCCGGCAGCCGAGGTGTGGTCGATGTTCGATCGGATCGCCGCCAGCATTCTGGAGCTGGCCGGGGCGAAGGACGTGACTCCGGACCTGGGTGCGAAGACCACCACCTCACTGCAAGCCTATCAGGAGTATCTGCGAGGGCTGCAGCACCTTTATCGCTTCGAGCTCGACCAAGCGACCCGGGCGTTCCTCTCGGCTCTGGCTCACGACTCGACCTTCGCGCTCGCCTATTACCGGCTGGCCACCGCGTTATCCTGGAACAGGGAGGCGGCAGTCCATGCGAGCGAGGCCGCCGTCCGCCATTCCGAGGGACTGACCCCACGCGAGCGCGACCACATCCTGGCGTTCAACGCCTTCCAGCACGACAACTTCGAGCTCGCCCGCGAGATGTACCAGGAGTTGCTGGCCGCCGATTCGAGCGACGCCGAAGCCTGGTACTACCTGGGCGAGGTCGAGTTCAAAGATCACCGGCCTTTGCAGTCAGCCGATGGGAGTGTGCGTCCTCACGGCGACTGGAACTTGGCGCTTCGGGCCTACATGCGGGCGGTGGAGCTGGATGCGACGTTCCATCTGGGCTACGGCAACGCCTTCCAGATCTACCGGCTGACCGCCTCCGGCGCCTGCGGCGTGCGCTGGGCGGACACGCTGAGCTTCTGTCCGCGCTGGCGTGACTCGGTCGTCTGGGTGCAGGCGGACACGCCGGACGTCGTCGACTCCGCCTACGTCGCGGCGGTCGCGCCGGCGCTCTCGCGAGAGGCCATCGCGATCGCCCAACAGTGGGCCAACGCGGCGCCCGATGAACAGCGGCCGCACGCTGAGCTCAGGGATCTTTACCTGCAGCGGCGCCGACAGATCACTTTGTGGTCGACCGACGAAGACGTGTCTACTTACTCGCGGCTGGCGCTCGATGCCGAGCGGGCTCGCGCGCGCCTGACGGCGGACACCATGCCCGAGGAGATGATCCGGCTGGGGCTCCTCTACCTGGCCAACGGGGTCTACGATACGGCAGCCGTGCTGGCCGACACCGCGGTTACCCGTTTGCGCTCCGTTGGGCGATTGACCCCGCTGCAGGCGGCCAACCTCTACGTCGCCCGCGGGCAGCCGGACCGCGCGCTGGCGCTACTCGCTCAGCACGACTCCGCTCTGCTTGCCGATACGAGCCGAGTTGCAGCGGGTGAAAGGGATATGCGGCGGCGGTTGCTGCACAGAATAGGGATCCTCGGGTCGACGGGCGCCGACCGGAGTTCGTTACGCGGGGCCGTGGACAGTCTTCGCGCCGCGCTGTCGGAGGCGGAGTTCTTGCCGGAAGAGATCGCTCGCTTCGTTGCAGCGGGTATGACCTCGTTGGGGCCGGGGCTGCTGGCGCTCGGCCCTCAGCAGGCGCGGGTCTGGCTCAACCTCCTCGAGAGCATCCCAGCGTCCTGGCGAGCCTACCTGGAGGCGACAGCGGACTCCGCGGAGGCGGCGCAGGATGCGGTAGCGGAATTCCTTCAGTGGATGGAGGACAACGCGGGCGCGATCACTCCGCTCGATCTGTACGCGGTGAGTACCGCCGCGGGGGTCATGGGCCGCGATTCGCTGGTGATAGATCTCGCGATCCTGTTGGATGTGCAGCCTTACGCGATCGAGCGAATGGATCCCGCCTGGGGCCTCTTGAGCCTCTCCTATCTGACACGGGCTCGCTCGTACGAGGCGCTTGCCGACACCGCCAAAGCCCTCCGCTACTACCGGCGCTTCGTCACGGCCTGGGGCGATGCCGAGCCCGATCTGAAGCTGATGACGGCCGAAGCGCAGAGGGCCTTAACTCGGCTAACGCTGACCCCGTCCGGATCCGGCGACAGCAACCCTCGAGAGTAACACGTTGCCTGCCTGGCGAATGCCTGTGTGTAGTCCAGTTGCCTGGCCATATGTGCGCTGTAGTATGTGTGACTTCGTCTAGGCGCTTCTAGAGCTTCGCACTAACCTGGAGTTTCCTATGTGCTGCTGCCGCGCTGCGCTGTCGCTTTCGATTCTCCTCGGACTGGGCGTCGCTGGCCACTCGGCCGCACAGGAAGTGCCCGATGCGCCGCCCGACCTGGATCGCTACGTAGAACAGGTCATGCAGGCATTCGAGGTTCCCGGCATCGCCCTCACCATCGTGAAGGACGGCGAGGTGGTGATCGCGAAGGGGTATGGCGTCCGCAAAATCGATGAGGACGCGCCGGTAAATGCGCACACGCGTTTCGGCATCGCCTCCAATACCAAGGCCTTCACCGCCACCGCGCTCGCCTTGTTGGTGGAGGAAGGCAAGCTCGAGTGGGACGCGCCGGTCATCGAGTACCTACCCTGGTTCCAGATGTGGGACCCGTGGGTGACCCGCGAGATCACGGTGCGCGATCTGCTGGTCCACCGCAGCGGACTGGGTTTGGGACAGGGTGACCTGCTGGGCTGGCCGCCCTCGACGCGTACGCGCGAGGAGATTGTCCGGCGCATACGCTACCTGAAGCCGGCCACCAGCTTCCGCAGCGCCTACGCCTACGACAACGTGCTCTATCACGTGGCCGCGCTGGTGATCGAGGAGGTGAGCGGCCAGACCTGGGAGGAGTTCGTCGCCTCCCGTATCATCGCCAAGCTGGGCATGAACGAGACGCGGGTCAGCCGAGCGTCTACCCGGGAGCCCGGCAACGTGGCCACGCCCCATGCCCGCGTCGATGGAGTCGTGCGGCCCGTCCAGCCTTTCGATGCCACCAACACAAACGCCTCGGGCGGCATCAACTCGACTGCGGCCGACATGGCCAAGTGGCTCATCGTGCAACTCGACTCCGGCCGTGTAGCCGATGGGTCACCGCTTTTCACGCCGCGCACGACCCGCGAGCTGTGGAGCCCGGTGACGACGATGCCGATCGGCAGGCCGCCGGCCGAGCTCGAGCCGCTGGCGACCGACTACAGGGGCTACGCTCTTGCCTTCGTGGTGCAGGAGTATCGCGGCCGAAAGATGGTCACTCACACCGGCAGCTTGCCGGGCTACGTTTCGCGGGTGGCAATGATCCCGGAACTGGAGCTCGGGGTAGCTGTGCTCACCAACCAGGAGGCGGGCGCCGCGTTCGAGGCGATCACCTATCGGATACTCGATCACTATCTCGATGCCGATGAGACCGACTGGCTGGCGGCCTACATCGCGGTCGAGGCGCGGAGGGATTCCGCGTCCGCGGGCGCCGAGGTTGGCGAGGTCGGTGCAGAGGGGACAGCCGCACCACCGTCACTGCAGGTGGAGGGCTACGCCGGGACCTACACCGACGCCTGGTACGGCGATGTGACGATTACTATGGAGGAGGGCGGCCTGGCAATCCGCTTCTCCAAGACCCCGTCGCTGGTAGGCGATCTAGAACACTTCAACCACAACACTTTCATCGCGCGCTGGCGTGATCGCGAGCTGCGCGCCGACGCCTACGTGACCTTCGTCCTCGATCCGAGCGGCGACGTCGACGAGGTGAAGATGCAAGCGGTATCGCCGCTGACCGACTTCAGCTACGACTTCCATGACCTGTTGCTGAAACCAGCCACCGGCCTTGGCGGAACGGCCTATTGACCAGCTCAACAGGCGGTGAGCACGGGGTGCGAGGGTCTTGCCGGCAAAGACGAGGACCTCTTGGCATCCGGCGATGTCTGTCGCCATCTTAGAATGACAGTAATACGCTAGAAGGGCTGAAGTCCGCGGGCCTTGTCCACGGCCTGGGCGTGCGTGCCCTGAAGGCTTGCCGCAGCAGCACCTGCCGCCGATCGGGATGGTTGGCCATGACGACGATTGCGGAACTCGACCGCATAGCCATCACCGTCAAGTCGCATCGACTTCTCAAACTGCTGTTGAGCGAGAATCGCCGGCTTGAGGAGATCATGCGCAACTCGAAGAACGAGGTAGAGGCGCGGGTCGGCGTACGCGAATGGATGCTGGAAATCCTGCAGAGCCGGCCCCAGGCGCTCGTTTACTACGAGGGGCGCCGTTCCGACCGGGTCACCTTCGAGAAGCTGGAATGGAAAGACTACGCGGCGATACGGCTGCTGGACTACATCGACAACGCCGGCCGCGAGTTCATCGATCCCAACCTGCGCGGCCAGCTGGCTGTCAACAATCCCATCAGGCTTCTCTGGCTGGCGGTCAACCGCGGAACGGGCGGCGCCCGGCCCGACTTCTTTGAGGACATGTTGCACCTGTTCCGCCAGTTGACGGGGAAGAACGAGAGATCCTTACCGGCCCGCGAGCAAGTGGAGGCTTGGATGGGCCGCTACCCGTCAGGCCTCGACCCGCGCATCGTGGCGCTGCGCGAGGAGAACCGGGACCGCATCCTCAACATCATCATCGACCGCATGGATCGGGGCGAGATCCACAGTCCCAAGTTCAAGTTCGATCCCGGCATGTCGCGCACCGAGAAGTATCAGCGCGCCCGTGAATGGTGGAAAGACATGTACTTCCATCTCAACTTCGCGGTTCGTTCGCCGGAGCTGCTGAACGAGATGCTGGGGGAGTCTCTGGATCCCGACACGATGAAGATTCTCTATCAGGCCCGAGACAAAGGCATCCCCTTTTTCGTGAACCCCTACTACCTCTCCCTCCTGCACGTGCGAGTGCCTTACTTCGCCATCGGCGCCGATTTGGCCATCCGCCACTACGTCGTCTACAGCACTCAGCTGGTCGAAGAGTTCGGGCACATCGTCGCCTGGGAGAAGGAAGATCTGGTTGAGCCTGGGAAACCCAACGCCGCCGGCTGGCTGCTGCCGCCCTACTACAACGTGCACCGGCGCTATCCCGACGTGGCCATTTTGATCCCCGACACCACAGGCCGGGCCTGCGGTGGTCTCTGCGCCTCCTGCCAGCGGATGTTCGACTTTCAGCGCGGTCGGCTCAACTTCGACCTCGAGAAGTTGCAGCCACAGACAAGCTGGCCGGAGAAGCTGCGCGAGCTGATGAAGTACTTCGAGGAGGACTCACAGCTGCGGGACATTCTGGTGACCGGGGGCGACGCGCTGATGAGCACGGACAGGTCCCTCGAGGACATTTTGGACGCCATATACGAGATGGCGCGTACGAAACGCGAGGCGAACAGGGCACGCCCGAACGGTGGGAAGTACGCCGAGATCGTGCGAGTCCGCCTGGGCACCCGTATGCTGGCGTACCTGCCGCAGCGTGTTACGGCCGAGTTGACGGAGATCCTGGCTCGCTTCCGGGCCCGCGCCGCGGATGTCGGGGTGAGGCAGTTCGTGATCCAGACCCACATTGAGTCTCCCATGGAGGTGACGCCGGAGATGCGCGATGCGGTTGCCCGGCTGCTCTCCTCCGGCTGGATCGTGACCAACCAGCTCGTCTTCACGACGGCGGCCTCCCGGCGCGGACATTCCACCAAGCTGCGAAAGGTCCTCAACCACATCGGAGTGTTGCCGTACTACAATTTCGTGCTCAAGGGCTATCGCGAGAACACCTTCAACTACGCGCCCGTCGCTCGAGCCGTTCAGGAGGAGCAAGAGGAAAAGGTGATCGGTCGCGTGCCTGACCAGTTTCACGAGACGATCCGGCGGTTGCCTGAAGACTGCCAGGCACTGATTGGCAAGATCGGGACCATCCGGGCGGACGCCAGCCTCCCCTTCCTGGCGACCGATCGTACTGTGCTCAACCTCCCGGCTGTGGGAAAGAGCCTGACCTTCCGAACGATCGGGATCACGCGATACGGTCGGCGCATTTTGGAGTTCGATCACGACCGCACGCGCGCTCACAGCCCGATCATCGATCAGATAGGTAAGATCATCGTCATCGAGTCCAAGTCGATCAGCGAGTATCTTGAGCAGCTTGATGGCCTGGGCGAGAACGTCGAGGAGTACGATTGGATCTACGGTTACTCGTTGGGTGAGACCGAGCCAAGAATGTCGATCTACGACTATCCGCCCTACGACTTCAAGGTTACCGAGGAGATCACCAATCTTGAACTGGAGGATCTGCGCGCCACGGGACGCTCGTCGGCTGCGGCGATCGCGCTCGCAGAGTGAGACTCGGGCAGGCGGGCCAGCGTTCACCTAGACTTCCGTCGTGCCTCCGGCTCGGTTTCTCTCTTAGGGAGGCTTCCGGAAAGGCGTTGGCAACGTGAGAAGAGCTCAGGCTGGCCTGATCACGGCCCTGGCGTTTGCCGGCGCGTCCACGGTCTGGGCCTAGGAGCACGTCTTGCTGCCCGCCTGGAAGCCGGGCCGCTATCAGATTTCTAACGCCGAGGAGGAGAGTGTTTGACGCCAGGCCGGTCTGGCCGCTCGCTTTGTTCGCCGTATTCACCGCTGCCGGGGAGTGCCAACCGCAGGTCGCGCGAGCCGGTGCGAAGACTGTCGTCATGATGCGGATGCGCGACGGCGTCCGGCTCGCGACCGAGCTCTATTTCCCAGCGTTCGCCAGTCCGCCCTTCGACGTCGTATTCGTCCGTACTCCGTACGGCAAGCGCCGGGAGCGAAGCTACGCCGACTATTTCACGGGGCACGGTTACGCCGTCGCCATCCAGGACGTACGTGGGCGTTTCGACTCCGAGGGCACGTGGGATATCTTCGTGAACGAGCGTGCGGACGGGTACGATGCGGTTGAGTGGCTGGCTGCGCAGGATTGGTCCACCGGCAACATCGGGATGATTGGCAGCTCGTATCCAGGTTGGGCCGCGCTCTGGGCCGCGGTGGAAAAGCCGCCTCACCTGAAAACCGTGATCATCACCTTCACCGGCGGCGAGCCATCACGCCATCATATCTATCAGAACGGCATCTTCTACTTGAACGGGCTGGATGAGATACATGTCCTGGAAGGTATGAGGGGTGGAGGTCGGATATCCAATCGACCCTGGCACAGTCGCGTCGACCATGGCCTGCCGGTGGCCGAGCTAGACTTCAGAACCTACGGCCGGAAGA
>CP070722.1:1552838-1565170 GCA_020350785.1 Gemmatimonadota bacterium
GAAGGACCAGAAGTCCTTGGCCGGCACGTTGGGCGGCAGATGGACCTTGTAGGTCTTGCTGCCGTCCAGCGGGTTGCCCTCCGAGTCCAGGTAGGCGATGGCGTACTGTGACCCGCGGCCCACGTTCCGGATCGCCATCGCCGGCGTGATGCCGGTGGCGTAGAAATGCATGTAGATACGCGAGTCCAGCAGACGCGCGCCGTCAATCAGGAAGTCGTAGCGACCCTCGATGAACGGATTCGTCCACACCGCCTCGCCGGGATAGAGGTAGTGCCGCTGGTCACGCGGTCGCGCCGTCAAAGCCCGGGCGGTCACCGATCCGATCTTCGCGGCGTCGGTGAGGATCGCGCGCATCCGCTCGGCGGGATCGAATTCCTTGCCCTTCTCGATCCCGATGGACGCGAGCAGCCCCCGGATTTCCGGATCCAGTCCCTCGAGAGGCTCGGCCTGGACTTGCGCGTTCAGTTCTTCCCAGTAGCCGAAGTCCATCCGGTGGATCGTGTTGTGGGAGGTGCCGGAGACGTCCACGAACGTCATCTTGGGCGGGTTGTCCTTCCGGGACAGCGGGTAGGCCTTGAACCGTTCCTGTGTGGCCTCGACCGCGGGCCGGGTCGAACCGTCTACCGGGAATCCCCGCCAGACCACCCAGTTGCCGTAGGTATTCGTGCGCGCCACGTGGTAGCCCTCGGGGACTTCGCCGTCGTAGCCTGGTGGCAGGATCAGGAACTTGCCGCCCTGACCGCGGTCCGGACCCGCATTCCCGAAGTCGACCACGTACTGGAACCACGCGTCGTCGATGAAACCCAGGACGTTCGGGGGCGTCTCGATGACCATCGGCTCGTCACCGAGTTCCATCCACATGCCCTGGTAGATCGAGACCGTGTTCGGGGTGAGCCACAGTGCCTTCGAATCCATCAGGTCAGCGAACTGCATGACCGTCGTGTTGGGCGGCCCGAACCCCCGCATCCCCTGCTCCATCGCATACATGGACGCGATCTGGATCGTCGACAGGAAGGCCTGAGTGGCGCGCTGTAGGTCCAGGTTGTCGTAGACCTTCTGCGTCGTCTCCGCGTCGGGCACGCCATCGAACGACGTCAGCGTACCGATGCTGGTCTCCAACGTATCCGGCGTCGCGATTCCCGGCGGTACGTCCGTGGTCATCTTCATCCTGGGCGGCTGCTGCGCCCAGGCGAGCGACGATACCATGGTCGCCATCGTCGCGATCAGAATAGTCCTCGTGATGTGCGGGGTCATCGTTCCCTCTTTCTAGGTTGTTGTGAATTGGTGCTGGAGTCGGTTACTAGCCTGGATCTCCGGCGCCTGATGACACCGTCGACTCCGCGGGCCGGCGTATCCTCGGTGTCTCCGAACAGTCGGTCACCCGAGACGACGCTCCATAGAGCGTTAAGGTCCAGATCCGGACGATCGCATCGAGGACCGGCTCCGGCTCACTCCGAGGACGTGTTCCGAACGTATGGATGAAAGTGAAAGCATCGAGGCGATTCAGCGCGACCGCCACCGGCCGAGCCTCGAATTCCGCAATCAGACCTTGCTGCTGGTCGGCCTCGATGCGGGCCGTCACCGCGTCGTCGAAGCGGCCGAGGAATTGAGTCCAGGAGCGGTCGAGCCGTTCGTCGCTGGGGGCGGCGTCGGCCACCGCGCGGAGGATGGGCCCTCGCTCGTGACAGACACGCACCAGTTCGGCGAGCGACTCGTGCAACAACGCGATCGCGTCGCCGCTGCCCGTGAGCCAGGGGCTCGCCCCGGCCAAAACTTCCTGCTCCAGCTCGTCGAGCAGGCTCTCCATCAGCTCGTGCAAATCGTGGAAGTACTGGTAGAAGGCCGAGCGGCTCAACGCGGTCGACGCCATCAGGCTTACGACCGACATCTCCCGGAACGGGTGCGACCAGAGGAACTCGAGCGCGGCATTCAGGATCGCGGCCCGCGTGACGTCGGATTTCCGCAGTTTGGCAGACGGGTGCGGCTCCGCGTGGGGCCGCAGGGGCGAATTCAGCTGTTCTGACATGGCGTCAGAGATTAATGACACTGTGTCAGATCGTCAAGGGCGAAAACGCGAGCACAGTCGCTCAGGCGTAGGAACCTCTGCTCTCGGGAGTCGGTGGTCAGCTCCTGGGTCGGGGAGTATCTTGTCGCGCATGTCTTCATCACAGCTCGGCGAGCGTCCGCGGCTGGGCTTGGAGCGGAACCACGTGGCTGTCCGCGAATCGCTCGCTCTATCAGGAAGAAAGGAGGAGGCATGCGTTCGCTACGCAGGCTGACGGCAGTCCCGATCGCGCTGCTGATCGGTTCGCTGGGATGCTCACGTGAGGAGGCGGGAGAGGCCCAACAGGCGGCCGAGGCGCAAGTCCAGACCCGGGAAATCGACTATCAGTACGGCGATGAGCCGCTTCAGGGGTTCATCGCCTGGGACGCCGCGATGGCGGAGAAGCGCCCCGGTGTGCTGGTCGTCCACGAATGGTGGGGCCATAACCAGCACGCCCGCAACCAGGCGCGACGCTTGGCCGAGGCCGGCTACGTGGGCTTTGCGCTGGACATGTACGGCAAGGGCAAGCTGGCCACCCATCCCGAAGACGCCCAGGCCATGGCGATGGAAGCGACGCGGGATCCGGCCGTGACCGCGGGGCGCTTCAACGCAGCGCTGGAGCGGCTCAAGCAGGATCCGCACGTGGACCCCGAGCGCATCGCCGCGATCGGTTACTGCTTCGGGGGCGCCGTGGTGCTCACGTTTGCCCGCGCCGGCGCCGACCTCGACGCGGTTGCCAGCGTTCACGGCGGCATGCCGGAGCCGGCTGCTGTGGACTCGGGAGCCGTGAAAGCGCGCATTCTGGTGTTGACCGGCGGCGCCGACCCGCTGGTCCCGCCAGAGCGAGTGGCGGCCTTCGCCGACGAGATGAGGGCCGCGGGCGTCGATATCGAGGTGATCAGCTACCCGGGCGTCAGGCACAGCTTCACGAACCCCGAGGCCGGCCAGCTGGGGATCGATGCCCTCGCCTACGACGCGGAGGCCGACCGGCGGTCGTGGGCGGCTATTCTCGAGATGCTCGAGGAGGTCTTTCGCTGAGCTGTCCTCGAAATCCCGGTGGCCGGTACGCCGACCCTTGATCCGATCGGTTGCCCGCAGTCTGGGCGCGAGCCCGGCTGTGCTCGCGCTCTCCATGGCGCGCCTTGGTGACGCGCTGGGAAACAGCATCCTCTTCATCATCCTGCCGCTCTACGTGGCTCAGATGCCGGTTCACTGGTTCCCGATACCGGAGCCCGTCCGGGTCGGCCTGCTCATCTCACTGTACGCGATGGTGAATTCAATCGTTCAACCCTTAATGGGCGCGTTGAGCGACCGGATAGGGCGGCGCAAGCTGCTGATCCAGGTCGGCCTCGTCCTGATGGCGGCGGCCACGCTGGGCTACATATGGGCGCGTCATTATACGGACCTGTTCCTCTTGCGCGCGCTCCAGGGGATCGGCGTCGGCATCACGATTCCGGCGGCGATGGGCCTGATGGCGATGATCACGGTGAAGGAGACCCGCGGCGGCGCGATGGGCGTGTACAGCACCACCAGGATGATCGGGTTCGGAGCCGGCCCGCTGATCGGCGCCTTCGTCTATGAGCGATTCGGTTTCGCGGCGGCGTTCAGCACCGGCGCCGCCTTCGTCCTGCTGGGCCTCCTGTTGGTGCAGATCTGGGTGGCCGAGGTACGCGTCGAACCGCGGCTGCATTCGAAGGGTCCTTTCCGAATCTTCGATCGCGAGCTGCTGAGCGCCGGCATCGTCGGAGCTGGCTTCGCTACCTTCATCATGGCCGCCGATTTCTCGATGCTCGCGACCCTGGAGAACCAGTTCAATGCGCGCCTCGACCAGACCGCCCTCGCATTCGCCTTCGCTTTTTCGGCCCTGATGTTCACGCGACTGCTGTTTCAGATCCCACTCGGACGCCTCTCGGACCGCATCGGCCGCCGGCCGCTCATCGTCGGCGGCCTGCTGCTCATGGCGCCGGCCACAGCACTGCTCGGCCTGGCGGCGACCACGGTGCAGCTCACCGGCTTGCGACTCGTCCAGGGTCTCGCCTCGGCGGGAATCGCCGCGCCGGCCTTCGCGCTGGCTGCGGACCTGTCACTCAGCGGCGGCGAAGGCCGGCAGATGAGCATACTGACGATGGGGTTCGGGCTGGGACTGGCGGTGGGGCCGCTCGCCGCCGGTCTGCTCGCGGTGCTCTTCTTCGAGCTGCCGTTTCTCGTGGCCGGTGTGCTGACGCTGGCCGCCGCCGGGATCATCTTTCGTTACGTGCCAGAGACTGTGGGAGGTATGCCGACACCGCTCCACGATGGCAGCCGGGACCGGTAACGCCGGAAACCGTCATCACCGATTCGCCGTAGTGTCGGACATGAGAGACGCGGGTCTGCACCTCACTCGCGACGGTCTTCAGTCTCCGCCCCGACCGCACTTCCGGAGGCTGCCATGAAACGCACGCTGGCCGCACTGGCCCTCCTGCACGTGTTCGCACTCCCTTCGCTTGGCGCCGTTCAGCGTCCGCAGCACGATACGGCCACGCTAACACGAGAGATTGATGCGCTGTTCGCGGAGTGGGACATCCCCGGCTCCCCGGGGGGTGCGGTCGTATTGACTCGCGGGGGCGAGATGATCCTGAGACGCTCCTACGGGCTCGCCGACATCGAGCACGGCATACCGATCACCGCAGAGACACGCTTCGAGCTGGCGTCGGTCTCCAAGCCGTTCACCGCCTTCGCGGTGCTCCTGTTGGAGCAGGCCGGGCAGCTGCGTCTCGAAGACGACATTCGCCAGTTCTTCCCCGAGTTCCCCGACTTCGGATCCCCAATCACGATTGCCGATCTCTTGCACCACACGAGCGGTCTGTCGGACTGGGTGCGGGTGCTGCCCTACGCCGGTCGGCCCACGCGCGCAGAGTTCTCGGTCGATGACCTCATTCGACTGGTCGCCGGCCAGCGGATGCTGGAGTTCACTCCGGGCACGAGGTGGTCCTACAGCAACACGAACTACGCGCTGCTCGCCGAGCTGGTGGCGCGGGTAACCGAGAGGCCCTTCGGCGAGTGGATGCGGGACAACGTTTTCGCTCCCCTCGGAATGCACCAAACGTCGTTTCCGCCCGACGGGGCGTACGTGCTGCCGAATCGGGCGAACGCCTACTCGAGTAGGGCGGGAGGAGAATTCGTGCGCAGCCTGGTCGAGGGTTTCGAGATCCCGGGCTCGGCACATGCATTTTCGACCATCGACGACATGGCCCTCTGGATCGACAACTTCCGCACCGGAAGGGTGGGCGGCCTCGAGCTCATTGGAAGAATGCAGGAGCGGACGACGCTGACTACAGGCGAGCGGTCGTTCTATGGCGCAGGGCTGGGCATGGGTGAGTACCGGGGCATCAGGACGGCCGGGCACTCGGGACAGACCGGGGCGTTCAAGACCGAGCTTCTGTATTGCCCGGACATCGAAGTCGGCGTCGTGGTGCTGGGAAACGCGGGGTGGATGAGGGCGGACGACATGGCCCGCCGCGTGCTGGATGTCCACTTACGCGACGAGCTGGAGCCGCTCCCTGAGGCCGCTGAAGAGCCGACTGAGGCCCCGTTCATCGACCTCGACCCCGCCGAGTACGAGCGCTTCCTCGGAGGCTACCGGCTCGATGCAGACACGTCCGTGCTGGTGGCGGTCGCGCGCGAAGGACGCTGGCTCGTGGGAGCGATCGTCGGGCAGGGCATAGGGCTGTTCCGGCCGCTGGCGCCGTCCCTATTCGAGAACCGCTACCGTAACTTCCGGCTGGAATTCTTCGACGAGCCCGGCGCGGGCGCGGCGGCACGCGTGCAAATCACCCGCCGGTCGGGCGAGCAGATATGGGCGACGCGGATTCAACTTCCATCCGACACCCCAGCAGTGAACGAGTTCGTCGGGCTGTACTACAGCGACGAGCTGGAAGTCGCCTACGAGATCGTTAGCGGCCCCGACGGCCTCGCTGTCATCACACCAAACTCCAGGAGCCGACCGCTCCAGCGTGTGGACATCGACATCCTTGCTGGAGGGATCGGCATCCTGACGTTCCGGCGCGACGATGGCGGCCGCCTGATCGGCTTCGATTTCGGCGAACCCGAAGATCTCGGCGAGCGCCTGATCCGCTTTTACAGGTGTGGAGAATGCAGCGGCCGTTGAACCTACGCTAGAAGTCCTCAGGCCAGATCATGCGCAGCGCGTTCATGAGGCCCCCGCTCGTCAACGGAGAATCTTCAAGAGAAGCTGAAATCCCACTGATTCGCTGCCACCTTCAGGCAACCTTGCCCACACCGTCCCGCGTGTGCTGAGCGAATTCGGCAAATTCGGCCGGAGATGTGGCCGCCGCTTCGATGCGCGGCCTGGATCGATGCTAGACGGGTTGCCGATGCCACTCTCAGCACAAGGTCACGACCGCTGATCCGACGCTACGAGCCGAAAGGCCGGTGGCACTGGCGTCTTACCCAAAGCATTACATATTACGGGCCTGTGAACGACCTCGTGAAGCGCCTCGAACGCGGCCTGGCCGGCCGCTACACAGTCGAACGGGAGCTTGGCCAGGGCGGCATGGCGATCGTGTACCTCGCACACGATCTGCGCCACGATCGCAAGGTCGCCCTCAAAGTCCTGCGACCGGAACTGGCGTCCGACATCGGGCCCGACCGTTTTCTGCGCGAGATCAAGCTCGCCGCCGGGCTCACCCATCCTCACATCCTACCGCTCTACGACTCGGGCGAGACCGACGGGCTTCTGTTCTACGTGATGCCGAACATGGAGGGGGAATCGCTGCGCGAGTACCTCGATGCCAAGGGGCAACTTCCACTGGACGAAGCGCTGAGGATCGCGCGGGAAGTCGCCTCCGCGCTCGACTACGCCCACCGCAACAACGTCGTCCACCGGGACATCAAGCCAGAGAACATCTTGTTGCACGCCGGCTCTGCGACTGTGGCGGATTTCGGAATCGGCAAAGCACTCTCCGAAGTGGAGGCCGAGATCACGCAAACCGGCATGATGTTGGGGACGCCGACCTACGTCAGCCCCGAGCAGGCGTCGGGCGAACCGAACGTCGACGGCCGCAGCGACCTGTACAGCCTGGGCTGCGTGCTGTACGAGATGCTCGCCGGGGAACCGCCGTTCACCGGGCCCAATGCTCAGGCGATCATCACCAAGCGATTCGTATCTCCGATCCCGAAGTTGCGAGCGGTCAGGGATATACCGGAGGCGGTCGACGAAGTCACGACTCGCGCCCTCGCCCGCACACCGGTGGATCGCTTCCCTTCGGCCGCGGAGTTCGCCGAAACATTGAAGGAGTTACAGGCCGGTGGCGGAACGCCACCCGGTGGTTTGGCCGCCATCGCAAAGGCTGCCCCGCCCAAGCAGTCGATCGCCGTCGTGCCGCTCGCCAACATGAGCGCGGATCCCGAGAACGAGTACTTCAGCGACGGGATGACCGAGGAGGTCATCAACGCGCTCGCCAAGTTGCCCGGAGTACAGGTCGCATCCCGAACCTCTTGCTTCGCCTTCAAAGGGAAGGAAGTCGACGTGCGCGAGGTCGGCGAAAAGCTCGGCGTGGCCAACGTGCTGGAGGGCAGCGTCCGCAAGATCGGCAACCGGATCCGCCTGACCGTCCAGCTCACAGACGTGAACAACGGCTACCACCTGTGGTCGGAGACCTACGACCGCCAACTCGAAGACGTCTTCGCGATCCAGGACGAAATCTCCAAGGCGATCGTCGAGGCGCTCAAGGTGCGACTCGTTGGGGACACGAGCCAGCTCGTCGTCCCGACCACCGGCGACATCCAGGCCTACACTCTCTATCTCAAAGGGCGTTTCTTCTTCAACAAGTTCTCCGAACCGGACTTGCGACGAGGCCTCGAGTACTTCCAGCAGGCACTCCTGAAGGACCCGGGCTACGCCAAGGCTCACGCCGGCATCGCGGACATCTGGGCCGAGCTTGCCGACGACTGGGTCGTGCCCGACGACGCGTACCCGCGATCCAAAGCCGCGGCGGCAAGGGCACTCAATTTGGAGCCCTCTCTCGCCGAAGCGCTCACCTCTATCGGCAAAGTCCTTTGCTGGTACGAATGGGATTTCAACGGTGCTGAACGCGAGCTTCGGAAGGCGGTTTCGATCAATCCGAACTACGCCGAGGCGCATTTCGTGTTTGGAAGCACCCTCCCCGCCGTAGGGAAACTCGGCGAGGCCATCGAAGAGATCAGGCATGCTCTCGTGCTGGATCCGCTCGCCCCTCACCACAGTCGCTGGCTCGCACGCTTCCTGCTATATGCAAAGGACTACGAGGGCGCGATCGCGCAAAGTCACAAGACCCTCGAGATCGAGAAGAACTACTTCCAGTCGTACTTGGACATCGGCTCGGCTCTCCTGGGTCAGGGGCAACCCGAGCAAGCGTTGAAGTGGTTCCGCGAAGGCCAATCGCTAGAGTCGAGCGTGCGCTCTTACGACGCTCTGATCGTCCGCGCACTCGCTGCCCTGGGGGACCTCGAGGAGGCGAATCCGATTCTCGAACGTCTGGAAGAAGAGGCAAAACACCGTTACGTGCGTGCCGAGGTCCTCGCGATGGGCTACGCCGCGATCAAGGATTCCGACCGCGCTTTCGCTTGCCTCGAGAAAGCGCTGGCATCGCGCTCGGCCGGACTCATCTACATCCACCTCGACCCCGGATACGAAACGCTTCGCTCCGACCCCAAGTTCGCGACATTCATACAAAGGGTTGGCGTAAGGTAGCCGAGTTTGCCGGCGACCGAGCGCAGCCGGACGACAGGCCGTAGCCTTACAAGTTCATCCACCTGGGATAACGGCCCGAACGACATCACGAATGCGGGTTGGGGGTTGAGCCTGCGGCCGCGTGACATAGCGGAGTTAGGCTATCCCTACCTCAAGGATCAACCGCCTCAGCTATCGCGGCCGCCGACATCCGGCCGGCAGTACCTCAATCCGCCCTAGTTCCCCCTGTGCGCGATCGGATCCGGATCGCCGTCCGGGTCGCCGGCCTTCACCTTACCATCGCTGGCCAGTGAGCCCCCGGTGACCAGCAACAGGCCGGCAACGTGGGGCGTCGCCATCGACGTGCCGCTGATGTCGTTGTAGCCGCCATCCATCCAGGTCGATAGGATGTTCACCCCGGGCGCGCAGACTTCGACCGGCGCCGCCGTCGGGCCGG
Organism: Gemmatimonadota bacterium; assembly: GCA_020350785.1. Lineage (GTDB taxonomy): Bacteria > Gemmatimonadota > Gemmatimonadetes > Palauibacterales > KS3-K002. The sequence goes on from CP070722.1 coordinate 1,562,049, forward strand.
AGTAATTGGAGAACGAGGCGAAGTTGTCGCTGCTGTCGCAGGCCGAAACCGTCCACACGTTGTCCGCCTCCACCCGCGCCGGCGAAGCCGTGTTGGCGTCCTTCGACTCGTTGCCGGCCGCGATCGCCAGCAGGATGCCCTGCGCCGCCGCGTTGCGGATCGCGTCGTCCAAGGCCTGCGACGTCGGGCCGCCGAGGCTCATGTTGACGGCATCGCCCGGCGCCGCGTTCGCCGCGACGTAGTCGACCCCGGCGATCACGCCGGAATACGACCCGCTGCCACGCTGGTCCAGCACCTTGACGGCCACGATCGTGGCGCCCGCCGCCACGCCGACGACGCCGATATCGTTGTCGAGCGCCGCTATGGTGCCCGCGCAATGCGTGCCGTGGCCGTTCAGATCGTCAGCGTCCCTGGCGTCCCGGCCCTTCGAGATGAACGACACGCTCCGCGCTGCGTCCACCTTGAGGTCCGGATGGTCCAGGTCGACCCCCGTGTCGATCACCCAGGCGGTCTTGCCCGTTCCATCCACATGACCGCCCACCCGGGTGATCCCCCACGGCACCTGCTGCCCCGTCGGGGCCGGCGAGCCGCCGCCCGGCCGGGGTGGACCCAGGACCATCAGGCGATCCTGCTCGATATAAGCGACGCCGGGATCCGAGCTCAGCCGCGCACGCTGTTGCGCGCTCAGCCGGGCCGAAAAGCCCCGCAACGCCCGGTAGTAGACCCGCTCCAGCGACTCCGCCCCGACACCCCGCCCCTGCGCGAACGCCGTCGCCCGCGACTCCGCCTCGGCCCGGCTCAGCCCCGGCGGCAGCGCGGCCTCCCGCAACACGACTATGTACTGGTCCGGAATCGCGTCACCGGATCGGCCCTGCGCGAGCGCCGGTCCGCTCGAGGCCAGAATGAAGGTCAGCATGCCTAGAACGGTGGTTGAACCATGGCGCGCCAGCGAAATGCCCATTGCCCTGCTCCTAGCTTTGACGGATGTGCGTGTGGGTATGGTCGAGGCCCGTGTTCCGGCACCGTCCCGGGCCGTCGGACCTACAAAGCCGCCAACGGATAATTGTAATAAAAGTTAATAATAGGAGACGAACGATCGAGGCGCAAGCGATGGGGACGCGTTTCCGGAGCGCACCGCTTGTCGTCCGGAAGGAGAATTATTATTATATCGGCTCCTGTTACCCCTATTCTACATGGCGCCCAGACCACAGAGAGACGGTCGCTCGATACCCTCACTGGAGAGAGAGGCACGATGATGCGCAGACTAGTACCCCTTATTTGCGGGGCCTTGCTCGCCCTCAACTCGCCCGCATTGGCCCAGCACCACACGGACGCCGACGCTGCGATCCGGGCCGGCTCGCAGCAGTGGGCCGCCGCCTGGAACGCGGGCGACGCTGCGGCGCTCGCGGCGCTGTATGCGGAGGATGCGGCCGTCATGGCACCGGGCGCGGAGCCGGCCACGGGCCGCGCGGCCATCGCGAAGCACTTCGAGAGCAGTTTGAAGACGGCGAGCGGTGGCCAGGATAAGATCGAGACGCTCCAAGTCATGGTGGCAGGCGACTGGGCGGTCGAGGTGGGCAAGTTTGCGGCGACTGCCGCGGACGGCTCGCACGTGGATCACGGGCCTTACATAGCGGTGTGGAAGAAGGTCGACGACAAGTGGATGTTGTACCGCGACATCTGGAACAGCAGCATGTCACAGTAGCGGTACCGCGGGACGCGGAAGAGAGTGCCCCAGAGTCTGACCTGGACACGCCCCGGCTGGATCGCGCAGCGCCAGTTGGGGCGTGTTCGGGTCAGACCCCGTTGTCCTCGTTCCATATGACGGGATGCTCGCGGATGAACCGCCGCATCGGGTCGATGCAGAAGGCGTCCCGGACGATCTCCACGCGCGAGCCGCGGGCGCGCAACCGGCTGTCCTCCCCGCTGTTTTTCACACAACTGAGGTCTCGAACAATGCGCCTTCGCTTCACCGCCTCCCCCGCGCCAGCTATCTGGCTGCTCGCCATCGCGGTGTCGTTCACCGCCACTCCCGTCGGGGCGCAGGAGCCCGTCCATATCGAAGGACTGGGAAGCCTGTCGTTCCCCAACTCGGGCGACGCCGGGGCGCAGGACGACTTCCTCCGCGGCGTGTTGCTGATGCACAGCTTCGAGTACGAACGTGCGGCCGATGCCTTCCGGACGGCCCAGACGATCGATCCGGACTTCGCCATGGCGTACTGGGGTGAGGCGATGACCCATAATCACCCGGTGTGGAACGAGAAGGACGCCGGGGCGGCGCGCGAGTCGCTCGATCGCCTGGCGCCGACGCCCGGGCAGCGGTTGGCTATGGCGCCGACCGATCGCGAGAAGGCCTACCTGAAGGCCGTCGAAGTGCTGTACGGCGATGGGGAGAAGGCGACACTCGACACCCTGTATGCCGCCGAGATGGCGAAGCTCGCCGCGGCGTACCCCGACGATCTCGAGGCACAGGCCTTCTATGCGCTCGCCCTCCTGGGGCTGAGCCAGGGGAACCGCGATGTTCCCACCTACATGGAGGCGGGCGCCATCGCGCTGGCCGCGTTCGACCAGAACCCCGATCACCCGGGCGCGGCCCACTACACGATCCACTCGTTCGACGACCCGACCCACGCGATCCTGGCGATGGAGGCGGCCCGCGCCTACTCGGCCATCGCGCCCGACGCCGCGCACGCCCAGCACATGACCACCCACATCTTCCTGGCCCGTGGAATGTGGGACGACGTGGTGGCGCAGAACCTCCAGGCGGTCGCCGTGGTGAACCGGCTGCGCGCCGAGCGCGGCCGTCCGCTCACGTCGTGCGGCCATTACAACGAGTGGCTGATGTACGGCTACGACCAGCAGGGCCGCTACGAGCTGGCCGCCAAGCTGCTGGCCGACTGCTACGCGCAGAGCGGCGACCCCGAGCGTTCCGCCGGCGCCCGAGAGTCCGCCGCCTTCTCGCACGTCTACCTGCGGGGTCTGCACCTGGCGGACACGCGCGACGGATACAGCGACGGCGCCCGCGCTGCCCTCCAGGTGCCGGAGCCGACGCTCACCATGCAGCTGATCGACGCCTGGGTGAGCGGGACGGCCGCCCTCTACCGGGGCGAGCGGGCCGCCGC
>CP070722.1:1565270-1568425 GCA_020350785.1 Gemmatimonadota bacterium
GAGCCCGCGCTCCGTGGGCGGCAGCAATAGCAGGAACCTGGTCCGGTAGAAGAAGAGTCGGATCAAGACGCTGCGACACTGAGGGCACGGCGCGCGGCCGGCCCAGGCCTCTCGACCGAACCAGCGCCAGCGCATGATGTCGGCGTGAAGATCTTCCGAGGGATAGAAGTCACCGGTGATCCGGGAGAGACCCAAGTTCGCCCCGACGTAGGAAACGGCGGCATACGTCGCCGCGCCCAACAGGGAGAGCCGGCTGCGATAGGCGGCACGGCGGCGCCGCAGCTGGCGGCCGTAGCGCCACCAGGCTTCCTCGGGTAGCTGGGTCCGCCCGATGCGGATCAGCTCGCGCCCGTTCGCGTCGAGCAGCGCGACGTTCTCGGTCTGGTAGAGCAGGTGGGCGCGGTCGACCACCGCCCGCTCCAGCCGCGGGATCTCCTCGTAGCCGTCATCCTGGGGCCAGAGGCTCCAGCCATGGCAGCGGTCGCAGACCGACCAGACGCGCTCGCGCTCCGGATCGAAGGAAACGCGGACGCTCTGCTTTAGCTGCTCGCCCTCATCTTCGGCGAGCTCCCGGCCGCAGTACAGGCAGTAGCGAAGCATGCAATGCCCCCAGTGATTCTTTACAATGTATAACAGGTCAGAGTCGTCCCTCCAATAGTCGGTTTGGCTTTCGGCGCCCCGATCATTGCTCCCGGTTCGCCGGCATGACATCTTGACGCAGGCCCCACGCATCAACACCGGGTGACTTAGTTCGATGCCCCGCATCCTGTGGTTGGCTGGCGAGTTGAGACGCCGCCGCGTCTTCCGTGTCGTCGCGGCCTACGCGGTCTTCGCGTTCGTCGTCTGGCAGGCGGCGGACTTCGTCATCCCGGCGGCGCGACTGCCGGACTGGGTTTCCACCCTGACCCTCATCCTGACAATACTCGGGTTTCCCGTCGCAATGGTGCTCGCTTGGCTGTTCGACATCACACCTGAGGGTTTGAAGCGTACGGATCGGGCTGAAGCCCGACGGGTCCGAGAACGTCCTGCGGCGTCGGCCGGCGTGGCCGGGCAGAGGTCCATCGTTGTCCTTCCGTTCGACAACCTCAGCCCCGACCCGGGAGACGCCTACTTCGCGGATGGTCTTACAGAGGAGATCATCACCGACGCGTCTTGCTGTGGCTTGCTGCGCGTGGTCAGCCGGAATTCTGCGGTGGCGCTGAAAGGCAAGTTGAAGGACACACGGACGATCGCGGAGGAGCTGGACGTCCAGTACGTGCTGGAAGGGAGCGTTCGCAAGGCTGGGGACGACCTTCGGATCACGGCTCAACTGATCGATGCGAGAACCGACGAGCACATCTGGGCCGAGAAGTACGGTGGCACTTTGCAGGATGTGTTCGCTCTACAGGAGCAGGTATCACAATCGATCGTCGACGCGCTCAGGCTTCAGCTAGACCTGGAAGAAACGCCGCGACTGGCAGCTGGACCAGTCGGCGCTGCACGTGCGTCTGGCACACTCGATGTCGCTGCATACGACGCGTACCTGAGGGGTCGCTTCCTATGGAATCAGAGGACCGAGTCGGCACTCGAGCAAAGCTTCGAGTGCTTCGCCAGCGCGATTGAGAGGGACCCGAACTACGCGCTGGCCCACGCAGGGCGAGCGGATTCCTACGTCACGCTCGGTGTGTACGGAACGAGGCTTCCCAGCAAGGTGATGGAGGCGGCCCGGGAGGCGGCCGCCGCGGCCCTGGATATCGACCCTACTCTGGCCCGAGCCCTTACCGCGCAGGCCTGTGTGAAGGCTCTGTACGACTGGGACTGGGCGGCTGCTGAAGCTGATTTCCGGGCGGCTCTAGAGAACGATCCTGAATACGCTACGGCGCACCAGTGGTATGCGAACTACGTCCTCATCCCGCTCCGTCGTTTCGATGAGGCGCAACGCCAGCTCGGGCTCGCCGCACAGCTGGAACCCCTTTCGTCTGCAGTCGCAGCGAGCAGGGGCGTGCTGGGATACTTCAGGCGCGACTACGAAGGCGCTATGGGTGAGTACGAGAGCACGCGGAACCTGCATCCCCACTTCGGCCTCATCCATCTGTTCATCGGGCAGTGCCTGGTCGCTATGGGGCGTCATGATGAGGCGCTGCGGGCGCTGAGAACGGCCGTGGAGCTCACGTCTGAGAGTTCAGAGGCGCTGGCAGCGCTGAGCCACGGCCTCGCCGTGTCGGGGAACACAAGAGAGGCTGCCGCCGTCCTGGAAGGCCTGGAGGCTCGCGCTCGAGAAGGCTATGTATCTCCCGTACTCGCGGCGCAGGTTCTAACCGGATTGGGTAAGCAAACTGAAGCACTCGACAGGCTGGAAAAGGCCGCTGCGCAGCGGGCCTCGGATCTCGTATGGTCAGCGGTCCGTCCGGTGTTCGACCCGATCCGCTCCCAGCTCGGCTTCGTCGAGCTCACCCGGACCATCGGTTTGGTATAGCGTAGTTGCGAAAGCCGACTCGTATCGGCTTCGCGGCAGTGAGGATCGGAGGCAAGCGCGATGGCAACTGCAGCAGGCGTCGGGTTCAGCGAGAACCCCAACTCCGAGCAGGCGGGCGTCGAGGCGGTGAGCGCCGCCCTGGCGGAAGCCGGCGTCGCCGAATGCGACGTGGCGCTCATGTACTCTACGTCGAAGCACGACCCGGTCCAACTGCACCGCGGGGTACGCTCCGCGGTCGGTGCGAAGGCGAGAATCATCGGCGGCTACTCGAACGGGATAATCACCCGGGACCAACTGGGCTACGACGGCTATCAGGCAGGCGTGGCCGTTCTCGCCTCGGACTCGATCAACGTGGACATGTTCATCGGCAGGGGGCTTGCCGACAACGAGTTCAAGGTCGGCGTCGCCCTGGGTGAGCAAATCGCCAACGAGAAGTACTCGGGCACACCCAATATCTTGCTAATGTACGACTTCGTGCGTGGCAGGCCCGCAGAGGGCGAGGCGTGGAACATCAACTGTGCCACACCACTGATCGAAGGCATTGGGAAATCGTTAGGGACCTGGCCGCCGGCCGCCGGGTTCGGGATGGCCGGCGACTGGCAATGCAATCCGAGCTACCAGTGGTTCGACGACCGGATCGAGCAGCATACAGCGCTGGCGCTCGTGCTATCGGGCAGTGTCCGAATGGATACGCGGATCA
>CP070722.1:1568525-1573369 GCA_020350785.1 Gemmatimonadota bacterium
AGAAGGCGGCCGCCTTCGACGGGTACACGGCCTATTTCGGGAAGTACTCAGTACGTGAAGCCGAAGGGGTGGTCACTCATCAACGCATCGGCCATCTCGTTCCAAATCAGGCTACCTTGGCTGTCGAGAGGCAGTTCGAGTTCGTCAACGACATGCTGGTGCTCGCCGTGCCTGGATGGAACAGGCTCGTCTGGAAGCGAGTGAACTAGCCAGTAGTTGACGCGCGGGGCGGGACGCCGCCTAACAAGGCGCTGCAGCTGACCGGGCCACAGCGCGCTCCAATCGACCTTTGGCAGTGTTTGGCATTGAAACCTGGGCGCTTCGGGCCACCATCGGCTGTGGGCCCGGCAGCTGAGCTCCCGATCCGTTAGGCGGCGCGGCGAAAGTCAGGTGCGAAGCCGGCCTACCCAGTACCCGGGTCTGCGGCGGTCGTTCGCGACCGCGAGAATCTGGAGCCGATCGGAGAGCTCCATGTAGACGACGTGGTAGGGGAAGCGGAGCCGTGTGAACGAGGCGTCGGCTACCCAGCCTTGTCATGACTGCGCCGCCATCAAGGGCGAGTTCCATGTCCCGGGATGCGACGTAGAGCGTCGCCCGGCATGTGGAGGTCAGGCAATCTAATGCGGCTGCGGCGGTCAATCGTGATGGCCGCCTAACATGCCGTTGCAGGTGACGTCCGCCCCGCAGGCGATACCGATCGGGGAAGCCGTTTGGCATCGATCAGAGCTGCTGTTCTGTACTCCTGCGGCCGGGGGGCGCAGCTGAACGGCATGCCCGTTAGGCGGTGCGTTGGAGCACCCGAGTAGTGGGTGCTGCTGCGAAGCGTATTCAGGCAGGCCCTTTGTCTTCTGCGTCCCAGGGCATGCTCGCCGAGACCCAGTGCGTGATCTCTTCCTCTTGGTCCTGGCGGTGAAGGTGCCGCGGGGGCTGAGCGAACGTCATGTACGGTCGACAGCGTACAACGACCCGATCCTCCTTTTTCGCCATCGCCTCTACCACGGGGCGAGCCCTTTCATCCAGCGGTGTGCCCGACATGCGACCGCCCACCGCCATCATTACGTCTACGACGAGTTTCGGATCGTCGTCCATCCGTGCGTAGCAGTAGACCTGCAAGTAGGCGAACGGCCAGCGCTCATCGAGGATACAAAGACTGACCTTGTCATTGCGCCTAACGGCCTTCGCCTTCTCTCGCCCTCGCATCGTCGAGATGAGCAATTCATCCGTATCGGTCGGAATGTAGTAAACGACCGACATGGCCGGCCCATCGACTCGCCGCGCATAGCCAAAGATACAGGTGCGATGCGTCCGCACAAACTGCCGCCTTTCGGACGGCAACCTGTCGCGGTCCGTCGGTGCGGTAGAGGGCTCGGCCGCCAGAGGCAACAACTCCATCGCAGGTTCCCTGCCGGTAAGAATGTTACACACTCGCAGCGGTGATCACCCGTGTGAGCGCTGGCTCTCCTGAGGAGTTACGCCCGAACGACGCCCAAGCGCGTTTTCGCGATGGGAGCGCACTGCGCTGCCTAAGAAGGCGCTGCAGCTGGAGAGCCCATGCGGGGTGTTCGCGAACAGGCCGCCTCTGCGATTTCCGCCGCCAGGCGGCTTTCGGCGTCTGGCGACCGGCCCCTGTGAGTTAGGCTACGGGCCGGCGGCGCTCGCACCTGAGCGCCGGAGCCGTTAGCCAGCGGGCGGAGGAGTCTGCGCTCAGATGCGGATCATCGATGCTTGGATGCAGCACCCGACAAGGCGCTTTCTTGAGCAGCCGTTCTTCGATTCGCTCCGCCGATGGGCGCGCCAGGACTCGGTTCCGGACATTCCGCTCTCGCTCACGATCGGCAGCATGGACCAGGCAGGGGTTGGGATGGGGCTCACGGCTGCTTGGTGGGGTCCACAGGGAGAGCTGATCTCCAACGATGAGGTGGCTTCCTTCGTCCGCGAGTTCCCGGACCGGCTCATCGGGGTCGCGTCGGTGAGTCTCGCGAAGCCGATGGAAGGCGTGCGGGAGCTGCGGCGATGCGTGCGCCAACTCGGGTTTCGAGCGCTGCGCATCGTGCCTTGGCTCTGGGGCTTGCCTCCGGACGACCGGCGTTACTATCCGCTCTACGCGGAGTGCGTCGAACTGGACGTTTCCTTCTGTCTTCAAGTCGGGCACACGGGCCCGCTGCTCACGTCGGAGACCGGGCGTCCCATTCCCTACCTCGAGAACGTGGCGTTGGAGTTCCCCGAGCTCCGGATTCTCGCAGGTCACATCGGGGCACCCTGGACGCAGGAGATCATCTCGCTCGCGACGAAGTTCCCCAACTTGTACATCGACACCTCCGCCTACAAGGCGTCACGCTTCCCGGCGGACTTCGCCGAGTTCATGCGCGGGCGGGGCTCCCGCAAGGTCTTGTTCGGTACCAACTATCCCATGCTTACTGCGTCGGCCTGCCTCGAGGGGCTGCCTTCTCTTGGCCTCAGTCCGGATGCGCAGCAACTGTTCCTGACGGGCAACGCCTGTCGGGTGTTCAAGCTCGAAGGCGCCGGCTAACAAGCGGATGCAGCTGCCGCGGCCCAGCGTCGCTCCGCTCGTGGCATCGCGCCGTCTGGCGGCGTAGCGTCTTGGGGGTGCGGGAGGGTGGCGGCGCTGGGCCGCGCAGCTGACGCCGTACCGCCTGGGCTCTATGGAGGGTCGTAAGACCGGATGTCTCCTAAGACCTCCTCTGCGCGGTTCCCTACCAGCGATCCCATCCACGGCGCCGCGACCTCCACGTATCGTCCGGCTCCCCATCCAGATCTGGTAGCCTTTGGCATCGTGACTCTGGCGCTTCGAGCAAGCCACGGAGGCGCGGTGGCTCACAGCTGAGCGCCTGATCCGTTAGGCGGCGTCCAACTCGAGTGAAGAGTCGAGACCTCATCGAAGCGCTCGTCTCCGTGCTCGGCATCTAGAAGCTGATCCGAGGAACAAGATCCCTCGTGTTCCTACCGTTCGGCTCGCTCGATGGCTTCTCGTACGTCACGCTTGGAGTCTCGGCGGCGATCCCGATCCTGCTCGGCGTCGCGCTGCTCCTAGTCCAGAAAACTATCGCGGACCGTCTTGCACCATGCGAGGTGCCAGCCGAGTCGGGGCCGGCCTGCGACGGCCGCCTGGAGGCTCTCCTTGCTGTGGCGGGGGTGTACTTCGTAGTGGAAGCGCTCGTCGAGGGAGCCGCTGTCGCCAGCGGAGACCATTTGCGCGCGGAGTTCCTCCGAGATCTCTCGGCGCTGCTCTCGTGGTAGCCTTCTGCTAGGCCGGCAGATGAACGTCGGTGTGTTCGGCGGCGGCAGAATGGCTTCAACAGCGACGATCGTGACCCTGGGTGTGAGAGATCTGAAGCGGTCCATCCGCTTCTACGAAACGGGGATCGGGCTCCAACGCGTACCCTACGAGCCCGAAACGATCGCCTTCTTCGACCTTGGTGGCGCACAGCTTGCCCTGTTTCCACGGAACGAGCTCGCGGAGGATGCTGGCGTTTCTGGAATCGGCGAGGGATTCCGAGGAGTCTCCCTGGCCCGTTTCCTTGGCTCCTCACAAGAAGTCGATGCGTTCCTCGAACGCGCGGTTCAAGCGGGCGGCACGCTGACGCGGAAGGCGCGACCGCAGCCCTGGGGAGGCTACTCCGGCTACTTCGGCGACCTGGACGGCCATCTCTGGGAAATCGGATGTGATTCCAAGACGTACGCAACGGAACGGGCCGCCGCCCAAGAAGGCGCTGCAGCTGCCGAGCCACAGCGCGATTGACTCGTACATCGGCCCGATTTATGTCCTGATCCGAGACGGAGCTGACGATCGCAAGATCTCGGATCACCTCCTCAAGCTCGAGGCCACGAGCATGGGCCTTCCCGGAACCTCGGCAGAACGTCGCCAGCAGTTGGTCTCGCCACTGCGGGCGCTCGAGTTGCCTGAGTTTTACTGCCCCGGGTAGCCCGCTGCCTAACAAGCTTAAATCAATCCGTGGTATCGTTCTGACAGCGAGCGCCGTGCCCCAGCGTTTGCGGTCAGCGCTGTTGGGCGCAGCTGAACCACCAGTCCTTTAGGCGGCGGGAGGAGAATCGAGTTGGCTCGCATGACCGATGAGGAGCGCGATCGATTCCTCAGGGAGCCGCGGTACGGAATCCTCACTCTTCTCCGGATCGATGGGTCACCGATCGCCGTCCCGGTCTGGTTCGACTGGACTGGTCAGGTGGTTAGGATGTTCACGAGTGCCGGCTCTCCGAAGATTGAGCGCTTGAAAGCAGATCCGCGCGCATCCATGTTGGTGGCCAATCACATAGCCGAACATGAGATGTGGGTATCATTCGACGGCATCGTTTCGATTCACGCAGAGGGTGGGATCGAGCTCGCAGAGAAGTTGGCATCCCGCTACTGGGACCTGTCGGATCCGGACAGGCAGCGGACCCTTGAGTCCTGGCGAAAGGTGGCGGCGGCTCTTCGAATTCTGGAGTTGGAGCCGACGAGAATCAGAACCTACAAGGACGAAGTTCCCGCCGCCTGACCAGGGATTGCAGCCGACGGCCAACGCAGCCTCCAATCGACTAGGCGAAGAACTGATCCAGACCTACGAGCCGCCGGGTGGCGGGTACTCGCCGTCTTCCTGCCGCGTCTGCGGCTCGAGCGCGCCTCTCATGGCGGCGGAGCGTCGGCTCGCTCTCGTTCCCGCCGGCCTCTTTGATGGTAACCGCGGTGTAGGACCGGCGCTCGCTGTCAGAACGATACCACGGATTGATTTAAGCTTGTTAGGCAGCGGGCTACCCGGGGCAGTAAAACTCAGGCAACTCGAGCGCCCGCAGTGGCGAGACCAACTGCTGGCGACGTTCTGCCGAGG
>CP070722.1:1573469-1581733 GCA_020350785.1 Gemmatimonadota bacterium
ACTCGTCCGACGCGTACTGCTCGATCCAATCGGCGTAGCGTTGGTCCATTGGCGGCTCGCCCTTGGCGAGGTGCTGAGCGACATAGACATAGCCCCAGGCACAGGGCAAGAGTGCTGCCAAAAGATCGGCCATGTCTCCATCCGCCGCCGTGCGCACCAGGAAATCCGTGTAAGCTCTGGTCGTCGGCCACATCGGCGCAGCTTCCAGCTCCGAGGCGGACAGTCCGAAGCGCGTTGCATACTGCCGGTGCAGCCCCATCTCTGTGTTCAGCGTCAGATTCAGCACAGCGGCATACCAACCCATCGCATCCAGACCTTCAGCCTTGGTCACGGCCCAGGCGAAGATGCGAGCAAACTCCTTCAGGTATCGGTAGTCCTGGAGGACCCAGCGTTTGAACACCTCTTCATCCAGTGAGCCGTCTCCGATACCCTTAACGACTGGGTGACTCAGCTGTGCATCCCAGATCGGCTTCACCGCTTCATAGAGCCTTTCCGAGAAGGACATCACTGCGCCCCTCCTTCCAAGCCGGGCCAACCTCCACCGGCGGCGGCCATCTCCCAAAAGGCCAGCTCGTAGCGCGCCGTCAGCTCGAATAGCTCAGCCATCCGCCCTCGTTCGGCTTCGCCCACCTGCTCGGCCAACGCATCCAGTTGCGCCTCCAGGTAGCCGACCCAACCGGCGAAGGCGTCGCTCGTCCAGTTCTCGACAAACGGATACCAGATCGAACCCGAATCGAGACCAGCCCTGACAACCATCCACGAGTCGTAGTAGGCTTTCTCGGCAACGTAGAGAACGGTGTACGCTTCAGCGTACGACTTGCTGTACGCGGTCGCGATAAGGAACTGCACGTAGGCGTGGTTCACGAAGGAGGGCCGCACCCCTGTGAGGTCAACCCCCGCGACGGCGGCTCGCTCGCGGAACAATTCCAGCTCTTTCTCCAGGGCCGGGATCGCTTGCCCTAGCGCCACTCGGTGATCTGCGGGTGCCTTGGGCATCAGTGCGGCGATGAATGGGATGGCCGCCTCCACGAACAGGTAATCTTGCCGCATCCAGTCAGCGAAGGTCTCGCGCGCTATCGTGCCGTCCCGCGTCTCTAGCAGGAAGCGGTGATCGAGCATTCGCAACCAGATGTCGCCTAGCCGAGCGAGTTGTTCTCCACAGAATGCCATTACTTGATCCCCCTCTAGAAGACGGGAGATGCCACGGGTGAGCAGACAGAGCTGGAGGAGCAGAAGGAATGACTCCCTGCGCCGGAATTACCCGGATCAGGTTCTCAGGGTCTGATCTCAGCCGGGTCGTACCCCAGCACCCCCGTCAAAGCCCAACTTGAAGTGATCGGAAGATCGTGGCAAGAGGCGACCGCCGCAGCTTCCGGAGCCAATCCGCCGCGGAACGGCCGCTGCAAGGAGTGGTGGGGACGGTTCGGCTCACCGTCCCCACTCGTTCTGGAACTACTCGCCCTGCGCCTGCCGCTCTGCGGCCTTCTTCAGTTCCTCGTTGGCCATGATCGCCAGCTCGACGCGCCGGTTCAGTTGACGCCCATCGACAGTCTCGTTCGATGCCACCGGCTGGACCTCTCCGTAGCCTACCACGGTGAAGCGACTCGGGCTCACGTTCTGGGTGGCCAGGTAGGCCGAGACCGACTCGGCGCGCCGCTTGGACAGCGCCATGTTGTAGTCCTCCGAGCCGGTCGAGTCCGTGTGACCTTCGATCAGGATGATAGTGTCGTCATATTTGTTGAGTATCCTGGCGAGTTCCGTGAGATTCTTCTTCGCTTCAGGTCGCAGATCCGACTTATCCACATCGAACAGAATGCCCGAGTCGAAGGTGATCTTGATCCCCTCGCCCACACGCTCGACCCTCGCGCCCTCCAGGTCCTGATCCAGCTCCGCGGCTTGCCGGTCCATGTAATCACCGATGATCGCCCCGGCGGCACCGCCGACGGCAGCTCCAATGATCGCCCCCGTCACCGTGCTTCCGGCGGCTGCGCCAACGGCTCCGCCGACCACGGCACCGGCACCGGCACCGACAATGGCGCCCGTCTGCGCCCGGGTGGCGCACGAGTAGGACCCGAACGAGATCACGCCAATCAGTGCGACCACTGCAAGAAACGTCGTTCCGCGCTTCATGAGACACACCCTCGATTTCGCGTTGAATAACAGCGGGGGGCTGACAACAGTCTGCTGCTGTACCCGGAAAATATCTCGCTGACTCGGAACCGCAACTGCGGCCTTGAAATCACCTCACCACCCTGTTCTGCCAACCGCCCCGCACCCAGAGCTGCAGAGTATCCGACCAGACGGCGACATCCCAAAGTATCTCGGCGCCCGTCTCCTGCTGCCCCAGCGGAATTCGCACCTGGTAATCCGGCCCCTCCGCCGCATAAACTTCCTCTCGCTGCTCGCCGTTCACCACATATTGCACGAAGAAATTGAAGGCGTTCGTCTCGGGGTTTCGAACGTGAACCCAGAGATCGACCTGACGCAGCTCTCCCTGGTCGCTGACGATGAGGTCCGATTCCACGCTGGGAGCGCTGGCGAAATCGTGCCTCGCGGCTTCCGCCTCCAGGGCCGAACTCCAATCCGCGGTAAACCTGGCACAATCTAAGCCGCTATCGTCCAATGCCGCGCAGAGATCCGCATTCCGGGCCAGCGCCCTGAGCAGCCGCTCGAGGCCCTGCAAGCCGTCGCGCTCAACGAGCAGCGAGACCAGCGTGTAGCCGACCGCCGTCACGACATTGCTGCCAAGCTCGTCGCTCGCTCGTTCGTACACCTCCAGGTACTCTAGGTATGTTGCCTCCTGCATGTAGGCGTAAGCCGCCCATAGCCAGCGGGGTCGCCGGATCCCGGCCTCACGCTCATACTCCTCAGCCACCCACGCCGCCAGACCGGCGAAGACGAATCGGAAGGCATCTAAGTCATAAGCATCGCCGGCAAGGGAGCGGACAGCGACACGGGCCAGCTGACCGGCAAACAACACCTCTGCGGGACCCTCGACTTCGAGGTTCACAACGACACCGGTCTCATCCTCCCCGCGCCGGCTGCCGCTCTCCAAGCTCACGGCAAGCGTAGGGGGCAAGGCACCCGGCAATAGGGAGTCGACGCGGTTGTAGACACCTTCCCCATAATTGAGAAACGCCGACAGTTCCGCCTCGGCAGCAGCAGGATAGGTTATTTCCAGGTGCTCGGTGCGGCTGATCTTCTCTTGCGGCGTCTTACCCGCCGGCCGCAAGCCGCCCATGGCCGCCAACAGTGCCAAGCCAAAAAGGGTGAGATCTGACAACTCGCCTCCGCACGTTTGAGGTATCCCCGCCCCCGTTTCCGGAGGGCAGCGACGCTTCTGCAATGTGATCGAGTCGAAGACTGCTCGCGCCAAGCAGCACGACGCCCCGCCAACCAAGCAGACGATGGACGCGCGAATCAGCCCCTACCACGCTGCAACTGCCGGCCGGCCGCGCGCACCGTCTGAAAGTGTATGTCCACCGTGTCCTCGAACCGGCGCGCGTAGCCGCCCGCCAGTGTGATTGCGACCGGCACACCGGCTCCGGCGGCCAGTTGCAGGATGAGCTCATCTCGCTGGCGCAGCCCCGCACGGCTCAGACTCAATCCACCCAACTGATCCTCTTCGTAGGGGTCTGCACCGGCGAGATAGAAGACGAGATCGGGTCGGTGTCCGTTGAGGATCTCCGGAACGTGGGTCCTCAGCAGCTCCAGGTACTCCGCGTCTCCCGTGCCGTCGGCCAAGCCCAGATCCAGATCGCTACGCGGCTTGTACATCGGATAGTTGTTTTGCTGGTGAATTGAAAAAGTGAACACCTCCGCTTCATTCTGGAACACCGCGGCCGTTCCGTTGCCATGGTGTAGATCACAGTCGATGACCGTCGCTCGCTCGATCGCGCCTTCCGCCCTCAAGACACGAAGCGCGACCGCCACATCATTGATCAGGCAAAAGCCCTCTCCGTGGTCGGGAAAGGCATGATGAAATCCGCCCCCTAAGTGGGCAGCGAGCCCGTATTCGAGCGCCAAGCGCGCCGTTAGTATCGATCCCCCGGCACACAACCACATCGCCTCTCGTAGCTGCGGCGAGTAGGGGACTTCCAGAATCATGTTGTCCTGCCAGCTGAAATCGTCATTGACGATCTTCTCCAGATAAGCGGCTGTGTGCACGAGTCCGACCTGCTCATTGCTGGCCGGTTCGGGACGGCGGATGTCCGCCTCCTTCACGACCCCCTCGCGGACCAGCCGCTCCTTCAGCGACCTGTACTTGCGAGTCGGAAATACATGGGCGCCTATGTCGGCCTCGTAGGCTTCGTGCCAGATGATCGGAAGTGAGCGCTGCCTATCCATGCTTTTGCCCTTGTATTCCGTGCTCAGTATGCCGCCTCCCCCCCGGGGAGTGGCGGCTCCTACCTCCACGCCCTTAACTTAACGAGCGTGCGAAAAACCCGACAACGAACTCAGACCGATACGGCAGCCGTCCTCGCCGCTGCACTGCTCGCTGCCTCCTGCGCCCCCGAGCATGGATCCGGCTACGAGGCGTTCCTGTCCTCATTGATCGAGGCGGAGCACGCCTTCGCCCAGGCGGCGGCCGACCGCGGCGTCCGTGACGCCTTTCAGAGCTTCCTCGCCGACGACGGCATCCTCTTTCGGCCCCGCGCCACGAACGCTCAGGAGTGGCTCCGCCAGCAGCCGGCCACACCGGGCCTGCTCTCCTGGGAGCCCGCCTACGCTGACGTGTCCGCCTCTGGAGATCTAGGCCTTACGACCGGACCCTGGAGCTTCAGGCCGGACTCGAGCTCACCGGCAGTCAGCCACGGCAACTATTTCACGATCTGGAGGCGAGTGGCGGCCGGGCCGTGGAAGGCGGTGATCGATCACGGTACTTTCAATCCGCCGCCAGCCGCCGCCGTGAGGGAAGTGGAGATACCTCCGCGACCGCTGGCGCTCGGCAGCTGGAGGGTCCGTGAATCGGCTCGAGCCGCTCAGGTCGCTGCCCTCCTGCAAACCGACCGCGCCTTCGCCGGAGCCTCTGCGACCGGCGGCAGCCTGCGGGCCTTGACCGGCTTTGTGTCCCCCACGATCCGTACCTTGCGCAATGGGCGCCAGCCGGTGACCGGCATCGAAGCCATCCGTGACCTCATAGCGGAACGGCCCGGCAAGCTGACATGGAAGGTGATGGGTGGTGACGTTTCGAAGTCCGGCGACTTCGGCTATAGCTACGGCGAGTATGTCTTCACTCCCGCAGATGAGTCATCGCCGACGGAACTCGGCAACTATCTGCGTGCCTGGCGCCGTCAACCCACCGGCACTTGGCGCGTTGTCGTCGATCTGATGACCCCATTGCCGCCCACCACTCAGGACCCCGCCGAATAGGACCGCAGCCAGTTATCTCGGCTCCTGAGCTTCCTTGAAGCCACTTCAGCCGATCGCTAGATTCCCGCCCATGGAATCCTCTGGAGGCTCACGTCGTCGCTACGGCGATAGAGAGATCGGTCTCATCCTGAAGCGCGCGGCCGACCTACAGCGCCAAGAGCCGACGCCGACAGCCGAGGGTGGGGGGCTGACGCTCGCCGAGCTGGAAGAGATCGCCGCGGAAGCCGGAATCGATCCCAAACTGCTGCGTCGAGCCGCCAGTGATCTGGACGCCGGCGCCGTCGATGCGCACCCGGAAGGCTGGGCCCGTCTAGCCGGTGCTCCGCTCACCATCGAACTCAAGCGGACACTCGCGGGCGAGTTGGCCGAGTCGGAATTCGAAGCGCTGATCCCCGAGCTGCAACAGGCAACTCAGGGTCACGGTCAGGCGAGCCTCGTCGGCCGGACACTCACTTGGCACTACACCTCACCCACAGGGATGAGCTGGCTCCAAGTCAACGTGAGCTCGCGCGAGGGCCGGACCCGGATCAGAATCGACGAACGTTTCAGTCAGTTAGCGGGCAGCATCTTCGGCGGATTTCTGGGGGGAGGTGGGGGCGGCGTGGGCCTCGGTGTAGGTCTGGGCGTCGGACTCGGCGCTCTGGGTTCCGCGGCCTTCGCCATAGGCTTTCCCGTGGTGATCATCGGAGGCTCGTACCTGCTGGCACGATCGACCTACTCCTCGATCGTCAGGCGCCGACGGCGCGCTCTTCGTGATCTGCTCGACCGCCTGACCGAGCAGATCGAAGACGCGACAAGGCATCGGACCTTTGCCCACGATCGGCAGGAAGAGCGCGGCCTGCCCGGCGCCTAGCCACCAGCCAGCTTGCGTCGCACTGGCCAGCCCGGCCGCTCCACTGTATCGTAGCTTGACTCCCTGCCCCGTGCCCACGCCAGCCGCCCAGGACCACGGTCCGGACTCTCATCTCGGCCGCCCGTCGAGGGACACGTGACCCGATGCTTCCCATAGGCGAACAGGGCAACACAGATCTGCGACGATTCCGCGACGCGCTGGAAGCCGCGCGACACCTCCTCAGTGAGCGGCGCGAAGAAGCTGTGAATTCCGTTCGTCGAATCGCGCGTGGGCTCCTTCGCCTGGCCCGCGACCGCCGGTATGAGGAGCTATCGTCCGCCGCCACCCGCCTCTTGGAGGGGACAGCGGCCAACGTGGAGGCCAACGTAAGCGCCTTGCTATCCGAGCTCGCGCTCGCGATCGAGATGGCTGTCCCGTCGCCAGGCTCGGTCCTGATCATCGAGGACGACCCAATCCCCGCCAAGCTGCTCCAGGCCAGACTCGCCAAATCAGGCTGGCCTACGGAGGTCGCTGGCACCGCTGCCAAGGCGGAAGAGATCATCGCGAAGCGCTCAATCGCTGCCATCGTTCTCGATCTCGTCCTGCCCGATGCAGATGGCCGCAATCTTCTCCTGCGTCTCAAAGAGGATCCCATACTCCACACCGTGCCCGTGTTCATCGCGTCTGCCCGTTCGGACCCACACGTTCGGGCAGAGTGTCTGGCACTAGGTGCCGAGGAGTTTCTGGCAAAACCCGTCGATGTCGAGCGACTGCTGCGGCTGGTAACTGATGCCGACAGACGAGGTAGCGCCGCTCCCGCTCGCGCCGTAACGCTTGCTGGAATGGTTGATCGCCGCACTCTCACGACGGCCTTTAGCGCTGCGAAATCGAAATCGCGGGCACTCGCCCTGCTGGTCGCCATCGAGTCATCTCACCCAGCCGCGGCAAGCGGCGCCCGTACCCTCGAAAGCCTGGCCACCCAGATGGCCACTGCTCTGGGCGACGCTGCGTTGGTCGCCCCATGGAACGAGGACAAACTCGCGGTGCTCTTCCCTGAGGCGAACCTGGCCACGGCCCGGCGGCTGCTTCAAGCCGCCCGCAAGACGCTGACCGAATCGAATGCGGGTCTCGACTTCTCGGCCGGCGTCGCCGTCGTCGCGGCGGGCACACCGTTGCAGGAAGCCATCGATCAAGCGGGCCACTTGCTTTATCTGACTCAGCGCTCGGCAGGGGGTCAGATCGTCAGCGACCCCAGGGAGGTCCGCGGGCGCACGATCCGGGTACTCGTCGCCGAAGATGACGATGTTGCTGCAAAGCTGCTCGTCTATCGAATTACGCGCGAGCCCGGCTTCGAGGTCGTACGCTGCGCTAACGGCGATGAAGCCCTAGCCAGCGCCCAAACGGAGCAGTTCGACCTGGCGATTCTCGATGTGAACATGCCGGGCTTGGGCGGCTTCGATGTTTTGACCCGTCTCCGCGAAATGCCCGGCTACGCCGAGATCCCTATCGCGATGCTGACCGCTCTCGGAAGCGAACGAGACATCGTGCGCGGTCTCGAGCTGGGAGCCGACGATTACATAGTCAAGCCGTTCTCGCCGACGGAGCTCATCGCCCGCGTGCGCCGTATGCTCGGTCGCTCAACCAGAGCCTCCTGATCCTGTCAAGATGACCCCAGCCTTGGCTTTCTCCGATCGGAGTCTCCAGTTCGTCGCCGTAGCAATTCTGATTCTCCTAGTCTCTGCGCTCGCTTTCACCCTGGGCACCGCCTGCCTCCGCTCGATGAACAACCGCAAACAACGCCGTCGCTCCCGCTTGGAGGCAACCTGGGAACCCCTCCTCCTCCAAGTGCTCTCAGGCGAGCGGCCCGAACGCGAGCTTCAGGCTCTAGTAGCGCGGAAAGACAGCCGCTACTTCGTCAACTTCCTACTCCGTTACGCACGGCAACTGCGCGGCCCGCAGAAGGACACCGTGTTGCGACTGGCGGCATCTCACCTAGCTGTGTTGCTCGTCGACCTGCGTGCCCGCAGCCCTGAACGGCGCGCTTATGCCCTCAAGTCCC
>CP070722.1:1581833-1597156 GCA_020350785.1 Gemmatimonadota bacterium
ACGTTCCTGATGTCGTTCGACGCGCCCGATTTCCTCAAGGAAGAAGGGGGAGTCTATTTCAGCCGCAACTGGGAGAGCGCCAGGCACCACCTGAAGCTATCGCTCAGCGGCGCGTTTGGCGGCATCAAGGTCGCTAGGCTCTGACGCTCGGCCCCTTGCCGATTATGGGGTCGCCGCGTGCGGCCCCGAGTCTTTTCGCGGCCGATCCCTCCCGAACCGCGATCTCGACCGTTCCCAGAGACCCTACTATCACGACCAGGTCGCCGACCCCGGCATCCGCGTACGTCCGTTTCAAGCGGCCCAGAGGTCGGTCGGCATATTCGAACCGCCAACTCTCTTCCACCCAATCGGCCGGAATATCCGTAATCAGATTGCCGAATCGATCGATGTGGGCCACCCGGCCATGGACCTTCCCTTCGCCCCGCGTCGGAGGACGGAGCGTGAGTCGAAGCGGCTTTTTCAGCAGCGGCCCGAACTTCTCGAAATCGGCCCCCGCGGCCAAGTGCGCCGCGACCGGAGCGAAAATGTCGCGACCGTGAAACGTCGTCGAGCGTGGGCTACGCATAAAGCGCGTCTCGGTCAGTTCCACGCAGCGCCACGACTCCGACGTTGCCAGCACACCCGTCGCCAACCCGTTGTCGGGCACGACCAGGTACCGTCCATCGACCTCGAGGGCGATCGCTTTCCGCGGCCCCCCGACTCCGGGGTCGACCACGCCGATATGGACGGTGGCGGGTGGAAACAGCTTCCAGTACCCGGACAGAACCCAGGCACCGAACTCGACGTCGCCAGGGGGGATATCGTGCGTGATATCGATGATCTGGGTGCCCGGGGCTGTCTCGAGGACGACACCTTTCATGGCACCGACGAAGCCGTCTCGGGTTCCGAAGTCCGTTAGCAGAGTGATGACCGGCATCACGCGACTGCGAGTCGGCAAGTCCTCTTGCGACCAGCCTCTCAGTGCTGCGGCGTCTCGGCCCGCTCGGGGGCCGGAAGTGCGGCGGTGACCCTTTCGGCCAACTCCATCAGCGCCATCGCCTCTGGCGACTCGGGCATCGCCAAGACGGTGGGTTGACCCGAGTCGCCGGCAGCGACGACCGAAGCCCCCATCGGCACTTCGCCCAGAAACGGCACGCCAGCAATCGCCGCCAGCTTACGGCCACCGCCGCTGCCGAAGACATCGGTGCGCTCACCGCAGTGTGGGCAACAGAAGCCGCTCATGTTCTCGACCAGCCCCAATACCGGGACATCGACGCGTTCGAACATCTTGATGCCCTTGAGGACGTCAGCCACCGCGACCCCCTGCGGCGTGGTAACCATCAGCGCCCCATCGACTTTGGCCAATTGCACCAAAGATAGCTGGGCATCGCCGGTACCGGGTGGCATGTCAACGAGCAGATAATCGAGTTCCCCCCAAGCGACTTGCTGCAGGAACTGCCGTATGATTCCCATGACGATCGGGCCACGCCAGATCGCGGGCGTGTCGTCGTCCATCAGAAAACCGATGCTCATGAGCTTGACGCCGTGGGCCTCCAGCGGTACGACCCGCTCGTCTGGGGTCACCCGAGGCCGGCTATGAACCCCGAACATGATCGGGATGTCTGGACCATAGACGTCCGCATCCAACAGACCGACGCGGGCACCCTTGACTGCCAGAGCCGCCGCCAAGTTCGTCGCGATCGTCGACTTGCCGACACCACCCTTGCCGGAACTGATCGCGACGACGTGCCGCACGCCAGGCACACCCTCAGGCCGCGGCGGTGCACTCGGCGATGGAGTTCCTGAGACCGACCGATTTCGATCACCGCCTGGAGCCTGTCCCGCCACCGGCAGCTTGCGACCGCCGCGCCGCCTCCCGCGACCCCCCGGCCGCATGTCTATCTCCACACCCGCCACCCCTTCGACCGACCGCGCCGCTCGTCGCGCCGCCTCCGTCAGTCGCCCCGGCTCACCGCCGTCGCTTACCATCGCGAAGCGCACACGGCCGTTGTCTGTGACTTCAAGCTCCGTGACCAGCCCCGCCGCGACGATATCCTTACCGGTTTCCGGATCAGCTACCGACTTCAGCGCAGCCACCACGTTTTCCATCAGGTCACTATGATCTGCCATCGCTCACTGCCAGTTGTGTAATCCCACCAGTTCCGATCTGGTCTTACGGCTTCGTGCTATTCCACGCTAACAAAAAACCGGCACAGGTGCACCCGCGCCGGCCCTCAACTCAAGCCTTCGACTGGACTAAATAGCGACGACCGACTTCACCTCCGGCAACGCTCGTCGCAGGCGGTGCTCGATGCCGCCCTTCAGCGTCAAGAGCGAGTGAGGACACGTGTGACAGGCACCAACGAGGCGCAACTCGACCCGACCCTCGACAGGGTCGAAACTCACAAGCTCGACGTCGCCGCCATCCGCGCGCACGGCCGGACGAATCTCGTCGATGACAGCCTCAATCTTATCCAAAGTCGTCGTGGCCCGCATAGCCGACCTCCCAGCGCAGACCCAGCCACCTCAGCGACCGAAATGTAGCCGAGACACCGGAGTCGGTCAACGTAGAGGGCAGCGAAATCTCCACCTCTTCAGCTCAGCGGGCGGGCAGTTGGTCGAGGTCTCCTGGCTTCGAGAGGTAGGGATCGATACCGCCTCCCGGGCGGGCACGCCGATCCTCTTTGGACAGGGTGGGATCCTCACCATAGGGCGCCGTCAACTCCGCCGCCCGGCCGAGCGACCTCACCTCGATGTCAGCGGTCCGCTGGACGGGCCCCCGATCGGCCACGGCGAGCAGGCTGGCGAAGGCGTCCCGCCCCTCGGGCAGGGCCACCCGCTGTGCCACCAGCCGCCTCAGACAGGAGCTTGCCGCCCGCAGGTTGACCCCCCGCGCACTGGCGAACTCCTCGGGCGCCGTCCGCCCAAGCTGATCGAGGCACTGCCAGGCTGCTCGCAACCGAGCCGGCGCCGCGCCCCACAGCGCGGACCGACCGTGCCCCACGGCGACCAGCAACAAGTTGTCGCGTCGCAGGACATGCTCAACTGTGTCTCTCTGATTCTCGGGCACGCCTTTCACGACGAAGAACACATTGGACGGCCGCTCCGTGCTCCGGAATCTTCGGAGCAGCTTCGCGATCACCTCGTCGGCGCAGCTGTAGTCGATGATCCTGACACGCGAGAAGTCGAGGATCGACAGGCTGGTGCCCGTCATCTCCCTGAGCTGTTCCTCGATTGCGACGCGCACCGCACGGCCGGTTGGCCGGGTCACCAGATTGCTGTAAAACGTTGCCACCGAGGTGTGGAGAACCGCATCCACCCCTCCGCAAACCCCTCCCGTAGCCGGTCTATCCATCCCCACGCCCTCCATCGCCGCCGTCCGGCGCGACCCGTTGCGGCAGCACCACCTGGATCTGTGCTCCTGGAAAGTCAGGCAATCCGCTGCGGACCAGATCCATCTCGACCCAGTCCGGAACCTCGGCAATTTGCGCGGTACCGCTACGAATGGTGATCAGTCCATTCCAGCGCGACACCACTTTGCGAATCCCCTGCAACCCCTGACCGCGACCCGGGTCGCGGTAGCGGGAAACGCCGTGCAGAAAGGCTGCTTCGAGCGCCGTTTGATCGGACCAGCGGTCACCGTAACGCTGCGCGTGTTCACGCGCCAGTGAGCCACGAAAGCCCATCCCCACATCCATCACAGCAATGACCACTACCTTTCGGCCCAGGCGCTGTCTCCAATTGTAGACCTGAGCGGAGACCCAGCCATGGTCACCGGCGTGCTCCACCACATTCTGGCAGACTTCAGACAGAATCAGGCTGAAATTCGTGACCGCCGCTGCCGGGTACTCCAAACGATTTCCCAATATAAGCGCGGCGCGATCAGCCACATTATCGATCACATCATGCACATCCTGATGTGAGCGGATCGGCGTCACCTCGAGCAAGCGGTCCGTGTCACCGCCAACCCGCCGCCGCGGCCGCTCCGGCAAGTCGAAGACGGCGCGCGCCGCTTCGAAGAACCCGACCCGCCCCAGATAGCTGATGACTTCCTCGTTCTCGGGCATCTGTATCCGCGGACGCTCGCCCCAACGACCTTGCCAGCCGGCGCCCGCAGCGAGCAGCCCAACGATGCCGAAAGGGCTTACCCAACGAACATGCCGGGCATCGAGCAACAGGTGACCGCCTTCTGCCGCGGCCCAACCGGCCACCAGGCCCTCGAACCCGTGCTCGTCCAGCGTTTCCGGAAGCTGGATTACGACGGTCAACGTCGGCGGCTCCTCAGTACGCTCTCAGCCAAGCTCGATCTCACCGCGCAGGAAGCGATTCAGCCCCGAAGCGCCCCGGTGCGCCACGTTGCGGCGCGCGGCTTCGTTGGCCAGCCGCATCGCCTCCTCCACACCCAACCCTGCCAGCAGCGCGCCGAAAACCGAGACGCCCCAGACATCGCCGCAACCCGTTGGGTCCCCCTGTGGCATCGGCTCCACCATGACGCGCCCCGTTCTGACCCTTGACCCCTCGATCACCTGGCTTGCGAGAGATCTTTCCAGCGGCAAGGCGCTCTCCGCCATGAAGTAGGCAGCGCCCCTGGCGCCGAGGGTGACGAACAGCAGCCGCGGCCCGCGGCCGACGACGTCAGCGGCGAAGGCCCAGGGATCTCCCCAGTGAGAGCTGAGCACGGCGAGCTCGTCTTCGTTGACCTGAACCGCATCGAAGCAACCCAGCCATTCGGCCCAGCGCTCGAGGGGTCGATGACTACGTTCGCCTCGCGGGCCCGTCGCGAGCATTAACGAGTGCATGTCTCCGTAGATCGGACCGTCGAAGCCACGGCGTAACTCCTTGGCACACTCGAGGTCGAGCTCGCTCCCGGTGATGAAATTCACGTACAGGGCATCGCAGCCCTTGATGCGCGTCTGCAGGTCCGACCAGGCCCAGGTCGGGGTAGCACCGCGCAGCCGCTCGCTGCGCCGCGCGCTTCCCGAATAGCGCAGCTCCACGCGTGGATTCGGCTGATCGACCAAAGTGACGGCGATGTCGCTCTCGATGACACCAAGCTCGCGGATGAAGCGGAGTCCGCGTTCTGCCAAATCGCGGCCCAACTTGATGATAGGTCTCACCTGGAAACCGGAATGTGCAGCGGCATCCGCAGCAGCGAGCGCGTAGCTGATCCCCCCCCACTCCTCGATCGGCGATCGCACGTCGTGCTCGCGCCAGATCGTGTCCCACACCATCGTCCCTATGACCCCGAGGATGCGCACGCGTCCCTGCACCGTTGCCTCGGGTCATTCACCCGATCGCGCGTCCGCGCCCTGGCTGCAGCCAGCGCCGAATCGCGGTCCTGAAGTCCTACGAGCGGATTCCGAAGGGTACCGCTTTGCAAGATAACGACTCTGCCCATCGAGCGCGAGTGCCGAGCCTCGAATTCACACCTTGCCGTATTTTTCGCGCTTGAAACAGGCCACGGCCCCAATGACACCGGCCTTGCCGCCCAGGCCGGACGGCAGGATTCGACAGGCCTGCTCAGCCACCCGGAAGGCGCGCCGCCTCACTTCGGTGCGCAGCGGATCGAATAGGTGGTCGCCCGCCCTCGTCACACCACCCGAGATCACCAGAACCTCCGGATTGAGGATATTGATGACGTTGGCAAGCCCGACTCCCAGGAACTTCGCCGTGTCGTGCATGACTTCCGTCGCGTAAGGATCGCCGAGCACGACCGCCTCGAACACGGTCTCCGCCGTGACCGCCTGCAGGTCGCCGGCCAATTCGAGCAGGACCGAGCTGGCGCCCGATTCCAGACCCTCGATCGCCCGCGCCGCGATGGCCGGTCCCGACGCATAGGCTTCGACGCATCCGTAGTTGCCGCACTTGCACTTGCGACCGGTCGAGTCGATGGTCATGTGGCCGATCTCTGCGGCGGCGTCCGCCGCTCCGTGGTATAGCTCGCCGTTGAGCACGATACCACCTCCGATGCCGGTGCCCAACGTGACCCCTACAAGCGAGTTCACTCCACGCCCGGCCCCCATCCACCACTCACCATACGTCGCCGCGTTCGCGTCGTTGTCCAGCGTCGCCGGCAGGCCGACCGCGTTCTGGATCAGATCGCGCAACGGGAAATTGCGCCACCCCAGGTTCGGCGTGCTGATCACGGTGCCGGTCTTGCGTTCGAGTGGTCCCGGCGAGCCGATGCCGATTCCGGCGAATGCTTCGGGTCCGCGCCCGTTCGCCTCCATGACCTCCTTCATGGCCTCCTGAATCATCCTGACAACCCGGTCGACTACGAACTTGGCACCACGCTGCGCTTCGGTCGCTTGCGTCCGGAAGGCGAGTGGCTCACCTCCCGCGAATGGCAGGATACCCACGTTGAGGTTGGTGCCGCCGATATCAACACCCACGACGTAATCCGCTTCAGGTCGTCTCGACATCTCTCAGGCCCTCTCCTACAGAGATCAATGGACGCCGCCTCACTCCGCGCCCACTTCCAGGATCGCCAGGAAAGCCTCGCGCGGAACTTCCACCTGACCCACCCGCTTCATGCGTCGCTTACCCTCCTTTTGCTTCTCCAAGAGCTTGCGTTTGCGGGTGACATCACCACCGTAACACTTTGCCGTAACGTTCTTACGGAGCGGTCGGATCGTCTCTCGAGCGATCACCCGATTTCCGATAGCCGCCTGGATAGCCACGGCAAACAGTTGCCTGGGGATGATCTCCCGCAGCCGCTCGACCAGAGCGCGTCCGTAATGGTAAGCCTTGTCCCGATGTACGATCATGCTCAATGCATCGACCGTATCGCCGTTGAGCATCACGTCCAGCCGCACCAGGTCGCTCCGCCGATAACCTACCAGATCGTAGTCCAAACCGCCCGTACCGCGACTTAATGACTTCAGACGCTCATAGAAGTCGAGCACCATCTCGGCCAGCGGCAGATCGTAGATCACTTCCACGCGCTGGCCGTCAATGTAGTGCAGTCGGTCGAACTCACCGCGTCGTTCGTGGCAGAGCTTCTGGACTCCCCCGATGTACTCCGCTGGACAGAGAATGCGCAGTTTGACATACGGTTCATCGATACCCTCCACTTCCCCGGGCGCCGGCATCCGGGACGGGTTCTCCACCGAGACCGTCGTTCCATCTCGAAGGTGAACACGGTATTCCACGTTCGGCACCGTGCTGACCAGATCGAGATCGAATTCCCGTTCAAGGCGCTCGCGCACGACCTCCATGTGAAGAAGCCCGAGAAAACCACAGCGGAACCCGAAGCCCAGCGCCCCACTGGTCTCGAATTCGTAGTTGATCGACGCGTCGTTGAGTTTCAGCCTCTCGAGAGCGGCCCGTAGACGCTCATACCGATCGGAATCGGCGGGATAGAGTCCAGCGAAAACCATCGGTTTCACCGGTCGATAACCCGGCAGCAGTTCCGGCGAGCGCCCGGCAGCGTCCAGAACCGTGTCACCAACCTTAGTATCGGCGATCGACTTGATCTGCGCGGTCAGATACCCCACCTCGCCGGCGCTCAGCTCCGGCGTCGACACCGAACCCAAACGCAGATAGCCGACCTCTCTAACCTCGTAGACCGAGTCGTTCGACCCGAAAGCGATCCGCATGCCGGGTCGCACACGGCCATCCACAACGCGTATCAGCGGTACCGCCCCCTGATAATTGTCATGTTGCGAATCGAAGATCAGCGCCCGCAACGGATTCTCGGGCGATCCGCTCGGCGGCGGCACTCTTCTTACCACCGCTCCCAAAACGGCCGGGACCCCCGTCCCGTCCTTGGCGCTGACCAGAAGAACCTCCTCTTCCGAAACCCCCAACAGTTCCGCCAGCTCGCGCCGCCGTCGCTCCGGCTCCGCCGCCGGCAGGTCGATCTTGTTGATCACCGGCACGACCGTCAGCTCGGCCTCCAGCGCCAAAAACAGATTCGAGAGCGTCTGCGCCTCGATACCCTGGCTCGCGTCGACGACCAGGATGGCACCCTCGCACGCTGCCAGACTGCGGCTAACCTCGTAGGTGAAATCGACGTGGCCCGGCGTGTCGATCAGGTTGAGCTGATACTCGAGCCCGTCCGGCGCCCTGTGGCTCAGGCGGATCGCGTGGGCCTTGATGGTGATGCCACGTTCCCGCTCCAGGTCCATCGAGTCGAGGACCTGTGCCTTCATTCGCCGCGGATCGACGGCGCCGGTCAACTCGAGGAACCGGTCGGCCAGAGTCGACTTGCCGTGATCTATGTGGGCTATTATACAGAAATTTCGAATCCGCCTTGTCTCCACCCGGCCTCCGCCTCTCAGTACGTCGTTGCCAGCGCGGGATGAGGGGGCTAAATATAGAAGGCCAGGGACCGTCTCGGGAGGACGCCCCTCGACCGAAACCAAGAAGTCGCCAGCGGTGTAGCTTCTTCCGGTCGGGCAAGCCTTCTCGGGCAGACCCTACCCCCCACCGGACCCCGACGTGTGGGCAGCGACCGGCCGCCGCAGCCAAGGGTCGCGCTCGTACTGCCCTCTCCACGAACGAACCCCGTGACGGAGGTCATTCCGTGCGATGCACTAAAGGAGTTTTCGGAACTTGCCGATCCCGCTCGCTGTCGTTTGCGGCCGGCGCTTGGCTCTCGGCGCTTACGGCGTGCGCGGTCCCCGAGGCGCCGGAGTGGGATGTCGACATTCAGGTACCTTTCAGCTCCGATCCCGTTTCCATCATAGACTTCCTTCCCCTAGACGAGAACGGCGACACCATCATCCGGGTCAGCTCCGTGGACGGGGTCAGCATATTCGTCGTCGATGTGCAGGAGGACAGCATCAACTACAGTCTGGGTCAGATGTGCAGCGATTGCCGCACCTATCACGGCTCGGCGGTCGCGGTGCCGGGGTTCGACTACGTCGATTCTCTCGACGTAAGTTTCCCGGAGAAGCTCATCTCGCTCGAGATCCTGAGCGCTCGAGTTGGGACCCGGCTTCGCAACGACCTCAACTTCGACCCGCTGCGCCCCAACGCGGATCCGGATCTGGCTGGCTATCTGGCCATCGCCGTACGCGATCTCGGTAGCGGCGTCTTGCTCGACAGCGTTCTCGTCAGCGGGGTCGAGCAGGGATTGCCGGCGGGCACCGAGAAGACCTTCGAGCTACAAGTCAACGGTGTGGAGATCAGCGGTGGGCTGCGCACGATCTTCTACGTGCACTCTCCGGAGGACGCACAGGTCGCGCAGATCGACACGGCTATGAACGCGCGACTCGCCTCGTTCATTGATCAGATACAGGTTGAAGCCGTTACGGCGCTCGTCGAAACTGACACACTCGAGGAGAGCTTCATTGTCGATGTCGACGAAGACGTGCGCGATGAACTGCGCGATCGCGTGCAGGGTGGATCATATGAGCTCGAGTTACAGCATGACGTCGAAGCCGACGGCGCCCTCGAGGTTTCCATCGCCGGTTCTGCAGGCGACCTATTCTCCGGCGACCCAACGCGTGAGGTGCGCCTCACCGATCTCGCCTTGACACCGTATCTGGTCCAGACGGGCCAACTGAGCGTCGACGAGGTCGAGCGAGTCATCGATTACTTCGATGTATACATCGGCTACAGGGCCATCGCCTTCGGCACGCGGACCGGAGCGGGTGGGCAGATCAACCTGAGTCGCTTCACACCCGACCAACTGATTCAGACACGTCTAAAGGTGACCACCCAGGTGCGAATCGGTGACCTGTAGGAGAACGATCATGAAACGCCACAATATTCTGGCGATCGCCTGCGCGTTGATTGCTGGCGCTACAAGTGAGGCCCGATCGCAGTTGGCAACACCCAGCGCCAGAAGCTCTGCCGTCGCCAATTCCTACACCGCCAGGGCGCGTGGTTACGAATCTCCCTTCTGGAACCCGGCCAATCTGGGATTGTCGGATCTGCCCAGCTGGTCGGTCGGCGTAGCGGGAGCCAGCACCTACTTCAACAATAATTCGCTGAGCTACGGGCAGATCACCGACCTGTACGGCGAGTTCCTCGACGACGAGACGAAATCGAAGTTGCTGGCCGATATTCGTAGCGGAGACCCGGACCGTATGTTCGAGGCGAGCGCCGACGTGAATGCGGCCGCCGCGGCTCTGAGCGTCTGGCGCTTTGCCTTTGGTGTGGGGTCGGTCGGCGCCGGCCACCTGGACGTCACGCCCGATGCGGTCGAGTTGTTGTTGTTCGGTAACGCGGGTGAGGATGGCGTTGGCAAGGATTTCGACCTGGAGGGCTCCAACGGCGAGGCATGGGCGCTCAGCGGAGCCTACGTCTCCTACGCCCAGCCCTTCACGATCCCGGCCCTGGACTACCTGAACGTTCGGTTCTCTGTGGGCGCGACCGTCAGATACGCGGTCGCCCATGGGTTGATCGGACTCTACGACAGAGGCACGATCCTCACCGCCGACCCGCTCGCGGTGGACGTGGACGCCGAGGTCATAAGCTCCAACGACGCCGACGCCGGCCGCGCCTGGGCGTTGGATTTCGGTGCCGCGATGGAATACGACGAAGATCTGGTGGTCGGAATCTCGTTGGTCAACGCCTTTGCCGACATCAATTGGAACGAGGAGGATTTCGAGGTCAGGCTGCTCACAGCCACCGCCAACTTCGATAGCACGACATCGAACGATACGACGCTCGCCTTCGCGGAGCTCGACCCGGAGGACCAAACCCGGATCCTCGAGTATCTCGAGGCCGCCGACGTGCCCAAGCGTCTCCGCCTGGGTGGCGCCTACCGGGTGAGCCCAAAGTTCGATCTATCAGCGGACTTTGTCGAGTTGTTCGGCGGCCGGCTGCGCACACGTTGGGAACGCACCTTCTCGCTCGGAGGTGAGTTCAGACCGGTGCCGCCTCTCCCCTTGCGCGTCGGCCTGGCTACCGACTTCTCACATTTCGCCTACAGCGGAGGTCTGGGAATCTATATGGGGCCTGTCCATACCGACTTCTCGATAGGACGCTGGGGTGTCGCGGGCGGTGATGGCGTCGCTGCGGCGATATCTATAAGCATCTGGCCCGGGACGCCCTACTGACAGGCGTCGCGACGCCGAATCGCGGCTCAGAGGAGACGGGACTGGGGGCCGCTGTCGGCCTCGGCCAGACCCGAGAGGGCCTCGGGAAACTCGGCCACCAGTGATTCCGGCGCCTTCTGAGGAACGCCGCGCGCCAGCGAGGCCAGCATCAGGGCATTCGCCGCAGCCTGGCCGCGGAAATGGTTGTTCGTTATCACGTACAGGTCGTCGACGTACCCGCTCTCGGCCAATTGGCGGACTCGCTCCACCCAAGGCTCCAGCTCATCGCGGCTGTACAGGTAGTTATAGCGCGCGTCCCGTCCGGCCCCCTCCCGAAACCAATCCTCGTAGTTGCGCCCGTGCAGACGCACGTAGCCGACACGACTGCTGGCCTGCGCCGATGGGCCGAGGGAGGAACCGAACAGTGGCTGGTCAATGTTGACGAAACCGACACCTCGCTCCGCCAGCCAGCGATAGAACTCCGGCCGGTTCCAGGAGGCGTGTCGGACCTCCACGACCGGTGCGTAATCAGAGAAGGTGGACGTCACATCCTCCAGCCACTCCAGCGATCCCGCGTCGAACTTGAAAGACCAGGGAAACTGCACCAGGAGCGCGCCAAGGCGACCGCGCTCGGCCATCGGGTCCAGTCCGGCGCGCACCGACTCGACCTCGGCCGGCGTCCAAGCCTCCCCTCGCTCGTGGGTGAACCGCTGCCAGAGCTTTGCGGTAAACCTGAAGTCGTGGTTGCCGACCACACGCTTTGCCCAGCGAGCGCTCACCTCCGGGCGGGGTGGCCGATAGAAAGTGGAATTGACCTCGACGGTGTCGAAGTAGCGGGCAAGGTAAGCGAGCGGATCGAAACCCTTGGGTTTATCCCCCGGGTAGACCACGCCTTCCCAGTCGGGGTAGCTCCAGCCTGCCGGCCCGAACCTTATCAACGGGTCTCGACGATGCTATCACGCACGCGCGGATCCCACCGTGGTATGTCCTGGGCGTTTGCCAGCGCCAGCGTGAACTCGTACAGCAGTTCCGCAATGCGTGACGCCTTCCGGAACTTGATCTTGCCGGCCTCATCGGACGGGCGATGGTAGTCCTCGTGCACCCCATTGAAGATAAAGACGGCCGGGATACCCTTACGGGCAAAGTTGAAGTGATCGGAGCGATAGAAGAAGCCCTCACTCGGCCAAGGATCGTCCAGCGCTTCAAGATCGAGCCCGGGATGCGCTGCCGCCACGCTGTCGATCAGGGCGCCCAGTGTCGAGTAGGGTTTGCCGATCACCGCTATCTTATCGTCCCAGTTTCGGCCGACCATGTCGACGTTGACGTTCGCTATGATGCTCTCCAGTGGGATCGACGGATGCTCTACGAACCAAGAGGAACCGAGTAGGCCCCGCTCCTCGCCGCTGACCGCCAGAAAGGCCAACGAACGGCGCGGTGGCGTCTCCAGCCGCGCCATGCCCTCAGCGACCTCCAAGATGGCCGCCGTCCCCGACGCGTTGTCGTCGGCGCCGTTGTAAATCGAATCGCCATCTTGCGACGCTCCAACGCCCAGGCCGTCCATGTGAGCGCTCAGAAGAACGTATTGCTCTCGCAGCTCCGGATCGCTGCCCCGGAGGATGCCGATCACGTTGGGCGCGGAGGCCGTCTCGATCCGCAGATCGGCCGAAAGCCGTGCCTGAACCGCCTCGCTCCCTGCCAACGGCGACTCTCCGGCCGCCGGTTCGACCCCTACGCTCAAACGTTCCAAGGCGTCCGCCAATGCCCGCTCGGCCACGACCGCTGCCGGAAGGCTCGGCTCGATATCGCCCAGCTCGTAGACCGTGCCGCCCGCTTCGGACCAAGCCTGCTGGCGCGGGTGGAGATTCTCCGGAGCGATCAGAATCAAACCCACCGCTCCGGCCCTCGAGGCCGCGGCCAACCAGTCGCGGGGAGTCTTGCTGATGCCCAGCCGCGCGACCCAAATCGTGGGCTCACCTTCCTGGCGGGCCGCCACCATCGGTGCCCCGCTCACGAAACGCAGCCCCCCTTCCACCGTGCCCGCCGCCCAGGCCAGCCCCCACAACTCGTCCCCCTGGCGAAGGACCACACGGCGGCCTCCCCGGCTCAGCGCCAGGCTCCAGCCGTCTCCGATCTCGGTTCTGACCAGCTGATAGCGCTGAGTGAACCCACCAGCCGGTGCCTCGAGCCCGAAGCGCGCGAACTCCGAGCTCACGTAGCTCGCAGCTATCTCCAGTCCCTCGCTGGGCGTGGACCGGCCCCGCAAGCGGTCGGCGGACAGGAAGCTGATCCGTGCCCGCATGTCACCGGGCGTGATGTCATGATCGGACGACTCTCCGCCAGGCGCCGCCCGGCAAGCCAGCCAGGCAAAGCTGACCAGCAACGACAGGCATCTCGTCCCGGTCATCGATCGCCCGCATGGCGGGCGGTGCAACGCCCCCCTCCGAGATCGACAGTTCTTGCCATGCCTCCGATCTTACCGGGGGGCGCCGGGGACCGCCAGACCGTTGGCCACCCTCGGCTCACTTTCCTTATCTTTCACAGCAAGACAACCTCAGGACCCCCTTCCGGAGGCGACCGGTATTGACGAATCGGCACCCGAGCGACCCGCGAGGCGACAGACCCGATCTTCTGGACCCGATTGAACTCGACGCCCTCGGCGGCCTCGAGCTCATCGCGCGTGCGGTCGTGAAGGGTTTCATCTCGGGCTTGCACAGCTCACCGAGCCGTGGGTTCTCGGTGGAGTTCGCCGAGCATCGTGCCTATCGCCCGGGCGACGATCTGCGCTTCGTAGACTGGAAGATGTACGGGCGATCCGATCGCTTCTTCGTGAAGCAGTACGAACAGGAGACGAACCTGGTGGCCCAGCTCTGTCTCGACGCGAGTGCCTCGATGGACTGGCGCAGCCGGGAAAACGATTTGCTGACCAAGCTCGACTATGCCAAGCGCCTGACGGCCAGCCTCACTCTGCTGTTGATACGGCAGGGTGACCTGGCCGGACTTCTCTGCTTCGCCGAACGGGTTATGGCCCGGGTTACGCCACGCGGGACGCTCGATCATTGGGCCGAGCTGGTGCGCTCGCTCGCCGCCCAGAAGCCCGGTCGGCTCAGCGCCGCGCCCGAGGCGTTGGCCGAACTCGCCTCTCGAGGCGCTCGCCGTGGCCTCATCGTTCTCGTCTCCGATTTGCTGGTCGATGAGGAGCCGACTCTCCGAGCCCTGAAGAAGCTGCGGCACCAAGGTCACGAGGTCCTCGTCTTTCATCTGCTGGACCCTGGTGAGCTCGAGTTACCCGGCGTCGGCGATGCGTTGTTCATCGAGCCCGAGACCGGCGAGGAGCTGGCCGCGCGCTCGGGTGAATTGCGGGCGGAATACCGAGACGCGGTTCAGGCGGCGCTGGAGCGCTGGCAACGCGCTTGCGGCGCGCAGTCGATCGACTACCACCCCATCACCACCGATCGACCGCTGGCGCTTTGCCTCGGCCAGTATCTTCACAAGCGAGCGCGCCTGGGCTGATGAGCTTCCTCTATCCATTGCTGCTGCTGACGGGACTGGCCGCAGCGCTACCGATCCTTCTTCACCTGATCCGGCGCCGCGAGGTTCAACGCCTGACATTCCCTGCGATTCGCTACCTGCGGATGGCGGAGCAGCGCTACGCCAGACGCCTGCGCCTGCGGCACCTCGCGCTGTTGGCGGCGCGCGTCGTGCTCATTCTGCTGCTCGCGGTAGCCGCCGCTGGCCCCCTGGTCGGGCGCGGGGGCGCGGCCGACCATCGACCGACAGCTGTCGCTCTGGTCGTCGACTGGTCACTCAGTTCGGCATGGCCAGCGGGGGACCAAACCTTGCTCGATGCCTTCATCGCGAGGGCTATGGTCACGCTGGACCTGGCAACAGGAGACGATCACGTCGCGCTGTTCGGTGCCGTCGACCCGGGTGAAGCCGCCCTTGCCGTGGGTCCCACCGCCGTACGGGAGTACCTGACGGAACTGCGACCGGCCGCGGCCGTGGCCGACCTCCCGGGCGCTCTGCGGGAGGCAGCCGCCTGGCTGGCGTCCCAAGAGCCGCTGGCAGGCGAGATCCACATACTGACCGATTTGCAGGCCGCCTCGGCAACGGTGGAAAATGCAGACACCAGCGATCCGGCTCTCAGGAGCCGCGGGCTGACCGTGATAGGCTTTGCGCCACAGCTCGAGGGAAGGTCGAACGGCACGCCGGCCGAGCCCGTACCAGAGGAGGAGCCCCTGACCGCCGGCCGGAGGACGGCCGTCTCGGTCCCTCTCAGCTTCTTCGGTCCTGAGGTGCCACCTGACCCCGCTGTCGTCCGTCTGCTGATCGGAGACGACGTGGTCGCCGTCGGCG
>CP070722.1:1597256-1600692 GCA_020350785.1 Gemmatimonadota bacterium
CCGGGCGCGGCGCGAGAGACGGCCATGCAGGAGTACCGCTGGCTCATGCTCGAGCACGGGCTCCGCAACAAGCGCAAGGTGTCGATACGAGCGATCTCCGAGCCGGAGCGGGTGCACTACCCGTTCTGGGTTGCCTACTTCAAGAAGCGCGGGTCGTACGACTTCAAGGCGCTAGATGCCGTCTCCGGTGAGGTTCAGGGGATCAAGATGCGGAAGGTATTTCTCGCCGCCTTCCGACAGATGGCTCAAGCAGGCTGACCGATCCATCGCTCGAGTAGGCCCGAGCCGTATCTCCCGGCAACACGCCCCCAGGGGCACGGCTGACGCAGAAATGTCTACCGGCCGAGCGGCTCGCCTGGCAATCGGAAGAGATGAGAAGCAGCACCAGGTCTCGCTACTCGTTCTCCACGAGCAGCGCCTGGAAGCGCGGGTGGTCGCGAAGCGGGTCCCAGGTGGGATCGATGCGTAACAGCGGCACCGAAATGCCGCCCGGTATCGAGAGCAACAGACTCAGCTGGTCGATCGCCGCCTCGGAGTCGCCGATCATCGTGTAGACACGCGCCAGGGCCTCGACACAATCGGGCCCCAACAGCGCATCGCGGCTGACAGGCAACCCGTCTACCGCCCTTTTCGCTGCCGCGACGGCCGCTTCGTCCAGCCCGAGGCCCGCGTAGGCGATCCCCAGGGAACTGTAGAGCCGTGCGTCATCCGGATGGTCCGCGATCATCCCCTCGAGAAGGACGCGAGCCGAGTCGTAATACGCCCGCGCACGATCGTCTTCGCCCCGCAGCGCGTAGACCTGCGCCACGAGCTGCGCTCGTGTCACGATGTTCAACTGCGTGTCCAGAGTGGCCGGGCCAGCGCCCGACAGCCGGTTCAGCGCCGCCCCATAGTCACGGTCGCTGACGTCAAGTAGAGCCAGATAGTAGATGATGTAGTCGTTCCGCGCCGATGCCCCGGACCTGAGCGCCCGCTCCAGCATAGCCCTCGTCTTTCGAGTATCACCTGTCCATCTCAAGTAATTGCGGGCTAGGTAGCCGGCATGGAGCGTGGCATCGTCCGGCGCCAACTCGATGGAATGGCCGATCAGACTGTCGGCTTTGGCATACTCGCGCAGGAACGTGTAGGTGCCGCCCAGCTCGGCCACCCAACGGTAGTAGAGAGGATCGAGCTCGATCGCCTTCTCCCAGTTGCGGACCGACTCGTCCCAGTTTCCCTGGCGCCGGCGCACGGCCGCGATGCCGGCGTAGACTTCGGAGTCGTTGGGGTGGGTCGACAGCGCCTCGGCGAACTCGGCCAGGGAACGATCGTAGTCGCCAAGGCACTGGTAGTAGTACCAGCCCAGCGCCACATGCGTCTCGCCGAGATCCGGCGCCAGCTGGCGCAGTCTTGACACAGCCGCTTCAGCCAGGGACAAGCGCTCACTCGAGCGGTCAGCGAATCCAAAACGCACGTAGCAATGCGCCCGGACAAGCTTAGCATAGGGAAGCGCGAAGGCGGGATCGAGCACAGTCGAACGGTCCCACAGCTGGATCGCGGTCTGCCAATCGCCGGGATTCTCGCTGCGTCGCACGTAGTCGTTACCCCGCAGGTAGAAATCGTACGCCGCGAGATTCTGGGTCGGCCGACTCTCGATCCGCTCCCGCTCCACCGAGCTCAGCATCGCCCGCAGCGCCGCCGCCACCTGCAGCGCCACATCGCTCTGCACCTCGAAGATGTTCGAAGCCGTCAGCTCGCGGTCGTAGTTCTCCGCCCAGAGATGCTCGTCCGTCCGCGCGTCGATCAGCTGCAAGTTGATCCGCACCCGGTCACCCGCGCGCTGCACGCCGCCCTCCAGAACCGTCGCTACACCCAGCTCCTCGGCGATCTGTCTGAGGTTCTTCCCCGTACCGCCGTACTCCATCACCGAGGTGCGCGAGATCACCTTCAGGTCGGCGATCTTGGCGAGGTGCGTCAGGATGTCGTCGTGGATGCCGTGGACGAAGGGCTCGGTTTCCGCGTCAGCGCTCAAGTTGTCCAGCGGCAAGACGGCGATCGACTTGAGATCGGCCGGCGAGTCGGTCCCGCTGAGCAGGAACCAGCCGCCCCAGACGACCAGCACCAGGACTGCCAGGCCGGCCGCCGCCATGGCTCCGCCACGCGCGCTCGGGAGCGGGGAGGCCCCTACCAGCGGCTCCGTCCGCTTTACGCCCTGCGGCGTGATGTCGAACGCCCAGGCCAGCACCAGCGCGATGGGGAAGCCCAGCAACGTGGCAAGGACGACGAAGGTCAGGGTCCAGTCGGGCAGGTCGAGTGCCGGAAATGCGATCTCCGCCGCCTGCCAGACGACGAAGGCGACGGCGGCGTAGACCACGGCGACGCGGAAGACGCGTCGCCGCTTCAGTTCCTCCACCAGCCGTTTGAAACGGGACATCGATCCCACCTTGTGGCCCACACGCAGAACTGTGGGCGACTCGAGCTTGCCTGCAAGATGTCACTCCGACGGGCGGATATCAAACACCCGGATGATGGCAGAAATCACCCACAAGCCCGTGAGGGCGCCGCATTTCGAGGGCACCTCACCGGATGCGGTAGGAACCGACCAGAACCGACGAAAGCCGAGGTGATGCGGCCTGAGCGTCGCAACACTCGTCCCGACAGTGAGGGCGCAGTACTTTCAAGGGGACCGGACTCAGCGGCCCTGCCCTTTCCATCGGGATTCGGACCCGGAGGTAGCCATGACCCGTCTTCACATCCTGGCCGGAATGAGCCTGCTGGTCGCCGCCGCCTGCGCTCCCGGAACGCGCGCGCCCACCCAGCAGGAGCTCGAAGAGGCGCAGCAGCACGCCACAGCCGAGGACTTGCGACGCGACATGGCCGTACTGGCTGCCGATTCCCTGGGTGGTCGCGGCACGCCAGGCCCGGGACTCGACGCGGCGCTGCAGTACGTGGCAGCAACGGCCCGCGAGATCGGGCTCGAGCCTGGCGGCAAGGACGGCGACTACTTCCAAGATTGGTCCCTGCGCATCCACGAGCCTACGCCTGATGTGGTCTCCGCTGCGGTCACGGTCGGTGACGCTCGCATAGAGCTGACGCCGGACAACGCGAGCCACCTCGTGTTTGGCGTGACTGCAGCTGACGTGCCCGTCTCGGCGCCACTGGCCTTTGTCGGCTTCGGCATTAACTCGCCCGAGCACTCATGGGACGACTACGCCACGACAGACGCGGTCGGAAAGGCAGTGATCATCATGGACGGGGCCCCTTGGGACACAAATGCGTCCATTCCCTTCGGGTATGACAAGGCGCTCCACAAAGCGGTCGAGGCGTATGCGCACGGCGCGAAGGCCGTGATCTACGCCACCGACCGATTCCGGCAGCCCGATCAACCACCTACCACCGCGTTCCTCATGGGATTTGCCGCGGAACCGATCGCGCTGCTCGAAACTGATCAGCCCGG
>CP070722.1:1600792-1605262 GCA_020350785.1 Gemmatimonadota bacterium
CGCCCGCTCGTGGGCTTCGACAAGCGCGAGATCATCGATCGCAGCCGTGAGATCGGCACCTATGCCCTCTCGGAAAAGGTGCGCGAGCACTGCGCGCTGACCGAAGAGAGGCCGGTCACCGATGCGACGCCCGCAGAGGCGTCGGCGGCCGAGGCCGGGCTCGACGGTGGCGTCTTGGAGATGGCCGTGGCTGGCCGCAGGACCCTGGATCTGAGGGCGCTCGATGTCAGCGACCTGGTGCTGCCCTACCTGTACACAACTGAGATCCCGACCGACGCGGTGCTGATCGACACGCGCCCGCCGAGCCAGTATGAACCCTGGCACTATCCCGGAGCCGTCCAACGGGACTATTGGGAGTTGTTGCAGGACCACGAGTCACTGGACCGGGATCGCACCTATGTGCTGTACTGCGAGATTGGGCTTCGCTCGGCGCAGCTCGCCGAGAAGCTGCAGCAAGCCGGCTTCGAGGCTTACAGCTTCAAGGGCGGCGCACGCGCGCTGCGCGAGTACGCCGCCGCCCAGGGCGTTTCGAGCGCTTAGAAGACCTTGATGGGCGGAACGTACTTGCGCGGATCCGCGCGCAACTCCTCGATCACCACCTGCACGTCCACCAGTAGCTTCAGCAAGCTGTCGTAGAGCTCCTGGTCCGTCAGCAGTTGGCCCATCGTGCCCTCCCCGGACTCCAGAGAAGCGAGGAGCGAGTCGGCGCGCGCCGAGCTCGACGTCAGCGCCAGGTAGAGGCTGTCGTCGGTCAGCAGGCGCGACAGCGTGCTCTCACCACTGGTCAAAGCGAGCGTCAGGGAATCGAGGCCTGCGACCATCGAACGGAGGTCCGCGTAGAGTGCAGTGTCCTGGGCGAGCTGCGCGAGTGCGCCCTCTCCGCGGCCGACGGCGGTCAGAAACTCGTTCAGAGTGCGAGAGGTCTGGAGAAGCTCAATGTACAGAGTAGTGTCCATGAGCAGGCGACCGGCGGTGCCGCGGCCCGCAAGCATCGAGTCGGCCAGGGCGCGCAGGTTGTTCAGGATGGAGGAGACGTCTTCTACCAGCTCTGCGGCGGAAGCGATCATCTGCTCGTAGTCGATGGCGACGGCGCTTTGCAGCGTGTCGCCTTCTTCCAGTGCGGGCGCGTCGGGTGTACCGGGTGTGACGTCGATGATCTTGTCGCCCAGCAGACCCTGTGTCCGGATCCGCGCCTCCGAGTCCCCGCGAATCAGGTCGCGCACCCGCAGGTCGATGGCGAGCTCGATTCGCAGAATGTGATTGGGATCGCCGCGCTCGGCGATGGGGACGAACTCGATGACGTCGACTTTTCCGACGTCCTGGCCGGCCAAGCGGACGCCGGCGCCCTCGATCAGGCCGCTGGCGCTGGGCATCAGCGTGATGAGGCGGTAGCGTTCGCCGAAGATCGCGCCCGTCTCTCCGATGAAGAAGACGGAGACCGCGAGCACGATCAGGGCAACGGTCACCGCCATCCCCACCCTCACCTGCGTCCAGCTGAGCTTCGATCCGGCGTTCATCGTATACCCTCGCTCTTCACCCTCTAGTCTACGAACTCGCGCACGTCGGGGTTGGCAGAATTGGCGAACTGATCGGGAGTACCGTAAAAGATGATGCGGCGGTCCTTGAGCATCGCGATATGGGTGGAAACGCGCATCACGGCCTTGACGTCATGGCTGACGACGACGGCCGTCACGTCCAGCTCGGTTTGCAACTTGACGATCATGTCGACGATCGTTCGCGAAGTGACCGGGTCGAGTCCGGTCGTCGGCTCATCGTACAGCAGGATCTTGGGTTGATGCACGATGGCGCGGGCGATTCCAACGCGCTTCTTCTGACCGCCTGACAACTCGGCCGGCAGGCGCTCGCCGAATTCGTCGAGCGAGAGATCGACCATGGCGAGTGCGTGGCGCACGCGCTCGCGGACCTCGTCCTCTGGTAGCCGCATGTGCTCGCGAAGAGGGAAGGCCACGTTCTCGAAAGTCGACAGTGAGTCGAAGAGCGCGGCCGCCTGAAAGACCATCCCCATCTTCTCGCGGACCTCGAGGACCTCTTCGAATGTCAGCTCATTGATGTCTTCGCCGTCGATGAGGACGTGGCCCGAATCGGGCACCAATAAGCGCAGAACCAGCTTGAGGATTGTGGACTTGCCGACCCCCGACGCGCCGACGATCGACAGCGACTCGCCTTCGCGGATCCGGAAAGACACGTCTTCCAGCACGCTGTTGTCACCGAAGGCCAGATACAGGTTGCGACCCTCAATGATGACGGGCGACTCGAGGCCGGTCGAGGAACGCGCGGCCGCCGCTGTCGCGGGCTCGTAGTTCTCTGGATATCGCTGCCGTTCGGTCATGACTGGAACAGGAATGATATCAGCAACTGCGTGAGGAAGTAGTCGACAGCCAAGATCAAGATCGACGCTGTCACCACGGCCCTTGTCGTGCTCACGCCGACGCCCTCCGTTCCGCCGCGGGTCTGCAGGCCGAAGTAGCACCCGGTCATGGCGATGATGCCGCCGAAGAAGAACGGCTTGAGAAGGCCGCCAAACACGTCCCTCGGAATCACGCGGAACATGAAGCCCGACTGCGCCAGCGTCTCCCATACGGAGCGCAAGTAGAGATCGGCGGTCAAGTCCAGCTTGACGACGGCGATCAACATGCCGCCGAAGATGGCTACGGTATCCGTGATCACCGTCAGGATCGGCAGCATGATCAGCGCGGCCAGCAGCCGCGGCGTCACCAGCTTCTTGATCGGGTCCGTGCCCAGGACGTTGAGCGCGTCGATCTGCTCGGTCACCTTCATCGAGCCCAGCTGGGCGGCCATGCCGGCGCCGACGCGGCCGGCCACCATCAGGGCGGTGAGCACCGGACCCAGCTCGCGCACGGCGCTGGCGCCGACCAGGCGGCCGATGTAGATGGTGGCTCCGAAACGCCGCATCTCGACGGAACTCTGCAAGGCCAACACCATCCCAGTGAACAGGCCGGTAAGCAGAACGATACCCAGCGAGCCGACGCCGATAATGTCCATCTGCTGCAAGGTGTCGCGCCAATAGAAGGGCCGGGCGAAAATGGAGCGGATGGCTTTGGCCGTCAGGACGCTATACTCCTGGACGCCCAGAATCGCCCTCTTCAGATAGTTCTCGACCGGGAGCCAGATTCCCGTCATTCATCGCCCCCCCGGCGCACCGTTGGCCGCGCCTTTGACAGCTGAGTTCGCCTTGTTTTACCTTCGCGGGCCGGTAAAAGCAAGGAAGGCCCCGAGCTGCATTGGTCGAGCTCCCGCCGGACCTTGCCGTCGTCTGGTTCTGCTGCTGGCATGGAGTTTGTAAGAGCCAGAGGCGCCCAACCATGACCCATACCGCCCGCACTGGCGCCATTGCCTGGTGGGGCAGAGATCGAAAGCCCCCAAGGAAGAGGCCGTTCGGCGTCCTCGACGGGCTAAAGCAACCCGATGAGATCCAAAATGACACGATCCATTCCGCAAGACATCGAGATCGCCCAGGCCGCCAATCTGAAGCCGATTCGGGAGATCGCCGAAGGGCTCGGCCTGGAGCCGGACGACTACCAGCCCTACGGCCGCAGCAAGGCGAAGGTCTCGCTGGAGCTGTCCCGGAGGCCGGCGCGCGCCCGGCTGGTGCTGGTGACCGCGATCACGCCGACGCCGGCTGGTGAGGGGAAGAGCACCGTCTCGGTAGGGCTGGCGCAGGCCCTCAGCAAGCAGGGCGTCAACAACGTGCTCTGCCTGCGCGAGCCGTCGCTGGGGCCGGTCTTCGGCATCAAGGGGGGGGGCCGCCGGCGGTGGTTACGCGCAAGTAGTTCCCATGGAGGACATCAACCTGCACTTCACCGGAGACCTGCACGCGGTCACCAGTGCCCACGGCCTGCTCTCGGCCATGCTCGATGCCCACATCCATCACGGTAACGGTTGCGGCATCGACGTGCGCCGCATCACCTGGCCACGGTCCGTCGACATGAACGACCGGGCGCTGCGCAACATCGTGATCGGCATGGGCGGCGCGGCACACGGCGTTCCAAGGCAGGACGGCTTCGTCATCACCGCGGCCAGCGAGGTCATGGCCGTGTTCTGTCTTGCCAGGGATCTCGAGGACCTGACGCGGCGGCTGGGCAGCATCGTGGTCGGCTACACCTCCGGCGGCCAGCCGGTGCGGGCGGCGGACCTGGATGCGGCGGGCGCCTTGACGGTGCTGCTGCGGGATGCGCTGGCGCCGAACCTGGTGCAGACCCTGGAGGGCGGCCCGGCTTTCGTGCACGGCGGCCCCTTCGGCAACATCGCCCACGGCTGCAACTCGATCATCGCCACCAAGACGGCGCTGGGTTTGGGCGACATCGTGGTCACGGAGGCGGGATTCGGCTCGGATCTGGGGGCCGAGAAGTTCTTCAACATCAAGTGCCGGGTGGGCGGCCTCGACCCCAAGGCGGCGGTCATCGTCGCGACCGCGCGCGCGCTGCGTCA
>CP070722.1:1605362-1610168 GCA_020350785.1 Gemmatimonadota bacterium
AGACCTCGATCAACTCACCATCCACCCACTCCCGCTCCTCGACGACGCGCGTGGTGACCCCGGCGACCAACTCGGTCTCATCGAGGACCGTTATCAACAGCTCGATGGCCTCATC
Organism: Gemmatimonadota bacterium; assembly: GCA_020350785.1. Classification (GTDB taxonomy): domain Bacteria; phylum Gemmatimonadota; class Gemmatimonadetes; order Palauibacterales; family KS3-K002. The sequence goes on from CP070722.1 coordinate 1,605,478, forward strand.
GTCCTCCTCGCCCTCGAGATACCACTGCCGGCCTACATCGATTGGGAAGTACGGGTTTGTCGACACCAGTGAGAATTCGCCTTGACCGGGCGCGCAGACACCGACATCCAGCTTCTTGTCGCTTGACGTCTGCGGCGCGGGGAACCGAAAGGACGGTTCCGGGCTGGCAGGTGTCGAATCCTCGCACGCCTGGAGCAGAGTCAGTCCCAGTCCGGCGGTGATGCCTAGAGTCACGGTTCGAAGCACGGCTCGGTCCTCCGGCTAGAGGTGGCCCCTCAGTGGCGGGGTTGTCGACTGTTCCAACTGTAGGAACAGGTGAGCGCTGCGGTTTGTGACAGGTCTGGCTAGGTCGGAGCCGGCATGAGCGCCGAGCAACAGGGTGGGTACGGAATCGGCCCGCGAGGCGTGAAACTCAAGCTTGCTGTGCCTTCCGCCTGAATCTACCTTGGGCTAAGCGATCCCTCCCGCCGCACCCCGCTTCGCCCGGTGGTCTCGATGACGGCACTCTGCCTGGCGCTGCTGCTGATCCAGTCGGTCGCTTCGCTTCACGGAACCGTGCGCGACAGCGAGACCGGTACGCCGGTGCGGGGAGCCAGCGTCGAACTGCTGGACGGCAGCCGCCGCTCCCTGACCGACGAAGCCGGCTACTACTCGCTCAGAGACATTCCCGCCGGGCCGCGGCACGTGAAGGTGTCGGGTCTCGGCTACAGATCGCGCACCCTCCATGTCTTCGTACCGGCGGAGGGCGGCATTCAGGTGGATGTCGCGCTTCTGCCGGAGCCGATACCGCTCCAGCCGGTCGAGGCCAACGTCGATCGGAGCGAGCGCCGCACGGCGGAACTGGGCGACCGAGCCCCAAGGGTAGGATCGACGACCGTCACCTACTATGACGTTCGGGCGAACCCCGGGTTGGCGCAGCCGGACTTCTTCGAAGCGCTCGCCGGTGGCAGCGTTCATGTCGACCCGGAGTCTCCCAACGGCCTCCATGTCCGGGGAGGCTCCGGGGACCAAAACCTCTTCACGCTGGACGGGATCCCGATTCTCAGCCCCTATCACGCCACCGGGCAGTTCAGCGCCTTCGCTGCGGATGCGCTCAGCCGGATTGACCTGCACGCGGGCGTGCCGCCTGCGGCGTTCGATGGTGCACTGTCGAGCGTTGTCGATGTTCGAACGCGGAGCCCGAATCGGAATCGCCTGGAGTTCCGAGGTGCCGTCACGCCGATCGCCGCGCGGCTGACGGCCGACGGGCCGGCGGTACTGGGCGGCGGCTTCCTGGTCAGCGGAGGTTGGGGTCGTCCGGGATTCCTGGCGCCACCCGATGAGAGCTCCTACGTGCGTGGCTCATTCGAGCACGGCCTGCTCAAAGGCGAGTGGCCTTTGGCGGCCGGCCGTCTGAGCGTCGTCGGATTTCGAAGCGACAACACGCTGCGGTTGGCGAGTGTGCCTACGGAGACAGATGAGGACCTCGGCCCCGCCCTCGATACGCCCCCGCCCCCGCCGGGCGCCGCCGCGCTGCAAAATCGATTCGCCTGGACCAGCAACTCCTTCGGCGTTGGCTGGCAGAGGCCGATCGGTTCGCGCGCCATTCTCGAAACCCGGGCCTGGTACGCCGGCCTGGACGTCGCCACGGAATGGTGGGCCGCGGATGATCCTTTGGGTATGTCCAGTCGGCGCAGCAGCCTCGGCACGCGCCTGCAGCTGACGGTGGATGGCGACGCGACGCGCTCCCTCCTCGGCCTCAGCCTGGAGCGCGAGCGGACCGCGTATGATGTCGAACCGATGGTGTCGTCGTGCGCGTCGGGCGTCACTTGCGCCTTTGAGCTGAGCGCCCGGCCGACCGTCCTGGCGGGGTTTGCAGAGCATCAGAGGGTCTTGACGAGACGTATCCAGGTTCTGGTGGGGCTGCGCGGGAACCAGGTGTTGGGAGAGCGATTGTACCTGGCACCGCGTGCATCGCTCCGCTGGATGCTCTCTCCTACGCTCTCCGCCTCTGCGGGTTACGCACGTACCAACCAGTGGATTCAGTCGTTGCGGAACACAGAGTCGCTGATCGACAACTTTCTCAGTCCCGACCTCTCGGTCGGCGTCGGCTCTGACGATGTTCCCGTAGCAAGCGCCGACCAGTTCACGCTGGCGATCGACGGGCAACCTGCGGTGGGCCTTCAGATGGGGCTCGAGGCGTATGTCCGCGCGATGGATGGGGTGGTACTGGTGGCGCCGGGCACGGGCCAGCCGTTTGCCGTGGAGGGCTTCTCGGTCGGCTCTGCGGAGATCTGGGGGATGGCGGTCAGCCTGGACGTGAAGCGCGCGCGCTACCGGGCTCTGGCGAGCTACGGGCTGGCTGGCGTCGCATACGAGGTGCGGCAGAGAGAGTATCGACCCGACTTCGCCATCGGCCAGACGATATCTGCGGCCTTCGCCTTATATCCCAGCGCGCAACTGGAGCTGCGGTCAGCCCTGCGTGCCGAGATCGGGCGACCCACGACGGCGATGGAGGGGCCGTTCGTGTGGGAGGCTTGTAGCATCATCGAGGGAGGTTGCGAAGCAGAAGGCAGCCCGCAGCGCACATCGGGACGGCTCGGCGATGATCGATTGCCGCCGTACGTCCGCCTCGATCTCGGGGTTCGCAAACACTGGCATTCAAGGGTCTTCGGTCGGGACGGCGAGGTCGCGGTTTTTGCCACCTTGAGTAACGTGTTTGGCAGAAAGAATGTGCTGGGCTACGTTTCGGATCCTGACTCGGGCGAGCTGTCGGAGCTACCAATGCGGCCATTCTCACCGTTGACCGCCGGGCTGGAGTGGCGCTTCTGAGTCGCCAACGCGGATCCCCCTCGGCAGACCTCCCTGTCACAAATACGAAGGCCCGCCGGCTCACTTGTGTGAGGGCATCGGCGCGAGATCGGGCGCCGGTTCTTACGCTGCTGGCGGATTGGCTTCGATCTCGCGCTGATGTCCGGGTGGGCGATGCCGCTATCGCCGGCCGCAGAGACATGACGAAGTGACCTCGATAGCTGAAGCGGTATCGAGTGGTGATCGCTCGTTCGACGACGAGTTCCGTGAGGAGTTCGACAGGCACTTCGCGTCACTCTTCCGTTATCTCGACCGTCTCTCGGGCGATCCCGACCTGGCCGCCGACGTTGCACAGGAGGCCTTCATTCGCTTATACCGGCGCGGTGCCCTTCCGGCCAGAACCGGCTCGTGGCTGGTCGTAGTCGCCAGGAACCTGTACCGGAACGCGCGGTCGAAGTCGCGGCGGCGCAGACGTTTGTTGGCGGGGGAGCAGGTGCGCCGTGCGATGGGCGACTCCAATCCGTCGCCCGTGTTCAGCCTGGAGGCGGCAGGTGCGCGGAAGACTGTGCGCAAGGCGCTCGATGCGCTGCCCGAACGCGAGCGCGAGATATTGCTGCTGCGCTACGAGGGTTTCAGCTACCGAGAGATCGCCGAGACGTTGGAACTGAAGGAAACGAGTGTGGGAACGCTGCTGCTGCGGGCGAAGCAGGCATTTCGGCGCGCGCTCGAGGATAGTGGTGATCATGCACCTTGACGGCGGAAAGATCGAAGCCCTTCTGAGTGGTGAGGTGGCGGAGCGCGAGGCCTTCGCGCTTCGCGACCACCTGGCGAGCTGTTCGCAGTGCAAGAGCGCCTTCGCGGCTGCGCAGCAGGAGGACTTAGAGATCGCGCGTCTGCTGTCTTCTCTCGATCATTCCATCCCGGAGGCTGATCCCGCCCGGTTGGCGTTGCGGGCGCGCAGGCGTGCTCTGAGACCGCGGCTCGCGGCGGCGGGGATCGCTCTGTTGATCGTAGCCGGGGCCGCCTCGGCCATGCCGGGCTCACCGCTGCGGAGTTGGCTGTCGCGCTTTGCCACGGGACAAGGTAACGAGACGGTGTTGCCGGGGGCGGAGCAGGACTTGCCCTCCGCGCAGGCCCCAGCCGGAGTCTCCGTTTCGGCGACCGCGCAATTCGAGCTGACCTTCGATGCCGTCCAGGACGCTGGGGTCATCCGAATCACGCAGGTGCAACAGGCAGACGTGGTTATACAGGCCGACAGCGAGGGCGTCGGGTTCTCGGTCGAACCGCGCGGGGTGAGGGTCATGAACAGCGGGTCGGTTGCCAACTACGAGGTCAGCGTGCCGGTGGCCGCCGGGACCGTCGTCATCCGGGTGGGTGAGACGATTGTGTATCAGATCCAGGACGGCGCGATCGTGATCCCGGGCGGCGGTTTTCCGCCGGAGGGCGTCGTCGTAGACTTCGGGGCTCTGAAGCGTTGATGGGATGGCCCTTCGAGGCTCTTGGAGTTGATCAGCCCTCCACCGACCACGTGCGGCCGGAGCGTACCAGCTCGTTGAGGTCGCCGCAGCAAGCCGCGTCCAGGCGCGCCTGGATCTGGTCTTCGTAGACCGGCGCCGGGTCACAGTAGATCACACCGAGCGCCACAGGAAGCTCGGGCGGCTCCATCGCGGCCAGCAACGTTGCCAGAGTGCGGTCAGTCTCGTCGTGGACCAGCACATCGTCCAGGGTCACGCCGTTTTCCCCGATCGTCACCGCTTCCAGTCTGAGGCTGCCCGGTTTGATGCGCAGTCCTTTGGTCTTGTCAGCGCCGAAGATCAACGGCTTGCCGTGCTCGACGTGGATCTGGCGCTCGCTCGCCACCTCTTTGTCGGTGAAGTCGGCGAATGCGCCGTTGTTGAAGA
>CP070722.1:1610268-1615050 GCA_020350785.1 Gemmatimonadota bacterium
CGTCACTGGGTTGAGTGTCCGGTTGCCGGAAAGCGTCGGAACCCCTCGGTGCTGCGGCTGGTATCCGTAGGTTACAGGAATACAGAATCACGGAAATGTCCGAGCGCAAACAGGAAGAGCGAGAGAAACCGCCGGAGCCACATCGCCCGAGCCCAGAGGGACCGATGGGTCGTTACGCCCGTCTGTCGCCGCTGTACATCGTGGTGATCGTGCTCGGGTTCCTCGGTCTGAACTACCTGCTCGGCGACCGAGCCGGTGAGGAGATCAGCTACAGCGCTTTGAAGGCGAAGGTCGAGGCGGGCGAAGTCGCGAAGCTGACGATTGGCGAGAGCACGATCGTCGCTGTTCCCACGGACGGCGCTCGGGCGGCTGGAGCCCCGGAGCGTTGGACCGCGGTGCCCGTGGATGACCCCGGCTTGATCGAGCTGGCCGAGGAGAAGGGCGTCGAATACGAGGGTCGGGTGTCGAGCGGGCTTGGATGGATATTGAGCATGCTGCGTCCTTTGGGCCTGCTGCTCGTCGTCTGGATCTACCTGCTGAGGCGGATGGGGCCGAGCCAGAGCGTGATGACTTTCGGGAAGTCGCAGGCTCGCTTGCAGGCGGAGGGCGACACGGGTGTGACCTTCGGCGATGCGGCGGGCGTGGATGAGGCGGAAGAAGAATTGCAGGAGGTCGTCGAGTTTCTCAAGAGGCCTGACAAGTTTGCGCGCCTGGGGGCGAAGATACCGAAGGGGATATTGCTGGTCGGACCGCCGGGTACGGGCAAGACGCTGCTCGCCCGTGCGGTGGCCGGCGAAGCGGGAGTGCCGTTCTTCAGCCTCTCGGGCTCGGAATTCGTCGAGATGTTCGTGGGAGTCGGAGCGGCCCGAGTTCGTGACCTCTTCGCCCAGGCTATGCAGAAAGCCCCCTGCATCATCTTCATCGACGAGCTAGATGCGCTGGCCAAAGCCCGCGGCCTGGGTGGTCCGGTGGGTGGGCATGATGAGCGGGAGCAGACGCTCAACCAGTTGCTGGTCGAGATGGATGGGTTCGACCCACGCGTCGGAGTGATCATCATGGCGGCCACGAACCGGCCGGAGCTACTCGATCCCGCGCTGCTGCGAGCCGGCCGTTTCGACCGTCACGTGCTGGTAGATCGGCCCGACATGAAGGGTCGGCAAGCGATCCTGGCGGTGCACGCGCGAGGCATTCGCCTGGCGCCGGAAGTCGATCTGGAGGTAGTGGCGCGTCGCACCCCGGGCTTCGTGGGTGCCGACCTGGCCAACCTCCTCAACGAGGCTGCGCTGCTCGCCGCCCGCCGCGGCGGCCATCAGGTCACGATGGATGATATCGACGACGCTACCGATCGTATCGTGGCCGGATTGGAGAAGAAGAACCGGCTGATCAACGAGGATGAGAAGCGGATCGTTGCCTTTCACGAGGCGGGCCACGCTCTGGTGGCTCAGTGTGTCGAGCACGCCGACCCCGTCCACAAGATATCGATCATACCGCGCGGAATCGGAGCCCTGGGCTACACGCAGCAGCTCCCCACCGAGGATCGCTATCTGCTCACTCGAGCCGAGCTCCTCGACCGCATCGCTGTGCTCCTGGGCGGCCGCGTGGCCGAGGAGATCGTATTCAACGAGATATCGACGGGGGCGCAGAACGATCTCAGCAGGGTCTCCGATATCACGCGCAGCATGGTGATGGAGTATGGGATGAGCGAGTCGCTCGGGCCGATCGCCTACGAGAATCGCACGCCCAACATGCTGGGATCTCGTCAGAGGTTCGACATGGAGAGGCCGGAGCACAGCGAGGAAACTCGGCAAGAGATCGATCGCGAGGTGCGCCGCATCGTGGATGAATCTCAGGAGCGCGTCCGCGAGCTGCTGACGAAGGAACGCGATGCTCTTGATGCCATAGCCGCGCGCCTGCTCGAGAAAGAGGTCATCGAGGGCGACGAACTGATCGAGATCCTGCAGAAGCATGCCCCGAAGAAGGGACGGGGGAGAGGCCGCGCCAGGACGGTATCGTCGAGATCATGAGAATCACAGAGATCTTTTACTCGATTCAAGGAGAATCGACCTGGGCTGGGCTCCCCTGTGTCTTCGTTCGCACGACCGGGTGCAACCTGCGCTGTGTTTGGTGCGACACCGACTACGCCTTCCACGGCGGTGCCGAGTTGAGCGTCGACGAGATCGTGGCGGAGATCGCACGCCTGGGACGAGGTTGCAGACTCGTCGAACTAACCGGCGGCGAACCGCTTCTTCAGAAGGACATCGGCGAGCTGACCGAGCGCTTGCTGGCGGGTGGCTACACAGTTCTGTGCGAAACGAGCGGAAGCCTCGATATCGGCGCCCTCCCCGACGGCGTGATCAGGATCATGGACATCAAGTGCCCCGGTTCCGGCGAAGCGGACAAGAACCTCTGGGCCAACCTCGCGAAGCTGAATCCGGAGGACGAAGTCAAATTCGTGATCCGGGATCGCGGCGACTACGACTGGGCGCTGCGTGTCATCGCCGGAGAAGAGCTCGCTGGGTCGCGGGTGCTCTTCTCCCCCGTCTGGGGCGTGCTGGAGGCGAGCGAGTTGGCTGGCTGGGTTCTGGAGGACGGTGTGCCCGTGCGGCTCCAAGCGCAGCTGCACAAGCACATCTGGAGCCCGGACGCCGCGGGGGTCTGAGATGCAAGTCGAGCTTTGCCGCAAGTACAACTTCTCAGCCGCGCACACGCTTCCTCGCGCGCCCGAGGGGCACAAGTGCCGGCGCCTGCACGGCCACTCCTACGAAGTCGAGATCGCGGTGCGCGGCGAAGTCGATCCCGAGTCCGGCTGGCTGGTCGACTACGGAGCCATCGACCTCAAAGCCAGACCCGTGATCGCGGAGCTTGACCACCGCACCCTCAACGAATTGCCGGGCCTGGAAAACGCGACCAGCGAGCTGCTTTGCGCCTGGCTCTGGCAGCGATTGCAGGGCGAATTGCCCGGCCTCCACCGCGTTTCCGTGGCCGAGACGTGCGCTGCGGCCTGCCACTATTACGGCGACTGAAGCGCCGCGCCGCCGCGGGTGAATGGAACTTCCGCCGGGGCATGTTCGTACGGAGCGTTAATGAACGACCCCATCCTAATCCTCAAGATAGCGGGTGCTGTTCTCGCCTTGGCTTTGGGCATCTGGATCGGATTGGGGATGCCCGGGGCGCGTCGCACTCCGCCAAAGCGCGAGTGGCGGTCGACCGATCGTCTGAAGGCCACGTGGATCAACCGGATGTTCTTCCGCATGGACCGGCCGGCCCGGCGCTTCGATGTTGGCCGGTTGATTGTGCCCGGCGAAGCGGAGGGGAAGGGCGGGCCGGGCTCCGACGAAGCGAAGGGGGAAGACGAGGAACTCGTGCGCTTGCGGAAGCCCCGCGCGCGTTGAACTGACGGTTCGGCGCATCGCTTGTTGTCTTCAGTCAGGGTGTCTGGTGCGCAGGGTGCGCAGCCTGGCGAGCGCTCCGGCGAGCTCGTGGATGCGAAACTCCGCGTAGTCGCCCGCCTGTCGCGTATCGATAATGTCCAATCCTTGTTGCCGTATCTCCTGAACCAGACCGCCTAGCGCCTGTCGTAGCGTGCGTTGCCCATCGAGCCAGCGGTCGCTGGCGTAGACCAGTGCCTGGGCGATGGCCCGGACCTGGGCCTCCTCGACGATCTGCTCCAGGGCGGTCAGATCGAGCTCCTGGTTGCCGAATAGAACGCGAGTCGGTGTCTGCACCTTGATGGAGACCGGCTTCCTTCCTTTCTGGGCGTCGATGCTGCGCGGATCGGGGATGCGCTCACGCAGGGGCAACCAGGGGCCGCCTTCGTGTTTTCGGTGCGTGCGCAAGTCGGCGGCGAGCTGAGTGGCGCGGGCGCTGAGATCGGCGGGAGCGTAGCGACGCATTCCGATGACGGTATCGGCGACGTCGAAGTAATCGCCGGCGCCCCCGACAACGATCACCGTCGAGACACCCAGTTCTTCGTAAAGTTGCCGGGCCCGATCGATGAATGGGGTGATCGGCTCGTCCGCATCATCGATCAGTGCCTGCATTCGGGCGTCGCGAATCATGAAATTGGTCGCACTGGTGTCCTCATCGATCAGCAGACAGGTCGCGTCCACCTCCAGAGCCTCCACTATCGCCGCCGCCTGACTCGTGGAGCCGCTGGCGTTGGTGGTGGAGAAGGCAGTCGTGTCCTCGCCGCGTGGCAGGCCGGTGATGAAATTGGAGATATCCACCGAGCTTACCGCACGACCGTCTTCAGCGCGGATCTTTACGGCCCCCGGTGTGGTGACGACCAGCTCGCGCCCGTCACCTTCGATATGATCGTAGATACCGCTCTCAATGGCCCGCAGCAGCGTTGACTTGCCGTGATAGCCGCCTCCGACGATCAGGGTGATCCCGCGGGGAACACCCATTCCGGTGACCGTGCCGCCATTCGGTGCCTCTAAGGCGACACGGAGATCGTCCGGCGCCCGAAACGGGATCGCCTGCGCCGCCGGAAGGGGACGATCGTCGATACCGCTGCGGCGCGGAAGGATTGCTTCGTCCGCGATGAAGGCGACAAGCTGTTTCTCCTCCAGTTGGGCGCGCAGCGCCGTCGAGTCCTCCGTCAGAAACGCATGTCGGCGCAGGCTTTCGAGGTCACGCGCCGCCGGCGCCAGTACGCCACGCAGAGCGTCGGGGATAGCTGAGAGTAGCAGATCGATGGCGGCTTGTCCGAGTATGCGGCGCCCGCTGGCCGGCAGACCGGCGTAGAACCGGACGATCGCGCTCCCGGCCTTATCGATCTTC
>CP070722.1:1615150-1618331 GCA_020350785.1 Gemmatimonadota bacterium
ATGGCTTCGGCGCGGGCGGGACCCTAATTATCGGGCATCGCGGCGGAATAGCAAGAATCGGTCCGGCTTCCCGCTGGGCAGAAAGCGGCTACAAGGCCAAAGCTAAGAGCCGGAGGGGTGCGCGGGAGTGTGGGCGTGGCTGCACGCCGTGGCGCCGATCAGTCCAGCCGCTCGAGCCGATCCAGCTCGCGCTCGTACTCCTGGAGCGTCAGCCGACCATCCACGAACTTCTGCTGCAGCTCCTGAAGCCGGCTGGTAGCTTTTCGAACTACCGGTTCGGGTTCCCGTTCACGAGCCGTCGGCTCGCTCATGGCGGCGGGCCTGGGAAGCCGGTCGCGCTGGCGTTCACCCAGCTTCTTGACGCGAGCTTCCAGGTTGGAGAGTCGGTGCTCGTCCTCCCTGCGGTACGCCTCGCGTTCGGACCGCCGGTCTCCGCTCTGGCGCGCCCCCGGACCACACCCGCACCCAGACTCCAGCTCGCGCCGGCGGTGCCGGTACCTGCGCGCCCCCCATCCACACATCCGACCGCAGCCTAGAAAGATCACAAAGAACAGAACCCAGAAGCCAAAGCCGAAGTCGAGCATCGTCTTGCCCCGTTCGCTAGGCGTTACCTGTCGGCGCGCCCGGCCTGATGTCCTCGATCTCCCTAGCCGCCCGCTCCAGGATCTCGATCACCTTCTCGAGCTCCTCGGGGGTCTCCGCCCAACGGATGCCCCGCTCGAATGTAACCTGGGATAGGCGCCGAAACGAGCGGGTGAGGTCGCGCATCTCGGTGCGGAAGAAACGATCAGTGAAATCGCTGATACGATCGAGGATGTCATCGACGAGGTCGCCGTTCTCGCGGAGAAACTCGCGACCGGCATCGGTGATGCTGTAGACCTTCTTGCCTTCCTTCTCCTCGCAGACGACGTAGCCCTGATCCTCAAGCATCTGCAGGGTCGGATAGACGGAGCCGGGGCTGGCGGAGTAGCAGCCGCACGACTCCTCCTCCAGAGCCCGCATTACCTCGTAGCCGTGCATCGGTTTCGTGGCCAGCAGGCGAAGGATCATGTACTTGAGGTCACCGCGGTCGAAGACCTTGAAGCCGAGGCCGCGGCGGCCGCTGCCGAAGGCGAGGCCCATGGGCCCGAAGCAGGCGGCGAAGCCGTCGAAGCCGAATCCGCGAGAGCGCCGAGACATGTTGAACACCTCCTGCAAGCGGTGCCGGTGGCCGCCGCCAGCAAGGCGGGGGTGGCCGGCGGTCCGAGGGGATATATCGGGCGACATGTCGCCCGATATATCGGTACGTTATATCTAACGATATATCGGTTGGCTGTCAACAGGGGAAATGCGCCCTCATCCTGCGCCGAACGTTCGTCCTGACTCTTCCCCTCGGGTCGTCGGCGCCGTCTTCGGTGTGTTCCTGGCGAAGTCAGTCCCTCAACATCTTCAGCTGTGGATGTTGCAGCTGCCTTGAGACTGCGCGCGCGACTGCATCCGCCGCTGGGGCGGGGAGTCAGATTGACTTCTTGCATCTTTGGGTCTAGGTATGATGTAGTGTGGCTATTGCGGTCGATCGAGATTGAGGCCATACCCCAACCGTCGGAGTTCAACTGGGGCGACGATGTCGCCGATCAGGACAGGATCATGGCGAGTTGGGTGACAGAGAAGCGGAGCACGGAGCAGCGCGCTAGGCTGTACAGAGTGATACTCAGGGCTCAGGAATATCTTGGTACCTCCGAAGAACACCACGCGAAGGTCGTGGCCCCCGATGCCCTTACTGCGGCTAGCCTGACGATCGAGGCGCTCGAGCTTGACCCCGCCGACCTCGCAGGAGTGGGGGTAACGCTCATCTGCGAAGACAGCCAGCAGGCAAAAGGCAGGGTCTTCGACAAGAGCCACCGCTCGCGGGGATTCGGCGAGCGCGGCGGCTGGTTGCCTGATTGCCCGCTGGCGCATAGGCGGTAGATATCGCGCAGTTAGAAGCCGAGCTTCTCCCTTTTCTCTTCGACCTGGTCGACCCGTCTCCGGGAGTCTCGCGAGCAAGAGCGGAGTCCTCTCTTACTTGCCTGCGCGCTGAGTCCTTCCGCCGTGCGGTCTGCAACGACTTGCCTCGGCGACGGAGCTCTTGACGCGACCACAGAATTCGGCTGTCTGTGCTTGTGAGATCGGCCTCGACGGGGTCTTGCCCCACCGTTTGCACCCGCTAACATCTTCTTCAGAGGTCGGGATTCTATATGCGCTCTCAGCCTTCGAGGCCTTAGATGCTCGACGCGCTTGTTCGGTACACCCGCGTCCTCGAGATCGTCGGCGACGTGATCCGGGTCCGAGCTGCGGACGTGGCCCTGGGGGACCTGGCCGTGGTGGAGAACACGGACGGAGAGATCTCCACTGCTAGCGTAGTGGAGCTGGATCGGGAGGTTGCCAGCCTCCAGGTGTTCGCGGGCGGCAAGGGCATCTCGACGGATGCCCGGGTCAGCTTTATGGGGCATCCCCAGCAGGTCACTTTTTCCGACGACATCTTGGGCCGGATCTTCGGCGGCTCGGGTGAGCCGATCGACGGCAAGCCGCCCTTGGACGCCGAGCCGACCATCCAGGTGCGGGGACCGACCGTGAACCCCATGATGCGGGTCATGCCGTCGAAGATGATCGAGACCGAAGTCCCGATGATCGATCTCTTCAACTGCCTGGTGGAGAGCCAGAAGATTCCGATCTTCTCGGTGGCGGGTGAGCCCTACAACGCCCTGCTGGCCCGGATCGGCTTTCAGGCGGACGCCGACATTGTGATCTTCGCGGGCCTGGGCTTGATCTTCGACGACTTCCACTTCTTCAAGACTGCCTTCGAGGATAACGGCGTCTCACATCGCACCGTCATGTACGTGAACCTGGCCTCCGACCCCATCGTCGAGCGACTCCAGGTCGTGGACATGGCTGTGGCCGTGGCGGAGCGTTTCGCTATGGAGCGGTCGAAGCGAGTTCTGGTGCTGATGACCGATATGACGGCCTACGCCGACGCCATGAAGGAGATCGGCGTGGCCCAAGCCCGGATCCCGGCGACCCGCGGATACCTGGGAGATCTCTATACGCAGCTCGCCCGACGGTACGAAAAGGCGTGCGACTTCAGAGGTGCCGGCTCCGTCACGATCCTGACGGTAACCACCATGCCCGGAAACGACGTCACCCACCCGGTGCCGGACAACAC
>CP070722.1:1618431-1741179 GCA_020350785.1 Gemmatimonadota bacterium
CCTTCGGCGCTGCTCAGCGTGATCATCGAGTCCTGGTGTTCGAGCTTGAAGACGCGGGAGGCCGAGATCGCCGCCGATACCGCCGGGGGCAGGCTGACTCGTTGATCGCCTGTTCGACGCCGCCCACCCGCTAGTTCCTCTCGAGGGTCGTCGCTCTGGGTCGGATCGAGGATCCAGGTGCCGCTCAGGTCGGGCGGTGGGGTCGCGATCGAGGAACGCGAAGCGCATGCCGCCAACGCCAGGACGAGCAAGACGGCCGCCGCGGCCACGCTGGCCCGCCCGATCGTAGCTGTCATGGTTGCTCTTCCTCCGGGGGTTGATTGAACGGTGGTGGGCGGCCCTCGGGGAGGCGACCCCTTGGCCCTGAGAAGCGCGCGCCACGACGGTGCGTCCGCGTTAGCAGGCTGTCCCAGACGGCTTCCTGTTCGGGCGTGAGGACCGCGCGGATCTCCAGGTGGACCGAGTCGGTGATGGCACGGAGACGGGGCAGCATCTCCCGCATTACCGCGTCGGTGCGGGGCCTGCCGCGCTCGATGATCTCGCTGATTCTCGCGCGCTGCTCGAGAGTGAGATCCAGTTCCCGAAACGGGCCGAGCAGCCGCCCCTCGCCCAAACCCCGTGCCATCCCGATCTCGAATCCAGGGGCTTCCGGAGCCCGGCGTGCGGCCAATATGCGCTCCGCCGCCGTCCCGGCCAGGGCCCCGGCGACGAAGGTCGCCAACAGCAGGGCGATGCCTTTGGCTCGGATGCGGCCGAGCGATTCCAAGCTGCCCGTCATTGCTCCGACTCCAGTGTGACCAATAGTTCCGCCGGTGTTGGCACCTCATCGCTCCGCACCCATTGGGCGATCTGTTGGGGGACGCCCATGGCTTCGGCGACGCCGATCTCGGTCTCGGTGTTGGCCGGCACACTCAACTCCGTCCGCGACAGGGCACCGAGGGAGACGACGCCGATCACCGCTGCCGCGGCCAGGACGGGGCGCCACCAGCCGTATACCTGTACGATAACGTTGCTGCGGGCGCGCCGCGCTGCGAGCTGAGGCCCGGCAGCCGCGCTGATCGCGCGAACGGTGCTCTCGAATCTTTCCGAGTCCCGTGTCGGATCCAGCGCAGAGAAGTCTATTCGATCCTCACTCATCGATGTACTCCTTCGCGACTTCGCTGCCCAGTCGCGCCCTGAGAACGCGCCTGGCGTTGAACAGGTGCTGGCGCGACATGGTTTCCGAGAGACCCAGCGAGTCGGCGATCTCGCTATGCTTCCAACCCTCCAGGTCGTGCAACAGTACGACCTGCCTCTGCACTTCGCTTATCTCGGCCAGGGCTGACTCCAGCCGATCTCGCAGCCTCCCTCGTTCCAGTTCGCGGTCAGCCCTGTCAGGGCTGATTGCTTCGATCGTCTCCAGCGGCTGCGCCGCCCTCACGCGACGATAGCTGTGAAAGTTCCGCGCGCGGTTCCGGACGATCTGGAGCAGCCAGGCCGCGAAGCGCTCCGCCTGGCGCAGTTCGTCCAGGCGCTCGAGCGCCCTCAGGAAGGCGTCCTGGGTTACGTCCTCCGCGTCCATTCGGTTGCCCAGTACCGCCAGAGCCACTGCGAATGCCGCCCGGTAGTGGCGTCGCACCAGGGTCTCGAAGGCGGCGGTATCGCCGCGCCGGGCTTTTTCTATTAGAATCGCGTCGGGCAATCCGGAGCTCTGTCTGGAAACGGTGCGTCACGACGCCTGCCATACGCTAGACAGCCAGCGTACAGAGGACGTTAGTCCCGAATCGTTGCAAGAGCGGCCGGCATTGCGCAAGGTCTAGGGAACTTGGGGCGAAACCAGGCGCGTTTTGCGGGGTATTAGGCGCTTGTTAGCAGGAATCGCCGCGTGCAGGCCGGCTCAGTCCCCCAAGAGCGTGCAGGACCGTAGCGCTGGCCGCGACGTGGCGACCGACCTTCCCGGGGAATGCCCGTACCGTCATTGAGGGAAAGCTTGGAGCACATCCGTAACATCGCGATCATCGCGCATGTCGACCACGGCAAGACCACGCTCGTCGACCAGATGTTCCGGCAGGCCGGCATCTTTCGCGAAAACCAGGAAGTCGCGGAGCGTGTCATGGACTCGGACCCGCTGGAGCGCGAGCGCGGGATCACGATCTTGTCCAAGAACACCGCCGTGAGCTGGAACGATGTGAAGATCAATATCGTCGATACGCCGGGTCACGCCGACTTCGGCGGCGAGGTAGAGCGTATTCTCCGCATGGTTGACGGGGTTCTGTTGCTGGTTGACGCGGCTGAGGGTCCCATGCCGCAGACTCGCTTCGTCACCCGCAAGGCCCTGTCGCTGGGCTTGCTGCCGGTCGTGGTCATCAACAAAGTCGACCGCCAGGACGCGCGCCCACTCGAGGTCCACGATGCCGTACTGGACCTGTTCATCGAACTGGAGGCCAGCAATTCCCAACTGGACGCGCCTTTCCTTTACGCCTCGGCTCGGGATGGGTGGGCCTCGTCATCGGACAAGGACAGGGGGGGTGACCTGATACCTCTGTTTCGCACTATCATAGATTACGTGCCTGCGCCGCGTTGCGACCCGAAAGGTCCTTTCCAGATGCTGGTCTCCACCATCGACTACTCGAGCTATCTCGGCCGGATCGCCATCGGCAGGATTGAACGCGGTAAGGTGTCGGTGGGCCAGGCCGTGAGGTTGCTTGCCGCCGGCGAGCCAGGTTCAGCTGGCGAAGGGGAGCCGGGCCGCGTTCTGAAAGTCTACACGTTCGCGGGCTTGAAACGTCTCGAGGTGGAGACGGCAAGTGCTGGGGACATCGTCGCGCTAGCCGGGCTCGAAGGTGTTGAGATCGGGATGACGGTCACCGATACAGATGTACGTGAGCGGCTGGCCGGCATCAGCGTGGAAGAGCCGACGATCTCAGTAGATTTCATGGTCAGCGACTCGCCGTTTGCCGGTGAATCGGGGCAATTCGTCACGAGTCGGCAGGTCTGCGAGCGGCTCTACCGAGAGCTTCACCGCAATGTGGCGATGCGGGTTCAGGAAACGGACCGCCCGGAGGTTTTGACCGTCTCTGGGCGTGGCGAGCTTCACCTGGCCATCCTGATGGAGACGATGCGCCGCGAGGGCTACGAGTTTCAGGTCAGCCGGCCACGCGTGATAATGCGCCGCGGACCGAACGGCGAGCGGTTGGAACCTTACGAGGAGCTGGTCATCGATGTTCCGGACGGCATGACCGGCGTCGTAATGAAGAAGCTCGGGCCGCGCCGTGCCGAACTGCTGGAGCTGAGCAATCCCGGCCAGGGTCGGGCCCGAATGCATTTCAAGATCCCGGCGCGCGGACTCTTCGGTTATCGTTCCGAGTTTCTTACGGACACGCGCGGCGAAGGTGTCATGCACCACCGTTTTCTCGACTACGGCCCCTGGGCCGGCAGTCTCAGCGGCCGCGCCCGAGGCGTGCTCGTGGCGGACCGGGAGGGCACCGCTGCGCCCTTTGCGCTGTTCAACTTGCAGGAGCGCGGAATTCTGTTCATTGGGCCGCGCGAAAGGGCGTACGAGGGCATGATCGTCGGCGAACATTCGCGGCCGGGCGATCTCGATGTGAACGTATCCAAAGAAAAGAAGCTCACCAACATTCGGGCGGCGAGCGCGGATGACAACGTGTTGTTAGAGCCGCCGAGACGCATCTCGCTCGAGTTCGCTCTCGAGTACATCGAGGACGACGAGCTGATCGAAATCACGCCTGACGCGATTCGCCTGCGCAAGCGCGTTCGTAACGCCAACGAGCGAAAGAAAGCGGCCCGTCGGAACAGCGCTTGAGTAACCCAGTAACAGGAACACGGTCGTGAGTGATGTAAAGAAACTTGGGGTCCTGGAGCTGATTGACAAAGGCTCGGGCTTCATCCGGCGTCCCGAGACTAACTACCTGCCATCCACCTCTGATATACACGTGGGACGCAACTTGGTGCGGCGCTACGGGCTCCGTACCGGCGATGAGATCAGCGGAGACGTGGGCAAAGCGCCGGGTCGTGGGAAGAGCGCACCGCTCGCCCGGATCACCGCGATCAACGGCCGGGAGCCAGCGCAACTCGAAGGCCGGCCCGAGTTCAATCGACTTGGTGCCATTCATCCCGACGAGCAGCTGGTTCTCGAGTGTTGCCCGCAGGCCGCCAGGCGGCCAGACCTCACCAATCGCGTCATCGATCTTCTGTGCCCATTCGGCAAGGGGCAGCGGGCGCTCATCGTCTCGCCGGCGAAAGCAGGAAAGACTACGGTCCTGCAGGCGGTAGCGCGGGGCATAGTCACGAACTATCCCGAATCGACCTTGTTGGTGCTGCTCGTGGACGAACGGCCGGAAGAGGTAACGGAGATGGAGAGTTGCGGCTTCGGCGAGGTCGTCTCATCGAGCTTCGATTTTCCCGCGGAGCGCCACGTTGCCGTGGCAGAATTGACTCTCGAGCGCGCTCGCCGTCGCGTCGAGCAGGGCGAAGATGTGGTCATCATCCTCGATTCCATCACGCGTTTGGCGCGCGCCTACAACGCTGTAGAGAAGGGAAGCGGCCGGACGCTCTCGGGTGGCCTCGACGCGAATTCCCTGGAGAAGCCGAAACGTTTTCTGGGAAGCGCACGTAGAATCGACCCGGCAAAAGGCGGTGGCTCGCTGACCGTCATCGCCACGGCGCTGGTCGACACGGGGTCGCGCATGGATGACGTGATCTTCGAGGAGTTCAAGGGGACGGGTAACAGCGAGATGGTGCTCAGTCGTGAGCTTGCCGACCGACGGATCTTCCCGGCCATAGACGTTAAAGCGAGTTCGACACGTCGTGAGGAGCTGCTGCTGGCGCCCGATGTGCTCACCGTATCGCGGGCGCTCCGCCGCCGGTTCTCGGATATGTCGGCCGTCGATGCGATGACGGAGCTGCTTGGCCTTCTGCAGCGCACGGAGTCGAATGGTGAACTGGTGAGAAAGGCCACGCAAAGTCCGATTAGCTAGCGACCTTCTTTTCCTCACGTCGTTGCAGGGATTTCCCGGCCCTCGAAAACAGTTGGCGCTCTGACTTGGGGTGCCGCCTTCGTTCTTTGCTAGCCGTGGCTTAAGGGCGTATCGTTCCGGCTCCGAGAGGTAGCTGCAGCGGAGTGTCGCCTGGCCCGGGCGGTTCCAGCCGCGGGGGTTGGCCTTGCTACTGTTAGAAATCGTCGAGACCTCACGGAAGATTTCGGAGACGCGTGCCCGGCTCCGGAAGATCGCCGCGCTTACAGACCTCTTGAGGCGGTCACGCCCGGAAGAGGTTCGTATCGTTGTCGCCTACCTCTCAGGTGAGTTGCTCCAGGGCCGAATAGGCATAGGGCCTGCCACACTGCGCGGTGCCTTTCCTGATACACACCTTCCCGCACCCACCCTCACTCTTGGTCAGGTCGACCAGACGCTCGAGCGGGTGGCCGAGCTGAGGGGAACGGGCTCGACGCGGGAGCGTGGCGCCTTGCTGAGCGGGCTCCTGGCTCAGGCCACTCGCGAGGAGCAGGGCTTTCTGGCGCGGCTCATACTGGGTGAGCTCCGCCAGGGCGCTCTGGAGGGAGTGATGGTCGAGGCCATCGCTCGAGCGGCGCAGGTGCCGGCGTCGGAGGTCCGTCGCGCGCTGATGCTGTCCGGAGACTTGAGCGAGGTCGCGCAAGCGGCGCTCTCGGCCGGCAGTACCGGGCTTAGGCGCTTCTCGATCCAGTTGTTCCGCCCGCTGCAACCGATGTTGGCGGAGACAGCCGAGAAGGTGGGAGACGTCTTTGAGCGTTTCGAGCGCGCTGCCCTGGAGTACAAGCTCGACGGCGCTCGTGTCCAGGTACACCGCTCCGGGAACGAGATGCGTGTCTACACGCGCCGCCTCAACGATGTCACCGGTGCGGTCCCTGAGCTGGTCGAGCAGCTCCGACGACTTCCGTTGCATGAGTTCATCCTCGACGGCGAGACGCTGGCGTTGCGACCCGATGGCAAGCCGCATCCCTTCCAAGTGACCATGCGCCGGTTCGGCCGCAGACGAGATGTAGAGCGATTGCGGCAGCAGCTCCCGCTCAGCACGTACTTCTTCGACATCTTGTATCTCGACGGGCAGGACCTGATCGATCTGGCCACCGATGAGCGCATCGCCGCGTTGGCCTCTGCGTTGCCCGACAACTTACTCGTTCCGCGCACGATCGCTGGAACCGCACAGGAGGCGGAGCTCTTTCTTGAACGGGCGCTCGCGGCCGGTCACGAGGGGTTGATGGCCAAGTCGCTGGACGCAGCCTATGAAGCGGGCCGCCGCGGCCGCACCTGGCTGAAGCTCAAGCCGTCGCACACGCTCGACCTAGTGGTGTTGGCTGCCGAATGGGGCTCCGGGCGGCGACGTGGCTGGCTCAGCAACTTACATCTTGGGGCACGTGATCCCGGCCGTGGGGGCTTCGTCATGCTGGGCAAGACCTTCAAGGGCCTGGACGACCAGACGCTGGCCTGGCAAACCGAGCGACTGCAGGCGCTCGAGGTCGCCCGCGACGCATATACCGTCTATGTGCGCCCCGAGCTAGTCGCGGAAATCGCGTTCGATGGTGTTCAGGCGAGCGCGAAGTACCCTGGCGGTCTGGCTCTGCGATTCGCCAGGCTGAGGCGGTATCGCTTCGACAAAGATGCTTCAGAAGCCGATACGATCGATTCCGTGCGCGCCCTTCACGGGCAAGCTTGAGGCGTCAGCGCAATGAGGCACGCGACCGGATATAAGACAGCAGGTCGGCTTCCGGTTTAAACCACTCACCTCGCACGTGGGCGTCGGAAAAGGTCGAGTGCAACTCGCGGGCCAGCGTATCGGCGTTACGGGCCTTGATGAGGCCCAGCAGTTTGAGATCGTTGGGATTGCCCAACTGCAAAGTCTGAAGGCGCTTCTCCAGACGACCCTCTCGGGCAACGCCGATTCTGATCTCGCCGCCGAGCGAATCCTGAATGAAATAGACAAGCTTCATTTGCGTTAGCTGAGGCGTTGAGTTCGGTCCACGCTACTTCGACGTGCAACAATGTATCAAGGGTCGCCGTGCGGTGCGAGGTAGGAAGGGGAAGCCGAGGCTGGCGGGTTGTAGCTGCGGAATGAAGGGCCCATCTTGTGCCTCTCCGGCACGGAGCGACGGAGGGGGTGAGCCGTCGGCCGGCGTGCCGGCAGTGAGAACTAGCGGGCCGGGATGGCAGAGTGACGCGAAGCTATCGTATGTCGAGAACGGGTCAGCTGAGATCGATCGCGATGATGGCGGGCGCCGCACTCTGTCTGGTGTCATGCAGCGAAGGCCGCGCCATAGCCACTTCGGGGGGCGCAGCGCAGCGGGGCGTCTCCGCGGCCCCTGATTCGAGTTTTGCGAAATTGATAGAGCGGCTCTCAGAGCCGGATCGCTACTTCGACACCGACAACCTCATCTCGAATGAGACTTCTTACTTGCACGTCGTATCCAAGCTAAAAGAGTTGGGTGTCAGGGGACGCGCGTACATCAGCGTCGGCCCCGACCAGAACTTCTCTTATATCGCTTCGATCCGTCCGAATATCGCTTTCATCGTCGACATCAGGCACGACAATCTGCTGCAACAGCTCATGTTCAAGGCGCTCTTCGCGCTGGCGAGCAATCGTTTAGAGTACTTGTGCCTGCTACACGGGCGTCCACCGCCGACGGATGCGGAGGGTTGGCGAGACCGCAGCATTGAGGATCTAGTTGACTACGTTGACGGCGCTTCGGGCGATCCCGAGCTTGCGACAGCTGTCTTGGACGCTGTCGCCGAGAAGGTCGCTAGTTATGGCTACCCGTTGGACTCCACCGATCTAGTCAAGATACGTCGCTTCCATCTGGAATTCATCCGTGAAGGCCTTGGCCTGCGGTTTCGCAGCCACGGCCGGCGCCCGCGCCCTCACTACCCGACGTACCGTCAACTTCTGCTGGAGAGAGATCTAAGCGGCCGGCGCGCGAGTTATTTGGCGACTGAAGACGACTTTCAATACGTGAAGTCACTGCAGGAGAGTCACCTCGTCATTCCGGTGGTGGGCGACCTCGCGGGTGACCATGCCCTGCGGGCGATCGGCCGTTACCTGGCAGAAAGATCCGAGATTGTCTCCGCCTTCTATACGTCGAACGTCGAGTATTACATTATGCGGCAAGGCGCTTTCCAACCTTACGTCCGCAACCTCAGTGAGTTGCCGCATACGGAGAACAGCTTGATCATCCGGAGCTTCTTCGGCCGCAACTTCGGCTACGTACACCCACAGGCTGTTCCCGGATACTTCAGCGTCCAGTTGCTTCAGACGATCGGCAGCCTGCTGACCCAGGCCGGCGCGGGTGGATATGGCTCCTACCTTGAGCTGGTTAGCAAGAATCAGATAGATCTGGCGGTTCGAGAGCGCGCCGCGGGCCAGTAAGGCGGCGGCCCCTAGTACCGTTCAGAAAGGCGAGTGCCGGCAGTACGGCGCTTGCGCATCGCCCCCGTGGCCGCTCTCTTCATCGGTATCGAGTTGAGAAATCTGACCCGCCGCCGGCGCGAGGCCGGCTCGGGTCATTTCCTGAGAGCAGGAGGGATATTCCATGCGTCGCTATTTCCTTTCCCTTCTGGGTGTGATGCTGCTGTGCGGAACGGGCAATGTGACGGCCCAGCAGCCGAACACCGCTTATCTAGAGGATCTGCCGCCGCTCATAGACAGGGAGGTGTTCTTCGGCGATCCCGAGATCGCCAGCGCGCAGATCTCGCCGGACGGACGCTTCATTTCGTTTCGCAAACCCCACCAGGATGTCATGAACATCTGGGTCAAGGGTAGGGACGAGCCGTTCGAGGCTGCGCGCCCCATCACGGCGGATACGGAGCGCCCGGTTCGCGGCTACTTCTGGAGCCAGGACAGCCGCTACGTTCTCTACGTACAGGATAAGGGCGGAAACGAGAACTTCCATGTCTATGCCGTCGATCCCAGATCGGCGCCGGAGCGGGCGAGCGGGGTTCCACCCGCGCTGGATCTGACACCGTACGGAGACATACAAGCGCGCATCTACGCGGTGCCTGAAGGGACTCCGGACAAGATCATCGTCGGGCTGAACGAGCGTAACCGGCAGGTCCACGATGTCTACAAGCTCGATCTGAGGACCGGCGAACGCGAATTGGTACTACAAAACGATGAAAACGTCGCCGGTTGGATGACCGATCTGTCGGGGACGGTTCGCCTGGGGGTGAAGGTTGGGCCGGAAGGCGGCACCCACGTCCTGCGTGTGGACGGTGGGACGCTGACGGAGGTGTATTCATGCAGCAATGAGGAGACTTGTGGCCCGATACGCTTCCACAAGGACGGTACGCGCGTCTACATGACGACGAACAAGGGCGACGATGTGGATCTGACGCGCCTGGTGCTGTTCGACCCGGCGACAGGAGAGGAGGAGCTCGTCGAGGCGGACCCCGAGGGCCAGGTCGATTTCGGTGGTGCGGCATTCTCCGATGCGACGGAGGAGTTGGTCGCCACCTTCTATGTGGGTGACAGGGTTCGCATCTACCCCAAGACGGACGAGGTCGCGCACGACCTGGAGGTCTTGCGCCGGAAGCTGCCGGAGGGCGAGATCTCGATCGGCTCATCGACGGAGGACGAACGTTTGACGATCGTCTCGGTCACCCGTGATGTCGATCCCGGTTCCACTTATCTCTACGACCGCGATAGCGAGGAAGTCGAGTTACTGTATCGTTCGCGGCCCGAACTGCCCGGCGAACACTTGGCGTTCATGGAGCCGATCCGCTACAGGGCGCGCGACGGTCTCGAGATACCGGCGTACTTGACCGTCCCTCGCGGCGCCGACCGCCGCGACCTGCCACTCGTCGTTCTACCGCACGGCGGCCCGTGGGCCCGCGACATCTGGGGGTACGATCCGTACACACAGTTTCTCGCCAATCGTGGGTACGCTGTGCTCCAGCCGAATTTCCGTGGCTCTACGGGCTATGGGAAAATGTTTCTTAACGCCGGTAACAAGGAGTGGGGCACCGGCGCGATGCAGCACGACATAACGGACGGTGTGAAGTACCTGATCGATCAAGGCATAGCTGACCCGGCCAGGATCGGGATCTTCGGGGGCTCGTACGGCGGCTACGCGACGTTAGCGGGCCTGGCGTTCACTCCTGAGATTTATGCCGCCGGTGTATCATACGTTGGCCCCTCCAATCTCCTGACGCTGCTCAATTCGATCCCACCTTATTGGGCACCGCTCAAGAAGATGTTCGACGTACGATTGGGTGATCCGAATGATCCGGAGGATCGCGAGCGCCTGGAGAAACAGTCGCCGCTTTTCTCCGCCGATCAGATTCGGTCGCCATTGCTCGTCGTTCAGGGAGCCAACGATCCACGTGTGAAGAAGGCTGAGTCCGAACAGATCGTGGTGGCCCTGCGCGACTTGGGCAGAGAGGTCGAGTACCTGTTGGCCGAGGACGAAGGGCACGGATTTGCCGGAAGTGAGAACCGGTTGGCCGTGGCGGCTGCCATGGAACAGTTCTTCTCCCACTACCTACTGGGCCGCCACCAGGAAACCATGTCGGCGGAGATAAGCGCGAAGTTGGCGGAGCTGACCATCGATGTGAACGCCGTGACCCTGCCCGAGATCGGGCTCGCCGCGGTCGACGCGGAGACGGCGCCACTCCCGGTGGCGACAGGTTCGCTGATGGAGCCGGGCGACATGGCTTATACCACAAAGCTGCAGGCGATGGGGCAGGAGATGGCGATCGAGCAGCGTCGTACTATCGAGGCCGCTTCCTTGAACGGCAAACCAGTCTGGCGGGTGGTCGAGGTCTCGGAGACCCCGATGGGGACGGTCGTCGACACTCTGGAGTTCGATAAGACGAGCCTGATTCCGCTGCGCCGACACGCCGGTGGCGCCGGAGTCGTCCAACTGCGATACAATGAGACGTCGGTTACCGGCGAGATCGGAATGCCGGGTCAGATGATGCCGATCGACTTCCAGCTCGAGGCGCCTGTGCTGGCGGGCGGTTCAGGCTTGGAGGTGACACTGGCCGGGCTGCCCCTTGCCGAGGGCTATGCGACCACTTTGCGGACGTTCGATCCAGAGATGCAGCGTGTTCGCGTCTTCAAGCTCGCGGTGACGGGCGGCGAGACCACCGAGTGTGCCGCGGGCACGTTCGAGACATTCGTCGTAAAGCTCGAGCCGTTGGACGGCGAGGAGGAGGGCGCTTCAACATTCCGACTCATGAAGGCCGCACCGCACCACGTCGTTCTTCGTGAGTTCAAGCTGCCGGCCCGCATGGGCGGCGGCATGGGTAGCAAGGAGCTCAAGTCGGCTTCCAGTTCGAGCGACTGACCAGCGAGCGGATCAGATGCCGGCTTGAACGCCCTGCCGGCCTGGCGTTCAAGTCGGCAGCATCCGGTCGGCTCGATCGGGCGCGTTCGCGACGGAGGTCGAACGGAGCTAAGTTGTCAGACGGCCCCGGATGCTCGCCCAATGATGAGAAGGTTGTAGTCATGCCTATCGAAGTTTCGAGCCCCGCCTTTCAGGATGGGGACTTAATTCCCAGCCGTTACACCTGCGAGGGGGAGGACATCTCGCCCCCGCTCGAATGGACGAACCTGCCAGCCGGGTCGAAGAGCATCGCCCTGATTTGCGACGACCCGGACGCGCCGGTCGGCACCTGGGTGCATTGGGTCCTGTACGATCTCTCGCCGAAACTGAACAAGCTGCCCGAGGCAATTCCAGGCCGAGAGGTGACGCCGCAGGGGGCGAAGCAAGGCATCAACGACTTCAGGCGAAGCGGGTACGGCGGCCCCTGTCCGCCACCCGGCAAGCCGCACCGCTACTTCTTCAAGATCTACGCGCTCGATATCGAGCCGGGCCTGCCGGCTGGCGCGACGAAGTCCGATCTGCTCCGGACCATAGAGGGGCACGTGCTGGCGGAAGGTCAGCTGGTCGGACTCTATAAGCGAGGCTGAGCGCCAACCTCCCGGTCGATGCAGAGCCGCGTCCTCTACCTAGTCAATATCGACAGGTACTTTCCCCAGGGGCCTACTGCTTCTGTGTAACCTCGCGCCATTACCCTCGCGATCTGTGCTATGTGAGCCAGATCGTGCACCACCCACGTCGCAAGGAGCTGCCGCGCCGTCACGGTGCCCAGTTCGGGGTGCGTTCCGCGCAAGCCGAGTTGGTCCGGCTTCAGCTCTAGGTCGCTGAGAGTCTGCAGGTTTCGGCTTCGCGCTTCCGCGAAATTCAGCAGCAGCTCCGGCAGCCGCTTGCCCTCGAATTTCTCGAACTGAGCGAAACGGTCGAACGGTGCGAATGTTTTTGATTCACGCTGCTCGAGGATGATCTTCAGTCTAGGTATCCAATCGGTCTCCTCGCCATGCAGAAGATGTCCGACGATATCGAATGGGCTCCAGCCGTCCGTACCCTCGCCTCGCTTGGTCCAGTACGGCGACAGCCCTTCCAGAAGCGAGCCCAGCGTGGCTGGCGTCCGACTTAGGATCTCCACGGCCTTTTCGAGCTCGAAGTCCATTTTCCTGGGCCTCCCTTCGTTTCAGACCGCCGACGATACCCGTGCAGGTCAGTAGGTGATGAGGCGAAGATCTGAGGCAAATCAAGGGCGCGGCCGTTCCGGGGGAACTTTGCCCGCGCCCGCCGAATCGAGTCGACCGGCCCGGCGTCTGCGAGATGCGGCCAGCAGGATCACTACTAGGATGAGGGCCACCAGGGCCACGGCGAGGATCGGGTGGCGCCCGTAGAGGCGCGCGAGGCCGTCGCCTGTGTAGACGAAGAAGATAGTCCCGGGCAAGATGCCGATTGCGGTCGTCCAGAAGAACCTGACTCGGCTGCAGAGTGTCAATCCGAGTCCCCAATTCATGGCGGTGAATGCGACGGCCGGTATGAGGCGCGCCGTCAAGAGGCCCGGCCAGCTCGCGGCGTGCATGATCTCGTCGATCCCAACCAGGGCACCACGAGGCACGATGCGTTCGATCAGCGGCCGCCCGAAGCGGCGTCCAAGTTCGAAGCTGAGCTGCGCGCCCACTAGCGCTCCCAACCACGTAATGACGCTGCCCTCGAGGGGGCCGAATAACATTCCGTTCATCGCTGCGGGTATCTCGGCCGGGATGGGCAACACGGCGACGGCGGCCATCAGTCCCACGGCGATTGGGTAGCTCCAGGTGCCGCTGCCGTCCAGCCAGATTTCGATCGACTGAAATAGCTCGCTCATTCGCACGATCCCGGCGTGACTCGTCCTAATAGGAGGTCGGCGGGGGATAAGTGTCAATCAGGTCGA
Source organism: Gemmatimonadota bacterium (assembly GCA_020350785.1). Classification (GTDB taxonomy): domain Bacteria; phylum Gemmatimonadota; class Gemmatimonadetes; order Palauibacterales; family KS3-K002. Next base: position 1,631,694 of record CP070722.1, read on the forward strand.
GCAGGGAGGTAGGTTTGCCGCAGCACTTTGCGCGCTGCTCATCTGTGTGCGGTCGTCTACCCTTGCAACCCTGCTTTGCAGCAGCGCATCCAAGGTGATAGAAGGGCATGTTGGGATGAAACCCTGAAAACTGGAGGCTCGTAGGGTTATAAGGCTGAGCGAAGTTTCCCTCCTGCCCAGGTGGCACTGGGCAGCGATCCTCGCAGAATAGTCCTACCACGAACGCCGCATTGGGTGGGGCCGGTTGCTGGGCAGAGCGCCGGCCCCTGTTCATTTGTGAACGTGGTCATTTGTTAGCGAGATTCTCGCGGGGGGCGCAAGCTGGGCACGCACAGGGCGTTCAGCGCGATCAGTCGGTATCGACACGTGTCTTGAGGCGTCTGAGCTGTCGCCGCTCCTTCTTGCTGGGGCGCCCTTTTTCGCGGAAGTCGAAGGTGGGTGCCGCCTTGCGTTGCTGGGCCAGGCTCTCACGCGCCCTCAGACTTTCCTGTGTCTCCTCGTAGAGCTTGACCGCCTCGCTCGCCGGTCCGCGGTGCTGCGACAGCCGACGGACGATCAGTTGCTGCTCGTAGGGTCCTTTGCGCAGCCGGAGGCGATCGCCCAGGCGAAGATGAGAGGCCCGCTTGGCGCGCTTCCCGTTGACTTGGACCTTTCCACCGACAATGGCCTTGGCGGCCAGCGATCGCGTCTTGAACAGCCGCGCCGCCCACAGCCATCTGTCGACGCGCACCGTTGTCGGGCTTGAACTCTCGAGATCATTCATTTCCTCCAATATCGTGAACCAAGCCACAGACGTACAGTCGATTGCCAGCGTTCAAGTGTCACCGGGTTCTGACCTAGATGGCGGCTTCCGGGAACACTCTAGCCGAGCCCTCCCTGATTACCTGGCTGATCTCTACGACTAGCCGCGAGCAGCCGCGTAGCGCTGAGCGACGGCCTTCCAGTCGATGGTATTCCACCAGGCTTCGATGTAATCGGGTCGCCGGTTCTGGTATTTCAAGTAGTAGGCGTGCTCCCACACATCAATGCCCAGGATCGGGGCCCGGCCTTCCATCAGCGGACTGTCCTGGTAGGGAGTGCTCTCCACCACGAGCTTGCCACCGCCAGCGACCGACAACCAGCCCCAACCGCTGCCGAAGCGGTTCGCGGCCACCGTGCTGAGCTTCTCCTTGAAGTCAGCGAAGCCGCCAAGCTCTTTGTCGATAGCGGCCGCCAGATCACCGGACGGCTCGCCGCCGCCGTCTGGGCTCATGATCGACCAGAAGAGGCTATGATTCGCGTGGCCACCGCCATTGTTACGGACGGCCGTGCGGATGTCCTCCGGCACCTTGTTGATTCCTCGAATCAGCTCTTCCACGCTTTGATCGGCAAGGTCCGGGTGTTTCTCGAGAGCCGCGTTCAACTTACTTACGTAACCGGCGTGATGCTTGCCGTGATGTATCCGCATCGTCTGCTCGTCGATGTGCGGCTCGAGTGCCGTGTAGTCGTAGGGCAGTGCTGGAAGTTCGTAGGCCATCATTCCTCCTGAGTAGGCTAAGCCTCTCTAAGTGTTACGGGCTTGGTGCTTGTAGTTAGAACACGGTATCTTAAGCAACTTTGGGGTCCAGTCGCAAATTGCTGGAGGCGCTGCAGCACACGAAGACATAAGCGGCCGACAGAGCGCCTAGCCGACAGCTAGGAATGGAAGCGTCTCTTAGGACTCGTTTCAGGGAGTCCAGGTCCAGAAGCTGGGTCCGATTCGGAGGTTGTGAATCCAGTCCGCCGGCCAGGAATAGCGAAGCAGTACGGCCAGCCAGCCGTGCGAGAGCGCTAGAGTGAGAAGGTTGGGGTGTCGAATGAAAAGGCGGCACCAGACGTAGCCGCCCACCAGGGTGACGATAGCGAGGGCGAGGTTGGGCCAGTGCAAGAAAGCGAAGAGGAGAGCTGTGCCGGCAGCCGCCCCACGCTTATGGCCCGTCGCTCCGAAGATACGACGCAGGGTGAACGACTGCATAGCGTACTGCTGGGCGAGACCCCAAAGGGGATAGGAGAAGAATGCTGCGGAGACTTCCCGATCGAGGCTTGGGCTCTGTCCTGCGAGGAGGCTGATGGCGATGACCAAAACGCCGCCGAACAGTGTGGCTAGCCCGACATCGCGCGCCGAGGCGGGCAGGTTGTCGAAACGCAAGCCGATGTCACGCAGGCGATCGCCATGAATCAAGTTGGAGGCGAAGGGAATCAGGACGACGAGGGCCATGTAGGGAGTTCGGATCCAGTCGTTCCGGGTCGGCTGAATCACCCAGACGTAGACGATCGCGAGGGCCACGAATAGGAGGGGCTCCAAGATCGCGAAGCGGTCGACCGGTCTCTGATTACCGTGGTTCTTTGTTGTCATTCGGGGCGACGCACCTGTAGTTTCGTAAGCCCAGAGTTCGGCTCGTTGACGTGGCACGCTGATTGCTGCCATTCGCTGCGCGGGCGTAGAGCAGTGCGTTAGAGCCCGCCGAGCCACCGTCTCGAGGAGGTCCGATAATGCCGGGACGTGATCAAGGCCCGCTCGATCCCCAATCTAGCCCACCCAACGGCGGAAGCGGGCGCCCGGTTCGATTTCGCACCGAGCCCCAGCGCAGTTTGGACACAGCAGAGCGTATCTGGCAAGGCGTCTACTCGTATGCCGACGGCTGGGCGCGGTTTGGCATTACGATCGACGCGACGCTCAACAGGCTCACCCTGCGTCGCTCGTCGGGCTCTGATTACAGCGAAATGTTGCACCAGCTGGTCGGCAGGGCAGCTGAGCCGGCGTTGAACACGGCTGTGCGGGGGCCGAGGGTCGAGCAGCTGAGTTTTGAGATGGAGATCGTCGGCGTCAAGCTCACGCGTGTCAGCGCGGGCGTTTTCAAGCCCGGTCCCGGCGGTGACTGGTTGGTGGTTCAGGCGTTTGTCTCTGGCGGCAGTGACGCGTTCTTGCTTGGAATCAACGATCACATGGCGACCGGCGAGCTGTTCATCCCACGCTCGGAATCGTCGCCGGTCGTTCTGAAGGCCCTGGCCAGGGTGTTCGGCTGACCGGTCATCCTTGCGTCGCCATCAACTTGAAAATTCGCCCAGATCGGCTTCTTGGTTCTTCGGGATCTCAAGGCACAATCAAGCCCTCTGTACCGCATTCTGAATCAGGCCTATCTTGCAGCCGCCCCGGCAAGCGTCTTGGCGGTTTGCCGCGCCGGTCGTGATACCCGATTCAGCACCGGAGGTCCGGATCATGCTGGTACTCGATGGCCACAACCTCAGGCTCGAGGATGTGGGCCGTGTCGCCCGCGCTGAGGAGGCGGAGATAACACTGCACGTCGACGCCTGTCAGGCGATAGACTCATCGCGAGAGGTGGTCGAGAGATCACTGGTCGAGAGCGAGCGTATCTACGGCGTCACAACCGGCTTTGGACGCCTCTCCGAAGTCTTGATCCCACCGGCTCGCCGTTTGGAGATACAGGAAAACTTGATCCGCAGCCATTCCAGCGGCGTGGGCCGACCGCTGAGTCGAGAGGTCAGTCGAGCCATTATCCTGTTGCGCGCCAACTCGCTCGCGCGAGGCAACTCGGGTATTCGACGTGAGGTAGTGGAACTTCTTCTCGATCTGCTGCGCAAGGGTATCGAGCCGTTGGTTCCGGAGTTTGGATCCGTAGGTGCGAGCGGTGACCTCGCCCCGCTCGCCCACGTGGCAAGCTGTCTCCTGGGTGAGGGGTTGGTGCATGCCCGAGGTGGCGCTGAGCCGGCGCGCGCCGCTCTGGACCGGGCCGGGCTAAGGCCGATCAAGGTGCGCGAGAAGGAAGGACTGGCTCTGATCAACGGTACTCAGGCAACCACGGCGTTGGGAGTGTTGGCGTTGCTGAAAGCCGAGAGCGCGGTGGAGACGGCCGAGTTGGCAGGAGCCATGTCGCTGGAGGGACTGAAGGGAACGCCGGTGCCGTTCGACGAACGAGTGCACGAGGCGCGGCCCCATCCGGGCCAGCTGGTGAGCGCTGCCCGTCTGCGAGCTCTCTTGTCCAGCAGCGAGATACGCGAATCACATCGCTACGGTGATCCGCGGGTCCACGATGCGTATTCGTTGCGATGTATGCCTCAGGTTCACGGCGCCGCCCGAGATGTGTTTGGATTCGTTCGCCGCGTGCTGGAAATCGAGATCAACAGCTCAACCGACAACCCACTCGTGTTTGTCGATCCCGGCGAGATAGTGAGCGCCGGCAACTTCCACGCTCAGATCGTGTCTGAGGCGCTCGACTTTCTGGCTATTGCGTGTACCGACCTCGCTTCGATCAGCCAGCAGAGAATAGAGCGGCTATTGAATCCGGACTTATCCGGCCTACCAGCGTTCCTCGCCCGCGACCCTGGTGTGGAGTCGGGCTTCATGATCGCACAGGTTGCGGTGGTCGATGTGTTGGCGGAAATGCGCGTGCTGTCCCATCCGGCGAGCGTTGACTCGGTCACGACGAGCGGCAACAAGGAAGACCACGTATCGATGGGCCTGACGGCTGCCCGCAAGGCGTGGCGTGGGGTTGAGTGTTTGCAGTATGTGTTGGCGGTGGAACTCATGTGCGCTGCCCAGGCTTTGGAGTTTCTCAAACCTCTGCGGCCGGGGGCGGGCGCCGCCGCCGGCTACGAATCGGTGCGGAGGCGAGTCGCGGCGTTGGAAGGTGATCGTGAGCTGAGCGCCGACATCGAGCAACTGAAGGATTTGGTGGATAGCGGTCACCTCGGTGACCTCGTGCTGCAAGTGATGGAATCGGCCAAGACGTAAGCTCTTCGATTCTTGCCCCGCGCGACAGAAGATGTCGATCGACCGCGGCGATCTGAAACCGGGTCGCCGTGATAACCGTAAAGTCTAGCGCAAGATCACGCGGCAATCAGAACCAGATCGCTGGGGCATCGGCTCATGGGAATATTCTCCTGGATAGCACTGGGATTCATCGCAGGGACGGTCGCAAAGATGTTGCACCCGGGGCGCGATCCGGGCGGCTGCCTGATAACTATTCTTCTTGGCGTCGGCGGTGCGCTGATCGGTGGCTACATCGGAACGCGACTGGGCTGGGGACAGGTCAGAGGTTTCGATCTGCGCTCGATGGGTCTGGCGGTCGGCGGTGCGCTGCTCATCCTGGTCGTCTATCGAACAATCTCCGGTAAGCGACGCTGAGGTGTTGCCGGATGATGCTGTAAGCGTAATCCAGATAACGCTGGAGTGATGTGTGCTGGCAGCGACGTCGCTTCGAAGCTACAATTCTCGGACGCAAGCGTGCGAATGTTTGTCGCGATGCCAACATATCTTAGTGTTTCGTGCCCTCCCCTGTTGCTCTGTCGCACGCTGACCTTTCGTTCATTCCTCACCAATCACGGAAAGTCATCGAATCGCATCGCGCGCGGCGAATTCTTGGTCCTCTCTTTGCAACGAAAAATCAGCTGTCAGGGCGACTGAAGACAGCCGATACAAATCCGCGGAAGTTTCGCGGTGGATCTGGGAAGGCGTTAACTCCCTGAAAAGGGGCCCAATTACGCTGCTACGTCTTTCCAGGTTGAGCCCCCGCCAACCGCTAAAGATTGCAAGAGTTGAAAAGAATGGCCGGTCAGTTTGTCCAAGCCGGCTCGGAATTGTTGTCGTATCGCCTCTGCTGCTGTGGCATAAAGATGGCAAACAGAATGCGCTGGGATTTCTTGTTCGAGTTCCTCGAGGTTAAGCGATGAGAGGCAGTGATGGGATCGCCGAATTGTAGGCGGGGCTACTCCCTGGTTGACACCGCAGTAATGGTTCTCCTTTTGGGTACGGTGCTGGGTACGGCCGCTCCGCTCGGCCAACGGGTCGTCGCCAATTATCAGCTCAACACGGCAGTGCGGGCGCTTTCGTCGGAGGTGGCGGAAACGAAGATCCGCGCCGTAAAGGTCAATTCCGTCGCAACCGTGAAGCTTGAATCGAACAGAGAGTACACGGTAGTGGGTTCGTGGCGGCAGTTGCCGAACATGGTTCGTTTCGATCGCGCCAGCGATGACTCGCTGGCCTTCAACGGGCTGGGGGCCCTGACTGCCGGCACGACGCAGCGCTTGGTGTTGGTCAACAGGTTCGACGAGAGGCGCGAGCTTCGCGTCTACGCCGCGGGCGGGCACGAGATTCGGAAGCTGTGAACAAGAGAGGCGGCTTCAGCCTCGTCGAGCTGATGGTCGCGCTGGTGATCTTCAGCTTCGGGGTTATGGCAGGTGTGGCGCTATTGGGCGGTGGTTTCCGCTGGGAGGGGAAAGCCGAGCTAGAGACTCAGATGACGGTTGCGGCGGAGATGAAGCTGGAGGAACTAAAAGCCATGGCCGGGACGGATCGTGCCGACACGGTTGCTATCGTCATCGGCGGCGGTCTCGACTCGAATGTGAGCGGTTACTGGGACACGGCGGACGTCGACGGGCGAGTCTTCACACGGCGTTGGCAGGTGGAGGCGGGGCCGGCGGGAACCCGGCAAGTCAGCGTGAGGTGTTTTCCTCTCGATCCTCCGGCCAGCGGCCAAGCAGAACTTCGGAGTTACCTGATCCATGAGTGACAAGCGAGAGAGAATCGGAAGGACCGGCTTCGGTACTTTGGGCATGATCATCGCTCTGGCGCTTCTGGGTTTCACCCTGGTGCCGGTCCTGGGAACGGTGGTGACTGCGCAGCGCGGGATCATGAGGAGTCGAGAGCGGGCTCGCGCGGCCGCCAGCGTGCGCTACGCTCACCTGGCGCTGACCCGCTTGATGCGTATTGCGGGCAGCAGCCCGATCGGGCCTCATATCCAAGGGCTCGATCCGGACCCGCTCCGCGACGGCATTTTCGACGACATTCGGTTGCGAGCGGACTATAATCCGCCGGACGGCGATATCGAAGATCCGGGCGAGGATCTGACCTTCTATCTGCGTGCCGACACGATGTTCGTACGAGCGGGAATAGATGGCGCTGAAGAACCGTACTTGATAGGGGTCGACTCGCTGGCATTCGCCTACTTCGAATGGGACGGGACGCCGATAACCGATCCTGCCAGAGTCACTGAGCGTGCGGTCGAGGTTCACGTGACTGTCCGCGCCAGCGGCGAGGATAGGCCAGACTCGCCGGAGCGGTTGCTGACCGGACACGTGCGCCTGAGGAACGGAGGTTAGTGAGTGCTGACGCGCCGGGTAGGTAGAGACGAGTCCGGCCTCGCGCTCATTGCGGTGCTGCTAGCGATGGCGCTGATCACGGTCATCGGCGCCGGACTCACGGCCGTGGGTATCGTGGAATTGCGTGCCTCGATCAACCACAGGTCGGCGACCCAGGCGCTACTGCTGGCGGATGCCGGCGCGACCCACGCACAGGCACTGCTGCGTGGCCCGCTGGAGTCTCTCAGCTACACCGAAGTGCTTGTGGGTGACGACGGTAGTCCCGACACGGGCGACGACGGCATCCTGATGGGCTTCGGCCTCGATCTCGCCGATCAGCTGCCGGACACCGGGGTGCCGCTGGGCGATGGGCGGTACTTCGTGCAGATAGTCAACGATCCCGGTGATCCGAGCGGCGTCGCGTCGATAGATGACAACCATCGCTTCGTGGCCGTCTGCCGGGGAGAAACGGCAGATGGTGGAGTAGCGGAAGTGAGGGTGATGTTGGCGGCCCCCGGATTCCCGGCCATCACCAGCAACGGCCCGCTGCTGGTGGAGGGGACACCCGATATACAGGGGCCCTGCGGGGGCATCCATTCCAACGATACGCTGACGATCAATGGGGGGCCCACCGCGCATGGGCCGGTGACGTCGTCAGACACGGTCATAATGCTCCTGGACGCCGTCGTCTACGACGAGAACGGCGATACGGTGATGCCGACCTACGAGCCGCGCATCGAGGTCCCGGACCTCGACCCATCCGATTACTGCTACGCCGCCGATTTCGAACTGCACGACGGCTGGGTGGTGACCATCGACCCCAGCGACGCGTCGCGCGACAGCTCCCTGGCTAGCGGCTCGGGATATCTGGGTTGGAAGTGGAACGCGGCCACGAACAGCTATACGCTTGACGCGAATGATGCGGTGGAAGGTACCGTGTGCACTGACGGCAGCGTCAAAGTTACGGGAAATCTGGGCAGCGCCGCCGACACGTTCTACGTCTCCATTCTGGCGGAGGGGTCCGTTGAGATGGGCGGCACGCCGGTCGTTAAGGCGGATCACCCGGAGGAGTTCCTCATACTCGCCGAGGGCGATGTGAAGCTGTCCGGTAACACAGCGGGCACGACACCCTATTTCGGCGGGACCGTCTACGCCGGTAGTCAGTGCCGGCTTCTCGGAACTCCGATTCTGGATGGTAGTCTGCTCTGCTACGATGACGACGATCCGATCGGTTCGGTGGACATCGCCGACGAGAACAAGATCAACGGGACGCCCACGATCACGCACGATTGCTCGGGCAAACGGCGACGAACGATCGTCGTCGCCTGGTGGGAGTCGCGCAACTGACTGCAACACGGGTCAACGAATCACTGGCCCTTGCGACTAGGGGCGAGCGCCTTGGCGTTCGCCCCAGTTAATTGTTGCAGACCACCCCATCTCACATCATTCGAGGAAATCAGCCCAGCTAAGCAGGCGCCCGTACGACCGAAGTACACCTTCTTGGCGTGCTCGGTACATGGCCGCATCGGCTTCGCCGACCAGTGTCTCGACCACGGCGGAGAAGTCGGGGAAGCCCAGTTCGATAGGAGGCGTATCCTCGGGCCGCAACGTGGCCATACCCATGGTCAGACTCAAAGGCACGCTGTTGCTGGGCAACGGCTGGAGGCTGGTGCTGGTCGACATCGCGTGTAGGCGATCGACGACGATTTTCGCACCCGCGCTGTCCGCATCGATGAGCACGACCAGGAACTCGTCGCCGCCAAAACGGCCGACGATGTCGGAATCGCGCACGTTCTCCTTGAGCGCGGCACCCAGTTGCCTGAGCGCACGATCGCCGGCCACGTGACCGTGCTTATCGTTGAGCTCCTTGAAGCGGTTGATGTCGAGCATCAAGACCGAGACCGAGAAGGCCTTGCGCCAGGCCAGCTTGATCGTCTGGCGCAAGCGCTCCAGGGTGAAGGACTTCTGGAAGACGCGGGTCGTCGAGTCTATGGTGGCCAGCTCGTAGAGAACGGCGTTGCGGATGGCGGCGGCCGCCTGGCTGCCGAAGATCCGCAGCAGGTCGGTGTCACGGACACCGGCCCGTGGCTGTTCTAGATAGGCAATTCCCAGGACGTGTTGGGCGAGGGCGAGCGGTACCACGCCGTGGTGGTCATCGAGGACGTTGCTGCGTTCGTCGATGGCTCGGCGAAGCAAGTGCCCCGGGACTGAGGCCAGCTTGGCCACGCTCGTTCCGCGTTGATAAGTCTCCGTGTTCGACGCACCGACTACATAGTCATCGATGGCCTGCGAAAGCTCCTCGAAGCCCTCAATGGGTGGCTTGCCTACGGGATCGCTCATCCGCGCGGCGATGAAGGCTGAGCTGCTGTCCGCCAACGCGCCGGTGTGGCTGAGAATGGACTCCAACACATCATCCAGCGACTGGATTCGATGGAAGTCCGGCACGGCTTCCACTATACGCCGCAACCCAGTCCGCGTCCGGGAAATCATCTGCGCCTGCCGCGAACGGGTGAGCGCGGCGCTGACCCAAAGTCGCAAGCTGTCGGTTCCGTGTCCCTTGTCGAGGTAGCCGTAAATCTCGTGGTGCTCCCAAAGGCGGCGGAAACGGTCCTCTGGGGGGCCGTGGTCGGCCAGGACCGTCGCAGCTCCGGGGGCTCGGGCCTGCAAGTCCTGGAGGGGGTCGGCTTCGTCGGCCTCGAGGAGATCCAGCTCGATCACCAGGACATCGGGTCGGTGGTCGACCAGGAAATTCGCGGCCGCAAGCAGGTCTTCCGCAGCCCAGGCCTGGTGCCCGTCCTCGGCGATGATCTTGCAGCTGTGTCGGAGGAAGCGCGTGTCGCTGTCCACGAGCAAGACGCTGGCTCCGCTGTTGCTGTCTGTTTTGCCTCCTACTTGCATAAGCGTTCAATTCCATTCTGATGACCTGGCGGGAATAGCAGGATCGCGATAATTAGTGAACTGGGCAAGGGAATTGAGTCGAGTGGCGCGCACGATTGAAACATTCGACGGCGGTAGTCACTAGCCATAAGCTGAAGTCTGGAGATCCCAGGAGATCGGGTATGGACGAGATGCGCGCGGTTGTGGTCAGCCGGCCGGGGGGTCCGGAAGCGCTGAGGGTTCAAACGATCCCGATCCGCAAACCCGGTCGGGGCGAGGTTCGGGTGCGCGTTCACGCTGCCGGCGTCAACCGGGCTGATCTATTACAGCGGCGCGGCCTATACCCGGCACCCCCGGGTTGGCCCAGCGAGGTCCCGGGCCTGGAGTACGCCGGCGTGGTCGAGTCCGTGGGCGAGGGCGTGGAATTGTGGGAGGAGAACGATCGCGTGATGGGGCTGGTGGGGGGTGGTGGGTATGCCGAGTTCGTGGTCGTGCCCGAACGCGAGGTGCTGGCGGTGCCCCCCGTTTTGGACCTGGTGCAAGCGGCCGGCGTGCCTGAGGTCTTCATCACCGCTCACGACGCTCTGATCACCCAGCTGGGCTTGCGGGTTGGTGAAAGTCTCTTGATCCACGCGGTCGGCAGCGGAGTCGGAACGGCGGCGCTACAGCTCGCCAAGGCGGCGGGAGCCACGGTTATGGGCGCGTCACGCTCCGAGTGGAAGCTGGAGCGCGCGACCGATCTCGGCCTCGACGTCCTGATCGATGCCTCACAGCACGACATAGCGAAGATGGTGGAGCAAGCCACAGGTGGTGCCGGAGTGGACGCGCTGCTCGATCTCGTCGGCGGCGCCTATCTTGGCGCCAGCCTCGCCAGCCTGAGCCTGCGCGGCCGTATGATCGTGGTCGGGCTGACCGCCGGACGAACAGCGGAAATCGATCTAGGGCTCGTGCTGCGCAAGCGCCTGAGCATCACCGGCACCTCGCTACGGAGTCGACCGCTGGAGGAGCGGATCGCGGCGGCGCGAGCGTTCGAGCGGGACATCGGCGGACTGCTGGCCAGTGGCCAGGTGCGGCCGGTCATCGACAAGGTCTTTCATTTGGAAGAGGCGCCGGAAGCTCACCGGCACATGGAGTCGAACGCCAATTTCGGTAAGGTGGTGTTGAAGCTCCGATCCGCGTGAAGACGGTCAGGTGCCTTTGTAGACGCGCTACCTTCGAGGGGCGGCGCCCCGCCGGGGTCGCAGCGACGGTCCTTGCGGCCTCGGTCTTTGGGTTAGCTCAGCCGGCTGCATTGGCGTGACGGCTGGCTCGAATCCCGGCACGATTTCACGGGAAAACCTTCGGCCCAACAACTTCTCCACATCTCTCATCATGAGCCACTCGTCCGGCGACATGAGCGTCATTGCGATGCCTTGCGCACCGGCCCGCGCCGTCCGACCGACTCGATGGACGTAAACCTCGGGATCGCGGGGGACGTCATAGTTGACCACCAGGGCGATGTCATCGACGTCAATCCCACGTGCTGCGACATCGGTCGCCACCAGAACCCGGGTCACCCCTCGCTTGAAACGGCCAAGGGCCTCATTGCGAGCGCTCTGAGTCTTGCCGCCGTGGAGAACCGCCGCGTCGTTGCCCTCGCGACGCAAGTGGTGGGCGACGCTCTCCGCGCCGTGCTTCGTCCGCGTAAACACCAGGGTGCGGTTGTCCGGGAGAGCTTCCAGCAGCTTGGCCAACAGGCTTCGTTTGCGCGGTTTGTCCACCGCCACTAAGAAGTGCTCGATCCCGTCGGCCGCTTCGGCCCTTCGCCCGATCTCGACGGCTTCGTAGTCCTTCAGGGCGCGGTGCGCCAGCCGGTCAACCTCACCGGTTATCGTGGCTGAGAATAACAAAGTCTGACGCTGGGTGGGCAGCGAGTCGAGGATCCGATGGACATCGCGCGAGAAACCCATATCCAGCATCCGGTCCGCCTCGTCTAGGACGAGCACCTCGAGCTTCGAGGTATCCACGTACCCGCGACTCATGTGGTCGAGCAAGCGCCCGGGCGTGGCGATCACGATATCGACGCCCTCCTTGAGCGCCCGAACCTGAGGCTCCATCGGCATACCACCGTAGACCGATACACATTTCAGATCGAGGTGCCTGCCGTAGGCGCGGGCGCTGTTCAGTACCTGCTCGGCCAGCTCGCGAGTGGGGGTCAAGACAAGCGCACGGAGGATGCGGCGCGGACCGGACTCGAGACGCTGAAGGATGGGCAGCAGAAAAGCCGCCGTCTTGCCCGTGCCGGTCTGCGCCGACCCGACCACGTCCCGGCCATCCAGCGCCGCCGGGATCGCCTCTGACTGGATCGGGGTTGGTTGGATATACCCCTGCTCGTCCAGGGCCCGCAACAGTTTGGGCTCGAGGCCCAGTGACTCAAAAGATCTCTTCATTTGCTACAAACTCGTGGTTTGCGTGCGTTCGCGTGCCGAGCGACATCAGTGTCACCGGTGGAACGTCGTTGGTTATCGACGGAACCTGAGGAGTGAAGCGGCGGGCTTGCTAAGCGCCGGTACCCAATCCTAAGCCGGGCACATTCTGCGGTGAGAAGAATCCGACTTGCGGTTCGTATAACGGTCCGGAAGATAATGGGTTACAGGGTTTGACGCAAATCCGGCCATGAGATCGTCAGGGCCAGGGTATCCGTCCGGCATCGCGGAGAGGCATATTGGATTTGACGGCGGGAGGGTCGTCCAGGCGGTCTTTCCGTCTGGACGAGCTCGTAAGTCGTGGGGAGAAAGGGAAGACCTGGTGACTGATGAAGAGAGTCGTGATCGGCGCTACACGCGAGAGGAATTCGCCATCGTCCTTCGTAAAGCCCTCGACCGGCAGGAGAGGCTTTCGGAACGCGATGCCGTCGAGGGGTTCTGTGTCGAGGAAATGCAGGCAGTGGCGGTCGAATTGGGGCTGGACCCGGAGCTGGTCAGGCAGACCGCCCTTGCCCTACCGATCCGGCGGCCCGGTCGCCTGGCTGCCATCTTCGGCGGCCCTGCCGTCTACCGGCTCGATTACACGGCCGCGGGGGAGATTCGCGCGGAGGACTTCGGCGAACTGGTGGCGACCGTTCGACGTGCCGCCAGCCATCACGGAGAGGTCAGCCACGTGCTCGGCTCTCTGGAGTGGAAGACCGTCGCAGAGGTCAGCCCGATTCATGTGACGATTACCCCCCGCGGTGGCCGCACCAAGATTGTGGTCACGGCTGACAGGGGCGGAGCTGCGGTCCTAGTCACGCTGCTCGGGAGCATAGGCTGGCTCGTGGGCTTCGCCATAGCTGGCGCCACCATTCAGCCCCACACCTGGGGCGCCATAGCGTCACTCGTTCTTACGGCGGCAGGCGGCTCATTCTTCACGGTACGTACGATTTGGAAGGTTACGACAACCAGGTTCCAGGCTCGATTGGAAAGGGTGATGGACGCCCTTGCGGCTGCCGTGGAACGGAGTGCCAGAAGTAGCTGACGGGTGGCGGGCGCCTGGCTGAGAAAGAGCTCCGGGGGTCCGCTAGCGGATAGCCGTGCCCAGAGTGTCGTGGTGAGAGTCGATCAGCGTGCGCAAGTACGTCCCGATCCGATCGGCACCGTCGAAGCCCGCCTCTCTTGCGGCGGCGTCTCTCTCCTCCTCAGGCACGTCGGCGCTGGCGGCGAAATGCTTGATGTCGTGGTAGAAGCCGACCGTGTAGGAATCCCAGGCGGCACCAGCGACGCGCCTGAAGATCAAATTCTGAGGTCGCCCGATCGCATCTAGGTAGGCGTTCTCCATCCGGCGCTCCTCCAGCAGCGCCTCACGCTTGCCGGGCAGAGCGAGGAACATCTCGACGTGGAAGTAGGAGGCTTCCGCAAAAGCGCTGTCGACGACCTCGAGTTCAGGGCCCGCCACGAAAACCTCCTCGCGCCAGGCGATGCGCGCATCGAGCGCCCGGCGGAAGTCCGATTCATCGAGATCCGCATCCCGTGCCGCGCGCTCGCGGCTCTGGATTCGCTCAGGTGCGTAGTAGTCGCTGAAGCTGCCCATCGGGTAGAGAAGCAGAAGATCCCATTGATCGCCCTGGCTGTGACGGATGATGAAAGGCCGCTCCTCACCGGCGGCGTCGAAGACCGGTATCCGACTCTGGTAAAGGTCGATCAGCTCCAGCAATTGACCGGGAGCCGCCCTCACCAGCAGCGTCCTGTAGAGGTATCCGCCCTCGTTGCTCGGCGCGAAGGCGAGCGAGACTGCCAAGATCAGACTGAACATCATCCACTTCCCAGTAGTCCGGTGTCACCGGCGTACTGGGCTCCGACTACTATGACCCAATCCGTCTCGAGCTGTGGGCCGTCGAGGTCTTGATAGACCGGCAGGAGCCACTCACCGGCCAGTCGCAGCCCTTTGAAGGCGCCGCCGCGCACGTATGTGTTGAGCCCGAAGGCGGCGCTCCAGCGCGAGCCACCCTGGAGGTCGGGGTCGGCGGTGGGTACGACCATGGGATTCAAACGCGAGTCGGCGCCCTCGATGGCCTCCGTCTCCAACCACTGCAGCCTCAGTGATGCGGAGAGCCAGCGATTGAAGCGGCGTGCGCCCCAGCCGGTCGTCGTGTAGCGATGGCCAAGCCGGTAGCCGGCGTCGTTCTCGCCCATGCGGAAGGTGGCGAGCGCCTGGCCGCCCCAGGACCAGTCGCCAAGCTGCCCGAGCAGCGTGAGCCCCGGGGTGAGGTCGACCGTCCCCGAACTGATCTGCATCGCGTAAGGTAGCTGCACGTCCTGTCCGGCGCTCATCGGTGTGACGCCTTCTTCATCGATGGAGCCGGTGGGGAACGAGGCAACGAACGAAACATGGGCGCGCTGATCACCAACCGGATCGAGCAACCACATCCCCGCCAGGCTGAAATCTCCGAGACCCGAGGATTCGGTGGTGAAGGCTGCGGCGTTCCGCGCGAGATGGTCCATGCTCAGGACCTTCAGGGGCAGCATGCCCACCAGCGTGAGCCGGTCGCTGGGTGCGAACATCAGACCGAACATGTGCATCTGCATGGACATGTCGGTAGGCGATACCATGAAGCCATAGCCGTTGGGATCGACGACGTCATCGATTTCGATTTCGTCGGTTCCGTCGCGCATCCCGTCCATTCGCATGTACATGTAGCGATAGGAGAGCATGAACTCGCCGGCCTCGTGAACGTGATCGAGCATGACGCCGATAGGGGCGTGTCCGTCGGGTCGGCCGGAGGTCCACTGAGCCGTGGCAGGGGTCACGAGGAGGAGGGTCAGAGCCAAGGTGAACAGGGCGTTCCGCATCTCAGGAGCTCCTCTCAAGTGTCGAGCCGAGGAATCACGAGCGCGCGCACGTGGCAGCGCCTGGGACGCGAAATCCGGGTAACCCACGAGGGTACGCCGGTCTGCCCCAGCTCAGCGGGTCACGGTGGCTACTAAGCGACCGGATGACAGGTGAGATGTCAAGACGATGCGGTCAAACCGGTCGCTGAGACCGAGCGCGTACTCGGCCGCTTCCACCGCCCGCGCCTCTCGTTCCTTGCTGTCGACCATGTTGATCACCGGCACGACCGTGGCATCGCGGACGTCTTTGAGCGCGCCCCGTTCGTCACTCAGGAGCCGGGCAATGTGTTCCGGGGTGACCGGTTCTCCGTAGCGGGCGTGGGTGACCGCCTCCACCTGCGCCAGCCGGTGGGCGATCGTCTCGGTGAGCGGTTCGCCGATGGCGCGAGCGGAAACGATCGGAATGACCGTCGTTGTATTGTCCGGGAAGACCGGTTCGCCTTCCTGAGGAGCCTTGATCCACCGCATGCGTGCGCCGTCGCACTTCACAAGCAGCAGGTCGAAGCCAGCCGCCTGTCCTATCTTGACGATCAGCGCGGGTTCCACACCACCGAATCGCTCTTTGCGCACGTCGGGCAGAGCGAAGGCGACGAGGCGGTGCCTCCCTGCAGCCTCCACGGCCGCCGTGGCCAGCTCGTCCGGTCCGGCGATGACGACCTCCGCATTGAGCTGCTTGGGGAAGTGGGCGATGGGAACGGTGGAGGTGATGCCAACGCGGCCCCGATGAGTCTGGGCGAGGTGATAGAGAGTCGTCTTCTTTCCGCCGGCTCCGACCGCACAGATGACGCCGATGCGGGCGTTCAGCAGGTCCAGCAGCTCGCTCATGGCGACTCCAGCACCACAGCCTTGACCGAGAGGATGCGGGGAAGGAACTGGCCAACGACTTCCCAGTTGTCACCGCAATCTCGGCTGGCGAACACATGGCCGCTCGAGGTTCCGAAATAGACACCGCAAGGCTCCAACCCATCGCTGTCTATGGCTTCTCGCAGAACGGTCACGTAGGCGTTACGACGCGGCAGACCGCGTGTCAGTGGCATCCAGTCGGCACCGGCATTCCGACTCCGAAATACGGTGATGGCACCGCCCACCGTCGTGCGGAGATGGCTGCTCTCCTCGGGGATGACGTAGACCGAATCGGGGTCGTTCGGCTCGCTGGTGAGCGCATAACCGAAGTCGCTGGGCAGACCCTCGGTGATCTCGGTCCAGCTGACGCCGCGGTTGTCGCTACGATACGTGCCCGAGTGGCTCTGCTGATAGAGTCGGTCGGGCCGAGCGGGGTGAAGCAGGAGACGGTGCACGCAATGGCCGGTCTGTGGTCGCCTGTCGGGCAGGTAGTCGGCGCGCACGCCCTCGTTCGCGGGCGACCAGGATGCGCCGCCGTCATCGGACCGGTAGACGCCGCCGGCGGAGATCGCCGCGTAGATACGCGCCGGATCGCGAGGATCGATCTGAATGGAGTGCAGAGCCAATCCGCCTTTGGCCGGCTGCCAGGTCTCCCGTGTGGGGTGTTGGTTGAGCGCCTCGACGGGTTTCCAGGTTGCACCCCGGTCACGGCTGACGAAGAGTCCGGCAGGCTCGATCCCGGCATAGAGAGTGTCGGGCTCCGCGCTATGGCCGGGCGTCAGGTACCAGATTGCCGCGAGGGCGGCTTGATCAGAGCCGGCTTGATGGTGGGGGGCTCGCAGAACGGGTTGCCAGCTGAGTCCGGCATCACGACTGACGTGGATGTGCGCCCCCCAGACCGGGTGGCGTGTGGCCGCGTAGGCACAGTTCGGATGACGAGGGTCGCTTACAGCATGGTAGACCTCGTAGCCGGCCAGCTGCGGACCTTGAAAGCTCCAGTCGCGGCGCTGCAGATTCGACGAAGCTAGGAAAAGGCCTTTGCGTGTTCCGATGAACAGGACAACGGCTGAGCGATCGGAGCTACGAACCGCACACCTCCGCGTGAAGCGGGTCTAGGAAGCCAGTATTATGCGCAGGAAATCTCTTAGATCAGGCGCGGCATTACAAGGCCGGTCCCTGTCGATGCGTAACGGTCGGGGCGGCGATTTCTCGCTTTCGCTAGGTGCAGCCGATGATCCCTTCGTCAGGGATGGGGATGCCGGCGGGCGGCGTCGCCGAGCCGAAGTACACGCCACACTCGTAGTCAGTGTTGACGTGGGTCGCCTTGGCGCTCCAACCGTTGCCTCCGACCTCGAGGATTTCAATCGTAACCGAAGGGCTAACGCTGTAATCCAGCTGCGCCAGGTTATCGGTATACGCCATGTTCCTCTCGAAATACGCTTCCTCTGCCGTCACCAGGTTCCGCAAGTCCGACATCATCGTCGCGCGGTTGGCCTTGCCGCGGGCTCCGGAGAAGCGTGGAAGCGCCACGGCGACAAGCAGGCCGAGAATCGTGATAATCACAAGAAGCTCGACCAATGTGAAACCCGACGGCCGCCGGCACGCCCGCCTGGCAGGCAACAAATCTCGAGCCCTGAGAGCAGCGTCCATTAGAATGACTTTCTCCGTCGAACCATCAGGGGCGGAAGAGATGCGGTCGACACCGGCTGCGGCGCAAGGTCTGTGCCCTCGGCCTCGTGTCAGTAACCTCAATAACCGCATGAAGTTACGCTTGCCACACGCCTCCGGGTTGGCGCCTGCAACTGCATTATGCAAAGCTGTGGTGCGGAGTGCGACGGTCCCGGCGAAGTCGAGGCCGAGCGCGGCTGAGGTTATGTGAACTGGGATACATTGACCGGCGCGCCAACCGCTGCGCCAAGCCATGTGCAAACGGGGCGGGTCGGCGCGTCTTGTTGTTGACAGCCCCGTGCCGATGCGTAACGAACCCACGCGGGAGGGATACAATGCGATCGTTTCGTCAATGGGGGGTGGTGTTCCTGGCGGCAATTCTTCCGGCCGCCATGGCCGCCGACAGCGGCCAAGACTTTGCGTCCGGACAGCCGGACACGAGCCTGACGATCTATACTGGCAATTTCGCCTTGGTGCGCAAGCAGATCGAGCGTGTCTTGCCAGCGGGTGCTCATACGGTGAGGATCGATGACCTGCCGGCGACCATCGACCCAGCCAGCATGACGGTGCTCGATGCTGAGGTCACACTGTTGGGAAGTCATGGCTTCCGGAGTTACCAGGACTCCGGTGCCGGACCTGGAGCCTCGCTGGACCTCGATATCGAGGTAGAGAAGGAGGTGAGGGGGCTCAGTCTGGCCTATTTGACGACGGGAGTGAGTTGGTCAGCCGACTATTCCTTGATCGTGGCCAGGGATGACGCCACGGCGCGCTTGGACGGATTCGCGAGCATAGTAAACGGTTCGGGCACGAGCTACGACGAGACCGAGGTCCAACTGTTGGCCGGTACCGTCCAGCGCGAGGGGCGCTTCGGCGTCGACGACTTTCGGTTCGAACGTTCGGTTGCAGAGATGGGTGCGGCGGGACCGGGGGCCGAGGAGGCTGCATTCGGCGACTACCACCTCTACACGGTGTCGCGGCCGCTCTCGCTTCGGGCGGGGGAGTCGCGACGGATCAGGCTGCTGGGCGCCTCCTCGATCGCTATGCGCAAAGAGTACGTCTTCAGTCACCAGATAGACTATCGCCGACCCTATCCCGAGCCGTTGACCCAACCGGCGGCGGTCAGCTATTGGGTCGAGCGACTGGGAAGCGGCGATTTTAGCGAGACCCCTCTGCCGGCAGGTCGGGTTCGTCTGCTACAGGAGGACGAGGAGGGGCGCGCTCAGCTGCTGGGGATAACCGCGATCCCGAATACCCCGGCGGGCGAGGGTTTCAGGCTGAATACGGGCTTGGCCTTCGACATCGTGGGCACGCGAGTGCAGACGGAGTATGAGCGGCCGAGCAGCAATATCTACGAATCGACGTGGAGAATCGAGCTGCGCAACGGCGGTGAGCGGGATGTGGCCGTGCAGGTGCTGGAGGAGTTCAGCGGCGACTGGCGGATCGTCGAGTCGACGCATGCTCCCCGGAAGCTCTCGTCACGAGCCGCGAAGTTCGAGGTCAGCGTGCCGGCCGGGGGTACGTCGGTGCTGGAGTATCGGGTTTCGGTGCGCACATGAACTGGCGAGGGTCAGGGGGTAGGAGGAAGTGAGGGTACTGGCCGGCTAGAGTTCCAGCGCTGCGGCCGATCGAGCGGATAGCGGCGCCACATTGACAGGGGTAGTGTGGTCCGGTATCCTAAATGGCTACCAGAGGTGGAGGTTCAACGGCGGTGGTTACCAGCTTGTTGGTGAGATCGTCGGTCATGATCACGAGGGGTCAGAGGAGATAATGGTCCAGGTTACGGTCAACGAAGGCGATGATCTAGAGCGCGTTTTGCGGCGCTTCAAGCGCCAGGTGCAGAAGGCGGGCATATTCACCGACCTGAAGCGCAAGAAGCACTACGAGAAGCCCAGCGAGACGCGGAAGCGGAAGCGGAACGCGGCGCGGCGGAGAAGCCGGCGCAACAGACAGCGTCGGTAAGCTGGCCTCCGGCCCGACCTTTTCCGGCCCGGCTGGTTCGGGTCGGGCACAATGCGGGACCGACCTCAAGCGCCGCGGCCCCACCGAACACCTGCGATAAGGTTTTCGCACCCAGCATTTCTCACAGTCAAAGTAGCATCGCCGCGCCATCACTGCCGGACATCCGGAGTATGTCAGTATCGTTGGGGTGCCTACCGGGGGTTCTGTGTACCTGGCAGGCCGGTAAGCTCATATCTTTTGCGATATGAAAGACGAAGAGCGGGGCCGGGCCGAGGGCATTCCGGCGGAGGCACTCCCGCAGCGACTCGATGCATACCTGGGAGCCAGCCGACTGCTGCCCGGCGAAGCGGCGGTCACCGTGGCGCTCTCCGGCGGCGTCGATTCGGTCGTCTTGCTCCATCTTCTTCTGGAACTGCAAGGCGCATGGGGCTGGCGCGTTTCGGCCGCCCACTTCGACCATCGGATGCGAGAGGGGAGCCTCCGCGAAGCCGAATGGGTGCGGCGACTCTGCCAACGGTTGGGCATCGAACACCGAATCGGCAGTGCGCATCACCGCCCCTCGAACGAGGCAGACGCGCGGGACCTGCGCTACGCGTTCTTGATTGAGGCGCTGGACGAGCTGGGCGGCGGTCTGCTGGCGACGGCCCATCAGGCTGATGACCAGGCGGAGACGGTGCTCTTTCGCCTGCGGCGAGGCAGCGGGCTGGCGGGGCTGGCTGGGATCCCGGAGCGACGTCCCCCAGGAATCGTTCGGCCGCTACTCCCATTCTGGCGACAAGAGATCGAAGCGTTCGCCCAGTCCAGAGGGCTTGATTATCTCGCCGATCCCAGCAACCTCGATCTCTCCTTCGCTCGGAACCGCATCCGCCGGCAGCTGATCCCGGCCATCGAGGCCGGTGGCTTGCCGGATCTTCGGCTGCAGCTCCACCGTCTTGCCGGTCTGGCGCGGCGGGCCACGGTTGCCGTGGAGCCGCTGATCGAGAAGGCACTGCACGAGCTGATCGCCGAAGCGGATGAGCGCCGTATCGTGGTTGCACGCAGCGGGTTACTGGCCTATGATTCGAACGTGCAGGCACATCTCTTGCGCGCGCTCGCCGCCCGCTTGGGTCAACGGCCAGGCCGCACGGGAACGTGCCTCGCACTGGAGTTTATTAGAACAGGTTCCAGCGGGCGCGGGATAAACCTCGCCGGTGGCATCGAGCTGAGCCGCGAATTTGACCGATTGATCGTAGGAAGGCGGCGCAGCGCTGAGCAGCCTGCGGACAGCGAACTGGTGGTCGAAACTGTCGGTGGAGGCGAGGCGAAAGTGAGGATCGGCGGAGTTGATTGGCGGGTCCGCTGGGGACCGGCCGCGGCCATGCCAGTGGATGGCCAAGCGGAAACCGCCTGGCTTGATCCTTCCGAACTTCATCTTCCGTTGAGGGTGCGCTCGTGGCGCCCGGGTGACCGTATTCGCTTGGCGGCGGGCACCCGCAAGCTGAAGAAGGTGTTCGGCGAGCTGAAGGTGGGTCGTTCGGAGCGATCTGGTCTTCCTCTGCTGGTCGACGAGAAGGGTGTGCTGTGGGTCGTGGGACTGCTTCGCGGTACCAAGGCCCGGGATGACGCGAGCGGCGGATCCTTCGGCGTCCGCTTCGCAAGTGAAAGATGAGCGAAGTAGCGACGCGGTACCCCGGGCTTGCACGGGTGGTCTTCTCGGAGGAGGAAATCGCAGAGCGCGTCCGGGAATTAGCGCGTGAGATCAACGCCTACTACCCGGAAGGTGATGCGTTGCTCGTTATCGGGCTGCTCAAGGGGGCATTCGCATTCGTGAGCGACCTCGTCCGAGCGATGAGCCGGCCGAGGCTCGAGGTCGATTTCCTGGTTGCGGCCCTCTACGGGGAGGGTACCGACTCCGGCGGCGAGGTGCGGCTCCTCTACGATCCGGGAACTCCCTTAGCGGGGCGTCACGTCCTCTTGGTGGAAGACGTGGTGGACAGCGGGAAGACGTTGGATCGCATCGGGGACGAGCTCAGGCGCCGGGGGCCGCTGTCATTGGAGGTTTGCGCGTTACTTCACAAGCACGTCGCGCCGACGCTGCGCTTTGAGCCGCGCTGGGTGGGCTTCGACGCACCGGCCGATTGGCTTGTCGGATACGGACTTGACCTCGGAGAGCGATACCGGCACCTGCCGTTCATTGGTGCCCTCGCTTCCGGGGATGAGAGAGGTTTTTGAGAATGCCCGATATCGATCCGAACCGTGGTGATCAACAGCCGAGGTGGGCGCGGCTCTCGAGAAGCCTCGCCTTCTGGGCGCTAATCATCATGGTCCCGTTGATCATCATCCAGGTCATCGGCTCGGGCCGCAGGAACGTGCAAGAGCTCAGCTACACGGAGTTCATGCGCGAGCTCGATCGGGACAACGTGCTCAAAGTCGTAGTCATCGACGGCAAGGAGTTGGAGGGGGAGCTTCGGGCGCCGGTCGGCGCGTCGGCCGAAGCCGGCCGTGAGTTTTGGACGAAGCTTCCGGTCTGGCACAGCGAAGAGCTTCTGAAGCGCTTGGAGGAGAGCGGGATCACGATCGAAGCCGAGGAGGCGCGGCTCAGCTGGTGGAGTGTCCTGGTCGGCGCGCTACCCTGTATCTTCCTTTTCGCCCTGATGCTCTTTTGGCTGCGGCAGATGCAGGCGGGTGGCGCCCGCGCCTTCTCCTTCGGGAAGTCAAAAGCAAAGCTGCTTTCCGGCGACACGCCCAAGGTCACGTTCGCCGATGTGGCCGGCTGCGAGGAGGCGAAGGACGAGCTCAAAGAGACTATCGAGTTCTTGAAGGACCCCTCCCGGTTCACGCGTTTGGGAGGGCGCCTTCCGAAGGGCGCTTTGCTGGTAGGGCCGCCGGGTACCGGCAAGACACTGCTGGCGCGAGCGGTAGCCGGCGAAGCCTCCCGTCCTTTCTTTAGCATGTCCGGCTCCGATTTCGTGGAGATGTTCGTCGGGGTCGGGGCCTCGCGCGTGCGAGATCTGTTCGAACAGGGGAAAGCGCACGCTCCCTGCATCATCTTCATCGATGAGTTGGACGCCGTGGGGCGTCATCGCGGCGCCGGGTTGGGCGGCGGGCACGACGAGCGGGAACAAACGCTCAACCAGTTGCTGGTGGAGATGGACGGCTTTGAGTCCAACGAGGGTGTGATACTGATCGCAGCGACCAATCGACCCGATGTTCTGGATCCGGCATTGCTGCGACCGGGCCGCTTCGATCGTCAGATCGTGGTCGACGCGCCCGATGTAAAGGGTAGAGAGGGGATCCTCAAGGTTCACACCCGCAAGATCCCGCTGGCTGAAGGGGTGGACCTGACGAAACTGGCGAAGGCGACGCCGGGCATGAGCGGGGCTGATCTGGCCAATATGGTGAACGAGGCGGCCCTGTTGGCGGCACGCAGGGACAAGGACCGGGTCGACATGAAGGACCTTGAGGAGGCCAAGGACCGTGTCCTGTTGGGTGCCGAGCGTCGCAGCATGGTCATCAGTGATGAGGAACGTCGGCTCAGCGCCTATCACGAGGCGGGCCACGCGGTTGCGGCGCATTACACGCCGGAATGCGACCCGTTGCACAAAGTGACGATCGTGCCACGCGGTCGGGCCCTGGGCCTCACCTTCGCGATGCCGGAGGACGACCGCCACAGTTATTCCAAGGCCTACCTGGAGGCGCAGTTGGTGTACGCCTACGGCGGCCGCGTTGCCGAGGAGTTGGTGTTCGGAAAAGAGAAGATCACCACGGGGGCGGGCAACGACATCGAGCGCGCCACGGCGTTGGCGCGGAGGATGGTCACGGAGTGGGGCATGTCGGCGGAGATCGGCCCCATCAACGTAGGTGACAGAGGGGAGGAGATCTTCCTGGGTCGTGAGATTGTCGAGCGACGCGATGTCAGCGAAACGATGGCGCAAATGGTGGACGCCGAGGTTCGCAAGCTCCTCGACGGTACGTATCAGGCGGCCAAGCAAGTCATCTCTAAAAATCTGGAAAAGCTCCATGCCCTGGCCAAGGCGTTGCTGGAGCGGGAGACCCTGGACGCCGACGAGATCAACGCCGTCTTCGAAGGCAAGGAGCTGCCACCGCTGCCGCTGGACGACAAGGAGCAAGAGGAAGGGCCGCCTGACGCTCAGCAGAGTGTTGCGGACAGAAAGAGGGCCGCCGCGGGTCGCGAGCTCGGTGGCAGCCTCGAGCCGGCAACTCCGTTCGGAGGTGGACGAAAAACGAGGGAGCGTGAGAGATAGGGATGGGAGGGGAGGGGCTGGCCAGCTCCGAGTCCGGCACCTCTCGGGGGGAAGTGAGCCAGACCTGGCAGACTGCGCGTCGAGTGATCGGTCTGTCGAGTCCGGTGGTGATGGGGATTCTGAACATCACGCCGGATTCTTTTTCGGACGGCGGACGCTATCACAGCGGCGAAGATGCGCTGCGACGGCTGAACGAGCTTGCATCCGAAGGGGCGGACGTCATCGACGTCGGCGGAGAATCGACTCGGCCGGGGGCCCTTGCGGTTAGCGAGGAAGAGGAGGTGGGTCGTGTTCTGCCCGTCATCGAGGCAGCGGCAAAGGAGAGCGATCTAGCGCTTTCCATCGACACGACCAAAGTCGCGGTGGCCCGAGCGGCGCTGAACGCGGGGGCTGAGATCGTCAATGATATCTCAGGGCTGCGCTTCGATCCTGAGATTGCCGTGCTCGCTGCGCGGACGGGTGCCGGCCTGGTGCTGATGCACATCCGCGGACGACCGCGCACCATGCAGCAGGACATACACTACGATGATCTGCTGGGTGAGATTGTCGCGGAGCTTGGCGAATCGGTGTCGGGGGCGCTGGCAGCCGGCTGCAATCGGGCTCAGCTGGTGGTCGACCCGGGGATCGGCTTTGGCAAGACGGCGGAACAGAACCTGGTGTTGATCAACGAGCTGGGGCGAATCGGCGCGCTGGGTTATCCGGTGCTCGTGGGCCCCTCTCGCAAGTCGTTCATAGGTAAAACGTTGGGACTCGAGGTAGGGGAGCGTCTGGAGCCGACGGTAGCGGCGTGTGTGGTCGCGCTGTTGCGAGGAGCTCGCATCTTCAGGGTCCATGACGTGAGGCCGGTACGACGGGCGCTGGACATGGCGGAAGCGATTATCCGGCAGGTGGGCGTTGGAAATCCTGTTTGAGCGCATCAGCTTTCTGAGACCCGGGTTTTGGGATCTCGTCCAGATCGCCGTGGTGGCGTACATCTTCTACCGCCTCCTGCTAATCTGGGCCGGCACGCGTGCCCTTCAGATGCTGTTGGGCCTCGTGTCACTGTTCGCCGTATATGCTCTAGCCGAAGTGCTGCAGCTCGAGCTCATCCGCTACCTGTTGGAGTTCGTCTTCACATACGGCGCGTTGGCCGCCATCATCGTGTTCCAGCCGGAGCTGCGTGCGGCGCTGACCATAATCGGTCAGAGCCGCTTTTGGCGACATTTAGCTCGTCCGGAGCAAACCTCTGAGACACTGCAGGTGCTGGTGCACGCGGCGGAGGTCCTTTCTCGCAAGCGTATCGGCGCCATCATCGCCAGCGAGCGCGAGGTTGGTTTGGAGGAATACGCACGCAGGGGTCTTGCGGTGAACGCGCCGGTCTCTGCAGAGCTCATCGAGGCGATATTCACGCGCTACGGGCCGCTGCACGACGGGGCCGTGATCGTCAGCGGTGACGAGATCTTGGCCGCGCGCTGCATACTGCCGCTGACGCAGTTTCCGGTGACCGATCGGACCCTGGGGACGCGGCACCGGGCGGCGATCGGCCTTTCAGAGGAGACAGACGCGGTGGTAGTGGTGGTGTCGGAGGAGACGGGGATCATCTCGTTGGCTCAGCGAGGGCGGCTGGAGCGCAACGTTTCGGCGGATCGGCTACGCGAGGCTTTGGGAGCCAGGCCCGCCAAGCGGGCACCGCCGGCGGCAGCCAAAGCGGCGTCAGCCGCGAGTTCGCCGCCGCCGGCCGAGCTGAGGCTCGTTGACAGACGCACCCCGTCGCCCTAGTCTTTTTTGCAGGCAGCCGTCAGCCAGAAACGGGTCTACAGTTTCCCAGCAACAGCGAGGTTCCCCTTGCAAGCTGAAGCCCAGTACGCTCTGCTCGAGCTATTCAGGGACGGCGGTATCATGATGTATTTCTTGGTGCTGGCTTCGTTGCTGGCGCTGGGAGTGATTATCGCCAAGGCCTATATCTTGTTCATCGCGCACCGGGAGAGCAAGCGCCTGCTGCTGCTGATCAAGGGGCGGACCCGGGAGGACTCGGACCTGGACTCGACGATCGAGCTTGCCGAGGAGACGCAGGGCCCCGTAGCGGCGATCGTATCCTCGGGGCTGCGGCGCGTACGTGAACGTGGGCACAGCGACAAGGACATCGAGAAGGCGATTAACACGACGGGATCCATCGAGTTGGGCTTTCTCGAGCGCGGGCTGGTATTGCTGGCGACGGTGGCGAACGTGGCCCCGATGATGGGGTTTCTGGGCACCGTGGCGGGGATGATCTCGGCGTTCGGCGCCGTTGCCGATGCGGGCCAGATCGAAGCCTCCCTCGTCGCCGGCGGCATCAAAGTGGCTCTGATCACGACGGCCACCGGCCTGACGATCGCGATTCCGGTGAACATCGCCTATAACTTCTTCGTGACTCGAATCGATCGGCTGATCCTGGATATGGAGCGGGGCGCAGAGAAGGTGTTGGAGCTGGCCCCGCCTTCGCCGGTGAAGTGAGCGGCTAGGAGCGAACTCATGGCGCTACTTGAGAGAAAAAGTAAGGTCAGCGACGAAATCCCCACGGCCTCGATGGCGGATATCGCGTTCCTGCTCCTCATCTTCTTCCTGACGACGACGGTTTTCGAAGAGGAGAAGGGCCTCCCGATCGTGCTGCCGGAGGCGTCGGCCGAAGAGGTGCAGGTGTCGCAGAGGAACATCATCCACTTCCTGATCAACGAGGACGGGTCTGTCGTCATCAGGCGCGGTGAGAGCACTGCCGAGCAGGTGGTGGCCTACAGCGAGATCGAGGGGATCATGCGGCAAGAGATCGCCAACAACCCCGAGATCATCGCGGCGGTGAAGACGGCCCCGGAGGCGCCCTACCGTCACATGATCAACGTGCTGGACGAGCTGCAATCGGCGGCGGCGCAGCGTATCTCCTTGCAGCTCTGGGAGAGGTGAGGTAAATGGCCAAGAAGAGCGGTGGTTTTGAGCGCAAGTCGAAGGCGGCGAGTGAGATACCCACGGCCTCGATGGCAGATATCGCCTTCCTTCTGCTCATCTTCTTCATGGTGTCCACGACTTTCCGGCGCGAGCAGCCGCGACACCTCGCGTTCCCGAAAGCCGAGGCGACCCAGAAGATGGACGAGAAGCGCAAGAACATTTTGCACCTGTGGCTCGAACCCGATGGGCTGGTGTATATTAATGATAGACTGGTCCCAATGGACTTGGTGGCGGAGACCGTGCTGCCGCTCTATCGGGAGAGCGACCGGCAGTTACTCGTGGCGATCCGCGGTGACCGGGACGTTCCGTACCGCTTCATCAACGCCGTGACGGAGCAGCTGCGCCAGGCGAACGCGGTTCGTGTGTTCTTTCACACGGACCTCGAGAGTCGAGTGACTCGCGCGAGGAGGTAAGAGGCTATGGTAAACGAGATGGGCGCTGGCAGGGGACAGCAGGGGGCGTTTCGCCTGACCGCCAACGACGTGTTCAAGAAGACGGCCGGCCCCTGGCTGTGGGGCGGAGTCATGCTGGCCACGGTTTTCCACTTCGGTTTGTTCGCTTTCTTCCCCGAGCTGAGGGCATCAGATGTCAGTTTCGGGGTGAGCGAGTTCGAGGCAATCGAGCTGCCGCCCGAGGTCGAAATCCCGCCACCCCCCGAGCAGATCTCCCGGCCAGCGGTTCCGGTGGTCTCTACGACGGCGCTGGAGGAGGACATCACGATCGCGCCGACGACTTTCGAGGAGAACCCGGTCGAGAATCTGCCACCGCCGCCCAGCGATGCGAGCCGGCTGGGCGATCAGCCCGTCTTCACACCCTATACGGTAAAGCCGGAAATCAAGGACCGGCGCACGGCCCTGCGAATCGTCGAGGGCAACTACCCGAAGTTGCTCAAGGACGCGGGTGTCGGCGGGACGGTGAACGTCTGGGTGTTCATCGACACGAACGGCATCGTGAAGAACGCACAGGTTCAAAAGGGCTCGGGAAATAGGGGCCTTGATGAGGCAGCCCTGAAGTCGGCCCGTGAGTTTGTGTTCACACCGGCCCTGAACAGGGACAAACGAGTACCCGTCTGGGTGTCTATTCCGATTACTTTCTCCGTAAAGGGATAGGTCGACCGACCTCGACTCGACGAGAGGGGCCCGGCCATCGCCGAGAGCGATGCCGGGCCCCTTCGCTTATGTCGGGTTGCTCCGGGTAGGCGCGGCGGGTAAGTTTCGCCGGTTATGTACTTTGAGCGACTGAAGCTCGCCCTGCCCGCGGTCCGCGAGCGTATCGACCGGGCATGCCGACGCGTCGGTCGCGCGGGCGCGGAAGCGGTAGTCATCGTGGCGGTGACCAAGGGGCATTCGCTCGAGGCGCTGCGTGCCGCCGCTGAAGTGGGCCTGGAGACGATCGGCGAGAACCGGGTTCAGGAGGCGAGACAGAAGTACGAAGCCGCTGGCGACCTGGGTTTGCGCTGGCACCTGGTTGGCCATCTGCAACGGAACAAGGTGCGCCAGGCGTTGAAGATATTCGAGTTGATCCACTCGGTGGACTCGCTGCGGTTGGGGCTGGCCATCGACCGCGAGGCCGCGAAGCTTGGCCGGCGCGCGGCGGTCCTTGTGCAGGTCAACGCTTCGGGCGAGGGCGCGAAGTATGGGCTTCCTGTGGACGAAGCCTTGTCGGTCGCGAGCGGTCTCTGCGAGATGGACAACCTCCGGGTCGTTGGTGTGATGACGATGGCGCCCTTTGTCAGCGATGAGGAGATCCTGCGGAGGACGTTTCGGCGAACGCGTCGACTCTATGACGAGTGTCGGGAGCATCTGGTGAAGTTCGAGGCCCGGCACTTATCGATGGGTATGACGAATGACTTCGAGATTGCCGTAGAGGAGGGCAGCACGATGCTGCGGCTCGGCACGGTGCTGTTCGGGGAGCGGTGACGATGATAGACCTGACGCCACTCGATGTTCGCAAGAAGAAGGGCGACTTCAGGCGCGTGGTTCGAGGCTACGATCCGGAGTTGGTCGATGACTTTCTGGATATGGTCGCCGAGCGACTTGAGGAGCTCGTCAAACAGAATGTAGCCCTAACCGAGCGAGCGGAGCATCTGCAAGAGCAGGTCGCATCCTATCGCGAGCGAGAGAGGGCGCTTAACGAGGCCTTGGTCACCGCGCAGCAGCTGCGATCCGAGGCGCAGGCGCAGGCCGACCGGGAGGCAGAGCTGGTGAGGCGTGAGGCGCAAAGCCAGGCGGAGCGCATTATCGAAGAGGGCCAGCGTTCTTTTCGTGAGATCGCCCGCGAGATCGAGGCGCTGCAGACGCGGCGTCATCAGTTTGCCAGGGCCTTCCGCACGCTTCTAGAGAGGTATATCGCGGAGCTAGAGGTCGAGGAGTCCAGACCTGGGGAAAGTGCGAGACCGCGAACCACGGGTCCGGCGGCCCCTTCCTCGTCGGAGGGCGAGCAGTGGCTTTCGTCGCTTGCCAGAGATCCCGATCAGGGAGATGAGCCCGGGTGACGCAGGGGGGTGCAGAGGGACTGTTGGGCCGCGTACGGGCCGCCGCCGAGACGATCCGGTCACGCAGCGGCCTGCGGCCGCGCGTGGCCATAATTCTGGGCACCGGCCTAGGCGGCCTGGTCGCCGAGATTGAGGCGGAGGCGGTAATCCCATATGAGGAGATTCCCGGCTTCTCCGTGCCCACGGTGGAGAGTCACAGTGGCCGCTTGCTATTGGGCCGATTGTCCGGTCAGCCGGTAGTTGCGCTGCAGGGCCGTTTCCATCGCTACGAGGGCTACTCTCTGCAGCAGGTCACGTTCCCGGTGCGAGTGATGCGCGAGCTGGGTGCGGATATCCTGATCGTGTCCAATGCCTGCGGAGGAATGAACCCGATGTGGGACGTCGGCGATCTCATGCTGATCGCCGACCACATCAACCTGATCGGTGACAACCCGTTGATCGGCCCCAACCCGGACGAGTTGGGCCCGCGGTTCCCGGATATGTCGGAACCGTACGATCTGGAGCTGCAGCGTTTGGCCGCCGAGGTTGCCACACGAGAGCGGTTGATTCTGCGGCGCGGTGTGTACGTGGCTGTCGCCGGGCCCAATCTCGAGACGCGGGCCGAGTACCGTTTCCTGAGGTTGATCGGCGCCGATGTGGTCGGAATGTCGACGGTGCCGGAGGTGATTGTGGCGCGGCATGCCGGGATGCGCGTGCTTGGGGTTTCGATCATCACCGATAGC
This sequence comes from Gemmatimonadota bacterium, assembly GCA_020350785.1. GTDB lineage: Bacteria > Gemmatimonadota > Gemmatimonadetes > Palauibacterales > KS3-K002. The sequence continues at coordinate 1,661,917 of CP070722.1, forward strand.
TGCCTGCCTGACGCGTTACGACCGGCGAGTGTGGAGGAGATCATCAGAGTGGCGGGTGAGGCGGAACCGAGACTGACGACGTTGATAAAGGAGGTCGTGGCCCGCTTGGGCTAGAGGTTGGAGATGGTCCAGAAGCGATACCGCGAGATACCCGAGGATCCGACGGAGCTGGAGGAAGACGTCCTCGAGGCCTGGGAAAGGGAGGGGACATTCCTGCGCTCTCTGGAGGCGACGCGAGACGGCGAGCCCTTCGTGTTCTACGAGGGGCCGCCTACGGCGAACGGTCGCCCGGGTATTCATCACGTCTTCTCGCGGACGATCAAGGACACCTTTTGCCGTTACCAGACGATGCTGGGGCGTTCGGTCACGCGCATTGCGGGGTGGGATACTCACGGGCTGCCCGTCGAGGTTGAAGCAGAGAAAGCATTGGGAATTTCGGGCAAGCCCGAGATCGAGAAGATCGGCGTGGAACGTTTCACGCAGGTCAGCCGGGAACACATCTTCACATACAAAGAGGACTGGGAAAAGCTCTCACAACGTATCGGGTTCTGGCTCGACTACTCTCGCGCCTACATCACGTGTTCGGCGGAGTACGTCGAAAGCGTGTGGTGGGCATTGAAGCAGTTTCACGACAGAGGCCTGCTTTATCGAGGTCACAAAGTCGTCCCGTTCTGTCCGCGCTGTGGTACCGGTTTGTCGAGCCATGAGGTCGCGTTGGGTTACGAGGAGGTGAGCGAGCCGGCGGTAACGGTCAAGTTCCCGATCGAGGGCCGGCCGGGCGAGTTCCTTCTGGCGTGGACGACGACGCCCTGGACATTACCGGGCAATGTGGCGCTGGCTGTTAGTCCTATGGTGGCCTATGTGAAGGCTCGCCAGGATGGGGAGACCTTCTACGTGGCCGAGCGGCTGGCCGAGGACGTGCTGGGCGAGGGATTTACGGTGCTCGAGGTCATCCCCGGGGGCAAGCTAGCGGGCCTTCGCTACGAGCCGCCGTTTCCCTACCTGATGGATGCGGTTGGCCCGAGCGATGGCTGGTATGTCGCCACTGCGGATTTCGTCACTGCGGATGAGGGCACTGGCATCGTGCACACCGCGGTGATGTACGGTCAAGACGACTATGATCTCGGGATGAGGCTCGGCTTGCCCGCCTACCATCTGGTGGATGAGGAAGGTCGTTTCACGCACGAGGTGAAACCTTGGGCGGGTATGTTCGTCAAGGATGCGGATCCCGGCATCATCGAGGCGTTGCGCGAATCGGGCCGTCTGCTGAGAGCTGAGGATCACGCCCACACGTACCCGTTCTGCTGGCGGTGTCAGACGCCGCTGCTGTACTACGCCCGCGATTCTTGGTACCTGCGCACTACGGCGGTGAAATCGGAGCTACTCGCGAACAACAATTCGGTGTCTTGGCATCCGCCGGAGATCGGTCGCGGCCGGATGGCGGAATGGCTGGAGAACAACGTTGACTGGGCGCTGTCGCGGGACCGCTATTGGGGGACGCCGCTTCCCGTCTGGGTTTGCGAGCAAGATGCGGCGCATGTCGAGGTCATCGGCAGCTACGCCGAGCTAGCGCAGCGGGCGGGCATCTCGATAGGGGATGGGTTCGATCCACACAAGCCGCATATCGACGCCGTGCGTTGGCAGTGTAGCGCCTGTGGCGGCGTGATGAAGCGGACGCCGGAAGTGATCGATGCCTGGTTCGATTCCGGCTCCATGCCGTTTGCCCAGTGGCACTACCCGATGGAAAGCGAGGAGCGCTTCGGGCAGCAGTTCCCCGCCGACTTCATCGCTGAAGGAATCGACCAGACGCGGGGCTGGTTCTACTCGCTGCTGGCGATCTCCACAGTGCTTTTCGGGCGGGCGCCGTACAGGAGCGTCGTCGTAAACGATCTCGTGCTCGATGCCGAGGGCGTCAAGATGTCGAAGTCGCGGGGAAATGTGGTCGACCCCTGGGAAGCGATTCGCGAATTCGGGGCCGATGCGATCCGCCACTATCTGCTCTCGGTGAGCAACCCGTGGATCCCGAAGCGGCACGATCCCAAGGCCATAGCGGAAGTCAGGCGCAGATTCTTCGGCACGTTGCTGGCGACTTATCGTTTCTTCGAGATCTATGCGAACCTGGAGAACTGGTCGCCGGAGTCGCGGCCGCCGCTCAGCGGGCGACCTGCCTTGGATCGCTGGCTGCTGTCGAGGCTGGACGGATTGATCGAGTACTGTCGGGCGGAGCTGGGCGCCTACAACGTCACGCCCGCAGTGCGGCGGATCGGGGACTTTGTCGTCGATGATTTGTCGAACTGGTACGTCCGCCGTTCGCGGGCGCGTTTTTGGGGCACGCGATCGGCGAGCCGCGACACGATGGAGGCGGCGTTCGCGACACTGTGGGAAGCGCTGGTCGGCGTGTGCCGCCTACTGGCGCCGACCGCGCCTTTGGTCAGCGATTGGATCCACCGCGAGTTGCTGGGCGGGAGTTCGGTTCACGTCGAGCGGTATCCCCAGCCGGCGGGGTGCCGCGACGAGAGGCTGGAGGCCGAAATCGGGTTGGCCCGCCGGCTTGTCGGTCTGGGCCGAGCCGCCCGCGAGGTAGCGGGGATCCGAGTGCGGCAGCCCCTGCATCGACTGCTGGCGTCGGGTGCCTCCGGCCAGCTAAAGGCGATGAGCGATGAGGTGCTGGAGCTCGTGCGCGAGGAACTCAATGTGCGGCGGATCTCGTTCATCGATGACGCCGCCGAGCTGGTCAGCTATCGCGCGGAAGCCAATTTCGCGGTCCTCGGCCCCCAATTCGGCTCTGACGCGCCGGCCGTCGCCGCGGCGCTGAGGCGGTTGGACAGCGAGCGGCTGGCGGCCTGGCGACTGGGAGGCGGGGAGTTGGTGGTGGAGCTGGAAGGCCGACGGTTGGAGGTGCCGGGGTCGGGGTTCTCGCTGGTCCAGGAGGCGCGAGAGGATCTGGTGGTGCAAGCCGAAGGCGGCCTGGTGGTGGCTCTGGACACGGCCCTGGACGAGGGACTTCGCCAGGAGGGGACGGCCCGGGAGCTGGTGAACCGAATCCAACGGTTGCGGCGCGAGGCCGGCCTGCAACTGGACGATCGGATCAGTTTGGGTATCTTTGGGGCTCCCGAGATCGCCTCGGCCGTGGAGGCTCACCGGGAGTACATAGCCAGCGAGGTGCTTGCGGTCGAGGTGGTGGTTGACCGGCAGCCGTCTACGGCAGACGGCTTCGAGCACGTGCGAGAGGTCAAGCTGGACGGGGGTGCGGTCGTCATCGGCATGCAGGTGAGGTGATAGCGGGGTAAAGCCGAGCGCCGTTTTTGCGGCGCTTGGGGAATTGGGGGATATAGATATGGCACTGACGAAAGAAGATCTGACGCATTTCGAGAAGCGCCTTCTGGAAGAGCGGGCCAAGATCGTGAAGCAGTTGGCCCAGTTCGACAAATCGTTCTCGGACACGCTTCAGGGCTCTGATGGTGATCTGTCGGCCTACAGTTTCCACATGGCGGATCAGGGAACCGACGCGATGGAGCGTGAGAAGGCCTTTCTCTTTGCCAGCAAAGAGGGCCGATTCCTGTTCCACATCGACGAGGCGCTCCGTCGGATCTACAGGAATCCCAGCGAGTACGGGGTCTGTCAGGAATGTGGTGAGGAGATCGGTTTCGAACGGCTCGACGCCTTGCCGCACGCTCGCCTTTGTATCAAGTGCAAGAACCGGGAGGAAAACGGTGGCAGCTGACGGCTATGCGAGCGCCGGGGAGGTGACGGGGCGAGCGGATCTCGCGCAAGCGGCGGCCCGGGGAAAGCTGACGGCGTTCGCGGGCACGGCCGGTGTCGTGTTGGCGATCGACATGTTCACAAAGCTGCTTGTACAACAGACGCTGCACATTGCCGAGTCGATTCCCGTATTTGGCGATTTCTTCCGTTTGACCTATATCTACAACCCTGGCGCGGCCTTCGGGTTGCACCTGGGCCCTCATTCCCGCTTCATATTTCTGGGCTTGGCGTTCGTGGCTTTAGGTGTCCTCGTCGTCATGTACCGCCACACTCCCGCGGCGGACCGCCTGAGACTGTTCGCGATCGGTGCCATTGCTGGCGGCGCTCTGGGCAATGTGGTCGACCGCATCCGGTCGGTCAGGGGTGTGGTCGACTTTCTCGATTTCGGCTTCGGTGATCTCCGCTGGCCCGTCTTCAACTTCGCCGACACTGCAGTGACGATCGGAGCGCTGCTATTGCTCGCTTCGCTGTGGGCAGAGGATCAACGGCGCGATCAAGAAGAAGGTGGAACGCGTTGAAGGTCCCGAGGGAGAGATAATCCTCCGGATCGAGGTCGAAGAGACCACCGGGGACAGAATTGATCGTTTTCTTGCCGACAGACTTCCGCTATCACGCTCTCTCATCGCGAACTTGATCGAACGAGGCCACGTACGCGTCGGCGATCGCACCACCCGGAAGAGCTACATTCCCGTTCCAGGTGACGTCATCGGGGTCGAGGTTCCACCTCCTGAGCCGGTGGACATCGTCCCGGAGGCGATCGCTGTCGAGATCATCTACCAAGACGACGGATTTCTGGTGGTCAACAAGCCTCCCGGGATGGTGGTTCATCCGGCTCCGGGCCATGCGCACGGCACTCTGCTGAACGCCCTCCTCCATCAAGTCGGAGCTCTATCGCCGATCGGCGGCGCGCGGCGACCCGGAGTCATACATCGGTTGGACAAGGACACGTCAGGACTGGTCATCGTGGCCAAGCAGGAGGGGGTACACCGGCGCCTGGCGGAGGCTTTGGCCCGTCGCGAGATCGTGCGCCGGTATCTTGCGGCCAGCTGGGGGCACCTGCCGGAGGATGAACTGCTCATCGAAGCCGATGTGGGCCGCCACCGGCGAGATCGCAAGCGCATGGCCGTCGTTCCGGGCAGTAGGCCGGCGCTGACCGAGATCGAACGGCTGGAGCGCTGGCGGGCGGCGGATTTCTTGCGTGTTCGATTGCACACGGGTCGAACGCATCAGATTCGCGTCCATCTGAGACACATCGGGCATCCGGTGGTGGGTGACCGGCAGTACGGGGCGGGTTGGGAGCGTGGACTGGAAGGGAAATGGCCCAGAGAGCTGGCGGCTCGGGTGCCGCGGCAGTTCCTGCATGCTGCGGAGCTGCACTTCCATCACCCCGACTCGGGCCGGCTGCTGGAGTTTGAGGTGCCCCTGCCGGGGGACCTGGCGGATGTGGCCGATTGGGCCCGCCGGACAAGTTGACCGGTGCGTTAGTCGTTATTATACTTGTGTTTCCGCGTGTGACTGCACCGCGACCCCTCCCCCCAAGATTCCACGACTCATGGGTTTGATGATTTCGGTGTCGAACAACGCCGGTTGTCCTCTCCTCGTCGCGGCCGGCGAGAATTCCTTCGCGGTCGACGCTCTCCGGTTAGAGAGATCCGGGGAGTTCTTCCGTAGAGCGTTGGCCGAGTTTGACGAAGTCGGTAGATCATCCCAACAGGGACAGTAGTGCGCGTGGAGGAAAGATGGGCCACACGGTGTTGATAGTGGACGATGCGATATTCATGCGCACGATGATCGCCGACATCTTGAAGGGGGCAGGCTTCGAGGTCGTCGGCGAAGCTTCTTCGGGGCTGGAGGCAGTTGAGAGGTATAGAGAGTTGCGGCCCGACATGGTGACGATGGACATCGTGATGCCGGACATGGGCGGGATAGATGCGGTGCGAGAGATCATCAAGGAGGATCCCGAGGCGCGAATCCTGATGTGCAGTGCCATGGGTCAGCAAGGGCTCGTGATCGAGGCAATTCAGGCAGGCGCTCGCGATTTCGTCGCTAAACCATTTCAGCCTTCGCGGGTGCTCGAAGCGGTGCAGCGGTTGATGGGATGAGCGAAAAGGGAAAGTACGTGGAGCAGTTCGCAGGGGAGGCGCGCGGTCATCTGGCAGAGCAGGGAAGTGCTCTCGTCGATCATGAAAGCTACAGTTCACTCCGAGGGTGATCTCCGCGTTCTTCGCGCTCTGGCGCAACGCGTCGATCCAGGCGATGCGGGCGCCTGCAACAACCTTGGCGTGGTCTTCTATCAGCAGGGGCTGTTCGATGAGGCGATCGAGCAGTTCCGTCGCGCACTGTCTATCGATGGCAGGATGGAGGTGGCGCGACGGAATCTCGACATAGCGTACAATCGGACAGGCTATTACGAGCGGCGAATTGGCCAGTTGGCGGCCAGGCTGCAGGCTGACCCGAGCGACGCTGAGACACGTCTGGGTTTGGCGGAAGCCTATGCCAGCATGGGGCGCTGGGATCAGGCGATCGGGCACTACGAGAAGTTGATAGGCCGCAAGCCGGATGACGTGCGGCTATTGGTCAAGTTGGGATGCGCGGAGAAGAGCAGGGGTGAGCTAAGGGCTGCGGTCCACTGGTTCGAGCGGGCGCGGGAACTGGCTCCGGACCGTCCTCATATTTACTACGAACTAGGCGAGGTACTTAACGACCAAGGCTTGAAAGAAGAGGCCATTGCGCGCCTCCGGAAGGCCCTCAGCCTCAACTCCTCCTTCGCGGAGGCCCACCATCTACTCAGCTTAGTCTACAGTGATGTCGGCGACCGGGTCCGGGCAGCGGAGCACGCTCGTCGGGCAGAGCAGCTCAGCCCAGCGGCGACGGAGGGGCAATCGAACCTATCGCTGGACAGGTACAGGCGCGCCAGGTATGCGGAGCTTGCAGAACGTGCGCCGTCACCGGGTGCCGATGGGCAGCAGTCGCTCGCACACTATTCTTTGGGAATCGCGTTCAGGGCACGCGGATTCTACGGAGAGGCGCGTCAAGAGTTCGAGCGTGGCCGCGCGGTCGGCGAGGAAGTGGATCTAATAGATCAGGCCGAGGCTGAGCTTGCGCTGCTCGATAGTGATGCGCAGGTAGCACTGGCGCGATACGATGCGCTTCTTGCACGCTCCGGCGGTAACTGCAAGCTGTGGAACGAGCGCGGGGTGACTCTACACTTGCTCGGTCGGTCGGGCGAAGCCGAGGCGAGTTACCGTGAGGCGCTGAAACTCGACGGCGATTACGCCCTGGCCTGGAACAACGTGGGTGTACTGAGCGTGTATTGCGGTGACAGCCGGGGTGCTGAAGAAGCCTTTGGCCGGGCGCTTGGGTGTCGACCGGATCTCGATGACGCGCGCTTCAACCTGGGCTTGCTCCTGGTTGCGACCGGCCGGGCGGACCGTAGTCTGAGGATCTACCGCGAGATTCTCGAATCCGATGGGGGAAGGGCGGAAGCGTGGAACAGGCTGGGGGCAGCGCTGATGGAGCTGGATCGTGTAAGGGAGGCCCGCAACGCGTTCGCGCGTGCCGTCGAGGCGGATCCGAGTCTGGCGTCGGCTCGGTATAACCTCAGCTTCGCTCTGGCGCGGCTGGGCGATCACGACGGCGCACTGAGGGAAACGAAGCAGGCGCTGGAGCTCGACCCCTACTATACAGCGCCGCGCTATAGGCTGTCGATCGACTTGCAGTACGAAGGCGGGGAAGTCTGGGCGCCGGAGCTGGCGGCGCCTGAACGGTTGGAAGCTAGGGGGCCTGGCGTACGAGAGTTCGAGTTCGATCCGGCTGAACTCGCACAGGTATTCGAAGAACTCGATTCGGTTGAACCGGAGGCTGGAGACAGGCGAGCGGGCGACCTGTTCCGCCTAGCTCGCGACAACCTGGAGAATGGACTTTACGATCGGGCGCTGTCGGAAGCGGTGCGCGCGCTGCGCGAGGATGGCGACTCTGCGGAGGGGGCGCTGATCATCGCCGAGGTGTACAGGCAGCGCGGGCTCTACGGCGAGGCACTGGAGCGGTTTGAGGAAGCGCGCTCGATTCGGCCCGGCAATCCGGAGGCGCTTGCGGGTGTCGTGGGTTGCCTGCTGCGGCTGGATCGGGCAGCGGAGGCCCGCGAGGTGGCCGAGGAACTGCAACCGCTGGCCGCTTCCAGCGTCGGGCACTTGCTTGTTGTGGCAGAGGCGTTGACGAGCACGGGTGAAGCCAAGCGAGCGATCGAGGTTCTTGGCGTTGCGAGCGAACATGCTCCGCACGATGCGGTCGTGCATCGCCAGATCGCTAAGGCCGCACTGGCGGCCGGGAATCGACGGCGGGCGCGCGAGGCATATCGGAGGGCTATTGCCGAGGATCCCGATTTCACGGCGGCTCGCGTCGAGTTGGGCCGGATGTTGATGGAGGAAGGGGCATACAGCGAAGCGGAGGGCGAGGTCCGTCAGGCATTGGAGCTGGTGCCCGCCTATGCCGAAGCCAACTTCGTGCTCGCCGAGGTCCTCAGCCGGCAGGGTAAGACACGCGAGATCATCAATCTGCTGGCGGGTTTCTTGGAGGCCGAACCATTCAACCTTGACGCTTTGATGCTGCTCGGGGAAGCGCTAGGCAGAGAGGGGCGACGCAGGGAGGCGGAGCAGGCGCTGCGGATGCTGCTGCGATTCGATCCGGAGCGGCCGGCCGCTCTGTTCCGCCTCGGCGAGTTGGCATCGGAGTCGGGCCGTCACGAGGAAGCTCTTGGTTGCTGGCGGAGGCTCGTCGACCTCGACCCGGAAGGCGAGTACGCCACGCGGGCCAGACTAAAGGCACGAGCAGCCCGACGACTGGGCGGCGGCTTCGACGAGTTTACCGCAGGGAGTGGCGCCTGATGCCGATCGAGGGGACACTGCGCGAGTTCGCCCTGCCCGACATCTTTCAATTGCTAAATATGTCACGCAAGTCGGGGGAGCTGGGTATCGTGCAGTCGCCGTCGGGTGTACGCGGAGCAGTGCTGTTCAGCGATGGAGCAGTGATAGATGCTCGGTTGGCCGACACGCCCTCACGTTTGGCGTACATGCTTCTGAACGCCGGTAAGATCAGCGAGGCGGAACTACGCAAGGCGGAGCGAACGCACGCTAAGAACCCTGCACAAAGTTGGAAGGAGATATTCCGAGGATTGGGATCGGTTGCCACGGAAGACTTGGATGAATACGCCAGGTTCGAGGTTGAGGAGCATATCTACGAGATCCTCGACTGGCGCGATGGCCATTTCGTTTTCAGCGAGCGATCGATCGCGAATTCAGAGCGCGTTACATTCATTCCGGTCGAGTCGCTGCTGATGGAGGGGGCACGGCGTGCAGATGAGCTTTCCGCCCTTGGCGCCTCGCTCGAAGGTTCGGCGGCGATTCCCAGATTGGCAGAGCAGGCGGCGACGGACACAGGCGTGATCGACTTGTCGCCTGAAGAGTGGGAGATCTTGGGTCGAGTCGATGGGGTGGCCAACGTGAGGACGCTCTCCTGGACGCTGGGTCGGAGCGAATTCGAGGTGAGTAAGGCCATCTCGAGCTTGGTCGCCAAAGGCATCTTGGAGTTCGGCTCGCGTCGGGAAGCGATCGCTCCCGAGCGACAGGAAGACGTACTCGGTCAAGCGGCAGAGCTGATCGAGCGAGACGAGATGCAGGCGGCGAGAGTTCGGATCGATTCCGCGCCGAAGAGAGGGCAAGATGAGCCTCGTGCGCAATACCTAGCAGCGCTCGTGTTGGAGCGGGAGGGCGATTTGCGCGGAGCGGAGCGAGGCTACGAGGGGATTCTAAGACTCGATCCATTAGCGCACGAGGCCCGGAAGCGTCTGGGCCTGGTGCGCCTCAAGCTGGGTGACATAGCTGGTGCCGCGCGGTCGTGGGAGTTCTGTCTCCAGGCCGCCTCCGACGCCGCCGAGCGCGAGCGGTTTGAGCGGGGGTTGAGAGCGCTGCGTGAGCTACAAGCTCTAATCCATGAGATCGATGACCGGGAAAACTCGTAGGTCGTTGCAGGAGTTGAGCGCTGAAGTCGCAACGAACCCGGGTTCCACTGCGTTCGTGGAGCTTGCCGAGGCCTACCGTGAGCGGGGCGACACGGAACGGGCGTTGCGGCTGTGCCTGCGAGGGCTGCAACGGCACCCGACCCACGCGGCGGCGCACTACGAGCTCGGACGCATTTACGAGGCGCGGAGTGAGCGGGAGCTGGCGTTGGATGAGTTTGGAATCGTTCGCCAGCTGGCGCCCGATCATCTGCCGGGCCGTCTCGCGATCGCACGGCTCTACCTCGAGGAAGGTCGGCTCGAGGATGCCGAGCGCGAGTTGAACCGAGCGGGCCGCCTCGGGGAGAGGGAGCCTGCGATCGCCGCGCTGCGGAAAGAGCTCGCAGCTGCTCGCGCCGAGGAGGAGCTGATCCGAGCTTCAGCGCCCGAGCCGGAGCGCAGGTCGCTTGCGACGCTGGCGGAGGAGCATCCGGGAACACTCGGCATCCTACTGGTGGATGGCGATGGTCAGCTGATTGACGGGGAGATGAAGGCCGGGGAATTCGAGTCAGGGCGCATGCTGGCTGTAACGCTGAGTGGCGCGCGCAAGGAGTCTGAGCGGGTCGCGAGCCATCTCCAGTTGGGAAAGCTGAAGCGGATCGTGATTGAGAGTCCGGAGATTCGACTGACGGTGTCGCCTGCGACGCGGGGCTTTGTGGTGGTCGCCGCGCGCGGTGACTCTCCGCCTGGACAAGCGGAGCTGCTGTTGCGCCGTGCGCGGGAGCTGAGCGACCGAGAGACGCCGGAGGCGACGGGTTGAAGACGGTCTACGCCGATCTATTGAGGGAGATCATGCGCATGCCCGGCGTGCGAGGAGCGATCGTCGTCGCTGTGCGGGACGGGTTGGTCGTAGATGGACGTGTTCATGTTGGAATACGAAGTGATGCTGTCGCTGCGCTTGCGGCATCGCTCTTTCAGCGAGCGCTCCGCTCGACGGAGACAGGTAGGGAAGAGAGGCGGTTTGTCGAACTGGAGGCCGACCGCGGCCGCATCATGATGGCGGGGGAAGGTGAGTTGGCCTTAATGGCCATACTTGAGCCCAGAGCCAACGCGGGTCAGGCGCGTTTGGCGATTCAGCGAGCGGCAACGGCGCTTGCGGGAGGCGGGGGGTAGCGCTGGATGCGGGGTCTCAAGCTGCGGCAGATCCAGGACACCTTTTCCGAACCGCTACAGGGATTCGTGCGTGATTCCGGGGTCAGGTCGTCAGTGTTGATCAACCGCAGTGGGCAGGTGCTCGCGCAACACGGTTTCGACAAGGTATTCGATCTCGTGGGTGTCGCTTCTCTTGCTGCCGGTATCAACGCGTCGAGCCGAGCGCTGGCCAGGCAGTTGGGGGAGGATGAGTTTGAGCACCTGCATCATGCTGGACGGTCTCGTCAGCTGTTCCTCGGACACTTCGAGGCGGCTGGGGGTCAGCTCATGCTTGTAGCCGTGTTCGATGAGCGCTCCTCGATCGGCCTGGTGCGTCTGTTCTTCGAGCAATTCGTTGCCAACCTGCGCGAGTTGCCCGAAATGCAGATTGTGCGGCCGGCGGAGAATGCGAGGGATTTCGAGGCTGATCTGGAGTCGAGCCTCGATCGATTTTTCAGGGATCTGATAGGCGGTTGATATGTCGCTGGTGAACTACGCGACGCGGGAGATCACCTGCAAGATCGTCTACTACGGCCCGGGGCGGTCGGGCAAGACGACGAATTTGCAGTACGTATACAGCCGTGTGCCATGGAACCGGAAAGGCGAGATGGTTTCGTTGGCGACCGACTCGGACCGCACGCTTTTCTTCGATTTTCTGCCCTTGGAGTTGGGTCGGATATCCGGGTTCACGACGCGTTTTCAGCTGTACACGGTGCCGGGACAGGTTTACTACAACGCGACGCGCAAGCTAGTACTCCAGGGAGCTGACGGGGTAGTATTCGTAGCCGACAGTCAGCGATCACAGTTCGCTGAAGATATCGAGTCGTTCCGTAATCTTCAGGAGAATCTGTTGGAGCATGGCATCGACATCCGCGAGATCCCGGTCGTGATTCAATACAACAAACGGGACCTGCCCAACACATTCAGCGTCGCATACTTGGAGGAGGAGCTTAACTTCCGCAATGTGCCCAGTTTTCCGGCCGCCGCACTCCACGGGAAAGGGGTGTTCGACACGCTCCGATCGGTCAGCGAGGGGGTGTTGAGAAAACTGGCCAGGAAGCTCAATGGCTCGACGGATGCGATCACACCAGAGGTTGACCGTGCCGGTAAACGTTGACCCACGGATGACCTTCTTTTCCTTTGTGGTCGGTCCGGAGAATCGGCTTGCCTGGGAGGCGGCGCGCACGGCGGCTGAATCACCAGGATCTGCCTACAATCCACTCTTCATTTACAGCCATACCGGGCTGGGCAAGACGCACCTGCTGGTGGCCATCGCTAACCGAGCCAGCGAGCTTCAGCCCGACATTGCAGTTGTTTATACGCCGGTCGAGCAACTATTGCGGGAGCTGGGTTCAGAATCGGGCGTAGAGGCAACCTACCACGGCGCCGAGATTCTACTCATTGATGATCTTCAATTCATCGGCCACCACAGCGACGACCACCGGGTCCTTTTCTCCTTACTCGATGACCTGTTGATGAGAGGCAGGCAGGTGGCGCTTGCCTGCGATCGGCCGCCTCTGGAGTTGGGAGAACTGGATGATCGGCTACTCTCGAGGTTCAGCGGTGGGCTGGTTGTCGATATCGGCCGCCCGGTGCTCGAGACGCGCAAGGCTATACTGGAAGCTCGTCTGGCTGCCGCCGATCTGAGACTGCAACCTGAGGTCGTTGATGCGATCGCGCGCTTGGCGTCAGAGAACGTTCGGCAACTCAACGGTGCGCTCAATCGAGTCCTCGCGGCTCAAGAAGTGGAAGGGCGCGAAGTCCGACCGGATGAGGTGGATGGCCTACTGGTCGAACTCGTGGGCGATGCCGACCTTCCCTGGCTGGCGGACGGTCGCCGCGGCGACGAGAGCGAGTTCCAGAGTTTCTTGACCGACGTGTCCTCTGCTGTCGAGCGAGCTCTGACGACCCCGAAGTGGCATGAAGATGTGGCGCGAGCGATCCTCAAGTGGGAGGCGGAAGGCTACTCGACTCGGCGCTTGGAACAGTTGCTGGAGGACGAGAAGCCGGTCGATTCCGAGCACGAGGTCGCGGCCTACGAACAGGATATCGAAACTCTCAGGGGTCTGCAGCGCGACTTTGACCAGTTGCAGGTCCAGGTGCCGAAAGATCTGTCTTTCAAAGATCCGGCTGCGATCCCCCAGCTGCGAGCGTTGTTGGAACGGTTGCGCCGCACCGCCCTCGCCGTGGACGACTACTTCCTTGACCCGGAGAAGGTCATCTGGGACTGGCCTGTGTTCGATCAGAAGTTCATGGAGAGCTGGGACGATGGCGATCAAAGGTAGCCTGAAAGAGGCAAGCCTTCCCGACGTTCTCCAGCTCCTGGCCATGGGAGGCAAGACTGGCTGTCTCTCAGTGACGGACCGGCAGAGCTTCGGCTACGTGTATCTGGAAGAGGGTCGGGTCATCTACGCATCGCTGTTTAACCGCCGAGACCGTCTGGGGGACATCCTCGTTCGCGAGGGCGTGGTCACGCGCGAGCAAGTCGAAGAAGCCTTGGTTGAGCAGAATCAGAAGAAGGATGGCCGGCGGATCGGCGACATTCTAAAGGATCGGGGGGAGATCGATCAGGCGGTTCTGGAACGTTATGTGGGGCACCAGGTCGAGGAAGCTGTTTATCAACTATTTGCCTGGAGCCAAGGCACCTTCTACTTCGAGCCTGCACAATCGCCGGAAGACGAGACCATCCTTGTTTCGATCGATACGGAGAGCCTTCTGCTGGAGGGCGCGCGCCGGGTTGACGAGTGGAGTCAGATTCAGAAGAAGATCCCGTCGTTCGAGCTGATATACGCTCTCGATCCGGACCGTTCGTTGTCCATATCCTCGCTGGACTTGAGCGCTGAACAACAGAAGATACTTCCCTATCTCGATGGCAGGCACAGCGCCTGGGAGATAATCGAGCTCACCGCCATGAGCGACTTCGGTCTCGGCAAAGCGCTGTACGGACTGATCGCGGCGGGTCTGGTGCGACGCGTGGGCCGGCGCGAACGGCAAGCCGAGCGACCCCAGATACAGGCGCGGGTGCGAGAGCACAAGAACCTGGGGATCGCCTTCTACAAGACGGGTCTTTACGAGGAGGCTCTGAGGGAGCTGGAGAGGGTACGCGAGTTGGATCTGGATGACTTGGAAGCCGACTTCTGTCTCGCGCTTGTGGAGCTGCGGCGCGGTAAGCTAGAAGACGCGGGTCAAGCGCTCATGGGGATCAGAAAGCGCGGTGGCAGTTGTGCCGCGCTCTTCAACAATCTAGCTCTCGTCTACGATGGACTAGGAAGGCGGTCGCAGGCGATGTCGCTAATTGATGAGGGTTTGGCGAGGCACGAAGGCCATCCGAGGCTCGTGCTCACCAAGTCGATGCTTCTGCTCAAGCTCGGCAACACGGCGGAGGCACGGGAAGCGCTCGACCGGTACTTGGAGAAGGTGGAAGAGCCCGAGCCGCTGTACTACTCGACTCGAGCTCTGGCCGAGGCCATGTCGGCCGACATCGCCTCGGCGACCGTGACCGCGTTAGCGGGCTTAGCCAAGCATCCGAATGAGGCAGCACTGAGCAACAACGCCGGAGTAATACTGGAAAGGGATGGTGACCTGAGTCGAGCTCGGTCAATGTATCAGAGGGCGCTCGATTTGAATGGTGACTTGCCTCAGGCATCGAAGAACCTCGGCGACCTGCTCTACCGCGAGGGGGAGTACGATGATGCGGCCCGTGCCTACGAACAGGCCTTGCGGGTGGATCCTCAGCTCGGCGACGACATCTACGCGAGACTGGGTAATATCTATTACAAGGCTGGGGGGAGGGAAATAGCGATCGAGATGTGGGAGAAGGCGCTCCAGCTCAACCCGGCCAATGAAGTGGTGCGAACGAACCTGGAGTTTGTGAAGGGGGCGATTCGTGAGTGATGCGGCGCTTCGAACGCCGCCACTGGAGATCGACGAAGGACGCAGCTAGTTCTCTCTCATGAGCGAAGGGGCTCGATGCGTCGCTTGGCTGGCTATCCCGATCTTGTGGTCGGTGGCTGCGGGTCAGGGCGGCCCGCAGGGCCAGGTCCGGGTGGGCGCCGTGACACTCCATTACTGGCCCGGCCAAAGGGCTGCGGCGGAGGCGCTGGCGGCTGGGCTTGAGCAACCCGTGCCTATGCCGGGGCTACCCGAGGATATTCTGGCCGGGGGCACGATCACCGTCTACCTGGCTCCGGATCCACAGACGTTCGACTCGCTCGCGCCCGGGGTACCCGATTGGAGTGGAGCTATAGCCTTTCCGGAGGGCGACGAGATCGTTCTGCCGGTATTCTCCTCCCGCGGGGGTGGAGTCCCGCTGGCGGTGGTGCTCCAGCACGAATTGGCGCACGTGGCGTTGAGCCGGTACCTGGGGAGGCGAGTACCGCGCTGGTTTCACGAGGGCTACGCTCAACTGGCGTCCGGTAGCTGGGGGTCCGAAGACGCCTGGGCGCTGAGGTTCGCCATCCTGCTGGGCAAGCTGCCCTCGCTCGAGGCGATCGATCTGGAATTTCGCGAGGGGCGCGTGCGGGCCGATCACGCGTATCTTCTTTCCCACACTGCGGTCGAGCACCTCTATCGTCTGGGCGGGAAAGCCGGTTTCGCGCGGTTGCTGGAGCGCTGGCGCGAGGTCGGAGAACTCGACCTTGCCATGCGACGCACCTACGGGTTGACCCAGGGCCAATTCGAGCGGACCTGGCGACGCGAAGTGGGGCGCCGGTTCGGTTGGCTGCTTGTACTGACCCAGACGATCGTATTCTGGACGATGTTGACGATCATTCTGCTCGTTCTGGGGTACTGGAAGAAACGGCGGACGCGTCGCAAGCTGGTGGCTCTGGAGGCCGCGGTGGCGGCGGCTGAGGCGGATGCGCTTGCCAATGCGGCCTTAGATCGAGGTGCTGATTTGGCTGATGAAGGCGTAATTGACGGGCCGTAGGCGCTGGGATAGCTTACTAGCCGTTCATGCCAGAGGTAGATCCACGACGACGAAGCGGACGCGGGTCGCGAGCGGCCCGCGAGAGGACTAAGGCTGAGCGGATGGGTAGTCCGGCACGAGCTACGGGGAATGGGCCCGGGCCACGCGCACTGCAGTTCACACGGCTCAACTGGGTGCTGCTTGGCGGAGGCGTGGTTCTCATTGTGACTGGCTATGCGGCTCTGGGGAGAAGCTCACCGCTCCTGTCGACAGTCCTGGCGCCGCTACTTCTGGTCGGGGCCTACGCGGTCCTGATCCCGCTGGGCCTGATACGCTGAGGTCGGCTCGGCCTAACGGCGCGTTGGCCGGGTAGAAACTGTAGTCGGGCTCAGGACTCGCGGGCGCGTAGCTCAGCTGGCGAGAGCGCTGCCCTTACAAGGCAGAGGCCCCTGGTTCGAGTCCAGGCGCGCCCATTGCAGGCTGGCAAGAGACGCGGCTGAACTGGCTGGCTCGGTTGGCCGACGTGGACCGAAGATCGGGAACTTCATTTCGCGGGTGGCGCCCGCGGGGAAGCACCCTAGTCTTGGAGATCAACTCATGAAGCTCGAGATCACCGCTCGCATAGCAGTAGCCCGTGTGGCTCTCGCGGCAGCGACCCTCGTCGTACTGCTTTTGCCGCCCCTCGCCCGTGAGTCGCAGGCTGCCGGCCAGCAAGAGCCTGGGGGACGTTTCCGCGTTCTCGTGGTTCCGTTGGAATCCAGCGCGCTCGACAAGAAATTCGGTGGTAAGGTAGCTGACGAGATCCGAAAGCGGCTCGAGGATTTTAGCACTCACGCCCCGATACCTGTGAAGGAGTACTCGCGCGCGCTCAAGCAGTACGAGGTCAAGGAAGAGGAGCTGAACGCGATCAAGGCGAGGCAGCTTGCAAATCTGATGGGCGCGCAGGTTGCCTTCTACGGGACGATCGAAGCCGCCGGGGGAGCCTATCGGGCAGACGGCGTCTTCATCGGCGTGCAGAGCGGTGATGAGCTCCACGTGCCTGCCGTCACGATTAGTGACAAGAGCAACGAGTCGGTGAGCAAAGTAGCGGATGCGGCGATCGCCGCCTTTCAGCAGCAGGTGCAGTTCGACCGAGCTGTGACTTTCTGCGCCGACTACGTGGGGAGCCAGCAGCCCGAGAACGCGATCCGCAACTGCAATGAGGCCCTGGCGATCAACCCGGGCAGCGTGCCGGCGCTGTTCAACAAGGGGCTAGCCTTTCGCCAGATGTTCGAAGGCGAGACGGCTGGCACGAATGGCTGGGCGGACTCGGCGGTCCACTACTTCGAAAGGGTGCTCGAGGTTCAGCCGGGCAAGCGCGAGGCCATGCAGAACGCGGCCTACATCTACTCCAAAGTGGGTGCGGCCGAGAAGGCCAGCGAGCTTTACAAGCAGTACCTGGAGCTGGATCCCGGTAATGTCCCGGTTCGCCTCAAGGTCGCCTACGACCTGGCGCAAGCGGAACTGATGGTCGAGGCCATCGAGATCATCCAGGCCGGCCTCGAGTTCGCCGAGGAAGACGTCGACCTCCTGCAGTCGCTGGGCGACTACTCGCTCCGCTACTCGTCGCAGGATTCCACCTATCTGGACACGGCCCTGGAGGCCTACGAGAAGGTGTTGCGGGTCAAGGGTGAGGAGACCGATCTGACCATCCTCGTGAACGCGCTGGCCGCCTACACGCAGGCAAACCGGACCGATGAGGCGATCGCCTTCGCCGAACGCGCCCTCCAGTCACACTCGGACAGCCCACGGCTGTGGGCGGTTTACGCCGACGCGCTTGGCCGGAAGGAGAGGTACAGAGAGGCCAGCGCGGCGATGGACAAGGTGCTGGAACTCGATCCGTCTTATGCCAACGCCTACCTCAAGCGAGGTCAGTTCAAACTGCGCGCCGGCGATGAGGCCGCCGGGATGGCCGACTTCACCAATGCGATCGAAAGTGGCAGCTCCTCACAGGACGACGTCTTCCGCTTCTTCTGGGGTGAAGGCCACGCGGCGCGCAACGAGAAGGATTACTCTAAGGCGATCTCAGAGTTTGAGCGGGCCAACCGTTTCGTGGAGGCGAGCCAAAGGCGCGAGCTGGAGTTCTGGTGGGCTTACACCTACTACCAGCTTGGGGAGCAGCAGGCGACCCCGGAGGGTGCCGGCGTCAGCCAGCTGAACCGGGCGCAGTCCAACTTCCAGGCGGCGGTTGATCATTTCGAGCGAGCGGGCAACGTGAGGGCCGAGGTTGCTCAGCTAAAGGATGCGGCTGACAAGTGGCTGCTCAATATCGATGCCCGAATCAGGCGGGCGCAGCGCGGCTAGACGGAAATCACCGCGCCAGAAAGAGGAGCCCGGGCAAAGAGCCCGGGCTCTTTTTTTTTGGCCCGGGACCCCGGGGGTCAGGCGCGCCGACCGTGGCCCTTTGACCGTGCGGAGGAAGTCCTTGACGGGGTGGGGCGGTTACACTAGCTTGGGGGGCAGAGTGGGGTAAAATGGGGGCAGATGCAGGCTGCGCCCATCGTGTGGCCCGGAATCCCGCCGACTGGGCTTACAGTGACTTGCCGGGGAGGGAACTTGACCGGCTTTTTGGGGAGCTACCTCCATCAGCTGGACGAGAAGGGCCGCCTTGCGCTGCCGGCGTCTTTTCGCCGGGCAGCGGGTGAGGCGGGCTTTGTCCTGATCCATGGCCACGAGACGGCTTTGTTGCTTTACCCGCAGGCCGCTTGGGGGAAGGTGGAGGAGCGACTGGCCGAGCTGCTTCAGCGGCAGCCCGAGTCGAAGGCCTCCGTGCTTCGGCTCACGGCGAATGCGGTCGAGGTCACGCCTGACAAACAGGGCCGGATTCTGGTGCCCGAGCGTCTTAAGAAAGCTGCCAAACTCGACTCGGAAGCACTGATTGTCGGGGTGCTGGACAAGATAGAGATCTGGAACCCCGAGCTGTTTGAGATGACCACGAAGGAAGCGAGACCGGGGTTCGAGCAGTTCGTGCGACAGATCCTCGTGTGAGGCTTCGGGCTCGACGGAGATGGGGAGTGGTGTGTTGGGCGGGGCGGTGGCGTCAAAGCCATCGACCGTCGACCCCGTCTGAAGGGACGGTGGGCAGGTGGCAGGGGGAGGGCTGTGTGGGGTCTAGGGGTAGGGCAAGGCCGTCTGTCCACCGTCTCTCTATAGGTCGCGACGAAGGAATGAGATTTGGCGTGGGGCGCGTCGGAGGGGGTCTTGAGCGCCTTCCATGAACCGGTCTTGCTGACCGAGGTCGTGCGCCTGCTGGCGCCGGAGCGCGGCGGTGTGTTTCTGGACGGGACCGTGGGTGGTGGCGGCCACGCCGAGGCGATCCTGAGAGCGGGCACGGGTGTTCGTCTGCTGGCGCTGGACCGGGACGCAGAGGCGCTGGAGAGCGCTAGAGACCGGCTGCGGTCCTTCGCGGGGAGAGTCGAGTATCGAGAGGGCGATTTCGCAGAAACGGCGGACTTGTTCGGTCTGGGGGAGGGCGCATTGGCTGGAGTACTGTTGGACCTGGGGGTGTCCTCCCACCAGATCGATCGGTTGGAGCGGGGCTTCACTTTTCGAGCGGGGGCCCCGTTGGACATGCGGATGTCGCGGAGAAGTTCGACCACGGCGGCGGAGCTGCTGGAGGCGGCGACGGCGGAGGAGCTGGGTGAGATATTCCGGACCTACGCCGAGGAGCGACGGGGCCGGCGGCTGGCCGCGGGCTTAGTCGAGGCGCGGCGACGGAAACCCCTGCGGAAGAGCGACGACCTGATCGAGGCGATCGAGGCAGTTTGGGGACGCCGGGTGGCGGAGTCCGATCTGGCCAGGATTTTCCAGGCGTTGCGGATTGCCGTGAATCACGAGCTGGATTCGTTGGGAGCGGGGCTTCCGGTTCTCCGCGATCTACTGCAGCCTGGCGGTCGCCTGGTAGTCATCTCGTACCACTCGCTGGAGGATCGGCTGGTCAAGCGAGCATTCCGTGAGTGGGGCCGCGATTGCGTCTGTCCGCCCGGGCTGCCCGAGTGCCGGTGCCGCGGGCGCGCCTTGGGACGAGAGCTTACGAGGAAGCCTGTGAGACCTGAAGCCGCAGAGACGGACCGGAACCCACGTGCGCGGAGCGCGCGGCTGCGTGCTTGGGAAAGTGCTGGATGAGACTGCGCGGCCTGTTCACGGCTTTCTCTGCGATGCTGCTCCTTGCCGGAATGTTTGTGGCTGTGCACAGGGGGGCTCGGGGACGTGAGCTCGCGCAAGGTATCAGTGACCTGGACGATCGACAGGAAGCGGTGGACTTAAAGCGACAAGATCTCGAGGCGCGGATCGCGCATCTGAGCAGCCGACCGAGAATAGAGCGTGCTGCGAGGGATCTAGGATTTCACACTCCCAGTGAAGAGGAGTTGGTGGTTCTCGATCTGCGTCGTCGTACGTCGCGTGCCGGAGGAGGTTCGCAGTGAGATCGGAGCTTCGCCAGGTTCGACGTCGTCATCTCAGGCATGGCGTGCTGCAGATCTCGCTGCTGCTGGGGACCGTGGTTGTGCTCGGCCGTGCTTTTCAGCTTCAGGTCGTCCAGGCAGAGAGATGGCGCGACTTGGCGGTACAGAATCACACGGTGAACGTGGGGCTGCCGGCGCCGCGCGGTGCCATCTTCGATCGACACGGTCGCGAACTGGCCGTCAGCCGCATCAGCTATGACCTCTACGTGGCGCCGAACGAGCTCGAGGACCCAGAAGCGGCCCTCCCGCTACTGAGGGAGGTAGCGGAGCTGCCGGCCAAGCATGCGAAGTGGATTCGGGAGGGGAAGCCTGTTTGGGTCAGACTGGCGAGGCGCATCTCTGAAGCGGAGAAGGACGAGCTGGAGAAGGTCTTGAGGAAAGGCTTGCATCCGGAACCGGTCGCCGAGCGCCGCTATCCGCTGAGTCGTCTGGCGGCGGAGATCGTCGGCAGCGTGGGCGAGGGCGGGCGGGGGCAGAGTGGGCTGGAGCTCAGCTTCGATTCGCTGCTCACCGGTCAACCAGGCACGGGAATCAGGCGACGGGATGCAAAGGACGAATCGGCGGCCTGGCCGGTCGTCCCTGTGGTTGCACCGACGGCGGGCCACGACCTGTACCTGACGATTGACGCCGAGCTGCAGGCGCTGGCCGAGTCGGTGCTGGAGGGGGCCATCGTTGAGACCGACGCCAGCGGCGGCGATCTGGTGATCTTGGAGCCGAGTAGCGGTGAGCTGCTCGCCGTAGTCAGCCGCAGGAGAGGCCGGCGGATCCAGAATCTGACGGCGGTCACGGAACCTTATGAGGCGGGCTCGACGCTCAAGCCGTTCACCGCCGCGGCCTTGCTGGCGGAGGGGCTGGCGAAGCTGACGGACATTGTCGATACGGGCAACGGCAGGTACCGGGCGGCCGGCCGGACGATCCGGGACGACAACCCGCGTGGGCGTCTGTCGCTGGCTCAGACACTGGCCGTGTCGAGCAATGTTGGCATGGCGTTGTTCGCCGAGCGATTGCCGGAGGGCGTTCAGTATAGATACCTGCGCGATTTCGGGTTCGGCACCCCGACCGGCCTGGCCTACCCGTCTGAATCGGGTGGTCTGCTGCGCAAGCCGTCACAATGGTCGAAGCAAAGTCGCGCCTCACTTGCCATCGGCTATGAGGTGTCCGTTACGCCGCTCCAGCTAGCGCTAGCGTATGGGGCGTTGGCGAACGGTGGCCTGCTGATGCGGCCACAACTGGTTCGGGAGGTTCGCGGTCCGGAGGGCCAACTCCGCTGGAAAGGTGAAGCGGAGGTGGTGCGCCGGGCGATTGATGAAGACGTGGCGTCGCTGCTACGTGACGTGCTGGTCGAAGCGGTCACGCAGGGCACAGGGCGAAGCGCCGATGTCCAGGGAGTGCGCGTGGCGGGCAAAACGGGAACCGCCTGGCGCTTCGATCGCGAGCGCGGTTACGCGGGCCACACCTATACTTCGTCGTTTGCGGGGTTGATACCTGCAGAGCAGCCGGAGTGGGTGATGCTGGTCAAGCTCGATGCGCCGAGTGGGCAGTATTATGGCGGGGCCACAGCAGCCCCCGTCATGCGCACCGCAGTGCGCGCTGCGTTGGCAGGGAGCTACTGGTCGGCGCCGCCCTTGCTGGGGGAACCGGAGTCTCCTGGCGAGCAGGCGGGAATACCTGCGTCTCGCGTGGCGGCCAGCGGCCCTTATGTCTTCGCTCTCGATGCCCCGCTGCTGAGGGCGAGTGAGGAGACTGCTTGGGATGAGCGAGGATCGGAAACTGTCGTTCCGGAAATACGGGGTCAGTCGTTACGAGCGGCGGTTCATCAGTTGCATCAGGCGGGCCTACAAGTTGTTGCACGTGGAGGTGGACGTGTGGTTTCGGTCGAACCGGGGGTGGGGGTCAGGCTTCATCGGGGAGCGCGAGTGGTCATCGTCGGCGGTGAGCGCGCTTCTCCCCCAGCGACTGACCGGCTGGCAGGTGAGGGATGATACCGCTCACCGCAATCCTCGCACGTCTGCGCGCGGCAAGACTGCTGGAATCCTCCTACCCCGAGGGTGAAATCCTCGTCGAAGGAATAAGCGATGATTCCAGGCAAGTACAGGTCGGCGAGCTGTATTGCGCGATCAAAGGGTACGTCCACGATGGGCACAGCTACCTGAGAGACGTAGCGGCGGCGGGGGCTGCAGCCGCTCTGGTGGAAGAGCCGGAGGTCGGGCTGGAACTGCCACAAGTCCGCGTCAGAGACAGTAGACGCGCCGCTGCTATCGCGGCGCAAGTCGTATACGGCGAGCCAGCCGCTGGCATGAAGCTGGTGGGGGTTACCGGGACGAACGGCAAGACGACAACGGTCCACCTGGCTCGACACGTCTTGTCGGGGCTGCAGCCCACGGGCTCGCTCGGCACGTTGGGCGTCGTCGACGCCGGGGGTTCGGCGCTGGACCTGGGGCTGACGACACCGGGCCCGGTGGAGTTCGCTCGGCGTCTGGCCGAACTGAAGAGGGGTGGCACGAGGTATGTCGTCGCCGAGATATCATCGCATGCTCTGACGCAGGGGCGGGTCGATGGCGCCGCTTTTGCAGCGGGCGTCTTCACCAACCTGAGCCGCGACCACCTCGACTACCACAGTGATTTCCACGAATACCGGGCGGCCAAGTTGCGATTGGCAGAGCTGGTCGCCCCCGGCGGCGTCCTGGTGCTGAACGCTGATGAGCCGGCCTGGTCGGCTCTTAGAGATCATCAGGGTAGTGTGACTTTCGGGCTCCAAGCGGCGGCCAACTACCGCGCTGACGGACTTGTTCTCAGCCCGGCGGGCTCGACCTGGACACTGGTCGCGCCCGATGGAGAGGTCAATGTCGACCTGCCTTTGCTGGGCGAGTTCAATGTGAGCAACGCTCTTGCGGCGGCTGCGTTGGCAGGAGCGCTTGGAATGGCTGTGCCGAAGATCGGTGAGAGATTGGCCACGGTGCCGGCGGTCCCCGGCCGGCTCGAGCGCTTGGGCGAGAATCCTTTGATTCTCAGGGACTACGCTCACACGCCGGATGCGCTGGGCAAAGCGCTGACTGCGTTGCGTCCGCTTGTGAGAGGGCGCCTGCTGGTGGTCTTTGGGTGCGGTGGCGATCGCGACAAAGGAAAACGGCCGTTGATGGGGCGTGCGGCGGCTGAAGGGGCGGATTATTCGATTGTCACATCGGACAACCCACGAACCGAGCGGCCCGAGGCGATCATCGACGATATCCTGCTGGGAATCGGGTCGGCGACCTTCGAGCGAATTGTGGATCGCCGCGAGGCGATAGCCCGCGCCATCGAGATAGCGGGGCCGGATGATGTCGTCTTGCTGGCGGGCAAAGGGCACGAGGCGTACCAAGTTGTGGGCACCGAACGGCGACCTTTCGATGAGGCGCTGATCGTGAGCGAGATGCTAACGGGTGGACGAGGCCGCTGCTGAATGGTGCGCTTTTCCTGGAGCAGCCAGAGCGTACGTCAGGCGCTGGGTTTGCCTGCGGTGGAGGGATCGCCGCGCACGTACACGGGTGTGTGCACCGATACGCGGGTCGTACGCCCGGGCGAGTTGTTCGTCGCGTTGACGGGAGAGCATTTCGACGGTGCGGACTTCGTGGGTGATGCCGCCAAGGCGGGCGCCCGCGGGGCAGTGGTGGAGCGATGCACGGCGGAGTTTCCGGTCGAACTGGAGCTCTTCTTGGTGGACGACGCGCTGCGCGCTCTCGGTGACCTTGCGGCGCTGCGGCGCCGCGCGCTGGGACCGACGGTGATCGGAATAACCGGGACCAGCGGAAAGACCACGACGCGGGTGATCACGGCCGCTGCGTTGGGTCCGGAGGCGTACGGGAGTCCGGGCAACTACAACAATCTCGTCGGGCTGCCTTTGTCGATTCTGCGGGCGCCCGAGGCCGCAGCGATCTGGGTGCTGGAGATCGCATCCAACCAGCCCGGAGAAGTTGAGCGGCTGGGCCGGGTCGCGGAGCCGGAGTACGGAGTTGTGACCTCTGTGAGCGAGGGTCATCTGGAGGGGCTCGGCGATCTGCGAGGTGTGCTGGACGAGAAGCTGTCGCTGCTCTCGACGATGAGAGCTGATGGTCATTCGTTCGTGGCGGACCAGCCGGCGGAACTGGCGTCGCGGGCCCGGGAGATTCGCCCCCAAACCAGGACTGTCGGACTGGAGAGGGGCGCAGACGTGCATCCCGATAGCTGGTCACTGACGCGTGATGGGGTAAGCTGGCGCTGGCAGGGTGTCGAGTTCGGGCTGGCCGGGCACGGCCTACACTTGATTCGCGATGCGATGTTCGCGCTGGCCATTGCCGATCGCTTGGGGCTTGATTTGGTGGAGGTTTCCGCGCGCGTCAGGGGCGCCTCTCTGCCGCCAATGAGAGGTGAGATTCGGCAACTCGACGGTCTGACGTTGCTGGTTGACTGCTATAACGCGAACCCAGCCTCATTCCGGGCCGCTATCGAGACACTCACCGCGCTTGCCGAAGGTCGCCGTCGAGCGGCGCTCGTTGGCACGATGCTGGAGCTGGGAGGCCGGGCCGGTGAACTGCATGAGCAGGTTGCAGCGTGGCTTGTGGATGCTGGCATCGAGATCATCGCGGCGGTGGGAGAGTTTGCGGCGCCTCTGTCGCGGCTGCGGGCCTCCTACCCCGGTCGGGTCATTCTGGAGGAGGATGTGATCGCCGCGTACGGAGCGCTGGCGGCCGAACTGCGTGGCGACGAGGTCGTTCTGGTCAAGGCTTCGCGCGGGATGCGATTCGAACGGACGCTGTCGTTTTTTGGGCGCGACTTCGGCGGTCAGGGAGATCTGGAGATCGACGGGTCAGGAGCTAGCGAGGCCTAGAGTGCTGTACGAGCTACTGTTTCCGCTGGCCGATCGCCATATCGTCTTCAACCTGTTCCAGTACATCACGTTCAGGGCGGGCGGAGCCATGCTCACCGCCCTGCTGATCGCTTTTGTCACGGGTCCGTCGATTCTCTCGTGGCTGAGAAGCCGCGGGGTTGGGCAGGTAATAAGGTTGGATGGCCCCCACGCCCATCTAGGCAAAGCGGGCACGCCGACGATGGGTGGTCTGATCATCCTGGCCGCGGTTGTGCTGCCGACGGTAGTGTGGGCGCGGCTGGACAACACCTATGTTCTGACCGGCCTGGGACTGACCACGGCGATGGGGGTTTTGGGTTTCATCGATGACTACTTAAAGGTCGTTCGTCGCCAGTCCCGCGGTTTGGTGGCCCGCTACAAGTTCGTCGGCCAATTCGTCCTCGGCTTGCTCTTGGGTTTCCTGATTTGGCAATTCCCGTTGAGCGAATACCCGCCGAATCACACGACGCTGCCCTTCTTCAAGGAGCTGCGACTCGTGATTTGGGCGCCGCTGTTCATCCCATTCGTCGCGGTGGTCGTGACTGGCAGCGCGAACGCGGTGAACCTGACTGATGGTCTGGACGGGCTGGCGGCGGGTCTTGCCGCCATCGCCGGCAGTACGTTTGGCCTTTTCGCCTATCTCATAGGCCGCGTCGATGCTTCTCAGTATCTGGGACTGTTCTACTTGCCGGGAATAGGCGAGCTATCTGTATTCTGCGCGGCGCTGGCCGGTGGCGCTTTGGGGTTTTTGTGGTTCAACAGTCACCCCGCGGAAGTGTTCATGGGTGACACGGGCTCGCTGGCGCTGGGTGGAGCACTGGGTGCCGTGGCGGTACTGATCAAGGGCGAGTTCTTGTTGTTGATCATCGGTGCGGTATTCGTGGCCGAGGCTATGTCGGTGATACTGCAAACCAGTTGGTTCAAGTACACCCGGAGGCGATACGGAAAAGGTCAGCGGATCTTCCGAATGGCGCCACTGCATCACCATTTCGAGCAGCTCGGGTGGTCAGAATCGAAAGTGGTCGTGCGATTCTGGATCGTGGGAATCCTGGCTGCCTTGATAGCGCTCAGCACGCTGAAGGTGCGGTGATGGTACGTCTTGCCTGGTCTGAGCTCCGCGTGGGAGTGCTCGGCCTTGGACGCAGCGGGCGGGCCGCGGCGCGGCTTCTGAGGAGAGCCGGTGCTTCGGTCTATGCCAGCGATGCGGCGGATTCAGGCGAATTGCGGTCGGCGGCGCGCGAACTCCGTTCCGAGGGGGTGAATGTCGATCTGGGTCGCCATGACCGCTCCGCCCTGGCTGACTGCGATCTGCTGGTGGCCAGTCCTGGGATTCCACCCACCGCCGAGGTTTTCGGTTGGCCGGAGGTGAAGTCTCTTCGTGTGATATCTGAACTGGAGCTGGCATTCGCGTTTCTGGCGGCCCCGATCATCGCCGTCACCGGGACGAACGGAAAGACGACTACGACGGCCTGGATCGGCGAGGTTTTGCGGCGCGGCGGTGTGCGTGTCGGTGTGGGCGGCAATATCGGACGAGCCTTGTCGGAATTGGCCGCGGATCGTGAGGCTGGCTACGAGTGGGTCGTGGCGGAGGTCAGCTCTTTTCAGTTGGCTCAAATCGAGCGCTTCAATCCAGCCATCGGAGTCCTTCTCAACCTGTGTCCGGATCATCTTGATCGCTACGAAGATGTGAACCTGTACTACGCGGATAAGGCAAGGCTGTTCGCGAATGCGAGTCCCGAGAGCCGCTGGGTGCTGAACGGTGAGGATCTGGAGGTCCGACGTATGGCGGAGGGGCGACTTGGGCGGGCCACCTGCTTCTGGGTCGCTACGCCGCCGACCGGAGACGAAGACGCGGCCTTTCTCGCGCGGGGTAGGATCTTGGTGGCGCGGATGGAAGGAAGAGAGATAGAGCTCTTGGCCAGAGACGAGCTGAAACTCCTGGGCACGCACAATGTGGCGAACGCGCTCGCCGCGGCACTGGTCGCGCTCTATGTGCGAGTTCCGCTCGAGGCGATACGGGAGGGACTGCGCGAGTTCGAGCCCTTGCCTCACCGGCTTCAGCCGGTAGCGGAGTATGGCGGAGTCCTCTGGATCAACGATTCCAAGGCCACCAACGTTGCTTCGACACGAGTGGCTCTGCAGGCGATGGACCGTCCGGTCGTTCTCCTGCTGGGAGGTCGCCCGAAGGGGCAGTCCTTTGCCGGGTTGACAGGCGACCTGACGGGGCGCGTCAAAGCCGTCGTCGCCTACGGCGAAGCGGGGGAGCAGATCGAAGAGGAGTTGGGGAAACGGGTTCGGGTGGTCAGGGTGGAGGGTTCGCTGGAGGACGTGGTCGATTGCGCTGCGCGGTTGACTGAGCCCGGAGATGCCGTGTTGCTCGCCCCAGCATGCGCAAGCTTCGACATGTTCCACGACTACGAGGAGCGCGGTTCGGTCTTCACCCGACTGGTCAGCGAGGCGGCAGCATGAGAGACCTTGCAGCCACCCTGACGGTCGAAGCCTACGTGCCAGCCGCGGGCAGTGCCCGGCGTGATGCCGGCATGGTGTTGGCCATTACGGTGTTCTTCGTGTTGGTCGGTTTGCTCACGGTTTACAGCGCCAGTTCCTTCCTGGCTCAGAGCAAGGGTCTACCGGACCACTACTTTCTGCGTCAACAGGCGAGCAGAGCTTTAGTCGGCCTGGTCGTACTATACGTTCTTGCCCGGGTGGATTACCGAATCTACCGCCGACTCGCATGGCCGCTACTCGGTTTGACAGCCGCGGCGCTTCTGGTGCTCGTCCTTCCGGGGACGGAGGCGATCGCGCCGTCTCGCAACGGCGCGCGCAGGTGGCTCGAGATCGGCGTGACGGTGCAGCCGTCGGAGGCAGCCAAGCTGGTGATGATCATCTGGGCGGCGGCGCTGGCCGCGAAGAAAGGCGAGCGGGTCAGGAGTCTGCGTTGGGGACTTGCGGCGTTCGGTGTCGTTTACATGGCGATCGCCTTCCTCATCATGCTCGAGCCCGATCTTTCGTCGGCGGCATTGATCGGCCTGCTGTGCGCCATAGTGTTGTTCACGGCAGGTGCGAGGATCGGTCATTTCATTCTCTTGGGGCTGCTGGCAGTGCCGATCCTCTGGGAGTATGTACAGGCGGCCAGCTATCGAATGAATCGGCTCGTCACCTTCTTGAACCCGGGGTCCGACCCGACCGGTGTCGGCCACCAGTTGAAGCAGTCGTTGATCGCGGTCGGATCGGGCGGCCTGTTCGGTGTCGGCTATGGAGAGAGCGCACAGAAGTACGACTTCTTGCCTGAGCTGCACAACGACTTCGCCTTCGCGATCATCGCCGAGGAGTGGGGACTGATCGGCGTCGTGACCGTCGTTTTGGCGCTGGCGGCGTTCGGGTTTATGGGGCTTCGGATTGCACGGCGAGCGCCGGATGCTTTCGGGTTCCTGCTGGCCGTCGGACTTACGGCTCAGATCGTGATCGGTGCGCTGATTCATATGGGAGTGACGTTAGGTCTGCTGCCCACGACCGGGATCACGTTCCCTTTCATCAGCTTTGGAGGCTCGAGCCTGGTCGTGTCTCTAGCGGCGGTCGGGATACTGCTGAACATCGGAAGCTGGCGAGCGTGACTACGTGGGATACCGAGCGATCGTTGCCGGCGGCGGAACAGGCGGGCACCTCTACCCGGCCCTCAATTTGGCCGCTGCCCTGGAGCGCCGAAGTATGGGTTCGCTGGAGGTCCTGCTGGTCGGAGCCGAACGCGGGATCGAGTCGCGAGTGTTGCCTGACAAAGGGGTGGATCACCGTCTGCTACCGTTGCAGCCGATTTATCGGAGTCGGCCTTGGCGCAACTGGCGAACCCTGGTCTCGGCGTTTGCGGTTGCCCGCGATATCAAGACTCTGTTCGCGAGCTTCGCTCCAAACCTGGTCGTGGGCACGGGTGGCTATGTGGCGGGTCCAGTCGTTGCTTGGGCTGCGGCGCGGAATCTTCCCACGGCGATCCAGGAGCAGAACAGTTATCCCGGAGTCACCACGCGTTGGTTGGCACCGTACGTCGATCAGATTCACCTGGGCTACGCGGAGGCCATGAGATATCTACTCCCCGGCCGGACCACCGAAGTCCGGGCGCACGGCGTTCCCATTGGCTGGCCTGAACAACGGCCGGAACCGCAAGCCGTGCGCCGCCAGTTCGCCCTGAGGGCGGGGCGATTAGTGCTGGCAGCGGGTGGAAGCCAGGGTTCGGCTTCGCTGAACGCTGCACTGTTGGCTGGTCTCGAAGCCGCAAGCCGCGGCGATCTGCCAGGCTTGCCGCCCGAGACTCAGCTGCTCTGGTCGACCGGGCCGGCTCACCACGATGCGGTGAGCCGCCGCCTAGACGAACTGAAGGTGGGTCCCGAGGTGACGGCACTATCCTATATCGACGGGATGGAGAAGGTGCTCTCGCTGGCAACGCTGGCGGTTTCGCGAGCCGGTGCCGTTACGCTGGCTGAGTACTGTGCGTGGGGTGTCCCCTCCGTGCTGGTGCCGCTGCCGCACGCTACCGCACAGCACCAACTGCACAACGCGCGGGCTCTGGCCGCGGCGGGAGCGGCGCTGGTCGTAGAGGAGGGCGAGCTGGGAGAGTCTCCGGAGCTGCTATGGAGGGAGCTAATCGGGCTGCTGAGTTCGGAGGCCAGGCTCGAACGAATGGGCGCGGCGGCGCGGAGGAGGGGCAATCCAGATGCAGCCGATCGCATAGCCGATGACCTTTGGCGTCTGTTGGAGGATCGTTGAGGCCTAATACGGAACTGGCACGGTTGGTAGAACGGGGGGCCCCGATCCACCTGTTGGGAATCGGCGGCGCCGGCATGGCGAGCCTGGCGCTGCTACTTCAGGCGCGGGGAGCACGCGTAAGCGGTTGTGACCAGGAGCTCAGCGACATGACGGCGGACCTGGAGCGCCGGGGGATCTCGGTCGAGCGCGGTCACAGCCCTGAGCATGCGGCGGCTGTGGAGGCGCTCGTCTATACGGCCGCTATTCCGGAAGATCATCCCGAGTTGCGGGCGGCCCGGGAGCGCGGATTGCCGGCGATCAAACGCAGCAGTGCCCTCGGCGAGCTGGCCAACGCCGGCAGGCTGGTAGCCGTCGCCGGCACGCATGGGAAAACCACGACGACGGCTCTGACGGCGATGGCGCTCGAAGCGGCGGGTGTGGACCCGGTAGCCTTGGTGGGCGGCCGGGTGCCCGCCTGGGGTGGCAACGCCCGCATAGGCGGCGGCCAGACTTTCGTGGTCGAGGCAGACGAGTACGATCGCTCTTTCCTCGCGCTCTGGCCGCTAATCGCGGTCGTGACCTCGGTAGAGCCGGAGCACCTCGACACCTATGGAAGCACAGAAGAGATGGAGGCGGCGTTCGACAACTTCGTGAGCCGGGTACCGGATGAAGGCCGTGTGGTCGTCTGCACAGATGATCCGGGCGCTCGTCGCAGGTTGCGGCTGGTCGGACAAAGAGGTCTCTCCTACGGATTGCGGAGTGACGCAGATCTGCGGGCGGAGCATATCGACCATGCGGTGGACCGCACACATTTCTCCGCCAGCTGGCGAGGAGAGCCGATCGGGTCATTCGAGCTCCTGCTGCGAGGAGAGCACAACGTTAGAAACGCGCTGGCCTCACTCGGCGTCTTGCTGGCCATGGATATCGAGCCGGGGGTGGCGGCGGGGGCGCTGGCGGGCTTCGGCGGAGTCGAACGACGATTCCAGAAGTTGGGGGAGGCGGGTGGGATCACGGTGATCGACGACTACGCACACCACCCGACGGAGGTAGCGGCGACGCTCGATACAGCGAAGCTGGTCTTCAAGGATCAGCGTTTGGTGGCCGCGTTTCAACCGCACCTCTACAGCCGGACCGCCGCTTTCGCCGTTGAATTCGGCAAGGCGTTGGCACGGGCTGACGTGGTGTTCGTCACGGATGTCTATCGGGCCCGCGAGGCTCCGATTCCGGGTGTCACCGGTGAACTGGTCGCAACGGCCGCGCGCGCGCAGCGGGGCGGAGATGGTGTGCGCTACCGGGAGAACCTGGCGGCGCTTAGAGCGGCCCTGAGAGAGGAGCTGCGGGCTGGCGACGTGCTGATCACGCTTGGGGCGGGCGACATCGGACAAATGGCGCACGTCTTGTTCGACGAGCTTAGGCGGAGTCATGTGGATGCGTGATGTACCGCTGGCGGGCCTGACGCGCTGGAAGATCGGCGGGCCGGCGCCGGCCTTTGCGAGGGCGCGAACGGAGCTGGAGCTGCGTGATCTCTTAGCCGAGCTCGGGGAGGGACCGGTTCTGGTAATGGGGAGCGGAGCGAACTTGCTGATCGCCGACGAAGGCTCGGGTTGCCCCGTCTTGGTTCTTGACGGTGAATTCAAGACGTTCGATCTGGCGGAGCAGAGCATCCGTTGTGGCGCCGCGGCGTTGATTTCGTCCGTGGTTCAGGCCGCACGGCGCGCTGGACGTGGGGGCCTCTGGATTCTTGAGGCAGTGCCAGGGACGATGGGTGGCGCGCTGCGCATGAACGCGGGCACTCCCGAGGAGGGGATCTGGGAACGAGTTCTCTGGGCCGAGATCATGCGGCGCGACGGCCGGTTGGATCGGGTCCAGCGCGAAGATGTCGAGCCGCGCTACCGGGGGATCGACCTTGATCCCTCGGCGATCTTCCTGCGAACCGAGATCTCGGCGCCGCCAGGCGACGCTGGACGTGTCGAGGAGGAGCACGCGCGGCGTCGGGAAGCGAAGCTCAAGGCGCAGGTTTACGACCAACCCACGTGCGGGTCGACATGGAAGAACCCGGAAGCGCCCTCTCCTTCGGCCTGGCAACTGGTGGACCGTGTCGGGATGCGAGGGGCCAGGCGCGGTGGCGCACAGGTATCGCCGAAGCACGCCAACTTCATCGTGAACCTCGGGGGCGCGCGCGCCGCTGACGTGGTCGAGCTGATGATTGAGACGCGCCGTCGTGTGCTGAGCGAGACGGGCATCGCGCTGGAGCCCGAGATTCAGTTCTGGGGATTCTCCGAGGATGTTCTCAGGCAGCTGGGGGTGGCGGCGTGAAGGGACGGAGCGCGCTTCCCTGGGTCGCTTTCCTGACGGGAATGGTGATTGTCGCCGGAGGAATCGCGGGGACGCACTGGGGTCGCAGGCTGCTGACCCGCGTCGATTACTTCGACGTTCGCCGAGTTGAAGTCGTGGGCACGCGCTGGGTCGCGCCGGACGCCCTACTGGAACTGGCGGCCATCCGCGGGGGTCGTTCGGTCTGGGAGGATTATACGGATGTTGAAATGCGGCTGGTCGAGCATCCGCTGATCGATGAGGCACAAGTGAGGCGTGCGGGCTGGCGTTCGTTGCGCATTGTCGTACGTGAGACTGAACCGGTGGCTTTCGTTGGAGTGCCCGAGCTCCGCGCGGTGCACGGGGACGGGACCGTGATTCCGCTGGATCTCGCCGGCACCGAGCTCGATTTGCCCCTAATCACTGAAGAGGCTTCACTGGCTGAGGATTCGAGTCGCGTGGTGGCGGGGCCGGCGCTAGAAGCACTGGAGATTTTCGTCAGCTTGAACGAACTGGATCCAGGACTGGGCGGGGTAGTATCCGATTTCGGTTTAGCGCAAGGGGCGGGGTTGTGGGTGAATCTGGTGGCCTCGCAGCCCGCCCGGCGTTTGGCGCTACCGGATCGGGTTGACGAGAGGCTTGTACGACGTATCCGGGCGACGCTTGACGATCTGCGGAGGCGCGGCATAGCGGCCGACCTGATCGAGGCGCGCTTTGCGGGAATCATCGTGGTGCGGAGAGAACGGCTATGATTGCGACACCCTACCTGATTGGGGCGCTAGACATCGGATCGACGAAGACGTGCGCCGTGCTTGGCGAGCTGCTGCTCAGCGGTGACGGCCCAGCCCAGGTCAAGATACTGGGTGTGGGGCAGGTCAAGCCGAATGGTGTTCGCCGCGATGCGGTGAGCAACCTGGAGGAGACGACCGAGGAAATTCGCCAGGCGCTCAAGCAGGCCGAGCTGATGGCAGGTGTTCAGCCCAGGGGCCTATATGTGGGGATCTCCGCTGACTACGTTCAGACGAGCACGTCGAATGGTGTCGTGGCGATCGGAGCGGATGAGATCGATGAAGATGATCTCGATCGAGTACACGAAGTTGCCCGCGCCGTTGTCGTGCCGCCCGACCGCGAGCTGCTGCATGTAATCCCACAGGATTACTCCGTCGATCATCGGGGTGGTATCCAGTACCCTGTCGGGATGTTGGGCACCAGGTTGGAGGCAGAAGTTTTCATGGTACTCGGTTCTGGGGCGGCCGCGCGCAACTTGCGCAAGGCCGTATCACGGGCTGGATACGAGGTCGTTCAGCTGGTGCTCAATCCGCTGGCAGCGGGGTTGGCCGTCTTGACGCCGGAGGAGCGCGAAGTCGGGACCGCGGTTGTCACGATTGGGGGCAGGATGACCGAGATCGCGATCTTTCACGAGGGCAAGATCAGGCACGTGACGGTCGTACCCTGCGGGGGAGTGAGTTTCACAAACGACTTGGTGAAGGGTCTGGGCATCCCATATGCCGAGGCGGAGAAGGTCAAGGAGCGGCATGGCGTAGCGACCACGCGGCTTGCCGATTCGGAACAGACGATCGATGTGCCGGGCCCGGCACCGGGCGCGCGAAAGCACATGCCCAAGGAACTGGTAGCGCACATCATCGAACAGCGGATGGATGAGGTCCTGTCGCTGGTGCTTCAGGAGATCGAGCGTGCTGGTTTCTCCAATCGCCTGGGTGGCGGCGTGGTGCTGACGGGTGGGGGGGCCAGCCTGGAGGGGACACTGGAGGTAGCGCACTCGGTGTTCACGATGCCGGTGCGGTGTGGCGCACCGGGCGATGGTCTCAGCGGGTTGGCCGACTCAGTCCGTCGGCCGAAGTTCGCGACGGCTGCGGGGCTACTGCTGTTCGGCGCAGGTCGAATACGAGAGGGTCTTGGAAACGGGCGGGGTTCGACGCTACGAGCGCTCGCCAGAGTCGGGGGCTGGTTGAGGGAGTTCTTTTAAGGGGAGGGGATGACCATGATTCGTTTCGAGATGGCTGACTCGAGTGCACGACATGCCAAGATGCGAGTCATCGGAATCGGGGGCGGTGGTAACAACGCTGTCGATCGGATGATCCAGGAGGATCTGCCGGGCGTCGACTTTGTGGCCGTGAACACGGACAGCCAGGCACTGAGCAATTGCCGGGCGTCGATTAAGATTCAGATCGGCAAGAAGCTGACCCGCGGCTTGGGCGCGGGAGCTCGGCCCGAGATTGGACGGCAGGCGATAGAAGAAAACAAGCAGGAGGTCGTTGAAGTCCTGCGCGGCGCTGACATGGTATTTGTTACGGCGGGTCTAGGCGGCGGTACCGGCACGGGTGCGGCCCCGATCGTGGGGCAGTTGGCCCGTGAGCTCGGCGCTCTGAGCATCGCGATAGTGACGAAGCCGTTCGAGTTCGAGGGTAAGAAGCGCATGCACCAGGCAGAGATCGGCTTGGCCGAGATTCGCAGGGCCGTTGACACGGTGATAGTCGTACCCAACCAGAGGCTCTTGTCCGTCGTCGGGAAAGGGACGAGTTTCCGTGAGGCCCTCAAGAAGGCCGACGAGGTGTTGTTGCAGGCCACTAGGGGCATCTCCGATCTGATCAGCGTGACCGGGGATGTGAATGTCGATTTCGCCGACGTCCGCACAGTGATGGCGAATCGGGGGCCGGCACTGATGGGCACGGGCTGTGCGAAAGGAGAGAACCGCGCGCAGGAAGCGGCGCAAGAAGCAATCTCGTCACCGCTGCTCGACGATATCTCGATTAGCGGCGCCAAGGCTGTGCTGATCAACATCACGGGTGGTCCCGATCTGACGATCGATGAGGTCACCACCATCAGCACGGTCATCGGAGAGGCGGCTGGCGATGAGGCCGAGATCATCTTCGGTACGGTGCACGATGCAACGCTGGAGAACGAGTTGCGCGTGACGGTGATCGCTACCGGCTTCGAGCCCGCCGATGTGAGTGCCTCGGCGGCCGTGCTCCGGCCGGCGTTTGGGGCCAAGAAGTCTAGCCGTCAAGTGAGCGTGCCGGTGGGCGACCGGAGCGTGATACCGTTGGAATTCACGGATCCGCGCGAGCTCGAAATCCCGACGTTCATTCGACGTCAGATGGACTGACGGGGAGGCGCATCAAGTGCGACCACCGCTGGATTTGCTGGATAACCGTCCGCCGCCGAGCCGAGGGAACAGTCGAGGTTTGCTCGTGTTCGCCGTCCTGTTCACAGGCGGCCTGACTCTCATTCTGGGCCGGCCGGCAAGCTCCCAGAAGCTCGCTTCACTGCCGGCCATAGTAGTCTCGAGCGGAGAAGCGGAGTATCGAACCGAGACGGATACGCTGCGACGCGGCGAGGTGTTGGCGCAGGTATTGGCACGTCAGTCGTTGAGCCCGAACCAGACCGCTGAAGCCGTCGAGGCGTTGAGCGCCTACGCAAACCCGCGCAGGCTCCGGGCAGGCGTGGCAGTCCAGGTTAGCCGCACGGCTTGGGATAGCCTAGTTGATGTCACGGTGCATGTGGATCCGGATAGACTTGTTCGACTCGTGCCAAATGGAACGGGCTGGGGGGCTGAGCTTAGCGAACTGACCGTGACTGTCGATACGATGGTGGTGGCGGGAGTGATCGAGAGCAGTCTCTACAACTCGGTGATGGATTTGCCGCTAGTCGGGCTGAGCGCCCAAGAGCGTATCGAGCAGATGATGTGGGGCATCTATGATCCGTTCCAATGGAGTATCGACTTTGGGTTAGACATAAGATCTGGCGACCGATATCGCGCTGTATATGAGCGGCATGTCCGGCCCGACGGCTCTGTGCGCTATGGCAAGGTACTGGCGGCTGAGTTCGTCAACCGGGGGAAGATCTATCGAGCTTACTGGTATCCCGAACGGGAAGAGTATTTCGACGAGGACGGCGGCTCGATGAGGCGGGTCTTCCTGAAGGCGCCAGTCGACTTTCGGCGCATCTCCTCCCGATTCAGCAAGCGTCGCTACCATCCCAAGCTTGGCGTCTACCGCGCGCACCTGGGTACGGACTATGCCGCGGACACCGGCACGCAGGTCTTTTCCACGGCTGATGGAACGGTCACACGGGCCGATTGGTGGGGAGGTTACGGACGCCTTGTCGAAATCCGCCATGTCAACGGCTACCGAACGAGATACGGGCATCTCAGCGCTATCACGCGTGGCATCAAGGCTGGGGTGAAAGTACGTCAGGGCCAGGTAATAGGCCGAGTCGGATCTTCCGGGTTGGCAACCGGCCCGCACTTGCATTACGAGATGCTTCACAACGGCAAGCAGATCGATGCGCGGGCCGTGAATCTGCCGTCGGGCGAACCCGTGGCCAGCGATCACCTCGCTGAATTCAGACGGCAGCGCGAGAGGTTGGTCAGCTACTTGCGCCGAGCTGAGGAGACCGGCGGCCGGTTGGTGGATTAGCCGAGGAACGGCTTGCTTGATTAGGCGGGATCCCACTGAGCGTGGCGGGACGGACTCGCACCAGGCCGATATCTCGAATTCGCGCTCGCCCTCCAAGACTGCCCACGGTTCCAAGAACTCTTGGATTGCGACGACCCGGGCATTGCTCTCCAGTTGGTCGCTGCGCCTCGGCCTGCTCTTGCTGTTGCCGATCCTCATCTACGTACCGTGGCGCCAGAAGTTCGAGTGGCGAATAGGCGAGAGCGATGTGGTATCGGTTCGGGCGGTGCGTCACAGGTTCCTTTGGGATCCGCCCTGGAACTCGCAGCTAGACGTTTTCCGCCTGTTGGTTGAATTGGCGGCCCTGGTTGCGCTGGTGATGCTGGCCTACCTGTATGAACGGAGTATGCGGCACACCCGCAGATCGGCGAAAACCGAACAGGTCTACAGCGAGCAAGACTGGCAAGAGGAACTCCGACGACACAGTGAAGGTCGGCCGCCCAGCGCCTGTCCTGCCTGCGGGCGGACGGGCTTCTACGGCCCGCGCGATGATCCAGCGGGCCAGCATCTCCGGCATTGCAGCTTTTGCGGGTTTCAGCAGCGTGTCGGGGGCGAGCCGACGCGCTTGATACCTTGCGTACACGACTGCGACAAAGTGGTATGGATAGCGGGTGCCCCACAGATAGCCTGGGTCGACCCGGGGCAGGAGGTTTACGAGTGCGAGTTCTGTGGCGGTCGTGCTGACGTGCAGGCGTGCACGGTGGCGAGCCCCGGCGATGATCCGGCGCATCCGTGGTGGGACGTTCCTCAGAACCTGTCGCACGAAGACTACATCAGATTTTGGCTGAGAAACGGTGCACCGGGCCGGGTTTACCACTGACAAAAATTCACACGAGATGGGCAGGACGACCAGAACGTGACGCTGTTGAAGTCGGCACTCTTCATTCTTGGGACCGGGTCGATCATCTACTTCGTGCGTTGGTGGTATCGCGCACATGAGGAGCCGGTGCGAGGCCGCGTCTGGGCGGCCGGATTGCGCTCGGCCGCCATCTGTTTCGCTTATCTCATCCTGTTGAATCCGACCGTTTCGACGAGACAGCCGACTGGGGAACGGGAACAGGCGGTCCTCCTGGATGCCTCTTTGAGCATGTCAGGTCGCCTGGGCCCCGGTCCGACGAGCGTCTGGCAGGCTGCAGCGGAGTCGGCGGGCCGGGTCGACGGCGTGTGGCTGTTCGGTGG
The DNA here is from genome assembly GCA_020350785.1 of Gemmatimonadota bacterium. Classification (GTDB taxonomy): domain Bacteria; phylum Gemmatimonadota; class Gemmatimonadetes; order Palauibacterales; family KS3-K002. The sequence continues at coordinate 1,699,838 of CP070722.1, forward strand.
TGAGGTGCCGGCGCATTCGTCAAAGGATTCCCTGCCGCCCGAACCGTTCTTCACAGAGTCGCGGTTGGCGCCGGCGGTACGCACGGCAGCCACCTCGGCGGTGAGCCTGGTCGCTTACACCGATGGGCGGATTAGCGATATAAGCACAAGCCTGGAAGAAGCACGCCGGCGCGGTGTCGGCCTCCAGATCGTGGTTCTCGGCACGGAGTATCCGGGAATTGGCATCTCCGAGTTGTCAGCGCCGACCTGGGCCGAGCTGGGCGATACGGTCGTCGTCCGGGCAGAGATTGTAGCCCGGATGGCTGAGCGCGAGAGCGTGACCGTCGAGATCGTGGATGAGGCGGAACGGGTCCAGGCTGCCCTGAGTGTGCGTGTTCCGGCGGGCACTCGCTTCAGTCCCGCGCACCTCGCCTTGCCGGTTTCGGGCGCCGTGGGCATGCGCCGCTACAGCGCGCGGTTGCGCGGCGAGGAGCTCGATCTTGAAGGCCGCGACAACGCTCGCACCTTCTATATCGACCTCCAGGCAAGGCCGCTTGGCCCCGTGCTCGTCTCGCTGACCCCGGATTGGGAGGCTTCCTTTCTGCTATCCAGTCTGGAGCGCCTGTCCGAGGCGCCAGTCCACGCCTACGTCTGGCTGGCGGACAGTCTGGTGGATATGAGCGACTACACACCGGCCTCTCAGACCCAAGTGATCCGCCGAGCCCGAGAGGCGCCACTTCTGGTTCTGCAAGGCTACGGGGCCGGGTCGCCCGCTTGGGTGCAAAGCCTGGCGCAAAGCGCTCGGCGACTCCTGGTACTGCCCGCGGGCGCGCAGCCCTTCGAGCTTCCCGGCTGGGGAGTGCGGATCGGCCCGCCGGCCTCCGGGGAGTGGTACGTGGCTGGAGAGTTGCCGTCTTCTCCTTTGGCTCTTGACGTGGGAGGTTACCCGATCGATGCGCTGGCGCCCGTGCTTCGCGTGAGGAGGATCTCGGTGGACGGTGCGGCCTGGCCGGTGTTGAACCTGCAGCTACTCAGACGCGGCGGGCCGTTGCCGGCCCTGCTGGCGGGTCGCTCGGACGGGCGTCGCTGGGCCGTGGCCAGCGGCGAAGGGTACTGGCGTTGGGCATTCAGACCCGGTCCGAGTCGCCAGCTCTACCGGGCCCTCTGGACTGCCGTGGCGGGGTGGCTGATGGAAGGCGAGCGTGTCGCCGATTCGAGTCTGAAGCCGCTGGAGACAGTCGTGAGCCGAGGCGAGTCGATAGAGTGGCTGACAGCGCCGAGTCTGGATTCTATGTCGGTAGAGGTGCGAGAAACGGAGGGTGCTGTGGTCTGGTCGGGTTCGGCGTTGGAAGAGGACTCGCTTGAAGTCGCCCTTCCCCCGGGCCGCTACGTCTACCGGGCGCAGGCCTGGCGCGGTGGGGCAGCAGTGTCTTCCGCGCAAGGCCCGGTTGAAGTCGAAGAGTTTTCCCGCGAATTCCTACCGGGCGCCAGCGTGACTGCGGACTCGACGGCAGCCACCTTCGTGGCGGGTGAGAGCGCAGAGGCGCACGGCAGGGGACTCGCTACGCTTGGCTGGCCCTACCTGTTGCTGATGGCGCTCTTTTCGGCCGAGTGGGTGGTACGGCGCCTGAGCGGGCTGCGTTGAGTGGAGTTGGGCGCGAATGAGTGGCACATCGATACTCGACCGACCGGTTCAGTACCTGAAGGGTGTGGGTCCGCGCCGCGCTGAAGCGTTAGGCAAGCTGGGCATAACGCGGGCGCGTGACCTGCTCCGGCACGCTCCCCACCGTTATCTCGATGCTACGACGGTGACGCCGATTGCCCGGTTGGCGCCGGGGATGGAGGGCACGGCGATCGGTGACGTCGTGTCAAAAGGCGTCATTCCGACGCGCAAGGGCCTGCGCCTCTTTCAGGCGGTCATTCGGGACTCCTCGGGGCTGATCGAGTGTTCGTGGCCGGGCCAGCCCTTCCTCGACCGAACGATTCGCAAGGGCGACACTCTCCTAGTCGCCGGCCCGGTGCGCTTTTTCCACGGCAGGCAAATCCAGCCGCGTGAGTTCACGGTCCTGGCGCGGGCCGGTGACTCGGCCGATGAGGAGGGAACCGTGTTCCCGGTCTATCCGGCGACGGCGAATCTGACCCATCGGCAGATCCGCCGAATAGTGCAGGAGAATCTGGACGGGCTACTCGCAGCCGCCGAACAGGAGGAGTCCGTTGTCAGTGAGGGCTTACGACGTGAACATGGATTAGCCACTCTGAGAGAGGCGCTGGAGTGGCTGCACAGACCGCCTACGTTGGCGCATGCGGAGGAAGCGCGTCGGCGCCTGGCCTTCGAAGAGCTCTTTGTCCTTCAGGTGCTCTACGCGCGTGCCCGCTACGAGAACCGTGAGAGTCGCCGGGGTGTGGCGTTCGAGCGCAAGAACTCCCTCGTCGGGCCGTTCTCGAAGGCGCTTCCTTTTCAACTCACTGCTGCCCAGAAGAAGGTATTGGCGGAAATCTCGAAGGACATGTCGAAGCCTCAACCGATGAACCGCCTGCTGCAAGGAGACGTTGGCAGCGGCAAGACCGTGGTGGCTGTGTTCGCGATGCTGCGAGCCATCGAGAACGGCTACCAGGCCGCTTTGATGGCGCCTACCGAACTTCTGGCCGAGCAACACTTCGCGACGATCCAGCAACTGCTGACCGAGCTTCCCGTTCGTACGGGCTTGCTGCGTGGTGGGCTCAAAACGTCTGAGCGGCGCGCTGTATTGGAGGAGGTAGCCAGCGGCGAAGCACAACTAATAATAGGGACACACGCTCTGATTCAGGAGAGCGTCGAGTTTCAGCGCCTCGGGCTCGCCGTCATCGATGAGCAGCATCGCTTCGGCGTTCGACAGCGGATGAAGCTGCGGCGCGCTGGTGCGGATCCAGATGTTCTCGTCATGTCGGCGACACCGATCCCGCGATCCCTGGCCCTGACATTCTACGGAGACCTCGATATCTCGGTCCTCGACGAGCTGCCGCCGGGCCGCCGTCCCGTGCGGACGGTGCTTCGCCGAGCGAGCGCAAGGTCGCGAGTCTTCGAGTTCCTGCGGGCCGAGGTGGCATCGGGCCGTCAGGCATATGTGGTCTATCCAGTCATCGAGGAATCAGAGACGCTGGATGTGCGCTCGGCGACGGAGGCTTTTGAGCATCTCTCGAAAGAGGTGCTAGCGGATCTCAGGGTCGGGCTGATCCATGGTCGTCTACCGAGCGATCAGAAAGACGATATCATGCGGCTGTTCGTGTGCGGGGAGATCGATGCGCTGGTTTCCACGACGGTGATCGAGGTTGGCATCGATGTTCCGAATGCAAGCGTCATGATCGTGGAGGGGGCGGAGCGGTTCGGCCTCTCACAGCTACACCAGCTACGGGGCCGGGTCGGGAGGGGCGGGGCTCAGAGCTACTGCATCGTTCTCTACGTCGGCGCGGAGCCGCCGGAGCGACTGGCGATCTTCGCCTCCACCAACGACGGGTTCGAAATCGCCCGCGCCGACTTACGACTGCGAGGATACGGCGAATTCTTCGGCGCAAAGCAACACGGTCTTCCAGAGTTCACCTTCGCCGATCTCTCCCGCGATGAGCCACTGCTCCATGCGGCGCGCGATGCTGCAGCGCGCATCATTGGAACCGATCCGCTGTTGGAGCGCCGAGAGCAGCGGGCCTTGAACCAGGCGTTGCGCAGCGAGTATCGGGAGCGGCTACAGCTTTACGATGTAGGTTGATCGGAGTCGTATAAGATCATATAATATAACATCTTATGGTGCTTACCTGAAGTAGTACCGGAGAGCCAGTTCACCGGGCTTGGCCGTCAGGCGGACGGCGCTCTTCTCCTCCGGTGGTTCGTAGGGGATGTCGCTGGGCCCACCACGCTTTTGGAAGTCGACTATGAACAGCAGGACGCTGGCGCCGAAACTTAGCTGGGCGCCGATTAGGCTGGCGCGAGCCTGCCGGTCTTTGGAGACGACGTCCTGGTAGAGCGATTCGAGGCGTGCATCCTGATAGGATCCGTCGGGGTTAACGGCGCGGCAGTTGGGCGGATCGGCGTTGCAGAGAGCCAGTAGGGCGTCGAAGTCGTCGTCGGCGCTGCTGCTGATAGAGAAGCCGAGGACGCCGAGCCCGACCGAGGTGGCCAGGGTGATCCATTTGGTGATTCCCACACAGGGTCCGTAGCGGGGGAGTGGCAGATCGAGTGCGGAGTATGAGACGGTGTCGGCGCTGGGGGAATAGGCGAGCTCTAGAAGCCGATCGTGTTGAGCCACGACGTATTCGCTCGCCTTGAAGGTGGCAGCGGCGCTGTTCGTTTGAGCGTAGACTGAGGCCACCCCTCGCGCCAACAGGAATACCAGTGAGAGTAGGGTCAGCGATCTCATCTTAATTCTGCCATCTTACCGCGATAAGGCGAACCCAGGCCGCCTCCGGCCTTGCCATACATCGACACCAGAATGCGGCCCTGGTGCACGATCACCGGCGTCTCGATCAGGCCATCGAATTCCACCATCCAGATCGATTCGCCGTCCCGGCCCAGAAAGTGGAGCTTCCCGTCCAGAGTGCCCACCAGCAGTCCATTCCTGACCAGCGTCGGGGGGGCGATCACGGCGCCCTTGCACTCAGCGATGACGCGAGCCGCTCCATCCGTGAGGTCAAACGCCAGCACCTGGCCGGTACGCGTCACGGCGTAGCCGAGGTTCCCGTCGAGCACGGGGCCTGACTGAAAGTTACCAAATCCGGAGATCTGCCACAAAAGCTCGAGGTTCGGGGTAGTCCAGGCGAGCAGCGACCCATTTTCGGTGGCGAGGAAGACCGTGCTCCCATCGCTCGCGAGCTCGCCGACGGCGATGTCGGGGCCCTGTGCTGCCGCGCGCCGCATTCCGCTGAAACGGTCAAACAGGTAGAGGCTATCTAGGGCGACTACCACTACCCAGTCGGTCAAAACGAGCGGGCCGGCGCTGGGCGGTCCTCGGAAAGCTGTGGACCAAATAGGTTCGCCCTCGGGTGTACGACACCCCGCCGGGTCCTCGGATCGCGAGCAGCGATCGAAGGCGAACAGGCCGCCATTCTCGGTCGCAACAAACAGAGTGTCGCCGGCCATGGCGAGCGGCGTTCTTACTGAGGCGAACCGCTGCTTCCAGCGGTCGTCGCCCAGGGCGACGTCGAGTGCGCGGAGCTCGCCCAGGCCCTCGGTCGCCGTATAGATGGCGTCGCCGATGATTATCGGCGAAACGGGAGGGCCTTCTAGACGCTTGCGCCAGAACAAGGACCCGTCCTGGCGGCTGCGTGCTTCGAGGTAACGGTCGGAGGTAGCGGCGATGATGGCCTCTCCGGCCAGGACGGGCATGCCTTGGATGCCCGAGCCGACTCCCTCCGACCAGACCGTTGTCGGCTCGGCGGTCGAGAGGCGCTCGGTGCGGAAAGGGGCGCGGGCCATGTTTCCCATGTATACGGGCCAATAGGCACCGGCATCGACGGGCACGGGACGGGCTGGCTGGTTGCAGGCGATCGCCGCTACGAGGGTGGCGGCAGCCAAGGCGAGGAGGGTCAGGGGCCGGCGTCTCGGTAAATTGACACCTCCCCGAGGCGGATCTATGTTGGCCGCCCGAGCACTGTGGCACTCGCACGAGAAGGGCGGGCGGCGCTCCGCAGGATTGGCGTTTAGGTTGGCAGCGTTTCCTCTCGTCACCTCGAGACTCCGACTAGATGACAATGAACGTGTACATCAAGGACCTGGCCGGCCACGTCGGTGGCGAGGTCACCGTGCAGGGCTGGCTGCACAATAAACGCTCCAGCGGCAAGATCGCGTTCCTCATCGTACGGGACGGCACCGGCCTGGTGCAAGGCGTAATGAGCAAAGGGGACGTGGATGCAGGAGTGTGGGAGCGGGTTCAGCAGGCGGAGTACGAGGCCAGCGTGAGGGTCAGGGGTTTGGTGCGTGCAGACGATCGTGCCCCTGGTGGTCATGAATTGGGGCTGACGGACCTGCAGATCATCGGGCGGTCGAGCGACGACTATCCGATACAGCTCAAGGAGCACGGGGTCGATTTCCTCCTGGAAAACCGTCATCTGTGGCTCCGCACGCCGCGGCAGGTCGCGATCATGCGGGTGCGTGACGAGCTGGTCAAAGCGATCCGCGACTTCATGTACGACCGGGGATTCGTGAACGTCGATACGCCAATCTTGACCGGGGCCATTGGGGAGTCGGCGGGCACGCTGTTTCAGACCGATTACTTCGATCTGGGCACGGCCTACCTGGCGCAAACTGGCCAGCTCTACAACGAGGCCAACGCGGCGGCCCTGGGTCGGGTGTATTGCTTCGGGCCGACGTTTCGGGCGGAGAAGTCGAAGACGCGCAGACATCTGACGGAGTTCTGGATGCTCGAGCCAGAGATGGCCTGGTGCGACAGCGACTGCAACATGCGGTTTCAGGAAGAGTTGGTCAGCTATCTCGTAAGCCGCGCTCTGGAGCGGAGCCGCGCGCAGCTGGAGGAGCTGGAAAGGGATGTGTCGCGTCTGCAAGCCGTCACGCCACCGTTTCCGCGCATCTCCTATGACGAGGCCGTCGACAGGCTGCAGGCGCTGGGCTCTGAGATCGTCTGGGGCGACGACCTGGGCGCCGAGGATGAGACTTTGGTCGCGCAGGACTATGACCGGCCGGTCTTCATCTACAACTACCCGAAGCAGGCGAAGGCTTTCTACATGAAGGAAAACCCGGACGATCCGCGAACCGTGCTCTGCGACGACCTGATCGCGCCCGAGGGCTACGGCGAGCTCATCGGGGGGAGCCAGCGGGAAGACGACTATGAGAAGCTGCTGGCCCGGATCCGGGAGCAAGGTCTGCCCGTCGAGTCTTACGGCTGGTACCTGGATCTAAGGCGCTACGGAACTTTCCCGCACAGCGGATTCGGCCTCGGATTGGAGCGAACGGTCGCCTGGGTCTGCGGGGTTCACCATATTCGTGAGTGTATCGCCTATCCGCGGACTTTGAACCGCCTCTCACCGTAGCGATCTGCCCAGCCTGCGATGGATTGCATGAATGATGGGGGTGGTGGAGGCGAGGTGGCTCTCACGCCTCACCCTTGATCTCGTCCCAGATGGCGTCCAGTTCGGGCAGGGACGCTTCGCCGAGTCTGAGGCCGCGTTCCTCTGCCAGCGACTCCAGCCTCTTGAATCGTTGCTGGAATTTCGCGTTTGCGAGGCGGAGGGCCGTCGCGGCGTGGAGGCCGCTGAGTCGGGCGACGTTGACAACGGCGAACAACAGGTCCCCGATCTCTCGTTCCAGTTCATCGCGCTTGACGCCTTCCAGGTGTTCGGCAACCTCTTCGACCTCCTCACGGATCTTGGCGAAGGCGTCACGGGCATGATCCCAATCGAAGCCGACACCGGCGGCCCGATCCTGGATCCGCTGTGCGCGCGCGAGCGGGTCGAGTCGTTGGGCGAGGCCGCCAAAGACATCGTTGCCCTGTCGCTCGTTGGCTTTCTCGGTTTCCCAATGAGGCCGCTCGGCCGCATCGCCGTAAAGGTGGGGATGGCGGCGACGCATCTTTTCCTCCAGTGTGGCCACCACATCCTGGGCCGCAAAAGCTCTGCGTTCCTCTGCCAGGACGATCTGGAAGGCCACGTTGAGCAGCAGGTCGCCTATCTCGCTCTGCAGCCTATGGTCATCTACGCCGTCCAGAATGGCTTCGGCCAGCTCGGCGGATTCCTCCAGCAGGTACGGTGTCAATGAGGCCGGAGTCTGGGCGGCGTCCCAGGGGCAGCCGGCGCGGAGGAAGCGGACGAGGTCGAGGGCTCGGTCCAGGATGCCGGGGGCCGAGGGTTTCTCTTTGGGCGGAAGTTCGTTGTTTTCAGGCATTTCTTGCATTGAACACTGGCGTCCTCTATACTGACGGCCGTAAACACTGACACGATGAACACAAGCGACTTGTCTAAGGTGCGCGCCTGGGTCGATATCGACCTCGGTGCGCTCGTTGCAAACTACGACACCCTGCAGGCGCGGGCCAAGCCGGCGGTGGGCGTACTGCCTATCGTCAAGGCCGATGCCTACGGCCTGGGCATGTGCCCCGTCGTGAGGGCGCTGGAGCCACGCGGCCCCTGGGGCTACGGAGTGGCGGCCATCTCCGAAGGGATAGAGCTGCGCGAGAAAGGGATTGGGCGGCGGGTCATATGTTTCTTCTGTACCCCGGAGGAACTGGATCTCGCGGCTGAGGCCAATATCATTCCCGCGATCGGCGATCTCACGGCCCTGGACCGGTACCGCTCGAGCGCTCGGCGGATGGGCCGTCGCCTGCCTTTCCATCTCGAGATCGATACGGGCATGGGACGTTGCGGCTTCCACCACGCCGACACGGCGCGCTGGCTGCCGCGGGTTCTGGAAGCGTGTGCTGAAGATCTGGAGTGGGAGGGTACATTCGCCCACTATCATTCGGCGGACGAGGCGGGCATCGAGCCGACGCAGGACCAGTGGGAGCGTTTCCAGGCCTGCGTCAGCCGATTTCCCCAGGGCAGCGGGGGTGTGAAGCATACGGCAGCCAGCGCCTCCGCGGCACGGTGGCCCCAGTTTTCGGCGGACGTATTACGGCCCGGCCTTTTCCTCTATGGCGGAGTTGCGGGGCATGAGCCCATAGAACCGCGCGCCGTGGCCGCGGTGCGCGCGCGTGTGACCAGCGTCCGGGAGGTCCCGGAGGGTTGGACCGTCAGCTATGGCGCGACCCACAGGGCGGCGCGCCCTTCGCGCTGGGCCACGTTGGCGATCGGTTACGCTGACGGGTTGCGTCGAGAGCTTTCCAACAACGGGTTCGTTCGGTTTGCTGACCGTGAGGCACCGATCGTCGGTCGCGTGTGTATGGATGTCACCGTGGTGGACGTCACGGACATCGAAGGCGTTGAGGCGGGTTCGATCGCCACGGTAATCGGGGGAGCTGGGGACGGCGAGGTGAGCTTGATGTCGGTCGCCCGACGCTGCGGCACGATTGCCTATGAGATTCTTACAGGCCTGACGCGCCGACTGCCGCGACGTTACCATGGCGGCGATTTCGAACCGAGGGGGGAGGGCCGATGAGCCAAGCGCAGCCAGGGTTGGGCCGATGACCGAAGAAACGAAGGGTCGGGTCGACTTCAGCAGTCTCGTAGTCAGTATCGCGACATCGGCCTTGGCCGTGTTGGGTCAGGTCGAGTTGCTTCTGGAGCCTGGAGCCGAGGGAGGAAAGGCAGGGACCGTCGAGTCCGAAGAGCCACCCCTCTCGGGTGCGGCCTTGCGTGAGCGAGTCGTGGAGGCTTTGGCGGGCGCCCGCCAGCTCATCGACACGATGGCTATGCTGGAGGAGAAGACCAGGGGAAATCTCGACGCCGATGAGCAGGAGCTTCTTCGGGGATCGCTTTCCGAGTTGCGGATCCGCTTCGTCAGCGTGGCGAACCGGCCAATAACGGCGGGGGGCACGAGCCCGTGACCGTGCGGAAGGCTGCCGCCTTGGTGTTCTTGCTCGCATTGGGCTTGGCCGGGTGCAAGCGCGATGAGCTCGTCGGCGTCGACCCGGAAGTGGCGCCGGGCCCCAGCTCGAAGACGCGGGAGTCAATCTTGGCCCCCTCGCAGCTAGCTAGTTGGACGGACACCGTGTTCTCGGGCTACGCCAGCGCAGCGACCGCCACCTACCAGCTAGTCGAGGAAGGCACTGGGGAACTCGTCGCGCGCAGCCTCTTCCGCTTTGACGTTATTCAGGACAGCGTCTTCTTTCCTGACACGACCTCTGCGGTCATTCAGTTCGACTCGGCTCGCGTGATTGTTGGGATGGACACGCTGCTCTCCGCTCTGGGATCTGCAGGAACAACCTTGCGCCTCATAGCGATGGAGGAAGAGTGGGACGAGGCTTCGGCAAGCTGGGGGTTCGCGATCGATACGGCGGGCGAGCAGGTTCCCTGGGCGGGAGGGCCAGGCGGCTCGCTGGGTGCGACGCTGGCCGAATTGCAGCTCACCTCGCTCGTAGACAGCTTGATCTTCGAGCTCGGCGAGCGTTCCGATTCTCTCATCCGATCTTGGAACGACACCACCCAGGCCAATCCCGGTCTTGCGCTGGTGGTGGCGGACTCGGGCCGCCTGTTCCTGAGGGCGCCGCGGGTCCAGTTCCGAGCGATCCCCGAGGTGCTTCCTGACACGGCCGTCGTTCTGAGAGCGTTTGCGACGGCTCGCACCTTTATCTTCGATCGCGAAGCATCGGAATTGCCGCCGGGGGCGCTTCGCCTGGGTGGAGTCGACGGCTGGCGGATGCTGACGGAGCTGATCTTGCCGGATTCCGTCCCTGCGGAGGGCACGAACGAAAGCTTCTCGCTACGCGGCGTCGTGGTCAACAGGGCCGAAATCATTCTTCTCAGCCTCGCTCCGCCCGATAGGCCTTTCGCCGCGGAGAACGATTTCGGCGCCACCGCCTTCGAGTTGGCTGCCGACTTTCGTATTCTGGGTCCGAAGACACCGGTTGGGAATCGGTTGGTAGGGAGCGACCTACTGCTCGAGGTCGACTCCCTGGAGAGCGGATCACCTGTGAGGTTCGACGTCACCGATCAGCTGCAGCGCTGGGCCGCGGTGCCTCTGGATTCCGTGCCGCCGCCCGTTCGGATCGTCATCAGATCTCTGCCAGAAGGCGCGACATTCGGGTACTGGGAGTTCGGTGCGGCGAGGGGAGACCCGGACCTCGCGCCGTTTCTGCGTATCGTGTTCACGCCGCCGGCCAGGTTCGACATCCCATGAACACGAGGCTGATCGCCGTTCTGGTCGCAGGCGCGTGCGCCCTGACGCCCGTCCAGGTCCAGGGTCAGGTAGAAACGGTGGGCAGCGTCGGCCTGGGACGCTCGCTCAGGCCGCTCGACGCGCGTGCCATCGCGCTGGGGAACACCGGGGTCGCCCTACACGGTGGCAACTTGTCGTCCGTGAATCCGGCTTCCCTGACGCGCATCGGCTCGGCCGGAGTCTGGATCACCATGCAGCCGGAAAAGCGGACCCTGAGGGGCGATCAGATTCGAGGGGTCGTCGAGACTGCGAATTTTCCGCTGGCGCGGGCCGCGCTACCTCTCTCGGATCGTTGGGTGATCGGCGCCGCTTTTGGCGCCCTGTTCGATCAGGACTGGGGTGTGGAGTTCAAGGATACGATAACCGTCTCGACCGGGGACGTCGAATTCGACGAGACGCGCACCTCAGACGGCGGGATAAGCCAGTTGCGGTTCGAGGTGGGGACGTACCTCTCCGACGCAGTGACCCTGGGCGTGGCCGGTCTCTTCTATACCGGCGAGGCACGTCAGACGGTACGTAGGGTCTTCGAAGAGAGCGTCGGATTCGACATTTTCAGATCACAGACGGCCATTCGCTATCGGGGCTGGGGTGTGGCGCTGGGCGGCGAGTTTCAGCCGCGCGCTGAAGTCGTTCTGGGTGCCACGCTGAATTGGAATGAGGGGCTGACGGTTCGCGATGACAGCGCCGGGGTAGAGGTCGAGGTCGGGCTGCCGATCGGTTTGGATGTTGGGGGCTCCTTTCAGCTCACACGGGATTTCCTCGTCGCTCTAGCGCTGGGCTGGACGAACTGGTCGTCGGCGGAGGGCGATCTGCCGCGCGCGGGCGTGGTCGACACCTGGCGCTTTGGGGGCGGCACCGAGTTGCGAGTGGTGTCGGGCGAGAATACGCAGATGTTCTTGCGTTTCGGTGGGCACTTGGAACGCTCGCCATTCGAGCTGGGAGATGGCGCGCCCTGGGAGCGTGTTCTGAGCGTCGGTGGTGGCGCTGCCTTCCGCGGAGGCCGTGGGCGGTTTGACTTTGCTGTGGAGTTTGGGGGCCGCGGGGACGCGGAAAAGAATTTGGTGGAGGAGGACTTCATTCGCTACTCCTTCACGATGGCCGTTTTCACCATCTGAGCCTGGCTGGCATTTCGGGCCGTGAACAAGACAGAGACGACCCCTAGGCGGGTCTATTTCCAAACATTCGGTTGCCGCGCCAACCAGTACGACAGCGAGCGGATGCGCCAGCTGCTGGAGCTGCGCGGTTGCGAGACGGTCAGCGATCCCGCACTGGCCGACGCGATCATCGTCAACAGTTGCACCGTCACCCGCAATGCCGATGCGGAGCTGCGCCGCTACGTGCGCGCGGCCAGCCGCCGGGCCGGTATCGGTACCCCCGTGGTCGTGGCGGGCTGCGCGGCAGCGGTAGCTACTGAAGCCATCGGTCGACTGGATGGTGTCAGCACGGTGGTCCCTGGGCAGGACCCCGAGGCGGTGGCCTCCTCTCTGGGCTTGCATGGCCGTGCCGGTGAGGTCGCGGGGACGGTCCTGGATCGCGCTGCTCGCGGTAGCCGGGCCTGGCTGAAGATCCAAGACGGCTGCGATTTGCGTTGCTCGTACTGTGTCATACGGGTGGCTCGAGGCCCTAACCGCTCACGCGCGCCGTTCGAAATAGCGCGCGAAGCAGGGAACCTGGCGCGGCACCACCCGGAGATCTCACTTACCGGCATCCACATCGGCCTGTACGGAAAGGATCTGCGCCCGCGAGTCACACTGGCCGCCCTCTTGGAAACGCTGCTCGAGGAAGTCCCGGACGTGCGGTTTCGAATCGGCTCTCTCGAGTGCAATCAGCTGGACGATTCCATCGTCCGCCTGATGGAGAACTCGAGTGGCCGGCTGGCTCCTCACCTCCACGTACCGTTGCAGAGCGGCAGTGACCGCGTCCTACGGCTGATGCGCCGTGCCTATCGCGCCGAGCGCTACCGCGAGCGGGTGGAGCGACTCTGTGCAAGGGTTTGGCCCCTGGGGTTGGGTAGCGACGTGATGGTGGGTTTCCCCGGCGAGACGGATGATGACCACCGCCGCACGGTGGAGTTGATCGAGGCGCTGCCGTTCACTTACTTGCACGTCTTCCCTTACTCGGATCGGCCGAACACGGACGCGGTCGGGCTACCCAATCCAGTCCCGGCACAGGTCAAGGCTGAGCGTTCCCGTGAGATTCGGGCGCTGGCGGCCCGTAAGTCTTCTGCATACCGACGGCGACGCGTGGGGACTCCTGCCTGGATTGTGCTGGAAGGCGGCGATGCAGCCATCGCGGTGACGGGTGACTACCTGAAGATGCCTGCCTCGGATAGCTTAGTAGCGATGGGTCCGCGTCTGCAGCTGGCGCGAGTGGTCGCCGACGGAAACGGCGGTCTGCGCGCCGAAGCTTGAATCCGAGAACATTGGGTATGGCCAAGACTTACTGGGTCGAGACGTACGGTTGCCAGATGAATGTCAGCGACAGCGAGCTTATGGAGGGTGTGCTGGCGGCGGATGGCTATTCCCAGGTTTCCACACCCGAGGAAGCGGACGTGATCCTGATTAATACGTGCGCTATCCGTGAGCATGCCGAGCGACGGGTGCTGGGCCGGGTAGCGGAGCTCAATCGGGTGAAGAAGCGCCGACCGGAGACACTGATCGGCGTGTGCGGTTGCATGGCCCAGCGGCTGGGTACTCAGCTCATCCAGCAGGCGCAACATGTGGACATGGTGATAGGTCCGGATGCGTACCGGTCGCTTCCGCAGTTGATCGACCAGGCGAGCCGCAGCGCAGCGGCCGTCGTCGACGTGGACCTGAATCCGGCAGAGAACTACGAGGGCCTTGAGTTACGGCGGAAGTCGCGGGTCTCGGCCTGGATACCAATCCAGCGTGGCTGCAACTACCGTTGCACCTTCTGCATCGTGCCGCACACCCGAGGGAACGAGAAGAACCGCGATCCGCGGACGATTCTTCGGGAGATCGGGCGGCTCGCTCAGGAGGAGGGGATCACGGAATTCATCCTGCTGGGCCAGACCGTGAACTCGTATCGATACGGGGACTGCGATTTCCCGGGCCTTCTTCAGGCCGTCGCACGCCTGCCCGGCGTGCGTCGCGTGCGTTACACCTCGCCACACCCCAACGATCTGACGCGCGAGCTGGTCGAGGTTATGGCAAACGAGCCGGCCATCTGTCCGCAAATGCATCTGCCGGTCCAGTCGGGATCCGACGAGGTGCTCAAGCGCATGGCGCGCCGCTACACCAGGGAGGGGTACCTGGCCAAGGTGGCCATGCTGCGCGAACTGATTCCGAATATCGCACTCAGCACGGACATCATCGTAGGCTTTCCCGGAGAGGCCGATGCCGATTTCGAACAGACGCTCGATCTCGTGAGTACGGTGCGTTACGACGATGCGTTCACGTTCCGCTACTCGCCGCGCGAGGGTACGCCCTCCACCCGAATGAGGGACGAGTTGTTGGTGCCCGATCATGTGGCGCAGGACAGATTGGAACGCCTCATCACTCTTGTGAGGAAGATCGCGGCGGAAAAGAACCTCTCGGAGGTGGGTCGAACGACGGAGGTCCTGATTGAGAAGAGGGCGCGGCGCGGCATGCTCCTTCAGGGCCGGACGGACACCAATAAGGTCGTCCTGATTCCTGGGCCGGAGGAGTGGATCGGGAGATACGTGACGGCCGTGCTCACGGGCACCAGCGGCGCCACCTTTACCGGCTTTCCAGTTGGATCATGAGTAAGCGAGTGATCGCGCTCCGTCTGGGGGCTGCGCTCGTGGCCGTTGCCGCTCTCGTTCTCTTCGCCTACGAGAACGCCAGCCAATCCGTCGACTTGAGCCTCGGGGTGTTCACACTCAGAGGTCTATCGCTGCCTGTGGTCCTTTACGCCGCGGTCGTCATCGGGATGGCGGTGATGCTTCTAGCGGGACTACGCTCTGATCTGCGCACCCACGATGCGCTGAAGCACTACGACAAGATTGCGTCCGATGTGCTTCGCTCCATCGATGGCCGCGAAGGCTCGAGCGAGGAAGCCGGGTCCGCCAAGGAAGCTCGCGACAAAGTCTGACACTCTCGACAGTCTGTGCCTCTATCTGTCGCCTTGACGTCGACACCGCTCCCCGTCGGCGCCGGAGCCCTTCCCTCAGCGCAATAGCATAGGAGGCACGGCTATCTGCTGAGGCAGCAGGCGGCCGAGAAACTCGCGCGTGCGCTCGATGCTGCCGTCGAGGCTGAGCGGATTGTGCGTCCCACCTTCGTAGAGGTAGGCCTCGAATTCCGGTTCGCCGCGCCCCAGGTCCGACATTACTTCGATCAGTCGCTCGGCCTCCCCGACCGGGACGGTGTCGTCATCGGTTCCATGGTGCACCTGCAGTTGGGTCAAGCTCGCGGCGAAGTAGACGGGAGAGCGCCGGAGTATCTCGGGGCGCACGTCGGCGATCGTCGTTTCACCGTTCTTGAGGGGCTGGATGTACTCCTGGTTGAGGAAATCGAGGCCGGGCAGGTCGCGGGGTGCTCCCAGGAGCGCCTCTTCCACGACTTCCTGAACGAAGGGGCCGAAGAAGTCGGTGGGGCCGAAAAACTCGACCACGAGGTCGATGCGCGGGTCACGCTCGGCCATGAGCAAGGCTACGCAGGCTCCGCGGCTGAAACCCAGAATACCTATTCGATCGGCATCCGCTTCCGCAGTCGTGGCGGCAACGACGTTGAGCAGGGCAAGAGCGTCATCGACGTCATAGTCCCAAGGGCTGGGCTCTCCCTCGGACGTATAGGTTACGCCCTGGTATCGGAGTGGCTCCGCACGAAACGAAGGCGCGACGAAGATCGACTTCCCGACGTCGGGTCCTAGGAAGATGGGAAGGAAGAATAGCAGATCATCGATATCCACGCCTCTGTCGCCGCCGTGCGTGTAAACCAGGATCGGGAGGCTGCCCGCCGCAGCTCCGTTGGGAACGAGGATCGCGCCGTAGTGTCGCACGCCGGCGACCGAATGCGAGACGATCTGCAGCGTTGCAGCGACTCCCCCCAGGTCGAGTTGCTCGGTCAATACGACCTGGACGTCCTGGGCCGATACATCGCGGCCGTTCCAGTCCGCTTCGATGGCAGCGATCTCGGCTGGGCCGGGTTGGGCGAAAAGCTGGGTGAGGTTTACGCCCTCGACGATGCGGTCTTCAGGCCGAGTGGTTGAATCGTCACAGCCCGTCAGCGCCCCGAGGCTGAAGGCGCAACCGGCGACGGTCACCGCCTTGGCCAGGTGGCCGGCAGGTCGCAACGCGGCCTGGATACGTTCTGGAATCAAGCTTTACTCCTTCCCAGTGAGACGATCTTCGCGAATCCGTCTGTGGGCGCGACTCGTTCGCCGCAGCCGCGATCAAGAATACGACGAAGCGTGGTCGAATGACCAGCCCTGCCACTGTTGATCGGCCGTTGATGGGAGCTCAACAGGATCGAGAGGCTGTGCGCGGCCCGCATAGAGGCCTTCTCGACTTTGACCAAGCGCCGACCGCCCAGACCGCGACCGCTCGCCCTTGCCGCTCTGGCTCTGGCAGGCGGGATCACGACCGGGTTGCAGGGAAGGAGCGAGCTTCTGGCTCCGGCTGCGGCCACGGCAGTCGGGCTCTGCCTGGCAGCGGTGCTTCTCGATCGGCGCGACTGGCTCCATGTCGCAGCGCTCTCGTGCGTCGCGGTCGGTGGACTGAGCATTGGCGCGGGGGCACAGGCGCGAAGCCGCACGGACTGCCGTGATACCTGGGAAGCCGGTGACCGGGTCCAGGTGATCGGGGTCGCGGTCAGCTTCCTGCCGGGTGGCGAGCAGGGGAGTGTGCGGTTGCAGCCATGGCCGGCGGCCTCGGGTGAGAGCTGCAGGTGGGACGGAAACCTGCGTATCTGGGCCGAGGGTCCCGTTCGGCCGGGAAGCAGCTACGAGGTGAGGGGGGTTTGGCAGCTCGCTCGCACTCCGGGCTCGGTCAAGCGCCGGCCCGAGCGACGCGGCTGGGTATCAGCCTTCGACTTGACGGAGGTCGCGCCGGCCGAGCTTCGCAAGCACCCATTCCTGACGGTTCGGGGCACGCTGGCAGAGAAGTTATGGCGCGCCTACCCGCGCCGCTGGGCGCCGCTGGCTGAGGCATTGGTGCTGGGTCAGCGCGAGACGCTAAGCCCGGAGATCCAGCAGCGCATCGCACGTGCGGGTCTGGCTCACCTCCTCGCTATCTCCGGTCTCCATGTCGGCATGTTGGCGGCGGCCGCATTCGCTCTGGCGCGAATGGCCAGGGTGCCGGTGCACGCCAGTCGAGTCATGACCCTCTTGGTGACGACGCTCTACGTCCTGCTGATCGGCGCTCCGGAGTCGGCGGTGCGCGCGGCATTGATCGTGGCACTGTGGGTGCTGGCGCGCCTGGCGGGGCGCGCCTCGTCGCCCTTCGATGCCTTGGGGCTGGCCGCGTTGACCCTGCTACTCATAAGGCCTTGGAGCGTTCTGGAACCCGGATTCCTGCTCTCTTTCGGGGGAGCGGCGGCTGTGAGTTACGCCTATCGCGAGGTGGTCGGTCAGGGGTGGCTTCGGGAGCGAGCGGCGCCGATCCGAGGCATCGCCGTGAGTCTGCTGACGAGCCTTGCCACCGTGTTGCTCGTCGCTCCTATTACGGCGACCTACTTCGGCCGCGTTACGCCGGCGGCGATAGTCGGTAACCTGTTTGCCGTTCCGCTCTTGGCCCTGGCGATGCCGGCTCTCTTCGCATCGGCCGTTCTTTCGCCGTGGCCGTCTCTGGCGTCGTGGCCTGCGGGAGCGGCCATCGTCCTTCTGCAAGGCATCGAGCTGCTGGCCGGCTTGCTGAGCCAGGTCGGCTGGGGCTCCTTCGAGGTGGCACGCCCCGGCGTCCTACCTGCGCTCACATATCTGGTGTTATTGGTGATGGGGGCCCACGCATTTCACGGTGCCTGGCAGCGACGCAGGTTCATTCTGGTTCTGGGGACCGCGATCGCGGTCTCAATGATGTGGCCTCCCCTTCAGCGACTGTCCGCTCCGGACGGACTGACGATCTACGTGTTCGACGTGGGACAGGGTGACGCGATCGCGATTGCGACGCCAAAGCGCCACTGGCTGTTAGTGGACGCCGGCACGAAGTTCCGCGACTTCGATGCCGGAGCCCGGCGCGTCCTGCCGGCCCTAAGGGAGCAAGGCGCCGGGCGACTCGTCGCCTGGCTGGCCAGCCACCCCGATCTGGACCATGTGGGCGGGGCACCGTCCGTCTTCGACGCCTTGACGGTCGACCGGGTCATCGGATCCGGCAAGCTGACCGGTCAGGCCGGGCAGCTTGCAGTGCTGCGCTGGCTGGCCGACCGAGAGGTTCCCTGGCTTTGGGCTGACGAAGGGACGCGCCTGTCGGTGGACGAGGTGGACCTGGTTTTCCTACACCCCGAGAAGAACTCGCTGGCCTCGGCGCTGGAGAGCGCGCCCAACGAATTCAGTTTGGTATTCCTACTCGAGTTCGGTGAATTTCGCATGCTATTCACCGGTGATGTGCCCGGGGCGGTCGAGGATCGCTTGAGCCGCGAGCGTCCCGAGCTGCTGAAGGCGCAGGTGCTCAAGGTCTCTCATCACGGGAGCTCCAGCTCCACGTCGCGTCTGTTCCTATCGACGGTCCAGCCCGAGCTTGCGGTCATCTCCGTGGGCCGCGGTAATCGCTACGGTCATCCTTCGCCGCAAGTGCTCGCCCGCCTGCTGGCACGCAACATCGCGGTCAGGCGCACCGATCGCGACGGTACTCTGGTGATCGAGGCCAAACGCGATGGTAAATGGCGTGTGCGCTCGGCCGCCGAGGGCTACTGGTGAGACCTTGACCCGGCTGGCGGTGGATCTATCCTTCCGGTTGCAGTCGAGGTGGAGACGAGAGGCCCTGACGCCCGGCGCGGATGACGACGCTCCTACCCACACGCTACGCTGAGAGATCGAACTCCACCTTCTTCGAGGTGGCTGACCTGCTCGTTACCATCGACTACCGGGTCGTCAGGCGTAAGAGCCTTCTGCTGATGCCGGGCCCGCCGTCGGCGCGCCTCCTGGTGACGATTGCGGAGACCCAGAGGCTTGCCCACGAGTATCGGATGCCGAAAGCCCGACGCGTGGGCGGCGAGATCAGTCGAATCGAGCGAGGTTTGTACGCCTTCCTGGATGAAGTGGTCCGTAGCGCGGTGCAGATGAAAGCGCTGGAGAGCGCCGAGCGAGCGGTTGAGGAGTTGGAGTCAGACCACCTGTATGGAGCGGCCGAGCTGGCCCCAGCCGAGCGGGCATCTGGTCTGAGCGATGACCGGTTCGAGCAGGCCCCTTTCGTCGGGGAGCTGGTCGATAAGCTCGTAACTGCGTTTCGGCTTCTTACAAATGTCACCTCCTTGACTCGTGAAGGGCTCGAGGCCTACCAGGGCGATCGCAGTGCGGCGCTGGAAAAGGTGGTCGAATCAGCCTCACTGACATCAGCTCTCCGCGTTCAAAGCCTCGTTCAGGCGGTCGAAGCATTTCTTCATCACGAGGTCGACGCCACGACGGACGTCAAAGTGCTACGTGAAAGGACACTCGATTATCTGGCCGAGGTGAGGCGTAGAAGCGACGTCGCGGCGGTGATCAGTGATGAGCAGGCTCACGTGATCGTTAATGACTTCGTTCCGGCGTACTTGAAGCTCAGAAAGCGATATGATGCGGCAGCGGAGGCGCCGCACAATCTGGTGGAACACGCGCTGGGCAGCTTTTTCGGCGGAGGCATCGCAGGATATCTCGTGATCTCTCTGTTCGGGGAGGCCGTCATCAGGAACCTGACGGGCATGTATGTTGACCTCCCCGGCTGGTATCTCGGGGCGGCGGTCGCCTTTGCCTGGCCGTACCTGAAGGGGGCCGTCGGGCTTCTCACCCGCGACAAGAAGCTCGACCGGGAGCGCGAGGCGCTCCTTAAGAGGATCAACGCCCGGCTGAGGTTGATGTGGCCGGAGGAGAACTGAATCCGTTGACAGGCGGGCAAACGATCAGCAGCAACCGGTGAGTTGGAAATCATGGCCTGGATAGAAGAGGTCGTACCGGAAAAGGCGACGGGCTTGCTCAAGAGGCTATATGGCGACGCCATCAAGCGGGCGGGCAGGGTCTGGGGGATCGTGAGGATCATGAGCTTGAATCCACCGGCCATGCGGGACAGCATGCGGTTCTACACCACGGTCATGCATGGCGATTCACCGCTCAGTCGCAGACAGCGCGAGTTTCTGGCGACAGTAGTCTCCGTCGAGCTCGATTGCCGCTATTGAACTCAGGCGCATGCGCACGACCTCCGGGAAGAGGTCGCAGCCGAGTTCAGCGATCGCGCCCAGGCGGACGCCTTCGTGCTCGCTGTGGTCCGGGATTGGCGCAGCGCGCCTATCGATGCTGCGGACCGAGCGTTGGGTGCGTTTGCGGTCAAGCTTACCAGCCGCAGCCATGAGTGCGGGGCTGACGACATCGAGACGTTGAGGCGGAACGGGTTCAGCGATCGAGCCATCCACGATGCGGTTCAGGTTATCGCCTACTTCAACTACATCACCCGGATCGCTGACGCGCTTGGGGTCGAGCCGGAGAGCTTCATACAGGATTGGGGGGGAGCCATGTCTGAGCGTTGAGCGCTGGGTGAGCGCATGGCCGTGCGGTGCCTAGGGTCCCTCGCTGTCCACGTATACGATCCCCAACGTGAAGGCGCCGGCCTCAGCCGTCCAAACCGGCTCCATTGTCTCGAGATCGATCGCCACCACTCCGCCGGAACTGCCTACGTCTCCCTCGTAAGTCACATAGGCCAGCTTGCCGCCTTTCCCGAGGGCTACGCCGTGGGGATGAGGGCGGCCGATGTCGATACGGGCCCGCTCTTGTAGCTCGGGGAGCCGTAGAATCGACACCGAAGCGTCATTACGATTTGCGGTCACCAGCGTTCGGCCGTTGTCGGCGATCGCGATCTGCGCGGGCCCGGGCCCGACCGCCGCGACACCCAGCGGTTCACCCTGAATGCTGAAGGCGCGAATCTCGCCGGCGGCGTGAAGCGCGACGTAGAGCGTCGCTCCGTCGGGCGACCAGACGAGATTGAGTGGCTTGAAGCGCGGCAGGCCGGCGGGCCCCGGCAGCGTGTCGACAAAAAAGCGATCGACTTGACCTAGCGAAGCCACATCGAGCACCACGACCTCATCACTCATGCTGCAAGCGACTGCAACGAGCTCTCCCGATGGTTGGACCTGAGCGTCGTGCGGGGCAGGGCAGAGGGTGGGGCGTGCCACGATCGACAGATCACTGAGGTTGACGACCGCCATCGCGCTCGGCCGGCCCTGGCCGCTGCGGTAATAATCGGGGATGAACCCACGGCTGCCGTCCGGCGTCACACCGATACGGGCTGCGCCCTTGGTGCCAAGTCCGACCCGACCGACCAGGCGGTCTCCAGGCCGCTCGAATTTCCAGAGTGTCGGTTCGCCGTGCGACAAAGTGGCGTACCAGTGGCGGCCGTCGGGGGCCACGACGATCCCGTGGGGCCCATCGATTTCATCTCGGCGACGCTCGAGGGAGAAGCTGCCGGTGATTCGCCCGTCTCGGGGGTCGAGCTGCAGAACCTCGTCCGTTGCACCTGACGTAACGTAGAGGCGCGCCTCGAACGATTCTCCGCCTCCCTGGTTAGACGAGCCGCAGGCGTGCAGCGTGACTGCTATCAGCAAGCCTGTGTATCTAAAGCGTGGACGCACGTCGGAAACTCAACGCGAACTCAAAAGCCCGGCCGCAGAATCCACAGTCCGCTGTTGAGATCCGATGCGAAGACCCTATCGCTGTGAAGCTGCGGTGCCCACGTGCAGGTGGCCGAGCTGACCTGGCAGCCGGAGCCCTGAGCGTAGAGGACACTGGCGATCTCGCGGCCTTGCCTCTCCAGTTCGCCAAGCAACGCACCGCTGACGTCCAGGGCGCGGATACCGTTCTCGTACCAGGCCGCGTAAAGGATCGCCCGCTCCTCGTCCAGCCAGAAATTGTGCGGCGTCGCGCCCGGTACACGGAACGTCGCTACTTCACGGGGCTTCCTGAGGTCGCTGGCATCGACGATGTGCATCAAACCCGGCGTACCGAAGTCCTCCTCGCCGACGAAGACGTAGCCGGTAGTCGGCCAGTACCAGGCGTTGTGGACTTGGCCGCCGGCCGTCTGGATTCGGCTCACCTCCACCGGTCGGGTAGGCGAGCCGCCGGCGATGCCGTTGCCCACGTCGAGGATCACGAGGCCTGCGTCCCAGTGAGACAAAAAAGCGAGACCGTCTCGGACGTAGACGTCGTGGAGGAAACTCGACCCGGCATAGAAGCCGGCCACCTGACGCGGCGTGGCAGGGTCGGATATGTCGAGGATCCGCAAACCATTGCCCAGCCCATCGACAACGACGTAGACGTAGTCGCCGGCAACCCACACGTTGTGAACACCCGACTCGAGACCCGTCGTGAAGCGTGTGATTACGGTCGGGTGAGCCGGATCGCTCAGGTCCAGAAGGGTGATACCATTCTGTGCGTCGTTGGATAGTTCGTGCGTGATCACCGCGATCGCACCGTCCTCCCGGACTTTCACGTCGTTCACGACGCGGGCGTCCACCCGCACCGAATCAACGAGAGCCGGAGAGTTGGACGAGCCGAGGTGCCAAACATGCAGCCGGTCGCCGCAGCGGCCGTTCCGGCATGACCAGGTGCCCGTGTAAGCGAATAGGCCCAGTGCGGGGAAATCGTGAACCCAAAGATCCGACGTGAAGCGCGCGCTGACCGAGCCTTGACCGATAACGCTGAAGCTGCCGGACAGCGCGCGAGCTTCAATGATCATGTCCAGAGTGTCCGCGGCATCGGATGCCGACGCGATGATCCGGGCCGTGCCGGGCGCGTAGCCCACAAACCCCCCGGCTCCTGTGATCAGGCCAGCCGCCGCGGGTGAAACCGACCAGGCGAGGGTGGGATCGCTGACCTCGGTTCCCGTGGAGTCCCGCACCACGGCCGAGTAGGTGACCACATCCCCCTGCCGCGCGACGTCAGGCCCCGCGATCTGCAGCGAGCGTCCGCTACCTGGCGGCGCCGGCGGGCTCACGCTGAAGTCGATCGCCAACGCCGCAATCGATTCTCCTGCCAGGCGCGCCTCCAGCGATCCCTCGTACGAGCCGGCAGCCGGCGCCGAGTCGAGGATGATCGACAGCGCAACCGTCGCGCTGGCGCCGGGGTTCAAAGTCGGAATCTCAGCCGGAACCGCCTGTAGCTGGGCCCCGACGACGGGGCTTCCTTCTCTAAGGATCTGGCCCGAGATCAGCTGAATCGGGCCGACCGCCTGGGTTCCGCGGTTATCGATCGCGACCGTCGTGGATCGGTCGGCGCCGAGATTAACCAGAGCGGGAACGAAGGCCAGGTTGACGACGCCCGGCCCCGGGTCCGGATCCGTCGGGTCGCTGCCTCCGCAGCCCAGCGTGGCCGAGGCGGCCAGGAGGGCGGCGGAAAGAAGAAGGCCATGGGAACAGCTTGTCATCGCGTCATCTCGTCGGCAGGGCGTGTTCGACCCCTGGGTGGCTTCAGATTCAAGTAGGTTGCCAGGCCGTAACACTACTCATAACAATTATCGGCTGTAAAGTGTGCCAGTCCAACGGCGCGGCGCGCTCCCGGCGTCCAATCCCAAGAGGCTCGAGCCGTCGCCCGGAGTCGAGTCCCGCGGCTCGCGCTTGGGGCGCCGATTCAGCGGACCGATTTTCCATCGAAACGCCTGCGGATCGGCGGTGTACGGAGTGAACCCGGACCCAGCGCTGGAGACGATCGAGAGCATCGACTCGAGCGATCTTGAAACGACCCTTCGCCTCGGAGTAACGGTTGCCGGCGATTCGCATCGGCCCTGCAGGACTGGGTGTCATGGCTGTGGCTTCCCTGGTGACGGGCGCAGTAGCCTTGCGGGGCGTCGAAACGGCTATCGCGGTCCGTGACGTCGCCGGGAGGCAGCCGGGCCTGCCGGCGCCACCCCCAGATGATTCGGTACGGCGAGTACCGGCGGGCTGGGAGTTCTATTTCACCAGGGCCGTCTACAGCGGCTACCGGAGGGGCGCGCTCGTCAGTTGGAGTGTCGATTTTCCGAAGGCGGACCGCCAGTTCTTGATCGGGCTGCAGCGACTGACGACGATCGAGGCCTATGCGCGCGAGAACCCGGTGAGGTTGGATGATCCCGGACTCCGGCGGTTCCCGTTTCTCTATGCGCTCGAGGTAGGCTACATGTCGTTGAGCCGGGCCGAGGTGGAGGGCCTACGCGACTATCTTCTGGCTGGCGGATTCCTGGTGATCGATGACTTCTGGGGGTCCCTGGAATGGGAGAATTTCGAGTCGGAGATGCGCCGTGTGCTGCCGGAGCATCGGATCGTCGATCTCGGCCCCGATCATCCCGTGCTGAGCGTCTTCTACGAGATCGATGAGCTGGTCCAAGTTCCGAACGTGGGGCAGGGGCGCATGGGAGGGCCGACCTGGGAGCGGGACGGCTTCGTGCCGGCCTTGAAGGGCATCTTCGACGACGATGGGCGACTGATGGTGGCAATCAACTGGAACACCGACTTGGGGGATGCTTGGGAGTGGGCGGATCATCCTTACTATCCGCTCAAGTACTCGACCTTCGCTTACGAGCTGGGGATAAACTTGATCATCTACGCGATGAGTCACTGAATGACTGGCATCTTCGAATCCGCTTTCCAGTTCCTTTTCAAGTATCGCCCACTGGTTTACGAGAAGGGCCGCCTGGCATTCGCGTTGCCCTGGCCGATCTATGTGATTCTGCTGGTGGTGGGACTTGCCCTAGTCCTTACGCTATTGACGTACAGCCGCGCTCGAGCCAAGAGCCGCCGCGATATCATCATGCTTGCCACGCTCCGGACTGCAGCGCTGGCCGTTCTGCTGTTTTGCCTGTCTCGGCCGACCTTGCTGGTACCTACTGTGGTCCCGCAGCGGAACTTCCTGGGCATCCTGATCGACGACTCTCGCAGCATGGGGATCGCGGACATGGCTGGGGCGCCGAGAAACCAGTTCGCGCAAATCGCTTTCGCGGGCCCCGATAGCGCCCTGGGTGCGGCTCTTGCCGAGCGATTTCTACTCCGATTCTTCCGCTTCGACGACGGTACGGGCCGGATCGATGATGTTACGACTCTCTCGGCGGTCGGTGCGAGAACGGATTTGGCCCAAGCTTTGGACGCAGCACAGCGCGAGCTGGGCACGGTTCCCCTGGCCGGGTTGATCGCGATTACCGACGGCGCGGATAACAGCGAGTCGTCGGCTCTTAGCGAAACGCTGCTCCGCCTGCGTGCGGATTCCGTGCCGGTCTACGTGATCGGGGTTGGCCAAGAACGATTCGAGCGGGACTTGGAGCTCAGGCGTGTCGAGGTACCGCGAAACGTGCTGCTGGGCTCGTCGCTAGTCGTGGATCTGGTGGTCGAGCAACGAGGATACAGCCGGCAGACTGTACGGGTCGACGTCGAAGATGAGGGTAGGATCGTTGCGTCGGAGGAGTTGAGATTGCCGGCTGACGGCGAGTCGGCGACGGCCCGGGTACAGTTCAAGGCGGAGCAGCCGGGAGCACGGCGTCTCCGCTTTCGCGTCGCTTCGCAGCCCGGGGAGCTGGTCACGCGCAACAACGAGCGCGAGGCACTCGTCGTAGTGGA
Organism: Gemmatimonadota bacterium; assembly: GCA_020350785.1. Taxonomy (GTDB): domain Bacteria; phylum Gemmatimonadota; class Gemmatimonadetes; order Palauibacterales; family KS3-K002. The sequence continues at coordinate 1,725,290 of CP070722.1, forward strand.
GGATACGCGGAACAAGATACTCTACTTCGAGGGAGAGCCCCGTTTCGAGGTCAAGTTCCTGCGCCGGGCGGTGTCCGAGGACGATAACATTCACGTGGTCACGCTACAGCGAACTGCGGAGAACAAGTTTCTGCGGCTGGACGTCGATGATCCTGAGGAGCTGGCGGCGGGCTTTCCGCAGACCCGGGAAGAGCTTTTCGCTTACCGGGGCCTCGTTCTGGGCAGCGTAGAGGCCAGCTTCTTCACGCACGACCAGCTGCGTATGATCGAGGAATTCGTCGGGCAACGGGGCGGCGGCCTGCTGGTACTTGGCGGCCGCCGTGCTCTCGATCAAGGTGGTTATGCGGGCACGCCTTTATCGGATGTGCTTCCCGTCGTCTTGCCGCGGCCCGGCGAAGAGTCGCCCGGGGACTTCTACTCCGAGGTCACGGTGGAAGCGACCCGCTTCGGGCGCCTGCATCCTGTGACTCGGATTGGCGGCAGCGAAGAGGAATCCGCGGCACGCTGGAGCGAGCTGCCCGCCGTTTCGGCAGTCAATCGGATAACGCAGGTCAAGCCGGGTGCCAGCCAGCTATTGAGCGGCAAGGGCGACGATCTGACCGAACCTCTCGTCGTTCTCGCCTTTCAGCGATATGGCCGAGGTAAGTCCCTTGCGTTGCCGATACAGGACTCTTGGATCTGGCAGATGCATGCGGACATTCCCCTCGAGGATATGACACACGAGACGTTCTGGCGGCAGCTCTTGCGTTGGCTCGTCAGCTACGTGCCTGATCCGGTGATGGCCTCGGCATCGCGAGATCGGGTTGGTCCTGGTGAGTGGGTCACGTTGGCCGCGGAGGTGCAGGACGAGACGTTCTTGCACGTCAACAACGCGGAGGTCAGCGCGCGAGTGACCTCTCCCAGCGGTGTGACGAAGCAAGTCCCCCTGAACTGGAGTATCGAGGCCGATGGAGTGTACCACGTCAGGTATGCGGCATCCGAGGAGGGACTACATCGGGTGGGAGTGGAGGCGCGCAAGGAGGGCCGCTTCATCGGCGGTCACGCCACCTACTTCGAGGTCGGTGATCTGGCCACCGAGTTCTACGATGCCGAACTGCGAGCCGATCTGCTGCGGCGCGTCGCCGAGGAGACTGGCGGCCGGTACTACACGCCGGAGACCTCGTCAATGTTGGCGGAAGACGTCAGTGTCACCGACGCGGGGGCGACCGTCGTGGAAGAGCGCGATCTCTGGGATCTACCGCTCGTCTTCCTGCTTCTGATCGGTCTGGTCAGTGCGGAGTGGGGGTACCGCAGAAGCAGGGGGCTGGTATGAGGCCGACGGCGGCCTGGCTTCTGGCGGCGAGTCTGGCTGCAACACCCGTGTGCGCGCAGACGCAACTGGTGGTCATCACGGGACTGAGCGGCGAGCCTCGTTACGCAGAAGAATTCCACGCGTGGGCGACAACGCTGTTAGAGGCTGCGTTGAATCGCTGGGGCCTGGCGGAGTCGAGCGTGCACTATCTGGCAGAGGCGACAGAGCGTGACCCCGAGCGGATCGTAGCGCGCTCGACGCGCGAGAACATAGAAGAGATCTTAAGGGCACTCGCCGAGCGTGTCGGGCCCGACGAGCAAATCTTTATCATCCTTATCGGCCACGGCACGGTTCGGGGCGAGGAGGCACGGGTGAATCTGCCGGGCCCGGACATGACGGCGGCCAACTTCGCGGCTTTGCTGGAGGCTTTCCCGACACAGAAGATCGTTTTCGTGAATGCGGCTAGCGCCAGTGGTGGCTTCATTGAAGCCCTCTCGGCTGGGAATCGGACAGTCATCACCGCCACCCGGAGCGCCAGCGAGCGTAACCGAACTCTGTTTGGGCGCTACTTCGTAGAAGCTTTTGCCGGGGCCGGCGCGGATGTGGACAAGGATGACCGCGTCTCGGCCCTGGAAGCCTTCAGCTACGCGAAGCGCGAGGTCGCACGCGCTTACGAGGCCGAAGGCCGACTCCTGACCGAGCACGCCCTGCTAGACGATAACGGAGATGGTGAGGGCAGCGACGAGCCCCAGGGAGACCCGGACGGAAGCCTGGCTCGGTCCGTGTTCATGGTCGGCGGCCTGGGCGCGGCCGCCGGTCGCGAGCAGCCCGCGGACCCGAGACTCGCGGAGCTGTACCGTGATCGTGAGGAGTTGGAGCGGCAGGTCGCCGCTTTGCGCGCCCGCAAGAACGAGATGGATCCTGAGGCGTACGAGCGACAGCTGGAGGCGACGCTGATCGAGATCGCATTGAAGACGCGGGCGATCAGGGAGGTCGAGGAGGGAGTGCGCTGATGCTCTACCGTGTCTTGAGCGCGGCTTTGGCGCTGCTGGCGCTGGTCACGAGTCGGCCAGCAGCGCAATCCCTCGCCGACGCCGAGACCGCTTTCCGCAGCGGACGGTACGAAGACGCCATCTCGCTTTACGCCAGGCTAGCCGAGGGCGAGCCGGCGTCGGTCGCGATCGTGAGGGGCTGGGCGCGCGCGCTGGCGGAGGTCGGACGTTACGCGGATGCGGAGCGTGTCGCGCGTGCTCATGCCGAATCATTCCCCGACTCACCGGAGCTATGGAACACTCTCGGTGAGGCTCGCTACGCGCGGGGCGAAGTCAACGGGGCCGCGGAGGCCTTCAGGCGGGCGATTCAAGACGAGGCGAGCGATGCGCTCGAGGCCCGGCTCAACCTAGCGATTCTGCGCTACGAGCGAGGCGAGCGCGAGGCTGCCTTGTCCGAGTTCGACTACTTCATCGACTTCTACAATCGGGCCGAGAGCCTGACGTCGGAAGAGCTCACGGTCGTTGCCTCGGCCGTGCGTTACTTAGGCGTTGAGGAACCTGAACTCTACCAGGACGCGCTGCGTGCCTACGATGAAGCCATCGACGCGGACCCCGGCAACCTGGAGCCGCGGGTTAAGGTGGGCGACCTGTTCCTGGAGAAATACCGCAGCGGTGATGCGGCGAAGGAGTTCGAGGATGTTCTGGCGGTGAATCCGAGGCACCCGCTGGCGCTTCTCGGGACGGCTCGCCGCATGCGTTTCGACGGCGAGCCCGGAGCCGCGGAGATGGCACGGCGCGGACTCGAGGTGAACCCCAACCTGGTCGCGGCTCGGGTCACGGTCGCCGAACTGCTGCTGGAGCTGGAGGACTACGACGCCGCTATCGCGGAGTTGCGGAGGGCGCTGGAGGTCAACCCCTCGTCTCTCGAGGCGCTGGCCGTGCTGGCCGCGAGCCGCTACCTGCAGGGCGATGTCGGCGGCTTCGACGAGGCGCGCCGTCGAGTGTCGAGCATCAACCCCGTGTATGCCGGGCTGTACAACAAGCTGGCGGAGGCCAGCGCGCGAAACCGACGGTATCAAGAGGCCGCGGAGTTCGCGCGCCAGGCTGTCGAGCTCGACGGCAAGTCCTGGCGCGGTTTCGCGCTGCTAGGGATCAATCAGCTCCGCATCGGGGAGATCGAGCAGGGAAAGCAGAACCTGGAGGTTGCCTTCCGGGGTGACCCTTACGATGTCTGGACAAAGAACACTCTCGATCTACTGGATACTTTCGACGACTACAGCGAGACGCGCACGGGGCGATTCGTGCTGGCGATGGCCGGCCAGGAATCTGCCCTGCTCTCGATCTATTTGGCCGATCTGGCCGACGATGCTTTCGAGCGTCTGGCCGGCCTGTACGGCTATCGACCGGCCACGCCGATCCGTGTCGAGCTTTATCGGAGTCATGCCGACTTTTCGGTCCGCACGGTGGGATTGGTGGGCCTCGGAGCTCTAGGTGTGAGCTTTGGACCTGTAATCGCGATGGATTCCCCCTCGGCACGCCAGGCCGGTGAGTTCAACTGGGGTTCGACGTTTTGGCACGAGCTGGCACACACCTTCCACTTGGGAATGAGCGACCATCGCGTTCCGCGTTGGTTCTCCGAAGGGCTGGCCGTCTACGAGGAACGCCGCGCGATGCCGGGTTGGGGCGACGACGTGTCCCCCGGATTCCTCACTGCCCACCTTCGGGGTCAGCTGCTGTCGATCGGCGAGTTGAACTCCGGATTCACGCGGCCCACATACCCGGAGCAGGTGGGATACTCCTACTACCAGGCCTCGCTCGTCTGCGAGTTCATCGAGCGGGAGGCGGGTCCGCAGGCGCTGGTGAGCATGCTGAATGGCTACGGGCAGGGATTGAGCACCGTTCAGGTCTTCCGGCAGGTGCTCGCGGCTGACGTCGATGAGGTTAGCGATCGCTTCTTCGTCTACCTGGAGGAGCGCTTCGCCGGCCCCCTGGCGGCTATGCGTCCGGCGCGCCGGCTCCCGCACGGAGAAAACCCTCCGCGTGAGCTCTTGGCCGAGTGGGCGAAGAATGATCCAGGTGACTACTATGCACAGTTGGCGTTTGGCCGCACGCTGCTGGAGGAAGATGTGCTGGCCGACGCGATCGTTCACTTGAAACGGGCGAAGTCGCTATTCCCGGAATACGCCGGCCCTGGCAGCCCTTACTGGCACCTGGCGGCAGCCTACCGGAAAGCAGGGGATCTGGCTGCGGCGGCCGCCGAGCTCGAGGCGTTGACCGGTATAAACGAGCATGAGTATCAGGCCAACCTGATGTTGGCCGATCTGCGTGAGAGACTCGGCGACAAGCGCGGCGCCGCGGCGGCCCTCGAGCGTATCATCTTCATCTATCCTTACGAGCTGGATCTCCATGCGCGCTTGGCGAATCTCTATGCCGACCTGGGGGAGTGGGGGGGCGCGATTCGAGAGCGGAAAGCGGCGCTGGCCTTGGACCCGGTAGATCGGGCGGAAGCTCTGTATCAGCTGGCGTTGGCACAGTGGAAATCGGGCGCCAGCGATGAGGCTCGGCGCACGGTGCTGCAGGCGCTCGAGTCAGCGCCGAGCTTCGAAGCGGCCCTCGAACTGTTGTTGGAGATCCGCGGAAGCACAGAGGAGCGACCGCGATGATTCGTTCCGTCCTGAGCGGTGTGACGCTGCTGCTGTTGGCGCTGGGAAATGTCGAGCCAGCGGTGGCGCAATCACTTTGCTCGTTGGAGCGTGGTCGAAGGGGTAACCACGACTTCGATGAGTACAACACCGCTTACGACGGCAAGTTCACATTCGTGCGTATTCGCTTCAACTCATTGGGTGGCTTCAGCGGAGGTGGCGGTTATTGGCGCGGGGACTTGAAGTGGGATCACGATTACCCGAGGGCCGAGTGCCATCTGATGAAGATATTGGACGAGGTGACTGACATAGGCCCCTACCTGGAAGGCGGCAACATCCTTGCCGTCGACGACCCCGAGCTGTTCAAGTATCCCGTGGCCTACTTGGTCGAGCCGGGCTTCTGGAGTCTCACGGAACAGGAGGCCGAGAGCCTTCGCAGCTACCTGCTCAAGGGTGGTTTTCTGATAGTCGACGATTTTGCTGGTGGCCAGTGGTTCAATTTTGTCGACCGATTGGGTGACCTGTTTCCTGAAGGGCGCCTGGTCGAACTGGATGTGACACATCCGATATTTCACTCCTTCTTCGACATCGAGACTCTTGATCACACGCACCCGTACTACGGCGTGAGGGCCGAATTCTACGGTTTGTTCGAGGACAACGATCCGAATAAACGTCTCATGATGGTGATTAACTACAACAACGATATCGGCGAGTCATGGGAATGGTCGGATCGGGGATTCATACCGATAGAGTTGTCAAACGAGGCCTACAAGCTTGGTGTGAACTACATCGTCTACGCGATGACCCATTGAGGCCGCTGGGCAGAGAGAGAGAACGAAACATGGGCACGGAAGAAAAGGTCGCGCTGCGATTCGCCGACGACATCGCTCTCGCAGAGCGGATGCAAGCCGCGACCAGCCGAATCTTGAGCGAGCTTCGCAAGCTGATCGTCGGGCAGGACGAGGTGATCGAGCAGGTGCTGCTTTCACTGTTCGTCGGCGGCAACAGCCTGATCGTGGGTGTTCCGGGGCTGGCGAAGACCTTGCTAATACACAGCATTGCGCAGGTGCTGGACCTGAAATTCTCGCGCATCCAGTTCACGCCTGATCTCATGCCGTCCGACATCACGGGAACGGACCTTATCCAAGAGGATCCAAAGACGGGACAACGCCGGATGGTCTTCGCTCCGGGCCCGGTTTTCGCGAACATCGTCTTGGCGGACGAGATCAACCGTACGCCGCCGAAAACGCAGGCCGCGCTGCTGGAGGCGATGCAAGAGCATCGGGTGACGGTTCAGGGGCGGACGTACCAGCTGGATGAGCCCTTCCATGTCTTTGCCACTCAGAACCCGATCGAGCTGGAGGGTACCTACCCGCTTCCGGAAGCGCAGCTGGACCGCTTCATGTTCAAGGTCACGATGGACCACTTACCGGCGGACGAGGAATTGGAGGTGGTTCGCAGCACGACGGCAGTGCAGAGCTATAGGTTCGAGAACGTCGTGACCGGAGAGGACATCGTCGCCTTCCAGGGCCTGGTGCGCAAAGTTCCGGTGTCGGATATGGTATTACGCTACGCCCTTGATCTGGTTCGGACGACGCGTCCGAATGGGGGCGGCTCTCCTGAGTTCATTCGCAAATGGGTGTCGTACGGCGCGAGCGTGCGGGCGGCTCAGTACCTGATACTGGGCGCGAAAGCGCGAGCGCTGATTCGCGCCCGCTATCACGTGAATTTCGAGGACATTCGAGCGCTTGCGCAGCCGGTCTTGAGGCATCGAATTCTCACGAATTTCCATGCGGAGTCCGAGCAGGTGACATCGGATCAGCTCATCGACCGGCTTCTGGAGACTATTCCAACACCACGGTCGGGTTTGTGAGGACTTACGGGTTTCTGGATCCGGTCGTTCTGGCCAGAATCGACAACCTCGAGTTGCTGGCACGCACCGTCGTAGATGGCTTCATCAACGGATTGCACCGCTCGCCCTATCTCGGTCTTTCGATCGACTTTGCAGAACACCGCCCCTACATGCCCGGCGATGACATTCGACGAATCGATTGGCGTGTCTTCGGGCGCACGGACCGCTTCTACGTCAAGGAATTCGAGGCCGACACGAACGCGAATTTCATCGCGATTCTCGATATCTCGCGCTCGATGGACTACACGAGCGATGGAATCAGCAAGCTGGACTACGGGCGCTACCTGGCAGCTTGTCTCAGTTACTTCTCTCGGCAACAGCGCGACCGGGTAGGATTGGTGACGATCGACTCCGACGTCGTAGAGATGGTTCCGCCATCTGCGAAGCATCTGGACATTGTACTGCATACGATCGATAGGATTAGCCCGGGGGGTCGGGGAGAACTGGAGGTACCACTTCTGAAGATCGCCGAAGCGATCAAGCGGCGCAGCATCGTCGCGCTCATCTCGGATCTTTATCAGGAGCCGAGCTCCGTGCTGCGTGCTCTCAAGTATCTGCAGAACAAGGGGAACGACGTGCTGGTATTCCACGTCCTCGATCGCGCCGAGATCGACTTCCCCTTCGAAGGAGCCGTGAACATGGAGGATCTCGAGAGTGGCGAGCGGATACCCGTGGTTCCGGAGCGGCAGCGGCAGAAGTATTTGGAGTTAATGAGAGCACACCTGGGAGAGATCGCGCGACTGCTGGCGGAAAGCCGTATGGATTACTTTTTGTTCGACACCTCCCAGCCTCTCGACTACGCACTCTTCAAGTATCTCTCCAGGCGCGAGAGTCTCAGTAGGGTTCGATGATCGGCTTTTCGTTTCTCGCTCCGGTCTTCTTGATCGGTGCTGCCGCGATCGCCATCCCGGTACTGGTCCATCTGACTCACCGGCAGAGCAAGGATGCGGTCCGTTTTCCGTCGCTGATGTTTCTGGCCAAGATCCCATACCGAGCGCGTCGCCGACAGCGGATCCGGCACTGGCCGCTGTTTCTGATGCGAAGCCTTGCTCTGGCGCTGCTGGTCGCTGCGTTCGCCCGGCCCCTGCTGGAGGATGTAGCCGCGTCGGCCGGAGCGCTGGTCAGCGCAAGAGAACTCGTGATCCTATTGGATCGTTCTCATAGTATGGCGTACGGGAACCGCTGGGAGCGAGCGCTCGCGGAAGGGCGCGAGATCGTGGGTGGTATGGGGGCCGATGACAGGGCGACTCTGGTGCTCTTTGGCGAGCGGGCTGCGGCTGTTAGCCAATCCACTTCTGACCGGGCAGCGCTGTTGGCGGCGCTGGATGCGGCGGAACTCGGCTACGAGGCTACGCGCTACGGGCCCGCCCTTCAGTTGGCGCGCGAGATCGTCGAGCGAGCAGACCGGCCCCGCAAGGAGGTCGTCTTGATAAGCGATCTCCAGAGAACGGGTTGGGATGACCAGCAAGTGATTGGCCTTCCCGAGGGGGCTGAACTGACCGTAGTGGATTTGTCGGAAAAGGAAGCGCTCAATCTCTCGATTGCCAGCGCGACGGCCACGCGGTCTCGTACCGCAGACCGCGAACAAGCGGCTGTCACGGCAGCCGTTAACAATCACGGCACGGCTGCCATCGAGGGGTTATCGGTGCGACTTCTGGTGGACGGCCAGGAGGTGGGCGTCGAGAAGATCAGTCTGGCGCCACGCAGCTCGGGTCGAGTTCGGTTCGAGCCGTTCAACTTACCGGGCCGCCCGCTCAGCGGCGTCGTGCGTGCCGGCGACGACGCGCTTCCGGAAGACAACGAGTTTCGCTTCGTGATCGCAAAGAGCGACCCCGTCTCGGTCTTGATGGTTGGATCGGGCGCCCGGAGCGGCACGGGCAACCTGTACCTGCGGCGCGCGCTGGAGATTGGCACGGAGCCCGGCTTCCGCCTGACCGAGCGTAGCCTCTCGCAGCTCACCCTGGCTGACCTCGGAGAGCAGCGGGTAGTGATCCTCAACGATGTGTCCTATCCGGCGGGTACACTGGGCCGTCGCTTGGGCGAGTTCGTCGGGAATGGTGGTGGTTTGCTGATGGTGTTGGGGCGGCGTAGCCGGCCCGAGGGCTGGCCGACCGAGGGGCTCACGCTACTACCGGCGAAGATCGGCGGGACGACCGATCGATCGGCCATGGGCGGCGGAACGCTCTCCTACGTCGATTATGACCACCCGGGCCTCGAGCTGTTCCAGGCGCCCCGCAGCGGTGACTTCTCCGCGGCGCGCTTCTTCCGCTACCACCGGCTCGAGCTCAAGGACTCCGCTCGCGCCCTCGCGAGCTTCGACGATAGGGCAGCGCTCTTGGCCGAGATGAGGCACGGCCAGGGTACGGTGATCGTCTGGGCCTCCGGGTTGGAGAACTTCTGGAACGACCTGCCCCTCCAGCCGGTATTCCTGCCGCTGATCCAGCAACTGGTCAACTATTTGGCCCGTTACGTGGAGCCTCGGTCATGGTACAGGGTAGGAGAGGTCCTCGATCTGAGCGACGGGAGCTTGGGCGGCGGAGCGGCGCTGTCGGCAGCCGCCGAACTGGTGGTCCGTCGCCCTTCAGGGGAGCGTGTACTGCTGCGCCCGGAACGGGAGTCCCACTACCTGGCACTCGACAAACCGGGTTTCCATGAGGTGCGGGTCGCCGGCGGCAGCGGCGAGCCGGCCCTCACAGTCGCGGTGAATATGGATCCGTTGGAATCGGATCTCGCGGCACTCGACCTGGAGGAAATTGTGGGAACGCTGACCTATGAGGGTGGCGAGTCCGCTGGCACGCCGTCACCGGTGCAGTTGTCGGCCGAGGAGCGCGAGCGACGGCAGGGTCTCTGGTGGTATCTCTTAGTGGGGGCAGGAATTCTCTTGTTGAGCGAAACATACGTGTCCAATCGACTATCTCGGGCGGGCCGCTGACAAGTCACACGAGGGTTGTCGAATGCGATCAGGGTCGAGTCAAAACGAGCTTCTCGGAGTGATACGTTCGGTTCGACGGCGCTGGAGGTTGCGAGTGGCGCTGCGAGGTGCCGCCATGGTCCTGGCGGCTGGCCTCGTCGTGTATGTGGTCTCGAGTTTCGGGATGGACATGCTGAGATTCACTCCCGCCGCTGTGATCGCCTTTCGAGTTCTCACCTACGCCACGCTCGCAGCTCTGATCGTGCGTTTCCTGATCTTGCCGATGTTGAGGCGCGTATCTGATGAACGGGTGGCCCTTTATCTGGAGGAGCACGAGCCGTCCCTCGAGGCACGTTTGCTCAGCGCAGTGGAATTCGGCGGAGTGGCGGGGGCGACCTCCGGCGACTTCTCGCCGGCCCTGGTCGAGCGCCTGGTTCAGAACGCGGTCCAGAAGTGCGCCGAGGTCGATTATGGCCGCCGCGTGGAGACCAGAACGCTTACCAGTAGTTCAGGTCTGTTGGCAGGAACGACGGTTGCCGCGCTGGCTTTGCTCTTTCTCGCCCCACCCTTCGTCCGGCACAGCACTCCATACTTGTTGCCCTGGGGCGGAGCGAGTCTGGAAAATCCCTATCGAATCGATATTGAGCCGGGGAATGCCCGCGTGCCACGGGGAGCCGAGCTAGAGATCACGGCGCAGCTCCGGAACTTCGATTCTGATCAAGTCGAGATTGCTGTGAAGCGGGGAGCGGAGGGCGAATGGGAGCGCCTGCCGATGACGATCGAGGAGGAGACGGCTGACTATGCCGTTTTCCTATTCGGGCTCGAGGAGGAAACGGAGTACTTCGTCGAGGCCAGTGGTGTGAGGTCTCCGCTCTACCGAATCGAGGTCGTCGAGCTTCCCTACGTGGAAGAGCTGACGTTGGACTACCGCTTTCCCGCCTACAGCGGTCTTGAGCCGCAACGGCAGGAGGGTGACGGCGATATCGCCGCGCTCAGAGGGACGGTCGTCACGATCTCCGTGCTACCTACCGTAGGTGTGGCCGGTGGTACCGTTGTGTTTGAAGACGGAGCGGTACTTCCTCTTGAGCTATCGGTGGACGGGGTGCTGACCGGCAGCATTGAGGTGACTCGGGACGACATGTATCGAATCGTGTTCGAGACACGGGACGGGGATTCGGTTGATGGGTCGCCGGACTACCTGATCGATGTTCTCAGCGACCAGCCGCCGTACATCGCTTTCGCGAAGCCGGGGCGGGATACGAAGGCGACCAGCGTCGAGGAAGTGTTCGTCGAGGTGGAGGCTGAAGACGACTACGGAATTCGTTTGGTCGAGCTGATCTACTCGGTCAATGGCGGTCCGGAGCAGAAGCTCGCGCTCTATCGAGGCGGTCGGAGGGAAGTATCGGCCGGTCATACGTTTTACCTCGAAGAGATCGAGTTGACACCCGGCGACTTCATTTCGTACTACGCGCGGGCGAGCGATGACAACCGGGTGAGTGGCCGGCAGGTTAGCACGACGGATATCTACTTCCTTGAGATACGACCTTTCGAGCGTGAGTATCGGCAAGCGGAGCAAGCGGGTGGGGCGGGCGGCGGTGGAGCTTTCGACAGCTCGCTGTCGCAGCGTCAGCGCGAGATCATCTCGGCGACGTTCAAGCTGATTAGGGATCGAGCCGGCTACTCTACAGAAGAATACAACGAGAATCTGGCGACCGTAACACTCGCTCAGGGGCGTTTGCGAGAGCAGGTCGAGGCACTCGTCGCCCGGATCAGCGCTCGGGGGATTCTGCAGCTGGACTCGACCTTCGAAGCGATCGCCGAGGCTCTGCCGGCGGCGGCGGCGGCGATGCGAGAGGCCGAGGAGTCGTTGGGCGAGCGCGACCCAGAAGAGGCACTCCCACCGGAGCAGCTAGCGCTGCAGCAACTTCAGCGGGCGGAATCAGCCTTTCGGGAGGTTCAGGTCGGGCGCGGCGATCCGAGCGGTGGCGGCGGCGGTGCCCAGCCAGATGCTGATGAGCTTGCGGAACTCTTCGAGTTGGAACTCGACAAGCAGCGGAACCAATACGAGCAAGTACAGCGTGACCGGCAGCAGCAGGTGGACGAGCAGATTGACGAGACCCTGCAGAAACTGCAGGAGCTGGCGCGTCGGCAGGTGCAGGAAACTGAGCGGCAGCGGGCACGTTCGGTCCAGGGACAGAGCCGAGCCGGAGGCGGATCACAGCGACAGCTGGCCGAAGAGGTCGAGGAGCTGGCGCGTCGCCTGGAGCGGCTGTCACGAGAGGAGTCGCGTCCTGAGCTGAGCCGCACGGCGCGACAGCTCCGCCAGGCTGCCGAAGAGATGCGTCGGGCCTCAGCGGGCTCTCGGGACGCCGGTTTATCCGAGGGGATCTCGGCGTTGGAGAGGCTCCGTGAGGCGCGCAGGCTTCTTGACCAGAGCCGCTCCGTCGATCTACAACGCGACGTCGACGACGCGCTGCGACGGGCGGAGCGTCTGGCCGCGGAGCAAGAGGATGTGCAGCGGGACGTTGAGCGACTATCGAGTTCCAGCACGGGGCAGGCGGAGCGCCTGCGTCGGCTGCTGGAACGCAAGGAGGAAATGGCGGAGGAAGTGGCGGATCTGGAGGCACAGCTCGACCGACTCTCGCGCGAGTCGCGCCGAGATCAGCGCGATGCTTCGCGACGGCTCCAGGAGGCCGCGCGATCGATTCGTGAAGATAAGCTGACGGAGAAGATTCTCTACTCGCGCGGCGTTATCCAACAGCGGTCAGGGGAATACGCGCAAAACTTCGAGGAACAGATCGCCCAGGATATCGAGCGGCTGACAGAGAGAATAGAGGCGGCGAGTGATGCGGTAGGTGAGTCGGATGAGCAGCGCCTCGCCCGAACTCTGGACGAGGCGCATGCTCTGACACGCTCGCTCGAATCGTTGCAGGACCGCATTAACCGCCAAGCGGAGGGAGCCCGAAGCGAGGCAGGTGAGAGCGGCCAGGAGGCGCCTGCGGCGGTGGAGCCGGAGGCGGACACCTCGGACGGCATGCCCGGGATGACGGCCGAGGCCACTCGGCAGTTTCGACGGGAGTTCAGGGAGCGGCGAAGCGAGGCGGAGCGGCTGCGGCAGCAGCTGGACCGCCAGGGCCTGGACACGGACGAGCTGCAGGGGATCATTCGGGGCCTCAGGCGATTGGAAAACGACGCGGACTTCGGCGACCCGCGGGGCTTGGCGCAACTGCAGGCCGAAGTAATTCAGAGCCTCAAGGATTACGAGTACGTCTTGCGCCGGAGGTTCGGCAGAGAGGGAGACCGCGAGCTTCTGCTCATGGGTTCCGACGAGGTGCCGGAGAACTATCGTGATCTAGTCGAGGCGTACTACCGCTCGCTGGCAGAAGAAAAGTCGCCGTAAGTGTTAGCACTGCCTTGTGGATCAGCGTCGTTTCCGCGTGAGCGGACGGCTCGGAGTCGGAAGGCCCCATGACGCACAAGGTCGCGACTATCGATTTTCACGTGACATCCGAGTGCAGTCAGTCATGCCCCTACTGTTGGGGGCCGCAGGAATTCATTGCTCCCGTAGACACCGGCAAGGCTCTGCGCATCGTCTCCAGGATAAAGGAGGTCGGGGCCCGCCGAATCGTCTTCACGGGTGGAGATCCCCTGGCACGTCCCGACATTAACTTTCTCTTGGAGCAGGGCAGGGATGATGGGCTGGAGGTCGCGTTGTCGACAACTGGAGATCTGCTGACCCCTGACCGGCTCGCCGCGGCTGCCCAGTACCTGGATCTGGTGTCGCTACCGCTGGACGGCTCCAACGAGGAGGTGAACTCTCGCACCAAAGAGGCGGATCACTTCCAGGCGGTGATGCTCGCGCTCCAGATCCTACGCGACTTTCCGGCGATCGATGTGAAGATCTGCACCCCTGTAACCCGTCGGAACATCGATGACGTACGCAATATCGCCAGACTGGTGGAGGAGTATGCGCGGACCACCGCCGCCCGTGTCTTCTACAACATCTTTCAAGCCTTTCCGCGCGCGATGTTCGCGGTCGACTGGCAGGAGATCCTGGTCAGTGACGAGGAGTTTGCCGGGCTGAAACAAACGCTCGCGGAACGCAAGAGCATAAGTATCAACCTCCTCGACCATGCTACCCTGGACCGGCTCTATGTGATGGTCTTTCCCGATGGGAGCCTGGTCATCCCTCGCGGGCGCGAGTTCTTCAGCTACGGACAGTTTCTCGAGATCCGCGATCTGGACCCCGTGCTGGATCGGAGTCGCTTCGCTTGGGCGCGCCACCTGGAGCATTCGCAAGGTTGGAGTCGGCGCGCGGTGCGCGGTTCGACGTAGTCTGTCACACATTCATGTGGTCGACCCGCCGGGACCGGTCGTCGGTTGGCAGGGCGGCGGTCTCTCAGTGGTGGGGTGGCGGGTATTGGCCACGTCGACTGGCGAGGTGTGGCCGACCCGGATAGAATCGCCGGTAACGGATACGAAATCATAGGCACCTGGCAGCGCCCCGCTTGCCCCTGGGATGGTAACCGGCGAACGGGCGCTGTCGAGTTAAAGCGACGGAGTGAAGAGTGGGTAGTGAGATCTCGATTCCAGCATATCCGGATGCGCGAGCGGTGGCGGAACTGTATCGAGGATATCGGCGCGACCCGGCATCGGTCGGTGCGGCCTGGCAGTCGGTCTTCCGCGATCTCGATGACGACGCGCGTGGTTGGCTGGAGAGTCTAGACGGAGCGGCTCAGCCAGCGGTTCCGGCGAGGATCTCAGCGGTGGCCGTGACGGAGGCGCGAGCGGCCGCGCTGGATTCGGTGCGGGCGCTGATGTTGATCCGAGCCTACCGGGTCCGGGGCCATCTCGAGGCCGACTTGGATCCTCTGGGCCTGGTGAAGACGGAGCGGCATCCGGAGTTGGATCCGGCGAGCTACGGATTCAGCGAGTCCGATATGGACCGTCCCATCTTTCTGCACGGCGTACTGGGTTTGGAAACGGCGACGATGAAAGAGATTATGCAGGTCGTTCGCCGGGACTACTGCGGCAAGCTGGGTCTGGAGTTCATGCATCTACAGGACCCGGACCAGAAGGCGTGGGTCCAGATGAGCATGGAGGGGGTGATTCATAGAACGAAGTTCAAGCCGGAGGCCAAGCGCCAGATACTGGAGCGCCTGACTGCAGCCGAGGCGTTCGAGAGGTTTCTGGATCGCAAGTACACGGGGACGAAGCGGTTTGGATTGGACGGCAGTGAATCGGCGTTGCCCGCTTTGGAAACGATCCTGCAAGCGGGCGCCGAGCTGGACATCAGAGAGGTCGTGATTGGCATGGCTCACCGAGGCCGGCTCAATGTCTTGGCCAATCTTCTGCAGAAGCCGCTCGAGGCGATCTTCCACGAGTTCCAAGGCGGCGCCTCGACTCCGGACGAGATTGGCGGTTCGGGTGATGTGAAGTATCACCTAGGTACCTCGACGGACAGGCAGATCGCCGGTAAGACGATGCACTTGTCATTGGTGCCGAACCCATCGCACCTGGAGGCCGTCGATCCGGTGGTGGTTGGAAAAGTGAGATCGAGTCAGGAGCAGCACGGAGACGATATTCGCTGCCACGTCATGGGTCTGCTGATTCATGGTGATGCGGCGTTCGCCGCGCAGGGTGTCGTAGCTGAGACGTTGCAGTTCACCGATCTGGAGGGCTACACGACGGGCGGCCTGGTCCACCTGATCATCAACAACCAGATCGGTTTTACGACCAGTCCGGTCGCGGCCCGGTCGGGGCCGTATCCATCGGATCTGGCGAAGGTGATCCAGGCGCCGATCGTGCACGTCAACGGAGATGATCCCGAGGCGGTCGTCCTGGCGGCCTCCTATGCCATACAGTATCGCCAGATCTTCAAGCGGGACATCGTGATCGACCTGTGGTGCTATCGGCGCCACGGGCATAACGAAGGTGACGAGCCGGCATTTACGCAACCGCGCATGTATCAGAAGATCAAGGCGCACCCATCGGTTCGTGAGATCTACTCGGCGAAGCTGATCGAAGAGGCGGCAATCTCGAGGGCTGGAGCCGAGCAAATGATGGCCGATTGGCAGGAGCGGCTGGAAGCGGCTTTTGAGAGATCGAAGACTTACAAGCCCACGAAGGCCGATTGGCTGCA
>CP070722.1:1741279-1758850 GCA_020350785.1 Gemmatimonadota bacterium
GAGCAATCGCTCGATCGCATGATTGCCCATGCTACTGAACTCGGTGCGAACGCCATCACGGATGTCCGCTTCTCCACGTCTTACATCATGGGGAGCGCCGCCGAGATTCTGGTCTTCGGGAACGCCGTGATCGTGGAGCCCGTCTGAGCAGGTCTCCCCGGTGGGCCAGGTGTCCGGACTCTGACTGGCGGCACCTGTCGGAAAAGGTGGGTAGACCATGAGAAGCGAGATCGTTACCGTGACCGCGCTGCTGTTCGCGCTCGGTTCGGCGGTGCAGGGGCAAGTGCCGGCTCAGCTGGAGCGCACGCTGGTACTCACTTTGGGAGGTGCGAGCGCCGGCTCGGAGACCTACCAGGTCGAGCGCACGGCGGCGGGCTATCGCTTGTCGGGCGACGTCGACCTGAGCGCCATGGCCTTCCATGTGGTTCAGCAGGTCTGGATCGAGGCCGACTCCGGGCTCGCCTTCAGCACTGCGCACGTTGAGGCAACAGTCAACGGAGAGCCGCTGACCGTCGAAGTGGGGAGGCAAGGTGGTACCGCGAGCCAGGAGACTACAAGGGGTGATTCCACGTCCTCACAAGATGTAGAGACGCCGCCTGGCTCGTTGTTCATGGCTGGCAACGTAATCCACCACATATTCCAGTTCGCCTGGTTGCACTCGGGTGCGGTTGGTGTGTCCCGCGAGTTCGTGGTCTACCCTCGTGTGCCGGTCACGGTCACGCTGGAGGAGGCGGGCACCGTGAGCTCGGGAGGAGCGACGCTGGCGGTGCGGCGCTACTACCTGAATCTCGCGAATCGCTTGGGCGCGTACGTCTGGCTTGCAGAGAACGGGACGCCGCTCAAGCTGCTGGTGCCGCTGCAGTCGTTTACGGCTCTAGATAAGGAATATCAGAGCTGGGATGAGCAACTGACCCTGGGGACCACACCGGCTGCCGGTGCAGTGGAAGATTACGAGGCCGAAGAAGTGACCTTTCGGTCGGATACGATTCTACTGGCGGGCACGCTGACGCTGCCGCGAGGCGATGAGCGCTGGCCTGCCGTGGTGCTTATCAGTGGCTCGGGTGCTCAAGACCGCGATGAGAACACGCCTGGCCCCGGCGGCTTGAAGCTTGGGATCTTCCGGAGTATCGCCGATGCGCTGACACGGCGGGGGATCGCCGTACTGCGCTATGACGACAGGGGAGTGGGCGGTAGCGGAGGCGACTTGAGCGCGGCAGGGTTGAGCGATCTGGTGAGCGATGTGGGATCTGCGGTAGCCTACCTGAGGGGGCGTCGGGAGATCGCGGCGGATCGGATCGGACTCGTCGGCCACAGCGAGGGCGCCATCATCGCGCCCATGGTGGCAGCCGAGGACACGCAACTGGCGGCGGTGGCTCTCATGGCGGGCACAGCAACGCCGCTCGACTCCGTGATCATGGAGCAGATCGTCGGCGCCGCGCTGGCGGCGGGGGGCGACTCCACTGAGCTGGCGGAGAGCCGGAAGTCGATTCAGAAGCTGGTGAAGGCGATCCGCGCAGGGGAGGGCCTGGAAGACGCCGACTTGCCGATCGGTCTGAAGATGTTGGGGTCCAACGAGAAGTGGTTGCGAGAGCATATCGAGCATGATCCACTGGCGACGATCCAGCGGGTGCGGGCTCCGGTGCTCATCGTGAACGGCGGTCAAGACGTCCAGGTATCTCCCGAACACGCGCGACGTCTGGGCTCGGCTCTAGCGATGGTCGAGCATCCCGATTACGAGGTGAAGATCTTCCCCGAGCTCAACCACTTGTTCGCCGCGTCACGCGGTGAAGGAACCGCCGAATACGCGGATCCCAAAGCCACCGTCGATGGGGGTTTTCTGAGCTATCTTGCGGACTGGCTCGTCGAGCGTCTCAACCGGCGCTGAGTCGGGGGCGTAACGACCTCAGTCGCCCATACAGATACCCAGCGCCCGTGCCGTGGCCAGCACGTCCCCATCCAACGGGACTCGCTTCTGACGGCTGACCGCTTCAGCCAGGGGGATCGACTTGATGTCCGGCGGGTCGAGGGCCACCATGCAGCCGAAGTCGCCTGCCTCGATGCAGCTGACGGCCGCGGCGCCGAATCTCAGCGCGAGGAGCCGATCGTAGGATATCGGACCGCCGCCGCGTTGCAGTTGACGTAAGGCGATCGCCCGCGCGTCCTTTCCGGTCCGCTGAGAGATCTGGCTTACCAGCACTTCGCAGACGCCGCCCAGCCGCTGCGTGTCGGGGTCTTTGAAGACCGGCGATCCACCCGCAGGGTAAGCGCCCTCGGCGGCGACCACGATGGTGAAGCGCCGGCCGAGCCGCTCACGCTCCAGAACCTTCTGGCAGATCTTATCCAGATCGTATGGAATCTCGGGGATGAGGATCACGTCCGCCGTTCCTGCCACACCGGCGAAGAGGGCGATCCAACCGGTATCGCGACCCATCACCTCGACGACCATGACGCGCTCGTGGCTTTGCGCCGTCGAGTGCAGGCGATCGATCGCGTCGGTCGCGACGTAAACGGCGGTGAGGAAGCCGAACGTAAGGGGCGTCCCCTCGATGTCGTTGTCGATCGTCTTGGGCACGCCCACTACAGGTATCCCCTTCAGCGAAAGCTCGTGAGCGATCCGCAGGCTGCCGTCTCCGCCGATGGCGATCAGAGCATCGAACCCGTGGCTGCGGAAGTTGGCCACGACCTCGTCGGAACGGTCCACTTTCTCGATCGTCCCGTCCGGCCGCTTTGTCGGCCAGGCGAAGGGATTGCCGCGGTTCGTCGTGCCGAGGATCGTACCGCCCAGGTGCGTGATGCCGCGCACCGAATCGCGTGTCAGTGGGACGATCTCGGCCTCCCCCAGCAAACCGTGATAGGCTTTGCGAATGCCGTACGCCTCCCAGCCCCGGTTCAGAGCGGAGAGAACGGCGGCACGAATCACGGCGTTCAGTCCGGGGGCGTCACCACCGCCCGTGTTGATGGCGATCTTCTTTTTGGCGCTCATCTTGCCTCTGCTGGCTCGCGGAGTCGGACGCTGTCCGGTCGGCCTCGGGCGGCCGATCCCCAGTAGAATCGGTAGCCGAGCGGTTTTCCTCAATAGCCGGCGGAACCCGCCGCTCGGCCCCGCTCTCGCTGTGCCTTGCATGGTCTCGGCGCCTGGACTGGACAGCGCCCGCCAGGCCCGGCATTCTCATCTTTCCAAAGATAGGGCTTGGGGACGGATCGACAGCCAGGGACGCCAAGCTTGGCGCCCCTGGCGCTTATGGACCGGGCGGGCATGGGCACCTGGATCTTGATCTACGATGGCGACTGCCAGTTCTGCCAGCGGCAGGTAGATCTGATCCGTCGCTGGGATGTCGACGGGCGCATTGAGCCGCTACCGTTTCAGCGCGCTGATCTGGCGCGCCTCGGGGTGGAGCGCGCCGCGGCCGAGGAGGCGATGCACCTGGTCGCACCCTCGGGTCAAGTGTGGCGCGGTGCGGAGGCGGCCCGCGCCCTGATCGGGCTCTTGCCGCGCCTGCGCGGGCTTGCCTGGGTCTTTCGCTTTCCCGGCGCGATGGGCTTTTCCGAGGCAGCCTACCGCTGGGTGGCGAAGCGACGTCACCGTTTCGGCTGTGGTAGCTCCGCCTGCCGCCGAAGTGCGCAGGCAAGCTGAGCGAGTCTGAGGGCTAGGTGAAGGAGATGTTTCGTCGGCTACTGCTGCTCTTCATTGTCGTTCCGATCATCGAGCTGGCCCTCCTCATCCAGATGGGCCGCTGGGTGGGCCTTTGGCCGACTCTAGGTTTGATCGTGGCCACCGGCATCCTGGGAGCCGCACTCGCCAGCCACGAAGGGTTGCGGGCCTGGCGTGCGTTTCAGGAGGACCTGGTCGAGGGTCGCGTGCCCGGCCGCTCGATTCTGGACGGGCTGTCTATACTCGCCGGTGGCGCCCTGTTATTGACCCCTGGCCTGCTCACCGACCTTTTGGGCTTCACCCTCGTGGCGCGCCCCACGAGGCGCTGGTTACAGGACCGGCTGGTCAACCGTTTCGGCGGCAGGCTGATCAGGAGCGGGCGTGTCTACGTTAAGAGTTCTTTCGACCGGAAGGTGGATGCGGGCGTAGGCAGGAAAGACGAGTACGGTCGGCCAGCGGGGCGCGAGATCGAGTCTGATGGCGATATCTGATCGACGCTAGCGGAAGGCGAGACTATGAGTTGGATCCTGAGGCGGTATTTCCCCGAGTGGGCGGCGATCGCGCTCCGCGTAGCGCTGGGCGCCGTCTTCATGACCCACGGGTGGGACAAGCTGACCGGTCCCCTGGGTACTCCGCTAGGGTTCAACATCGAGAGCTGGGGCTGGCCTTACCCGGTTGTCTGGGCCTGGGGCGTAGCGCTGATCGAGTTCTTCGGGGGGCTCCTCATTATTGTCGGCCTGCTCACCCGGTTCGCGGCCGCATTCATCGCCGGCGTCATGGGGGTTGCGATCCTGAAGGTGAAGTTCGCGAGTGGTTTTGTGGGAGGCTTCGAGCTCGACTTCGCTTTGCTGATGATCGCGATCGCCCTGGTATTCTGCGGCGGCGGGCGCGTTTCGGTGGATCGCGACGTCCTGGGTTGGGGTGCGCCGCCGTTGCGCAGCCGGGTTGGGGAGACGCCCTATGATTGACATCACCCGCCCGCTTTCGCCGGCCACCGCTGGGGGCAGCGACCAGGGCTGGGGCGGCGCCTGGCCGCAGCCGCAACCTGGGCTCGCTTCCCTCCGTAGTATTAAGCAAGTGCACCAACTAGCCGTTCTGGCGGGGACCGTCATGGCCTGTCCGCCGCCGACTGTGCCAACGCGGGGGTAGTAAATGGCTTTCGATGCGATCAGACACCTGACGGCACGGCGCGTCCCGCAGATACTCGGGATTTACCTTGGCGCCTCTTGGATTCTCATAGAGTTCGTGAGCTTTCTGGTGGACCGGTTCGCTCTCTCGCCCCATCTCATCAATCTCTGCTTGGTGGTGCTGGGGGCGATGATCCCTACCGTCTTCCTGTTGGCCTACTTCCACGGAGCGCCTGGCCCCAACGAATGGGCTACGGCAGAAAAGATCGGTATCCCCGTGAACCTGCTGGCCGTAGCGGGGCTCGCCGCTCTGGTATTCTCCGACAAGCCTCTGGGGGCAACGACCGAGACGCTGATTTTGGAAACGGAGGAGGGTGAGACGATCGAGCGGGTCGTAGCCAAAAGCGAATTCCGCAAGAGACTCATCACGTTCAACTTCCAGAACGAGACCGGTGATACGGAACTCGACTGGCTGCAATCCGCAATCTCTCTGGCCCTGTTGCTCGATCTCGAGCAGGACCCGTTCGTCGATGTCACGGGCTACAAGGGGTTGCAGGAGAGGCTCGAGCGGTCCGGTTTTCCGAATGGCGTTGGAATGCCCCTCACGCTGCAGACGAGTATCGCCGAGGACAGCCATAGCGATTACTTCGTCAGTGGTTCGTTCACCGTGGAAGCCGACAGCCTAACGGTTAATGCATCGTTGTATGAAACGCAGCGTCAGAGATTGATGGCCGAGTCCAGTGTCTCGGGCGCGGAGGCGATGGAGATCGTGGATCGCCTCTCGGTGCAGCTTCGCCGTGACCTGGAGATCCCGGAACGTCATATCGAGGATCTCAGGGATCAGCGGGTCGCCGATCTGCTGACCGAATCGCCCGAGGCGTTCAAGCTGCAGATGATCGCTTACAACGAGCTAATGGTGAAGCGTGACTGGATCAGTGCTCTGGAATATCTGGAGCGTGCCGTCCAGGTCGACCCGACCTCGGCCTTTGCCCAGTATCAGCTGGCGTTCGTGTATCTCCTGACCGGCCAGAAGGAGAAAGCGGACAGCGCCGCCCTGCTGGCGATGCAGCACCTCTACCGGTTCCCCGAGCGCTGGCAATATGACTTCAAGTACCTGTACTACGAAGTCATAGAACCCCATCCGGAGAAGCGCTTCGCGGTAGCGAAGATGAAAGCCGAGCTCTTCCCGGACGACGTTGATGCCCACTCCTTGCTCGCAAGCGAATACAGCAACCGGCATCTTCGCGACAAAGCGATAGCGGAGTATGAGAACATATTGAGGATCGATCCGTCCCAGTACGAGTATCTCAGGTCCATCGGGTATCGCTACATGGAGGCAGGTGAATTCGGCAAGTCGCGCGATTACTTGCAGCGCTATGCGGACGCGGTCCCCAACAACTACGCACCGTTCAATGCGCTGGGTGATCTATACGCAGAGATGGGCGAGCACGAGCGCGCGCGGTTCTATCATGAACGTGCACTGATCATCGCTTCCGATAACGTCCAAGTGATGAACGATCTCGCGACCGCGCTATATAACCTGGGTGAACTCGATGAATCGCTCGAACAACATCTTGCCGCTCTGGACGCCGCCCGAACAGTAACGGAGCGTGCTGATGCCCACTGGGCGCTGAGCTATCATTACCATGCGCGGGGCCAGCTGCGTAAGGCGGTCGAGCACAAGGAGCTGGAGTGGGGTCTCAGGGAGGACTACCTGCCGGCGAACATCGTCCTGGCGGAAATCAAGCTGCGATCGCTGGAACTGTATGCGAATGCTGGCCTTGCCGATCAGGCGCTCGAAATCATTCGTGATGCGGAAAGGAGATTGGAGCCACCTTTCAACGGGTTCATACCGCTGGCGTACCTAGACCTGTACTTGGCCATGGAAGATGCAGACCGGGCGGAGGCGGCGCTTGCCGACGCACGGTCGTGGGTAGAGAGGACGGGGTGGGGATGGTTCCGCGCCGATCTGCTGGCCGGTGAAGGCAGGATCCACGAGCTGAGGGGTGACTACGAGGAGGCGATCGATAGCTATAGGGAGGCGCTGAAGCTAACGCCGACCGATGTGAGGCTGAACCGCTCGATCGGCCGCTGCCTCCGACAGCTCGGCCGGCTGGAAGAGGCGGAGGAACAGCTACTGATCAACCTGAAGCGAACGCCCTACAATTCGCGGACGCATTATCAGCTCGCCCGCGTCTACGCCGACATGGGTGATAGGGCGCGCTCCCAGCAGCACCTGGCGGCCGCTTCGCGAGTCCTCGAGAACGCGGATCCGGAGTGCGAGGTGGCGCAGGAGGTCAGAGTGATGCTGGCGGAGCTGGAGGGTTCCGAGACGAGCACGTAGATAATGAATGCCGACAGGCTGGTCTCCGAGCTCTCGCGATGGGGCAGCCGGTCCCAACTCTACCCACCCCTTGCCCCTGCAAGGACTTAAACTTCAACTGATCGAGGGGGGAATCTCTGCCCTGTCGGGATCCGGAGAAGTGCAGATCTGCGGAGCCGGATCTCCGGGTGAGCTCACCGTAAGCCGCGGAGAGGAAGATGGACAGTAGCAGAGCCGAGACGTGGGAGACGTCGCTGATTGAGACCGACGAGATCTCCGCGGGAGATCGCTATCAGCTGTTGACGTCACTGGTCGTCCCCCGTCCCATAGGGTGGCTCTCGAGCTTCGCCTCGGACGGGAGCGCCAACCTCGCTCCCTTCAGCTACTTCGCAGCGCTGGCCGACACCCCCATGCTGGTCGGCGCCTCGATCGGCCGGCGGCGGGGCGGTCCGAAGGACACGCTACGGAACATCCGCGAGACAAAGGCGTTCTGTGTCAATGTAGTCACCGAAGGGCAGCTCGAGGCGATGAACGCCACCGCGGGCGACTATCCACCGGAGGTCGACGAGTTCGAGGTCGCGGGGCTGCCGCGGGCGCGCGCCGCGCGGGTTTTTGCGCCATACGTCGGTAACTGTCCGGCCGTCCTCGAGTGCCGGCTTTACCGCGAAGTCGAGTTGGGCCCCAGCAACAGTCTGGTGATCGGCGAGGTGGTGGCGGTGCGCATCGATCCGAGTCTACGGCGGGTTCCGGGTTCCTGTCACGTGGCGACCGAGTCGCTGCGGCCGGTGGGGCGGCTCTTTTCGGTGCACTACAGTCTCCTGGGCCCCATCAAGGCGCTGGCGCGCCCTCGAGTAGGTTGAGTAGTACCCGGCATCAGCACACCTATCAACCTCGGGCCTGATGCGAGATGGCATATTTCAGCGAGGATTTCATCCGTTTCTTGCGGTCGCTGATGAAGAACAACAACCGTGAGTGGTTTCATGCCCACAAGAGAGAATATGAGACGCACGTTAAGGAACCGTTTCGAGCGCTTGTCGCGGAGTTGATCGATCGCGTCAGCTTGCTGCATCCGGATGTCGCCATCGAGCCGAAGGATGCGATCTTTAGAATCGCCCGCGATATCCGGTTCTCGAAGGACAAGACACCCTACAAGACTTTCGTAGCAGCGTTCATTAGCCGCGACGGTCGGCAGCAGATGAAGCATCCCGGCCTTTACATTCAACTTGGCGTCGAGGGACTGCTCGTAGCGGGAGGCATGTACCAGCCGGCCCGCGAGGACATCTCGAGAGTCCGGCGCGCGATTCTCGAGGACGGCGCGACGTTTCAGCGAGCGCTGCGAGGAAAGCGCTTCAAAGATCTCTTTGGCGAACTGCAGGGAGAGCGTAACAAGCGGCTGCCGAAAGAATTCGCTGCCGCAGTCGCCCGCTATCCGTTCATAGCAAACAAGCAGTTCTACTATTACGCTGAGTACGATGATGCGAGGATAGTATTGAGGGACGACTTGGCGGACTTCCTGATGCGACATTTTAGCGCCGGGAATAAGGTCAACGACTTCCTCAAGGCCGCGATCAGCAGGAGGTAGGGTCGTGTATGCGGAAGCATCGTCTCGGCAGCGGTCGATCGCGTCAGCGCGGGCAAGCGTTTCGAACTTGGGGGTGTAGCTGGAAAGGCGCGTAACGCCGGAATTGGTAGATCAGCCGGCGCCTGATCCTATTCTCCTGGCGGAGAGCCTGGGCGACCTGGTCTGGCTCAACCGCTATCTCGGAGGTACGGCGACGATCACGCACCAGATAGGGCGGCTTATCGATGGCGAACGGCTTGGGCGGTTACGGGTCTTGGATGTGGGTGCGGGCGGTGGCGACATCCTGGTCTCTCTGGGTCGCTGGCTGGGTCGGCGTGGCGTTGATCTCGAAGGTGTCGGTCTCGATTCCGGGCGCGAAACCGTACTGATCGCCGACAGCTGGATCAGGGAAACGCGCTTCGCCGGTTCGATAGGAGTGGTGTGCGGCGATGCCCGCTCTCTCCCCTTCCCCGACCGGCACTTTGACGTGACTGTGAGCAGCACCTTCCTCCATCACCTCGGCCGGGAGGATGCGGAGCGAGCGCTGCGCGAGATGGCGAGGGTCAGCGATCTGGGAGTGGTCGTGAGCGATCTGCGTCGGGGCCATCTCGGTTATCTGGCGGCCTGGTCGTTGGCAAACACGGTGTGGCGGCGGCATCCCTACACGCGCCACGACGCGCAAGCCTCTATGAGGGCGGCCTTCACCATGGGGGAGGCGCGGCGGCTGGCCGAAGCTGCCGGACTCCAGGCCGAAGTCGAGGCGCAACTATGGTTTCGGTGGGCCATGCGGTGGAGGCGGCCACGCTGAGCGACCCGAAGGTACTGGTCGTGGGCGCCGGGCCAGCCGGTGCGACCCTCGCCCTGGAACTGGCGCGGCGCGGCCTGGGGGTCGAGATCCTCGAGCGCAAGCGGTTCCCACGTGACAAGGCGTGCGGCGACTGCCTCAATCCGGGCGCCGTGGCTGAACTCGATCGATTGGGAATCGCCGACCGATTGCGCACGACTCTCAGGCCGAATCGCCTACGGGGCTGGCGAGTCGAGGCTCCCGACGGCCGGTCCTTCGAAGCGTCGTTCAGCTCCACCGATGTTTCGCTCGCGGCCGTTGAGGAGGGTTGGGCGGTGCGCCGCCGCGACTTTGATGCCGCGCTGTTGAACGCTGCCGTGGACGCCGGCGTGGGAGTGCGATTCGACATGCGCGTGTTCGATCTCCTTCGCAGCGGCGAACGCGTCGTGGGTGTCGTCGCGCGCCAAGGAACCAGGAGCTTGCAGATAGAAGGATCGCTGGTGGTAGGTGCTGATGGACTGAACTCTGTCGTGCGGCGCCGGCTGGCGCTGGCTGCCCGGCTGCCGCGGCTGCGCAAGATCGCGCTGGTGGCGCACCTGGCCTGTGCCGATGGGGGAGAGCACTTCGGTGAGCTGAGGGTACGTCGCGGCCGGTCCTGCGGGTTTGCCCCGCTTCCCGGTGGCGCCAACGTCACGCTTGTCATAGCCGAGCGCGAGGCGCGGCGGGTGGCCGGCGATCCCAGGCGATTCTTCGAGGAGGCGCTCGCCTCTTTCCCGGAGCTGAGGGCTCGGGTGCGGAGCTCAGCGCTCGAGGATACCGTGCTGGTCACCGGCCCATTCGACCGGCCCGTGAAGCGGGCATGGGCAGCGGGGGCGCTGCTGGTCGGCGACGCCGCGGGCTATTACGATCCTTTCACCGGCCAGGGCATCTACCAAGCTCTGCGCAGCGCCCGACTGGCGGCGGAGGCGGTCGTTGCGGCGCTGGCCGATCCGACGAGCGAGGGCCTGGCGTTCCGCAGATACGACCGTGCCCTGCGACGAGAGTTCGCACCGAAGCGCGGGCTGCAGCGCGCCATAGAGGCCGCCATCAGCCGACCGCGCTTGATGTCGCGCCTGGTGGCAGCGCTGGCGCGCGGAGAGGCCGCAGCCGCGCGCCGACTGCTCCGCGCGACTGGGGACATCGAGCATCCGGCATCACTTCTGGACCCTTTGTTCATGGGTCGGTTGCTGGTCGGCATGGTGGGCCGGTAGGGCTGGCTAAGAGAGGCAGGCGCGATCTGCATGATCACACACAACGACATGGTGGTCGCCGCTTCAGCGGAGCGTTGTTTTCAGCTTGCCGCCGACGTCGAGCGGTGGCCGGCGATCCTATCACACTATCGCTGGGTGCGCTTTCGTCGTCGCGATGGCTTCGGCCGCGGTCTGGTGGAGATGGCGGCGCGCAGGATGTTCGGGCGAGTCGGCTATCCGGTGTGGTGGGTGAGCGAGATGTGGGCAGACGAGAGCGTGCCGGTGGTGCGCTATCGCCACGTGGCGGGGATCACGAAGGGTATGGATGTGGAATGGCGTTTTCATGATCAGGGTGCCCATACACGTGTGGAGATCGTCCACGATTGGTCGAGCGGCCCGCGTTGGCCGTTGGTCGGCCGTTTCGCCGCCAATCGGGTCATAGGGCCGATCTTCATCCACCAAGTGGCGGGTCTGACGTTGGCGGGTATCAAGCGGGCCGCGGAGGGCGCGTGATCATTGTAGAACGAGGGCCGGCCGCTTCACAGCGCCGCGTCGCCATTACGGGAATCGGGTGCATCACCCCCATCGGTTCCGGCAGGGAAGGGCTCTGGACAGGCTTGCGCGAGGGCCGCTCGGCCGTTCGCCGCATCACGCGTTTCGATCCGCAACCATTTCGCAGTCAGCTGGCCGCAGAGATCGACCGCTTCGACGCGGCTGACTTCATGGAGACGAAACGTGCCCGGCGGCTGGACCGCTTTGGCCAGTTCAGTCTGGCTGCCGCGCGAATGGCGCTCGATGATGCCGCTCTCGATCCGGCTCAGATTCCGGCTGATCGCGTAGCAGTGCAGATGGGCTCGGCGCTGGGTGGGATCGCATACGCGGAAGCGCAACACGACGTCTATTTGGCGGAGGGTCCCGCGGGAGTCGATCCTATGCTGGCTCTGACCGTCTTCACCGGCGCGGCGAGCTGCAACATTGCCATCGAGTTCGGCTTTACGGGGCCCAACTCTACGAATGGGATGAGCTGTGCCTCCGGCGCCATCGCCGTCGGCCAGGGCTTCCGGCTCGTCCGTGCCGGCGAGGCGGACATTGCACTCGCCGGCGGTGTGGAATGTCCGATCTCTCCGCTCTCGTTTGGCGCTTTCGCTCTGATTCGCGCGATGTCCAAGCGCAACGACGATCCGGCGACCGCCAGCCGGCCCTTCGACCGTGATCGCGACGGTTTCGTCATGGGGGAGGGTGCCGCGGTTCTGGTTCTGGAAGAGTGGGGGCACGCGGTGCGACGCGGGGCGCGGATCTACGCCGAGCTCTGCGGGTTCGGTACGACCAACGATGGCTATCACATGACAGCGCCGCGGCCCGATGGCACTCAATCCGCCCGCGCCATCGAGCTCGCGCTTGCCGATGCCCGGTCGCTGTCCGACGAGGTTGAGTACGTCAACGCGCACGCGTCGTCGACGCGGCTGAATGATCCCACCGAAACCAAGGCGATCAAGACGGTGCTCGGCGCGCGGGTCCGCCGGGTACCGGTGAGCGGTACTAAGGGCTACTACGGCCACCCGCTTGGCGCGTCCGGGGCGGTCGAGGCGGCGATCTCCGCGCTTGCCATCGAGCGTGGCTGGCTTCCGCCTACCCTCAACCTCCGCCAGCCAGACCCCGAATGTGACCTCGATCACGTCGCCGGGAGCGGCCGTGAAACGAGCGTGGGACTCGCGATCTCCAACTCGTTCGGCTTTGGAGGGATCAACGCGACACTGGTCTTCAAGGCGCCGGCCTGAAATGTGGCGGCCTCCGTTGCTGGGATTGACTCGGCTGCTTCTGGCAAGCGGCATGCTGGGCTGCGGCTCGCTCGTCGATCTGGAGGATTTCGATCCCATTCCGCCGCTGAGCGACCTGGATTTGACAGCGGTGAATCCTGCCCTGCCCTGCGAGTACTGGGAGTTGCGCGAGGGTTTCGGGGGGCCGCCCGATCCCGATTCTCGGGACCGTGTCATAGGGCGCTCGGGCTCGCGGCAAGAGTTGGATCTGGAGGTGGTAGCTGCCCTGGATACCCTCCACCTGCAGCACGGGGTTGGCAACCGTTGCCTGCCGGGCTACTGCTTTCTCTACATCGCGTCGGTGCGCGAATCGGAGATCGAGGTCTGGAGCTCGGCCGCCGCCTGGGCTGTTTTCTTCGGCGTGATCGACAGGCCGGAAGAGGCCGTACTGTTGGCCGCGGCACACGACTATTACTGGGGCGGAGCGAAGGAGACTGGAGCCATAAAGGCCGTCGCTGACGGGTACGAGCTGGTCGTTCTGAAGACGGTCCGCTTTTGCGACTCGGTGCAGGTGGACCGATTCGTGCTGCATGTTTCCGCGTCAGGCGCCGTCACGGTGAAGGATTCTGAGGTCTGGAGCAAGGAGGGCGGAGTCTGTATTTGAGTTCAGGCTCAGAGGGTCAGACTTGACCAGGTCGCCAATCCCGGTAGCTTGGTCGTCAAATGGTGGAGTGATTTGCGGCCGCTTGCAACCACCAAAAAAAAAGCCTAAAGAGCCGGGTGTCGCAGCGTTTCTCCCTGAATGCGGCAGACGAGAGAGCAGAAGAGACTTTGGCGCGACCCGTGCTCGAGGAAATTGGGCAGGGTCGCGATTGCGTTATGAGGCGGACGTCCTTCGTATCCGGAGAACTCGAGAATGCCTGACTTCAGGGCTCTGATCGACGACGGCAGCGCACATCTGTTCGATGGGGCGATCGGCACCGAGCTCTATCAGCGCGGTATCTTCATCAACGTTTGTTACGACGAGCTCAACCTGAAGCGACCCGAGCTGGTGCGTGAGGTTCACCGTGACTATCGGGATGCCGGTGCCGAGGTCCTGGAAACGAACACGTTCGGAGCCAATCGCCTGCGCTTGGACCAGCATGGTCTTGGCGGTCGGCTTTACGACATCAACAAGGCCGGGGCCGAGCTGGCGAGGGAGGTCGCTGGCGATGCGCTGTTCGTGGCCGGATCGATCGGTCCATTGGGTATCCGCATCGAGCCTTACGGGCCGACGGCGCTCGAGGAGGCGCGCGCTTTCTTCCGGGAGCAGGCTGAGGCCCTCGTTGCCGGGGGCGTTGATCTCTTCATCGTGGAGACGTTCAGCGATCTGAACGAGATCGAGCAAGCGGTCCTCGGCTGCCGCGACGCCGCTGACTTGCCGATCGTCGCGCAGATGACGTTATACACTGACGGTAGCACCCTCTACGGTTATGATCCTGCCCGCATCGCCGTACACCTTGATCAGGTGGGCGCGGATGTTATCGGCGTCAACTGCAGCGTCGGCCCTGCCCTGATTCTCAAGACAGTTCAGAAGATGGCGGAGGTCACTGGCCGGCCACTGTCGGCCATGCCAAACGCCGGCCTCCCTCGCGAAGTCGAAGGCCGCAAGATGTACATGGCTTCACCCGACTATTTCGCCAAGTACACGCGCCGTTTGTTGCAGGCGGGTGTCCGCTTCGTCGGCGGTTGTTGCGGGACCACCCCGGAACACACCCGAGCCATGGCCGCTCAGGTACGCGCTCTGAAACCGCGCCGTCGGTCAGTGGTCGTCGAGAAGATTCGAGCGGTGGAACGCAAGGAGACGGCGCCCGCGATGGAGCCGGTGCCGACACCCGAACGTTCGCGCCTGGCACGGAAGATCGCGGCCGGCCAACTGGTGACGAGCGTCGAGATTCTGCCGCCCAAGGGTTGTGATCCTACCGACGTGCTCGACAAGGTGCGCCAGCTCAAGGCGGCGGGTGTTGATGCCGTCAACGTGCCGGATGGCCCCCGCGCCATGATGCGCATGGGCGTACTGGCGAGCTGCGCGATCATCGAGCGTGAGATAGGTTTGGAGACAATTCCGCACTACTGCTGCCGCGATCGCAATCTTCTCGGGATGATGAGCGATCTGCTCGGGGCCCACGCGCTGGGCCTGCGTAACCTGCTGATCATTACGGGCGACCCCCCCAAGATGGGCCCGTATCCGGATGCCACAGCCGTTTTCGACATCGATTCGGTCGGCCTGACCAACCTGGTGACGAAGCTGAACTATGGGCTCGACCCCAGCGACAATTCGCTGGGCTCCGCGACCAGCTACTTCGTCGGCGTTGGAGTCAACCACGCTTCCGTGGATCCCGAGTACGAGATCCATCACTTTGAGTGGAAGGTCGATGCCGGGGCTCAGTTTGTGGTCACGCAACCTATCTTCGACGATGAGGGCTTCCTCGCGTTCCTGGATCGCATTGCGCATGTGCGCATCCCCACCATCGCGGCGGTCTGGCCGCTGGTCTCGTACCGCAACGCCGAGTTCCTCAAGAACGAAGTGCCCGGTATCGAGGTGCCCGACGCGGTACTGGAGCGGATGAGAGTCGCCAGCGAGAAGGGGAAGGAGGCCGGCATGGCCGAGGGGCTGGCGATCGCTCGAGAGATGGTGGCGCGGCTCCGCCCGCACGTACAGGGTGTCCAGGTGAGTGCCCCATTCGGAAATGTCGCTTTCGGCCTGCAAGTCTTCGATGCCATCGACGGGTGGCACTCCAGCTCGTTGACCACGGTGCCCTGACATGTCGGGTCGCTAACTCGGGCCGATCACTCATGCTGACCGTTCCCGACGTTGTCCGCTTGGCCTGCCCCCGCTGCCGGGCCGAGGTCGTTTGGAGGATGGGCCAGGACCTCGAGTGCGCGGGGTGCGCAGCAAGGTTCCCCGTTTCGGACGACGTTCTGGCAATCGGCGACCCCGGGCGAGGCCACTTCGACCGGGTCGGCGAGTCATTGCACGGGATCTTCGCCAGAGCTCGCGAGGTCGGTTGTGTGCGGGCACTCAGCGACGTGGGCGCGTTCGTCAAAGATGAGCTGACCCCAGAGTATAAAGAATCTCTCTCCGACGAGCGCAAGGGCATGATTCAGGTGCTGGTGCCGGGCAGCCGCCTGGGCCGTGTTTTGGTGCTGGGCCTCTCCAACGGCGCGGTACCGATCGCATTCGGCCGCTGGAGTCGAGAGGTCATCGTCTGCAACTACGACTTCGAGCGGTGTCGCATGGCCGCCCTTCGCGCCGAGGAGCTCGGCCTCACCAACCTGCGATGGATCTGGTTGGAGGACCTGCGCCGCCTACCATTCCTTGATGGCGATTTCGACTGCGTCGTACTGGAAGATGCGCTTCGCGCCCTGAGGCTGGAGAGGTCCTCGACCGACGACCCGCACCTGGAACTTCTTCGAGAAGTGCGTAGAGTGCTACGGCCCGATGGTCACATCTTTCTTTCTGGAGACAACGCGTTCGGGCTCGAGCTCTTCGCGTTCAGCAGGAGGAACCGGCTTGGCCCGCTTGGCCCGATCTTCAACGCGTTCCGTCGTTGGGTTCCGTGGGCTCGACGTCGCGGTCTCAAAAGGCATCACGCTCTTGGTCGCTACGGCTATCGACGTCTCTTGCATAGAGCCGGCTTCTCTCAAGCTTCGTTCTATTGCCTGCATCCCAGTCGCACGCGCTTTCAGAGAGTCAGCCTGCTCGAGAGAAAAAGTGCGCTGTCCCCGGCGAGTCCCAGCGGCCTTCGAGTGCGATTGACTACCCAACTCGGATCGACCTCAGCCTTCTGTACCGCCTTCGGGGTGGTCGCGGCTCCAAGCTCCGTCGAGCGTAGCTGGTTCATGAGGCTGGTGGATCACATTCGCTCGCAGTTGGACAGAACGGGGAGACAGGCGTTCCCATCGCTAATGATAACGGGTGCGATTGGATCCTCTGGGGTCGTCGCCACGATCAGCGGTGATCTGGTGCTCAGAGTGCCTCTGAACCCCGTATCCACCGAGCGGATCGCAAGGAACTACGCGGGCATCGAGAGAGCACGACAGAGCGGGGTTCGGCTCGGTTCGCTGGCACCGGCACCCGTCATTTCTGGGGAGTACGAGGGCGTGCCGTTCACGGTCGAGGCCAGGATTCACGGCCAACCGCTCAGCTGGTTGCCCAGATCCGTCAGGCAGCGAGCCGAGAATGAGGCGTTTCAGCTTCTCCTCTCATTGAAATCGGCTACCTTCGCCGAAGCGAAACCGATGTCGCCCGAGCTTTCTTGGGGTGAGAGCATGACCAAGCAGATAGAGCGAATGAGTGCGTGGACGGTTGAAGCGGGCGACGCGTCAGCACTCAGCGCGATTCTGAAGCATGCGGAGGCGGTCCGTGATTCTGGCATTCCGCTCTGTCTTTCACACGGTGACTACAGTCACAAGAATATTCTGGCAAACGATCGGGGTGAGCTGGTTGGGATTGTAGATTGGGAGCACTGGGCAGAGACGCGCCTGGTGACGCACGACTTTCTTCACTTCTTGCTGGGCCACCAGGCGGCCAAGAACAGCACGAGCAGAGCGTCTGCGCTTTCGGCCTGGCTGAGGGGCGCGGCGCTGGAAGCACAGAGCTCGCGCTGGGTTGCTCGGTTTCGTGAGACCTGGAACCTGCCGGGTGGATGGGAGTTGAACGCCGCGCTGGCGTACTGGGTGGCGCAGGTCGTGCCCCTAGTCGGCACCGCTAAAGAATTGGATCAGGTGTGGCGAAAGCGGAATTTCACAAGTGTTCTTCGTGTCTTTGGCGAAGTGTTGTGACTGGCGGCTGTTGATGGCGGGGAGGAACTACCGTCCGGTCCTCCCCGCCATCGGTGCGTCTTCCATTCACTCGGGACTGAGTGGCTGCGTTTCATTCCCAGCCTGAGCCGCTCTCATTCGTCATGACCCAATCCCGGTGCTACGGTGAGCGCCACTGCCAAGCCGGCATGATCGGACGGCCACAGCCCCGAGGGTGTTCGGTCAGTCTCTTGCTCGCCCAGGAGCGCGGCCTTCACGGCACCTTGGAAATCCCCGGTAGTGCGAGTGAACTCGTCACGGTAGAAGACGAAATCGATCCGGTGGAAGAGTTGCGA
>CP070722.1:1758950-1761895 GCA_020350785.1 Gemmatimonadota bacterium
CGCAGGTTCGCATAGACTACCTGCCGACGCGCAAGAACACCCTGAGCCTGGGCGTGAATGTGCCGCTGTGGGGGCGCAACATCGGGGAAACGCGACCGAAGCGTGACAACGTGAAGCTCGGCACGCCGCCGCTGATGCGGGTCGAGTTCGAGGAGCCGCTTCCGGCACTCGACGAGTCGCTGGCCCGGATTCGGGAGGGCGCCTTCTGGATCATGCGCCTGGCCACGCCGCTGCTCGACCGTGGCGGCGCCGATCCGCGCGAGGCCTACGCGCAGGACGTGGCCGAGCTACAGGCTCATCTCGCCTCGAACGGACCGCGCTTCCCGCAAGGGCGCAGCTTCAACGAAGAGATCCGCGTCTTCCACGCGGAGCTGGACCGCGCCTTCTCGATCGCCGAAATCGGCCGGGCGCTGCCGGAGGGCGGGAGCAGCGAGTGGGGTCGGGAGGCCAGCGCCGTCGCGCGGCGGATCCTGTTGGACGAGGTGATCTTCCCCTACAACCGGCTGCTGGGTCAGCGGAAGACGAAGGATTCGCTGGACAAGTTCGCGGCCGTCGGCCACCAGGCGTTTGCCCGCTGGGTGCTGAACGAGTCCGGACTGCCGGAAGAGCGCTTTCGCGATACCTACCTCGTCTTCCAAGAGTTGGTGGAGATCGTCGAAGAGATCCGTGTCGCTCAACGCGAGCGCTGGGACGACTCGCGGTTCGTCTGGCTGCCCTTACAGCTGGGTCTCAAGGCAGAGGACCACGACACCGAGGCGGAACTGGACGACATCATCGAGCGAGCCGTCGATTCGCGCTTCTCGTCGGGCAATCACGTCTGGTACGTGATGAACGAGGAGTTCCAGTTCGAGATGGCCCGCTCGGTGCACCGGGCGGAGGATTACCACGTACTCTGGATCCACGACTTCCGCGGCAAGAACTCGGAGGGCGAGCCGGACGAGCTGGCCTTCCGGCACGTGGTCGGATCGTACCTGTCGGCGATGACGCGCCGTGTGCGCGCGTACGACGAAACCGGCAAGCTGCCGCTCTATTTCATCTTCCTCGACCAGCACTACTTCGAGATCAACAAGGGCAGGATGTTTCTGCGGGTGCTGCACGAACCGCTGGACTATGAGCTCAACTTGCCGAAAGGCTACGAAGCTTGGGAGGCGGAGTTGGCGGCTATGCAGGACAGCCTGCGGCAGGCGGTGGCGGAATCGCGGCTGCTGCAGGTCCAGGCCAGCCAGTACGGCGAGAAGTGGCTGAAGAAGCTGCTGCGGGTGCAAATCAACATCACGAATCCGGCCGACGTGTCGTTCAACAGCCTGCACGTCGCCGGTATCATTCCGGTCCCCGACAATCTGATGCGCGATCACCGCAAGATCGCGTTCTACGACGTCTCGGAAGACGACCCTTACCGTGGCCTGGCGATGTACACGGGCATGGGGATCGGCGAGCACTACGCGGGGCGCAACTGGGAAGACCGCGCCATCATGATCCAGGGCCCGTCCGCGCTGACGCTGAGAGACGCGGCGCGCAATCTGCTGCGAGCTCAGGGCTTCACGGAAGACGAGATACCGATACCGCTGCGGTCGAAGCCAAAGCCGGCGGACTACGAGGCGCGCGTGGACAGCATGCGGAGCGCTATGCTGCGCGAGTGGGAGACTGCAGGCGGTCAGGTGCTGGAGCTGCACAACGAGACCGGCTTCCAGCCGAAGCCGATCAACGTGGCGAAGGCGGTCCTCTACAGCCTGATGCCCGCCGGCTCGCTGCTCAAGATCCCCGACTCGCTTTGGCAGAGTTACATCTACGCGTCGCTGCTGACCGGCAGCGCGCTGCGTGGCTGCAAGGTTCTGATCTTCGCCCCCGCGCTGGCGTCAGCGCCCAGTTCGGCGGGTCCGACGATGGCGCGGGCGCACGGGCTGTTCAGCGCGCTGATCTACTTCCAGAACGAGCTGGGCGACGAGATCGAAGCCGAGGGCGGCCTGCTGAAGACGGGCCTCTACACGCCGCGTTTCGGGGTGGGCGATCTGCGCGGCCGAGTGATGCAGGCACGTGAGACCGTGACGGGATGGCTGCGGACGATCTACCCGCCGAACCGTGCGACGCAGGGAGTCCTTGACAGCCTGGACTACATCCTGGAGGAAGCGGGATACGAAACCGAGTACCTCGTCGTTTCCGATACGGCGGAATCGCCGAAGCTTCACATGAAAGCCAACCTCTTGATCTCGGGAGTAGCCTGGGACGCGCTGGTCGGTCGGCCCGAGTGGGGGGCGGTGATGCGCGAGTACCTGTTGTACCTGGCACGCCAGGAGGGGCCCTTGGCGGGCCGTCAGGATGTGCGGGAGGAGCCGGCGGAACTGGGCCGAGCGATAAGAGACCTCATTCTGGGCGTTCAGTCCGATTGGGCGGTTGAGGAGCGTGAGAAGGGGATTGCCTACCTGACTGTGGGCTCGGCGAACATGGACTACCGCAGCATGGTGATGGACGGTGAGGTGATGGTCACGGTGACGGGTTGGCAGGCGGCGTTGGGTATCCTCGACTTCATGATGCTGAACGGTCTCTGCGAGTGGGTGGACGATCTGGACCGACTGGACGAACTGCTGCCGCCGCCCGGCGGCATGACGCGCAAGATTGCCAATCTGATGAAGCTGGCCCTCTAATCGACGGAGGTTTGTGATGCGCAGGATAGTATTGACGCTGGTCTTGCTGACGGTCTCCGCAGCTCAGTTGCGGGCGCAGGAGCCGAGTCGGGTCCTGAATGGATACGCATTTCTGCCCTCCCGGGTCGTCGAGGACCCCTTCGCCATCAGCTACTTCGCGACCAGCACGGGCGGAGGCATCGCCTTTGATCTCAAGACACCGCTCCTCCTCACGGGTCAGGATACCGTGGCTACTCTGGTGGGCGATGTCGCGTTCATGTCTCTGGGTTTCCGATACCAGCAGCGCTTTGGCCGGTGGTTCGC
>CP070722.1:1761995-1767676 GCA_020350785.1 Gemmatimonadota bacterium
CCGGCACAATCTCATTCACCAGACCGATGAATAGAGCCTTGTGAGCGCTCCACATCTCGCACAGAATGCCGCTCTCCATGGCCCGAGAGAAGCCGACGTATAGCGGCAGGAAGTCCGTCGAGCCACCGTCCGGCGCCGACCCGTGCTTGGGCCCGCCTGGCCGAAGCGAGCGGTGTCGACTGCGATGCTGAAATCGCAGGCCATACCGATCTCCTGGCCGCCCGCCAGCCGCATCCCGTTCACCCGGTTGACGACGGGCTTGTCGCAGCGCAAGATCGAGTCGATCATGTCGTTGAACAAGCGCATGTACTGCTTGTACTCCTGCGGGTTTCCCGAGTAGTACTCGGCGTACTCCTTGGTGTTGCCGCCTGTGCAGAACGCCTTGTCGCCTACCGCGGTGAACACACAGCACACCACGCTACGGTCCATGCTCGCCTGGCGGAATGCCAGAATGACCTCCTTCACCGCATCGGTCGTGTAGCTGTTGTACTGCTTGGGATTGTTGAGGGTGATCCAGGCGTTGTAGAGCCCGCCCACCGCCTTCCCCGAAGGATCCAGCACGGGGCGCAGCTCGTAGATGATCTCCTTGAACTCGCTCTCAGGAACGAGCGTGTGACTCTTCAGCATGGTACGTCCCTCCCGGCGGTTCGATTCGTTTGCGCTTTCCGCAGACTCATCACGCCCAATCGGGCATCAGGATGGCCCGCTTGTCGATCTCGTGATCTGCCACCCTCTGCATCACGTTCGGCCCTTCACTCATCGGAAACGTCTGGATGAAGGGCTTCAGGGTGATCTTGCCGTCGGTCACCAGCTTCAACGCCTCGGGATAAAGCTCCGGCTTGCAGCCCCAGGTGCCTTGAACCGTCGCGTCGAAGGCCATGAGGTTGCTGAGGCGGAACTCGCGCTTGGCGAGCGTGAAGCCGACCACCATCAGGGTCGAGGCGTATGTCAGCAGGCCGAAGGCTGTGTCCTGTCCGCCGGGTTGGCCGGAGCACTCGAAAATCTTCCAACTGTGCGCGGCACAGCCCCACTCCTTCGCCTGGCCTCCGATCTGCTTCTTGAGTGCTTTGAAGTCCGCCGCCGCCGAGTTGACCGTTAGACCGGCGCCGTGATCGGCGACCGCCGCCAATTTCCTGTCGTCGATGTCGATCGCGACGACATGGGCACCGAAGGCCGCCGCGATCTGCACGCAGTAGGTGCCGACACCACCGACACCGACGACGATCGCCAGGTCGCCCGCGCCCAGGGCGGCGCGTACGATCGCCTGGTACGGCGTGGTCACCGCGTCGGCGATCACGGATAGCTCCGGCAGCTCGTATCCCGCCTTGCCCTCGATTTCGCAGAGCCCGCGGCCCGGCGCCAGGAGGTACTCGGCGAAGCCGCCGTCGATGTCGTTGCCCGGCATCATCTGACTCCGGCAGATGTTGCCTCTCCCCCCCTTGCACAACTCGCACTCACCGCAGGGGATCACGGCAGGAACGATCACCTCTCGCCCCACGAGGTGCTCGTAGCGTGAGCCTGCCGCCGTCACAACACCGCTGACCTCGTGTCCCAACGTCAACGGCAGACCCTTTTTCGTCGGCACACCGTCCTTCCAAAACCCGATGTCCGTGTGGCACACACCGCAGCCCGCCACACGCACCAGCACCTCCTCCGCACCAGGCTCCGACGCTGCCACGTCGTTGATCGCCAGGGGCGCGCCTGCCTCGAGGAGTTGTATCGCCTTCATGATTCACCCCCAAGCCCGTTTAACGGGATCCCTCTATGAACGAAGCGGCCGCGCGCGGACGCTTCCGTGTCGGCTCACTAAGGCACCGGTTGGCACTTGAGCCCCCCGATCAGGTGATCGGCAAACTGCGCTCCCAGCTCCGGCGGGTGCACCGGCCCGTCCGGCCGGTACCAGCGGGCGATCCAGTTGATCGCGCCCAGCATCGCGAACACCGCGATCTTCGGGTCTACCTCTCGGAATTCGCCCGCCTCGATCCCCTGGACGATAAGGTCGCGCAGCACCCCCTCGTAACGGTCGCGCGCCGCCACGATCTCGGCGCGGCGCTCCGGCGACAGCGCGGGCACTTCGAACGCCAACGGCGATCCTTCCAGGCCCTCCGTCATGATGCGGACGTGCTCGCGAATCAGATAGGCCAGGCGCCCGCCCGGCGTATCATACCGGCCCTGCGCCTCCTCGATCATCCGCTCGATCTCCGCCAGCGACTCGCGGTGACACTCGTACAGAATCGATTCCTTGTCGGGGAAATAGTGGTAGAGCGCCGTCTTGCGGACACCGAGGCGCTCGGCGATGTCATCGAGCGTGGTAGTGTGGTAGCCGTTCTCGCGGAACGCCGTCAGCGCGGCATGCAGAATCTCGGCCCGGCGCCGCCGCCGCTTCTCGAGGACGTGGGCTGACGAGGTTGAAGCCGCACGGCTTTCGGGCATCGCGCCTCCCCCAGAGGGTCGTTTGAACCAGGATTCAAAATTTGAACCTTCGTTAAGATTGTCAAGAACCCCCCCTCCGCCCTTCTCGAGCCGCTTGCCGCCTCCCTGCCGAGCTCCGTCTAGCTGAGGCACGCGGCGCGGCCGGCTACCAGACCCCCGGCACCAGCTTGTGGCGCACCCTTCCGGCGTATTCGCCGTAGCCGGCGAGCTCCTCGTGCAGAGTCTTGTCCTCGAGTGCGGTGCGGACGATGACGACCGTGCTGGCCAGCACGGTGGGCACGAACGCCCAGAGCGAGCCGAATATCAGAGTCGATCCGATCCACATCACGATCCAACCTACATACCCGGGATGTCGCACGAAGCGATAGGGCCCGGTCGTGACGACGTGGTGACCGCGCTCTCTCTGAATGCGCACCAGTTTCGAGAAGAACTTGTTGACCGCCATCGCCCAGAGGAGCAGCAGGTCGCCCAGCAGCATCAGCCCACCCCCGGCGATCAGCAGCCCGAGCGAGAATCGGGGCGACCAGCCGTGGCGGTGATCGAGTCCAGCGACGATCACGGTGCCCAGCACGAACATCGTCATGACCGACGAGACGATGATATCCCACCTCTTCACGCCCTTACCGATTCGACTACGCTCCTCTATCACCTCCGGGTTGACCGGGATCAGGACGGCGATGTTGATGGCGAGGCAAAGTATCAGCACTGCCAACCAAGCCCAGGCGTTCGGCCAATCGAGGCCGCCCGCCGGCAGGAATAGCAGCGCGCCCATTAGCGCCAACGAGATGGGCACTGCCACGAGAGTCTTTAGAACCGTCGAGGCCGTCTTGGACCGCGCCGCCGAGCGATCCTCCGATGATCTCGAGTTCTTCATGGCTTGCCGATCAGACATCGATGAACATGGTGTCGTAGGCAAAGCTCAGATCCAAGCCCTCGTCGCCCAGGCGCTTCTCCAGAACGAGCAAGTCGTCGTAGCTCAGCCCGTCAGGTTCCTCGATGTGCGTCATCACGACCCGCTTCGCCTCCAGAGAGCGCGCGATTTGCAGGTTCTCACGAAAGGTCGATTCGATCTTCAGCAGTTTGTGATCCTCGGCCAGAAGTCGCTCTCCGCTGAAGGGATCGTACTCCAGAACTCCCATGGGAATCACGGCGAGATCGAGGGCGCGCAGCGACGTGGGCGGCTTCCAGCCCAGAAGCTCGTCGGGCGCGATAAACAGTCGCCTGCCGTTCGCGGAGAGCAGAAAAGCGTAGACGTAGTCTTCAGCCAGGCGAACCGGCCGAACCGTCGTGTCGCCGATGCTGACAGAGTCCTCATCGCGCAGCTCGATGAGTCGCACCAGGCCCTCCCCCTCCAGAAAGCTCAGGTGCTCCCAGCTGCCCAGCCTCGTCCTGAAGTCGGCGGCGACCTGCTGAGGCAGGTAGATGTCGGTGCGGCGATTGCGCGGAGGCCAGCCGCGCCAGTCCTTGTTCATCTCCCAGACGCGCCGGCCCATGATGTGATCGGGGTGCCAGTGGGAGTAGAAGCAGCCCGCGATTTGGCGGACACCGGATCGGTTCAGCTGGTCTTTGATTTCCTCGGGAGTATCGAACAGGAGATCGGGCCCGTGTACGAACAGAGCGGGCCCGCTGCGGCTGTACGGGACGCCTTTGTGGCGCGCCTCGGTGCAAATCCGGCAGTCGCAACCTGGACGCGGTGTCGTGATGGCCCCGCCGCTGCCAAGGAACTCGATGCGCATCGCGTCGCCTCAGCCTGTCTATCGTTGCCTGCGGTCCGGCTCACCGGCAGACCGGCAAGTCTGGATTATATGAGCGTGACGGGCACCTCGCTCATGAGTGCCGCGGTGTTTCCCTCGCTATCGCTGAAGAAGGCCATCCAAAGCTCGGAGCCCTCGGCACGGTGCACGACGGCCGGCTCCCGAATGAACTCGGCTCCCCGCTCGCGTAGTGCAGAGTAAGCACGTTGGATATCGGGGACACGGTAGTAAATGATGGTACCGCCCGACTCATCGACCGCCGCCTCTGAGGTTCCCAGCATCAACCTGACGCTGCCGCACTTGAAGAAGGCCATGCCCGGCGCCTCCAAGAGGAGCCGCATGCCCAGCACATCGCGATAGAACTCGACGGCGCCTTCGAGGTCCTGAACGGTGACCGCAATCTGACCTATCTCGGACAGTCCCAGGCTCTTGCCGGCATCAGCCATTGCTGCAACCTCCGTTGATCGAAGGGAACGATCAGATCTAGCGGGGCGTCAAGCCGCCCGCTCAAACTGAGAGTCGCGGCCGGGATGAGCAACGGGGCGAACGGTCGTACCGTCCGCCCCGCCACGCGCCGGTTCTCAAACCCGCGCCGATCTACGCCCGGGCTGTGGCCAAGCTACTGCCTGTAGCGGCCGTCCCCACCCCGCACCGCGACCGGCTGAGACCCGCTGAGCGCCCACACCGCCAACGGGTGCAGGATCCAGCGCACCGCATTGATGGCG
The DNA here is from genome assembly GCA_020350785.1 of Gemmatimonadota bacterium. Taxonomy (GTDB): domain Bacteria; phylum Gemmatimonadota; class Gemmatimonadetes; order Palauibacterales; family KS3-K002. The sequence continues at coordinate 1,766,908 of CP070722.1, forward strand.
CCTGCCTCCACGGCCAAGGCCGCCCGGGCCAGCGCCGGCACACCGTGGCGTCCGAAGGCATAGACGGCGCCCATGAGCAGGAACGGTACGAGTGGGAAAATCGCCCAGATCATGAAGGCCGTGAAGATGCCGAGGACGATCAGCGCGCCGCCAGCGAGGTCGAGGATCCCGATTCCGGGGGTCATAGATCTTTCTCCTGCCGAAACGTTACCGTGCTCCAAAGTTAATATATTGTTGCTCAGTACTAATAGCTAGTCTCGCTTGCGGTTCGGTCCCCCCCTGACCCCGGGAGCCAGGTCAGGCCAAGAGTCGAGTGCGCACACCTACATTGCCCTTTTCGTCCAGGGGTCCATCTCATCAGATTCTGACCAGTGTCATCGTCCACGTAACGCCCAGATCTAGATCCACCAGGACGTAGGTCACCGTGTTCCCGGAGATCGTGTACTGGCCGGCCTCGTCGCAACCGGGGTCACAGAAAGTGAGGGTCGTGCTCGTGTATTGGTAGGTGCCGTTCTCGGTGCAGCTGGTCGTGGTGTCGCAGAACAACTGATCGGTGTCGCCGGAAACGGATGTCGAGTACGATCTGTTGCTGTTCAAGGTGACAGTGAGTGAAAGACTTGTCCCGGCGAGGACCTCGACGTCATCGATCAGGATGCTCGTGGCCCTCCAAGAACCGACAAGTGGATTGCCGTTCGTGCCGGTCCCGTTGTCGTCTCCGCACGCGACGACCATCGGCACGGTCGCCAGAGCCAACGCTAGAGCCGTCTGC
>CP070722.1:1767776-1775999 GCA_020350785.1 Gemmatimonadota bacterium
AGGTCGCCGCAGCAAGCCGCGTCCAGGCGCGCCTGGATCTGGTCTTCGTAGACCGGCGCCGGGTCACAGTAGATCACACCGAGCGCCACGGGAAGCTCGGGCGGCTCCATCGCGGCCAGCAACGTCGCCAGAGTGCGGTCAGTCTCGTCGTGGACCAGCAAATCGTCCAGGGTCACGCCGTTTTGCCCGATCGTCACCGTTTCCAGTCTGAGGCTGCACGGTTTGATGCGCAGTCCTTTGGTCTTGTCGGCGCCGAAGATCAACGGCTTGCCGTGCTCGACGTGGATCTGGCGCTCGCTCGCCACCTCTTTGTCGGTGAAGTCGGCGAAGGCGCCGTTGTTGAAGACGATGCAGTTCTGAAAGATTTCGGTGAAGGATGTGCCGCGGTGCGCGTGCGCCCGCCTCAGCACCTCGACCAGGTGCTTCTGTAACGTGTCGACCGAGCGAGCGACGAAGCGTGCGCCGGCGCCCAGCGCGAACGAGCAGGCGGACAGCGGTCGTTCCAGCGAGCCCTGCGGGCTGGACGGCGACAGCGTGCCCTGCTTCGAGGTCGGCGAGTACTGGCCCTTCGTCAGACCGTAGATCTCGTTGTTGAACAGACAGATCTGCAGGTCGATGTTGCGCCGCAGGGCGTGCAGCGTGTGGTTGCCACCGATGCTCAGCCTGTCGCCGTCGCCTGTCACCACCCAGACGTCCAGCTCAGGGTTCGCCAGTTTGATGCCCGTGGCGAACGCCGGGGCCCGGCCGTGGATGGTGTGGAAGCCGTACGTCTGCATGTAGTAAGGGAAGCGGGCCGCGCAGCCGATGCCCGAGACGAAGACCGTGTTCTCCCGGCGAACGCCCAGCTCCGCGAGCGTGCGCTGGATCGCCTTGATGATGGCGTAGTCCCCGCACCCGGGGCACCAGCGCACCTCCTGGTCGGAGGCGAAATCCCCGGGTTTCAGTTTCTCCAGGTCGGTCGTGATCGTAGCCATATCACTCGCCAAGTCTGGTTCGGATCGCTTCGACTATCTCGGCGATCTTGAACGGCTGGCCTCGCACCTTGTTGAGCCCTTCGGCTGGCAAGATGTACTCGCTGCGCAGCAGATGAACGAGTTGACCGGCGTTCATCTCAGGTACGAGGATGCGATCAAAGCTTTTCAGCAAGTCTCCAAGATTGCGCGGGAAAGGAGACAGGTAGCGCAGGTGAATGTGTGATACGTCCGATCCTTCATCGCGGGCGCGCCGTACGCCCTGGTAGATGGGGCCGTAGGTGGAGCCCCAACCGACAACCGCCAGAGCGCTACCCTCCCTGCCGATCTCGACGGCCTGCAGGGGGATGTCGTTGGCGATACCGGCGATCTTGGCCGCTCGCATCTCCGTCATCCGGGCGTGGTTCTCAGGATCGTAAGAGATGTTGCCGGTCTCGTGGCTCCTTTCCAGGCCGCCCAGGCGATGTTCCAATCCCGGAGTGCCCGGGCGCACCCAGGGGCGTGCCAGTGTCTCCGAGTTGCGCAGGAAGGGGTGGAATCCTTCAGGATCGCCGCGGAACTCCACCGGGAACACGGGAAGCTCGTTCATGTCCGGGATCGCCCAGGGTTCGGCCGCGTTCGCCAGATAGGCATCGGACAGCATGATGACCGGGGTCATGTACCTCGTGGCCAACCGTACGGCTTCCATCGCCACCTCGAAACAATCGCTGGGCGAGTTGGCGGCGATGACCGCCAACGGGGCGTCGCCGTGCCGGCCGTGCAGCGCCTGTAGCAGGTCGGCTTGCTCGGTCTTCGTCGGCATGCCGGTCGACGGGCCGGCGCGCTGAGCGTTGACGATCACCAGAGGTATCTCCGCGCCGACCGCCAATCCCAGGGCTTCCGTCTTCAAGGCGACGCCTGCGCCGGAGCTTGAGGTCACTCCGAGCGCTCCGCCGTAGGAGGCGCCTATGGCCGAGCAGATGGCAGCGATCTCGTCCTCTGCTTGAAACGTGACGACGCCGTAATCGGCCAGCCTGGCCATGGAATGAAGAAGTGGCGAGGCCGGGGTGATAGGGTAGGAGCCGAAGACGAGTCGCCCCAGGCCGGCGGCCCGGACGCCGGCCAGAAGGCCCCAAGCGGTCGCCTCGGTGCCGGTAACGGTGCGGTAGAGGCCCGGCGCCACGTCCGCCGGGGCGATCGTGTAACCCACGACGTCGCTCGGCATCTCGGCCGTCTCGCCGAACGCATGCCCGGCGTTGAGCGCCGCGATGTTGGCGTTTTTGACGTCCGGCTGTTTGGCGAATTTCTGGCTGAGCCACTCGACCGTCGCCTTGCGGTCGCGACCGTACATCCAGAGCATCAGGCCCAGTGCCCACAAGTTGCGCGAGCGGCGCGCTTCTTTGGCGGAGACGCCGAACGCCTTGACCGCCTCCTCGGTCAAGCGCGTGATGTCGAGCTTGATCAACTGATAGGGCGCCAGAGTGTCGTCGTCCAATGGGCTCGACTCGTAGTCGGCCTTTCTGAGATTGCGGTCGGTGAACGAGCTCTCGTCGGCTATCACCATGCCGCCGATCCGCAGATCTTGCACGTTCACTTTGAGCGCTGCCGGGTTGAATGCGACCAGCACGTCCAGCTCGTCGCCGGCCGTCTTGATGTCGGTGGATCCGAAGTGGACCTGAAACGCCGAGACGCCGTAGGTGGTGCCCGCGGGCGCCCGGATCTCGGCGGGATAGTCCGGTAAAGTGGCGATGTCACTACCGGCCAGGGCGCTTTCCATGGCGAACTGCGAGCCGGTCAACTGTATGCCGTCGCCGGAATCGCCGGCAAAGCGGATGACCGTGGCGTCGCGTATCTCTCGAGGCCGTAGACCGCGCCCTCTGGCGCTTACGGCGTCGCCGTCACCATTCCCGCGCTTGGCGGCACGACTGCTGGGGCTCATCTCTGGGCTGCGACCGTCGCTGTTTCTTAGTGATTATCCCTCTTGCTCTCTACCTATTCTAGTCAGAGCGGTTCCCCATGCCAAACTGATCGTCTTCCGACGCCGGAGGCGGACGGCTGACGCGTGCCGGCAATCTTGGCCGGTCAGTGTTGCGGCACATCCTTCAGTAGCTCGAAGAAACGGGCGATCTCGGCCTCTGTGTTGGTGATGTTGAGCGAGATCCGGACCGTGTTCAGTCCCTGGGTGCGGAAAGGCCGGAAGACGAACTTGTGCAGCCCGTACATGTGCTCGAAGACCGCCTGGCTTGGGATGTCTTCGATCTCCAAAGCGTAGAGCGACGCCGAAAGCGACCAGTCAGTGGGCGAGCGCCAGATCACCGTGCCGCTGCTCTCGCCGGCAGCTCTGAACAGTTCCCACAGTTCGCGATAGCGCCGCTCCTTCGCCGGCGCGCCCAAGCTCTCTTGGAAATCGATCGCGTCGCCCAGCGTCAGCACCTCGGGCAAGTTGCGCGTGCCGTAGTCCTCGAACATCCGGGCCGAGCCCTTCCAGCGCTCCTGGCCCCAGGTCACCCACATCGGCCGGATCTGGCGCTGGACATCCTCGCGCACGTACATGAGGCCCAGGCCTTTGGGCGCCTGCAGCCATTTGTGAGGGCTGGCGCAGTAGGCATCCACGCCCAGTTCGTTCAGGTTTACATCGATCATCCCCACGGACTGGGCGCCATCCACCGCGATCAGCTCGACCCCTCTGCTGCGCGCCAGCGCCGCCAGCTCCTTCACCGGGTAGCGCAACCCTACGATGTTGTCGATGTGCGGGAACACGAGCACGCGGGTTCGAGGCGCGATCGCCCGGTCGTAGGCGTCGAGGACGTCAGCGGCCGTGAGGCGCGGCATCTCGAGCACGGGGAAGTCGAAGCGCCGGACCTGAAAACCCTTGATCTCAGCGTAGTGGTTCCAGCAGATGCTCGCCCCCGGATGATTGAGGGAGCTGAACAGCACCTCGTCGCCCGGGCCCAAATCCAGCCCGGCGGCTAAGGTGTTGAACCCCTCGGTGGTGTTGTGGGTGAGAGCGAGTTCGGTGGCCTCGCAGCGTAGCAAACCGGCGGCCTTCTGACGCACCTGCTCCAGCGGCTCTTCCCAGGCGTCGCCCCACATATAGAGCCAGGGGTTGGTCTCGCAGGTGCGCAGATAGGCGGCACGCGCCTCGTGAACGATGCGGGGGGTCGTCCCGATGGAGCCGTGGTTGAAGTAGGTGACGTCGGGGTCCAATAGATAGCGGTCTCGTAGCGACGCGAGCGATCCGGTGACCAAGTCGGGCAAGCCGCTCAGCTCCGCCGCGAATGCCTGGTCGACAGCGGACAGGGTGCCTAAACTCGCTGCCCCCGTAAGCGAGGCCAGCTGTTTCATGAAGGTCCGGCGGTGACTCATGTTCGGGGTCTTTCTCGTTTTGGTGGAGCGCGCTGACGGAGCCCAGGTATCGAACCGAGTCGTGAACCTAGATTGGCGACGGCCCTGCATCAATCGCGCTGTTTGCAGGAGTGGTGCGAGTCGACGAATATTGGTGTCGACAGAGTTACAGCGGGGGCTCGCCGGCCGTGGCACGCGGCCGGCAAGACTCGCGTGCCCGACTTGCCGAGGTATTCATGCGGTCAAACAAGTCCAACCCTTCGCGTCGCCTGCTCCAGGTCGCGAGCGCGGCGCTCGCGATCTGCCTTGGCGGATGCGCGGTCGAGACGCCAATGGATCTAGAGTCGAAGGTAAGAGCGCGCATCGGCGAGACCGATGCGGAGGTCGTTGGGGTCTACTACAAGAACCTCGTTACAGGCGATTCCGTGCTGATCGACGCCGATACGAGGGTGCACGCCGCGAGCATGATGAAGGTGCCGGTGATGATCCAGCTCTTCCGTGACGCCGAGGCGGGAATCTCCAGTCTCGATGACAGCCTCGTTATCACCAAGACCTTCAAGTCGATCGTCGACGAATCGCCCTATGATCTGGCCGCCCCGGATGACAGCGACACGACGCTGTACGCCCGGCTCGGCGAGAGGGTGACCGTCCGACAACTGACGGAGCTGATGATCACGGTGTCCAGCAACCTGGCGACCAATATGCTGATCGAGCGCGTGGGGGCCGCGCGCGTACAGGCGACGATGCGCGAACTGGGCGCCGACTCCATCGCTGTCCTGCGCGGTGTCGAGGACATCAAGGCGTATGAGGCCGGCCTCAGCAACACGACGACGGCGCGTGACCTGGGTGTGATCTTCAGCGCGATCGCCAGGGGCCGGGCGGCGAGCCGCGAGTCTTGCCATGCGATGGTCGATATCTTGGCGCGCCAGGAATTCAACGAGGGCATCCCAGCTAGCCTTCCGGCGGGCACGCGCGTGGCGCACAAGACGGGATCGATCACGGAGATCCGGCACGATGGAGGGATCGTCTACGGGGAGGATGGGCCGGCGTTCGTGCTGGTGGTGCTGACCGGGGGCATCGCCGATCCGGACGTCGCCGACGGACTGATTGCCGATATCGCGCGGCTACTTTTCGAAGGGACGGGCGGTCGATAGACGCGCGGGTCCCGCGACGCGCCGCGCCGCGGGACCCGTGAACCGCCGTTCAGTGCTCGGGAGCGGAGCTTCTCACATCTCCTCCTTCTTCATCTCCTCGGCCGGCATCTGCACAGGCTGGTTGTAGTTGGCCATGTGAACGTGGATCTTCCACGTGCCGTCGGCCGCCCGCTTGGTGATGGTCACATACTTGCCCTCGACTGTGGTCGGCTCGGCGCCCGCTTCGGCCGTCGTCGTCAGCGTGTAGTTGCCAACCATGTAGCCCATGTCGCCAGTCACGCCAGACTCGGTCGCGTTGATCGTGATCCCGCGGCTGGCAGTCATGGCAATGACCTCGCCGAAGGCCTGCTCGATCGCCGCCTTGCCCGTTATCATCGGCGCTTCCGTCGGCAGGTACATGGCATCGTCGGTGTACATGGCGGCTACAGCAGCGGCGTCACCGGCTTCGTAAGCTGCTTTCCAGGCGGCCCGCGCCTCAATCATCGCTGCTTCGAAGGCTTCGGTGTCGGCGGTCATCGCCATCTCCATCTCCTGAGTGTCGGCGGCCTCCTCGCCGCCCTCCTCGGGTGCACAGGAGACGAGACCCAGCAACGGCACCAGCCAGAGAAGCAAGGTGAGCTTGGCTGACTTCATAGCTGTCCCTCCTTCAGTAATAAGAACGACTAGCAATTGACCAACTGTTTGGGCACTCTTTCAAGTTGAACGTCGATCATCAAGAATACGCTCTGCCCGAATCGAGATCAATCGCGGGCGTGTGGAGGCGAGTCGGGCGTTGTGTGCGGCGTACTACGGGAGAGTGCGCGTTTGCTGGCGATACTCCGCTAGCGGAATGCGATGATTAGAGCGGTCATCACGGCGACGTTACTGGCCACGAGCGACCACCCCATTCGACGCAGGTTCCGGGGGTGCACGCCGAGCAGGGCGAATACCAGTGCGACGGCAGCGGTCGGCACCGCGGCCAGCGCGGCGGGAGCCGGTACGGAGCCCTCGAAGGCCAGGAACATCGCACCGGCAATGACGGCAGCACTCAGCCACGGCGCCGACCGCACCCACCGGCTGGGCTCCACGCCCTTCTTGGCACGCGCGATGATCATCCGAACCGTGACCGTTCCCAGCGCGAAGACGATGGCCCACACGGCAGCAGCCAGGAGCGCCGGCCGCAGGTTCACGCCGCCGGCCCTCGCCACCGGGATCATGGTGCTGGACAGACTGAGAGCCACCAGGAGCTCGCCCGCGGTGGTTTTCTCTCTTCGCGAGAAGATCAGGGGCAAGAGGAGCGCGGCAGTCCCGAGCGGTATCAGCGCGGCAAGCCTGGCCGCCGGCGCCAGGGCGAGTCCGCCCAGGCCGGCGAGCAGCGCCAGCGCGATCAAGAGCGCGGTGCGCCGCCGAGCCCGACCGGCCAACTCTCGCTTGGCCCGGCCGCCGCGGCCGCCGATCAGTATCAGAACGGGTTCGTGCAACAGGAAAACTGTCACCGCGGCCATGACCAGGAGGATCGAGGCCGGACCGGGCTTGCCGAGTGAAAGCGCCGTGAGCAGGGGGAACGAGATCTGGGCGTAGGCGCCGTGTTCACGGGGCAACAGAGAGCCCTGGTGGGGCGCGTTGGTCTGTGTCATCACTGGAGTCCGGGTTCCGTGGTCACGGGTGACGATCAGGCTTGGTATACAGACAAGGCTTTTGGGGGTTCCCGCGCTTGCTTGACGAAGTGAGGCGGGGCAGCCATCCTACCCAGCTAAGTACCTCTCTAACCGGCGGGCAAAAGGCAGATGGAACTCTGGGCGGAGCTGCGCAAGCGCCGCGTCTTTCAACTTCTCGGTGCCTACATAGCGGGTGGGTTCCTCGTTCTCGAGGGTGTGGACCAGCTGATCGGTTACGGTATCATCCCCGAGATCGCTTACAAGCTCGCCCTGATCTTCTACCTTTTCGGTATCCCCGGAACCAGCATACTCGCCTGGTTCCATGGAGAAAAGGGGACCCAGAAGCCGCCAGCCCTGGAGATTTGGCTACAGGGGATCCTGGCGGTGGCGGCGCTGTCCATCTCGGTGGTCGTCTTTCGGAGCAGCAGGGCTGCGGAGACAGAGGCAGGCGTTGGAGGACTCGATCCGCGCAGGATAGCCGTTCTCTACTTCGACGACCTGAGCTCCGCAAGGCAGCTTACCTACCTGGCCGACGGCATCACGGAGAGTCTCATCGATCAGCTCTCTCGAGTTCGGGCGCTTGACGTCATCTCGCGTAACGGTGTCGCGCCGTTTCGCGGGACAGAGATATCCCGTGACAGCATCGCCCAGGCCCTCGAAGTCGGCAGCTTGATCTACGGGACGGTCGAGCCCGACGGCGACGACATTCGCGTGACCTACCGGCTCTGGGATGGGAACGCCGGGGCCGACTTCGAGCGGGGCAGCGTCAAGGAGCCGGCCGGCGACCTGATCGCGATCAAGGACAAGGCCGCCGAGGATGTCGCCCGCATCCTGCGCGTACGGCTGGGCGAGGAGATCCGCGTCCGCGAGCGACGGGCCGCGACGTCCAGCACCGACGCGTGGGCCCTGGTCCAGCGCGCCGAGCGGACCCGGAAGGATGCCGAGGAGCTGCTGGTCGATGACAGAGTGGATGCCGCCTTCGACGCCTTCCAGCGCGCCGATTCGCTGCTGGCCGTCGCCGAGAACGTCGATCGGCAGTGGATAGAGCCCACCGTCTTGCGCGGTTGGATCGCCTACCGCCGGGCGCGCCTGGCGGCAGACGAGCAAGAGCTGGAGCGTTGGATCGACGTCGGCCTC
>CP070722.1:1776099-1778808 GCA_020350785.1 Gemmatimonadota bacterium
AACAGCCGCAGGCGCTCCTCGATCGTCAGCTTGTGCTCGTCGCAGTACTTCGTGATCGGCAGCCCGCGCACGAGCTCCATCACGAAGTAGGGCTGGCCCGTCTCGGTGGCGCCCGCGTCGAAGACCTTGGCGATGCTGGCGTGATCCATGACGGCGAGCGCCTGACGCTCGGCCTCGAAGCGGCTGACGACCTGATGGGTGTCCATACCCGGCTTGATGACCTTGAGCGCGACCTGGCGCTTCACCGTCTCGGTCTGCTCGGCCAGGTAGACGACGCCGAACCCGCCCTCGCCCAGCGTCTTCAGGATCCTGTACTGGCCGATCCGGTCGGGCTGATCACCGGCTGAGCTGGGGGGCTCGGTCGGGCCGTTCCCTAGGTGTGACATGTCCCTCCAGAAGGAGTGGTCGATGTCGGGGCTATGTGGGCAAGCGGTTGGATCGCGGTTCCAATATGAGTAAGGCGACCTGGGGGATCAACGAACGAGGATAGAATAGACCCCCAGACCGTCCTAGCGATCCGAGGCAGTCGCCCCTGGGTATGGCTTCTCGCTCTGACTATCCATGTCGATTCAGGGAAAGGGCACGCCGTCCCACCGCTTGCAACCCGGCGCTCTGGGCCTGCTGGCTTCCCCAACCAGAGCTGAAGTTTGGAGCAGGTGGGCGAGTTTCTGGGTGAGTTCTCCTTGACCAACCTGCCGAAAACAGTCGGGGGCCGCTCCGTACGATGCGGTGACGACCCCCGTGGTCATTAGCATTTCGACGCAAATCGACCGAGCCGTGGACCGATAAGAAGTCCGCCGTCCCTGACTACGGCGATTACCGGAGGCATCAGTAATCGAGGTCAGGACCTGGGCCCAAGCCAGCCCAAGTCAGCGCCCCTCTGGTGGCATGACCCCCCTGGGGCCGGGGTCGATCTACGTTATTCGCCGGCGTGATTCCCCCTGGTGTCTTTCCGGAACGGGCATTCTCATTATGCCGCCGGCTTCGGTCGTCCCAGGCAGACCAACGGTGATGGGTTCGCGGGTATCCGCCTCGAGTGCACGACGCCTCAGCGTAACACGTTTCTGACTAGAGGTCTCTCGGAGGGCCCCGCAAGTCATCGGCGCACCGTCGCAAGTCAGTAGGCGCGGCCGACGATCCTGTAGCCGTTCTCCGGAGTGGGCAGCAGGTAGAAGCGAACCGAACGTGGTCGATCGACGCCGGGCTCGAGGATGGCACGTACCTCGAGCTTGGCGAGCCGCTCCTCCACTGGCAGTTCGCGCAGTCGCTCCCAGAACGCGGGGTCGCTGGGGGGCGCCGGTAGCTCCAACGCGCCCTCTCCAGCAGATGTGATGTCCGGTGCGCGGGTGCCGCTCTGGCGGATGCGGGCGGCCTCGAACGTGAAGCTCACCTCGTACCGCCGCCCCACGGGAGCGATGCCCTCGGCGACGGCCAGGTCCCTGAACGCCAAGCGTGGCGCCTGGGCCGAACCTTCGATCTGCGGGCTCTCGAGCGGCGTGACCTGCGAGAACCAGTAGCGGACCGTAAGGTCACGCCGCGCCAGGATCGCCTGGACGATCGCTTCCTCGGCCGCAGGGTCGCTCAGCTGGCCGGCAGACACCGCGGCGCGGATCTGCTGCTCGTCGAAGCTGCCAACCAGCTTGGCGCCCCAATAGCCGTCGCGAATCGTGCGATTCCCGAAAGCCGGGTTCGGGTAGTTGTTCCTCCAGTCGCCGGGCTCAAAAAGATCGGCGGAGTAGAACCCGACGACCCGATGTGTGGAGTCGCTCGCGTAGCGCTCCCACGATCGGGAATCGAAGCCCGCCGTGAGCCAGCGCGCCCCGACAGCGCCGAGGTCGACGTCGTGCTCGACGCCCTTGCGAGGTGTGTTGAGGCCGATCCCGGCGCTGCCGAGGCTCGAGCCGAAGTCGATCAGGCAGTGGGCCACATAGCGCTGGCCGTCTTCCTCGACCAACATGTCCATCGAGTTGTGCTGCTTGGTGTCGAGGTGGTTCAGCCATGCGGCCACGACGTACAGGCCTCTCAACTCGCGACGATGCTCGTGCGGGATGGAGTCGGCGGGATCGTCGTCGCGCGTGCCCTCGTAGTCGAAGGGTCCGAGGATCATCGGCAGCAGCTTGCTGGCCATGGCGCGTATCCTGCCATCCTCGCGCTTCGGCACCCCTGCGAGAATCTCCTGAAGCTCGGTATCTCCCAGCGGTCGCTCGCGTCCCCGCGCGTCCTTGTAGGTCGCACCCTCTGCGACTCGCAAACGCGAAGGGTCGAGGTAGACGATTGATATTTCAGGGACGCAATAACCGCTGGCGTAGAGCAGACGTGCGGTTATCGCCTCGGCCGAGGACATCAGCTCCGGGTAGGCGGGTGGATCGAACTTGATGAGGTAGCCCGCTCCGGTCGCGTCGCGGATCATGAAGCCGGGCGTGATGCCACGCAGCTTGGATCTGACGGTCCACCAGCCGCTGGTATCGGGCCCCGTCCCGCCCCCCGGTCCACGAGTGATCTCAGCCGGCGTCATGCCGTACCGGCCGTTGCGATGAGTGAACCAGGCGGAGTCTTCGACGTCGTCCTCAGCCGTGGGGTTGTAGGCTTCGACCCCTTCCTCGAACCATGAGCGCAGGGCACGCGGTGGTATGAGGACGTAAGTGAGGGGCTTACGGACACTGTACTTCAGGAAATCGGCCACCGCGTTCGGGTCACGCTCTGCCGGCG
>CP070722.1:1778908-1793246 GCA_020350785.1 Gemmatimonadota bacterium
GAGCCGTCTGCTGGTGTTCGGAGGAGGGGCGAAGCACGGGCAATGGTTCTGCGAATAGAGGATTAAGTCATGCCTTTCTTGAGAATCGCAGCTGGAGTGCTGGCACCCGTCATGATTCTGGCGGGTGCCGAAGCTGCCCTGGCGCAAGAGGCGACCCGTCTGGGTCCAGATTCTCAGGTCGAGCGAGACCTGACCGCCGGGCGCGTTCACAACTATACGATCAGGTTGGAGGCCGGCACCTTTGTATTCATCGCTGTCGATCAGCAGGGAATCGACGTCGTTGTCCGTGTGATCGACCCTGATGGTAAGCAATTGGATGAGGTGGACAGTCCGAATGGCAGGCGGGGTATCGAGCCGGTGGTCCTCTTCACCGAGGCGGATGGCGACCATGGCATCGAGGTGCGGCCGCTGTACGAGGACGCCGACCCGGGTCGCTACACGATCGGCATCGAGCGCCTGGAGCCGGTGGCAGCGACGCCGGCCGGTCGAGTCGACCAATTGTTCGCCGCCTGGGACAGGCCGGGATGGCCGGGGGCCAGCGTCGGAATCATGCAGGAAGGTGTGATCGTCTACGCGAACGGCTATGGTGAGGCTCAGCTGGAGTACGGGGTGCCGATCACACCGGAGACGGTGTTCCATGTGGCGTCGGTGAGCAAGCAGTTCACCGTATTCGGCGTCATTCTGCTGGCGGATCGCGGCATGCTGTCGCTCGACGATGACATCCGCAAGTATCTGCCCGAGATCCACGACTTCGGGCCGACGATAACGATCCGTCATCTCATTCACCACACCAGCGGACTGAGAGATCAGTGGGATCTGCTGGCGATGGCGGGTTGGCGGCTAGACGACGTGATAACCCGCAATCAGATCATGCGGGTCGTCGAGCGGCAGCGCGAGCTGAATTTCCAACCGGGTGACGAGTACCTCTACTGCAACACGGGCTACACCCTCCTCGCGGAGATCGTCAGCCGGGTGGCGGGCCAGCCGTTTCCGCAGTTCATGCGAGAAGAGGTCTTCGAGCCGCTGGGCATGGGGCGCACCCACTTCCATGATGATCACGAGATGTTGGTGTCGAACCGGGCCTACTCCTATGGATTCAATCGAAGTGGGGGCTTCCAGAACAGCGTCTTGAGCTACGCCAACGTTGGGGCGACCAGCTTGTTCACCACGGTGGGCGACGTCCTGCGCTGGACGAACAACCTCGACGAGGGTACGGTCGGGGGCCGCCGCGTGATCGAGCTGATGCACCAGCGCGGGCTGCTCAACAGCGGCGACACGCTAGACTATGCGGGGGGCCTCGGCATCGGTGACTATCGGGGGCTGCGGTTGATCGGACACTCCGGAGGTGACGCCGGGTTTCGGACCTACGTCGGACGATTTCCGGAGGTGGGCCTTGCCATCGCCGTCTTCTCGAACATAGGAAGCTTCAACGCGGGGCTCATGGCGCGGCGCGTGGCCGACATTTACCTGGAGGGACGCTTCTCCGAGTCTGCCGAGTCCGTCGGGGCGCCGGCTGCGGAACCTGCGGTGGCCGCCGCGTTCGACCCGGCCGCAGTGGCACTGGACGACTACGTCGGGCGGTACTACAGCGCGGAGTTGGAGACGGCGTACTCGCTCGTCGTCGGAGATGATGGCTTGACCGCTGTTCACATCAGGAACGAGCCGATACGGCTGGAGCCGACCGGGCCGGACCAGTTTGGCGGGAACTTCGGGCAGATACGGTTCGAGCGCGACGACGAGGGTACGGTGGCACGCATGCTGGTCTCCAGCGGCCGCGTGCGCAACCTCCGGTTCGAGCGCGTCGACTGGTAGGCTCTCTGCCACGTCGATAATCACGGCGGGGCGAGCGCTTGACGGGCGCTCGCCCCGCTGACGCAACACGAGTCATTGCCGAGAGCGCGACCTGGTGTGGGGCGGAGTCCGAGAGCGTTGAGATCTCCCCTAGCGCTCCACCACCTCGGCCCGCGCCTCCGGATCCCAGGTTGGCCGGCCGGGCGCGTTCGCCACCTCCAGCCCGGTGAGAAACGCGAGTCGCACGATCCGGCTGGCCTGCTCCGCGTCGGCGCGCTCGGGATTGTCGAGCGGCGTGTGCAGATCCTCGTGCTCGCCGCTGAAGAAGAAGAGCGCGGGCACGCCGCGCTGGGCGAAGGGTAGGTGGTCCGAGGCGCCGTAGCGACCTGAGTGCTCCGTGGGCACGAGGCGCAGCTCCGGATGCTCGCCGACCAGGCGATCCACGAGGGCGCCCAGCGATGTATAGTCCTTCCCCACGAAACCGACGGTGTCCTGCGGGTTGCGCGCGATCATGTCGAGGTTGATCACGGCCACCGTTCGCTCGAGGGGAATGACGGGGTGATCGACGTAGAAGCGTGAGCCGAATAGTCCACGCTCCTCGGCGGTCACCGCGGCGAAGACGAGCGTGCGCGCGGGACGCGATTCGAGCGTCGCGTAGGCCTCGGCCAGCTCGATGACGCCAACCGTGCCGGATGCGTTATCGTCGGCGCCATTGCAGGTGGAGTCGGCCGGCGCGTCGACCGAGGGCCTGCAGCGGCCGCCGACGAGGCCCACGTGATCCATGTGCCCCGTGAAGATCACTGCCTCATCACGCAAGGTCGGATCGCTGCCCTCCAAGACGCCGACTACGTTCGCGACGGTCGACTCCTCCAGCGTGGCGTAATGGGGATCGACCGAAACGGTGAATTCACTCAGCAGTCGGGCGTCCTGCCGATCCGCTGCCACGAGTTGCGCGGGATCCGCACCCGCGGCACGCAGCAGGTCGGCGGCAGCGGCGAGCTGTGCTCCGTAGACGGCCAGGCGCTGATTAGCGCTCCGATCGGGGCCGTCGACCATCTCCCACCACTCGGGGAACGACTCGCTCACGAAGGCCGCCCAGGGCTCGGCGGGGACTTCGGTCACGACGATGTGCGCCAGGGCGCCCCCGGCCTGTGCGGCACGGTGCAAAGGATTCAGCGCGCCGCCGCTGAGCTGCTCGGGGGAGATGACATGCAGCAGGACGGCGCCGCGGACGGAGGTCGCGCCGAACGGCTGCTCCGTGTCCGTGGGAATCCCGGCCAACAGCACGACGGGCGCGCCGCGCAGCTCGACCGGAAGGCCGCCGACTGCGTAGACGATCTCGCGGCCCAGCGCCCAGGTCGCCGAATAGCCGGGACCGGCTAGAGTGACCGTGGTGAGCGTGTCGAGCTGTGTATGGCGCAGCAGGAACGTCTGGAAAAAACCGCCGGCATCGCCGGCCGGCGTCAGGCCGGCATCGCGGAAACGACCGGCGACCCAATCGGTGGCGCGCTCGAGCTCGGGGCTGGGCGTCTCGCGCCCGCGGGTCGAGTCGTGCGCCAGCGCGTCGAGCTTGGCGCGGAAGTCGGCCTCGCTGATGGTCAGGAGAGCCTGGCTCACCGGGGAAGAGGGCC
This sequence comes from Gemmatimonadota bacterium, assembly GCA_020350785.1. GTDB lineage: Bacteria > Gemmatimonadota > Gemmatimonadetes > Palauibacterales > KS3-K002. The sequence continues at coordinate 1,782,331 of CP070722.1, forward strand.
TCGACTGCGCGAAGACGGGGTGCGCTGCCACGGCGACGAGGCCGAGGAGCGCCAGGGCGTTCATCGGGCGTATCATTGGCAACCTGCACGGCTGAGGTGGCACGTTGCGGCTCCCAGAGTGAAGCCGTGAAGGTTGGGGCATGCGTTCCGGTACGCCGGACTGGCGACAACGACGCCGACCCGTGCCGGGCGTACCGACGATCTCCCTTACGCGCCCTCCCAGCGAGCGGTTTCATGAGTTGGCCAAGTTAGAATCAGCCTCGGATGAAGCTGGGGCCCAGGCGGCGGGTCCTCGAGTGGCCAGAAGGTCTTATCAGCGGTCGGTCGCTTTACACCAAGCGTGGAACGCGTCCAGCGATGGTGAGACCTGCGGAGTGCGTCTCGAGCGGACCGATTGAGACTACAGGTCGTTGCTGTATGCGTTAAAGACAGTCGGCTTCGTAGTGATCGTCCCTGCTTCGTAGAGCGGCATCAATGCGTCTCTGCGGTCTTTCCGTTGAAAGAAGTTGATGGCGCCTGCGCAAATCGCCCAAATGCTTCCCAGCGTGGCCATGCAGCCTCCACCTATAATCAGGCCGGTCTTGCCAAGAATCAGCAATCCCTCCAGTGCAACCGGGTTCATGTTTTCCCCCAAGTCAATTGGTTACAGAATCCTCACCAGGCCAGAGGGCCGTTCAGCCGCGCGCCTCCGCTTGCAGCTGGGTGGCGTGTTTGCGCAAACGAGCTTTCTAACTGTCTTCAGTTCCGACGCCGTTCTTGAAGGAACGCGGAGATGTTGGCCATCTCTTGACCGCTGACGACAGGCCAAGGCGTAGCGGGTCCGTCTCCTGTCTCCACGCGTAGCGTGTGATTCCACAAGGAAGAGATCACCTGTGCTGGCGATACCGTGCCGCCGATCTCAGCCAGGTTGCTGGCTGTGCTCTCCCCCTGGCCGTTGAGCGAGTGGCAAGCGAGGCAGGAGCTGCTGAGCAATAACCGCCGACCCGCCTGGGCGTCACCCGACTCGGCGAAGTACTGTACGGAATATAAATAGGCCACAAGGTCGGCCATCTCTCCAGCGCTGAGCTCGGGGACGAGCACGCCGCGAGCCTGCATGTTAGCGATCATTCCCGGCGCCTTATTCCACATGGCAGTGGCAAACTGGGTGAGGCCCCACCGTTTTCCACGTCGAGCCAAGTCCGGCCCCAGATTACCTCCCACGCCCCAGACGCTGTGGCACTCGTCGCAAGCCTTCTTCTTGAAGACGAGGAGGCCCTGTTCAGCGTCTCCTGGAAGAACATACATCGGCTGAGCAACGGACGGCGGAGAGGCCGACTCGAGGTAGGCGAGGAGGTCCGGAAGCTCGGAATCGGAAAAGGTTGGGCGTTGGACCCCCTTTGCCTGCATCATGTAATCCATCCCGGGTCCGTGATTCCACATCGCTGCCGCTACCGAGATCGGTGAGCTGTAGCGGCCGAGATGGTCGAGGCTTGGCCCGACCACGCCGCCTTGCGAGCCCACCTGGTGGCAGACCACGCACTTCTTTTCTATGAACAGTGTTTGACCGAGTTCTGGGTCGCCCGGCGGATCGAAGTAGTTCAGCGTGAAGAGGAAGGCGACCAGGTCACCCGCTTCCCTCTCATCCAGATGGGGGCGCTCGAAACCGAGCTCCTGCATCTTCTCCTGCATGCTCGGCAGGTGATTCCACATCGAGGCCGCCAGATCGTAGATTGACCGGCGCTCGAAGATTCGTGCCAGATCGGGCCCGAGGCTTCCACCCAATCCATTCACGGAATGACACTTGATGCAGCCCTTGGACCCGAAGACCTGGGAGCCGGCCAAGGGGCTCTGCTTGAGCTCCAGGCGTTCTTGTGCGAAGGCCGGCTGGGAGATGCATAGGACAAGAACGGTCACAGCCAAGCTTGACTTGAGCTCGATCCTGCCGACCAGACTGGTTGGGGCGTGCTTGCTGAGCATGGTGATCCTCCAGGTCCCGCGGTGCGCTAGTTGCTGTAGACCCTTATACGCTACAACGAGTACCGGGCGCCGTTTTGCCTGCCTGCTATTCTTCGACCGGGATGCTCATCACCAAGCTGCGCGCGAGCGGAGCCTTAGTCGTCGTCAGGCTGCGTCCTGTCGGCACCCAGGTTGCTCAGGTAAACTGCCAGGTCTCGCATTTCGGTCCCTTCGAATCGAGGCCAATCAGCATGCTCCAACTGAATGACCGTGTACATGGCTGGGGCGTGATTCCACATCGCTGTTGCCAGCAGTAGCGGTGTCTGTATAGCATCCGACTCGGCAAGATCGGGTCCAATCGAGGTTTGTCCGTCCACAGCGTGGCAGCTGGCGCAGCCTTTTTGCACGAATACCGCTTCGCCCGCCTTTGCGTCACCCCGCGTGTCGTAGAATCGCAAGTAGTACAAGAACGCAATTACGTCAGCCAACTCGCCGCCCTCAAACCGGGGGAAAGTCATTCCGCGAGCGCGCATGGCCGCTACCATTCGGGATGAGTGGTTCCAGAGAGTGCCCGCGATCTCCGATACGCGGAGCCGCTGAGTCGCGCTGCGGAGGTCCGGTCCGAACGACGTTCCACTGCCATCGGGCCCGTGGCAGTTCGAACAACCCTTCGCCAGAAATAGTTCTCGACCATTAGTGGGGTCAGGAGGTTGGAGAAACACGATGTCGCGATCCTGAAGACTTGACCTGTCCCGGATGTAAGCTTGGATATCTGCCATCTCTCGCCCAAGGAAGGAGGGTATGGGCGCACGCAGCGCGGCCTGCTGTGCCTGCATGGCAGAGCCGTGGTTCCACATTCCTGCGGCCAACATCAATGGGGCTATGTATCGGGCGTAGTGGTCGAGCGGCAAGGCGTTGCGGCCGCCTTCACCGCCGATCGCGTGACATTCGATGCAGCGCATCTCTCGGAACCAGCGCGCTCCCAATTCCGGGTCCCCCGGCTCGTCGAATAGTTTCACGTAGTAGATGTAACTGATGATGTCGGCCAGCTCTTCCTCAGTGAACGTCGGCCACTGGAAACCTCTGGCCTGAACAGTCTGGATCATCTGCGGTGTGTGGTTCCAGAACATGCCAGCGAGTTGCTGCAGGCTGCGGCCGGCGCCGACCAAGGCGAAATCGGGGCCGAGCGTCCCGCCGTTACCCCAGATGGCGTGGCAGCGGTCGCAACCACGCGCGATGAAGATGCTGCGCCCGGCGGCAGGATCTCCTGTGAACGACTGGTTGGACTGCGCGCGCGCTGCGTCGACGCCCAAGCAGAGCGTGCAGTAAAGGATTCCGACGCAGCCGAACAAGAGAGTCTTTCTAGCACGTGGGTTCATCATGACGTTTCTCCGGCCGGTGAGCTATGCGTTCTCCGGCAAGTATTCAGCTACCCGGTCGGCAACCTCCCGGACAGAGTGCTCTCGTCCTTCTTTTATCTCCCAGATCGAGACAATCGGGATGAACTTTGTGGCGAGCATGTACAGCAGGATAAAGCCCGAGAACGTAGCTGCCATGATCGACAGTTCGACCCATGAGGGGAGGTAACGACCGATCGACTCGATTTCCCAGCGCGGATTTACAGATGTTGGCACAACAATGTTGAAGCGCTCGAGCCACATGCCGATCATCACTGCGATTCCGGCGATGAGAGTGCCTCGGGGTGTTCGCATCGAGCGACGCGACATGAGCGACAACGGTATGATGAAGCAACCCAAGACCATGGTCCAGAAGGGGATGGCGAACGGCCCCGTCAGCTTGGACCAGAAGGCGCGCATCTCTCCAGGCTCCCCACCGTAGAAGGCGGTCAGGTACTCCGCGAATGTGAAATAGAACCATAGCAAGCTGAACAGGAGGAGCAGGCGGCCCAGGTAATCGAAATGAATGTCTTTGAAGTACTGTTGCAGGCCGAATGCGCGCCGCAGCACGACCATGGCTACGAGGATGGCGGCGATACCCGAGTAGATCGCGCCCATGACGAAGTAGGGTCCGAAGATGGTGCTGTGCCACATGGGCCGGAGCGTCATGGCGAAGATCCAGCCGATCACGGTGTGAACGGAAACCGCTATCGGTATGACGATGATCGAGAGGACTCCGATTACTCGCTCCAACCGTGCGCGCTGCGCCGGCGTGTCGCGGTAGCCGGCAGCTAGGAAGCGGTAGAGCCGGGGCGACTTGATGCCGGAGTCGCGTATGATTGCCAGATCGGGTAGCATGGGGATGTAGAGATAGATCGTGCACGAGATGAAGTAGAGGCCGATACTCGTGACATCCCAGAGCAGCGGTGATCGCAGCTGCGCATGTAGAAGGACGTTGAGCACTCGATCGGGACGGCCGAGGTCGATGATCGGTTGGATCGCACCAAAGCCGATGACAAGAACCGTGATCAATTCTGCTGACCGAGTGATCGACCGCCGCCACTCCGCCTTGCTAACCCTGAGGATCGCAGAGATCAACGTGCCGGCGTGGCTGATGCCTATGAAGAAGACGAAGCAGATGATGTAGATTCCCCAGTATTCGGGCCGATTCAGCCCCGTGCGACCCAGGCCGTATGTGACCTGCAGGTAGTAGGCGATCATCCCCCAAAGCGTGATGGCCGCCAGCAAGGCGGTGACGACGTAAAAGCCCCGCGAGGTCTCGACCAGCGGTCGCAGAAGGATCTGCTCGTCGGTCGACATTCGGGCGAGTTTTTCTTTCACGCTCTGTCGCATATTATTCTCTCGGCCGGAGATAATAGACTTTCGGTTGTGTGCCCAAATCTTCCATGATACGTAAAGCCCGAGGATCCTCCTTCAGGCTGTACACCCTGTGACTGGGGTCATCCAGGTCGCCAAAGACGATAGCACCGGTGGGACAGATATCGGCGCAGGCCGGCTGGTAGTCTTCTTCACGCAGCTCGCGTTCTTCGGCGCGGGCATCTTCGCGAGCCTTCTGCAACCTGTGGTGGCAGAATGTGCACTTTTCGATGACACCGGCTGGTCGGACCGACACGTCTGGGTTCAGGTGATTCCGCTCCGACTGAGCCCACTCCGGTCCGTACCAGTTGAAGTACTTCACCATGTAAGGACAGGCGTTGGCGCAGTACCGGCAACCGATGCAGCGTGAATAGATCTGACCGACGACCCCTTCGTCATTGATATAGGTCGCCTGGACCGGACAGACTCTGATGCAGGGCGGATTGTCGCAGTGCATGCAGGGGCGCGGGTAGAAATGCATGGTGGTGTCCGGAAACTCCCCTTCAACCTGCGCCATGACCTTCATCCAGCTCGTGGCGCGCCCCATGTCCGCCTCACCGGCGGATACTGGGGCGATGTTGTTCTCGCTCTTGCACGCCACTTCACACGCCGCACAGCCCGTGCAGCGGTCCAAATCGATCACCATTCCCCAGCGTGCCATTCGTATAATCCGTTAAGCCCGTTCCAGGCGTATAAAGGTGGAAGACCAGCTTGGAAGTCCCGTGAGCGGGTCGCTCGAGCCATCCAACAGCTGGAGTGGGTTCGCAATCTGCCCGTCAGGGTGTCGAAGCCCGTAAGGCGCGCAGGCAGTCTCGGGTGCCGTTCCAGGAGAGACCTTGAGGCGCGCACGATACCGGCCTCTCGGCGACACCACCCATACGTCGGTACCGTCGCCCAGTCCCAGAGTACCCGCCGTCTCGGGCGCCACTTCGATCCAGGGATGCCAGAGAACGTCGGGGAAGATCCCCGGTTGCTCGGCAAGCCATCGCTCGAGTGCGAGAGTACCCGAGGCGAGGGTTGATACCCGATAGGGTAAGAGCCGAAGCTCGTGATCCTCGGGGCGCTCCCCCGTCGCCTCACTCTCGATGTCGAGGTAGAGCGCTCCCACGGATTCGGCCTGATCGAGGACCCGCAGCAGCGCCGCCGGCATCAGCTCGATCCGACCGCTGTCCGTTCGGGCCAGGCGGTGGGGGTCGGTGTGATCGTAGAACAGGTCGGTCCAGCCGCCGCGCTCGACCAACTCCTCCCAGAATGCCTCGAAGCCGGTATGCTCCGGCAGCCACCAGCCACGCTCCTCCATCTGGCGATGATGCGTGCGCTCGAAGTGGCCGCCCAACGTCATGCCGCGACGAACGGCGTAGAGGCCCTTGGCCCTTTCCTCGAGTAACCCCTCGAAGCTCTCGTAGGGCAAGCTCTCCGCCAGGCTGCCTCCCAGACTCCGGGCCAGGGCGAGCACGGCGTCTCCCGTGTGTGTCGCCCCCTCGTGCGGTTCCACCAGCGGTCGAGCCACTCCCCAAACCGGATACGGGTATGAGACTGGCGCCGGCGCATCCTGCCAGCGCTCGTAGGGCAGCAGGTCGGGCAGGATCACGTCGGCGTATTCAGACGTTTCGTCGAGGAACGGCGAGAAGCTGACGAGGAAGGGAATCTTATCTAGCGTCTCGCGCCACACCGAAGGATGCGTGGATGAGGCGATCGGATTGGCGTAATAGAGCAGCAGCGTGTCTACTGGGGCTTCGGATCTGGCAACGATTTCGGCAAAGCGGAGTGCCTGTCCGCCGCTAGCGAAAGGTGACGGGGAGACGCCGATGGGCTGGCGACTTACGCCCTGGCGGGCGATCTCATCCAAGACGGGCGAGCCGAGCGCTGTAATCGGGGCATCTTCCCCGAACAGCACGCCACCCGGGCGATTGACGCTTCCCATCAGCACGTTGATGCTATGGACGGCGAGCCCGGCCAGCAGCCCATTGGGAGCCAACGTGACGTCTGTTCCGCAGACGGCGACTGCTGGTCGGTTCGCGGCAATCGCTCTAGCCAGCGCCGTGATCCGTGCGACCGGTACGCCCGTGATTGCAGAGACTTCCTCGGTCCGGTAATTGCGCATGACCAGCGATCGGTAGCCTTCTCTGGGCTGACCCTGTTCGTCCACGAAATCCTCGAAGCCGGCCACATGCCGCGCTACGAAGCCGGCGTCGAACAGCTCGTCCCTTATCAACACATAGGCGATTCCGAGGGCGAGCACGGCATGGGTTCCCGGCCGCACACCAACCCACTCGTGGGTCCGCGCGGCCGTGCGCGAGAAACGTGTATCCACCTGGATATAGCGAGGACCGCCATCGCCCTCGTCGTCCGGGTTCGCGAAGGCCACGAAAGCTTGAAGCGGAGACCACCACGACTCGAACAAGGGGGCGCCGAAGGAGAGCACCAGTCGAGCCCGGTCGAGATCGTAGCTGGGTCGACGCGGGATGCCGTGCATGAGCGCCATGACGGCCTCCGTCCCATCGTCGTACTCATCGGCCACGTAGTTGGGTGATCCGAAAGAGGCCAGGAACTGGCGCCAGAGGTCCTGCATCGTGCCGGCGCTGTAGCCAGCCAGAAGCGCCAGCGCCTCGGGTCGGCCGGCTTCGCGAAGCCCCCCGAGCCGCTCCGCGATGCGCGCGATGGCTTGCTCGCGCGTGACCCTCTCCCACTGGCCGCTGCCGCGAGGCCCGTTGCGCACTAGCGGCGCGTCGAGCCGCTCCGGGTGGTAAAGCATCTGCACCCCGGCGACGCCGCGCGGACAAAGGCCGCCACGGCTCAGGGGGTGGAGTGGATTGCCGTCAATCCTGACCAGGCGTCCGTCCACCTGGCGGCTACGGATCCCACAGCGCGAGGGGCAAATGAGACAGGCGGAATTTCGTCGGTCTTCGATCCCGGGTGCCCAACCCGGGTCCGCGAGTTCTTCCGAGCTCCAGAAGACATCCTGCGTACCCTTCAGGGCCACCGTAGCCGCGGCGGCACCCATTGTCCACAGGAAGTCGCGCCGGCTGGGACTCATCCTCGTCCTCCCCGCGCTAGCGGTGACATGCGTTGCAGTCGAGGGTCTGCCCCTGCTCGCGGTGGCAGTCCACGCAGAAATCCATATCTATCCTCACAAGCGGTCTAGCAGGCGGGCGCTCGGTCTCGGCGATATCGCCGTGGCAGCCTCGGCACTCCAGCTCGGCGATTCCGACATGCCGGCGGTGCGTGTAGAACACGTGAGGTTCGAGGGCGAAGAGTTTATTGAAGTTCAGCGGGTCGCCCTCGGCGAGCAGCGCCGTGACGCGAGCCGCCTCGGTCGACGTTCCTTGCGGGGTCTGGTGGCACACCGTGCAGGTTTGGGCATCTGGGAGCCCGGCATGCGCGCTCTTCTTCACGTAGACGTGACAGAATTCGCAGTTGAGACCGAGTTCTCCGGTGTGCTTGCGATGGTTGAATGCGACCGGTTGAGGAACGGGCGGTGTACGCATGAGTAGCGCTGTGATGATGATACCAGCTGTCAGGATCAGGCCGAGCCCGGCGTAACCCCACCACAGGCGTGCGAAGCCGCCGCGATCAGCGGCAGTACCTTGCATTCTGGATAACTCGGATTTGGCGTTCGCTCTCGTAGCCAATCCGCTGCGCGTCGCCCAGCAGAAAGACTGCCCTCGACTTCACGCGGGCTGGGCCTCAGCGGACAGAGGCGGCTGCTGCCCTACCCTTGCCCCTCTGAAGAGCAGAACTCGTACCAGCCGGTGTCAAACTCTAATCTATTGTCTTTGTGTGATTTACCGGAAAAGGGGAAAAGGTGCGCCGTCGAGGAAGGGGCAAATGACCCACTCAAGTTGGGGGATTTAACCCGCATCGGTGGGCCAGGGCTTTCGAGAGAGTATCGTTATCGCTTATTCTTGGGCATGTCGCTCAGCGGTACCGTTCTTGCCCGAAGCTGGACTAGGCAAAAGACCCACCCGGCCAAGCATGGCTCGGACCCCAGGCATTCGGGAAGGCGGATTGAGATTGGGGAAGAAGATCGTATTGGTGGACGACGATCGACTGGTCTTGCAGAGTGTGGTGGCCGCGCTCGAGGCGAGCGGGTACCAGGTTTGGGCGACCGATTCGACGGAGGAGGCGGTGCAGCTGGCCCAGGCGGTGGACCCGGATGTGGTGGTGACCGACTACCTAATGCCGCGCATGGATGGCGTATCGCTGCTGCAGCGAATGCAGGAGCTGGCGGTGCATCCGCTGATGCTGGTTTACAGTTCGACGCCACCTCCGCTGGAGCGGCTGCCTCAGCAAATGCGGGAAGTGCCCTGGGTCGCGAAGTCGACCGGGCACGGCGCGCTTCTCCGGCAGCTCATCGATCTGCTGGAGAGCGGCGTTGACCCAAGATAGTTCCTGGCGCTCGCGCTGGCGCGATACGCCGCTCTGGGGTGGGTTGGGTCGCAGGATTCTGTTGTGGTTCCTCGTTCTTTCGCTCGTCCCCCTGCTCGTCTCCAACAGTGTGGGCTACTTTGTCAGCCGCGGGATCATTGAACTGCAGCTAAGGCGCCACCTGCGTTCAGCAGCCGAGATCCATGCGCAGCAGGTGGCCACAGAGATCGAACGGCATCAGCTGTTTCTGGACGGGATTGCGGTCGGCATACGCCCGCTGGTTCAAACGGTTGTCTCGGGATCCGAGACTTTGTCGGCAGGGCGGGGACGGGAGTATTCTGCCGCTACGCTCGGAGCGCACCTCGATCACGAGCTCAACGAGCTCAGGTCGCTGAACGAATTGTTCGTGCTCGACACGGCGGGGGTCGTTGTAGCGGCGACTGAAGGTGAGCGGCTCGGTCAAGATTGGTCGCTCAGCTGGCTGCTGCGGCGAGGCCGTTTCGAGCGCTATTTCGAAGCGGATTGGGACACGCGGGAAGGGAGTGTGGTACCACTTTACCGTCTGGCCGTGCCGGTCCGCGACGAGCGCCAAGGGCTGCTGGGCGTGCTCGGTGGCACGGTCGGTTTCAACGCGTTGCAGACGTTCCTGCGCCTTCCCGAGCACACCGCGATCGACGTACACGCCTTCATCGTCGACCGAACGGGCCGTCCGGTGTTCATATCGCATCCGCACATTCCGGTTGACTATCGACAGCCCCTACCGTCGCCTCTGGTCGATCGGGTCCCGGGTTCGGAGGCTCGCTACGTTAACTACGAGGGTGTCGATGTTCTCGGCATCTCGGTGGCCGTACCCGGCGTTCCCTGGCTCTACATCTCTGAGGTATCGGTAAGCAGCGCTCTCGGCCAACTACGCGGCCTCGCTCTACTGGCCGCGGCAGTCGAGAGCGTATTCGCCCTCTTGCTCGTCGGGATCGTCTGGACCGTGGCCCGGTCGATCGTCGCTCCCTTGCGCCGCCTGGTCGTGGCTGCGGAACGCATTCGCAAGGGAGATCTCGATGTTGCAGTAGAGATAGAACGTGATGATGAGCTGGGTGACCTCGGTCGGACATTCAACCAGATGTCGGGCGCGCTCAAGTCCTCGGCAGTCGAGATCAAGGAGCTTCACGAGCAAGAGATGCGTCGGGCGGCGCAGCTCGCTTCCGTCGGTGAGCTGGCCTCGGGCATCGCGCATGAGATAAAGAACCCGCTCATCGGCGTGGCGAGCGGGGTCGATTTGCTTTACAGGCGGGTCGAGACGGACTCGAAATCAGCGGCGATTCTGGACCAGATCTACGCGCAGATTCATCGGATCGAGTCGGCCATCCGCGACCTGCTCAGCTACGCGAGCCCCAAGGAACCGTTACTCACCTGGACCGAGCCCAGGCAACTGCTGGAGAGGCTCATCTCTCTGGTGCGGCCGCAGGCCGATGCCGCGGGCGTCCAGATCACTGAGAGCCACGGCGAAGCGATACCGATGGTCAGAGTCGATCCGGAGCTTCTCACGCAGGCTCTGATCAACTTGGCGCTGAACGCCATCCAGGCCATGGGGCCCGGAGGGGTACTTCATGTCTCGCTGGAGAGCAGCGATGGGGTCGTGCGCCTGTCGGTCTCCGATACGGGAAAGGGGATCACGCCCGAGGAGATCGATCTTATCTACCGGCCGTTCTACACGACTAAACACCAGGGCACCGGGCTCGGCCTGGCGATCACACGCGAGATCGTCGAACGGCACGGCGGTTGGATCGAGGCCGAAAGCAAGCCCGGCGAAGGCTCCGTCTTCACGCTCGTCATTCCGGCGAA
>CP070722.1:1793346-1796688 GCA_020350785.1 Gemmatimonadota bacterium
AGCACGAAGCCCAGCAACTCGCGCTGCCAGGCTGCGAAGGTGCCGTTGACGGGCCACATGCGCGTGACGTCGCTCGTGTAGTATCGGTAGTCCGGTGCGTAGTCCAGCAGAACGAGATCGCCGTCTTCAAGTTCACTGGCGTTCCGGAAGTAGTGCGCGTTCCAGATGTTCTCGGTTCCCGCGGCTGTAATGGATCGGTAGCCTTCGAGGCGTGCGCCGTTGACCAGAAAGACGTAGCGGGCCGCGGCATCGAGCTGATACTCGTACAAGCCGGGCCGCGTCGTCTTCATCGCTTCGATGATGCCGAACGCGGCGAGCTGGGAGGCGCGTCGGATCAATGCGATCTCGCGCGGGCTCTTGATGCTACGCAGTTCGTCCAGGATGGGTGAGAGGTCGGCCACCTGTGCGCGCGGGTAGCGGGCGCGAAGCAGCGACGCGAAGTGCGCCTCCCGCGGAACGCGGCCATCCCAACCGTCATCCGCAATGGCGGCGTTGGCCGCGTTCAATTCGCCGCGGCTTTGTGCGCTTCCCTCTGCAGGGCTGAACGGGGTGAAAATCGTGCGCGGATATCTTTCCGCCTGACCGAGCAGCCAATCCCCACGCATCTCCTCCGTGCTGCGCACTTCGTCCGCCCCCGTTAGCCGCCGGACAAGCTGGGCGTCATCAGCCGACAGCACGCGGCCTTCAGCGCTTTCCAACCGTCGGTTGCGCGGCGGAAGGTACACCGTAACTCGGCGGTCGCGCCCATCGAGCAGGATGTACGACCCCGGCGTCTCGATTCCGCAAAGGTAGTAGAACTCGTTGGTCTGGCGCGGATAGATGAAGCCGTTGGTCAGCGGCGCGCCCTGCACGATCGCCACAGCATCATCTCCAATACGATCGAAAACGCTGTTCCAGCGCGCTTCGAACTCCTGCGGCGGAAAGTCGCCCTGGTACCAGGGTGTGCTCTGGGCCGACGCCCCCGGGGTCATCGAAGGAGCCAAGATGATGGCGAGAATAGCGAGACGGAGTAGGGCTCGCATGTCACCCTCCGCTAGTTAGTGAGTAGTAGCGCTTCTCATCACTCGCTGCGCAGGGCGGTCATCGGATCGACCGTCGCGGCGCGGCGGGCCGGCAGGTACGCGGCCGACAGCGCGGCCAGGACGAGCACGCCCGTGCCGGCGGCCAAGGTGAGCGGGTCGTTAGGCTCGACCCCATAGAGCAGGCCTCGCACCAGTCCCGTCGCCGCGATGGAAGCCGCCAGGCCAACGCCCAGCCCCAGGGTGACCGGGACCATTGCGCGACTGACGATCAACCGGCCGATGTCGCCGCGCTGCGCGCCGATCGCCATGCGGACGCCGATCTCGCGCGTTCTCCGGCTGACGGCCAGGCTCATGACGCCGAAGATCCCGACCGCGGCCAATCCCAGCCCGAGAAGGGCCAGGGCCGAGAACATCTCGGCGTTCATGCGCTGCGTGTATAGGAATCCCCGCACGACTTCGGTATAAGGCACGACGTTGACGATGGCGAGGTGCGGCTCGAAGTCGCGCAGCCAGCGATGTAGGACCGGCACGGCGGCCGCCGGATCGCCGGCCGTCGAGACCAGCAGCGCGCTGCCAGTCGGGTACCCGTGCTGAGGGTAAGAGAAGTAGACGGTCGGCTCGGGGTCGGCCAGAAAGTCCTGGGTCTTCGTATCACGTACCACGCCGACGATCTCGAACTGCCGATCGGCCGCGCCCGCCCTACCGGGCCACCAGATACGGCGGCCGAGCGGTAGCTCTCCGGGGAAAAAGCGCTGTGCCAGCCTCTCGTTGACCACGGCCACCTCGGGGGCGCCGATCGTGTCGCCGGCCTGGAAGCCGCGCCCCCGCAGAACCTCGATACCCAAGGCATCGAAGAACCCCGGTATGACCTTCGAGTAGACCAGAGTAACGGGATCACTCAACCCGTCCAGGCGTAACTCGGCGGACGGGTGCGGCGAGAGGAGCGGAAAGTCGGCCACCGTGGCCGCGCGCACCCATGGCTCATCGCCCAGCCGGCGTGCGACCTCGCGGAAGAAACCGTCGCGGTCATCGACCTCCAGCGTGGTGCTGCTCGTCGAGATGTGGGTCACCACCAAGCGATCGTACGCGAATCCTGGATCGAGATCTCCAACGGTGACGAACGTGCGAATCACGAGACCGGCCACGACCAACAACACCACCGAGAGCGCGACCTGGACGGCGACCAGCAGGTCGTGTACACCCAATACACGGCTCCCCCAGACTCGTCTCGGGCCGCCGACCAACAGGGCGCTGTCGCTCTTCAACGTGTTTGCCAGGTTGCGGCGCGAGGCCCGTAGCGCCGGCAGCAAGCCCGCCAGCAATCCGGTGACCAAAGCGATCGCCAGCGCGAACGCGACGACGCGCAGGTCGATCGAAGCCTCGCGCGCCACGTTGGCCCCCCAAACGCTGGGCCGCGCGAAGTACGACCCCAGCCGCGCGCCGGCGGGACCGGCCAACGCCAGCGCGACCGTGCCCGCGATCACAGCGAGCAGGACGTTCTCGGTCAGAATCTGCCGGAGCAGTCGACCGGGAGACGCGCCCAGCGCCGCCCGCATCGACAGCTCGCGCTGACGTTTCATGGCCAGCGAGAGCAGCAGGTTGGCCACATTGGCGCAGACCAGCAGCAGAAGCACGCTCGCGGTCACCATCATCAGACGGACCGTCGCCTTTTCGGCTAATCGGGTGCGTGGATCGATCCAAGTGGCGGTGGCGAGGCGGAGTCGCCGCGGTTCCGTCGCCCTTGGATAGACCTCATCGAGCCCCGCCGCGATCGCGCTCAGCTCCGCCAGGCCCACTTCCTCGCGAACGCCGGATCGCAGTCGGCCGTACACGCGCACCAGTGGCCGGTCACGATCCTCGGAAGCCGTGGCCCAGCTCGTATATCTGTCCTTGAAGGGGGCGATAGGGATCCAGACGTCGGGCCGGAAGTCGGAGGTCGTGCCCAGGAACTCCGGCGGCGTGACACCGACGACCGTAAACGGCCTGAAATTGAGATAGATCGTAGAGCCGATTACACCGGGATCACCGTTGAAGCTGCGCTGCCACCAGGCATGGGAAATCACGGCCGCCGGATCCGCTCCCGGCCGGTCGTCATCCACCGTGAGTCCGCGACCGATGCTCGTTTCGATGCCAAGCACGGAAAAGGTGTTGCCCGTGACCGCCTCGAGAAACGCGACCTCTGTCATGGTCTCCAGGCGAACGCTGGCCGCGTAGTAAGGCTGAGTCGCCGCCAACCCCTCGAATGCCGCGTCCGCCGCACCGTAGTCGAGGAAATCCAGCCACGTGATGTCCCGATAGGGCTCCTCGGTCTCGACCGCGA
>CP070722.1:1796788-1804564 GCA_020350785.1 Gemmatimonadota bacterium
CAGCCGGTTCGGGTAAGAGCACCACGGCGAAGGCGGTCGCGGTTCGGCTCGGATTCCTGCACCTGGACTCCGGCGCCCTCTATCGGGCCTTCGCCGTCGCCGCCCGCGAGCGCAGCTTGACGAGTGCGGACGGCGTCGTCGACGCGGCGGCGATCGCAGCTCTGGCGGAGGAACAGGTAGGCGCCACGGTCCGAGGGGGGGCGATGGAAGTGACACTCGACGGTCGCCCGCTCGGCGCCGAGCTGCGGACACCCTTGGTGACGGCCTGTGCGTCGCGGATATCGGCTTTTCGGGAGATTCGCGATCGGGTAAACGCTCTGCTCCGCCTGCTGGCCTCTGACTACGAGGGCGGCATCGTGTGCGAGGGCCGGGACATGGGGACCGTCGTCTTTCCGGCGGCCGAGTTGAAGGTCTTCATGGTGGCCGACTCCGAGGAGCGCGCCCGCCGGCGCCTGAGGCAGCGTGGCGACCCGGTAACGCCCGAGAACCTGGAGGGGGAGGCCGACCGACTGCTGGCGCGAGACAAGCAGGACTCGGAGCGGGATGAATCCCCGCTGCGCAAGGCAAGAGGCGCGATGGTCGTGGATACGACCCGGCTGCGGTTCGAGGAGCAGGTCGAGCGGATCGTGGCGGCGGCCCGCCGGTTACTTGACACTCGCGGAAAGAATCGGCTAAATTGACGGCTTACTGTACGGGGCGCGGCTTAGTTCCTGTGGTGGAAGAAGTTAGCGAGCGGGTCCGGTCAAGTCCGCCGGGTGCACGCCGGCGCCTGTTGTTTTCTTGTCTTACTCCAACCGAAGTGGGCTCGCCGGCAACCGGGCCGCGGTGACAACGTAGAACGCAATGTTAAACCAAGACAACGATACCTCTCCACCGAACGACGCGCAGATCCCATCCGACATCTCCGAGCCGAGCGAGACGTCCGTAGAGGCGGAGGCCGGCAGGCGTCCGGACAGCGAGCCGGATGTGGCCGCGTCCGAACCGGCCGAGTCGGAGATGACGGCGGAGCAGGTCGAAGAAAAGGCCCGCCGGTTAGGGGTCCGTCCCGACCTCTTCGACGAGGACGAGTACTCGGCTTCCGAGTACGAAGAGATGCTCTCCATGTACGAGGACACCCTCAAGAACATCGAAGAGGGGGAAATCGTGAAAGCCAAGGTTCTGCGCGTGACGGATAACGCCGCGATCCTGGACCTCGGCTTCAAGTCGGAGGGCTCGGTGCCTCTCGATGAGTTCCGCGCCGACGAGGCGCTGGAGCCGGGCGCTGAAGTCGACGTCTTCCTCGAGCGTCTGGAAGACCAAGAGGGCGTTGTCGTCCTCTCCAAGAAGAAAGCCGACTTCCTGCGCGTCTGGGAGCAGATAAAAGAGGCCTATGATAGCGACCAGCCTATTCGGGGTCTGATCAAGAAGAAAGTGAAGGGGGGCGTCACCGTCGATATCATGGGTGTGGATGCCTTCCTCCCGGGCTCACAGGTCGCGCTTCGCCGCGTGCCGAACGTCGACGAGCTGCTGGGCCTGGAATTCGACTTCAAGATACTGAAGCTCAACAAGCGCCGCCGGAATATCGTGGTATCGCGGCGCGTGATTCTCGAGCAGGAGCGAAGCGAGAAGCGCGAGGAGCTGAAGACGGAGCTGGAGGTCGGGCAAGTCCGCGTGGGCACGGTGAAGAACATCACGGACTTCGGCGCCTTTATCGACCTGGGTGGAATGGACGGGCTGCTGCACATCACCGACATGTCGTGGGGGCGCGTGGGCCACCCCAACGAGATCTGCCACATCGGTGATGATATCGAGGTCAAGATCCTCGACATCGATTGGGATCGCGAGCGCATCTCGCTGGGTCTCAAGCAGATGCAACCGTACCCGTGGAAAGATGTCGAGAAACGCTACCCCGTGGGCGCGCGCGTGCGCGGGAAGGTCGTATCGATCACCAACTACGGAGCCTTCGTCGAACTGGAACGCGGCGTCGAGGGCCTGGTCCACATCTCGGAAATGAGTTGGACCCGCAACGTCCGGCACCCGTCGCAGGTCGTTTCGATCGGTGAAGAGATCGAGGCGGTCGTCCTGCGAGTCGATCCCGAGGACGAGAAGATCTCACTGGGCATGAAGCAGGCCGAAGAGGATCCCTGGCTCAGCTTGCCCGAGAAGTACCCTCCCGGTACTCGGATCCGAGGCAAAGTCCGCAACCTCACATCGTTCGGGGCGTTCGTGGAGGTGGAGCCCGGCATCGACGGACTGGTCCATGTCTCCGACATGAGCTGGACCAAGCGGATTCAACACCCCTCGGAGGTGCTCAAGAAGGGCGACGAGGTCGAAGTCGTGGCCCTCAGCATCGACGTGGATCAGAAGCGCATCTCGCTCGGCTTGAAGCAGACCGAGGATGACCCCTGGTACAACCTGGCGCAGTCTTACGCCCCCGGCACCGAGACCAAAGGCAAGGTCGCGCGGCTGCTGGACAAGGGTGTCGTCGTGGATCTGGGCGACGATGTCGAGGGGTTCGTCCCCGTATCGCAGATCGTCGAGGACCGCGAGATCGGTAGCCCGAGCGAGGTTCTGAGGGAGGGCGATGTCGTCGATATGAAGGTCATGGAGTCCGATCCAATCAATCGGCGAATCGTTCTCCAGGTAACGTCGCTGCCTGAGCGCGGCGAAGAGCCGGAGGTTTCCGAGGGCGCCGCGACCGCTGCCGCGGAGGCGCCATCCGAGACCGAGGCAGAGGCGGCGGTGGCCGAGGCGGAAGCGTCCGAAGCCGAGGCGAAGGCCGAGGCGGAAGAGGTGGAAGAGGTGGAGGAGGCGGGTGAAGAGGCTTCCGAGGACGAGGAGCCCAAGGCCTAGGCGTCGCCTGCGCCACGAGTTCTGGAGCGAGGAGGGGGCGGAGTCCATACCGCCCCCTTTTCCCTTTCATCCGCTATCCACCACGCCGGTCCATTGGCCGGGCCGCTCTTTCCGCGGCGCAATGCGTGATCTAAGATGCTGGCGATGAGACGTTACAGCATTCACACTTGGACGTGGTACATCGCGGCTCTGGCGATCGCTGGTCTCGCGGCAACGTGCGCCGGCGGCCGCGGGGCGGCCGCGCCAGGCATCACTCCGGCGGAGCCGTTGAGTGCAGAACGGCGCGCCCGCGAGCGGGAGGCGGAGCGAATCTATCGGCAGGCCGAGGCGCAGTTCGCCGAGTCCAACTTCGCTGCAGCGGACTCGCTGGCCGAGGGCATCGTCCAGGCATACGACGACACCAACTGGCTGGGGCCGGCGTTGCTTATGTCGGCGCGTGTCTCGCTCGAGCGCAATCAGCTGGACGGTGCCCGGGGCAAATCATCTCGCTATCTCAGGCTCTACAGAGCTTCGGACCCGCGTCGGACGGCCGGTCTTATCCTGGTCGCCCGCACCTTATGGCTGGAGGGCCAGGCGCGCCAGGCGGCGGACAGCTTGCTGGCCACGCCGGCCGCCAGCGAGAGTGAGCAGGAGGAGGCGGCTCAGCTGGCGCGCCAGGTCGTTGGCGAGCTGGGCCTCGGCGAGATCGACTCGGTCACGTCGCGCTGGCCGGCCGATCACCCGCTCCGGTCGGTCTTCGAGGTGGAACGCGCCTCATTGCTGCTCGCCGCCGGTGCGACCGAGCAGAGTCGGGCGGCGGCCGAAGCGGCGCTCGAGCTCGATCCGCTGGATCCGGAGCGCGAGCGCGCTAGCAAGATCGTAGCCGGCGAGCTGGAAACGGAGCAGTGGCGGCCGATCGTCGGAGCGATCCTGCCGCTGAGCGGTGCCCTGGCGGCCTACGGGCGGCTGGCGGAAGAGGGCATTCGTCTGGCGATCGAAGAGTACAATCGGCGGCACTACGATGAGATCACCCTCGTCGTCAGGGACGACGGCGATGTCTACCGTCGTGACGGCGATCTCGTGCGTGAGCTGGAGCGCCTGGGAGCAGTGGCGATCATCGGCCCGTTGCGGGCCGAGGGATTGGAGGTCGCCGCCGAGAGCCGTAGGGATCGCGATCTGGTGATCATTAGCCCCACGGCGCTGGAGAACTACAGCTTCGAGCGGAACACGTTCTCGCTGTGGAGTGCCACCGAGCGGGTCACTCGGGGGGCGCGGGCGCTGGGGGCTTACGCCGTCTTCGGCTTACAGGTCGTTCGTTTCGGCGTGATGTACCCGAATACACAGGAAGGCCGCATGCAATTCGCAGCCTTCTCGGACGCCGTTCGCGCTCGCGGCGGCGTGATTACCGCATCGATAGCCTACGAGGATACGGCCACGACGTTCGAGGAGCCATTGACGTATCTGAGGGGATCGCGTCCGCAGGCCGTCTACGCACCGGCAAGCACACCGGAAAGCGTGATTCAGCTGGCTCCACAATTCTCTTATTACGGGCTTCGAGGCGTGCAGGTACTGGGGAACGCGGAGTGGTCCGCCCCCAAGGTGCAGAGGTTGGTCGAGGAACGCTTCATCAACGGTACGGTGGTCTCGACCTTCCTCGACCGTCAGAGCCCGGCCGTGCGGTGGTCCGAGTTCGTGGAGATGTACGAGCGCAAGTACCGGAAGGGGTTGGAGGACAACCTGGTCCCGGCGTTGGCCTACGATGCCACGCGCCTGGTCCTGGCGGCTTTGCCTTGGGGGTTTCCTCGCCGCTCGGCAATCGCCAGATCGGTCGCCCAGACTCGTGGCTATCCGGGCGCGACCGGAGTGTTCACGGTTGAGAACGGCGTGGTCACACGTCGGTCCTTCCTGCTGCAATTCAAAGACGGCCTGCTGGTGCCGGCGCTCGATGACGTACGTGCGGACCGACTTCAGTCAGACCGGGGGTCTCCGAGATGACGATGCAGGACAGGTTGAACCGGCTGAACGAGCTGCGCGCCCGGGCCGAGCTCGGGGGTGGGGAGGAACGCATCAAGGCGCAGCATGCGAAAGGGAAGCTGACGGCGCGGGAACGCCTGGATCTGCTGCTGGACGAGGGTTCGTTCCGCGAGTTCGATCGCTTCGTCACGCATCGCACCAATGAGTTCGGTCTGGCCGACAAGAAGTTCTTGGGAGACGGGGTCGTCACCGGAATGGGTCGGATCGAGGGGCGCCAGGTGCTGGTCTTCTCCCAGGACTTTACAGTCTTCGGAGGTTCGTTGTCGGAAGCGCACGCGGAGAAGATCTGCAAGGTCATGGACCTGGCAATGAAGGTAGGTTGCCCGGTCATCGGCCTGAACGACTCGGGCGGTGCCCGGATCCAGGAAGGGGTGACCTCGCTGGGCGGCTACGCCGAAATTTTCTGGCGTAACACTCAGGCCTCGGGCGTCGTGCCGCAGATCAGCGCCATTCTGGGTCCATGCGCCGGCGGTGCGGTCTACTCACCGGCCATCACGGACTTCGTCTACATGGTGGATGGCTCATCCTACATGTTCGTCACCGGCCCCGACGTCGTGAAGACGGTGACGCACGAGGAGGTCGATTTCGAGCAGTTGGGCGGCGCGCAGATTCATGGAACCACGTCGGGTGTGGCGCATTTCGTATGTGAGTCGGAGCCCGCTTGCCTCGAGCGCGTGCGCGAGCTCTTCAACTACATACCGCAGAACAACATGGAGGACCCGCCCCGGGGGCGGGGCGACGATCCGCCCGACCGCAGGGACGAAGCCCTCCTCAGCGCCGTGCCCGAGAACCCGAACAAGCCCTACGATGTGCACGACGTCATCTCCCGCGTAGTCGACGAAGGCAGCTTTTATGAGGTGCACGCGGCTTACGCCCAGAATATCGTCGTCGGCTTCGCTCACATCGGCGGCAGCACGGTGGGGGTCATCGCCAACCAGCCGGCGGTGCTGGCCGGTGTCTTGCACATCGACAGTTCGCTGAAGGGCGCGCGCTTCGTACGCTTCTGCGACGCGTTCAACATACCACTCGTCACCTTCGAGGATGTCCCGGGATTCCTGCCCGGCGTGGCCCAGGAGCACGGCGGCATCATCAAGCATGGCGCCAAGCTTCTCTTCGCCTACAGCGAGGCCACCGTGCCCAAGCTGACGGTGATTCTGCGGAAGGCCTATGGCGGCGCCTATGACGTGATGAGCTCGAAGCACATCCGCGGTGACTTCAACTTCGCCTGGCCGACCGCCGAGATCGCCGTGATGGGACCCAAAGGCGCGGTCGAGATTCTGTTTCGCCGGCAGATTGATGAGGCGAAGGATCCGGCGGCGGAGACCGAGAAGTTGATCGCGCAGTACCAGGAGCAGTTCGCCCACCCCTATATCGCGGCATCGCGAGGCTACGTTGACGATGTGATCGACCCGCGCGAGACCCGGCCGCGGCTCATCGAGGCGCTGCAGATGACCCGGACGAAGCGCGAGCCCAGACCGCCGCGCAAGCACGGCAACATCCCGCTCTGATGCTGAAGAAAGTCCTGATCGCGAATCGCGGAGAGATAGCCGTGCGGGTGATCCGAGCCTGCCGCGAGCTGGGCATCTCGACGGTGGCCGTCTATTCCGATGCTGACCGTCTGGCGCCGCACGTTTGGCTGGCGGACGAGGCCTATCACATCGGCCCGGCCCGGGCCGCGGAAAGCTACCTATCGATAGTTCGCTTGCTGAACGCCGCGCACCGGTCGGGGTGCGACGCCATTCACCCGGGTTACGGCTTCCTGGCGGAGAACGCCGATTTCGCGGGCGCGGTGGAGTCGGAGGGGCTGACGTTCGTCGGGCCGAGCGCCGAGACGATCGCGTTGATGGGTGACAAGACCGAAGCCCGCCGGGCGATGGAGCGTGCGGGTGTGCCGGTCGTGCCGGGTAGCAAGCAAGCACTGGAGGATCTCGAGGCGGTGCGCAGAACATGCAACGAGATCGGATATCCGGTTCTACTCAAAGCGGCAGCCGGCGGCGGCGGAAAGGGGATGCGGCGCGTTGATGGGGAGGCGGCATTGGAGTCGGCTTGGGGTGCGGCTCGCAGAGAGGCGCAGGCCGCATTCTCCGATTCCCGCGTCTACGTGGAGAAGTACCTCGAGAACCCGCGCCACATCGAGTTCCAGATCGTTGCCGATGGCTACGGTAACGTCACCCATCTGAACGAGCGTGAGTGTTCGATTCAGCGACGGCATCAGAAGCTGATCGAGGAAGCGCCATCGCCGGTGATGACGCCGGAACTGCGACGCGAGATGGGCGAGCGGGCCGTGGCAGCTGCGCGAGGGGCGGAGTACAGGGGTGCCGGTACCGTCGAGTTCATGCTGGCCGGTGGCGAGTTCTATTTCCTGGAGATGAACACGCGACTTCAAGTGGAGCACCCGATCACCGAGATGGTAACCGGCATCGATCTCGTCCAGACTCAGCTACGCATCGCGGCCGGGGAGAAGCTTGCTTTCGATACGGTGAGCCCCGTAGGACATGCCATAGAGTGCCGAATCAACGCCGAGGACCCCTACAACGACTTCCTGCCGGCCGGAGGCCGCATCGAACAACTTCGCTTGCCCGGCGGTCACGGGGTGCGCTGGGACGGCGGCATCGTTCAGGGTACCGAGATCGGGCTGCACTACGATCCCTTGGTGGCCAAGCTCATCGTGCACGCCGCTAGCCGGGAGGCGGCGATTGCGCGCATGGCTCAGGCGCTAGACGAGCTGCTGATCGAGGGCGTCGCCACGATCGCGCCCTTCCATCGCCAGGTCATGCGCGAGGCCGATTTCCGCGCTGGCAACTTCCACACGGGCTACCTCGAGGAGCACCCGGAGCTCTTGGACTTGGCAGGTGAGGCGGAGGGACTGCGCGCCGTCGCTCTCGTGGCCGCGCTGCTGGAAGATCGGGGACGCAAGAAGGTGCGTGTCGA
>CP070722.1:1804664-1809705 GCA_020350785.1 Gemmatimonadota bacterium
ATCACGCCGGACCTCATAGTGAAGCCGGAGCAGCCGACCAGCGAGGAAGATGAGTTCTTCGCCTTACTGGGTGAGCAGGTGACGGCATACAGTGACGCGCTGTTCCGCTTCGCGGTGGCCTACGCCGACGCGCACCCGGAACTGAAGCCGGACTTCGAGGTTACCCAGCGTATGCTGGACGAGCTTTTCGCTTGGGTCGAGGACTCGGGCGTCGAGATGGATCACGAGCTCTACGACGGCGCGCGCCGCGTCATATCTCGCAGCCTCGCGATCCAGCTGTCTACCGTGGCCTTCGATGAGGAAGCCGCGACACGCCGTCGTATGGTGCTGGATCGACAGCTGGAAACGGCGCTAGAGCTGCTGCGGGAGGGGCGCACACAGGCGGATCTGTTTGCCCTGGCCAAGGAACGCCAGGGCGATGATGTGGCGATTCTGCAAGGCCAGTAGGGATCGCGCATGACGCTCGTCGGCTGGCTGTCCGCCCTCGCGGTCGGGCTGCTGGCGGGCGCGGTCTCGGGACTAGTCGGAATAGGGGGAGGGGCCATCATGGTTCCCTTCCTCTATTTTTTTCTCGGCCAGCCCGACCTTTCCGGCCTGATCGTCCCAGCTAATCAGCAGGCGGTCATGGCCCACGCCACCAGCCTGCTGGTCATCGTGCCGATCAGCTTGAGAGGCGCCTGGTTGTACCGTCGCGAAGGTCTCGTCGAATGGCGAGCCGTTTGGCGAATGGGCCTGGCCAGCGTGTTCACGGCGGTCGTCGGCGCGCGCGTGGCGATCGTCGCGCCCGGGCAGCTGCTCAAGGTCGCTTTCGGCATCTTCCTGCTAGTGATCGCGGCACGGCTGCTCAAGGGGAAGGCACGCGGCGAATCGGAAGCGAAGCCGACGACAGAAGGCGCGCGAGCGGGGCGCGCCATCGCCGGCGGTGCCGCCGTGGGCTTCTTTTCTGCGCTGCTGGGTGTCGGCGGCGGCCTGGTGGCGATTCCGGTACTGATCTATGCTCTGCACACGCCCATGCGAAAAGTCTCGGGAACGTCCCTCGCATTAATCACGTTCACCGCGCTGACCGGCGTCGCCGCCTACGCTGCGAGCGGGCTGCTCGTACAGTCAGGCTCGGGCGCGATCTCCACCTACTTCCACCTACCGGCGGCGTTCGCCCTGGCAGCGGGCGCGATGGTCGGGGTGCCGTTGGGCACGGGCACACAGCTGCGCCTGCCGACTCATTCGCTTCGCTGGCTCTTCGCCGTCGTCTTCCTTGTCCTGGGACTACGAATCGCCGTGGTGAATCTGCTCAACCTCCTGCGGGGTTGATGGATCGAAATACTCTCGTAGGCGTCTTCGCAAAACCGGCGTCACCCGGCGCGGTCAAGACGCGCCTGATCCCGCCGCTCACTCCCCAGCAGGCGGCCGAGCTTCACCTGGCCATGCTGGCGGATGTCATCGCCACGGCGAGGGCGGTGTCCGAGGGCCAGGTCGAGCTCTGGATCGCGGGCGCCGCGACCGACATCGAGCGCTTTCGCGCGCTCTACAGCGATATCGTAGTGCGGGCACAAGAGGGAGATGAGCTGGGCGCCCGGCTGGCGCGTGCCTTTGCGTCGTCTTTCGCGAACGGCTACGAGCGGGTCGCAATCGTGGGTAGCGACCACCCGACGCTGCCGGCCGAGTATCTGATCGGGGTTCTCTGCCGGCTGGAGGATCACGATGTGTGCCTGGGGCCCAGTCGGGATGGCGGGTACTATGCGGTGGGTGTCCGCCGTAGCAGCTGGCCACGAGCCGCTGAAATATTCCGGGCGATCCCCTGGTCCACCGCCTCGGTTCTGCAAGAGACACTAGAACGGGCGCGCGAGGCGTGTCTCGATGTGTGGGTTGGCCACGAGTGGTACGATGTAGACGGGCCCGACGATCTCGAGTTGCTGCGGGTCGATGCGCGAGAAGACTCGGCTGCTGGTACTTGTCTTCGCAGGCTGGAAGGGAACGCGAGCTAGCGGAGCGAGGAGGTGGTTCTCGACCGGACGCTGAGGACGAGTCCGGGTAGAACCCGTCGGGCCGCCGGCGCTGACCAGCGGACTGGCCACGGTCGGCGTTTCGTTGACCGGGAATCAACTGGGCAAGGCCGCGCCCGGCCGCCTATATTGTCAACCTGGCTGTACTGAATGAAGCGGTCGGCGCGAGCTTGTTGGCCTGGTGGCTGATCGGTGGGGCCGAGTTGCCGAGGCGGACTGCACCGCCGATTGGAGCTCTGATCCTCGCCGGGCCTGACGCTGGCCATCTATTGCGGGCGAGGAGCCGGTGCGTGAGCGAGAACGATGCGATTGTAGAGGTGACGCGGGGCGGTTGTGTTGAGTCACGGCACCGCGTGTCGGCCGCAGTGGTCGACGATCGAGGTCAACTACTCGCCTGGTTGGGTAATCCCGAGCTGCTCACCTTCTTCCGCTCCGCTGCGAAGCCATTGCAGGCGCTACCGCTTGTGACCGATGGCGTGACGGAAGCCTACGAGTTCAGCGATTCTGAGCTGGCCGTCTGCTGCGCGTCCCATTCCGGCGAGCCGGCGCACATCGAAGCGGTCAGCTCGATACTGGGGAAGATCGGATGTTCAGCCGCTGACCTGGTCTGCGGACCGCATCGGCCGTTTTACAGGCCGGCCGCCGCCGAGCTTCGAGAGCGGGGTCTGACGCCGTCGCGCCTGCACAACAACTGTTCGGGCAAGCATGCCGGCATGCTTGCCTGGTCGCGCCACAGTGGCGTTGAGATCAAGGAGTATCATCACGCCGACCATCCCGTACAGCTGCGCATCTGCCGGGAGATTGGTGACTGGACCGGTGCGGGCTGCGAGGCATTGCCAATGGGAATCGACGGCTGCGGTGTTCCCTCGTTCGCGCAAACACTCAACGTGATGGCGCAGGCCTACGCCCGGATCGTGGCCGAGGCGCGGCGCGAGCCGGAAGGTGCGGCGGGCCAAGTGACACGTGCGATGACGACGCAGCCGTTCTACGTGGGCGGCACCGATCGTCTCACCAGCCGACTCATGGAAGTCACGGGTGGCCGACTTCTGGCGAAGTACGGCGCGGAATCGGTTTACTGCCTGGGTGATCGCGAGCGCCTTTGGGGCATCGCGGTCAAGGTCGAGGACGGAGACAAGCGCGCCATAGGCCCGGCGGTGATCGAGCTGTTGTCGCAACTGGACCTGTTGAGCGGCGAGGTGTTGAAGGCGCTGGACGACCGCCACACACTGGCGGTCAAGAACACGCGCGGTGAGGTCGTCGGCGAGGTACGCCCCAACCTTCGTGTCCAGCGGGCCGGCTGAGGCGATGGGGTTGGGCGCCTGGGTCTGGGATCTGGTTGATCTGGCTGCTGCCCAGTCTGCCGAAGACGCGCCTGGGATGGAGCGAGCCTTTCAGCGCTTGAGCGCGGCCGGCCGTGAAGCGGAGGTTGAGGAAGCTCTGCTTCAATCTTATCTGTTCCTGGGATTTCCATCCGCGATCGAGGCTTTTCGAAGCTGGCGAGCCAGTGGTGTCGGGCCACCGAGTGCGACGTCTGAGGATTCAGAGGCGTGGCTGGAGCGCGGCTTGCGCACATGCGCCACAGTCTACGGCGATCACTACGAGAAGTTGCGCTACAACATAGCTCGCTTTCATCCCGATCTCGATCGTTGGATGGTTCTGGAGGGTTATGGTAAGGTGCTGGGCCGCCCGGGTCTGAGTCTGGACATTCGTGAGTTGCTGATCGTCGCCATGTTGGTGGTGCAGGGCGCGAGCGGCCGCCGCCAGCTTCGCTCTCACCTTCAAGGTGCCCTCAATGCCGGCGCGGCGCGCGCCGATGTGGAGAAGACGATCCAGCGTGCCGCCGCCTTCGCTCCGGCCGAGAACCTCGAGCTGGCTGAGAAGCTCTGGTTGGCCGTGCGCACGGGTCGATAGCCATGCTCATCGATCATGCGGTCATCGACGTGCGAGCCGGCGACGGAGGCAGCGGCTGCGTCTCCTTCCGAAGGGAAAAATACGTGCCGCGCGGTGGGCCGGACGGCGGCGACGGCGGCAGGGGCGGCGATATCGAGTTGGTCGCGGATCCCCACCTGACGACGCTGCTGGACTACCACTATAAACAGCAGTACCGCGCCGAGCGCGGCCGGCATGGTCAGGGCAAGCGCCGCACGGGCGCGTCGGGCGCGGACCTGGTTCTGAGAGTGCCGCCGGGCACCGTCGTGAAGGATGCCGATACGGGCCGCCTACTCGGCGAGCTGGTCAGAGCGGGCGACCGCTGTAGGGTGGCGCGTGGCGGCCGGGGCGGACGCGGGAACGCCGCCTTCGCTTCTGCCACGCACCAAACGCCCCGCGAGCACGAACCTGGAGCCCCCGGCGAGCTGCGACGGATCGAGCTGGAGCTGAAGCTGATCGCCGACGTCGGTCTGGTCGGCCAACCCAATGCGGGGAAGAGCACGCTGCTGGCGGCCCTCTCGGCGGCGCGGCCGAAGATCGCGGACTACCCGTTCACCACGCTGGAGCCGCATCTAGGGGTGGTCGGGTTGAGTGGGGAACGCAGCTTCGTCCTGGCCGACATACCCGGTATAATCGAGGGCGCTCACGAGGGTAAGGGATTGGGGCTCCGCTTCCTGCGCCACATCGAGCGCACCCGCACGCTGGCCTACCTGATCCCGGTGGACGCGCCCGACCCTCAGGCGGAGTACGAGCTGCTGCGCCGCGAGCTGGCCGAGTACAGCCGCGAGCTTGCCGATAAGCCTCATTGCATCGTCTTCTCGAAGGCCGATCTCCTGTCAACGGATGATGGCATCCCTTCGATCGCGGCGGAGGACGCGTCGGGGCTCTTCCGGGTCTCGGGCGTCACGCGGGCCGGCCGGGACGAGCTGGCGGACGCGCTATGGAACGCGGTTCGCCGCGAGCTGGCCGCCGAGGAGGAAGCGGATCGTCGGCGAAGTTGAGGATGGGCAGGCACGTTGGCTGACGACTCACGCGCCCCGGAACGGCCGGGGCGCCGCCCTGGAATGGTTTGCCTCTTCGCCGTGGCCCGAGGACTGCGGATTCGCGGACAG
>CP070722.1:1809805-1814117 GCA_020350785.1 Gemmatimonadota bacterium
CTCGACCTTCGCCTTCAAAGCGCTGTAGCTGATCTCCTCACCGGCTCGGTCGCCGAGCAGGTAGTTCAGGCCGAGGAACCCGAGCACGATCACCACGATGTACAACGGCGACAGACGGGCGTAACGACCCATCGGTCCCTCTGGGCTCGGGCGACGTGGCTCCGGCGGCTTCTCTCGCTCTTCCTGTTTGCGCTCGGACATGTCCGTGATTCTGTATTCCTGTAACCTACGGATACCAGCCGCAGCACCGAGGGGTTCCGACGCTTTCCGGCAACCGGACACTCAACCCAGTGACGGCTCCCGCGCCGGCGCCCTCTCATCTCTAAATTGCCCCGCGTGTAGCCGCGCGTACAGGCCCTCCTGCCTCAGCAGCTGAGAGTGAGTCCCGGTCTCCACGACCCGCCCACGCTCGAGCACGAGAACCCGATCGGCGCGCTGCACCGTGCTAAGGCGATGCGCGATGATCAGCGTCGTCCGCCCTTGCATCAGCTCCTCGAACGCCTGTTCCACCAGGCGCTCGCTCTCCGTGTCTAGGCTGCTGGTCGCCTCGTCCAGGATAAGAACTTCCGGATCCTTGAGCAGAACCCGGGCGATGGCGATCCGTTGCCTCTGGCCTACCGACAATTTGACCCCACGTTCACCCACCAGGGACTCGTAGCCGTCAGGTAGTCGCTCGACGAACTCCGCGGCGTGTGCCGCATGCGTCACGGCTTCGATCTCTTCACGGCTGGCACCCTGACGGCCGAAGGCGATGTTCTCCTCTATCGTCGTGCCGAACAGCATCGGCTCCTGCGGCACGATCCCGACGGCCGAGCGCAGGTCGGCCAAACACAGCTCGCGCAAATCGATGTCGTCCAGAGCGATCACGCCCCGCGTAGGATCCCAAAATCGCGAGACGAGACCAGCCAGCGTCGACTTCCCAGCCCCGCTCGGGCCAACCAGGGCGACGACTTGGCCCGGCGGTATGACCAGATCGATCTCCTTTAGCGCCCACGGCAGGTTCGGGGCGTAACGGAACCAGACGTTTCGAAACGCCAGGCCCCACCTACGTCCGGCGCTCAGCGATCGTGGTTGAGGGGGATCCGCCACGGTCGGCTGCTGATCGAGCAGCTCGAACACGCGCTCGGCCGATCCCTGTGCCTCCTGGTACCCACCCCAGAGCGACGCCAGGGAGGTGATGGCGGCCGCCACCATCACCGCGTAGAGAAGGAACGAGACCAGCTGGCCGCCGGTGATCTCGCCGGCGAGCACCAATCGCCCGCCCTGCCACAGCACAACGGCGATCCCGCCAAACGTCACCAGCGTTATCATGCCGAAGAACACACCCCGCGTCAGTGCCCGGCGTAAAGCGGCTCGCAGAGACGCATTGATACCCTCCGCGTAGCGGTTCGCCTCCACGGGCTCGCGCACGAAGCTCTGCACGGTGCGGATCTGCACGATCGATTCCTCCGCCACCGTGTTCGCCTCGGCGATGCGATCCTGCACCTCGGTGCTGGATCGCCGCAGTCTTCGCCCGAAGAACATCCCGAAGAAGACGACCGCCGGCGCTACTGCCAGCGTGGTGAACGTCAGCTGGCGGTGCATCAGCGTCAGCAGCACAATGGCACCGACCAAGTAGAGCAGTTGACGTAGCAACTCCGAGATCTGATAGCTGAGCACTCCCTGAAGTCTGACCACATCGGAGGTCAAGCGGCTGGTGAGCTCGCCCGTTGTGCGCTCCGTGAAGAAGTCCGGCGAGAGGCTCAGAAGGTGGGTGAAGAGATCCTTGCGAATACCAGCCACTATCCGCTCGCCCGTCGCCCCCAACAGATAGACCTGGAGGAAGTTGAAGAGCGCTTGAACGGCGAATAGACCCAGCAACAACAGCGCGACCCGATTCAACAGAGACCGGTCCAGCTCCACGAAGGCGGCATCCATCAGGTGTCTTACGACTACCGGAAATGCCAGCCCGATGCCTCCACTCAGAACCAGAAAGAGCGTCGCCGCTGCCAGCATCCAGCGGTGGGGTCGCAATCTCGGCCACAACCGCCGAAAGACGAACAGGGGTACCTGGATGGGAGGCACTCGCAGCCTGGTAGGCGCCACATCCTTGCTCATGTCTCAGAATCTATCCGGCCCCCCTGCCGCTGTCTTGCCCACCTCCGCCCCGGCGGCGCAGCCCGCTGGTCCAGCAGACCGGCTATCGCTTCCCGGCTCTCAGATCGACATATTCCCCGTGACCATCAAGACAGCTAGCCTGGATCCCGGTAGGAACCGGAGCAACGAGCCCGAAACAAGAGCATCCATATCATGTCTGACCTACAGGAGAATGACCGAAAGACAGCGGGACGCTTTGCGACCCTAGCCTTCGTCACCGCTGGATTCACCTATGCTCTCATCGTGTTCGGCGGCGTGGTCAGGATCACGGGTTCGGGAATGGGTTGCGGCGACGACTGGCCTCTCTGCAACGGCCAGCTGATCCCGCCGCTCGACTTCGAGACGCTGATCGAATATGGCCACCGTTTGGCCGCCGCTCTGGTGGGGCTTCTGGTACTCTTGGTCGCGGGCCACGCCGTGAAGAACCGGAATGCGTCGGGGATCGCCGGCCGCGGGATCGCCGGCCTCGCGGTTGCCGCCCTGTTGCTGCTGATCGTCCAGGTGTTGGTGGGCGCCATCACCGTCAAGCTCGAGCTTCCGACCAGCACCGTCGTGCTTCACCTGGCCCTAGCCTCCACGCTTCTGGCCACCCTGCTGATCGCAGGCTTGCGGGCCCGTGGCGCCGTCCCCAGCGCCGCAGAACCAGGTCGGACGCCGTCGCACACCCGCTGGGCTCTGGCTTCCGCAGCACTGGGCTTCGTGGCCCTGCTGTTCGGAGGACTCGTAGCGAATACCGGGGCCGCGCCCCTGTGCCAGGGCTTCCCGCTCTGCAATGGCCAGGTGATGCCCGAGGGTGGAAGTCTGGTCCACCTGCACTGGACACACCGCCTTCTGGGCTATGCCCTCGTACTCCTGGTGGCCATCGCTGTACTGCGCACGCGAACCCAGGTCGCCGGCAAGGCTATCTTCGGTAGCGCACTGCTGGCGGCTGGCCTGGTCGTTGTCCAGATCGCCGTGGCGGCTGCGATGGTGCTGTTGAGTCTTCCCCCGGTCTACCGCGCCCTTCATCTCGCCGTCGGCGCGGCCTTGTGGGGCGTCCTCGTGGTCTGGGCCACGGTCGCCGCGCGCCAGCCCGCACCGGCGCCGGCAGGTTAGACCAGGGTGCCGGCGGCCTCCTGCCCGATTCCTGAAAGAGCGCTCAGGGCCCCGCGAAGATGTGGTAGAGCATGAGGTAGACCAGTATCCCCGTCACCGAGACGTACAGCCAGATGGGCAACGTGACGCGCGCTATGCGGCGATGGCGTTCGAAGGCACCGCGGGCCGCGCGGACCAAGGTCACGACGACGAGGGGCACGATGGCGGCGGCCAGCACGGTATGCGTAGTCAGGATCGTGAAGTATACTGGCCGCGACCAGCCCTGGCCGGCGAAGCGCGTGGCGCCGACCTGGTAGTGGTAGAACAAGTACGAGGCGAGGAAGAGAACCGAGATCGCCACGGCTGAGATCATGCAAGCCCGATGCACATCGATGCGGCGTCTGCGTATTGCCAGATATCCGCAGAGGAGAGTTATCGCGCCCATGCCGTTGAGCGTGGCATTGACGGTGGGAAGATCGTGTACAGAGATCAAACGGCTGGCTCGACCGGTATCCGGATACCCTTCTACTTCTCCTACTCGCCCAGGAATTTCTTGAGGTTTCTCAGGTAGAGCACTAGTGCTATCGTGGCCAGGCCAAAGCCGACGGCCGAGGCGAGCGCCCACCCCTCGCTCGTCTGGGCGTAGGCAAACCCGGACCAGAGCGCGAAACCCAAGGAGAAGATGATCGCTGTTGAAATCAAGACTTTATGAAAGTTGACCATCGTCAGCATCCAGCCTCTTAACGGAAAGCGGCCGACCTCACACCTTGTCGACGACCATCAAAAGCAGCAACAGCGGCAGGTAGACCACCGAACCCAGAAAGAGCCGCCGGGCTCCCGCACCGCTGCGGTCGCGCGCCAGAGCCATCCCCAAGCCGAGAAAGGAGACGCCGAGTGTGGCCGCCCCCACGAAGTAGACGGCGCCGGTCAGCCCCATGACCGTAGTGAGCAGGCTCACCAGCAGCAAGGCGACAGCATAAAGGAGGATCTGGCGCGCCGTTCGTCCGCCCTCCTCGTCTAGGACCGGCAATATGGGAAATCCGGCGCGGGCGTAGTCCAGCCGATACAGCCAGCCGATGGCGTAGAAGTGCGGCATCTGCCA
>CP070722.1:1814217-1822909 GCA_020350785.1 Gemmatimonadota bacterium
CAGATTAGCCCGCGGCTGGCGGTGAACATGCCGATCACGGCGTCGTCCAGCGTGTTCTTCAACTACTCGATCAACACGCAGAACCCGCTGTTCAACAACATCTTCCAGAACACGAGCATCGGCGCGCCCGGAGAGGCGCGGCCCTGCGGCTTGAAGGGCGTGCCGCGGGACGCGATCCAGACCGCGCAGTGCGGGCCGATCATCTTCTCCGATCAGTTCGCCACGTCGTTCTTGGGCAACCCGAATCTGGAGATCGAGCGGACCTCGACCTACGAGATCGGCGTCCTGGCAGAGCTGGCCGACGACTACGCTCTGAGCGTCATCCTGTTCAACAAGGACCAGTACGGTCTGACGGGATTGGCGACCAGCCGCCCGGTGCAGGACATCGGCGCGACGCATGGGACTTCCTCACCCAACTACCAGGTGCTGGTGAACGAGGACTTCCAGACCGTGCGCGGCCTCGAGGTGGGTTTGCAGAAGCGGCTGACCAACTTCTGGGCCTTCGACATTAACTACTCCTACTCGCAGGCGCGCACCAACGCGGCGCCGCCGGAGCGGGAGTTCCAGAGCGCGGCGGAGGAGTTCGACCCGACGATCCGGCGCGAGATCCGCTCCGAGATCGACATCCCGCACCGCTTCAACGGTGTGGTGCGCTTCGCGGCGGGCGCGGAGGCGCCCGACCTGATGCTGGGAAGCCTCGACCTGGGCGCGGCGCTCAAGTACTCCAACGTGGCGGTCAGCCTCTCGGCGCAGAGCGGCGTTCCCTACACGCCGACGACCACATTCAGCGGTATTGGCAACGCCGGGCAGCTGGAGCGCAACAGCGGTCGCGGGCCAGCCAACTGGTGGGTCAACCTGCGGGCGCAGAAGGGGTTCCGGCTCGGCGGCATGGTCTACAGCCTGTTCGGGCAGGTGAACAACCTGTTCGACACCCTGAACTGCCTGCAGCCGCTGCCGACGACGGGACGCTGCGATGCCGGCGCGCGGGACCAGAGCCGGCGCCGACAGGGCAACACCACGGGCGAAGGCGCTTCCTCGACGTACTTTGACCGGCCGCAGCTCTACGGTCAGCGTCGTGAGATCAACTTTGGCGTGCGGATAGACTTCTAGCGGTTTGACACGAATCAGCCGGGTGGGCCGCCACGGGAGAACGGCCCACCCGGCTCACGGCGGTGCTCCCGTCAGCTAGGACGCTGTAAATACGATCGAGCGAGGATGAATCCCATGAAATCGATGAGACGTTTGCTTGGCCAGTTCCTCGTCATTGCCGTGGGAGGGATGGCTGGCCTCGCCCTGCTGCCGGCCGTCGGCCTGGCACAGGAGGCCAGCAACGAGGCCCGGATCCTGGATGAGAACGAGGTCGGGCACAGTATCCGGGACATGGCTGCGAAGAACTCGCGCTTCCGTTTGTTCGGACAGGGCGACCGGGCCGTGACCAGCCTGAAGGCCACCGGCACGACGGCCTACGGCCGGGGCATGGAGCACTTCGTCACCAACACCGGCATCGTCGACGCCGCCGACCTCAACATGGACGGCCAGCCGGATGTTTCTACTTCACAGGGTCGTGTCGGTCAGTGGTTCGACGTTTCGCCCAGCTATGCGGCCGGCCGCGAGGAGTGGGCGCGCTTCGTGACCCAGGTGCCGTCGCTGGCGAACGCGAGGGGCGGCGGTTACGCGACCTCCCGCAACTTCCCGACCCTGGGGGTGCGGGAGCTCCTGGCCGCCGACCTGGAGTTCGGCACCGCCTTCTCCGGGGTGCAGAGCACGGCGGACGGCGGCTGCCGCGACCAGACGTCGGACGCGCTCAGCAACATCGCCGCGGGCCTGACGCTGCTGGCGGGCAGCGATTGTCCGCCGACCTGGCCGTTGGTCGCCGGCGACTCGACCTTCCTCGGACGCCACCCGATCAGCCTGGAGAACTATCAGGAGAGCCAGCTGGCGCTGGGCGGCGAGTTCAACTTCGACTGGTGGCGCGTCGACCCGGGGATCATCGACCAGAGCAAGTTCTTCGGTAACTTCCAGACCTACGGTGCCTACGACGACTTCAACTCGTCGATGATCGGCCGCTTCGGCGACGTGGTGCCGGGCGGCGCCGGCGACCCGGACGACGAAGGTTGGCCGCTGGGCCTGCGCACCGAGTTCGACGCCTTCACCTTCGCCGTGCCGACCGTGGCGAACTCGATGTTCTGGCGCGCGACGATCATCAACGAGACGGAGAAGGTCTACGGGGTGGGGCTGGATTACCAGAAGCTCCACGTCGGCTACTCCTTCATGCCGATTCGCAGCCAGGACGCATCTTTCTACTTCGAGGTGTGGCGCGGGGCGATTCTCTCTTCGGAAAGGGGGACCGGTAACCCGCAGTGCCCAGGCGTGGCGCCGCCGGGCGTGGCCGGTATCGCGTGCGCTACCGACCCAACCGGCTTTGCCCGCGGCATCACGGCGCAGATCGTGCTCAAGTCGCCGATCGGCGACCTGCGCAACGTGCTCTTTACCTGCAGTCCGGCGGAGAACGCACAGCGGGCGGCGAATCGGGCGATCCCTTGTCCGACCGACGCCTTCAACGACGCGGGCAACCTCCACGCCGGCGACACCATCACCTACAACCACTTCACGATGTGCCCGTTCGGCGGCGTCTGCGGGAGCGAGACCTTGCTCGGCCCGGACCGGCAGCTCTTCGGTGCTTATACATCCAACACCGAGCACATCTTGAACGGGCGAGATGTTGGCACCCTGTCAGCTGGACAGCAGTACGACATGTTCCGTAACCCGAACTTCCCGCAGCAGCCGACGCCCCACGCCTTCTGGGTGCCCGGGACGTGGGACTACACCGCCAACGGAGAGACGGTGGGCGGCGACACGATTTATGTGCCCACCTGCTACGGACCGCCGGGCGTAGTGATCCAAGGGACGACGCGCGAGGACCGCGCCGACGCCTGCGTGGTCACCTGGTCGGACACGATGCCGGTGGGTGAGCTGGGCAACCCGGCCTACAACAACTCCGAGGGTAACGTCTCGTACTGGTCGGTCGGACCCTTCGCGTTGGCGGCGGGCGACACCACGGCCCTGGTCATCGCCTCGATTGCACAGGGGGACTCGGCGGCTTTCGAAACGGAGGTCAACAACGTCATCGACCTCTACATGAACTTCTACCTGAGCCCCGAGGCGCCACCCAAGGTCAACATCGTGGGCGTCCAGGTAGACGTGGAAGACCCGTCACTGGGGAACGGGCGCGGGGAAGTCAACCTCTACTGGGATGATTCCGCAGAGGACTTCATCGACCCATTCCTGGAGAAGTTCGCCGACAACCTGGCGGCCGCAACGGCGGGCGACCTGCTGAGGCTCAAGACGCTGAACCCCGACCTCGAGAATCGCATCCGCCAGCGGGCGCGCGACAATCTCGAGCGGATACTCATCTACAAGTCTTGCGATAACGGGGCCACGTTCACACGCAACGATGTCGACGGGCGCGGCGTTCTCGATTGCGACGCGGACCCGGCTCAGGACGTCTCTGGCGGGGCCGTGGGTTCCGGTTGGCAGGCGTACTCGATACTGCCGACCGACGACGAAGGCAACGCGCCCAACACGTTGCGCGACCAGCTCGTGCTGCCGGGCCAGACCTACCTGTACACGATCGTAGGTCAGACGCGGGGCGCGCAGTTCGCGATCGTGGACTCGGTGGACACCGATGGCGACGGGCTGCGCGACTCGCTGGCGCCCGACAGCCTGGTGCTGGCACCCAGCCTGACCAACCCGCTGGCTACTTCGGTCAGCGAGCCCAACGTCAGCAGCGTGTACGTGCCGGCCTCGGTGCAGGCGGGCTCGCAGCTGGCCGAGGCCTTCTTCGAGGAGCCCGATACCTTCGGTTACGCGACCGGGCCGTTCGACGTTCGCTTCACGGGCGCCGCGGTGGACGAGGGCAGCTTCCGCGCGATCTTCGCCAACGAGTTCGAGGTGGCCCAGGTGGTGCGGCGCGGTAGCGGCCGGATCGTCTTCACGCGCGTGACGGCGCGTGACGTGGTGCTGGCGGAGACGGGGCCGGGTACGGCGGACGATGTGGCCGTCGAAACCCTGGTGCTGACCACGACGAACCCCAACGGGGTCGACATAGCGGGCGAAGCGGGTCCCGTGACGGTCGTGGCCGACACGACGTTCACGACTCTGGAGGGCCTGGGCTTCGTGCTCTACCGGGTGGGGACCGACGAGCCCTTGCTGGTCTCTACGGTTCTCGATGGTGAGGAGACCACGCCCAGCACATTCTTTGCCCGTGTGAGGGGGCCGACGTTCACCGGCTTCCCCGGCTTCATCGTCAACGTCGACGACACGGAGGCGGGTGATTTTGACAGGTCGCGCTACCAGTTCGAGGTGGATGGCGACACCATCCCGAACCAGGTAGTCCCGACCGTCACCTGGGACAATCAGGCCAGCGAGTCGAACCAAGCGGGCGGCATCAGCGCCTACGGTAAGTACGACATCACGTGGGCCGACTTCGCCTTTGGGCCGGGTGCGCCGTTCGAGCTGAACCTGGCGTCCCCGTCCGAGACAGACGCGGACTACGACGCCTCGCTGCAGGCGCGGACCGTCGCGGCTACGGGTCGAACCGACGCGGCGGCGGCGGCGGCGATCGCAGCCGCGACGGGGCTCACCGTGGCCGAGGAGGACCTGGTCGCGGTGAAGGTCCCCTTCACGGTGAGGAACGCGCTCTACGACCGGCCCGTCGATCTGGCAATGCGGGCTCGGTCCGACAACACCGCGCTCCTGGGGGCCATCGGGTCGCAGGACACGTTGAGCGTCACCGTTCCGGAGGACCAGTGGATACCGGGCGACGAGCTGTACTTCATCGAGACGGTGGAGCTGGACAGCATCGGCGAGTCGGGCGGCATCGTGCTGGACGGGAGCGGCAGGCCCATCAAGGTGCAGCGGGAGGCGGCGACCTTCGCGCCGGCGGTGATCAGCTGTCTGAACTTCCCGCGCGCGAGCTGCAATCCGGTAGGTGGCCCGGGCAGCACGCTCGACTGGGTGTCGCCTTTAGAGGGGCAGAATCTGGCCGTCTTCTATACGTCGCCGTACCAACTGGAGAGCCGCCTGACGTACCGCACGCAGCGGGCGATCACGGGCAACGCCGCGATCGCGGCCGGCATGGACATCACGGCTCAGATGGACAGCATACACGCTGTCCCCAACCCCTACGTCATGTTCTCGGAGTATCAGATCGCGACGCCGGGGCAGGACGATGCGCGGCTGATGTTCACCCACCTGCCGCCGCGGGGCGTGCTGCGGATCTTCACGGTCTCCGGCCAGTTCGTGCAGGAGATATCGTGGGAGCCCGCCGAGCTGGTCGGGAATGGCGATCTCTACTGGAACATGCGCACCCGGGAGGGCAACGAGGTGGCCGGTGGTCTGTACGTGTTCACCGTTCAGGCCAACAACCCGGCGACGGGTGAGACGGTGAAGAAGATCGGTAAGTTCGCGGTGATCAAGTGATCGGGGAGGCTTTTCCAATGCTTAAGAGAACCCTTGCTGTAGTCTGTGCGGGGCTGTTTATAGCCTCGGCGACGGCGTGGGCCCAGAACGTGGGTCAGGGGCTGGAGCCAGAGCCCGATCAGTCGACCACCAGAGTGGGTACACGTGGCGCCAACTTCCTGGAGATTCCGGTGGGTGCCCGGGCGCAGGCGCTCGGGGCTACGGGCGTCGCGCTGATCAGGGGCCCCGAGTCGATGGCCTGGAACGTCGGCGCGGTGGCGGAGGTGGAGGCGTTCAGCCTGGGATTCAGTTATTCCGAGCTATTCGCCGATGCCGATATCACCCATCAGTTCGCCAGCGCCGTTTTCCCGCTCAACGACGTCTCGGCTGTGGGCGCCAGCGTCGTGATCCTGGACAGCGGCGACATGCTGCGCACGAGCGAACGATTTCCGGACGGCGGCGATCCGCAGTTCGGTGAGACGTTCGACTGGACGGGTTTCGCGGGCTCGCTGGCCTACGCGCGGCGGATCACGGACCGTCTCAGCTTCGGTTTCGCCCTCAAGTACGTCAGCGAAGGGATTACCGACGCCAAGGCGACGTGGCTGGGCGGCGATGTGGGGGCCCTGTTCCGTACCGGCCTGGTGGGCGCGACCATCGGCGGAAGCATCCAGAACATAGGCGGTGAGGCAGGATTTGAGGGGTCGGCCACTAAGCGCACCGTGGGGCAGGGCACCGATGCCTTTCCCACAACCGACAATATCCCGGTGACGTTCGACACCAGACAGCTACTCTTGCCGACGGCCTTCCGCTTCAGTGTGCTGTTCGATGTGACGGGCACCGCCGAGGCGTGGTTGCCGCAGGTCGGGCTGGAGCACAAGACGAGGTTCGTGGCGGATTTCTACGACTCGATCGACACGGCCCTCGAGCCGTCGGTCGGGCTGGAGTACTCCTACAAGGACTTCGTCTTCGCTCGCGTCGGAAAACAGTGGGTCAACGAAGATCGGGATGAGGATTTCCGCGACTTCTGGACGGGTGCGGCGGTCGGTGGAGGCATCAAGATCCCCCTGTCCGAGCGGTACTCGCTGGGGGTGGATTACGCTTACACGAACATGAGGTCCCTGGACAACGTGCAGACGTTCAGCTTCAACTTCGGGGTCTTCTAGTCCGCGACCGGTCGTTCTGGCTGGTTTGCGACCTTGATCTGTGGGAGATGCAGACATGAAGCGATTTGGCGCGACAATAGTTGGCCTGGCCTTTCTGGCGGTAGCAGCGAGCGCCGACGCCCAGGTGGCTCAGAACGAGTTCCAGGTCGCGGCGTACGGCGGCTACCAGAGCTTCGGCGGCGGAAGCGGCCTGAAGGCCGGCCCGACGTTGGGCGGCTCGGCGTCGTACTACGTGACCGAGAACATCGGGATCGGCATCTGGACCGACCTGACCTTCGGAGAGGTGGACGGCAGCAAGTTCCCGATCGCCGCTCTATCGTTCGGCGATTCGACGACGCTGAACGTGATCAATCAGCCGGCCGACATCTGGAACTACGGCTTGAACCTCAATCTGCGTTTGCCGCTGGGCGGCAGCCTCGTACCCTACGCCGTGTTGGGTGGCGGTGGGTACCGGGTGTTCCTCGATCCACAGCAGTGGAGTGGTGTGGCATCGGAGACCGGGCTCATAGTGAGGTTGGATTTTGGAGTCAACTTCGCGGCGACGGAGGCGCTGGGCTTCCAGCTCGCCGTTACCGATCACTGGTATCCGGACTGGGGTCTGCAGGACGACTTCTTCAAGCTGTACCCGGTATCAGATCAGCCCGTCGGTTTGGGGCAGCAACGGAAGAACGTCATCAACGATCGGTTTCCCGAGCTGAACCCGGACACGAATGCTTTGAGCAACTCGGTGCACAACTTCAGCATCGTGGCAGGTGTGACGTTAGTGCCCGGCCGTTGAGCGGTTCGCCGGGCCCCGGAGTGGTTGGATAACAGTCGTACGTGGTCAGCGGACCGGCCAGGTCGCTGATCCAAGCTAGGCACAGGGAGAGTTCGTCATGAGTCCACCTATTGTGCGTCACTGGATTACCCGCATTGGGTTGATCGGAGGGACGGCCCTGGTGCTCGCCGGGTGCCCGGAGGACGCTGCCAACATCACCGAGTTCGCCAGCGCACCAAGCTGGGACTTTCCGGTGGCGGGCGCGTATCTGGATCCGGCCGGTGAGGCCAGCGTCGACAACTTCATCCTCGCGGCCATAGACCCGTCGGTCACGGATGCCTTCGCGCGAACCCAGTCGTTCCTGACGTCGGCAGCGAGTTTCTTCACCTGCGGCGGCGACTGCCCGGCCTGGGAGTTCCCAGTGCGGAACGGCAGTCAGGACACGCGGCTGCCCGCTTTGCAAGACAACGATGCGACTGGCGACTTAGGGATCACGCCAGACTCTATTTTCGGCGACCCGTTTGCCGTTTACACGTTCGCAGGTCTTCCGGCCAACGGTAGCTTCACGGTCACGCTCGAGCGACTGGCCCTGACTGTGAACGGGGACCTCGACCATGTGAATAATCTGCTCAACAACCCGGATTTCGGCGGATTCCAGAAGACGCCTGACGCGCCTGACGGCCTGACGCCCCTGGGCGGCAGCCCGGGTACCACGCTGGGAAGCAATCCCTACACCATCGGGGGATTCACCACCGACGCGGGCGGGTTGAGCGGTTTCAACTTCTTCGCCTTCGATGGTGGCGGGACGAATGACATCATCGAGACCAACTCGCTGGCGGCGTTCGATCTGCCGCAGTACAACTATCTGGTAATCTACGACGATGCGACGGGACTGCCGGTCATGCGCGCTCAGGTCGGTGTGGACCTCGACGCGACCGGCGCCCCGATCAACAACGCTCTGGCGCCATTCCCCGTCGATCCCTTGACGCCAAGCGACGTACTGGCTGCGCCGGGTGGTGCCGGACGGCCCGACGTGATTACCGTCACCTACAACGGCCTGCAGGACCTGGCCGGTGGCGCCGAGTATCAGGCCTGGCTGCTGAATACGGGGACGGGCAGTTTCGTGCCAGCCGTGGGCGATTATAACAGAATCAAAATTCTGGCGGAATTCGATCCCGTCACCGGCGAGGTCATCGCCACCCGGGACTCGGTGGTTGAGACGGTCACCGGCGTGTCGAGCTTCGTCGGGGGCAACCAGTCTGACGACGTAGGCGTGGGCTTCCGTCACCAGCTGGCGGTCAGCGATGCGACG
>CP070722.1:1823009-1828434 GCA_020350785.1 Gemmatimonadota bacterium
CACGGCTCAAATCATGGAGGAGGCGAAGATCGCCATGGAGCCCGTCTTCGAGCGCTGGACCTTCTCGAAGCCGACTTACGAAGAAGCCGCGCGCGACCTGGTCAATCGAGGGGGTGGCGTCTTCTCCCATACGGTGGGGATGGCCGTTCACGATGTGGGCAGGTACGCGGACGGTCCTCTGCGACCGGGCCAGGTCTTCGCAGTGGACCCACAGCTACGCGTGCCGGAAGAACAGCTCTACATCCGCTACGAGGACCTGGTGGTCGTCACGGAAAGCGGCGTGGAGAATTTCACCGAATTCCTGGCGTCAGAGCTCGACGATATTGAGGAATTAGTGGGGCAGAAGGGGATTGTGCAAAGTTTCCCACCGGAGAGATTCTGATACTGATCGCGCGCTGGGAATGCAATGATGGGCACTATCCTGACTGCTATGACGAACCGCGGGGGCCGAAACTTGGACAGGAGCCGATTGGGAAGCTGAGGAGGGTCCCAAGTTAGGTGGTGGTCGGTTCGTGGGTTCGGTTGCCATCCAGGAATATGCAGGTATGAAGGGAGGATGAGAGTGAGTGATTATCGCGTCACCCATTTGCTGCCGGCAGTGCTTGTACTCTTTGCCAACCCAGCCGGCCTCTCCGCCCAGTCGACGGGTGGCTCAGCGGAGCTTCAGAGCAGCGGCAGGCCGGGCAGCGACTTGACCGGATCGCGGCCCAGTTCGGCCGTTCACGAAACAACGAAAGGCATATTCATCGATCCTCTCATCACAGAGCACGCGTTTGTCGATCGCAAGGTCAGATGGGACTTCGCCGGGCGGCTGCTGCGGAATGATGAGGGTAAGGTTTACGAGAGCAGCCTGATCTTCGAGTATGCATTCACTGATTGGTTCGCCCTCGAGCTGGACCAACCGCTCCGTCTCACGAATATGCCGGAAGCCGAGTCTGTTGCGGGGCTCGGTGATTTGAAACTGGCCGCCAAGTTCCAGGTGACCAAGGCGGCTAACACCGGCGGCCTGATCTTGGCCACCGGTGTCGAGTTCTCTCTCCCAAGCGGTGAAGAGGAGGTAGGCGCGGGGGAGGATTATGTTGTGGCTCCGCTGGCGGCGCTCGATTGGGCGATCGGGTCCGGCCTCGTCAAGTTGCAGAGCCAGGCCGAGCTGGAGTATGTCTTCGCACGCGAAGGCGGCAACGGGCAGTTCGAGGCGATAGAGTGGAACACCGCCCTCTCGCTTTTCACCTCCGACAACGTGGTGCCACTTCTCGAGTTCAATACAGAGTTCGGGGGGCTGCAGGAGGAGGTGTCGGAGTCGATTTTCGCGCTCACACCGGGTGTCGTGGTCTCCCTGAAGGACATCGCGGGAAAGAGTTTCGACATTGCGGCGGGTGCCCAGATCTTTTTCGGCTCGGACCGCGAAGAAAGTACGGCATTGCTGGTCAGTCTGCGCCACCACTGGTCGGTGCAGGTTGAGCCCGTGGGTCAGCTCCATCTCTAGGACGTGCGTGTAGCCTAGTCCCGTATCCGGGTTGTACCCGGAGGTTGCTTCGCCGGCGATCGGTCAGGCGAGCGTCAGCAGATCGTGGACCTGCAGCATGTTGGGTTGTATGTCGATCCCATGAGGGCAGGCACCTGCACAGTCACCCAGGCAGTCGCTGCAGACCGAAGCGCCCTTGCCTTTCAGGCCGGCGTAAAGCGACATGGCGTACTTCTCGTATCCCTGTCCTTCATAGTAGTAGGCGTAACGCATGATCGTGCTCACCGGCACATCATGGGGACAACTCGCGCCGCACGCCCTGCAACCGTGACGACAATACTGGTCGGCCAGCGCCAACCGGCACTCCTCTAGCAGCTTCGTCTCGGCTGCGCCCAGCTGGTTGCCGGAAAGCGGGATCACCTTGTCGATCAAGTCGAAGTTGGTGAACGCGACGCAGGCGGTATGCATGTCGGGGTTTTGGAGGACCCAGTGAACGGCACCCAGGCGGAGCTGCTCCTCGGTGGTCAGGCCGTAGCGCTCGACGAAGGGGCGCGTGCGCTCGTACAGATCCTTCTGCCGTAGCGTCTGAGCCTCCAACCGCTCCAACGCCGACTCCCGGCTCTGGCCCCGCCGCGCCAGACGCTCGAGGTAGGCCGCCTGGCGCTCGGTGAGGTTGTCGGGATCCAGGGGCTCGTAGCGCAGCACGCCGGGCGAAGTCTTCATCGCCGTCGTTCCCACGTCGTTGGCCTTGCAGGCCGCGAGGATGCGGTCACCCTCCTCGTAGTTCAAGAAGTTGTAGACGAGCAGCACCGTGTCGAAGCGGCCGTCCTCCGCGGCGGCGATCAGCACGTCGGCCATGCTGTCGTCCCGCCCGCCGCCGGGTCCATGGTAGCTGACGCCGGTAAAACGGACCCGGCCCTCGGCTTTGAGCTGGTCCATGGCGGCGTGATAACCGGGATGGCTCAGCGCCGCTACCGTCGAGCACAGGTGGATGGAGTACGAGTCGACATAGTCGGTCTTGAGGCGGTCCAGGCTCTTGCGCACGCGATCGACGATCGCCTCCGCGCTGTCGCCGTCTCTCATGCGGCTCTTCGTGGCTATGAAGATCTTGGCTCGGTCCATGTGCGGCATCGCCTCGCCGATGGCGCGCTCGGCAGAGCCGTTTCCGTAGCCCTCCGCCGTATCGAAGTAGTTCACTCCCTTGTCGTAGGCGTAGCGAACCACCGTGGACTCCCTCAGCGGAACGCTTCCCATGCCGACGTCAGAAACTCGCCAGCCCGTGCGGCCGAGGGTGCGATAGCTCTGGATGCGCGCCTCCTGACTGGGCGCCGGGAAGAGGCCGGGCCGCTTGCCGGCGGCCGCTGGAAAGGCGCGTCCGCCCAGCCCCGCTCCTCCAGCCAGGGCCACGCTGCCGATTCTAACGAAGTTCCGGCGTGAGATTCCATCAAGCTCGCGGTCGGACTTGGGGTGGTGGCTCATCGTGCGGCTCCCATAGGCCAGCGTTGATCGAGTCGCTGAACCGCTGCCAGGAAAAGCTGGGTGGGTTGGGGCGACCTGGGTGCTGTTGACATGATAGCGATTGGACTGACATCGCGCGAATTGCCCAGCGACACAACAGACCACACCGGAGCCTGGGAGTCGCGTTTGCCTGTGGCTGCCGCCGGGTTGTATACTGACCGGGACTCGGGGGAGGGGATCGAGAAGAAGATGGATCGCAGGGATTTCCTCAAGAAGACCGGTCCTGCGGTGGCACTGGCGGCGGTCACCGGGACCACCGGGCTCGTCTTCCACAACCGCGAGACGGCGACGCGGAGAAAGATCCTCGTCGCCAAGACGACCAGCTTCGAGGTTCCGCCCGACCCCTCCCTCCCCGCTCTCACTTCAGCTGTTCACGCCGATCCGGTTGCAGCCCTCAAGGCCGCGCTCGATGCCATCGGCGGCATCGCCCGCTTCGTTAACGCCGGTGAGTCGGTCGTGTTGAAGCCTAACGTCGGCTGGGACCGTACGGCGGAGCAGGGCGCGAACACGCATCCCGCCTTGGTGAGTGAGATGGTCCGGCTTTGCCTGTCGGCGGGCGCCCGTCAGGTGATCGTCAGCGATGTCAGCTGCAATGATCCCCGCCGCAGTTTCCTGCGCTCTGGGATCAAGGAAGCCGCCGAGTCGGCCGGGGCGCGTGTGATGCTGCCCAGCGCCGAGGACTTCATCGAGGTCGATCTGGGCGGCGTGGTG
Organism: Gemmatimonadota bacterium; assembly: GCA_020350785.1. Lineage (GTDB taxonomy): Bacteria > Gemmatimonadota > Gemmatimonadetes > Palauibacterales > KS3-K002. Next base: position 1,826,704 of record CP070722.1, read on the forward strand.
CTCATGAGATGGCCTGTCCTGAGACACTTCGTGGAGCACGACCGCCTGATCAACATGCCGGTCGTCAAACAGCACTCGTTGACCCGCTGCACCATCGGAATGAAGAACCTGTACGGTATTCTGGGCGGACGTCGCAACCGGCTGCACCAGGAGATCGATCAGTCGATCGTCGATCTGGCGGCGTTCGTTCGACCGACGCTGACCGTAGTGGACGCCACGCGCGTCATGCTCAGAGGCGGTCCACAGGGCGGCTCACTCGATGACCTGTCGATAGAGAACATGGTGATGTGCTCGACCGATCAGGTGGCGGCGGACTCCAGAGCGGTGGAGCTCCTGGGCCTCGGTGGACGTCAGATCGGGCACATCGCTTTGGCGGCGCGCGCGGGGCTGGGATCGCTTGACTATCGCGGCGCCGGATACAAAGAGGTCGTCTGATGGCCATCCGAATCACATGACCATTCAGAGCGCAAGGAACCTGCGCCGCGCATCGCAAGTAGTCTTCTTCCTCATCTTCATCTGGCTCATCCTCAAGACGACCTTCGAGGTCGATTTCAATCTGTCAGAGGCATCCGAGATCAAGCTGCCGTACCCGGTCTCGATCGCGCTCGAGCTCGACCCGCTGGCGGCGCTGATGACCCTGCTGGCCGGCGGCACTCTATATAAGGGACTGCTCTGGTCGTTGGTCATTCTCATCCCAACGATCTTTCTTGGCCGCTTCTTCTGCGGCTGGGTGTGCCCGTTGGGCAGCCTTAATCACTGGATCTCCCATGTTCGCTCGGAGCGCGGGTCGCGGCGCGGCAAGCGGCTGCTGGAATCGAACCGCTACAAGAAGTATCAGAGGATCAAGTACTACGTCCTCTTCTTCTGTTTGGGCGCGGCGCTTCTGGGCAGCCTGCAGGCAGGCCTGTTGGACCCCCTGCCGCTGCTGGCCCGCTCGATCGGGACCGCGCTGCTGCCCGCCCTGCATACCGGGACGCTGGCGTTGGCCGGTTGGGCGGAGGGAACCGGCATCGCCCCGTTGGCCGCCGCCGCTGCCGTTGTCTACGACGTGCTGGCGGCGACGTTGCTGCCGTTCAGACAAGCCCACTTCCACGGTGTGCTGCTGATCGCGATCGTCTTCGTGACGATCCTGCTGCTGAACCGGGTCTTCACGCGCTTCTGGTGCCGCGGCATCTGCCCGCTGGGGGCGCTGCTGGGCCTGTTCTCGCGCTTCGCGATAATCGGCCTGCAGAAGAACGAGGTCGCCTGCAACAGCTGCAACAAGTGCCTGCTGGCGTGCCAGGGCGCGGACAACCCGGATGTGGGCAGTCGCTGGCGGCAGGCGGAATGCCATCTCTGCCTGAACTGCCAGGCGGCGTGTCCGGAGGGGGCGCTTCAGTTCAAGTTCTTCGCTCAACAGGAAGATACGAAGACGAACCCGGCCGCTACACCCAAGGTCGATGTCAGCCGTCGCAAGGCGCTGGCCTCGTTCGCCGGTGGACTGGCCGCGGTTCTCTTCTTCCGCTCCGGCGATGCCCACGAGGTGAAACGCTCGCCTTACGTGGTTCGGCCGCCCGGCTCGCTGCCCGAGGACGATTTCCTGGGCCGCTGCATTCGCTGCGGCCAGTGCATCCGGGTCTGCCCCAACAACGCGCTGCACCCGACACTACTGGAATCGGGATTCGAAGGATTGTGGACGCCCTACCTGATCGCGAAGATCGGCTACTGCGAGCCGACCTGCACGCTCTGCGG
>CP070722.1:1828534-1834938 GCA_020350785.1 Gemmatimonadota bacterium
CGTGCACCTGAAGGTGGCGAACCTGGATCGCGCGCTGGCGTTCTATTCCGGCGTCCTGGGATTCGAGGTGACCCAACGGATGGGAAACTCGGCGGCCTTCCTGAGTGCCGGCGGCTATCATCATCATATCGGGCTCAATACCTGGGAGAGTCAGGGCGGCTCGCCGCCGCCTCCGGGCTCGACGGGCCTCTACCACATCGCCATCCGCTACCCGGACCGCGCCGCGTTGGCCGATGCGCTGCGTCGACTCGTCGCGGCCGGCATCCGACTGGACGGCGCCTCGGACCACGGTGTCAGCGAGGCCCTGTATCTGCGGGATCCGGATGCCAACGGCGTCGAGCTGTATCGTGATCGGCCGCCCGCCGAGTGGCCGCGCGGGCCGGACGGACGGCTGATGATGTTCACTCGCCCGCTGGACCTCGACGCGCTGCTGTCCGAGTGACCGGTCGCGATCCAGAGAGAGGCCGCTGAGGATTGAGGGTCGCAGGGCTTGGCAATCTGCCGTCGAAAGGCCCGTTGAGCCGTCGCCGCCGACGGCCCAACGGGCCGGTTTGAGTTTACCGATCGAGCCTCTCTCGCCGGTCAGACCTCCACCCGTCTCGATCGGCTCACTTGGCGTGGCAGCCGCCGCAGCGCTTGTTGATGATCTCGGTCCGTTCCTCGGCCGGCAGGTACGGCGACGCCAGGAGACGCCGCAGGCTGTTGGCCCGCTTCTTCATCTCCAGGTTGCGGCCGGGCCGCTCGCTCTTGGCGTGCGCCTGGCAATCGACATCGAGCAGCCAGGCCGCATCGGCCTGCGCCCAGGCCTGCGTTACGATGTCGCCCACCTCGGCCGCCTCCTCCGTCAGGTCATCGAGGGTCCGGATGGCGCTCTGATACTTCTTCTCGAAGTAATAGGCGTCCGCCATCTTACGGATCGGCAGGCTGGGGAAGCCGCCCGCGGCCCGGATGACCTCGACGGCGGCGGCGTACTCACGGCGGGCCGCGCCGTAATCGCGGCTGCCCACCAGCTCATCGCCCTTGTCGATGAGCGCCTCGGCGTCCCCCGGCATGATGTCCCAGGCCAGCAACGCAAGCAGGCTCCCTTTCGCACCGTTCGTGCCGTCGGCCCGCTGGGCGTAGCCGTTCGACGTCACCACACCGGCGAGGACCGCCGTGACGACCAGCGCTGTGGTGAGGTGTTGGATCGTCCTCATGCCTCTCCTCCTGTGTTGGGGCCAGCGATGCTGGCCTGATTCAACGCTGCGTGGCTATTATGAGGAGGGCGGATCGACCCTGATTCAGCCCAGAATCGACTGCTATCGTCTCATTATCGTCTGCCGCCGCGGGGGGCCCATGTTCACCCTGCGATTACTGGGCGGTCTCACCCTGGAGGGTCCATCCGGACCTGTATCTGGGCGTGTAGCTCAGCGCCGCCGGCTGGCCCTGCTGGCGCTGTTGGGTGTGGCCGGTGAGAAGGGCGTCAGCCGCGACAAGCTGGTCGGCTACCTCTGGCCCGAGAGCGACGAGGCCAGCGCTCGCCATCTGCTCTCCGATACCCTCTATGTGCTAAGGAAGGGGCTGGGCGAGGACGCCATCGTGGCCAGCGGCGAGTTCCTGCGCCTGAGCCCCGAGGTGGTGGAGTGCGACGTCCGCGGCTTGGAGAAAGCTCTAGCAAAGAGGGAACTAGAGAGGGCCATCGGCCTGTACGGCGGTACGTTCCTGGACGGGTTCTACTTGGGTGCCGGCGCCGAGGAGTTCGAGCGCTGGGTGGAGGCTGAGCGAACCCGGCTGGCCGCCCGCCATGCAGAGGTGCTTGAGGAACTGGCGGAGGGAGCGGAGAGGGCGGGGGAGCACCGGGCCGCTGCGGGCTGGTGGCAGCGCCTAGCCGCGCACGATCCCTACAACTCGCGGGCCATCTTGAGGTTCATGCAGGCGCTGGCGGCGGCGGGCGACCCCGCCAACGCGCTCGAGATCTTGCGGGTGCACGAGCTGCGGTTGCGTGACGAGGTGGGCATAGAGCTGCCTGAGGATCTGCGGGCTTTTGCTGAGCGACTCCAAAAGGAGCCGGGCTCAGGTGGCGCTCAAGCTAGGAAGGCTTGGCAGTCTGTGCATGAACCTGCACCCACGGTCCAAGTTGAGCTGACACGCGAGACGCTGATACGATCACAAGAGCGGACTGGATTGCGACGAGTCGTCCATGAGATCCGCGACCGCTCATTGTGGCAGGTGCTGCTGGTGTACTCCGGCGCTGCGTGGGCCTGCTTCCAGCTTATCGCGACCGTTGCCGATAGGGTGGGGCTTCCGGCCTGGCTGCCCGACCTCGCCATCGTTCTCTTTCTGCTGGGCCTATGGTTCGTTTTTGCGAAGGCTTTCGTGCAGGAGTCCACTCCGCCTCCTGAATTAGCGCCCGAATCAGAAATCCGAGTGGTCGAGGCTGAAGCTGTAGTTGCTAGCTACGCAACCAGGCGACGAGACGGCTCTTCGACCTGGCGGAATGCAGGGCTTAGCTTTCTGGTGGCGCTCGCTGTGTGGAGCGGCGTGGCAGCGGGCTGGATGTCCTTCGGCGGCGGTGCGGCCGAGACAAGCGCTATTGCCAAGGAGCGCCCTTCGCTGGCGGCACTCCCGTTCTTGAACCGGAGTGGCCTCGAGGAGGACCGGTACTTCACAGACGGCATCCACGATGAGATCCTTACTCAACTCTCCAAGATTGGCGGTCTGAGCGTCAGGGGACGCACCTCAGTGATGCAGTATCGTGACACGCAGAAAACCCTGCGACAGATCGGGGACGAGCTAAACGCCCGCTACATTTTGGGCGGAGGTGTGCAGCGAGTGGGGACGACCGTGCGAATTAACGTCCGGCTCGCCGATATCCGGAGCGACGAACAGATCTGGGCCGAGACCTACGACCGGCCGCTTACGGTCGAGAACCTGTTGGGCGTTCAGAGCGAGATCGCCCTTAGGGTAGCCGAAGTGCTCAAGACGACACTGACACCAGAGGAGACTCAGTCGGTACTGTCGAAACCGACGGACAACCTCGAAGCATACAACTCCTACCTTCTCGGCCGCTTCGCCTGGATCGAGAGGACAGGAGATGGGCTTACAAGGGCCATCGGGCACTTCGAGGCGGCGATCGAACGCGACAGTCTCTACGCCCTGGCCTATGCGGGCCTGGCCGACTGCTACAGCTTGCTACCGTACTATACCGACTGGTTGCCCGAGCAGGTGTTCCCGCGAGCCGCGACGCTAGCCTCGATGGCACTGGAGCGCGATAGCACGCTCGCCGAAGCTTACGTCTCGCTCGCCTACGTGTATGAGAACTACTATTGGGACTGGGATACCGCCGGAGCGCTATACAGGCGTGGCGTTCGGTTGAACCCAAACTACGCAACAGGACACCATTGGTACGGCACGTACTTGTCGCAGTTGGGGCATCACGACGAGGCGGTGGAGGAAGTGAGACGAGCCCAAGAACTCGACCCCTTCTCCATGATCATAAACAGGAATCTCGCCGATGTGTTATACTATGCGCGCCGCTACGACCAGGCCATCGAGCAGTACCAGCACGCGTTCCAGTTAGACTCGACATTCATTGGCATAGCCGAACATCGGGGTAAGGCCTATCTGCTACTGGGAAGGTTCGAGGACGCCGTACGTCAGCTCGAGAGTGTTGGATCTCCCTACTTAGGGGCTCCGTACCTGCTAGCGTATGCGTATGCCGTCTCAGGCTATGAAGAAGAAGCGCGGCGGATGCTTCAAACGTTGATCGAGCAAGAGCATATTCCCTTGCACAGCTGGTTTTTGGCCTTAGTCTATTCGGGTCTCGGTGACAATGACCTCGCCTTCGAGTACCTCGAGCGTGCGCTCCGTGAACGCGACCCCAGGATATCATATCTGAAGATCGAGCCGTTTCTTGACAACCTGCGCTCCGACCCCAGATACACTGCGTTGCTAAGAAGGCTAGGTCTTGAGTGAGACTTGCCTCTCCAAGACCAGCCGCGCTTCCAGGTGCTGGTGGAGAAGTACGAGTGGGGTGAGCAGTTGTTCGTGGTGCCAGCAGCGGTTCCAAAATCCACCAGCACTGGCTGGCGCCGAAACCCCCTGAGGGTGCGCTCTTCTTATATTGGAGCGGGCGCCCATTTAGTCTGGCGTACGTTTACGAGCGCCTCGGCGACACGGCGAAGGCCATCTACTATTACGGAGACTTTGTGGACCTGTAGCAGGACGCAGATCCCGAGCTCAGCCGCGGGTCGAGGCGGCGCGGCGAGCAATCGAGACGCTGTCAACTGATACGTAGGACTGCAGAACGGTGTACGCGCTTCGACTGCTGGGCGGTCTCACCCTTGAAGGTCCATTCGGACCTGTGTCTGGACGTGTGGCCCAGCGCCGCCGCCTCGCCCTGCTGGCGCTGTTGGGCGTCGCCGATGAGCAGGGTGTCAGCCGCGACAAGCTGGCGGGCTACCTCTGGCCCGAGAGCGACGAGGCGAGCGCTCGCCACCTGCTCTCCGACACTCTCTATCGTCTTAATGAAGGCGCTGGTCGAGGATGCCATAGAACGGTGGCTCCCGCCCCTCGGGATGCGCCCACTCCGATCTGGTCTGGCCTAAAACGGAGACTCCCACCCTTCCGGAGGCTCCCACTTCCACTTAGTCGTGTAGTGGCAGATCAGCTTCGCCTCTCCGCTCGGCGAAATGGTGGCGGACCATTTCGTTGTGAACAACGTGAACTCATAGTTGGTGTCCACCAGACCGCATGGTACAGGCGGCCCTTCGAGGCCCCACATTTCGGCCAGGCCTGGCGGTGGGTTGTACGCGTCCCAGCGGACGACAGTGCCCGTGGAGTTCGGTATATTCGACTCTTTGACAGTAGTCAGGGCGTTGTCATTACCGCTGTATGTGGCGATCTGGTTTCTGCAGTCCGTCCAGACGATGTTCCCGTCACCATCGAGTACACCGCAGTTTGGATCAGGAATCCACCTGGCGGCGCCGTTGTTGGTTCCGTCGTTCGCCAGGAGGGGCACGATGTTGTAGGTCGAGTCTTCGACGTCAGTTGGTACCCTCTGATCGCAACCGGCAGTGACAAACACCGCGAGGACGAGGGTGATTGGGATCTGCGAGCGCATTGGGCACCTCCAATACGGTTGTTCTGGTGTAACCTACGTGCACTGCTTCCCGCCGAGGCAGAGATCCGTTGATCTCTGCGGCCGATCACTTGCTGGGGCCGCAAGCGACCTCCATTCGGAGTGAAACGAGGTTGGGAAACGGGTCCCAGACGTACCACCAGTTGGTTAGCGTGTGGAGCTTGTCACCATCCGCAGTCTCGTAATGCTCGATTGACTTTCCATGCCAATAATCCCTGCCGTCAGACTTTCTTGTCATGATATGTGCGCTCGAATTCTGCTTGACCAGATTCCAACGCACCCGCGAGACCTCCCCAATCAAATGGGTGTCTTCCGTATACGTGACTTTCCAGTTCATTATGGCGCTGCCCCCCGCCGGAGGGGTGTGCTCCTTACTCCACACGACAGATGTCCCCTCAGCCAGCAACGGCTCCGACGCGCAGGGAGTACCCACCGTTCGGACCAGTCGAGCCTCCACTCTTCTAGTTCTACCCAGTTGCCCTTGTCGGTATTGATGAACTGAGGCTCCAGGTTATCCACTTCGGTCACGGTGGTCGTCTGGTCCTCGCACGCAATCAGAAGAGCGAGGACTCCGATAACCGGCACGATCCGCTTTGCGTTCATCTGGGTACCTCTCACTTGTTGAGTCTCAAACCGGCGTTTGCAGAGCGCGATCGGGCTGGTGGGCGGAGCACGCACCTCCCGCAGCAGGTGTGCCTGTTTGCCGTCCTTGATTCTTGGATTGTGGAGGCGGGGATCGAGCCCGAAGCGGATGTGCCTTTCGCCTCGACGAATGCGGGTAGCTATGACCTATGGTTGGGCATACAGGCTGGCTGATCGGACAACTGGGACCATCAGATGCCGTCACGGCTGATTCTCCCGCGAGCGGAGGAACTCACTCAGCCGCACACGCTAATCGCACCACTGCGTAATATGAGCAGTCCCACCAAAATCTCCAAACCATAAGCCTACCGACTATCGCTATCAGCGCGGTGATTCGTTCGCACTATCCCTTCAAATCGATAGCCGCCCTCGTAGCTGCCATGTTTCAGGTGCTGAGTTCGAGCGCGAGTGGAGTGATTTCTTCCTGGTGTAATAGCAGGTGGCGCTAAGATCAGTCGGCGCTGGCTGGCGGCCGAAACTGCCCGTATAATCCGCAGTACGTGGATTCGAGCCCATTCCTTTCATTTCAGTGGCATCTAGGGACATGCAACGTACCACTCTCTTCCTGCTCCTCGCGTGCGCCGCCGCGGCGCTATCCGCCCGCGCACAAGACACCGCCCCGGCCGACTGGCCCGCCTTCACC
>CP070722.1:1835038-1841846 GCA_020350785.1 Gemmatimonadota bacterium
ACACCGAGACCGCCGATGTAGTCGCATGTCGTGAAGCTCGAATCCGCGCGCTCCAACCGGGTGAAAGCGATCCACTCGCCGTCCGGGCTCCAGGAAGGCCAGGCCCCGTCAGCGGTGCCCGGCACCGTGTCCACAGCCTGGTGGCCGACCTCCCAGACAAGCACCCTGAGACCATCGCTCACTGCTATTCGCTCGCCATCCGGCGCCCAGGACGCCCTAAACGTGTAGCCGGTCTCCTGGATGAACACTTGCTGGAAGGGATAGTTGTGCACGACCGAGGTGTTCACCCCGCCGTCGCTCTGCGACTCGACGCCGGGCAGCTCCAGTTCGAGCGCGGTGTCTTCGTCGAGCGGTCCGCTGGCTGCACGAGCGCGGATGTGCAGGGTGATCAGGTCCAGCGACGGCCGCCTGGCGCTCGGCTCTTCCAGTTCGGGGACGCAGACCAAACGGGTCAACTCGAGCGAGCAGCCATGGGGATCCCAGAGCTTGACGACCTCGATGAACGCCAGGCGCGGCGACGTCGGGTCTGGCGCCGGCGTTACCAGCCAGGGAATCTCACGGCTGCTGGGCGACTGGACCGTCTGCAGGACGACGCGTGCCGCTCCACCCTGTCGCGGGATGGCGAGAAGGACGCCCGGGTTGCCCGACAGTTCACCTGTGCCCTCAGCGTTGAAGAACACCGTGTCGCCATCGGCGGACCAGACCGGCGCGCGATCATCGCCAGGGCTGTAGGTCAGCCGTACCGCTGAGGAGTCCGCAGGCGGCCGATCGTTGGCCTCGAACGGCGGCAGATCCTCCCGGCAGGCGGTAAAGAGGGCGGCTGCGGCGGCCGGCAAGGCCCAGGCTGGGCGCGACAGCCTCAAAACGACACCTCCACCCCGAGCCGCAGCTCCAGCGCGCTCCCGAAATACAGGGACGGGTCGTTGCGATCCAGTGCGGCGGCGAAGCGGGCGGTCCGCATCTCCTGGCCGCTGAGCCGGCCGTCCCCGTTCAGGTCCACCAGAGCGCTGTAGCGTGGCGATTCCAGAGGTATAGGCTCCATCTCCAGAGGTATCTCCCTGGCGGTCTCGAGCAGCTCGTCGGCACTCGGGGCAACCGATCGCGTATCGCGGCGGAGGGCGACGATGTTGTCGCGCCCGAGAATGTTGCGGCCGTCTGCTATGATCCGCCATGCACACCGTCGGCAGCCCGGCAATGAGGTGAAGTCGCGTGAGAGACGGAGGTTGAGCACGGCCGTCCAGGGGAGACGCGCCGTGGCCCCGGGGTCTTCACGCTCATCGCTCTCGGTCGCGGTGCGGTCGAGTGGGAAGCCGCTTCTCAAAGAGCCCGTCAGGGTCAAGCCCCATTTCTGATCGGCCGTGCCCGCGGCGCGACCCAGCGCGGCGGCGAGATCAGCCGCGTGCCGGCGATCAAAGGCCAGGGGAAACTCCCGGCGGTCCGCGCTCGCGCCCTCACCGAGATCCTCGAAGGCGCTGGAGGTGACTCCTTTGGCGTGCTGGTAGGCGTACCCGGCCCGCAGGCGCAGCCATGGCCAGACGGCCTGGCCGGAAAGCTCGAGGCCCCGGATCGTCCCGAAGTCACCGGTTGTGAACTGCCTGTCGGCGATACCGGTGAAGCTCAAGCTGCTGGTCACCAGGTTGTGCAGCTCTTTGTAGTAGATCGTAGCGTCGAGCGATACGTGTGGGCTGAGCAGATGCGTGGCGCCGGCCTCCCACGTCGTGCCCCGTTCGAACGTCAGGTCCGGGTTACCCTGGCGGCGGATGTCGGTCCTCAAGGAATCGCCGATCGTGGTGTCGAGGAAGAAGCGGAAATCGGGCGGCTGTGCGACCTGACCGTAGTTGAGGCGGAACATGGTGCGTTCAGCGGTGCCGGGGACCGGTATGGCCAAGCCCAACCTGGGCATGACCTCGACGCGCCACTCTGGCTCGATCGCCGGGGCCAGGAAATCGACGCGGTCCTCCTGAAAGGCGAGCTCCGAGTTGAAAGCCTCGACCCGGAGGCCCAAGCGGATGGTGATGTCGTGCGCGGCGAGCAGCGAGACCTCTGCGTGGCCGCTGACCGTTCGCGGGAAGAAGCGGGCGTAGCTGGGCAGGGAGCCTGGAAGGTAGGCCTGGGTCCGCTCGTAACTCTCGATCCGATGGAAACGGGTGGAGGCCCCGGCACGTAACGCGTGCCCGCGCGTCCAGAGTAGCTCGCCTGTCAAGTCGGCGCCGACGAACTCCGACCGGTTCCAGTTCGCGATTCCTGGGGTCCCCTCGGTGAAGAGGATGCCCTCGGCGGCAGGTCCGAAGGGTGAACCGATCGAACCGCCCGGCTCCCGGTAGCCGGGGACGGGTCGACCGGAGACGAGCTGCTCCTCGATCGGCGTGCGGACGAAGTCTTCTCCCAGGAAGCGGAAGTCCGCGAATCCGAATCCGGCCAGGCGCGAACGTTCATCGAAGGTCCAGGGGTCGACGACGCCGAGATGGCGATCCAGGCGGAGCGCAGCCGCGCGCGCGACCACGTGGTAGGCGTGGTTGGCCCCGTAGCCAGCCCAGTCGATCATCAGGCTAGCCAAAGTGCCCGTCGAGCGCTGGCCGAGCTGGAACTCCGAGTTGTACTTGAACTCGGGAGTGTAGAGCTCCTCTTGCCGGCGGCTATGTAGCAGGCTGAGGGTGAGGTTGGCGCTTTGGCCTAGCGGGCGATCGACACGCAGGAAGCCGATCAGTTTGTCGCCACGCTGATAGGGCAGCCGTGCTGCCGAGTATGGGCAGTAGAGATGCGCGGTGGCCGGGTTGTCGGCCAGTTGCTCGATCGCGATCGCGAGGGCCGAGTCGCCGTCCGCTTGGCGCAGGCAAGTCAGACCGCGGGCCCGCGGCTCGCCGTCGATCATCCCCTGCGCGAGGAGATCGGCGAATATCGTGCTGTTGCGGCCGATGAAGTGGATGGGGCCGCCCAGCGATGCCGAGAAGCTATTGAAGCCGCGCAGCAGGCCATCGGGTGCCCAGTGATCGCTCAGCAAGCCGGCTCGACCCTCCCAGCGTTCGGTGCCGCCGCGGCGCGTGATGTAGCTCACGACGCCCGCCAGCGCCGTTCCGTAGCCAGCACCGAAGCCGCCTGTCGCGACTTCGATCTCCTCCAGCGCCGTAGGCGACATCTCGAGTCCGGCCCCCTCGGTCGACGCCTCGAACTGGTTTCGCACCTCGAGGCCATCGATCCGGTAAGTCTCCTGGCCGACGCGGCTGCCACGGAAATGGCCATCGCTGACACCCGTCGTCAGTTCGATGGCGTCTTCGACCTTGTCGACCGGCAGCTCCCTTAAGTCGCGACCCAGCACGACCTCGTGGCTCATGGCGACATCCGGCTCGATTAGCCGAACGCGCTCGACCTCGGCCGTGACGCCTTCCACCTCTACCGGTGTAGGCGGCAACTCGATGGTGACTTGGGTGGTGCGACCGGGCCGCACCCTAACGGGAACGACGGTGGTGCGAAAACCCAAGCGTGCCGCCCTAACGCGGTGCAAGCCGGCCGGCACCGCGGCCATGATGAAATCGCCACGTTCCGATGTGAGGACGGTGATGGCGAGCTCTTCGATGGAGATCTCGGCCGTGGGAACGACCTCACGGGTCTGGGCGTCGATGACCCGGCCGAGTATCTGTCCGCTCGTCTGGGCGTAGGAAGGCGCGGCTGGGGCAACCGCTAGTCCCAGCAGTGCGACGGACAACGCGGCTGCACGTCGCGCCGATGCCTTTTCGATGTGGTGGTTGAGCAGTCGATCCCTCACATTGCACAACTGCAAGTCACATCTGCGATGGCCACGCTCCCAACAGGGTACATTGTAATGCTATTCGGTGCCAGGACTTTCGAGGAGCTTTGATCCTGGTCGCTGCCCGGCGGAGATCCTCGACGGATATAGGCCGCGCCTGGTGCCGTGGCTGGCCGGGATAGTACGTTGAGACGGGGAAACTCGGACAAGAGCCAGGATGGACGACCGATGGCCCAGGCCGCCCGCGATCAACGTGAGATCATTACACCCGACGCCTTCTCGGTGGCGCCCGAACTGCTCGGGATACCGCTGGCACGACCCTGGCGCAGGGGGGTCGCCATGGGCATCGATCTCTTCCTCATCGCTGTATTGTCGCAGGCCGGCTGGCTCGTCCTCGGCCTCGGCGTGGCCGTGCTGTTCTTTCGCCTGGCACTGCGACGCTCACGCGGCCCGCTCCGCAAGAGCGCGCGGGTCGCGTTGTTCGGTTCGCTGGGGACGGCGACCGCGGCTGTGACTTTGTGGGCGAGCGGCTGCTTCAGCGGCTTGCCCAGCCCTGGCGAGCTTGGCGAGGGCGTTGTCACTTCGGGACTCGGGATCGACCAGCCCGCGGTGAGGGCGGTGACCGGCGTCCTCGGCGACTACCGGGCGCTGCAGCAGGCCGAGACCGAGGACGAGGCGCGAGAGGCGGCGCGGGAGCTTTCCGAGCGAATGAGAACGCTGGGCATGAATTCGCAGGACATAAGATCGTTTCTGGACAGCCTCGCCGTCGCCCGCGGAGAGCCCTGGGCGCCCGGGGCCGTAAGGGCCGGCTATCAGTCGGTGCTTGGAGGCTCGCCGGCGGAATCAAGTCTACCGGAGAATCCGGATTCGCTTGTCGTCGCCTACACCGAGGCGCTGCGAGACGGTGACTCGAGTCGCGTCGTGGCGATCAGAGATCGTCTGGGGGCGACGCTCGCGGCCGAACGCTTGAGCGATCAGCGGGGCCGAATAGAGGCATTGGAGAAAGAGAGGGATCGGCTGCAGGCGGAGGCGGCCGAGGAGGGCGGCCTTATCAACCTGATCCTGAAGGTGGCCAACGAGATCGGAATCGAGTTCGGCTGGTCGGCCCTCTACTTCACTCTCTTCCCGCTGTTTTGGAGCGGCCGGACCCCGGGCAAGCGACTGCTGCGGATTCGTGTGGTACGTCTCGATGCCAAACCGCTGGGCTGGTGGTCGGCTCTGAATCGCTTCGGTGGGTACGCCGCATCCATCTTCACCGGCCTCCTCGGTTTCTTCGAGATGTTCTGGGATGACAACCGACAGGCGCTACAGGACCGCATAGCCTCCACGGTGGTCATACTCGAGCCGAAGGGCACCGGGAAGAAGTTCGCGCCGGTGACCGGCCGCTGATCACTGGCGGTCTGCGAAACCTGGAGGTATGTGTAGTGCGTACGAATTAGTGACAGGCACACAGAGCAACTTTTCAGGAGGTTCACGAAGGTGAAGGAATCGGATTCGAGCGCGGCAGGCCGCGGCGCCCTGGCGGAGCTGAAAGAGGCGGTTGGCAATCTGTTCAACCAGGTCGTGGGGCTCGCGCCAGACCTTGGCCTCGCGAAGGAGTTCCCGCTTCACGAATTGAGGGTGGAAGACGACGGCTACCGAGTGCGCGTCGAACTGCCCGGCCTGCGGCGCGATGACATAGAGGTGGCCGTGGCCGGCCGCACGGTCTCGGTTTCCGGAAAACGGCCGCGCTATCGAGCGCCCGAAGGGGCGCGCATGCTTCGCAGTGAGCGACCCTCCGGCAAGTTCGACCTGAGCGTGACGCTCCCGGCCGAAATCGATCCGCTCAGTGTCGTCGCGCAGGTACGGGACGGGATACTCGATGTGCAGCTTCCCAAGCAGGTCGGCCCCAGAGGTCGCAGCATCAAGGTCGAGGAGGACAACGGCGAACGCCCTGCCTCGCAGCCGGAGGGAGAATCCGGTGGCGAGAGCCCCTGGACACAGACAGGGCCGTCGCAGAGCGAGCGGGAAACACAGCAGGGGGGGAGTCATGAATAGGCCGCGCGTAGATGAGCTGCACGATACCTCTGGGCCCGGCGCCGGGGCGGCCGATGACCGGGGGGCGCGAATCCGCCGCCGCCGCTATGCGCGTCCGCCCGTTGACATCTATGCCACCGAGACCGAGATGGTTGTCCTGGCCGATGTGCCGGGAGTTCGCAAGGGCGAGATGAACGTGGCGCTGGAGGGGGACGAGCTCGTTATCGAGGGACCCGTCAGCGGCAGGCAGCAGGAGGAGAGCGCGCTGCCCTGGGGCTACTATCGGAGATTCAAGCTCCGTACCGCGTTCGAGCGCGGTCGTATCGCGGCACACCTCGAAGGCGGTATCCTAAAGGTTACCCTACCCAAGACGGCGGCCCAGAGCAGCCAGAACATACCGATCGACTGAACTGCGACGTGCCGCTGTTCTCACACCCTGCGCACGGCGATCCACTGCCGCGTGGAGCTGTCTAGAACCTGGACACGAAAAACCTGGGGCTCGGAGTGTGTGCCCACCCGAACCCCAAGACCGCCAGTAGTCGCGCGTGAATGGCTACGCTTACCCCGGCGGAATCCAGGCCACGGCGGCCGCCGCCGTGGCCGATCAGTTCGACACGCTAACTTACCCGATGATATGAAGAATGCACAAGGCTAGAAATGGGGGGCAACACCGAGGCGCCCGGCAGAGACAGCAGGGCGGGTTGTTTCTCGTGGACGTTTCTCGAACCACGAGCCTGCCGGGCGCTCTCTTGGTCTGAATCGCTAGCCGCCTCGGGTATGAATCGTGAGGTTGCCCTCGAGTATCTCCTTCTTACACAGGTGCGGCCACTCTTCGATGAATTCGATGCTGGGCACGGTAGCCGCAGTGAACCAGCGCCAGGTGATCCCATCGATCCCGATCCCCGGCGTGTCGCGATCGTGGACTTTCACCGCGATCCACTGACCTAGTCGGTCCTTCCCCGAGGGAGACCCGCTCCCTCCACCGCTGTGGCCACCGCCGCTGCAGCCGCCGCCGCAGTCGCCGCCGGTGTCGCCGCAGTCGCCCGT
>CP070722.1:1841946-1850383 GCA_020350785.1 Gemmatimonadota bacterium
GAGGACGCTGCGCGCAGAAAGATGTCTGTCCGCATGGAAGTCTCTCAGGGGCAATCTGAGGCTCGACCGGGTGCTGAGGCACCGGCGCCCAACGGTCACCCGTCGAACGGCGGTGACCGTGGACTCCATCGCCCGGAGGTTGCCTTCGCGGGAATCGTGTTAGAAGTTGTCACAGCCCCACCAGCGTCCGTCAGGCCGCCGTTCCAGGCCGCGGCGGCCGTCCTACCTTTGAGCTGCTGGCAGAACCCGAGGAGGTGCAGGATGAAATACTACCTCGAGTGGCCCGAGCCCGATCCTACGAACCTGCCACCACCGGCCCAGGACATCGAGCCCTGGGGAGAGACCCGCGTCGTCGGCAAGCCCCTCCCGCGAGTGGACGCTTACGAACGGGTGAGCGGCACGGCGCTCTACACCCTCGACATGGCGCTACCCGACATGTTGCACGGGGCCATCCTCCGCTGTCCGCACGCCCACGCCCGGGTTACGCGCCTGGACACCGGCCGGGCCCAGGCGATGCCGGGCGTTCGCGCGGTCATCACAGCCGCGACGCCGGGAGCGGCCATCCCCTGGTACTTCAGGGGCCAGGGGCCCACCAGCATGCTCTTCGATGAGCACTGCCGTTACGCGGGCGACGAGGTGGCGGCGGTGGCGGCCGAGACGCCGCACCAGGCGATCCTGGCGGCTCGCGCAATCGACGTCGAGTACGAGGTCCTGCCCTTCGTGCAGGACGACGCGGTTGCGTTGACACCGGAAGCACCGGCGATCCACGAGGGCGGTAACATCTTGGGTCAAGAGACGTCCGGACGCGGAGACGTGGAGGCCGGCTTCGCCGGGGCGGACGTGGTTCTGGAGCAGACCTATCACACGCCCTGTGAAATCCACACGCCGATGGAGACGTTCGTTACCATCGCGCGTTGGGACGGCAACCGGCTGACGGTCTGGGACTCCAACCAGGGCGTCTTCGGCATCCAGGCAAACCTGGCGCGGGCGCTGCGCCTGCCGCTCACCTCGGTCAGGGTCATCTGCAACTACATGGGCGGCGGCTTCGGCAGCAAGCTGGGCCTCAGCAAGTACACGGTAATCGCGGCCTTGCTCGCCCGCACGACGGCGCGGCCGGTGAAGATCGCGCTCACGCGCGAGGAGTCGTTCATCTGTGTGGGCAATCGCGCCGCGAACACGATCAAGCTGAAGGCCGGCGTGAAGCGCGACGGCACGCTGACCGCGCTGGACGCGGTCTTCCTGGGGAGCGGCGGTGCCTATCCGGCGGGCGCGACCTCGACCTACCTGGTGCAGGCCCTCTATCTCTGTCCCAACGTGCGGGTCGAGGACAACGAGGTGTACACCAACGCCGGACCGTCGCGGGCCTTCCGAGCGCCGGGCATGCCAAACTGCGCCTGGGCGTTGGAGCAGATGATGGACGCGCTGGCCACAGAGATCGACATGGACCCGGTGGAGTTCCGCCTGAAGAACATAGCGACCTTCCTGCAGATAAATGACACGCCCTACACGAGCATCGGTCTGCGCGAATGTCTCAGCGATGGCGCCAAGGCGTTCGGCTGGAGCGAGGCGCGAGCCCGACCTCGGGGGCGCGGGCATGTGCGCCGCGGCGTCGGCATGGCGGCCGGCATGTGGGCCTATCCCGGCGATCCCCGCGCGACCGTGATAGTCAAACTGTTCGCCGATGGCAGCGTCAACCTGAACATGGGCGCCAGCGACATCGGCACGGGTACGAAGACCGTCATGGCGATGGTGGTGGCGGAGGAGCTGGGCGTGCCGCTCGACAGGATCCAGATCGAGCACGCCGACACTGGCACGACGCAGAACGCTCCCTCCAGCGGCGGCAGTCAGACGGTCCTCGTCTCGGCGCCGGCGGTCCGCGCCGCCGCCATCGAGGTCAAGCGCCAGCTGCTGGAGCTTGCCGCGGCCCAGCTCGAACGTCCGGTCGAGCAACTGGTCTTCCAGGACGGCGAGATCATGCCGGCCGACGCGCCGGACCAGGCGGTGGCCCTGGCCGATCTTCGCGGTCTACGCGGGCGACAGGTGATCGTGGGCGTGGGACGCAGGCATCCCCACCCCGAAGGCAAGATCGCGCTACCCTTCGCGGCGCAGTTCGCCGAGGTCGAGGTCAACATCCTGACCGGCGAGGTGCGGGTGCTGCGTCTGGTGGCGGCGCACGACAGCGGCCGGGTGATGAACAAGCTGACGTACGAGAACCAGGTGTTCGGCGGCATGGCCATGGGAATCGGGCTGGGGCTGACCGAGGAGCGGATCCTGGACTCGCGCCAGACCGGCAAGGTCGTGAACGCCAACTGGCACGACTACAAGATCCCCACGGCCAAGGACGTGCCAATCGATCAGACCTGCGTGCCGATCGATCCCCACGATACCGAGTGCAATACGACGGGAGCCAAGGGGCTGGGCGAGCCCGCGCACATCCCGACCGCGGCGGCGATCGCCAACGCGGTCTATCACGCGACGGGCGTTCGCGTCACCGACGCTCCCATAACCCGTGGTCGGATGCTCAGCGCGCTGGCTGAGAGACGAGGAGAGTGAGCCATGCTGCCCAACTTCACATACGAACGTCCCGGCTCGGTCGACGAGGCGCTCGAGCACGGCAGCTCCGAGGGCGCCGTTCTGCACGCCGGTGGCACCGACCTGCTGGGCTGCCTGCGCGACGGCGTCTTCTCGGCCAAGAAGGTCGTCTCGCTGTCGGGTCTTGAAGAGCTGCGCGGGATAAGTCCGACCCGGGACGGCGGCCTTCGCGTCGGCGCGCTGACGACGCTGACCGGGGTCGCCAGCGATCCAACGATAGCGGAGCGCTACACGGTCCTGGCGCAGGCCGCGGCCTCGGCCGCCAGCCCCCAGTTGAGGAACCAGGGAACGATCGGCGGCAACATCTGCCAGCGGCCGCGCTGCTGGTACTTCCGGGGGGACTGGCACTGCCTGCGCAAGGGCGGTGACACGTGCTACGCCATCGCCGGCGAGAACCACTTCCACTGCATCTTCGGCGGCAGCGGCTGCTACATCGTGCACCCCTCGGACACGGCGCCGGCGCTTCAAGCCCTGGGCGCCAGCGTCCGCATCGCGTCGCGCTCGGGCTCGCGAACGGTGCCGATCGAGTCGTTCTTCCTGTTGCCGGCCGACGACATCCAGCGCGAGAACTTACTCGAGCCGGGCGAGCTGGTGACCGAGGTGTTGCTGCCTCCGGTCGCGTCCGGCACCCGCAGCGTCTACCGCAAAGTCCGCGACCGCGGCGCCTGGGACTTCGCGCTCGCCGGGCTGGCCGCGGTGGTGACGATGCCGGGCGACAGCGTAGAGACCGCGAGCCTGGTGCTGTCCGGTGTCGCGCCCAAACCGTGGCGCGCCGCCGAGGCCGAGGGCGCGCTCACCGGTGCTCGGCTGGATGCCGAGACCATCGCGAGGGTCGTGGCCGCGAGCGTTGCGGGCGCCCTGCCGCTGGAGCACAACGGTTACAAGGTCGCGCTGGTGCGCGGCTTGATGGAAGAGACGCTGCGCGCGCTGGCCTAATGCGAAACGGCAGGCGCACGCGAGATCAAAGGAGATCGTCGGCTGGCCGGCTCACCGGTTAGCGACCGAAAACAGGCGGAGCAATCATGGGCAAAGATTCCGATCAAACTCGCTCGCAGTCGGGAATCAGCCGCCGGAACTTCATCGGCACGCTTGGCGCGGGAGCGCTGGGCGCTGCGGTCGCCGGCCCCGGCACCGCGACGACGCAGGAGGCGCAGAGCGCGGCCGACGGCCACCTCGTCGTCGCGCTGCGCGTCAACGGCCGGCAGGTGCGCGCGGCCATCGAGCCGCGGCACACCCTGCTCGAGGTGTTGCGCGATCAGCTGGAGCTGACGGGCACCAAGCCGGGCTGCGCCCGCGGCGAGTGCGGCGCCTGTTCCGTGCTGATGGACGGCGTGCCCCGCTACTCCTGCATGACGCTGGCCGCGGAGGCCGACGGACATGAGATCACCACCGTGGAAGGTGTGATGCAGGGCGAGGAACTAGGGCACGTCCAGCAGGCGTTCGTCGAACACGACGCCTTCCAGTGCGGCTACTGCACGCCGGGCCAGGTGATGGCGGCGGAGGGTCTACTGAGAAGAAGCCCGAATCCCAGCATCGAGGAGATACAGGAGGGGATGAGCGGCAATCTCTGCCGTTGCGGGGCTTACGCCCACATCTTCAAGGCGGTTAGCCGCGCGGCCGAGCTCAAGCGAGGCGGAGAAGTCTAGGAGTAGCAATCGGGGAGGCCGGCCTGGCCTCCCCTTCGCTTTCTTGCCAAACGGGTCGAACCGTGACGCACTACTTCACCGCGTTAGCCGCGTTCACCCGCCCATGGCTGAACAGGTTGTCGACACCGCGGGGTCCGATGTCGTCCGCTGTCCGCGCTAGAATCGTCTTGAGCTGACCACCCCGCAAGCTGCCGTTGTGCTTGCCGTTCACCAGCGCGGCCACCCCCGACACCGCGGGCGCCGAGAAGCTGGTACCGGTACCGTTAAACAGAACGAAGTTGCCCGGGGCACAACCAGGGAAGAACAGGCTGGTCGTCGAGCAGACCGATACGATGCCTCCCTGGCCGGAAGCGGGCAGCAAGCAGCCGGGTAGCGGTGGGCTCGGGTCGATACCGTCTCCGCCGCCGGCACCCACCCACGCGCCTGAGCGTCCATGGTTGGAATAACTCGCCAGATCACCATTGACGTCGCCGGCCCAGGCCGCGATGCCGGAGCCGCTCTGCGCCGGCACGTTGACGAAGTTCTTGTCGTGGTCGAAGTCGGCTCCGTTGTTACCAGCGGAGGAGACCACGAGCTTCCCCTGTGTTTCAGCGTAGTTGACCGCCTTGTTCATCGCCGCGACGAGCCGGCCGCCACCGGTGGCGTTCTTTGGTAAGCGCCCGCCGAGGCTCATGTTGATGACCGATACATCTGAGAGGTTCGAGGCATAGAGGATACCCGCGATCACGTCGGCGAAGCTGCCGGACCCCAGGCAGCTGAGAACTTTGACACCGACGATCTGGGCATCCGGCGCCACTCCGGCGACAGTGAGCCCGTTGCTGGCGATGATTCCGCTCACGAACGAGCCGTGCCAGCGGTAGTCGTTCATTGTGCCTACGTCGTCGACAAAGTCGTCGCAAATTGACGGAGAGCTCAGTAGGCTGACGCTGTTCACGAGGTCGATGCGGCCGGCGAGGTCCAGATGAAAGGGATCAACCCCCGAGTCGAGCACGGCCACCTTCGCGTTGGCCTTGCCGAACTCGCCCATGGCCCATGCGCCGGGTGCGTTGATCTGCGACATGTTCCACTGGCATGGATAAAAGAAGGCCAATGTCGGGTCGGTGGCTGGACCGGCGGCGCCGACATCGAGCGCTTCGAGCCCTTCGTCCGTCGGTGTCCACTGCATCACCAGGTCACGCTCGACCCAACCGATACCCGCTGACCCCGCCAGCGCTTCCGCGGCCGAGTCGTCGATTCCGCCTACCTGGGCCACGCCGATCTCTGTGTGGGCGCGGTTGATCTTGCCACCCACGCTCGCGACCGCCGCGTTCAACTCGGCTTCCGAACCGAACCCGACCAGGAAATACTCGGACTCCGTCGCCTCCGCGTCGGCGCTCGACAGCGACACCGCGAGATCGGGCCGCTCGCCGATGTTCGTCGGGGTTTCCGTCTCACACCCGACGACGGCAAGGGCAGTGAACAGGAACAGCGCTGGTACGATCCTTCGCATGGTGCCTCCTTCCCTGTTTGGAAGCTTATTTGAACACTGGCCACTTGCGGGCCACAACCCAGCGAATTAGCCGAACCGGGGCGGGTTACTATTGTTGTATGAGGTCAGCCCTGCGCACTCAAAGGCACACAGCGCCGAGACCCGGCGGGATTGGTTTCGGTAATGCTAGAAACACAATGGTCTGGTCCCGCGCGCTCCCTGCTAAGAGTTTCAGTATCACACCTGAGCGGACCTATGACACGCAGGATCTTGCGGTGGTGCCTCACGACCGATAGGCGACATGCGAGTCGGTGAGGCTCTTTCTGGAATCCACCGATACTTGAGCGGCGTCACGCCGACCACTCGCTTGAAGTGAACCTCAAAGCTCCTCAGGCTGCCAAACCCGACCTCGAAGCCGATCGCTGTCACCAAGCGGTGCGGCGTCTCTGCCAACAGCGCCTTCGCCCTCGCGACACGAAGATTGGTCAGATAGGCGACATAGGTTTGGCCGACCAGCTGTCGGAAGAGCCGACTGAAGTGGCAACTGCTCAAGCGTGCGCGCTTAGCGACATGGGCCAGCGTCATGTCCTCGTGGAAGTGCTCGTGTAAATAGCTCAAGGCACGCCGGATGCCCGGATGGCTGGTTGCATCGGACGCGTCGGACCCGACACTCGGCTGACTCAGCTCCAGAGTACGAACGAGGAGGTTTTGGGCTTGCTGGACAGATGGACGACCCGGCATCGCAAAGACCTCTGCAGGGAGCGAGCTACGTCGATCTTCGAGACCTTCTGAGGAAACCCAAGCTAGATGTGAGTCGGGATTCGGTCAAGTAGGGAGCGGCCTCCGTTCGGGGGACCCAACCGGGACTTGGTCCCTTCGACTGTTGCCGACTTGCGTTGAGCGGCAGTCATGCGGTATCGGGTCTTTAGACTTCATCAGCCAGATATCTATCCACGTTCTCCTGCGTAATCACATCAATGCCTGTATCAACAGCTTGAGGCATCTGAACGCCCAGCGATGCTTGCCACAACATCAGGACTGACATCGAGCCTTGCATTCTCGGAATGGTTGCTGACGATGACTCGATCACGCCTTCTTTAATGGCATCCAATATAGGCTTGATCCCATCCATGCTGACTACTTTTACTTTGCCGGCCTTCCCAGCCTCCTTGATAGCGGTCGCTATGCCTATCGGACCGGAAGCATCGCAGCACAAGTAACCACTTAGATCCGGATGCGATTCGAGCACAGCCAAAGCTTCTTGGCGAGCTGTCTCAATGTCGTCGTTGTCAATGCCGCCGTCTACAACAGTTATATCGGGATACTTTTTCAATACAGCCATCTGGGCTTCGTATCGTTCTCTGTGGTTTGGTGCCATGGGATACCCCTGCATCACAGCCACTTTGCCAGCGTACCCAATCAGCTTGACGAGACGCTCAGCCGCAATGATTCCCTGTTGAGAAAAGTTGTTGCCAACGCTGGTGATGCTGGGATCTGGCGATGGTGAGTCGAAGAGAACCACTGGAATACCCTGATTCCTGATGTGGTCGATCGCCGTCATATGGCGTACTTCGTCAACCGGATCTACAGCGATGCCACTCGGCTGACTCTTAGCGATCTTCTCCAAAATCGCGTTCTGCTCCACGACGTCGACAATTGATGGTGGCAGATAGTCGACCACAATCTCGACGCCAAGCTCACGGCTTAGGGTTTCAGCCTGAGCCTGGGCACCTTTGTTCACCTCGTCGAACCATGGATGTGCGACTTTCGGGACAATGACGAATCGAAGCGTTCTTGCCATTTGTGGAGCCCTCGTACGGCAGAATTACAAGTCTAACGCTCCCGTTCAGCGACGCCGCATCAGCGGCGTCGCAGCAACCGGCTGCTAGGCATCAGAGAGTCAACGAGTCGGACTTGCGATGGACCTTCTCGATGCGTTCCCACGGATAGCTCACCCGAACGCCATCGTTCAACCAGCCGATCAAGCTGTCACCCTTAGCCAGCCCAGCGGTCAGCATGACCGCGGAGCTGTCGCGCGGCGAGACCCAAAGCGGCCGCGTGGTGGCCAGGTCCATCGCCCTGGGGTCTATTTCTTCCCAGTTGGAGTGTGTCAGGCTCCAACAGGCGTCAATGAGGAACACTATCAGGAGGGGGGCAAGCACCTTGGCGATTCGCATGCCAGCACCTCCGTGGTCCGAGGCAACTCGAAAGTCATTCTTAATCTCGACATTGCAGGGTTGTCCAGCAACGGGGGGAACGCGCAGCCGGTCCCGCCTCGAGCTGGCGCCAAATCGGCTGTCTAGAGGGCGAGGCGGCTGGGTTGGGGTACGACTCTCCACCTCGACCCAAGCGTGCTTGCCCCCCCAGGGCACCCCTATCGATATGCGTTGTGTCCCTGTCGCACGCCGCGACAGTTCTCGAGGGCCCCGCGGGGCAGTTTGTGACAGAGGCAGCAGTAAATAGAGACAGTGACGACACTTAAGTCTTTGTGAAGTAATGACCTGGAGATTGGACCGCGCTGGCTGCGGTCCAGCATGGCTCTTGCACAGAAGCAATTCCCCAAGGGCCTCCCTTTTTACCGTGTCCGGAGGGCACACCCAAAACGGAATGATCGCAGGCTACCCGTATGTATGCCGGGTCGACGAGAATCCGGTTTACCGGCGTCGTCCAGAGCAAGCTAACGCCAGGAGAGAGCGAATGGTCCCTCCTGATAGGGTTCCTATACTACGCA
>CP070722.1:1850483-1903007 GCA_020350785.1 Gemmatimonadota bacterium
GAAACGGCATCTCGCCTGTGCCCCCCGCCTTCTTCAGCTTCACTTCTTGCCCTTCCCGCGCTTCTTGGCCTTCAAACTTGGCTCGTCCGCTAAGGCCGACTCCAGAAAATCCAGCTGCGCCGCGTTATAGCCCTCCCCTTCGGCCAATTCGCGGATCGTCTCAAGGTATTCCTCAGGATCTTGAAAATTGGTGTACACCGAGGCGAAGCGAACGTACGCGACCTGGTCGAGTTCTCTCAGATGGCTCATCACCAGCTCGCCGATCTGCCAACTGTCGACTTCGCCAGAATCGCTGCGCTCCAGGCTCTCCTCGATCGAGTCGACGATACTCTCGATCTGCCCGAGCGTTACCGGCCGCTTGGTGCACGCGACTTGAATGCCACGAATCAGCTTGCTGCGATCGAATGGCTCGAAACTCCCGTCCCGTTTTCTGATCGATAGGGGCCGATCCTCTACCACCTCGTAGGTTGTGAAGCGGTGCTCGCAGTCCTGACACTCACGGCGTCGGCGCACGGCTCGGCCCTCCCGACTCGTCCGCGAGTCGATCACCCGGTTCTTCGTGTGACCGCAGTATGGACAGCGCATCGAGGTAGGAACGGGTTGCCCGGCCTGGCACCGAGCGCGCCGTTAACGGCAGCTCAGCCGCTCGGCCTGCTGGCGGGCCAGGCGGGATTCGTCGCTCCGTGGGTAACCAGCCGTCACACGTTGGAAATACTCACAAGCCGTGCCAATGTTTCCTTGCTCGACTTGCACGAGACCCGCCTTGTAGAGAGCCGTCGGTGCCGCCCGCGAATTCGGGTACAGCTCCACCACCCTGCTGTACTCCCGGACAGCGCGACCCGCATCACCCTCCTCTCTGTAGGTCTCCGCCAGGTAGTATTGGGCATCGGGAGCCAGCTCGTGGGCCGGATTGGCCACCAGGAACTCCTGGAACCCCGTCCGCGCCGTCTCGTAGGCTCCCCGCCGGAATTGCTCGATCGCCGCCGAATAATACGCGCGGGGATCGCCGGCCGCCCCCGCGGCCGGCTGACCCGTATCGACCCGCAAGCTGTCGGCGCCGGCCAACGTGTCGCCCAAAGCCTGGCGACCGGCCTGCCGCTCCTCTATCCGGTCGCGCATCCGGTAAAGCTCGACCTGGCTCTGACCCAACAACTCCTGGATCTCGACCAGCTGCCTCTCCATGTCATCCAGCTGGCGCAGCAGGTCGCCCCGCACCGTGAAGACCAGCGATTGTTGGTTCTCCAGCGCCTGCGACACCGACCGTTCGAGTTGTCCGATACTGGCCGCTATACTGTCCTGCCGGGCCTGCAGCGCCGCTATATCATCTCGAATCCGGTCGACATCGCGCCGCGTGGCGCAGGCGCCCGTGACAAGAATCGTCAGGAAGAACGTGGTACCGCGGGTCAGAACCCTCATATCTCCTGCGTCAATCCCCCGCGCCCAGGCGGCCGTGATCGGTGACCACGAACTCGGCCCTTCGGTTTTGCGCCCAGGCCTCCTCGTTCGAGGCATCAAGCAGCGGCCGCTCCTCGCCGTAACTGATGGTGGCAAAACGGCCAGCCTCGACCCCGTAACTCAGAAGATACCGCCGCACTGCCTCCGCACGGCGCTGACCGAGCGCCAGGTTGTACTCGTTCGAGCCCCGCTCGTCGCAATGCCCCTCGACCCGCAACGTCACGTCCGGATACTCTCGAAGCACGGTGACCTTCCGCTGTAGAACCTCTTCTGCATCCGGCCGGATATCGGACCGGTCGAAATCGAAGTGCACGCGCTCCGCCAGAATCGCCAACACGCGGTTACGCTCCGCCTCCCGGCGGCGGCGCTCCTCTTCCTCACGGAGTCGCCTCGCTTCCGCCTCTCGTTCCGCCGCGTCGTCCCTGGTCGGCTCGACTTGAGGCTCAGGCTCCGGCTGCGGCTCAGGCTCCGGAGTGGCACCCCCGCCGCAACCCGCAATTATCAGCGCTAAAGTGATCGCGCCCAGCCAATCGGCTCCCTTTTTCCAATTGCTCGCCATGTCCCGTACGCTCCCTAAGGATTGTTTCGGTTCGATCCCGCAACTCCCTCCGTCTGTCGAACAGAAGGTGAATCTAAGCGCCCGGACCAGGCCGGCAAGCGGGCGGCTGTGCCGCGCACCAGCCTGCGGATGCGCCCACTGACGACGTCGAGCACCCATAGGCCGTTAAGCCCATCACGCGTCGACGCGAACACAATATGGCGACCATCCGGCGCCCAGCTTGGATCCTCATTCCTTCCCTGCTGCGTCAGCTGGCGCAGGCCGCGCCCATCCGGCGCAACCGTGAAAATCTGCGGCGTGCCTCCTACCCAGCCGTGAAAGGCGATCCGATCACCCAGAGGCGACCAGTCGGGACCAGCGTTGTGCACGCTGCCATCGTATATGTAAGGTGTCACCAGCTCGGCGGACGTGGCATCCACTTCTTTGACGAAGATGTGCAGCTGGCCCAAGCGATCTGAATTGAAGGCTATCCGCGTGCCATCCGGGGAGAAGCTCGGCGAGAGAGAGTTCGAATAGCGGGCGAACGTCGCCCGCTCCGCACAGCAGCGACGCTCCAGATTGTAAATGAAGACTTCGGTCCGGCCCTCAATCGTCCCCGCGAAGCCCAACCGCGTTCCGTCCGGCGAATAGTCGGGCGTCATGTCGAGGCCCGGCAAATCCACCAGAAGTGTCGAAATCCCGGGATTCAGATCGCTCTCATAAATCGCCGGATCACCCGCCTGGTAAGACATGTAGGCCAGACGATCGCCTTTCGGCGACCAGGCCGGCGACAGCGCGATCGAGCTGTCCCTCGACACCCGCCGCATAGCGAAACCGTCGCTGTCGACCACGTATATCTCGGAACCGCCAGGCGACTTCTCGACGTAGGCGACCCGGGTGGCGGCAAGCCCCGGACTGCTCGTCGCCCATTCCACCACCTGGTCTGCAGCACCGTGGACGGCCAGCCGAAAATCGGTCTGCCCCAGCGCCGGCAACTGGTACGCCCGCACATCTTGCAGCAACCTGAATACGACATCATGAAGCGTCAGCCTCAACACCGGCCCATCGGCGCTGCCCTCGATCGCTCCGAGCAACAGCCAGACAGCACCCAGCTCATCCCAGAGCGAGTAGTTGACCGGCCCTTCCGTGGGAACCGCCTCTCCCACCGGCATCACCTCGAAGCGATCGCTGTAGTCGAGGTCACGCAGCACGATGGAACGTACGCTATCCGCAAGCTCTCTTAGCTCTTGAGACGCAGCGATCGCAGGCATCACGATGCCCGGCCGGAATGCCGGCTGGTAGAGGATCCCCACTCGAACGTCTGTCGGGATGCTGTCGCGCTGTGGCTCCTGGGCCCCGGCGGCCGAGGACAGCGCCAGCGAGAGAAGACAAGCGATCCATAATCCGCGGCCCCGCCGCACAGTAATCTTTCCGTTAGCCTGCACCATCACCGAGTTCATATGTCGTCCCAGCATTCGATCTCTCAGTAGCGGGTAGGATCAAAAAAGAAAGAGACCCGCAAGTGGTCCGCGGGGTAACCGCGCGGCAACGTTCCGAAGGCTCCCCGCCGCCCCGCCGCCTCGATCGCGCCTCGCGCCTCCAAGTCAAAGGCCGGATCTCCCGATCTCCGCACCCATGCGACGTCCTCGACGGTACCGTCCCTGAGGATCGTGAATGCGAGCTCGGCTCGCAGTCGGGCACCGCCTGTTGGGGGCCGCCAATGCCGCTTGATCTGCAGAATGATATTCGCGAGGTACTCCGGGTAGGGGAATGGAGCCCCCTCCAGCCTCACCGGGAGGTCGCTTCCTTCAGCCGCCTGTTCCGGAGGAGCGGCCGCCCGCTCCTCTACGGTCGGCTGCGGCTGATCTTCACCGCTCTCCTCTTCTTCCTCCGCCGCGCGCGGCTCCTCACGTGGCGCGGCCTCTGGTACGGGCCTCGTCTCGATCAGGCGGCGGCTCGGTTCGGGAGACTCGGCTGGCCGCGGCCGCTCCGGCACGGGGACCGCTCGAACCGGCGCCTCACGCGGGGCCGCGATCAGTTGAACCTGATAGACCTGTGGCGCTGTCGGCATGGCTATTCGCGAGGTGCCCCACACCATTACGAGCAGGGCCAGTGTGTGAACGCTCAGGGAGCCCACTACGGCACCGGTGGGTACGCCTTCTTCTTCCCCTCGCGATTCGCGACGAACGATCAACCGAGCCATCGACCTAACGTCTTCGGCGTACCTCCGGCTCCGCCACCAATCCCACACTCTCGATACCGGCCGACTTCACCGCTGCGATCACCTTGAGAACGATGCCGTAGCTCGCGCCCTCATCTCCCTGAACATAGACCGAGGGATTTCCTTCCCGGTTCCAAATGTCCTCGATGGCGGCCTTGAACTCCTCCATCGACACTTGCGCATCACCGATATAGATGGCGCCCTCCCGATCCACCGATACGACAATCGCCTCCGTTGCCGGGAGCGGCGCGACCTCGGCTTGCGGCACTTGCACTTCCACACCGCCTTGCAGTATGGGA
This sequence comes from Gemmatimonadota bacterium, assembly GCA_020350785.1. Lineage (GTDB taxonomy): Bacteria > Gemmatimonadota > Gemmatimonadetes > Palauibacterales > KS3-K002. Next base: position 1,854,997 of record CP070722.1, read on the forward strand.
GCCGTTATCATAAAAATCACCAGCAGCGTGAAAGCCACATCAACCAGGTTGATCAGGTTGATGTCGGCAGTCAGCGGCAACGATCGATCCTCGTACAGCCCGCCGTAACGCGCCACTAGATCTTGCCTTCCCGGGCCAGCGCGCCGATGAACTCGTTCGAAAAGCCCTGCAGCTCGCCGGCAAACAGACCCAGCCGACTGGCGAAGTAGTTGTACCCAATCACCGCCGGAATCGCCACGCCGAGTCCGGTCACGGTGGTGATCAGAGCCTCTGCGATCCCCGGGGCCACGGCCGTAATGTTGGCGGTCCCCTGCACCGAGATACCCACAAACGCGTCCATGACGCCGACCACCGTACCCATCAGCCCCAGCAGCGGGCTCACCGTGGCAATGATCGCCAGCCACGGAAGCCCATGTGCCATCGCATCCCGCTCCTCCACCTGCTCCTTCTCCATCACCAAACGCAGAGTCTCGACCTGGGCCGCCGAAAGGCCCCCACCAGGGTTCTCGCTCCTGGGACGCAATCCGGCGAAGAATGTCATTCCACGCCGAAAGACTCTCAGGTAGGGGGAATCAGGTAGGGCTGCGACCGACCGGTAAGCCTCATCGAGATGCTGCGCCTGAGCCACTTCGGCGAGGAACTCCTCAACCAGCGTGCCTACACGGCGAAACTGGATCCATTTCCAGATGATCAGCACCCACGATGCCAGCGAGAAGACAACAAGCACCGCCAAGATGATCCTCGTCGTGATGGTCGCGTGCGCGACCATCTCCCAAGCCGTGCCGGGTAGTGGAGTCTGCAGTGCCAGCACCGGAGTCGACAACATCATCCTGAAGTCTCCGCTATCCACTGATACGTACGTGCCAAACCTTCGGAGATGTCAACCGCCGCCTCCCATCCAAGCTTCTTCAGTTTGTCACAGGCCAGGCAACTCCACTCCAACTCACCCGCCCGCGCCGCTGCGCGCTCGATCACTGCCTCCCGTCCCGCCGCTTCCATCAGCTTCCGAGCAAGCTCATTGACACTCGTTTCCCTCGAGGTCCCGACGTTGAAAGCCCGATCGTCGAGTTCGCAACCGTCACCAAGTTCGGCCTCCGACACGAGCATGTTCGCGCTCACAACGTCCTCGACAAAAACGTAGTCGCGCGTTTGCTCTCCGCTCCCGAAGATCTTGATGGGTTCGCCCTTGAGAAGCTGGCTACTAAAGATCGCCACGACGCCCGCCTCCCCGTGTGGATCTTGGCGTGGACCATAAACGTTGGAGTAGCGCAACGCCGCATAATCCAAGCCGTGCAGCAGGCGGAAGCATCGCAGATACAGTTCGCCCACCAACTTGCTCACGCCGTACGGCGACTCGGGTCGCTTGGGCGCCGTCTCGGGTATGGGCCGATCACGTGCATCGCCGTAAACGACGCCGCCCGACGAAACAAAAACAACCCGGCGCGTGCCCGACTCGCGAGCCGCCTCCAGCACGTTTAGCAGTCCTCCAATGTTGATGTCGGCATCGATCCGCGGCCGCTCCACCGACACCCGCACATCGATCTGTGCTGCGTGATGGTTGACCAGCTCAAAACCACCACGCTCCCTGAACAGATCGCGCAAGCCACCGTTCCGGATATCGAGCTCCACGAAGTCGGCCCCCTTCGGCAGGTTCTCGCGCCTGCCAGACGACAGGTTGTCTACTATCGTCACCGACCACCCGCGTGCCACGTAGGCCTCGGCCACGTGGGAGCCGATAAAGCCCGCCCCGCCGGTCACCAGCACCGTTCCAGGTTCAGCTATCCTCAGCTCTCCCGTCCTCCTCAAAACCAAACAAGTATTGCGCGGCCTCTAGAATGTCGTGCTCGCGCCCGTCTTCCGCGGCCGCTCGCATGCGGGCAGTAGGTTGATGCAGAATCTTCTTCAATAGATCGCGAGTAAGCCTCTCAACCCGCTCCTGGTCGCCCTCCGACAGATGATTCAGCTGGGTCAGCACGCGATCGACTTCCAGCTGCCGTACCGCTTCCGCCTGCTCGCGTAGACGCCGGATGAAGGGCACGGCGCGCAGGCCCGAGTACCAGCGCCAGAAGCTCTCGACCTCTTGCTCCACAATCGCTTCGGCCTTCGGAACTTCCGCCCTCCGCCGCTCGTGATTGGCTGTCACTATGTGCTGCAGATCGTCGATCGTGTACAGGAAGACATTGGGCAGATCCCCGACCGCCGACTCCACGTCACGCGGAATCGCGATATCGATGAAGAACAGTGGCGACCTGAGCTTCGCCGGCATGCGGCGTCGGAACTCGTCCCGGGTGATCATCGCATGCGGCGCGGCCGTCGATGTGATGACGATGTCCGTCTCTGGCAGCTTCTCCCAAAACTCCGTGAAAGGCACGCTGGTGCCGCCGAATTTCTCCGCCACCTTCTGCGCCCGCAACATGTTGCGACTCGCTACTATGAAGCTGCTGACCCCCTCATCCACCAAACACTGTAACGTGAGTTCCCCCATGTCACCGGCGCCGATCACCATGCCGCGCCGCCCTCGCAACGACCCGAAGATCTTTCGGGCCAGCTCCACCGCCGCCGAGGGTATCGATGCCGCACCCTCCGCTATGCGAGTCTCGCTTCGCACCCGCCCGCCGACCGACAAAGCGCCCTGGAATAAGCGGTTGAACACGGCGCGAACCGCCTGCCTCTGGCCCGTGAGGCCGCGCGCGGCCTCGTAGGCATCGCGCACCTGACCCTGTATCTGAGTCTCCCCCAGTACCATCGAATCGAGCCCGGACACGACCCGATACAAATGCTTGACCGCGTCGGATCCACGCTTGACGTACAGATATCGTTCCGCTGGTTTCGGCAGCTCGCCCGCCTGACGCGCCAGCATCGCGATGATGTGTGGGATCCCGCGCTCCGGCTCGCTCAAATGGCCGTACAGCTCCGTACGGTTGCACGTGGAGAGCAGGGCAGCCTCCGAAACCCCTCCACCGTCGAGCACATGCGCCAGTGAATCGGTGATCTCCGTCGACGAGAACGCGAACCTCTCGCGGACCTCGATCGGCGCCGTCCGATAGCTGGTACCTACCACCACGAACGGCTTGAATTCAACCTCGGAGCGCACAGAACGACGAACCTCGGTCTCGAGAGTCATCCCACCTCAGCCCCTAGAGGAAAAAGCCCGTTCTTGGGATCACTATCTTGGCCACGACGTACGCTAGAGATACAACTCCGAACCCCCCGACGTTCCAGAGCGCCGCCTGCCGCAGCGTGCGCCGCCCGCTGAAGCGAGCCCAGTGAGCCAGCAGCAGCGCCGACCAGGCCAAAATCGCCCAGACGACCTTCGGGTCCGACCAGCGAAACCCACCTTCGAACCGTATCGTCCACGCCCACCCGACTGCTATACCCAGCGTCAGCCCCGCGAAACCCGTGATCAGCGCCCACTCGCTCAGCCTGTCCAGCGTCTCCAGCGGCGGGAAGAACTCGAAGATCGCGCCCAGCTGCTTGTGCTTCAGTTGCCTCAGCTGCAGCAGATACATCGACGCCGCCGCCGCCGCCACGACCCAGCCCGCGTAGCCGAGAAAACTGGTCGAGATGTGAATCATCAGCCACGAACCGCGGAAGGCGAGCACCGAGCCCATCGGTTCGATCCCGATCGCCAGGGCGAGAACGAGCAGAAAACCAGCCACAGGAGCCAGGATGAGCCCGATCGATCGCGCCGCCGTATGCAGCGCCGCCCCGGCCAGCCCCAAGGCGATCAGCAGCGCCAAGCTCGCCAGCGAGGGACCCAGCCCCACCAGGGGCGGCTCCCCGAAGCTCGCCCAATAGAGACCAACTCCGACCACGTGGCACGCCACGCCGGCGTAGACCAGAAGGGGGACGTTAGCCGTCGCCCCGGAGCGGCCCCGGACAAATCGCAAGGTGTACCGGAATGAAGCGGCCAGATAGAGGACCGCTGCAAGCGCGTAGGCAACTACGTGCATGGGTGGGGAATATACGAGACGACCCTTGAGATACTAGGCCGGTCGGCTCCCGCGAGCCGGCCGGCCTCTCGATCGAGCATCGGAATGTAATCCGAATTACATCGGCATCTTCCGCACCAGCCGGACCGGCACACCCACGTCCACCGTTGGGTGACGCATCGCCACCAACCGTAGCGTGGACGTCTCTTCCGTCACTCGGACCACTCGCCCCGTACCTACATGCTCTTCGGGCAGCCTATGCCCGGCACTGGCCCGCCGTGCTGCGGCGTAGAGTTCGAACTCGTCTCCGACCTCGACGCCCTGGCTGCGTCCTACATCGATGAACACCAGATCCTCGGTCGAGCCGACCCACTGTTCATCGAACAGGGCGACGATCTGGCCCGACGGGCCGCTCGCCACCGGCTCCGCGAAAACTCCACGCTCGAAAGAGAAGCGCTCGGCCGGCATCGTCTTGTCGCCGATCATGATCCGGTCAAAAAGCTCGGTGACGACGGCCGTGGACACGTCCTCGTGCACTGCCGCTATCGTCGCCATGCCCGTGGGACGGATCACGTTGCCCCAGGGTATGACCTCACGCTCGACTCGGTAGATCAACATCCGGTCACCCAGACCCGGCGGCTCGCCGCCCACATGGCTCACGTAGATCCGGCCAAATCGCGGAATCGTTGTCAGCGGTTCGACCGGAAAGCCGGGAGGCGGCGTCACGTCGACGATTTCGCCGCGCGGCCCCAACTCGGACAGCGGCAGCAGCAGGCCGGCGCGGTAGAAGTCGCCCTCGGTCACCGCCATGGGGGGGACGGGCGGTAGCGGCTGATAGGTGAGCGTCTGTCGCGTCAGCTGCGGGGCCGTGAAGATCGTCTTCAGCTCGCCGCGGACCTGAGGTTCCGGCGGCCGCGCCGCGACCTCTTGGCCCGGCTCCCTCGGCAAGCCGAGCTCTTCGCGTCCCGGTACCAGCAGTTCCTCCGCCGGATAGATCCAGTGTGGATCCTCCACCACGATGGTGTTCAGTCGGTAGATCTCGGGCCACAGGAACGGGTCGCTGAGGTAGAAGCTCGCCAGATCCCAAAGCGTGTCCCCTTCCCGCACAACGTGCATACGACGGCCCTCTTGGGGCGTCGCCTCTTGCTGCCTTTCTTGAGCTTGGAGGGGGAGGGCTTCAGGCAGTAGCGCCGCGACTAAGACTGCGGCGATGATCAAGAGCTGCTTAGAAGGGTAAGTCGTCACCCTCCTCCAGCGATTCCGCCGGAAAATCATCATATTCCTCACCCCCGTAGGTCGGTGCCTTCTGCGTCTCGAAGGCGCCATCTCCGCGGCCACCCAACATCACCATATCATTGGCCACGATCTCTGTGCTGAACCGCTTTTGGCCGTTCTGGTCTTCCCATTGGCGGTATTGTATCCGCCCCTCGATGTACACGCGGTCACCCTTCTTCAAGTACTGCTCGGCAATCTCCGCCAGCTTGTTCCAGGCCACCACCCTGTGCCACTGCGTCTCGTCCTGCATCTGTCCATCCCGCCCGGTCCAGCGGCGGTTCGTCGCCAACGACAGGGTCGTCACCCGCGTGCCGCTCGGCGTCGTTCGGATCTCCGGGTCGCTGCCCAGGTTGCCTATGAGTATTGCCTTGTTCACGCTGCGTGCCATGCTTCCTCCCAAGAGACGGTTGGCATCGTACGGCTCGATTCGATGCCGCCAGCATTATACCTGGCCGTCAACTTATTGTCAACGCGAGGCTTGCCAGCCCCTCCTTACAGCAAAATCTAGGAACTGCGAAGCAGCTCCAGGCACAGCACCAGCGCATCCTCCACTGGCGCTCGATAGTACCGCCGCCGCAGACCCACACGCAGGAATCCGCACCGACGATACAGTTCCTGAGCCGCCAGGTTGCTCTCCCGCACCTCCAAGAAGATTCGCTCGGTTCCCCGCTCCCGGGCCCGGGCCAGCGCCCAATCGAGCAGCCGCCGCCCTAGACCCAAACGGCGCCATTCCGCATCGACCGCCAGGTTGCCCAATTCCGCCTCTTTCAACACATACCAGACCACGGCGTAGCCGACCACCTCTCCAGCGACCTCCGCCACCCAAAGACTGGCATCATCTCGCGACAGCAGGCCTTGGAAGCTGCTCCGACTCCAGGGCGTGGAAAATGACGAGCGCTCGATCTCCATCACGTACTCGAGATCCGCCTCGCTCATGGGCCGCAGGCTGGGCACAAGAAGAGATTCGGCCGTGCTCACCGGCGCCCTCCCTCTTCCGCCACTTTCCACTCGCGAACGTACATGGGCTCCAATTGCTCGACTCGCCTCACCTTCCCGCTGTCCGCCGCCACGTGCCTCAACCATAGCAAGCTGGCGGCACGAGGCACGGCCAAGTGATCGGGCAGCACCCGAGCACCGGCCATACGACGCCGTATGTCGTCGCGATAAGCCTTGGCACCCTCGCCCACGAAGACCGGCTCGATCTCCCGCTTCATCAATTCGTCCATCAACCTGGGGAGGCTCCAGGCGCCCGGAGCCAGCAGCTCGACCGGCTCCCGGCCGTCCGCCAGGTCGTAGCAGGCACCGTAAACCTCGCCGCGCCGGGCGTCGAACAGCGCGCAGACCGGGCCTTCGACTCCGCAGCCCGCGGCGACCGCCAGCAGGCTCGAGTAGGCGTACAGCGCCGTCCCCCTGGCCATCGACCAACCCTTCGCCAGCGATGCCGCAATCCGTACGCCGGTGAAGGAACCCGGCCCGCTCCCCAGAACGAAGGACTCGACCTCACCGGGGGCGACGCCGCTGACCGTCAGCGCCCGGTCGATGGCAGGGAGAACGAGCTCGGAATGTGCTCGCAGGATACTAAAAGCCTGTTCGAAGACCAGTCCGTCCCGCCAGACCGCCACCGATCCCATCGGCGTGGAGGTATCGACGGCCAGCCACGCCCCTTTCCTTGCCGAAGGTGTTCCGTCCAAAACGTCGGCCCCGTTCACCATGGGATGAGCTCTCCTGCCCCTCCCAAGCGCCCTGCGGATACTACCCTCAGGTCCGTGCTCGGGCCGTAATCGATCGCCACTTCCCAACGATCCGCCGGCTGCTGCCCCTCGGCTCGGTCGGCCCACTCCAGAAGCACGACGCCCTCGTCGCCGACCAGTTCGTCCCAGCCCAGAGGCTCCAGCGGGTCGCCCGGGTTCAAGCGGAACAGGTCCACGTGGTGGATCTGAAAGCCCCTCGCGCTATGGTAGCACTGCACCAGCGTGAAGCTGGGCGATGGAATGTGCCCGCCGACGCCTGCCCCCCGGCATATCGCCCGAGCCAGCACGCTCTTACCGGCACCCAGCGGTCCGCGCAGCGAGATCCAGAGCGGCGGCTCCAGCCGGGAGCCGATGAGCTCCCCCCAGCGAACCAGTGCCGCCTCACTAAAGCTCTCCGGGCCGAGGGAGTCCCGTCCCATGCTCACCCACCCGCCGCTTCCCCGCCGCGGTCTCCGGAACCGGTCCCCTTTCGCCCGCGCCGCTTCGAGTCGATCTCCGCCCTAATCTGGAAGATGTGATCGCGCAACTGTGAGGCCAGCTCGAAGTCCAGCTCCTCCGCCGCCTTCTCCATCTCCGCAGTCAGGCGCTCAACCAGTTCCACCGGTTCCAGTTCGGGCAATCCCGCCAAGGCCTCTACCGCACGCGAGCCTGGATCCAGGCGCGAATCGGCGACCGCCGTCGTCCGACGCACCTCGTCGACGGACTTGCGGATGGAGCGCGGGATGATCCCGTGCTCCGCGTTATAGCTGCTCTGTATGTCACGACGGCGGTTCGTCTCATCGATACATCTCGCCATCGAGCCGGTCACCGTGTCGGCGTACATTATCGCCTTGCCACGCTCGTTTCTGGCCGCTCGACCGATTGTCTGGATCAAGCTCTTGTCGGAGCGCAGAAAACCCTCCTTGTCGGCATCGAGGATGGCTACCAAGGAGACCTCGGGCAAATCCAGGCCTTCGCGCAGCAGGTTGATGCCGACCAACACATCGAAAAGACCGAGGCGCAAGCCGCGGAGTATTTCGACACGCTCGATGGCATCGATGTCCGAATGCATGTACCGCACTCTGATGCCGACTCCCAACAGATACTCGGTGAGATCTTCCGCCATCCGCTTCGTCAGCGTCGTAACGAGCACCCGCTCGCCGCGACCCACCCGCTCCCGAACCTCCGCGATCAGATCGTCAACTTGCCCGCGCACGGGCTTCACCTCTACCTCCGGATCCAACAGACCGGTTGGCCTGATTACCTGCTCAACGACAATGCCGCCGGACTTCGCGAGCTCGTAGTCGCCAGGCGTCGCCGAGACGCAAATCGCCTTGGGAACCAGAGTTTCCCACTCATCGAACCGCAACGGCCGATTATCCAGCGCGCTTGGCAGGCGGAACCCGTAATCCACCAACGTCTGCTTCCGCGAGCGATCTCCTTCAAACATTCCCCCGATCTGGGGGATCGTAACATGTGACTCGTCGACGATGACAAGAAAGTCGTCCGGAAAATAGTCCATCAGACAGGCCGGCCGCTCACCAGCCCGCCGGCCCGCGAGGTGACGGGCATAGTTCTCGATGCCCGCGCAGTAGCCCAGTTCCCTCAGCATCTCCAGGTCATAGCGCGTACGGTGCTCCAAGCGCTGCGCCTCCAATAATCGGCCCGTCCGCCGCAGCTCCTGCGCACGCTCATTCAGTTCGTCCTTGATCAGGCGAACGGCCCGCTCCAGCGCTGTCCGGCCGATCGCGTAGTGCGTCGCCGGATAGATCGCCACCCGCTCAAGCTCCGCGATCACCTGGCCGGTCAAAGGATCGACCTTGGTCAGCCGGTCGACCTCGTCGCCCCACAACTCGATTCGGACCGCCTGTTCCTCGTATGCCGGAAACACCTCGACAACGTCCCCCCGTACCCGGAACGTCCCACGCCTGAAATCCACATCGTTCCTCTGATACTGCACATCCACCAGGGTGGCCAGGATCTCTTCTCGCGAGACCCGCTGCCCGCGCTCCACAAGCACCAGAAGCTCCCGGTACTCCGACGGATCACCCAGGCCATATATAGCCGAGACCGATGCCACTACAATCACATCATCCCGCTCCATGAGGCTCGACGTCGCCCGGAGTCGGAGCTTCTCGATGTCTTCGTTTATCGAGGCGTCTTTCGCTATGTAGGTGTCAGTCGCCGGGACATAGGCCTCGGGCTGATAGTAATCGTAGTACGAAATGAAGTACTCGACGGCGTTACCCGGAAAAAATTGCCTCAGCTCTCCATACAGCTGTGCCGCAAGCGTCTTGTTGTGACTCATCACCAGCGTTGGCCGACCCCAATGGGCTACCACATTTGCTATCGTCAGAGTCTTGCCAGACCCCGTTACGCCCATAAGCGTCTGCCATCGCTCGCCGGCCTCCAGGCCGGCCACCAACTCGGCGATCGCTGTCGGCTGGTCACCGGTGGGCTGGAAAAGCGAGTGCAGTTCGAATCGCGCCCGAAGCGCCCTACTCAGCGCCCCTCGACGCCCGGAATTGCCCGATCTGGCAAGAATCTTGGGAGGTCCCTGCATAAGAGTTCGGAAAAACCCAGCGTGCCGTCAGCCTCCAAGGCTGTCAAACCACTTGTCGAGCTCGTCAGCCGCCTTCTCCTCACCCAACTTCCCTTTCACAGGCTCGGAATCATCGCTCGCTCCTGCGGGAAGCTCGCTCAACAGCTTGCTTGCCCGCCCAAGCATGGGGTCGGCGCCTAACTTCGCGAACAGCTCCACGGCACGCTCGGCAGCCGTTCGCGCGTCGCTCGGCCGGGCCCTAGCCAGCACGTGGGCCTGGTGGTACTGGAGGAATCCCTCACCGTATAGATCCTTCTCGGCCGTCTCGCCGATGCCCTGCTTGGCAACCATTCCTGCCAGCCAAGCGTCCTCGTCCAGGTCGATGACTCTTATCCTTACGGCATCGCCCTCCGCGCGCCGCTCGAACCAACCCTCCTTGCCCTGGTACAGCTGTTCGAGGCGCGTCGCCTCCTGCCACGCCTGCAACTCGTCACCCAACTCCAAATAGGCCAAAGCGCGAATCGCCGACGTCTGAAAGTCCTCCCTCCAGGCACCGCTGTCAGGAAGTAGCTTCCGTACCCCTTCGGTCAGTTCCAGCACAGCAGCGTAGTGGCCTCGCTCGAACTCCAGCCGCGCCATCCCAACCCGGCAGCGCAACGCCAGCGACTGATCGTCCAGTTCCTCGGCCAGCTGCAATCCGGATTGGTACAGCTGCCGAGCCCGAGCGAATTCACCGCGCAGAGTCAGAAGGTCGGCGATATTGGCCTGCATCGCGATCTTCTGATCCGGCATGCCGGCGACTTCCGTCGTCTCCAGCGCCGATTCCCAATGACGCAGCGCGTCGTCCCATTCGCCGGCGCGGAAACTCGCCAAGCCCAACAAGTCGTGACAGACCGCCACACCGGCAGAGTCGTTGACCTGATCGAACACCTCGATCGCTCGCTGCGCCAAGGCCCTTCCTTCCTCCGGGCTTCCCCAGGAGACATGCACCCGGGCGAGAAAGTACGCGGCTTGCGAGATCAGCTCTGGCCGGCGGCTCTGCTCTGCGACGTGAAGGGCCTCCTCGGACATCAGCAGCGCCTCCTCGGCGCGGCCCAGCCGCTCGGCCACGTCACAGGACAGGTCCAGGGCCGCGACCAGCTCCTCCGTCAACCCGGCCCGGCGGGCCTGGTCCACCAGATTCCCTGCCAGCACCGCCACTTCACCCGGCGGCTCGCCGCGCTCCAGCCGGAGCCAGCCGATCAGAGTACCGGCCCTCGCTTTCGTAGCGACATCTCCCAGCTCGGCCGCCCTCCGATCCACCTCGGTCAGTAGCGCCTCGGCCTCCTCCTGTCGCTCGTTCGCGGCGTACATCGCCGCAAGCCGACTCTGGATTCGCAGGCGCGACAGCTCGTCGTCAGCCGTCTCCACAGCGAACCGCAGGTGCCCGTCCATTTCATGCGGCGCGTGTAGCCGCTCGGCCAGATCGGCGGCCTTGAGCGACCACTCGTGCGCTCGCTCGCGGTCACCGCCAGCCAGATACTGCGCAGCGATCTCATCGGCGATCTCGCCTGACTCGTCGCCCGCAAGTTGCTCTAGGGTCTCGCCGGCGCGACGGAGTAAGTGCGAGCGCCGCTTACCCGAGACTCGCCTGCCTATGGCTTTTCGTATCGCCGGATGGAGAAATCCAAAAAGTGTCGAATGCGTGCCCGTCGCCCACTGACGATAGCCCAACCTCACGATCAAGGCGTGTTGAGAATCCGCTGCCTGCAGATGACCGAGAATCTCCTCCTCGCCACGCCCCAGTTGCCAGGCCAGCAAGGCTGAGTCTATTGCGACACCCGAAAGAGCCGCGGCCTCCAGCGTCCAGCGCAGGCCGGGTTCCAGGGTGTCGAGCCTGCCGGCGACGACGCTCTCCAGATCGAGGTTCGGTCGAGGAAGCCGACTTCGGCGAGCGGCGTAGCTGAAGAAACGCTTCCGTATCACCTTTTTTTCTCGCAGCCAGCTCAGAAGCAGCCGCGCCCGCAACGGGCTGCCGTGGGCGGCGCTGGCGAACCAGGCACTGAGATCATCATTCAGCGAGCCTTCCAGTTCGGTCTCCGCCAATTCGATGATCGAGTCGGCCTCCAGCTCGCGAATCACCAGCTCGAGTGAGTTCGGCCTGACTCGTTGCCGCACCGCCCTGATGGCCTCCGCGTTCATCCCCGTCTCGGGCTCCCATGTCACCAAGACGAGCACGGGGATCGTGGCCAATCCCATGCCCAGGCGTCCCAGCAGGTCAAGCGAAGTTCGATCGCACCACTGCAAGTCATCGATGAACAGGACCAGCGACCGGCGACTCGCCAAAACTCGACATAGTGACAGGAACTGATCGGAAAGCGCGTGGCGGCCTGCCACAGACGACGCGCCGGCCAGCCAGCCCGGCATCTCGCGTCTCACCAGCGCCGGACTCTCATCCCCGCCCAGGCCAATGAGTTGTGTCAGCAGGTCGCGAAACAGCCCCAGCGGCCGCAGCGAGCTGTGCTTCTCCACGCAGGCGGTCGTGAGAGTCACGGCCTCGGGATCCGCCAATCTGACCCGCTTCAGAAAGAAGTGCGCCAGCTGGGTCTTCCCGGTGCCGCTGACACCCGTCAAGAAGACGATCCTCCCGCGGCCAGACTGGTCCTGACGGATGTCGCGCAGGATCGTCTCGAGCTGCGTGAGCTCCGTAACTCTGCCTGGCAGGTGATTTGTCGGTCGTTTCTCGCTCATTGCCCGCACCCCGCTGGCCGGCGCCAGCCCCGGCGGTCGTCGCTCGTCACCTTGTTTCCAGTTGCGTTCTCCACGTGCGCAGGCCGGGGGGAGTCGTGGTGGCCAGGATTACAGCTCAGCCCTCGCAAGCTACATTCTGGCAAGCGCCTCTTCAACGGCAGGAAAACTCAGGGGGGCTCAGCTCCTCTTGGTCAGCGCGATTACCCGGTCCCAGATCTGCTTCGACACAGGCATCACCGACAGACGTGGTAACCGCACCAACTCCCAATCCGCGAACGCTCTCTCGGCCTTGATGCTGGCTAGAGTCACCGGCGCCGCCAGTCTCTGGTTGGCGCGAATGTCGAACACCACACGGCGCTCATCATCCGCCTCGGGATCCGGATATGGTTCGCTCTCTATCCGTGCAATACCGACGATCGCTTTCTCTTTGCCGGTGTGGTAAAAGAGCGCCAGGTCGCCGGGTCGCGTCGCTCGCATATGCTTCAGAGCCTGCGGGTTCCTGACTCCATCCCACCTGGCTTGACCCTCCCGTTCCAAGTCCTCGTACGAGTACTCCTCCGGCTCGCTCTTTAGAAGCCAGTACTTCGGCACTAATCAACCTCCGCCTGAAGGTCCGACTCCGCCAAGCTCTCGCGTCGCTCAACGCTCACCACACCCTTAACTTTCCTCACCGCCTTCATGACTTTGGTCAGCCGCGCCAGGTTTTCGATCTCCACCACGAACTCCCCGCGCATCCCTCCCTCGATAGCTTTCGTCTCGGCACTCTGAATGTTGGTACCTGTATTCGAAATCGCACGGGCGATGTCCGACAGCAAACCACGCCGATCCGAACCTTCGATCAGGATACGTACGAAGTAGAGCTGCTGACTGTCGGTACGCCAATCGATCTCGATCCGGCGCTCGGGATGCGAGCTGAACTTCAGAATGTTCGGACAATCGCGGCGGTGAATCGACACTCCGCGACCCCGGGTGATGTAGCCGACCACATCGTCGCCGGGCACCGGCTGGCAGCACTGCGAGTAGCGGATCATCAGGTTGTCGATCCCTTGGATCTTGACGCCCCGGGGAGCACCTCGAATCTGATCCACCATCCGCGTCAATCGCGACGGCTGCTCCCCATCACCGCCAGCCTGTTCCTCGGGCCATAGCTGCTTGAGTAGGTGAGACATCCCCACATCGCCACGCCCCAGGGCCGCGTACAGGCTCTCCATGCTGTGGTATCCGGCCTTGGAACCCGCCTCGGCCATGGCGTCCTCCGAGACCTTCTTACGCCGTTTGCGCAGCTCGCGCTCAAGGAACTCCTTGCCGATTTGCGCTGCAGACTTGAGCTCCTCTTGCCTCACGTACTGTCTGATCTTCTGCCGCGCTCGCGCCGTCGCCACGAAGTTCAGCCAATCGCGTGAGGGGACCTGCTTGGCATTGGTTGTGATCTCAACCGTGTCGCCGCTGGCCAGCTCACGCGTCAACGGCGCGATACGACCGTTGACCTTGGCACCCGCACAGCGATACCCGATCTCGGTGTGCACGGCGAACGCGAAATCGATCGGCGTCGCGCCCTTCGGCAGCTGCTTCACATCGCCAGCCGGCGTGAAGACGAAAATCTCATCCTGATACAGATCGATGCGGAGGAACTCCATGAACTCGTCAGGCTCTCGAGTCTCGTGCTGCCACTCCAGCACCTGCCGGAACCAGGCAAGCTTCTCATCGACCTCATCGAGTGCGCCCTTGTTACCCTCCTTGTAGCGCCAGTGCGCTGCAATCCCGAACTCAGCCGTCCGGTGCATGTCGTGCGTGCGGATCTGAATCTCGTACAGTCGCCCCCCAGGACCAAAAATGGTCGTGTGCAGCGACCGATACATGTTCGACTTTGGTGTCGCTATATAATCGTGAAATCGTTCGGTCAGCGGAGTCCAACGATTGTGGATGACGCCCAGCGCGTGATAGCAATCCCTGATCGTATCGGTCGTCACCCTGATCGCCATCAAGTCATAGATCTCCTCGTACGGCTTTCCACGCTTGCGCATCTTGTTGTAGATCGACCACAGGTGCTTCGGCCTACCCTGAACCTCGCAGTTCAGCCCCGCCTTCCTCAGCTCCTCGCTTAACGGCTCGGCCAGCTGGCTGATCCACTCCTCTCGCTCGTTGCGTTTCTCCTTCACGCTCTTGGCCAGCTGCTTGTACGCCTCAGCTTCGAGATACTTGAAGGCCAAGTCCTCCAGCTCCCACTTGACCGTCGCCATCCCCAACCTGTGCGCTAGCGGGGCGTAAATCTCCCGCGTCTCGAGAGCGATCCTCCGCCGCTTCCCCGGATGCAGCGCCTCGAGCGTCCGCATGTTGTGCAGCCGATCCGCCAACTTCACGATGATAACCCGGGCATCCCGGGCCATCGAGAGAAGCAGCTTGCGGAAGTTCTCGGCTTGCTGCTCGGTGCTCGAACTGAACTCGACCCGGCCAATCTTGGTCAGACCTTCGACGATCGCCGCGATCTCGTCGCCGAACTCCTCGGCGATCTTCTCCAGCGGCGTGTCAGTATCCTCGACGACATCATGCAGAAAGGCGGCGCAGATCGAGGCCGTATCGAGATACAGCCTGGCTAGTATCTTACCGACCTCCACACAATGGGTGATGTAGTCTTCACCCGACTTGCGTTTCTGGCCCCGGTGGGCCTGCTGGCTATACTCGAAGGCCCGGCACAACAGCGGAAGATCCAGATTATGCCGGGTCTCCTGGATCGCCTCGACGAAATCAGCCGGCAGAACCGAGGCCTGAGCCTCCGCGTCGCCCGGCTGGGCGACTTTCGGCGGCGCTACGGTCTCTGCGGTACTACGTTCGGATACCATCTCGATTCGGCGTTTGACGTGTGTCCTCTCGGCTTCTGAAGGGCGGAGGGCCCAGCCCAGCAATAAAGATACACGGGAGCGGAGGCGGGGTTTCGGCCGCCAGCGACCGATCGCAATCTGAAGAATCGCTATTTCTAGGCGCTACCGCAAGTTACGGGCGCTGGCGGCCCACGTGCCTACCCTCAGCGACCGGCCCCGTCCCCGGCAATAAGACCCAAGTCCAGAAAACTGGCGTATCTCCCGTTCCCCACCACGACGTGGTCGCGGACCGGTATCCCGAGAACACGCCCTGCCTCCACGAGCTGACGCGTCACCTCCCGGTCCGCCGGCGACGGTGTCGGATCCCCGCTGGGGTGATTGTGAACCAGGATCACCGCCGCCGCCGCTTCCGACAACGCTGGGGCGAACACCTCTCGAGGGTGTACGACCGATGCATCGAGAATCCCCCGGGTCACCATCACCTCGCGCATTACCGCATTCTGCGTGTTCAGCAGTAGCACGTGGAACTCTTCCTGCCGCAGGTCGCGCAGCCGCAGCTCGAAGCGCCGAAAGACATCCCCCGGCGCCCTTACTCGGTCGCTCTCATGGCGAACCTCCTCGGCGGCCCGGCGGCCTAGCTCGAGCGCCGCCTGGATGGCTACCGCCCGAGCCTCACCGATCCCGGGCACCGACATGAGCTCCGATCCGCTGGCGCTCCCTAGCCGCCGCAGAGATCGCCCGAAGCGCTCATAGAGAGCCTCGGCCACCTCCAGGGCGCTGCGCCCGTTGGTGCCGCTGGACGCCAGTATCGCCAGAAGCTCAGCCGTCCGCAGCGCCGCTGGGCCCAGAGCTCGAAAGCGTTCCCGCGGTCGCTCCGCCCATGGCCAGTCCTTGATAGTCGGGGGTGTCTTGTCCTGCATGGTTGCCGGTCCCTTGCCCAACTGGTCCGGCAACAAGGATGGATAGCGCCTTCAACAGATCCTCACGCCGAGGCCGGGCCCTCAACCATGTCCGGCCTCGGCGGTCGGTCTCAGAGTGGCGGTGCGCCCGGCTGTCCGTGGCACTTCTTGTACTTCTTGCCGGATCCACATGGACAGGGGTCGTTCCGGCCAATCTTCTCACCGCCGGCCGGCTCCAGCGCGACTCGCTCGGGCTTGCCGCCGGACAGCGTGCTGGGCCCTGGCGCCCCCGCCCCTGTCGCGACGGCCCCGCCCGGCCCAGCCGGCGCGCCCTGACCTGCCTGCGCCGACACGGCCACGCCGGTAGGAGCGAACGACTGACGCGCCGCAACCGCCGCCCCGGGCGCATAACCCTCCTCAGTCGTGTCCAGCGTCGGCCCGCTGATCCGGGTGATTCGCGGCGCTCGCAGCGGCTGGGGTGGCATCATGCGGGCCTTGAAGAGACGATCGGCCAGCGTCGTGCGGATATCGGCCATCAGGTCGACGAACATGTCGTAGGCCTCTTTCTTGTACTCGATCAGCGGATCCTTCTGACCCCAAGCACGGAAATAGATTCCGGCTTTGAGCTGATCCAGGTCATAGAGGTGGTCCTTCCACTTCTCGTCGACCGTATAAAGGAAGATATAGGAGAGTAGCTGCTCGGATTGCTCGCCGAACTCGTCGACCTTCCTGTCGAAGGCGGCACGTGCCTTCTCCTCCAGGAAGTCGACGATCGCCTCGCGGCCCTCCCACTCCAAGGCCGCATCTAGCGAGTTCTCGTCCGGCAGCTCCGGACAGTGCAGAAAGAAATCAATCAAGAGCCGGTTCTTGAGTCCAGCAAGATCCCAACCCTCTTCATGGCCGGTTTCGGGAACGTACTCGGCGAATCGCGAGAGCACGGCGCTCTTCACCATCTCCCAGACCTCGCCCTTCAGATCCTCGCCACCCTCCAGCGCGAACAGCCTGAGATCGTAGATCACCTCCCGCTGCTGGTTCATCACATCGTCGTACTCGAGCAATCGCTTCCGCGCATCGAAGTTCATGATTTCGACCCGCTTCTGCGCCCGCTCGATCGCCCGTGTCACCAGCGGGTGGGTGATCACCTCACCCTCCTCGGCACCCAGCTTGTCCATGATCTTGGCCAGCCGCTCGGCCATGAACAGCCGCATCAAATCGTCTTCCAGTGAAAGGAAGAAGCGTGACGATCCCGGGTCGCCCTGTCGGCCGGAACGCCCGCGAAGCTGACGATCGATGCGCCGGGAATCGTGACGTTCCGTGCCCAGGATTACGAGACCGCAGGGCGGATCATCGTTGCAGCCGAAATCATTCGCTTGCGAGGCGTTCACATCCGCTTCCTCATGGACCTGGCCGAACGATGGTTGCTGCGCCTGGATCGCGCAGACACGGCACTTGACGACGCCCGGCTTGAGCTTGATGTCGGTTCCCCGCCCCGCCATGTTCGTGGCTATCGTCACAGCACCCGGCCTGCCCGCCTCGGCCACGATCTCTGCCTCGCGCTCGTGGTACTTCGCGTTGAGCACCTGGTGCTTGATTCCCCGGCGCCTGAGCATGCGAGACACCGTCTCCGATGTGTCGACGCTCGTCGTTCCAACCAGAATGGGCAGCCCACGCGAGTTCAGCCGCTCGATCTCGTCCAGAAGCGAAGAGTACTTTTCGCGTTTCGTCTTGAATATCACATCGTCTTGATCGATCCGTCGGACGGGCCGGTTCGTCGGGATGACCACCACCTCGAGCCCGTATATCTCATGGAACTCGCCCTCCTCCGTCTCGGCGGTCCCCGTCATTCCCGCCAGCTTCTCATACATGCGGAAGTAGTTCTGAATCGTGATCGTCGCCAGCGTCTGCGTCTCGCCACGCACGGTCACCGCTTCCTTCGCCTCCACGGCCTGATGCAGACCATCGCTCCAGCGCCGACCTGCCATCTTCCGGCCCGTGAACTCGTCGACGATGATCACCTGGCCGTTTTCGACTACGTAGTCAGTGTCCCTTTCAAAAAGCGTGTAGGCCTTGAGAAGCTGGTGTATGATATGAATCTTCTCGGATTTCTCCGCGTACAGCCGCTCGGCCTGCGTAATCTGCTGACGTTTCTCGTCTGGGGAAAAAGACTCGTTCTTCTCGATTTTGTGGAATACCTCAGAGAGGTCGGGTACAACGAACGCCTCGTGATCGTTGGGCGACAAGACATCGAGACCCTGGTCGGTGAGATGGACCTGATGACCTTTCTCATCCATCGAGTAGAGCAGCGCCTCTTCCAATTCGTGGAGACGCTTCTCCCGCATGTAGTCAGCCTCGACCCGCTGCATGATCTTGCGAACACCAGGCTCCTGAAGCAGCTTCGCCAACTTCTTGTTCTTTGGAACTCCACGGTGCGCCAGCAGTACCGTCTCACCCAGTCGGTACTGCGCCTCTGCATCACCATCCTCGCCTATCGCCTCGTCCAGCAGTTGCTCCGCCTCTCCCAGCAAACCGTTGACTATCCGCGCCTGCTTCTTGGCAAGGCCGGCTACCTGGGAGTTGAATTCCGCGTAACGCTTGTTGTCCTCCCTGCCAACCGGACCGCTGATGATCAAGGGAGTGCGCGCCTCATCAACGAGCACTGAATCCACTTCGTCGATGATGGCGTAGTTGTGCAAGCGCTGAACACGATCCTCCAGGCGATGGACCATGTTGTCGCGCAAGTAATCGAAGCCGAACTCGTTGTTGGTGCCGTAGGTGATGTCACAGTCGTACGCCGCACGGCGCTCCGGGGAACCGGGCTCCGTCTGATCCAAGCAGCCGACGGTAAGACCCAAGTACCGGAAGACCGTGCCCATCCACTCGGAGTCACGCCTTGCCAGGTAGTCGTTCACCGTGACCAGGTGCGCACCCTTGCCCGCCAGCGCGTTCAGATAAAGGGGTAGGGTCGCGACCAACGTCTTACCCTCACCCGTGGCCATCTCCGCGATCTTGCCCTGGTGCAGAACGACGCCCCCAATAAGCTGAACGTCGTACGGGACCATGTCCCAACGCATCTCGTGCCCCCGCACCTCGATCCCCTCACCGAGCAGGCGGCGACAAGCCTCACGCACCGTG
Source organism: Gemmatimonadota bacterium (assembly GCA_020350785.1). Classification (GTDB taxonomy): domain Bacteria; phylum Gemmatimonadota; class Gemmatimonadetes; order Palauibacterales; family KS3-K002. Next base: position 1,874,056 of record CP070722.1, read on the forward strand.
GCATACGCCTCGGGTAAAATGCTATCGAGCACCTCCTGCGTCGTCTCCTTGAGACCGCCTTCCAGGGCCGCAATCCTCAGGGCCATTCGCTCGCGCTCATCTGCCGCCGCCGTTCGCTTCTTCGTTTCCTTGAGCTCGGCGATCTCATCGGTCACGGCCTGCGTCCGCTCCCGGATCAGGCTCCGGAACTTGTCGGTCTGAGCCTGCAGCTGCTCTTCGCTGTATTCCGCCAACCGCTCCTCGTGTCGATGAACTTCATCGACGATCGGCTGGATCTTGCGGACGTCGCGCTCGAACTTCGTACCAAGGAAATTGGTGACTATCTGTTTGATCATTCTGCTATCTTCTGGCTGACTTCAGTTTCGCTTTTCCGTACAACTCGTGTTCCTGGATGATCCCGTAGACCGATTCCGGTACCAGGTAGCGGTACGGCCGGCCCGACGCGACCCGCTCCCGTACCTCGCTCGAGGAAATCTCGATGCTCGTGACCTCGACCCGTAGAAGCTCTACCTTCACAGCGACGGGAGCGGAGAACTCCGCCTCGGCCCGTGTTAGCACCGCGATCCGAGCACGCTTCGCGATAGCATCTACCCGATGCCAGCGATCGAACTCACCGAGGATGTCTGACCCTATCAGTAGAAACAGCTCGACACCCGGGTTCTCGCCGGCCAACTCCTCTATCGTCTCGATCGTGTACGACGGGCCGGAACGGCGCAGCTCGCGGCCATCCACTTCGAACAGCTCGTGGTCGGCCGTCGCGGCCCTGACCATCTCCAACCGCACCTCCGCGGCCGTCCGCACACGCGACCCCTTGAGCGGATGCTCGCCGGTCGGCACGAACAAGACTCTATCGAGGCCAAGAGCAGCCGCCGCGTCGTCGGCGACTATCAGATGACCCACGTGCGGAGGGTCAAACGTCCCGCCGAAGATGCCCAGCCTGATCGGCCCAGCCACGCTCTGTCTCCCAGTCTACTGGCTACCCGCATCACTCGCCGCCGGTCTACTCACCTTCTCGAGCTCCTTCGCCTGCGGCGTTTCGCCGTACTCGCCCAACAATCGAGCGCGTGTCTCATCAGCTTCCTGCACATAACCCAACTTCATGTACGTCTCGTAGAGCATCAACAGCGCCTCGGGCTCTACGCTGGCGCCGCGATATGTCTTGAGGAGATGCTCTAGGTAGACGATCGCCGAATCGTAGGCCTTCCGTTTGTAGTAGTACCGGGCATTCAGGAAGGTCTTACGCGCCAACTTGTCGGTGAGTTCCCGCGAGCGCTCCGCCGCTTGCTCGGCAAACGGACTGCCGGGATACAGCAGAACCACAGAACGGCACTGGTCGATCGCTTCGTCCGTGTACTCCTGATCCAATTCAGGCCGCGGCGACAGCTTCACGTACGACTCGCAGGCACGATATCGTGAATCATCAGCCAGCGGTCCGGCCGGCCGATTCTGAGCCAATCGCAGAAATTCCGAAGCCGCGGTCAGGTACTGCTTCTGGTTGAAGTACGACTCGGCTGTCAGGTACAGGGCGCTGTCCGCTTTCACATTGCCCGGATCCTGGAAGATGAAGCGCTGAAAAGCTTCAATAGCTCGGTTCCAACGACCCCTGTCGAAGTTCTCCCGCCCGATCCGATACAGCTCCTCCGGCGGCAGATCCTGTGGCAGTTCTTTCGGACAGCCCAACGCGCCGAGCAGCAACGCGAGAAGAACCATACTCCGACCGGAGGCACTCATCCTTCCTCCGCCCCGGCTCCCCGGTACCTTATCGTGCGGATTCGCTCCTCCGCCAACCGCACCTTGCGCCCCGTGCGGCTCGGATTCAGATCCAACACCCTCTCATAGGATCTCAGTGCCTCGCCAAACTCGCCCACCCCGAAGAGCACCTCGCCGCGCTCGAACCACGCATCATCGAGCAAGGCCTGCGGTGAACCCAGCTCGATGACGCGCTCGAAACCGGCCAGCGCTTCCGAAGGCCGACCGGCCAGGAGATTCTCCTCAGCCAGTCGATAGGCGCAGTGGCCGGCGTGCCATTTCGCATCATCCCGTTGCTCGCCGCTCGGTCGACTCTCCAAGAAAACCTCGAAATTCGACAACGCCTGCACGCACTCACCCAGTTCGTAATATACCCGGCCCAACTCGTAACGGACCTCGGCTGCCACACTGTCCGGCTCCGCCGCGACGACCGCGATGTAGAGCGGCAGAGCCCTGGCATACTCGTCCAACTCGTAATAGTAACGAGCGAAGGGCAGCGCCAACTCATCCGGAACGCCGCCCGGCCGCATCGCCTCCACCTGCTCGAGCGCCCGAGCGAAGCGGGCGCGATCGTCCTCGCTCAGAGCCCGCTTGGCCATCGCCAAGAAGTCGGCGACCGCTTGATCGACCGCAAGGGAGTCCAGGCTGAGTAATCTCGCATAGTATTGGCCCGTTTCGTCCAGCCGGTCGAGCAGCGCGTAGCCGTGGGCCAGCCTCAGCAGCACGTCGGGATCATCACCGCGCTGGCGAAGTGCCAGCTGATACTCGGCCAACGCCTCTTGCGTGCGGCCAGCTCCCAGGTGGCGATCCCCCCACGCCAAGTGGTCACGCACGTCGCCGCGGCATGCTGCGCTGGCGCAGCCGACCACGGCGAACACGACTGTAATAGGAACTCGGAGCTTCAGGCCTTCCCCCCCTCGCCGGCCACTGGGGTGCGAGGCATATTGAGGAACGCTCTGGCCTTGGGGTGATCGGGAACCTGCCGCAGGCACGCCTGCCACTCAGAGGCCGCCGACTCGTACTGACCGGCACGGTAGTGCACAAGCCCGAGCACAACCCGGGCCTCGACGTATTCGGGATTCTGGCTCAGGACGTTGGCCAGTTCCTGCTTGGCGCCTTCGAACTCCCCGCGCTCCATCTCCGCCCGGGCAAGCTTGGTGCGAATGTCCAGGAAATCTGGCCTGAGCACGGCCGCGCTTCGGTATTGCCCAACGGCCTCGACGTACGACCCGAGGTCCGCGTAGAGATCGCCTAGCTCCATGTGCAGGTTCGCCAGGCGTGCCGAGACCGAGCGTGAAAAAGGTCGCCCGGCGGAGTGATCGCTGTCCCAAGCCTGCCTGAAGGCCTCCCGCGCCTCGTCGTAGCGGCCCAGATCGTTGAGCATGATCGCCCGGTTGAGGTGCGCTTCGACGTAAGCCGGGTTCAGTGCTAGCGCTCGGTCGAACTCCTTCAGGGCCGCCTCCGCCTGACCCGCCAGCCCCAGTGCCAAACCCAGCAGATGCCGCACATCAGCATAACCCGGCTCGCGCTCGGTCGCTTCCCGCAGGGCCGAGATCGCGCCTACGTAGTCATTCTGCGCCAGGCATTCCTTGCCCCTCGCAATCAGCTGATCTGTATTCATTCAGGCAGGAAACTAGGCGCTATCTTTGCCTTCGGCAAGCGACCCGGCGCGCACGCGGCGCCGCACAACGCGACGCCAGAGGCCGTACTTGAGGATGCAGCGGAACGCCGACACGCCATCACGCCAATTGATCTTCTTACCCTCCGCGTAAGTCCGCCCGCTGTACGAGATGCCCACCTCGTATATGCGCCAGCCGCCTTGCGCTAGCTTGGCGGTGATCTCAGGCTCCAGGCCGAAGCGGTCTTCCTCTATGTCGATCGTGGCGAGCACCGAGCGCCGAAACATCTTGTAGCACGTCTCCATGTCCGTCAGGTTCAGATTCGTCACCATGTTCGACAGGAGCGTCAGCAGTTTGTTCCCAACGTAGTGCCAGAAGTAGAGGACTCGGTGCGGCCCTTGACCCGAGAAGCGCGAGCCGTAGACCGCATCGGCTTTGCCCTGCATGATCGGCTCGAGAAGCCTGGGATACTCGGCCGGATCATACTCCAGGTCGGCGTCCTGGATAATCGCAGCCTCTCCCGTGGCCTTTGCCACACCCGAACGGATCGCCGCGCCTTTGCCCCTGTTCTCGGGGTGCAATACCACGTGGTCCACATCGCCTCGCTCGAGCAGGCCCAGCAAGATGTCCCTCGTGCCGTCCGTCGAGAAGTCGTCAACCACGACAATCTCCTTTTCGATCGGCACCGCCCGTACCCGCCGGACTACCTCCTCCACGGTATCACACTCGTTGTAGACCGGTATCAGAACCGAGAGTCTCACGTCCCCTCGCTCCTCAAGCCTCGCGCTACAGACCCGAGAAATACTCCAGCGTCCGCCTTAGCCCTTCCCGAACCTCGATCCGTGGCTCCCAGCCCAGCAGCTCCCTGGCCAACGAGATGTCCGGTTGCCTGATCTTCGGATCGTCCTCCGGAAGCGCCCGCTGTTCGATCCCCGCATCGCTAGCTGTCAAATCCAGGACGAGCTCCGCCAGCTGCCTCACGGTGAACTCGGCCGGGTTGCCCAAATTCACCGGATCTGTGTAACCAACGTTGAACAACCGGTAGATACCTTCTATTAGATCGTCAACATAACAGAATGAGCGCGTTTGCGATCCGTCGCCGTAGATCGTCAGCGGCTCGCCGCGCAGCGCCTGAACGCAGAAGTTCGACACGACGCGGCCGTCGTTTTGGCGCATACGCGGACCGTAGGTATTGAAGATTCTCGCGATGCGCGTGTCGACATCATGATAGCGGTGATAGGCCATTGTCATCGCCTCGGAGAACCGCTTCGCCTCATCATAGACACCCCGTGGGCCCACCGGATTGACGTGCCCCCAGTACGTCTCCGGCTGGGGATGAACCGCCGGGTCGCCGTAGACCTCGGAGGTCGAAGCCAGGAGAAAACGTGCACCCTTCGCCTTCGCCAGGCCCAGGGCCTTGTGCGTGCCTAGAGAGCCGACCTTCAACGTCTGAATCGGAAGCTGCAAGTAGTCGATCGGGCTTGCCGGTGAGGCGAAGTGAAGAACGCCGTCGAGCTCACCCTCTACGTAGATGAAGTCGGTGACATCGTAGCGGTAAAACTTGAAACGCGCGTTCTCGAGGAGATGGCCGATGTTGTCAGGCGAGCCCGTAACGAAATTGTCGAGACCCACTACGCGATGCCCTTCCCCCAGGAACCGTTCGGCCAGGTGGGACCCCAAGAAGCCCGCCGCTCCCGTGATTAGCACCCTCACGCGACCGTCTCCCTCCCCAGCGGATAGTAAGTAAACCCGATCTCTCTCATCCGGCTGGATTCGTATAGGTTCCGAGCGTCGAAGACCACTGACGACCTCATCAGCTCTCTCATCTTCCCGAAGTTCGGATTACGATATTCCAGCCAGTCGGTCATCACGATGAGGGCATCTGCGCCAGACACCGCCTCGTAGTCATGCTCACAATACGTGATACGATCTCCGAATATTCCCCGCGCCGTTGCGAGCGCGACTGGATCATGGCCCCGCACGGTCGCACCGCGATCCAACAAACCATTGATCAGCACTATCGACGGCGACTCCCGCATATCGTCCGTTCGCGGCTTGAACGCCAGCCCCCACACCGCGATGGTCAAACCGCTCAGGTCGGCGCCAAAGTGCTTCTCCACCTTCTCAAGAAACAGCCGCTTCTGCGCTTCATTCACTTCCTCCACCGCACGCAAGATCTTCAGATCATAACCGTAATCGCGAGCCGTGCGGATCAAGGCCTTCACGTCCTTGGGAAAGCACGAGCCACCGTAGCCCGGACCAGGAAACAGAAACTTGGGGCCTATGCGATTGTCGGAGCCCACGCCGCGTCGGACCAGGGCCACATCGGCTCCCGTAAGCTCACAGATCCTCGCCACCTCGTTCATGAAACTGATCCGCGTCGCCAACATGGCGTTGGCCACGTATTTCGTTAGCTCGGCGCTCGTAACGTCCATGAACAGGATCGGATTACCGGTACGCACGAAGGGCTCGTACAGAGTCTCGAGCGCCCGCCGGGCCGCTGGTGAGTCCACCCCAACTACGACACGGTCCGGCCGCATGAAATCCTCCACCGCAGCACCCTCTTTGAGGAATTCCGGGTTGGAGCACACGTGCACGGTGTGTTGCGTGCGTCCTCGGATGGTGTCGCGAACTTTCGCCGCCGTTCCAACGGGGACCGTGCTCTTGTTGACGACGATCTTCTCGCCGTTCGTGCTATCGCCTATTACCGCCGCGACTTCCAGCACGTGACGAAGATCTGCCGAACCATCCTCATCCGGCGGCGTCCCTACTGCAATGAAGATGATCTCGGACTCGCGTGCCACAAACGGGATGTCCGTAGTGAACCGTAGCCTGCCCTCGCGGAGATTGCGCTCGACCAGCGGCTCCAGCCCCGGCTCGTAGATCGGGATCTGGCCGCGACTGAGCCCCTCGACCTTAGCGGCATCCACGTCGCCGCACACCACATCGTTACCCGTCTGAGCAAAGCAAGCGCCCGCAACAAGTCCGACGTAACCGGTACCTATGACTCCGACGCGCATAGTGATATCTGATTAGGTTGAAAAGACGCACGGGGGGGTCCGGAAGGCATATGTATTATATCAGACGCGCCACCCTCCGCAACGGCCATCGGCCCTCAGCCCATTCAGCGGTCCTTCACGCCGCTTTGCCCCGTCAAACGCCCCCTAGCAGGGCGGCTAGCGAATCGCGTATGCCGATCTGAGGGATCCAGCCCGTGGCGTCACTCAGACGCGCATAGCTCCCCACCATCTCCGGGATGTCGACCTCGCGCCGCAAATCGTGGCCGACTTGAACATCGACCTCCACTCCACCCAGCTCCGCCAAGATCTCGAGCAGCTCCCCTACCGCGTAGGCTCTTCCCGAGCAGACGTTGTACACGCCGCCGGCTCGCCCTCGTTCACTCAAGAGGATATAGGCTCTCACCACGTCGCGAACGTCCGTAAAGTCGCGCCGTACATCGGGGTCTCCCACTCTCACCGTTCCCCGACCGCCGCTCGAACGGATCTCCTTGATGCGCGTGGCAAGCTGGGCAGCAACGAAGGTGGGCCGCTGGCCCGGGCCCGTATGATTGAAGCTGCGGGTCACAACCACTTCGAGCCCGTGCGCCCGGCTGAACTGCATACCGAGCATCTCCTGCGCCGCCTTGGAGACGGCGTAGGGGCTCAGCGGCTCGAGCGGGGAATCCTCGGTCAGCGGGCGGCACCGTGAGGCCGCTCGCCCGTACACCTGGCTCGAGCCAGTGATCAAGACCCTGGGATCATAGCCGCGCCTATGGCGCAGCTCGGCAAGTTCGTTCAGGACATAGAGCGTGCCGATCGTGTTGACACGCAGCGGCGCCACGGGATCAGCGTGCGATTCGGTCACCGATGACAGGCCGGCCAGATGAAAGACGCGATCCACCTGGTGTGTGACGATGACCTCGCGAACCGTCTCGGGGCGTTCCAGGTCCAGGGGCGTCCAGCGGACTCGGGCTGCGTCGGTTTCCGACAGCGTGGTCAGCGCCGGCGGCAACTCGCGCACTGCGCCCACTACCGCCTCGCCGCGCCGCAACAGCTCGACCACCAGATGCTGACCCACAAATCCGTCAGCTCCGGTGACCAGGTTACGGATCATGCGCTCCAGGCTCCGATCGCGGTGAGCTGAGCAGCTCGACATCGGCGTCAACCATCATTCGCACCAAGCCGTCGAAATCGACCGTCGGCTCCCAACCCAGCTGTCGACGTGCCTTCGACGCATCCGCGACCAGTGTGTCCACCTCGGCCGGCCTTAGGAGTCGCTCATCCTGCACGACGTGCTCGCGCCAATCGAGGCCCACGTGCTCGAATGCAAGCTCGATCAAGTCCCGGACGCTGTGCTGCACACCCGTGCCAACCACGTAGTCGCTCGGGACCTCCTCCTGCAACATTTGCCACATCGCCCGCACATAGTCACCGGCAAACCCCCAATCCCTCTTGGCATCGAGGTTGCCCAGCGGCAGCTCCGTCGCCAAACCCAACTTGATGCGTGCTACACCGTAACTGACCTTCCGAGTCACGAATTCCAGTCCGCGCCGCGGAGATTCATGATTGAAGAGAATGCCGCTCACCGCGAAAAGACCATAGCTCTCCCGATAGTTCACGGTGATCCAGTGGCCATAGACTTTGGCCACACCATACGGTGAGCGTGGATAGAAAGGCGTTCGTTCAGTTTGAGGGCTCTCGCGTACCTTGCCAAACATCTCGGAGCTGGAAGCCTGATAGAACCGGGCCTTGGGAGTCACCCGCTTGATCGCTTCCAGCATCCGCATCACCCCCAGCGCCGTGGCCTCGCCGGTCAAGACCGGCTGCGTCCACGATGTCGGCACGAAAGACTGCGCCGCCAGATTGTACACCTCATCCGGCTCGGCCTCGGCCATCGCTGTCAACAACGAGTTCTGGTCCAGAAGATCGGCAGACAGGATCGTGATTCGATCTTGGATGTGTCGAATCCGCTGAAAATTCAGCGTCGACGAGCGACGCACCAGGCCGAAGACCTCGTACCCTTGCTCGAGTAGAAAGTCGGCAAGGTACGAACCGTCCTGGCCGGTGATACCCGTGATCAGCGCGCGCTTCCCCACCTCGGTGTCAGCCCACTCTCGCCGCTGCTACCGCCGGAGAGCCTTTGCGCCCCATAACGTTGCGGGTGTCTAAGATCGGCTGCCCGCAGCGGCGTAACAGATTATAGTCGATCGCGCTGTGGTCGGTCACTATCACAATCACATCGCTCTCGGCGAGCAGCGCCTCGCTCAGAGGCACCGACTCCAGATCCTGGCCCTCATGCGCAAGCGAGGGGACCAACGGATCGTGATAGCTGACCTGTGCGCCCTTTCCGGCCAGCAACTGGATGATGTCCAGCGCGGGTGACTCCCGCGTATCGGCGGTGTCACGCTTGTAGGCGGCACCGACCACCAGCACCATCGCCCCCTTCACGGGCTTGCCCTGCGCGTTGAGCAGGTCGGCGGCTTTCTCCGCCACGTAACGGGGCATCTCAGCGTTGATCTCGCTGGCCAGCTCGACCAGGCGCGTCTTGTAGTCCAGCGTCTTCATCTTCCAGGAGAGATAGTGAGGGTCCACCGGAATGCAGTGGCCTCCGAGTCCCGGGCCCGGGGTGAATTTCATGAATCCGAACGGCTTCGAAGAGGCCGCTTCGATCACTTCCCAAACATCGACACCCAGCTTGTCACAGACGATCGACATCTCGTTCGCCAACGCGATATTCACCGAGCGGAACGTATTCTCCAGCAACTTCGTCAGCTCAGCAGCCTCCGTGCTTCCAACAACGATTACCTTCTCGATGACCGTGGAGTAGAGGGCCCGTGCGACCTCACAGCAGGCCTCGCTTATCCCCCCCACAACCTTCGGTGTGTTTCTTATTCCATATACAGGGTTGCTCGGATCTACTCGCTCCGGGCTGAAGGCCAGGAAGAAATCCTCCCCCACCTCAAGTCGACCGTCGTCGCTCAAAGCCGGTAACATCAACTCCCGCGTCGTACCGGGGTACGTCGTCGACTCGAGGACGATGACCTGCCCCGCCCGTATCGTCTTCCGAATCGACTCGGTCACCGAGATGATGTACGAAACGTCGGGATCGCCCGTCTTGTTCAGCGGCGTAGGCACGCAAATACAGATCGCATCGACCTCGCCGAGCCGGCCGTAATCCAGCGTCGCCTCCAACCGGCCCGCTCCCACACACGCGGCCAATCGATCGCTCGGCACATCGCCCACGTAGGATCGCCCCTGATTCACCGACTTCACCTTCGACTCCGACACCTCGAAGCCGATGACCGAGAAACCCTCATCCGCGAACTCTACCGCAAGCGGCAGCCCCACGTAGCCCAGCCCAACGATCCCGACTTGCGCCTCTCTCTTCTCGAATCTACTGATCAGCCCCTCAGCCAGCGCGTTCAAGTTCAACCTCCAAACGTCTCTGCCAACCGTGCAGCATAATAGGTGATTATCACGTCGGCTCCCGCTCTGCGGATCGCCAACATCGTCTCCAACATCACTCGTTCCTCATCGATCCAGCCTCGTTCCGCGGCCGCCTTGATCATGCTGTACTCACCGGAGACATGATACGCCGCCACAGGATAGCCGGTCTCCTGCTTCACCCGCTGGATGACATCGAGATAAGGCACAGCCGGCTTGACCATGAGGATATCGGCACCCTCATCGATGTCCGACAGAGCCTCGCGCAACCCCTCATCGGAGTTTGCCGGATCCATCTGATAGCCACGCCGATCGCCAAATTGCGGAGCTGATTCGGCCGCCTCCCGGAACGGCCCGTAGAACGCCGAAGCGTACTTGACCGCGTACGACATGATCGGCACTTGCGAGAACCCGGAACCATCCAGGACTTGCCGGATCGCCGAAACGCGACCGTCCATCATGTCACTCGGGGCAACCATGTCGGCGCCTGCCTCCGCATGGGACACGGCGCTACGGGACAGTAGTTCGAGTGTGGCGTCGTTATCGACCTCGCCTCTCGCCGTCAGCACGCCGCAGTGGCCGTGGTCGGTGTATTCACACATGCACACATCAGTGATCACCAGTAGGTCTCGAACCCGCTCCTTGATCGCCGACACCGCCCGCTGCACCACCCCGTCCGCGGCGTAGGCCCCGCTTCCCTCCGCGTCCTTCGTCGCCGGAATCCCGAACAGCAGGACTCCCCCGACCCCCATGGCCTCCAAGCGCGCCGCCTCTTCCGCCGCCGCTTCCACCGACAGCTGCTCGACGCCGGGCATCGCCTCCACTGGATGCCGCCCCTCCCGATACGTAACGAACAACGGCGCGATGAAGTCGTGCGGTTGCAGCACCGTTTCCCGAACCAGCGCTCGCAGCCTCTCCGTTCGCCGCATTCGGCGAGCCCGGTATGTCGGGAAGCGCGACATCACGCACCCACCTCCTCCTCAGCGAAATAGTCGCATATCGCGGTCACCAGCCCGCTGACCGTGTACGTCTCCGCCACCACATCCACCCGAACTCCGGCCGCCCGCGCCGCGTCCGCCGTAATCGGACCGATAGCCGCAACACTCGCTCGACCCATGTCCGCTCCTGCCCGGTCGACGTAGTGGCGCACTGTCGACGCCGCGGTAAATGTCACCATGTCGAGCTCCCCTCGCGCCAGGGCGGCGCGTAGGCTCGCGATCCCCTCCATGTCGGGTAGAGACTCGTACGCCACCACCTCATCCACTTCGGCGCCGGCCGCACGAAGCCGATCCGGCAAGACACGCCGGGCACCGGCGGCCCGTGGTAAGAGCACGCGCCGACCGGCCAACTCCTGGACCTCGCGCAGGGCCTCCGCTACCGCCTCGGCCACGTACTCCTCCGGTACCAGCCGGGGACGTGCACCACGCTCCTCCACCGCGGCCGCCGTCGCCGGACCTATAGCCGCAACAGCAATGTGCGACGGGAGCTGGCTCGTGTCCCTCAGGGCCCGGAGCTCTTGCCAGAAACGCGCCACTCCGTTCGCACTGGTGAAGACGATCCAGTCATACTCCGCCAGCCGCTCGATAGCCCGGCGCAAGGGGCCTGACTCGGCCGGATCGGCGATTCTGATGGTGGGGAAATCCACTGCCTCGGCGCCCAGCGCCCGAAGTCCATCTATCAGGGAGGCCGCCTGACCCGCGGGGCGCGTCACGGCGATGCGCTTTCCTCGCAACGGAGTCCCCCCGGGCCTGTCGCTCATCCGAGACACTTCCGAGGCCTCCATAAGGTGTACTCGCCGGCGACGCTGTCCGAGCCGGTCGCCAGCCAACTCAGCGAGCGCCTGATTCGAGCTGGATCGCTTCTCTTGGGCCCCCTGGCTCCCCGAATCCCGGCAGCCGGGCCGGCAACACCAGCCGATCAATATGGCTTGGCGCCCTGCCCGCAGCAACCGAAGAAATTACAGGACCGGCGCCAATCGCTGCCTAACCCGCCGGCTGGACCGTCCCGGCCCGGGGCTCGACCGCGCCCTCCTCCCCATTATTGCCGGGTGCTGCTGACGGACGCATATTGTGGCTCTCAAGCTATCCGGCTATGCTCTGGGGGTTGATTCGCGCGTACCCCCTGCAGGAAAGGAGTCCAGTTAGATGGCCAACTTCGTGAGCGCTAACCTGAGCCACGAGATCAGCGGCAGCTTCGTGGTTTTCACCCTCGACGCGAAGCTTCGGTTCGAGCCCAAGGAGGTCGGCCACCGCTGGCTATTCCAAATCGAGTTCCGGGAGCAGGACCCGATGAAGGACGATATTCTGTCCGCCTTGCCGAAGGCCGAGGCCTTCGGCAAAGCCGATGCGCATTTGAAGCGCCACTACTTCATCCCCTCGAAGGAGGAAGTCGAGCTCTCCTTCAAGGAAGAATTCCCCGCCCACCTGGTCGATACCGAGCTGGGCAAGGAGGAAGTATACGCGAACGTGGAGGCCCTCCCCCTCGAGGCGCCTCCGGGATTCGTCCCGGCCAAGACTCGCACCAACATCACCGAGGTCGACGTCTAGGAGTAGGGCCACTTCTACCCGGCGTTCGTGGCGCCTCGACCCGCGCTCTCGAGGCAAAACGAGACGGCCGACATGACTACCTCGGTCATGTCGGCCGTCTCGTTCTCCGGAGCCCTGTCCGCCCCCCCGCGATCCGCCTAAGGTGCCTTCTGGACTCTCCCTGCTTTGATGCAGCGACTACACACACGTACCCGCATGACCTTGCCAGCCTCGATCACCCTGACCCGCTGCAGGTTCGGCAACCAGCGCCGTCGCGTGCGGTTGTTGGCATGGCTCACGTTGTTGCCAACTGCAGGACCACGCCCACACGAGTAGCAGACCCTTGACATTTCCCTCTTCCCTCAAAGCCATCCTGCACGGCGCAGAGTCCCAGCCTAAGAGCTGGGATTCCCACCGCTAGTATCAGTTCCTGGAAACACGAAATCCAGCGAATCGACCAGGAAGAAAGTGCTGTGCCCCTCAATCTTCGGCCGGTTCTCGGGTTGGAAAAAGCCTCGCTGAGCGTAGACGTCCAGCAGCGAATCGTTCAGCGCGTAAACCTGACCCGCAATGGCAATCTGGTCGCCACGCACCACAGTCAACTCGGACTCGACCACCGATCGCTCTAGGATCAGTGGGTAACCCGCAAGGCCCGGCATATCCACCGTCAGCGCCGCGCGCCCGATACGCTCCGCGACCGTCAGCGGGCTCAGCAATATACGCTCACGCGAAAACTGCGTCGGATCAATCACGAAATCAGTAGCGGTGACCCTGGGAATCGATTCAACGGTGTCAGCTACGATCGTCCCGCTCTCGATGCTCGATGAAGCCGCGTACAGCCAGTACATGAAACCGGCCACCAATATCACAGCTACCGTGATCCATGGCCCAGTGCTCGTCTTCACTTTGCCCAGAGCGTTCGCCATCTGCTTATCCTCGAGTGAAGGCGGTTATTCCTTGACCAGTTGCACCAGTGCAATCTCGGCACCATCGCCCTTGCGCTGTCCGATCTTCAGGATCCGCATATAGCCTCCCGCTCGCTCGGCATACCGCGGACCGAGCGTGTCAAAAAGCTTCTGCAGCGCCTGTTTGTCCGGAAGAGCTCGAGCCGCCTGTCGACGCGCGTGCAGATCTCCACGTCGCGCCAGCGTGATCAGCCGCTCCGCAAAGGGACGCAGCTCCTTCGCCTTGGCCGTAGTCGTCCTGATGCTCTCGTGCTGGAACAGACTCACCGCCATGTTCGACAGCATGGCCTTCCTATGGCTCGCTGTTCGGCCTAGCTGCCGACCTTTCCTTCTATGCCTCACGACCTTTGATCCCCGATGGTTCCGTCACTGGCTCGCGCCCTCGGCACTCTCGTTCACCAGGAACAGCTCACCGTCCTCGCCCTCCTGGAACCTCATGCCGAAACGCAAGCCGTGCTCTTGTAGGAGCTCTTCTACTTCCTCCAACGACTTCCTGCCGAAATTCTCGATCTGGAGTATCTCGTCCTCCGTCCGCCGCGCTATGTCCCCCAGGGTCTTGATATTACCCTTCTCAAGGGTGTGTCGCGAGCGCACCGAGATATCGAACTCATCGAGCGGACGATTCACCACATCCTTGATCTTCTCGCTGACCGGGACCAGCCGCACCTCGGAGACTTGAGCATCGCCGTTGCCCGCCGCAAAACGACGCAGGTACTCGAGGTGTCTGCTCATCAGCTCGGCCGCATAGGCAACCGACTCCTCGGGACGCATCGCCCCGTTGGTCTCAACCGTCAGCGTCAGTCGGTCGAAATCCGTCCGCTGACCCACCCGCGTCTCCTCGACGGTGAAATTTGCCCGCAAAACCGGGCTGTAAATCGAGTCGATCGTGATCAGATCGACGGGGTCATCCTTGCGACGCACATGTTGGTCGGCTAGTACGAACCCGCGTCCCCGGTTTATCAACAGCTCAAAGCGCAAGGGCCGGTCTTCGGGAAGCTCCTCCTGGAGCGTGAACAGATGCTGGTCGCGGTTGATGATGTCGACCTTCGGGTTCGATGTGATATTCCGCGCCGTAACCACTCCAGGCTCCCGAACTACCAGCTCCAACTTCGCCTCGTCGTCTCCGCCCACGACCCGCAGTACCAGTCCCCTGAACTGCTGGATGATCTGATGGACGTCCTCGATGACGCCGGGAATAGTCTGGTGCTCGTGCAGCACACCGCTGGCACGGAAAGCCCAAATCGCCCAGCCCGGCAGCGAAGAGAGCAAAATGCGCCGCGTCGCGTTGCCAAGCGTATGCCCGTAGCCTCGCTCGAGCGGCTGAATCAAGAACTCGGCCCGCCGCCCGTCTTCCGACGCCTCTGTAACTTCTACTCGATCGGGTAGGACCCAGCCCCGTAGGTCTATCTGCACTTTCCAAACCTCCTCTGATCAGCGCCTCGGCCACTGCGCAGCCAACCTCAACCGGCAGGCGCGCCGACCATCTACCCAGCACCCTATTTCGAGTACAACTCGACGATCAGTTGCTCTTGAACCGCCAGCGGAATGTCGGCGCGACCGGGCTTCTCAACTATCGAGCCGGTCATCCTCTTGTGGTCCGCCTGTAGCCAGCTCAGCATCCCGTCCCCTGCCCGTGATTCGACTGCCTCCATCACCAGCGGAAGCTCCCGGCTCGATGGCTTCACCGCGATGACCATTCCTGGCCGCACCTGGTAGCTCGGTATGTCTACCGTCTCGCCTTCCACCAGAATGTGACGGTGCCGGACCAGCTGCCGCGCCGCTCTCCGCGACGGGGCGAAACCCAGCCGATACACTACGTTGTCCAGCCTCGTTTCCAGCGCCACGATCAGGTTGTCACCCGTAATCCCCTTCTCACGGCTGGCCTGCGCAAAAACCTTGCGGAACTGCGCCTCCTGCAGTCCGTAAATCCGCCGCACCTTCTGCTTCTCCCGAAGCTGCAGCGCATAATCGGAAAGCCGTCGACGACGCGCTCGCGCCAAGCCATGTTGCCCAGGAGGATAGTTGCGCCGTTCGATTGCGCACTTCTCAGAGTGGCAACGCTTGCCCTTGAGAAACAACTTCTGCCCTTCACGCCGGCAGAGTTTGCATACCGACCCCGTGTATCTTGCCATCTACCTCTCTACACCACCGCTGATATTGTAACCGCTGACACCGATCTCAGACGCGCCGCTTCTTGGGCGGCCGACAACCATTGTGCGGGATCGGTGTTACATCCCGAATAGACCGAATCTGCAAACCCGACGACTGCAGAGCCTGGATCGCCGACTCCCGCCCGGAACCCGGACCTTGGACCCGTACGTGCACCCGCTTCATCCCCAGGCTGAGCGCCTCTCGAGCCGCGTTCTCAGCCGCCACGGTGGCCGCGAACGGCGTCGACTTCTTCGATCCCTTGAACCCCGACTTGCCCGGAGTTCCCCATACCACGGTATTCCCGGACATATCGGTAATCGTGACGATGGTGTTGTTGAAGGTCGCCTTGATGTAGGCAATCCCTTCGACACCCACGTCCTTCTTCTTCTTTGCTCCCGCTTGCTTCTTCTTAGGTGGCATTCAGGGTATCTTCCAGTCGCTCGTTATCAATAACGAGACCAGGCTACTTGCGAGGCGCCTTCTTCTTGCCCGCTACCGTCCGCCGTGGCCCCTTCCTCGTTCTCGCGTTCGTGTGCGTCCGCTGCCCCCTCACCGGCAAACCGCGACGGTGGCGTAGACCTCGGTAAGCACCAATGTCCATCAGCCGCTTGACGTTCATCGATACTTCCGTGCGCAACGCACCCTCGACCTTGAACTTGCTCTCGATGACCCGCCGAATCTTGTTCAGGTCCTCGTCCGACAGCGAGTGCACACGCTGGTCCGGGTCGACACCCGTCTCCGCCAGTATCTGCCTGGCGCTCGCCGTGCCGATCCCGTAAATGTACGTCAGAGCGATCTCTACCCGCTTGTTGTTTGGCAAATCGACGCCCGCAATCCGTACCATCGCCCTATCCCTGCCGCTGCTTGTGTCTGGGGTTGCGCTTGCAGATGACGCGTACAACACCGCGCCGCCGCACAAGCTTGCAATTCTCGCAAATGCGCTTAACGCTCGACCGTACCTTCACTTCCGCACTTCTCCATTCCCTTGGGGCAGCCTTTGAACATATCCCGGCGGCCCTGAAGATCAATCCCGACCCACACAGCCCATGTCTCGCTCACTTATAGCGATACGTGATCCGGCCTCTCGTCAGATCGTACGGCGAAAGCTCCACCTGAACCTTGTCACCCGGAAGGATCCGGATGTAATGCATTCGTATCTTGCCCGAAATGTGCGCCGTTATCTCGTGACCATTCTCCAACTCCACTCGGAACATCGCGTTCGGTAGAGCCTCGATCACCGTCCCGGTCATCTGAATCGATTCTTCCTTCGACACCCGGCGCCGTTCCTCCTCAGTCCTTTGACGGGACAACCGTCAGTATCCGCGGACCATCCGCCGTGACGGCGACTGTGTGTTCGAAATGAGCCGAGTACCGACCGTCCGCCGTCACAACCGTCCACTCATCCCCCAAAGTGCGAATCTCGCGGCCACCCATGTTGAACATCGGCTCGATCGCCAACACAAGCCCAGGCTGCAATCGCAACCCTTCGCCCGCGCGTCCGTAGTTCGGTACCTGTGGATCCTCGTGCGGCCGGCTGCCCACTCCGTGCCCAGTCAACTCGCGAGGCACACCGTAGCCCGCCTCTACCCCGACTCGCTCGATCGCCGCACTTATGTCTCCTATCCGCGCGCCCGGCCGCGCCGACTCCACACCACGGCGCAATGCTTCCTCCGTCACGTCAAGCAAACGCCTAACCTCGGGCTCAACCTCCCCAACCGGCACTGTGATCGCACCATCACCGAAAAAGCCATCAAAGCACACACCGACATCAATGCTGACTATGTCGCCGTCCCTCAATACGCGCTGCGCCGAGGGAATGCCGTGCACAACTTCATGGTTGATGCTCGTGCACAGCGTCGACGGAAACCCATAAAGCCCCTTGAACGAAGGCGTCGCCCCATCGCTACTCCGGATCCGCTCCTCAGCCCACTCGTCCAGCGCCGCCGTGCTCACTCCAGGACGAACGCGCTCGACGATGTTTCCCAGCACATCGCCCACAATCTCGCAGGCCCGCGCGATCAGCTGGATCTCGTCGTCGGTCTTCAGCGTAATCAACTGCAACCAATAGCGCCGCGAAGGTTCTCGTACACCTCTTCCACAGAACCCACTGCCACCAGCTCTCGTAGCAACCCGGAGTCCTTCCGATACCACGCCAACAACGGCATCGTGCTCTCTCGATAGACCCGCAGGCGATTCAAAACCGTCTCCGGCTTGTCATCCTCGCGAGTCTCCAGCTCGCCTCCGCAGCGAGCGCAAGTCTCAGCCGCTGCCTCCAACCCCGACGTGACATTGAAGACCGCCCCACACCCGCTGCACACACGACGGCCGCTCAATCGCCTCAACAGCTCAGCCTCCGGCACATCGAAGTAGACCACCGCGTCCAGCTCACACCCTCGCTCCTCGAGTAATCGCCGCAACCCCTCCGCCTGAGCTACGGTTCGCGGGAACCCGTCGAGAATGAACCCGCCTTCGGCCTCCGACCCAGCCAGAGCTTCACGAACCAGTGCCAGCACTAGTTCATCCGGCACCAGCTCGCCCCGCTCCATATAGCCCTTCGCTTCTCGGCCTAGCTCGGTGCCCTCTCGGACCGCCTCGCGCAGGATGTCACCGGTCGCGTACTTCGGGACCCGACACTCTCCCGCCAGTCGGTCTCCCTGCGTTCCCTTGCCCGCGCCCGGAGGCCCCAAGAGCACTAGATTCACTTCGCCATTGCCGCTGCGGCCGAAGCCCGGCGATTACATGTACCTCTGCCGACCGCGATACTTCACGCGCCCCTTCTTCATGAAGCCTTCGTAATGGCGCAGTAGCAGGTGCTGCTGCATCTGCTGCACCGTGTCCAAGGCCACACCGACAACGATCAGCAGGGCCGTGCCGCCGAAAAAGAAGAGCTGGATGTCAAACCAGGCGAAGATCAAGAACGGCACCAGGGCGATCGCCGCCAGAAACAGCGAGCCCGGCAACGTGATCCTGGACAGCACGTAGTCGATGTACTCCGCAGTCCTCGCCCCCGGCTTCACTCCCGGAATGAAGGCGCCCTGCTTGTTCAAGTTCTCGGCCAAATCGACCGGGTTGAAGATGATCGCGGTGTAGAAGTACGTGAAAAACACGATCAGTAAGGCATACGATATGTAGTACAGCATATTGCCGGGCTGGAACAAGTCCGAAATCGTGGCCAGCAGCGGCACGTTCGAGAACGACGCGATCGTGCCGGGAACCACTATGATCGACTGCGCGAAGATGATCGGCATCACGCCCGCCGAGTTGACCCGCAACGGTATGAACGACTTCTGGCCCTCTCGAATTCGCCCCCGCCCTACGACCTTGCGAGGAATTTGAACCGGTATCTTGCGGGCCGCCATCGTCACCGCCACCGTGCCAGCTATAACTGCTAGCATCACGACCAGCAGCGCCACCAGCTTGAATGCGCTGATCGTTCCCACAGAGATGGCCTCGAACGTCCGGAACACCGCGTTCGGGAACCCCTCCACGATGCCGAAGAAGATCAGCAACGACATGCCGTTTCCGATCCCTCGCTCCGTGATCTGCTCGCCCAGCCACATGATGAACACGCCACCCGCGGTCAGCGTCAGCGTCGTGATCAAGCGGAACGCCCAGCCCGGATCCGGCACGATCGGAGTCTGTACCCCCGCAGCGCTCTCTAGGAAAATCGCATACCCATAGCCCTGCAGCACGCAGAGCAGCACCGTAGTGTACCGCGTCCACTGGTTCAGCCGCTTGCGACCTTCCTCGCCCTCCTTCTGCATCTTCTCGATGGTTGGGAAAACGGCGGCCAGCAGCTGGAACATGATGCTGGCCGATATGTAGGGCATGATTCCCAAAGCGAAGATCGTCGCCCGCTGCAAGCCCCCGCCCACGAACATGTTGTAGAGGCCGAACAGCGTGCCCTGCAGCTGCGCCGCCACGTCACGCAAGGCGATGACATCGACGCCGGGCACCGTGATCTGCGCCCCGACGCGGTAGATCGCCAGACAAAGCAACGTGAAAAGAAGCTTCTGCTTGAGCTCGGGAGCGCGGAGAAGACTCTGGATGGGATTGGCCATCACTCTACCTCGCTGACCTCCCCACCGGCCTTCTCGATCTTCTCTCGCGCGGAGCGACTGAATGCGTTTACGCTGACCTTCATCGCCCGGGCTATATCCCCCTTGCCCAGTACCTTGATCGGTCGACTCAGCGACTTGATCAAACCGGCCGCCCTCAGCGTCTCGGCGCTGGCCACATCTCCCTCCACGCGCTCGAGGTCCCGCAGATTCACGATCTGGTACTCGACCCGCTTGAAGGGCCGAAAGCCGCGCTTCGGCAGACGCCGCTGCAAGGGCATCTGCCCGCCCTCGAACCAAGGCTTGGTTGAGCCACCCGAACGCGCCTTGTGGCCTTTGTGCCCCCGACCGGCCGTCTTACCCAGACCCGAACCGGGACCGCGGCCAACGCGCTTCGACCCCGGCTTCACTCCCGCAGGTCGTCGAAGTGATTCCAGTTCAGCCATCTAACCTACACACCCTTCTCGCTGTCTCCCGTCACCGGCTCGACCTCGACGAGATGCTTGATCTTGAACAGCATCCCCCGCACCGCCGGATTGTCCGGCTTCACCACCGCCCGCTGGTGCCGCAGCCCCAGCGCCTCCAACGTTCGGCGTATCTTGCGGGGTGCCCCCAATCCACTCTTGACCTGGCGGACCCTCAACTTAGCCACGTCGACCTCCGCGCAACTCCTCCACCGGCACGCCACGCTCCCAAGCCGCCTGCTCCATCGTCACCAGTCGGCCCAGCCCGTCCATCGTGGCCCGGACCATGTTGACCGGGTTGTTGGAGCCCAGACTCTTGGTCAGGATGTCCTTCACGCCCGCACACTCCAGCACCGCCCGCACAGGCCCACCCGCGATCACGCCGGTGCCTGGGCCCGCGGGCCGCAGCAGCACTCTGCCCGCGCCATGCGCCCCCAGGATCTCGTGAGGAATCGTCCCGTGCCGTACGACCGGTACTTCGATCATCGACAAGCGGGCCTTCTCGAATCCCTTGCGGATCGCCTCCGCAACCTGGTTCGCCTTCCCTAGCGCGGTACCGACTCGACCTTGCTGATCGCCCGCCGCGACCAACGCCGTGAAGGAGAAACGCCGCCCACCCTTGACGACCTTAGCTACGCGGTTGATATAGATGACGTTCTCGACAAGCTCGGTCTCCCGAACCCGGCGCTCTCGCTTCTCCCTCTTCTCTCCGCCTTCACGCTGAGTGGCCACTAGAACTTCAGTCCTCCTTCGCGCGCCCCTTCGGCAAACGCCTGAACACGCCCGTGATACCGATAGCCTCCCCGGTCAAAAACTACACGCTCGATCCCTCGAGCCTTCGCTCGCTCCGCCATCAGCCGGCCGGCAAGTCGACTTTGCGCGGTCTTGCCGCGCTCGTCGCCTCCCAGGCCCGACTGTACCTCTTTCGCCCGCGTCGAAATGCCGGTCACGCAGACACCCCGGTCATCGTCGACCAACTGGGCCTCCATGTGGCGCAAGGAACGCCGCACAATCAGGCGGGGGCGTTCTCCCGTTCCACGCACCTTCTTCAGCACGCGCGCGTGACGGCGAAGGCGTGCCAGAACCCGCCGCGCCGTCTTCCCCTTCGCGTTCTTTCGCCTGAGAGTTGCTATGGACATTAGATCGCTGTCTTGCCCGCCTTGCGACGGACCTGCTCCCGCTGGTACTTGATACCCTTGCCCTTGTATGGCTCCGGCGGCCTGAACGCACGAATCTCCGCCGCCGCCTGCCCGACTTTCGCCTTGTCCACTCCCGAGACCGTCACCAGGGTCGGCGATTCCAAGCCCACCGTGACACCCTCGGGTGGATCATACGTTACAGGGTGCGAGTACCCTAGGTGAAAACGGAGCGACTTGCCCGCAGCTTCCGCCCGGTACCCAACGCCCACGATCTCCAGCTTCTTCTCGAAACCGCCCACCACACCCTGAACCATGTTGGCCAGCAGCGACCCGCTCAGGCCGTGCAGCGCTCGGTGGTCCCGGCGATCGCTCGGTCGCTCCACCCGCAGCTCGCCGTCCTTGTGTATGACCTTCATGTCCGGGTGGAAATCGTGTTCGATCTCCCCCTTCGGCCCCTTCAGCCGCACAAGGTTCCCTTCGATCGTCACCGTGACCCCCGCAGGAACCTTGATCAGCTGCCTACCTATTCGAGACATTCCCAGCGCTCCGCCATCTCAATTCACCAGCGCGATCAGCTCACCCCCGACCCCGGCGGCCCGAGCCTCACGATCGCTGAGGATCCCCTGGCTCGTAGAAAGAATGGCCAATCCAAGACCGCCACGCAGATGCGGTATCTCTTGACTGCCGACGTACGCCCGCCGACCGGGTCGCGAAACACGCTGCAACTCGCGGATCACAGGCTTCCCATCCGGTGAATACTTCAAGTACAGCCGCAAAAATGTGCGTTGCCCATCATCGATTACCTTCACGGCTTCGATGAAGTGCGCATCCGCCAACTTGCGAGCGATATCCACCTTGATCTTCGACAGCGGAATGTCGACTCGCTTCTGCCCTGCATGCAACGCGTTGCGGATGCGCGTCAGCATGTCCGCTATCGGGTCGGTCATCGTCATCGCGACTCACCTGCTGACAATTGACTGCTCTCCTCTCACCAACTGGCCTTGCGCACGCCCGGAAGCTCGCCGTTCAAAGCCATGTTGCGGAAACAGATCCGACACAGACCGAACTTCCGCAGATAGGCCCGAGCCCGGCCGCACCGGCGACACCGGTTGTACGCCCGCACCTCGAACTTCGTCTTCTTCTTCGTCTTCTCAATCAGGGCCTTGCGCGCCATCTTACCATACCCAGTCGCTCAAGAGAAATCACACAATCACCGGTTCGATACCGCGGAACGGCATGCCCATCTCCCGCAGTAGGGCGAGCGCCTCGTCATCCTTGTCCGTCGAGGTGACGAAGGTTATGTCCATTCCATGCACCTTCTGGATCCGATCGTAATCCACCTCCGGGAAGATCACTTGCTCCCGAATCCCAATCGTGTAGTTGCCGCGCCCATCGAACGACCGTGTCGACAACCCCCGGAAGTCACGAACCCGCGGAACCGCAATGTTGATGAATCGGTCGAGAAACTCGTACATGTGGCTCCGCCGTAACGTCACACTGACGCCTACCGGCATCCCCTCGCGCAGACCGAAATTCGAGATCGACTTGCGCGCTCGGTTGATGACCGGCCGCTGCCCCGCTATCACCCCCACCGCCTCGACAACAGAGTCGAGTAGCTTCGGGTCTCTCGAACCCTCGCCGACCCCGACGTTGATGACCACCTTCTCGAGCCGCGGAATCTCGTGCGGATTCCCGTGGCCAAGCTCCTTGGCAAGCTTGGCTCGAACCGTCTTCTCGTAATGCTCCTGTAGCCTTGGCTTCATCTCGTCCAAAATCGCTCCGCGATTCCTCAGCCTTCCGGTACCGGAATCGGCGTGCTGCAGCGCCGGCAAAGCCGCTCCAACGTGCCATCCGGATCGTGGCGCCGGCGCACCCGGGACGGCGCTTGGCAGTGAGGACAGATCAACATCACGTTCGACACGGCAATCGGGGCCTCGAACGTCACGATCCCGCCTTCCGGATTGCGCTGCGAAGGCCGCTGATGCCTCGTCCGCATGTTGATCCCTTCCACAACTACCCGACTGCGCCCCGGAATCACACGCAGTACACGGCCCTCCGAGCCCTTGTAGTTGCCCGCGATCACCGCAACCTGATCGCCCCTGCGCACATGCATCTTCATTACTCTCTCACACAACCTCGGGCGCCAGAGAAACGATCTTCATGAATCGCTTCTCCCGCAGTTCCCTGCCGACGGGCCCAAATATACGCGTCGCTCGAGGCTCGCCTTGATCGTTGATCAACACCGCAGCGTTGTCATCGAACCGAATATAAGAGCCGTCCTTGCGCCGCTGCTCTCGAGCGGTCCGCACGACCACCGCCTTGGTAACTTCACCCTTCTTTATCGTGCTGGTCGGTAACGCATCTTTGATCGTCACCACGATCACATCGCCCAACCGCGCATAGCGCCGCTTACTCCCCCCGAGCACACGGATACAGAGCGCCTCCTTCGCACCCGAATTGTCCGTCACCCTCAGTATCGATTCCTGCTGTATCATCGCATCGCGTTCCTATCTGGTGCCCGGCCCGGCCCGCTCATTCTGCGCGCTGGACCACTTCCACCAGCCGCCACCGCTTTAGCTTCGACAGCGGACGCGCCTCCACGATCCTGACCACGTCCCCAACACGAGCCTCGTTGTCCTGATCGTGAGCGTAGTACTTCTTGTGGCGTGTCACCTGCTTGCCATAGAGCGGATGCGCGTACCGCCGCTCCACACTCACCACTATCGTCTTGTCCTGCCGGTCGCTAACGACCGACCCGACTCGCATCTTGCGCTGGCCTCGAGACATGCTCCCCTACTTCTCCTTCGCGGCCCGAGCGGCCGCCAGCTGCCGCTCGCCAATGACCGTCTTGACTTTCGCTATGTCGCGCCTCACCTGGCGAATCTTCATCGGATTTTCGAGCTCCTCGTACGTCCCCCGTAGGCGCAACTGGAACAGCTCATCCGCTAGCTCCTCCAACTTCTGCTCCAGCTCCGCCTCCCCTAGCTCGCGAATCTCCTCGGGCCGCATCACAGACCTCCACCGCTGCGGGTGATGAACCGCGTCTTCACCGGCAGCTTGGCCGCCGCCAACTCCATCGCCCGACGCGCGCTGCTCTCCGACACACCCTCGAGCTCGAACATCACACGGCCCGGCTTCACCGGGGCTACCCAGCCCTCCGGGCTCCCCTTCCCCTTCCCCATCCGCGTCTCCGCCGGCTTCTTCGTGATCGGCTTGTCGGGGAAAATGCGGATGAAGACCTTCCCACCGCGCTTGATGTGGCGGGTCATCGCGACACGTGCCGCCTCGATTTGACGGGCCGTGATCCACGCAGAGTCCAACGTCTGCAAGCCGTACTGGCCAAAAGCCACCCGGTTGCCGCGGGTCGCATTACCCCGCACACGCCCTTTCTGCTGCTTACGCCACTTTATCCGCTTCGGAGCCAGCATCGCTCTATCCTATCCTCAGGCGCCACGCCCACCGGCCGTATACGTCTGCCCTTTCCGGTCCTCCACAACTTCGCCCTTGAATACCCACACCTTCACGCCGATCGGGCCGAAGGTCGTCTTCGCCGTCGAACGGGCGAAATCCACATCCGCTCGCAGTGTGTGCAGCGGAACTCGACCCTCGTGATAACCCTCCGTCCGCGCTATCTCCGCACCCCCCAGGCGCCCCGCGCACTGGATCTTGATCCCTCCAGCTCCCATTCTGATCGCCTGCTGCACCGCCCGCTTCATCGCCCGGCGAAACGCGATCCGCTGCACCAGCTGAAACGCGACATTGTCCGCCACCAGCTGAGCCTCGAGCTCGGGGCGCTTGATCTCCTCGACGTTGATCGCCACTTCCGAACCCGTCAGCACCGCTAACTCATCGCGCAGCTTGTCGACCTCAGCTCCCCGCTTGCCGATAACCACGCCCGGACGACCAGTGTTGATCGTCACCACAATCTTGCCCGGCTTCCTCTCGACCTCGATCGACGAGATCGCCGCATGGCCCAACCTCGCCTTCAAGTAGTTGCGGATCGTCTCGTCCTGCTCGATAAGGTCCGCCAGCACGCCCTCCGCATACCAGCGCGACTTCCAGTCCTTTACGACCCCGAGTCGAAAACCTAGCGGATGTGTCTTCTGGCCCATCCTACTCCTTCCGATCGACGACCACGGTTATGTGGCTCGTCCGCTTCCTGATCGGGCTGGCACGACCCATCGCCCGCGCTCGCCAACGCTTGTACGTCGGCCCTTCGTCGACTAGTGCCCGCTTCACGTAGAGATCGTCCACATCCAGGCGCTCACCCTCAGTGTCCGCCTTGCTCATCGCGTTGGCCACCGCCGACTTCAGCAGCTTCTCGATCGATCGCGCCGCCTTCTTCTCGTTGAACTGCAAGATCGCATAAGCCTCGTTCACACCCTGCCCGCGAATCAGATCGGCCACCAGCCGTACCTTCCGCGGCGACTGTCTCACGAAGCGTCCGATCGCTCTCGCTTCCATCCTCAGCTAACCTTGGCTCGCTTGTCCGCCAACTTGCCGCCGTGCCCTCGAAACAGCCGCGTCGGCGCGAACTCGCCTAGCTTGTGCCCCACCATGTTCTCCGTGACGTACACCGGGATGAACTTGTTCCCGTTGTGTACGGCCAAAGTATGCCCCACGAATTCCGGCGTGATCGTCGAGCGCCGCGACCACGTCTTGATCACCCGCTTCTCGCCACTCTCATTCATCTGCGAGACCTTGCGCATCAGGTGATCGTCTACGTGTGGGCCCTTCCTTACGCTTCTCGCCATTGCCGCTATCTGCCTCGCTCGCTCTCTGCCCGATTCTACTGCGTCGCCTTGCCACGTCGCCGACGCCGCACGATCAACTTGTCAGAGCCCTTGTGTCGATCCCGTGTCTTGCGACCCTCCGGCTTTCCCCATGGACTGACCGGCGGCCGACCACCGGATGCCTTGCCTTCGCCCCCACCCAGCGGATGGTCCACTGGGTTCATCGCCACGCCACGGACCTTCGGCCGGCGACCCGCCCAACGCGAGCGACCGGCCTTCCCCCACGATATGTTCTCGTGATCGGTATTCCCAACCTGCCCGATCGTGGCCTTGCAGGCCGCCGGCACCATGCGCACTTCCGTGGACGGCAGGCGCAACGTGACATAGCCGCCCTCCCTGGCTACAACCTGCGCACCGCCGCCGGCCGAGCGGATCAGCTTGCCACCACGACCGGGCTCCAACTCGACGTTGTGCACGGTCGTCCCCAGCGGTATCTCCTTGAGGGGCAGCGCGTTCCCTAGCCTAATCTCGCTCCCCGAGCCCGCCATCACCTTATCGCCGACGTTCAGTCCGCGCGGATGGAGTATGTATCGCTTTTCCCCATCCGCGTAGTGGATCAATGCGATGTTCGCCGATCGGTTGGGATCGTATTCCACGGCCGCCACGCGTCCCGGCACCCCAGCCTTGTCACGCCGGAAGTCGATGCGGCGGTAGCGCCGCTTGTGGCCGCCCCCACGACGCCGCGTCGTGATGTGACCATGATGATTCCGGCCACCCTTCTTCTTCAGCGGCTCGAGCAACGACTTCTCCGGCCTGCTTCGCGTTATCTCCTCGCTGGCCACCAGCGAGCGGAATCGCGTGCCTGCCGTCGTCGGCTTGAGTTTCTTGATCGCCATGTGCTAGAGCCCTTCGAAGATCTCTATGGTTTCGCCTTCGGCAAGCGTAACGACGGCCTTCTTCCAATTGGGCTGCTTGCCCAGGTGCACTCCACGACGGCGGAATTTCCCTCGCAATCGCGAAGTCCTCACCTGCTTCACATGCACCGAGAACAACTGCTCCACCGCAGCCTTGATCTCGTGCTTGTTCGCGTCGTTCGCCACCTCGAACGTGTATCTGTTGTGCTCCATCTGGCCCGACGACGACTTCTCCGTAATGATCGGGCTCACGATCACACGGCGCGCCTCACGCATCGCCACCCTCCCCGGCAGGCACGCGCACCAGCGCGCTCTCCTCGATCACCACAGCATCGGCCGCCAAAACGTCGTAGGCAGACTCGCTGCCGTAGGGACGCACCTCCACGTTTGGCAGGTTGCGCGCCGAAAGATAGACGAGGCGGCGCTGACCCGCCGTCAACAAGAGTACGTTCTTGTCGCCCAGCTCCAGCTTCTCGAACAGCCTCGCTAGCTTGCGTGTCTGCGGACGTTCCAGCGTCAAGTCCTCTACCACGACCACCTTGTCTTCTACCGCCCGGGCGTTGAACGCCGACCTCCGCGCCAAACGCCTGTCCTTCTTGGACAGCTCCTGACGGTACGACCGCGGCGTGGGCGGAAAGACCACGGCGCCACCGCGCCAAATCGGCGAGCGCGTGGTGCCGGCCCGCGCTCGTCCCGTTCCCTTCTGTCGCCAGGGCTTGCGGCCACCTCCGGTTATGTTCCGCCGGTTCTTGGCCGACGCCGTACCTTGACGCCGGTTCGCCAGATACGCGGTCACGGCCGTGTAGATCGACTCTTCGTGAACCACTCCGTCGAAAGGATCCTCAGGCAACGGGCGCGAAGCCCCCGCCGTGCCATCGGCCTTGTAGTAGCGCGCCTTCAGTGATTCAGTCATCTCTCGCTCAGCCGTATCCAGCTCTCGCTACTGCTTGCTTACGTATACCCAGCCGTTACGCGACCCGGGCACCGATCCCCGCACATACAGAAGGTTCCGCTCCAGGTCGACTCTGACTACCTGGAGGTTCCGCACTGTCTGCCGATCCGTTCCCATATGGCCAGCCATCTTACGGCCCTTGATCACTCGCGACGGATCCGTGCCCGGTCCGACAGAGCCCGGCACCCGGATCGAAGGATGGCCGTGCGTCTTCGGCCGACCCCTGAACCCGTGTCTCTTGACCACACCCTGAAAGCCGCGGCCCTTGCTCCGGCCGCTGACCTTGACCCGTTCGCCTTCCTTGAACATCGCCACCGTCAGCCGGGCTCCGACTCGCAGCTCGCTTGCCTGCTCTCCGGCACGGTCCTCGCTCACAGCCGCGCTCTCCGGCGCTTCCTCGCCACCCGCCCCGGCCGCCTCTCGCTTCGCCGGAACGTGCGGGTCATCCGCGATGACATCGGTAGCGCTCAGCCGAAACTCCCGCGTCACCTGCGGCTCGAAGTCGAGGCCGGCGCGCGCCGCGTGCCCCAGCCCTGGCTTGCGGCTTCGACTCGGTTTGCGCTGACCGAAACCCAGCTGGACCGCCCGGTAGCCGTCCCGCTCGCCGGTCTTGACCTGGACGACCGGACAAGGGCCCGCCTCGATCGCCGTGACCGGAACCACGCTCCCGTCTTCGACGAAAAGCTGCGTCATGCCTAATTTCTTTCCGATCAGCCCCAGCATGCTCCCGCCCGCTCTAGTCTACCTTGATCTCCACATCCACGCCGGCCGGCAGGTCGAGCTTTGTCAACGCATCGACGGTCTGCGGCCGGGTATCAAGTATGTCGATCACTCGCTTGTGAGTCTTCAATTCGAACTGCTCACGCGACTTCTTGTCGACGTGGGGACTGCGCAACACCGTCCAGCGCTGCCGCCGTGTGGGCAGCGGTATGGGACCTCGCACGGTGGCCCCAGTCTTTTGTGCGGTGCGCACAATGTCCGCAGCGGTCTGATCGATCACCGCGTGATCGAATGCCTTCAACATTATTCGGATCTTCTCTGACATAGCTCAGGAACCTTACAGACGCCCACGTTGCGACGAACCGGCCCCCCGCATGGCCCGCCCTACTCCAGGATCTTGGTGACGACGCCGGCGCCCACCGTGCGGCCGCCCTCGCGAATCGCGAAGCGCAGTCCCTCCTCCATCGCGATCTGCGTGATCAGCGTGATCGTCATCGTCACGTTGTCCCCCGGCATCACC
>CP070722.1:1903107-1909203 GCA_020350785.1 Gemmatimonadota bacterium
ATCCGCTACCTACGTGCGGATCGACATGCACCCGCCTGATCCGCTGGAAGAACTGGATGCAATCTTCTTCTCGCCCCACAAGTTCTTGGGCGGTCCCGGTGCGTCGGGAGTCCTCATCTTCGATTCGCGCCTGTATCACAACGCGGTGCCGGATCAGCCGGGCGGCGGAACCGTCGACTGGACGAATCCCTGGGGCGGCCGGCGCTACATACCCGATATCGAGGAACGCGAGGACGGCGGGACCCCAGGGTTCCTGCAGACGATCAAGGCGGCGCTCTGCGTGCAGCTGAAGGAGCGGATGGGCGTGGAGAACATCCTCGCGCGTGAGGAGGAGTTGCTGTCGCTGGCCTTCGCCGGCCTGCGCCGAATTCCCAGGCTGCACGTCCTCGCGGGGCACATCGAGGAGCGGCTGGCCATCATCTCCTTCTATGTCGAGGGTCTCCACTACAATCTGATCGTGAAGCTGCTGAACGATCGGTTCGGTATTCAGAGTCGCGGCGGCTGTTCCTGCGCCGGCACCTACGGCCATTATCTGCTGCATGTCGACCCCGAGCGGTCGAGACACATAACCGACATGATCGACCATGGCGACCTATCGGAGAAGCCGGGCTGGGTGCGCATGTCTTTCCACCCCACGACCAGCGATGAGGAAGTGCAGTATGTGGTCGACGCGATCGCCAAGATCGCGGTGAGCCACGGTGAGTGGAGCAAAGCTTACCGATATTCTCCGCAAAGCAACGAATTTCAGCCGAAAGACGATGATGGCTGGGGGCCCGCCGAACTGGAAGCCTGGTTCGACCTGTAGAGAATAGCGCGCGGCGACCGTGACCGAGCCCGGGCACTCGCACCAAGTTGCGGATGCCCGAATTCATGAGGAGTCGAGAGTTGTCTGACCACACGATTCTGTATCTGTCTCGGCAAGATGTCGCGGACGCCGGGCCCTCGATGGCGGACATCATCGCGGCGCTGGACGACGCTTTTCGACAGAAGGGTGAGGGCGGGGTGGACATGCCGCCGAAACCCGGCATCCATCCGCGCCCGGAAGCCTTCATCCACGCCATGCCGGCCTACCTCCCACAGCTCGATGCCGCAGGGATCAAATGGGTTGCCGGCTACCCGTCGAACCGCCAGCGCGGACTTCCCTATGTTTCAGGGCTTCTGATCCTGAACGACCCCGAGACCGGGCTGCCGACGACCGTGATGGACGCGACCTGGATTACGGGCATGCGCACGGGCGCCGCCACGGCGCTGGCCGCTAAGTATCTGGCCCGCTCCGACGCCGAGACGGCGGGCATCCTCGCCTGTGGCGTCCAGGGTCGCAGCAACCTGGAGGCTCTGGCCTGCGCCTTCGATCTACAGCACGTGAAGGCCTTCGATACCGACCCGCAGGCGGCGCACGAAATGGCCGACGAATTGAGCGCCGCACTCGGCCTGGAGATCGAGGTGGTGAGCCAGCCGCGCGACGCGGTCGTCGGCCTCGACCTCGTCGTCACTAGCGGCCCGATACGGAAGGACCCGCGGCCGGCCATCGAGCCGGGTTGGCTGGCAGCCGGAGCCTTCGCCTGTGCGCTCGACTTCGACTCGTACTGGCAGGGCGCGGCGCTGCGTGAGGCTGACAAACTGGCTACGGACGATCTCCAGCAGCTGGCATACTACCGCGGCGCGGGATACTTCAGGAATACTCCGGAGCCCTACGCCGACCTCGGCGAGATCGTCTCGGGGCAACGGCCGGGTCGGGAGAGCGCCGACGAGAGAATCATCTGCATCAACCTGGGCCTGGCGTTGGAGGACATGGTGACGGCCGTGCTGATCGCCGATCGCGCGGAGCGGCGGGGCGTCGGCCGTCGCCTGCCGCTTTGAGGGGCCGGCGAACCGGCGGCGCCGGGTCTGCCGGTCGCTTGACCGTAGGGCTGGGCGGCGCTAAATTCATGTTTGCCAGCCTACACTCCCCCCCGTAACCCTGGCCGCTGCAGTGTCTTAGCTCGTGACGTGAGGCAAGCGCGTCGTATTCCGGGCGAAGGCCGCCGGGTCGCTTACCCGCCATCATAGCCGCGTTATCCGCGAAGGTGACTGCGAGGTCTGGCGTGCCACCGGCATGGGAGTGAGGGCGTGATGAGGCAGAGCGGTGAGAAGCCCGGCCTGTCCAAGCAAATCATACCGATCGAGCTTCCCGGCGCGCGGAAAGAGATTCCGCTGCGCGTACTTTGGGTGAGCCTTGCGTCGCTGGCGGTGGCTGTCGCCGGGGCTTTGTTCGGCCCCGAGGTGCTGTCGGGTTACGACGCTTTCTCTTGGCTGCTCATCCTGATACCGGCCTTTCTATTCGCCTACTACAGGGGTTGGCGCGCCACATCGCGGGTGATCGCCGGAGGCACGGCTCTGGTGTTGGCCGCCCAGTTGGCCGCCGAGCACCTGCTGGGAATCAGCGTAGACTGGATTCTGCTCTTCTGGGTGGCGCTGACGTTGTTGGCGGTTGGTGTTGGGTTGGCTGTGGTGTCGGAGCTGTTGCAGGCGGAGCGGCGCCAGGCGTTGGTGCTGGCGTACAGCGACATCCTCACTGGACTTCCCAACCGTCGGTTGTTGGAGTTCATGCTGGCGAAGGAGTTCGCGGCGGCCAAGCGAGGGCGTCCTCTGACTCTTGTGCTCTTGACCGTCGACCGTTTCGATGAGTACCGGCGCGAGCATGGGCGTATGGCAGCCGATGAAGCGGTGAGGCGGATTGGCGCCTGCCTGGATCGTCAGATGCGAGAGATGAACATCGGTGGTCGGTACAGCGACAACCAGTTCATGGCGATTCTCTCGGGAGAGAAGGTAGATGGCGCCTGGGTTTTCGCGGACCGGACGCGCGAGGCCATGGCTCGGCTGGTTCACGAGCCGGGCGGTCGTTTGACGGTCAGTGTGGGTATCGGGCAGTACGAGTGGTGGATGAGAGAAATCGACGAGTTGCTCGATTTGGCTACGCGCTCGGCGCGGCGCGCTGCGGATCGGGGGGGCAATCGTGTGGCGAGCGAGTTGCCGGAGGACGCCAAAGTTCCGGAGGATCTGGCCAGCCTATCGCTTGAGGAGCAGCAGGCGATCGAGGAGGCGATGCGGCGGCAGGCGGTGGAGGAGGCCGAGAGACGCTATCGCAGCCTGTTCGACGGTGTCCCGGTAGGCATCTATCGGACGACGCCGGCGGGCCGGATCATCGATGCCAACTGGGCGATGGTACGGCTGTTCGGCTATCCGAACCGCGACACACTGCTGGCTGCGGAGGCCTCCGATTTGTATGCGGATCCGGTCGACCGAGAGGCCTGGCATCGGCTGCTCGAGCGCGAGACGGTCCTGCGGGACTACGACCTCCATCTTCGCCGCTACGACGGTACGACATTCGTGGCGCGAACCAGCGCCCGCGTCGTCTTTGGGCGCGGCGGACGGGTCAACTATTACGAGGGCTCGCTCGAAGACATAACGGACCGCAAGCGTGCCGAGGAGAACCTGCGTGAGGCGAAAGAGAAGCTCCAGGCCGTCGTCGATGCCGCCCCGGTGGCTGTCATCGTCATGGACACTGACGGCACGGTGCAAAGCTGGAACTTCGCCGCTGAGAAGATCTTCGGCTGGTCGGAAGCGGAGGCGGTGGGTCGTCGAGTGCCGTACCTGGCGGAGGACAAGAAGGACGAGTTTCAGCAGCTCCGCAATCAGGTGCTGCGAGGAGAGCCCCTGGTGGGCGTCGAGATCCGGCGCCGCCGGCGCGATGGATCGACGGTCGATCTCGACCTTTATGCCGCCCCACTCTTCGGCTCGGGCGGTCAGGTCGCGGGGATCATGTCCATCATGGTGGATATGACGGAGCGCCGCGAGCTCGAGCTTCGCCTGGCCCAGTCTCAGAAGATGGAGAGCGTGGGCCAGCTAGCGGGCGGCATCGCACACGATTTCAACAACCTGCTGACCGCGATTCTGGGGAACTGCGAGCTTACGTTGGCCGATTTAGCGCCGGACGACCCGCAACGCCCGGGTGTACTGGACATTCATGCCGCCGCCAAGCACGCCGCGGCGCTGACCCGACAGCTACTCGCGTTCAGTCGTCGTCAGATCCTGCAACCGAAGGTGCTCAATCTCAACACGGTGGTCGCTGAGACGTTGGAGATGCTGGGGCGGTTGATCGGGGAAGACGTCGAGGTGGTGACGCAGGTCGACCCCGAGCTGGGCACGACGCTAGCCGATCCTGTGGAGGTAGGCCAGGTAATAATCAACCTGGCGGTGAACGCGCGAGATGCGATGCCCGAAGGTGGACTTCTGACCATCGCGACCGAGAATGCCGAGCTGGCGGCTGACGCTTTGGGCCACGCCGGAGCGATTCCGCCCGGTCGCTATGTCGTGCTGAGTGTCTCCGACACGGGCAAAGGGATGGATCAGCACACGCAGGCGCGCATCTTCGAGCCATTCTTCACGACGAAGGAGAAAGGGAAGGGGACCGGCCTGGGTCTGGCGACCGTCTATGGGATCGTGAAGCAGAGCGGCGGCCACATATCGGTGAGGAGCAAGCCGGGCCAAGGCACCAGCTTCACGATCTACATGCCGCGGCTCGATGCTGATGTCGAGGAGACGGAGGGCACACCGCTGGAACCGCACCGGCCAACGGAAACGGTTCTTCTCGTGGAGGATGAGGATACGCTGCGCAGCCCGGTGGCCAAGTACCTAACAAGGCAGGGCTACAAGGTGCTGCAGGCAAGAGACAGCAATTCAGCCATGCAAATCGCCCTCCAGCACCAAGGCGCGATCGATTTGATGGTCACCGATCTCGTGCTACCCGGCGTGACCGGCCTGGAGTTGGGACGAGAGTTGTCCCGACTTCGCCCGCAGATCAAGATCCTCTACACCTCCGGCTACTCCGAGGCACCCAACGGCCAGGAAGTGGGCGTAGATCCCGATCTCGCCTTCCTTCAGAAGCCCTACGAGCTGGCCGAGCTCTACCGGCGGATCCGCGAACTCCTGGATTGAGCGCCCCGCTGAGCGGGCTCACCGGCAGACCTCGGGCCCGGCGCGCTAGCCGCGAACGAGCAGGCTGTCCAGCAGCGTGCGCGTAGCCGCTGCGATCTCCGCCACGGCACGATCGAAGACCACCTCGTTGGCCTTGGACGGAGCGCGATAGCCGCTCACCTTCCGTACAAACTGGAGCGCGGCGTCCCTGATCTCCTGATCGGTCGCGGCCCTATCCGATTGACGTAGCCTCTTGATGTTCCTGCACACGCTGCGACTCGCTAGTCATCTGGGTTCTCATCTAGAATCAGCCTCTCCGGCGCAGAGTCCTCCGCGCCGCGAATCATCGGTCGCTCTCTGCGATCGACCAGCAGTTGGAAGACATCGGGGCGCGCGTAGTGTCCGGCCGTGTCGAGTTGGAACCGGGGCCCTCGCATCTGGGCCGGGTCGATCTCAGCGTAGAGTATCGTTTCCTGCTTCTGCGCCGGCCCGGCGATGTGCTTGCCATCGGGATCCACAATCGCGCTGTCCCCGGGGTTGAGCCAGTCGGTTGCCGGGAGGTACTTCTCCTTAAATCCGAAGCGATCCGGTATGTCGTCACGGTGCACCGCTGAGCAGCAGCCGATGACGTAGACCCTTCCTTCCTTGGCCGTGTGACGCAACGTCGATAGCCAGGGCTCTCCGCGGTCCCAAGTGGGTGCGACGTGGATCTGCGCGCCCCAGGCCCACATGGCGTACCGGGCCAGCGGCATGTAATTCTCCCAGCAGATGAGACAGCTCACGCGTCCGAATGCCAGTTCGTGAACGGCTAGGGTGCTGCCATCCCCCATGCCGTGCACGAGACGCTCACCCGCTGTCGGAACGAGCTTGCGGTGCTTACCGACGATCTCGCCGGTTGCGTCGATAAGCACCGTCGTGTTGTACAGGGTCGCGCCGCTCGCCTCTGCATTCGCCTCGTTCACGCCGATGGCCACGGCGGTGCCGGCCTCTCGTGCCGCCTCAGCGACCCGATCCGTGACATCGCTGGGAACCGTGACCGCGTTCTCGAGAAGCTGACTGTAGAGATCGCGGAGCGTGTGAGTGTCGCCCGGCGGCACGAACCACACCCAGAGTGGATAGCTGGGCACGAAGCACTCCGGA
>CP070722.1:1909303-1911889 GCA_020350785.1 Gemmatimonadota bacterium
GCGTTGACGCTCACCACGCTGGTGAGGACGTACTCACCGGTTGTGTTCACCCAGTTCAGAAACAGCATGAGCAGCGCGATCATCAGCAGGTAGCGACACCTGAGCACCATCGTGAACGGGTTCTCGGCACCGGCCAGCTCGAGCTCTCGAGCCGTCTGCTCGAGCCGCGCCCGCGCGTCCTCCGGGGGAGGAGCCGGCTCGCGGCCCTCTTCCAAGGCGCGGCGCACGTCCTCGATCGGGATCTCGCCGGTCAAGGTTCTCGTGACATCCTCGACCGGGATCTCACCGGTGAGCGCCTTGCGTACCTCGTCGAGCGGGATCTCCTGAGAGGCGGCGGGCATCGCGCCGGTGGTCAGGCTATCGGGTAAGTCGGCCTCGCTTCGCCGGCGTTCGCGTGTGTCGACGTAGTTCGTGGCGAGCAGGCTGAGGACCAGGAGGACGGCTGCCAGAAGCATGGGCGGGTAGACGCCGGCCCAACCGATGATCCCGCCGGTGATGAAGCTACCGGCGATCGCGCCGAAAGAGGCGCCGAACATCACAATCGGGAATAGCCGCTCTCCTTCGTCCCGAGTGTAGATATCATTGGCGAACGACCACAATTGGGCGACGACCATCATGTTGAAGATCCCGATCCAGAGGAAGAAGACGATCCCCTGGACCAGGTTCGGTACACCCATCTGGAACACGATGAAGAAGAATCCCAGGCAGGCGGCGAAGAACAAGGTGACCGTGTTGATAAGCCGGCGCCTGGGCATCCGGTTGGCCAAGGCCCCATAAAGCGGGACCGCGCCGAGCAAAAGGAGCGCGATGCCGGCCGACATGTAGGCCTTCAGCTCCGGCCACTGGCCGATTAAGGCTTCGCGAACCGGTTTGATGAAGTAGTATGCCGTGAGGATCAGAAAGAGGTTCAACGCGAGTAGTAGGACCGTTCCACTCTCACCCGGCCGCACGTCGGCGAACAGGCGGAGAAAGCGATCCAATGGGCTCGGGCCGCGTCTCCGCTCCATGCTGACCTCCTATCAACTGGGGCGTTGAAGCTTCGCCGCTGGTCCGCGACGAATAGAACATGCCGGGTCCGGCGGCGCCAGATCACCGCACCCGATCCGGGTCTATCCCGGATGGCGTGGACGGAGCTTCAGATTGGGGTCAGCTGCGCAAACGTACTGCCAGTGCGACGACGGCGATGCCGACAATCGCCATCGCGACGATCGGTACCAGTGGAAGCCCGGATCCGTCGGGCGCCGGCTCGGCCTGGCGGCAGAAGAGGATGCCGCCCAAGACAAGCGCACCTGTAAGGGCCGCGGCGATCCCCGCGAACGTCCCCGCGCTTCTCTTGGAAGCCCCGGTGTTCGCCGCGGCCATTCTCAGCGCCTGCTGGACCTCGTGCGGGCTCATTCGGTGCGTTTGCTGATACTCACGGACGACGGATTCGATCTTATGGCCAAGCTCCCGAACCTGCGGAGAAGGGTGCCGGACGTGGGGCGGCGTTGGTACGTACATGACTTCTCCTTGTCAGTAACTTCGGGTACGAGTCCCGCCATATATGGAGTTGTCTCTATCTCAGGTACTCTACGATGATATCGAAGAAGTTTGTTTCGTAATAGTCGACGCTCATCCCCATGCGGTTTTCGGATGCCTCTTCGAACGACAGACCCTCCTGGATATCCAGCTACATGTTCTTGACGTCCAACAGAGTCTTGGCCTGACTGGGTTTCCACCGCCTGCCAGGTCGCGCTTCCCGAGTCGCCCTTGGTCTACTTGCGAGGCGTAGCGCACCTGGTGCGGAGAGGGCCGGCCGCGTAAACAGCGACGCGCTCGACGTTAGCGTCCCGTGCCTCACTGACTATATTAGATAAGCCCTGCAGATCGACTTGGATACCTGGCGTTAACTTGTTATCCCCAAAGGGATTAGGCCGCATGGCTTCAAGGTAGATCGACCGAGACGTGTACCTGCTGGAGCGGGGGGCTGATAACGTGAGTGCGGGTAAACTACTCTATCTATCTCGAGAGGATGTTGAGACGGTGGGGCTCTCGATGGCCGAGATCATCGAGGCACTCGAGACAATGTTCCTCGCCAAAGGGAAGGGCGAGGTTGAGATGCCGCCCAAGCCGGGCATCCATCCCAGGAAGGATTCGTTCATCCATGCGATGCCGGCATACATCTCGAGCATGGGCGCGGCGGGCATCAAGTGGGTCTCGGGTTACCCGTCGAACGTCGAGCGCGACCTGCCGTACATCTCGGGCCTACTGATGCTGAACGACCCCGACACGGGCATCCCGATCGCGGTGATGGACGCGACATGGATCACCGCGATGCGGACGGGTGCGGCGACGGCGGTGGCGGCGAAGTACCTGGCACGCAGCGACAGCACGACGCTGGGGGTCCTCGCCTGCGGCGTGCAGGGGCGCAGCAACCTGGAGGCGTTGTCGTGTGTCTTCGACCTGGAGAACGTGAAGGCGTATGACATCTCGTCTGGGATTGCCCAGCGTTACGCGGTCGAAATGAGCGAGAAGTTCGGCGTGGCCGTCGAAGTTGTCCCTAACCCCCGGGACGCGGTCAGCGGTCTCGATCTCGTGGTCACCAGC
>CP070722.1:1911989-1916200 GCA_020350785.1 Gemmatimonadota bacterium
TCTGAAGAAAGGCTCGGCTGAAGCTCGATGGGCACCAGCACGTTCTCCAATGCGGTCAGCGTGGGGATCAGCTGGAAACTCTGGAAGACGAAGCCTACTTTCTCGGCGCGCAGGGTGGCGCGCTCGTCCTCGCTGAGATCGTTCAGCGCATGGCCGGCGAGGGTGACGGAACCGGCCGACGGTAGATCCAGGCCTGCCAGCAGGCCCAGCAGCGTTGTCTTGCCGGAGCCCGATGGGCCGACGATGGCCACGGCGCTTCGCTCCTCGATCTCCAGATCGATGTCGTGAAGCACCGTCAGGGGACGGCCGCCGCTCATGTAGGTCTGTCCCAGTGACTTGGCGATAATAATCATGATCCGAAAGATACTCGTCTGCGGGCTCGCCGCAGGGCTGGCTGCTTGTGATGGCGATGATCAGCGACCTCTAGTACGCACGAGCGAGACCGAGGTTTCAGCCGTCGACTCGACCGCGCCGGTGGTGTTGTTCCTCGGGACCAGCCTCACGGCCGGCTACGGGCTCAGCCCCGATCAGGCCTACCCGGCGCTCGTCCAGGCCAAGATCGACTCGGCGGGCCTGTCGTTTCGTGTTGTGAACGCCGGGGTGAGCGGCGAGACGTCAGCCGGCGCTCTCCGGCGGATCGATTGGCTGCTCCGACAGCCATTGGCTGTGCTCGTGCTGGAACTCGGGGCAAATGACATGTTGCGGGGCCAGGACGTGGACGCCATGCGGTCCAACCTGCAGGAAATCATCGATCGCACCCGGGCGGCGCATCCCGCGGCGCGGATCGTCATCGCTGGCATGAAGGCGGCGCCCAACCTGGGTGAGCGGTACGTCGCGGAGTTCGAGGCGGTGTTCGAGGAGATTGCCATAGAGAATGGGACAACGCTAATTCCGTTCTTGCTCGACGGGGTAGCAGGGGTCCCCGATTTGAACCAACCGGACGGCAACCACCCGACCGCCGAAGGGCAAGGCTTGGTCGCCGCAACCGTCTGGCGCACGCTCGAACCGCTACTGCTTGACCTAGAGCAGTGATCGTACAAACCCGCTGACGCGTCGTCTCGTGTAGGACAAGGCAACGCGGTCCGGCCAGCGCCGCTGTGCGACTGATCGTTGAAGATTACGGAGGGGCAGGCAATGCTGAACCTGGAAGCGAAGGCGGCCATCGTCACGGGTGGCAGCAAAGGCATCGGACGCGCCGTGGCCGCCGCGCTGGCGGGGGCCGGTGCCGATGTCGTCATCTGTGCGCGTAGCGAACCAGAGACGGCTCGGGCCGCAGCGGAGATCGGCGATGTTGCGGCCGGCCGGGTGCTGGGTGTGGCCGCGGACGTACGCAACCGAGACGATGTGCGGCACCTGGTGGAGACGGCGGTGAGAGAGCTGGGTGGCCTGGACATACTGATCGCCAACGCCGGCGTGGGTGGCGGATTCGGACCGATCGACGAGATCGACCCGGAGGACTGGCACAGGGTCATCGATACGAACCTCACCGGTGTCTACTACTGCTGCCGCGAGGCGGTACCCGAGCTGAAAAAGAGAGGCGGTGGCTGGATCATCACCGTTGGCAGCCTGGCCGGCCGCTACGCCTTCGCCGGCGGCACGGCGTACAACGCTTCGAAGTTCGGACTTCTGGGCTTTAGCGAGGCGCTGATGCTGGACCTTCGCGATCACGATATCCGCGTCAGCTGCATCATGCCGGGTTCTGTAGACACCTACTTCAACGACAAGGAACCGTCGGGCGAGTCCTGGAAGCTGACGCCCGCCGACGTGGCCAGGACGGTCCTACAGCTCTGCGAGCACGATCGCCGTTCGCTGCCCAGTCGCATCGAGTTGCGGCCCTCGCGACCGCGGCGCGGATGACCGATGTCGTGACCGCTCGCGTTCACATTGGCACTCAGGGCTGGTCGTATCCTGATTGGTCCGGCCCCTTCTACCCCGAGGGTACACCCAGCTCCCGGTACCTGGCCTTCTACGCCAGGGCCTTCTCGACCGTGGAGGTCGATAGCTCCTTCTATGCCATTCCTCCCGCCTCGCACTTCATCGGCTGGCACGAGCGAACACCCGAAGGCTTTCGCTTCGCGTTGAAGCTGCCCGGCGAGCTGACCCACGAGCGGCGCCTGCGGGGCGGCGACGAAGTGCTGAAGACCTTCTGCAAGCGCGCCGAGTTACTGGGGGAGAGGCTGGGGGTCATCCTGGTCCAGCTGCCGCCGGACTTCACGCCGGACGAAAGGGGCGCCTTGGAAGCTTTCGTGAAGAGGCTGCCCGGAGATATCCGCTTCGCCGTTGAGTTCCGTCATCCGGATTGGCTCGATGAGCGGACCTACGATGGATTGCGGGTTGCAGGTGTAGGTCACGCCCTCTCGGCCGGCCCCTGGATCCCGCTGGAGCGAGTGATGACTGCGGCACGGCAACCGACGGCGGAGTTTTCCTACTTCCGTTGGCTGGGCGACCGCCCTCACCTCACGGGCTACACCCATACGCAGATCGATCGCTCGACCGAGATCGGCGATTGGGCCAAGCTGCTGCTGGAGCTGTCGGACCAGGTGAGGGAGATCTACGGGTTCTTCAACAACCACTATGAGGGTCACTCGCCGGCCAGCGCCCGTCGCTTGCTCAGGCAGTTGGGGCAGCCGGTAATAGACCCCGACGAGCTGAACCCACAGCTGTCGTTGTTTTAGACTTCAGCCGGATCGTCCGATGAGTGGAGATGGATCAGCTTCCAGGTGTCGCCTCGTTTTTCGTAGATCTCGGTCCAGCGACCGGTGCTCCGGTGCACGCCCTCTCCCCGACGCGCCTCGATCTCGTAGCGCGAGGCGATCCAGCCGATGCGGTCGTCCGATCGCTCATCTACGCGGACCAGTTGATCAAAGGTGCGAAGCTTGAAACCGGAGAGCGTCTGCCGAACTGGTGTCAGATACTGGAGAAACTCGTGCAAGTTGCGGAATGCCGGCGGCGGGATGGTGTCGAAGATGAAACAGTCGTCGTTGTATATGTCACCCAGGGCGCCGAGATCGAACTCGTTCCAGGCCTTCACGTGCTCCTGATGCCGCTCGAGCAATCTTGCCAGCTCTTTGCGCTCGCTCATGTCGATCTTTCCCTCTGCTGAGTCCGAGTCGCCTCGCCCTTTGCCCGGCCGAGGCTGGCCGAGACACCATAGCTGAAAGGGATAGCCTTCCTCCGGCGGGTCTGGCAAGTGACCTTGCCGCCGGCCGGCGGCGAACGTAGCTGTAGCTGCGTGCGGACATCAACACGAGAGGAGGCTTCAGTGCTCAAAGTCGGAGAGGCGGCACCGGACTTCGAGTTGCAGTCTGATAGCGGCGAGACGGTGCGACTGGCGGATCTGCGCGGCAAGAAGGTGATTCTTTACTTCTATCCGAAGGACAATACGCCGGGTTGCACTACCGAGGCCTGCGAGTTTCGTGACCGTGCGCCCCAGATCAAGCGCAAAGGAGCGGTCGTGCTGGGCGTGAGCCCCGATTCCATCAAATCACACGAAAGGTTCAAGCAGAAGTACGAGCTGCCCTTCGCCTTGCTCTCCGATCCCGACCACGCTGTCGCCGAGAGGTATGGTGCCTGGGGAGAGAAGAAGATGTACGGAAAGACCTACGAGGGCATCCTGCGCACGACCTACCTGATCGACGAGAAAGGCAGGGTCGAGGAAGTC
The DNA here is from genome assembly GCA_020350785.1 of Gemmatimonadota bacterium. Taxonomy (GTDB): domain Bacteria; phylum Gemmatimonadota; class Gemmatimonadetes; order Palauibacterales; family KS3-K002. Next base: position 1,915,651 of record CP070722.1, read on the forward strand.
TTCGAGAAGGTCAAAGCGAAGGGCCACGGGGATCAGGTCATGGATTCTCTCAGCCGCTGAGGTCAGAGGGATCCGAATCGGCGCGAGATAGCGCGGACGCTCAGCAAGCGGCTGCGTCGCTTTCGTAGGATCTAGCCGGCTTCGACCACCCGGCGCACCGTCTCGTCGTCTGCGGCCGAATAGCCATACAAAGCGATCTCGTCGATCAGCGTGTCAGCCGTGGCCTCGGACTCGCGGATGGCGTCCACCATGATGCGCGCGGCCTCATCCAACGCGAACCCCGCGACGCCGGACGCGAGGATCGGAAAGGCGATCCTCTTGACGCCGTTCTGGTCGGCTAGCTCAAGAGACTGGCGCGTCGAACCGGCGATCGACTCGCGGCTGGCCGGTTCGTCACCCATGGCCGCAGCGTGGATGACGAAGCGTGCCTCAAGATCCCCAGCCCCGGTGATAGCGGCTTCGCCCACCTTGATCGGGCCGTGTGCGTCGCACTCGCGCTGGATGCTGGGCCCTCCTTTGCGGGCGATCGCCCCGGCGACGCCGGCCCCCA
>CP070722.1:1916300-1935721 GCA_020350785.1 Gemmatimonadota bacterium
ACGTGCAGGGCTCAGTTGCCCTTTCACAAGGCGTAGATCCCGAGACGCTCCACAAGATCATGGATCGGTTCTTCGCGATCCTCAGCGACGGGGTCCATCGCTTCGAGGGTACCGTCAATCAGTACACCGGCGATGGGATCATGGCGCTGTTCGGTGCTCCCATCGCCCACGAGGATCATGCGCCAAGGGCCTGTTACGCGGCATTGCACCTGACGGAAGAGTTGCGTCGGTACGCGGACGAGCTGCGCCGCACGCGAGGGTTGAACTTCGTTGTTCGTATAGGGCTGAACTCCGGTGAGGTTGTCGTCGGCAAGATCGGCGACGATCTGCGGATGGACTACACAGCTCAGGGCCACACCGTGGGGCTGGCGGCGCGGATGGAGCAGGTAGCTGAACCCGGCAGAGTGTACCTCGCCGAGGACACAGCAACATTGGTCTCTGGCTTCTTCCGTCTGCGTGATTTGGGACCTTTCGACATCAAAGGCACGCGGGAGACGGTAAAGGTGTTTGAGTTGCAGGGGCTCGGTGCCCTGCGAACCCGCCTCGATGTATCCCGAGCACGTGGGTTCTCCAAGTTCGTCGGTCGCGCAACCCCCTTCTTGGCACGTTCATACTTTGAAAGCAAAAGTACTTGACATATGTACGAAGAACCGCCATCTTCTTCTTCACCATGAACCACGATCACGAATCACCCGACCTCATCGACGACCCGCGCGCCCGCGCCCTCGACGATATCCGCTACATCCGCGAGACCATCAGCCGGGCCACTTCCTTCACCGCCGTCCCCGGTTGGGGCACCGCCATCATCGGTCTCAGCGCCCTCGCCGCCGCCGCCCTGGCCCACCGCCAGCCCGACCCCGACCGCTGGCTGCTCATCTGGTTGGCGGAGGCCGCCCTGGCCGTCACTGTCGGGGTCGCGGCGATGGCCAGCAAAGCCCGGGCGGCCGACACGCCGCTACTGCGGGGCGCCGGAGGTCGCTTCCTGCTGGGACTGTGTCCCCCTTTCCTGGCGGCCGCGGTGCTGACAGCCGTCCTCAACCAGAGCGGCACGACCGAGGCGTTGCCCGGGACGTGGCTTCTTCTCTACGGCGCGGGCGTGATCACCGGGGGAGCCTTCTCGGTGAGAATCGTCCCCTTGATGGGATTCGCATTCATGCTCCTGGGCGCCGCCGCCTTCCTGGCGCCGGAGGCCTGGGGAGATGCCTTCATGGCGGCGGGCTTCGGCGCCGTAAACGTCATCGTCGGCACCATCATCGCGCGCCGGCATGGGGGCTGAACGCGGCCCCGGGAACATGAACAAACCGCGTGGGACCAGCGAACCACGAGGCGGCCCCGCCCCGAGACCCGAACCGAAAACGTCCCCCACGGACCTCGACCGACTCATCCACCAGCGGGTTCGGCTTGGCATCATCAGCGCCCTCGCCGTCAACAAGGCTCTGACATTCAACGAGCTCAAGAGCCTGCTCGGCATCACCGACGGCAACCTGAGCGTCCATGCGAGGAAGCTGGAAGAAGCGGGTTACATCGCCTGCAGAAAGTCGTTCGAGGGGAGAATCCCGAAGACCGAGTATCAGCTAACCCTGCGAGGTCGCCGGGCGCTGGAGCGCTATCTCGACCAGATGGAAGGGCTGATCCGCCTGATGCGGAGCGACTGAAGGTATCCTCATGAACGAGAAGTCCAGACTGACGATGCGCGTCGCCGGCGTCGCCGTCCTGCTCGGGATCTGGGGCGACGCACTCCTGCGCGCTCTTCCCTGGGGCCTCAACCTGTTTCTTTGGACGGCCGTGGCGCTGCTGAGCTTCCTGCTCCTGTCCGGTCACCGCGACAAGGATTTCGACAAGTCGGAGGTCGCCGTCCTGGCGATCATCCTCGTTTTCGCCGCGGGGTTCGCCTGGCGCGACTCCGCCGCCATCAAGGCGCTGAACCTCCTCGCGATGCTGGTCGGCATCTCCGCCTGGGCTCTCACCCTGGAGGACGTGCGTCTTCGAGCCTGGGGCCTACTGGACTATCTCCGCGGCATGGTGAATTCATTCGGCGCAGCCGCCTTTGGAGCCACGACTCTGGCCGGTGCTGAAGTCACTCGCGAGCTGGCCCCCAGCTCCACCCGGTTACGGCAGGCTCGATCGCTGGCATTGGGGCTGCTGATCGCCCTGCCGTTGCTGTTCGTCTTCGGCGGCCTGCTCATGGCCGCGGACGCGGTCTTCGATCGGATGGTGTCGACAGCTCTGAACTTCGACTTCGCCAACCTGTTCTCGCACGCGGCCCTCGCGGCTCTTCTCTCCTGGCTTGCCTGCGGCTTCTTGTTGTTGACCCTTCGAGCCGTCCGGCCGACGATTTCGGGAGCATTCGACATCGCGCGCCCGGGTTTGGGCCTGGTCGAGGTCGGCGTACCGCTGCTGCTGATCGACCTTCTCTTTCTGGCCTTCGTCGTCATTCAGTTGCGCTACCTGTTCGGCGACACCTCGCTGGTACAGAACACGGTCGGCCTGACCTATTCCGAATACGCGCGGCGCGGCTTCCTCGAGCTGGTCGCCGTGGCGGCGTTGGTTCTGCCGCTCCTGCTGGCGGCCGATTGGATGATCTCGACCGCCGAACACAGAAGTCAGTATGTCTTCAGGATCCTGGCCGGCGTCCAGATCTCTCTGCTGTTCATCATCATGGTCTCGGCGTTGAAGCGGATGATGCTGTATCAGGGCGCCTATGGGCTGACAGAGTTACGACTCTACGCCACCGCCTTCATGGGCTGGCTGGGTGCCGTTCTCCTCTGGTTCGCCGCAACGGTGCTCCGAGGCCGGCGCGAGCCCTTCCTGGCGGGAGCCGTCCTTGCCGGCCTCCTGCTGATCTCCGGGCTCAACTTTCTCAACCCAGACGCATTGATCACGCGCCTGAACAGCGAGCGCGCCAGAGCCGGTGCCGAGTTCGATCCCTACTACGCCAGCTCGCTCAGTGGGGATGCCGTCAGCACGCTGGTCTCCGCACTTCACATGCTGGATCCGGACGACCGCTGCATCGTGGCGGCCCGCCTCCTGGACCGCTGGGAGGCTCCTCAACTCTCGGACTGGCGCAGCTGGAACCTCGGCCGTACGCAGGCCCGGCGAGCCGTGGCTGAAGCGAACCAGCAGCTGCAGGAGATTCAATGCCGTCCGCCCGCGGGGTCCGCCGCGGGATAGCTCTGCTCGCCGTGACGATCGCTCGAGTCTTGCGCCCACATCTTTCAGCGCTAGCTTCGCGCCTATCTACACAACGCGGCCAACTCAACGCGCGCGCGTTTGCGGCGCGACGCTCGCGTCGCCGGGAGGTTCGGTCATGGATCTGGGAATAGAGGGCAGAGTCGCGGCCGTCGGTGGCGCCAGCACCGGCCTGGGCAAGGCGATCGCCTGGGCCCTGGCGCGCGAGGGAGCCAGGGTCGCGATCTGCGCCCGCAACCGGGAGCGCCTCGAGCGTACCGGCCTGGCGCTGCACCGCGCCTCGGGCCGCGAGATCTTCGCTTTTCCCGCCGACCTGGCCAGCCGCAACGGGCCGGAGGAGTTCGTGGAAGCCACGATCAAACAGTTCGGGCGCCTCGATATCCTGGTCTGCAACGCCGGAGGTCCGCCGCCCACCTCGAGTGTCAACACACCCTCCGAGGCCTGGGCGGAAGCTCTGGAGCTCAGCCTGTTGAGCACCGTACGTCTGGCCCAGGCGGCCATCCCTTACATGCGACGCAACAGCTGGGGGCGCGTGATCTGCCTGACCTCGGTTTCGGTCAAGAGCCCGCTACCCGGAATGATACTCTCCAACACCGCGCGGCCCGGCGTCGTCGGCTTCGCCAAGACGATCGCCGCCGAATTCGCTCAGGACGGCATCACGGTAAACGTGGTCTGCCCCGGCTATATGGCCACCGACCGGGTGACCGAGCTGGCTGAGACAAGGGCGGCCGGCGCCGGGCAGAGCGTCGAGTACGTGCTGAACCAGTTGGTCGCGAACATACCGGCGGGCCGGATGGGCGAACCCAAGGAGCTGGGCGACCTGGTGGCATTTCTGGCGTCCGAGCGGGCTGGCTACATCACGGGAACCTCCATTCAGATCGACGGCGGCTACGTCCGCGGACTCCTTTAGCAGTCGCCTCGCTGAAACCCGCTATTCAGGCGCCCGTAGTGTGGGCTAGAGGCTCGGCACCCCGTATCGGCAGGGGCTGCAGGCCCGGGTCCGGTACGTTTCCCGGGCTGCGGGGTCCAGCAGGGGCCCACAGCGGGCATCTATAACGTGGAGCGGATACCTCACCCAATGGAGCAGTGAGATGAAGCGACGCACCAAAGTCGTACTCGGTGTGGTCACAGTCGTGGTGGTCGGCGCGGGCGCGATCGCGGCGGTGCGCAACGGTCGCTCGAACGGCGACGAGATCAAGACCGTCGAGGTCGAGAAGGGCGACATCATCGACAAGGCGTTGGCTGTCGGCCGCATCGAGCCCGAGATCGAGATCAGCGTGAAATCGAAGATCTCAGGCGTCGTCAAGCAGGAGTTCGCCGATGTTGGTGAGTTCGTGCGAGCCGGCGCGCCGCTACTCGAGATCAAGCCGACGCCGACACCCATAGAGCTTGTCGAGACGCGGCGTCAACTCGAGATCCGCCAGCTCGAGCTGACCTACCTGAGCAAGGAGCTCGAGCGCGAGCGCCAGCTCTTGAAGCAAGGCCTGATATCGCTGGATGAGTTCGAGTCAGCCGAGCGTACCTACGGTGAGGCAGAGCTAAACCTGAAGCTCGCCCAGGAGCGGCTGGCGCTGCTGGAGGAAGGCAAAGTCAGAATCGCCAACGACAACATCGACGCCGTGGTAAAGTCTCCCATCGATGGCTTCATCCTGGAAAAGAACGTCGAGATCGGTGACCCGGTCGTGCCGTTGAACCCGTACCAGGAAGGCACCGTGCTCATCACGATGGCGGAAATGAGCTCGTTGATCTTTCGCGGCACGGTCGACGAGATCGATGTCGGTCGGCTACGCGAGGGCATGGCCGTAGAGATAAAAGTCGGCGCCCTCCCCAACGCCAAGGTTACCGGTACACTATCCAAGATCTCCTTGAAGGCGCGGACCGAGGACAACTCCACCGTCTTTCCGATCGAGATCACCCTCGACCAAGTCGAAGATGTGGTGCTGCGCGCCGGCTACTCTGCCAACGCCGACGTGATCATCGACCGCCGCGCTGATGTGCTCCTCATCCCCGAGCGCTTGATCAACCTCTCCGGTGACACTGCGAAAGTGACACTGCTGTTGGACAACGGCGACCAGGAGGAGCGGATCATCAAGACCGGCCTGAGCGACGCCATCAACGTGGAGGTCATCGAGGGACTGGCCGAGGGCGAGAAGGTGGTCGAGCCGCCGCCTCGCGAAATCGAGTAGCGCCGCCATGCGCGTATTCGGCAGCCTCAAGGACTTCTTCAACGACATCCGCACCCAGCGGCTGCGTACGATTCTGACCATTCTGGGCATCGCCTGGGGAACAGTAGCCGTCGTGGTCCTGCTGGCATTCGGCGTAGGCATGGAGCGGCAGACCCGCAAGCGGATGCACGGACTGGGCGAGCAGATCGTCATCCTCTTCGGCAATCGCACCACCAAGTCCTATGCCGGCTTTCCCGAGGGTCGCTGGATCAGGTTGCAGGAGGAGGACGTGGGGCTCCTCCAGCAGGAGGTCCCCGACATCGTGATGATCAGCCCCGAGTACAGCACCCAGCAGGTGCCGGTGCGCCGGGGCCGGAACAGCGCCTTCCCGAATATCACAGGGATCTACCCGGTCTTCGGAGAGATGCGCAACGTCATCGCCGACTGGGGCGGACGGTTCATCAACCAGGCGGACATCGACGAGCGCCGGCGCGTCGCCTTCCTGGGCGATGAGTTGCGTAAACTGCTCTTCGCGGACGAGGACCCCATCGGCAAGACCGTATTCGTGGGCGAAGTACCCTTCGTCGTCATCGGCGTGCTCAAGGAGAAACAACAGAACTCGTCGTACAACTCGCGCGACCGCGACCGCATATTCATCCCCTCCAGCACCCACAAGGCGATCTTCGGGCAGCGCTACCTGGCCAACATCATCTATCGCACACGCACACCCGAGCTGACGGATGCCGTTGAAGTCCGCGTCAACGAGGTCTTGGGGCGCAAGTACCGATTCGACCCCACCGACGAGGACGCCATCTGGGAGTGGGATACCAGCGAGTTCGAGAAGATCCTCAAGGTGATCTTCATCGGCATGAACACCTTTCTGGGAGTGGTCGGCGCCTTCACCCTCACGGTGGGCGGCATCGGCGTCGCCAACATCATGTATATCGTCGTGAAGGAGCGGACGCGGGAGATCGGCGTCCGCCGCTCCATCGGCGCCCGCAGGCGCGATATCATGGTACAGTTCCTGGGGCAGACGTTCATCGTCGTAGGGTCGGGTGGCCTGCTCGGGTTCGCGATCTCCGTGGCCCTGGTCAAGATCGGATCGCTGCTACCGCTTCAAGAATACATAGGAACGCCGACCCTGTCGCCGCTGGTCCTGACCTCAACGATTCTCCTCCTGTCGGCGGTGGCCCTGCTGGCCGGGTTCTTCCCGGCCCGCAAAGCGGCCAACCTCGACCCGGTGGAGTGTCTGCGCTACTGAGCCATGTGGAGAATCCTGCTGGGAGAGTTCCTGGGTGACCTGAGGTCGCAGAAGACCCGCGTCTTCCTCACGATGTTCGCGATCACCTGGGGCACCATCTCCGTCGTGTTGCTCCTCTCCTTCGGTGAAGGTTTGCGCCAGTCCATCGTGCGCGGCCTGCTCAACGCCGGCGAGCGCATCTTCATGGTCTACGGCGGCACGACCAGCAAGGAATTCGAAGGCCTGCCCAAGGGCCGGCGCATTCGACTGACCGAAGAAGACCTCGAACTGATCGCCAGCTCGATGCCCGAGATCGATATGGTAAGCCCGTCCTACGGACGCTGGGGAACCAGCCTCGAGGCCGGCGACAACAAGACCACCACCTTCATGGAGGGCGTCTACCCGGCCTTCGAGGACCTGCGCCGCATGTACCCCGCAGCCGGCAGCCGATTCATCAATCAACGCGACCTGGAGGAAAAGCGTCGCGTCCTATTCCTGGGTAACGAGATCGCCGAGGAGTTGTTCGGCGAAGAGGATCCGATCGGCCAGATAGTGATGCTGGACAACCTCCCCTTCACTGTGATCGGCGTCATGCAGAAGAAGTTCCAGGACAGCATGAACAACGGCCCCGACGCCGACAGGGCGATCATTCCCGCCTCGACCTTCAAAAGCGTCTACGGCTATCGCTACGTCAGTCACCTCCTCCTGCGACCCAAGGACCCCGCGCGCGCCCAGTTCGTCAAGTCGGATCTGTTCCGCGTTTTGGGTCGAAAATACAAGTTCGACCCGGAAGACGAGCGCGCCCTGCCCATGTGGGACTTCATCGAGGACGAGAAGATCACCAACCAGGTAGGTTTGGGAATAGAAATCTTCCTGGGCCTCGTAGGCGGTTTCACCCTGCTGGTCGCCGGAATCGGCGTCGCCAACATCATGTATGTGGTCGTTCGGGAGCGTACCAAGGAGATCGGTATCAAGCTGGCCATCGGCGCCCGTAAACGTCACATCATGAGCCAGTTCATCTTCGAGGCTCTGGCCCTGACCCTGGTGGGCGGCAGCATCGGCCTGGCCTTCTCCACCCTCGTGGTGCTGATCGTCGATAGCCTCCCCGGAGAGGATGGCGCCATGGTCTACCTGGCGAACCCCAAGCTGTCGGTACCCATCGCCCTCACCTGCGTCGCCATCCTCGCCGCCATCGGCCTGATCGCCGGAGTCTTGCCCGCGCGACGAGCAGCCAGGGTCGACCCCGTCGAGTCGCTGCGCTACGAATAACGACCGGTTTCCGGCTCAACCCGTGCACCTCAGCCAGAGCCCGGGATCACCCCCACCACACGCAGCGGCCCGCCGCTCCCGCCGGCGATCTTCATCGGCAAGGCGATGACGTAGGCCCCCTTCGCCGGCAGTCGCTCCAACGCCGCCACGTTCTCGAACGCAGGGATGTTCTCTGCGTAGAGGATCCTGTGACTCTCGAAGGCAGTGGACTGCCCGTAGTCGATGCTGGGCGTGTCGATCCCCAGCGCGTCGATCCGCCGGTTCTCCACCAGCCAACGTGCCGCATCGGGATGGAGGCCCGGGAAATGGAGCAGCGGCACCGCTTCGGGGCCTTTCAGCGCCGTGCCGAGGTAGCGCTCGGCATCCGGCCAGCGCGCGCCCCAACCCGTGTGCAGCAGCAGGATCGCACCCTCGGGGATGGCCCCCTGCTCCGCCTCCCAGGCCTCCAGATCCTCGACCGAGACCTGGTAGTCCGAATCAGCTCCCGCGGCCGCGCTGACGTCGACGACCACCGCTGGTCCAATCAAGCGCTGCAGCGGCACCTGATCCGCCGTCTGCCGACCCTCGTAGAAGTGGATCGGCGCATCGAGATGCGTGCCGCCGTGTTCGGCGCTGCAGAAGTTGTTGGCGGCGTAGTAGTAGCCGCCCTCGCTCATGCCGGCCGACACGACCTCCAGCTCAAACGGCTGCGCCGTCGGCCAGAAGATCGTGCTCTCGTCGTACGAGTAGCTCATGTCGATCCACTCGGCGGATCCGCCGGCGAAAAGTCCGGCGATGACGTCGGCCGGCTCCCGCTGGGCCGGCTGACAACCGGCCCATGCCAACCCACAGGTGACAGTGATTGACACCGTCGTAATCGAGCGTCGCATGATGACCTCCCGGATGAATCTCTTCGCGCTGAACCCAGGCGTTTGGACGCCACGCTCCCCCAAGCCGCCATCCTACTCCGGACGCTTCACCCGAACCGGGTCGGGCGGCTGCGACAACAGCTTCACTCCCTCAACCTCCAGCAGCTCGAGGGCGACCTCCACCGCTCGTTCCAGCTGCGGATCGCGCCCTTCGGCAACGAGCTTCGGCTCCAGCTCGACCTCGTAATCCGGCGCGACCCCGATGTTCTCCACGTCCCACTCGCCTTCCAGGTTGTAGAAGCCGCCGCGCGGCGCTGTTATGTAGCCGCCGTCCACCAGCGGCGGGACATCCCAGATGCCGACCAGCCCGCCCCAGGTGCGGGTACCAACCAGCGGCCCGATGCCCTTGAGCCTGAACATGTACGGCAGCATGTCGCCACCGGAGCCCGCCGCGTCGTTGATGATCATCACCTTGGGGCCCCAGATGGCTGCGTTCGGCGCCGTCCAGGGCTGTTTGTCGCCGACCGGGTTGTTGAAGTAGCCCAACAGCTCGCGGGACATCAGATCCACGACATAGTCGGCGATGAAGCCGCCGCCGTTCCAGCGCTCGTCGACCACGGCGCCCTTCTTGTTCTTCTGAGCGAAGTAGTAGCGGTTGAAGTAGGTGTAACCGGAGCCGCCGGTGTTGGGGAGCCACACATAGGCCAGCTGGCCGTTCGACAGCTCATCGACCTTACGCCGGTTGCCCTCCACCCAATCCCGCGACCGCAACGCGAACTCGCTGGCGACGGGCACCACCGTGACCTCGCGTGCACCTTCCCGCTCGGGTCGATCATTGAGCGTCAGGACCGTTTGCTTGTTCGCGGTGCGATCGAAGACGCTGAACGGGTTCATGGCCGTGGTCAGCTCCACCCCATCGACGGCCAGGATGTAGTCGCCGACCCGCGCATCAATGCCGGGGCCGCTCAAGGGCGCCCTCAGCTCCGGGTTCCAGTTCTCGCCCGTATAGATCTTCGCGATCCGATAGCGGCCGTTCGCCACCTCGAGATCGGCGCCCAGCAGGCCGACGGGTACCGTCTCCACGTCGGGCCAGTCACCGCCGCCCGTGAACGAGTGCCCGATCGCGGTCTCGCCGCCCAGAATGTCGAGGATGTAGGTGAGATCTGCGCGATGACGGACGTGCTCGACCCAGGGGCCGTAGGTCTGATAGGCCCAGTCGAGATCCAGACCGTGAACGTTCTCTACGTAGAAGTAGTCGCGCTGATAGCGCCACGCTTCCCTGAAGATTTGCCGCCACTCCTCCTGCGGATCGACCTTCATTCGCAGCGCGCCCGTGTCGAGCTTGCCGTCGCCCGGCTTCGACTCGCCGCCGGCATCGACGATACCCCAAACATCGCCCGGCGCGGCATACAGCAGCTTCTTGCCGTCGGAGGAGAGCCGGAAGGCGTTGATTCCGCTCATCGCCTCCTTCGCCTCGCGATCCTCCAGTTTGTAGCGATGGAGGACCAGGCCGTCCTGGTTGGGGATCGATTCGGTGTAGAAGATCGTCCCTTCTTCACCGGCTTGCAGGCTGCCGTAGTTGCGAGCGGGCACGTCCAACGAGATGATGCGCTGATCGATTCCCGCAAAGTCGATGCGAACCTCGACTTCCTCCTTACCGTCTTCCTCTTCTTCCTCTGCGCCCTCCTTCGGTTCCTCCGCCTCCTCGTCATCGCTCTCCGGCAGCAGCGGCGACGGCTCATCGGCCGGAAGCACGGCCATGTAAATGGCGAAAGTCAGCGGCCGCTCCAGCGAGCTCAGGTCGAGCCAGCCGACGTTCAGCCCGTAGTCGGTGCTGGCCAGGAAGTACAGGTACTTGCCGCTCTTGTCCCATGCCGGAGAACGACTGTCGGAGAGCCCATCGGTCAACTGCGTGGACTCGCCTGACTCGAGCGAGTAGGCGAAGATCGCGTTGTATTCGTTCTTCAGCCGCTTGGTGTAGGCGATCCACTTGGAATCGGGCGACCACTCGGGATAGATGAGACGATACGGATGCGCGAAGCCCTCGTTGTCGATCAGCTTGGCTGCACCTCTCTCTACGTCCACGACCCAGAGGTTACGGTCGGCGTCCCCGAAAGCGATGTGCTTGGAGTCCGGCGACCACACCGGCGTGTAGTAAAACGTCGGATCGGGAAGCTTGATCGTTCTGCGGCCCTCTCCGTACTGATCGGCGATCACCAGCTGATATTCTCCGCCGGCGTCGCTGTACCAAGAGATGTGCTTGCCGTCCGGCGACCAGGCCGGCGCGCGCTCGGCGGCGCCTGAGTTGCGGGACAGGTTGCGAACGTCGCCCTTCTCGGCGGGCACGGTGAAGATGTCGCCGCGCGCCTCGAAGACCGCTCGCTTCCCCGTCGGCGAGATGGATCCGGCTTGGATCTGGTCGCCGACATTCTCCCAATGCGGCCGCGCCCAGGGGAAGTCCCCCCGGACACTGACCGACAGCTTCTGGGGCTCTCCGCCGTCTGGGTCCATCCTGTAGAGGTAGCCGCCCATCTCGAAGACGAGCGTTCCGCCGCCGGCCTCCAGGTTCTTGGCATCGAACTCCTTGAAGAAAGTGCGCTGCTCGAGTTGTCCGCCTGCCAAATCGTATGACCAGACGTTCATCGCGAAGTCGCGATCAGACAGGAAGAAGATACGGTCCTCAATCCAGACCGGATTGTTGTCGCTGCTGCCCTCCCAGGGAAGCTTCTCGACCTCCAGCGTCTCCAGGTCGATGATCCGAATCGGGTTGTTCTGGCCGCCCCGGTAATTGCGCCATTCGGTCTCCCAGGGCTGGATCTCCTGATAGACGAAACGCTCACCGTCCGGAGAGAACTTGCCCTGATAGACCCGCGGGATCGGCATCACCTCGGGCATGCCCCCGCTCAGCGGGACCGTCCAGAACTGGGCGTACGGAACCGGCGCCGTCCCCCGGCCCGTGGCGAAGACCACCCGGCTCCCATCATTGGTCCAACCTCGGACCAGGTCGGGACCCGGGTGCCAGGTGAGCCGCCGCGGCTCGCCGCCGGCCACGGCCACGACATAGACATCGATGTTTCCATCGTATTGGCCCGAAAACGCCACCATGCTGCCGTCGGGCGAAAAATGGGGCTCGGTCTCGGCGCCCTGGAAGGTGGTCAAACGGCGGGCATCGCCGCCGCTCGGGCCGACGATCCAGATGTCGTTGGCATAGACGAACGCGATCTGCTCGGCGCTGATCGCCGGCGAGCGCAGCAGGCGGGCTTCCTCGTCCGCGGCCGGAGCAAGAAGCCGTGACAGGACGATGCCGGCCGCAACGAAAACAGAGATACTCATGATGACCTCCCGATGGGGATGCTGCGTGACGCAGGCAGGCTCTCGGGACCCCTCTCGAGCCCCGGGAGCCGGATCGTGCAAGTGTTTGTCGAGTGAGTTTACTCAGATGCAGCAACCAGGCGATAGACCCTGCCGTTGGTCGACAGGATGTAGAGCTCTCCCTGGGCATCCTCACCGAACGAGAACACGCCGCCCAGGTCACCCACGTCCCACGCTCGCTCGTCCGACACCACGCCGCCGCTCAGCCTGAAGCTCCGCAGAAAGCCCCGACAGAAATCGGAGTACAAGTAGTGGCCGCGTAACTCCGGGATCGCGCTCCCCCGGTAGACGTAGCCACCGGTCACCGAGCAACCGTTGTCATGGTCGTACTCGACCACCGGAAGGACCAGGCCGGACTGGTCGCAACCATCGGCGGGCTGGAAGCAGTGCCGAGCCTCCATGATGTTCCAGCCATAGTTGACGCCGGGGCTGTCGGCCGGTACCGCATTCACCTCTTCCCACCTGTTCTGACCCACGTCGGCGACGTACAAAACGCCGGCCTCGCGATCGAAGGAGAAGCGCCAGGGGTTGCGGAGACCGTAGGCCCAGATCTCGTCGCGCCCGGCGGCGTCGCCGACGAAGGGGTTGTCCGGGGGTATCGCGTAGGGGTCGGCGGCATCGATGTCGATGCGTAGCATCGAGCCCAACAGCGTGCCGGTATCCTGGCCACTGCCCAGCGGGTCGCCGCCACCACCGCCGTCGCCCAAACCGAAATAGAGCTTGTCATCCGGTCCGAAGACGATCAGCCCGCCGTTGTGGTTGGAGAAGGGCTGCTCCAAGGTGAGGATCAGTTTTCCCGAGTTGGAGTCGGCCAGGTTCGGGTTGCCGGTCACCGTGTAGCGCTCGATGCGGCTATCGCCGTTTCGGTCGGTGTAGCTGGCAAATACGTAGCCGTTCGATGCGTAGTCCGGGTGGAAGGCTATGCTCAATAGGCCACCCTCACCTCCTGTACCCACGCGGTCGCTGATATCCAGGAACGGCTGGCCCAGCAACTGGCGATCCTCAACGATCCTGACACGACCGGCTCGCTCCACCACGAACAGGCGCGAGTCACCCGACGGTGCCGTGAGGAACAACGGGCTGCTCAGGCCACCGGCCACCACCTCCACCGACAGCACCAAATCCTCGATGTTCCCGCCGTTCTCTCCGTCGTCAGGCTCCGTGGAGTCGGAACAGCCGCCGACCGTCAGAGTCGCCATCCAGATTACCGCTGCGAAGATCGTCATCGCACGCTCCATCCTTCGCTTCCCCAATCCGCCGGCTCCTCTCCCTGGCCAACATCGCTCCGCAGATAAACGGACCCGCGCACCATCAACCCACACCCCGATCGCTTGATGAGACTTATACCGGGAAGCCCGCAGAATGCTCCCCTCGAGAGATCGTTGAATGACACGAGCGCCGACGTCGGCTTCAGCGCAGCAAGAAGGGCAGTTCCTCCATGCGCTCAAACAGAACGCTTGCCATGGCCAGCCGTTCCTTCGCCGTCGCGCCGGCGTAGCCGAAGCTCGTCATGCCGGCCGCGGCAGCCGCCTGAATGCCCAAAGGGCTGTCCTCAATCACAGCACATCTCGCGGGCGGTACACCCATCGAGCTCGCCGCATACAAGAACAGATCCGGCGCTGGCTTGCCGCGTGGGACATCATCGCCGCTGAACACCGCATGTCGAAACTCCTCCCACAGGCCAGCCTCGCGAAGCGTGAACTCGATCCGCTCTCGACTGCCGCTCGAGGCGACGCAGCGAGGCTGGCGAATACGCCGCAAAGCCGAGGCTACGCCATCGACGGCCTCCAACCTGCCACGCAGCCTCTCGAACAAACGGTCGTGGTAGAGTCGTTCGAAGATCTCGGGCAGCGGCGCGCCGAGGCGCCGTTCGGCAAAGGAGCGTACATAAGGTAGGGAGGTGCCGAGAAACTCCGCTACTGACTCCTCGTAGGTCGTGGCCACACCAAGCTCGGTCAGTAGCTCGGCGAGCACGAGGTTGGCGTGCGGCTCGCTGTCGACCAGCACGCCGTCGTTGTCGAAGATGATCAGATCGAAACGAGCGCTGCCAAGCGAAGCGTTTGCGGCGCGCAACTACGACTCCGAGCTCCGCGTCAACTTGCCCAGCACCAACTGCTGAATGCAGATGATCAGGACGATCGTGATCCAGCCCGCCGTCTCCCAGGACCGACCGAGCCCGACGGCGCCGTACAAGAAGGAGACAATAGCCAGCAGCACCCAAATCGCGGCAAAGATACCGAATGCCGCGACAGGCACATGCGTCGCCAGCCTGGCTTGCTGGCGACGGCGCACCTGGTATACCCGCAACTGGGCGATGGCGAAAAGCGAGCAGAACAGCGCGAAGAACCAGCGGTTTACCAACTTGACCACCGGCTCCATCGTGTCGCTGGTCGAAATGATGACCCCCAAGATCAGTCCCACGACGACCAATGCCAGCACGATGGCGATCAGAGATCGCTTGCGCGCCTCGCTCACACCGGGTTCTCGCTTGCCGCCTTCCATAAACTCAGAAGATCCTTACTTGCAACCGCAGCAGCCGACCGGGCTGCGGTAGACCACACTGATCGTAGGCGGCGGCATCCGTGACGTTGTCCACCGCAAGCGCCAGCTCCAGGTGCCGGCCCGGCTGACTACCGCGGAGGTTGAACCCGCGCCTGAACTCGAGATCCAGCCAGGTGTCCGCCGCCAGGGTCTCCTCACTCTCCGAGTCGGGATCGACACAGTAGCGCCGTCCTACGTGTCGAACTTGCGCCCTCGCGTACACGCCGGCAACCATCGGCGCCGAAAGCGCGGCGCCGCCCGTGATCCAGGGTTGGTACTCCGGGTTCCGCTGCTGGGCCGGCGCCGCAGGATCTTCCTGGGTCACATCCTTCAGCGTGAGATCGGCCGAGAGCGAGAAATCCCGCCAGCTGTAGCTCCCCAGGAGCTCCGCCCCGGCGCTGCGAATCACCTCCCGGTTCTGGCGCTGCAACCTGCCGTCACCCAAGCTGACTCGGACGATCGCATCCGACAACCTCTGGTAAAAGGCGACGACTTGACCTTCCAGGCCACCAACCTTTGCCGTCAATCCCAACTCCGCCACTCCCAGGACTTCGGGATCGAGGCCCTCGTTTACAACGAACCGGCCCAGAGCGCCCGAATAGAGCTCGCGGAGCGCCGGGAAACGAAGTCTTCGACTCAGGCCCCCGTGCAGGAGGACGTCGCCGGACCCCAGAACAAGGCTGCCACCGGCGCGGGCGCCCCAGCCCCAAATCGCATCGCGCGGCGTTCGGCCGCCCGTCTCCGGCGTATCCGAGCCGTCGACGCTCAATCCGACGCTGGCTCGGGCCCGCGGGGAGCTACCGGATCCTCGAATGAGCGATCCCTCGACCTCGAGCCCCAGGCTGAAGAAACGCTGGCGGTAGGTGGCAGATTCGTCCGGCTCGATCAGCTCCTCGTGCCGGGTCTCCGCCAGGGTCATCGCGCCCCGCAAAATGCCGCCCCCCAGCGTATGATCGGCCAGCAAACGCAGCGAGAGCGTGCGGTCATCTCCGGATTCGCCGCCCGTTATCGAATCGTACGCCAGGCTCTCGTACGTATCGATCTCCGTCTCACCCAGATCGATCCCGAAGCTCGCCTCCAGATCGCCCCGGCCCAGCGGCGTCCTCTGCCAGCCCGTCCCGGCCGACAGCGCCGTTACCCAGCGACGCGTGTTCGGATAGCGCCACAGGCGCGGCTCCACGACGTTGAGCTCCGGCGGTACGCCGCGCTCCGCGCCGTAGCCAAACGACGAGAGCGAGGCCCAAGACCCACTCGAACGCCGATACCGCGCCACCACGTAGCCGTTGAGCTGCTCGAAGTCGCTGTTAAGCCGCTCGTCGCTCGGTCCGAAGTCCGGCTGCTGGACGCCCGACGGCAGCGGCGAAGCGGAGCGATCGCGGTAGCCACCACCGGCGCGCAACGTCAGCTTGCCCTGCTCGCCCTGGAAGGCCGTTGCCAGGCCGAGCGCCAAGCTGCTGTTGCCCAGACCGTCGATGCCCGCAGAGAATTGGACCGGCGGCTCCGGCGCCAGGTCGGTCCCCTCAGCGATGGAGACGAGTACGACGCCGCCCAGAGCGTTAGGGCCGTGTAGCACCGACGAGAGTCCCCGGACGAGCGTCAGCTCTCGCGCTGCCGTGAGCGGCACGACCGATAGGTCCGTGCGATTGTCCCAGCCGAGCGTGATCGGTACGCCGTCGACCAGAATCGCCACCTGGCGCGACTCCATGCCGCGCAGCTGTGGCTGCGCCTCGCCTCTCGAGTTCTCGCGGATCTGTATGAGCGGCACACGACGCAGCGCCTCCTCCAGGGTCGGCGAAGGAGGTGCCGCCAACGAGTCCAGGCGCGTGGTCAAGGCGCTGGCGCCGCCGGCCGTGGCGACCGGCCGCGTGACCTGGACCCGCAACTCCTCGAGGGCGTAGACCGTGTCGGGTGGAAGGCTGTCCGGTTCCTGCGCCCAGGCCGGCGTAACACAACAAGCCGCGAACGTCAGCAGACCTAGAAGGGAGCCGCGGCGAACTAGCCCGCGGCTCGCCCCAGCGGCCTGCCGCTCGACGCTCGGATTGGAGGTCCCGAGTGAATCAGCGTTGCATCCATCGCCCGCACTCACGGGCCGCAATCTCAGGGTCCGTCCAGCCCTTCGCAACCGTCATTCTGATGACTTGTGCGCCCCGCGGCGTCAGCCCATCGCTCACGCCTGGCTAGGACGCGCGAGCGGGGCGCCGCGCCCGCACGAAGGCGGAGAAGAGGCGACCCCGGCTGAGCACCTCGGCCCCGATATCGATGCCGTACTCGCGGGCCAGACGGAGCACCTCCTCGTCCTCGTATGCCCGGGTGACCTCGATCTCGACATCGCTGAAGCCAGCCGCGCTGAGCTTGGCACGATAGTCGTCCTCATGCAGCGCGCCGGCCACGCAACCGCCCCAAGCCTCCAAACTGCGGCGAAGCGCCTCGGGCAAGTCGCCCTGAACCACGAGGTCGGAAACGGCAAAGCGACCACCCGGGCGCAGCACGCGAAACGCCTCACGCAGTACCCGGTCCTTGTCAGGCGACAGGTTGATCACACAGTTAGATATGATGACGTCGACGCTCTCGTCGGGAAGCGGTACGTCCTCGATGGTACCCTTCAGGAACTCCGCGTTGCTTACACCCGCCTCCTTCTGGTTACGGCGTGCCAGCTCCAACATCTCATCGGTCATGTCCAGGCCGTAGGCCTTCCCGCTTGGCCCGACGCGACGCGCCGACAACAAGACGTCTATACCACCGCCCGACCCCAGGTCCAGCACCACCTCACCGGGGTTGAGCTGCGCCAGAGCGGTTGGATTCCCGCAGCCCAACGAAGCGAGCGCCGCAGCTTCAGGAATTCCGGCCAACTCGTCGGCCGAGTACAGGTCCCGCGTGATCACATTCTTCTCGGTCGAACCGCAACAACCATCGCTCGCATTCACGGGGCCACAACAACCGCCGCCGCGCTGCGATACTTGCCGAGCCGCCGACGCATAGCGGTCACGGACGACTTCCCGAATATCGGCCTTGTTTCGCATATCGTTTTCCTCGTTCCTGTCTCTTTGTCGAGACCTGCTCGTTCAACCTCCAGCGACCTCAGCGGCATCACAACTAGTCCACACTGCAGCAACGACCCCCGCCCCGCTGCAGGCCCGCCGACACCGCCTCCGCCAAACGTCCAATCAATCGCACGAGCGACGCCCGCACCTCCGGAGCGAACTCCGACAGCAACCGTCGCTCGCGCTCGAGTAGCTCCGCCTCGATTCGCGCATACAACCGCTCGCCGGCCTTCGTGACACGGAGGGAAAGCGCCCGCGCGTCGGCCTCGTGCCGAGCCCGCTGCAGATAACCCTTGCGCTCCAGAGCATCGACCACCCGGCTGGCGGTGCTCTTCTCCAGATAGAGCTCCGCCGCCAGCTCGTTCAACGTCAAAGCGCCCTCGCGCACGAGCGCCTCCAGCGCCCAGAACTGGGTGACCGAGATGTCGTGACAACAGATGCGCTCGCGGGATCGCGAGGCATAGGCGCGCTGCAGCTCCACCAGGGCCCGCCGCAGCTGAACCGCGTCGACTGTGAGCCCCTCGTCCGCCGGCCTGGCCGACGGCCCCTGGCGCTCCAGAGACGGTGCGAGTCCGCTGTCAGTTCTCCCCATCAGGTCACAGTCCTCGAGTAAAGCCAAATAGTTGTTAGTACCAACTATAATGCGGAGCCCCACCCCTGTCAACCCCCGCCTCCCCTGACCCGGGACCCACTTGGCCTCCTTGCCCCAAAGCGAAAGGCGCCGCCAACCGGCAGCGCCTTCACCCACAAACGGAAGAGACCGGCCGTCAGCGCTCCGGCATGCGAAGCGCCTCTTTCGGCCGCAGAAACTCGATTCCCGCCGCGGCCACCCGCGCCCGGAACTGCTCCACGTCTTCGCCGAAGACACGGTTGAACTCGGCGAGCAACTCCTCTACAGCATTTTCCGCCTGGCGCAGATAGGTCTCCTGAGCCGAGGTCGGTGCGCCCCAAGATGAGTCCAGCGCGCCCTGGGCGTAGCCGATCTTGGACAGCGCGTTCTCGCGACCGACTATACCCTTGGTATCCGGCGGCACCCAGAGCCGCTCCTCCAATGCGCCGAAGGTTTTCTTCAGCTCGCGGCCCATCCTCACAAGCTCCACGCTCTCGCCTTCAGCGTCTGAGCCAGATTCACTCTCCTCACCACCGTCACGAGCGCGTTCGAGTACCTCATCGATTTCGGAGCGTGCGTGGTGAATCCGCTCGATCATCTCGGAGACCACCTCCTGTATCGCACCGGCATGCATGACCGCCGCATACTTGCGCTGGCGGTCGCCCTCCGGGATCTCGAAGCGCGGATCGGCAAGAACGCGCACGGAGCCGCCGGCCTCGTGGTCGCCGTAGCTGATGCGAACGCCGTAAGCGCCGGGCAGTACCTCCGGGCCGCTGGGTCGCTCATCGCTTCGCTCTTCACCTACCTGCGGCCGCTTGAATCCGTCGCGACGCAGGTCCCAGATGATGCGGTTCACGCCGAGCGTAGCCGGCTCCTCGAAGGTCCGAATCACTGCCCCTGTCGAGTCGCTGATCTCGATCGTCACCTCCGGCTCCTTCGCCTCGCGATCGTTCTCTTCTTCGGGCTCCTCCTCCTCGGGCGCCACAGTCTTTCGCTCGGCTTCCTCGCGCTGGCGCTCCACCTCTTCATCGGGATGAGGCAGTCCTTGGACGTTCAAAGAGATCGTCATCAGGACGCCGTAGGGCCGGTTCTCACCGCGAAACTCACCGTTGCCGGGGAACCGTGAGGCACCGGTCTGCTTGACGC
>CP070722.1:1935821-1942514 GCA_020350785.1 Gemmatimonadota bacterium
CCGCTTCGGACACGCGCTCACCATCGCGCCGCAGCACCCCACCGTCTCCGTTCGACGGCGCGACGCTCTCGAGCGGCGCGCTCCGGCTGATCTCCGCCATCAGCTCCACCGGCTCCCAGCGCCCTGCTTTCTCCGGCCGATGGGTATCGACCGCCGCCGGCCGGACCACGGACTCGGGGCCCCAGCGGCCCTGCAGCCGGGCCAGCGCCATCGCCAGCGCGTCGGGGTCGGGCCGGGGCGGCTCGAACAGGTCCGCCTGCTCCGCCACCGCCGCGACGGCATCCTCCGCCTCGACACGCAGCGCCAGCGCCCGGCCCGGCAATCGCAGATCGGCCAGCTCGCTGCGGCAAAGGCTCAAGAGCATCGCCACCTGCCGGGTGGGCCGCGCCGGCCGCACGGTCTGTTGAACCGGACCCTCCT
This sequence comes from Gemmatimonadota bacterium, assembly GCA_020350785.1. GTDB lineage: Bacteria > Gemmatimonadota > Gemmatimonadetes > Palauibacterales > KS3-K002. The sequence continues at coordinate 1,936,242 of CP070722.1, forward strand.
CCGTCTCGATCGTCAGCTCCAACCCGGGGATGCAGAGACCCTCGACGGCGAGGGCGCCGCAGAGATGGTCGAGGCAGGATTTGAGGATGAAAAGCAGCGGCTCCAATCGATCGACCGGGCCGGGTAGCTCGACCTCGGCGCACCACTCCGCCGGGGGCGGTCCACCGAACGGCCCTTCCCTACCGTCGTCCAGCCCCCGGGCCCAGCGATGCGCCTGGACACCCTCGGCGCCCAGCCGCGCCTCCACCCCGCCTGCCTCCAACTCCGCGAACGCGCCAACCGTCGTCAGGCCCAACGCCGCCAGCAGCTCCTGCAACTCCTCGGAGATGGGCAGCACCTCCAGGGAAAGCGCGGCCAGGAAGCGAGCGTCGCCGCCGGGCGCGACTCGGTGAACGGGGCGCCCCTGCAAACGGGTGGCGGCCCGGGCAGCGGCCGCCGTGTCCGCCAGGCCCAGTCGCGCCTCAGGGTAGCCCGCCGCCAGCGCCGCTGCGCAGGCCGCCTCGACGAAGGCGCCCTCCCCGCCCCGGCGGTCCCAGCCGCCGGCGTCCAGCCAGAAAGCGCCGAAGCCGGCCCGGCTCACCCGGGGCGAGGCAGCCAGCAGAGCCGCCGCCAGCTCCGTCTGAACGTCATCGTAGAGGGCAGGCGTCCAGGGCCACTCCCGCAGCCCGGGAAGCCGCGCCCGGGCATCCGCCGCCCGCATCCCCACCTCGATCTCCCGCCGGCGCGCCGCTTCCGAGGCCGCCGCCACCAGCGCCTTCTTCCCCTCGCCCCGCACTACGATTGCGGGGCCTGATGTGCTGAGCGGTTCCGAGGGTCCGGCCGAGCTTAGCTCGCGAGCGGTGGAGCGAGCCGGATCCTCCGGCACCTCCTTCTCCACCCGTCGGTGCGCGGCGATGGCGAAGTCAGGGATCCTCAGACAGGCGATACGACGAGCGCTGGGCGACATCGGCGGTCTGCCACGGTTGGTGGTTGTTGCGGACCCGGGATACCGAAGATAAGCCGAAACTAGACGACCGGCAAGCCGGCAGCGTGGGACGACCGGGGAACATCAGAGCTGGAGGGCCGCCCTTGACCTGGCACCGTCACCGACAGGGCGGGAAGAAGCCGTGAGCCCTACCCTGACCCGCTCCCGCCCTGGAGGGCATTCTCCACGAAAGCCTTCACATCGTGACCCAACTGATTGTCGGGATGCCGCTCGATCATCCGCTCGGCGATGGCCAGCGCCCGGCGAAGTTGCCCAGCCCTGACGTAGTGATCGGCCAGGGCGTACATGTAGTCGAGGTTGTCGGGCTCCAGCTCCAGGGCGGCGCTCAGCGCTCGCTCCGCCTCCGCCGCACGCCCCAACTGCTGATAAACCAACCCCAGGTTGTAACGCACTCGGGGCCTCTGCGGCAAACCATCGGCGGCTTGTTGTAGATACTCGGCAGCTTCGGAGAAGCGATTCAACTCCGCCAACAACAACCCCAGCGAGTACGCCACGTCGTATCGATCGGGATAGGCGTCGAGAACCTCGCGGAGCAACACCTCGGCCTCGTCGTTGCGGCCCTGCGAGTTCAGGAGCACCGCCAGGTTGGCCTTCGCCGGAATGAAGAGGTCGTCGATCTCGATCGCCGTTCGGTAGTAATGTTCGGCCTTCTCCGCGTCGCCCAGCCGCGCGTACAGATTTCCCAGGTTGTGCCCGGCGAAGGAGAAGTCGAGGGAATACTCCATCGCCCGCTCGTACTCCTCCAGCGTCTGCTGCAAGGCCTCGCGCTGGTACGGCTCGAACAGCTCTGCGGGAAGGCCAGCCAGCCGTGTCGCCGCCTCCGTGCGAACGGCCTTCACCTGATCGAACAACAGCGGCACCACCAGCTCCACATACTCCTCGACCGTCGCCGCGCTGACGTTGCCCACCGCGGTGTAGCGCACCAGCGCCTCCACATCAGACAGCGCGCGGTTGAAGGCGGCGGTCGTCTCTTCTGAGGGATAGGCGCCCAGGAGCGAGAGTGCCGTGGCCCGTACCATGGCCGGATAGAGCTGGTCGCCGGCCAGGCGAATGAGCTCGGCGTGCGCCTCGGGCCGCCCTTCGCGGCCGGCGGCGAGCGTGGTTCCGTAGTGGGGCTTGCGGGCCCTGCCGTACCAACGCTGGTAGTAGTCGGCCGACCATTCCACCGTCTGGTCGTCATGACAGCCGCCTTGGCTGCAGGCGTTGGGCACGCCGATCTCCAACGTGAGATCAGGCCGCGGTACTCGCAGGCTGTGATCGGCTCGCCAGTCGATCACCATATAAGGGCGCTCCGGCATGTGGCACTTCACGCACAGATAGCCGTCGCTGGGCTTGCCCTCGTGCTCTTTCTTGTGGAAGTGGTGGTCGTAGCTGTCGTAGACTTCCGTCTGATGGCATTGCAGGCAAAGTTCGTTACCGTCCCTATGAAACTTCAGGCTGTGCACGTCGTGGCAGTCGCTGCAGCGCACGTCCATTCGGAACATCTTGCTCTGCACGAACGAGCCGTAGACATAGACCTCTTCGAGAATCTGGCCGTCGGCGTAATAGAGCCCTTCCTCCAGAACCGTGGGCACCAGATTGTCGAGAAGATCGGCGCTGGTATGGTCGTAGTCGCCCAGCTCCGTACGTCGCGAGTGACAGGGGGCGCAGAGCTCCACCTGCTGCCGCGAGCTGATGTCGCCGGTGCGAACGATCAGACCGTAGTTCTGGATCTCGGGGCGCGCCATCGGCGGAATCTCGGCCCACTCTACGTGTCGCGACGACGGCCCGTGGCAGGCCTCGCAACTCACATCAATCTCCGACCAGGTCGTCGCGAAGGTCTTGGTCTCGGGATCGTAACCCTTGACCAGGTTGGTGGAGTGGCACTCCGCGCACATGCCGTTCCAAGTCTGGGCGCCACGCGTCCAGTGCAGCCAGTCGCTGGGTGGGATGTCCTGGCCCGGATAGAGGTAGAACCACTCCTGGCGCTCGGTGTCCCAGGCGATGGTCAGCGATTGCAGCCGGCCGCCCGGGAACGGAATCAGGTACTGCTGTAGCGGCTCGATGCCGAAAGTGTAAGCGATCTCGAAGTCGCCCGGCTCTCCGTCCGGACCCTGGGTGCGGACGAAAAACTTCCCATCCTGTTTGTAGAAGCGCGCTGTGATGTCGCCGTACTCGAAGACCGCATCGTCGAAGTCGCCCAGCACGGTGCTGTCGCTGGCGATCGCCATGGCGTTGTCGTGGTCGGAGCCGATCCAGGCCTCATACGCCTCCTCATGACAGGAGCGGCACTTCTCGCGACCCACGAACTCGGGGGCTCCAACCGCCGCCATCGACGTCTGTGAGCGACGGAGGCTCTCTTTGACGGCGTACAGCGGTATCGTCAGAACGATGACCGCGGTCGCCGTGAGCCCGGCGACCTTCCACCGCCACAGAGGATCGCTGCTCGCCATCCCCTAGACCCGCGTCACCTGATCCCAGTCGAACGCCGGGCGCTTGATCGGCCGGCTGACATCGACCTTCACGATCTTGTTCTCGATCCGCACCGCGTAGTAATCGAGTGCCCGCGGTGCCGGCGGATCGATCACGTCTCCACGGATGTCGAAGGCCGACGAGTGACAGGGACAGACGAAGCGGCCCTCGTCGGCGATCCAGGGAACCGTGCAGCCCAGGTGGGTGCACTCCCGCGAGAGCGCCAGAAATCCGCCGTCCTCCAGCCGCGCCAGGTAGAACTTCCCCTGGGGAAACGGCGTCACCGAATCGGGCTCGAATCGCTCGACCGGTCCCGCGACCACGATCGCTTCCACAGCGTCCGCCAGTTTCTTGCGCGGACGCAGAAAGTCGGCGATCAGCCACGCGTACTCCAGCAGCGCCACGCCGCCCAGTCCCAGCCACAGGCCCCAGATGAATCTGCGGCGGCTCGAAGGACTTTCGGTGTCCGCTTTTAGAGTCTCTCGATCAGTCATGATCTCGCCCTACTACACATCCGTACGGCTGACGTTTCGAATTCGCCAAGCCGACTGGCCAGCGAGCCCGTCACAGGTTCCAGGGCCAGACCAGAGCCATCCCCGAGCCGCGGAACCAGACGCCGGTCACCGTCAGAATAGTGAAGGCGACCGCGAGGAACACGAACGACGCCTGTATCGCCTCGTTGTTCGCCACCGCGAAGCGCTTCTTGATGAAGGCGTAGAAGGTGAGCAAAGCGGCCGCCCCGATCGCCGCCGGCAGCAGCCCATTGCCGATGACCGGCGCCAGGCCGGGCAACCAGCCACCGAAATCGATCCACCACTCGTCTATTAATATATAGACTGGCGTGACAACCAGCGCCGCGGCAGCGGCGATCGCAGCAGAGCGTCGTCCCTCCCGCGACATCAGGAAGATGCCGGACGTGTCCTTCTCGTAGCGCAGATACGGGATCAGGAAAAGAGCCACCGCCACCAGCAGCGGCACGATCAACACGGCGAACAACGGGTGAACGTGCAACAGCAATTCCTGGATTCCCACGAAATACCAGGGCGCCTTGGCGGGGTTGGGGCTCATGCCCGGGTTCGCCGCCTCGTCGAGCGGCGCGTTTACGAAGACGGAGAAGACCATCACGAAGGCCACCAGAACCGTCGCCACCACGAATTCGCGCAGCAGCAGGTTGGGCAGCGTGAGAACGCGCTCCGGCTTTTCGTCCGGCTCTTCGTCGGCACCTCTCGGAACCACCACACCGTGGGCCTTGCGCACGCGCCAGAAGTGCCAAGCCATCAGCAAGACCAGGGTGACCGGGATGATGGTCGTGTGCAGCGTATAGAAGTTGATCAGTGTGGCCGAGCCGATCTCAGGCCCGCCGCGCACGACGCGTTGCAGCCAGTCGCCGGCCAGCGGGACATAGCCGATCATGCTCGTGCTGATGGTGATCGCCCAGTAGGAGAGCTGATCCCACGGCATCAGGTATCCCGTGAAGTTCGAGGCCAGCACACAGAAGAGCAGGAATAGGCCGATCACCCAGTTGAACTGCCGCGGTGCGACGTAGCCGCCGGTGAAGTAGACCCGTAACAGATGCAGAGCCACGATCGCGATCAGGAAGTTGGCGCTCCAGTGGTGGATACTACGGACCAGCTTCCCGAAGAGGACCTCGTTCTGCAGAGTCAGGATGGAGCCGTAGGCGCGCTCGGGCGTCGGCTCGTAGACGAACATCAAGAGGATGCCCGTCGCCGCTAGGAGTAAGAAGAGCACCAGCGACATTCCGCCCAATCCGAACGTGTGCGTATAGCGCAGCGTCTTGGCCGGAAGCTGAAGGGGCCGGAGGTGCAGGATCAGGTTGTTGACGACGATCCACTTGCGATCGCGATCGTCGCGTGGAACGACGGGCCCGCGGACGATTGATCGCCAGACGCGTGTCAGAAAGCCCACACGTTCTTCGGTTCTGCCCTCGCCGTCCGTCATTCGCCTCGCGCTTTGCGGGATCGTGCGGTTCTCGGCTGCGGCTCGCACAGCTGCGGCGCCTAGAACTCCCGGAGCCGAGTTCCGGTTCGGTCGTTAGGAAAGGCCGCGCCTATACTACCTAACCAGCACGAGCGGGGCAATTCGCGATTGTCGACCGAAGGGGTTGACGGACGTGCGGCGTCGGGCGAGCTTGCTTCATTCCGACCCTAGAAGATTAACCAGAAGGCGGTTGACCGGATTCTTAACCGCAAAGCGGGAGGTACTCGCCTATGAAGCACTTAGCAGCCCTGAGCCGTTTCTCGGCGGCGCTGTTGGCGGCGCTCCTTGCCGTCACCAGCCAGTCTCACGCCCAGGACCGACCCAACATCCTGGTCATCTGGGGCGACGACATCGGCTACTGGAACGTCAGCGCCTACAACCAGGGCATGATGGGCTACCGGACCCCCAACATCGACCGAATCGCCCGCGAGGGTATGCTGTTTACCGACGCCTACGCGGAGCAGAGCTGCACGGCAGGGCGCTCGGCCTTCATCACCGGGCAGCACCCCGTTCGCACGGGATTGACCAAGGTCGGTCTGCCGGGCTCCGAGCTGGGCCTTCAGCCCGAGGACCCGACGTTGGCGGAACTGCTGAAGCCTCTGGGCTACGCGACGGGCCAGTTCGGCAAGAACCACCTCGGTGACCGGGACGAGCACCTGCCGACCAACCATGGGTTCGATGAGTTCTACGGCAACCTCTATCACCTCAACGCCGAGGAGGAGCCCGAGAATGAGGACTACCCGGGCGACATGGCCGTCGCCGGCGGTCTGACCTTTCGCGAGAAGTTCGGTCCCCGTGGGGTGATTCACAGTTTTGCCGACGGCCGGATCGAGGATACC
>CP070722.1:1942614-1952253 GCA_020350785.1 Gemmatimonadota bacterium
GCAACGTCGAAGTCCGATACCTGAGCCGCCGCCGACTGCGCGCAGGCCAGTAACGCCAGCATGCCTAGCAGTACCCGCTGGGACATCGTCCGCCCAACCCGGTGATCACTCGTTCCAAGCTCTAACCCCTCCTAACGAACCGCGAACCCCAGGGTGAAGACGTTCCTCGACCCCAGATATCCGTAGTGCCGGAAGGTGTAGTCGAACTTGGCCTCGTAGTTCGCGAACCGATAGGCGAGCCCGCCGCCCAGGGCCATACCGTCCAAGCCCTTGTTGGACAGCCCATCGGTCAGCCGGGTTCCAATCTCCCCCTTCTCACCGTCAGTCAGATAGTTGTCGGGCTGGAACGAGTAGCTGGCCCTCAAGGACGCGCTCACCGGCCCGTCAGCAGGATCCCAGGCGTACTCGCCGGCGAACCCGAAGCTGGGATCCGTGTTATTCCGCTCGTTGAATTCCCCGAGCAGAGTAACGCGGCTGGCAGCCATCGACAGAACGTCGTACGCCAACCCGACCTTGAACGTCGTCGGCAGCGGGAAGGACTGCGCACGGTAACGCGCGGGCGCCGGGTCGACGTTCGCGCTGGGCTCCGGCGGAAACGCCGTGAAGTCGAGCCCGCTACCGCTGTGCTCCAGCTGCCCACCCAGATTCTGGATGACGACCGCAAAGGCGATGGGCCGCCCGGCGAACTCGGTATGGAAGTTCGTGCCCACGTCGACGGCGAACGTCGAAGCGTCGGCCTGGCCCAGCCTGTCCTGGATGTACTTCACGGTCACGCCGCCGGTGAAGCGGTCGATGAACGCGTGAGCGAACGTAAGGCCGATAAAGGACTGGCTGACGCTGTAGGTCCGCTCACTATCGTTCTCCGGATCCGTCTCCGTATAGATCGGCTGATCGGCGAACCCGAAGTTCCCGAAGCTCACGCCCAGCGCGTACTGCCCGGCGGCGAACGGGAAGGCCAGACCCATCCAGAGGTAGTCCGTATCGGCGAAATATGGAAATATGGTTAGGGCCGCTTCCAGGCCGTTTTCCATCATCGGCAGTCCCGCCGGGTTGTAGTACAGCGCTTCCACATCCCGGGCGAGCGCGGTGTAAGCCCCACCCAACGACATCCCGCGCGCACCGGCTCCCAGCTCGAGGAACTCGGCCGCCGACGTTCCGACGTTGGTGTTCTCATCCTGGACCTGGGCCGTCTGAGCGTTGGCCGCCGTCGTGACCCCGGCCAGGAAGGCTAACGCGAGTGTCACTCTCATAAAGTCCCGCATTTGATCTTCCTCCTAGGCAAGCATTGCGGTAGCTCCACCCCACCAGGCGGTGGAGCTACCATCGACGCAACCTCAATTGGCGAAGTTGACGATCGTGAACTTGCCAATCTGTTCATCACCTTCCGTCGTCACGACATGGAAGAAGTAAACGCCGCTGGCCACGAACTGGCCGCTGCGATTGCGCAGGTCCCAGGTCGCCTGGCCGCCACCGGCGGCATCGTCATGATTGATCACGTCCACCAGAACACCGCTCACGCTGTAGATCCTGATCGTGCAGCGCGACGGCAGATTCACGAACCGCAGGTTCTTGGTCGCTGGCCCAAGATCGAACCGGCTGACCGCATAATACGGATCCGGAACGGTGTGGACCTTGGTGAGATCCGCCTCGCTGGGTACGATCGATGCCGCCGCATCCACCGTCAGCGCGAACCTTAGACCCGTAACTCCCGCCGTACGTGACTCCTCCTCGAACGTGTACGATCCACCCACGCGCCCGACGATCCCGTTGTACGTCCGCAACGTCCAGACGGTGTTCGACGGAATCGCGCTCGTCTGGAAGATGAAGGGCTCGCCCGCGATGTACATCGCGAAGCCCGAGCCATCGGCCACCCGGTCACCGTCCGAGTCGACCTGCGTCAGCACCGGCTGCTGCAACAGAGGTTGCGGGTTGCCGGCCGCCGCACACCCGATGTTCGGCGTGCTCTCGAGGCCCGGTGTGTACCAGAAGTCCACGAAGTCGATGACGCCGTTGCCGTCGGAATCGTCTCTGAACCCGTAGGTCCCTCGCGTGGCGACGTTGAACGGTACCTCAAGGTTGTGCGTAACGTCGATCACGCTGTCCACGCCTGCGCTGCCCCAGTACACCTTCATGTCCGCAGCGCGGCGGGCCGCCCAGGTCGTCTGGTACTGGCGGCGCATATGGTCCGGAACCGCGCCGCAGACAGCCGGGTCGGCCAATATGCCCTGGAAGGGCACCGGCTCGAAGATCACGTCCACGCCGTCCAGCTCACCGTGCGCGAGATCGAGCGTTGGATCGGCCATGCTCTCGTTCTCACCGCTGAACCACCGGCTACCACCGTCCAGCGCACGCTCCGGCGGAACATCCGACCAGAAGCCGGGCACCGTATAGGCCCAGTCGGAGTCGCCCGCATGCCACTGCACGTGGTCCATCGTGAAGGTGCTCGTCAACTGACCGGCGCTGGGCGGAGCCTCGATCCCCGCGTTGATCAGATCCTGGCGCGCGTCCGGATCGGAGGGCACGCTGATCGGCGGCACCTCGAACACGCACGCGCCGGCATCGCAGGGAAGGTCCTCCGTCTCGTACATGACTGACTGGGTCGCGATGCCCGGACCCGAAAGCGTCATGAAGACTTCGCCCGCGTAGTACATCGGCACGATGCTGTCGATTCTGACCTCATACGTACCCTGAGGCAGCAACTGCGGGGCGAACGGGAGGAAATCCCCGAACAACTGGTTGGTCGGCAGCTGCGGCCTGTTGAAGGTACCGGTCAGCGGATCCACCGTCGGCGGATCGCCGGGCACCAGCGTATTACCATCACGGTCGATCAGCGCCACGCTGAACTCCGCCTGGGTCAGGTCGGAGGCCGGCGCCTGCGGGAAGGTTGTCTTCGTCGCACCCGCCGACTCCAGCGAGCTGGGGCCGGACCTCAGGCTGTTCACGTCGAACGCCGTGACCTTGTAGAAGTACTGGAATCCATTGCGGACGTTTCGATCGACGAAGGAGAACGGGATCCCCGAGTTCGTCAGCCCCGCGATCTCATCCGACTCGATCACGAAGGTCGAACCATCCTCCAGGCGCACGATACCGCCCGGCGGGTACTGAGTGAACGGCGAAACGATGTCGACGTCCGTAACGGTATCGCAGACGTCACCGGCGGTGAACGTCGCATCCGTCTCGCAGAGCGAGTCGGTGAACACCGTATTGGCCTTATCGAACTGCGCGACCAATGTCAGATTCGAGGGATCGGGACCGCGATAGACCCGATATCCTTCGACGTCGAACTCCCGGTAGTTCGGGTTGAACAGTGGGTTGTCCGGATCGCCCGCCGCGCTGAAGAACGGGTCACCCGTGTCCTCGGTCGGGCTCTCCTCCCAGACCACCGTCACCTGGTTGTCACCCGTTACCAGATAGAAGTTCGGCGCCTCCGGCGCGAAGCCCAGCAGGAACTTGTTGTCGAAGATCGTCTGGGCGATCAACGCCTTGCCGAGTAGACTGCCGGGCACCACGTCGACCTTGAACTGGTCGATCACGCCCGTCGTCTCCGTACAGGCTTCCGTCGCAGTCGAAACCCAGCCCGCGCCTACCTCGAGCGGTCGGATTGGGTCGCCACAACCAGGCCGCAGCGACGGGACGCCCGGCGCGTTGGCGTTGGTGTTACCGATTACGATCAGCGGTGTCTCCACGGTCGCCGCGGCGAACTGCGCCAACACGACCGTCTGCGACTCGCCCGGACCCAGCGAGAACGGGCCCGACGCCTGCAGGAAGCGCGTGTCCTTGGGCTCCTGCGCCAAGAAGCAAAGGCGCCGCTCCTTCGGATTGGGGAACGTGCAGGGCGCGTCGCCCAGGCCCGCGGTGATGTTGCCCGAGAGCACCCGCCACAGCTGCTGCACGCCGAACGGGTCGGGGAACTGTGCGCCCGGGCTGCTGGGGTTCTCGTGCACCGTGAACAGAGTCAGCCCGACCTCTTCGTTCGTGTCCGGGCTGATTGGGCTCCGCAAGTACTTCGCACCGACCAGACCCGGCGCGTTGGTGAAGAACGGCGGGAAGAACAGGTCGGGGAAGTAAGTGAAGTCGGGAGCCACGAACTCGCCCTCGTAGGCGACACCCATGTTGAACGGCAGGATCGCCGTCGAATAGTTCTTGTCGAAGTCCGCGGTCACGTCGGGATCGAAGTCCGCCGAGACGTAAATCGAGTCGATCGTCCAACCCTCGTCCGGCAGAACGTTCTCGCCGCCGAAGTACTGCACCTCGTTGATCCGCTGGAACAGCGCGTTGTTGGTGACGTTCCGGAAGTTGTAGATCAGGTAGACCGTCGCCTCATTCCCGGTCGGGAAGTTCCAGGCCAGCGTGCGCTGCTCGACCAGCAGACCCATGGGGTGCGAGCGGTTGGCCGAGAACGCCGGGTTGCCATCCCAGTAGGCCACCCAGCTGTCCTGCTGCGAGGCGCCCTGCCGGCCCAGCAGGACCGGGTTGTAGAGATTCTCGTCCACCACGTAGGCCGTCTGCTACGGGATATCCGGAATCGAACCGAAGTCGGGCCAGTTCGCCAGGTCATCCGCATTGAGCGAATTGTAGATGTTGGTGACGCCTTCTCCGTGCTGCTGCGTACCACGCGCATCGAAGAAGTACGCACCCACCGTGTCGCCCGCCCAGGGGAACCCGGCATCCGGCGGAATGATCCCCGCCATGTTGAGGCCCGAGTTGAACATGTACTGGTTGGCCGAGCCCGTCGGCCAGAAGCCGCCGCCGCCTGTGGGGCTGTCGAAGATGTCGGTGCAGACCGCACCGCGGTTCTGCAGCCCGCACTGGTACTGGTTGACATCCAGCACCAGAATCGGCGCGGCAAACAGGCTAAACCTGCTTTCCCGGAGCTCTCGATCCCGCAACCTCTGGTACTTGTCAGCCACCGTCTGGGCTAGCGACGGGGCCGCGACCAGGGCGAGGAGCGCTCCGACGAGTGCGGCTTTGACCACCGCACCTCCCACCTTTGGGGAGCGTCTAAACATTGAGCGATTCATTTTCACTCCTGCGGCAAAAGGGTAAGCTCTTTGCCGGGAGCCCGGCGCGACTTCTAATGCGGGATCGCGCCGGACCCCCCACTCCTACTCCCTAGAGCCGAAGCCGTTTTGGCCCCAGCCGCTAGAAGTTGATCTCGAGGCCCAGTCGCAGCCTCTGCGTCGAGTTCACGAAGTTCTGCGACCCCCAGAACATGTCGTACCAGGCGCCGAAGGCTTCTCTCTGCTCGTCGACGGTGAAGATGCCGTCGCCGTCGCCGTAGCGATTCTCCGCCTGCAACAGCGAGAAGATGTTCGCATCGTTCTCCGGCGACTCCCTCAGGATGTCGAAGTCGTCGATGTCGGTATCGCCGTCCAGCAGCGCATCAGTCAGCTGCTGGTTGACCTGCTTGTCCCTGAAGGCCTGGTTGAACTCGGTACCCGTCTCCAGGAAGATGCTGGTCGTGTTCGTCAGGTTGAGCGGATTCCGCCAGTCGACGAACAGCTGCATGCGCGTCCCCGCCACCGGGAAGCCCTTGGTGAACCTGAGGTCGAGCTGCTTGGTCCAGGGCATGCTGGACGAGTTGAGCTCCTCCTCGACCGTGCCGCCCAGGCCGGCGAAGGTCGGCGGCCCGGTCTGCCCGTTGGCGCTATTCTGAAGCCGCGTATAGGGCAGGCCCGAAGCCACGAAGAAGGTCGCGAACACTCCGAAATCGGAGAGGATGCTCCCGATCGTCGTCCCCTGCTGGTAGTCCTGCGGGAACAGCAGCGAGAACGTACCGGCGAAATTGTGCCGGCGGCTCTGCTCCAGCGGCAGGATCACGTCCGGCGGAATGATCGGCTGACCCGTGATCACCGAAAGGTTCGTGTTCCGCCGGAACAGCAGGTCGATATAGGTATACGGATCGGAGCCGGTGCCGCGCGCATCGATGAACGAGTAGTTGGCCGACAAGTCGGCGAACTGGCCGAACCGCTTGTCCACCCTCACGTCGACGCCGCGGATCTGCGTGTAGTCGGCGTTGACGGCGGAGTTGATGAATATGCTCTGTCCGATCTCGTTCGGATTCTCGTACTGAACTTTGCGGACCGACACCCCGTTGCGCGTCGTCTTGGAGTAGGCCGCCAGGTCGACGACCAGATCCTCGCCGATCAGCTGACGGTAGCCCGCCTCGAACAGCACGGTGCGCGGCATGTCGACATCGCGCCCGTAGTCCGTGTTGGTGTTGGCGCGTCCACCCGCCAGGTCGTCGTAGATGTTACGGAAGTAGCCGAACTGCGCGGCTACGACACCCGCATCGCTGGTGCCTAACGGGATCGTCTGAACGTTGTGCGAATAGGACAGTCGGAAGGTCGACTTCACCGTCACCGGGAAGCTGACGCCCAGCTTGGGGCTGAACTCCGACTTGGCCTCCGACTTGATGAAGTTGGGCTTGCAGACCACGGTGCCGTCCGGCCGCGTGCGACTCGGAGCCGTTAGCGCGCCGCCGCAGTCCTCCAGCGGAACCAGCCGATCCTCCAGCGGCCGCGGGTTCGCCGGATCGTACGCCTCCAGCGTGACGAAGTCCGCCTTGAGGCTGTCCGGTACGTTGAACACGTAGCCGGGAACGATCGGGAAGTCGCCGTTAGCGTTGAAGTAGTCCCAGCGCAAGCCGGCGTCGATCACCACGTCGCCCAAATCGAGACGGCCCGTAGCGAACAGGCCACCCCTCTTCGGGTCATACATCGCCGGCGCCGACCGGCTCGAGTAGGTCGGCACGTACATGTCGTTAACACTCAGCAACCCCAGGTCACCGCCGGCCTGCAGGCGGAAGTAGCGGCCCGCCTGCCAGTCCACATTCCCGCTGAACACCCAGTTGCGCTCTTTGGTGAGGAACAGCGCGTCAGTCGTATAACCGCCGGTGCTCCAGTTCACCTTCATCGCGTAGGGGTTGAGGCGCAGATTCCCCGCCACGCCCGGCAACCCTTGCCGGCTCGCCAGGTCGAAACGGTTGGGGAACGCCTGCAGCGACTCCGCCGGGATCGCGTTGGAGCGCGCCCCATTCATGATCGCTTCGCTGACCGGCCAATCCTCCGCGTCGATCAGGAAATCGACGTTGCCGAAGTTGAAGCCCATGAACGGGTTCTGATTATCCAGCAGCCAATCGGGATTGGCTAGACCACTCTGATCGTAGTAGCGCTGGTAGCTGGCCTTCACGTCGAGGGCCAGCGCGCTGGTGGCCGTCTGCTTGATCAGGAAGTAGCCGCCCAGCGTAAGAACATCCGCCTGATTGAGGAAGGCGGTCATGGCATCCGGGTTGTACAGGCTGCCCAGACCACGCCCGGCACCCTGGTCACGCTCGCGCTTGTACGAAAAGTCGATGTTCGAGCCGCCACCCAATCCCCAGTTCAGCTTGCCGAGGAAGGTGTACTCGTCCGACTGGTTGAACGGCCTGTTGTTGCCGTTGTCCCAAGACGTGTAGCTCGGCATGGCCACCAGAACGCTGTCGGTTCCGTCGAGAGCGTTGCTCTCACGCGGCAGCGAGAACATCGCGTCAGAGGTCGAGCTCATGCCGAAACGGTTGGCCGCCCGCTCAGCAGTCGTTGGATCGAGGTCGCTGAACGAGGCCACACCGTCGTTGACCAGAATCGGAATCTCGTTCCAGCCGTCGTTCAGCCCGGAGTACTTCTGGCCCTGGGCCTGACCGGCCAGGAAGAAGCTCAGGTTCTGCTCCCGCAGCAGCGGCCCGCCGAAGGTGAACTCGAGGCGGTTGAAGCCAGTCCGCCAGTCCTTGGGGCCCAGCTGATCGGTGAAGATCGAGAACGAACCGCCGAAGTCCGTACCACCGGTCCGCGTCACGTAGTTGATCACGCCCGACTGGGCGTCGGAGAACTGCGCGCCGATGCCGCCGGTCGTGACGGAAACCTCGGCCAGCGCGTTGGGGGGCAGCTCGATCGGCTCGGCCTCGCCCGTGAGGTAGCGGCGCGTCAAGACGCCGTCGACGTAGACCGCCTCCTCGTTGGGCCGGCTGCCACGGATCGTGCGGCCCTGGTTGGTTGAAATGACACCCGGCTGCAGCACCACGATGCTGGAAGCATTGTCGATCGGTAGCGCATCGATCAGCTCGCCGGTGACGATCGCCTTCGAGGAGACCTGGTCGCGCGGGACGAGCGGGTTGCGCTCACCCTCTACGACCAATGGCTCAATCTCGATCGGAGCCATCTCCAAACTGAAGTTGAGCGTCGTCGTCTGGCCCGCCAGTACTCGCTGATTCTCCAACTGGAACGTCCGGCGGCCCAGAAATTCCGCGACGATCGTGCGTAGGCCGGCCGGTACCTCGTTAATGAAGTAGAAGCCGTCCTCGCCGGTGATGCCGCCGCGAGTGGTTCCTAGCACCCGCACCGTGGCGCCCGCGATGGGCTCCCCGGTCGCCTGGTCGACCACGCGGCCTTGAATCTTGCCGGTGGCCTGGCCGAACGCTGAAGGAGCGGCGAGAAGAACCAGAATCGCTGCGACGCCACACCCTCTGATTAATCGTCCGAGCATGCTTTCCTCCTGGCAACGGACTCACGAAAAAAAGACAACAAAACCGACTGAATTAGAGCGAGCCCCGTGGGATCTCGAGGCGCGCACGATAAGCCCCTCTCCGACCGCGCAACCTCGCGCCCGGCAGACGGACTGGGAACTGGGAACACAGGGATCGGCGCAGCAGGGCGCACTCCACCCTTGACGGTGAAGAACCGCCGCCGCCGTCGCCGAACCGGGGCGCTGCACATAGATCAGATTGTAGGAGGCAAACAAAACAGATTCCCTTGACCTACCTCCGATTGTTGTGAGGTACTCCACAGCACCGCTTCGCCGCTCCCGGCGAATACGGCAAGACCTTCTGGATCAGTCGTCCGATCCATGGTCTATCTAAAGTCCCCGCGGGCCAGCGCCCGGGAGATCTGGGAAATCGTCTTGTCGTGGTTCTTGGCATGGTGCGAGCGGCGCCCTGAACGGTACCCACCCGCACGCGAACTATCATAGGGGTGGGTTCACGGACTGTCAAGAACCCCGCTTGTGGCCCTGCCGGGTGCCCAGCGCCCCCGGGTTTAAATATATTCACGAGGTCTCAGGAATAACCGATTCGGCTTCGGACACAGCACGGCCTGGCTAAAGGCATATCCGGCGGAACCGTATGTTCGAGCGCACCCTCCGACGCATCCAGCGACCGCGGTCAAACCGACCGGCGGCTGGTCCACGCCGATCCCGGCGCGCCCCCCGGCCGATTTCGCTGCTAGCGGCGCGCTGGCGGCCCTGGCACACGGTCGTCGCCCTGGGTCTGCTGGCACCGATCAGCGTCGGCGTCGGTCTGGCCTGGGGCGCCTGGAACCGGATCTGTCTCTCGGATCGCTGCCCCTCGATCGCCCAGATCACCGTCTGGGAGCCGGAGCAGTCCTCCAAGCTCTATGCCCGTGACGGCAGCCTGATCCACGAGTTCTTCAAGGAGCGGCGGACGGTCATCGATCTGGCGGACCTGCCGCCCTACGTGCCGCAGGCGTTCATCGCCATCGAGGACAAGCGGTTCTATCGGCACCACGGGCTCGACTACCTGCGCTTCGCCCGGGCGACGCTCGAGTACATCGTGTACGGGCCGGGCCGGCCGGGCGGCAGCACGATCAC
>CP070722.1:1952353-1961359 GCA_020350785.1 Gemmatimonadota bacterium
CGATCGGCAGGCCCAGGCGCTGCGCCTCGGCGAACAGGTGGTCTCTCAGAGAGTTGACCTCCATGAATACGCTGGGCGTTTCCACCAGCAGCGGCCCAAGAAAGTCCTTGATGCTGGAGTACCACAGATCCACACCAAGCAGCAAGCGCTCGCCGATGAGACCCTTGTAGCCCACCTCCAGGCTGTTGGTGATCGAGGACTTCATTTGTGGAATGTCGGCCACGTCGCTGACGGGATCGAATGATTGCGTGGTCGGGTTGAGCTCCTTGATGACGGTTCCTACCTGGGCTGCGTCGGGAGCGTCCATCTGGGCCAGCAGCGCCCCGATCTCCGGGTCCTCGCCCGCGATGATGCCTACCAGCGCGTCCCACATGAGTGTCGCATCAAGGGGGAGCGAGGTGGTGATCGGTTGCCCCAAGACGTCCGGTGTGAAGGGTGAGCGCATGCAGAGGCCTGACCGCCCGAGTGAGTCGACGCAGTCGCGCCGGAAGCTGAAACCCTCCGCCGGCGCCGCGCGCGCCCGGACCGGGAACGGGAGGCCACCCAGATCGGGCGCCGCCAGGCGATCGATCGACAGCATGTTGGTTTCGGGTTGGCTGAAGGCCCGGTTGTAAGCTATACGGAACGTATGCTCGGGTGACGGCTTGAAGACCAGGGCGGCCCGCGGCGAGAGAAGCACGTCGTCGATTCCACTGTGATAGTCCAAGCGGGCCGCGAGGACCAGGTCGAACTGTGGTGACAGCGACGTCTCGGACTGGAGGTAGGCACCGAGTTCGGTGACATCATCATCTTGCTCGTTGCGACCCATGATCTTTCCGTCGGTGCGCGGAACAGTGCGGATGAGATCGGCACCGTAGATGAAACGCTGCCGCTGGCCGAGGCTGGTGCCGTGCTGAATCTGGCCGGCGTAAAGCAGGGAGTTGTCGCTGATGGTGTCGGCGTCGCGCAAGGTGAAGGTGTTTCCGGCGTCGCTCAGGTTGATGTAGGCCTGGGCGAAGAGACTGCCCCGCCGAAAGCGGCTCTGCAGGTAGGAGTAAGTCCAGCCATCAGCTTGGGCGGCGCCGATCTGCGTCATCTCGATGGAGCTGCCCAGCCGCGAGGCGCCGCCATTGAAGACGAGCGTGCTCTGATCGTCGAGGCGGACATCGAGCCGCAAGTCGGCCTGTAGGCGTTCCTGATCGTAATCGCGGGCGACGATCTCCAGTGGGTCGTCGAACTTCCAATCGTCTCCCCGAAAATAGAGGGCCGACAGCTTGTATCCCACGCTCTCGCCGATCAGGCCCGCGTGACGGAGTGAGCCCTGAAAGATGGAGCGTTCACCGCCCATCACGCTGACCGTCGTGCCCTGATAGTCGAGCGGCGAGCGCGTGATGATGTGCATGACGCCTTTGTCGACGTTAGGCCCGTAGAGGGCGGAACCGGGGCCCAAGACGAACTCGATTCGATCGATGTCCTCGTTGGTCGTAGGAATCAGATTGTAGGCGTTGAACCGGAGCGAAGGCACGGATGCCCAACGATTGTCGGTCAATACGAAGAGGGCCGCATTGAAGACATTGTTGAAGCCGCGGGCCGCCACGTTATGCTGTGCCAACCCGGTTGTGAAAACATCGGCGCCAGGCAGATCGCGGATGTGATCCACCGTCGTCGTAGACGGCCGCTCCTCGATCGCATCCGCCTCGACGATGTGCACCGATGCCGGGGAGTCCAAAGCCTTCTCTTGATCACGCGAAACCGTGACCACCACCGGATTCAAACGAAAAGCGATAGAAGCCAACTCCACGGTGCCCACCGACAGGTTCGCCGCCGATACACGAATGCCGTCCAGGCGCTTCGTCTGATAGCCGAGCGCGGAAAACAACAGCGAGTAGCGACCGGCAGCTACTTCAGAGAAGCCAAAGGCTCCATCGCTCTCCGTTGCCGTCGACCGGAGCCGGCGCCCGACGCCGGTCACGAGCTCTACCTCCACGCCGAAGACCGGTTCGCCACCCTCCGCATCGATCACCCTGCCGCTGACCGTGGCCTGCTGCGCGCTCGCTTCAGCGTTTCCGCCAGCGACGTGCAGCGAGAAAAGGGTGACGCAGGCGAAGACGAGCCGCGCGGCGCGAGCCGCGGCCGTACCGGTCAGGAGGAACACCTGGTTCATGGCTCCCCTCCACTGAATCTGGCTGGCTTGGTCTGTTGGAACTGACGACCCGATCGGGGCGCGCCAGCACCTCACAAATTACACCGCGCGGGCCGGGCGGCCACCCGCCGCCAGCGTCCTGTTCCGCGGTGGATCAAAGCGGAGAAGCTTGCACTTGCCGTAGCGATTATTAGTGTTGAGAGTGTGCGTCAGCGGCTGAAGACCGCCTCGTGCTCCCGATACCCCAGCCATCGAGGTCGACCGGCGTGGCAGCGCTTTTACTTCAGGGCACCATTCTGGCAGCCCCGCGGCGAGGGCACGCGTGTCAGCCACCGCGACTCGCCTGCCCGACCCTGCGTTCCAGCCGCTCCTCGAAACGCACTCCCAATCGAAGCTCACAGCAATGATGGCCCGACGGAAACCACAGCTACGTCGGCGCCTCGAGGTGGATATTCACAGCCCCAACCACACTTCACAGGAGGCTCTCAGATGAGTCGAGCTCTCTCTCTGGCCTGCGCGTTCATCCTAGCTCTGCCCGTGGCTGGTCTTAGCCAAGAAGGTGAGGGCTACGAGTACGGCCAGCTCTCTCAGGTATCGACCTGGGAGGTCGATCCCGCCGAGGCAGCCGCCTTCGAGACGGCGGTCAAGAAGGTCGCCGAGGCCGCCGCGATGGCCAAGACACCCTATCGTTGGGCGTTCTGGCAGAACGGCTCGCGGTACACACTGGTCTTTCCGGTGGGCAGCTTCGGCTATTTCGACGATCCCATGCAGTTCATGAGGTCGTTCATGGGCACCGAAGGTGAAGCCAAGATGCAGGAGGCCATGGCAAGCTTCGAGGTGCTTCACATCCACACTGTCGCTGAAGAGATGGCCGAGATGAAGGCCGACTGGAGCTACGAGCCCGAGGGCTATGACATGCACAGCACGAAGTATGGTCACTTCGATGTCATGTGGCTCAAGCCCGGCTCAGAGGAGAAGTTTGACGAGCTAAACAAGGAGTGGGTCGGCTTCTTCAAGGATCTCGGCTATCCCTATCCGTATCACGCTCACGAGATCCATTTCGGCGACAGCGGCCGCGTTGTCTACGTCACCTTCACCGATGACTTGTCGGCTTACTACGGCGAGAACAGCCTGATGAAGTTGATCGAGGCGAAGGGTATGGGCGAACGCTGGCAGAAAATGGATGAGTTGTTCGGCGGGACCGTACACCGCTGGGAGCACTACGAAGAGACCCTACGGATGGACCTATCGTACTGGCCCATGGAAGAGGGTGCAACCGAGTAAGGCCAGAGCCCAGCACGGCCAGAGCCCAGCACGACCGCTGCGCGCTGCCAGAGCACTCTTGCAAGTACCTAGCCCCGAGCCGCGAAGAGGTAACCGACAAGTGCGACTGTAGCCGAGAGGGCACAGCCCCAGGTCATGTCGACCACGGCCACCAAGCTTGGAAAGCCCTTCAGCGTGGCCAGGTTGGTGAGGTCATAGGTCGCGTAGGCCACGACCCCAAAGAACCCGCCCAGCAGCAACGCCCTGACCAGGGAGCCGCGCTCCACGGCCGGTAGCACCGCGAACACGACAAGGGCGGCGACGAAGAGCAAGTAGAAGCTGATCGCCGCTCCCCAACGCACATCGGGACTCAACAGATGGCCCAGGTGCTGGCGGTAGAAGCCGCGGGCGATCAGGCCCAGCCAGGCAAAGTCAAGCAACAGGAAGGTCACCAGCGAAATGGCATAGGTTTGCAGGAAAAGAGCGGTCCTCATGGAGGCTCCTCCAAGAGCTGTGCAACAAGCGAGGTGATGGATTGACAGGTCAAGCTAGGGCAATGGCGAGGGGTGGGGCAAGAATAGAGCAATACCTGACAGCCCTCGGCTAGCTCGGACCCAGACGAATGTTGATCGTCGTGCCCGAGCGCTCGATCTCAGCAGCGCGAAACATGCCTCTGAGGCCCAGCGCCTCCACCAGAAGTGCGCCGGCCGAATCGCTCACGACGGGCTCACCCTCAAGACCGGTCAAGGTAACGCGCCGCACGCCGTTGAAAATCGGGTGTGGACCGACACCTTCGCTGAGCGCCGAGGCATCCAGCACCTCGAGCCGCGAGTCGGAGTTGCTCAGCTTCAGCCAGCGCGTGTGAAGAATCTCCATCGAGGTCAGGCGCTTGAGGTTGGATGGATCGAAAGCCTCCGGCCACAACACAGCGTCGCCCTCTGCCTCGATTACCAGTCTGTGCCCGGGCGCCGTCATAAACTCGCGCCGCAATGCCTGCAGGTCGGCAACCAAGGCAGCGACGTCCGCGCCAGCCTGGCTCCTAGCCGTGGTTAATTCGTCCGCGGTGAACTGGCAGTCGGACCCGTCGTGCTCGGCAGCCGCACCGGCCAGCAAGCCATCGAGCGAGCTGGCGGCGCCGCGCTCGAGAGCGGCCTTCCAATCGGGCGCCATATCGTCCAACAGAATGGCTATGGCCGATCCCACTGCGTAGGCGCGAGCCCGCACTTCCTCTGCCCCGAAGCCGCGATCGGTCAAGAGTTCAGGCTCTGTGTCCGAGACCCGACTCTGGACGTAGCGGGCGGTACCCTCGGTGAGCTCGGTGCCACGCTCGTAGGCCACGGCGCCCTCGGTAGTACGGACGTAGCGCTCTTCCCTCAGCTCGACCGCTCTCCTCGCCCAGCAGGCGCGCTCCCCCACGTCGGGCGCTTTC
The DNA here is from genome assembly GCA_020350785.1 of Gemmatimonadota bacterium. Taxonomy (GTDB): domain Bacteria; phylum Gemmatimonadota; class Gemmatimonadetes; order Palauibacterales; family KS3-K002. Next base: position 1,957,168 of record CP070722.1, read on the forward strand.
AGAGCCCGGCGCAACGCCTCGGTCTCGAGACGGCGAAACGCTAACAGATCCACGTCCTCGACAGGATAAGTGAAAAGCTCGACCTCGTTGGCCTGCCAATCGGGGTGCTCCCGGCGCTGGTAGACGTGGAAAGCCTCGTGGATGAGCGTCGCGGCCAGCGTCCTCGGAGCGGCGGCCGTGTCGCTTCCAGCGAGAAGCGCAGCGGTGAGCACGCCGCCGATCTCTACACTGAAGTTCGCACGCACTAGTTCGTGCTGCCCGGTGAAGACCCAGAGGCCCTGGCGGTCCCCCACAGCGGTGAAGCCTTCCGGCGGACTCGGGTGACGCAGCAAGTAGGTGTTGTCACCATCGTAGACGGCGAGAGGAATAGATTCGGGTGCGAAGCCGGGCCAGTAGTCCGCCTTCGCGATCTCGTCATACGCAGCCAAGATGGACTGACCCCGCTCAAGCCGGCACTCGCAGCCAGCCGACCAAGTAGCGACGAGCACCAGTCCAATCCAACGCCGAGGTGCAGACCCGTGCATGTGCAGGACCTCTTGAGTCACGGTTCGTCATTACGCTTGCCGTTCGATTGGACGCACAATCTCTCCCGATCGTTCGCCCAAGGCCTCCTCACAGGGAGTCGGCCGCGGTTCGCGCGGCAACCTAGAGACCGCGGGGCTGGCTCCACCTCTTCGTCAGGTTTAGCTTGCCCACTCAGCACTCCAATTTTGGGAGGACACTTCCTTGTCAGCAACCGGAGATCAGCCGCCACCGCGTCCGCCGCTGATGGGCAACCACAGCAAGGTGATCCGCCACGAGGGTGACTTCAACTGGCACGATATCCCGCTGGAGCCTTACAAGGAAACGACAGAGTCGTGGAAAGGCATCACGCGCCGCGAGCTGTCAGGGAAGCGCGGCGAGTCACAGTGCTTCCACGTCCGCTACTTCGAGATCGCGCCCGGCGGCTACAGCAGTCTCGAGCAGCACGAGCACGAGCACGTCGTCGTTCCGATCAGAGGACAGGGCGAAGCGCAGTTCGGCCGCTATATCTACCAGGTAGGCTTCGGCGACGTGATCTATGTAGCCCCCAACGACGCCCATCAGTTCCGCAACCCTGAGGGTGCGGATGAACCGTTCGGCTTTCTCTGCCTGGTGAACGCCGAGCGTGACGCGCCGCAACCCGTCGAAGGCGGCGGTGTCTGTTACATCTGCGAATGATGGCGCCCTAGCGGACGCTCATGACGCTACCATCGACGGTAGCCGGGTAAGCTAGTCCAGCCAGCGCGGCGAGCGTGGGAGCGATGTCGATCGTGCGCGCGGTGCTGAGGTCCACGCCCGGCTCGACCCCCTTCCCCATCAGCAGGATCGGCACCTCGCGATCGTAGGCATACGCTGACATATGCGTCGTCGCCGCTGTCCACAGCTGAGCGTTCTCGGTGAACTCCACCACCACGCCCCAGTTGGCCGGGTGCGTCTCACTCACCCGGCCGGCGATTATCTCACGTGTCCAGAGCGGAAACGGCGTGTTGCGGCCGTTGATATATGAGTTCCGGTGAGCGCGGAGGATTTCGTCGGCCGGGCCCTCTCCTCCCAGCTCGGCGGGTGTCAGGGCACGGGCCACGAAGTCGGCGTTCTCCAGCTCGGCCGCGATCCTCTCCGGAAGTTCGTCCTCAGGACCGGAGTACGCCTGCACCAGTCGCTCGACACGATCCAATAGCTCTTGGATGTCTTGCTCGGAGACGCGTCGCGCCGGCCGTCCCTGTTCGATCTCGTACTCGGTGATGTTCGGCGCGCCGTGATCGGCCGAGAGAGCGACCACATAATTCCCGGGGCCGACAGCTTCATCGAGCAGTGCGAGGAAGGAGTCGAGTAAGCGATCCAGGCGAAGCAGGACGTCCAACTGTTCCTGGCTCAGCGGCCCGTAGTCGTGGCCGATTCGGTCAACCGACTTAACAGCGATCGCCAGAAAATCGGTGCCGCCTTGTCGGCCAAGCGCCAGCCGCTCCACCGCCGACCGGGCCAGCGCGAATAGTGCCTCGTCGGCGAACGGAGTGTTGAAGAACCAGCGGTAGAACTCTTGGTCGCCGGCCTCTTCGGGGTCGTAGCCGCCCGAATAGCCCTCTCCAGAGGCGCCCACGTCGGCGAAGGAGTGAGGAAACGCGGTGTGGATGCCATCACCTTCGTAGCTCGCCGAGTCGGCTCTGGCCAGCCCGCGATGCTCCTGCGGTACCGTGCTCTCCCAGACCCGCTTGGCACGGAAGGTGGGCATCGCGTTCTCGTTGAAGTCGCGCAGCCAGTCCGGATAGTCGGACCGGAAGTAGCTGGAAGTCACAAAGCGTCCCTGAGACGAGGATAGCCAGTAGGCGTGATTCCGCGCTTCGTCATCCAGTGCCACACCGCCGTAGACCATCGCCAACGCCGGGCCGGTGCTCAGCGCCACGGCGCGGGCCTCTGGATCGGCGGCCCGAACCCAGTCGGCCAGTCCCGTGACCCTGAGGTTCTTGGGAGAGAGGCCGGTCGCGTCGGGGTCGCCGAGGATGTAGCGCTCGGGGTCGATCGCCACGAATACGCGCCGCTTCTCGCCGCCCGGCAGTGTCTCGAGCCAGGCGTTCGATGTGATGCCGTGCGTCCGCGGGTGCGCGCCCGTCGCCAGAGTGGTGTGACCGGGATAGGATAACGTGGGCGCGTGATCGACGATCGCACGCGGATACCAGCGACCTTCATCGAGCAGCCGCTTGAATCCTCCGCTGAAGACTTGACCGTAGCGCTCGAGGTAGTCGGCGCGAAACTGATCGATTCCGACCAAGACGATGAGCGACGGCCTATCGTTCTCGACCACAGGCTGGCAGGACGCAAGGGCCGCAGCCAGCGCCGCGAAGAGCCATCTCGATTTCTGGCAGGTCCGCATAGATCTCCTTCGGATTGGCAAAGATCGTTACTTCGTTTGACACGCGACGGCCATAGGGGCCTCCCCGGCCGTTGTGGTTCAGATAATAGGTACGGTAGGCCACCCGGTAATCGACACTCAAAGCCCGCATGGGTCAACCTTTCCCTCCTTCAGCCGCTCAGAGCAGCAGTTCGACAGCGTTCCAACGTCGCGTGTGCAAGCAGGGCTGACTTGATCGTCTATCGGACAGAAACGGCACACCGCGATTGAACGGTCGGCGGACACGTCGGCACAGTCAAGGGAGGGATCATGAAGACCAGAGCCACGATCACCATCATCGCGCTCGGCTGCCTCACCTATGGGGCCTGCACGTCGCGAGCCCCGCAACCCAAGGAACAACCGACCGGCCAAGATGAGACACCCGTCGCGGCCGCGAAGGCCCCCAAGAACGAAGGGAACGAGCCCAATGTCATCCCCGCCTCGCTGGAGGAGCGGGAGCGGAGGGTCGATCAGGCGCTTGCTCGCACTGCGGTCGCGGCGGACGCGCTGAGTGCCGGCGGCACCGCCCTGCCCGGCCGTTACAATCCGAACTTCAACACCGAGGCCTACGAGCATATCGTCGAGAACGGATTTCTCAGCGTGTCCTCGAGCCCGCTCTCGACCTTCTCCATCGATGTGGACCGGGCCTCCTACAGCAATATCCGCCGCTTCATCAGCAAGGGTCAGCGACCGCCGGTGGATGCAGTGCGCATCGAGGAGATGATCAACTACTTCTCTTACGATTACCCGGAACCCGCCGGCGACCTTCCCTTCTCGATCACGACGGAGTCGGCCCCGGCCCCCTGGCAGCCGTTCCATCGACTGGTACGTATCGGCATCCAGGGGCGCAGGCTGGACAGCAAAGATCTTCCGGCCAGCAACCTCGTCTTCCTGCTCGACGTCTCCGGTTCCATGCAGAGCCCGGACAAGCTGCCGCTGCTCAAGTCCTCGTTCCGGCTGCTGGTCGGCGAGCTGCGACCGCAGGACCGCGTGGCGATCGTGGTGTACGCGGGCGCGGCCGGCCTGGTGCTGCCGTCGACGCCCGGCGATCAGAAGGACACGATACTCGACGCCATCGAAGCGTTGGAGGCGGGAGGCTCTACAGCGGGCGGCGCCGGCATCCAGCTCGCCTACGAGGTCGCCCGGCAGAACCACATCGAGGGCGGCAACAACCGGGTCATCCTCGCCACGGATGGCGATTTCAATGTCGGCGTCACCTCCGATGAAGGGCTGGAGGATTTCATCGAGCGCCGGCGCGAAAGCGGCGTTTATCTCTCCGTGTTC
>CP070722.1:1961459-1964897 GCA_020350785.1 Gemmatimonadota bacterium
AGCTAGCTGCCACAACATGTAGAGGTTGTGCTGGTGGAAGTTGTACTCGCGGCGGATGTAAGAATAGGCGGCCACCTCCGGGTACCGCTCCTTGAAGTCGTTCCGCACCAGGAACCTCACCAGTGGCATTCCTTCGTCCCTGGCGGACCGTACGTCGGCCCAGAGTCTTGAGAGGTACTCGTACATCTCGCGGAAACCATCGACGGTCAGGGGCACATCCGAGTGACCCGGCACGATGGTCTCGAGGTCGGGGGCGGTCTCCAGGATCGTTTTCCAGTTGTCCATCAGCCGTTGGAACTCAGCCGCCGTCATCTCGCTCAGCAGCGGCAGATTGCCGCCCCAGAAGACATCACCGGTGAACAGCATTCGCTCCTCGGGTAACAGGATCAGGATGTCCGAGTCGGAGTGGAAGCCGGTGAAGTCGAACAGCTCCAGCCGGACATCACCCATGTTCAGGGTGTGACGATCGCCGATCGTCATAGTTGGGAAGCGAGGCTCGATGCCCGCCTCGAGGTCGGCGATTCCCACCCGAAACGCCGCCACGCCTTCGCGCGCGTGCATCCCCTCGGCGCTGTCGGGTGAGGTCGCGGCCGCCCATTCGCCGTACCTCTCGCCGCTGCTGAGCAAACGCTCGATGAGCTCGGGCAGCAGATCGATTTCGCGCTGCAGCGCGGCGACCGCGTCCCCATGACCGACCACCGTGGCCTCGGGAAAGGCCTCGTTGGCGAAGGCGTGATCGTTATGCATGTGTGTGTTGATCAGATAGCGGAAATCGCTGCGGCCCAGCTCGCGCTCGAGCAGTTGACGCTGGCGCCGGACCGTGCTGGGGCTGAGCCCTGTATCGATGATGACCAGGCCTTCCTGAGTCACGACGGTCGCCATGTTCGTGCCCTGGAAGTAGTCGCAAGCCCAGGTGACCAGTACACGATCGCTCAGCCGCTTATTGTTGACCTTGAGCTGATCCTGCGGCTGGGCGGGCACAACGCACAACAAATTGAGGGTGTAGGCGAGAAGAGCGTGTCGTGTTGCTGGAAAGCGGATGAGCCGTACCGCTGTAGTCATCTCGAGTGCCTCGCTCTCGGTTTTTGGGTGGGGCACCGGAGGACTGATGGTCTATTGAGGACTGATCGTCTATTACAGTATCGAGTGGGCTCGGCGTATGTGTCAAGCTGCCGGCCAGCTTTCCCGAAGTCTCGCTCGGCGGCCGAGCTGGGCGCAAGCGGAGCCGCGCGTGCGTCAAGTATCGCGGCGGGCCGCCCGGGATAGCTGCAAGAAGCCGCCCATGATCCCACCGGCCAAAAGGGTCGCGACCGCTACGCTCCAGATGCCGGGAACGCCTTCGATCACTTCGCCCTTGCCTAGACTCAGGGCCCCATAGAAGGCAAGGGAGAAGGCGACGAGACCGTAAAGGGCGCCCGTTCCCGCGTTGAGCGGCCAATCGAGCCGGTCGAACAGGGCCACGCCTACGGCACCCAACGCGGCGAAGGCCAGGAGATGGAGCACGGTAACGGCCAGCAGGCGGCTGAGGAACGAGAGGATGCCGGCGGCCCAGATCAATTCTGGAGTATCCAGTCGCACCGCGCCGGGCAGGTAGAATTGGCTCAACGCCGCCGGTGTGGAGAGAGGGGCCAGTCGAATCAGGTCAGCAACCAAGAAAAACGCCGCGACAAAAGCGCCGGCAAGAAGTCTGGCTTGAATACCGCGCGCGAGTCTGTTCATCGTGTGCTCCAACTATGCCGCTCGGAGGGTATCGGAACACCAGCCAGCCGTACGTACTTTGTCCTTGCCGATGCCGGCTTTCAGGGGCTTGCTTGACGGCATGTAGCGCCTCCGATGGTCGGACATGAGCTTATCGGGGCTGACGCCTAGATAACAGTTGTCGCTTCGCGACGTAATCCTGAGTGCTGGGGTGAGGTGACAAGCGAGCGGCCACAGCCCTTATTCCGGCGATTCTGTGGAAGGGTGATGCTTTCAACGCCCAATTCCTCGAAGCGCTTGGGCGATGTCGCTTGCTGGGCGTTCAAGCCATGCGAGCAGTCCACATCGCCGGACTCCCAATTCGCCCATCACCGAGTTATCATCCGCGCTATGAACAGAAAGATGATTCTCCTGGGCCTGCTGCTCGTTCTGATATTGCCGCTGCCGGCGCCTGCTCAGGACTCCTCCCCGGGAAAGCTCGACAGCGCTTATGTGGCCGGCGAATACCGGGTCTTCACCGGGACCGGCGAGCCTGCATCGATCGACGACATCGTCGCCTCGATGGCACGGCATCAGGTCGTGTTCATCGGTGAGACCCACGACGACCCGACCGCCCACATGATCGAGGCCGAGCTGCTGAAGCGCGGATACGAGGCCTACGGAGTACCAGGGTCGAACGACTTCGCGCCGCGCACCGTGGCGCTGTCGCTCGAGTTCTTTCAGCGCGACGTGCAACCGATCTTGGACGAGTACCTGGCCGGCCTGATCACGGAGAAGGCGTTCCTGGCCGACAGTCGGCCATGGCCGCGCTACGAGAGCGACTACCGGGCGCTGATCGAGTTCTCGAAGGAGAAGGGGCTGGCGGTGATAGCGGCGAACGCCCCGCGCCGCTACACGACCCGGGTGACGATGCTCGGGCGCGAGTCTCTGAACGACCTGAGCCCCGAGGCCCTGGCGAGCCTCGCCCCGCTGCCCTACGGCCAGCCGTCCGAGGCCTACCGAAACCAGTGGATCCAGACCATTGCCGAGGTGATGGGCCAAGAGGGCATGAAGTGCGGCCTGCCGATCCCCGAGCCCGAGGAGGGCGAGCAGCCGGTGCGGCCGCGCGCCCCGGTCGGATCACACGACAACATGGGGAACCAGCTGCACAGCCAGGTCCTGTGGGACGCGACGATGGCGTACTGGATCTCGGAGTACCTGAGGCAGGAGCCGGACGCCCTCGTGCTGCACATGGTCGGCGGCTTCCACGTCGAGCGCGGTACGGGCATACCGGAGCATCTCGAGACCTACCGTCCCGGCACCTCGTTCATGATCGTCATGCTGCGAGCGGTCGAGGACATCGACACGTTCCAGGCCGCCCCCGAGGGCGCGTGGGGCGACTTCGTCGTTCAGACGGGCGAGGCCGGGACGCTCGAGCAGATCGAGTGCCGAAAGTACCTGGCCGAGCTGGAAGCTGAGTAAGATGCCGCCGGCTCTCCGCGTCGTGAGGCCTCTCGATGGACTCCGACGCGGCCGATGAATCCGCTCGGGAGCGATTTGCGTCTAGGACCTTAGAGTCGAACTCACTTGTAGCCAGTTACCACAGACACGAGAGGCTACCTATGCGTAGAGTTTTCATCAGCTTTGCGGTCCTCGCCCTTTCCGCGGGTACGCTCGAGGCGCAGGTGGACGCCCGGATGCTCCGCTATCCCGACGTCTCCGCCACGCAGATCACGTTCGTCTATGCCGGCGACATCTGGG
>CP070722.1:1964997-1971360 GCA_020350785.1 Gemmatimonadota bacterium
AGCACATGACCACGCACATCTTCCTCGCCCGCGGAATGTGGGACGACGTCGTGGAGCAGAACCTTCAGGCCGTCGCCGTGGTGAATCGACTGCGCGGCGAACGCGGACGTCCGCCCACGTCCTGCGGCCATTACAACGAGTGGCTGATGTACGGATACGATCAGCAGGGCCGCTACGAGCTGGCCGCCGACCTGCTGAATGACTGTTACGCGCAGAGCGGCGATCCCCAGCTTTCCGCGGACGCTCGAGAGTCCGCCGCCTTCTCGCACGTCTACCTGCGGGGCCTCCACCTGGCGGACACGCGCAACGGATACAGCGACGCGGCGCGGGCCACCCTTCAGGTGGCGGAGCCGACGATCACCATGCAGCTCCTCGACGCGTGGGCGAGCGGGACGGCCGCCCTCCACCGTGGCGAGCGATCCAGCGCCGAAGCCGCTTACAAGTTCCTGATGGAGAAAGGCGACGAAGCCCCCCGCAACTACGTCACCCCATACGTGCCCGTCTGGCAGGGGACGCTGGAGGCGATGCTGCTCGCCGATGCGGGCGACCTGGACGCCGCCGTCCAGGCCGCGCGACGGGCGGCCGATTACGAGGCCTCGCTACCCGTCGATTTCGGTCCGCCGACCGCGCTCAAACCGGCGCGCGAGCTGGAAGGCGAGCTGCTGCTGGAGAGCGGACAGCCGGGCGCGGCCATCTCGGCCTTTCAGCGACAGCTCGCCCGGACCCCCAACCGCATCGTCACGTTGGGCGGCCTGGCCCGGGCCGGCGTCGCGGCCGGACGCACCGACCTGGCCGAACGGGCCTATCGCTCGCTGGCCGACCTGCTCTCACAGGCCGACGCGAACCAGCCGGAGCTCGTCGAGGCGCGCGCTTTCCTATCACCCTGAACCGCCCCGCCGATCAGTGCTTGGGCGGCTCGGTTACCAGAGAGCGCGAGCTGGAGACGCTGGGGTCGGTCGGCTACGGGACTGACGCCTCGATCATACGCGCCAGCTGCGCCTCCAGCTCTCCCAAGCCGACATCCTCGATGCTCAAAGGCATCCCCAAATACTCCGCGATACGCCGGGCCCGGGCCAGCAGCTCCGGGTCCGTGGACTGGCGCAGGTAGGTCACGGACGTGAATCCATCGAACAGCCTCTCCTTCAGCGAGGGGTCGCGATCGAGCCCCATCTCGCGCATCACCACATCGTCCCAGGCACGGACCAGGTAGTCGGTCAGGAAGTAAGAGGTCGGATCCCGTTCCAGCAGGCCGCCGAAGCCACATCCACAGAAGAGCTCGTAGCAGTGGCTGCCACGGGTTCGCTCGGCGCCGTGGCGGCGCAGCACATCGTCGAGCGCGCCGGCGGTGCCGCAGTCGCCGTACACGACGATCACCTTTTCGTAGTCGTCCCGGATGCGCTCGAGTCGTTCGTCGACGGCAGTCGCGATCTTCGCCGGTCGCATGTGGTAGGTCGCGGGGATCGCGTAGAGATCGGCGCCCCAGCCGCGCGCTTCGACGATGCGACGCACTTCGGCCAGCAGTGCTCCGCAGACAACCAGCGCCAGACAACTGGACTCCGATCCTCGCGTCACCAGGCCACCCTGGCGCTAGTTCAACAGCGACAGAGCCAACTCTGCCGCGCTCGCCGCGTCGGGCGCATAGCCGTCGGCTCCAATCTGGTCGGCCCACTCCTGGGTGACCGGCGCGCCTCCGACGATGATCTTCACGTCCGGACGCAGGCCCGCCTGCTCGATCGCGTCCACCGCGGCCTTCTGCTGCGGCATCGTCGTCGTCAGCAACGCGCTGAGGCCGACGATGCAGGGGCTCGATTCCCTGGCCGCCGCAACGATCTCGTCGACCGGTACGTCCTTGCCCAGATCCCGAACGTTGAAACCCACCGTCTTCGCCATGGCACCGACCAGATTCTTGCCGAGATCGTGCAGATCACCTTTGACGGTCGCCAGTACCAGCGGGTGCGAGCGATGAACCGTTTCGCCGCTCGTCATGAGAACCGGCTCGACGATCTCGTTGCAGCGCGAGAAGATCTTGGCGGCGACGATGACCTCCGGCAGGAAGGCTTCGCCACACCTCCAACGTCGTCCGATCTCGAGCATCGCGTCGGTGAGCCCCGACTCCAGGATGACGCGCGGCGCGACGCCCGCATCCAACAGCCTCCGCGTCGCCCTCAGCGCACCATCCTCATCCTGCGTCAGGATCGCCCGCCTCAGGTTGGCTAAGTTCTCATCCACCGCTCTCGCCCCCTTCCCGCTCGTAACGCTCGAGGACGCGACCGATCTCCGCGTCCAACTCAGGCTCCAAGCACTCGGGCCTGTGCCTCTCGAGGATCTCGCGCATCCGCTCGCGTGCCGCCTCCCGCGGACCCGGCCGACCCGCGGCCTCCCACTCCGACCACTCGGCACGGTCGAACAAGCGCGGAATCCACAGCCGCCGCATCGCGGCCAGCGTGTGGCCCTGGCTAAGGAACTCGCCGCCCGGGCCGGCCGCGCCGATGACATCGAGCACATCATCGCCCGCCTCCGCCGGCGCGCCCACGAGGTGTCGAAGCAGCGCGAAGATTTCCGCATCGAGCACGACCTGCTCCGGCGAGCAAATGCGGGCGCCGTACAGCAGGCCGGCGCCGCACAGCATGTCGGCCCCCGCAAAGACGCTCGCCAGACCTGACAGCCCGTTCTCCAGGCCCGCCTGCCAATCCGGCGACTTCGCGCCCGTGGCGAAGCTGCCGATGCTGGCCGGAAGATCGTAATGACGCGCCAGCTGCGCCGACGCCATCTGCAGCAACAAGTCCTCCGGGCCCCCGCAGGCCGCCGCCCCGGTTCGCAGATCCATGACGGTGGCGCAGGAGCCGTAGAAGGTCGCGGCACCGGGCACCAAAGTCTCCAGGATGACGATCCCCGCCAGAACCTCTGCGTTGGACTGCACCAGTGTTCCGCCCCAGGTCGCCGGTCCCGTCGCGCACGCGATCGGCATCACGACGAAGCCGCACGGCAGGCCCGCCTCGGCGAAGACCGCGGCTGCCTCGAGCGCACCGCCCTCATAGACGAGCGGGCTCGTGCTGCACTGAAAGGTCGACACGATCGGCCGCGCGCGCAGCGCCGCCGAGCCGCCGGCCGCCAGACTGGCTATCTCGACCACTCCACGCGCTGCGGTCGCTGTGACCGCGGTCATCATCTGGATGTGTTTGCCCGTGTTGCCGAGCTGCGCGTGCAACTCGTGGAGCGGCTGGACCGCCGGAAGGACGTCGCGCGCGGCGGCCGGCTGCCAGACGAACCCGATCTCCGGGAGCGCGTCGGCCAGGCGCGTGACCATAGCCACGTCCGCCTTGCGAGAGGGGCGACGCGCGCCGGTCTCCGGGTCGATGACCTCGGCGGCGCACCCGTCGAGCGCCAGATAGCCATGCTCGCCGTCCAGCACCAGGTCACAGCCCGGCCAGCGCGCCGCCAGCACGACGCGGCGCGGCGCACGGGCCACCGCAGCCTCGACAAACTCCGCCGTGAACCGTACCCGCCGCTCTTCCCGGTCAACCGACGCACCGGCCTCCGCCAGTCGCTCGAGGATAGAGCGCGAGCCCACCTCGACGCCGATCCGTTGCAGAACTTGCAGAGACCGCTCATCTACCTCCTCGAGCTCGGCGCCCGAGAGGACATCAAGGCGGTGCTTAAGTGGCAGCGGCTGAATCTCGCTTCGTACGCTCATGGTCATTCAGTCTGGCAGATCGCCGGAGCGCTGGCAATACTGGCCGCAACCCAGCCTTCGCGCGCGAAACGGGACCGGTTCCTTCGCGGGACCGCCCCTACTATAATCAGAGGCGTCGTTGACGAGACGGTCAGCGTCTTGTTGAGGTTGCAGGGCGCGCTTCTATAGGGAGGTTGAGCATGCCATACAGCGATGAGCAGTTGGCCAGGATGTACGCGCCGATAATCCGCCACGAGATCTGCGATGAGGCGCCACATAGAGACTTTCTCGTCCGCTTCGACTTCGATCGAATCCCCGGCCGGGACGCCGGCGAGGGTTGGGCATGGCGCAATCCGGCGAAGGCAACCCACATCGGACTGCTGGATCCGGGCAACCCGGCGACCCAGAAGGTGGAACGGTACGATGTCGGCTGCACCATCACCGACAACGCTGGTGTCTCCTACGAACTCGACTTGAGGGGCCATGTCTACTACTCGGTGGTCCGCACCCGAACCCATAATTACATCACCTACTTCTGGTATCACCCCAGTGACTGGAAGAACATCGGGTCGCATGACAACGATATGGAGGGCGCGATGGTCGTCGCCGGGACCGAGGGAGGGCCGGTCGCCGTCGTCGCCGCCATCGAGCACTCCGACCTGAACGCCGGCCGCGTCGATCGACAAGGCAGACCGCTCACCTCCAGTCACCAGCGGGAGAACGAGGTGCAGCTCTGGCCCGGGGATCTCAAGCGAACGACACTTCATGTCGAATGCAAGGGACACGGGGTGTGGCTGAACGGCTTCAATCGCCATGGCGAGAACAGCTGGACCGGAACCCTCGAGTACCATCCGGAAGAGATGCTCCCCGACGCACATAAGCGGCCGCCGCTGGTGGACGAAGCCGCCAATGAGTACGGCGATCGCGGCAAGACGATCTTGAGGAGCTACTCGCTAGAGCCGACCTACGAGCCCGACACGGAGCTGGGTCTCTGGAACCAGTTCAAGAAGCTCGGTGCCGAGGGCGGTCTCGGAATGAACCCGCCTTGGCTGTGGACCCATCGCGGCGACTTCTGCGATCCAGGCGAATGGTTCCTAGACCCGGCCTTCTACTACGCGTACCGGCGCGATGGCCTGGGCCTCAAGTACGGCGGGCTCAACCTCAGGGACCAGGTGAAATCGGGCGTCTGGGCGCTGCGCTACACGTCCAACCCGTTCCTCGAGTACAAGCTGTCCGACGAGGCTAAGCAGAGGGGCACGGCCTTCCAGCCGGAGCGCGAGGCGCGGATGATCGACAAGATCATCGCCAAGCAAGCACAGAGAAAGGGCGAGTACTTCGAGTAGCTGCGTGTCGTCTGCCGCTTCAAGAAGTCGTCGCCGAAGTACGCGAATGTGAAGCGCATTCCGGATCGCCGGGCTACTTCGTCAGGTCCTTGACGGTCTCTCCTTTCTCGTCGAGAACCTTGATCCCGACCGTGCCTTCCTCGGTCACTCGGAAATAGAGGCGCGGGCGCCCCTCGGCATCGTGCAGGCTCAGTAGCGCGTCACCATCCCGCGTTCTTCCGGCGAACATCCGCATCCTGGAGTCAAACATCCCGGTCGCGCGGAGATCCTCGAGCAGTTTCTGGCGTTCTTCACCCTCGAGGGTCGCGAGCGGCGCCAGTAGAGCAGGATCCTTGGGCACCAGAGGGACGTCGTTCACCATAAACGCCGTCTCGATTCCCTGATCCTGGATGTGTCGCAGAACGAGAGCCTGGTCCTGATCGTAGTTGTCCATCGAGAACTGCACGAGGCTGAAAGGACGTCCATCCTCTTTCTTGTTCCCGGAGAAGATGATTCCGCCGAGCTCCGTGCCCTCGTCGTTCATGAAGTACATGCCCGCCGGACGACCTCCGGAGCTGTGCGGGTGCTCCTTGTTGTGAAAGTAAAGACCGGGGGCTTCTTGAGCGCCGGAAATCACCAGGCGGATCGTACCGTCAGGCTCCAACAAGTTGATGCGCCGGACGGTGATCTCCTCGGGCGCCGCGGGCCTCGAGGCGCCGAGCAGCACGACGAAGGCCAGCGCCAGGGAGACACCGACGGCGTAGCCGACCAGACATTTCTGAACACTCATCACTTCACCTCGCTCCCATCCGGGTTCGACGCCTCTCGGAACAACGAAACCGCCTTCGTGACACCCTTCCTCTAGCCCCACTCCCAAGCACGGGTACCGTCATCGGTCTGAATTACCTGAGGATCGGTACCACCACGTGCGTCGGATACTCGGGAGAGTGGTAGACGGTCTGGGTCGCCGCCACGAATTCGGAGGCGCTGAGCGGGTCGACTCCCGTGTTCGGATTGCGGTCGTATTTGGGAAAGTTGCTGCTCGAGATCTCGACCTGCAGCCGTTGACCCGCCTTCAACGCCAAGGCGGTGGCTCCGCAGTCAATCTCGTAACGGTACACTTTGCCGGGCGTCACGTACCCGGTGGAATCGGCGCCGTCGAAGAGGTAGCGGGCGCGCACGATACCATCCTCGATATTGCGGATGAACCCGTCGGATTGCACCACGGAAAGCTTCGCGGTGAAGTCGGTGTCCTTGCCCGTTGTCGCGGCGTACACAACGGCCGTGATCGGACCGGCAACGGTCACGTCGTGCGCCAACGGCTCGGAGGTAAACACGAGCACGTCGTCGCGATCCCCGATACCGGCC
>CP070722.1:1971460-1974250 GCA_020350785.1 Gemmatimonadota bacterium
AACGGAGAAGTTCGAGGGATGCGACGCCTGAAGGGGAAGATCAGCTCACGGCAGTCGCCGCGAGCTCGGCCTTCCAGCCGCGAGGGGTGAGCTCCCCGATCCGTCGCATCGGGTGGGTCGACACCCGCGCGATCACGTCGCGCAAGTAGGCGAACGGATCGATGCCGATGCGCTTGCAGGTGCCGATCAGTGAGTAGAGAATCGCCGCACGGCGGCCGCCGGCATCACTGCCTGCGAACAGCCAGTTCTTCCGTAACCGTCCGACGAAGGACGTTCTTGACAAAACTGAGTAGAAGTCAGGGCGTACATGCTGCAGCGCGTTCGGCTTTCCATCCCCGGGGGGTCAACTCGTTGATCCGTCGCATCGGATGTGTCGATACCCGGGCGATGAGGTCGCGCAAGTAGGCAAACGGGTCAATGCCGATGCGCTTGCATGTACCAATGAGCGAGTAGAGGATCGCTGCGCGACGTCCGCCGGCGTCGCTGCCGGCGAACAGCCAGTTTTTGCGCCCAACGGCTACCATCCTGAGCGCCCGCTCCGACGCATTGTTGTCGATCTCGAGATCGCCGTCCTCGGCATACCGGGTGAGGGCGCGCCACTGTCGCCGCGCGTACCCAATGGCTTCCCCCATCGGACTCTTCGGCAAGTGGTGTGGTGCGATCTCCTCGAGCGTCTCCTCGATCTGCTGCAGGATGGGATCGCTTTTCTCCTGGCGGAGGTCTCGTCGTGCGGTGGCGTTCAGATCCTTCGCAGCCCGTTCCACGGCGTACAGCCGCCGGATCTGGGCCAGGAGCTCCGTCGCCGGTTCGAGCGCCGTCTTCACCGCCTCGAAAAAATATCGGCGCGCATGAGCCCAGCAGCCCACCTCGATCACGCGACCCATCCGGAAGACTTCGTCGTACCCTGAGTAGGCATCGGCCTGGAGATACCCCGCGTAGTCCCCCAGAAATGCCAGGGGGCCATCCCGTGAGCGGCTCGGCGTGAAGTCATACACCAGATCGTCCTGGTCTCCGCCGTACACCCAGAGGTAGCCGCTGCGGCTGCCACCAGGATGACGGGGATCTTGCACCGTGATGCGCGTATCGTCGGAGTGGATCACTTTAGAGGTGAGCACCGATTCGTTCTTCATGAAATCGACGATGGGCTCGCCCAGCTCCGCCACCGCTCTCACCCAGTCGCACAGCGTCCGCCGCGAAATGGCCACGCCCGCGCGCGGAAAGACGGTCTCCTGCCGATAGAGCGGCAGGTGCTCGCTGTACTTCGAGACCACCACGTGGGCCAACAGCCCCGGACCGGGCCGGCCTTTCTCGATCGGCCGGGCCGGGAGCGCGGCCTGCACCACGCCCTCCTCGCAGCGAGGGCAGGCATACTTGGGTCGCTCGTACTCGTTGATGTAGAGCACCGCCGGCTCGTACTCGAGCTCCTCGGTGATGTCGGAGCCAATTCGTCTCCTCTCCCCCTCACAGCATGGACAGACAAGATCCTTCGCTTCCGGCTCCAGCACAATGCGCTTGCGGGGCAAATCTTTCGGCAG
Organism: Gemmatimonadota bacterium; assembly: GCA_020350785.1. Lineage (GTDB taxonomy): Bacteria > Gemmatimonadota > Gemmatimonadetes > Palauibacterales > KS3-K002. Next base: position 1,972,996 of record CP070722.1, read on the forward strand.
CTTCTTGCGTCCGCGCCGCGAGCGCGCCCGCGCCGATTCCACTTCCTCCTCCGTCTCGGGACCGCGGCTGCCCTCCTCCTCCGTGGGGGGCGCGGGATCCGCCCCCAGATCCAGCTCCCCCTGGTTGGGATCCCGGCGCTCGCTCTTGCGCCCGTAGAGACGCCGCACCGCCTGCTCCAGCTGGTGGCGCAGCCGCGCATTTTCCCGCTGGCTCGTCCGCAGCTGCTCCCGCAGCTCCTCGATCAGCCCGTGCAGCAGCTCTCGCTCGTCATCCGCCACCGGCATCCCCTCACTGGCGGGCAGCCTTATAGCAAACTAGCTGGAAAGGTCAAGGGCCGCCGGGACCTGCCCGCGGTACCGCCGGCGCTGGCGGACCTCGCGCAGATCAATCCCTTCCAGCACCAGCAACAAATCGCGCACGGACAACTCCACCCGGCTCCCCGGCCCGGGAAGGGTGAATGTCCCCTCCTCCAGCCGCTTATAGAACAGCCAGAATCCCGTCCGATCCCAGACGAGTAATTTCACCCGATCGCGTCGCCGATTGAAAAACGCAAAGAGGTGCCCCGAGAACGGATCCTGTCGCAGCACGTCCTTGACCAACACGCTCAGCGTGTCGAACGACCTGCGCAAATCCGTCGCCCCGCAGGCCACAAAGATCCGCACCGATGGCGGCAGACTCAACACGGCCCCTCGAGCGTCCGGATCAACGCCCGTAACGCCTCCACATCGAATCGCATGGGCACCCACACCCTGCGCCCGCTCCCCAAGGTCACCTCGAATCCTGCTCCCGCGCGCTCAACCCGGCCCGAGCCGATCACCTCCACCAGCCCCGGCGGCCGCCCACGTCGTCTACCGTTTGCGGCCTTGCCTTGCCGCCTCATCGACCGCCACCATCGCAGCGTGCTCACGGGAATCCCGCGCTGTCGGGCAAACGCCGCCACGCCCAGACCACTCTGTTCTTGCTCGTGCAGCACTTTGCGCATCTCGACCGCGCGCGCACTTCGTCTCCCCGGCCTTTGCCTCTTTGTCATGCCCGGCACCTCCCGCCGGGCATCCTGCGCACACTGTGACTCGATCGGCTAGGTGGGATTTACCGGACGATTACGTTCTTCCGGCCGACCACTACCATCCGGAGTGCCCTCTCGGCTTCGTTGTTATCGATAGCGAGATCACCGTCCTCAACATATCGGGTCAGCGCTCGCCACTGCCGCTGCGCGTACCCGATGGCTTCCCCCATCGGACTCTTAGGCAAATG
>CP070722.1:1974350-1976874 GCA_020350785.1 Gemmatimonadota bacterium
GGCAACCTCCCAACTGGTCGTCGCCGCGTTTCATCCGCACTACGGGGAGGAGCGGTCCCTGGTCGGCCGGCGCGGCTCGGGAACCGTGTTCTTCAGCAACTGCAATCTGCGCTGCGTCTTCTGCATCAACTGGCAGATCAGTCAGGGTGGAGAGGGCGAGCCGGAGAGTTTGAGAGATCTGGCCGCCATGATGCTGCACCTCCAGGAGATCGGCTGCCACAACATCAACATCGTCACCCCGACCCACTACTCAGCCCACATCGTGCTAGGCCTCGACATCGCCGCCGCTGACGGCTTGCGGCTGCCGTTGGTCTACAACACGTGCGGCTGGGAGCGCAGCGAGATCTTGAGCGTGCTCGACGGCGTCGTCGATATCTACCTTCCGGACTTCAAATACGCCGACAGCGCGATGGCAGCGAAATACTCCTCGGGGGCGGACACCTATCCAGAGGTCACCAAGGCGGCGCTGCTGGAGATGCACCGCCAGGTGGGCGTCGCCAAGCCGGCTGCCGACGGACTGATGTACCGGGGCCTGATGATCCGCCACCTGGTCATGCCCAATCGGGTCAGCGGAACCCGACGGGTGATCGACTGGATAGCGGCGAACCTGCCGAAGGATACGTACCTGAACATCATGTCTCAGTACAGGCCGATGTACAGAGCCTTCGACTACCCCGAGATAGCGCGGCGCCTGACGCGGGCGGAGTACGCCGAGGCCGTCGAATACGCCCGGCAGGCCGGCCTCACGAACCTCGATATCCAGGGCGTGCCGCCGTCGTAGGCGCCAACCGAGATCAAGAGTTACTCCCCCTAGCGAGCTCGAGGACACCGCCGTTCCGCCACGGCCAAGCCGAGTGAAACGTCCAGCGCCCGGGTGCGTCATATGAGATGGGGCGATATAGTAAAGCGCCGCGGCAGTGCACCGTTGCCACACATGTGAAGGAACAAATCAAACTCGACAACACTACTCGGTGGCATGACGATACTCTTGACGCAACGACTTTACTGGCCCTGCGCAATACTGCTGGCGCTCGGAGTCACGGGCTGCGGTGAGACTCCGCTCCGCGAACTCCTGCGAGACTACACCCCGCACGAGCGCTACGAGCAGGCTCTGCTGGCTGCGGGCCTCGGTCAGACCGCTTTGGGCCATGACTGGATCGCGGCGGCGGACGCCGCGCTAGATGAGGTCATCATAGTTTCACCTCCCTATCGGGAAGCGAGCTATCTCGACCCGAGGCAGGCGATGGCCAGAGCTTACCGAGTGCCCTTGCGGCGCGGCCAGATCATCGAAGCGGTCTTCGAGAGCGAGCCTGACAGCAGCTACCGGGTCTTCATCGATCTTTTCGCGACCTCTCAGGAGCCTGCCGGCGAACCCACGTACTTAGCGAGCGCCGACAGCCTCGAGCGCAGGCTGGACTATCTGGCCCGGCGCGACGCCGACTTTCTGGTTCGAATCCAGCCAGAGCTGCTCCGCGGTGGCAGATACTCGATCACCATCGTGCTCAAGCCATCACTTCGGTTTCCGGTCTTCGGGCGCGATGCCACGGCGATTGGGAGTCGATACGGTGACAGCCGCGAGGGAGGGCGTCGACACCATGAGGGGCTGGATATCTTCGCTCCCAGGGGAACACCGGTCATTGCCGCCGCGGCTGGAGTCGTGCGCAGCACCAGAAACAACAACCTGGGGGGCAAAGTAGTCTGGCTACGGGATGACTTCGGCCGCACGCACTACTACGCGCATCTCGACAGTCAGGCGGTTCGACGCGGCGAGCGGCTCCAGGCCGGCGACACGCTGGGATATGTAGGAAACACGGGCAACGCCCGAACGACACCGCCTCACCTGCATTTCGGACTCTACTCGCGCGGCTCGTTCGATCCATATCCGGCGCTGCAGCAGCAAGCGACGACGCCGGCGCCCTTTACCGGAGACCCGGCGCTGATCGGCGGCCTCGTTCGCGTGAGCCGCGACGAGGCTCGCATTCGCGCTCTGCCGACCAGCAGGTCGAGCATCGTCGCGGAGTTGCCGCGCCACACGCCTCTGCGAGTCGAGGCTGGAACCGGCGACTGGTATCGAGTCCTCTTGCCCGACGGTGAGCTCGGCTTCGTTGCCGCGGGCCTCGCGGAAGCGGCGGACCGTCCGGTTCGTAACGAGCTCATGGCGAGCGCGGGGAAACTGCTGACCGAGCCGGCTGCAACGGCTTTGACGGTGGACAGCATCGCTGCGGGTGCAGAGGTGCCGGTACTGGGCGCGTTTCGAGAGTTCCTCTACGTGCAGGGGCCCAGCGGCAGAGCGGGCTGGCTACAGCTTTCCGACTCAGAACAGTGAGCCCGACCCGGGTCAGGGCGACGGCCGCCCAGCGGCCGCGTTTCAGTAGTTGGCGGAACCGCTAAAGGATCCTCACCATCAGATAGCTGGCGTGCCGGGGCGAGTGGTACACCCGATGAGTCGCCTTGATGAAGTCCGCTTCGTCCGCTTCGAAAATGTTGTCCACGTATTTCTGAGGATTCCGATCGACCAACGGAA
>CP070722.1:1976974-1985301 GCA_020350785.1 Gemmatimonadota bacterium
ATGGCGTAGAAGTGCGGCATCTGCCAGAAGAACACGATGCCGAAAAGCACCCAGGCGAGCGCATCCAGTTCGCCCGTTGCCGCCGCCCAACCCATCATCGGCGGGATCGCGCCCGGCACGGCTCCGACGAGCGTGCACCAGGGCGTGCGCCGCTTTAACGGTGTGTAGGCGAAAATGTAGATGATCAGCGCCGCCGCCCCCAGAACGGCGGTAAGCACATTGACCGCCAGCGCCAGCTGCAGCGTCCCGACAACCGAGATCCCCACCGAAAACAAGAGAGCCGTCGAAGGTCTGAGCCGACCCGCGGGTAGTGGCCGCTCCTTCGTGCGCTTCATGCGGGCATCGACGCGGCGTTCGGCGTATTGGTTCAGAGCGTTGGTGCCACCCGCCAACAGCCCCGTACCCAGCAACGTGTTCAGCAGTAGTACGGGCCCGAGGCCGCCGCTGGCCCCCAGATAGAAGCCCACCGCGGTGGTCACGAGGACGAGCCCTGTAATACCGGGCTTGGTCAGCTCGTAGAGATCTGCTAGAACGGTCGCGCTATTGCGCATACTCGAGCAGAACGCCCAAGACCAGAATGATCGCGAGCGGTATCGGAGCCGTGGCAAGCAAGATTACCCGCAGCCGTTCGAACTTCAGGTGCATGTAATACATTGCCACCAATGTCGCCTTCCAAATGGCTAAACCTACCAGCACCAGGATCAGCAACGTGCGTGGCAAATGGCTGAGGTAAGCGACGCCAACCTCGACCATCGTCAATACGAGTAGCAAGAACCAGATGAAATAGTATCTGGGCTGCTGCTTTTGCTCGGCGCTCTCCATACCCTTACCTACCTTGAAGCTCTCTCTTCGGCCTTTCCGCGTCAGATCAGATATACGATGGTGAACAGAAGAATCCAGACAAGGTCGACGAAGTGCCAGTAGAGACCGATGACCTCGACACCACCGTGGTTCTCCTTGGTGTACGCCCCACGGAACGCCTTTACAGTCACCCAGATCATGCAGAACACGCCGATGCTTACGTGGGCCCCATGGAAGCCCGTCATGACGTAGAAGGTCGAGCCGAAGAGGCCGCAATTGGGCACAATCTCGGCCAGTTCGGCACTGCACGCCGGTAGAAAGCCTTCGTGCGTGAGCTTGATGTACTCGAAAATCTGAATACCGACGAACGCGGCGCCGAGCACCACCGTCCCCAGAAGGAAGAGGCGCAGCCCTCTTTGATCCCCGTGCTCGATCGCGGCAAATGCCTTCACCATCGTAACACTGCTACAGATCAGCATGAAGGTGTTGAAGGCGGTGAGGTTGATTGCGAGCGGCGTGCCGCCCTCTTCCAACGGAATACCGGGCAGCGCCCAATCGCCCGCACCGAAACGCAGGATGATGTAGGCGCCGATGAGGCCGGTGAAGAACATGACCTCGGATGCGAGGAACACCCACATCCCGAGCTTCTGGTTGTAGATCCGCATACCCGGTTCGGCGTGCACGCCGCCGGGCATCGCAATCGCTTCCTTCATCTACGACCCGTCCCTCCAGTGGCTATGCGTCTCGAGCGCCGAATTGCTCATCTTCCCACCGTTTCCGGCGCCCGCTCACGACCGCCGTCCGGCGGCACGTCCTGCGGCAGAAAGTCCTCCTCGACCTCTGGCGAGCTGAACTCGTAAGGTCCGCGATACACGGTCGGCGTGACCGTGAAGTTGCCATGCGGCGCCGGAGAGGGCACGGTCCACTCCAGGCCGTTGTCGCGCCAGCGATTCAGCTCGGCCTTCTCGCCGGCGAACAAGCTCCAGAAGAAGTTGATCACGAAGGGGATCTGCGCCATGAAGAGCAGAAACGCGCTGACCGTGATGAACTTGTTCATCGGTTGAAGCGGCTGCAAGAACTCATAGGCGGTCGGGTCATAGATTCGCCGCATGTGACCGCCCATCCCTAGCAGATGCATCGGAAAGAAGGTGAGGTTGTAGAAGGTGAAGGTCAGAGCAAAGTGAATCCTGCCCCAATTCTCATTCATGCACCGGCCGAACATCTTCGGGAACCAGAAGTAGAGTGCGGCGAATATCGCGAACAGGCTCCCACCGAACAGTACGTAGTGGATGTGAGCGACGATGAAGTAGGTGTCGTGGATGAAGACGTCGACGGAGTTGGATGCCATGAAGATTCCGCTGAGCCCACCCACCGTGAACAGCGAAACGAACCCGACCGCCCAAAGCATCGGCGTGTGGAACCAGAGGTTTCCCCGCCACATCGTGCCCAGCCAATTAAACACCTTGATCGCCGACGGAATGGCGATGGCCATCGTCGAGATCATGAACGAAGTGCCCAACAGCGGGTTCATCCCGCTCTGGAACATGTGGTGACCCCAGACAATCCATCCCAGAAACGCGATCGCGATGATCGCTAACACCATCGAGTGATAGCCGAAGACAGGTTTCCGCGAGCCGTTCGCGATGATGTCCGACACGATGCCCATCGCCGGCAAGATCAAGATGTATACCTCGGGATGCCCGAAAAACCAGAACAGATGCTGCCACAGCAGCGGTTGACCGCCACCCGCCGGCAGAAAGAACGTCGTACCGATCGTTTGGTCGAAGAGCAGCATGATGATGGCAGCCGCCAAGATCGGCACCGCCAGCAGCGCAATGATGGCGGTGACGAACAGGCCCCAGATCGAGAGCGGCATGCGAAAAAGGGTCATCCCCGGCGCCCGCATGTTGATCACGGTCGTGATGTAGTTGACCGACCCGAGCAGCGAGGATCCCCCGAAAAACACGATGCTGATGATCCAAAGTTGCTGGCCAAGCGACACTCCGGTATACTGCGGAACAGCGCTCAGAGGAGCGTAAACCGTCCAGCCCGCACCCGCCGCACCGCCTTCCACGAAAAGGCTCGCCGTCATCACTATTCCCGAGACGACGAAAAGCCAGAAAGACATCATGTTGAGCCGCGGGAACGCCATGTCCGGCGCGCCGATCTTCAGCGGGATGAGAAAGTTGCCGAATGTGCCCACAAGCAGCGGCATGATCGCAAAGAAGATCATGAACGTGCCGTGCATGGTGACCAGCGCATTGTAGAACTTGGGATTGATCACCCCGACACCGGGCATCGCCTCGCCTGGGAAACCCAGCTGCCAGCGAATCATCAACGCCATGACTCCACCGATCAGAAGAAAGATCAAGGTGGCGAAGAGAAACTGTAGCCCAATAATCTTGTGATCGGTGGCGAAGATATACTTGCGAATGAAGCTCAAGTCATCGTGGTGAGCGTGCAAAGGCACCGCCGACGATTCAAGTGTCGCCATACTTGTCCTCTGTCTTGAACTCTGACCTCGAGCGCGCCGTGTCCGTCAGCTCTGCTCGGCCACCCAGCGCTCGAACTCATCCTGCGGGTGCACGATCACTTTGCCGCCCATGTTGAAGTGCGCAACGCCGCACAATTCCGCACAGGCCAGCGCGAACTCACCCACCTCGGTCGCCTCGAACCAGACCCGCATGATCAAGCCTGGTACGGCGTCCTGCTTGATTCGGAAGGCCGGCACGAAGAAAGAATGGATCACGTCCGCCGATGTCAGCTCGAAGGACACCGGCTGGCCGACCGGGACATGCATCTCGTTGAAGCGCGTGAAATCGTCTTCCGTGCCAAGCACCCCGTCCGCGCCGGCATAGGTGATCCCCCAAGCGTACTGTCGCGCTTCAACCCTGTACTCGATGGCATCCGTCGGGAAGTTCGCCGGGCTCTTGATCTTGGACCAAACGCTCTGACTGGCTACGGCTAAACCCACAATGAACACGGCCGGCGTGACCGTCCAGATGATCTCGGCTTTGTTGCTACCCTCGATGTAGGCCGCCTTGCGGCCCTCGCGCCCGCGGTACTTCCAAAGAAAGTAGATCAGCGTCGCCTCCACCCCGATGAAGACGAGGCCGGTGACCGCCAGGATCACGTAAAAGATCCGATCGAGGTCCGCGGCATACGTCGAAGCCGCTCCGGGGAGCCAACCCATTTTACTACCTCCTGACCTGCAGCCCTACCGCCCAGGCGCTCGGACTGAACACCGGGCCGCTGTCGATAACCGCGAACTGGCCGGTTCCGCCTGCCGCTCGTTCGCACTCATTGCGAGAGGGTTCACACCAATTTAGTGGGAATCTCGAGGCCTCAAGAGCTCCCAGAATCCGAGCGACGGCAGTGTTGGGGACGCTCTTGACGCCAACCGCTCAGCCGAGCGGGCCCGGTCCGAGCGGACGAGCCTCCCGCACGGCCTCGTAGCCTTCGCGACAACGGACCATGGACTGTCCAGGGTGGATCCCGCGCCCCAACCGATAAATCGTTACTAGTACAACCCGGCGAAGCCGCCCAAGTTTATCCCGACACTCCAGGCCCGTCAACAAAGCAGCAGCCCTGCCGCCCAACCCAGGCGCGCGCCCCGGCCACTGAGGCCCCGTTTCCGGCACGTCTTGATCCGCATAGCTTGCAGGCGAATGAACGGCCAGCACCCTACCGTCGTTGCCGTCGACACAGGCGGCACCTTCACCGACTTCGTCGTCCTGCGGCCAACTGGGCTTCGGGTTTACAAGCGGCCATCGACCCCGGCAGACCCCTCCGGAGCGGTTCTCGCCGGGCTCGGAGAACTACTGTCACCGGGCGAAACATTCGTCCTGGCCCACGGTTCGACCGTCGCCACCAACGCCCTGCTGGAGCGGCGCGGTGCCCGTGTGGCCTGGATCACCAACCGCGGCTTCGAGGATCTGATCGAGATCGGGCGGCAGGCCAGGCCGCAGCTCTATGCGCTCGTCGGCACCCGGCCCCCGCCCCTGGTGGAGCCCGAACGTCGCATCGGCATCTCCGGTCGTGTGCTGAAGGATGGCACGGTCGAGAGCACCCTGGAGGCTGCCGAGTTGGCGTCGCTGGCTGAACGCGTGGAGGGAGCGGAGTCCATCGCCGTCGGATTTCTTCACAGCTACGCGAACCCCGAGCACGAAGACGCGGTAGCGGCCGCTCTCGGGGAGTTGGAGGTTCCGGTCACCTGCTCGGCCCGCCTCCTGCCCGAATACCGAGAATACGAACGCTTTTCGACGGCGCTGGTCAACGCCTACATCGGGCCTCTCGTGCAGCGTTACCTGCGCTCCCTAGACCGGGCGACCGGGGCCGAGCGGGTGCGAGTCATGGCCTCGGGCGGTGGCGCGTTCTCGCTGGAGCGCGCGGCTCGCGAGCCCGTGCACACGATACTATCAGGTCCCGCCGGCGGCGTCGTGGCCGCGTTGGATGCCGCCCGCCGCTTGGGCTTCGAGCGGATCCTCTCGTTCGACATGGGCGGCACTTCCACCGATGTCTCGCTCTGTCCCGGCAGGCCGCTGATCACCAAGGAGTACGAGATCGCCGGCCAGGCGGTCGCGATCCCGGTCATCGACATCCACACCGTGGGCGCCGGCGGCGGATCCATCGCTCGCCGCGATGCGGGCGGTGCGTTGAAAGTAGGTCCGCAAAGTGCCGGCGCCGTACCCGGGCCGATCTGTTACGGGAACGGCGGAGTCGAGGTCACCGTGACGGACGCGCATGTTTGGCTGGGCCGCATCCCACCGAACGCCTTTCTCGGCGGGCGCCAGGTCCTCGATCGGGCTGCCGTCGAGACGCCGCTCTCCAGCCTGGCCGATCAGCTCGGCCTCGCACCGATCGAGTTGGCGCACGGCATTCTCGAGGTGGCCAACACCCGTATGGAGGGCGCTCTGCGCCTCATCAGCGTCGAGCGCGGCCACGATCCCGCCGACCTCGCACTGGTCGCTTTCGGCGGAGCCGCGCCGCTGCACGCCGCCGAGCTCGCCGAACGTCTGGGGATTCCTCGCGTGGTCGTTCCTCTGGACCCGGGGATACTGTCCGCGCGCGGGATACTCGTGGCCGACGTTCGCAAGGACGCATCGCGGAGCATGCTACTCCGCGGCAGCGAAGCCGACTTTGCGGTCTTGCGGCCCGCATTCGATGAGTTGGAGCGCCAGGCCCGCGAGGAACTGGCGACCGAGGGCTTCTCTGGTGGAGCGGTATCCGTGGACTGGAGCATCGATGCGCGTTACTTCGGACAAAGCTACGAGCTCAACGTGTCCGCCACCTCGGCTTGGATCTCGGCGTTCCATGCGGCTCACCGGCAGCGCTTCGGATTCGCTCGGGCCGATGCCGAAGCTGAGGTCGTAACGCTGCGGGTCAGCGCGCGCGCCGCCTTGCGGCTGTCGCCAACCGTCGACCTCGAACGAGCCGCTGACCCGGCAGCACCCGACGCGGTCGCCTCCGTATTCCACGACGGCTGCTGGGCGGAGGTGCCCGTTTTCGGACGGAGTTCGCTGCGGGCACGTCACACTCTTAGCGGCCCCGCCGTGATCTCGGAGTACAGCGCGACCACTTGGGTGCCGGCTGATTGGCAGGTGGAGGTGGCGGAGCGTGGGGAGCTGATAATGACTCCAGAGGGCAGCGTCTGAGAAGTCGCTATGACAGGCAAGCCTTCGCTGCGGCCAGCTAATGTGACCTGCGGAATGCCGTCCGCTTGTCGCGCTGGTCTGCGCGGCCAGCGAGATCCCTCAGCTCTATATCTTGCCTTCCTGCTCTCCGCCGTGCTGCACCTCGCCTTGGCCATCACGGTCCATGCCCAAACCACTGGCACGATCGTGGGACGCGTCACCGATGAGGCCACGGCGGCGCCCCTCGCCGGGGTCGACATTACCATCCAACAGCTCGGCCGATCGGCCAGCTCGCGCGAGGATGGCCGCTTCGTCCTGGCGGGCGTGCCGACCGGGACGTACACGCTACGAATCGAACTGCTCTCCTACCGGACACTGACCCTCGAGGGTGTCGAGGTCAGAGCCGGCCGCCGCACCAGCGTACCTGTCACCCTCGCTGCGGCGGCTCTCGAGCTCGAACCGCTGGTCGTGGAAGCCCAGCGCATACCGCTCATCGAGCCAGAGGTCAGCGAGACGCACCATGTCTTGCTCGGGCGCCAGCTCCGCGAGCTACCCACCGACGCCACGCAACAAGCGATCGAGCTCACACCAGGCGTTACCGACGGCCACTTCCGCGGTGGCCGGATCGGACAGGAGACCTACGTGGTTGATGGCTTGGGCGTTAAGAACCAGCTCGAGGCATCGTCGCAAGGATTCGGCCTGGAGTACGCGCCCAGCGCCCTCGAGGAGATCGACGTCACCACAGGCGGCTTCGGTGTCGAGTACGGATCGGCCCTTTCCGGCGTGGTCGGCTTCGTGACCCGGCGCGGTGATCCGGATCGCTGGGGCGCGCGCGCCAGCCTGGCCAGCGACCACTGGGCGCCCGACGCGCTCTCGACTGGCTTCAGCGAGCTCTCTCTTTCTGCTGGCGGGCCGCTTCGCTTCTTGGGCGGGGGAAGCACCCTGTTTGCCGACCTGTTGCTCCAGGGCATGTTGGACGCCGATGCGCGCTCGAACGGCTTGACTTGTCTCCGACCCGACCAGGCCGAGCCCGAGCTGGCGGCGACGATCGAATCTCTGAGGAGCAACCCGACGACCGCGCACCTCTACTGCCCTTTTACGAGCGACATGATCCCCTATCAGCAGGGGGACAAGCTCATCGGCTTCACGCGGCTGGACGTTCCGATCGGCGCCCGCGCCAGCCTCATGGGCTCCCTGCTGCACAATCGCTTCCAGCGGCAGCTTTACACGCAAGAATTCAAGTACAATCCCCTTTATCAGCTCGGTCAGCGCCAATCCGGTACGCTGGGCACGCTGAGCTTCGATTGGGCACAGGAGGCGGCTGGCAAGGCCTACCATGTTACCGCCCGGGGTGCCGCGATGCGCCTTGACCGTTACCTGGGTGTCCTCGATTTCGGCGTACTGGCGGAGCGAGCCGATGTCGCGGGCTTCGGCTTCGGTGAGTTCCGCTTCCTGGGCGAGGAGTTCGTGCGGCTGCCGATCGCGGAGCAAAACAGTGCCGATTCCGCCGTGCCCGGATACAGCGCGCCGGGCGGTGCCACCGGCTCGCCCTTCGGGCCGGCCGCGGAGGGCATCTTCTATACCGAGGGCACTCCAGGAATCGCCAACTGGACGCGCTCGGGGATGCTGGGCGGCGACCTCAACGGCGAGATACTCTACGCGGCAGGCAGCTCGCTCAGGGGCGGCTTTTCCGCGCGCTTCCACGCCGTCGAGAACTACGAGCGGCCGTTCGCCTATGCATCGGATTCCGTCGTCAACTTCGCGAAGTACCACCCGGCGACAATGGCGGGGTTCGCGGAGCTGCAGATCGCGACCGGCGCGATGTTCGCCGCGACGTTGGGCGTGCGCTACGAGGCCTTTCGCTCGGGTCTTAGCGTAGGGGCGGACCCGAGC
>CP070722.1:1985401-1989395 GCA_020350785.1 Gemmatimonadota bacterium
CCGAGCAGCGCGGACCTGCTGGCGCGCAGCACCTCCGCAATGCCAGCGTGCCGGCAGGCCACCCGATACAGGCCGGCCAGCCAGAAGCCGCAAACCGCGGCACCCGTCACGGTGGCCGCCCGTAGCCACAACGCACCGTCCATCTGGAGAACGGCTGTTCCTCTCACGAGAACCTCGGCGACCAGGTACGAAAGGGCAACGACAACGGCATCGTAAGTCGCGTGCAGCCAGCGGTTGCGGATGAGGGAATTGTCCAGAATCGGCAGGAACGCGCCGCGCTCCAATAAACGAAGCTCTTCGTACAACCAGCGCGGCATGAAGTAGACGATGGCGGCCAATGCTATCAGCGCCGCGATCGGTCCCAACATCGACCAGCGCAACGTGAGATAGCCAAGCACGCCCAGCGTGGCCGTCACCACGTAGAGCACTGCCAGTGCGCCGCCGGACCCTATGCCCAGCGCCAGGAGCCGGTGCGGAATGTGACGCTGGTCCGCGACGAAGAGACCCGGCCGCTTCGAGTGCAGCACGAAGCGTTCACGCGGCAGGTCGGAGCGCACGACCTTGAGGGCCAGCACGATGCGTCTCAGTACCGTCAGACCCACCTCGGTCAAAGGCAGCGCCAGGATCAAGAGCGCCGGCACCGCCAACCAGGCGCCGCCATGGTCCAGACCCACAAGGCTGGCAGAGCCCAGAATGAACCCGATCCCCAGGCTGCCCGAATCGCCCAGAAATGTTTTCGGCGTCCGGAAGTTGTGAGGCAAGAAGCCGAGCAGCGCCCCCGAAAGCGCGAAGAGGACAGTGGCCGCGATCGTGTTCCCCAAACTGAAGCTCGCCAGAGCCAGCGGCACCGCCGTGATCGCGCAGATGCCCGCCGCCACCCCGTCCACCCCGTCGCTCATGTTCACCGCGTTCGTGATCGCCACGATCCACAGCACGCCCAGCACCGGGCCGACGAAGCCCAGCTGCAGAGGGCCCGCGAAGGGGCTGAAGTCGATGGCCCGCGGCGCGCCCGCTACCACCACCACCGCCGTGGCCGCCGCGATCTCGAAGATGAACTTGAAGCGCGGCGAGAGGCCGGACAGGTCGTCCACCGCGCCCAAACCCACGACCAGCAGCGCGGCGATCGCCAGAACGCTCCAGCGCACCGCGCCCAGGCCGCCGGCCACCGCGGGATGCAGCCCCGTGTTCAGCCAGAGCGCCGCCGCCACCGTCAGCGTCACCGCGCCCAGCACGGCGGCGCCGCCCAAGCGCGGCACCGGCCTCTGATGCAGCTTGCGCGCGCCCGGATGGTCGACCGCGCCCAGCGCCAGTGCAGCGCGGCGTACCACCGGCGTAAGCAGGAGGGCGAGGAGAAGTGCGCCGCCAAACGCGGCCAGGTAGGTCGTCACCAAGGCAGCCGCCTCTGCGCTGAAGCTTCGGAGTCAGGCACCTGACGTCCTCGGGTTAAAGGTGTTCCGGGCGCGCACCGAGTTGGCGGGAGTTCGGCGCGATCGCTTCCCGGAGCGGGGCATCCAATCTAGCGAGGTGACGGCCGAGCGCGAAACGCTCCCTCACCTGCCGGGGCCCGCCAGGAAGCGGCCCCCCGAACGCGCGCCACAGCGGCGGGTGGACTTGCCAATATGCGACAGCGATTAGAGATAGGCAAGCGGACCACACAAAGAGGATCAGGTGTGCCGGCCCTCAGTCAACCACGGCCAGCACTTCCCTCCTCCGCGCGGCGATCTGGACGCTCCGCTCGACCGGCCGCGGCGCGGCGCGCGCGCGAGTCAAGTGCGGAAACACTTTTTTCCGAGCGTGGTGCCGCTGGAAGATCGAGAGCTTCAACAGGATGTAGGAGAGCAGCGCGGCGCGGAACAAACGTTTCCCGATCGCCTCCTCCCCGCGCGCCCGCAGATAGGTGGACACGAAGCGCCGCCAGCGCCGGCCGATCGCGCGCCAGGAGTAGAATGTGCGGTTGATGTTCTCGAACGCCGCGAAGACATCGTCGGGCGCGACGCGCTTGGGCTGGAAGACGAGGTGGTCGCCCTCGTAGTGGGACAGGTCGTGGTCGAAGATGCGGCGCTCGGTCTCCATCTGCCGGTGGAAGGGTGTGCCCGGAATCGGGATCGAGATGGAGATCAGCAGCGCGCTGGGATCGACGGCCTCCAGCTTCTGTGGGACCGTGCGGTAGTACTCCGGCGTGTCCTCCTCCAGCGCCAGCATGAAGCCGCTGAAGGTCAGGATGCCGCGCTCCTTCAGCTTCCTATATGCGGTCTCGTACTCCTGCACCTTGTTCTGCCGCTTGCTGACCGAGTTGAGGCTCGATTGGCTGAGCGACTCCATCCCGATGAACGCCATCCCGCAGCGGGCCTCGGCCAGCAGCTCGACGAACTCGTCGTCGTCCAGGCAGTTGAAGCTGAACTGAGCGCCCAGCGCCCAGAGGTTCAGCTTGGCGATCTCGCGCAGCAGCTCCTTCGCGTAGCCCATGTCGCCGCCCAGGTTGTTGTCGTAGAGCATCGCCAGCTTGCGCTTGTGGAAGGGCAGCTTCGCGGTGGCGGTCAGGTCGCGGATCACATCTTCGATCGGCCGCACCCGGTAGGGCGCCCGCTTGATGTTGAGCTGGCAGTAGGTGCAGGTGAACGGGCAGCCGCGGGTCGCCTCGGTCACCACCGGGGTCGCGAACTGGGGCTCGGCCAGGTCGTAGCGCGGCGGCGGGATGTTCTCGAGCGAGGCGCCGAGGGGCGCCTGGTAGATCCGCCTGTGCTTGCCGGCCACCAGGTCCTCCACCACCTGCGGCCAGACGCGCTCGGCCTCGCCGGCCACGGTGCAATCGGCGTGCGGCATCACCTCGTGCGGAAACGTGGACGGATACTTGCCGCCGGCCACCACGATCTTGCCGCGCTCGCGGAACCGGCGAGCCACCTCGTAGGCGTGCGGCGCGCAGAAGTCCATGAAGCTGAGGGCGATGATGTCGGCGTCGGTATCGTAGTCGATGGGCCGGACCATCTCGTGGTGCACATCGACCTCCACCAGATCGGGCGTCAGGCCGGCCAGGAGCAGCCCCGATAGGGGCGGCGCGGGCGAGCGTGCGTAGTAGGTCTGCTGGTCACCCAGGTTCTGGAAGAGTACGATGATCTGAAGTTTCGGCTTGCTCACAGGCTGGCTCCTGGGAATCACCCGGTCCCTCTCTCGCTTTCGCTGAGCCGAAACTGGGTGAGCGCGGTCAAGCGGCGGTCAAGCGGCGGCCCTACCCTACACCGATGTTGTGGAAGTCGGGCCCACGATATTTCTTAACGTTGTACTGACTATCGCGCATCCAAGGAGGAACCGTGCGACGAGGCTTGCAGATCACCGTCTTTCTGGCTCTGCTCCTAACCGCAGGGACCGCAGCGGCACAGAGCTTCTACTTCGGGGGCGGGATCGGCCGCACCTTAGCACTCGAAGGCGCCCCGGACGCGCGCAACATCGTCGGTTTCGTCGGGCTAGAGAGCCGGGGCCGGCTAGGAGTTCGGCTCGAGGGCAACGAGACGATCAGCTACCTGTTTCTGTCGCTCAACGGCACGTACACGTTCGGCCCGGATGATTCCAGGCTGCGGCCCTACGCCATCGGGGGTATCGGCCTGGCGATCGAGCTGTACGAGCCTGAGATCGTGACCCTGAACCTGGGAGGGGGCCTTCGCTTCGACATCGTTCGCCACCTCAGGCTGTTTGGTGAAGCGCGGGTCGTGCGACTGCTGGGCGACGAAGCGCGCCGCTCGACCATCGCCCCGCTGAACGTCGGCCTGCAGATCGTGCTCTGAGCCGGTGGGGGGCGCGAGAATTGGCGATTGGTGCCGTGACCCTGAGTGGGCGGGAGGCGACGATGCACGATGATCTGCTGGAAGCCTGGCGCACGAACAACCGCATCAACCTGTACCTGATCGACGAGATCAGCGCTGCCGGCATGAAGTCCAGCCTCTCGAAGCGGGGCGGCCGCGATGTCGCACGTCAGTTCGCCCACCTGCACAACGTGCGC
>CP070722.1:1989495-1996111 GCA_020350785.1 Gemmatimonadota bacterium
AGCTTCAGCATCGAGATGACGGCCATCGAGCTGGATGGTGTCTCGATTCCGCTGGCGAACTCGCTGGTCATCGACATGGCGCATAACGGGCTCCGCCCGCACAGCTTCGCCATCGATCTGACCACGCCGGGCGGCAAGGACTTCATCCGCGCGGTCTTAGCCAACACGACGGACGGTGTGCCGGTCTCGGTCGCCGCCACCTTCAACGGCGGTATGCGCATTGCAATGCCGGCCCTCCTGGCGTTCGCGTTCAACCACGCGCAGCTGGCTGCCGGGCTGTAGCCCTACCGTCAGCGGCCAAGACAAAGGGCGAGTGTTGAACACTCGCCCTTTGTCGTTTCCAGGATCTCACCACTCCGAGTTTTCGTTGTGCAAGTCTTGCGTTTGCGACCCGGATCGCGGAGAGAAGATCGCTGATTGGAACCCGGGCGTGGCTACCAGCTTCGGCCGTTCGCCCCAAAGTAATCGTGGAGGTCCTTGCGGGCGACGAAGTTCACCTCCTCGGACCAGACGTCGATCGGATTAAGATCATCGGTGAGCACGAATCCCTGGCGCGGGTCCGGAATGAAACGCTTGTCCCAGGCCCGCCGTAGGTAGTTGTTGTTCAGCCAGTGGCCGCGGGTCCTTGTCATGTCTTGCAGATCAGCAGGAACCTCGAGCACCCGATTGGAAGCCAGAACGATCACGTTGCCGAACTCGTCGGGTACGGCCGTCGTCGGTAGCGCCAGCACGTGACTGAAATGCTCTAGCAGGGTGGCCGTCACTGATTTGATTGTCCTGTCCTCCCAACCCAGCGATTCGACGTTCACCATCAGAACGCCGTCCGCTTGGAGATGATCGGCGACCAAGCCGAAGGACTCCCTGGTGATGAGGTGGAACGGAATCGAGCTGCTTCCGAACGCATCCACGATAATGACGTCGTAGATCTCGTTCGACCGTATCAAGAACTCGCGGCCGTCGATCTCGTAGACATTGGCATCGGAGGCGGTAAAGCCGAAGTACTCGCGCGCGAGGTCCACGACGACTGGATCGATCTCCACCGCATCCACCGCCCAGCCTGCCCGAGAGTAGTTCTTCGCGATGGTGCCGCCTCCCAGGCCCAGCAGCAGCATCCTGCCAGGGCGCTCGAAGTACTCCCTGGCCAGCTCGGTTACCGCAACGTACGGAAAGTAGGATGTCCACGTCAGACGATTGACCAACGTGTGTATACCTCCGTCGATGAGCAGATGCCTGACGCCGTCGATATCGAGCACCCTTATCTCGGCATAGGGGCTTTGCTCAACGGCGAGCAACCCGCTCTCGGGATCGGCTCGCTCGCCGGCTGAGTTTGCAAGGGCCACCGGCACGGCGACGAGCAACACAAGCACCGCGGCCGCAGCGGTCTTCCACGCTCGGTCTTTCAGGAGCCCCAACACAGCGGTGACGATCAGGACCGCGCCGATCAGGAAGGTGAGCCGGTTGACGCCGACGCTGGGAATCAGAACGAAGCCCGTCGCCAAAGCGGCGAGCACGCTGCCGATCGTCGATATCGCATAGAGGTCACCGGCGGTGCGCCCCACCTCGCTGAGGTCGAGCGCCTTTAAGCGAATCGCGTAGGGGCTGACCATTCCGAGGAGGGTGAGCGGCGGCGCGAACAGAATGAACGTGGCCAACAAGACGGCGAAGCGCAGGCCGAAAGGCTCGGCGATGAAGAGCACCGGACGCCGAACGATCGGGATGAAGAGCAGCCAGATGCCGGCGACCGCCAGCAGGTAGCAGAGCCGCGCCAGCCTGGGCCCGCGGTCGGCCCAGCGGCCACCGATGGCGTAGCCGACGCTGAGCGCGGCCAGCGTGACGGTGATCAGCGCCGACCACAGAAACAGGCTGACGCCGTAGAAGGGCCCCAGGATGCGGGTGCCGAGGATCTCGACGGCCAGCACGGCGGCTCCTGATATGAACACCAGCGCGTAGAGGTACCAGTTCTTCATGAAGCGCTCGCGAGTATCTGGATTACGGTCTCGAGGTCGCAATTTGAAGCGTGCGGAAATCAATCGGAAAGATAACAGCGGAATAGCATAGCCCAAGCCTAAAAAGAGAATCGGGGCGGCGCCGTACGCGCCGCCCCGATGCTTGTTGCGTCGATCGGCGAGACGCTAGTACTTCGAGACGTCGAGCATCGGCTCTGGGTGCAGGCCACCCTGGCCGGCCCACCCGTGCCGACCATCGGCCACCAGCCCATCGCGGACTTCGAACGGGGTCGAGCCCGGGTTCGCCAAAATGTACAGCGCGGCACCGCCCGCCACGTGCGGCGACGACATCGACGTGCCGCTGAAGTTAGCGTAGTTGTTGTTCAAGTACGTCGACTTGATGTTAACTCCCGGCGCGATGAGGTCGACATCGGCGCCGTAGTTGCTGAAGCTAGCTGGTTGCTCGTCGATGTCAGACGCGGCGACCGTAATCACCTCGTCGAAGGCCGCCGGCGTAAACCCGGCCGCATCAGCGCCGCTGTTACCCGCCGAAACGACGTACGTAACTCCGGCATTAACAGAGTTGCAGATCGCCAGGTGCTCGGCATCCCCCGTGATCGGGGAGCAATCGCCCTGCGGGTGCGGCTGATCGCTGCCGCCGCCACCGAGGCTCATGTTGGCGACCTTGATCTGATCCGCGTTGGCGGTCACATAGTCGATCCCCGCGACGATCGCGTCCCCGGGGCAGCCGCCGAAAGCGGTGCAGACCTTGACCGACCAGATGCGGGCCGTCGGAGCGACGCCGACCACCTCACCGCCATCGGCGAAGTTGTCGTCTCGCGCGCCCGCGGTGCCGGAAGTGTGGGAGCCGTGCCCGTGGTTGTCCTCCCAACCCTCGTTCGTGAAGCCAACGGCGTTGTGAACACAGAGATCGGTGTGATCTGTGTCCGCGCCTGTGTCGAGGATCGCGATGTCGACTGTCACTGGAGAGTTGGTCCAAGTATTGCTGGCCGGAGCGTTCACATCGACGATCCCGTACAGCTCATCGAGCGGATCGTTGCTGGTGTTATCGCCGGCTCCCGGTACGCACGCGTCGATCGGCTGGGGTGGAGGTGGAGGCGGGCACTTGTTGCCCTTGCACTCCTTCGGTGGCTTGTCGGGTCCGCCCTTACCCTTTACATCCAGGTATTTCATCTTAACCGGCTCCACCCAGCGGACCAGCGAGTTCCCCTCGATCGCCCGCCGGACGTCCTCCGAAAACTCCGCCGAGAAACCCGTCAGCGCAGCACGGTATTCGAAGGTCGTCGCAACGCCGAAGCCCGCAGCGATCTCCGCCGGGTCCACGCCATCCTGCAGGACGACGATATAGCGGCCCGCGATGACGTCCTCGCTCAGGCTGGGGGTCACACCGTCGGGCGGCGTGAGCGGCTCCCGCTCGCAGGCGACGAACAGCGCGCCGGCGACGAGAAGCACAGCGGCGAGTCCTGCAAACCGTCTCATGTGTTCCTCCCAGGTTGGAGTTGCCGAAGGGTACGCATACTGGATCAGGCAGTCCCAAGAGCAACGGCTGCTGTTGGCTGCCGCATATCAAGTTGGCGGTTACAACAAGATAGGGCGGGGGCCGCGTCGCCGCAGCCCCCCGCCTCGATTCTGCCGTGCCGCTTAGTTGCTGCCGGCGCAGCTGTTATCGCCCGTGCCCAGACAGCGCGCGTCCAGCCGACCATCGGCGTTGGGCAGATCGTTGGTCGTCCACGGATCCAGATCGTTCACGATCTGCTGCTCCACCGCTGTGGGCGACTGCGTGCCGCCCTGCAGAACAAGGATCGCCGCCCCTGCTGAGTGTGGTGCAGCCATCGACGTGCCGCTGATCGTATTGTAACCGCCGTTCAGCCAGGTGGACTTGATGCCCGAGCCCGGAGCGGCCACGCTGACCGGATTGCCGTAGTTGCAGTTCACGTCGGTGTCGTTTTGGTTGCTCGACGTGGTGGTGATGGCGCCGTTCACCAGCTTGGTGTCGCCGTTGCTGCCATCGCTGGCGTTGATGTCGTCGTCACCCACCCGGGCCGGCGAAGAACCCTGGGCATCGGCCGGGAAGATGCACGCGCCGAGAACGCCATTGCCAGCTGAGAGCGTGTAGGTCACGCCGGCGTTGACCGAGCGACGGACCGCCGTGTCGATCGCGTTACTGATGCCGCCGCCCAGGCTCATGTTCGCCACCATCGCTAGCCCCGGCTGTGCGTTCTTGTACGCCGTGACCGCATCGATACCGGCGATGATGTCGTCGTTGGGGCAGCTGCCGCCGTCGGTGCAGACCTTGTAGCCGTGGATCTTGGCGCCCGGCGCCATGCCCACGACTCCGTTAGCCGGGCCGCCATCGACGGCCGCCGCGGTGCCCGCGGTGTGGGTGCCATGGCCGTGGCCATCCTCACCGGTGCAGCTAGGTGTGCCGGCCAGGAAGCACTGGATCTCCACGACGTTGAGATCCGGGTGATCGCTGTCCACGCCGGTGTCGAGGCCGAAGAACTCGGCCCGCATGCCGCAGTTAGCAGGATCGTTACCGCGCACTCCCAGCCAATGGCCGTTCTGGTTGGCCTTGGTCTTCGTGATGCCGTAGAGGCCAGGATCGCCTAAATCGTCGTGCGCGCCGTTGTCGTTGCAGCCCGGCGGTGGCGGCGGCGCCTTCGTCGTGGTCGCCTCCGCGACGTTCGTGTAGCCGGAGTACAAGCGGCTGCTGGCGGGGCCGGTGAACGCACGTACCTGATAGCGGTACGTGGTCAATGCCTGAAGTCCCGTGTTCACGTAAGACGTGACGTTTGCGCCCACGGTGGCGATCTCGGCGAAGTTCGTGCAACCGGATCCCGTGCAGCGCTCGATGCTGAACCCATCCTCGTTGTTCGAGCCATCGGTCCAGCCAAGATCGATCCGCTGATGGTCGACGGTGGTCGCCGTCAAGTTGCTCGGATCACCGCTCGGCGGCGCGGGCGGCGTGCCGTCCGTCGTCGCGCAGGCGATGTTCGAGTAGTCGCTGTATGTGTTCGAGTTCCTCTTCTTCGGCTTGAAGGCGCGGACCCGGTAGCAGTACTCGGTGTTCTCGGCGAGCCCGTTGTCGCCGTAGCTCGTCACGTCTGTGCCAACCCCGGCGATGTTCGTGAACGGACCGCTTGGCCCGAGGCTGCGCTCGATCTCGAAACCGGTCTCGTCGTTCGTGTTGTCCTGCCACGTCAGGCCGATAGTGCTCGTCCCCGTCGTCGTGGCCACCAGGTTACTGGGCGGGTTGAACGGATCTGGCGCCGGCTTTCCCTTGGCGACCGCCGCGCTGGCCAGCAGGGCGGGCGTCGCCAGCCTCTCGTGCGTATCGACGTACCAGTACTTGTTCTGCTCGATGAAGAGCACGTTGGGGTTGCGCTGCAGAGCAGCCACCGCGCCGTCGGGCATCTTGGCGGAGAATCCCTTGATGGTGTGCTGATAGGTATGGCGCAGGCTCAGGCCGTGCTGGTCCACTAGCTGAGCCGCCAGTCTCACTGGATCCGCTACGTTGTTCTTGAACACGACGATGTACTGCCCGGGAACGAAGTCGTCCTGAGCGACATCGGCGCTGGGTGCCACCACCTCCGGCCGCGTGGGCTCGAGGGTCTCGTCCTCGCCGCAGCTGACCAACCAGGCGGCTGCCATGACAAGCACCAGCGGAGCGAAACGACTACGTTGCATGAGGCCACTCCATTGTGAGGGTCACGTCGACGCTACTGCACGGTTTGGCGGGAGAGCCTTTCGCCTGGGGGATATAAGCAATGGCGGAACCCGTCTTCGGGCCACCGTGTTCCAGCACTACTCCCTTAACCTTGGTTACGATCTATGAAGAACAAGCTAAGCAGAGTTTTCGGAGAGAACTGCTAATAGACACGATTGGCAGTCAATATAGTCCCCTGCCCTCAAATAGGAAACCCCTTGCGTAAGGTGTGACCCATACTACGCTGGACGACAGACAACCAAACTCCTCCCCGCCAAGGCTGGGGGGACAAACCTCGGCCGACCCTGTTGTCCAGGCGTCCCTCAAGGACTGCAAGGCCCAGAGGAACTCGCCCACAAATCTAGTTCTTGACAGTGGTTCAGAGACGTCCTATACTGGCCACACTCCTCGGAGACAAACTCTCGCAATTTTGCCTGAGATATCGCAGTACTAATCGCAGTTCAGACAGACAGAGCGGCTCGGACAGTCAGAGATAACCCTAAGACCACTGTAGGCTATCGCACCTGCTTGGTCCGTTGACAACACGGGCGCTCTCAAGGGAACGTTCAGCGCGCTTTTCCCAGTGGTAGCTCTCCCGCCAGCCGTTGAACGCACGGCTTCCCGGTACAAGTAAGCGCTGATTCTCTGTTGCGGCCTGCTACGCAGGCCGGGCTGTAGCATGGTACATCCTTCGTGCCCAGCCGGTATCGAAAGGAGGTGTGACTACGACGCGTGCTCCGCGGCTGAGCACAGAGGCACCGAAAGCAGAAGCGGAGGATTCGTGTTCGTAGGTTAACAAACACCCAAGGAGGAACCACATGCGACGACTCACACTCGCACTCTGGGTCGGGGCTATCGCCTTCACGTCGTTCGGCTGCCTGACCGACTACGCCGGCTGGCCCGAGCACAACACCCAGGCCGAGGCCAAGCTCTGGGGGCAGGA
>CP070722.1:1996211-2011670 GCA_020350785.1 Gemmatimonadota bacterium
GCCATCGAGATGTCACGGACCTCCAGCTCATCCCGGTCCCGATACGCCACGATCAACCCGTCCGAGGTGCGCAGCATCTGGTCGAGCGTGATACTTTGGGGGCCGGGATACGCGCGGAGCGCCGGCCGGCGCCGCCAGGAGTACCAGGCGGCCAACAGCACTCGATCGCCGGCGCCGTGCTGGTCGATCACGCGGCGGGTAGCCTCGGCCGCTCTACGCTCCTTGATGTCGAGATTGAAGCGCATCCGAGGGAAGGCGCGCAGCGCCTCCTCCAACGTGGTGATCCGCTGCCCGCGTCCACGAAAAGGGAAGGTCAGGCCACGGTCCGGCGACCATCGATATCCAGCGTCGAATTCGCGCAGCTGATCGAGCGGGTAGTTCCTGATAGGGCCATGCCCGTCGGTGTTTTCGGAAAGGTCGCCGCCGTGGTGGAGGACTGGGTGGCCGTCGCGTGAGAGATGAACGTCGGCCTCGATTCCGTCGGCTCCCTGCTCTGCGGCCAGCTGCAGGGCGGCGAGCGTGTGGTCGGGAGCGTAGCCCGAGGCGCCGCGGTGCGCCAACACCATTGGTTTGTCAGTGAAATAGGGGTAAGACTTCACGCTCGTGTTCCGATCAACTACACCGATACTTGCAGATACCTCGGCGCGGCGGCGGACCGGTCAGTACTTCGGCATCGATGGATCGACCTCGTCCGACCAGGCGAGCAGGCCGCCACTGAGATTGAATACGTTGTGGAACCCAGCCTCACGTAGCATGAGAACCGCATGGGCGCTGCGACGGCCGCTGCGGCAGATGACGACGAACTCGTCGTCCTTATTCAGCTTACTGAGCGAAGTGGGAAGCTGGCCCAGTGGAATGAGCTCCGCGGCATCCAGCTTACAGATCTCCAACTCGTACGGTTCGCGGACGTCGAGTACCCGGATATCGTGGCCGGCGTCGAGTCGTGCCTTGAGTTCGGTGGCGGTGATCTCCGGTATGCGCATCTCGGCTCGCTCCACCTCGGCCGGCCTGATTCCACAAAAGGCCTCGTAGTCGATCAACTCGCGGATCGTGGGCGCCTCCCCGCAGATCGGGCACTCCGGATCCGTGCGAAGTCGTAGCTCCCGGAACCTCATTCTCAAGGCGTCGAACAGCAAGAGGCGCCCGATCAGGGTGTCGCCGATGCCAAGAATCAGCTTGAGGGTCTCGTTTGCCTGTAGCGCTCCGATGATGCCCGGAAGCACTCCGAGGACGCCGCCCTCGGCGCAGGAAGGTACCAGGCCCGGAGGCGGAGGCTCCCGGTAGAGGCAGCGGTAACAGGGCCCTTCGCTTGCATAGAAGACCGAAGCCTGGCCCTCGAAGCGGAATATCGATCCGTAGACGTTCGGCTTATCCAGGAGAACGCAGGCGTCGTTGACGAGATAGCGCGTGGGGAAATTGTCGGTGCCGTCTACGACGATGTCGTAATCGGCGATGATCTCCAGCGCGTTCTCGGCCGTCAGCCGGACCCCATGGCCCTCGAAGTTCAGGCTGGGGTTGATGTCGAGCAAGCGCTGGCGCGCCGACTCCAGTTTCGGGCGGCCGACGTCGCGCGTTCCGTGAATGACCTGCCTTTGCAGGTTGCTCTCCTCGACCGTGTCGAAGTCCACCAGTCCCAGGGTCCCCACACCGGCGGCGGCCAGGTACATGGAGGCGGGCGAGCCCAGGCCGCCGGCGCCCACCAGAAGCACGCGAGCCCGTTTCAGCGCACGCTGGCCGTCCGACCCGACCTCCGGGAGGATGAGGTGCCGGGCGTAGCGGCGAATCTCGCCCGCGGACAGATCTTTCCGATCACCCGTCATAGTAACGGCGCCCCCGGCGATCGAAGGGACGATGCGGATCTCATCGCCTGCGCCGACGCCGGTCTGCAGCCCTTCATCAAGGTAGCGGATGTCCTCGTCATTTAGGTAGACGTTGACGAAAGCCCTCAGGTTCCCGTCTTCTGCGAACAGGTGGTGCCGCAGAGCCGGGTGGAGCGCGCTGAGGTTCGCCAGCGCGGCGCCAACGGTGCCTGCCTCGAGCGACACGGCGCCCCGTCCGTCGGTGTACTGTTGCAGTGGTGTCGGGATCAGGACACTGACGTTGTGCACGATCCGCCCTCCAGCCGGTCACCGGCGCCAATGGCGAGCCGACGGAAGCGCCGGCGGTCACCGGTCAGCCGCCAGGCGCTCCATTGCGGTGCTCCTCTTTTCGAAGTTCCGGCGATGAGATAGACGTACCAGGGCCAGGCATGTTCCCGATCGGCTTCCGACGGAACAGCCGGAGCGTCGGGGTGCGAGTGGTAGTACCCGACCACCTTGAGGCCCAACTCTTCTGCGCGACGCTCGAGTTGCAGGACGGCCGCCGGCCCAATCAGATAACGCCGTGTCCGTTCCGCCCCTTCGTTGGCCAGCGGTATCGCCGCATGCACGGCGGTGACTCCAGCCCTGCTGACTTGTCCGAGCAGCGCGCCACAAGCCTCTTCGGGGTGGTTCCGCGCGGCGTGCTCGCGGATCGTTCGCCGCTCGGGGGGCCTCAAGTCGAGAGAGGCGTTCGGCCGTTCTCGCCGCATGGGTGACGTTGGTCGCAGCGGGTTCAGACCTGGATGGCGAGGCTGCGGCGGATCGCGCCGATGTTGTCCGTGATCGAGCCCTGGCCGAACACCGCCGAGCCGGCAACCAGCACGGAGGCTCCGGCGGCCACGGCTCGCGGTGCCGTGGTCGGATCGATGCCGCCGTCCACCTCGATCGCGATGTGCTGCAATCCGCGCCCTTCGAGCTGGCGTGACAGGCGCGCGACCTTTGCAAGACATGCCTCGATGAAGCGCTGACCCCCGAAACCAGGGTTTACGGTCATCACCAGGACGAGGTCGATGAAGGGTAGGATGTCGATGAGCGTTTCTACCGGCGTCGACGGGTTGACCGCGACGCCCGGGCGGGCGCCGAGCTCCCGTATCTTCTGAACGGTTCTGTGCAGGTGGGGGCACGTCTCCTGGTGTACGGTGAGCCACGTCGCCCCGGCCTCGATGAAGTCGCCGAGGTAGCGGTCGGGGTTCTCGATCATCAGATGGACGTCCAGGGGAAGGCGGCTAGCGCGCTTTGCGGCCGCGACGACCAGCGGACCGATCGTGATATTTGGAACGAAGTGTCCGTCCATGACATCGACGTGGATCCAGTCGGCGCCTCCGGCCTCGGCCTCGGCGATCTGATCGCCCAAGCGGGTGAAGTCGGCGCTCAGGATGCTGGGGGCGATGTGCGTTGCCACCGGCGATCCTCAGACGATGCCCAACTTGGCGCCCACCTTCTTCATGGCGTCGAGCACGGCATCCAGGTGTTCCGTTTCGTGGGCGGCGGAGATCTGGCAGCGGATCCGGGCCGTTCCCTGCGGTACTACGGGGTAGCCGAAGCCGATCACGAAGACGCCGTCCTCGAGGAGCATCTGGCTCATCCGAATGGCCTCGGCGGTTTCGCCGATGATGATCGGGACGATGGGGGTCTCGCCGGGAATAGGCTTGAAGCCCGCTTCCTGCAGATTCTCCCGAAAGTACGCGGTGTTTTGGCGGAGCTTCTGAACCAGCTGCGGATGCTCATCTAGATACCGCACCGCTGCCAGTGAGTGCGCGGCTGTGGCCGGTGGCAGTGCGTTCGAGAAGAGCATGGGTCGGGAGCGTTGAGTGAGGTAGTCGGTGAGCGCCTCCGGTCCGGCCGTGAAGCCGCCGGCGGCACCGCCGAGTGCCTTGCCGAGCGTGCTGGTGACGACGGGCACCTGGCCGTGGAGGCCGAAATGCTCCGGTGTGCCACGTCCCGTTGCACCTAGGACGCCTGTGGCATGCGAGTCGTCGATGGCCACGGTCGCATCGTGCTTCTCGGCGAGTTCCAGGATTTCCGGGAGTCTGCAGATGTCGCCTTCCATGGAAAACACGCCGTCGGTGATCACGAAGCGATGACGAGCGCCCGCAGTGTCTTTCAGCGCTTGCTCCAGCTCTTTCATGTCGGAGTGCTTGTAGACCTTGCGCTGCGCCTTGGTCATCCGCACGCCGTCGATGATCGAGGCGTGGTTGAGCTCGTCGGAGATGAGCGCGTCCTCTTCCTCGAGGAAGGTCGGCATCAGTCCGGTGTTCGCGTTCCAGCACGATACATAGGTCAGGGCCGACTCCAATCCCAGAAATTCGGCGATCTTCTCTTCCAGTTGCCGGTGTAGCGTGAAGGTTCCGCAGATGAAGCGCACCGACGACGTGCCGGCCCCATACTTCTCGTAAGCCGCGCGGCCCGCCTCCACCACTGCCGGCGTGTTGCACAGGCCGAGGTAGTTGTTGGAGCAGAGATTGATGACTTCGCCACCCGACTCCTCGATCTTGACGACGGCGGCTTGAGGCGAGTCGAGGTGAACGAGGCGCTTGTAGACACCCTGACCCTGCATGGCCTCGAGCTCGCCGCGCAGTCTCTCGAACAGTCCGCTCATCTTCCCTCCGTGACCGACATTCCCGACCAGCTCACCTGCCGGCGCCCTTGTCGGGGCGTGATCCGGTCTGCCGCGAACGGACGCCGATGAGCCCGTAGTAGAGCACTGCGGCGCTGCCAAGAATCAGAATGGGAACAAGGATGACTCCTTCGAGCCCCATCATACGTCTACTCTCCAATCTCGATGCCTCAAGGCGCGAAACGAGTTCAGGGGGACGGGTGATGCCCGCTAACATGGCTGGCACGTCGGGGCGAGGCAAGTGCGCTTCGAGGAGGGGGGAGCGCGGGATGCGGCGGATGGCGCGAGCGGCGACCGAGGCGGGGCCGTTCGGAGCGGCTGAGCGGCTAAGCGATTGTGCTGCAGACACTTGTGATGGATTGTCCTTTTCCGGCCTTTTCGGCGCGGAGCGAGGCGCCTAATTTTGATATTGCGGGTCTGCGAAAGACATAGGGGTCGAGCCGTGAAGCGTATTAGCCTCATGCTGCTGTCGGCGGTGTTACTGGTGCCTCCCGGCCCGGCGCGGGCCCAGGAGGGCGTTGCCCGCCGGCATGTTGAAAGGGGCCTGGCGCTCGCTTCCGCCGGGGACACAGCGCTGGCCTTCGTCGAGCTTGACCGTGCGTTGGACGCGGACCCGAATCTGGCCGACGCGCACTACCAGATCGGCCGGCTCTACACCCACCGAGCGAGTTCCGTCGAGACGGATTTCAGGGATCGCCTCAAGGCGGAAGATGCTCTGCTGAAGGCCTTGGAGCTGAGCCCGAACGATCCACTCTACCTGCTGGAGCTCGCGCGCCTGCGTCTGAAGCAGCACATGATGGTGGACGCCGGTCGACTGTTTCGGCGGGCGCTCTCGGAGGCGGAGGCGCTGGGCGACCCTCAAGTGTTGGCGGAGATCCGGTTCAATCTTGGCTACATCAAGGAGCTGGAGTATCAGGGGCTGCGGGATCGCCATTTGACTCCGTTCTTCAGGGGGCCGCCTCCGAGTCGGGCCGACGAGGTTCTCGATCCGAACATCGCCCGCGATCTCAGCGGCTACCTGGACAACGCGCCTGAGGTCAAGGGGTCTGGCCTGATGGCCAAGGATGCGATGTTCGAGCACTATCGAGCGGCGCTCAAGTACGATGCAGGGCACGTTGGCGCCACGACGCGCCTATTGGGGGCGTTGCTGGATGAGTACCGCCTGAGCGAGTACCTGGCGCTGGCGCGTCGACTGAGTGCGGCCTATCCGGAAAGGCCGAGGCCGTACCTCTACCTCGGTCTCGGTCTGCATGCGGCGGGTCGTGAGGTGGATGCGGCGGCGGCATTTGATCAGGCGCTCGCGCGCTTGCCGGAGGCAGAGCGGGCCGCGATCGAGAATCTCGCCCCCGTGATGCGGAGCGACGCGGCGGAGCAGTACCTGAGCCTCGGCGAGGAAGAGCGGGCCGACTTCGCCAGCAAGTACTGGCGGCTGACGGACCCCTTGTTGTTGACCGAGGCGAACGAGCGGCGGCTGGAGCATCTTTCTCGCGTCGCCTATGCAGATCTGCGCTACTCGGCGCCGGCTGTCGGGCTGCGCGGTTGGGAGACGGATCAAGGGATCATCTATATCCGCTACGGACCGCCCGCAGAAATCGCGGCCTTCGGTACCGAGACCACGTTTCAGAGCAACCCCTATGGAGCGGGCCGGCGTTCGATCATCTGGAGCTATGGGAGAGAGGGCCCCGTTTTTGTCTTCCGCCAGATGCCGGGATACCTGCACGCGAGGTTTGCCGGCGACTATGAGTTTATCGCCGAAAGTTATCGCCACGTGCAGCCGGCGGCTTACACCAACATCCCGTCGATACCCGAGCTGCTTCCCTTGCCCGTGCAGATCGCGCGGTTCCGTGGCAACACGCCGGACGAGATCGCGGTGGAGATCCATGCCGACCTCCCGTTGGAGAGCCTGTCTCGGGAACTCGACCTGGAGAAAGGGGAGTTCGAGACGGGCCTCTTTCTGCTGAACAGGGACGGCGAAGCGGTGGTCCGGCGGGTCGAGACCGATACTTTGAGGTACGGAGAGGCGGGGGAGCAGGATGAGCGCAAGAGCTGGCGGATACTGATGCCATCCGGCGGCCCGATCGTCTGCGCGGTCGAAGCTCGAGACGCCGTGTCCTGGCGGGCCGCAGCGGGCCGGGACACCTTCACGGCAGCGTTATTCCCCTCTGATTCGCTGAGCATCAGCGATATCCTGGTCGCCGACGCCGTGCGGCCTTTGGTGGAGGATCCGCGTAAGCGCTCGGACTACAACGTGATGGCGAACGCCGCGCTGGAGTTCCGATCCGGCGAGTCGATCGACATTTACTACGAGCTTTACGGGCTCCAACCTGACGCCGAGGGGTTTGCCCAGTACGACGTGTCTCTGCAATTGCGGGTCAAGAAGCTACGACGAGCGGAAGGGCTGGGAGCCGTCCTGGGTCTTCTGGCGGACGCCTGGGGTTTCAGCATGGTTGGGGACGACAGGTTGGAATTGCAGTTCAGCCGCCAGGTGCGACTAGATGGCCGCGATCGGATTACGGAGTACCTGTCGCTGGACCCGCAGGAGGTTCCGGAAGGAGAATACGAGATTCGGCTGCGGATCTGGGATCGCCAGGGCCAAAGTCTCGCCGCCAGGGCCCGAAGCTTCGATGTTACAGAGCCTGAATAGAACCGCGCCGATGCGGCCGCACGCGTTGGTGGGTCGGCGGCGCGCCATCCTGCTCTTGCTGGCCCTCTTGCTTGCCTTGCCAACGGAGGCGCTGGCCCAAGGGGGCTGGAAGGCCAACCGGCGCTGGCTGTACGGTCTGGGTTTCGCGCTTGCCGCGGGGATTCCAGCCTACGCGATATCGCCGCCTCCCGATGGCTCGGTCTGCAGCAGTAGGACCTGTGTCGGTTTGATGGCCGGTAGCATCGCCGGTTTCATCGGATTTCTAATCGGAAACGAGCTGGACTCGAACTACAAGCGGCGCATGGCTGCCGGGCCGTCACTGGACTACTCGTTCCGTAATGTAGCGCTGGGCTTCGTTCCTGATCGCATGTCAGGGTTCTCGGGTGGTGCGGCGGTGGTCGGCACCGACGGGGCCCGCTTGGTCCGCCGGGATGGGAGCGTGCTACAGCGCGGCACCGGCGTACGAGGGATCGAGGACGCGGCGGTATTGACCGTTCAGGATCTACTGGTTCTGAGCACCTTCTCGAATCTGGTGTCCTTCCCGTTGGAGTCCGATTCGGCTGCGGGTCAGGTTATCGATCAGCGGGGAGGCGGGGTGATGCAGGTCTTTCAGGAGAACCTCGCCGTGGCGACGCTGGACTCTCTGCGTTTGCTCAGGGTTCAGCGACAAGCAGGCGACGTATCGGTCGAGACCGTGGCGACGGCCGCGGGAATGGAGTTCGTCTCCGATATGGCATATAGCGAGGCTGGGCGCTTGGGCTGGGTCTTGACAGAGGACAAGCTGCTGGCCGTCGGGTCCGATTTGCAGCGGAGGGGCGAGCTGGTTCTGCCCGCCCTAGGTCGGAGGGTGCGGGCCCGGGGAGAGCGGCTGGCCGTGGCGGCTGGAGCGAGCGGAGTGTTTGTTGTGGATGCGGCGGACCCGACTCGGCCGCGGGTGGTACTAGAATACACGGGGGTACGGTTCGCCTACGCCGCTGATCTCGACGGTGACCTACTCTATGTCGCCGCCGGTCCGGAAGGCGTGGCGGTCGTAGACGTAAGTGAGGAAGTACCTCGGGTTGTTGGCGTCGCGCGCGAGGTGGAGTTTGCCGCCGACGTGGTCGCCGGTCCCGGGGGCGAGGTTTGGATACTCGATCGCGATGGGCGCGTGGTCCAGATTGCGGATCTCGGCTCGCGGAGCGCGGGACATGGATCGGGCGCTGGTCGTTAAGCCGCGAGGAAGCTTTGGCCGATGTTGGCGGAGCGGATTAGGGAGCGTCTGCGCCGAGAGCGAAAGGTGTGGCGTACTGCGCTGCTCCTCTCGCTCGTGTTCCACCTGCTCCTTCTGGTCTTCTCTCACAGGTCGGCGGAGCAGCTGACGCCCTATGCTGCCGCGGGCCCGGCGAGCGGCGATCCCGTGGCCGCGGCGGGCGGTGGGGGCATGCGCGCCATGCTGCTGCGCGAGCCGGTGGAGATCACGATCCCACCCCGCCCTGAGGTGCCGGTGATCGCGCCGGTGGAGATCGAGCGAGAGGATCAGCCCGAGTTGTCCTTCAACCAGATCGAGCTGCGCCAGCCGGGTGAGGGGCAGCGGGAGGGCGCGGAGACGGGAGCGGGCCTGCCCGGCGGCGAGGGGGGCGGCGACGCTGGAAACGCGGCCTCGGGGCTGCGGCGGCTGATACCGCCTACGCCTCGAGGGATCATCATGGCGCCGCTGGACCGGCCGTCATCCGTCAGGGGGCGCGATGTGACGGTCTGGGTGTTCATCAATCAGGCCGGCGCGGTCGATAGCGTGCGGCTGGACCCGCCGACTCCGAGCGGCGAGTACAACACGGACCTTATCCGCGAGGCGCGGCAGTGGGTCTTCGAGCCGGCCATTCGGGCCGGTACGGCGGTAGCCACGTGGTGGAGCTACACCTGGAAGCTGTAATGAACCAACAGAAGAAAGTCAGCAGGGGGCGGATCTTATGGGTTGACGATGAGGTCGAGCTCCTACTGCCGCACCGGCTCGTGCTCGAGCAGCGAGGATACGAGGTCGACACGCTGCCCAACGGTGACGACGCGCTGAGCCAGCTACGCCGTTGCGCTTACGATCTCGTCTTGCTGGATCAGGAGATGCCCGGCCGCACGGGGACGGACATGCTTCGAGAGATCCGCGGTGTCGATCCGCGAGTGGCCATCGTTATGGTCACGAAGAGCGAGGAGGAATCGACGCTCAAGGAGGCGATCGCCAGGCGGGCCGACGACTACATCGTGAAGCCGACGAGTCCGCGCCAGGTTGCTTCGGTCGTGGCGCGCCTGCTGGAAGGCCCGGTGTTGCGCAACGAGCAGATGGCCCAGGACTTCGTGCGCGCCTTCTCGGATCTGCGAACACGTCTGCACGAGGCGCGGAGCTGGCGCGACTGGGCGGACCTCTATTCCGATCTGGTGGATTGGGACCTCGAGCTGAGCGAGGCCGGCGAAATCGGACTTGGTGATTCCCTGCGGGCCTTGATGACCGACACCCGGCGTGAGTTCACCGAATTCGTTATCAAGAACTACCAAGACTGGGTGGCTCGGGGGCAGTCGGCCCGGCCGTCGATGTCGGTTGACGTGATTCCCCAGTTCTTCGTGCCGCTGCTGGCACATGGCGAACCGGCCGTCCTGGTGGTCGTGGACTGCTTACGTCTGGACCAGTGGCGCGTGCTTCGCTCGGCGATAGCGGAGGATTTCGAGGTCGAGTCAGACTTGTATCTTTCGATCATCCCCAGCGCTACACCTTACGCGCGCAACGCTATCTTCAGTGGGAAATTCCCTGACGAGCTGGCGAAGCTGCGCCCGGGCTGGCCGGAGGCGTGGGAAGAGTCCGGTCTTAACTCTTTCGAGGACGAGCTTTTCGCCGAGCAGATCTCGCGACTGACGGCTGGTTCCGTGGCGACCCACTACGAGAAGGTGCATAACGCCAGCGATGGAGAGGCGATGCTGCGTCGTCTGCCGACAGTGCTGGACGAGCCTCGGGCCATCGCTCTGGTCTTCAACTTCGTCGACTTGCTGACCCACGGGCGCGGCGAATCGCAGTTGCTGTTCGAGATGGCCCGTGATGCCGAGGCACTCCGGCGACTGACCCGTACCTGGTACGAGGGCTCGGACCTGCGCAAAGCTCTGCGTATTATCCACTCGCGGGGCGTCCGCACCCTTCTCACGACGGACCACGGCTCGGTTCACTGCCACCGCCCGACCACCGTATTTGCGAAACGCGATGCCACATCGAGT
Organism: Gemmatimonadota bacterium; assembly: GCA_020350785.1. GTDB lineage: Bacteria > Gemmatimonadota > Gemmatimonadetes > Palauibacterales > KS3-K002. Next base: position 2,006,563 of record CP070722.1, read on the forward strand.
CTGCGCTACAAGTATGGCGACGATTTGAGGGCGGAGAATCCGGTGACGGTCTTCACTGTGGGGAACGGCGAGTCCGTCAGGTTGCCGCGGGGAGGGTTGAAGACCAACTACCTGATCGCGCGCGAGGATTTCTTTTTTGTCTATCCCACCAAGTTGCGTGAGTATCAGTCACGCTACCGCGACAGCTTCCTGCACGGCGGGATCAGCCCTGAAGAGCTGATCTTGCCCGTGGCCTTGCTGAAGCCCCGCGGCGAGGCTCGGTGAAACTGCTCACCAGGCTGGTCAGGTACCTGCGCCCCTACAGGCTCGTGTTCGTCGCGAGCCTGGCGGCTACGGTGCTGGCGTCGCTCCTGGACGGGTTCACCATGATCCTGCTCATCCCGTTTCTGCGAGCGCTGTTCGGAGAGGCGTCGGTCTTGCAGGCTGGTGGAACTCTGGTGGAGCGGGTGCTGGATCTCACCGTTGGTGGCCTGATAGAGCAATCCGATCCCAACATCGCGCTCCGCAACGTTGTGATAGTGGTGATGGCGGGACTGCTTCTGAAGAACGCCTTCTACTATACGGCTCAGGCTTTGGGTGTGAAGATCCGAGAGGGTATCATGCGCGACATGCGCAACGACCTATACGGGCACATTCAGAGATTGCCGCTGGGCTTCTTCGATCGTTACAAGGCGGGCCAGTTGCTGGCGCGCGTCTTTTCGGATACGGCGCAGGCGAAACAGGTGATCATTTACGCGACCGCGGATGTGCTCAAGCATCTGGCATCGCTGGTTGCATTCGTCTTGGCTCTGCTGATGATCTCCTGGAAGCTGACACTTCTGACGCTGGTTGCGGCGCCGATCTTTCTGGGTTTCCTCAAACCGATGCTGTGGCGTCTCCGCAGGGGGTTCCGGAGCGCTTACGATTCTCAGGGCGAGCTGACGAGTATGCTTCAGGAGACCGCTTCAGGCGCTCGGTTGGTCAAAGCCTACGGCGCTGAGGAGTACGAGTATCGCCGCTTCGCGGAGACGAACCGAGCTTCTTACAAGCACGCGGTCCGTGCCGAGCGGGTGTATCTGTTGAGTTCGCCGCTGTCCGAGATCCTGGGCAGCGTGGTCACGCTCATGCTGGTCTGGGTGGGAGCGCAGTTGGTGTTCAGTGGCGAGATAACGGCCGAGGCGCTGCTGACGTTTCTCACCATCTCCCTGCGCTTACAGTCCCCGATAAAGGCGCTCACGACCCTGCCGGCGCGAGCGCAATCGTCGTTGGCGGCGGCCGATCGCTTCTTCGAGATACTCGATACCGTGCCCGAAGCGGAGACGGCAGCCGGTCTTGAGCTGAGCGGCTTACGCCAGGGAGTCGCCTATGAGGGCGTCTGTTTCGCCTATGAAGATGGAGAGCCGGTCCTGGATGGGCTCAACTTCGAAGTTCGGCGCGGCGAAGTCGTCGCAGTGGTGGGTCCTTCGGGGGCCGGTAAGAGCACAGTCGTCGATCTACTACCGAGATTCTACGAGCCTCAGCGGGGACGCATAACCATTGATGGTTTAGACATAAGGGATATTCGGCTTACCTCCCTCCGCAACCTGTTGGGAATCGTCTCGCAAGAAACCGTCATCTTTCACGACACGGTGCGGGCGAACATTACCTACGGTGCGACGGACGACTACGGACAGCAGGACATCGAGGCTGCGGCGCGCGCTGCCAACGCTCACGAATTCATCACCCACCTGCCCGACGGCTACGACACTCTCTTGGGTGATCGCGGTGTCCGGCTTTCCGGGGGGCAGCGACAGCGTATCGCCATCGCCAGAGCCATACTCAGGGATCCACCGCTGCTGATCTTCGATGAGGCGACCTCGTCCCTGGATACGGAATCGGAGCGCCTCGTGCAGGATGCCATCGCCCGCCTGCTGGCCAATCGCACGGTCATCGTGGTCGCGCACCGGCTGTCGACGATTCGGGATGCCGATCAAATCCTCGTCCTCGGTGGGGGGAAGATCGTGGAAGCAGGCCGTCACGAGACCCTGCTGGCGCGGGGCGGTCTCTACCGCCGGCTTTACGAGCTGCAATTCAGTTCGGCGAGCGATGACACTGCCAGCGCAGAGTTGGAGGTTCGCTGACCAGTCTTCGTCACGCAGTCGAATACGGCGTGTCCCGCCTTACCCTCCAGCTATTGGGAATTCTTCCGCCGCAAGTCGGCGAGAGGCTGGGTCGAAGGCTGGGCCGGCTCGCGTATCGGCTCGGCTGGCGGCGTGGTGTCGTGGAGTCGCAATTGACCTTGGCTTTTCCGGAACGTGACGCTGACTGGGTAAGTCGGACGGCCAGGGCTTGCTTCGAGCACGTCGGCCGCGAGGCCCTCGGCCTGCCGAGGCTCCTGCGCCTGGGCTTGCCCGAAGTGCGGGCGCGATTGGAGGTCATCGAAGGGACTGAGGTTCTGCGCGAGGCTTTCGGGGAGGGACGCGGTGTGGTGATGGTGAGCGGGCACTTCGGCAACTGGGAGCTGGCTGGCTCGGCACTGGCAGCGCTAGGATACCCGGTGGACGCGGTGATGCAGCGCCTCAAGAATCCGCATCTGAACCGCCTCATCCAAGAGATGAGGGAACGGCTGGGGATGGGATTGATCGATCGGGTCCGCGCCTGGGATCGCTACATGGAGAGCCTGGCGGCCGGTCGGATCGTGGCATTTGTCGCGGATCAGGATGCCCGTGGTCGCGGCGTCTTCGTGCCGTTTTTCGGGCGCCCGGCATCGACGCATAAAGCGCCGGCGCTGCTGGCGTTGCGCACGCGTGCGCCGTTCTTGATAGGCGGCACTCTTCGTGTGGGTCCCCGGCGATATCATGGTTGGATCGTCAGGCTGGATCCGCGACCTGGCCTCGGTGCCGGCGAGCAGGTCCTGGATCTGACGCAGCGTTGGGCGGCTGAGCTGGAACGCCGCATCCGGCTTTACCCGGAGCAGTATTTTTGGCATCATAAGCGCTGGAAGACGACGGCGCCGGGAACCGCGCCGGGCGGTTCAGGTATTAAGCTCTGAGGAATATCTTGCCGAGCGGGGCTGAATGTGCCCGGCCGGCGAAAACGACAAGAAGGCCTGAAAAGCTGTGATATACATTTGTATACCGGCGCATAACGAAGAGCGCACGGCCGGAGTCTTGTTATGGAAGATCCGGCAAGTGATGTCGGAATTCCAGAGAGACTATCTCGTGCTCTTTCTGGACGACGCTTCCACCGATCGGACCTTCGAAGTCGTCTCTCCCTACGCTCAGGTGCTCCCGCTCGAGATCATTCGGAACGACGAGCGGACCGGATACGGAGCTTCGCTGGAGCGGCTTCTCCGGGAGGCGGTCGGGCGCTGCGCGTATCCGCGGCGCGATGCCGTTGTGACGTTGCAGGCGGATTTCACCGATGAGCCACTGGCGATTCCGGGGCTGGTGAAGAGAATCGAGGGGGGAGCCGACCTGGTCGTGGCCGCCCAACGGCCCAACGGCACCAAGCTACCGTTGGCCTTTCGCCTGGTGCGCCGCGGACTTCCCTGGCTGGAGCGAAGATACGAGCTACCCGAGCAGATCAGCGATCCGCTGTCGGGTCTGCGAGCGTACCGCGTTGGGTTGCTCAAGAAAGCAATGAATGAGCGGGCCGACGGTCGCCTGGTCACTCACGACCGCTGGGCGGCCAGCCTCGACCTCCTCCTGGCCGTGGCTCGCCACACCAGTCGGATGGAGGAGGTGGAGTCGGCGATCCGCTACGATCGGCGCGCACGATCGAGCCGCCTGTCGCTGTGGCAAGCGGCCCGCGACTACATCGGCTTGCTGAGGCAGCGATGAGATATGCGACGAAGGTGGCGCTGCTGGTCCTCCTGGCTGCCGCGACGAACGCGGCCGGCCAGACCCAAGTGACTTCGGGCGAGATCGGAGCGGCGGAAGTCGCTCCGGTGCCGTTCGGTGTCGGCGAGCGCCTTGATTATCGCGTGAAGTTCGGCCCCCTCAAGGTCGGCCAGGCGTTCATGGCGGTCGAGGGAGTGGACAGCGTGGCCGGGCACCCGACCTATCATCTCCGGTCGGTTATCGAAGGTGGAACGCCCTTCTACAAACTGAACGACAAGCAGGAGTCTTGGCTCGATGTCACGCTGCTGGCGAGCCGGCGCTATCGGCAGGATTCGCAGCAGGGCAGCTACGAGCGCTACCGCGAGTACGAGTTTGATCTCGAGGGACGCACCTATGTGCGAAACGACGGGGCGACCGACTCGATACCCGCGCTGGCCCTGGACGAGGCATCGTTCGTCTACGTCGTCAGGGCTGCGGAGCTGAAGGTCGGCGAGACGTACGAGTGGAACCGGTATTACCGCTTCGACCGCAACCCGGTCATCGTGAAAGTACTTCGCCGCGAGAAGGTCGAAGTTCCTGCGGGTGAGTTCAATACCATAGTCGTCCGCCCGATTATCAAGACTGGCGGAATCTTCGCGGAAGGCGGTGAGGCCGAGGTGTACCTCACCGATGACGAGCGCCGCTTGCTAGTGCGGTTGAAGACGAAGCTGAAGGTTGGAAACATCACGCTTGATCTGACCCAGTATGAGCCGGGAGAACGATTGACGAACGAAATGCTGGGTCGCTAGTGCGCCGATCGAAGCGGGCGGCCTAACTTTCCGTCTTCAGGACCCGGGTTTCACATCCTCCCTCAAGAAGCGCACGACAAGGCGCGACACGACTTCCGGGTGGCTGATCATGGGAAGGTGGCGCGCGCCGGGCACCATTTCCAGGCGCGCGTTCGGCAGACGGTCGGCGAACATCGCGCCGTGGCCCGGCGGAGTCAGGCTGTCTTTCGCCCCCCAAATGATTAGAGTCGGTGCGCGGACACGCTTGAGGGCCGGCCGAACATCAAAACCGCGCAGGTGGTGGATGCCTCGAAAGACGTTCGGTCCGGCCTTCAGAATATCGCCCAGCAGTGTGGAGTAGAATCGGCTGGGGCACCAGGTCCACGGCTGCAGGAGCCGACCGAGAATGCGGCCGGCTCCGACGCCCGGGATGCCGGCGCTGTCGATGAGAATCAGCCGGCGGACGCGGCGGCCATAGTCAGCCGCGACCTGTGACGCTATCGCGCCGCCCATCGAATGCCCGCACAGGAAGAACTCGCCC
>CP070722.1:2011770-2024757 GCA_020350785.1 Gemmatimonadota bacterium
GAGGTGAAGCACAAGACTTACGTCGATGTGAATGAGGAGGGCACCGAGGCGGCGGCGGTGACCGGCATCGGCCTCAAGGTCACGAGCGTGCCTCCGCGGATCGTGGTGGACCGTCCCTTCGTCTTCGCGATCCGTGAGCGGTCCTCGGGAGCGCTCATCTTTCTGGGTGTGATCATGGACCCGGCGGCCTGATCGACGCTTCAGGCCGCCTGCGAACCACGCCTATCCCCGTCCGCCACTTCGCGCCCGCCGGGCTCCGATTCAGCCCGGCGGCCCGTCCACCCGGCCCTCGCGGAGAGCCGGGCCAATCCGGCGAACCGTCGCTGTTCCCAGGTCCGGTGCCCCGTCGACCCCAACGCCTCCAACACTTTGCGTAGCGCCACGCCGAGCTTTAGGCGAGTCTGCCGCTGCCCGGCCTCGCAGGGGCGCAGGTGGCGGCAGGGCGCGGGCTTTGTATCGACATAGTACATCGGAAAGACTCCATTGTGTCAGTGATACATTCACATCTTGATCTTGACATTTTACGGTGTCAAGGCTTAGATTGTCACTATGACAATTTGGGCGCCAGATATAACGAATCGGGAAGGGCCCCTGTATCGGGCGATCGCCGATGCCATCGCCGGGGCTCTGGAGGTCGGCGAGCTGAAGCCCGGCGACGGGCTACCGACGCATCGCGCGCTGGCCCGCGACCTTGGAGTGACGGTAGGGACGGTGAGCCGGGGCTACGCGGAGGCGGAACGCCGCGGCCTGGTCGTTGGCGAGGTGGGTCGGGGCACATTCGTGAGGGGCGAGGAGGTTGGTGGTCTGCAGGCGTTCGAGACGGGTGTGGAAGATGTCGCCGTGGACATGGGCCTCAATTTTCCGTTCGTCTCCGCGGAAGAGGGTCAGATACTGGCGGACACGTTGCGGGCGCTGGCGAACCGCCCGGATCACACCGAGTTACTGACTTATCAGCGCCACTCGGGGTCGGCCTTTCAGCGGGAGGCGGGTGCTCGGCTGGTGGGGCGCCTCGGCCTGAGCGCCGATAGCTCTCGGGTGCTGGTTACGGCGGGCGCCCAGCACGCTCTCAACGTCATCTTCGGCACGCTCACGCGCCCGGGCGATGTGGTGCTGACCGAGTCGCTGACCTATCCCGGCATGAAGTCGCTGGCGCAGATGTTGGGACTCGGGCTGCGCGGTCTAACCATGGACGAGCAGGGCGTCGTGCCCGAGGCCTTTGAACGCGCCTGCCAGGCCGAGGACGCGCGGGCGCTTTACCTGATTCCAACCCTGCAGAACCCCACCTGCTCGGTGATGCCGGAGCGGCGGCGGCGCGAGATCGCCGAGGTCGCCGATCGTTTCGGAATACTGATCGTCGAAGACGATGTGCACGGGTTGCTGGTGGAGGAAGCTCCGACCCCCGTGGCGGCCTTCGCGCCCGAGAACAGTTGTTACGTTGCGAGCACCGGTAAGAGCATCGCTCCGGCGCTGCGGGTCGGCTACCTGGTGGCGCCGGAGCGGCTGGTGGACAGGCTAGACGCCGGGGTGCGAACCACCACCTGGATGGCTTCGCCTTTGACGGCAGAGATCGCCGCGCTGTGGATCACGCAAGGCACCGTGGAACGCATTGTACGCGGCAAGCGCGCACTGGCGCGTGAGCGCCAGCAGATCGTCCGAGAGGGGCTGGCGTCGTTCGAGTATGTCAGTCACCCGGAGGCGATCCATGTGTGGTTGCGCCTGCCCGAGCCTTGGCGCAGCGCCGACTTTGTCGAGCAGGCTCGCCAGCGCGGTGTTCAGGTGACCGGCGCCGAGTCGTTCGCCGTTGGCCGGGAGGCGATCCCGCATGCCGTTCGGCTGGGGATCGCGGCGCCACGGAGCCACGCGGCGTTGCGGCGCGGCCTTGCGATTCTGCGGGAGATTCTGGAGGGCCGGTCGGAGCCCTGTTGCGCTGTCGTCTGAGCGCTGGCTCGATGACCTCTCTTCGTTTCGCGCTTTTCTTATAGGAGGCGCAGTCCGAACCGCGTGCGCTTGAAGAGAGCCGCGAGCAGTAGCGAGAAGAACGGACCTCCGTAGCAGAAGATCGCCCACGGCGCGTATCGAATCGTGGACACGCCCAGGGTGGTCGCCATGAAGACGGCCGAGACCGTCCACGGCATCAGAGGCTCGGTGATCGTCACCGAGTCCTCGAGTGAGCGCGAGAGATTCTCCGCAGCGAGGCCCCGCTCCTCGTAAGCCTCCTGGAACAGGCCTCCAATCACCAGGGCCGTCACCCCACCGTGGCTGGTGAGGGCGATCATCGTGCCACCTGCCGCCATCGTCGCGGCGATCAGCCCGAACACCGAGCGGACCGCTTGCAGCATGCGGTCGATCAGCAGGTGGAGCGCGCCCGACACATCCATCGCCCCGGCCAGCAGGAAGGCCGCGATCACCACGATGAGCGTGTTGGCCATGCCGTAGAGCCCGCCGCGTACCACCAGCCTGATGAACGCTTCACCGAGGGTGGCAGGGTCGGCGCCCACCGAAGCGACCATCTCGGCCCGAAAGCCGCCGACGGCCGCCACGACCGCGTCCTGAATACTGAACCCTTCAACTACGACGCCGATCGCCGCCGCCACCAGAGCCGACAGCGAGATGGCCAGCGCGGGCGGCAGGCGTCGCACGATTCCCCAGATGACGATTACCGGCGGCAGCAGGGCGATCCAGTGGAGGCTGAACACCGCGGCGATGTCGGCGAGCACGAGGCGGGCGCTCTCCGGCATGCCGTCGGCTGGGACGGGCGCCAGCCGGGCCGCCAGCGTGTAGAGGACGAGGCAGAGAACGAAAGAGGGAACCGCCGTATAGAGCATGTGGCGGATATGCACGAAGAGCGGGGCACCGGCCCCGATGGCGCAGATGTTCGTCGAGTCCGACAAAGGCGAGAGCTTGTCGCCGAAGTAGGCGCCGGAGACGACCGCTCCCGCCGTGGCGGCGAGGGGGGCATCCAGGGCAGCCGCCGTCCCCATCAACGCGACGCCGATCGTTCCGGCGGAGCCCCAGGACGTGCCGGTAAACGACGACATGATCGCTGTGGCGAGGAACGCGGTGAGCACCAGATAGCGCGGGCTCACCAGCTGCACGCCCCAGTAGACCAGGAACGGGATCGTACCCGAGAGCACCCAGGTGGCAATCAACATCCCGATCGCCAGCAGAATGAGAATCGCCGGCAGTACGTCCGCCAGCTTCTTGCCGGTGGAGCGCTGGATGTCATCCCAGGTGTGGCCGTGTCTTGCGGCGACGAGTCCGGCCACCGCCGCCGAGCCGATCAACACCGCGACCAACAGCTCGCTGCTCAGCTCTAGAAAGAGCGCCCCCAGAGCGAACAGCACCAGCATCGTCGCGATAGGCAGCAATGCTTCGCCTGCCGTCAGCGACTTCGAGGTGCGTAAGAGCGTCAACCGAGCAGATCCAACGCGCCTGCAAGATCGTCGATCAGGACATCAGAGCCTTCCAGTCCGATCGACAAGCGAACCATCCCGGGAGGAATGCCCCGCGCCTCAAGCTCTAGCCTGTTTGTCCCCCGGTTCGGTGAGATGACCAGGCTCTCGACTCCGCCCCAGCTGACGCCGATCCGGAAGCGTCGCAACCCGTCGATGAAGCGGGCGACGCTCTCGAAATCGCCGCGCACCAGCTCGAAGCTCAACAGCCCCGAGTACCCGCTGAACTGCCGCTCGACCAGTTGGCTGTCCTCCGTCAAGGCGGGATGGAACACGCGACGCACGGCGGGATGGCCTTGCAGGAACCTGGCGACGCGCAGCGCGTCGGCCTCATGTTGGCGAAGACGTATGGGCAGAGTTCGCAAGCCGCGCAGCAGCAGCCAGGCGTCGAAGGGTGCCAGGATCCCTCCGTTGAGCAGGAAGGCTCTGAAGAAGATCTCCTCGATCCGCTCCGACGTGGAGATCACGGCGCCGGCGACCAGATCGCTGTGACCGGCCAGGTACTTGGTGCAGCTGTGCACCACGATGTCGGCGCCGAGCGAGAGCGGCTTCTGGCAGAGCGGTGTGGCCCAGCTGTTGTCGACGCAGGTCGGAATACCGCGCTCGCGGGCTACGGAGGTCAGGGCCGGGATGTCGAGCACGCGGAACAGCATCGTGCCCGGGCTCTCCAGCCAGACCAGTTGCGTGTTCGGTCGCAGCGCCTGCTCGAAAGCATGGACATCGAGGTCGAGGAGTAGGTCGTGCTCGATCCCGAAGCGGCTCAGGTGCTCGGCGAGCTGGAGGGTCGGCCCGTAAGTGTGGTTGACGAACAGGATGTGGTCGCCGGAGCGCAGCAACCCGAGCATCACGGCGCTGATGGCGGCCATCCCCGAACCGAAACACTTGCATGCTTCACCGCGCTCCAGCGCGGCCAACTTCCGCTCGACCGCTTCCACCGTGGGGTTTCGGCCCCGGGTGTAGACGTGACTTCGGTGCTCGGCGCCCAGCCCGTCCACGAGCGCCTGAAAGTTTGGGAAGGTGAATAGCGAGGTCTGGACGATGGGCGTAGAGGTCGGCGCGGCACCTTGCGCCTCGATTTCCTCATCACCGGCGACGCAGATCGCGACGTCAGAGGGATCGATCAGCATTCCGCGCCTTGCTCATGCTGCGGGTATGGCCGGGCTCGGGGGTGGTCTCCCACCGTAAGGCTCGGCTTACGGTGTGAGACAAGCTGAGATCGGACAGCTCATGCGCCTCGGGCTTCGCCCCACGCTTGCCGCAACCTGAGCAGCAGCGCGTTCTCGCCGGGCGCGAAGCGGCCGTCGGCGTCGGCGATCTCGAGCAGGTCGGTCAGCGCCTCCGCTCGCGCCTCGTCGTCCAGCTCATCGGCGACGATCCCGATGGAGCGGTGAAGGTGGCCCAGCTCCCCGCGCCCCTTGTCCTCGGCCAGCACGGCGGCGACGGACTCGACGGTTTGCTTAAGGCTCTGGGGATCCTCCTGCGGGACCCAGTTGTGCAGGTTGCGGCAGAAGACTTCCAGCTCGTCTTCGCTGATCGATCCATCGCTGAAGGCGATGGCGGAATAGACGTACGCGAGATGATGTATGAGGCTCCACTGGCTACGGTCGGTCATCGCGCTGCTCTCCTACGGGTATCGTGTGGTTGGGTTCGGCTTCTCCTCCGGGGCAGGCCCTGCAATCCGCTATAATAATGAGGTAGCGCGAAAATCACTTGCTGGCCGCCTGACCCTTCAGACTAACCACTTCGAAGCAAGAAGACCAGTTCCCCAAAGGCCGTGCAGGTCTTCACTCCGTCATCGCCCAGGCGAAAGAAAGCTCATCGGCGTACCATTCCAGCTGCGCATCCCTGCGGTCAGAGCCGTGCCCGGCGCCCCGGAAAAGGCGCAGCAGCGCCAGCCGCCCGGGGTCGCCCATCCGCTGCAGCTCCGCCACGTACTTGTAGATATGACCGGGCTTACAGCGAGGGTCGTTCTCTCCCACGATGTTCAGGATCGGAGGGTCGGGCCCTTCATGTCGTACGTTGTGCAACGGCGAGTAGCGCAGCAGGTACTCGAACATCTCCTTGCTCTGCTCCGGGTGGCCCAGCTCCATCGTCACTGTTGCGCCCACGGGCGTCTCCTGTAGCCGCAACATGTCGACTGCGGCGACCTCGGAGATCACGGCGCCGAACAGGTCCGGCCGTTGATTGTAGGTCGCGGCCGTCAGGAGGCCGCCATTGCTGGCGCCGATGATGGCGATGCGCGAGTGGGAGGTGTATCCCTCGTTCACCAGGTACTCGGCGGCGGCGAAGAAATCGTCGAAGACGTTCTGCTTGTTGAAGAACTGGCCCGCCTTATGCCAGCCGTCACCGTACTCTCCTCCGCCGCGCAGGTTGGCGGCCGCGTAGATGCCGCCCTTGTGCAGCCAGGCATGGATGCGATTGTGAAACGCGGGGAGCAAGGGGATGCCCCAGCCGCCATAGCCGTAGAGTAGAACCTTGGCCGTGCCATCTCGCGGTGCCTCGCGATGTCGGATGATGGTCATCGGCACGCGCGTACCGTCGCTGGAGCTGTAGAAGACCCGTTCAATGACGTAGTCGGCGAACTCGGCGGGCGTCTGCGGCACGTCAACCGGAGTGAGCGTCCCCGTTTCGGTATCGCAGGCGTAGGTGGACTGTGGCACCAGGAACGACTGCAGGCCGATATAGATCGTTGGGTCTTCGTCGCGAGTTTCGATCGTGGAGACCCTGCCGGGGAAGGGCAGATCGACCTCGCTTAGCAGCTCACCGCGAAGATCGTGGATGCGGATCACGTGGATGTTGTCCTGGATGTAGGTGACGTACAGGCGACCCTCATGAAGGACCAAGTTGCCGGCGTTCGTGCCGCCGTACATCGAGATCGGTTGCTCCAACTCCGGGATCACCTCGCGGAGGTTAGCCAGGCCCGGGCGGTTGATATCGACCGCGACGATCCGCCAGTTGGGCGACTGATAATCCGTGCTGAGGAAAACCTCGGTGCCGGCGCTGCCGATGAAGGCGAAACGATACTCGACCGCCGGATCGATCAGCCAGGTCAACTCCGTGTTCGCCCCGCCCTCGATCGGACGAACCCCCCAGCCACCCCTGGCGCCCATCACGTTCAGGTCGTGGATCAGTAGGTGCTTGTCGTCATCGGCCATTACGGCTGTGGCCCGATACCGTCCGTCCCAGGGCCGCGCGTAGACGAGCGCGTCGTCCTCTACGGGGGTGCCGATTCGGTGACGATAGATCCCCGGCTGCCTCTCGGCGGGCTCTCCTTTCCAGGTCGCGAGGTCGAGGTAGGTGTAGAAGAAGCCGGACTCGTCGGGTAGCCAGGCGGTGACGGACCCATAGCTGGCCGGGATGAACTCATCGAGTTCTCGAGCAGCCTCGGTGTCGTAAAAGCGGATCTCGGCGGCATCGGCCCCCGCGTAGTAGATGGGGTACCCGACGTAGCGGCCGCTGGGGCTCACCGTGATCGCGGGCTGGGTGGAGCGCAGGCCGTCCGGGTCATTCTCGTTGAGGTCGAACACCACCTCGGGCTCGGCGTCCGCGCCTTTCTTCACGTAGAGCACGTTGTGAGGCTTGCCCCCCACCGCCGCGAAAAAGAAGGTGTTGTTTCCCTTGCGGACGGGAACCATGACGACCCCATCAAGCCAATGATCGCGGAGGTAGGCGATCGTCTCCTGGTGCTCGGGTAGTTGGTCGAAGAACCGCTGGGTGATCGCATCCTGCTCCGCGATCCAGGCCCGCGTCGCGTCGGATGCCTCATCCTCCAGCCAGCGGTAGGGATCGGCGACCTCCACCCCGTAGTACGTGTCGACCTGCTCCACCCGCTTCGCCGCCGGGTACTCGATCCAGCTAGTGTCGATCCTCCCTTCGCCGGGCGTGCCGCAGCCCAGCGCGAGCACGACGATGCTGAGGCCCAGGGTCAGCAAGAACGACTCAGCACGGCTGCGCTGTGGGCGGCTCGGCCGTCCGATCATCGATGTCTCCTTTCGTCGGAGCTTCTATTCAGTCACGTAGGTAAGGAGTCCGTGGCCGGCGGCGCGGACGGCCAGGCCCAGCGCGGCGGTCGTCTTGCCCTTGCAATCCCTTGTAGATCCGGACGTATCCTTGTTCATGCGATCTGTGGCTCTATCGTCCGGGTATCAGCGCGGAGTGAGCTTGCAACATATGCCGCAGCAAGCGTCTGAGCGGCGGAATCGAGAGGTTCGGCCGGTCGAACTAGCGCGCACGGAAGCGTCCGGTCTCGACGATCTCGACTGCCCAGCCCTCGACCTCTACGGGTATTCTGTCTTCGATCTCCGGCGTGGTCCTGGTGACCATAATCCGAATGCACGGCCGGTCGTCTCGTTGGCCAATGCCCGTTCCTACCACGCCGGGGATCGACATCCAGTCCTGCGTGTGCTCGCTCAGTACCTTGTCTATGCTCCTGTGCGTCATCTCTCGCGGCTTGGGCGGTTATGCGGTCGGGGCCAGCGCCTCGCGCGAGGGCGGATCCGGCGAAGCTGTCTACAGTCACGCCTAAGATATAGAGGCGGCTCGGTTCCAGGTCCAGGCGCAGGCGGATGTCGGCCTGCTCTACAGTCAGGCCCTTCTCAAGTCCTACCGAACAGCGAGGGGAATGCCGCAGTGGCATTCCCCTCCGTGACATCGCTGGTGGGCGAGTATGCGATCGGCTATGGTCTGTTGATCGTTATGGATGTCCCGTCGCTGTCGCCGTCGGCGTCATGGTTGTCGGACGCCACGTAGTTGTAGCCAGGGAACACTACATCGGTCACCCTGAATGTGACGCTCTTGGTCTTGTTCGATACAAGGGTGATCAGCATCAAGCACTGGCCGGCATAGTCCGTGGTGCATTCATCGACAGCCAGCCCGCGCCCTCTCCAGCGGCCGTACACCGTGGCGCCCTCCACGGGAGTGTGGTCGGTGTCTTCGATTGAGACGATCACGTAGGCGCTCCAGCTGCTCACTTCGCGGCTGCTCGCAGGGAAGAGGTCGCCCACGTGCATGCCGGTGACCGGCGGCGGAGGCGGTGGCGCCTCGGCGATCGTCACCGTCGTGCTCTTCGAATCATTGGCGTCGTTGTCGTCGCTGATGTCATGGCTGGCCGTAAGGGTGTGATCGCCCAGCGAGGCGCCTTCTGTGTGCCAAGAGAAGGGCAGTGTGGTCGAAGCGCTCGCTGTCAGGCCACCAACAATCGTCTCCGTTCCGATGGTGCCGCCGTCGGTATCATCAACTAGCACCACGGTGATGTCATCGGTGACGTCCTGGCTGCCGACGTTCTGCACCGTGACATTCACAGGCACGGCATCGCCGGGCGCGGCCGAGCCCGGCGCGCTGACGGCAGTGATCGCTATGTCCTTGGACGACGTGGTCGGCGCGGCATCGATGGTCACACCGAAGCGATCGAGAACGACATCGATGGGGTTGGCCAGCGTGTGCGTCGAGCTGCCGGCGAACAGCAGCCCGACGGGATTCTTGTCCGCGTCGTCGGTCACGATCAGCGATCCGGAGTCGCCACCGTCGCTGAAGCTCCCGGGCGTCACCGCGATCTGATTCACGAAGACCGCTGATTTCAGGCACCAGAAGATATAGACCTCGTAGCAGACCTCCACCGTGACGTTGAGCTCCGAGACCTGGCCCTTGGTGAGCTTGGTCGTGCGCCCGAACTTCTGCACGGGTTGGCCGACGAACGCGGCGACCGTCGTCGCGCTCGGCGTGCCGTAACCGTCCGCTGGCGTGGAGTTGTCCAGTTCGGCGACCGTGGACAGGGCGATGGCCGCGTCCATCGTGTTGTTACCGCCGTTGAAGTTGATGGCCTGGAAGTCGTACAGCGTGCCGATCTTGTCTGCCGGGTCCTGGCCCCCGTCGTAGACACCCGGCTGGAGCGCGCTGTCGCCGATGTTCGCATCGTTCTGGTTCGCATAGACGTGGTTGTTGCTCAGCGCGAACACGTTGCCAGCACCATCCCGCACCCGGGCACCGATGGTGCCGGCTGTCACGGCCGGGTGGCCGGTCGAGACGCCGATGGGGACCGGCCGGGGGAACCTGGCCGTGGGATCGCTGCGGGCGACGAACATGCCCGTGACCTCTACTGCCACTGGTAGGTTGTCCAGCGTGGCGGGCAAACCCTCCACACCGGCGCGCTCGGTGAAGATCTTGATCACCGGCCTGCCGTCCTCGCCGAACCCGACGGCGGTGCCGACCACGCCGGGCTGCGCGATCAGTCGCTCGGTATGCCGCTCTTGCACGGCGATCGCCGCGCGTAAGGATTGCTGAACGAGGGACGTTGCGTTCCCCGGCGCGGTCAGCTCGCCGCGCTCGCCGAAACAGGCGACGAAGGCGAGACCCGCGATAGCAATGGGGACTAGGGGGGCGAGGTAGCGGGCCAGGGGGGGTCTACGCCTAGGCTCATTCATGCTTCACCTCCGGGAAGGGGGCGGGATCTGAGACGCGGAGACACCACATTTTTCATGGCGGCCTGTGGACAGTATGCCGGAGCCAGCTCAATCGAGGGCCAGATTCTTGGCGGGAAGCCCCGTGGACCGTGGCTGATCGCCATAGGAAAAGGCAAGAAGCATACCCGGTGGGCGGGCGCCAGGCCACCCGCCTACCGGCCCGCATATCTTGCGCTTAGCCAGTCGGGCAGCGGGAGGAGAAGCCCGCACCCTCGTCAGGATCCTCGAGGTGGATGTTGACGCCCAGCTTGACGGCCTTCCGCATACCTTCCAAATCCAGCTGCAGCCAGAGATGCCCGGTGCCGATCTCGCCCATCCAATCGATGACCCCGTCGCCGTCGTCGTCATCCTCGGCGGCGTGCATTGCGGTCATCTCGACGGTGAAGGGTGGATTGCTGCTGAGCAGGTTACCCTCGGCGGGATCGCGGCCCCGGGGGGTCCAGGTGTTCCCATTGGCCCGCGTACCCGACTCGTCGCTGAGAGTCGCGGTCGCGCCTTCAACCTCCCAGGTCACAGCGGCGAAGTAGTCATCTGTCACGGCGTAATCGTACCCGGCCAGAGCAGACGACCACCTGACGATGATGCCGTCTTCCACCTCCTCCTCCGACATCCAGTAGACGTTGGGGCAGTCTCCACCGTCGGGCGGCGTGTCCAGATCCAGCGGCACATCGAGGACCAGGACGTCGGAATCCGAGTCTGTTACTGATTCCTCCCCGCAGCCGGCGAGCACGATCAGTGAAGCTGCCAGGCCCAAGGCGACTACTGTTCTCATTTCGGGTTCCTCCTCAGAGGCGGTGGCAATGTGGTCGTCATCAGCAGGCGGCAAGAGTAGGACCAGGGATGGCGGCCTTGCTAGGCGTGCCCCGATAGGAGGAGCCTAACTGGTTGTGGGCCAGACGAATTCGGGATCGCTCAATTCGCTGGTCACTCGCCGGGCTATGACGAGGCAAGCCGTCCGGCGCTGACACTCTTTTTCAGAACAACGCGAATCCTTGCAGTGGCCCAGTTCACGGTCTCGGCCTGATCACGCAGGTAACGCCGGCCGTCGGTAGGAGGCCGAGGCTGGCCGGGCCGTCCATGTACTGGTCGAAGTCCTTGACAGGTCGTGCCTGATATTGTACTATGACACTAGAACACTAGAACTCTAGATCATCAGATCACTCGTGTCGGAGGCTGGGGGGTCTTGGAGATCAGGATCGATACCAAGAGTGGGGTGCCGTTCTACCGGCAGATCATCGAGCAGGTCAAGTTTGCCATCGCCCGGGGCGATCTGGGGTCGGGCGATCAGCTGCCGACGGTCAGACAGCTGGCCGTCGATCTTTCCGTCAATCCCAACACCGTCATCCGCGCTTACCGCGAGCTGGAGATCGCGGGGATTCTGGAGACCCAGCAGGGTTCCGGGACCTTCGTCGGCCGTCACAAGCCGCAGGTCGACGACCTGGAGCGGCGGCGGATGCTCGATCAGATACTCACCGAGTTGTTGGCGCGTGCCGCGGGCTATGGTTTCACACTCGACGAGATGCTCGAAGGGCTGCGCCAGAGGAAGGAGGTTTCCTCATGATGTCGATCGCTCGCAAAGAGGGGGCAAGTCGCGGACTGCCGAGTCTCTCGCTCGAGAAGTTCTCGGCCACACTCCGGGCGGATTTCCGCTTCGCTCCGCTGAACGTGCTACTCCTGGTCACGATTTACGTGACCGGGCTCGTCATCCACCTGAGCCTTCATCCGTTCTCGGTCCTGGCCGTGGAGCTGACGCTGGGATCGGCGCTCGTTCTGGCGGTTCTCATTCGACTGACGCAAGTCTGGGAAGCGGTCGTGATCCTGGGCACGGCGGACGCCCTGGCGATCTTCCTCCAGTTGCGGCCGGAGAGCGAGGTGTTGCTGATCACGGCGGTCGCGGCGCTGATCATCGCACCCTCGGTCCAGATCGCCTACCAGTGGGAGCGGGCTGTGCTCTTGCGCTTCGGTCGTTTCCGCGGCGTCCGCAAGTCTGGGCTTTTCTTCGTGATCCCCATCATTGACAAGGTCGCCCAGTTCGTCGATCAGCGGATCCGGGTCACGGATTTCAGCGCCGAGACGACGCTGACCGGTGATACCGTCCCGGTGAACGTCGATGCCATCGCCTTCTGGATGGTCTGGGATGCGCAGAAGGCCGTGCTCGAGGTCGAGGACTTCGCGGATGCGGTCGTCATGTCGGCGCAGACCGCGCTTCGAAACGCGATCGGCAAGAACGACCTTGCCGTGTTGCTCTCGGAGCGTGATCGCCTGGGCCACGAGATCCAGGAGATCCTCGAGGAGAAGACGAGTGGTTGGGGGATCACGACTCAAGCGGTCGAGATCCGGGACATCATCATACCAAAGGGTCTCGAGGATGCGATGTCGCGTCAGGCACAGGCCGAGCGCGAGCGCCAGAGCCGAATCATCCTGGGGACGGCCGAGACCGAGATCGCCGAGAAGTTCAGTCGCGCCTCAGAGCACTACCGGAACAACCCCGTCGCCCTGCACCTGCGGGCCATGAACATGGTCTTCGAGGGGCTCCGGCAGAAGGGCTCAATGATCATCGTCCCGTCGACGGCGGTCGAGACTATGGGACTGGGCGCGCTGGGCGGCCTGACCGCCTTCGGCCAGGGCGTGGAAGGGCCGACTGATTCAGGCGGCCCGACGGCGGCCGGCGGTAAGGAGCCAGCCAGCTAACAGGCGTAGGCGCACTGGAGAGGCTGGGGAGCCGATGGAAGAGTCCGGCGCGAGCACGAGGAGGTGACCCATGAAAGCGATCGTGATGATTACGTTCGTCGCGGCGCTGGGCGTGGGGCTGGCGTGCGATGACGCGTCGAGCCCCCCAGCGGCGCCGCCTAGCCTCGACGCCGCGCAGGCCGAACTCGTCGCCCTGCTGCCGCGCGCCACGTTACTGGCGGCCGAGCTACACGACCTGGCCGGGCGTTGGGACGAGTTGCGCGCGATCGAGCGGTTGTCGGCAGTGCAGGATCGCCTATTCGATGAGATCGGGCTCCGGCCTGATGATGTCCCGGAGCTGGCTGGGGATAGGGCGGTCTTCGCACTCGTGACCGACGAAGCCGGGC
>CP070722.1:2024857-2039278 GCA_020350785.1 Gemmatimonadota bacterium
CAAGCGGGCGGGATTCGTGATGTTGTTGAAGAAGAAATTTCCGGAGATCGGATAGTCGCTATTCAGCAGCGTGCCCACGTGCGCACCGATCTCCCCAACGTTGGTCTGGTACATGAGCTGACCGTCGAGAGCGGTGAACCCGATGTCGTTGGCCGCGTTGGGGCCGACATCCCAGTCTCCGAAGAACCCCGCGTAGAAAGTGATCGTTGAGGGTCCAGTGTTCTCGAACGTGTAATCGAACATCACGTAGTCGTAGGGCGGCTTGCCGTCGAGTGATCGCTGGACGACGCTCAACCCGACGCCTTCGGGTGACGGCGCGTCGGAGTAGCTCCACGTCACCTTCTTCCCAGAACCCGTGACATCCATTCGCACGGCGCCGTCCAGCCCGAGATCCCGGCAGGCACCGCCGCACTGGAACAACCCGCCGACATCGATCCCGCTCAGAACCACGTTGTCGGGCACAACCCCAACCAGGAGTCCTCCGAGCCAGAGGTGCGACGCGCCGAGCGGGTGATAGACGGGAGCCTCGGAGGGGCCGATCGGGAACTGCACCCCCCAACCGCGGCCGTATTCGTCGAAGAGCTCCGGGCTCTGGCCGCCGATGTCACCCGGCAACGGGGTGACCACGAGGCGCGTGAGTGAATGGGAGAAATCCGTGGCGGGCCCGGTTTCCATCGCACAGTCGATCGCGCTTACCTGCGTCGGGAAGAAGAACGACCCACTGGGAATGTCGCTGCTGAGCACACGGGTGCCGAGCGTCGGGCAGTCGTCCAAAGACGCACGGTAGGGCACGCTGCCCGCGTTGTTCTGCACCCTCATAGGGGAGCGGTCGGGATTCCGATCATCCCACTCGCCGTCCGGGCCGGTGATGCCGAAGGCGGCGCCGAATCGGACATTCGTGGGGAGATCGTAGATCAAGGTCATGAGCCCACCTGCCAGAGGTGTCCCGTCGATCGTCATCGATCCGCCCATGGGCTCGCCATTCAGCACCTGGACGTCTTTGACGACATCCATGCCACCGACCACTACCTCTCCCGGCTCCAGGTGACGGAACGGCAGTGCGCCGATGCTTGGATCGTCAGGCATCTCGACCCGCAGGCGATAGGTGCCGGGCGCCACGGCGATGGCGAAGCTGTTGACCGGGCAGGTGAGGTTCTGTCCACCAGCGAATGGCGCCCCGGGAGTCGCGGTGGCTGGGTCGATCACGCGTAGGAACACCGTCGCCCCATCCGGCACGAAATCACAGATCGTGGACCCGTCGGGGCCCAGAACCTGGCCGGAGATGGTGTAAATCGTGGCCTCCAACGTGGAGGGTGGCGCTACGGGCAGCGGCTCGCGCTGCTCGTCGAAACAGCCGACAAGCAGGGCCGCGACGGCTAGTGATCCAAGATTGCGGATGACGTGAGTGGACATTCTCCCCTCCTTGTGAGCTGCTCCACGCAGACTGGCGGGCAACAACCCTATTTGTCGGGGAAATCGGAAGAACGTGACAGTTGGTGAGAGCGTGCTAGCGGGTGATAAGGATGAAAGGTGCCCAGTATAGGGGGCTCGAGAGAGTGCCGTTGCGCAGTTCGAGCTTGGCAGCGCGCAAGGCGGCGGCGGGTGGATGGTCCGCCGCCAGAGCGCGATAGAACCCTCCCATCAGCTCGGCGGCGGGCGGACCCACCGGCCACAACGTCGCGATCACGCCACTCGCCCCGGCGTGCAGGAAGGCGCGGCCCAGGCTGAGCGGGCCCTCGCCGGCCCGCAGGCGACCGGCGGCGCTCTCGCAGGCGCTGAGCACCACGAGCCTGCCACGCAGATCGAGCTCGCGGATCTCATAGGCGTGGAGCTTTCCATCGTCCGCGCCCGATGGCGTCAGGCTGATGTAGCCATAGTCGGGCTGGTGGACGTTGGGCTGGGCGTGCGCGGCGAAGTGCACGACTGCCGCCGAGCCCGAGTATTCACGAATCGCCTGCTCCGTCGCCGCCGTGCTGGGAAGACCTATGACCTCACGGCCCGACAGCACCTCGGAGACGGCGGTGATTTCCAGGTCGTTCCCAATCAGCGAGCCGTGCACGGCGGGCCCGGATGCTGCGAGAACTCGGCCGGCGGGAAGCGCGTCGTCGTCGATCACAGTCCCGGCCAGCGATGTGGCGAGCGTGATGGTGAATCGATCGAGGGCATAGAACGGCGCGTTTGTGGGTCCTGAGACGATCAGCGCATCGAAGGGCAAGAGTTGGAGCGGGGCGTCGGGGATCACCGTCAGGCGGGTGCGCCCGTCGAGCAGCGGCTCGAGCGGCTCGAGCAGGTCGGCATAGAGCCGGCGTGCGACGTCGACGTCGAAGGCAGCCCGTGATAGATCCACATAACTGCCGAGGCGTGGGGCCAGCTGCTGGTAGATCTGGCGCACTCTGCTGGCTAGTGAGTCGCTGCTCACTGGCAGTTGAATAACGCGCGCCTCGGAGTCGGTAAGTAGGAGAACGGCGACGGCCGTGTCAAGCACCACGTAATCGAGCACGGCGTCGTCGCTACCGAGCCGGGCGCGGATACGGCCCAGCTTCTCCGCTGCGAGATCCCAGGGTGCTGGGTCGGTCGCCTCTGCATTCTCGTAGATCGATCGGCTCTTCCGCCGCATCGACCAGGCGGCATACTGCCGAGGCGCTCTGGGAAGTGATGGCTGCCGGAGAACAGCGGCGAGCGCGCGGCCCGAGATTCGCAGCTGCTGCGCTCGGAACCCGGCGCGATCGGCGTCAAGCGCCAGCGAGGCGGCGATGGAGTCGGAGAGGTTGGCGGCGCGCGCGAAGGCGCTGAGGGCACCCTCGTTGTCACCCGCTGCCGCCAGCGCGTCACCGTATAGCGCCAAGAGGTCAGCGTCGAGCTGTGGCAGGCTGAGGCGCTCCGCCCCCTCAAGCGCCGCCGTAATGCGCCTGAGCCCCGCATCCCGGGCGGCACCCCCACCGTACACCGCAGCCAGACCGCTCAGCCCCTGGGCGCGTAGAGCGATCTCCGCTTCGGCCACGCGCTCGGCCGTAGCCGCCGCGCTGTCGGCCAGACCTGCCGCGGCTACTGGCTCCCCCATCAGCAGTTTCGCGGCTCCGAGCTCCAGAGAAAGACGCGCCCAACCCGCCGCCTGACCGTTCCGCTTCGCGGCGTTGCGAGCCCGCTCCAGCTCGGCGATCGCCTCCTCGGTCCGGCCGATCCGGGCCAGCAGGCTAGGCAGCAGGGGGACCCGCTCCGGATAGGCGACGGACTCTCGCGCGTCGTGGAGGCGCGCGTAGCGGATGGCTTCCGCCGTGTCTCCGATGGCCTCGGCGACACGGACCAGCCCGAGGGTCGCCCGGGAGCGTTCGACGATGTCCGGGCGCGGTGCCGTGAAGACGGACCGGTAGTACTCGGCTGCGCGATCGAGTTCGCCGATGCGCTCGAAGTACTCGCCGGCGTAGTAGCTCTGGGATTCCAGCGTGTCGATCGCTCCTACCATCGACTCGAACAGGCGGCGCGCCCGCTCGCGCTGGCCACGCCGCTGCATGAACCAGCCGAGGTCGTGGTAGGCTATCATCGTCAGGGCAGGATGCTCCACACGTCTCGAGTATTCGATGAACGCTTCGCCTGCCTGAAGGGTCTCAAGCGCTCTGCCCTGGCCTTCGTAGAGGTGGAGCAGGTTGTGCTCCACCTCGGCTGCGATATCGAGCTGGTCGGAGCTCGTGAGGGCGCGCGCGGCCAGCAGATCGCGCTCGGCGCCGACATGATCGCCCAGCTTCACATAGGTCCGGCCCCGACGCATGTACACGAAGGCCTGGAGCCGTGGGTTTCCGAGGCTATCTGCGAGGGCGGCCGAGGCATTCCAGAGATCGAGGCTGCCAGCAAGATCACCGTTGTCGAGCCCCCACTGGGCCAGCGACGTCAGGATATCGACCCGTCGGAGTGGGTTGGCGCGGTCGAGCAGCGCTAAGTAACCGGCGCGCCTTCGCTCCGTGATCGCGTTTGCGTGCGCGAGTAGCTCCAGGTCCCCATCGATATCCGGTATGACCCAGTGGTAGGAATCCAGCGCATTGAGGTACGCAAGCCGAAGGCCGGGAGCGGCCGCGCCCATGACCCGATCGCCCTCGGCCTCCACGGCCAGCGCTTCTTCGTGCCGGCGCAGGCCATGGTATGCCGACCCGCGTGCCGCCGTGGCAAGCGCCTGGAGAAACGGATGGCTGTCGTGACTCAGCAATACCTCCGCGACGGCGAGAGCGCGAGGCCAGTCTTCGCTCATGATCGCTCCACGGAGAGCCAGGTTGGCAAAGAAGAAGCTCACCGGGAAACGCCGCCAAAGCCAATCGGCCAGGGCCGCGTAGTCTCGCGGGCTCAACGTCTCTGGGTGAACCATCATTCCCACGCAGATCTCGCAAAGGTCGGCGCGATCCAGATCTGTGATTGCCGGTACGGCGACGTCCGCCGGCCCCAGTCTGTTCAGTTGACCCGGCCTCAGCCTGCTCAGCTGATAGCGCGCACAAAGCCCTATGCCTGTCGGGTGCGCGCGTGCCAGGGAGTCGAGCGCCTGCACCACGTCCGGCGGAGTGGTGTACTCGGTGACCTGCAGATCGAGCATTGGGGGCAGATAGGTGGGATCCGTTTCCCAAGCGGCGCGCATTTTCTGGAAGCTCTCGCTATCCTCCCAGCGGGCCAAGTGATCCAGGCCTTGCCGGTGGAGAGCGATCGCGCGTTCCCGCGCCGCGGACCGCTCCTCTGTGTCGTTCCCGGCCTGCACCGCCAGGGAGGCGGCGACGGCGGCGGCGGCGATGGCGCCGAGGGCGATATTGCGGCGTGCGTTCGTTAGCGGATCACCTCCCGCACGTTGTCCGCCAGCGCGCTGGCCTGATCGTGAAGGCGAGCCGCGCTCGGCGGGACCGCGTTGAGATGGGCGAGCGCCGAATCGGCTTCGCCGAGCCGGAGCCAGGCCTTGGCCAGGTAGAAGTGCGCGTCCGCGGCGTAGGGGTTCTTTGGCGGGTCGAGTGCCGCGCGAAAGGCGTCGAGGGCGCTCTCCGCCGGTCCCGCCTCCAGCCGCGCGATCCCCAGGTAGAACGAGACACCGGGGCTCGGCGCGGCCTCGAGGGCGGCGCTTAGCAACTCCGCGGCATCACGGTAATCTCCGCGGGCGTACGCGGCCATCCCGCGGTCCACCAGCACCGTCAGGCTGTCCGGTTCGGCGCGGACCGGCAGTCCGTCGAACGCCGGGACACCCTCCAGCCTGCCAAGTCGCTCCAGCGCGCCCTCTCGCGGCCAGAACAAGGCCACCGCCAGCGCGGCAGCCGCCGCCAGCGGGACGCTCCAGATGTAGAGCCGCTGGCGCCGGCCGCGGCCGCCCCGCGCTTGCAGTTCCGTCCGCAGCGCGGCCCCCTCGCGAACGGCCCGCTGGCAAGTCGTGCACTCCAGGAGGTGGATCTCGAATCCCTCCACCGCCTCCGGCTCCAGGGTGCCGGCGACGTAGCGGTGAATCAGGTCACCGTTCTCGGCCGACGGGCAATTGGTAATCGTGCTCACGCTACTCTAGTCGGATCATCGGTTTAAACGTGACTCGGCGATTGGGCCTCAACGGCGGCTCGCAGACGGGCCAGCGCTCGTGACTTCCGCTTGCGCAGCCGCTCCGCCGGCTCGCCGAGGCGGCGCGCGATGTCGCTCAGGCGCTCACCATCCGCGAAGCACATCCGAAGCAGCTCGCGGTCGGCTGCCGGCAACGTCGAAAGCCCCCTGCGGATCCGGGCCCGCTCCTCCTCCATCACCAATGTCTCGAGGGGCGAAGGCTCTGACGAGCGTAGTCGTTCGACATCGACATTCGCCCGGCGCTCTTTGCTGCGTTGACGCAGGGTGTCGGCGATGATGTGGCGGGCGATCCCGTAGACGAAAGCCGCCAACGAGACACCGGCCGGCACTCGTTGCTGCTGGATTGCCGACACTGCGCGGGCCAGGCTCTCCTGCACAGCGTCTTTAACGTCCTCGTGGTCGCCTAGGGCACGAGCGCAGATGATCTCCAGGCCGGGGGCGAGTGACTCCGGAAGGGCCAGCAAAGTGTGCTCGGTGATCGGAACATCTTTGGGCACGAGATCCCTCGCCGGCAAACGGTACTCCTCCAGATTATTATCGTGTGAGTAGTTCCGCTACTGTGGGGCCGGCCGCCACGGCTTGGCAGAATGCGGCGTGCTCATGCACCTCGTGCCAAGACGCCCAAAACAGGGGCCGGCGCGAATAGGCCTACGGCCAACAGTACCGCGAGGGCCTTCTGCCCCACCGTCAAGTCAGGGTCAGCCCTCACGTCGTGCCAGGCCTCGTACACGAGGACCGCGAGCGTTAGAACCGCTGGTAGGGCAAGATTCCCGAGTCGCACGAGGCGGAAGAAGTTGAGTACGAAAATGATGCAGGCGGTTCCGCTCGCGACGCCGAGGACCGTGTACCAGAGAGGCTCCCGGTCGCGCAGGTCCATTACCGCACCGGCGAGTGTCAGCACCAGCATGATTGCCACCCAGACCCAGCTCCACCAGGGCATCGAATTCTCCTCTAACGGTCTTCCGGCGAGACCACTTGTGGCGCTCTGCCACTCGGCCGGCAGAAGAAAGATGCAGCGGACAATGACAGGGCGCACTCAGGGTCCCGGCTCAGCCGAGTAGCGCCGCCGCTTTAGGCATGGGCCTTCTGTTTTCGCATGAGCCGCGGAAGAAGGAATGGAACACGTCGTCTGTACTCGGCATACCGCTGCCCGTATCGCAGCTCCAGCTCGCGCTCCTCGAAGTACTTCAGATTGACCAGGTGAATCGGGATGATGATCGACAACACCGCCAGTGTCAAAGTTGTGGAACCTGCGATCACGCCCAGGCCGACGCATGCGACGTAGAACCCCAACGACATCGGGTTTCGGGTCCGCCCGTAGATCCCGTCGATGACCAGCTCCTGCGTCAGCAAGAAGGCCGCAGCGCCCTTTCCCGTCCTGATGAGGAAGCGATTGGACACCGCCATGAGTCCCAGGCCGATGAGCAGCAGCACCACAACCACGGCGAGCCAGAAGGGGCGCGCTGGCAGGCTCGGGATGCCGAGCAGCTCGTCGTACCTCGTCAGGCCGGGGTAAAAGGCTCCGATGGCGCCCGGCAACACCAGCGCCATCCAGAAAAGCAGATGGCTGACCCGGCTGGCTCTTTCGGCGGCGTTCTTGTCGACGCGTCGCCGGGTCGCGCTGCCGAGCCAAAGCGATCCAACCAGGAAGATGAGTGCTCCGAGAGCTTGAGCGACAATGACCGGCATGTGATGGTTGCCTCGCCGTGTTCGACGCCGGAGGCATCAAGTTGGTCGGGCCCGTCGCCAGGAAGAGCCACGTGCCTTCGACCTGTCGGCGGACCGGATGCATGAGCCCGTCGAGGTCCCCGCGGGTCAACCCGCGCGCGATGTTGAGCGTGATCCGATAATAGTCGGGGCGGCGACGATTGTCACAGGAACTGAAAACCCGGCTCCCGGGAGGTGACCGCGTTTCGCCTCTTGCCCGACCGCCTAATCGGATACGCGCACCGCCAGCTGGCCCACCGTTTGCCAGTTTACGAGCGGGCGGACCACGGCCGCCGCGGTTCCACGAGGCCGCTGGGTCGTCGGTGTCGAGCCGGGTTCCCCCGGATCCCTGGGCCTTTCTGTGTGATGGCACGGAGTCCAACCGAGCGATAGCGGCACGGACCCGACGTCCCACTGGTGGGTCTCGGGAAACTTGCGAGGTGCATGGTTTACTGCAATACGCACTACCTGACCAGGAGGTCACTCTCATGCTGCGTTCAGCCACATTGTCGGTCGTCGCGCTGGTGGCCGTCTTGACGCTGGCGCCGGAAGTCCAGGCGCAGCAGAAGAGCGGGAAAGAGAAGAAGGCCAAGGTCGAGGCGCAGCAGCCTGCCGGCTTCTCGGCGTTGGAGCGTCAGATCATCGTCGAGTTCTTTGCGGAGCACAGCTTCAAAGCGCAGGCCTTGCCGCCGGGCATCGCCAAGAACCTGGCGCGCGGCAAGCCGTTACCACCGGGAATCGCGAAGAAGCAGATTCCGGCGGGGCTCCAGGCCCGCCTCCCGGCGCGGGCCGGGTTCGAGATCTCGATCTTCGGCAACCGGATCGTGCTGCTGGAGGCGAGCGGTCTGGTGGTCGATATTCTGGAGGGAGTTTTCGGCTGAGCCTGGGGTCATTGCCCGGGTCGATGGTTGGGACACGGCCGCCAGCGCGGAACGGATCTTAGCTAGGCTCTGGGCCGCGCCCTCGCCGCCAGCGCCAACCTCTCGGCCACCGCCTCCATCTGGCGCCGGCGCAGCCGCGCCCATCCCGGCAGGCGGATCGCGCCCAGTCCGAACATGCCAACCCCGAGCGCTGCCAGGAAGACAATACCAGACACCGACCCGGCGAGGCCGCCCGTGACCGCCGAAGCGACGATCAGTGTCGCCGCGACGCCGAGGAGCGCCAGCCCCCCGCTCATCAAGCCGCGGGCATCGCCCTTGACGGTCTGGAGGCGCAGCCGGTGTCCGGTCGCGGTCGGCTCCAGCAGGGCCTGCAGGTTGCCGTTGGTCCACTGGCGGAAGGGGCCGTCGTATCGCACGCGGCCCCGCGCGTCGAACGTCTCGCGCAGATCGCCCACCAGGTGCTCCCATTCCTCCTCGGAAAGGCGCCTGTCGAGCTCGATCGTCCGGCCGACCCCGATGGGGAGGCCAAGGTACTTCCGCGACGTCGGCCGGCCGCTTTGATCGATCGCGCGCGCCGCCTCGGCTACCAGCTCGGCTGGGATGCCTACGTCGTCGCCGATCTCCTGCAGCTCGGCCAGCGTCATGCCCGCGCCCGGTGGCAGCTGACGCCGGGCCGTCTTCTGCGCCTGGGCGGCCCGCTCGAAGATGGCGGCGATCTCCTCCTCGCTGTAGCGTCGCTCGTTCATGACACTGCAAGATCGCCAGACTCGCCGTCGGTGGCAAACAATGTACGTCTTGGTCCGGACGAGGGTGTTGGGGAGCGAGCGGGATCTCGTTCGCTACAGCTCCGGCGGAAAGATCTTGAATAGCTGGATCGTGCCGTAGTCCCGGCCGCCCAGGCAGACGGTTAGCCGTTCCGTGTGCCTGGCCGGCTCCTGCGCACCGGCGGCGAAGTCCCACACCTCCACGGTGTCGGTCGCGGCATCGACGATCCAATACTGCGCCACGCCCTGGCGCTCGTACAATTTCCGCTTGATGGAGCGGTCGCGATTCGCCGTGCTGGGCGAGCCGATCTCGACCACCAGGTCGGGTGGGCCGCTGACACCGGCCTCCGTCAAGAGCGCGCGTCGAGCCTTCGAGATGAAGATGATGTCCGGCTGGACGCCTTCCTCGGTCTCTGGGAACTCGACACCCAGGGGCGCGAAGAACAGCCAGCCATGTCCACGTGCCACCAGCAGCCGCTGGAGGTCGGCCACGAGGTTCGCCGCGATCCACTGATGGCGCAGCGTCGGCGCCGGGGTCACGTACAGCTCCCCGTCGATCGCCTCGTACAGCTTGCCGTCTTCCGGCATGAGCTGGGCGTCAGCCCAGGTGATTCGGGTCTTCGGCATCGTGCCCACATTATACCTCCCGGCCGCGGGCGCGGCGAGCGGATTGTGTGAAGCAGGATGCCGATCGAGGTTCAAAGAGATGTCAACGCGCCGGCGCTGCAGGAAGATCAGGTCGATGAGGCCTCGTCTCTACCGAGTCCCACCACCCTTCGTCACCACATCGAGATCGCGGATCTCCGCGGGATCGATCAGTCCGTTGTCGAGAGTGCGCGAGGTGGCATCGTGTCACTCGTCGACGATCGCTTGATAGACCAGCGCTCGGAGCTTGCCGTGGTCGTCGATGTCGGCGGTGGGGATGAGCTGCGTGAAGTAGACGACCACGAGTTTCTCCTCTGGATCTACCCAGTAGGTGGAGTGGTAAGCCCCGCCCCAGCCGTACTCCCCGATAGAGCCCGGCGTTCCTCGGTCGCCCAGATCCTCGACGACGAAGAAGCCGAGACCGAAGCCGACGCCGTCTGATAACTGCAGTTCTCCGAGGTGATCCACCGTCATCAGCTGCACCGTCTTCCGCGAGAGGATCCGCACACCGTCTAGCTCTCCTCCGTTCAAGAGCATCTGGAGAAATCGTGCGTAGTCGCTGGCCGTCGAGAGGAGGCCGGCGCCTCCCGAGAAGCTCTTCCTAGGTCCGTCGACGTAGGCGCCCTGGCCCACCATGCCGCCCGGGTCCGGCGCCCGCTCGAGACCACCGCCCTCGGCGGCGGAATAGACGACGGCAAGGCGATCGCGCTTGGAGTCGGGCAGGTAGAAATGCGTATCGCGCATCCCGAGGGGCTCGAATACGCGCGTGCGGAGGAACTCGTCGAGGGCGAGGCCCGAGACGCGTTCGATGAGGGCGCCCAGAATGTCGGTGGAGTACCCGTAGACAAAGCGCGCGCCGGGTTGGGCGTCGAAGGGGAGCGACGCCATGCGCGCGACTGTAGCGCCGATCGGCTCATCGCGGTCCGCGAAATACCAACCCTGGATTCCCGCCTCGGCCCAACGGTCACGGGCGACTCCCTCGCCGTAGCCGATCCCTGCCGTGTGGGTGAGCAGGTCGCGGATCGTGATAGGCCGTTCCGCGTCCACGACGTCGTAGCCGCCGTCCTCCCGCGGCACGGCAACGGTGGTGTTCTGAAACTCTGGCAGGTACTTGCCCACCGGGTCGCTGATGAGCAACAGGCCCTCCTCCTGAAGGATCATGACCCCCACGCTCACGATCGCCTTGGTCTGGGAGGCGATGCGGAAGATCGCATCCTCGTGCATGGGAGCACCGGACTCCAGCTCCCTGTGACCAAACGCTTCCAGGTAGGCCACCTCGCCGTGCCTGGCCACCAGAGCTACCGCTCCGGCGAGCTTTCCATCGTTAACGTAGTCCTGAAGAACGCCGGACAGGCGCCCCAGGCGCGCGGATGAGAGCCCGACTTCCTCGGGTTGGGCTCGTTGCAGTTCCTGGGCAAAGGCCTGCCCGCTGAGGACGGGGGCCAGAACGAGCCAGGAGGCGATGGCTTGGGATCTAAGAGATCTCATGGCTTGTCCTCAGCATGTCGTTGTTTCGGTCTCGAGAAGACCGCCCCGTGAGGTCGGGCCGGACCTGCCTCGCCGTGAGGCCAGGAGGTCCGGTCGAAGCTCACACCCGGCTCGTCCGAGCCGCGATCCCGGAAGGTGGTGTCCAGCTGCAGCCGGCCGGTCTGGAAGTCCAGGCGGACGACGAGGACGCGGTACTGGGTGGCGCCGGCTCCGGAGGTCAGGACGATGCGGTCCCCCTCGGGCTCCAGCGAGATCCAGTGCGGCCACCAGGGCTGCTCCAGAGTCAGCCGATCGACTACCACGGGGTTGGAGGGATCGGAGATATCCAGCGCGACCAGAGCGGAGCCGTCGGAGTGCGCGTACGTCTGCACCCAAAAGCGGCCTCGGGTCAGCGGGATCCCGCATTCGTCGGTGTCGTAGGTCTGCCAGGGCATCACGTGGATCAGCTCGGCCCAGGGCTCGTCGGACTCCAGGTCGTGCAGCAGATACATCGCACAGCTGAAGGTGGTCAGAATCGCGGTCGTGCTGTCCGGCAGCAAGCGGACCTCCGCCGGGTCGCGCTGCTCGTAGCCCAGCGGGCCCCGGGGAAGGCGAATCGTCTTGAGCAGCGTCAGGTCCGAGAGCCGCCAGACCTGGAAGGAGGTGCCCTGAGCCTGGGCCCACATGTCCGAGGTCGTGCTCACCGCCCGGTCGATGGTGGGGATGGGGGTCACGCTGTAGGCCCGCAGCTCCGGGTCCACCGGGTCGGCGGCGTCGGAGGCCCGGACCAGGCGGCCGCCCGGGTCCAGCTCGACCAGGCCGCCGGCGAGCTGATTGCCTTCTCCCTTGGTCTGGAAGGCCGCCAGCACGTTGCCACCCGGTAGCCGCTCGAAGGTGTGGGGGTGGGTGTACTCGCCCATCTCGCGGAACGAGCCCGCCAGCTTCGGATCGAGCGGATCGGAAAGGTCGATGAGGAAGCTGGCGCCGGCGCCGAACGAGTTCACGAACAGGGTGTCCGCCTCGGGCATCACGTGCTCCGAGTGGTGAGCCATGCCCCGCAGCCCCACCGCGACGCTAGCGACGATCTCTGCGTAGCGCCGTGAGCCGGGATCCGCGTCGATTACCGCCAGGAAGTCGCTGTCCTCCTCGTTCTCGGCGCCGGCCCAGACGTAGAGGAAGGGGCTGGGCGCCGGGAACTCAGCCGGCCGGCCGGGAGCCTGCGATCCGTCCGGCGCGCAGGACAGGCTGGCGCTGAAAAGGGAGGCCAGGGCCAAGGCCCTCAGGGTGGCGAGCGAAGGAAACACGCTGGTCTCG
This sequence comes from Gemmatimonadota bacterium, assembly GCA_020350785.1. Classification (GTDB taxonomy): domain Bacteria; phylum Gemmatimonadota; class Gemmatimonadetes; order Palauibacterales; family KS3-K002. Next base: position 2,037,204 of record CP070722.1, read on the forward strand.
CTTTCAGAATCTTGTTTCAGCAGCACAACATCTCAAGCGCCACTGGGGCGGACAGGGACAGCCGCGTCGTATACAGCCGGTCGGGAACCGATTAGGATAGGAGAATACGCGGGTCAGTTGTGTGCCGCCATGCCGTCGACGACCTTGAGGTACCGGTCATCGCGGTCGGCGCGAACCATCCATCCGCCCGCACCCGTCAACTTCGCGTCCGCAGGCGCTAATGTTGCGCGCCTGGCTGGCGGCTGACTCCTCTTTTCGCTCATCCACTCCTATATTCGCGTGCCACGTCTACTCGGAAACCCCGGGGCAGTGATCGCTGGGCGTTTCCGGTGGACAAAGGAAAACGAACAACCCCTTACAGAACATGAAGAACAAACACCATCTGGCGCTAATGCGCGGCGTCAACGTGGGCGGGAAGAATATCATCAAGATGGCCGAGCTCAGGGCTTGCTTTGAGGATTTGGGTTTTTCCGATGTTGCCACCTACATCCAAAGCGGCAATGTCTTGTTCGGTGTCTCAGGGAAAACCCCGAAGGACCTCGCGAGCTCGATTGAAAAGGAGGTTTCGAAGCGATTCAAATGCGAATCCAGCACGGTGGTCCTATCGCACGATGAGCTCGAGAATGTCGTGAAGCATGCGCCCAAAGGCTTTGGGAAGAGCCCGGCCAAGTATCGTTATGATGTGATATTCCTCAAAGAGCCGCTCACCGCAGGCAAGGCGATAGAGAGCGTTCGCACAAGAGAAGGGGTCGATGAGGCCCATGCGGGGAAGGGCGTTCTCTATTTCTCCCGGCTCATCAGCAGGGCAACGCAAAGCTATCTGCGCAGGATCGCCGAAACGCCGATATACCAGCAGATGACCGTCCGCAATTGGAATACCACGACCAAACTACTCGCTCTAATGGAAGAGAGGGGAGGGGCAGGCCCGCAGGAACTAGCCTTATAGATTGGCGGTAAGGAAGTGACTCGGTGAAGCGGCGAACGCAGTCAGAGGAGACGGTATCAAATGTGGCACCCAAACATCCTCGAGACGATAGGTAACACCCCTCTCGTGCAGGTCAACCGCTTGGCGGCGGACCTGCCGTGCACGGTCCTGGCCAAGCTCGAGTTCTTCAGCCCCGCAGCTTCGGTGAAGGACCGGATCGGGATCGCCATGGTCGAGGCGGCCGAGCGGAGCGGCGCGCTCGGGCCGGGCGGCACGATCATCGAGGGCACGAGCGGCAACACCGGCGCGGGCCTGGCCCTCGCGGCCATCGTGCGCGGCTATAAGTGCGTCTTCACCACGACGGACAAGCAGAGCCAAGAGAAGATCGCGGTGCTGCGAGCGCTGGGAGCCGAGGTCATCGTCTGCCCCACCGCGGTGGCTCCGGACGACCCCCGGTCTTACTACTCGGTGGCCCGCCGCCTGGCCAAGGAGATCCCCAACTCCGTGTACGTCGACCAGTACGCCAACCCGGCGAACACGGCGGCGCACCTTAGAACCACGGGCCCCGAGATCTGGGAACAGACCGAGGGGAAGGTGACCCACTTCATCGCCGGCGCAGGCACGGGCGGGACCATCTCCGGGGTGGCGCGATACCTGAAAGAGAAGAACCCGAACGTCCAGGTCGTCGGGGTCGACCCCTATGGCTCGGTCTATTTCAAGTACTTCCACACCCGGGAGTTCGACGCGGCGGAGATTTACCCCTACATCACCGAGGGGGTTGGCGAGGATATTCTAGCGGGCAACATGGACTTCGACATCGTCGACGACTTCGTTCGCGTGACGGACAAGGAGGCGATGATCATGACCCGCCGCCTGTGTCGGGAGGAGGGCATGTTCGTCGGCGGTTCGTGCGGGATGGCGATGGCCGGTGCGCTTCAGTGGCTGCGCGACCGGCGCGACGCACTGACGGGCGACGAGCGCGTGGTGGTGCTGTTGCCCGACAGCGGGTTCCGTTACCTGGGGAAGATCTACAACGACGCGTGGATGCAGGATCACGGCTTCCTCGAGGAGAGCGAGCCGCTTACGGCAGAGGCGGTGCTGGACTCCATCGGTCCCAGGCAAGTCCCGGGCGAGCGCCTGGTCTCGGTAC
>CP070722.1:2039378-2042861 GCA_020350785.1 Gemmatimonadota bacterium
GGGGGCACGCCGCCATTGACAACCCCTCGGAGCAAGGTCTAGGATACTGGTACTTAGCAGGTAGGCATCATTCCGTCACGGAAAAAAGCCCGGAGGATTCTCCTCCGGGCTTGGCGTTTACATCCACCAAGAAGGGGGTCGTGGTCCCGGCGCAGCCCTGGCTGGATGGGTACGCCGTCGAGAAAGGCGTCATCCGCCAGTTCGTCGCCATGCCCCTGGGCAGCGGCTACAGCGCCGAAGCGCAGATCACCGGTCGCGAGGAGCACGGCGGTCTGCAGGTCATAGTCTATCCAATGAAGCGCGAGTCGTACGAGTGTGTTTATCCTCCGCCGTTCTTAGCCAGGCCAAGGGGTAGTATGACCTTCGGCCGGGTCGCCCAAGACGCGTGCATGGGTCTGGCACCGGGCGGGCGGATGCGGCAGGAGATCTTCGACGATCCGTTCGAGCCCGGGGACTGGGACACGCAGCACGCGAGCCGCTGCTTCGTCCATCTGGCCAACTCGATGGTCTGGCGAGCGATCACGGGGCAGGAGCCGCCGACGGTGCCGCCCACGGCCAAGGAGTACACCCGCGCCGGTCTGCCGTGGTTCGAGTACTACGGCGCCGACCAGGTGGCGCTCGAGGGATCCTCGATCCTCGATAAGCTGAAGAGCGTGACGCAGCTGGCGAAGCAGAAGGGCGACGTGCCGCTGCCGGAAAACGAACCCGTCACGCCACAGAAGGTCATCCAGCTGCGCGCGGCGTTGCGCAAGCACCAGGTGCGCGAGGGTGAGTTCTAGCCTCGTGCCCGCAGTCAGTGTTTGAGATTTCGTTGATCTGGACTCCCTATACTCGAGTGTGTCAGTCCGCCAGCGCGCTCGCCGAGAAGAGTCGGGATCTCTAGATTGAAAAGCATGACCGCCACCGACAAGCTCATGACGGCCGACGAGCTGGCCGCCACCTCCATCCCCGACAAGCAGGTGGAGCTGGTCCGCGGGCGTCTGCTGGTACGCGAGCCTCCCGGCACGCGCCACGGAGCGGTTTCGGCGAATCTGGCCTTCGAGTTGGGCGCGTTCGTCCGTAAGGAGGATCTGGGTCAGGTGTTCGCTCAGGACACCGGGTTCAAGATCGCCAGCGATCCCGACACCGTCAGAGGTCCCGACGTCGCCTTCGTAGCGCGGGAGCGGTTGGACCGGATTCCCGATCGGGGCTACGCCGAGCTGGCGCCCGACCTGGTGGTCGAGTTCCTCTCCCCAGACGACCGTCCCGGCGACGTGCTGGCGAAGATCGGCGAGTACTTGGCCGCAGGGACCCGAACCGCCTGGCTGATCGATCCCCGACGGCGCGAGGCGCGGGTCTTCCGCGCCGATGGCAGCGTCTCCGTGATCGGTGAAGACACCGCGCTGGACGGAGAGGACGTGCTGCCCGGGTTTTCCTGTCCGCTTCGGGCTATCCTGCTCTAGTAGTCAACCGCTATTAGTCTCAGCACAGCAGGCCGGCCTCAGCCAGTTGGGATCGCACCCGCCGCAGAAGCTCGTACCTCGCGAAGACTCACCCCGATCCCTATGTTGTTAGAAAGCTTCCGCAAATAACGCTCGCGCAGGGCGAACGTCCGGGCTTTCCGACCGGGGACGCGCTGAGCGTGCACAATTGGCGAATGACAGCCACGGTGGTGCCGTCATGACCGACTTTTCGGACTTCCAGGAACGCCGGCGCGCAGGGGAGAAGATCGACCTCAGCAGCCTCGATCTGGGCCTGATCCGCCGGTTCTTGCGCTGGGGGCTGTGGCTCGTCGCGCTGGTCCTGATCTGGACCGCGCTGGGCTGGGCGCGCGCCTTCTACACGGACTTCCTCTGGTTCAAGGGTCTGGGTCAGGAAGCGGTCCTGGTCAAGATCGTGACGACAAGGGCCGTTCTGTTCGTGCTGGCGGTGGCGCTCTTTCTGGCAATCGCGCTGCCCAACCTGTACGTGGCGGCCCGGTCCACCGATCGGTCGCCGCGGCTGAACGCGGCGCTCCAGCCGCCGGACTACCACCTGGCTCACCGGTTCCTGGTCCGGGCCGCCTTCGGCGTCGTCGTGTTGCTCGCCCTGCTGATGGCCGCCCATCCCGCGTCGCAGTGGGAGAGCGTCCTGCTCTTCCTGAACCGCGTCCCCTTCGGTCAGACGGACCCGATCTTCGGCCGCGACTTCTCGTTCTTGATCTTCACGCTTCCGGCCGTGCGTCTGGCGCACGGCTGGCTGATCGCCGCGGTCACGAGCGTCTCGATCATCGTCATCGCGCTTCACCACCTGACCGGCCGGCTGCGGGGCGAGCCGCGCTTCTGGGAGACGGCGCGGGCCCAGCTGGCCGTGCTGGTCGGCGTGCTCTTCCTGCTGATCGCCGCCGGCCACTGGCTGAGCCGCTACGAGCTGCTCTACTCGCCTACCGGGACCGTGTTCGGCGTGGGCTACACCGACGACCATGTCAACCTGCCGGGCCGGGCGTTGCTGACCGTGGTCGCCCTGGCGACCGCCGGGTTCGTGCTCTTCGGCGGCATCTTCTCCAGAAGATATCGCTGGATCTTACCGCCCGTGGCCGTCTGGTTCGTTCTGCTGATCCTGGTGGGGAGCGTGGCGCCCTGGATGGTGCAGCGGCTGCGGGTGGAGCCGGCCGAGCTGGCGCTGGAGCGCGACTACCTGGCCAACAACATCGAGTTCACGCGGAACGCCTTCGGACTGGAGAACCTGGAGTCGCGCAGCCATCCGGCGCGCGGCGCCATCGAAGCGGCGACGGTCGCCGATAATGCCGGGACGCTGCGCAACGTGCGGCTCTGGGACGAGGGCCCGCTGCTCCAGAGCTACAACCAGATCCAGTTCTTCCGCCTCTACTACGACTTTCTGGCGGTCCACACCGATCGCTACCGCGTGGACGGCGAGCTGCGGCAGGTGATGCTGGCCACGCGCGAGCTGTCGGCGGACAAGCTGCCGGCGGAGGCCCAGCGCTGGGTCAACCGGCGGCTGCAGTTCACCCACGGCTACGGCGTGGCGATGAGCCCCGTCACCGAGGTCGAGGCCGGCGGCCGTCCGTCGTTCTTCATCCGTGACGTACCGCCGGTGGGCGTGATCCCGCTGGAGCAGCCCGAGATCTACTACGGACTCCAGAGCCTGGATTATGTGATCGCCCGCAGCGGGATGCAGGAGTTCAACTATCCCGGCCCGGAGGGTCCCGAGTACACCCGCTACGCTGGGATCGGCGGGGTCGAACTCAACTCGTTCTTCCGCCGCCTGCTCTACGCCTGGGGTTTCGCTGACCTGAACATCCTGATCTCGGGCGAGATCGGGCCGGACAGCCGAATCCAGTACCGCCGGACGGTGGCCGAGCGCGTGGGCGCGATCACGCCGTTCCTCATGAGGGATAGGCAGCCGTACGTCGTCGTGGCGGACGGCCGGCTCTTCTGGATCCAGGACGCCTACACGGTCACGCACCGCTATCCCTACGCGACGCGCTTTGACGGCCGGTTCAAC